>CATQHT010000003.1:0-2187500 GCA_958296045.1 Rhodothermales bacterium
GAGAACGAGTGCTTCAACTGCATCGCACGACACGGACAGAGCTTCAAACACAACTTCGGGTATGGCAAGAATGGGCTGGCAAACCTGTTAGCCACCCTCAACCTGTTGGCATTTGCCCTGCATACGATGCTCGACCAAGTAAAAGGGTTGTGGAAGCAATGCCGAGCCTCCTACCAGGTGCGCCGCGATTTCTTTGATGCATTGCGGGCAGGTACGATAAGCTACCCAATCCCCGACTGGCGAAGTCTCTGGGAAAGCATGTTGTACCGTCGTCCTCCTCCGTTGGCGCCTTCCGCCGCGAGAGCCTGAAAGATTGTATGTCGTAAACAGGATAACCGGGAATTCCAGAGGCCTGGAAGGCCGTCGTATGTCTCGGGCGGATTGGTGGCGCCTCAAATGTAGCTTCTCATTGCCTGTTTCCGTCCACCAACCGCTTATCTCACAGCCCGCGTGCGCGTAGCCTACCGCAAAACAAGATCCGTTCCCCCACCGAACGCCCCAAATTTAGAATCGCTGGCGCACGTAACCTCGCGCCGCGATTAGAGTGCGCCAGGTTGAAGCCGCCTGCCATGAACCCTGTATGCACTTTTCTGGCCGCGAGCGGCCGACTAACAGATCTCCGAATCCTCTTCTGACACGCATCTCTTATCAGCTTCAGTCGGCGCACCACCATCTGGCTGGGCACAATGGCCCACGATGTCCCTTTGGAAGCCGTGCAGCATGCCCTTCCCATGAAACCGCCAGATACCTACCCGCTTGCGGGAGCGCGGCGCCACGTTTACAAGCGGGGCAGGTCCCGCCATTGGGACCTAAAACATCATCCACTCTGCCAGCCCCACGAAATCGCTTCGTTTGCGCGCAATCCGCTGCCCTTAGCCCGCGAATTCCGCTTCTCACCCACACCAACCGCGGGCAGCTATGCCACAACCCCGGCAATAAGGAACGCCACTAGCGATACCGAAGCCACCAGAATGGAATACTGCAGCTGCGTGTTGATGTGATCAACATGGTCACAGGCCGCAGACATGGAGGAGATAATAGAAGTGTCAGAAAGGGGCGAAGCATGATCGCCAAACACCCCGCCAGAAAGCACCGCACCCAGCATCAACGGCATGGATATTCCTAGCCCCTCGGCCAATGGTAGTACAAGGGGAACAAGTATCGCAAACGTCGTCCAAGACGAACCCAGCGTGAAGGACACGATGCAACCCACAAGAAACACAACGCCAGGTAGCCACCATGTATGCGCGGATTCGCCTATCAGGGAAACGACGTAGGGACCCATCTCCAGCTCACGTGACACAGTGCCCAATGCAAAGGCCAACACAAGCAACGCCACTACCCCGACAAGCCCGGAAGCACCCTTAATGACGTATTCCGTGGAGCGGGCCAGCGATATCAGCGACCCCTGGCGACGTGGAACCGCATACAACACCATACCCAACCCGATCGCGGACCCGACGGACCAAAGCACGGCAGTGGAGCCACTGCCATCCATAAAGTTGCCATCACCGGTGATCCAAAGACTGACGAAAATCATCACCATCATGAATGCAATGGGGACGATCAGGTCGGCGATGTGGCCCCGATCCGGGGCGATCGGCGCTAAGTTGGCCACATCATCAGAAATCATGGGGCTGGAGCCCCGCCTGGTCAACTCTCCCTTTGTCGCCGCACGCACCTCAGCACGCCTCATGCTGCCAAATCCCCATCCGGTAAGCGCTAGAATGAGCGCGAACCCTATCGCAAAAAGGCAGAAGAAGTTGAATACCAGAGACTGCACCAGAAGGGAAACCGCCCCCGATGCATAGCCTTGCGCGATAATTAGCCCCAGCACAAAGGCGCCCCATCCATTCAGCGGAATCGACATGCATACCGGTGCACTCGTGGCATCGCAATAGTAGGCGAGCTTTTCTCTGGGCAACTTCAGCCGGTCAAAAAACGGACGGCTAAGTGTCCCCACAATGAGAGAAGTAATACTTGACTCCACAAAGATGAGGAGCCCTACCACAAAGGCCAAAAGCTCTGCGCCGCGCCGCGTCTTCCCCCACCCGCGTCCCTGCACCCAACGTGTGAATGCGGCTACGCCTCCCGACACCTGCACCAGCGCAATCAACCCGCCCACTAGGAGGCTGAACAGGATGATGCGGCTGTTGGATGCATCACCAAACACCTGCACCACCACGCTGGCCATCTCCCGTAACCCGCCCAGCGGATTGTAACCCGCCAAGATGGTCGTACCTACCCAGAGACCTGCCACAAGCGAGAGAAACACTTGGCGCGTCCAAAGCGCCAAGCCGATTGCCACCACCGGCGGCAGCAAGACTAACCAGTCCATGTAGTCCCTTAAGTATGCGGCCCAAGGGCCTTAGGTCGCTCTATCTCCACTTGATGTTGCATCCCATGGACGGCCACTGCGGCATGGTTACCATACCTGTCTCCAGGAGCTCGTCCAGCGCACTGCAAAGGTCTTCCCCGGTGGCGTGCCCCCGGCCAGGCCGCGTCGCGTCGAAGCGGCCCCGATATGCTAACCTGCGATCCTGGTCGAATACAAATATGTCTGGCGTACAGACGGCGCCATAGGCCCGTGCAACCTCTTGCGATTCATCGTACAGGTATGGGAAAGTGTATCCGCGCCGCTTCGCCCTCTTAGCCATATTCCAGAATGAATCCGCTGGGTACTGGCGTGCATCATTGGAGCTGATGCCCACAAAGGCAATACCCTTCCGTTGATACCGGCGGGCCACATCCACTAGCGCCTCTTCGATATGGATAACAAAAGGACAGTGATTGCAAATGAATGCCACCACCAGGCACGAGGCGCCTGCAACATCCGAGAGCTGTAAGACAGGCTGTCGGCCCTCGGGGTTGGCTACCGGCAGGCTGAAGTCAGGCGCTGGCATTCCCAGCACCACCATCACTGATTTTGTCAGTGCCATAATTGTCTCAAATAAGGTGTTGGAACAGGCTACGTCGCAAAGCGGAAAAGACGGCGGATGAGGCTCTGAGGCAAAGCATTGGTCGACCTCAGCTGTGCCCTGCACGCTCAGGAGGAGGTATCGCCAGAGTGAAGGGAGCAGTCACAATAGTGCCTATGTTTGCCAAGTGGATGCCGGTGCGCTCTAAGGTAACGGCCGCCATCGTATACACCATCGACTCATTGGCCGCCGCGTCCCTGGCCGCAAGGTCGTAGAATATGCCCACCAGCGAAGAATTCACCGAAAGCTGACGTGCCAAAAGGGCACGCGCCTTGGTCTGGTCACCATTCAGGAAAGCATCGCGCGCATCGTCAAACAAGTCAACCGTCTGCGAACGAATTTCGCGCAAGCTGTCAATCATAGGACCGAATCGCGGCCCCTCCGCAAATGTTGCAGCCCTACCCATCATCACGCTCATCTCGCCGATGCATTCCACCTCATGAACAACCGACACAAGCTTCAAGCAAAGTACCAGCTCTCGCTTTGGATCCAGATTGAGATGCTCAAGGACAGCGCGGCGCACCAGAAGCACGCGTGCCGCGACATACTGATGCCGAGCATGCAGGTCTATCTCCAAAATCTCGTTGTCCAAGAGGTGTGCGCTGGCTGTGGCAAACATGTCACGCCCGGTGTCCAACATGGTGCAGACATCGTCCAACGCCCCCTTGACGAGTGGAGGCTGGTCCCCCGTAAAGAAGTCCAGGAAACCCATGGGCGTAGCTTGGCGCCCTCAAGCAGCGTTCCGGTAAAGTCCGTGAGCAGCAATATACGCCTGCACAGCTTCCGAAACGACGCCACCCGCATCGCCCGCTCTTGCAACAAGCGCCCGCACAGCGGTGCCAGCCACGGGCGCCGGCGCTATACTGCAGTACCGGATCCGCCCCTTCAAGAACGAAGGAAGTGGCCCTGCTACCTTTACGCCCCGCCGTCGGCAAACGACCAACGGCACTTGGGCCACTATGCGCTCTGGAGCGTGCCACCGGTGAAACTGCTCCAGGCTGTCCCCACCCAACAGCAATGAGAACTGATGCTCTGGATGCGCGCGCACAGCTGCTTCAACCGTATCTACCGAATACGACGGCCCCAGACGGTTGCTCTCTAGGTCTTTGACCCTGAAGGCGGGACAACCCCTTACCTCGAGGCGAACCATGGCTAGGCGGTGCGTAAACCCCGTGACGGCTAAGCCCGCCTTGTGCGGCGGCCAGACAGCCGGAATCCACCAGACTTGATCAAAACCAAACTCGCGATGAGCTGCGTCCGCTATCTGGCGATGTGCACAGTGCGGCGGATCGAAGGTACCGCCAAAAAGAGCAACCTTCATACCGGTTCTAGTGGCTCTTCGCGATGCTGGTGGGGGCCGGAGGCGCAAGTAAATGCCCCCAGATCGGAGCATTCACTCCCAACTTGCCCGAAGAAATGCTTCAGGTCTCGGCTATCGGAGCACGGACCCAACAGGCTTGCATCAGGAGCCCGCCGTCGGGCCGGTCACCAGCGCCTGGATACGGGCCTTCGCGCGGTCTACCAACACTTTGGCCTCGTCTAACAGCTCACTGTCGGGAAAAATCTGAACCATTCGCTGGTAGTTGTCGACCGCCTTCTGAAGTCGCTCAGGTTGCCTAGCCGCGATACTCTGGTCGCTGAACCGGATATAGCTGCGAACAGCGCCCAATAGCGCGTCATCGGCCAACGGCGTCTCGGGAAACTGATCAAAAAGTGCCTCATAGGACAGCGCCGCTGCCTCAAACAGCTCTCGACGCTCATACTGCTGAGCGTTGAAGTACTGCTTGTAGGCCAGCTTTTCACGCAGCTGACCCACAAGGCCCTCCGCCACCTTTACCGAGTCGTGACTGGGATAGCGCTGCATGAAGAGATTGAATTGCTCTATGCTGCGCAACGTGGGTGTCTGGTCCAGCTCGAATTGTGGAGACTCCTCGAACTGGCTCATGGCCCGTTCAAATTCCGCATCCGCTGCGCGTGGATCCGTCCGGTATAAGTCACCGAACCGGGTATACTCATCCGCAGCCAGAAGGTAATCTCCATTCTTACGATAGGCACGCGCCAACATCAGCTGAGCATCGGATGCGATTGAGACGGTACGGCCAAAGTCAAAGACGCCGCGAAAATATTCAGCCGCCCGGGCATACCTGCCATCCTCATATGCCGACATGCCCTTGTCGAAGGCTTCCTGCGGCGACAGGTAGCGGATTCTTCCCTGACCCGTGCACCCTGCCAGCCAGAGCAGAATAATAGCAAGACCTGTACGTACCATAGCGGAGTGTGTAGTATCAAATCTTTGAACCCGACATCGCTGCAAGCGGTTGCCGATTGGTCAGCTAACGCGCTAGGCGGCCCCCCCGATCTGTCAGGTCCATAAAGAACAACGCGGTGTTACGACGCTGGGCATCAAAAGATATACGCATGCCCAACCCTTCAAACTTGCCGCCACGCAGGCTGACAGCTCTCACCGACCCCTGTGAGTCTAAGGTTTCAAGCAAAAACGATGCCACATCGAAGCCGACATACGCTAGCCGGTCTGGATCACGGCCGTTGCTGATATTGTGAAACTGGTGCTCAAACGCCCGATGGCCAACCTTTGACCGCTGGACATGAAACACTTCTGCAAACGAAATCCTGAGCTGTCCCACGGTCGTGCCAAGCTCTAAATCGTCCCATGACTCCGTACCTAGGATATGCGGTGCATCTCCCATCTGAGCTAAGTCCTCCAAGGCATCTCTCACCTTCCACCCCTCCTGACTAGCATTGACATCGTACACCGGCAGAAATAAGGCGTCCAAGCTGCGCAACGTATCTGGATCGACCAGCGTCGAGATGCGTCCCCAGCCAGAGGGCGATTCCAGTCGGTAATGAAAAACCACTTCTGCCCCGTTTTCTCTGGCCCCATACTCAAAGCCTTTGATAAGCTCTGCATTGCGACCTGCGGTATGCTCCGAAATAACCCCCAGGCGCCCATACTCGAATCTGCGAGTAACTTCGCGTGCTATGAATCGCCCCCGGTCCTCAAACGTGGGGTTAGTCTGAAAGATGTAGCGTGAACCCGCAGTCACGTCGACCGCATTGGCCATCGGCGCAACCGTCACAATGGCAGCATCGTTAACAAGCGACGCCACCTGCGCCACATCATCGCTGTACAGTGGACCGATTATGGCGTCCACATCTTGGGCTACCAGGCTGTTTACCGCGTCGCGCGCGCCATCGGCGTACCGATCCGTGTCGCGAAACACTATCTGTACCCTGCGCTCACTGTTGCGGTTGTAAACCATCACCGCCGCATAGATGCCGCTGAAGAGCGCTTGCGTAGCTGTCGGATCGGCTACGGAAAGGGGCAATGCGATACCCAGCCGAAATGCATCATCCACAATCTCTCTATAGCGAAGCCGTCTGTCCGCAAACGCTTTCACCTGCTCCGCTTCATCTACGTGAACGCCTCCTGGCCACTCGTGGCGCATGCGCGACAAGAAGTCCCTTGCCTCCTGTAACCGACCCAGCCGGTACAGCGACTTACCGGCCATCAGCAAGGCGGCTGCGCTGCGGCTATGCGTCGGCCGCTCCACGTAAACACTCGCGAAGATGTCATAGGACCGTTCATAATCTTCAGCCTCGAATGCAGCGATTCCCTCCTCAAACCGCTCGGGGGCTTGCACGGGAATCTGCGCATGCAATGTACCGGCCGCACCCGCGAGCACAGCGCAGAGCAGCCGCGCGCACATCTTTGGTGTACTCATTCCCATTCTATTGTCGCGGGAGGCTTGGAACTGACGTCATACGTTACGCGGTTAATGCCCCAGACCTCATTGACGATGCGCCTGGACACATGGCCCAGGAAGTCGTACGGCAGGCGGGCCCAGTCCGCTGTCATGCCGTCGCGGCTGGTGACCGCACGCAACGCACATACGTTTTCATACGTCCTGTAGTCGCCCATCACGCCTACAGACCGTACGGGCAAGAGCACTGCAAACGCCTGCCATACCTCGTCATATAGATTGTGGCGGCGCAGCTCCTCGATAAAGATGGCATCGGCCCGCCTAAGCAGCTCCAACCGCTCGGACGTGACGTGTCCTAGCACCCGCACTGCCAGGCCGGGTCCAGGAAACGGATGGCGTCCAACGATCTCCTCGCTCAAACCCAAGAGGCGACCCACCTCTCGAACCTCATCCTTAAAAAGCTCCCGAAACGGCTCCACTATCGTAAAGCTATGATCCTCAGGTAGCCCGCCCACATTGTGGTGCGTCTTAATCGTGGCGCTCGTGCCCCGATGCGAAATGCTTTCTATGACGTCTGGATACAGGGTTCCCTGGGCCAAGAACCGTGGCTTCGTACCTATGGTCTTGGCAATCGTTTCGGTCTCTTGCTCAAAGACTTCTACGAACGTGTTGCCAATTATTACGCGCTTACGCTCTGGATCGGCAATGCCATCTAGCCGCTTGAGAAACAGCTGCGATGCATCCACCACCCGCAGGCGCACATTGAATTCGTCCCTGAAAGTGGCTTGAACACTCTCGTATTCCCCACTTCGTAAGAGACCGTTGTTGACAAATACACAGGTAAGCTGGTCGCCAATGGCCTGGTGGAGCAGACATGCGGCCACCGACGAATCCACACCACCAGAAAGGCCCAGAATTACATGTTCCTCTCCTACCACGTGCCGCACTTCCCTGACTTTGTCGTGCAGAAAGGATGCCGGGGACCAGCTTCCACTGCAGCTGCAGATGCGAAGCACGAAGTTGCGCAAGATGCGCCGGCCATGCTCCGTGTGCACGACTTCTGGGTGAAACTGCACCCCGTAGTGCGGCCGTTGCGTATGGCGGACAGCCGCCACCGGCGCGTTCTTGGTGTGGGCCAGCACCTCATAGCCAGGGGGCACTTCCACCAGCGCATCGCCGTGGCTCATCCAGACGTGGGAGCCAGAAGGCACCCCATCGAGGAGCTCACCTGTTCCGGTTACCTGAAGGACCGCACGCCCAAACTCCCTATGGTCTGCTGGAGCTACGGTGCCTCCTTCGAGATGGGCCATCGCCTGCAGACCGTAGCAGATGCCGAGGACGGGAAGCGGGGAACCATCTTGCCGGACCTGATCTAATACCGCCGGATCCAGCTGTGGCGCGTCCTTGTCGTAAATAGAGTAAGGGCCCCCAGAAAGCACAACCCCCATGGCCGGTGGCAACTGCAGCGGCGACACCTGTTCGGTCCAAGGATGGATCTCTGCAAAGACGCCCGCTTCCCGGATGCTGCGCGCGATCAGCTGCGTGTACTGTGCTCCAAAATCTAGAATGACGATACGCTCACCCATGAGCAGAATCAGCTCACCATAGCGGCATATTCCTCGGCGCTCATGAGGTCATCGAGCTCGGAAGTATCCTTAAGGGCAACTTTTATCATCCAGCCATCCGAGTAGGGCTCGACATTGACCAACTCCGGCTGGTTCTCCAACATTTCATTGTGCTCCACAATGGTTCCCGACACAGGCATAAACAGGTCAGAAACAGCTTTGACGGCCTCGACCACGCCAAAAGCCTCTCCCTGCTCGAACATGTCACCAACCGGCTCAAGCTCGACAAACACTATGTCGCCTAGCTCACTTTGAGCAAAATCGGTGATACCTATCGTCACGTTATGCCCTTCGTCATCCAAGCGTACCCATTCGTGGTCACTGGTATAGGAAAGGAAATCAGGCAGGTTCATAAATGTAGGCGTTGGCGTTTTCCTAGACGGATACCACCCGGGGGTCGCTGAGTTCGAATCCGTCGAGAAAGTGCGTGTCGTACGTTCCGCGCCGAAAGTCGGCATCACGGAGCAATTGCCGGTGAAACTCGATGGTGGTCGGAATGCCGTTCAGCACGAATTCGTCCAACGCACGCTGCATCCGGCTGATCGCTTGAGGCCTAGACGGCGCATGCACTATCAGCTTCGCGATCATCGAGTCATAGTGCGGCGGTATCGTGTACCCGGTATAGGCATGGGTATCCACACGCACTCCCGGTCCTCCCGGCACGTTAAATGCCTCTATTCTGCCAGGTGCAGGCCGAAATCCATTGAAAGGGTCTTCTGCGTTGATGCGGCACTCAATGGCATGTCCGCGCAATGCTACCGACGTATTTGTCAGCCGATCACCCAGTGCCACTGCTATCTGCATGGCAACCAGATCCACATCCGCCACCTCTTCAGTAACCGGGTGCTCCACCTGGATGCGGGTGTTCATTTCCATAAAGTAAAAGTTCCCGTGCGCATCCACGAGAAACTCCACCGTCCCGGCACCACGGTAGCTGACCGCATCGGCGCCTGCCACAGCGGCGGCGCCCAGTGCCTCACGCAGCGCTTTGGTTACGACGGGCGAGGGAGATTCTTCTAGGAGCTTCTGATGTCGCCGCTGGACGGAGCATTCACGCTCACCGAGGTGGAACGTGTTTCCCTGCCCGTCACCCATAACCTGGATCTCTACATGCCGTGGCGACTCAATCAGCTTCTCCAGGTACACATCAGGATTGCCGAAGGCGCTTTCCGCCTCTGCCCTGGCCGCATGAAAACTGCGCCCGAATTCGGATTCCGTCGCCACGGCTCGCATCCCGCGACCTCCTCCTCCAGCGCTGGCCTTTATCATCACCGGAAAACCGATACGCCGTGCCACCCGAAGCCCATCCGCAGCGGACTCGATGATGCCTCCAGAGCCAGGCACCACGGGTACTCCGGCTGCTGCCATCGCATCCTTAGCACGGCTCTTATTCCCCATCAGCTCTATCGTTGCAGGTCTGGGCCCGATAAAGGTGAGCCCGTGGTCCTGGCATATGGCTCCAAAGACGGAATTCTCTGAAAGAAAGCCGTACCCGGGGTGGATGGCCGTAGCACCGGTTATCTCCGCCGCAGAAATGATGCGTTCGATGCGCAGGTAGCTCTCGCGCGACGGTCCCGGGCCAATACATACCGCTTCATCGGCAAAACGCACGTGCAGCGACTCGCTGTCGGCCGTGGAATGGACTGCCACGGTTTTCAGCCCCATTTCGTGGCAGGTACGGATGACGCGCAATGCGATCTCGCCCCGGTTGGCTATCAGAACTTTTGTGTTCACATCAGGGGCGCTCTTGGAGAGGTCCACAAGGGTTCAGGCAGGGGCGCAGCACCAAGGTCGCTTGGCCTTAGGCAAGTACGAACAGGGGCTGATCGTACGACACGGGATCGCCATCCTGTACCATTACCTTCATCACTTTTCCAGCCGCTTCGCACTTGATCTCATTCATGGTCTTCATGGCCTCTATGATGCACAATGTGTCACCGAGATTGACATTCGTACCCACCTCCACGAACGGATCGGCATCTGGCGCTGGCTGGCGGAAGAAGGTACCCACGATAGGGGCTCGAATGAGGATGCCCTCGGGCTCGCTTGCCGGTTCCTCTTCGGCTCTGGTTGGGATGGATGGCACAGAACCCGCCGGGGAAGGCAAAATCTGGGGCGCATAGGCTGGCTGCGGCACCATGGCTTGAGGCGGCGCCAAACCGTAGGTGGCTGGCATCACCATCGCCGAGGCAGGGTGTTTTCGCACCAGGATGCGAATCCCTTTCTCCTCTATCTCCACCTCGGCCGCGCCGCTCTCGACTGCGACCCGGATCAGCTCTCTGATGCGCGTAAGGTCAATCCTGGCCATAGACTGTTATGAGGTGACACGCGTGATATACTCACCAGTGTCGGTGTTGACTCGAATCATATCACCTTCAGTGACGAACAATGGCACATGAACTGTGGCCCCGCTCTCCACGGTAGCAGGCTTGGTGGCACCGGTTGCGGTGTCTCCACGAATGCCCGGGTCGGCTCGTGTTACGCGTAGGTCGACGCTGCGGGGCAGCTCGGCCAGAAGCGCTTCCTCCGTATTGGCATGAAACAGGATGTCAATCGTCCCGCCTTCCGCCAGGTACTTTCGCCCGGAAACCGCTTGCTGCGGAAGTGTGAACTGGGAGAAATCTTCCGTGCTCATAAAGTGCAGGCCGAGCGCGTCTTCATACAGAAACTGGTGTTCGCGCCGCTCCACGCGTGCCTCCTTGACTTTTTCCCCTGCACGAAAGGTGCGGTCGACGATGCGGCCAGTCTTGACGTTGCGAAGGGTAGTGCGAACAAACGCGCCGCCTTTGCCAGGCTTGACGTGCTGAAATTTTACAATCTGCCAGACTTCCCGCCCCAGCACCATGGCGAAGCCATTCCGGAATTCTGTGGTATCCGCCATAAGCAGCTGACAGCGCGCGTCTTTTTGCCCTTTGCCGCCGCAAATATACGGTGAGGCCGCCGGTTTCGCCACATGCATGCTCCTTTCCCGCCATTCTGTTTGGCCCCTGTTCTACCTGCGCAGTCGACTTTCACTTGCATTTTGCACCCGCACCTGGGGGTACCTCCTAAAGCCGGGGATTTTCATCCGTGGATGTGAATGCTGCGGGCCTTGGCGGCGATTATAGCTTGGCAGATTGTCGTCGCCATAAGGTTGGAGTTGGGATATGCTCCGCCACGACATAGACAGGCATCGCGCCTTCGGGCAGAGCCAATCGGATCTATGACTGACTATCTCTCCGGTTTTCGAATCCCCGAGCACCTCGCAATGCATCGGGAGAAGCAAGCAGGTTTAGAAATGATCTGATCTGAAGGATGCGCCATAGCTCCTTGCGCGCTGCCTTTTGCAGGGGCGACTTAGGCCACATGACGCCCGATGGCATCCATCGTTCTCTGCGTGGCGAGCCATCGTAACTCCTTAGCCGCGCGAGGTCGGTGGTTCAGCCCTGTAGAACTCGGATCCCATTCCAAACTTGGTCCGCTGCTCAGTGTTGTTTGCACGTGTGAGCGCGGCTCCTCCTCAGCGGAATGCCTTCTCCGCCTGAAGGGTTTGCATTAGGTCGCCCGTGCTCAGTGGTCCGCACAGCTGGAAGGCCTCGCCAAATGCAACCCCAATGGCATGACCGTGCACCTTTGCTCGAGCCTCGATCCATTCAAAAAAGCCGCGGTTGGATACAAAGGTCTCCGGTTCGTCGCTCTTGTACGCTGGATTATAGAATTGCGACGCGTAAGCTTCAAGTGCCTGGATGCGCTGGGCCCACATGCTTGTGACATCGACGATAAGTGTAGGAGAAAAGGGCAATACCTCCTCAAAGTGGACCACATGCTGAGGCCGCCACGGATCCTGACGCGTGTCTATCATGCGCAGACCGCTATAGAAGCAGGCCTGAATAACGAGCTGGGCGGTATGCTCGTGATCCGGGTGTCTGCACCTCTCTGGATGGGTCATCACGATGCGCGGCCGCAGGCGCCGCAGCACCTGAATCAGTCTGATTCTGTTCTCTTTGGAGGGCAAGATGTTGCCGTCGGGCAATCCGAGTTGTTCCCGGTGCGCCAGCCCCATGGCCTTTGCAGCAGCACGCGCCTCCTCTCGGCGCAGTTCCACCGTTCCCCGTGAACCCAGCTCACCGCGTGTCAAGTCCAGCGCACCCACCGCATAGCCTTGGTCGCACAGCAGACTAAGTGTGCCACCGGCGGCCAGCTCCACGTCATCGGGATGCGCCCCGATCGCCAAGACATCCAACTCCACGTCCAGCACCTTCTTGATTATCCCCTGAGCATGCCACTATGGTACTTGCCCGGCCAGTCCTGGTTGCGGCCAGCCTTGCCCGACTCCTTCATTCGCCCGTTTTCCGCAGCTGTAGTGTCACTTGGTAATACTACACTTCGTGATCGAGTTTTCTGCAACTCCTGTGATGGCTGGCAACGAGCGCACACGCCCTGCAACCTTCCCGATCGTACGTTGTGTCTGCAGCTACTAGCGCTGCTAACACCCATAAGGGACATCTAAACTTTTGGGGTCGTGCTGCTTACTATAGCAGCGTGTGTTACGTACAGGCATGGAAGTGAGAGTATGAGGTGTGCGCCAGGCTAACTGGCTTTAGTTCAGGGGGTGCAAGTCTCTCGCTGTGAAAGAGTAACCGTGCGCCACGAAGTCGTGGAAGGATGCTGATATGATGTAGCCCTCCTGCAGTTATGGGCTGGCGAAATAATAACCTGTCAGACGTCATTGTAGTGGTATCAGTTTGAGAATGGACCTGTGCACACGTAATGTATGTGATTGGAGGGTAGTTAGATATCTTCCTCCTCCTCGCCAACCACAATTCTAGTTGTCGTTGGACAGAAGGCCTCCACGCGCTGCGTACACCGCAAGTAACGCGCAATCAACGGGCACATCACGGCTGATGTGCCCCTGACTCTCGTTGCCATGCTGAGGCCTCACCGATTGGTCAATTGTGCATCCCACAAGGTCAGGCAATAACTCTTCCTGTTCGAGATGCAGACTTTCGGATGCATACGCTCAGATGTCGTCTGGCTCGTCGCAGGCGGTTACCTTCACGAGCAGCATGGAAGCACGTTGCGGTACAACTGGCTCTGAAGCGAAAGGCGGTCTTTTAATTCAGCCTCTAATCGTGTGACATCTGGGGCGCATTGAATCTCGGGCTTGCAGAGCACGGTAAGGACCTGCCAGCATCGCAGTTCCGCTGGAATTAGCCGCACCTAATCTTCTTCCATTTCCGAGCTTGCTTGCTGCCGATTCGTCACTGGAATTGCGGTTGGGCCCATTAGTCACCCGGCCGAGCCGCCACAAAGTTGACGATACGTCCCGGTACGTAAATCTCTTTGCGCAACACCTTCCCTTCGAGAAAGCGCCGCACATTGGACTGCTGTCGCGCTAAACTCAACGCGTCCTCACGACTCATACCGGTCCGAACATCAATGGTGGCTCGCACCCTTCCGTTCACCTGCACTGCAACACGCGCGGAGTCCTCCTTCAAGTACTCTTCACGCAGCACTGGCCACGGTTCGTATGCCAGCGATGTACGATGTCCCAGTCGCTCCCAAAGAGCTTCCGCGATGTGCGGTGCAAAAGGGCTGAGCATCAATACAAACGGCTCGGCCACCTGCCGAGGTACAGCCTTCCAACGTGATGCCGCATTGATAAACTCCATCAGCGCGGCAATGGCCGTATTCATGCGCAACGATTCGATGTCGCGCGTCACACGTCGGAGAGTTCGATGCAGCATGCGCCACTGCTCCCGAGTAGGACGCAGTTCTGATACGACGTCGGAAGTGGAGGTCAATAAGAGCCATGTTCGTCGCAAAAAACGAAACGTACCAGCCACCCCTCGCGTGTTCCAAGGCTTCACCTGCTCCAGCGGACCCATGAACATCTCGTACAAGCGGAAGGCATCGGCACCGTATTGCCCAATGATGGCATCTGGGTTAACTACGTTGCCCCGACTCTTGCTCATCTTGTATGCCCGCACATCCACACGTATCGTGGGGTCCTGGCGCAACACAACATGCTCCCCCTGCTTTGTTACAGCCTTTTCATCAATGCGCACCGCCGTTACCGCATGGCCTGACCTGCTGTGACTACCGCGAGAGATGTCGGCTGCAGAAACCCACACACCAGAATCCGCATCGCGGTAAGCTGTGTACTCCAGTTCACCAAGGATCATCCCCTGGTGCACAAGGCGGGCAAAGGGCTCGGGCGAGGACACTACGGCCGCATCAAAAAGCACCATGTGCCAGAATCGTGCATACAGCAGATGAAGCACGGCATGCTCCGCACCACCGACATACAGGTCAACCGGCATCCAGTAGCGCTCTAGCTCTGGGTCCACCAGCACGCGGTCGTTATGCGGATCGATATAGCGCAGAAAGTACCAGCATGATCCGGCCCACTGTGGCATGGTATTCGTTTCGCGCCGCGCGGGCGCGCCAGTCTCTGGGTCGGTAGCATGCAACCAGTCGCCCGCCAACGCCAAGGGCCCCTCCAGCGAGCCGCTAGGCTTGAATTCCTCCAGCACCGGCAACGTGAGCGGCAAGTCGTCGGAGTTCAGTGGCTTCGCTGTTCCACCTGAATAAACCACCGGGATGGGCTCACCCCAATAGCGCTGCCTTGAAAACAGCCAGTCCCGGAGCTTATAGTTCACCTTGCGCCGCCCAGCACTGGTCTCTTCGAGCCACTCGATGATGCGCGCCTTGGCGGCGTTCATGTGCTGGCCGTCAAGAAACCCGCTGTTGATCGCCGGGCCGTCTCCCAGATAGGCACCACCGGCAAAGCCATCCGGCGGCTGTACGGTGCGGACGATCGGCAAGCCAAAGGTTTCTGCAAAAGCCCAGTCACGCTCATCCTGACCCGGCACGGCCATGATGGCTCCTGTACCATACGACGCTAACACATAGTCAGCTACCCATATCGGAATACGTGCTCTGGTCGCAGGATTGACCGCATATCCACCCGTAAAGACACCAGTCTTTTCCTTTTGGAACGCACTTCGCTCCAGATCACTCTTGCGCGAGGCTTGTGCACAATAGGCCGTCACTGCGGTAGCCTGGCCAGGCGAAGCCACCTCGCGGACCAGCGGATGCTCCGGCGCTAATACCATGTACGTAGCACCAAAGATGGTGTCTGGCCGCGTAGTAAAGACACGGATAAATGCTCCGTCACGCACATCGTGCACCGGAAAATCAATCTCCGCCCCTTCGCTTCGACCGATCCAGTTCCGCTGCATCTCCTTGGTGGAAGCCGGCCAGTCCGTGGTTTCCAGGCCAGCCAGGAGCCGTTCGGCGTAGTGGGTGATGCGGAGCATCCACTGTCTAAGCATCCGGCGCTCGCACGGGTGACCGCCAATATCGCTCTTACCATCGACCACCTCCTCGTTGGCCAGAGTAGTCCCCAGCGCCTCACACCACCAGACCGGGACTTCAGCTTCGTATGCCAGCCCCCGCTCGTACAGTTTCAGGAAGATCCACTGCGTCCACCGGTAATATTTGAAGTCGGTAGTGTTTACCTCGCGCCTCCAGTCGTATGAGAAGCCCAAAGACTTCAACTGTGCACGAAACCGGGCGATATTCGTCTCGGTGGTGATGCGCGGATGCGTACCGGTGCGCAGCGCATATTGCTCTGCTGGCAGCCCGAAAGCATCCCATCCTATCGGATGCAGCACATTAAAGCCGCGCATCCGCTTGTAGCGCGCCACGATGTCGGTGGCGGTATACCCTTCTGGATGCCCTACATGCAGGCCCGCACCACTGGGGTATGGAAACATGTCAAGCACATAATACTTGGGCTTGGACGTGTCTACCTCCCGTGGTGTGCGAAAAGTCTCATGCTTTTCCCAGTAAGCCTGCCATTTACGCTCAATTGCCTCAAAGGGATATTCAGTCATCACGACAACAGTTCTGGCGACTGGGTCCGAAACTCAAGGGACATGCCGCCAAGAGGCGTTGAGCTTAGCAGCTTTCCATGCCCAAAGCTGCCATGCGAAATAAGCGCCACACCTGGGCCCATGCCGCGCAGCGCTGTGACGGGCATCACGACAACCGGACGGCCCACTGCCGCCCCAATACGGGATGTGATGCAAGCAACTCAGGTACGAATGGTGGTCGTGCGTTCCTTTACGCCACGTGGCTCTTTCCCAGACTTGACCTCTGGGCGAAAAGAGGCGGCGTCCCGCATCTTCTCTAGATTCTTGCGCTGATTCCGCGAAAGCTTACGTGGCGTCCATACATGCACATTGATCAGTATATCACCGCGCTCATACGAGTCCAAACCCTTGATACCCTTGCGCCGCAGGCGCAGGATATCACCCGACTGGGTTCCAGCTTTGATCTTAGCCGGAACCTTACCTTCCAGGGTAGGCACTTCCACCTCGGCACCCAAGGCTGCGTCAGGGAACGACACGTAAAGTTCGTGAATCAGGTTGTTTCCGTCACGGCGAAAATCCTTACTTGCAAGTTCACGTATCACGATACGCAAATCCCCAGGCGGCCCGCCCCGCTTGCCAGCGTTGCCGTGTCCGCGCAGCGTGAGATACTGATCGGTTCGGACGCCGGCGGGAACCCTAACACGGACGACCTTGTCGGCCTCCAAGCGGCCTTCTCCCCAACAGTCCGAGCATTTCTTGCCGATTACGGTACCCTCACCGTTGCAGTCGCTGCATTCGACTACACTCACGATACGGCCAAGCATCGTGTTCTGAGTCCTGTGTCGCTCTCCACTGCCGTTGCAGGTGGAGCACTGCTTCAAATTGTCGTCGCCCTCTTTGGCCCCGCTCCCTCTGCAGGATTTGCACTTGACGAGCCGGCGGATTTTCAGCTCTTTCTGAACCCCTTCGGCAACCTCCGCCAGCGACAGATCAAGCCGAAACTGGAGGGCCTCCCCCGGTACTCCACGGTGGCTACGACGCGCACGCCCAGAGCCGCCAGAAAAGAAGTCACTGAACGGGCTTGAACCTCCAGCGGCATGAGCGAAGATGTCGCCGAAAGCGCTCATGATGTCACTGACATCCCTGTAACGCCCGCCCATGTTGCCATTGCCCCCTACCCCTTCATGCCCGAAACGATCATAACGAGCCCGCTTCTGGGCATCAGAAAGCACCGCGTAGGCCTGCGCAGCTTCCTTGAAATGGCCTTCGGCCTTCTTGTCCCCCGGATTGCGGTCTGGATGGTAATGCATGGCCTTCTTACGATAGGCCTTCTTTATGTCTTCTGGCGAGGCATCACGAGCTACCTCCAGAACTTCGTAATAGTCTCTCATGACCGTGCGTACAATCAAGCCGCGACAATGACCTGGGCATAGCGCAGCACCCGGTCACCCTGAAGATATCCGCGCCGTACCTCGTGGATCACGGTGCCGGGCGCTTTGTCGAGCGCCGGTGCTCGGCCCACCGCTTCATGCCTTTCTACGTTAAAGGGATGGTACATGACCTCCATCAGACAAACATCAAAGCTCCCCAATGCCCGCTCCATGGCACTGGAGGCCTCCTCCATCGTTGCCGCTAGCTGCTCACTGGCTCTAGCGGGGTCCGCAGCCGAGTCGAGCTCCTTAAGGTCATCCAGCGACTTGCGCAGCGGCACGACTACCGCACCGAGGGCATCGGCCACCTCGGCACGTGCGCGCCGCTGGTCATCCTCTTGCTTCCGCTTTATCTGGCGGACGTAGGACCGATATGCGGCACTGGTGCGCCTGAGTCTTGTACGAACGAAGTTAAGCTTCGCTTCCAGCGCTTCGGGTTCTGTTTCTGGTTCCGCCTCCGTTGGCATGGTGCTGGCGGCACTCTCGCTGTCGCTAGGAGGCGAAAGCGCTTCATCGAGGATCTGATCCACCACTGCGGCCAGTCCGCCGCATACCAGCTCCGCTCCCTCCAGCAGCGCTTCATATGCATGGCCCGTTGCCGGTTCTCCCCCAGAGCTTGGGGCTGCATCCAGCCATCGGTGCAGGTCATCGTGCGCGGTTAAGAAAGACTTCAGAGCGGCAGCGCGTGCGCGGACAGCCCACTGCGGCCGCTGCTCTTCGGTTCTGGCTCTGTACCTGTTAAAGTCCTTCTGCAGACGTTCCTCGTGTTCGCAGAGCTGCCTGATTTCGTCTTCTATGGCTGCCAGGTACGCCGCCGTACGCCTTTCTATCTCTTCTTGCAGCGCCCGAATCCGGGCGGCCTGTTCCGCCGCTGCATCGGCATCCTCACCAGACGCCGCGGCAACCTCCTCGTCAGCATCAGGCGCGGCATCAGCAGGGCCTGCCTCCACTCCCTCCGCCACAAGGGCCGCATCCCGCTCCTCGGTTCTGGCGTCAAACTCCTGGTCTGGGCCCTCCGTCAACGCATCAGGCTCCGCGGCAACGGCAGCATCCGCAGCAGATCCGATATCCGAATTCCTTGCCTCCTCGCCTTCGGCGGCACGCGATATATCCGGCACCGCTGTAGCAGCAAAAGAGCCCTCGTTTTCTGCACTCGACGACATATCAGACTCCAGGGCACCCTCCTCATCCATAGCAGGTACGGCGTCAATGTGGTCTGCTTCTACACCTTCCGCCTCGCGTGTGTCCTCCGAACCCTCCGCCCTGACACCAGAATCCTCGTCTGTGATGTGTGACGTTGCCTCGGCGTCGACGCCAAAGTCCGCTGGAGACTCGCTCACTTCAGCTTCACCTGCACCGTTCGTGCTCTCCTCACCTGCCGCCCACATACCATTATCTATGGGGACCGCAGTCACACCGTCATTTAGCGCCTGATGGCCAACCTGCGTGGCTGTGTCCTCTTTCGCTGCTGCAACGTTCCTCACCGACATGTCTGGTTTATTGTTGATCTGGTGAATTCAGGTTCTTTGGCCGTATTACGTCGATCGACGGCCGATTCAAAAGGCGTGCCAAAGTCTCCACCAGTGCGATGGCTCGTTCATAGTCCATGCGCATAGGACCAAGGATGCCTACGGTGCCGATCGTCTCGCCGAGCTGGTATCTGGCCGTAACGATAGAATAGGTTGACGCAGCGGCACCTCGAATCTCACTGCCGATACTGACGGTCGCCTGTCCTATGGTCGCCTGCTGTTGCTGCCCCTCGAACAGCTGCAAAACAAAACCCTCATCCTCAACGAGCTGTATCAGCATGCGTATTGCTTCCGCATTGCTGAATTCAGGCTGCCGCAAGAGTCCTCCTGAACCCCCGCGGCGCAGCCTACCCTCTGCTGGATCGCTGAAAACAACTGCCCGTTCCTTCAAAATCAGCTGCACGATCCCGGTCGGATCATCGTCCAGATCCCGCGTGCGGTCCGCATACGTACGCCGGATCTCATCCAGTCGCAACCCGGCCAAGCGCTCATTAAGGAGGATCACTATGCGATCCAGCTCGTAGCGGCGCAGCTCCACACGCGTCTCATAAATGATGGTCTGCACAAGACGGCTGCGTACGCTGATCACTATCATAACCCGAGGCGAAGCCAGCGGCACGACCTCCAGCCGCTCCAGTATCCCAGTGGAAATCTTGGGGCTCAATACAACCCCGAAAAGGCTGGACATCCGACTTAGGATTCTTGAGCTTTCTCTGAAAAGCTCATCCTCATCGCCCATCAATCGGTCCAGCTTTGCCTTGAGGAGGCGCTTTTCCACTGCTGACAGCTCTGGAAGCTCCATCAGGTCATCTACAAACACCCGGTATCCCAGCTCAGTCGGCATACGCCCAGCCGAAGTGTACGGGTGGCGCAGGTATCCCAACTCTTCAAGATCTCCCATGGTGTTGCGCACAGAAGCCGGACTGAGCCCCAATGCATGCCGTCGCGCCAGCGTACGCGACCCCACGGGGCCTGCCGTATCGATAAAGCTGCGCACCACAAGGCGAAGCACCGTCTGCTCGCGTGCCTTCAGGGGATGGGTTAAACGATGTAGCGCGGCTACCATGGCATCGGGTATCACCACAACATCCTTGCCGCCAGCGCGGCGGATGCGTGAATTGTCATATGCATGCACCATTTTAACAAATTCGCCGCCAACATGACTGACGCCCCGGCGACAGCAGCTCATCCTGTCGCGTGCAACCGGCCCGAAAACATGGCGTATGCAAGGATTGATTTTCTTGCTCCTGTCAATCAGGCGGAAATGCCGTGCGGTTTTTCTCGACGCTTGTAGCCAGCACTCTGGGAACCCTCATTGGACTGGCGCTGATTTCCTTTGTGGGATTCCTGTTTCTTGCCGCGCTGGTAGCCACCACTACCAGCCCGTCCGCTCGAAGCGTCCCGTCTGGATCCGTATTGGAGATCCGCTTGTCGGGCGCCGTACCGGAGCTGGCCTCCGACGACCCCTTGGAGCGGCTCATCAGGGTCAGTCCTCCGTTTGACCTTGTTCGTCTCAAGAAGGGAATCGAGAAGGCAGCACAAGACGATCGTATCGAGGGGGTCTGGATCCGGCCCGGGGGCATAACAGCATCGTGGAGCACGCTACAGGAGGTCAGAAGTGCATTATTGGCCTTTAAGACCAGCGGAAAATGGCTTGTCGCCAGCAGCGGCGAGTCCTTCATGACCGAGCGGGACTACTTCCTGGCCAGCGCAGCGGATGACATCTATGCGGCGCCGGGCGCTTTCTTCGAGTTCAACGGCCTATACGCCCAAGCCTTCTATTACAAAGGACTGCTGGACAAGCTTGGAGTGGAGCCCACCATTGTTCGAGCTGGCTCGTTCAAGTCGGCGGTCGAGCCCTTCCTCAGGGATGACATGTCCGACGAAAGCCGCCTGCAGTTGGATGCGCTGCTGTCCACGCACCAAAGCGTCCTCACGCGGGCCATTGCCGCTAGTCGCGACACCAGCGAGCGCTATGTGGAGTCGCTGATGCAGGAGGATGCATTCATCACAGCAGAAGATGCTTACCGCGCCGGGCTGCTCGACACGTTGCTGTATGACTCCGACGTTAAGAAACGCATTCGGGAAAGCATCGGAACCGGCACGGATAGTGAGCTTTCCACGACGCGTCTCGCTTCCTATGTCCAGTCGGCCCAGAGCGGCTCGTCCTCAGGTAGGGACAGAATCGGCATCGTGTATGCCGTCGGAACCATCCTGGGTGGCGATGGCAGCCCCGGTAGCGGCTCAATAGGTTCTGGCACATTTGCCCGGGCCATGGAAAGTGTACGGACAGACGATCGCGTCAAAGCAGTAGTGCTGCGGATCAACTCGCCGGGAGGGTCCGCGGCCGCAGCCGAAGCGATGTGGCAGGCTACGCGGCGCACCGCCGAGGTTAAGCCGGTAATCGTTTCCATGGGCGACCTTGCAGCTAGCGGCGGGTACTGGATCGCGACGGCAGGAGACACGATAATGGCGGATCCTGCCACCATCACGGGATCCATCGGCGTGTTTGGCATGCACTTTAGCATCGGGCGGATGCTTGAGTCCAAGCTCGGCATCACCGCCGACCAGGCGACGACTAGCGATTATGCAGACATGTTTTCAGGGCTGCGCCCCCTGCGCTCGGTAGAGCAGGCAATGCTAGCCCGTGTGATCGATACGACGTATTCGGACTTTATCGGCCTCGTGGCCGAGCGCCGCAACATGGATGAAGACGCCGTACATGAGATTGCTCAGGGACGGGTATGGAGCGGTGCCGATGCATTCGGGCTCGGTCTTGTAGACCTCTTGGGAAATCTGGATCGGGCTATAGAGCTGGCCGCAGAAAGGGCAGGCCTAGAGGAGGGCAGCTACGGCACGCTGCGCGTACCCCGTCCCCAGACCCTCACCGAACAGCTGGAAGAAGCCCTTCTGATGCGCGCAGGGCGTATCCTCGGTCTTTCGGAAGCGCATGCGGGGATTCGTGGCTTTCGCGCACAGGCCGACCTAGTGGAGGACATGATTCGCCTGCACGGCGCTCCTCAGGCACGCATGCCGCTCGACATTACCATCCGATAGGCAAGCAGTAGTGCCTGCAGGAGGCGTTACACCAGCGCCCGCCCCGTCATAGTCTCCGGTACGGGTATGCCCAGGAGCTTCAGGATGGTGGGTGCCACGTCGGCCAGTCGGCCATCTGCAAGCGGGCCCCGAAACTCGTCGTGCATCACCAAGTGCGGCACGAGAGCCGTCGTATGCGCGGTATGTGGCGATCCGTCGGGGTTGCGCATCTTGTCGGCATTGCCGTGATCAGCCAAGATGGTGACGCTGTACCCATAAGCACGAGCCGCCTGGACCACAGTCTGCACCCCCCTGTCCGCGGCCTCCACCGCCTTCACTGTAGCCTTGAAGACGCCAGTGTGTCCGACCATGTCCAGGTTGGCAAAATTGAGACATACGAAGTGGTAATGCTCCTGCGCGAGGGCCTTAGCACAGCGGCGCGCCACCGCTGCCGCACTCATTGTCGGCTGCATGTCGTATCTGGGTACGCGCGGTGAGGGTACTAGCAAGCGATCCTCTCCAGGAAACGGCGCTTCGCGCCCACCACTGAAGAAATAGGTGACGTGCGGATACTTTTCTGTTTCGGCCACGCGCAGCTGCCGCATGCCAAGGTTCGAGATCACCTCCCCTAGCGTTTCCGTGAGGTCCACCTTCTGGAAGGCCACCGGTGCCGCAAAGGTTCGATCATACGGTGTCAGCGTCGCTAGGTGCAGGCGCGGAGGGCGCAGCGCAGATACAGGACCATCCATCGTCAGAGCTTGCACAAGTTGGCGCGCCCGATCTGCGCGAAAGTTGAACCAGATCACCGCATCGTCAGCCAGCACGTACCTTGTTGGCAGACCGTTGGGCTCAATCCGCCAAGGCGCGACAAATTCGTCAGTGATGCCACGATTGTAGCTCTGCCGCAAGGCGGATGTCGCGCTTAGCGCAGCCTCTCCCTCACCTGTTGTTAGCAGGGCTAAGGCTTTCTTAGTACGTTCCCAGTGCTGGTCACGATCCATGGCATAGTAGCGGCCGACAACGCTCACGATCCGTGCCAGATGGCCAGCCTGCGCCTCAAACGCCTGCGCATAGCGGAGGGCACCATGCGGATCTGTGTCGCGGCCATCTGTAAACGCGTGCACACAGACACGATCAGGCGGCAGCCCCTCTTGGGCCGCCAGCCTGCAGACCGCTACGAGGTGATCTAGATGGCTGTGCACGCCGCCGTCTGATAGCAGACCCATAAGGTGCAGCGCGGTGCCGTGGCTTAGTGCATGGCGGGCCGCGCCGCACAATACCGCGTTTCGAAAAAATGCTCCGCGCTCGATAGCCAGATTGATGCGTGTGATTTCCTGGTTCACCACGCGGCCAGCACCCAGGTTGGTGTGGCCCACTTCGGAATTACCCATAAGCCCGGCTGGCAGCCCGACATCGCGCCCGGAGGCGCTGAGAGCTGCATGCGGCCAGCGACTGAAGAGATGGTCCAGAGTTGGCGTGTCTGCCGCCGCAATGGCGCTCACTAGCGGATCTTCGGCGATGCCATAGCCGTCCAGAATGACCAGGATATGGCGCTGGGAGGGTTGCATCAAACCTTAGTCATTGGTGCTGGGTGCGAATTAGACTCTGAAGTCGCGCACGACCTTGGTGGTCGTTCCGTCTTTGGAGCGGAACACGTTCATGGAGCCGCAGCGCGGGCATGCTACCTGTGCCACGCCTTGGCGGTCGGTGTGCCGCGCCGGGGCATTGAAATAGTGTCGCCGGGTCTGGCAGTAGTATGTCCCCTTGGCGGGTTCGAGTCCCGGCAGTGGAGGCGGCAGCGCCTTGAGCTTTTCATAGTAGCGACAGGCTGGCGTGACCACGCACGACGAGCACATGGGGCTGCGCGCTTTGCATGTGTAGCGTCCGTGCAGGATCAGTAGGTGATGTGCTTCTCCGCGCTGCCCTTTCGGGATGATAGCTTTAAGGCCCCGCTCCACCTTCAGGGGTGTAGGCGCGTTCGATACCAGACCGATGCGATTGGCTACCCGAAATACATGCGTATCCACAGGCAGCGCATCTTCATCGCCAAAGGCAACCGAGGCCACCACCTGAGCGGTCTTTCGGCCCACGCCGGGCAGACCCATCAGCTCCTTGAGTGTGCGCGGCAACTGCCCCTGGTACTGGTCCGTCACCTGCTGTGCCATGCCCACCAAGCTTCTGGATTTGTTGTTCGGGTATGAGATGCTACGGATGTAGGGCAATACCTCCGATGGCACTGCGCCCCCCAGGGCCGCAAAGGACGGGAATGCCTCAAAAAGGCGGGGCGTCACCTGGTTGACGCGCGCGTCGGTGCACTGGGCGGACAGGATGACGGCTACAATGAGCTGATACTCGCTGATGTACGACAGCTCTGTAGCCGGACGGCTTATGGCTTTGCGGAGCTGTGAAAGCGTAAATTCCACACGTTGCGTTCGTTTCACAGCCAGCCGGTTCTATACATGCAGGCGTGTTTCAACCCGTACCATGTGCAGGCGGTTCGACTGGTCGTAGTGCTTCTGGGCGGAATGTTGATGTTCACCGGTTGGGCCCAGGCGCAGCTCTCGGACAAGGCCTCGGTATCGCTTATTACGTTGCATCCGGGAGAGGCCATCTACGCTCTTTGGGGTCACAGTGCGCTCCGAATTCGCGATCCAGAGCGCGGGATGGATATCGTCTACAATTATGGCACATTCGAATTCGGCAGCCCCCTTTCCTTCGTTGCCCGATTTGCCTATGGCAAGCTCGACTACAGTCTTGCCCGACAGCATTATCCGTCCCTCGTGGCCTTTGTGCGGCAAGTGCAGTGGCGAACCGTTGTTGAGCAGCATCTCAGCCTGACCGCCGCCCAAAAGGACACGCTATTTCGTTTCCTCGAGAACAACGCCCTCCCGGAAAATAGGACTTATCGATACGACTTCCTGTTCGACAACTGCGCCACCAGAATCAGAGACCTCTTCACGCAGGTCTTGGGCATTCCACTGCCTGCGGAAGCCGCCTCTGACTCTACGTACCGGGATCTGCTAAGGCCCTACGCCACGCGGCAGTCTTTTCTTCATCTGGGAATCAACCTGGGGATGGGAATGCCGGTGGACGCAGCTGCTTCTGACCGTTCATTTTTGCCTCTGGAGCTGGTCCGCGTGGTCGGTGCGATGCGATCCGGCGGCAGGTCGTTGGTAGCAAGGACAGAGTCGGTAAATGTCGCGGCTCCGCGTGCGCAGTCGGAGTTTTCCTGGGCCGCCGGGCTGGCCTGGCTGGCACTATCCTTCGGACTCGGGATCAGCTTCTTGGGCAGTGTGCGACTCACACGGGTCTTTGACCGTGTGTGCTACACAATAGTGGGATGCGGCGGGCTGCTTATCGCCTTTCTGTGGCTGGTGTCCTTGCACACTGTCTCGGACTCCAACCTGAACCTGCTGTGGATGTGGCCTGCGCACGCGGTAGTCATCTGGTGGCCAAGCGGCGCCTTATGGCTCCGTGTGTATCATGGAATCGCGTCCGTGCTGGCGGGAGCGTTCCTGCTTGTCTTACCGCTGATTCCGCAGGGCATTCCGGGAGCAGCGTTGCCGCTTATCGCGCTCATCGCGCTCCGTAGCGGGCTATTTGCTTGCGATCGGTACGTAGTAGACCTGTTGAAGGAGGCACGACTTCGAGTGGCTACCTGGAGGTAATCAAGTCCCAGCAATAGCAGCATATGCTTGGCGCAACCTTTTACCGGTCTAGCGCTACCGTTAACCCATATAGTGAAATGGTCTGACGGTTTTACGCGGGCATTTGACATCTCTTCAGGCCCAGCAGTAGTGCTCAGGCGGGAAGAGTTTGGAGGCAGCGGCAGGGCGGAGTACATGAGCCGCGATAATCTGCAGGACGCCTACTCGTCGAGACGATTAGTCATCAAGCGTGTTCGTCGGATGAATGCCATAACCCATCATGCGAGGGATTAGCAGCGTGCAAATGGTGGTGCTTAACGTCTTGAGCCTGCATGGAAGGCAGACAATGTAGACCAATGCAGCGCAAAGGCACCGCGTCCGTGAGACTCGCTCCTTAGGAAAGAGAGGCCGTCCGAAATTAATCGTCGTTGTCTCCAGGCGGAATAAACTGGTAACGGATGATCGTTGGGTTAGTGACTTCCCCATCCGGTGAATCTTCAGGATCCCCTGTGAAATACAGCATGCCATCCTTAGCGGCGCTCGGAGAGTCTGGGAAAAGCGTGCCCACCCCCCAGAAAACGCCTTCATGGCTAGCGATAAGTGCACTCGTAGTTCGCTCTTCAAGGTCGCTTTCTATACCGTCGTAAATCACCAGCCGAGTCATCTCGTCGAGCACGAACATGCCCACGATTGAAGAAGCCTCAGCCTCAGCTTTGTCGAGGAGTTGAGTAACTTCCATCCAGTTCGACGGATCTACCCCAGATATGGCGGGATAGTCTTTCGTTCGATTTCTGAATGAGTCCAGCCTGAATTGGGTAAGACCAGCGCGGCGCAAGCGGCGGGTGGCGTCAAAGTCTTCCCCGTATACCCACCAGACATCATCGTCGAAGCAACCCATCGTTCGTCCCTGAAGAGGGAGCATCGTGTTCGCCCTGCGAGGAAACCGAGGTGCAGGCAGCGGGAACTGATCAATAAGAGTTAGGTCTGAGCCATAGGCTCTTATGTGCGTGCTGTCCTGGAGGGCTAGTGGCATGGCGAAAATAGTGTCCCTGAATGCGCAAACTGACCACGTATTGGTCACAAAGTCTTGGTCAATGCTGGACTGAGTACACCGCCCGGTTTGATCGAAGACCATCGCACCCTTAGTAGTTAGTACGAAAATCCGCGAATCATCCAAATACGTGGATTGCCCACGAAAGCCCAATGTAGCCTCTGGATTGCAGTCGGTTATCGACAGTGTGCGCAGGTGGGTTCCAGACGATGAAAATACATGCACGGCGTTGCTCTGGTTGTCCTGCACCAGTAACTCGCCCATGGAGTTGATGTCAAGCATTGAGATCGAGCCAATGAGCACGGAAGTATCCAACTGGACTGAATCCTCCAGTGCAAATAGCTCTTCAAACTCCATGCGCACTGGAGTCAGAATCTGGTCGACCGCCGTTTCAGATCGACAGGCCCCAAAGGTGCTGGCCAGAACCAGTATGCTCACGGCTGAGTGCCAGAGGCGAATATTCCCGCTCATTCGATTAAGGGTGTTGGACTAAGATCGGCGACCCGAAACGCTGATTCTGGACCAGGTACGCGGTTTTGTTAGTGATGAATGCTTGGCTCGCCCGTTTAGCATTGAGAGACCAGATCTGCAGACGGATCAAGGTGCTCGCAGGTAGGGGCAGAAGATAGTGAGAAAAGCAGGAAGGCACGACTCCATCGGAGGGGAGTTGGCGATCGGATACCGAATACAGTTCTGAGCGCGGCAGTCCTTCCAACCCTCCATAAGCCTCTCAATCGAGCCCATCTTGTCCAACAGGTGACGTCCAATAAAGATGTCCGCAAAGGGCGTCACCTGCGAGTCATTTGCCTCTTTGACCCGTACCGCACCATTGCGCGACGCGAACGATTTTAATGTGTTGGATTCCGACATGGGCTCACTGGCGCACCGATGCCACCTGTAGCGGTGCTTCTGGGACAGTGACGCGCTCGCGCTTGTTGCGCGCGAGCCCGTCTGACATCAGAGTCGTACATAATTCCGTTTCCTATACCCCGGCCCGCCGTCTTTTTAGCGGTGGCTGACAGGACTCTTAACCCGGTCACTGCACTACCGAATCGCAGCAGACCGCCCATAGCCATCCTGCACCCACCGCCGTGCATGCGGCCGATGCCCGGTGCACTAGCAATGCCGGATATGCAATGAAAGTGCCCGTCGTCTAGCAGACCCCACAGAATTCGTACCAGTACAAGGCATCACGCCCCTTACGCGAAGAACTGCAGCTACGGAACGTCACATCCTGGCTGGCCGCTGAGATTCACCTCAACTTACCGCCGTAGAAATTCGGACTAGTTCACCGCAAGACCATTCCATCAGCACATAGCTGCCAGAAACCATCGCTATAGCCGGCAACCTAAAGGCAAGATCGTGGGGGTAGCATGCAAATGATACAGCATGCTGGCGCGGCGAATCCAGATCGATCGAGGGATCCTGGAGATCACCGTCCAGGGTGATGTCCACTTGATGCCGCAAACATGTCGCAAGGTTACCCTCCATTCTGCATCTAGCCAGATCGAATACTCCAGACCAGCGACGGCGCCCTCTTTTGAGCTTGCTCCTTGGATGCCTCAACGAGGGCTGTCTTACGCAAGGCATTCGCGGACTCCAGGTATACCGCGGGCACGCATTCTAGTACTGCTCCCTTCCAATGCAAAGGGCCCTGCTTTATTGTCAGATCCGACGGACTCGCGTGCCGAATCCGGCGCTGATACCGGTACCGGACTCGTTCGCATCCGTGAAGTAATGGTGTTGGCAGAAGCACTCTGATTGCCGCATGCGCGAGCTTCGAAGAAGGACTCCAAAGCTGCTCGGCTCGGCCGCAGGCCGCGAGACGATCCTTACGCTGCGGAGGGTACCGCGTACGGGATTTGAACCCGTGTTACCGGCGTGAAAGGCCGGCGTCCTAGACCCCTAGACGAACGCGGCATGGGTGACCGAGGGGACTTGAACCCCCGACCTCCAGGGCCACAACCTGGCGCTCTAACCACCTGAGCTACGGTCACCGTGTTACTCCTCTTACGCCAAAAGTTACTAACGGCTGCGCAAGAATGTGCATGTGCTCTGCGAAACTTTCTCGAATGAGACTATTGCGCAACGGCGCCATGCTTCAATGGGAAGGAATCCATGTATGGTGGTCGTTAAGCCTAGCAACATCCTAGGGCACCGCCCCCTCAGCAAGCCTTGATCCCTGGCGATGGTTATGGCAGCTTATGCACCGCACATCCGAAAGGGTTCTGCCTGCTGCTGGCTCGATGGTGATCCTGAGCCAGGAGCCACTATCGAATGACAGCCACTTTGCCATAGGCTGTGCCCTCTCCATTGCGCCCTACTGCCACCACCAGATAGATTCCCGATGGAACGAGGCTTCCATCCTGGTCGCGCCCATCCCACTGGGCTTTGCCACCGCGCGCATCAAATCGCGCCAGGAGCTCTCCATCAATCGACAAGATTCGGATATCCGTCTGGTCCACCAGACCCTCGATAAATATCGTGGCCGCCTGCTCTCTGGCCAGCTCCACGGGATTCGGATACACAAAGAGGTTCTGCACCGACGGCGCAGGATTGATAGCATTGCCCTGATAACTGATAAGCCCCTTGTCCGTGGCCAAAAAGACAAGGCCAAGGCTGCCCTCTACATCCACTGAGTTAACCTGGTCCGAAAGCAATGGTGAGTTGCTGGTCCTAAAGTGCTTCGAGGGCGAAAAGCTTCCGCTGCTCTCTACCACATAAGCGCCATCGTTGGTGGCAAACCACAGGCGTCCAGCGGGATCTTCCACTAGGTCATTGATGATCAACCCTCGCAGCATGTACGCGGTACGGGACTGAACTGTCCATATCGGCCAACTCGCCTGTACCGACGGATCCGTAGCAGCCAGTGAGCTGGAAATAAAGTAAGCAGGTCCTTCATCGGTGCCTACCCAAATGCGACCGTCGGTATCCTCTGCGACCACATTGATCTGCGTGCTGGGCAGGCCGCGACCCCCGGAGCCACGCCCTCCAAAGAACTGGCACTGATCATCCGACGGGTCTGTAGGTGAATCGCGCGTGTCAAGGACCAGGATGCCGACAGTGAGCCGAAGGTCACTGCGATCCTGGACTATGATCCACTTGAGCCCTGACGAGTCCACAATGAGCGAGCCAAGCGCCGAGGTTGCCCCAAGACGAGTGCACGACACGGGCGGCAGGCCCGTCCATGTGCCATCTGGAGAACGAACATGCAGCGGCATGGGTGATGCCGTATTGGTCACCCACAGATTGCCGTCTCCATCACTGGCGATGCCCGACACGATGACGAACGACTGCTCCCCTGCGGCCGGAAGGAGCGACGAATTATCCTGATCATAAAGCTGAATCACCTGATCTGGATCCACCTGTGCCAGTCCTCCGCCGCGCGACCCAGCCCAAGCATTGCCCTCGCCGTCCGCGTACACCACCAGGAAGTTGCTGCGTCCGTTAAGCTCGGAAAAGAACCGCTGCGTGTAGCTGACCCAGGTATCATCTCTGGACAACTTGTAAAACCCTGAACGCGGCAAGCCTTCGACAGCTGCAGCCCACAGGTTGCCATAAGTATCGAGCACCACTTCGCCAAACGGACTGTCATAGGGGCCGCTGGGATAGATGTTGCCAGTGATAAGCGCTGGCCGGTTATTGCCAGACGGACGCTCAAAGTGGTTCAGCCCGGACTCGGCATCGCCAAGCCACATATGTCCATCCTCCGCTACCGCTACGGAATGGAGATTGTTAAAACCGTCCGCCTGCACTATCGCACCTCCATTGGCAAAGACCCCCAGCACATTGAAAACCGTGACCACCAGCACCCGGTCTGCAAGCATCGCCATATCCCGGACGGTCCGAGAAGTGAGGCCGGTATCCGTATATCGGCCATCCGATCCGCGCTGGCCCAACCCATACAGAGTGCCGACATAGACGGTGCCACTGAGCTCGGCAATTGCGTACACGTCGGTGGAAGGCCTCACATCACGATCTACATCCCACGCAGCCGGATCCTGCAGGTTTGGCGCATCCCAAGGCGCGTAAGCTACTCCTTGGTCCGTAGCGAGCCACAGACCCGACCCACCCTGTGGCACCTCGGCAATCAAAAAGTCTCGAACCGCTACCGGTGAAGACAGCGAGCCAAGTTGGCTGTAGGTGTCGCGGACTTCCTCCCGCACCGCATCAAACACCACTAGTCCGAAGGCCGTAGCTACCAGAAGGGAATCACCACGCACCTGTAACCTGTTGACACCCTTAGAAGGAAAGCGGTCGTTGCGCTGGATGTCGAAAAAGGTGCGCACAGTTCCTGTGGCCACATCCAACCTGTCGAGCACACCATCCGCATAGCCAGCCCACACGGCGTTGCGCTGCTGGTCATAGGCAATAGCGATGGTCTGCACGTCATGCAGCCCCTCGGCGGCCGTGAAAGCGTTGATTTCGCCACTTGCGACATCGTAGCTGAAGATGCCACCAGATGAGCCAGCCCACATGGCGCCCGGTGCCGGAGCCATAGTGCGCACATCCCTGTACGACGTATGTGCAGTCCACTGTGAGCGGGCATCACCTACTGACCAATGAGCGACCAGCGCCAATGCACATAGCCATCTTCCAACTTGACGCCCAATCATGGTCGGATACTACGGATCAGATGTACCATCTCCATGGCAGCCATGGCGGCTTCTTTGCCCTTGTTGCCCTTGCCTGGATCGGCCCGCTCCAGTGCCTGAGCCTCATTTAGCGGCGTCAGGATACCCAGCGTCACCGGGATACCCGAGTCTAGAGCTACACGCTGGATAGCCTGAACAACGGAGTCGCTAATCACTTCGAAGTGATACGTCTCCCCTTTCACTACGGCCCCAAGGCATATGAGCGCGTCAAAATTGCCGCTGGCAGCAAGCTCTTGGGCTATCAGAGGAATCTCAAAAGCCCCTGGACACCAGAAGACCTCATTCTGCGTGGCGCCATGCGCATGTAAAGCCGCCTTTGCGCCGCTAAGCAGCCTCTCTGTTACAGCCTTGTTGAAGCGACTGACCACAATAGCATATCGGGCGCCTGCTGCATCTGGCAGGGACATATGGTGTGCACGTTTCATTATGCTGGACTGGTACTGGCGCAGGCTCCTGTGCCCCCAGATTTATCCCAGCGACAGGGTATGGAATGCCAGCCGAGGCCTAGGTTATTCCCGGGGTCATGCAAGCCAGACCAGCCGATTCCTGCCACACCTGGGTACCGTGCTACCCGATGGAAGTACCCTGTGACCGATTCGTCGTGCGCGAAATGGATCGATTCCAACCTATCCAGGCTGGCATCTATAAATGATGCCGCGATCGCGTGGGGCGTGTGATGTCTGGAGTGGGCCAGGATTCGAATGCCGCCGGCACGATGTTGAAAGGTCGATGCGGCTTCGGCGTCCGTGCACTGTGTGAGTACGGGCACACCTTTTTCTGGTCCAAGTGAACGGTCAAATGCTTCCTCGAATGAAGCGACGTGTCCTGACTGCACGATGGCCGGAGCAATGTTAGGCTGCCCAAACCTACGCGGTAGCAGCGCCTGAATGTCTGCCTCCAGGTTGGCTAAATTGCTAAGGAGTACGAGCCGCTGGCTATACGGCTGACCCCGCTCGCACCTATTGCAGATCATAGCTGCCCGGTTCATGTGGCGCTGCCTCGATCGGCTCAGAATAGTACCCGAGTCCTTGCCTCGCTCGTCGCCGAAGGTCACACTCGTCTCCATGCCTACCATCGGTCCGCTGTCAAAAACATGTGCCTGCTCGCCTGCCCAGATTTGTCCCTTCAAAGGTCGTGATCGTTGATGGCGGCGCAGGCAGGCGGCAGGCATGTGCTCTGCCGCATGCGCGGGTGAAGAAAGCCACCCGTCAGCGTGACGGGAATGCGCGTGCAGGTCAGCCCTGCGAACAACTACCATCTGCAGCTCAGTTACGCGTGTGCACTGATACCACTACAGGTCCCGCCGGGTCCTTATGCAACCTGGCCTACCGCATACGTATTGCAACAAGTCGTATCCTACAACTGATGCGACTCCCGCACCTAGCACCGGTTCATGCCCGAGCCACCTCCAGCAACTGATCGCAATGACGCCAGGATTCGTCCTGACTGGCAGGTTTCCTGGCTCAGCATCGTATCGTCCATCGGGCTCAGCCTGGTCGTCCTTGCCGTTATCACCACGCTAACTGTAGAGGGCGATTTTTGGCAGCAGGTTTCCCGCATGCGCTGGTGGATGCCACTGGTCGCACTTAGCAGTGTGGTGCTGCGCATCCTCTCTGGAACGTGGCGACTGCACTATGTAGCTAAGGGCCGACTTAGCTGGATGGGTGCCTTTCGCGCGCAGTTGGCGTGGGACTTTTTCTCCAACGTGACACCGTCTACGATCGGAGGCGGACCGGTGGCGCCTGCTTATATCTCTCGCGACAGCAGGATTCCTTTTGGTGATGCTACCTCCATCATCCTGTTCGCCATGCTCCTGGACCAGATCTGGTTCGCCTGTGCCATCGTCGTGGTTTTCGTTGGCGGGATTTACATCGAGATTATCCCAGCGTCTTTGGGCACGGTGGGTGATGTGTCGTTCGCTTTGTACTTCCTGTTATTTCTGGCGTGGGTCATACTATTCGGATACGCGACCTTTGTCAGACCGACGCTGCTGAGCTGGCTCGTTAACCGGACGTTTCGGCTGTTCCTGTTGCGGAGGTTTCGCGCCCAGGCAAGTGCAGCCATGGTGCAGCTATGCAGCCGCGCCAGGCTACTACGCGCCCAGCCGCCCACATTCTTTGCCATGGGCTTTGCGCTCACGATCCTAATCTGGATGAGCCGCTACGTTCTGGTTGTAATCGTGCTCTACGGATTCTATACCGAGGTGGATCAGCTGTTGGTGCTTCTCAGGACGGTGGCGATGATGCTGGGCGCACTGGTGATGCCGACGCCCGGCGGGGCCGGAGGTATAGAGGGTTTGTTCGCACTCTTGTTGGGCCCGCTGATCCCGGCATCGCTCCTGGCGCCTTCTCTTTTGGTCTGGCGGCTACTTGGATACTATATCTTTATTGTGCTTGGCGCTTATCTGACGGTACATCAGGTCAAGAAGTCCATTAAGCGGCGTCAGGAATCGCGCGAATCGTCGTCAACCGCAGATCAATGCTGACCTGCTAAAGCTGCACCCGCGAGGATCGTTTCAGGCGCTTGCTTCGTAACTGTCCCGTAGAGAGCATTTAAGCTGGGAAATTCGCCCTGCTTATGTTTGGGTGCAGTCCTCTATGGCTATGCGGCATTCTCCGCTCTGGGCAGGTTGAGGTATCCTCACCTCGGCAGGGCAGCCATGACTGGTAACTCTGGCAGGGATCGATATTCGGCGATGGTCTTTGGGAGCCTGTATTGTGGGTGCAGTTGATTTTTTGGGGCGCACCTGCTCAATGATCGAGCGGCCATGCGGCCGTAGTGCGGACTGGGATCGATGTGTGTTTTTTGGCATGTAGGCAGCCCCTTGTCAGGCAGGTTTGCGAGTGGACGCAAGGGCAGATCATCGGCGGGGTGTTACGAAACCGATGACCAGTAGCGGAGAATGGGCAATGGTTTTGTTCCGCGTATCCTTCTATCAAGGCGCTGGGGGATGGAGTGGCTGCCACTGGCGGGGTAGCAGCAGGTGGATCTTCTTGGACGGATGGCCAGCAGCAATGCGCGGCAACACACCTTCGAGTCATTCTACGGGATTGACGCAGTGCAACCGGCATGTCGCTACGAGTACCAGAATGACCGGTAAGCCACGATACCGTCTTCAAACGGCATCATGCATGCGTGCATATTGGGAAGGGATACGCTTGCCCCGCTGACGCCGAAGCTCTTGGGGCGCAAAGCGCTGTTTCAGTCTGCCCGACGCTGTTCCATCTCCGGTCGGGCTTCGCCCTCCCCTCGATGGAACGGCCCCTTCCTGCTCTCTTCGCTAACCTCTGCCTCTATTTGCGAGCACACTGACCTAATTGTATATGTTGCGCTTGGGAGTTAGATTGGGAACATGATGGGGGCTGGCCGTGATTTTTTGCTAGGCTCTTAAACGTCGCGTGGACTCCGCGATTTGCGCATGTCTAAGCTGTCTGCTCTTTCTGCTTCCAGCCGATGATGGTTCTCACTGACCGCAGCCATGATTCTCGGTGCTGCCGCCTGCGACAGCATCCAGATCAGCATAGATCCGCTGCCTCCCGGTGCATCGAAGGTGGCCCAGGTTGAGGCTTGGTACGATAAGGCTTTTATCCAGACCCAGGAGCGGGCTCTCGGAAAGTTTAATAATGCTGAGGTCCTAGAGGCCATGGTGGCGAAGTACCCACCCGACTGGTCGCAGGCCGTCACGTTGGGCTTGGGCGATGGCATTACGCGTGTTACCACGGTACTTGGCCCAGGTCAGCCTGCCACCACACATTCTCCCGGCGAGCTCGGAGCTGTGCGGACGATTTCGGTGGACATCAATCCCCAGGATGAGGTGGTCGGTTCTCGGCTGCTGGAGTTCGTCAGTCCTGATTCCCTGGATCCCGATCGTTTCACGGGCTACGTGCGTCAATGGTAGGATCGGGACTTTGGCGATCTACGAATGCTGATCAGCGAGTACAATATCGCCTATGAAGCCAAAATCTGTGAACGTTACACGCCCGGGGAGGGGTTTGAGCCGGTCGAACTGACTCTGAATGAAGTTTCGGGGGCAGGCAAGACGCACAGTACGATTTACTGCTGGGTGACCGACGTTGTTCGAGGTTGGGTATGCGTAGACCCTCCGTACACGGGGGATGATCCGGGCGATGGCGAAGGGGAGTGCACCTTAGCTTCGGTGGATATCTATATCACCTGTGTTGAGTTCGATGACCCTGGCGGGGGCGACGACGGTGATGGTGAAGAAGAAGAGGAGGAGGACGAAAGCACTTCACGCCACTTCAGTTTGACCTACGATAGCGTACCCCGGGGAGAAAACGTCATGTGCACGGTTACGACAGATTCGGTTGACTTGGACCTGTCCCAACTCACGTTCGAATGGTCCGCTGAAACGGGGGCGGGATATACGGATACCGGTGCCTCTTCATGGTCGGGTACGGCTACAAACTCGACCACGGTCCAGGTTAGGGTTGACAATGAGGACGTATTGTCGCACACGGTTGACGTGAAACCGCGCTATTGGTCCTTTGGTCAACTGGGCGTACCGGTGCAGTATACCCATCAGCCCAGGGATTCATCAGTAACCCAAGTTGGCTTCTACAGGCTGAATGAATTTGTGACAGTCTGGTATGTAGAAGGAACGGGGCCGTGGGAGGGTAGGTGGATGACGGCTTTACCCCCTGTAACTGGTCAGGATTGGGCTGGAGAGCTCCACATTCCTGCGTATTCCGCTTCAAATCGACCAGTGGTTCCACGGCAAATCGACCACCGATTCCACGGCAAATCGACCAGTGGCTCCACGGCTAATCGACCACCGATTCCACGGCAAATCGACCAGTGGCTCCACGGCTAATCGACCACCTGAGCTGGCGCGCGCCGACCGGTGGCGGCGGGGTGTAGGAGGTCGGTTAACGGGCCTGCCAAATTGGCAGTCTGGCGGAGTTAGAAACGGGTTATTGTTGCCTGTCGCGGGTGATGGCGGCAGGTCAAGCGCAGGTGGTATCGTACCCTCTTCACTTACCAGACAAGGGGTACTTATGCCAAAAAAGAGGGTTGCGATGCGTGTCTTGTGGGACGTTCTGCGGTTGTCTGCGGAGTCTGATTTGAGCGTACGTGGTATCGGTCGTGCGCTGGGAATATCGCACAGCACGGTACTTGGTTACTTGCGTCGTGCTAAGGCAGCGGGTGTGCATTGGCCTTTGCCCGAGGGTATGCCGGAGGCCAAGTTGAAGGCATTGCTTTATGGTCCGCCGGAGGTTGCTAAGGAGACGCGTCCGTTGCCGGACTGGTCCGAGGTGGAGCGTAAGATGCAGGTCAAGGGGTTCACGCGGCGCCTGATGTGGGAGCGGTACAGGCGGGACCACAGCGATGGTTACGGCTACAGCAAGTTCTGCGCTCTTTACTCTGCGTGGAAGAAGGAATTTGGCCAGGTGACGGTTCCGATGGATCATCCGGCGGGTCATTCGGCCTTCGTGGACTATGCAGGCATGCGCCTGGAGGCGATAGACCAGCTTACGCGTAAGCGGCGTCGGGTGGAGACCTTTGTTGGTGTGCTGGGATTCTCCAATTATCTCTACGTTGAGGCGACGTGGACGCAGCGTCTTGGGGACTGGCTGGGCTCGCATCGTCGCATGTTCGAGTATTTCGGGGCGGTGCCTTCCTATGTGGTCTGTGACAATTTGAAGAGTGGCGTGCGCAAGGCCCACCGATACGATCCGGAGATCAATCCGTCGTATCAGGACCTTGCGATGCACTACAAGACCGTGGTTGTGCCTACGCGTCCCGGGAAGCCCAGGGACAAGGCCAAGGTCGAGCAAGCCGTGTTGCATGCAGAGAGGCGCATTCTGGCTCCGTTAAGCGATAAGCGTTTCATCGGTCTAGCGCACGTGAACCGGCACATTCGTGTCCATCTGAAGGAGCTTAACGAGCGGCCTTTTCAGAAGCTGGAAGGCAGTCGTAAGAGCTGGTTTGACACGTGGGAGCGATCAGCGATGAAGCCCTTGCCGGCGGAGCCGTACGAGCACGCGGAGTGGCGCAAAGCCAAGGTGCACAGAGATGCGCACATCGAGGTGCGCTGGCACCGTTATAGCGTTCCTTATCGATATGTAGGGCGTTCGGTACAGGTTCGCCTTACAGATACCACCCTGGAGGCATTTTTTGACGACAAACGGGTGGCGACGCACCCGCGTAGCCACCAGAAAGGGGTCACCACCAAGGATGAACACATGCCGGACGCCCAACGCCAAATGAACGATATGAGCCGCTTCGTAACCGAGGCAGAACGCATCGGGCCGGACACACACAATATCGTGCGGCAGATCATCGATGCTGAGCGGCACCCGTTGATTCGTTACCGCACGCTCATGGGCCTGCTCCGCTTGGCTCGCATCTACGGTAAGAGCCGCATGGAAAACGCGTGTACGCGGGCAATCGCTATCGGCACCCGCTCGTACAGGAGCATCGCGTCCATCCTGAAGAATGGACTCGACAAGCATCCGCTGGACTCGGTGTCTCCGCCTCCCATAGACCATGACAACATCCGGGGCCCAAGCTATTACGACACCAAATCGGATTCTCCTCACCAAACCTCGAAGGACTGATGCTCCTACACCCTACCCTTGACAAGCTCGAGCAGATGCGTCTGCATGGCATGGCGCGCGCGCTGCGTGATCAGCTTACCCAACCGGAAATGGAACAGCTCCCGTTCATGGACCGCCTGGGCCTATTGGTTGACCACGAGGAGATCGTGCGATACAACAATCGCCTGCGGTCGCGCCTACGCCGCGCCCGGTTACGCCAGGAGGCCTCCATGGCCGATCTGGACTATCGTCGCGGTCGCAATCTGGATCGGCGCCTGATGGCCTCGCTTTCCACCTGCGACTGGGTGGGCAAACATCACAATGCGATCATTACCGGACCCACCGGTGTCGGCAAGAGCTTCGTGGCGTGCGCGCTGGCGCATAAAGCCTGCATGGAGGGGTTCACCGTACGCTACCACCGACTGCATCGTCTTCTGGAAGATCTGCAACTCGCGCACGGGGACGGACGCTTCCTGAAACTGCTGAAGCAGTTGACGCGCTTCCACCTACTGGTTCTCGATGACTGGGGGTTGTCACGAATCAGTGCGCTGCACCAGCGGGATCTGCTTGAGCTCATCGATGATCGGTATCAGAAGGGATCCATCGTCGTTACCAGTCAGATGCCTGTGAGTGTGTGGCACGAAGGCATGGAAGACCCAACACTCGCTGATGCTATCCTGGATCGCCTCATTCACAATGCACACCACATCGCGCTGAAGGGAGAGTCCATGAGACAGCGTCTGCCACAATGGCAGAACCTTCCAGAGAAGACAAGCGTAACTGACGCCAGACAGCCGTGAAAATGGTACCCAGAACAGTCACGATGCAGCGCTATCCAGCGTGGACTCAGCACGCCGAATCAGGTGGTCGATTAACCGTGGAATCGGTGGTCGCCATACCGTGGAACGAGTGGTTTTTTTCCGTGGAATATGCAACATTCCCGAAGATTATGATCCAGCAGGGGGAGGGCCGGGGTATTCGGGCGCAAATTCCACCTGTACCGCTGCGTCGGACTTGCCGCCAGATAGCGACTATACCACGGTCAACACCACTTGCGACACCTTACCTGCCATGGACGGTTTCCGGGGTCAAATCATAGCCCATGAGCGCCGACACGAGGCCGGATATAATGCGTGTCTGTCCAGCCACCGCGCGCGCAAGTTTTTGAAAGCATACGAAGAGTTGGTCCGCCCCGATCTGGCCAAATGGACGACTAGGGCGAGGGAGCTGATGGCGGATTTCTGGAATCAGCTTAGAGTTTCAGGAACCGGGATTCAAGGGGATAAAGCCAGCAACAGTTTCTGGCTTAACGACGGCAGTTGGCGGCACGTTAGACCAGCGATAGCCGCGCACAGTGGCTCGTATGGCTGTTAACCACGAAGACTACCATGAAAAACGTACTGTTTATTCTGCTGCTGCTGCCAGCGTTCAGTAGCGCGGCGCAGTATTCGCAATACAAAAGGACACCCCCCACTCCAGAGGATGCCCTGCGGTCCCTGAAGACAGGCGACGACGATGCAGCGGTCGTTGTGCTGCGTCAGATATACGAGGAAAGGCCTGCGGCGGAGCTGGATGCATTCGCGGCCGCGCTCGAAGAGCTGTACCTGAACGGAACGGAGCAGGAGTACCGAACCGCTCGTTGGGCTTTATTTTCTGCAGGTTTAGAAGGAGGTAGCGGAACGCGCTACGCGCGTGCCATGGACGTACTCATACGTATGTACGAGTCGATCAAAGATCAACCGGGCCACCCCAAAGCGATCATGACGTTGAGCGCAATTAAGGGTACGGGGGGTATTGCCTACATGCGCCGGATCTTGGAGACTAGCGAGAAGCCGCCGCGGTGTGTACTCGTACCCGATCCTTACCGTGACCCTGCGCTGCCGCCAGAAAACGTGTGCCCTAACAAATCAACCTAGTGTGATGCTGCCGCGGCACTTAATTACTTGGCTAGGCGGTGAAGCGGTAGACCTTCTCGACTTTGGACGTAACAAGGTGCGCCAGCAACGATTCATGTACTCGCCCGCTGGGAATAGTGCGCGCAGGGAGTGGAGCGATACGCAGCCCCTTCGAAGGATCGGTGCTATGCGCAAATACGCGGCGCCTATAGTTGATCACCTTCAGGTACCCTGGCACCGACGCTACCACCTTGGAACTCTCAATTCGAATCGGTTTCCAGCCTTCAAGGTCCCCATCGGGGTTAAGAAAGATCTCTTCCCTTGGCAGGTCGTCTGGCAGTTTGCTACGCTGCCCTTAGCGCCGCGTCTTGGGTTTGGCGTTCGCGCGATGGTCCTTAGTCGGTGTGCCCTGTACACCCGGGCGCGAGACCGACGTATCTGCGGTCGCTGACGGTGGCGGCTTCTGATCCGCTGTCGCGCGGATGTCGTCGCTCACAGGCGGCTTTGGCTTCTCACGCGCCTGTAAGCGCTCGCTTGTGCTGCCGAAGAGCTTTTGGGAGAGCTCACTGAGCTGGTCTTTGAGCTTGGCCATATCCTCGGCCAGACCTGCGGTCGTTGCCTCCGACCGCTGCCGTTGCGTACGCTCCTCGCTATGCAGGCGCCGCCAATGGTCACGCTCCGAACGAAGCCGCTCGACCACCGCGCGATGGTCCAGCTTGAGCCTCGCGCAACGCGGACAGGGGCGCTCCTGGGCAGGGATACTTGGCACGCCCTATTTACTCATGGCATTTGCAAGTCGTTTCATCAATTTTATGTGAAGATAGTTGTGAATCGGAACCCCGCAATCGGCATCGATAGCGTACCGTCGAAAGCCGTACCCCGTCCAAGGGCATCATGGGCTCCGTCCATAAAGGCGTCGCGGTCTCTGGCAGCTCAAACGTCCGCGACTCGAGACGCTTGTTGTACAAAACCCATCCGCTGCGATCCCAAACCAGAAATGTGATATGTGTCCGACGGCAGTTGATGAAAACGAACACATCGCCCAAGAGAGGATCTCGCTTCATGCCCGAGCACACCAGACCGCACAACCCGTCAAAGCCTTTGCGCATGTCCGTAGGCTCCCGGCAAAAATGAAACACGTGCGACGGCCCCAATGCTAATATGACTGGCTCCGCTCACGCTGTAACGCAGACCCGAGAAAGTCCGCCGATACCGGCGTGTACACGCGCAGACGCGCGCCGCCTGGAAACTCGACCTCCATCAACGCCCGCTCATGTACCTCCGGTGACGATACCTCCACCAAGGCGCCCGAAGCCCGAGACACAGATGCCGCGTACTTCTTGCGCCAGTAGTAAAAACCACGCTCCGACAGGCCGTGCTCAAGGCAAAACGCCTTCAGGCTCTGCGCACAACCAAAAAACGCTCCACCAGCGGAAACATGTCGTCCAAACTACGACGTAACGATGCCATTGCACCCCCAGGTAAGTTGCTCACTGACCGACGCAACAATATCGGCAGCTCAAGCCCCTCAACGTAATATGTACACTACGGGACACTTCTTCCCCGCCGGTGACGACCACTACATGCCTGGAGCTATCCCATAGACACCTGCTCGGTATCGCAAATCCAAGCCGTCAGGTCACGACTGAGGATGCTCCCAACCTGCCTGGAGCAGACGCTACGGCATAACCACATAGAACCCCATGAAGGTTTTGAGTGTGGTGTCGCAGAAGGGCGGTGTGGGCAAGACCACGCTTGCGCTGCATTGGGCGGTGGAAGCGCACCGTCAACACTCCGACCCGGTGGCAATCCTAGATTTGGATGTCCAGGCTTCGGCGGTACGGTGGTATCAGCGTCGCGAGGCGGAACACCCTCTCGTGCTGCAGGCCGATGCATCCAGGACCAAAGAGGCTGTGGCCGCATGCAGGGCGAGGGCATGTCCTGGCAATTAACGGATGCTATGTAGCAGCCATATTTTTGAAACCACTTATGAGATGTGGCGTATCTTTTGCAGCAGTCACCAAACGACGCTTGCTATGAAACGCTACATAAAGCGACTCTGCATCCCGATTGCCATAGGGCTTCTAGCGCTGGGGATAGGTGCCGTAAGCGGTACGGTTGCCTTGACCACGGAGGAGGAAGAAGCCGGTTGTGAGTTCAATTGGTGACCATAGTAGCTATGAAGCCAGCGAACAACGCGTGGGTGACCACGGTGCTGAGCCGGTGGAGCCAAGGGTCGCACCCAAAGGGAAAGTGGGAAGCCGGGTTCATACCGGACGCTGCGCCGGATATGGTGAATCTGTACGATGGCTGCGGACTCAGAGCCACAGCCGCGGCCTACCGCTTACGGCTGGAAGTGGATAATACCCTTCCTAACGTCATGCGCGGGAGCGCGACCTGCGGGAAGAGCCGTGTGAGGTAAGAGCCTGGCGGTGAGGGTCCCGCGCGCTACTCAACAGCCAACTTCCCGACATCCAACCCGAAATGCTATGCTACTCTACCCCGACTCCAAATCGTGTGTCACGCTCGTGGGCACATTCCGTGCTGTATGTGCCCAGACTAGTGGCTGTGGTCGCCGTACGCCACCGCCGACGGTGCGTACGCTGCACCGAGTAGCAGCACACCCCCAGCGTTGGTTTCTCCTGCGATTGATGCTGTTCATGTTAATACTTCCTGCTTGCAAGAACTCGGAAGAGCGTGCGGCCCCATCTACGGCACGCAGCATCAGCCATCCAACTCAGGACAATCTTCCTGGCAGATCGGAAGTTACACATACCATCCCAATGGGCGATGGGATTCACGGCAGAGATGAGATTCACGAACTTGCGCGAGCTTTGCTAACGACAAAAGAACTACTCACTATCGGTGTTCTCGAAGGTGATGATCACGAGATGTTAGGTCGTGTAGACGATATTGCCGTGGATCATTTCGGGAATATTTTCATACTCGATTCTCGAAGAGCTAATGTACGCATCTTCCATCCGGATGGCAGTTTCATTACATCTTTTGGCCGTGCTGGTGAAGCACCAGGCGAATTCTGGAGGCCACATAGTCTCGCTATAACCAGCCAACGGCAAGTGATGGTCATGGACAGTCGGGCAATCACGGTTTTTGATCATGTGGATTCCACTGTTGTATTAGACACAACTGTGCATGTCCCATTCGCAATGCTAAATGGTTGCGCATTTGACTCTGACATCTTTGCACATGCCATATGGAGGGAACGAGACAAGGTCATCCACGCCATAGGGATGGCGGATGCTCAGATTCATTCATTTAGAGGGACATATTCCTCTAACAGTCCACTAGTGCGATCCTCTCTATCTTTGGGCAACATCGCCTGCGATACAGGGACAAATACAGTAGTGTTTGCCTCTCGTTATTTTCCAGTAGTTACTGCCTATTCTCGACAAGGTGTTACGCAGTGGATAACAACGCTCTCAGATTTTCAATCCCTTACAATTACAGAAAATCAAGACGAAAGGGGGCTTGGATTCTACACTAATGCCGATGGCTTTTCTGACGAGATCAGGCATATTCAGGTTGCTTTTGGCAGTGTGATTGTCCAAGTTGCTAGGCAAACACCCGAGAGCGTATTAGCGCTCCAGGATTATGGAGCCATTCTTACGTACATACTTGATATACGCACTGGGAATGGATTGTATGTCAACGATTCACTGCCCTTTATTTATCATATTGGGCACGGACGTGTGTATATGGCTACAAACACCCCCTATCCTCAGGTCGTAATTTATGAAATCAATTTGCCTTCACCAAAATCATAGACTAGATTCTCAATACGCAATGATTATGTTCGCTCATATTCTCGTAGAGTGGGGTTGATTTAAGCCGGTAAGCTGCTCACGCAGCGCCGGAAGATACGCGGCGTGGCCCAAGCGGTACATCCCTGCTTCCATGGCCATCAGGTCAAGGGCCATAAAGGCACTGTGCCGACCTGATGGCATCCAGTCTGAGCGTTGGCGCAAGCGCCCACAGAGTCGCTGCGCCAGACGCGTAATCACGCGCGTCGTCGTTAAGCTGCGCCCCAATGCCACATAGGCCCCGGCACCGTGCACTGTGAGCGTCTCTTCCAACCCCTTGGCCAACGCGCGGCCAGCCGGCTCATTGATGCGGTGCACCCGTTGTTGCAGCCGCTTCAGGGCCCCAAGAGCATCACCATATTCCAGCACGCCCCATGCATGATGCAGCGCACGGCCCACCTCCAGACAATACTGCATATTCCACGAAAAAAACCACTCGTTCCACGGCAAATCGACCAGTGATTCCACGGTTAATCGACCACCTGATCCGCCGCGCTGAGTCCGCGCTGGGTGGTTCTGCATCGTAACTGTTCTGGGTACCATTTTCACGGCTGTCTGGCTTCAGTTACGCTTGTCTTCTCTGGAAGGTTCTGCCATTGTGGCAGACGCTGTCTCATGGACTCTCCCTTCAGCGCGATGTGGTGTGCATTGTGAATGAGGCGATCCAGGATGGCATCTGCGAGTGTTGGGTCTTCCATGCCTTCGTGCCACACACTCACAGGCATCTGGCTGGTAACGACGATGGATCCTTTCTGATACCGATCATCGATAAGCTCAAGCAGGTCCCGCTGGTGCAGCGCATTGATTCGTGACAACCCCCAGTCATCGAGAACCAGGAGGTGGAAGCGCGTCAACTGCTTCAGCAGTTTCAGGAAGCGTCCGTCCCCGTGCGCGAGTTGCAGATCTTCCAGAAGACGATGCAGTCGGTGGTAGCGTACGGTGAACCCCTCCATGCAGGCTTTATGCGCCAGCGCGCACGCCACGAAGCTCTTACCTCAAGTTTATCAATTGCGCCCCATGCGCAGCGAAATCGGGGTTTATTTTGTGGCAATATGGCCTCAAATTATGTGTTATACCTATGATCCATATGGCTTTGATACCTTTTTTTTCTCAAAATACCCAATGTAGTGGAATTGTCCAGAACCATTTCGCTGCAAAGCCGTATATTGACGCATGGGCACCCGATACCCGCACGCTCACACGCATGTACATCCGCGCCAAGACACGCATCCTTAAATCAGGTGCCAAGGCCACCAGCTACGCGCTGGTCGAATGCCACCGTATCAAGGGCGCTCCTAAACAGCGGACCGTCCTCAACCTGGGCCAATCCTTCGCAATCCCCAAAGAACAATGGCGCGCATTGATCCTCCATATTGACGAGGGCTTACGAGGACAGAGCCGCCTAGCGTTTGAGAGTGAAGGCCTCCGCCATGCCAGCGAGACCATCGTTGAGAAGCTGCTGGAAAAGGGCTACAACGTGGACGACCCACGCGACGACCGGGATGCCGTCATCATTGATGAAGTCCATCATACCGACACTCGTACCGTCGGAGGCGAACGTGTGGCGCTGAAAGCGTTGCAGCTGTTGGGATTCGCAAAGTCCTTGCGAATGCTGACGTTGCGCGAAGATCAGATTCACCTGGCGACGGCGCTGGTGGTCGGGCGCATGCTCTTGCCCGGCAGTGAACGACATACGCATGAATGGATGCACGAACGATCCAGCATCCTGGAGTTACTGCACTGCGACCTCCCCAGTCTGAGCAGCCTTTACCGTATCGGAGATGCCCTCTACGAGCACCGTTAGTCGATCATGGATGCACTCTTCGGCACCACGAAGGAGCTCATAGGATTCAGCGAAACCATTGCCTTCTTTGACCTGACCACGACGTGGAATCAAAAAGTCGTTTTCGCTGGCCGGTGAGGCCAGGGGCGTGTCGGAGCGTTGCTTGGGGTCTGCTGAGGGTGCCAGCGGAATGCAATGGCATACGGTGACTTCAGTTTTGCCGACGCGTACTTCGCGAACCAAGAGCCGAACCAACTGCTGCCGTTCCGTGATGGACAGGTCCTTTTCGCCTTCGTGCATCCGCGCCACAAATTTCTGAACACTGTGGGCGAGCGTCAAGGTAGACGCGGCGTCCATCCGATCGGCCTGTAGTGCCCTGAGCTCGGATTCAATGGCCCGCTGTCGCGTTTGCAGCGGTCCGGTTCGATCGCGCAGCTCGTCCAGATTTATAAGGCCTTGCTGGTATGCATCCACCAGTCGGCGGCTTTGCCTTCCACAGCTCAGACGCTCCTTTTGCAACTCGTCCTTGCGCCGTTGCGCTGGGCCCTTGTTCCGTGCCGCTTTGGTTCGACGACCAATCTCGGCCTGAATGAGTTCAGGAGCTTCCAGCAATCCCACCACCGCCTTCCACACCTTTACGTCGAGATCTTCGGCGTTGACGGAGGGGTTGTCGCATACGGCGCCTTCGGGAAACCGCCAGCCCTCCGTCCCATTACACCGATAGTATTTTCTGCGGCTGTTCTTATGTTGGAGCCGTCCCATCGCATATCCGCAATGCGCGCAGATACATAGCCCCTGCAAAAGACTTGGCGCACGCGTGTTTCGCACCGAAAAGCGACGGTTATGTTTGCGCCGCTCTTTGGCACGTTGGAAGGTTGCTTCGTCAACAATTGGTGGCACGCGCAAGGTAATCCACTCTTCTCGTGGACGAGCCGTTCGTGAATACAATCTCCGCACGGCGCCGTTCTTGCTGCGTCCGGTGCGATTGTGCCGAACCCGTTTCTCCGATGTCATCGTCTTCTGATACGCCGCCTTACCAATGTAAGCCTCATTGCGCAGGATGCTGGAAATGGTGGAGATGCCCCAGTACTTTGCGTGTCGGGGATTGTGGCCCAGTGCATCCAGTTTCCGTGCCACTACCGGAATGGTGCCGCCCTTTTCGGTATAAAGCTTGAAAATCAGACGCACGACCGCCGCTTCGGAGGCATTGATCACCAATCGTGCGCCGGAGGTCTCCGTCTTACGGATCAGGTCATAACCGTAAGGGGGCTTGCTGATCATGTTCAGAGAGCCCTGGCGGGCCCGATAGAGTTTGCCGCGGCGAGAGCGCTCAGCAATCTGCGTACGCTCATACTCTGACAGGACGGACAGAATCTGGCGCAGCAGTACCTGCTGCGGCGTCGCGTTATCGGGCTCTTCTACGAAGACGATACGGGTGTTGTATCGTTCAAACTCTTCCTGAAGCAGAACCTGATAGGCGAACTTACGACTGAGCCGATCGGGAGACAAGACCAACACATACGCCAGGACGCCGTGGGCGACCAGGTCGCGCAAGGCGTCCAATCCGGGGCGAGCGAGGGTGGCACCACTGTAGCCGTTGTCAGCAAAGATCTGCTGCTTATCGATGGCCCAGCCACGCTCACGCGCATTCATCAGCACGGCCTCCAGTTGACTGTTAATTGTCTGCTGGCGCCGCTGGCTCTCGCTGGATACGCGCACGTACACGGCCGCGATCTTCTCTTCTTGCTTCATGCGAGGATGTATTGTTGTCCGAAATCCAGGGCTGCACCAACAGCTCGTAGGCCTGGGCTATGCGCTGCTGCGCAGCCCGGTCCGGTTTGTATGTCAGGCGGATGGGACGCATTCACGGTGAATCGCTGTCCAAAAGACGCGCCAGCGCTCGAGCCACCAGCGCCCCCAGACTCACACCGGTATGGCGTGCACGAGCCCGCGCACGCGCAAGCAGAGCCACGGGAATCCGGACACTCAGGGGCGCGGTAGCCTCCGCCCGAGCCAGCGAAGAATCCGCTTCGCGCGCCGCACGGACGTAACGGGAAGCCTGCACCCGGGAGAGATCGAACCGTGCGGCAAGCATGCGCGCCGCTTCTGCGGCGCTGTGCTCCCGACACAGCACCTTGGCTGCAGCCACGCGCTCGGCGCGCTCCGTCAGTGTGGCTCGTTTCATGCATCCTATAATACCAAAACTATATGATCATATGCAAATGATCCATCACTAGGGCCGGGCGAAAACACGATCCAGCCGCAGCAGTCTTTTTGATTCCATGTTGTCACCAATGTGTTCTACACGGGCCGCAAGAAAGGGGACGTGCTGCGGCATGGTCGCAGCAAGGAAAAACGGTCTGATTGCCCACTGGTGACGTTGGCCTTGATGATGGATGCATCGGGGTTCCCCCGCACGGCGGAAATCCTCCCGGGCAATGCCAGTGAGCCTGCCACGTTGCACCAGGCCATTGCACAGCTGAACGGAGCCAAGCCCACGGTGATTATGGACGCTGGCATCGCTACAGAGGCCAATCTGGCGTATTTGAACGAACTGGATCTGAACTGGATCTGCGTGCAGCGTACGAAGACCCCGCCGGTACCCAAAGACGCACCGGATCAAGTCTTCAAAACCGCCAGCGATGTCGACGTGCGTGCCTGGGCACTCCCAGACGAAGGAGGAGAACGGCGCGTGTATCTGCACAGTGAAGCCCGACAAGCAGTCAGCGACCAGATTGTTGGAGCACAGCGTGTGCAATTCGAGGAGGCCATCGCGCACCTGAACGCGGGCCTTGCGCTGCCCAGACGTCTGAAGAACTTCGATAAGGTGCAGATCCGGGTGGGCCGACTCATAGAAAAGTACAAGCAGGTGGCCTACCAGTATGATGTTAAAGTGACCAGGAAGGCTGGTAGCACCCACGCCGAAAAGATCTGCCTCACACAGAGGCCTGCCTACGAGGCATGTACGGAGGCCCTCGGCGGGTATGTACTGCGCACCAGCCACGCGGAATGGTCGGTCAAGAAAATCGCACAGACCTATTGGCAGCTAGGAGAGATCGAACGCACGTTCCGCACCATGAAGTCCGATCTCGGATTACGTCCGATCTACCACAGTCGGGACCTTCGCATAGAAGCCCACCTCTTCCTGTCCATTCTCGCCTTTCACGCAGCGCATCTGATACGCAGCCGTTTGAGAACCGTCGACATCCACAGCAGCTGGGGCACACTCAAGGTCAAGCTCAACCAGATGCATCGTGTGACAACCGTGCTCCCACAAAACGCAACCCATTGCACCCTGCTCAAGAAAGACCAGGACCTCAAGCCGTTCCACCGTAAAGTCTTCCGCGCGATGGGGCTCAAAACCGGCACGTACACCCGCAGAATGAAAGCAAGACGCCCCGCTAAAGGGCACTCGAACATGTAAAACACACGGGTAAAACCCGCCCTTCTGACCATCCCTGTATGTCAGGGATGTGTTACCTCACGTAAAAAATCCACTACATTGACAAACTTGGGTTACCGACACCGGTGGGTCCGGTAATGATCACATTGTGATGTTTGCGCACCCAGTCGCAGGTGGAAAGTGATGCCATCAGGAGCCGATCCAGATTGCGACCGCGACGATAGTCCAGATCGGCCATGGAGGCCTCTTGGCGTAACCGGGCGCGGCGTAGGCGCGACCGCAGGCGCTTGTTGTATCGCACGATCTCCTCGTGGTCAACCAATAGGCCCAGGCGGTCCATGAACGGGAGCTGCTCCATTTCCGGTTGGGTAAGCTGATCACGCAGCGCGCGCGCCATGCCATGCAGACGCATCTGCTCGAGCTTGTCAAGGGTAGGGTGTAGGAGCATCAGGCCTTCGAGGTTTGGTGAGGAGAATCCGATTTGGTGTCGTAATAGCTTGGGCCCCGGATGTTGTCATGGTCTATGGGAGGCGGAGACTCCGAGTCCAGCGGATGCTTGTCGAGTCCATTCTTCAGGATGGACGCGATGCTCCTGTACGAGCGGGTGCCGATAGCGATTGCCCGCGTACACGCGTTTTCCATGCGGCTCTTACCGTAGATGCGAGCCAAGCGGAGCAGGCCCATGAGCGTGCGGTAGCGAATCAACGGGTGCCGTTCAGCATCGATGATCTGCTGCACGACCTTGTGTGTGTCCGGCCCGATACGTTCTGCCTCGGTTACGAAGCGGCTCATATCCTTCAGTTAGCGCTGGGCGTCCAGCATGTGTTCATCCTTGGTGGTGACCCCTTTCTGGTGGCTACGCGGGTGCGTCGCCACCCGTTTGTCGTCAAACAATACCTCAAGGGTGGTATCTGTAAGGCGAACCTGTACCGAACGCCCTACATATCGATAAGGAACGCTATAACGGTGCCAGCGCACCTCGATGTGCGCATCTCTGTGCACCTTAGCTTTGCGCCACTCCGCGTGCTCGTACGGCTCCGCCGGCAAGGGCTTCATCGCTGATCGCTCCCACGTGTCAATCCAGCTCTTACGACTGCCTTCCAGCTTCTGAAAAGGCCGCTCGTTAAGCTCCTTCAGATGGACACGAATGTGCCGGTTCACGTGCGCTAGACCGATGAAACGCTTATCGCTTAACGGAGCCAGAATGCGCCTCTCTGCATGCAACACGGCTTGCTCGACCTTAGCCTTGTCCCTGGGTTTCCCGGGACGCGTAGGCACAACCACGGTCTTGTAGTGCATCGCAAGGTCCTGATACGACGGATTGATCTCCGGATCGTACCGGTGGGACTTGCGCACGCCACTCTTCAAATTGTCACAGACCACATAGGAAGGCACCGCCCCGAAATACTCGAACATGCGACGATGCGAGCCCAGCCAGTCCCCAAGACGCTGCGTCCACGTCGCCTCAACGTAGAGATAATTGGAGAATCCCAGCACACCAACAAAGGTCTCCACCCGACGCCGCTTACGCGTAAGCTGGTCTATCGCCTCCAGGCGCATGCCTGCATAGTCCACGAAGGCCGAATGACCCGCAGGATGATCCATCGGAACCGTCACCTGGCCGAATTCTTTCTTCCAGGCAGAGTAAAGAGCGCAGAACTTGCTGTAGCCGTAACCATCGCTGTGGTCCCGCCTATACCGCTCCCACATCAGGTGTCGCGTGAACCCCTTGAGCTGTATCTTACGATGCACCTCGGACCAGTCCGGTAACGGACGCGTCTCTCTGGCACTCTCCGGCGGACCATAAAGCAAAGCCTTCAACTTGGCCTCCGGCATACCCTCGGGCAAAGGCCAACGCACACCCGCTGCCTTAGCACGACGCAAATAACCAAGTACCGTGCTGTGCGATATTCCCAGCGCACGACCGATACCACGTACGCTCAGATCAGACTCCGCAGACAACCGCAGAACGTCCCACAAGACACGCATCGCAACCCTCTTTTTTGGCATAAGTACCCCTTGCCTGGTAAGTGAAGAGGGTACGATACCACCTGCGCTCGACCTGCCGCCATCACCCGCGACAGGCAACAATAACCCGTTACTAACTCCGCCAGACTGCCAATTTGGCAGTCCCATATGCCGCCCTCCTACACCCCGCCGCCACCGGGCGGCACGCGGCGGATCAGGTGGTCGATTAACCGTGGAATCACTGGTCGATTTGGAGCGGAATACGCAACTGCCAGATCATGTCGAGAAACGAAGCCGCGTCATCATCCAGGCGCTCCTCAAAGACCGAGCTAAACGCCGACCGAATTTTGGACGTGATGCCCCTGCTTCTGTACTTCTTTACCTCATGATAGAGGCTCGGAATGACCGGGCCGTAGCGCCACGCCATGATCGGATCATGTATCAGCGGTTCCCCCGTCCCACCCAAGTACCAGCCGTGTGCGACGTAGACCAGCTTCAGAAGCTTCATGGGCGTGATTGCGACATGTTCCTCCCAGCCTTTGCTCAGAAAGTAATTGGCGACCGTAATCGAGCTGTACATGTACCTGTAAGTGCCCTTCGCGTATGATCGTTCCAGTTGTAGGTTATATTGCATAAGCGACAGTTGTTCCGGCCGCTTTCGTGCCCATGAAAACTCGGCTGGCATCCAAGGCCCCCTGCGGCTCAGTCTTGAGGCCCTCTTCAGGGCATTTCAATGCGGATCCGTCGGAGATTGGAAACCCGCGCAGCAGCGCGGACGGGCCTTTTTCATCCGATTACTCGTACAGCGGATTCTCGGTGATCCAGCCTTCAGCAAAGATCGCCCTGCCGGCCTGCGGGCTCGCGAAAGCCAAGCTCCATCGCTGCGCTCGCGAGAACGTAGTCCAAGTTCCGCCCCTATGGAATGAACCACTTGCACGAACCCGAATAACGGAAAGCACTCCCTCCGCAGCCGCGGGAGATAAGGGACTGGCGCTTCCATTGTGGGTATCGTTAAAGTAAGCCCAAAAGATCGCAGCCCGTAGTGCCAATCAGAATTCAGTCAATGCCACGCAAGCATACCTCAGCGACGCGCGACTCTGGGTCGCGCATCGGAACGGGCGCCATCTCTTTCAGGCGGGCAAACGGATACGCAGCGCTGGAGCCAAGGCCCGCTGAGGCCCTGCGATACCCTCGAAACACCTAGTACGAACTATGAGCGGCGGCGGCGCGCCTTTCGCCGCGTACCGCCTTTGGCAGCCTTAGCATCTATCAGGGCTACCGCCTGCTCAAGCGTTATTGTATCTGGCGACTGATCTTTAGGGATAGAGGCAAAGGTGCGCCCAAGCTTCACATAGGGACCGTAACGCCCAGCGCCGACGGAGATGTCCTTGCCCGACTTAGGGTGCTGCCCCAAGACGCGCAGCGAGGGCCGTTTCTTCGCCGCCAGCAACTCCAGGGCCCGCTCCAGTTGGATGGTAAACAAGTCATCGCCCTTGCGCAGCGAAGCAAAGGTCCGCTCCGTGCGGACGTATGGACCGTATCGCCCTATGCCAATGCTCACCGCCTTGCCCGTCTCTGGATGCACTCCGATCTCAGTTGGCAACTTGAGCAACTTGATCGCGATCTCAAGCGTCACGTCTTCGGGCCGGATCGCCTTGGGAATCGACACCCGTTTCGGCTTGTCTTTGGGCCCCTTCCCCTTGGCCTCACCGACCTGGATATATGGCCCGTACGGTCCCTGCTTCACAAATATTTCTTCGCCCGTCTCAGCGAAAATCCCAAGCGCAGGGCCCTTGCCCCGCTCCAGCAGCTCCCTGAGTATCTCTGCGGTGGCATCGGCCGGGAGCAGCTCCAGTGGCAACGACGCCCGCCGGATGACGCCATCCGTCTCCTCCTCCAGAAACGCGCCATACCTGCCTACCCGCACCTCTAGCCCTCCCCACTTGGGGGAACGAATCGTGGAGATTTTGCGCGGATCCACGTTGTCTTGGGCCGCCGCGACGCGCGCTTTCAAGCCGTCTTCACCACGATAGAAAGAGCTCAAGAAAGCAAGGCGATCCCCTTCGCCCGCAGCAATGTTGTCCAGATGCTCTTCCAGCGATGCTGTAAAGCCGGTGTCCACCAACCGGTCAAATCCCGACTCGAGCAAGTTGTTGGTGGCAAACGCCGTAAACGTTGCTGCGAGTGTCCGACCCGTCTTTTGCGCATAGCCCACACGCTGCACCCTATCCATGACTTCGGCATAGGTGCTGGGGCGTCCGATACCCTCTTTCTCCAGGCGCTGAATCAGTGAGGCCTCCGTGAATCGGGCAGGCGGCCTGGTCTCGTGGCCCTTGGCCGTTACGCTGCTGCACGCTGGCGTGTCATCAACGGCAAGCTCTGGCAGCAACTTCTCATTTCTCGCGAGTGCCGCCTGCGGGTCCTCAGCGCCTTCTACATACGCACGCATGAATCCGGGGAACAGCACCCGCTGGCCCGTCGCGCGAAACGTCGCTGCAAGCCCTACATCATCGGTGACGCTGATGTCCGCGGATACCCGGCGCAGCTTTGCATCGGCCATCTGCGAAGCAACAGTACGCTTCCAGATCAGGTCGTAGAGCCGCGCCCCGCTCCTATCGTTCAGGTTCAGCTCAGCTGCCGTGCGCATCGTGCTGCCCGCTGGGCGAATCGCCTCGTGCGCCTCCTGAGCATTGCGCACCTTGCCCTTGTACCGCCTAGGGGAGGGGCTCACATAGTCGTTTCCATAGCGCTCCTCCGCGGCCCGGCGGGCTGCTTGGACAGCTTGGTCAGAAAGGTGGACAGAGTCCGTCCTCATATAGGTGATATGGCCTTCCTCGTACAACTTCTGCGCGATGCGCATAGTGTGCTTCGCCGACCACCCGAACTTTCGACTCGCTTCCTGTTGCAAGGTCGAGGTGATAAAGGGCGCACTGGGTGAACGTCGAGTATCTCTCGATTCCACACGAGCAACGCGCCACCGGGCCTTGGGCGCCGTCTCCTCTAGGGCGCGCGCACGCGCCTCGTCCAAAACCAGGATGTCGCCGCGCATTTTGACCGACTCCTTAAGCTTGCCTGTAGCTTCGTCAAAGTCCCGGCTTATCGCCACACGCTCCTTTTCCAGATGCGTCAGCGTCGCCTCAAACGCGATGCTGTCCTTGACCAGCGCACCCTTAACGCTCCAGTATGAAGCGGGAATAAAGGCCATGCGCTCCTTCTCGCGCAGCACTAGAAGCCGTACCGCGACACTCTGGACGCGACCCGCGGATAGATTCTTGCGGATCTTGCGCCACAAAATGGGAGACACCTCATACCCAACTAGTCGGTCCAGCACACGACGCGCCTCCTGGGCGTCAACTAGGCGCTCATCAATACCACGGGTCGACGAAAGAGCGCGTTCGATAGCATCCTTGGTGATCTCGTGAAACACCATGCGCCGTACCGGCACCTTCGGCTTAAGCACCTCAAGCAGATGCCACCCGATCGCCTCTCCCTCCCGATCTTCGTCCGTCGCGATTAGGACCTCGCCGACATCCTTCAGCGCGGACTTCAGTTCGCGCACCACCTTCTTCTTGCGACCGGATACGACATAGAGCGGCTCAAAGCCGTTATCGATGCGTACGCCGAGGCGTGCCCACGGCTCTCCGCGGTACTTTGCCGGAATCTCAGCTGCTGCGCTGGGTAAATCGCGGATGTGTCCCATGCAGGCCATCACCCGGTAATCGCTGCCCGGCAGAAAACGACTGATCGTCTTCGCCTTCGTCGGAGACTCCACTATCAGCAGTTTGCGCATTTCCTTTTCTGATTGTGTTGGCACCGTCGGCGCCGCATCGAAAGCAGGCCCGTGTAACGACTACGCCGCAGGTACGTTACAGCCGTCACCACATTTTGTCCGACTCGTCCGCAAGGTCTTCATAAGAACTGCACGGGCCCGGCCCTTATTTTCATCGGCTGTAGATCCGCGTAAACTTAATCCATTGCAGAGAAGCATGCCAGATCAATTCGTTTACCGCTTCGGGAACGGTAAGACGGAAGGTAGCCGGGAAATGAAGGCGCTCCTGGGCGGCAAAGGTGCCAACCTAGCCGAAATGAGCGCCATAGGGCTTCCCGTGCCTCCAGGCTTTACCGTGACTACAGAAGCATGCCGCTACTACAGCCGCCATGCCCATCGATGGCCGTACGGCCTTCAGGGGCAGGTGCAGGCCGGACTCAAGCACGTAGAGCAGGCCTTGGGGCGCACCCTGGGTGATGCGCAAAGGCCGCTGTTGGTATCCGTGCGCAGCGGCGCCGCCCAGTCCATGCCAGGTATGATGGATACTGTGCTCAACCTGGGACTCAATGACGAGGTCGTCGCAGGCCTTGCCAAAGAGACCGGCAACGAACGATTCGCCTACGACGCGTATCGCCGCTTCATCGACATGTTCGGCAACGTCGTGATGGGCGTCAGCCACGACCTTTTTGAGCATGCGCTGCACAGCATGAAGGAAGACAAGAAGGTTGCCAATGACCTCGATCTGGATGCAGAGGATCTCAAAGAGCTGGTTCAGAGGTTCAAAAACATCTACCAAAAGCACACGTCAGAAGCTTTTCCTTCGGATCCGCAGCTGCAGCTAAAGCATGCCATCAATGCCGTCTTCGGCTCCTGGGACAGTGCACGCGCCCGCAAATACCGGCAGATCAACCGTATCACGGGCCTTCTGGGCACTGCAGTCAACGTCCAGGCCATGGTCTATGGCAACATGGGTGACACCAGCGGGACCGGGGTCTGCTTTACGCGTAACCCGTCTACCGGCCACAAGGAGCTCTACGGAGAGTACTTGGTCAACGCGCAAGGGGAAGACGTGGTCGCTGGCATCCGGACCCCCAAACCCATCGTGGAGATGGCAGAGGAGTTTCCGGGGCCATATGCGCAGCTGCTTGCACAAACGACGCAGCTCGAGAAGCATTACCAGGATATGCAGGACATCGAGTTCACGATTCAGAACGGATCGTTGTACATCCTGCAGACCCGCAACGGCAAACGCACGGGCAAGGCGGCCCTTAAAATCGCGGTTGACATGGTCAGCGAAAAGCTTACCGACAAAGTCTCCGCCGTACGTGACCTGGTAGAGCCGACCCACCTGGACCAGCTCCTACATCCCGGATTCAAAGATGTGGAGGGCTACAAGTCACAAGTGCTCGCCACCGGGCTGCCCGCCTCTCCTGGCGCCGCGGTTGGTCAAGCGGTATTTACGGCCGAGGATGCGGAAACGTGGCGCAGCGAAGGGAAAACGGTCATCCTGGTGCGGATAGAAACGAGCCCCGAAGATGTAGGCGGCATGGATGCGGCCGAAGGCATCCTCACCTCGCGCGGCGGCATGACCAGCCATGCGGCCGTAGTCGCACGCGGCTGGGGAAAGCCCTGTGTGGCAGGCTGCGGAGCCGTCGTCGTCGACTATCAAGGCAAGAGATTCACCGCTGGCACTGCTACCGTGGCCGAAGGGGATTGGATCTCCATCAACGGCTCCACTGGTGAGCTGATTCTGGGGGCGCAAGAGCTGGAGCCTGCCCAGATGAGCGCCGACTTCGAGACGTTCATGGATTGGGCCGACGAGATCCGGCCTATCGGCGTGCGCACCAACGCCGATACGCCGGAAGATGCCGCTAAAGCGCTGTCCTTCGGTGCCGAAGGGATCGGACTCGTGCGCACCGAACACATGTTCTTTGAGGGTGACCGCATCCTCTCAGTGCGCGAAATGATTCTGGCTTCCTCGGTCGAAGCGCGCCGGGCGGCGCTCGCCAAGCTCCTGCCCTTCCAGAAGGAAGACTTTGCCGGAATCTTTCGCGCCATGCCCGGCCTGCCGATCACGATACGGCTGCTGGATCCGCCTTTGCACGAATTCCTGCCGCACGATGCGGAAGGACAGGAGGAGATGGCACGCGTGATGGGAATCCCGGTGACCGCCATAAAAGCCAAAATCGCGGAGCTGGAGGAATTCAACCCGATGCTCGGCCACCGCGGGTGCAGACTCGGCGTCACCTACCCTGAAATCACCGTCATGCAGGCGCAAGCCATCTTCGAGGCTGCCATTGAGGTCCAGAAAGAGGGCATTCGCGTGGTGCCCGAAATCATGGTCCCGCTGATCGGCACCGTAGAAGAATACGTAGACCAGAGAGACCACATCCGAGCCACCGGCGAAGAGGCGTTCGCCAGGACAGGGACGCGCGTTGAGTACCTGATCGGCACCATGATTGAGGTGCCGCGCGCGGCGCTCACTGCGGACGAGGTGGCAGCCGAAGCGGAATTCTTCTCGTTTGGCACCAATGATCTGACGCAGATGTGCTTCGGATACAGCCGAGATGATGCTGGCAAATTCTTGCCTGACTATGTGGAGCGCAAGATTCTGGCTGATGACCCGTTTCAGGTGCTGGACAGGCGGGGTGTCGGTCAGCTGGTTCGCATGGGTACTGAGCGCGGGCGGGCCGCCAACAGTGAGCTGAAGGTCGGCATCTGTGGAGAGCACGGCGGCGAACCATCTTCGGTAGCATTCTGCTATGATATCGGCATGGATTATGTATCCTGCTCTCCCTTTCGCGTGCCTATCGCGCGGCTGGCCGCCGCCCAGGCCCACCTGGCTGCGCAGTAGGAAAGCAGTAACATCCGCATAGTGGGCTGGCTGTTCGGATTTGTCGGCGACGCCGCCCGGGCACTGGAGCCTGAACTCAGGCTTCTGCACGAGCCTCCGCTATTTGGCTCCGTTGGTCAGAACCACTACGTTCAGGCAGGAGGTCCACGCATCACCTGCCGCGGCGGGCCCACCAGCGATCGCAAAGGCACTTGGCTGGCAACCGGGCTTGCCCTGGTACCTGGCGGTGGCGAGCTGCTGGGCACCATATCTTGGCAGTCCGTGCTGTCTGGCAAGCCCCCCGGGATAGATCGCCTGGATGGCCACTTCGTGGCCGCGGTTGCCCGCCCAGAGGGCGTTGACATCTTTACGGACCCCCTGGGGGTGCGCACCCTCCACTATGCGAGCCATGCGGGAGGCTATGCCTTTTCCACGCGGCTGGATTGGCTGACAAAGCTCTGTGGCGGCCTTGCTATAGACTACGAAGCCTTCGGGTCCTTCTGGCTCGCGTACAACCAGCTTTCCACACGCAGCCTGCTTTCAGGTGCAAAGCGCCTAGGACCCGGTGGACGACTGTCTCTTCGGCCCCAATCGATCCATCAAAGCGAGTCTCCGTGGCAGTGCCCGGTGGGCAGCGATGACCCCGCAGGGGCGGCCCTCCTTCGTGGCCTGCGGCGGTGCTGCGCGCCCGAGGGTATGGGACGTATCAGTCTGGGGCTTTCCGGGGGGATGGATTCGCGTCTGCTGCTTGCCCTTGGTGCCCATGAGGCGCACGTTTTCGGGCCATCGGATCACCCCGACGTGACGGTGGCGCGCGTAGTGGCATCCCGGGCCGGGGTGCGGCTGCACCATCTGCACGACAGGGGCTGGGGTGCAGACCAAGCGCTTCGGTGGCTCCGCGCGCGCTCCAGCGTCATGCCACCGATTTCTGCGGCTTCGGCCGTGCTCGACGCTGGCCATTTCGCCGCACTGCATCAAGCAGGCCTGTCCGTCATTGACGGAGGCTTCGGCGAGGTGGCCCGCCGGCAGTTCATGAACCGGCTCCTGATGTTCGGCAAGGGCTGGAGCGATTCTGAGCGGGCGCTGGCACTGATAGGTGCTGGACGTCCGAGAATCTTTGCCCCCGATGTAGCAGCAGCGATGCGGCGCGGCGCCTTGCAAGACATCGAACAGCAGCGCGACGGCCTGCCCGCTGGCATCGGACCAGAAGATGCACTGGACATGATCGGCGTGCGGACGCGCTTGCCCAACTTCTTCGGATGGGAGCAGGGTCGCCTGGATGCTACAGCCGCTTGTCTGATGCCCTACGCCCAGCCGTCGGTACTGAAGGCTCTTTTCCAGGTTCCTTTGTCGCAGAGGCGCGGCGGCCGACTCTTTAGGCGCACGATCCGCAACCGCCTCCCCGCGGTGGCGCGATTGCCCCTGGTCAAGGGCACAGCCGTGTCACCCTTCTGGCTGCCTGCATGGGCCAGCCTAGTGCTAAGCCACACAAGAAAGCGTGCAGGGATAACTGGGTACCAAAATCCCAGAGCCCATCAATTCCTTCAAGCCGCTCGCCCTGCTATCCTCGACCTTTTGGGTTCCGAGACGGTACGCACCTGCGCGGTCTACGATCTGGCCGCGTTGCAGCGCATTATTCGCCGCTATTATGCAGGCGACCGCACGTTCGGTCTAGCAGTTGACTGGTGGCTAGCGTTTGAGCTGTGGCGCCAGACTGTTGAGCAGCGCGCCTGGCGACATCGATGAGATTGTGGGACCAATGAAGGAGCAGCCCCGCCGCGTGCACCGGCGTTGCAAGCACCAACACACTCGGCATAGCAGTCTGAGCCGCAGAAAAAATACAGTCCCCAATTTGACTCCGAAGCGCAACATATGCAATCAGGTCTGAGTTTTTACCTAACGCGAACGAAGCTACCAGGGCGTATCAGAGCCCCTGTCGGCCCATTCAGCTGCAACCGGTACAAGTATGTGCCCGAGGGGATGTCAGTGATCCTTAGGTCTATGCTTCGCTTCCATCCCGCAGGCATTTCTCGTGCTGGCAAGACGAGTACGCGCCTCCCCAGCATATCCAGCACCTCGACGCTCACGCTGGCGTTCCATGGAAGGTCGAACACGATCCGCGTATCCTGCTGAAACGGGTTCGGAGAGTTACCTCGCAACGTGAAAGCCGTGGGCAACTCCCGTCGTTCAGCATCTAACCCAGACAACACCTCGATAGTAAACTGTAAGGTGTCTTTCTCCGCATTCACATCCATTACCGTATAGGTATACGTTGCCTGCGGCGTTGTTATGTTTGGCGTTCCGCTCATTGTGCGCGTGTTAGCGTCGAAAGTAAGCCCGGAAGGAGGATCAGGGCTCAAAGCGTAGCTGTAGGGCGGGGCGCCGCCGTGCGCCTCGGGAAACACCAGGGGTGTGATCGCTTCGTTTCCCGTGTACGTCTGCGCTGGTATCCTGCCAGGCAACGTCGGCAACGTCCACCACAGTCGGACGGTTGCGTCGCTCGATGCCGTGGCGAGGCGCGTCCCGTCCGGTGAAAACGCTACCTCTGTTACAGCATTACCTAGGCCGTGCCAAATCCGGTCAATCTGATCGCCTGTGGCCACATTCCACAGTCGGACGGTAAAGTCGTCCGATCCAGAGGCCAAGCGCGTCCCGTCGGGCGAAAACGCTACGGACCAGACCGGGTGCGTGTGATTCTGAAACACGCGCACCTCATCGCCCGTAGCCACCTCCCACAGTCGGACGGTTTCGTCGTATGATGCCGAGGCAAGGTGCGTACTGTCGGGCGAAAACGCTACGGATAGGACATGTGACGTGTGGCCATGAAACACGCGGATCTCATTGCCCGTAGCCACCTCCCACAGTCGGACGGTTTCGTCGCTCGATGCCGAGGCAAGGTGCGTCCCGTCTGGCGAAAACGCTACGGACCAGACCCGGCCCGTATGGCCCTGAAACACGCGGATCTCATCGCCCGTAGCCACCTCCCACAGTCGGACGGTTGCATCCCCCGATGCCGAGGCAAGGTGCGTGCCGTCGGGCGAAAACGCTACGGATCCGACCCAGGCCAAGTGGCCCTGAAACACGCGGATCTCATCGCCCGTAGCCACCTCCCACAGTCGGACGGTTGAGTCGAGCGATGCCGAGGCAAGGTGCGTCCCGTTGGGCGAAAACGCTACGGATCGGACCCCGTCCGTGTGGCCCCGAAACCAGCGCACCTGATCGCCCGTAGCCACCTCCCACAGTCGGACGGTTGCGTCGTCCGATGCCGAGGCCAGGTGCGTCCCGTCGGGCGAAAACGCTACGGACCAGACCCACTCCGTGTGGCCCACCGGTTTTACGTCAAACCAGCGCACCTGATCGCCCGTAGCCACCTCCCACAGTCGGACGGTTGCGGCGTCCGATGCCGAGGCCAGGTGCGTCCCGTCGGGCGAAAACGCTACGGATCGGACCCCGGACGTGTGGCCTTGGAACACGCGGATCTCATTGCCCGTAGCCACCTCCCACAGTCGGACGGTTGCGGCGTCCGATGCCGAGGCCAGGTGCGTCCCGTCGGGCGAAAACGCTACGGATCGGACCCCGGACGTGTGGCCTTGGAACACGCGGATCTCATTGCCCGTAGCTACCTCCCATAGTCGGACGGTTTCGTCGTTCGATGCCGAGGCAAGGTGCGTCCCGTCGGGCGAAAACGCTACGGACCAGACCCTGTTCGTGTGGCCCTGAAACACGCGGATCTCATCGCCCGTAGCCACCTCCCACAGTCGGACGGTTGCGTCGCTCGATGCCGAGGCAAGGAGCGTCCCGTCGGGCGAAAACGCTACGGACCAGACCCTGTTCGTGTGGCCCTGAAACACGCGGATCTCATCGCCCGTAGCCACCTCCCACAGTCGGACGGTTTTGTCACTCGATGCCGAGGCAAGGTGCGTCCCGTCGGGCGAAAACGCTACGGATCGGACCCAGTCCGTGTGGCCCTGAAACACGCGGATCTCATCGCCCGTAGCCACCTCCCACAGTCGGACGGTTTTGTCGCTCGATGCCGAGGCAAGGTGCGTCCCGTCGGGCGAAAACGCTACGGATAGGACCCAGTCCGCGTGGCCCTCGAAGCGGCGCACCGTATCGCCCGTTGCCACGTCCCACAGCTGGATAGAACCATCATACCCAGTAGGACAGGTGAATCTCAATCCCGAGGCCAAGCGTGTACCGTCGGGCGAAAACGCTACGGAAAATGAATATGCCCTACACCCCACCGGCGTGGTCCAAATCGGTTGGGCGGCGGATGGGGCCACTTCCGCCAGCGCCATTAGTGTGGTAATTACGCGCAATATATGACGATAGCGTATTGGGAATCCCCTAGATGGGCGGGATGACGGTCGAGTACGCCCGAAAGACAGGAGCACGGAGAGCGGTGCAGAAGCATGTACCTTCAATGGTCGAATCAAGGGATCTGATGTTTCAATGGATGTAGCAAGAAGCGTCTGGCCTAGGATCCAAGGGATAAGCTATCCGAGCCATGTCGCCACAGTTAGCGATTCAATATACACCCGATGCTCCGCCCCCAATTTTAGAAGTATATGAAGATCTTGCGAAGACGAAAGAGGTGATTGTGCGTAAGTCGTGCCAGTGGTTCACCGAATGCCCTGGTGAATAGTGTGGGTGTGAGGAGGCTGGAGGCGCCGCGCAGCAAATCATGTATGCCCCATCAGGGGTGTTGGCCGGTAGCGGCCCATGTGTAGTCGGTGACGAAAATGCCCAGCGGGTTGTCGAGCAGGATCTCGGCGTCATCGGGCGCGATGACGCGCACCTTGAAGTGTCCTTCGAAGGTTTGCGCAACGCTGCCTGGGGCTAGGTCGCCCGACTCTCGCCACGCGATTCGATAAACGCCGGATTCACCTGGCACCTTGAGGACGCTGGAGATCTCTTCCACATAGCGCGTCTCTTTGCGTCGGAGCATCTCCACTAAGGTCTCGGTTTTGCCGCGCACCTCGCGCATAAAGGTGGTCAGCGCATGGCCAGCCACGAAGGCCTGCGCGCGCTTAAGTTGCACATTAAGCAGGCGCAGGTCGGAAGGGACCGTCCGCATGTTGTGGATAAAGCGGCGTAGTGCCACCTGCATGGCGTGCTCTGGGGGGTCGGCCACCCCAAGCTCTGATGCAGCCCGCACCTCACCCAACGCGTCCACCTCCACGATGTAGGGCACCACCTTATGCGTGCGGGCTAAGACGATAAAGCCGGCCGTGAGCGCGCCATTGGCTATAAGGGCCGTCAGTGCTACCGCCTGCCACAGGCGGCGGCTCTGCGCCAAGTCCCCGAAAAGGCGCTCAAAGGAGTAACGCCCCTCCAGGTAGGCGTGCCCGCGTTTGGGCAGCTTCTCGCCGCCACGGCGCTTCCAACGTGCAAAAACCCCCTTCACAGGCGCTGCAGCATCCCTTTGAGGTTAAAGGATAAGTGGCGGCTGAGGCGGTCGGCGATTCGCTCTGGCAGCGTCAGCCCCAAGACGGCCAAAAGGATGGCGACCGCTGTGATGGACCACAAAAACCCCAGCCGCGATGTCACCGCCCCCGCGGCGCCACGGGGATCCAGGCGAAAGAGGTTTTCAATGATTTCGAGCCACAAGTTGTCATAGCGGCCGATCAGCGTGACCATGTCGTCGCCAATGGCGGCGGCCACGCTTGCCACCAGGATCAGGAAGAAAAGCTTGATCCCCACATACACGACGTACTGCAGGTAGCCGTCGCCCATTGGGGCGGTGCCCCGGAAGGCCACAAAGCCGACGAAAAAGAGTCCGCCCGTTACGACGATATAGCTCTCCACCAGCGTCACCAAAAGGAGCGCCGCGAGCACTACAAAGCACAACAGGATGATGAATGCCGGTACAAACGTCAGAACCACGATCATGTCCGATGTCAGCCCGAGTGCCTTGAGTGTGCTCAGAAAGATGCTCAGCCCCCCGAGCCTCTCCGTGAACAAGAAATCGGCACTTGAAGCGCCCAAATGCATCTCGGATGAGCTTGGGGAACACCTCATAAGCGTCCGTTACGCGTCTGCCTCTGTTCCTCTCCAGAATCTGGATTGGGTCCGCCTCGTTCGGCAGCCCAAGGCGGTAGACGTAATCTGCGAAATCAGGGCGCGTCCTATTGAATGCCCGCCCCGTAAACAGCGGGAATAGCCAGCGGGACTCGTATACCCTATCCATCTTTGGGAAATCCAGCAATGGCCGGAACTTCACCTCTCTCCTTGCCCGGTCCGCTCCACGAACATAGCGGAATGTGTATTTGGGCTGATTAACATCTGCATCCAACCGTCCAATAGGAAACCATGCTCTGGTGCCCGCTCTTCTGTCCTGCTATGCCAAGAATAGCGTCTTCATAGTCAACCTCGCCAGTTAAGAAGCTATCTGTAGCCGTATTCTAGGAAGACTGTCGCAAACCGCTTCGCGGCACTTAGCATGAATGTGCATGGAATGTGATCAACGATGGCTTCTAGTAGGCTAAAGTTGTGGGCTTCGATGCGCTTAAGTTCCGGGTTGCACAGCTCGGGGTACTCCCGATTCGCTCGCCAGGCCAGTTCCAGTGGGCTCGGACTTTTGGTCTCGTCGGCAGACCAGTAGATGGCTCCACGGCCTTTTATTACATATTGACCGATGCGGCTTTCTGCCAGGAGCCTGTCTCTCCTTGCATCCAATAGATCCCGGCCCAGTGAGGAGGCATGATCATAGGACGGCGCCACATGTCCCAGCAATCCATCCTATCGCCCTCTGTATTCGTCCCCGCCACTTCTGGCAAGTCCATGTTATAGACCCTCGGTGCTACCGTAGGTGTCCAGTAGCCAGTCATGCATCGACGGTATCGGCACGCTTAGTCGTCTCGGGGCAATCGCCGCTATCACACCCTTCTTGATTGCAACTTGAATGGCCTGTACGGGCGACATCATTTCATTGTCGGGGTCATGCTTCTTCGTGGCTGCGCGAAGTGCTCTATGCAAGGCCATATGGGTAAACGTCGCAGCACCAAGTGGACCAGATGCGATCAGTGTGGCGCGCGCACAGAGGTGGTGCTCTTCCAGCGAAGAAGTTCGCTGCGCATAGTACGCGTGCTTACGAGCCTTACCCCGCTCCATCACCGCTTCGGGGACGGTGTCGGGCATGAGGCTGCCATTGCGCTTCAACCACCGTGCCACCTGGGGTGCAACGCTATGGATATGCTGCGGCCATCCGTCTGTTTCCGAAGCAATGGTATCTATCCAGTGCTTCAGGATGTGTGGACGAACATTGCTGCCTACCTTGCCGCCCTTCACGATCCAGTCGCGAATCACATTGCGTTCGGCGGCCGCCTTCAATATGCCGATGTTGTGCAGACACCCGGCAAACAGTCTCGATATTCCGAAACCACCCAGAACATCCGCAGAATTGCCCAGCCCACCTGCAAGCAGCACCACAGGGCCGCCGGCGGTGGCATTGCGTATGATGTCCAGCACACCCATGATCGCCGTGCGCCTCCCGAGATTGGCCTTGTGCGCGGACAGATTCTGGACCTCGTCCAGTGTCAGCAGCAGGCCCTTCGTTGACCTTGAAGCATGCGAGCGCAGCACTTCGTCGGACGATGGACCTGCGCGCTCTGCCGCCTCCTCGGCATGCTTATCGTGTGTGAACGCTACTCCCTGCGAAACGCCAACCTTTGTGGTACGGCCCGTGCTTAACACTGTGCGGTCCACGTACGCGGAATCTCCCAGCGCCGCCGCCATGCGCCGTGGGTTATACATGCAGGCAATTTCTATGCGCCCGTGACCCCAGTGGCCGGTGCTTTCCGCCCGGTTTGCGAACTCATGGAGTATAGCGGTCTTACCCGCGCCGGGCGGACCCTGCACCAAGAATACTGTTCCGCCCCGTTCTCTATGGGCGTCTTTCAGGATGTCGTAAAACTCGTCCCACACCGCATCTCTGCCGTGGAAATACTTGGCCCTGCCGCCGTCCTGTGCCGCCCCCAGAAAAGCACTGGTGTTGTGAGTCATGACACACCTCTGATGGCTGTTTAGGCAAACGCCTGTTATGCATCAGTGTTCGCTGAGTCCTTGTCGCACGGGGCCACGTGCAGAGAAGCATGGCAACAAACGTTATAGCGGGGCGCAGCAGGCAGGGCGTCAACATGCAGGCCTTACCCGATCATCGCGGCATCCCCAGGGTTTCCCCTGGGGCCCCGCACAGATTCGTGCGTGCGCGTAAACGCACACGGCTCCTCCCGCACTACCACAGCGGATGACTGGAAGCCTCCAACCAACGCCAACCAAACAAGCAGAAAACCTGAATCACATGTCTCCCATGCAGCAGTATGTTTACCCCGAACGAACGTGGTACGAACCCCTGAACACCTACGAAATCGAACAGACTCCCCGGCCTCGCAGCTCGCTGCTCAGCCGGAGAGTCTCCTCCTCCTCCCTAGGCGCAATTCTAATTGTCGCTGGTCTCAGTTCTAGTTGTCGTTGGACACTTGTTAAGCGACAATTTGAATTGAGGTCGGCGAGGAGGAGGAAGATATCCAACTACCCTCCAATCACATACATTACGTGTGCACAGGCAGCGATTCTAAATTTGGGTGCATGAGGGGTTTACGGGAATGCCTGTTCAGCAGACGTTATGTGTATGATGGGTGTATGGACTGGCAATACCGGTCCTGCGATGCCCTGCTATAGCGTTCTTTTGTCTTTCACTGAGGTATACCCATGAAACCAAGCAAGCTGCTGCGCGATGCGCTGAAACGCATCCGATCGGCCGCCGGTACATTTGAAGATAACCGTCGGGGGCCCAATCTGCGCTACACGCTGGCCGATGCCGTGTTGAGCGCATTTGCCTGCTTCTTTCTGCAATCGCCCTCCTTTCTTGCTTTTCAGCGGAGGATGGAGGACGACGTGGGCCGTTCCACCTGCCAGACGCTGTTTGGTATGCAAGGCATTCCCTCTGACGGGCAGATCCGCAACCTGCTGGACCGCCTGGTGCCAGATTCATTTCAGCGCCTGTTTCTGCACCTGCTGGATACGCTTCGTTCCAATGGAGACTTTTCGCCGTTTGTACGTCTGAGGGATCGCATCCTTGTGGCGCTTGATGGCATCGAGTTTCATTCCTCTCGGACGATCCATTGTAAGCAATGCTCCTCTCGTCGCACGGGGAAAGACAAGCGTCCTTCGTTCTTCCATACCATGGTGGCGGCGGTTGTGGTGGCTCCAGGGCACAACCGTGTGGTACCGTTGATGCCAGAGTTTGTCCGCACACAGGATGATCCTGGCGACCAGCACTCGGTGCGGCGTCGCAAGCAGGATTGCGAGATCAATGCCGCTAAGCGGTGGTTAACGAAGTGGGGAGCTCGCATGGCTCGCTATCGTCCGGTATATCTGGGAGATGCCCTATATGCTACACACCCCTTTTGCCAACAGGTGCTCCATGCGGGCGCCGATTTCCTGTTTGTGGTCAAACCCAAGTCGCATCAAACGCTATTCAAGTTTTTACACGAGCGCTATATCCAGAGCACCGGTTGGATTCGGGTGCAGAACAAGAAGACACGTCGCTACGAAGAGCACTGCTATCGCTGGATGACCGATCTGCCGATTCGGAACACGGACGATGCCGTACACGGCACATGGGTGGAAAAGACCGTGCGGGTACGCCAAAAGCAGGGCACCTACAAGCAGACCTTCTACACGACGCTTTTCACCAGCCTGACGGTAACGAGGCACAATGTACAGGAGGTTGCTCTTTGTGGGCGGGCGCGCTGGAAAATCGAGAACGAGTGCTTCAACCTCCTCGCACGACACGGACAGAACTTCAAACACAACTTCGGGCATGGCAAAAATGGGCTGGCAAACCTGTTAGCTACCCTCAACCTGTTGGCATTTGCCCTGCATACGATGCTCGACCAAGTAAAAGGGTTGTGGAGGCAATGCCGAGCATCCTACCAGGTGCGGCGCGCTTTCTTTCAGGAAGTGCGCGTGCTTACGACGAGATATTGCTTTCCCGACTGGCGAAGTCTCTGGGAAAGCATGTTGTACCGTCGTTCGCCTCCGCTGGCGCTTTCCGCCGCGAGGGCCTGAAAGATTGTATGTCACAAATAGGATAAGCGGGAATTCCAGAGACCTGGAAGGCCGTCGTATGCCTCTGGCGGATTGGTGGCGCCTCAAATGTAGCTTCTTATTGCCTGCTTCCGTCCACCAACCGCCTAACTCACAGCCCGCATGCGCGTAGCCTACCGCAAAACAAGATCCGTTCCCCCACCGAGCGCCCCAAATTTAGAATCGCTGGTGCACAGGTTCATTCTCAAACTGATACGACTACAATGACATCTGATTGGTTATTATTTCGCTGCCCTTAGCTGCGGAGTATCCATCTGAAAATCCGGTTATTGGGGTGGATGTCAGCAGACTGGTAGTGCGCCAAGGATTATGTTGAGCCCTTGTATTGGGCTTCAGGCAGCGGGAATGCAAGGTGATGCGGACGCTTGAGAGGCGCACCTTGCCGGGTTTACTGGGCTATGGCTGCCCCCTGCGCGCGCTGCTACCGCGGCTTGTTGCCGCGCGGAACGAACGCCTGAATCCCGGTGATGGCACGACCCAGTATCAACCCGTGGATATCGTAGGTGCCCTCGTATGTGTTGACACTCTCTAGGTTCATCATGTGGTGCACCACGCGAAACTCCCCGCTGATCCCGTTGCCACCCAACATGTCGCGAGCTGTTCGTGCGACTTTGAGCGCTTCCATGCAGTTGTTGCGCTTGGCCAAAGAAACCATCTCGGCAATGGCGCGACCTTCATCCATGAGCTGCCCCAGGCGCCATGCCAACAGCTGCATGCGCGTGATACGCGTCAGCATGTTGGCCAGCTTCGTCTGCACAAGCTGCATGGACCCCAATAGATGTCCGAACTGCTTACGCTCCATCACATAACGGCGTGCACGCCGATAGCAATCCTCCGCGGCTCCTAAGGCTCCCCACACAATGCCGTAACGGGCGCTGTTCAGGCAGGTGAACGGCCCCCTGAGTCCCCGAACATCTGGAAAGACGCGGGCATCTGGCACGAAAACGTCACGCATCACAATCTCACCCGTGAGCGAAGCGCGCAGCGACATCTTATCTGCGGTCTTGGGCGTCGACAGCCCTTCGACGCCACGCTCAATGAGAAACCCGCGGATCTTACCATTATCGGCGTCGGATGTCTTGGCCTTGGCCCACACCACCGCCAGATCCGCTATCGGCGAATTAGTAATCCACATCTTAGCACCATTCAGGATCCAGCCTCCGTCCGTGGGGTAGGCGGTCGCTTCCATGGAGCCCGGGTCGGATCCATGGTTCGGTTCGGTCAGGCCGAAGCAGCCGACGATCTCACCCGTGGCTAACCTGGGCAAGAAGGTCCGGCGCTGCTCCTCGGTTCCGAACTTCAGGATCGGCAGCATGACTAGGGATGACTGCACCGACATGAACGAGCGATACCCGCTGTCGATGCGCTCCAGCTCCCGGGCCACCAGACCGTACGAGGTGTAGCTGACTCCTGATCCACCGTACTCTTCGGGAACAAACGCGCCCAAAAGTCCGAGCTCTCCCATTTCGCGCGGAATCTCCGCATGGAAGACCTCATGCTGGTTGCCTTCGAGCGCCCGAGGCTCCAGCTTCTGTTGAGCATACCGCCGAGCCGTCTGCATTATCAGACTCTCTTCCTCTCCAAGCCCGGAGGTCATCAGCAACGCGTCGTCAATATCCAGCTGCAGTCTGCCCATCGGCCTTTGTTTGATGTCTGGAACCTCTGGTACCCGCCTGAATTACACTTTGTTTGGCGATCGGGGCCCGCCCGACACACTCCGGGCACACCGACACGGCATTGCATCGTTATGGCCGTTATCGAGTAACGGACTTTTCCTTTCCTGACGCGTCAGTATGGGCCGTGTCCTCATAGCCGGTTTGCTGCTTTTGCTGGCCTCCTCCCTATCTTCTCCCGCTCATGGCCAGCAGCACCCTCAGAGAATAGGCTTTGGACTAACTACCACGGTGACGACCGACTTTGCTGAGCCCGTAGGCCTTGGCCTGCATGTGCGCTGGGCATATCCGGTCAATTCGGACCTGTCTTTTGCCGCGCACGGCGGCTTTGCCGGCTTTGTTCTCGGAGGCCGTGACAATGCGAAGTGGTATGCCACACCCCAGGCGCTGGCCATCCTCACGCTACAGGCTGGCAACCCGGGATCGCCCTATGTGATGCTAGGCGTCGGAGGCTACCTGGACCTCGGTGGCAGCAACGATGCATCGGAAGAAGGCGGGCCCACGCTGTCAGGAGGCATCGGCTGGGCATATCAGCTGCGGAACACATCCGTGTACGTGGAGATCGCCCCGGCACTGGTGATCGGCCGCGAGGCCTCGCGAGTCATCCTTCCGCTCAGGGTCGGCGTAATGATGTAAACGGAGGCTGGCTTACGCTACCCTTCGCAGAATCGAGTGCAGGCGGCTCGTGTCATCCTTGAGCAGCCGCGTCAGCATCCGCCCAGCCTCAACAAGGATGGGCTCGTCGCTGCCTTGATGGGCCCGCTTCAGGCCGGATAGCACCGCCACGAGGAGGTCATCCATAAATGCGGGCTTTTCCGAACCAATCATCAGCACGCGCAAGAAGTCGAACGGACTGCCGATCTGGCGAATGATCGCCGTCGGACACGTGCTGACGGCGGTATGGATGCGCGGTGGGTACGGAGGAAGCGTCTGCCGAATGGTACCGGAATCGGAATCGCGATAAGCCACCATCTGTACGCGCATTACGGTGCGAAGCAGCTCCAAGACATGGGGCATCTCTCGCTGGAGCTCGTCCGCGCTCTGACCTAGCGCTACGGCACTGCGACTCTCGTCAAAGGGCACCATCTCAACGAAGCTGACGATGCCATACGCTTCGATGCCTTCGGCACTCTCGACTCGCACCCACTGCCCCAGCGCAGGCAGGCTGTCGCCTTTGGAAACCTCAGCCGTAAAGACGCTGGTACTGGATGCGATAACCTCTGCCACACGCTCCATCACACCACCGGACGCTGCTTTGAAAATTGCTTCCTGCTCGCCCGCGTACGCACGTCATAGTCCTTCAGTGCCCGCTCCACCAGACGGTAAAACAACTGTCTGTCCTGCATCCGTATCACCGCATGCTGATGCGCTTCTCCCAGGATCATTGGGTACCCGTCCCCTTTGCCACATTCGCTGACCACAGCGGCATGGACCAGGCGCAGCACACTCTCATTGTCCACAACCCAGTGCGGCACCTCGACGCGCGCCATCTCGATGCCCCCGTGGCGCGTCTGAACCTTTACATAGAAGAAGCAGATCCGATCCTGCGGCGCGTATTCTTTAAGGACATGCGAGGCCGACTCAAACACAGCCGTACGCTGCCAGGGCTCAAGAAGCGCATCGTACAGCCTTCGGTCCAAAATACCCGCAAACGAGTCCTCCTGCCATTCGGCCGTCTCTCCTCGCAAGCCCCGGATCAGGTTGACCACCTCCGTATTGTTCGGCATGCTGATAACGGAACACAGGGGGATAGCCTGTTCCCGAAAACAAGCCAGCCGATGGGCATACATTGCGATCATGGCCGACTGTACTGGCGCCAGATCAATGCGCTGCAGCATCCACCGGATGAGCGTGCCATCGGCGAAGCACACGATCGGTCGGTTAGGCTTGCGCGCGGCTTCGGCCAAGTTAAACAACGCATCCAGCTCCATCTGGTCCCGCCGGGCCGTCACCATGTCGTCCTTGGCCCCCAGCACTGCTCCGCTCCTGTGCTCAACCATTTCGTCAGGCCCCGGCCCCATCGTCGTCATAGCGCGCATAACAGGCTTTTCGAGCGTACCATACTGAAAAGCGATTTCGCTGATGTTGATCAGGTACACATGCGGCTCCAAGTGCCGATCTGGATAGATCTGGGACCCGTCCGTGGCTACCGCCGTCATCGGCGTAGGGCGCATAGCAGGGACATGGACACCGGTCGGGTCCTCGATGGGTGTCGCCATCAAGAAGGGAACCCGCAGTTGCCGCTGGCACTGCTCATGCCATGTGCCCGAAAGGTCACGCAGGCACTTGCGGGCAGAATGGAGCCGCTGGTGGCGTGCAGAGCGTCCCTCATGCCGCAGCGCGCAGTACTCGGCGATCTGATTAGAAAGCTGCCGTATGTTAAGTGTGGTGGCCAAGCCCTTTTTCAGTTGCACCGCCCGTGATTGACGCCTCCGCAGGCCTCTACATCCATGTGCCGTTCTGCAGGCAGCGCTGCTCGTATTGCGATTTCTATTTCGTAACCGGTCAACGCGACCACAGCGCGTATGTTGACGCTTTATGCTTGGAACTGCGCCAATTGGCGGAGCTGGGGTTCGCACAGCCTTTGCAGACAATATACCTCGGGGGAGGCACGCCCTCCCGGTTAGCGATCGAAGACCTTGATCGTCTGCTCAGTGCTGTTCAGAGCATTTTGGGGGTCGCCGAAGGCGCAGAGGTCACTATGGAGCTCAACCCGGAAGACTGCTCAACCGCCTATGTGCGCGCACTGGGTGCGGTCGGCATAAATCGTGCCAGCCTGGGCATTCAGTCATTCTTTGACGATGAGCTGCAATTCATGAACCGCAGCCATGATGCAGTCCAGGCGCAACGCGCGCTGATACAGGTGGCAGAAGGCGGGTTTAACAGCTTCAGCGTGGACGTCATCTTCGGGTTACCACAGCAGCCTCCCGAAAGATGGGCAGCCACCCTGGATCAGCTTACCGCCTACCATCCGCCGCACATTTCCGCGTACGCGCTCACTATTGAGCCCAAGACGCCGCTCATGCGCATGGTGCGACGTAACCTGGTCACACCAGCCCGCGATGACGTGGTGGCCACCCACTATCAGATGGCCATCGAAACGCTACGCCTACGCGGCTGGGAGCACTATGAGATATCCAGCTTCGCCCAGCCTGGGCACCGCGCCGTTCACAACCAGCGCTACTTGAACCACCAGAACACACTGGGCGCAGGCCCCGCTGCCGTCTCTTTCTGCCACGATCCTGAGCTTGGCCCGATGCGCTGGAGTAACGTGCGAAGCCTGCGCCGGTACTTGAAATGTGTCGCGTCGGGCCAGAGCCCGGTGGACTTTCGAGAGAGGCTGACGCCGGCCACGATGGGTGCCGAACGCATCATGCTGAGCCTGCGAACGGCCGAAGGGATCCCGCTGGATCTGTTGCGCGACAGATATGGTATTGACCTTCTGACAGTTAGCGCTGGGGCTGTTCGCACCATGCAGCAGGGCGGCCTGATTGCATGCGAAGGCGGCTTTCTGCGCCTAACCGACCGCGGCAAACACCTGTGCGACAGCGTTACGGAGCAACTATGGCCATCGATGTGAACCGCCCGGCGTGCATCGTGTAAAATCACGCGCCATGTCCCCTTTCCGTTTCCCATTCGTACGCACTGGTCTGCTGCTATTGGCCATCATTGTGGCCGGTGCCTGCAACCGCGAACAAACCGCCACGACTCCCGAGTTTGGCGTGCGGCCCGACGGAAGGCTGGCATTTCTGGCATCCGATAGCACGATATTGCACAGCATCAACATCGAGATCGCCGATACGCGCGAAACACGTCAGCGTGGACTGATGGAACGCCGCGGAATGCGGGTGGATGAAGGTATGCTCTTTATCTTTCCAGCACCGGACATGCTCAGCTTCTGGATGCGCAACACAGCCATGCCGCTGGACATCATCTTTGTTGACGAGGGCCTCAACATCGTTAATATTGCTCAACGTACGAAGCCGCTTTCAGACCAGTATATCCGTGCCACCGCTCCGGTTCAATACGTGGTGGAGGTCCGAGGCGGTGTTACCGAACGGTTTGGCATCACCGACGCAGCCTCGGTGCGCTGGCAACGCCACGCTGACTAGATCAGCATTACCAGACTAGAACTATGCGGGCCACATCGCTGCCGCTATGGCTGTTACTCCTGCTGTCAGGCCTTGGGGCCTGCGGCCCGAAACAGGAGCGCTCCGCAGCAACTCAGGTAGCGAACCCGGAAGCAGAAGTGACGATTCCATTCCGAATTGACGGTACGCTCGACCTGATGCGGGACGGCGAAACGCTGCTGACGCTTAACATCGAGATCGCAGACAACGATTCGTCACGCGAGCGCGGCATGATGCAACGCGAGTCGTTTCCAGAGCGCACTGGCATGCTGTTCACCTTCAGCCAGAGCACCATCCAGCAGTTCTGGATGGGAAACACGCCACTGCCGCTGGACCTCCTGTTTATCAGTCCCGACTCACTGGTGGTGGGTTTCGCCAAATATGCGGTCCCATACTCCAATGAACCACTCACGTCCCCCGCGCCCGCCCGCTTCGTGCTTGAGGTGCCAGCCGGCTGGGTCGACTCCAACGGCATCATCGAAGGGGATCGCGTCCGGTGGCATCGCCATTAGAGCCCGAAAGATTCCCCGCAGGCACAGGTGCGCACCGCCTGCGGATTCTGAAAGTGAAATCCTTTACCGCCAAGACCGTCAGTAAAGTCCAGCGCCACCCCGTCCATATACAATCGGCTGCGACGGTCTACCAGTATCTTGAATTCCTCCGCCTCAAATACGCTGTCGCCCTCCTGCTTGGTGGTATCCCAGCCAAGCTCGTATGTGAGACCCGAGCAGCCTCCTGGCACCACCGCTACGCGCAGCATGTGGGATTCAGGCGTGACCGACTCTTCGGTGGCGATCTGCCGGACCCTGTCCAACGCACGCTCCGTAATGCTGAAGATCATGGTCATGGTGTTCGAACGCTTTGGTGAAGTAAGATGAGACGCCTGATTGGACCACGTCTACACGGCGCCTTGCGGCGATACGGCCTCAGGCTGGGCTCCCATATTCACCCATATTTTGCCAAAGTCAGAAACAACAAACGTCCGCTGCGGTTCATATGTTCTGCCTTAACGAGGCCACGACTCCTGCCATTATCGTTCCCACATGAATACCGACACCCAGTATCTGCATGAGGTTGCCGCCGGCGATTATGAGCACGGCTGGGTTACTGAGGTAGCCTCTGATACCATACCAAAAGGGTTAAGCGAAGACGTCATCCGGCTTATCTCGTCTAAGAAGCAGGATCCGGACTGGATGCTGGAGCGGCGCCTACGTGCCCTTCGGCACTGGCAAACCCTTCACGACAAGGAGAAGCATCCGAGTTGGGCACATCTGCAAATCCCTGCCATCGACTTCCAGAGTATCAGCTACTATTCCGCACCGGGCAAGAAAGCCAAGTACCAGAGTCTGGACGAGGTAGACCCGGAGGTGCTGCGCACGTTTGAGCGGCTCGGCATCCCCCTCAAAGAGCAAGAACGCCTGGCTGGCGTGGCCGTCGATGCCGTCATCGACAGCGTGTCTGTAGCCACCAGCTTCAAGGAAGAACTCGCAGAGCGTGGCATCATCTTCTGCTCCTTTTCCGAAGCGATAGAGGAACACCCAGAGCTGGTGCGCAAATATATGGGGTCCGTAGTGCCGCATACGGACAACTTCTATGCGGCACTCAATGCGGCGGTCTTCAGCGATGGCTCCTTCTGTTACATCCCACCGGGTGTCCGCTGCCCCATGGAACTGTCCACCTACTTTCGCATCAACCAGGCCGGAACCGGCCAGTTTGAGCGCACGCTGATTGTGGCCGACAAGGGTTCCTACGTCTCCTACCTGGAAGGGTGCACCGCTCCCATGCGGGACGAGCACCAGCTGCATGCCGCCGTGGTGGAAATCATCGCGCACGAAGATGCCGAAGTAAAGTACTCCACCATACAGAACTGGTACCCGGGGGACGCAAACGGCAAGGGGGGAGTACTCAACTTCGTGACCAAGCGCGGCATCTGCCAGGGCACCCGATCCAAAATCTCGTGGACGCAGCTGGAAACAGGGTCCGCCATCACATGGAAATACCCGAGCGTTATCCTCAAAGGAGATGACAGCAAAGGGGAGTTTTATTCGGTGGCGTTCACGAAGGGCCGCCAACAAGCGGACACCGGCACGAAAATGCTGCATCTGGGGCGCAACACCTCCAGCACCATCATCTCCAAAGGGATCTCCGCCGGCCGCTCGAACAACAGCTATCGAGGGCTCGTTCGGATCGGCCGCAAGGCGCATAATGCGCGTAACTTTTCGCAGTGTGACTCCATGCTTCTTGGCAACCGGTGCGGAGCGCACACCTTTCCGTATCTCGAGACTAGCAATCCCACCGCGCAGGTGGAGCACGAAGCCACGACATCCAAGGTCGGTGAGGATCAGATGTTCTATTGTAATCAGCGCGGCATCAGCGAACAGGATGCCATAAAGCTGATTGTGACGGGCTTCTGCCAGGAAATCCTTGGTAAGCTGCCGATGGAATTTGCTGTAGAAGCGCGCAAGCTCCTGGCTATTGAGCTGGAAGGATCCGTCGGCTAGATGCGCACGATTCCAACCACTGTTAACCATGCAACCTGTACTTGAAATAAGCAATCTGCAGGCCTCCGCCGGTGATGTGTCCATCCTCAAAGGGGTGAACCTGACTGTCGGAGGCGGTGAATTGCATGCCATTATGGGGCCGAACGGCTCCGGCAAAAGCACGCTGGCTGCCGTTCTGGCTGGTCGGGACGAATACCAGATCAATGGCGGTTCTGTCCGCTACCGGGGAGAAGATCTGCTGGAAATGGAACCCGACGAACGGGCACGCGAAGGCGTCTTTCTGGCCTTTCAGTATCCGGTCGAGCTTCCGGGTGTGAGCATGATGAATTTTCTGAAGCAAGCGGTAAGCTCGGTGCGCGAGCACCGGGGGGAACCCCCGCTTCGCGCAGTAGACCTGTTGCGCCTGTCGCGCGAGAAGGCGGCGCTTATCGGGCTCGACCACAAGCTTGTTCGCCGCTCGGTCAACGAAGGCTTCTCGGGTGGCGAAAAGAAGCGCAATGAGATCTTCCAGCTTGCGATGCTGGATCCGGTGCTCGCCATCCTCGACGAAACCGACTCCGGTCTCGACATTGACGCGCTGCGCAGCGTAGCGGACGGCGTGAACAGGCTGCGCTCAAAGGAGCGTGCCTTCCTGATTATCACGCACTATCAGCGGCTACTGAACTACATCGTGCCAGACTTTGTGCACGTCATGGTCGAGGGACGTATCGCGCGCAGCGGCGGCAAAGAGCTCGCACTGGAGCTGGAATCCCGAGGCTACGACTGGGTGGCCCGCGAACCGATCCTGGCGTGATGCGCAAAATCAGTCCCCCACGTCCGAGGATGCGAATGCCCGCGCGCCAAGCGCTAGAAATACCATTCGTTCACGCCGTCGAAAAGTGCTTTGCAGAACACCTTCACGGCGACCTTGGCTGGTGGCGCGACCGCTGCCACAAAGGGATGACGTGCTTCCGCCGGCTCGGCTTCCCCACTCAGCGTCAGGAATCCTGGAAGTATACCAGCCTTGCCTCTGTGCTACGCCAGCCGCTGGCGACCGGCGGTTCACCAATTCCTTACCCGGGCCCCTTGCCCTGGGTCGACGGACTGGATGCTCATGTGGGCGTATTTGTCGACGGCCGCTTGGATAAGTCTCGCTCCTCGTTGGCATCGCTACCGCCTGGCGTGTTGGTGACTGACCTTCACCGTGCTGGCTTTTCTAGGGCATGTAATCTTGGGACGCTTGCGAACAGTACGCGCCACCCGTTTGTCGCGCTCAATACCGCATTCCTGACAGGCGGCGCCTTCGTCCTTATCGATGCGAACGTCTTCCTGGACAAGCCGATCCATGTGATGCATCTGGCCACGAGCAACAGGGGACGGCTGGCGCAACCACGTACACTTGTGCACGCCTTTCGCGAATCCAGAGCCAGCGTGATTGAATCCGTACACCTTGAATCCGCTGGTCCCTCCCTCATCAACGCGGTCAGCGAATACCAACTGGAAAACTTAACACATGTGTCCCGTTATGAGCTACAAGACCCGGCTGCGCATGTCAGTTGCGTCAGTTCACTGGACGTCACGCCGGGCTACAGTAGCAGATTTGAGAACCACTGCTTCACCTTTGGTGGCGACGTAGTGCGCAACAATGTGCGCGTATTGCAAATTAGAATGGACTCCGAAACCGTCCTCAATGGCCTCTTTATGGCGCGCAACCGGTCGCATGTGGATAACCACACACTCGTACACCATGCAGTGCCCGACGGCTTCAGCTCCGAGAACTACCGGGGAATCCTGGACGATCACGCGACTGGCGTCTTCAACGGCAAGGTACTGGTCGCCCCGGACGCGCAGAAAACCAATGCGTATCAGACCAACAAGAGCATCGTTCTTTCGGACACCGCGCGCATGTTTGCCAAGCCGGAGCTGGAGATCTATGCCGACGATGTGAAGTGCAGCCATGGTGCTACCACCGGGCAACTCAGTGAAGACGCACTGTTTTATCTTCGAACGCGCGGTCTGACCATTAAGGATGCTCGCACCCTGCTGTTGCAGGCCTTTGCTGGCGAAATCACCGGCGAGGTGCCGCATGCAGCGCTGCGCGAAGCGTTGAATCAGCGCGTAACAGCCAGCCTTCAGGGATGACGCAGCGCTGACGGTCACGGCTTCTGGCGAAGCACAAACCTGGCGGCGACGCCGCTTGTGCAGGGGCGAGTGCCTTCCACCTGCGGCCCGCGGCCCAGGCATTGGAGCGCTGGCGACAGACGGATCGCGCGCAACAGGTTTTCTTGATGACCAACTACCTGGTACGCTATGGACTCTGGCCTCCTCGCTCGCAATGATTTTCCCGCGCTGCGGCAGCGCGTGCACGGCAAGCCGCTCACCTATTTTGACAGCGGCGCGAGTGCGCTGAAGCCGCAAGTGGTAGTCGACCGTCTGTCTCAATACTATGCCCGGGAACACAGCAACATCCACCGTGGCGTGCACACGCTCAGCCAGCGTGCCACCGACCTCTTCGAGAGTGCCCGGCGGCGCGCCGCACAGTTTTTAGGCGCAGCGCATACGCACGAAATCATCTTTACGCGCGGTACGACCGAGGCCATCAACCTCGTGGCCAGCACCTACGGCCAAAGTCGTGTGGGATCCGGTGACGAAATTCTGGTCACCGGCATGGAGCACCATTCCAACATGGTTCCCTGGCAGATGCTCTGTGAGGCCAAAGATGCTAAGCTGAACATCATCCCGGTCACAGGGAGCGGAGAGCTCGACCTGACACACCTGGATCGCCTGCTGACTTCTCGAACTCGGCTTGTGGCGATGACGCACGTATCCAACGCTCTGGGGACCGTGACGCCACTGCGCCAAGTCATCGCCGCTGCCCATGCGCGCGACATCCCCGTACTCGTCGATGGCGCCCAGTCGGCACCCCACTGCCGCATCAATGTGCAGGAGCTGGATTGTGACTTTTTTGCGCTCAGCGGCCACAAGGTGTATGGTCCGACAGGCATCGGTATCCTATACGGCAAAGAAGCCTTATTGGAGGCCATGCCGCCATGGCAGGGTGGCGGTGATATGATACAGTCTGTCACCTACGACACTTTTACGTACGACACGCTGCCACACAAGTTTGAGGCGGGCACGCCGCATATCGCGGGCGTCATCGGGCTGGCTACCGCCTTTGACTACTTGGAATCGATCGGCATGAACCGTGTTGCGGCCCACGAGCACAACGTACTGACGTATGCCCACGAACGGCTCTTGGATATTGACGGCGTCAGGCTCATCGGCACCGCCAAAGATAAGGCGGGAGTCATTAGCTTTCTGGTAGACGACACGCACCACTATGATGTCGGTAAGCTTCTTGATGAACACGGCGTAGCCGTCCGCGTCGGGCACCACTGCGCTATGCCGCTGATGCTGCACCTTGGCATCGCCGGAACCGTTCGCGCATCCCTGGGCGTCTACAACACGCGCGGCGATGTGGATCGCCTGACCGAAGCGGTTCGCCTCGCCCAACAGCAGCTAAGTAACGTTAGGACGGGTACACACGCCATTCCCGCCATCAACGGGCATACCTTCGAGGAACGCGAAGCGGCGCTGCTGGAAGACCTTTCGCTCTTCGAATCGGCAGACGAAAAGCTCGAGTACCTGATGGAGCTTGGTGAAAACCTGCCACCCTACGAACAGGCGTACCGGACAGAAGACTACCGCATCAACGGCTGCCAATCCATGGTATGGCTCCGTACCACGCAACAGGGTGAATGCCTGCAATTTATGGCCGACAGCGATGCGCTAGTGACCAAGGGCATGGTCGCTCTTATGGTCTACCTTCTAGACGGCATGGAGCCGCAAGCCATCTATGATCTGGACCTAGACCAGGTAATCGTCCGCATTGGGCTGCCCAACCTTATCACTGCGCGGCGCAAGAACGGGCTGGCCAGTATGACTGCACGAATCAAACGAGACGCTGTAGCCTATGGAGCCTGTAGTTATCAATAACGCATCAAAGTCCTCACTAGCTGAGGACGTCGTCGATGCCATCCGCCAGGTGTACGACCCGGAAATCCCGGTGAACGTGTACGACCTGGGCCTAATCTACAAGGTCCGGCTCGATCCAGACGATCGGGTCTTTGTCACTATGACCTTAACCACGCCCAACTGCCCTGTAGCAGATATCCTGCCCGCCCAGGTAGAATCTGCCGTGATGCTGACCGAGGGCGTCTCCGATGCCCGGGTAACGCTGACGTTCGAACCGCCATTCACCATGGATATGATGTCGGACGAGGCTAAACTGGAATTAGGCCTGCTTTGAATGCGACTCCGAAGCCGAGGAGGTGTATCAGACATGGAATGGCCGGTACCCGTTGCAGGCCTGGAGGGTCTGGCCCAGGAATGGGCAAGGCAACGGGTGGTACGCGGCGGCAGACAAGCGCTTCTGGTTGCATTACAGCACTGCCGCTGATCGTGTCTTGAGAGCTGCGATGCGTATGGTTCGCCCCAATGCAACGCTCGTGCGCAGGGCGATGGTCACTACTTACCCAATGGCCTGAACATCGTCAGATCCTTAGCACCGCAGTGCAGAAACGCTCACTATAGCGGCAGCAAAGCATCGTATGTTTTGGCTTGACCTCTGGTGCCCAAGACCTTTCTGATCACATCTTAGGCACTGGACCATGGATACCTTGTGCGGATGACTCTATTGCGCGTACGACCTGCCTGGATGTTTGTAGGTCTGGCTCTGACACTTTCTGCCCAAGCGCAGGATGCATCCGTCAGGGGACTGATCACCGATGTGGCCGATGGCCAGCCCCTCCAAGGGGTCAACGTGGCGCTCCTCGACCGCGATGGTACGCTGCGAGGCAACGTCACCAATGACGACGGCTTGTTTATCGTGGTGCGTCTGCTTCCAGGTGAATATGTCCTCAGGGCCTCCTATATCGGATACCAAACCTTTGTTGATACGCTGCAGCTTGGTCCAGGCGCTTCGCACCGCATGCGCATCGTCATGGCAACCAGCACGGCGATAGGTGACGAGCTTCTCGTGGTAGCAGAGCGGGAAGGGGGTGCTACCGTAACGGCAGGTATCCAGACAGTGCGACCCCGGGACATTGATTTGGTACCGACGACGGATGTGTCTGGCGACCTCGTTTCCTACCTAGCAACGATGCCCGGCGTGATTTCTATCGGAGACCGCGGAGGCCAGGTCTTTATACGGGGCGGGGAGCCGTCGCACAACCTGTCGCTGCTGGACGGCATGTACCTGTACCAGCCATTTCACATCCTGGGATTCTATTCCGCATTCAGCTCCGACATCCTGCGCAACGCAGACATCCATGCCGGTGCCTTCAGCAGCAAGTATTCCGGCCGCATGTCGTCGGTCATTGATGTGCATACCCGCAATGGCAACAGCCAGAAGATGCGGCGCACCATTTCCCTGGCGCCATTCGTGAGTATGGGGCTTCTCGAAGGACCGATCCTGAAAGGTACCATGTCTTTCCTGTTTTCTGCGCGCGCATCTACCGTGGAGCAGATGGCTTCGCACTATGTGAGCCAGCCCTTACCGTACAACTTCGGCGACTTTTTCGGCAAGATCCATACGGTTATCAACGAGAGCAACCAGTTCTCTTTCAGCGCGATCCACACCTATGACCGAGGCACGCTGGGCCAGCAAAGCGATAATCCAGACGAAATTCGGTGGAATAACACGGCTTACGGCCTGCGGTACCTCATCGCTCCCCCGTCGCTGCCCATACTGGGCGAGATCTTGTTCTCCGTGTCTGATCTGACCATGGAGCAAGGCCCGCGTGGAGCATCCCCTCCACCGGACACCGATGAGGGGGATAACCCGGTACCGTCAGGTTTCTTGCGCAGCACCGCCATAAGCGGTTTCAACTTCGCTGTTAATGTCACCAACTTTGCCGCGCGCACACAGGTGGACTGGGGCTTTTTTCTCAGGGCCCCGCGACTGGATGCTGAGCTCGGCGGGCTCTACCAGAACCTGGATTTCAGCAGGGACCGCATCCTATCCACAGGCGCTTACATGGAGCCAGAAGTCGCGATCACCGAGGCACTCAAGGTTCGGGCAGGCCTAGTGGTGCAGTTTCTGGGTGACCAGGGCGTACATGCCGAACCCCGCCTGCGTGTGATGTTTGAGCAGGGCAAGCACCAGTTCAGTCTGGCGGGCGGCATATACCGGCAGGAAGCGGTCGGGCTCAATGACCGGAGGGATGCGACTAACATTTTTACGGCATGGGCCGGATCACCTACCGGCAACCTCCCCAACTCGATCCATGCATTGGCGGGCTACCAAACGTCGCTTGCGCCATGGCTGCAGCTGAGCGCCGAGGCGTTCTACAAGAACCTGTCCAACCTCTTTGTGTCCGAATGGACCGCGTACCCGCGCTTTACGACCAATCTGCAGGAAGCCTCAGGACGCGCCATCGGGCTGGATGTCCGCCTGGAAATCCAGCACAGCCAACTCTATGGCTTTATCAACTACGGTCTGGCCTCGGTAGAGTACAACGCCATGCAGGAAACCCTGCCGATATGGTTTGGCTCCAACGAGGTACGCTACCGGCCGCCCCATGACCGGCGCCACCAAGTCAACGCGCTGGTCAGCTTCGCGTTAGGGAAGTTCGATGTCGGCGTCCGATGGAACATCGGCTCCGGCCTACCCTACAGCCAGATACGCGGCTTTGACGGCTTTGTCCTGATGGACGGTCCGACGGATGTGCGTCGCGAACCAGGCGAGGCGCGTGTCATCTACGACCAGCCGTATCGCGGTATCCTACCAGCCTACCACAGGCTGGATCTCACCGTAGAGCGCGTATTTCAGCACGGCGACGACTCCTTTATCACGCTCCAGGTTGGCGTGATCAACGCATACAACCAGGCGAATGTGTTTGCGCTGGACATTTTCACGCTGCGGCGCAATGATCAGCTGCCGCTTATCCCGACAGCTGGCGTAAAGCTTGAATTCTGATGCATCGTTCCCTGATTCTCTTATGGCCTGCAATCCTGGCGCTATTGGCTGCCCAGTGTGATCAGTCCATCAACCCCATCATTGGTGAGGCGCGACCGTTCACCCTTTGGGGGTACCTGGATGCCAACGCAGACACGCAGCGTGTACGCGTCTTCACCATTGAGAGCCGGCTGGGGACGGACCGCAGCGGCCCGATCGATGCGACGGTGACCTCTACGAACATAGAATCCGGCGTATCCATCCAGTGGACAGGCACGGAGGTCGTGTTCAGCGACAGCAGCGTCGGCCACGTTTTCTATGCGGCGTTTCAGGCAAAGCACGAACAGTCTTATCTGCTGGAAGTGCGCCGATCTGATGGTGCCACGTCCAGTGCCCACGTTACGATTCCGCCCGATGTCCGCGTTGAATTGGTGGATGCTCCGAACCGCATCATTGTGCCGGTGCTAATTCACGGAAAGCCGCCCAACCTGGTAGACGTACATGTGCAGTATGATGCCGCAACGCTACCGCCAGCCAACCCGTGGCCTCCCGGGTCTCCAGCACCGGCCGGGGTTGCGCTGCCCGTTGAGGTCTCCTACCGTGGCCAGGAGGAGCCTACGCAAGATGGATGGGCTTTTGAGGTTGATCTGCGGAAGGATTTCGAAACGGTGCAGGACATCTATACACTCAACTGCCTCTCTCCAGACCATATCGGGCTGCGGCGCATCCGGTTCCGGTTTCTGGCTGCCGATGCGCAGTGGGCGCCGCCACTTGACTCATTTGATCCCAACCTCCTGATAGAGCCTGGAGCGTTCTCGAACGTAGAGAACGGGTTCGGATTTTTCGGGGGCGGCTATACGGTGTCCGAGAGCTGGGTCCCGAGCCAGGTGGTGCTGCGCGCGGTAGGCTACCGGACCGAAGGCCCCTGCCCGCTGACTCCCCAGGACATTCCTGAATGTCAGCTACCTCCTGAGCCCTGCTTCCAAAAAGACGGAGGCTGAGTGCAACAGCTGGACACCCGCCGCGTCTGAACGTGAACTTTACGGTAAGATCGTAACTTAGTCGGACGCGTATCGTAGATTGGCGCAGTTGGTAACAAACGCCTCGCTCAACGAGGAAATACATGGACGAAAGAGTTCAAGGCAAGGTAAAGTGGTTCAACCCGGACAAGGGGTTTGGCTTCATCGCACGTGAAGGAGGCAGTGATGTATTCGTACATCACTCTGAAATCCAGATGGATGGCTTTCGCACACTCGCCGAAAATCAGCGGGTCGAGTTCGCTGTGACACGCGGCAGAAAGGGCGATCAGGCCGTCGACGTCGTGCCCGTATAGACGGGTTATCCGGCTGCTACTATACTTGACCCCCGGGGCGGTTCGCTGCTCCGGGGGTCGTGTTTGTGCCGCCCGGTACGACAATACGGTGTGGGGTGGTGCCGATCAGAAGGTGAGCACCACCTTTATAGCGCGTTCCTGTTTCGTCTGCGCCAGCGCAAAGCCGCGCGCAGCTTCCCCAAATGGCAATTGGTGCGTGATGAGGGGTGCTGGATCCAGACGCCCATCGGCAATCATGGCCATGGCCAGCCTAAAGGATCGCAGGCCCGGTTCGCGCTGTGCAAACACGCTGGTCACCAGGCGCGCATTTTTGCGCATAAACCGCTCCAGTCGGAGCGGAAGGACAGGGGTCTTTGGTACCCCGAAGATCACTACGTCGCCGCCGTCACGGACCAGCGACGCGCACAGGTTGATCGTCGCGGCTTTGCCGACGGCTTCGACCACGATGTCTGCCATCTTACCATTGGTGGCGGCAGCCACGGCAGACACCGGATCCTCGTGAGCGTTGTGCACAGAGTGCGTAGCACCAAACGCCTCAGCACAGGCTGCGCGATGCTGCACCACATCGCACACAGTGACGGTAGCTGCACCCATCGCGGTGAGCACCATCGTGAACAGGAGCCCTGCAGGCCCCTGCCCCACAACCGCCACATGCCGATCCACCACGTTGGGGAGCTTGCGGCAACAGAACAGCACCGTACCTAGCTGTTGCGCCAACAGGGCACGCTCCGTATCCAACCTTTGCGGCACCGAAATCACCGTTGCGGGCTTAGCGACCAGTAGCTCCGCGAACGCATCATAATCCGGTGCCAACGCCAGGACGCGCGTGCCGCGGGCCGGACCTCCACCGGATAGCGGCTTTTCTACGATCCCCACACATTCATGACCGGAAAACCCGGGCTTACAAGGGTAGACCGCCGGGGAACCGTCATGCAGGAAGTGCAGGTCGCTGCCACAGATGCCGACCATCTCGGTCCGTAGCAGGAGCTCATCACTCTGAGTCTTAGGATCCGGGACGGTCACCAGCGCCAACTCGCCCGGTGCGCGGTACTGGACAGCCCGCATGCAGCCGGCAGTGCTTAGCTGAAGGAGTTGCGCAAGAGCTCGAGGCTCTTCGGGATGGCCGTCTCGTGCGACTCCTTGCCTTCGAACTCCAGCGAGACGTACCCGGCATAATTGACCTCCTTCATGATCGTTGCGATGCGATCATAGTCGAGGTCAAGCGTATACCACGTGCCGCCCCCGAAGTACGTCTTGGCCTGCATCAGCACCGTATGCGGAGCTAGTAGCGCGAGTTTGTCGTACGGATCTTCCAGAAAGTTACCCGTATCGAGGGTCACCTTCAGCCATGGGGAGTCCAGCGCCTCCACGATGCGCAGCACGCCTTCGGGTGTGCGCCCCAGCCCCCAATGGTTCTCAAGCCCAAGCAACACACCGCATTCCTCCGCTTTGGGAAGAAACTGCTCGATGGCCCCTATCACCCAACCAAACGCATCCTCATCCGTGTAGCCTTCCAGCGCGGGCTCTATCCCCCTGTTGGCCATCAATGCACTGAACGACTCGGATGTGCCCCACCTTCCGGTATTCAGGCGCATCGTGGGAATGCCCAGCGTGTAACAGAGCTCAATCTGGCGGATAGTCTTTGCCACTTCGCGGGCCCTTTCATCTGCATCTGGAGACATAAAGCCCTGGTGCGTGGAGAAGCCCATCAGGTCCAGACCGTTGACAAAGGCGCGCCGCTTCAGGTCCTGTAGGTAGCTAGGCTCCTCGGACGTCATCTGCACATGCAGCAGCTCCACCCCGTCGAACCCCATGGCTGCCGCCTGGTCGATGCAGTCCTCAATGGGGAACGATTCCTTGGGCCCATTAAAACGCCAGAATGAGTAGGTGGAAACCCCAATCGGGTTGGGCCGGCTCTGCCCTCGTGGCGCAGGTGCGGCAGCCGCCAGGGTTGGGACGGCAGCGCAGGATGCCGCCACGGCCGAAGCGCTGCGCAGAAAGTGTCGTCGGGTACAGCGCATAAACGTGCCTCGTACAAGTGAAACAGCGAGCGGGTAAGAGCACCTTACGGCGCGCGTTGCTCCATAATATAGGTTACTGTTCCGTACGATACCGCGGGCTCCTGACCAGCATATTGCAGATATTTGTGGCATGGATACCCTGCAGGAAGCTGAGTGCTCAGCGCTACGCGCGCGCTACGAAGACGAGCTTTACGAGCATGTGTTGCCCTTTTGGGAGCGTCATTCCCCCGACACGAAATACGGCGGTACGTTCAATAACCTGGATCGTGACGGCACGGTATATGACACGACCAAGCACATCTGGTTGGTGGCCCGCCAGGTCTGGATGCTCAGCAAGCTTTACCGCACCGTTGAGACCCGGAGTGCCTGGATCGAGCTGGCGCACCTTGGTATGGAATTTCTTCAGGCACACGCGGCGCGCCCCAACGGGCAGGTATACTTCCATGTGGCCCGGGACGGCAAGCCGATCTATCAGCAGCGCAAGACCTTTTCTGAGTGCTTCTATGTAATGGCGCTGGCGGAGTACGGGCGCGCCTCGGACCAGCCCGCGATCGTACACGAAGCTAAGGCTCGCATCGACTGGCTTTGGACGCATTCAAAGGATTGGGGCCTAGTGGGCCGCCCCACGCTGGAAGGCGCGCCACAAGCCCAGTCGCTGGCTGTGCCCATGATGCTGCTCAATGTGCTCGATGAGGTGATGGCTGATCGTCTGGAGGACTGCCGCGCAGAGGTAGAAGAGTGTGTACGCCGCATTGCGATGCATGTCCATTCGAAGACGGAGCGGGTGTATGAGCATGTGGCCTCGCCTTCTGGAGCACTCCTTCTGGGCCCTATGGGAAGGCTCTTGAACCCCGGGCATGCGATTGAGGCCGGCTGGTTTTTGCATCATGTGGCCCAGAGGCTGCAGTTGGGCGGCATAGCACCGCTTGCTACGTCTATGATCCGGTGGTCCCATGCCATCGGATGGGATGCCACGCATGGCGGACTTTTTTATTTCCTTGACAGCGAGGGCTATTCGCCGGTGCAGCTTGAGTGGTCGATGAAGCTGTGGTGGCCGCACTGCGAAGCGCTTTACGGGCATCTGCTCAACTTCGCAATAACCGGTGATCCAGGCGATGCGCACCTGTTTAAAGCTGTGGACCGCTACACCTTCAGGCGCTTTCCTGACCCGAAGTACGGAGAATGGTACGGCTACTGCGACCGGCAAGGGAATGCTACGCATCGTTTCAAGGGCGGACCGTACAAGGGTTGTTTCCATGTGCCGCGGACCCTCTGGTTGTGCATACGCCTCCTAGAGCGGTGGCCGCAGCGCCCCACTGATGTGGTGTAACAGCTTCAGGGTACCGCGCCAGTTGCTATCATAGGGCCAATCGAACGCCCGTCAATCGGATGAACGTCTCTTTCACGGTACTTGATTGGATCTGGGTCGGCCTGTTTTTGGCGCTGATGGTCGGCAGTGGCGTGCTCTTCTACCGGCTGGGCAAGCGATCTGGGTCCGACTTTTTCCTTGCTGGGCGTGGGCTGCCCTGGTGGCTGCCAGCATCCAGCGTATACGCAACGCACACGGCTACGGACACGCCGATGTGGATTACGGGCGTGATCTATCAGCACGGTCTGGCAGGCATCTGGTATACATTCTTTTCCGCGTGGGCCGCGATCAGCTCTTTTGTGTCCACGCGCATCTTTCGTCGGTCACTGGCCTACACGCAAGCGGAGTGGAATGTAATCCGGTTCACCGGGCTGGGTTCAGAGCTCTTGCGCGGCTGGATGGCGGGTTGGCAGTTCTTCATGAACATGTTTGTGCTAGGCTGGGTCGGAATTGCGATGGGCAAGGTGTGCGCCTTCCTGTTCGGGTGGCCGCCATGGATCGGACTGATTGTGTTTTCGCTGGTCTGCGCGATATATGTGCTGGCCGCTGGCTACTGGGGCGTCGTGATGGCCGACTTTCAGCAGGGCATCATCGCTTTTCTGGTCATCCTTATCGTGTCTTTCTGGGGCATCAGCGTGGCTGGCGGACCTAGTGGTATCATTGAGAAGCTGGCGGCACTCGGTGAGCTGGAGCGGATGAATCCATTTGCCTTCACCGGCTGGTGGTCTGGCAGCTTTCCTACGGCGTGGTTTGTCACCATGCTATTTATAGCGATTCTGGGTGGGTTTGGTATGGGGACTACCGTGGACTGGTACGTGGAAGCACAGCGGATCCAGTCTGCCCGAACCGTACGGGATGCCAGTTACAGCATCTGGTGGGGCACCGTGCTTGGGCTGGTTCGAAACTCGGTCTGGGCCGTCTCTATCCTTGCCTTCTTTGTGCTCTTTCCGGGCATCACGGACACCGCCGAATACGAGATGGGATGGTTCCGGCTGGGGTTTGACTATCTGCCAGCGGGCATGCTCGGCTTCTTTTTTGCCGCCATCCTGGCCATCCACCTCTCTACCATTTCTTCGCACCTCAACCTCGGAGCCCTTTACGCCACCCGCGACCTTTATCAGCACTACGTAAACCCCGAGGCCAGTGAGGAACGCCTAGTGCTGGTCGGACGCATCTCCACGCTGATCCTTCTGGTCGGGTCCTTCTTTTACGGGTTGATTATGGAGGATATCACCTCGTGGCTCATCTTTGCGCTGTGGATTATGGCCGCGGGCATCTGGCTCCCGAACATTTTGCAGGTGGTGTGGTGGCGCTTCAATGCGTGGGGTTACCTATCCGCGTGGATCGCCAACCTCGGATTCAGTTGGCTTGTGGTCTGGATCCTGCCCGCGCTCGGTGTTATTCCAGACCTTCTGGACTATCAGCAGTTCTGGCTGCTCATGGTGCTTGGCGCCCTTATTTACCTACCGGTGACCTTCCTCACAAAGCCTGAAAGTATGGACCACCTTGTTGCGTACTATGTCCAGTCGCGTCCTCTGGGCTGGTGGGGCCCCGTACGGCGCGAAGCTATGCGCCGCGGCCTGCTGCGCCCAGCCGGGCCCGTTCCTATCGCGGACGCGCATGAAGGGTTGTCGTCCGAGCGCCTTATTCCTGATTTATAGAGCCGATGGCATTGATACGACGTACATGGACGGCGCACGAAGCCGACGAGTGGACCCGGGAAGACTGGATCACCATCGTGATCTCGCCCATCTGTTACGTCCTACTGACGATAGGCCTCGCGCTCAGCCTCCTATTGCAGGTGGCGGGCTACATCATGATTGCGCTCGGCATCATACTTACCGTGGTGATGCATTACGTCATTGATCCCAAGTTGAAGGCTATATCCAATGAGTACGAGCGCAAACAGCAGCAGTATCTGGAGCAGCTGGAAGCGCAGGTTCGCTGGCAGCGCCCGCCAAAATAGCCCGGTAGCATAACTCACCAACACCCTCCAGTCCTTTGCCCATGAGTCAGGCCCTCGCCACCGTTATTGGTATGACACTGGCCTACGCAGCATCGTTTCTCGGGCTCTGGCTGGCCTACCATTCCTGGAAGAAGCATCGGGAGCGCGACGCGTCATGATGTTACTTGTGCTTTGCTTTCAGGCAGCCCCTACGCCTTGGTGGGGTATCATCGTGCCAGCAGCCATATTTATTATCGCCTTCCTTGTAACCTGGAAGTTGTATCGCCACTTTTCGCACCGGAGCTGACCGATTGCGGGACCGCAGAGTCTTTGATGCCCATTTCCATGTGGGGGCGTTTGGCGTGCAACGCGAGTTCGGGCACCGCATTTGCCCTATTCCACCAGAGGTCGATCATCGCACGGGCGAAGATTGTGTCCGTTACCTTCAGCGTAATGGTCTGGCTGGCGGAGTGATCATCCCCACCTATCTGCGTGACCCGCTGGCGGCCTATAATTACAACCGACTGGTCCGTCGTACAGTGGCTAAGAGCGGCACCCTACTCGGGGGGCTTTGGGTATCGCCTGTCCCTGAGCCAGCCGTAGAGGCCGCTCTTGCCACCACTTTGGCCGACCTGCCCCAGCCGGGCATCCGGGCGCTGAAGATCGCCTCCAACACATGGCTACCCTACTCCATCGATCCCGGGACTTGGAGCCAGCGCCTGCGGCGCAACATGGAGCGCATCCTAGAGGCAGCGCGAAGCCATGCGTTGGTGGTGCATTGCCATACCGGCTACCTGTCCGGTGCCCAGCCCTTGGCGTTCGAGGCATTTATGCGGTCGTACGGCCATGCAGCTACCTACCAGTTTGTGCACATGGGAGAAGCGATCGCGCCCGTGTTCGCATTTGTGCCACGGTTCCTGCAGTGGATCGAAGGTGGTTTTCAAGTGTACACAGATGTCTCTCTTGTACCCGGGTTTGGTCCCCGATGGCTTCTTGTCGCACTGGATCGCCGCAACCTGGGGTTTGACCGCGTCCTCTTTGCAACGGATGCGCCGTGGGGGCGCTTTGCGCCCACATATGCCAAGGTACAGAGCTTGGATGTGGACCAGGAGGTGCGCGACAAGATATTTTGGAATAATGCAGCGGACCTCTACGGTCTTGTCTAATCAGTCCCCCGGCATCTGCCCGCCCCCAACTGTCTTGCGTATGCGATTCCGCACCGTTCTGCTGCTGTTTCTGGCCTTACCGCTCGCAGCAAGCGCCCAGGACAGACCCACGTTTACATCCCTTCCGCTCACGTCAATGGATGCCTTCATGATGACCGGTCCGAATTGGTCGCTGGCATCGACGGTCGCAAGCGACCGCTATGAGCAACAGCACATCAAAGCGACTCCTGGCACCGGCATTCTGGTCAATCAGCCTACTGACCAGGCGCGGCAAAACCTGTTCACACAATGGACGTATGGCGACATTGAGTTCGAGCGCGAATTGATGATGCCGAGCGGATCGAATTCGGGCATATATCTGCAGGACCGTTATGAGGTACAACTGCTGGACTCCTGGGGAAAGCAAAGAGTGACGTTCTCCGACGGTTGAGGACTGTACGAGCGATGGGATGAGTTGCTTGGCCAAGGCTATGAAGGGCATGTGCCTCGCGTCAATGCCAGCCGCGCTCCAGGCCTCTGGCAGACATTACATATCAGATTCTGTGCTCCCCGATTTGACGCGTCTGGGGCAAAGGTAGAGGATGCGCGGTTTGAGCTGGTGGTCCTCAACGGCGCCGTGCTACATCAGGACGTGACCGTGTCCGGTCCGACGCGTGCGGCCGCGTTTACTGACGAAGCTCCGATGGGTCCGCTCATGATCCAGGGGGACCATGGTCCGGTAGCTTTTCGCAACGTGCGATACAAGCGCTACGATGCGCGCCGCCTGGAAACCTCTGGCGTCCGGTACCGGATAGAGGTTAGCAATCCCGGCGCGGCATCTGACAATGCGCTGTCGGTACAGGAGGGAGAGCTGCCCGCGTTGGCTGCTCATACCATACAGGAGGCGGATCCGCTCAAGATCGAGTATGCCGGCACGTTGCATGTGCCTGCTGCAGGCCTGCACAGATTCAGCGTTGCGCTGGACTGGATCACGGGTGACCCACATTTTGAGGACCAGTGCATTGGCGGGGCAGCGCTGGTGATCGATGGTACGGAGGTGCTCCGCCATGATGCCAACATGAACGAGGTGGCAAGTTCCGCGACGTTGGAGGCTGGCGCGCATCCTTTTTCTTTCACGTTCCACAAGACGGTGGGCTGGCGCCCACCTAGCGTGACGCTGATAGTGGAGGGTCCCACCAGTCCACCGCACCGGCTGACGGCTGCGCCACCGCGGCGCACCTCACCCGTGATTATTCTGGTGGAGGCTGGCCCCAGCTCCACCATCCTGCGCGGGTTCGTTGAGCATGAGGGCATCACCTATACGCATGCGGTGAGTGTGGCCACCCCGTCTGGTGTGCATTACAATCTGGACCTGGCGACCGGCGCGGTGCTGCACATGTGGCGCGGCCCATTTCTCAACGCTGCCGGCATGTGGCATAACCGGGGCCACGATCAGCTGGTCCAGCCCCTAGGCAGCGTGCTGACGTAGCCGCACTACACGCCATTTGTACTGCCCGAGAGCGATGACTCGCACAAGACATTGGGATATCGGCTCGATGAAAGTGAGCGCCTGGCATTTCGTTATCGCCATGGCGGCATCACGATCGAGGATCGCTGGACTACGGATCAGCAAGGACGCTACGTTTGGCGCACGGGCGATTTCAGCGCCGAGGAGCCGCTGACGGGTGATGAATCATGGGTTCGTGCGGCTCACGGCCACCAGATCCGTGAGGTGCAGGACGGCATCTTTGCAGTGGACAACTACCGGTACTACATCGAGATTCCGGGTAACTCTTTGGTGCGCACCACCAGCACGGGGGCTGAGCTGTTGATCCCCGTGGATTTCGAAGGAGGCAATGCACGCGTCACGTATGCGATCGTATGGTGATAACTTCTGAACTGCGACTTGTGACCTGTGCTGTTGCGCTATTTCTATTCGCGCGCGGCACGATGGTCCAGCCGACTCAGTCGGACTACTACACCATTGAATCCGTAGCCATCCCTGAGGGCATTGTCCTTGAGGTCGGAGGGCTAGCATTTCTCCCGGGGGGCGCTTTGGCGGCTGCCACACGGCGGGGTGATGTATAGATCATTAACGGACACTATGTAGCGCCCAGAGCCTAAGACAAATCCGCCTCCCGCGCAACCGTTGCGCCGCGCCGACAAACCCCGCCCCCAGCACCGCCCAGGTGGGCCATGCAGGCCCACGCAGAAGCCGCGCCACGATCGTGGCCTTTACGCTGCGCCTTGACACCTACGCGGCGTGGACCACCACCACGGAGTCGTCCATGGAACCATATGCTTACGCTTTTGGCCTTCCTTTCTGGATCCGCCAGCGTGTACTCGGACATTAACAACTGACTGATCGCTGCCTTGCGCTACGCCTGCCGCGAAGCTGGCGCTCTTCAGAGGCAGGACCTGTCCGTGGAAGCATCCGACGGCTCCGGGAGGCTGGCCAAGAGTGACGAAGCTGGATCAGACGAAATCTTCACCTGGAACTGAAACCGGTTCCAGGATATTCCGTATATCCATTACGCTGAGGCTGGATGCACGAGGCGCTGGACTTTGGCCGTAACCCTGTATCCGTAAACAGATGTCCTGGTGGGGGAGATGTAGATTGCCAATGGCTTCCCCTCATTGTGTGTGCCGGTGTAGGGATCGGGGGCTGTCTGGCTTCAGGACCATTTTGCCTCCTTCTGGGCCCCGCGGCAGCCTACATATGTGTGTGCTCATTTTGTTCTGGTGGATGGGTAGACACGATTTGTCAAGCGGATGACCCCGGTGACGTGTGCACTGGATCAGCACTCAGGCGGACAGAGCTTCCCAAGCTGAACACAGGAGGTGAATTATGAGCGCTACTGCCTTTCTCATTTTGCTGTTTTGCCTTATCCCACTGGGGCTAGCTGCGCACTACTTTGTCCCACCAGTGCACTCTCGCGTGTACTGGATTGTCACAATCATTGGAAGCCTGTTGATAATCCTGGTTGCAATCGGTAGCACACACTTGGGTGTTGAGGTTCCGTCATCATTGCCTTTGGCTTTTATGGCACTCCTTGGAGCATTTTGCTTCGGGTGGGGGATAGGGATTCCAATTCGCCGCCTTCTCGTGGACAAAAATAAATCACCTCCATGCGGCACCAATCAGCTCAGCTGAAATTCGCTCAAATAGCCGGATTTTACGCAACCTCGCCCCGGCTTCTGGGTTAGCGAGGCTCACTCGTGGATCACCAACCTCACACTGCTATGGTACAGTACTCAATCGCTGGCCTTCTGGTCATCACCCTAGTCGGTTGCTCAGACGCCGTCACCGAAAGGCCGAACATGTCGCTTACAGAAGAGGCTTTCGTTGCAGAATACCGAAGCGTCGCGAAGAAGCACATGATCCCTTATACCCCTACTACCATGACCACGCATACTGGGATGCTAGTGGGTGAAATACCCCCTGGGTGGAGGGAGGTCAGCCGCGCCTATGGTACGTTCTCGAATGGGCTGGACTTTGTGGTCGCAGGGGAAGAATCGGGTAACTTGGCTTGGGACGTGACCCTAATTACCCCTCCCGATGCCGCCTATGGTACCGAGAAATTGCACGCAGACGAATGTTCAATCCCGTTTGATACGCCTGTAAACAGTGAAAACGCAGATGCTTGGGCTGCGTATGGAAAGTGCGTTCTCGATCTGGTGCGTGAATGCGGCACCGTGTTTAGCCATATCGACGAAAACAACAATTGGATTACTAACTGCGCCGACCCCAATGGTTAGCCGTATTCCTGTCCTAGATTCACCTGAAAACAACAGCTCGATGACCTTTCGAAAACGAGTGTTACGTGCGTTCGCTATTGCCACAGTACTGGCAGTCTTCACCGGCTGCACGGACACCCCTCTAACAGAAAAAAGCAGTCAGGATCCCCTGATCGGAGAGGTGCATTCCATAGCTCAGCAGTGGCTGTCGCCTGACCCCGAAAATACGGCTATGATCTCTGGGTCGTTAACGGCAGCGCACAAAGCAGCAGCAATCCATACCGGTACGCTAAGTACTGGACGTGAGTATGCCATACTCACGGGAGATGCCGTAGTTAAGTTAAAGATTCAGGGGCGGCACGGAGACAAACCGCTTGTAGATACGTGCAGAATCAAGGCAGATACCCCGACCACCGGAGTTTTTAACATGCTGGCGTGGCGGCGGTATATCAACTGCTGCAAGGATCTGCACACGCAGAATGGATGCGGGTACATTATGACCTACATATCCACTGTAAACAACACCGATTACCTTACCACCCAGTGTGTCGTATGACATCTTATTCGCCGGTGGGAGGTCGTGGACAGCCATTGGGAGGGATAGCGGTTGTGCCTGCGTGAAGCTCGACGCGACAATCACCGTCTCACTGTTCCGCTCAGCCAGCGGCCCGTTCAGTGCCGCGCAGGCGACAGCAGCCAGAAAGCACGTCTTCCCGCTGCCCCCGGGTATGGCTATCGGCCTGACGGGTACCGAGTGACCTGCAACGCTTCGTTCGCAACGTAATTCGCGTCCAGCGCCACCTGGTACGCCTGCCTGCAAAGCACCGCCAGGTCGCGATGGATCGTCTGGTCCGCTAGGACCGACAGCAGGTATACACAGGTATACGTTGCCGGGCGCGCGTCGCGGATCGTGGGCCTTCGCCGCGTCTAGCGAGGCTGTGCGCGGCGCCGATACGTCCGCTGTGTCTGGAGAAGGCGCCGTCGAGTCCGGCGGCTTGGGCGGCGGCTTGGATGCGTAGGGCGATTTGTCTGGGGCCCAGTCCGAAGAGGGCCGCCTGGGGGTCGCCGATGGCGGGTTCGATGGCCATGAGCGCCTGTACGGTAGCGCGGGAAGGCAGATTTCTCTTAAGCTCTGGCTGCTACATAGTGTCTGTTAATTGCCATTGAGAACCCTTCAGCACGTGCTGGCGTGCCGCACTTCAGGCGCTTCGCCCATGGGCTCCATGAGGCGTTGGGATTGGCTTTCCATGACGGTGCATTGTTTGCTGCCCAGCGCAGTGAGTTGACCCGGCATACGGACCATGATGGCGACGGCGCTGCGGATGCCTATGATACTGTCCACTCATGGCCGTTGGAGAGCAACTACCATGAGTATTCCTACGGCCCTCTGATTCGATCCGACAGATCCATGGTGCTGGCACTCAACCTAGCTTGGATCGGATACGGGGCCAGCCTCTCTCCATGGCGCGGATGGATGCTAGCGGTGACCCCTGACGGCTCCATGAAGCCGATAGCTACAGGAATGCGGTCACCGGCAGGCATGGGCACCAACACGGAGGGAGACCTTTTCTTTGCCGAAAACCAGGGCGACTGGGTCGGCTCCGGCTGTATCACGCACGTCGAAGAGGGAGACTTTGCTGGCAACCCGGCTGAGCTACGGTGGAACGACCATCCTGACGCGCCCCTATTTCTTCACCCCGAAGATGTCCCCGACACCGGCGCACCGTTGTTTGAAGTTGCCGAATAGGTTGAGGGACTTAAGCCACCTGCCGTGTGGATGCCGCACGGCATTATGGGGATTTCCACTTCGGACATAGTGCCTGACTCGACCGGAGGCCAGTTCGGGCCCTTTGCTGGGCAGCTACTCGTAGGCGACCAGGGCCACAGCAAGATCACGCGCGTCTTTCTTGAACGCATTGAGGGGGTGTACCAGGGAGCTGCCTTTCCTTTTCTGGAGGGCTTCAGCTCGGGAGTGCTTCGTATGGCATGGGCTCGAGACGGCGCGCTGTTTGTTGGCATGACGAGTCGCGGCTGGGCCTCCACCGGGCGGGCCCCTTTTGGACTCCAGCGTGCCACATGGACGGGAGCATTGCCGTTCGAGGTCAGCCAAGTGCAGTCCCATCTCGGCAGCAATCGCCGAAACCCAACTACGAATGGTGCAATCCCCTGGACGTGGTGGGTGATGTCGGAAAACCTGCCCTCTAGTAAGAATCGGGTGACTGCATCGAGCTCTGGCCACATTACCGTGCGGTGGCGACCGAACAACTTGGTTACGCACCAGCGACAGCTGCGGCAGACCAAACGAATTATGCGGCGAGCCGGCTATCAGCTGACAATTACTGAGACCATGGGGATTGCCACCAACTCGCATCAGTGTGGCACGCTCCGCATGGGCCAAGACCCAGCCGAAATCGTAGTGAACCCGTGGTGCCGTACCCATGATGTTGCTAACTTATATGTAGTGGATGCTTCCATATTCCCCTCATCTGCGGCCATGAACCCTGCGTTGACCATAGCCGCGCAGGCTTTGAAGTTCGCCGACCACCTCAAACAGCAGAACCACCTTTTTCAATGACCAAGATCAGACTCATTCAGGGTGCACTCCTGATTTCGCTTGCCCCCGTATTGGCGTGCGCCTCGTGGGGCCAGACCAAGAACGGCGTGATCGAAGTGCTCGACGATTTTCATGTGGCGGCTTCTGAAGCAGACAGTGCCCGTTACTTTGCTCACTTTGCCGAGCAGGCCATCTTTTTCGGCACGGACATCGCTGAGCGCTGGAGCCTGGAGGAATTTCAAGCTTACGCGGGACCATATTTCCGAGCGGGACGTGGGTGGACCTACGTGCCGCAGCAGCGCGCGGTATTTCTTAATGGCGATACGGCTTGGTTTGATGAGACCCTGAAAAATGAGAATTTTGGACTGACGCGAGGCACCGGAGTGCTGACTTGGGATGGCAGCCATTGGAAGCTTACCCAGTACCATCTGACGCTACCCGTTCCCAATGATCTGATAAATCAGCTGGTCGATTTGATCAATGCGATGGAGGAATAGCTGGATGTCCTCGGCCTGTCTGCGCCTGAGCTAGGCGATTGCTCGCTGCTGCAACCAGCAGGTGTCGTCTCGTGGTATCGGTGTGCCAGCCACGAGTGCGGCATAGTCCTCAACGTACAGCTGAATTCTCCATTCTGATACGGCGCGTCCAGACAGTCTCTTGCGTAGTGACAGCACCCCGGGATGGTGCTTGTTGTTCGGGCATCGGCTGCAGTTACGGCGATATTGTTAACGGAAGCATATCGGTGACACATTGGAATAGTACTCTCCTTGAATGTTGACACGATGTGACTGGGAACTATCCTTACATCCATGCCGACTTGATTGCCGCTTACATCGGTGCAGGTTAACTGCCGCAGTGGCGCAGACTGCCGTGGCGTCCTGCTCTTGAAACGGTCCGCCTCGATGCTGCCCTGTTTCGATAGCAATTGACGCAGGGATGTTAGCACTCATGGATTTGTTGTGGGCTGCTGACTTCCAGCAGCTGTGTTAGACCAATACCCTTCACCACCATGGCGCTTGACCTTACAGGTATCTCCAACGAGAACGAGTTGTTTTCGGGCTGCTATCTGGGCACGCTTCTGGAGCAGAACTAAAAGGGCTGGGTCGGCAAGGTGGTCACGGAAGAGGGCACCCTGCCACCTTGGCGTGAGCTGCAGGCGCTTCGGAAGTCATTCTTGGTGGTCAGCGATGAAGGGGCTGGCTTAGCGCAGCAGCGCGAATGGCTTCGGCGCGCTCTGTGGGCGCTGGGGTTCACGAACCAACTGCGTGAGCGCATTCTGCAGCCCCTCAGTTAGCGCCTAAAAGCTCTCAGACTTGCAGATCGTACCCGCCTCTCAGTTAGAGTATGCCAGAACGAAGTGGCATATGCTTAAGCGGCTGGCCCTGGATGGTCACGCCCAACTTGTTCATGCAGGTGAAGTCCGACTGCGCCCGCTCACCGGGTTCGCATGCCTGGTCAAAGTAGACCTCCTTCCCAGGACCCGCTTCGGCTCGCCACGACTTCACACGCCGCTGCAATGTGCGCAGCTGACCCGCGTTGAACCGGCCCAGGTAGCGGCGCTGCAAGTCCTCGAACACAGCCTTGACCTCCAGCTCGGGATTCTCCTCAAAAAGGGCAGTATTTCGCCCCATACATCCGCAAACACGTCTGAACGCGTACGATACGTTCGCTGGGTCTTCATCTCACTCGGCAGTTTGCCCGCGCTGGTACTTGCGCGCGGTATTCTCGGACATACCGGCCTTCGCCGCAGCCGTTGATCGTGCCCGCTTCTCCCCGTTAACCAGCTTGAATAGTAGCTTGACTTCCTGATCGGTAACCATGCTGAATGCATGTTGATAGGTGAACGGACCTGCCCGTACATACGCACCTCACCGATTCCTTCCCCCCTCAATTCTAGTTGTCGCCAACCGCAATACTAACTGTCGCTGAATACACGCCGAAAAGATCCGCCTCACGCAAAGGTCTGCCTACGAGGCATGTACGGAGGCCCTCGGTGGGTATGTACTGCGCACCAGCCACGCGGAGTGGTCGGTCAAGAAAATCGCACAGACCTATTGGCAGCTAGGAGAGAGCGAACGCACGTTCCGCACCATGTGCGTATTCCGCTTCAAATCGACCAGTGGTTCCACGGCAAATCGACCACCGATTCCACGGCAAATCGACCAGTGGTTCCACGGGAAATCGACCACCTGAGCTGGCGCGCGCCGACCGGTGGCGGCGGGGTGTAGGAGGTCGGTTAACGGGCCTGCCAAATTGGCAGTCTGGCGGAGTTAGAAACGGGTTATTGTTGCCTGTCGCGGGTGATGGCGGCAGGGCAAGCGCAGGTGGTATCGTACCCTCTTTACTTACCAAAAGAGGGGTACTTATGCCAAACAAGAGGGTTGTTATGCGTGTTTTGTGGGACGTTCTGCGGTTGTCTGCGGAGTCTGATTTGAGCGTACGTGGTATCGGTCGTGCGCTGGGAATATCGCACAGCACGGTACTTGGTTACTTGCGTCGTGCTAAGGCAGCGGGTGTGCATTGGCCTTTGCCCGAGGGTATGCCGGAGGCCAAGTTGAAGGCATTGCTTTATGGTCCGCCGGAGGTTGCCAAGGAGACGCGTCCGTTGCCGGACTGGTCCGAGGTGGAGCGTAAGATGCAGGTCAAGGGGTTCACGCGGCGCCTGATGTGGGAGCGGTACAGGCGGGACCACAGCGATGGTTACGGCTACAGCAAGTTCTGCGCTCTTTACTCTGCCTGGAAGAAGGAATTTGGCCAGGTGACGGTTCCGATGGATCATCCTGCGGGTCATTCGGCCTTCGTGGACTATGCAGGCATGCGCCTGGAGGCGATAGACCAGCTTACGCGTAAGCGGCGTCGGGTGGAGACCTTTGTTGGTGTGCTGGGATTCTCCAATTATCTCTACGTTGAGGCGACGTGGACGCAGCGTCTTGGGGACTGGCTGGGCTCGCATCGTCGCATGTTCGAGGCTTTCGGGGCGGTGCCTTCCTATGTGGTCTGTGACAATTTGAAGAGTGGCGTGCGCAAGGCCCACCGATACGATCCGGAGATCAATCCGTCGTATCAGGACCTTGCGATGCACTACAAGACCGTGGTTGTGCCTACGCGTCCCGGGAAGCCCAGGGACAAGGCCAAGGTCGAGCAAGCCGTGTTGCATGCAGAGAGGCGCATTCTGGCTCCGTTAAGCGATAAGCGTTTCATCGGTCTAGCGCACGTGAACCGGCACATTCGTGTCCATCTGAAGGAGCTTAACGAGCGGCCTTTTCAGAAGCTGGAAGGCAGTCGTAAGAGCTGGTTTGACACGTGGGAGCGCTCAGCGATGAAGCCCTTGCCGGCGGAGCCGTACGAGCACGCGGAGTGGCGCAAAGCCAAGGTGCACAGAGATGCGCACATCGAGGTGCGCTGGCACCGTTATAGCGTTCCTTATCGATATGTAGGTCGTTCGGTACAGGTTCGCCTTACAGATACCACCCTGGAGGTATTTTTTGACGACAAACGGGTGGCGACGCACCCGCGTAGCCACCAGAAAGGGGTCACCACCAAGGATGAACACATGCCGGACGCCCAACGCCAAATGAACGATATGAGCCGCTTCGTAACCGAGGCAGAACGCATCGGGCCGGACACACACAATATCGTGCGGCAGATCATCGATGCTGAGCGGCACCCGCTGATTCGTTACCGCACGCTCATGGGCCTGCTCCGCTTGGCTCGCATCTACGGTAAGAGCCGCATGGAAAACGCGTGTACGCGGGCAATCGCTATCGGCACCCGCTCGTACAGGAGCATCGCGTCCATCCTGAAGAATGGACTCGACAAGCATCCGCTGGACTCGGTGTCTCCGCCTCCCATAGACCATGACAACATCCGGGGCCCAAGCTATTACGACACCAAATCGGATTCTCCTCACCAAACCTCGAAGGACTGATGCTCCTACACCCTACCCTTGACAAGCTCGAGCAGATGCGTCTGCATGGCATGGCGCGCGCGCTGCGTGATCAGCTTACCCAACCGGAAATGGAACAGCTCCCGTTCATGGACCGCCTGGGCCTATTGGTTGACCACGAGGAGATCGTGCGATACAACAATCGCCTGCGGTCGCGCCTACGCCGCGCCCGGTTACGCCAGGAGGCCTCCATGGCCGATCTGGACTATCGTCGCGGTCGCAATCTGGATCGGCGCCTGATGGCCTCGCTTTCCACCTGCGACTGGGTGGGCAAACATCACAATGTGATCATTACCGGACCCACCGGTGTCGGCAAGAGCTTCGTGGCGTGCGCGCTGGCGCATAAAGCCTGCATGGAGGGGTTCACCGTACGCTACCACCGACTGCATCGTCTTCTGGAAGATCTGCAACTCGCGCACGGGGACGGACGCTTCCTGAAACTGCTGAAGCAGTTGACGCGCTTCCACCTACTGGTTCTCGATGACTGGGGGTTGTCACGAATCAGTGCGCTGCACCAGCGGGATCTGCTTGAGCTCATCGATGATCGGTATCAGAAGGGATCCATCGTCGTTACCAGTCAGATGCCTGTGAGTGTGTGGCACGAAGGCATGGAAGACCCAACACTCGCTGATGCTATCCTGGATCGCCTCATTCACAATGCACACCACATCGCGCTGAAGGGAGAGTCCATGAGACAGCGTCTGCCACAATGGCAGAACCTTCCAGAGAAGACAAGCGTAACTGACGCCAGACAGCCGTGAAAATGGTACCCAGAACAGTCACGATGCAGCGCTATCCAGCGCGGACTCAGCACGCCGAATCAGGTGGTCGATTAACCGTGGAATCGGTGGTCGCCATACCGTGGAACGAGTGGTTTTTTTCCGTGGAATATGCACCATGAAATCGGATCTTGGATTACGTCCGATCTACCACAGTCGGGACCTTCGTATAGAAGCCTATCTCTTCCTGTCCATTCTCGCCTTTCACGCAGCGCATCTGGTACGCAGCCGATTGAAAACCGGCGACATCCACAGCAGCTGGGGCACACTCACGGTCAAGCTCAACCAGATGCATCGTGTAACAACCGTGCTCTCACAAGACGCAACCCATTGCACCCTACTCAAGAAAGACGAGGACCACAAGCCGTTCCACTGTAAAGTCTTCCGCGCGATGGGGCTCAAAACCAGCACGTACACCCGCAGAATGAAAGTAAGGCGTCCCTCTGAAGAGCATGCGAACATGTAAAACACACCTGCCACAACCGCCCTTCTAACCTTCCCTGTATGTCAGGGATGTGTTACCTCACGAAAAAAATCCACTACATTGACCAACTTGGGGTAGGACCCGCTGCGCTGGACAGCGGGCAGGAGGAGGGCTGTCCTAACAGCGCAAGGGAATAGCACGCCAGCGCCAATCAAACGGCTGGAGACGCCGCAGCGGACCGACGAATACACAAAGCCGACCCAACCCATTTTTGCAAAAGCGCTACCTTTTCGGGGCATGACTGGTGCCCTGCACCGCTGGCTGCGCTGAGCAAGATCCAAACGGCCTATAGCGATACATGGTCGAAGGGAATCCCCAAATGTGCCTAGTGCCGGCACCCTGGCGAGCGACAGTACCAACCTACGCGCCGAATACATCTCCTACGCTACGGTAATCGCTGGATTCAAGTAGACATCCTGTACCGCATGCAAGAGTGCAACCCCCTCCTCCATCGGACACTGAAACGCTTTTCTACCTGCCAACAGACCCATCCCTCCCCCGCGCTTGTTGATTACCGCAGCGCGCACCGCCTGGCGAACACTGTTGGCGCTACTCGCACCACCAGAATGGATAACACCACTGTACCCACCATATGCCAACAGCACCTGGTATCTGGTTAGATCGATAGGATGCCCGGTCGCGAGCTCGGTATAGATACGATGATCCACCGGAGGACCGCCAGGCTGCACGGCAAGCAGCCCTCGATTGCGGAGCGGCTGCTTCTGTTTGATAAAATCCGGCTGTATGGTCATACCCTGATGGATGGCCTCACCAGTCAGGTCGGCCGCAAACATCAGGTCGCGACCCCGTGCTGCCATCACTCTGGGGTGCAGATAGCAGAAAAGTACCGTGGCCATCCCGGTCGCATGAGCTTCGGCAAACGCTGCCGTAACCTCCTGAAGCTGACGCCGCGCCTCGGGACCGCCAAAGTAGATGGTCGCCGCTACGGCCACGCACCCCATCGCGGCCGCTTCACGAACCCGTGCAAACATGATGTTGTCGTAGCGAGTTGGAAATGCAAACTGCTCATCATGATTGATCTTGAGAATGAGCGGCACACGGTGTGCCACCGCACGCGCAACAGCACCGAGTGCTCCAAAGGTCGTCACCACGCCGCTGCTGCCGCCCCTTAGAGCCAACCTAGCAACCTGCTTCGGATCGAAATACGCCGGATTCGGCGCGAATACCATGCCTGCAGTATGGGCCACGCCATGGTCAATAGGCAACAGACTGAGGTAGCCGGTGCCTCCCAGCCGTCCTGCCGCAAACAACCGCTGGATTGATGCCAGCACACGAGGGTTCCGGTCCGACCGCAACGCGATACGATCCACGAAGTCCGGTCCCGGCACCACCAGCCGGTCGGCCGGGACCTTCGCACATCGGTGACTAAGAAGATCTGACGCTTCCGCCCCGAGTAACCCCCTCAGCTTCTGCATGGACCCCGCGTCACGCACTGACCAAGTCTACGGGAAGGGACGTCTCCAAGGATTGCGTAGCGGCCAGAGCGATCTCTACAGAGACTCGCGCATCCTCACCCGACAAAGGAGAATCCCGCCCATGCAAAATCGCGTCAGCAAAAGCCCGGAGCTCAGCTACATACGCGTCACGGTAACGCTCAATAAAGAAGTGGTGCGGATTGTCCCGGCGCTCACCATCCTTGCCCAGAATCACGGCTGAGTTCGGTGACACGTTTTCCACCCGGATGCTGCCCTTGCTGCCGAATACCTCCAGGCGCTGGTCATAGCCGAACGTTGCCTTACGGCTATTCTCAATAGTGATGAGCGTACCATCCTCTGCCTGCAGAAGGACCGTGGCCGTGTCCACATCACCGATCGCTCCAATGGCGGAATTGATACGAACCGCGCCTGTAGCAAACACGCGCCGAATCGGCTGACCCAGCAAGAAATGCGTCATGTCGAAGTCATGAATCGACATGTCAAGAAAAAGACCCCCAGATTTCTTGAGGAATTCCAGCGACGGCGGCGCCGGATCGCGGCTGGCAATATGAATCGAATGCGGAACACCAATCTCCTCGGTCACAATTGCACGTTGTACCCTCTGGAATCCGGCATCGAATCGTCGCTGATAACCCACCTGCAGCAAAACGCCGCCATCCCGAACGGCCCGCAGCGCGCGATCAATGCGCTCAAGGGACAGATCCAACGGCTTTTCACAGAAAATGTGCTTCCCGCTCGCGGCAGCTGCCTCAATGATCTCCGTATGGGTTGTGCTGGAGGTGCAAATGACGACGGCGTTAATGGCCGCATCATGCAACACATGCTCCAAGCGCGTAGTCCACGACACACCATACCGGTCTGCACATGCGCGCGCCGAGGCAGCATCCAGATCCACCACAGCGGCTAACATTGCCGCAGGTATGTGGCGCGCCAAATGCTCAGCGTGCATGCTCCCGATCCTCCCCGCACCAATCAATGCTACGGACAACGCCTTCCTGTCGCCAGCCATAACGCCTACACGAATCTTGTCAGAGCCCTAACGTTTCCAGGTATGCCCGATTGCGGGCCGCACTCTCCCGGGGAGTGCCCATGCCGGGCAGCACATCCTGTTCCACCACGATCCAGCCGCGATAACAGGCAGCCTGCAGCCGCTCAACAAGCGCGGGAAAATCCACACCACCCGCACCCAGTTCGCAGAACAAGCCGCGCTCAACCGCCTCAAAATAGCTCCACCCCCGCGTGCGGGCTTGCTCAGCGATGCCATCATGGCAGTCCTTGAAGTGGATATAGGTGATGCGATCTTGGAACATATCTAAGCCGTCCATCACAAGGCTGGATGAACCTGCTCCGTAGGCAAAGTGGCCCGTATCGAAAACCAAGCCAAGGTCCTCAGGATTCGTCCGGTCCATCAGCTGACCTATTTCTTCCGGTGTCTCAACGAATCCCGCGCAATGATGATGAAATACCGTGCGTAAGCCAACTTCCTGTCTCACCGCACGAGCCACCGCCGTTGCGCCTTGGGCCACTACGTCCCAATCTGAGGAGGAGAGCCCCATTGCTGGCGTGATCCGACCGGCATGAAGGGTCCGAACTGGATCTGCTGCATTGGCATCCGCCAGCACCAGTACCGCAGGATCATCCAGATCCCCTGCCGCACCCAAAAGCCGGGCCGTCCGCACCGCGGAGCGGATACCGTAAGCATGAGCATCCTGGCGAGTAAGCGCTACTGGTACAAAGGCGCCGCGCAGCGATAGCGCTCGCTCTGTTAGCGCCTGACGAAGCTTTTCAGGCTCAGTGGGCATGAAGCCCCAGTCGCCAAGCTCCGTACCCGTATATCCGGTCGCCTTGAGCTCATCGAGCATTTGCGCATACCCAATAGGGCTACCAGACACACCCTCGAACTCCAGCGTACCCCACGAGCAAGGCGCGTTGGCCAAGCGAATACCAGAAACCACCCTATCCACCCGTGAACAGGTCACTGGCACGCGCCTCAAGGCGGACCATCATATCTACGTGTTCCTGGAGCTGGGCTTCCAACGAGCGCTTGCGCTCTTGAGCATCTGCTCCCACACTCTGGAAACCCTGCGACGTGAAACGGTACAGGTATCCGAGCTGATCAATCAACATAGGAGCCGGATAGCTGTCACCACGCTTGGTGACTACCGCATCCTTAAGCCGCTGCAGCTCGGTGCGCAGCCCGCCAGCCCGCTCATCGCTAAGAATCGCCTCGTGCAATGTGTCAATCCTGGCGACCAGACCCCGGGCCTGCTGCATCACGTCAAAAAGCTCCAGATTGAATGCCAACTGCTGCTCCAGATCTGCCTGCGCTATGCCGTCGGCCGCTAGGCGGGGATCCATCAGTATCGTGAGCGGCTGCGATGCACGCCAGGACCCGCTTTCTAGCGTTACCATGTAGCTGCCCGGCACCGCCCGGGGACCTGCCCCTACGCCGCGCGCACCGTCATACCTCAATTCCCAGACCAGCCGGTGCATGCCCGCGCTCACATCCAAGGTTCCGGCGCCCCGCCGAGGAGCAGGCGCCGCACGCATGCCCTGCTCCTCCTGCGCCATGGCCCTGCGCGGGGCCGAACCTGAATAAGACCTCACCACCCGACCACCCGCGTCCGCGATTGTCAGCCTAACCGAATCGCGCTGGTCGTCTGCAAAATAGTAATCGATTATTGCCCCTGGCGGCGGATACTCAGCAGCTGCAGCATTCCGCCTCCCGGAAGAATAGCGGATGTTGTACGCTGGACGTATCAGGTACAGATGCCGCGACGCACCGCTACTGACCACCTCGGGCAGCGTGTGCAGCGTCGTGACGTTGTCCATAATGTAGAACCCACGACCCATGGTCGATAGCACTAGGTCCTGGCGGTGCACGCGGATCCCCGTCACTGGCGTTATAGGCAAGTCGCGCTGCAGAGACTGCCACTGAAGCCCATCATCGAAAGAGACGAAGAGGCCGAACTCCGTTCCCGCATACAACAGGCCTTCACGGTCCGGGTCTTCACGCACCACGCGAGTCGGAGAGCCGCCCGGGATACCATTGTCCCCCGACGTCAGCAATGTCCACGATGCCCCGAAGTCCTCCGTCCGGTAAATGTACGGACTGAAGTCACCCAAGAGGTAACGGTAACCAGCGATGTACGCTTTGCCCGCCATGTGTGGCGAAGGCTCAATCGTCTGTATCCGCCCTTCCGGCGGCATCGCCTCAGGCGTTACATCTGTCCACGTTGCACCACCGTCACGCGTCACATGCACCGGTCCATCATTGGCGCCAGTCCAGATAACGTCAGGATCATGCGGCGACACTTCTATGACATACAACGTGCTGTAGTGCTCCTCACCGGTGATGTCACGCGTAATGGGAGCGCCAGATACCACCTGCCGCTCCGGCCGAAAGGCGGTAAGGTCCGGGCTGATCGTCTCCCATGTTCTACCTTCATCTAAGGTACGATGCACATATTGGGATCCGTGGTAAATCACCTGCGGATCGTGAGGCGAAATTTCAATAGGTACGACGCGCTGAAAACGATACGGAAGCGTCGCAGGATTCACACCGTACAGATAAACCCCGCCCACATAGTAATGCTGCTCCTGCCCCGTGGTGCGACTGTAACGCCGAAACGTCCCCTTACAGTTACTGTAAACCACATCTGGATTCCGAGGGTGCGGCACGGCAGGCCCGGTTTCACATCCCCCTATCGCCTCCCAGTATGACTCGGCTCCGCCCGGACGATACTCCGGCGGTACGCTCGGGACCGCAATAGTGGTATTGTCCTGCTGACCCGCATATACCCAGTACGGAAACCTGTTGTCGACATCTATCTGGTACAGCTCCGCCGTAGGCTGATTGTGCTGGGTACTCCATGTGGCTCCACCGTCCAGCGTCACGTTTGCTCCGCCGTCGTTGGATTGAATCATGATGTTGGTGTCGTTTGGATTGATCCATATGTCGTGGTTATCGCCATGCGGCGTCGCTACGCGCCGCCATGTCGCACCGGCATCATCGGATCGGTGTAGACCCAAATTGTTGACCCACACTACATCCGCATCCAATGGGTCGGCATCCACGTTCGTGTAGTAAAACGGGCGCGTCATGAGGTAGCCCTCGTTACTGATAAGCCGCCAGGTGCGCCCCCGGTCGTTGGAACGATATAGCCCTTCAACCTCTGGACGGGCTTCTACCAATGCATAGACGCGGCTGGGGTCAGCAGCCGTGACCGCAAAGTCTATCTTGCCCGTCAAACCATCCGGCAGCCCCTCGCGTGATCTGGTCCATGTATCGCCTGCATCCTCGGAAACGTAGATGCCATTCTCTTTGTCATCGCCACTAATGATGGTCCACGGCTTGCGCTCCGCGCGCCACATGGCCGCGTAAACTACATCTGCATTGGCCGGATTAAGCTCGATATCCACGGCACCGGTCTGGTCCGAAACAAACAGCAATTGCTGCCAGGTCAGTCCGCCGTCAACAGTCTTGTAGACGCCGCGCTCGGGGTTTGCACGAAACGGGTTGCCAAGAGCGGCGACATACACGATGTCTGGGTTCGTGGGGTGAACCACCACCGCGCCAATCTGACCTGCCTGCTTCAGGCCCGCGAATGTCCATGACTGGCCACCATCGGTCGACTTGTACATCCCGCGACCTATGATCACGTTGCTGCGGATGCCATCGGATCCGGTGCCGACGTAAACGATATCCGCATCGCTGTCCGCTACATCTATCGCACCGATCGATCCCGTCGAGAATGCACCATCCGACACGTTGAGCCACGACTGTCCAGCATCCTCCGTCTTCCAAACGCCCCCGCCAGTGGCCCCCATATAGAAGGTACGGGGAGTGTCACGATGGCCTGCCACGGCTGTCACACGGCCACCGCGAGCCGGCCCGATCATCCGGTACTGAAGGCCCTCGAAATGCGCTTCATCGTAGATTGCTAACGTGCCATCCTGAGCACCGGCAGGAACCACGAAAAGCAGCGCAGCCAAACCACCTAACCACTTCATAACGTTCGAAGCTGAATAAACCCAAAGGCACCGCGAGCTCCACCGCACGATCGACGCTGTCGCCGCCCCGCCGTGAGCCAGCCTCGAGCGCGAAGATAACACAATCCAACCCAGACCGATTGCAGCCGTATGCACCAGACAAAAGACATGGGCGGTAAAACGATTCCCGCTTCCCTTATTCTATCGTCAAGCTGAGCGAATCGATGGCCATTCCAGCAAAAATCCCCAGCGCACCTTCAACATTCGTCAGCGGCTCACGAAACTTCGGGCTATCACTGCCAGACACAAAGCGTGCGTAGGCCCCGGTGCTACGAATCAAGGCGATGCGCAGGCGATGCTGCGGCAACACGACCGTAGAGTCCTCCACAGGCACCGCATACACGCCAGTCCAGTGGCGCCAACCTGCAGCATTGCGCGGGATATTCGCCTCACGCAACAGCTGTTCGGGCCGTAAGAAGTAATCATCAAGAGCCGTCCTGGAAGAAAGGGAAGGACGCAGCTCTGTGCGAATCCAATAGTCATCATCGACGCCCAACTCAGTAGCGTCCGCCTGCCACCGTAGCTTGACTTCGACCAGATACACGTAGCCGTCGGTCGCGCCTGTCCGCAGCGTATCAAAACGCAGCGTATCTATCTGCGTCAGGTCAATAAATAGCGAATCCAGTATGAGGCCGCTGAGGGGGCGCTCCGATGGAATCACTTGGATGCTGTCGAGCGCCAGGGGCGGAGGAATCCTGGTGGATGCGCGAGCACGGTGGCCCTGCCAGTCCACCTCCAACTCCAACTCGGCATGCTCCTGCAAGATGAGATCAGTGGCAGAACGATACATGCCCGGCGCTGCTACGACGTAGGCATGGCTCTGGCCGTCCATCGTCACGGTGACCTCCGCATCTTCAACGACCACGGCGGCATCGGTGCCGTAAGGCTGCGACAGCGGAAGGGTGCGCCGAAGCCGCACCTCCGGCAACGATGCACCTACCTGGGCATAAGACTCGATCACCAGATGCGTTTCCACACCAGGATCCGTACCATCGCATCCGACAAGGAGGACACCCAGAATCATCGCCACGGATGCTACCGCTTTCACAACTCAACCTTGATTTCAATAAGCGGAATCAGCGGAAAGCCGAAACGGTTTTCCACCCCAACAGGTCCACTGGTCGAAGGGTCGTACACGCGGCCTATCACGTTACGCCGATTGGTGATATTGTAGACTTGAGCCTGTACGGTCACTTTATAGGACCTGAACCTGAACCAATAACTGGCCATCACTCCCAGCCGGAAAAAGTCGGGCAGCCGCCCGTTATTCACTACTGGGCGGTGGAGATACCGTTGGGGCACGTCGTCTAGCGGATCCTGCACCGCGTAACGCGCTACCGGCACCGTAATCGGGTAGCCGCTGCGCCACACGGCCGAGACGGAAACGGTAAAGGTCTGCACCTCGCGCAAGAGCGCCCATTGCAGAGACTGCGGCACATCATAGCGTGCCGGGCGATATGACCTGTCCAGCAGCTCTGGGGTGCGGCTCTCTGATCGGCCCGCCGCGTAGCTGAGCCAGTATTGCCAGGCACCACTGCGGGCTCGCGCCATAAATTCGAGGCCATACGCCCTTGCGCGCCCTCGCGTGTACTGCCCCAGAAGCGTTCCCAGCTCAATGCCAGGACCTTCCAGGCCGTCTTTGTCTCTCGTTTCGTCAATAGGCAATAGGATACCATTGGCTGTATGCCAGAACGCATCCAGCGACACAGTCATGCCCAGCATCGGTGAGATAGCCGCGCCCAATGACGCGCTGAGGCTGCGGGAAGGATCCAGCATCCCGCTTGCGGGGACCCAGCGCGCCGACACCAAATCATACAAGAACGAGTAACGGTCACGGATGCGATGCACATACTGCACCTGTGCTCCAGCCGCACCGCGCAACACTACCGTACCAGCATCATACCGAACACCCAGGCGGGGATCCAGCATCAAGCGGGAGCCGCCGCTCAAAATGCTTGCACGCAGCCCCGGCTGCACCTGCAAGGTGGCTGTCGGCTGCCATGTGTCCTGCACATAGCCAACCACCTCAAGCGCCAACAGGCGACTGTCCTGGTCCATCACATCCACCGACCCGGGCGTACGCTGTATATGCGCACTAAGCGTACTCCTGAACCTGCGACCCACAGCCCGCACTCCAGCGCGTATCTGGTGCGTTAGCGACGGATAGTAATCCACGTCCAACTTCAATCCGCTGTCATGCAGGTTGACACGGTAGCGCGAAGTAACCGAGGAAGACACGACCGGCTGGATATAGATGCTTTCGGCGGCGATATAGTTTGACCAGTACAGCCCCGCGGTCAGAAACAGCCGATCAGAAAAGAGATACTGGTAACGGGCATTGGCCACATAGTTGTCCCAATGTGTGTCCACCTCAAAAAACAGCTCTGAAGGCCGCAGCCAGTCCCTTAAGCTCAATATGGACGTGAAGTTGAGCGTGATGTCAAACGGCAACCTGAGGTCAAACGCGTCACGACCGCCGTACACGCTCAGCGACAGCCGTTGCTGGCTAGTAGGCCGCCAAGTCACCTTGCTCGTGACATCCAGAAAGTAGTACCCGGTGCGCATAGTGTCGGCCACCCCACCGCTGCGTACTGGCTGAACAGTGCCGACGATTCTGTCCAGATATGAGCGGCGGACCGCCACCATTATGGAGGTCTTCTCGTTGAGCGGCGCCTCCACCAATAAGCGCCCGCTGACGATGCCCACGGCTGCGGACCCAGCGATCTCATCGCGGTGACCGTCCTTCAGTTCCGCATCCAGCACAGCCGAGAGGCGCCCCCCGTATTCGGCGGGAAACGAACCTCGATACAGCCGTACATCCTTGAATGCTTCCGACTGAAAAGTAGAAACGATGCTGAAGGCATGCCACGGATGGTAGATCGGAGCGCCATCCAGGAGGTATAGGATCTGGTCCGGTGCGCTCCCACGTATCACCAGGCCGCTGGCGCTGGCGCCAGCCCGCTGCACTCCAGGTAGCCAGCGCAGTGAGTGCAGGAGGTCCGATTCGCCGGGCGCACCAGGCAACCGCTGCAGCATGCCGGTAGGCACACGCATGATGCCGGGCTCTACCGCAAACGGCTCCGTCTGCGGCGCTTCCACCACCTGCGTCTCCTGCACGATGGCTTCATGCCCCAACTGGAGATCCACTGTCGAATCGGCATCGGCCACCAACATCGTATCCAGTGTGCCGTATCCCATAAAGGAGACCCGCGTTGCATATGCAGCTCTGGGCAGCCGAGATATCGCAAAGTAGCCTGCCTCATTGGTTGACGTTCCGAACCGAATATCCGCCAAATAGATGTTGGCCCCCGGAAGCCGCTCCCCTGAGTGCGCGTCAGACACAAAACCACGGATCATTCCGACCAGCCCAGGCTGTGGCTCAACAGGTACCGGCGTGAGCACATACTGGCGGCGGCGCAGGCGCTGCGCGCTGATGGGGGTATCCCCCAGGATGCAGCGGATGGCGCCTGCAAGGTCCACTCCGCGGTACTGACAAGAAACGCGGTAACCCTGTACCAGACGCTCAGAATACACAAGGTCCACGCCTTGCAGGTCGCCAAAGGCTACTAGCGCATCGCGCAGGGTGACATCCTGAAAGTCAAGCTCGATCGGTTGCGCGGGGACCGAGCCGATAGAAAGGAAAAAACAGCCTGCGAGAAGCGCAACATAACGCTTCGGCGGCATGGTAACGGGTCAATGCCAAGGAAATACGCGCGAAAGACCGGTACAGCGCCGCCCGTCCATTGTTCCGCCTTTTGCCCTGTAGCAGCGAAGCACCTCGTCTGACAATGCCCGAGACGCTCTCCTAGAGGCTGCTTTCGGGTGCCCGCTGGTGCAAACGGAAACCGGACGATTTCGAGCCCTCAAGGGATGCATCCAGCGCCGCAGCCAGCGAAGTCAGGATATACTCCGCCGTGTCCGTTGGTCCGAACGCGCCGCTGACCTCCTCTTCTTGGAGCGACTTGTCCAGTGCCACCTCCACACCGTATCGCTGCCCCAGCACACGCGCGACCTCCTCCATCGGGGTCGCATCGAAAAAGAGGAACCCAGTCCAGCCCAAGGCGTGCATCAGGTCTACCTGTTCCGGCGCGCTGGGGCTGCCGCCCGCCGCCACGCTGCTCATCTGACCAGGCGCAAGCGTCACAGGTTGCCCTGACGCGTGCTCGCCAGCAAGCTCAACTTGGCCACGCTCCAAAATGACGGTCGTCCGGCCATTTATTGCTCTAACCCCGAACCGTGTGCCGAGCACAGTGACGACCGCTTCTTCTGCACTGATGCGGAACGCCAAATCGCCGGGCACTACGTCGAACAGCGCACTGCCCGTCAGTATCACCTCGCGCCCAAAGTCCTTGCTGGTATAGCTGAGCTCCGCCTCTGCTACCAGGTGCACAGTAGAACCGTCCGGTAGCACCACCTCCTGCGCTTCCCCGCCAGACACGGCTATCGTCTGAATATCGCTGCGCGTGACAAGGTTCCCTACGAGTCCAGCAGCCACCAACACGACGATGGCGGCAGCAATGCGCCACACTTGAGGTACCAACTTCAGAACCCGAACCGGCTGCTCCCAGCACTCCTCAAAGACATTACAATCCTCTTCGATGCGGGCCTCAATGTCACACAGTACCGGGCTGGCATCACGCAAGTCCGACATCATATCCTGATACGCGTCGATGGCCAGCAGCTCGTCCATCGACAGCGTATCCGCATAACCGGCCTTTGCCAGAATGTATAGTACTACAGTGCGCCGCTCTGGAAGGGCGGCATGCAGGTCATCGCCCAACCTGACCTGCATCTGAAGCCACCGCTGCACGTCGAGCAAGAGTGAGGGATCGCTCTCTAACGCTTGACGACACGCCCGACGCTGCGCCGCGGTGAGTGGTGCATCGCTAAGCAGCAGTTCCTGCAGAATTCCCATTTGTGTCTGCCCCAGGGGCGGCATCTCTGTTGTTAGGTCGATGCCAGAAGGCAAAAAGTAACAGCGATGCGAAGCTTTTTGTCTCTGCGGCCGCCTGCCCCGCCTGCCCGATTCGGACCCGCCAACTGGTTCACTGGACTTTACATCACGCCGGCCGCCGCACCTTCGGGGTCCACCCGGGCTGCTGGGCAAATGCGCGACGCATCTTGTCAAATGCGCGCTTAACCTGCATCTTTACCGCCATCTCTGTGGTATCCAGAATTTTGGCAATCTCTTTGTACCGGTAGCCATATTCACGTAGCTCGAGGATGCGTCGCGCATGGGGAGTCAGGATCGAGAGTGCACGCTCCAGGTCCATACGGCTGTCTGCCGCAATGCCGTGGTCTGACGACACCGCTGGCATAGCATCGGGATCATACAGGACCTCTTTGGCGCTGTAACGGCCGCGATACAGGTCCTGCAGCTCAAAGATGGCCGCCTTCATCGCAAAGGCTTTTAGGCGCTCGGGATCTTTGAGTGCTTCCAGACCGCCATGCACCCGCAGCAGCGTGTTCTGGACCAGATCATCGGTGTTCGCGGTGCGCCCCACACGCTTGACAAAGAAGGTGCGCAGCACACCCTCGAGGCGTCGCAACAGCACCTCGCGCGCACGCCGATCCCCGCGCTGCGCTTTGCGCACCAGTGCCGCATCAAATTGCTTCCGGGCCATGCCAGAGGGTAGAATGTTTTGGGCATGCCGCAAGAACCGGGCCATCTGGATGATCACCGCGTAGCCCTATGATTGCTCCTGGCGCTACCCGAGCTCCTCGAACCGATTCTTGTCGAAATTTTTGCGCACGAACGGCGGACGAAAAATCTGCCCGTTCATGGCGATGTATGCCCCTCGAGGCAGAGCTTGGACCGCGGCCAACGCGAATCCGATGTTGAATTCCGCGTCGCTGAACTTGAACCTTGCTGGCATGAGTGCCCCCACCAGCACGATAGTCTTATCAGGGGCGTCGCTCAGGTGATGCGCAGTGGCAATCATGGTGTCCGTGCCGTGCGTGATGAGGATGCGATGCTCACTGGCAGCCAGAACACGGCTTCTTATCAGGTCCCGATCCTCAGGCGTCAGGTCCATACTGTCTTTGGCCAACAGCGTGTCAATACGGTAAGGACAAGTGACACCAACGATGCGCAGGATCTCGGTGATCTGCGGATCCCCCACGCTGTAGGCGCTATTGGCGTCAAAGTAGATCTTGTCGATGGTTCCCCCGGTCGTCAGAATCAGGATGGGTTCCCGGTGATCCATGGTACCTAGTGCCTGCTAACGTGTGTTCAGTGGCCCTGATGAGCCAGCACAACGCCTTTTTTCTATCAAAATAACGTATGCACACATGTGACACATTGCCTATATCACAGGAGAAACATATACTTAACAAGTATACTCCCATGCTCGTGTTATGCCTCTCGCCTCCCGCTATGCTGTCGTCTATTGGCCCCGGATGGCGGCTCAGGTGTACTGCCCACCCAGCCGTCTAGTGATTCTCCATGAGCGTGGGCGCACCTTTATGGCATCCAAGGCTTTGGCTGGCTGGCGGACCGGCATGTCACTAGCACGTGCCAGACGTCAGTATGACCACGCCACCTTCATAGAACGCAGCCATGCTCACGAATGTGCCGCCACCTGGACACTGATGCAGCGCTTGAGCGGTCTGACACCACGCGTGATGACCTTGCGTGCGGGGTGTTTTTTGCTCCAGGAGCCTGAGCTTATCGCATTCGCACACTTTGTCCAGCAGCATGGTCGAGTGCACGGAGGGGTCGCGCCCTTTAGCGAGTGGGCGCAGCTGGCTGCGCAGCAAGGCGCACCGGGCACGATTCGTCACGTAAGGGATCGCACCACTTTTCTCGAAGCGATGCCCGTCTTAGCACTGGCGGGCCTTTTGGGTGACGAAGGGCTGGAAGCTGCCGAGCGACTGCAGCTCTTCGGACTGCACACCCTGGCCATGGTGGATCGCCGGCTCACGAAGCAGCACCTTCGGGCCCAGTTCGGTCATGATTGCGGCACGCAGCTTGATCACATTCTGCGTCCTAGCTATCAGCCTTCCGTCCCAGTCTTCACGCCTGCGCGCAACGTGAGCGTAGCTCATGAGCTGGAAGGCCCCACGGCAATAGCGGCTCCCTGGGTCCAGCCGGTCCTTGCACGCTTGGCGCATCGTCTGGCCGCACAGCTCACGGGCATGGCTGCGCTCACCCTGGTACTGAAAGCCTTTATGGTCGGACGCGGCACCGTCAGTCGCAGCTATGTGAGTCAGCGCGGCCTCTCTTCGCGCACCGCCGTACACCACCGTGTAGTGCAGCTGCACGAATCCCTCAGCTCTAGCCTCCCCAGCGATGAAATGCTCTCCCTGCAGCTGATCGCCAGCCACCTCATCAGCGCGACCTATACCCAGAGGCAGCTGTATGCGCCGCGTGCAGAAACCCCCCGCCTCCAGCGGGCCATCTTTCTGATCCAGCAACGCTATGGAGCATGCTCAGTGCTGCAGGTGAAGCACAAAGACTCCCTCTTTGCCGAGCAGCGCCTGACCTTGGCACCCTTTCAGCAGAATTGATGTCGTTTGCTTACCTGCACACCCGCTCGCACTATTCGCTGCTGGCCGGGGGCTCTTCGCCCGTTGCACTGGTTGCCCGGGCTGCGCGTCTGGGCATGGATACGCTGGCCCTGACCGATGTCCAAGGGGTTCGGGGGGCGGTGCATTTCGCTACCGCATGCCAGGCGGTGGGCATCCGGCCGATCTATGGCGCAGAGATACCCGTCACCGCCAAAGGTGGCTGCCTAGTGCTCCTCTGCGCCAACGCAGAAGGCTATGGAGAGCTATGCCGCCTGCTGACTACAAGCTTTGCGCGCACGCTCACGCTGGATGATCTGCACGACACGCGCAACCTCTTCTGTCTTACAGGAGGGCGTCATGGGCTTTTGGTACAGGCGCTATCCGATGGCAGCGCGCGCAGCACGCTGGACCGCCTCAGGGCCATCTTTCGGGATCGCCTTTCGGTGGAGCTCTGGCACCACCTGCACGAAGATGATGCCGCATACCTGCGTGCGCTGCGTGAGCTGGCCGGTTCCTGCCGTGTGGCATGTGCTGTTGGCGGGGATGTCCGCTTTGCTCATCCCGCAGATTATGGCCGCTACGACCTGCTCACCTGCATCCGGCTGGGATGCACCGTCTTCGATCATGACCCGGTGCGCCCCGCCAATGCCGAGGCATTTTTGCGTGCCCCTGCCACACTTAGCAGGCTGCTTCCCTATCCACGCGCCTTCGATCGTGCAGCGGAGATCGCTGCCGCCTGCCATGTAAACCTTTTACCTGGCCGCCTCATCCCACCTGCTCCGCGACTGAACGATGGTAAGGCGGCGCCCAGGCTTCTGCGGCGCTTGTGTAAAGCGGGCCTAGCCCGCCGCTACCGCCGCTCCCCGCACAAAGCCGCGGCCCAAAGGCAGATGGCCCATGAGCTGAACACCATCACCGCGCTGGTGCTGGACGACTTTTTTCTGGTTGTTCATGAGATCGTCACCGAAGCTCAGCGCCGCGGCATCCGCTATGCGGGGCGCGGCTCCGCCGCCAACTCCATCGTAGCCTACCTGTTGGGTATCACTACCGTATGTCCCATCGAGCAGAACCTGCTCTTTGAGCGATTTCTGCATCGGGGACGTCAGGGCACCCCTGACATCGATGTGGATTTTGATTCGGAGCGCCGCGAGGAGATCATCGCCTGGATGGAGAAACGCTTTGGGCCAGAACACACAGCCATGACCGCGACCGTTATTCGATACGGGTTGCGCCTAGCTATTCGGGATACCGCCAAAGCACTCGGATGGCCCGCATCCTCTCTCAACCTGCTATCTAAGGCTGTGCCGCGCCGTCGCAGCACGAAGAATATCCACGAATTTAAGGCGGATATGGCGGCTTCGGCCGGGGACTCTCCCATGCTCGATACGCTGCTGAAAGCCGTGGCTTCGCTCAACGGGGTGCCACGTCATCTGGGACTGCACAACGGGGGCATGGTGCTTGCGCGCACACCGCTATGGTCCTTCACGCCGGTGCAGCATTCCGCCAATGGCGTGCGCATGGTCCAGTTTGACAAAGATGATGTGGAAGCACTCGGGCTGGTCAAGTTTGATGTGCTGGGGCTCCGAATGCTGGCAGCGATTGACATGGGCAGCCGCCTGGTCGCAGCACACGACAAAGGCAAAGCCATACCCCAGAGCTGCTGGATAGATGAACTGCCGCTGGATGACGAAGCCACGTTTGAATCCATTCGCCGGGGAGACAACCTGGGTGTGTTTCAGATCGAGTCCATGGGTCAGATGCATCTGGTGGCCAGTCACCAGCCGACCTGTTTCCAGGATCTGGTAACGCAGGTCGCCATCTTCCGCCCGGGCCCGCTGCAGGCAGGTATGGTGCATCCCTTTATTCGGAGGCGACTGGGTCAGGAGCCAGTCACCTATGACCATCCGCTTCTAGAGCCCATCCTCAGAGATACATGCGGAGTGGTGCTGTTTCAGGAGCAGATTCTGGAAATCGCACATCAGTTCGCGGGGATGACGCTTGAGGAGGCGGACGGCTTTCGGCGGCTCATGTCAAAGTTTCGCGACCCTGGTGAGCTGATCGCCATGAAGGGGCGCTTCATAGACGGAGCCGTACGCAACGGTGTAGCGCTCCAGGTAGCGGAGAAGGTCTTTGGTATGGTGTCTGGATACGTCGGTTACGGCTTTTGCCGCAGCCATGCAGCCGCTTTTGCACGCACGGTGTACCAGTCCGCTTACCTGAAGACGCATCATGCGGCGGCCTATTTCGCGGGGCTTCTGGAGCACCGTCCAGGCATGTATGATGTGCTGACGCTAGAGCAGGAGGCGCGGCGTTTGGGCGTCCGCATGCTGCGGGCCTGCATCCAGCGCAGCGAGGCCCGTTATGCGCTGGAGCGTGATGGGCGTGGCCTGCTGTGCATCCGCCGTCCTTTGCGGGTCGTATCCGGTATAGTACCGGAGGATGGTGCGGAAATTGTGTGGGCTCGCCTGACAGACGGCCCTTTTCGGTCCGTGCAGGACTTCTACAGCCGCGTAGCGCTGGACCACGACAAGATGCGTGCACTGGCTGGCAGCGGCGCCCTGGATGATGTGGCCAGCAACAGGCGAAGGGCGCTGTGGGAGGTCGGCGTGCTGTCGCACAGTCACGGCCTGCCGGGGCAGCGGGCTCCGGCAGGCCTGACCGGTTCGGAGGTCCTCAAAGAAGAGGATATGCCGACGTTGCCGCCGCTCACTGAGGCGGAGCAGCTGTCATGGAGCCTGCAGACCACCGGCACCAGCGACATGCATCCTGCGGGGGCTGCGCGCATGGAGCTTAACGCCTTGGGTGTTATGACCGTAGATGCTTTGCAGCAGCAGAAAAAGGGGCGGGTACGGGTGGCGGGGCGCGTAATTATGCGCCAGCGTCCTCCCACAGCTAAGGGGGTCATCTTCATCACGCTGGAGGATGAGACGGGCATCGTGCAGGGCATTGTGTATCCCGGGCGTGCCCAGCAGATGCAGCATGCGCTGCGCACCTCTGCCGTCGTACTGGCGGGACAGATACAGTCCAGGAAGCAGTGGCGCGCGCTCATCGTCGAAAGGGCTTGGCCGCTGCCAGACATCTTGGGCGGTTACAGCGGGCATCTGCAGATGGGTGGCGGACGAGACCGATTTGAAAGCCATGAAGCATCGCAAGGAGGTTATCCAGGTACGCTGCGCGGGCAACCGTCCGCACGCGTTTCGGCGACCCCGACATAAAGCCTGTGTCATAGAACGACTGTTGCGTGTATGGGTCGTTCAGACCGGCTGGTGGGCGCAGGAGATACGTCGCACCTATTACGAGGTGGTGGCGACCGGCGGGGTCTATCTTATCTGCCGTACCGGCGATGAGTGGCAATTGCTTGGCCTCTATGACTGACTTTGCGGGCCCGGACTTCGCAGCGAGACACCCTATCTGATCCCTTTCTGCCTCCGTGGTATGTCCTACGCCCTTATAGGCGGCCGTAGTACACCCAAGGCAAAGTGCTTGCGCGATGCTTTCTGCCCGTCATATCGTTGCAATACTGGAAGGTGACCCGATCCCCTCTGTGCATATCTTGGGTGGTACGACTCGTGACTTCGGTTAGTGTATCCTACGCAGCGCGCGTATTCTGAGAATTAGTTTCCAGCGATGTCGACAAGTTGTTTCCGATGATTCCGACCAAATAGTTTCCATGTGGCGATAATTTCGGGGCAATGGTATCCGGCGTATCCTGTCGGCGGGGATGGGTTACGGGGCTAGTTTTGGGTTTGTGTTCGCTGATAAGCTTCGCATCCTCGATGAGGCGGAGGCCTATGAGGCCAAGACCGCGCTGGGCGCGCTGCTGCTAAGGGAGGGTCTTTACTCGTCCCACCATAGTAGCTGGTGCAGGCAGGGGGCTCACGGCCGGTTGACTACAGGGGCGCGGAGCCAAAAGAATTTTGGCTCTTCCCCTCGTTTAGTGGGTGAGCTCACCTGCGGACGCTTTCGGGGTATAGATCCAGGCCTCCGAGGTGAAAGTAAATGGCGTTGGCAAATCGCCGTTTGTTGCGGAAGCCCCTACAGCGCACTTTGATTGTTTTGATCCGGCTGTTGATGCTTTCCGCAGGGCCATTGCTCACCTTCAGTCTGATCGCATTGAGGATACCCCATAGGTGATTCTTGATGGTCCTGGCGGCTGCTTCTACCGGTTTGAGCCGACACCGCGTGGCCCACGTCAACCATCGCTCCCACCCCTCAGGCGCCCAGGGGCGGTGGACACGGTGCCACAACTGCATAGCCGCTTCCTTGATGGCCCACGCGCGGGCCGTCTTCAGCGTGCTGGTACGCAACTGCTCGAAGCGCGCCTTCCGCTTGGCAGACTTGTTGACCGAGTGAGTCAACCAATCATACTTGGTTCCCTTAAGGTCGTCGCGGCCTTCCTTCATCAATGCCCAGTGCTCCTGGCGCCGAACCTTATGTACGGCAGTTCCCAGGCTCTTCACTACGTGAAACTTGTCAAAGGCCACCTTCCGCTGCGCCTCTGGTACATGCTGCAGCGTGGCGTTGATGTAGGCTGGCCACATGTCCATGCTAACACTCTCGATCCCCTCCAGCTGCTCCACAGTGAGTCCAGCATACCATTGCGAAAGTGTTTCTTTCTTACGGTCTTCGCCCACATGCAGCACCGTACCCGCCTTTGCATCCGAAACAATGGTGACATTCGTGTGGCGCTTGCGAAAAGAAGGCTCATCCGTGCCAATATGGGCCACATCGGATTCCTCTCTGCGCGCAAGACCGCGTTGCACCGCACGCTGCATGATCCCGTCTATCGCATTCCAACTCACCTTCATCAGACGAGATACCGCCGATATGCTCGCCTCCTGCAGCCAATCAATCACCAGCGCCTCAAGCTCCGCCGTATACCGTGACATAGGCTCCGCCCACGGAACCGACACGGTGCGCACTCCATGCTCTGAACACGCCACGCGGGGAAGTAGCGCAACCACCATAGTGCGATACCCGCACAGATCCAAGTGACGCCATTGCCGAGGACGGCGATCATAGCCCGGAGACGGTGAGCCGCACTCTGGACAAGGAAGCTGATGGCCGTCCTCGTAGGATACATGGATCCACGCTTCTCGCTCCTCATGCGCAAAGGTTACGTCGGAAACCTCCCAGGGAGCACGGATGCCCAACAGGTAAGCGATATTTTTCTTCAACTGCGACATAGTGTTGATGGGGTTGGAGTACATGGGTGCCATTGCGATGGTGGCCTAGAAACAAGCCAGAAACAACAATAAATCCGCATCGCCTCAAATCGGTTCCCGATGGTTATAACATCGGGCCCATCCGATTAGGGGAAGAGCCCTTTTTCATTGACATGGACCGTATAGGCCCCCTCTTAGTTGAAAAGTAACGCACTCAGGTGTTCAGCGACAATTAGAATTGCGGTTGGCGACAACTAGAATTGCGGGGGAAGGAATCGGTGAGATGCGTATCTACGGGCAGGATTGTTCACCTGTCAACACGCATTCATTATGGTTACCGATCAGCAAGTCAAGCTCCTGTTCAAGCTCGTTAACGGGAAAAAGAGGGCACGGTCAACGGCTGCGGCGAAGGCTGGTATGTCTGAGAACACCGCACGCAAGTACCTGCGTGCGGGCAAACTGCCGAGTGAGATGAAGACCGAGCGAACGTATCGCACGCGTCCCGACGCGTTTGCGGAAGTATGGGGCGAAATACTGCCCTATTTGGAGGAGAACCCCGGGCTGGAGGTCAAGGCTGTGTTCGAGCACTTGCAGCGTCGCCACCCTGGCCAGTTTCAGTCGAGTCAGCTGCGCACATTGCAGCGGCGTGTGAAGCGGTGGCGAGCCGAAGCGGGTCCTGGGAAGGAGGTCTTCTTTGACCAGGCATACGAACCTGGTGAGCGGGCGCAGTCGGACTTCACCTGCATGAACAAGCTGGGCGTGACCATCCAAGGCCAGCCGTTTAAGCATATGCTGTTCCACTTCGTTTTGCCCTACTCCAACTGGGAGGCGGGTACGATCTGCAAGTCTGAGAGCTTTGAGGCGCTAAGTGCGGGGCTGCAGAATGCGCTCACGCAGCTGGGTGGTGTGCCCCGGCTGCACCAGACCGACTCTATGAGCTGTGCGGTACGCAATCTAAAGCGTACCGAGAAGGAGGGAGCCCCCTTTACAGACCGATATGGTGCTCTGATGCGGCATTACGGGATGGAGGCGCAGCACACGCAGCCACGGCGCCCCAACGAGAACGGGAAGATTGAGCAGAGTCACTTTCGGCTCAAGCGCGCGATCGGTAACCAGCTCGCCTTGCGGGGCAGTTCGGACTTTGAAAGCAGGCAAGAATATGAGGCATTTCTGGCCAAGGTGTTTGCGGGGCGCAATGCTAATCGAGAGGCCCGTCTCAAAGAGGATCAGGCCAAGCTGCGCTCGTTACCCGAGCGGCGCCTGAACAGCTATCAGCGCAGACGTATGCGCGTGAGCAAGGGCGGGTTGGTCCGCGTGAAGAAGAACTGGTATTCGGTTAATAGTCGGCTGATCGGGGAGCTGGTGGATGTACGGATTTATGCGGAGCGGATCGAGGTGTGGTATGCGCAGCGGCGCGTGACGCACATGCCACGGCTCCACGGCACAGGTAAGGCTCGGGTCGAATACCGCCATGTGATTGACATGCTGGTGCGCAAGCCTGGAGCCTTTGCTCATTATCGGTACAAGGCCGATCTATTTCCGTCTCATACGTTTCGCATGGCGTATGACGAGCTAAAGCGTGTCCACTCGAGCTCGCTTGCGGCCGACAAGCAATACCTGCGCGTGCTGCATCTGGCGGCCAAAGAGAGCGAAGCCGCCGTATCTGCTGCGCTTAGCCAGTTGCTCAATAGTACGCAGCCGCTTACGCTCGTTTCGGTAAAGACGCTCATGAATCAAGAGATTGAGGAGCCATCGGTGCAGGTTTGTGCGGTGGATCTGAGCGCCTATAATAGCCTGTTACACCACGAAGCGCAATGAAGACACTGACCACCGCGCAGCTGGACCGTGCGCTGCGTGCAGGCTTGAAGGAGCTTCGTTTGCCGAGTATGCGCGACGGCTACCGGGATAGGGCGGACTTGGCTCGACGAGAGTCTTTGAGCTTTGAACGGTTCTTGTGGGAACTGGTCGAGACGGAGGTGCACACCCGCCGCAACAACCGGATACAGCGCTGGCTCCGGGAATCCGGGCTACCACTGGAGAAAACCATGGACACGTTTGACCGGGGTCGGCTGCCAGTTCGAATCGATCACCATGTGAGCGTGCTCCTAGAAGGTGGCTTTCTGGATCGCAAGGAGAATGTGCTGGCCTTCGGTCCTCCAGGCAGCGGAAAGACCCATTTGCTGTGTGCGCTGGGCCGGGAGCTCATCTTTCAGCACCGCCGCGTGAAGTTTTATCGCTGCGGCATGCTCGTCCAGCAACTACTCGCCGCTAAGCGCGACCTGCGATTACCGCAGATGCTGAAGCGCCTGAGGCGATACGAGGCGCTGATCCTGGACGACATCGGCTACGTACAACACAGCCGCGAAGAGATGGAGGTCTTGTTCCACTTGCTGGCCGAACGCTACGAACGCGGCAGCATCCTGATTACCAGCAATCTCGCCTTCAGCCACTGGGAAAGCATCTTCAAGGATCCGATGACCACCGCCGCTGCCATAGATCGCATCGTGCATCACAGCGTGATCCTGGAGCTCAACCTGCCCAGCTATCGACTGGAAGCATCCAGGCAGCGGCAACAAGCCCAGCATAAACCTAGCATTAACACAGCAGCCCCTTAGCGGTTCCATGGAGCCGTCGCGAGCGCTTAGCCGTCGCGGCGGGCTCTGCCCTTACCTAGTGCTAATCCAGATGAGATACTCACACCCAATAGTGGATCTGAGCGCTTATGACGGTCCGCAGCGTCCATGGAACAGGTTGATCGCGATACCGCCGAGCAGAAAGGTCGGTTCACCGGGAGTCTGTCCGGTGTCTCCGAGCTGTTCAGGCCGTCTGCCGAAGCATCGGGTCAACAAGCAGCGGAATTGCGGATTCCCGCGTCAACATGCCCAGCAAAATCCTTTGAGAACGCAGCAGCTCCTTAGTGGTTCCATGGAGCCGTCGCGAGCGGCTAGCGGTCGCAGCGGGTCTGCCCTTACCTAGTGCTGATCCAGATGAGATACTCGCACCCAATAGTGGATCTGAGCGCCTATGACGGCCTACAGCGTCCATGGAACAGGTTGATCGCGATACCGCCGAGCCGAAAGGCCGGTTCACCGGGAGTTTGTCCGACGTCTCCGAGCTGTTCATGCCGTCTGCCGAAGCATCGGGTCAACAAGCAGCGGAATTGCGGAGTCCCGCGTCAACATGACCAGCAAAATCTCCTGAAAACGCAGCGGCTCCTTAGTGGTTCCATGGGGTCGTCGCGAGCGGCTAGCGGTCGCAGCGGGTCTGCCCTTACCTAGTGCTGATCCAGATGAGATACTCGCACCCAATAGTGGATCTGAGCGCCTATGACGGCCTGCAGCGTCCATGGAACAGGTTGATCGCGATACCGCCGAGCATACAGCTTCGTTCACCGGGAGTCTGTCCGGTGTCTTCGAGCTGTTCATGCCGTCTGCCGAAGCATCGGGTCAATAAGCTGCGGAATTGTGGATTCCCGCTGGAGAAGATCTCGGGGGTCTGTGATCAAACGCGGCCGCCCACTCGCATCCATCATGACCTGAGCGTGTACTTGGAAGGCGGCTGCCGGGACCAGGGAGCACACAGGACCCCCTTCAGTCCACCGAACAGCGGTGAGAGGTCCTTGCTGTGTTCTGGGTTGCACGGTTCCGGATCGCCGTATGATGCTCAGGGACACGTGAGAAAGGCGCTTACGACGGTCTCAGCCCGGACACCCTGGTACGCCTCCAGCACAGGCGAGAGCGCACCGAGGGCCTGTACGATGGCTACAGAGACCGCACGAAAGCGATCTCGCGAGGAAACGGTATCGACCAAACGGGGCAGCCTACGAACCACCCGCCCCGTTGCCTTCAGCCAGCCGGAAACCAACGGCACGCCTATGGTGGGGGTGACGGCCGCCCTAAACAGGCTCCAGCAGCACTACCACAGCGGATGACTGGAAGCCTCCAACCAACGCCAATCAAACAAGGAAATACCTGAATCATATGTCTCCCATACAGCAGTATCTTTACCCCGAACGAACGAGGTACGGACCACTGAACGCCTACGAAATCGGACAGACTCCCCGGCTTCGCAGCTCGCTGCTCCGCCGGGGAGTCTCCTCCTCCCCAAACGCAATTCTAATTGTCGCTGGTCTCAATTCTAGTTGTCGTTGGACACTCAGGGTTATATGCATTGTAACAAAGTATCCATGCAATGCTTTACTGCTATTCTATGTAAAACGCTGACGTGAATTATGCGGGATAAGGCTTAATCGCCTCTGCCCCACCTCGCTGAGTGGTCTGTCGCCTATGGGAAGAGGCAGATCATTATTATTGACTTGTTTATCATAGATGATAAATATGCAACAGCATATGACAACAAGCATGATTGAAATTTGCACTACATCGTTTTTCGCCACGTTAAGCCAATCTACGCCTTTAGGACTCTTATCGTTTGTCACTGCGTTCGGGTTTCGATGATCTATTCAAAGCCTATACCTGTAAAACACCCCGTCCGAATGGTGGTACACCAAAAGCTCACCAGACGGTATGCCCGCGAATGCTGTGACCCACCGGAGGGGCTCGCCTTCCTGGTCACTAAGCTCGTAGGCGCGCTCCAGCTTCAACGTCTCGATGTCAATGGCTAATAGTGTATTCTTTCGTACGTTTTTGCTAGGAGATCCCTGAATAATGAGCACGTAGAACATGTCGTCAATAACCGACGCTTTCGAAGCCACCGTCGTAACAGATATCGGCGTGTCCTCCCTACTATAATCTTTCTCTCTCTCGTAGGCATAAGAAAGACGAGGCGCAAAAAACCGTTCTTGAGATAGGTCGTTGCGTGCAATTAGCTCGCCGTTCAACGAGTACTTTTCGACCACAGGTATTGCAAGGCCTATAGTCATGAGGTATTGTTGATTCACCACAACAAGGATCCGTTGGCTTTTTGGCCAACGCAGACGACTTGGGCCTTCTGTAGCAAGCAAGTCGCCAAAATTGTTGACTACCGTGCCCGATGAGTCCAGTTGTACTATGGAGGACTCGGAGTTGCCGAAAATAGGGCTTAGAAACACGTTCTCCTCATCGTCTACCGCTAGGCCCTCCCATGCACGAAATGGTGCCTGGATAGTACGCTTATACTCTCCCTGATGCGAAAACACTTCGAGGCTCGTGTAGTCAAAGGCATGAACGCTATTCTTGGTCACATAGAAGTTATGCGGCCAGTGGGAGAACTCGGCCGGTCCGGGACCGGACTGGCCTATAGTGCCAATAACATCGAGCTCGGTGTTAAGACACAGAACGTGATGAGTACCTTCTTCAATCATGAAGATCGTATCACCATGTGTTGCTATACCCCACACGGTCTTTACAAATCTGTCAGCACCTAACGACATGGCGTAACTGTCAGCTACCAACTTGGTCACTGGTACCGTTGTGTTAGGTGTGTTACCACCTGAGCACGCAGCCAGCCCACACACAAGAGCAGTCAAGAAGATCGTCCCTAGGTAGGCTCGGCAGCGACGCAGCACTGCCTGAAAGTTACGCGTGAGCACAAGACTTAGCGCCGACCGGTTGCCCTCCCTGCTGAACGATTCGTCCGCCCAACACCGCGTTCTACCCCTTTGAAGCCTCACGCAATACATGCCAGCGGCCGGTTTCCGCGCAGGCATTGTGCCCTCCATCTCCGGCAGACTTGGTGGCTTAATCAGGAGTCGTCTCTGTCACAGTATTCGTCAACACCATCACACAGCACGCCCACGTCAGGAATACCGTAGCATTCATCCTTCCCTGTGCACGTTAGTCGGCTGCCATCAGGGCAAGTTACTGATACCCTGCATGGCACGGCTATAGCTTGTAGAGTGCGGTGCTGAAAAGCCAGCGTACCACCTGCGGATATTAATAAGACCAAGGAGGCGATTGCCAGTATGCGTTTAATATGCTGCATGTTATTGTCCCAATGGTTAGTCAGCGGAGTCAACGTACCCAGAGCAGTTGTACACATCATCATCACACACTAGCATGCCAAAAACTGATCCACAACCTTCAAGGCCCACGCAGCAGTACATAGCATACCCATGCGTATCGTCATCACAGTACATGCATACCATGCAGTCCTTCTTCGTGCAGTCCTTCTTCACAGTGGCCACGGTGGTGCTGGGTTGCGTGACAGGGGAAAAGGCTGTCGTGGCCACCAAGGCCAGCAGTGCCAGTAGGCATGTACTCGCCAAAATCGTCTTAATCCGTATCCAAGACAGGATTGCAAACCTGCGCAGCGGTGCTTCTTGGCCCATCAGCCGGTCTGCTGCCATCGGCGCCCATGCGCCGTCGACCAGAGGCGGTTCCAGGCGTGACGCGCTCGTGGCGCGGCTCAGGGCAACCTTCAGCACGGCTGCGATGCGTGTGGCTTCTGCGTGGGCCACCTGGTTCACTGGCTTACGGTTACGACCAAGGTCCGGCACCTCGTGCACCGGCCTCAGCTTAATGGCAAGTATACGGCATGCTCTCGTGCTATCCAAATCCTTTTGTAACCGTCCCGTAGACAGCCAGCGATTCTAGATTTGGATGCATGTAGGGTTTACGGGAATGCCTGTTCAGCAGACGTTATGTGTATGGTGGGTGTATGGACTGGCAATATTGGTCCTGCGATGCCCTGCTATAGGGTGCTTTTGTCTTCCACTCTGAGGTGCACCCATGAAACCAAACAAGCTGCTGCGCGATGTGCTGAAACGCATCCGATCGGCCGCCGGTACATTTGAAGATAACCGTCAGGGGCCCAATCTGCGCTACACGCTGGCCGATGCCGTGTTGAGCGCATTTGCCTGCTTCTTTCTGCAATCGCCCTCCTTTCTTGCTTTTCAGCGGAGGATGCAGGACGACGTGGGCCGTTCCAACGGCCAGACGCTGTTTGGTATGCAAGGCATTCCCTCTGACGGGCAGATCCGCAACCTGCTGGACCGCCTCGTGCCAGATTCATTTCAGCTCCTGTTTCTGCACCTGCTGGATACGCTTCGTTCCAAGGGAGACTTTTCGCCGTTTGTACGTCTGAGGAATCGCATCCTCGTGGCGCTTGATGGCATCGAGTTTCATTCCTCTCGGACAATCCATTGTCAGCAGTGCTCCACTCGTCGCACGGGAAAAGACAAGCGTCCCTCGTTCTTCCATACCATGGTGGCGGCGGTTGTGGTGGCTCCAGGGCACAACCGGGTGGTACCGTTGATGCCAGAGTTTGTCCGCACACAGGATGATCCTGGCGACCAGCACTCGGTGCGGCGTCGCAAGCAGGATTGCGAGATCAATGCCGCTAAGCGGTGGTTAATGAAGTGGGGAGCTCGCATGGCTCGCTATCGTCCGGTATATCTGGGAGATGCCCTATATGCCACACACCCTTTCTGCCAACAGGTGCTCCATGCGGGCGCCGATTTCCTGTTTGTGGTCAAACCCAAGTCGCATAGCACGCTATTCAAGTTTTTACACGAGCGCTATATCCAGAGCACCGGTTGGATCCGGGTGCAGAACAAGAAGACACGTCGCTACGAAGAGCACTGCTATCGCTGGATGACCGATCTGCCGATTCGGAACACGGACGATGCCGTCCACGGCACATGGGTGGAAAAGACCGTGCGGGTACGCCAAAAGCAGGGCACCTACAAGCAGACCTTCTACACAACGCTTTTCACCAGCCTGACGGTAACGAAGCACAATGTGCAGGAGGTTGCTCGTTGTGGGCGGGCGCGCTGGAAGATCGAGAACGAGTGCTTCAACTGCCTCGCACGACACGGACAGAACTTCAAACACAACTTCGGGCATGGCAAAAATGGGCTGGCAAACCTGTTAGCCACCCTCAACCTGTTGGCATTTGCCCTGCATACGATGCTCGACCAAGTAAAAGGGTTGTGGAAGCAATGCCGAGCATCCTACCAGGTACGCCGCGATTTCTTTGAGGCGTTGCGGGCACGTACGATGAGCTACCCAATTCCCGACTGGCGAAGTCTCTGGGAAAGCATGTTATACCGTCCTCCTCCTCTGCTGGCGCCTTCCGCTGCGAGAGCCTGAAAGATTGTATGTCATAAACAGGATAACTGGGAATTCCAAAGGCCTGAAAGGCCGTCGTATGTCTCGGGCGGATTGGTGGCACCTCAAATGTAGCTTCTCATTGCCTGTTTCCGTCCACCAACCGCCTAACTCACAGCCCGCGTGCGCGTAGCCTACCGCAAAACAAGATCCGTTCCCCCACCGAACGCCCCAAATTTAGAATCGCTGGTGTGGAAACTTGCACCCCCTGTACTAACGCCAGTTAGCCTGGCGTACACTTAACACGCTCAGCCGCAAAAAATGGCCGATATAACGTGGAACTTAGCCTACGCAAGAGTGTATCAGCTTCGTATGGCACATACCTGAACCGGGGACCGACAGACTGGTACCGACGCGGAGATAAGATTCGGTTCCTGAAGACGACGCCTCCATGGGGCCGAAGCGAGGCGCACGGTACTGACCTGCCCCGGGATTTCGGGCCACCACCAGGGTGGCGTCGGAGCTTGCCGTCCAATCGGACAACCAAAGAGAAGCCCACGATGAGAAAACGAGACGGGATCATCCGGAAACTGACCCTACGACGTGCGTTGGCCGAGCTGGCCGACAAGGGAATTGCCGCCGGATTCGCGGCCTTGTTTTTTGCCGCTGCTTTCTTCAGCCGGGGAGACGAGTACGACAGCTGGCTCTATATCGCTGCTTTTTCGTGCGCTGGCATCGCCTCTCTCTCGGCGGCGATCGTGGCGATAGTGAACGCCCTACGAGGGGATTCTCGGGAATCTGAGACCCTGGATTAGATGCAGGCGACAACAGGGGCGCTCCGGCCACGGCCTCGACCATTCGGGTCCAGGAGCGGCCTCCCGCGCCGCGCCAGAAGCAACTTTTCAATCATGGCCCAGGACTCGAAGGATCGGGAAGTCTGACCGGTTCTCGCGATAGGAACCCGGGTTTCCCCGGGCCCCCCGCACAGATCCAGACGGGCGCGTTAACGCATCCGGCTCCTCCCTCGGGTCGCACCTGTCCAACGACAACTAGAATTGAGACCAGCGAGATCAGCTTGAGCTTACCAATGACCGGTATCAGAAAGGCTCCATCGTCGTCACCAGCCAGATGCCTGATAACGTGGGGAACGAATGCATGGAAGACCCAACACTCGCAGATGCCATCCTGCATCGCCTCGTTCACCATGCACATCATATCGCCGTGAAGGGAGAATCCATCAGAAAGCGTCTGCCAAAATGGCAGAAACTTCCCGAGAAGACCAGCGCAACCAGCACCAGACAGCCGTGACAATGGTACCCGGAAAAGTCACGATGCAGCGAAACCCAGCACGGACTCAATCCGCCACCACAGGTGGTCGATATATCACAAAACGAGTGCTTACTTTCACGGTATATTCCATGATTCAGGTATAAAGGCCGCCAAACTTGCCCAAGCCTGCTGACAGAGCTGCGACGTGACACGGAGTACGAGGTACTCGGCACAGCCGTAGCACAACAAACCAGGGAACACACCCCGAGATGTATGGCATCAACAATTGAGAATCCCTTCCTCGCTCCCAAATTCGTGGGAACACCTGCTCCTGTCGGCACTTCTGCGCGCCGGTATGACGGCTTCCTTATGAGCGGAGAACAAGTGCGCATGGAATTCAAGGGCGTCCGTGACGCGCTCATCTTTACGGATTGGCGCATGATGATCATCGACCCCCAGGGCATTCGAGGAAAAAAGGTGGCCCTCAATTCCATCCCATGGAAGTACGTGACGGCTTTCTCGTTGGAGAATTCGGGCAGCCTGGATCTTGATGCAGAGCTGAAAGTCTGTGGCTCTGGATTCGGGGTAGTGAAGGTGAACTTCTCCCGGGGCACTAACGTGCAGGCCATCAGCGCGTTTATAAACTCGAAGATTTTCGGGACCTAACGCCAAAGGCCTATGCAAGGCGAACCGATGCCAGCCGCCGCTCGTGCGTGACAGCTGAGCTCGGAACTGCCCCGCCCAGCGGGCATCCGCGCGCAATGCTCCGAGTGTGATGGCAGTATTCACCAACAAGGCGCAGGTGGCACGGGTAGGTCTCCAGGCACATGCCGCTCCCCTCTCCCCTGACCATGCGTCTTCGTACGGAGACGCAACGCTACATTCCTGCCCGCCAGGGCATCTGATGCCTCCGCGTAGAGCTTGGCCCAGCAGCGAACACCATGCACCGTAAGCCGACCGCTAGAAGCGCCCAGATATCGAACACATCACTAGCCCTACCGGCCTTGCCCAACAGGCGTCACCCAACGGCCCTGCCGCAACGAATCTGGGTACCATGCGTATCTTGCCACGGAGGTCCCGTAGCAAACACGGACCGAACCAACCCTTGGCATGCCGCGAACGGTCATAACAGGAGGTGCCGGCTTTTTGGGGTCACACCTTTGCGACCGACTGCTCAATGAGGGGCACGAAGTCATCTGCATAGACAATCTGCTAACGGGCTCGCTGGACAACATCGGCCACCTCATGGGGCACCCCGGCTTCTGCTTTGTCAAGCATGATGTCACCAACTACATCCACGTCAAAGGACACGTCGACTTTGTGCTGCACTTCGCCAGCCCTGCGTCCCCGATAGACTACCTCCGCCTGCCCATTCAGACCCTGAAGGTGGGGGCGCTTGGGACGCACAAAGCACTTGGGCTTACCAAAGAAAAGCGCGCGCGCTTCTTGCTGGCATCGACCAGCGAGGTGTACGGAGATCCCAAAGAACACCCCCAGAAAGAGACCTACTGGGGCCATGTCAATCCCGTAGGGCTGCGCGGCGTGTATGATGAAGCTAAACGGTTTGCTGAAGCGATGACGATGGCGTATCACCGCTTTCATGGCGTTGATACGCGCATTGTTCGGATATTTAACGCATACGGTCCACGCATGCGCCTGCATGACGGTCGCGCACTTCCGACCTTTATGCGCCAGGCACTCGCAGAGGAGCCGATCACCATCTATGGTGACGGACGGCAGACGCGCTCATTTACGTACGTCAGCGACACCGTCGAAGGCATCTTCCGTCTGCTGCACAGCAATATTGCCGACCCGGTCAACATAGGCAGTCGCCAGGAGATCACTATCCAGACTATCGCTGAGGAAATCCTTGCGCTCACCGGCAGTGCAAGTACCATAGTTTTCAAGCCCCTCCCGGAAGATGACCCCAAGAGCCGGCAACCTGATACCACAGTGGCTGAAACGGCGCTCGGATGGCAGCCGACGGTGCCACGGCGCCAAGGACTCACGCGTACGATCGACTATGTGAGGAAACGGCTGGCAGGATGCGCTTAGAAACGCGGCTCATAGCCTCCACAAGGGCACAATGTCCTCATGGCCTTGATCTATGAACAGACAATGGAGTGCCCACAGACTGGCGGAACGAGTAGACTTCCCAACAGTGGATTGGCTGAGCACCCCTACTCGCGTTGCCCTTAGCAAGACTGGCGCAGCTGCAGCGCAGAGGCATTCTTCCCAATGGTACGTACATACTATGGCGGATATGAATACGGGGCCTATGTGTTACACCATGGTATGGTGAAAGAACTTGACCAAGAAACAGATATGCCGCGTAACTGGTCTGGGCGGGACCCAGCGGGCTGGGCCTGACGCGTACGGGCTGCACTTGAGGTGGCTACGCAACCAAGTGGTGGGGAAATGCCCGAGCCAGTACGAGCAGGGTAAGGACACGCTGAGTGTTCACGGCTCGTGCGAGCCTCTGACTGCGTTGCGCGAGGCCACTGAACGAAACGCTAAGCTCGATCATGGGGCGCAACACGCCGTACTTGGGCGGGTGTCGCAAGGTTGTGAGCGAGCTCGCAAAAAGGTGGGCTTGTTTCCCAGGATTGACTTGAACATGAATTGCCTTGCGCACTCAAATGAACGGGCCAGCCATACGAAATGCACCCACTGGTCTGTGCCGGTTAAGGGCATTGGCAGGCTATAATGTGAGGATGCCCGCAACGTTCTTAGCAAAGAGGATATCACAATAAAGTGCGCGGTTAAAGCACGCTCCAAACGGCAATGGTACCGTGGTAAAGGTGATATACGCGCAGCAGGCCTTAGACCGGGAGTCGTTCCCAGACGCTCCAGCCGGCGTTGATCCTTTCGCGGATCTTGTACCATTGCGGCAGGGCATACGTATGTGAAGGAGCTGACAGCACAGGATGGTCCACACTCAGCGTAACCGCGAATGCAGGGCGAAGCACGAGACACCCTCGAGCAGGGAATCTCTCGGGTGGGCACAATGTCCCAAGACCGCGGTGAGCAACTTTCCGGCGGACTTCGTCAAGCTAAGTGCACACCTGGCGTGCAGAGTCGTGTACCTGGCTATCCCGACCCACAAAGGCAGCCGTCGAACGCATTGCCTCGGCCGTGCGTTGCCAGACCCGTGCATAGCGCCCGTGAAGCAGCAGCCTACCTGCAAAACAAGTGCTAGGCGTGGCACTTCGTCCTTGTGCCGCGCCGTGGCCCCGAGCAATCGTGGAGCGAATATGGTCGATCGCCCTGTCAGATCGTCAAGTCGCGAGCGAGTAAGTCCACGTGCGAACGATGCGGCAATGCTGCGGGGCGCAGCGCATGTGCTGCGATCATCATTGTTCGCGGGAGCGCCGAGCTCCTACGTGAAGCAGGAGGGCCTCGCGGGCTGGAAAAGCGTGGACCAGGTTGATTCACTAGTGCCGCTGCTCAAACAGAGCACCAGACTCAGCTACAGCCTACAATCGTATGCTTAGGCATCGACTTGGACATGTACGTCCGATACCAGCGTCATTCTGGATACGCGGCCATCACAGGCGGTGGCATGGGACGCCAAGGTCAGGTGACCCTGATCGGGATGCACAGACTAGCGTGCACACGCTGGTCTGCCTTATTTTCCTTCCAATCAAGCTCGACCCTCTCCAACCCAGCGCCTTGGAAGTCGTCGCGCCGAGTTGCTTTAAAGGAATGCTATGAAGCCACCAATTGCCCTTGTCACGGGCATCACCGGACAGGACGGGTCATACCTGGCAGAATGCCTGCTCGAAAAAGGCTACATCGTGCACGGCGTCAAGAGGCGGTCCAGCCTGTTCAACACGCAGCGCATCGATCACCTCTATCAGGATCGGCATGCAGGCGATGTCCGATTCCTGCTGCACTACGGGGACCTGACCGACTCGACTAATCTGATCCGCATCGTGCAAGAGGTGCAGCCCGATGAGATCTATAACCTGGGTGCCCAGAGCCATGTTCAGGTCAGCTTTGACACTCCAGAATACACGGCCAACGCGGATGCGGTAGGCGTGCTGCGAATTCTGGAGGCTATCCGCATCCTGCAGATGGAGGATACCGTCCGGTTTTACCAGGCATCCACCAGCGAGCTATACGGCAACGCGGCCGAGGTCCCGCAGAATGAGAAGACGCCGTTTCGGCCACGCAGCCCGTATGGCGCGGCCAAACTCTATGCGTACTGGATCACGATCAACTACCGCGTCGCGTACGGGCTCTATGCGTGCAACGGCATACTCTTCAACCATGAGAGCCCGCGGCGCGGCGAAACCTTCGTCACGCGCAAAATTACGCGGGCAGCAGCCCGCATCAAGCTAGGTTTGCAGGACTGTCTTTATCTCGGTAACCTCAACGCGCTTCGTGACTGGGGCCACGCCAAAGACTATGTGGAAGGCATGTGGCTGATGCTGCAGCAGGACAAAGCCGACGACTATGTACTGGCCACTGGGCGCGAAGCCACCGTTCGAGAGTTCTGCAACCTGGCATTTGCCGCCCTCGACATGGATCTCGAATGGAGCGGCAAAGGGACTGGTGAGTATGCTACGTGCCAGCAGTCTGGCAAACAGGTGATCGCCGTGGATCCGCGCTATTATAGGCCTGCAGAGGTGAACCGATTGCTCGGCGATGCCTCCAAAGCCCGGGCGCAGCTGGGATGGGTGCCGCGCTACACGCTGGAATCCATGATCGACGAAATGGTGTCCGCCGACCTGGAAGCCGCAAAGATAGAGGGATAGGCCCATGGCAAATCAACTCAAAGGGGTTGTGTTAGCTGGCGGCACAGGAAGCCGCCTGTTCCCGCTGACAAAGGTGACCAACAAGCATCTGCTCCCGGTCGGGCGTTACCCCATGATTTTTCACCCGCTGCTCAGGCTCAAAGAAGCCAGCGTGACGCGCATCGCCCTGGTTACTAGCCCGGAGCATATGGGAGATGTAGTCAACTTGCTAGGGAGCGGCCGCGACCTAGGTGTTGATCTAACGTATCGTGTCCAGGACAAGCCAGGTGGGATCGCCCAGGCATTGGGGCTGTGTGAGAATTTCGCCGGCGACGACCCGCTGGTCACCGTACTGGGCGACAACATTTTAGAAGACAGTCTCCTCGAACACGCTGATTTGTACCGCGAACAGGGAAGAGGCGCCCGCGTGCTGCTCAAGCGGGTCCGAGACCCAGAGAGCTACGGCGTACCCCGGTTTGAGGGTGACACGATCGTTGAAATCGTTGAAAAACCGAAGTACCCGCCGAGCAGCTTTGCGGTGACCGGCATCTATTTCTACGATCGGGAGGTGTTCGACTTTATCCGCCAGCTTTCGCCCAGCCGCCGCGGTGAATATGAGGTGAGCGACGTCAACACCTCCTACGTTCGGCACAGTCGCCTAACATACGGTGTGCTCAACGGATGGTGGGGCGACGCCGGAACCCTTGAAGGGTGGCACGAAGCGAACCGGCTGGCACGCTACTTGGTGTACGACGGCTATCCCCACCAGAGCGACTGATGCGCTGGCGCGATGGCGTGATTCACGACTGCGTGGTGACGCGACTGGAACTCTATTCCGACTCGCGAGGGTGGCTTGCGGAGTTTTTTCGCCAGGACGAGCTCACCGATGCGCTGCATCCGGTCATGGGATACCTGTCCATGACACTCCCGGGCGTGGCGCGCGGACCCCACGAGCATGTGACGCAGACAGACCTGTTCGTCTTCTTCAGCGGCCAATTCAGGTTGTACCTCTGGGATACGCGCCCGGAATCGCCAAGTCTTGGGATCCGCCAGGTACTCACGCTGGGCAAGGATACACCCGCGACCGTGCTGGTCCCACCCGGGGTTGTGCACGCCTACAGGAATACATGCCCGCACAAATCCCTCATCATCAACTGCCCTAATGCCCTGTATGCGGGGCCGGGCAAGCGTGACCCGGTGGACGAAATCCGGCACGAAGACACAGCGGACCACAACTATATGATGGATTAGATGAAGCTTGTTATCCCCATGGCTGGCCGTGGCAAGCGGCTGCGTCCGCAGTCTTCGGTGACGCCGAAGCCACTGCTCAGTGTGTGCGGCCGCTCTATGGTCGAGCGCATCATTGAAGGGTTTCAAGGTACGCTGCCGCGTCCTGTGGACGAATGTGTGTTCATTCTAGGACCGAGCACCGAACGCGAAGCACGTCCAATACTGAAGACTATCTGTGCACGCCAGAAGGTGCAGCCGCACTTTGTTGTTCAGCATGAGCCTCTGGGCACGGCACACGCCGTGGCTGTGGCGGATAAGCACCTTTCTGGGGAAGGGATTGTCGTATACGCCGACACCGTGTTCGACATGGGAGACCCGGTCACATTGGAGGGCTGCGACGTGATGGTGTGGGTCAAGCATGTGGAGGACCCCAGCCGCTTCGGCGTCGCGGTACGCCAAGGCGAACGTGTCATAGCCTTTGTGGAAAAGCCGCAAAAGCTGATTTCTACGGAGGCCCTGATAGGCATCTATTATGTGCGCGACCTAGCGGACCTGGCGCGCAGCATCCAGACCCTGTTTGATCAGGATATCCAAGGTAAAGGTGGAGAGTATTATCTCACCGATGCATTCGATGACATGCTCAAGGCCGGGGGCATTTTCAAGACCACTTCGGTAAGACATTGGCTGGACTGCGGCACGCTCGAAGCGTTTATGGCAACCGCTCGCCACCTGATGCGCGAAGGGAGTCAAGACGTCGACGAAGGTACCTTTACGGCCCAACAGTCTGTCTTCATCCCGCCGGTATATGTAGGTCCCGGGGCAGTGATTACCGACTCGGTGATCGGGCCCTACGCTTGCATTGAACAGAATGCTAAGGTGCAACGCTCCGTGCTGCGCGATACCATCGTTTTTGAGGGCGCCTCCGTTGCTGGTACCGTGCTTCGTGACAGCTTCGTTGGCGCACACGCCCGCATAACTCCCCGCATGACCACCGTCAACATCGGTGACTATTCCGAACTCAGGTGAGGGCATCCTTGGCTGTCCTCAGGATTCATCCGCAGGACAATGTCCTGGTCGCGCTTGATACCCTGAGTCCGGGCGCAATGCTGCAGGGCTCCCTGGCGACCCGCTCGCGTATCCCCGCAAAGCACAAGGTCGCAGCGGCAGACCTGGTACCGGGAGATGCGGTGGTGATGTACGGCCTGCGCGTTGGCCGCGCCACCAAAGCGGTTAAGGCGGGTTCGCTCTTAACAACGCGCAATGTGACGCATGACGCTGCACCCTATGTGGTGCGAAAAGGGCAGTTGCGCTGGCAGGCACCAGACGTGACGCCCTGGAAAGGCCGACACTTCGACGGATACCATCGCAGCGACGGGCAGGTAGGTACCGCGAACCGCTGGATTGTCCTACCACTCGTCTTTTGCGAAAACCGCAACATCGGCGTCCTGAAGGAAGCCTTGGAGCAGGAGCTTGGCTATAGCGCCGCGGCGCCCTACCGGCACCTAGTGGCAGCCCTGGTGGCTCGCTACCGGGCTGGCGCCTCACCCGATGATCTGAGGGCCACCCAGTGGTCGGCCTTGCAGGAGCCGGAAACGCAGCGTGTATTTGTCCATATCGACGGCATCCACTTTCTGACGCACACGCTGGGCTGCGGTGGAACGCACTATGATGCACGGGCGCTCTGCGGCCTCTTTGCTGGCTACCTCCACCATCCCAACGTGGCCGGTGGCACCGTGCTCAGCCTGGGATGCGAGAATGCTCAGGTTGGCATCCTGCAAGAAGAGCTCAGGCGCCGCAATCCGCGCTTTAACAAACCATTGCTCGTCTTCACACAGCAGCGGCATCCGTCCGCCAACGCTATGCTGCGCCGAGCACTGCAGGAAACCCTGGCAGCGCTTGCCGAGGCGAACACACTACGGCGACGCCCAGCACCGCTGTCCAAGCTCTGCGTCGGGCTGGAGTGCGGAGGGTCTGACGGCTTCTCTGGGCTGAGTGCTAACCCGGCTATCGGGCATGCGTCCGACCTCTTGGTAGCCCTCGGAGCGCGCACCATCCTGGCGGAATTTCCAGAGCTGTGCGGCGTGGAGCAAGACCTGATAGACCGGTGCGAACGAGTGAGCGACGCGCAGCGGTTTGCCGACCTTATGGAGCAGTATGCGCAAAGGGCCGCATCGGTAGGCGCGGGCTTTGATATGAATCCATCTGCGGGCAACATTCGGGACGGACTGCTTACCGATGCCATGAAGAGCGCCGGTGCCGCAAAGAAGGGCGGCACGGCTCCTGTCACGTCTGTGCTGGACTATCCAGAATATGCTAGCCAGCCCGGACTCCACCTGTTGTGCACGCCCGGTGGCGATGTAGAATCCACTACGGCAATCGCCGGTGCCGGAGCGCAGATCATCCTGTTTTCTACTGGGATGGGAACACCGACCGGCAATGCCGCAGCTTCGGTGGTGAAGATCTCCTCCAACACGGATCTGTCCAGACGGCTGCCAGACCTGATCGACCTGGACGCTGGCACAATCCTTGGCGGGCACGAAACGATAGAGGATGCAGGCGCCAGAATCCTGGATTTCGTCATCGCCGTAGCAAGCGGCAAAATCAGGACCTGTGCCGAGGTGCTGGGGCAATTCGACTTTATTCCTTGGAAACGCGGCGTTTCGCTTTAGCGATACGCGCACGCCCGTACCCAGGTGCTCTCCGCTGGCAACGCATCGTGCCTGAAAACAAGGCATGACGCGCGCGTCGCACCGGCACTTACGGAAGGTTGCCGTATACTTTGCCTTGGTTTGAATCCCGTTCGGGAATTCTCCAACCCATTAACAGATCAGCCGCTGCGCTATGGTACCTCCGCGCCCTGTGGGACGCTTCCTTACCGGTCCGCCCAAGCCTTCGCCAGCCCGCGCCTTCGCGGGTCGGGCCGTAGTGCCAGGGCAGCCGGCGCTTCGTAATGTAGAGTTGTTCGACGCCATGCCGGAGATGAACCAGCGAGCGTGTATCGTGACAGGCAACAACTCAAGTCTTCGCTACCTGCGATTCGCCCGTATCGCACTTAGTCCTCAGCAGGCCGACTATGCTCCCATCCAGGTCACGATGCGTAGCACCGACGAAGGGCTGTTCTATGTCAATCGTGGCCGCGCTTTGATTGAAGCAGATGGTAAAGTACACCACCTCAGCGCATATGATGTCCTGTATGTGGGGCTGGGCGCGTCGCTCACCATCCATGCGGCGCACGAGCCTTGCGATATAAGCGAGTTTCGGGCCATCGATTGCCACACCCGATACCCCAACGTGCTGGTGCGGCACGAAGATATCGAAGGCACACCGCTGGTCGCCAACGTTGGAACACGGCGCCCTATGTCGCAGCGGACCGTGTACAAGCGCATCGATCAAAATGTGCAGGCTTGCCGCCTGCTGTTTGGCGACACCTATATGGCCCATATCGGAGGAGTGGGCAGTTATCCTCCGCACTTTCACGGCCCTGATGGTCCCTACGGGCTGCGCAAGGATGCTAAAGAGGAGATCTACCATTTCCGCTGCACCAGCGCGATCGAAGGCGATACCCCTTATGTGCTGCAGAATTGCGCGCGTCCCGGCGAGCCGGTGAACACCTATGTGCACCTGTTCGATGAGCAGGCGATAAACGTTACGCCCAACTACCACGACACGATGGCCCCGCCTACCGTCGACTTCATGTTCACCTGGTGCCTGGGGGCGTTCACGGAAAACGTGCGCGAATGGGCCAGAATCGTTACGCGCCCCGGCTATGAAGATGAGTGGTAGATGTAGTCGAGCACTCACGTTCGGAGCGACGCTCCTGATCTTGGCTGGGTGTCAGGCGAACCAAGAAGTGCGTGTCATCAAGCTTGGGCACGGACTCGATACCAATCACCCGGTGCACCAGGCTATGGTGCACATGCAGCAGCGGGTGCACGAATCAAGCGGGGGAACCCTGCGGATAGATATCTATCCCAGCCAGCAGCTAGGGACAGAGAGGCAACTGCTAGAGCTACTTCAGCTGGGCAGCCTCGGCATGACCAAGGTGGCGGCGGCCGTCTTGGAGGGCTTCGCCCCTTCGTACAAGGTGCTAAGTCTGCCCTATCTCTTTCGTGACGAGGCGCACCGCTTCGCCGTATTCGAAGGCCCCATAGGAAAAGAGCTGCTCCTTTCAAGCGAAGGCTACTGGCTACGAGGACTCACCTACTATGATGCTGGCAGCCGCAGCTTTTACACCAAGGATGTACCGGTGCGCACGCCTGACGACCTGAGGGGACTCAAGATCCGCACGCTGGAAAGCATCACCCAAGTTCAGATGGTCAACGCGCTCGGCGGCTCGGCTACCCCTATCTCTTGGGGGGAGTTATATACCGCGCTGCAGCAGGGCGTCGTGGACGGCGCAGAAAACAACCCGCCCTCTTTCTATACCTCCCGGCATTATGAGGTCTGCCGGTACTACACCCTGGACGAGCATACCGGGATACCTGATGTGCTACTGATCAGCACCATCGTGTGGAACAAGCTCACGCCTGAGCAGCAAGCGTGGGTCACAGAAGCCGCCAACACGTCGGCCCAGTACCAGAAACAGCTCTGGAAGCAAGCCACCGACGAGGCACTGGCCGCGGTACAGGCTGCTGGCGTAGAGGTGATTATTCCAGATAAGGCTCCGTTTGCGGCCAGAAGCAGTGCCGTGTATGACTCCTATGTAGATCAGCCCGAGGTGGCAGACCTTATTCGGCGTATACGGGCCACCACTACTGATTCTGGCTCGTGACTGCCCTAGATCAGGTGCGTAGCCGGGTGGATCGAGCGCTCAGCGTGGTTCTTATCACCATAATGTCTGCGCTGGTGCTGGATGTGCTGTGGCAGGTCTTTACACGCTTTGTGCTTAGCAATCCCAGCTCATACACCGAGGAGCTTGCCCGATACCTTATGATATGGGTCGGCCTCCTTGGCGCCGGGTTCGCCGCAGGCAAAAAGATGCACCTTGCGGTGGACCTTCTGCCCCGGAAATTGTCAGGCCAGCGGGCCAAAATTCTCGCTGCCGTCATTCACAGCTGCGCCCTGCTGTTTGCCATTAGCGTGCTCATCGGAGGTGGTGCCCGACTGGTATGGACCATGCTGCACTTGGGCCAGACCTCCGCAGGGCTGCAGCTGCCGCTTGGATACGTGTACTTAGCGGTGCCTATCAGCGGTGTCCTGATCGCATTCTATGCCCTGTGCGACCTGATTACCACGCTTCGTACCTGATGGAAATCACTGACGCGCTGGTGCTGGCAGGCTGCTTCGGGGTACTATTGGCCATCGGCATCCCTGTTGCCTACAGCATTGGGCTGGCCACTGTCGTCACCATGCTGCTCAGCATGGATCTGGTACCTGCCGTGACCACCACGGCACAGCGCATCGCTACCGGGCTAGATAGCTTCGCGCTGCTGGCCATCCCCTTCTTTATTCTTGCTGGTCAGATAATGAACCGGGGAGGCATCGCACGGCGGCTAATTGACTTCGCCAAATCGCTCTTGGGCCTGCTGCCCGCACGGCTGGCCCATGTGCACATCATGGCGTCCATGTTGTTTGGTGCTCTTTCGGGATCGGCGGTGGCCGCGGCCTCAGCGGTGGGCGGTGTCATGGCGCCCCAGATGGAAAAGGAAGGGTACGGCAAGGACTACGCTGCGGCAGTCAACATCACCTCTGCTACCACAGGGCTTCTGATACCGCCCAGCAACATCCTTATTGTGTATTCGCTGGCCAGTGGCGGCGTGTCCATTGCGGCGCTGTTCTTGGCCGGTTACCTGCCAGGGATATTGGTGGGCCTTGGCCTGATGGCTGTGGCGGGCATTATGGCGGTAAGGCGCGGCTACGGAGCCAGAAAGCCGCAGGACCTCATTAAGGTGTTGCGGACCTTTCTCGAGGCGGTCCCCAGTCTCACGCTGCTGGTAGTCGTGATGGGCGGCATCATCCTGGGCATCTTTACCGCCACCGAGGCCGCCGCTATCGCCGTGTTGTATGCGCTGGTGCTGTCTTTCTTGTATCGCGAGATTGCTGCGCGCGACCTGCCGGGGATCCTGATTGACGCCTGCCTAACGACCGCCGTCGTGTTGTTGTTGGTTGCGACCTCTGTTGGTATGAGCTGGATCATGGCATATGTCAACATCCCGCAGAATGTGGCTACGGCGCTGGTCACGGTTTCGGACAACCCGGTGGTAGTTCTCCTGATCATCAACGTGCTGCTGCTTAGCGTAGGCACCTTTATGGACATCACTCCAGCGGTGCTCATCTTCGCGCCCATATTCCTTCCGGTGGCCTTGGATCTGGGTATTGATCCGGTCCACTTTGGCATTATCATGGTCTTCAACCTCTGCATCGGACTCTGTACGCCCCCAGTCGGTACGGTGCTGTTTGTGGGTGTGGGGGTCGCTAAGACCTCCATCTCCAGCGTTCTGCGTCCCTTGGTACCGCTGTTTGTGACTATGGTGCTTGTGCTTCTGGTTGTCATGTATGTGCCCGGCCTCAGCCTGTGGCTGCCGGACTTGTTCCTGTAGCCGTAGTGATGGATCCACTCCCGCACCTTAGGCGCAGCACGCCCGCTTCGCCGGAACGCATCATCCAGTTTGGTACCGGGCGCTTCCTGCGTGGCTTTGTAGGGTTTTTCGTCGATCGCGCCAACAAGTCTGGCTGCTACGACGGTCGTATCGTTGCCGTCCAAACCACAGGCATGAAGCGAGCCCAAGTCCTGGCACGGCAGGGTGGATGTTTCACATTGTGGACGCGCGACCAGGGACGTGATGACCTTGAAGTCGTCGAAAGCATCAGTCGGGCGCTAGCGGTCCGTACTCAGTGGGACCAAGTGCTGGAGCTGGCTCGAAGTGAGCACCTGGAATGCGTGGTGTCCAACACCACCGAGATAGGACTTGCGCTTGCCCTGGACGATAACATCACCGACCACCCGCCAACGTCTTATCCGTGCAAATTGGCTGCCCTCCTGTATGAGCGCGCACGCCATTTCGACTTCGATCCCGGGCGCGGCCTCGTCATCCTGCCGTGTGAGCTGATTACTGGCAACGGCGCCCTACTGCGTTCGCTGGTCGGGCAGACGGCGCAGATGCATGGCCTGGATGCACGATTTTTGCCGTGGCTGGCGGTGTCAACACATTTTTGCGATACGCTGGTGGACCGTATCGTGCCAGGCACTCCCCCGAAGGCAGCATATGTAGCTGCGGAGCGCCGCCTGGGACGCCAGGACAGCCTGCTCATCACCGCCGAATCATACCGCCTGTGGGCCATAGAGGGCGATGCAACGCTCCGTGCGCGAATCGGGTTTGCCGACGCTGACGCTGGCATCGTCATTGCAAATGACATTGCGCCTTACCACCTTCGCAAGGTGCGCATTCTCAACGGCGGACACACGCTTTCGGTACCACTCGGACTTCTTGCTGGCAACCGCACCGTGCTGGACAACATGACAAACCCCGTGACTGCACCCTACATCGAGGCGCTGCTGACACGAGAGATAGGCCCCGTGGTGCCGGTGGATCAGGCCACCGTGGGTCCGTACATTAATGAAGTGCTTCTCCGGTGGCGCAATCCGCATCTGGTGCACCGACTGCTGGACATCACGCTGCAATCAACGTCAAAGATGAAGCACCGAGTGATGCCCTCGATCCAGGGTTACTATCGGCAGTACGGTTGCGTGCCCGCGCGCATCGCGCTGGGCTTCGCGGCTTTTTTGCTCATGATGCGCCCACGCGATAAGTGGCACGAAGCCAAAGGGGCATCCACGTATCGTACGTTCGACATTCGTGATGATGAGGCGCCGCGATTCAGGGCATGGTGGGGCGAGTACCCAGAGCCAGAGGCATTGGTGCGCGCGGCATGCCAACACGAGCAGCTCTGGGGGATGGACCTCGCCAGTTTGGCTGGGTGGATCGAAATGGTGACCGTGCTTCTGCGAATCCTCCAGAAAGACGGACCCGCAGCTGCTATCGGGCACATTGAGGAGCAGGGCTCGTAAGACCGGCCGCCCATGTCCCGTCAGCCGACCTTCAAACTTCATAACACCCTGACGGGTGCGCTCGAGCCGGTGCGCACTCTAGAGCCCGAACATCTGCGCATGTACGGATGCGGACCCACCGTCTATTCGTACGCGCACATCGGCAACTTCCGCTCATTTCTTACTGCGGATCTGGTACTTCGCACCGCTTTGGCCCTCGGCTGGAAGACTACGTATGTAACCAACATCACCGATGTGGGTCACCTTACCGCGGACGACACCATCGATCCGTCTGGCGAGGATCGTATGGCACGCGCCCTTAAGTCAAAAGAAGGCGAACGCTTTGTCAATGTCTGGGATCTGGCCCGCTACTATACGCAATCGTTTCTAAAAGACTGGAAGCGGCTGAACCTGCTCGAACCTTATGCGCGCCCCCGCGCCACCGAACATGTGCCAGAGCAGATACGGGCTGTGGAAAAACTCCTGGCGCTTGGGGTGGCCTATGAGACCTCTCTGGGCATATACTTTTCTGTGCCGTCGTTTTCGCAGTATGGGCGCCTATCAGGCAATGCGGCAGCGTCGGACCTGCGCAGCGCGGTGCGCGACGTGATAGTGGACGATCAGAAGAGGGATCCTCGCGACTTTGCACTCTGGAAAAAAGACCCGGGCCACCTCATGCAGTGGCACAGCCCCTGGGGCTGGGGCTTCCCAGGCTGGCATATCGAATGCTCTGTAATGGCGCAAGCCTACCTGGGGCCTGAGATCGACCTGCATTCCGGAGGTGAGGACCTGATCTTTCCGCACCACGAATGTGAAATCGCACAGGCCGAGTCGCTTACTGGAAAGCCCTTTGCGCGGCATTGGGTGCATACGCGCTTCCTGCAGGTCGAAGGACAAAAGATGTCCAAACGGTTGGGCAACTTCCTGCGCGTCCGTGACGTCATCGGTTCAGATCCTTCGCTGGCAAAGGGGCTCGCCCTCAGGCTGGCGCTCATCGCTGGTCAATACCGGAAGCCTTTCAACTACACGCGAGCCACCTTCAGTGACGCATTGCACCATGTACGGCGCTTCAGGGATGCTTACGAGATGGCCGCGCAAGCCCGCCGCCGCGGTCCAGGTGGCCCGGATGCCATCGGCGACAGGCTAGAGCCGATCTACCAACGCGCTCTGGGTGCCATGAGGCACGACCTTAACACACCCGCCGCCATCGCCGCCGCGCTCAGCGGCACCAAGGTCATTATGCAGGCCGGAAGGCAGATGACTCAGGCCGCAGCTCGCGCAGCAATGACATTCCTGAATCAGATAGAAGCGCTGCTGGGCGTGGTAGGGCCTAAGCCGATCTCAGGTGCGCCTGGACATGGGTTGGCGCCAGAGGCCGACGCAATGTCAACACTCGCATCCATCATCGAGCCGCTGATTGCCGCGCGCCAAAAGGCACGCATGAGCAGAGACTTCGCCAAAGCGGACGCCCTGCGGGATGACATTCTTTCCCACAACGTGGAGCTGCAGGACACGCCACAAGGCACCACCTGGAAACCAAAAGTCAGCCCATAACCTATGGCCCAAGTAAAGCCGTTAGACTACAGCGCCATCGGCGGAGGACTTTCGCGAATGCTGGACCGCTACCACCTGAAAGGGACCCTCACCGGAGATCTCGAATCGGACGCGTTTCTGGCTTCCCATGCGGCGGCGCCGGTCCTGGGTCTGCTCTTTGACCAACGCGTGCGGGCAGAAGTCGCTTTCACTGGGCCCCAACGCCTCTACCAGCGCATCGGACACCTCGATATGGCACGTCTGGCGACCTTTGATCCAGAAGAGCTGCGGCACACTTTTGCGCCTCCCCCCTTGGCCGTGCATCGCTTTTCAAACAAGATGGCTGACTATACACGCCGCGTGGCTCAGATCATCGTCAGCGACTATAGAAGCGATCCGACCAACCTATGGAGCGACGGGGCACACAGCGTAACAATTCGCAAACGGTTGCAGGCGATGCCCGGGTTTGGGCCCGGCAAGTCCGTGAAGATGAAGTTTGTGCTCCACTACCTCGGCTACAGAGACTTCTCGGACGAAGAGGTAAGTGACGGGAAAAAGTAGGTGTAGAGCGCCGGCACCACGACCATATTCAGGAGCGTGGACGTGAGCAGGCCTCCGAGAATCACAATCGCCATAGGCGCCTGAATCTCCTTGCCCGGCTCTCCTCCTCCAAGGGCCAGCGGTAACAGCGCCAAAGCAGCGGTGATCGCCGTCATCATGATTGGCAGTAGCCGCTCGGCAGAACCTTGTCGAACGGCACCGGCCAAGTCCATACCCTGCCTCCGCAGATTCTGATACTGGCTGACGAGCAGCAGTCCGTTGCGCACCGCGATGCCGAATAGCGTCAGGAATCCGACCATGGACGCAAGGTTGAGCTGTGACCCCGTGATGATCAGTGCCAGCACGCCCCCTACCAACGCCAATGGCAGATTCACCATCACTAGGCCCGCCAGCCTTGCGCCCCCAAGGGAGCGCTGAAGGATCAGAAAGATGATCGCGATTGCCAATAGCGACAGCAGTCCCATCCGCAAGGCTGCGGCATCACCCCGTGTGCTTCGGCCTTCGACAGAATAGCTAAACCCGTTCGGCCAGTCCATCGCAGCTAACGCACGATCTAATGCCTGTAGCGTTCCCGCCGTGTTGCCTCCGGTCATGTTGGCGGAAACGCGAAGCGTGCGCTGGGCATTCTCGCGACCAATATTGCTAAGGCCACGCTCCCACCGCAGATCGACCAGCTCACCCAAGCTGATACGCTGCCCAGAAGACGTAGAGATCGGTGATCGCAGAATAGCCTCTTCACTCGCGCGCTTGTCTCTGGGAAATCGTACCACCACGTTAAAAACGCCGCTGGCATCACGGACCTCAGTGACCGTTTTGCCCCCAAAGGCAGCTTCCACATATTCCGCTAACTGGCTGGGGCGCACGCCATAAGCGGACATACGATCGCGATTCGCATACAGGCGAAGCTGCGGTACCAGAGCCTTCTGCTCTGTCGCCACATCCGTCAACCCTTCCAAGCTCTCCATGCGCGGCTGCAGCTCCGCCGCCTTTGCACGGAGCAGCGCTATATCACTACCATAGAGCTTCACCACCAGGGATGTGCGGGATCCAGACATGACGTGGTCAATCCGGTGACTGACGGGCTGCCCGAATTCCGTCGACGCACCCGGAAACCGCGAAGCCAACGTCCGCAGGTCTTCCAGCGTCCTGTCAGGGTTGTCGTCCGAAGGGTCAAGCTCCACATCAATCTCCGAGGCACTCACCGGCAACAGATGGTCATCTACATCACCGCGACCGGTCCGGCGCGAAGTAAATTCCACCGCGGGATGGTCTAGAATCATCCGCTCCAACCTGCCGCCGATCGCGTCGGACTCCTCCAGAGATGTTCCGGGAATGTTGCCGATATGTACCACCAGCGAGCCCTCTCGGAATGGCGGCAAGAAGCCACGCTCCACGGTAAACATGAGTCCCACCATCGCCACTGCTAACGCCAATGAGGTACCGATCACCAAACGCTGATGTCGCAGGCTCCACTCCAGCAATGGCTGGTACCAGCGTACCAGCAAACGGGACAGCGTGCCTTCAGACAGCTTCGAGCCAGGCAAGAGCGCCAAGCACAGCACCGGCGTGATGGTGATCGCCACCAAGAGGGACGCCAGGATGGCTGTCACATAGGAAAACCCGAGCGGCCTTAGCAGCTGCCCCTCGAAGCCGGCGAAGAACAGAAATGGTAGAAAGACCACACAGATTATCAGCGTGGCATTGATGATGGGGCCGCGGACCTCTTTGGAAGCTTCGAACACTACGCCAAGCGCTGGTCTGTCGGGCCATTGACGCAGTCGCCGATGCACATTCTCCACATCTATCACGGCATCGTCCACTAACGCGCCGATCGCGATCGCCAGCCCACCCAGCGTCATAGTGTTGACCGTTACTCCCGTCCACTTCATGGCCACCAGCGCCGCTCCCAAAGACAGAGGGATCGCCAGAAGGGAAATCACCGTAGTGCGGACGCTCCACAAGAACAGAAACAGGATCACCACCACCAGTACGACGCCGTCGCGCAGCGCCGCCACCACATTGTCTACCGCGCGCTCGATAAAAGTGGCCTGCCGGAACATGGTGGTGATAATCTCAACTGACTCCGGCACCGACTGCTTAAGGTCCTCGAGGGCGGCATCGATGCGAGCGGTCAGCTCAAGCGTGTTGACGTCGGGCTGCTTCACAACGCTCATGATCACCGCGGGCTGCGCCCCGGCTGAAGCTGATCCATAGCGCGGCTGTGGACCGAATCGGACCTCTGCCACGTCACGCACGCGCACCGGTGCACCACTGCGCACCGTGATGACCGTCCGCTCGATATCCTCCAGATCTCGGATCCGGCCCAACCCGCGGATCAGCACCTGCTGACCACCCGCCCGATAAAAGCCGCCCGAACCATCTCTGTTGGATTCGCTTACGGCCTCTAGCACCTCGCGCAGTGTCACATCAAGCAGACGCATGCGCTCGGGGTCCGCAACGACTTGAAACTCTTTCACGTCCCCCCCGATAGGGACGATCTGCGCCACGCCCGGCACGGCAAGAAGGCGCCGCCGCACCTGAAATTCCGCCACGGTGCGCAACTCAATCGATGGCAGCGAATCGCTGCGTAGACCCAGCAGCATGACTTCGCCCATGATCGACTCTGCAGCCGTCATGTAAGGCACTCCTACCTCAGACGGCAGGTCCCGGCTGACTGCTAAGATCCGTTCACCGACTACCTGGCGAGCGATAAGGCGGTTGGTACCCCACTCAAAATCGGCATGCACTAGGCTGATGCCATGTGCGGAATTGCTGCGAACCCGCCGGACGCCAGCAGCTCCTAGCAGCGCAGACTCCACCGGATACGTGACCAGACGCTCGATCTCTTCGGCCGCTAGGCCGTGAGCATCCGTCATCACCGTGATGGATGGTGCGGTGAATTCGGGGAAGATGTCGACAGGAAGCGTCAGCGCTGACCATACGCCAGCACCGAACAGAATTGCGGCGCCAAGCAGCACCGCTCCACGATTCAAGAGCGACCACCTGATCAGGTTGTCAAGCATCCAACCCCTACTGGCTTTAGTGGTCGTGCGCGTGTCCTCCGCTAACTGACACCGAAGCTAAGTATACGTTGTAGCCCCCCTCTGTCACCACATACTCTCCTGCCTCCACACCAGATTCTATTACCAAGTTGTTCCCTTCTCGCCCCTTCAGCACCACCGGCCTCCGCTCAAACAATTCGCCTTCGGTCTGGACATACACCACCTCCATCCCATCTTCCAGAAGGACCGCACCGGACGGCAAGACGACGCCCTCACCACTGTGTCCTACCGAAAGCTCCGCATTGGCAAAAAGCCCAATAGCCAGGGAGCGGTCGGAATTTGGTACAGAGAATACTACCGGAAGAGTCCGATTCTCTGTCGCTACCTCGGTTCCCACCGCTACGAGGCTGGATGTGGAATACCGACGCGTGGAGCCTTCTACGCTAAATGAGACCTCTTCAATGCTTCGGGCATGCGCCGCATCGCGGACATGCAACAAGAGGCGTAACCAGACGACGCTTGGATCCATAATCTTGAACAGGGGGTCACCTACGGCCACCGTCGCGCCAGCCATCACCGCCCGTTCCTCCACGAACCCTGACAGGGGCGCCCGAATCTCGTACGCTTCACTTTCTCCAGACCCACTGCCGTTGAGCACCGCCAGTGCGGCACTAGCTACGCGGTATTCGATTTGGGCATCCACTAGCCTGTTACGCGCCACAGCACCTGCTTCGAAGAGCTGCTGCATGCGCGCTAGCTCCACGCTGGCTCTTTCCGCCCGGGCACTTACCGCCGCGTAAGAGTATTCCGACGCCAAAGGCGCGATTGTTGCTAGGACGGCGTGCCGCTGAATGAAGCTGCCGACTACCGGCGTATTAAGGTTGGCGCCCGCTACCAGGATGCCGCTCACAGGAGTTGCCACCATCGCGACCCGCGAGGTCGCCGCCTCGATCACCCCTTGCGCTCGGATCACACGGCGCACCTCCCCCTGCTCTGCCTGGCGGACACTAAACGGAACCGTCCACTGGACCTCCTTCGTCAGAGCAATCCCGGAAGGTTCTACGCCAGGTTCTGGAATGTCATCCGCTGACGCATGGACGACCACGGTACCAAGCTCAATCCGCTCCCGGTGGTCAGTAGTCTCGACTACAATAGACGCCGGAAAGCTGCCTGCTTCCGGCACCCAGATGGCAGGCGAGTAGATGCCCGGCGACCTAGCTTGAACCGGCTCCGACATCGCGGACCCGACTGTCAGCGTCAGACGCGCCTCGGTGACGGCCTGAAAATCGCTGCGCCGCGTAAGGTGAATAAGCCACCGGTAGCGATGGGTGCCCGCCACATGATGCGGGTACTCAACAAACGCCTCCGTTTCGGCGGTCCATACCGTCACGACGACAGAACCAGCCTCGTCGTCTGTAATGTGGTCGTGCTGGCCAGAGCTGCACCGTGCATCAGCAGCCAGACAAAGCACGAACGCCAGTGCCAAGGCGTTACTACCTGATCGACCCCGATGCCGTTGGCGTGCTGCGGGCAGCCCACTCAACGATGCCCGCGACAAGACGACTCGCCCTGAAATCACAACCTGGCCAAACTTCCGTTAGAGCAGGGCCGCCTTCGCCGACGTTACGCTACCCGACGCTCCAACTAGCCCAAGACCTCTGGATGCAACAACACGCATCCGTGCCTGACGCACGCAATAAGACCTCTGATCAACCGCACCCGCATACTGCGCGTCCCGATACCGAAGCCGTCCCTCCCCTTGGCCTCGTATCGACCTTAGCCCCAGCCGAGCGGAATTCGTTGTAAGCGTGTTTCGGCCTACCTGATCTTAGCAACAACACCTGAGCCCTCGCACGGCAGTGCCGCAATCTCACGCCCAGGCGTGGTGCTGCGAACGATAGGCAGTGGCAGACCGCCTAGCCGCCGCGCCAACATCATGCAAAGTCAGCCAGCAGCCCACCAGGTCGTGCGGCAACTAGAGGCCGCCTCCCCCTTCACCTTCGGCCTCTTCGCCTTCGCCTTCACCTGCCGCGGCCTCTTCGCCTTCTTCCATCTCGCCCTCTGCGCCTTCCTCCATCTCGCCCTCTGCGCCGTCACCGTGATCCATCATCTCGCCTTCGCCGTGTTCCATCATCTCGCCTTCACCTTCTCCCTCCATGCCTTCTTCGCCAGTCGCATCAGCATCTCCCTCTTCCATCGCACCCTCGTCCATCATCTCGGTGGCGTCGCCATCATGTTCTGCGTCACCATTTGCATGGTCGCCTTCACCGGTACCACACGCCCCGACAAAGACGAGGGCCAGCAGCAGAACGAGTATTCCAGTAAATCCTTTCATGAGTCTCAACCGGGTAAGTGGTCAGTATGGACAGGTTGCACAGGCTCTCTACCTGCATGGGTACAGTATACGACACGGAATGTTGGAATGCAAACGCTGACACCGGTCGATGCAAACATTTTTTCAACCTGAAAGGGGCAGTAAAATAAAGAACTCCGTCCCTCTGGCATCGCGCGCTCTGAACCCGATGGTGCCACCATAGTCTGCGATACACTGTTTTGCGATCGCAAGGCCGAGACCCGTTCCGCTTGTCTTTGTGGAAAAGCTGGGCTCAAAGATCCGATCCTTCACCTCTGGCGCAATGCCGCGCCCCGTGTCGCTGACCCGGCTGACCGCCTGTCCGTCTTTTCTGGAAGCCGTGACGGTGATGGTGCCCGCCGCATCGTCAATGAGCGCCTCAAGCGCGTTCTTGATCAGATTGATATAGATGCGCTTTAGTTCCTCACGGTCTGCCTGGACCACCAGCGGCTCCTGAGGGAGATGAAGCGCAAGGGATATCGTTGACGGCGCTTCCTCACGCATGAGTACCACGGCTTCTCTAATCACCTCATTGAGATCCTGATGCTCGAGCATACGCGCGGGCATGCGCGCAAACGAGGCGAATTCGTCCGCGATGTGTGCTAAGGCGCCGATCTCCTGCACCAACGTGGTGGTGATCCGCCGAAAGAGCGCATCAAAGCGACCCGCTATACCTGGTGCCCGCGCCTCGAACGCTCGCTGTAGGTGCTGCACTGACAGCTTCATTGGTGTGAGAGGATTCTTTATTTCGTGAGCCACCTGACGGGCCATCTCGCGCCACGCCAGTTGTCGCTCCTGGAGGGTGAGCTGGCGTCGGCTTTCGGCAAGTTGGCCCTGCATATCGTTAAAGGTCTGAGCTAGCGTCCCGACTTCATCGCGCGTCTGGACAGGAAGGCGTCGCTCAAATCGCCCCTGACCAACGGCCTGCAGGCCCTGCTGCAGACGCGCAATAGGTCTGGCCAGCGCGCTTGACAATAGCGAAGCCGTCAGCATCACGAGCGTCATGAGTGCCAGAAGCGCTCCGAACAGGTACGCAAGCGTGCGGGCGCGCTCCTCTTCTATCCGTTCCTGCTCTGGAAGCGTTGGGACAGAAAGCACATACCGTGGCACCCCCTGTGCATCCACCAGTGCATGATATCCTGCGGTATACCGGAATGAGCCCAGCTCTTGAGCAACAAAGGCGGTCTTGTAGCGATCGAGGAACAAGGCTTCGTAGGCCTGCACCGGCAGCCGCATCTCTGTGAGCCGCTCTGTAGCCAAGCGGCTGCGGCTCGATGCCACTAGGCTTTGAGAATCATACAGGGTAAGGTCCACCCCCATACGTGCAGCCAGCGTTTCGAGGCTCAGTCGCTCAAGCACCTCAAAGGGCGATTCATTGCCCCGCGCTTCCGCCGCCAACGCTGTCTCCACCAGCTGCAAATGGTTGCGAAGCCAGCTTTGAATGGCCTTGGTGTTCTCCTCAGTCACGACGCGTTCTCCCACGATACCTACCGGGATCACCGCGATGATCGCAAGAATGAGAAAAGCGTTCAGCACCTTGTCCTGGAATGGCACCCGCCGTGCTGGCAATACCCCGGCTGCCCGCCTAAGAGCCAGCCCTGTCAGATAGAACGGTACAGCCACCGAGAGGCCAGCCAGTATCACGCGGAGCAAGTAGTACAGATGATCAAACACGCTTACCACGGATGCCCGCACGCCCACTACATTGCCTTGGCCACGGTCCAGGTAGTAGGCTTCGTAGCGCCTGTCGCCATAGGTGTCAATGTTCCAAAGCGCGGGTATGTCCTGTAGCCCCTGAGCTACGCCCGGATCCAGAGTAAAGTGGCGGAAGCTGCGCCCAATGCTGCGCAACAGCAGCCCGTCATGAAAAGAACCGAGAGACAGGTTTTCAAACAAGTCTCGAAAACCCGACGACAGCAGTGTCCTAAGCAGCGGTGTGTTGGCTTCCTCTGGAAGCACTTCGGGCGCCACTCGGGCCAGGATCCAGCCAGCCAAGATTCCTCGCGCACGGATCGGAGCAATTCCTATGTATGCCCGACCATCGCCTACATCGCCTTCTGGAAACACCTCCGTTTCCATCTCGTCGCTCGCTGGTCCCTGGGCCTGCATATGCTCCGCCCACACCGTCAGAGTAGGCGACGCTCCCCGAATTACCTGAAAGTTTGTATCCATCAGCTGGACATTCAGATCAAACGCACCGCGGGAAGCCAGGAGCGTCCCGTGATGCAGTCTGAGCACAGCGTCATGCAGGCCGACGCTGTCTTGCTTCGCCACCGCTGCCGCCATCAGCGTGTCCGTGCGCGCCCGCTCCAGAAGGTCACGCAGCGCAAATGCCACGCTAGGATCAAAGCCCCGGTCGAAGTAGGCGGCGGCATGCTCCATCCGGCTGTGCCGGCGCTCACTTAGGCCAGAGAACAGCAGCGGATACAACAGTGCAGAAACTACCAGCGTGACCAATAGCAGGTTGCGCACGGTGAACCACTGCAGACCATGCCCAGCGCGCAGAAATACCGCTGCGATACCCACACCCAAAAAAGCCAGACCGACAAGCCAGGGCAAAGCAAAAGAGCGATCGGCCACGACTAGGAGTGCTATCACGGCCACCAGTGCAATGACCATACCGGCGCCTTGCCAGGCCTCTGGGGTGCGCAAGCGTGCGCCGAGTACCACCCTGAACACCGCCGCAATTATCAGCACAACTGCAAGCGTCATGACTGCCAGCGAGCACAGGACCACCCACACGAGGGTTTCTGGGATTAGCGCCTCGCGCGAATGGTAGCTCAGCGTGCTGTCGAGCACCGCATGCCGCGCAGCGGAGCCGAGCAGCACCGTCATGCCCAGACAGCAGGCGACGGCAAACAGCATTAATCCAGCATGACCGGCGTGCTGGCTCAACATTTGCCAGCTTTCGTTCGGTCCCGGCACTTCGCGAAACCAGTGATAGGCAAAACGCAACACCATCAGCGCCGTGGCCAGCAAGAACAGCGCGCTGATTAGGAGGTCCCCCGTAGAATTCAACAGCCCTCCGCCCACGGACGAGGCCATGTGGGTCGCATCAAAGAGGGGGTTAAGTGGCGCCTTGCCCGCTTGCCAGCGTCCGGGCACGTCGATGTAAAGCAGCGCATATCGGCTGCTCCATAGCGCCAAGAGAAAGGCCACCAGCCAGGATGCACTCCGCCGCTGGCGGTACCGCGTCCATATTAAGGCCAACGCAAGCCCGAGCAGGCATGTGATCCACAGCGCAATTAGATCGCGATATGTCTGGCGCACTTTCCCGCGATATGATGCCGGACTAGGTGCTTCCAGCACAAACGACCCGACGACCGTACCATCCTGTGTCGCCAGTGTACGGCCCTCTTCAATTAGAGGGGGTGCGTCAAACGAGGTACGGACTGGCAAACCGACCAGACGACTCCACTCCTCGCCGATCCGAAAATCCCGCAGATATTCATTTTGCACCGGTGTATGTCGGTACAAGAGCTGCAACAGGCGCACATGTCCCAGCGCACCGGCTACCGGGTACCATAGCTCCAGCGCCTGGCGCCAGGTGCCATCTTGTGCCAGGCTCCATCGCACCTGGTCGGTGTCTGGCGACGCCAGCGCTATGGGAGCAACGCTAGCGCCTTGCCATGCCAACAGCGTAGCGGATGTGTCATACACGGCCACCGACCACCGGTCCAGCAACCGCATGTGCGCCATGTGCCGAACCAGCTCTGGGCGCCTGGTAGGGTCATGCAGTGCCGCAACAACTAGGGAATCACCAGCTAGGGCTGCTGCATGCTGCAGCATGGCGGTCTGCATGGCGTCGAAACGCACGTTGATGCGCTCCTCAGCCTTGTCGACGATCTGCTCCATCCGTCCAGGGCCCCAGCGCTGCAGCGCGCGCAGGTGGACCCGTTCCGCGATCCATGTCAGTACAAGGACCGCAAAAACAATCCCGGACCATATCAGGATGGATCGCTGGCGCTGCTTTGCGCTAGCGCCCAGTCGCCGGGAATCAGTCATCGGAATGCGTGGACAGTCACCAGCTCCCAGACTTCATTGCGGCGCTCCCAGTGGGCATAGATACGCAGGATCTCCCCGGTTGCTCGCACGCGGTAACGACCTGTGGCAAACCAGTCCGCATCTCGCGCCTCTTCATGAACCCATTGGAAGGACCGCGGAGGAAAGTGCTTGAAAAACTGCCGTAGCCTAGGCAGCGCATGATGGGGGCTGTACTGCCTACTCTGTCCTACCAAGGCCAGCTCCACGGACGCAGCTGCATGGCGGAGCACCAGGCGTGCCTTGCCCTGTGTCAGGCCGGAGTCCACCTGGGCCACATGCGCTGGCACCTGGGCAGTGCCGGTTGGCACCCACAGCGCAGCTGCAATAACGAGCAGCCAGGTAGCTCGCGGCAAGTGGGTCGAATGAATCACAGAACACCGTCCTGCAGAGCCCGCGCGGCAAAGTCGCATGCACGCGCGGTCAGCGCCATATACGTGAGCGACGGATTCTGACACGCTGAAGACGTCATGCACGCTCCGTCGGTGACGAAGAGGTTGGGCACCGCGTGGCACTGGTTGTGCCCGTTCAGCACGCTGGTAGCAGGGTCGCGCCCCATGCGGGCCGCGCCCATCTCGTGGTTGCCCAAGCCCGGCGCATCGTCCGCATCGTCGTAAGGAGTGACGGACACAGCACCGGCAGCCTCGAGCATTTCAGCGGCGGTGGCCATCATGTCCCGGCGCATGGCCAGATCGTTGGCATCGCGCGTCACATGAAACCTCAAGGTCGCAAGGCCAAACATGTCTGAAACACTGTCGTCAAGCTCGCAATAGTTGTTATGGCGCGGAAGCGTTTCGCCGAAGCCTCCCAGGCCGATGTGCCAGCGGCCTGGCGTCCTCAGGCTGTGCTTGAAGGCGGCACCGAAGCCGGACTGGTTCAGTCCGCGCTGCCAGCCTCTGCGACTCGCGCTGCCCTGGAACCCGTACCCCCGGACAAAGTCGGGCTGGTGCGTAGCTGGCCCCAGGTTGCGAAAGCGCGGGATATAGATGCCGTTAGGGCGATTGCCCTGGTAGTAGCGGTCCTCATGCCCGTCAAACTCCGCACGTGCACCCACGTGGTAGTGATGATCCATGAGATAGCGCCCCAGCGCACCGCTGTCGTTGCCCAACCCGTTGGGAAACCTACGGCACTTCGAAAGCAGCAGGATGCGCGCGGTATTCATCGATGATGCGCAGAGGAATATCAGGCGGGCCTCAAAGGTCAGCTTTGCTCCCGTCTCTGTGTCAATGACCGCTACTCCGGTGGCCCGCCCCTTGAACGGATCGTACAGCACGCGATGCACCAGGCTGTGGGGTCTAAGCGTGAGGTTACCCGTAGCGCGCGCCGCTGGTAGCGCCACGCTTTGTGTACTGTAATACGACCCGGTAGAGCAGCCGCGCTCGCATGGCCCGCAGTAATGGCAGGCGGCCCGATTGCCTATGGCCTGGGTAAGCGTCGCCGTCCGGCCGATGGTAACCGTGCGCTCTGGAAACGTTGCCTCCACGCGCGCCTTGATTCTTTTCTCCAGCGCGTTCATCTCCATCGGCAGTTGAAAGATGCCATCGGGAAGTTGGGGCAGCCCTTCTGCCTGGCCGCTGACTCCGATGGTGTGCTCCACATAGTCATACCAGGGTGCGATGTCGGCGTATCGGATCGGCCAGTCCACGCCATGGCCGTCCTCGAAGTTGGCTGCAAAGTCCATCGGGCTGAACCGATAGCTCTGCCGCGCCCACATCAGCGACCGACCGCCTACCACGTTGGCCTGAATCCACGTATATGGCTTCAGCTGCACATACGGGTATTCCCGGTCTTTCATGAAAAAGTGACGCGTAGCTTCGGAGAAGGCGTAGGTGTTGCGCTGGATGCTGTAGTCGCGTTCCGCCTCTGCTGGAGGCACTTTCCCCCGGTATCGCAGCTCCCATGGGCGTTTGTGCTCTGTGACGTAGTCTGCACCATGCTCCACCATGCGGCCTCGCTCCAGCACCAGGGTCTTCAGCCCTTTTTCGCAGAGCTCTTTCATAGCCCATCCGCCAGACATGCCCGAGCCCACTACGATGGCATCGTACGGCTCCTTAAGATGCAGATTCATGAACTGCTACCGGTCTGTGAGGATGACGGCCGAACCGCCCACCTTGGCAGCTCCCGCTCCTTTTGTGCCCACTGAATGCGTGCTCCCATCATTGGCATACGAACTTGAAGATAATCAACGCCGCGGCCGTCAGGGCGTCGACTAGTCCGGGATCATGCAGGCCACCATCTCTGCGCCTGTACGGTAGATTCCGCGGCGTCGATCAGACTTAAGGAGTTTCTGTGCTGGCATTGTTGCTTAGCAGGCCGTCCCAGGTTGCGCTGCAGGCTATTGAGAGCTCGGGAGTCACTTCGAGCAACTGCTGGTCAGTTTGCGCACTGCACGATACAAACCGAGGGAAGCAGGTGTTGCAATACCACGGTAATGTGCCGAATCGAATCAGAGCTCCCATTCGGTCAGGTTCCCGCCCTGCCTGGGTGGCAGGGTCGAGCCGGTGCTCGGCCGATCCTGTTGCAAATTACGAGGCCTTAACGGCCACTGTCGATGGCAACACTTTCTTCGCATCGGCTTAGTCAGTTGCTATCACGGTTGCAGACTCGAATGATTCCGATGTGATGGATTTGGCGCCAGTACCAGGATTCGCCATTACTGTTGGTGCGACCTCCAGGACCGGATCGTTGACACTCACGCCGACGGATGATACCGTTGAGAAATCCGGTTAAGCGATCACCATAGCCAATTCATATGCAGCAGCCAACGCGCTGGCAGCGAGGTGGGATCGTTTGAGGATGTGCTGGGTGACGATCACGTCGATGAATGAGATGAGGTGATTCGGGTCAGCAGCTCACACCCAGTCGTGGTGGATACCCAGCCCCAGTCCAGCTATTTCCGACAAAAAGAGCGGATCTGCCGACTATGGATGCCCAGCAACACAGAGGCGTACGCTCAAAGGTCGTTTGCTGCCTGCGCTGTCGCGCATCCTGGCCACATCCACGTTGTTGCTCCTAGCTGTGCCCCCGGCAGATGCCCGGGAACGTCTTGTCCTTGAGTGTGACTCGGTATTCACACCGAATGTGAGTGCCGCGCAGCTTGCCGAACACTTCGGCGCGGAGAATGTGAAGACCGGACGGATCTTTACCGGTGAGGGCTATAGCGATCGCGGCACGCTAATTTTTTCCAGAACCGTAAATGAAGCGCAAGTCGAATGGTACGATGAAGAGAAGTTGGAACGGGTGCGCATCGTCAGGATCCGCAAAGACAGTAGCAACTGGGTAGCACGTAACGGCCTGAAGATGCATCTCGACCTCAAATCTATCGAACGTCTCAATGGAGGTCCATTCGGGCTGGAGGGGTTCAACTTCGACTATGCAAGCACTGTTGTGACATGGCTGGACGGAGCATTGGAGCTGCCTGAGGGCAATACATGCGGGGTTAGGGTCGCGCTTGGAGTGGTGGACCAGCCAAGGACGCCTGAACGCTTAGAGATGATGCACCGCCTCAGTGGCGAAAGGAGGTTTTCGTCGCGTAACCAGGATATGCAGGACCTTAACCCGACCGTCTATCAGCTGCTCCTGTTTTTCCGTTAAGCCCGTGCGCTCGGGCTAGCATTCACTCCCGACTCCGATGCAGCGCCACTTGTTTGACCGACCCGCTCGAATCTCACAGTGCCACCCAGCCAGGTCCGAATAGGCAGCCCCGATTGGAAGTGTTTCGAAAGCGGGCCCGAACCTACCGCGGATCGACACTATCGAGCCGCCTCTATTCATGGACGATACTCAGGTGCCGCTTGTGATGGTTCCCTGCAATGGATAGGCAAAGTCTTCCCACAGCGCATCGAGAAGGTCTGGATCGGGATCTCCATCATACACCACAAACCGATAACGCATCTCGTATTTCTCACCCGGTCTGATAGCAAACGCGCCCGCCTGTGCTGGCGCGAAGTTGAAAAACGGCTCGTCTGGATGAATACGCATCGGTTGGGGTGACTCGTAGTTTTCTGGATGCCCAAGGACCGCAATCCCTACCATCTCGCCAGCCACCATGCCGCCAACGTGACACCAGCGCGCACGAGTAGCATGACCATCTAGGCGGGTCCGACCCTCCGATGTCAGAAAACGCGTGTTGACTGGCCCGGTCCACCCCCGGGCACCGCGGAGCCCCAAGCCACCATAATGGTGCTCCAAAAGATGCACTATGCTGTCTCCCGCGAGCTCCTGCGTCACTGTTACGTCAAACAGGTGCAAGGCATCCGTGTTGTAGACGCGCACCTGCCAGGTTTCATTAAGCACCGTCGTGGGCGTCGCACCCGTCAGGTCCACCTGCTGCAGGCGTGCACGCAATCCACCGTGCACTGGGCCCTCCCAAAGGGTATCTAACCCCATATGCTCCACGAGTCCTGTCCGGTTGCCCATATTCCAGAAGTCTGGATTGCGCCCCTGAAAAGCCGTGCGCGTCCACGCGGACCAGATGCCATGGTGATGCAGGTGATCTGGCGGATAGTCGTCGGTAACCATTAATCCGGTGGGCGTATAGACCGGGTGGAGGTAGCCACTGCGGTGAAATATTGGATCAATATCTTCCCGCGGCAGTGGCTGCTTTGACTCATGGTACGCCGTCACAGGGCCTTCATCGGTGCTGAGGCTGACGAGGCCAGCATGTTTCGTCACAACAACCCCCTGTCGCGGCTCAGCCCGCACCAGAGTCAGCCTGCGCACTTCGCCCGCACCCAGCCGATCCAAGATCATACTGCTTTGGCCGCCGGGATCGGTCTGCACCGGGTAGGTCGTGCCGTCGTCAGCACGCGCTTCCCAAGTTGCCGCACGCGCTCGGAGAGGCAGCTCTATGGATACCACGGCTACCGGACGCAATGATTCGGTGCCCTTGACCTCAAGCACATAACCCGAGGGCGAACGACAAGCACCGATAAGTAACAGCAGCGGAAGAAAAGGAAAAGTGCGTTGCACTGGCAATGTGTGATAGCCACCGCTAACGGTAACCCATGGCACAGGTGGTGCTGCAATATACGGGCCGTGCCAGTCGGTCTTGCAATGTGCAATGGACACATCTTGGCCATAAGGATCGACGTAGCCCAAAGTCCGGTCAGCGGCCTGCGCTACCAATCGGCTCTGCCCTTCCGAGATGCCCCGCTGCCTGATGTGGTGCGCCTAGAGTGCGTACCTTTGCAGGCCATACCGGAAGTGCTTGGCTAACCACAGGCAGGTTCGCCAGCCTTGCCCCATAGGTCCTGGCAGCGATGCGATTTGCGCCTTTGTCCTTTATAAAGATCGTGACCTTATCTATGGTGGCAGGCAGTTGGACGCCAGGCAGCACCTTGGGTCAAGATTCTCTTGACGCGGCGATTCCCCTGGACCCTCTCGTCAGGTCTGGCACGCTGAGCAATGGCCTCACATTCTACGTCAGAGAAAACTCCAAGCCAGCCAATCGACTGGAGATGCGCTTGGTCGTTAACGCAGGCAGCCTGCAGGAAGACGACGATCAGCTCGGATTGGCACACTTCGTGGAGCACATGCTCTTCAATGGTACACGGCGCTTTCCACGGCAGAGCCTGGTCGAGTTCTTTGAGCAGATCGGGATGCGCTTCGGCCCCGACATCAACGCGTACACCTCGTTTGATGCCACGGTTTTCCAGCTTCAGGTCCCCACAGACAGCCTCCCGGTCGTGCATGCCGCCTTTGAGGTCCTGCAGGATTGGGCCCGGGATGCTACGTTGGATCCGCACGAAATAGAGAAGGAACGTGGTGTGCTGGTGGAAGAATGGCGCCATGGCCGAGGTGCTGCTGGACGCGTTCGTGATCAGCTATTGGCCATGTTGTTTGCAGGCTCTCGATACGCGGACCGTCTTCCCATCGGTGACACGCTTTCGCTAGAGCGCAGTCCCGCAGCCGCCATTGAACGGTACTATCGGACCTGGTACCGACCCGAATTGATGACCATCGTACTCGTAGGCGATCTTTCAGCGGACCAGATGGAGGGTTGGGTCCGCGAATATTTTGGCTACCTCACCAATCCCCCCGATGCACGGCCCAGAATTGAGTACCGACTCTCGCCGGGCTCGACTGTGCAACACCAAGTCATTGTAGATCCAGAGGCCACCACCACGGCATTCACAGTCTACTATCGCCAGCCTTATGCGACAAATAGCACGTTGCGCGCCTATCGCGGACTGGTACTAAGTCGCCTGGCCACGGGCATGCTCAACAGGCGGCTGGCCGTAATAGCGCGTAATGGTCTGCAGTCGCCATTTCTTTGGGCACGCCTGACCAGAAGTACACTCGTACGCCTCCATACCGCATATACACTGTCTGGGCAGGTGGACGAAGACAGCCTGCTTCAAGGATTGGAGGCAGCACTGCGAGAGCTCCACCGCGCCATCGAGCTTGGATTCACCACAAGTGAATTGGAGCGCCAGAAGCAGGTCTTGCTGCGCAGCCGGGAACGGGCGCATCAGGAACGTGATCATACCCTCTCGTCCCGTCTTGCACAGCAGCTCGTGCACCATCAACTCGGCGGCTCACCAGTGCCCGGCAGCGAACGTGAACTGGCCATGATGCAAAAGATGCTCGCGGGCATTTCTGCAGCCGAGGTACATCAGTACCTGCGGTCCAAGACTGCTACAGAGAACCAATTGATTGTGGTCTCCATGCCGGACAAAGCAGGCCTCACCCCGCCCGACAGCCGGATGCTGCAGGAGGCTGCCAGGCGTGCAAGGGAAGCAACCCTGACGCCCTATGAAGACATCGCCGATGACGAACCACTGCTGAGCGCACTACCATCATCAGCCGATGTCCTGCAGACACGTGAGGACTCTGCGGCAGGTATCACTGAATTCACGATGAGCAACGGGGTCCACATAGTGGTAAAGCCCACCCAATTCAAGTCAGACGAAGTACTCTTTACAGCATTCGGCATAGGAGGCACCTCTCTCTACAGTGACGAAGAATACTTCGATGCCACACTCGCCAGCCTTGTCGTACAACGCAGTGGTGCAGGCGACTTTCCCCAGAGCGTACTTCGACAAAAGCTCGCGGGCAAGAATGTCCAAGTGGCGCCCTTTGTCACCGAGCACACGCAAGGATTCAACGGCCGTGCGTCAGCAACCGACCTGGAAACCTTATTTCAGCTGATCCATCTGTATGCCACCACGCCGCGGGCTGACACAACTGCCCTTCAGTCACTCAAGAATCACCAGCGCAGCCAGCTGATCAACCGGCAGGCCGACCCGGCCACGGCATTCTCAGATGCCCTGTTCCGGGCCTTTTACGGAGACCACAAGAGGCGAAGGCTGCTCACAACTGGTGACATTGATCGTCTGAGCGCGCAGCGCTCCCTGAAAATCTACAGAGACCGCTTTGCGGATTTCGCAGACTTCACGTTCATCTTTGTCGGCAACATTGACACCGGAACGCTACTTACATTGGCGCAAACCTATCTGGGCACATTGCCAAGTCTCAGCCGCGCAGAGTCCTGGCGCGATGTGGAGCCGGAGCTGCCCCAAGGTATCGTAAAGAAGGAAGTCTACAAGGGATCGGAGCCCAAGAGTCGCGTGGGCATCGTGTTTCATGGCCCAATTGATTACTCATTTGCCTCTGCCCATCGGCTGCAGTCTTTGGGAATGGTACTTGATATCCGCATTCGGGAGGAACTGCGGGAGGCCCTTGGAGGGATATATAGCGCATCGGTCCAGGCCGGTGCGGTGCGCATACCCCGCCCCAGTTACACTATATCCCTCTACTTCGGATGTGCACCTGACCGGGTTAGAGAGATGACAAGCGCCGTGTTCAGTATCGTTGACAGCCTTAGGGAAGCGGCGCCGTCACCCGCGCTCGTCACCCGCGTGCAGGCACAGCAGCGCCAAGCGCATCGCGAACAGCTGGAAACGAACGAGTTCTGGCTCAGCGCCCTGCAAAATGCATGGTTCCACGGTGAGTCCCTAGATTCTGTCTTGCAGTACGAACCCCTGGTAGATGCCCTGTCACCTGCAGATGTGCAGGCTGCTGCGCGTTCCTGGCTGGGGGATCGTTACATCCAGGTCACACTCTGGCCCGCTAAGGAATAAAGGTCCGTCGGACATCATTCAGTGAACAGAGCGCCGCGGTCAAGTCAACTGGATTTCTCATATACCAGCATCCGGCAAGATGGGAATCTTCGCAATGAGGCAGCTGCGCGCGCTGCAGGGCAACTGCTCGGTGCCAGATGTTGCGCGTCCCTGACTACCGAGGCTCCCGGGTCGCACGTCACGCAACTATTTCCGCACATGGGTGCCGCGCACGTTTCCGGTTCCGCACAGCGACTTAGTAGTCGACACTGAAGCCGAAGAAGGACATAATCGTGTCGGTGCGCGACCTTGACGGCTTGAATGCGCTGCTGCCGCCGACACGAGTGATCGTGAGCGGCTTAATGTAGGTCGCTGCTCCACCCAACATGTATCGCGCGCCGAATTGCACGCGAGCATTCACCCCTGCTACCCGAGTGCCAATACCCAGGCCAATCCCTGTGCCGTAACTGATGGCGGTGTCTCGAATGTTGGACCACCGGTCTATAGACCTGTCGCTATCCCCGAGGAGCTCTGTCTTGGTCCGCAACTCTTTCAGTCCCACCAGCCCTTCGGCATACGGCGTGATCCTGCCGAAATCCTGCTCCACCTTCAGAACCACATGCCCTGATCTCATGTCATTCACTGTCCTGTACCGACTCCCTTCTGTGTTTCCCAGACCATATGCCCAACTATCGAAGGTCTCGCGCCCGTACTCATAAGCGCTGCCCTCTATGCCTATCACGACAGGCGTGCTCTTAAATCTGTAACCTAAGAATGCCGACCAGCCGAATCCTACATCCTCCAATCCTCTGGCGAATTCTCCCACTGGTACCATCACGCCGCCAACTACTGCAACGCGCCACCCCATTTGGGCATGTGTCTGCGCACGGACGGTACTGGGTACTACGAAAAGCGAGGCAATAAGGAGACGAGACAGCGTAGTCATATGCTGAGCAGGATTGTTCTTCTGTTACCCGTCGAGCCGCTGGCGCCTGCATGAAAGTCACGCGTGGGGATCCACCACATGTCGGCCGAAGGTTTTTCCTGCCACCATATCCGCGCATACCTCAGGAATCTCTCCTAGCGCCACCGTACGCGTATGAATCGCTTGCACCATCGACGCGGTCAGGAGCTCCGCCAGGCGATCCCATGCTAGGCGGCGACGGCGCCTAGAAGAAGTGTTGGAGTCAATCCCCAACAGGTTTACTCCCCTTAGGATAAACGGATATACGGTGGTATGGAGGGTCGCTCCAGCAGCATTGCCGGAGGCTGCAACGCTGCCGTGCCGTGCAAGCGTGGCAAGTACCGCCGCCAGAGAGGCACCGCCGGCGGCATCTACGGCGCCCACATACCGGGCATGCTCCAGCGGGCGCCCAGGCTGCAGGCGATCCACTGTCTCGCTCGCACCCAGCGTTCGTAGGTGCGTCCACCGGTACCGCTTGCCAGACGCCGCTGTGACGATATATCCAAGCGCAGACAACAGCGCCACTGCAAAGCTGCCCACGCCTCCAGAAGCCCCCGTCACTACCACCCTGCCGCGATCAGGCGTTACGCCGTGCACCTCCAATGCCATTATCGATAGCATGGCGGTCAATCCGGCCGTACCAACCACCATGCTCCAGAACGGCGAGATGCCGTCAGGTAATTTTAGCAGGTAGGTGTCTGGCACAGCCTGCTGCTGGGCGAAGGCGCCCCAGTACCGCTCACCCTGCCCTCCTCCGGTAAGAACAACGAGGTCCCCTTCCGCATAAGAACTCGTGTTCCTCCGCACGCGCCCAACCAGATCAATGCCGGGCACGAACGGATAATCGCCCTGGATAATTTTTCCCTGGCCCGTGACCGCAAGGGCATCCTTGTAGTTTATGCTCGAGTACAGGACATCGACCGGAATGTTATCGCTGCTCAGCGCACCTGACTGCCCTGCATTCAAATGCGTGACAGTGGGTTGGCCGTACGCCGTCAGCACCAAGGCCTGGAATGTGGTAATCACTTATTGTACGAATCCATGAGAGCAGATTACCAGGAGACGTACGCCGTGCGGATAATGGTCTCGCTGGCCGCTAGCTTAGTGGTGGTTGGACTGGCGTTTAACGTTCCATTTGACGCCAAGACTCCGCGGCCTCCGTCGTGGCGAGCGCTGGGACGCCACAGTGTGCCAGCCAGTGAGTTGCAGCTTTCTGGAAGCGATGCCGCCTTCGGCATTCCCATCATGGAAAGAAAGATTCTGGGGCCACCTGCCGATGTCGTGCCCCTGCCTGTGGAAAAAGAGCCAAAGCCAGAGCGTGAGGCTGAAGCTGACAGTGCTCGCGAGGTTGCCACGCCTTCCATCGCTAAGGTGACAGCGATGCCGGTCCTAGACTTCGTCGATAACATGCCCACGATTCAGGGCGGACTGGCAGCCTACTACATTCACATCGAGTACCCGGAAGAAGCAAGGATGCGTGGCATTGAGGGCCGCCTCACGCTGAGTTTCATCGTGGAACGTAACGGCACGACAAGCGATGTGAAGGTCGAACGTGGGCTGCATCCACTCTGCGACTCCGCTGCCGTCCGGGCGCTGCGCCACACGGTATTCATTCCCGGTCAGCACCGGGGCAGCGCCAAGCGTGTCCGCATGCGCCTGCCCGTTCGCTTTGTCCTGGTCCATGCCGACTCGGTCGACCAGGACATCGGCTGACCGATGTGTCATCCGCGCCCAGTGCTGCCACAATGCGCTACATCGGGGGATAGGAATACGAAGCGCCAAAGCCGAGTGGGATTCCCAGCGTCCAGTATAACACGAGGAATGCCGACCAGATGGCCAGAAACAGCAAGCTGTAGGGAATCATGAACGATGTCAGCGTTCCAATACCCGTCTTCTTTACGTACTTCTGACAGTACACCACGACAAGCGGGAAATACGGCATCAGTGGCGTGATGATGTTAGAAGACGAGTCCCCGACACGGTAGGCGGCCTGCGTAAGCTCTGGGGAAATGCCTACTTGCATCAGCATCGGTACGAAGATGGGAGCCAGGAGCGCCCATTTGGCAGAAGCCGACCCTACAAAAAGATTTACAAACGCTGTTAGGAGGATGATGCCGACAATAGTCACCGGACCAGGCAGCATGAGCGCCTTGAGCAGGCCCGCACCCTTGAGCGCCAAGAGCGCGCCAATGTTGGAAGCCCCGAACGCATGTACAAACAGCGCGCAGAAGAACGCCATAACGATGTAGTACGACATCCCTTTCATCGCTTCAGTCATGGCATCGATCATATCCTTTGACCTCTTGAATGCGCCTGACACATAGCCGAATACCACGCCTGGAATCAGAAACAGCAGAAAGATCAGCGGAACGATGGACTGCATGATCGGCGCCGCGAATGAGTTAAGGCTGCCGGCGGCGTCCCTGAACGGAGAGCTTGCAGGCAATAGCGCAAGAATCAGCAGGATCATGCCAAGAACCATCACTCCGGTAGCCCACCAGAAGGCGCGTAGCTCTCTGCGACCGATGGTGGACATCTCCGGCGCTCCTTCCGCGTCGTCGTCCACCGCGGTGTTTCGGGTCAGACGCGGCTCCACGATGCGATCCGTCACGTACCAAGCCAGCGCGATGATGAGAATGCTGGATATGGCTGTGAAGAAGTAGTTGCACAGCGGGTTGACCAGGATGGCCGGGTCAATGATTTGCGCGGCCGGCTGCGTAAATCCCTGCAGCAGCGGATCGAGGGCCGCAGGCGCCGGGTTGGCGCTGAAACCGCCGGACACGCCTGCAAAGGCGGCCGCGATGCCAGCCAATGGGTGCCGTCCAGCCGCATAGAAAATCACACCTCCCAGCGGAATCACCAGCACATAGCCCGCGTCCACCGCGCTGTGGCTGATCAGGCCTACCAGCACTACCATCGGAGTTAGCAGCTTAGCTGTGGTTCGGCTCAGCAGCAGCTTGATGGCAGTATTGAAGTAGCCCGCTTCATCAGCCACCCCAACGCCAAGCATGGCTACCAACACCACCCCTAAGGGGGCAAAGCTGGTAAAGATCTCGACCATCTGCGCGAGGAAGGCGGTAAGAGCGGACCCCGAAAGCAGGTTGGTCACCTGGAGCGGCAAGCCGTTGCGAGGATCTTCGACCGTGAAGGCTATAGGAGCCAAAAGCGCAGATAATGCCCAGACAATAATCAGCGCGAACAGAAACAGCATCGCCGGGTCAGGCAGCTTGTTGCCGATCACCTCGATGGTGCTCAGGGCCCGATCCACAAAGGTCTTGCGGGGTTGGAACTCTCCGCTAGCGGGGGGTATGCCGGGGGTATTGCCAGTCACAGGTGGAGTGTCAGATGGCATGCTGATGGTGCATTCTAATTATAGGAGTACGAGGTACGTCAGCTTCGCGATACCAGCGGTGCTCAGCATCGTCACATCGCGCCGCGGATCAAACAGGTTGTCGTGCGTGCCGGTAAAGTGATATGCCGTATTGAACACCAAGAACAAGTCACTACCTGGCTTGTGAATCCAATTCACCCGAATATTGGCTTGCAGGTCGCGCGTGAAGTTGTCATACTGGATGAGCGCCGTGGCAAACAACTTGCGGCTTAGCGCTCCCAGGATGGAAGCTGACAGCGTGGTGGCATCGAACTTTCCGCCGGATACCGGAAGGTCTATCATTGAATACGAAACCTCTGCCTCAACATTCAGGTGCCGAGACGGTCTGAAACCCATGCCACCGGTCAGGTCCGTGCGTGATCCAGAAAAGAAGCCGCCCGTCGACACTGCTACATTGCCATAAATGGGGCGACTGGAATCTGTGTCGCCTCTTACAGACACCTGCGTGTAGGTGTAGTCCCCGGCTACAATCTCCACATCGGGCCGGATCCGAAATTCGGATTCGAGCCGCTCAAACTGGCGTGCCACCACTATTTCAATGCCGTCCCGTCGGTGCATTTCTGCGCCTGCGGAAATCTGCATGCTTGCAGACTGCAGCCTGCCATCCTGTCCTTCTATAGGGGTATAGCGCGCGACAGTGATGAAACGCCGGACAAACGGCAGGCCTGCCAGCTCGACGACCGGGGAATATTGCAGTTCCGCCGAATAGCGGCGCTGGTCACGCCTGCGAACGAATCCCAAAGCCGGATGGTAGTTAGCGCCTACGCCGGTATATGAGACGGCAGCGCCATAGGTATCATTGAGTAGCCGCAAACTTGCATGGCCAGCCGTCCCCCTGTGATCTGGATCGAAGTCGTTTACATGGGCATACCAGGCACTGAATTCGCTGGAGCTCCAGAATCGGTATTGCGCATCTACGCCCAGCGCGATGTTGGAGCCGTCGGCTGAGTGCAGGTTGGTCAAGATCGCTCCCGCGGTGGTACGCGGAAACAGCGTGGCCCGAATGCGCGCAACGGTGTTGTTATAGCTCTGACCTCCAAACAGGCGGCCCATGCGCTTGCCGGTCTCAATATTCATGAAGCCCACAGACAGCGGACCCAGCTGGCCGGTCAGACGAACACCGGCCAGTATCCTTTCTGTGACACCGATGCGTCGGGAAAAGAAGGTCTGCGTCGTGCGCGGGTTGCCATGCTCAAACAGTCCGCTGCGCTCGAGAAAGAACTCGCGTTTCTCTGGAAAAAAGAGACTGAATCGAGTGAGGTTGAGCTGCACGTTGTCGGCCTCCACCTGTGCGAAGTCCGTATTGACGCTCAGGTCTGCTGTCAGATTACTCGTGATGCCATACTTGATGTCAATACCCAGGTCGCGCTGAAACTCCATAGTCGTAAACTCGCTGCGCAGGCTTTGCCGACTCTGCTGGACACCAGTGATCACATAGGGCTTGATTTCAATGTTCTTGCCCCGTCGCACGTTTTTGAGGCCTGCTAGTGTTCCGTATTGGGATACGGCCGCGAGGACTCCAAAGCGCCCCCCATATTCGAGGCCGATTTCCGGCCATATGACTCGTTCATTCTTCCGATTGATCATCCGCGAAAGCATCAGACCAAACTCCAGGTCTTCGCCTTTGGGAAAGCGCAGCTGCCTGAACGGGATTGCCACCTCCATCGTCCACCCTTCATCGGTGATGACCGTTTCGCTGCGAAACACCGCATCCCATGAAAAGCTGTCCAGGGTCAGCCCTTCATCGGTGATCGTTGCATCATCCTGTGTTCCTAACGCATTCATCTCGAACAGGTACGAGTTGCGCCCATCCATATAGGTGTCCAGCGCGATGTAGGCATGGTCGTCCCGGTCATTGCGCCCACCCCGCTCCAGGTTCTTCGCCCGTATCAGGTGCGGTTCGCTGTCATAGAATGTAAAAGCAAAAAATAGGTAGTCTGCATTGTAGGCGATGCGCACCTCGGAGGGTTCCGTAGGTGGCTGTCCTTCATCGGGCCACACCTGCACAAAGGCCGTGATGGGAGTGATCTCCTGCCAAATGGCTTCATCAAGCATGCCATCGATGCGTGGGCTTTCCGGCGAGTACACCGCCACGGCCCGATCCTTTGTCAAAGGTTCTGATTGTCCGCGGACAATAGGCGGCAAGCACAGAAACATCCCTACGGCAGCTATGAGCGTGCAGGCCCGGCTCATCGTTTGCGCTTCAGGTATGCAAAAGGTAGATAGCTGAGTCCAAACAGCACGATCGCCAGCCCTTCGGTCACGAAAAGATACCAGGGCCACGGTCCGAAAAAGTCGAGTAGCGACGCCGTTGGCGGCTTTGCCATTAAGTAGAAGTAGTTGGTATCAAACAGAAGGTTAAAGGCGAGTACGAAGACCGCGAAGGCATTGACCCAGAGGAACGCCCGCAGGATTCCTTTGAATGTGGGGTACAGCCGATACACCACGGTGGCATAAATGATGTAGACCAGGAGTCCGCTATGCGCCACCCAGTAGTAGATGAAGTCGTAGTGGGGAAAGCTCTCGCTAAGCCGCGGCGTGAAGTTGGCCTGCAGGGTTCCAGACAGAATCCAGTAGTACAGTAATTCATGAACACGCTGGGAAGGCCGCCATGCCACGAAGGGTAGGATCATGGACATTAGGTAGCACAGATGGAACGGAATATCTTGTTTCCAATCGTAGTGTCCCAGCCAGGCCGCGATGCCATTCCAGGCTACCAGTACGGTAAAGATTCCAACCGCCAGCCCGCGACCCAGCTTCAACTGCTGCGTCTTATTCAGCTGCCGCCGTGCGAAGAACGGCAAGCCCGCGGTCAGCGCGAATACCGTCAGGAGCACGATGATATGCTCCTGGCTGAACATCGCGAACTCTCCATTATGCTCAAGAAATGCGCCCATGACCCGCTGTCTTTCGTTGGATGGTGCCGCCGACACGAGCAGGCGTCACGGTTTAAGGTACGGGAATTGTGTCGTTTGGAGTCGGATCCGAGTCGTATGCCGGCACTAAGGGCTCGTCCATAAATAACTTTCCCATCCTGAATGAAGTCAACCTCTCCAGGAGTCCAATTTGGCAGACTAGGGGAGGTAAATCGCGATCTGGCAGATGATGTTTGGGTAGTCAGGCATCTGTTGGCATCCGAGCAGAGGCCAGCGTTTCGCTGGGGTAGATGTCGTAGTTCCACTGAGGTAGCGTCTCGCTACGGTTAATGTTCACCTTTACCATCTGGTGTAGTACGGACACTTGCAACCGAACGGACGATATGTGAGTGGAGTTCACATGACTGTCACGGAACCGCTCACGGGAAAGGGGACCTGGCTGAGTCGACGACTGATCAAACTGGTGTTCGCGTGCTTAGGTCGGCAGAGCCAACCGTAACGCCTGATATCGATTTCGACGGGAGCTACCATAATCTGATTTCGCGGGCTCGCCACAAGGGCTACCGCACAGTGGATACATGGATTCTCCATCCGTGCTCAGGATCCCCCTTCCCGGGAGGGGCTCAGGTTGAAGCGGTGATACGTGGTTCCTGAGACGGTGCCGCCACTGGCGGCACCGTCTGCATAGCTTCCCAGAGAAAGCCGGTAAGTTCGCGTGCAACGGCCACGATAGCTTTCGACGGTGCCTTGCGATATACCAGCCGCTAGTACCGTTTGTGGAGTCGTTGCTGGGCCCGCCAACTAATGGCAATCACGGCCGGCGTGCAGTGCTCCTGGCGACGGCTCAAGGCCACGCTGCGCCGCGGAGGATGCGTGTATTTCCACGCCGCAGAGACCAGCGCCCTACGAGCAAAAGCGTTCCCTATCTTCGTAATAGGACCAGGTCGAGTGCGGCTTCCAGAAGAGTGTTCCGAAGGTACGAGCCCAACGTACGCCATCAGGGACTTAGCTCGACTTTGTCACTTGTAGTGAAGTGAGAGGTCGGACCTCCCCTGTCCCCGTTTTTGGGGGCGTTTTTCCGGGTGCTATGGAGCCTTTCTGATTACCGGAGCGGTCGGTGGTGGCTTAGGGGGTGTTCGCCCCTGTCTTGCGTGTCCTTCGTCGTATTGGGGCCCCTTGATCGGGTCTCATCTGTCCGAATCGGACACAGCTCACGCTACTCCTTCTGGAGTGGGTACTGGCGTGAGGCATGGGGGGCGTCACAGCATTCATGAATCAGGAGGTTTTTTCAGATCGTTCGGCTCACTGGAGTATTCCTCCTTGCTTCTTGTCGCCGCGGGATCGTAGCTCATGCCCAGACAATGGACGATCCGCTGCAAGCATGGCGTCAACTTCTGATCCACTTTGAGGACGATATAGCGGTGCTTACTCTTTGGTAGCACCGTGGTAATCCGATGGATCCGGTTGAGTTTGAAGCGGAGCGCATTCCAGCTTTCATGGACATGGTTGGCCTTGAGCTTGGTGCGGATCAAATGGGACACGTGGTAGGCCAGCACGGTAATGAACAGATGTCCTTCAATCCGCTCATCTTTGCTGTGATAGATAGGCCGTAATCCCAGGTCGGACTTCATGACTCGGAACGTGGCCTCAATTTCCGTGAGCCGCCAGTAGGTGCGCGCAATCTTTTTGGCAGACCAGGTGGTATGGCTGGTGCTGAGCACATACCCTCCGGCGGCCTGGGTTTTTTTCTGATGGGAGGTACGCTTGCTAAACGTGACCGATGCGGCACGCTGTGTCCCCTCCTTCTGCTTCACCTCAACCTCATACAGGTGGGCCACCGACTTGTACTTCTCCTGCAGGCGACCAACCTTGCGTTCGACTTTCTTGATATTTTTCAGGCGTCTGGGCACGGGCAGTCCCTCATGGAGGTATTGCAGTGCCGCTTCAAACTGGTCGCATTTGGTCTGCAAGATCTGCTCGTCGGTGGCCTGCCGGGCTTCACTGTGTACATAGACGCGCACTACTCCCTCCTCCTCGGGGAGCTTCCAAGCCCGGACTTTCACCTCATTAGCGGTTACAAACTCTTGATCGGGTGCCTGGGTGGGCACAGGAGGCACCCTTTTTCGCTCCACACAGATCCAGTTGAGGTTGTTGTCCTTCAAGTACGCCAGATTTGCTTTGGTGGCAATACCGGCATCCATGATGATGGTGGGCGTCGCTCCGTTCAGGTTCTCTATGGCCTTTTGGAGCGTAGCCGGCTCGCTCGCGTTGCCAGGTAGAATCTCCACACCGCGCGGGAATCCCGAGGCATCGAGCGTCAGCGCCAGCGTGACCAGAGGACAATCGCTCCGCTTCTCTTTGCTGCGCCCACGACGAAGGAGTTCTCCTTTCTCCCGACCGTGATAAAAGGCATTTGTTAGATCATAAAACACGATCGTCTCGTCAAAATCCAACACCCTCTTTGTGTTTCCAAAGAGGCGGTTCATGATCTCATGCCGGTGCTTGTGCAACCGGTCTGAGCATCGGTACAGCATGCTCAGACTTGGCTCCTGGAGGTTCAGCAGCTCCAGGATACTGGAGGTCTCCGTCATCCACTTATGGGTGCGCCGTTCACTGCCGGGACAGAGCATGCGTCCGACGATCAACGCACAGGCGAGTTTGATATGATTTTCGGGAAACTCGAGTTCACGCAAGAGTTCTTCCATGCCCAGCAGTTCGAGCGCTTGCAGCGCTAGGCGCTCGCCTCCGACGGTTTTGGCGTCGGGGTTGTAGACCTTATCTGTGAGAATGGTGTCGCGACCATCCGGGTGTTTTGCATTGATGTCGAAGCCTTGGTCCAGGAGTCGTTTGACGATGTCATCGACCGCGTTCTTCAGGTGCTCGTCCTCTTCCTGTACGGAGAGGCGAGCTTGTCCTTTCAGTCGGGCGGTGACCTGCTTGGCGAGTTCGGGCCAGTCTTGCTTAGGGATACTGAAATCCCGTCCGAGGTTGAGTAGGGTACGGTGGGTGGATTGTCCTTCGACGCGTACGGATTGAAGGAGCGCGAATGAGGTTCGCACCTGGCCGTTTTTGCGGCGGTAATTAGAGGCTCGTACGAAGATGGCGCTGCGCGTCTGGTCCGGGGTGGTGTTACGGCGCCGATCGCGGCGCGTTCCCGGAGGCCCTATCTATTTCACTACAACGCGATCGGCGACAATATCGACGAAAAACGGCGCTGAAATCGGCCTGCTAGGAGGAAAACGAAGAAAAACGAGGCCCCGCCGTCAGCCTGAGTGACAAAGATGGCCGAAATCGGCCCTCCAGGCGGATAATTGAGGGCGAACGAGGCCCCGCCGTCAGCCCGAGTGCCAAAGATGGGTTAGGATGTGCGAAACGGCGGATGTCTCCCAGTTCACAGGCCAACTGCATGGCTGTAAAGAGAGCGATGCCGCGGAAGCCTTGCAGTTCCTGTACCGTTCGCTGGTATCGGGAGGTTTTTGAAATCTCTGCGATTCGGTCTTCTACCTGGCGGATCTGGGGGAGGTGAGCCATTATTAGTGGAAACGCGGCTTCACGGGAGAGGGAGGGATGTCTGAATTCCCTTACCACATCGCCCTCTTTATCGATGCCACTAGCTGAACAGAATCCTGTAACACCCACGGTATTCGGCGACGCTTTGGCGGGTGTCGGCGACTGGAGGTTGTATCTATTGAAGCAATGCAACCTGATAATTGAGCTTCTGGGTCGCGAGTGGCCCGATCCTCCATTGCAATCTCTGGTGGCGGCTGACGATGCGGGTTCAGAGACCCAGGGAAACACAGATGGTAAGTCGGTTGCACCATTATGCTCGACATGTGGTAACGATTCCGAGCATCAAGAGAAAGCTGAAGATCCGCTCTTATCGGATTATCGGCTGGAAGCAGACCATGCGGATCGTGTTTATGAGGAGTTTTGCACACGCTCGTTTACTGACGAGAACTTCGTGGCTCTCTGGATGAGGGCCCCATACGTCCAGGCGGTGCAATACACCTTCGTTGTGGGCGTCACGGAAGCCGGGTATAAGCGGATATTGAGCCTGGCAGCCTGCTCGTTGCAGCATACGGAGGCATTAGAGGGAATGCTGGAGCAGCTTGCGCGCCGCGGGTTGCGCATGAGCGAGAGCCAGTTGTACGTAATACCGGGCGCCGTGGGGCTCAGGCGGGCGTTGTTGGCCCACTCTGGTGACCGCATCGTTGTGCAGCGCTGCCTTGCTGAGAAGCGTGCGCGGGTACTGAGCTTTCTGCCGCAGGAGTATCGTCTGAAGGTGGGCCGTGCGCTGCATCATGCATGGGGCGCGGTGGAATATGGTGACGCTCTTGGGGCCCTGAAGCGGCTGCAACAACGGGTGCACCGCATCAATGAGTCGGCTGGCCGCGCATTGGCCAAAGGGCTGGAAGAGACGCTCACCTTGCACTGTGCCGGGGCCTATGTGGCATTGGGGCGCAGCTTAGCGACGACGCGCGTGATTACCCGTTTGGCGCAGCGACTCTGTGGGCGCCTGTGTCAACGCTCAGACTGGATGCCATCGGATCAGCGCCGTACCTTTATGGCCCTTGACCTGATTGCATAGGTCGCGCTTCAAAGTTAAATTGGGGGAGTATCCCCGTAACGTCTGTCAAGCATCTAAATTTAAAATCGCTGTCGACCTGGAGAGATTCTGGAGTTGAAATCGAAGCCTCTGGAGGTCACTTCAGCGAACGAGCCTGACACGATGTGACAAGATGTCCATTCAACTGGCGAGACCGAGATGAGAACACTGGAACGCACTACTGCCTTAGCTATCGCATGCGCGCTGCTGGTCGGCTGTGCCGCGCCCGATGCAAATGATGGGCCGCGTACGGCGGTGGTGGTCGCGGCCCCAGCAATTGGCCAACCGATTTGGACTACGCCCTTGCAGGGTGTAGGGGGGGTATTCTGCGTGGCATTTTCGTCCAACGGTACGCGCCTAGCCTCTGGATCGGCCGACATGACCGTCCGCTTGTGGGATGTGGCCACGGGCGAAGAGATGCGTCGGTTTGAGGGCCATACGAATATTCTACCGTCCGTGGCGTTTTCGCCCGACGGGACGCGCCTGGCCTCTGGATCGGCCGACATGACCGTCCGCTTGTGGGATGTGGCCACGGGCGAGGAGGTCCGCCGGTTCGAGGGCCACACGAATGGGGTACTTACGGTGGCGTTTTCGCCCAACGGTACGCGCTTAGCCTCTGGGTCGCGCGATGGTACCGCCCGACTGTGGGATGCGGCCACGGGCGAAGAAGTGCGCCAGTTCAAGCGCTACGCGGACTTTGTGTACTCCGTGGCATTCTCGCCCGACGGCACACGCCTAGCCTCTGGATCGTCCGATGGTATGGTCCGCTTGTGGGATGTGGCCACGGGCGATGAGGTCCACCGGTTCAAGGGACACGCGGACTTTGTGTACTCCGTGGCATTCTCGCCCGACGGCACACGCCTAGCCTCTGGATCGCGCGACAGAACCGTACGTCTGTGGGATATGCACACAGGCGAAGAAGTGCACCGGTTCGACGGCCACACGGATTGGGTTTCTTCCGTTGCGTTTTCGTCCGACGGTGACCGCCTGGTTTCTGGATCGCGCGACAGAACCGTCCGTCTGTGGGATATGCACACAGGCGAAGAAGTGCACCGGTTCGACGGCCACACGGATCATGTATGGTCCGTCGCATTTTCGCCCGACGGTAAGCGCTTGGCCTCTGGATCATCCGACAGTTCCACCCGACTGTGGAATGTGGCCACGGGCGATGAGATCCACCAGGTCGAGCACAGCCTTTATGAGTGGATAGCTTCCGTGGCATTTTCGCCCGACGGTAAGCGTTTGGCCTCTGGATCGTATCATGGTACCGTGAGGCTGTGGGATGTGGCCACGGGCGATGAGGTCCACCAGGTCGGGGACAACCCGGGTTATGTAAAGTCCGTGACGTTTTCGCCCAACGGTAAGCGCCTGGCCTCTGCATCGACCGACAGTACCGTACGGCTGTGGGATGTGACCACGGGCGATGAGATCCGCCGGTTCAAGAGCCACACAGATCAGGTATCGTCCGTGGCGTTTTCGCCCGACGGGACACGCCTGGTCTCTGCATCGCTCGACAGGACTGTCCGCATGTGGGATGTAGCCACAGGTGAAGAGGTCCGCCGGTTCGAGGGCCACACAGGTCAGGTATCGTCCGTGGCGTTTTCGCCCGACGGGACACGCCTAGCCTCGGCATCGACCGATGAAACCGCCCGAATATGGGATGTGGCCACGGGCGATGAGGTCCGCCGAGTCGAGGGCCATACGGACTGGGTACTTAGCGTGGCGTTTTCGCCCGACGGGACACGCCTGGTCTCTGCATCGCGCGACAGGACCGTCCGCATGTGGGATGTAGCCACGGGTGAAGAGGTCCGCCGGTTCGAGGGCCACATGGACTGGGTACTTAGCGTGGCGTTTTCGCCTGACGGGACGCGCATGGCCTCTGCATCGCGCGACAGGACCGTCCGCTTGTGGGATGTGGCCACGGGCAAGGAGGTTCGCTGGTTCAAAGGCCACATGAACTGGGTGCTTACCGTCGCATTCTCACCCGATGGGACGCGCATGGCTTCTGGATCGGCCGATGGTACCGCCCGATTATGGGATATGGCCACGGGCATCAAGTAGCCCCGGGGTATTCTCGCACATAAGCGTGAACATGCTGGCATCGTACTTTTAGCACATGCTGCTGGGGCCTGCTTTGGGACGTACTTACGAATAACGTCAAGGGATCTTGCGGTCAGACCTAATCAGGTGTAGACAGGCGGACCAGATCCGGTGGTGCGGTGCGCTTTACAGCGAAGAAACCGCAGGTGTTCTTTTACTTGAAGACTGAGCCTCTTGGATAATGCATAATCCGATCCAAGCTGGACACCCATTCCGATCCAAATTGGACGGGTAATCCGAGGTAAGCTGGACACTTGTGGAGGGCTGCTGGCGCCTGTCTCGGGGCTGAGTAGAGGCCTTTACGGGTGTGTGGTCTTGCCTAGTAGCAGCGGAGCAGTGGCGGTGTCGGAGGTGAACCGTCAGCCGGTTAATATCAGGGACTCAATTACCAACCGAGTCTCTGATGTTTTACAAGCGAGTGGTAATGCGAGCGATTAGGGACGTGCTCCGGCCGCATTTCCGGGAGAGGTGCGTAATCCGACGAATTCGTGCACCCAATCCGATCCAAGCTGAACGGGTAATCCGAGGTAAGCTGGACACCCGCACTGGAGGTTGTCCAGCCGCGTTATGATAGTGACGTAAGCTGCCATGCCCTGTGGTTGCTGGGAGTTTGTGTTTAGAATCAAGATGAGTTTTCGGGGTTTTCTGGCACGTTCACGTTAGCCATTTGCTTACGCATCGAGTCGCCGGTCAGCTGGATGCGGGGCGCGTTGTGGACGAGGCGATCCAGGATAGCATCGGCGAGCGTAGGATTTTCCATGGCCTGTTAATGCGCCAGCGATTCTAAATTTGGGTGCATCTAGGATTTACGGGAATGCCTGTTCAGCAGACGATATGTGTATGATGGGTGTATGGACTGGCAATACCGGTCCAGCGATGCCCTGCTATAGAGTGCTATTGTCTTTCACTGGTGTAGTACGGACACTTGCAACCGAACGGACGATATGTGCGTGGAGTTCACATGACTTTCACGGAACCGCTCTCGGGAAAGGGGACCTGGCTGAGTCGACGACTGATCAAACTGGTGTTCGCGTGCTTAGGTCAGCAGAGCCAACCGTAACGCCTGATATCGATTTCGACGGGAGCTACCATAATCTGATTTCGCGGGCTCGCCGCAAGGGCTACCGCACAGTGGATACATGGATTCTCCATCCGTGCTCAGGATCCCCCTTCCCGGGAGGGGCTCAGGTTGAAGGGGTGATACATGGTTCCTGAGACGGTGCCGCCACTGGCGGCACCGTCTGCATCGCTTCCCAGAGAAAGCCGGTAAGTTCGCGTGCAACGGCCACGATAGCTTTCGACGGTGCCTTGCGATGTACCAGCCGCTGGTACCGTTTGTGGAGTCGTTGCTGGGCCCGCCAACTAATGGCAATCACGGCCGGCGTGCAGTGCTCCTGGCGACGGCTCAAGGCCACGCTGCGCCGCGGAGGATGCGTGTATTTCCACGCCGCAGAGACCAGCGCCCTACGAGCAAAAGCGTTCCCAGTCTTCGTAATAGGACCAGGTCGAGTGCGGCTTCCAGAAGAGTGCTCCGAAGGTACTAGCCCAACGTACGCCATCAGGGACTTAGGATGTGCGAAACGGCGGATGTCTCCCAGTTCACAGGCCAACTGCATGGCTGTAAAGAGAGCGATGCCGCGGAAGCCTTGCAGTTCCTGTACCGTTCGCTGGTATCGGGAGGTTTTTGAAATCTCTGCGATTCGGTCTTCTACCTGGCGGATCTGGGCGTTGAGCGTATCAATCTGAGCCATCAAGGTGCCCAGCGTAAAGGCATCGTTATCGTTAAGAGATAGGCCGTTCAACCAGCGCCAGAATTATTGCGTCCAGTTCTTGCCTGCCCGGTATACATGACCGCGGCTTTGCAATAAGAGCACTAGACGCTGCTTGACCTTGGTCAGATCTTGAGTGAGTGAAACCCGTCGGCGCACGACGGATCGCTCGCTGATCAGGGCGTCGTCTGGTACGTGAATCACCGTCAATAGACCGGCCGCATAGAACTGGGCCAGCTTCGCTGCATCACGGCGATCCGTCTTTACCCGGTCACCGGGTCGCCGTGGCACCGAGGACGGTGCAATCACCTCGCAGGCGAACCCAAGGTCGTGCAACGTTCTATAGAGCGTATAACCGCAGGATGACGCCTCATAGCAGCATTGCGGCTCACCGAATTTGTCGCGGATGTTCTCCATCACAGTGCGGAGCCGTTTCGGGTCATGGCTGGAAATCTCCAGAGCATAGCAGTTCGCGTGCTTTTGTGGATCGTACGCGCAGACAGCAATCGTGTCCCTGTGGACATCAAGACCCACGAAGATCTTTCTCTGCTCTGCGTTTGCGTTACGAGGTTTCTTCATATGAGCGTTGCGTTGGTGGTTAGAGGTTAGGCGGCAAGATACCTCATCGTCCCGGCCGCGTCCGTACTATAATATCTGAGGTACACCCATAAAACCAAGCAAGCTGCTGCGCGATGTGCTGAAACGCATCCGATCGGCCGCCGGTACATTTGAGGATAACCGTCAGGGGCCCAATCTGCGCTACACGCTGGCCGATGCTGTGTTGAGCGCATTTGCCTGCTTCTTTCTGCAATCGCCTTCCTCTCTTGCTTTTCAGCCGAAGATGCAGGACGACGTGGGCCGTTCCAACGGCCAGACGCTGTTTGGCATGCAAGGCATTCCCTCTGACGGGCAGATCCGCAACCTGCTGGACCGCCTGGTGCCAGATTCATTTCAGCTCCTGTTTCTGCACCTGCTGGAAACGCTTCGTTCCAAGGGAGACTTTTCGCCGTTTGTACGTCTGAGGGATCGCATCCTCGTGGCGCTTGATGGCATTGAGTTTCATTCCTCTCGGACAATCCATTGTCAGCAATGCTCCTCGCGTCGCACGGGCAAAGACAAGCGTCCCTCGTTCTTCCATACCATGGTGGCGGCGGTTGTGGTGGCTCCAGGGCACAACCGGGTGGTACCGTTGATGCCAGAATTTGTCTGCACACAGGATGATCCTGGCGACCAGCACTCGGTGCGGCGTCGCAAGCGGATTGGGGGGGGGGGGGTGAGTACAGGGCAGGGCTAACTTAATACTTCGCCAGCCCTTAGCACTATTCCTGGGCCTGCGAATAGTCCAAGTGCACGCGCAAAAGCGTCAGACTAGTTCACTATCCCACGTTATTCACCAGCGGGAGAACGTGGGTATATGGGAAAGGGGCAGAGCTTGCCCTTGAGTGTGCCCCAGTTGCTGTGGATATTGCTGGTTCTCAACCGGCTGCATACCAGATGCGCTGCATGAAAAACGAGAATAGACCAGAAGAGATCGGCTTCTATCCGAAGGTCGGGACTGTGGTAGATCGGACGTAATCCAAGATCCGATGTCATGGCGCGGAACGTGCGTTCGTTCTCTCCCAGATGCCAATGGGGCTCTGTGATCGTTTCGGCCGACCACTCCCCGGGCTGGTGCGCAGTACATACCCACCAAGGGCCTCCGTTCATGCGTAGTTGGCATACCTTAACGTGAGGCGGATCGATTCGACGAGTGTTCAGCAATAGAATCGCCTGAGTATGCCGCAAACCCCCGACAACGCCTTCTCGCACCACGACTAGGCCCCTATCAATGGGTCATGCACCTGCCCCCGGCCAGCCGCCCCCATCGTCGGCTCACAACCTCCCGCCTACGAATAAGGTGGGCTACTGTGGGACAGAGCCATCGGCGAAGCGCATTCACACAACCGCTGGTTTCATCGTATCTTCCAAGAAGTAGCGTGCACCCTTCTGAAACCCGTGCTGCACGTGCGACAGATTCATACCTGATACCAGCGCAACCGTGCGCAGCTACGTGGCAAGTTCGACAATCTGCACAGCGGCAGATAAGCAAAGACTTCGCCATCCCACGCCAACACCCCCCGTCACGGGCAGTTTGGCCGATCACTCAATACCGCACTGGCACGCCACAGCCATGCCCAGCACAGCTTCGTATGGTACCCCGGAATCGGAAGACAACGAACTGCCGGATGGTCGAACGCTGGAACGTCGCAAGGTAATACGGCAGCAATGACCGATTGCCGCCCGTAGAGTGGTAGGGCCTGAGCGAATAGTACAACGCCCGTCTTGCCGCGAGTTGATAAAAGGCAACGTACCCGCCACCAGTACGATAGCCAGACGTTGCTCACCTTATACCCAATCGCCCCAGCAACTTGAAGCACACTTCCACAGTCAGCGATATTCGCGCCCGATTCCCTGCGCTTGCAAGACGGCACAAGGGATACCCGGTAGCCTACTTTGACGGACCGGGCGGGACGCAGGTGCCTCGGGTGGTCGGCGAAGCCATGACCACCTACCTGTACCACCACAACGCCAACACCCACTGGGCCTATCCTTCAAGCCAAGAAACCGATAAAGCCCTAAGCACCGCGCGCCGGGCGATGGCAGATTTTCTGAATGCGCCCCCCGAAGCGGTCGCCTTCGGAGCTAACATGACGTCGCTGACTTTTCATCTGGCGCGGAGCTTGGGGCGGCAATGGGCGCCAGGTGACGAGATGGTGGTCACTGACCTGGACCACCACGCTAACATCGATCCATGGTATGACCTGGCGGCCGAACGGCAGCTTGAAGTAAAATCTGTGCCGTTCTTCAGGGATTCGGGACAGCTGGACTATGAGGCGCTGGAACGCGCACTCACGTACCGAACACGCCTAGTCGCTTTCGGCGCTGCCTCAAACGCGCTGGGAACCGTCAATGATGTGCCCCGCATCACGGCCATGGCCCGAAATGCCGGCGCGCTGTCCTTTGTGGATGCCGTGCATTATGCGCCGCATGTGTTGCCTGATGTGGAAGCTCTTGGCTGTGATTTCCTTGCGTGCTCGCCCTACAAGTTCTACGGCCCCCATGCGGGGGTCCTGTTTGGCCATCCATCCCTCTTGGGTGCTCTTAAGGTACCACGCCTGGAGCCGGCGCCAGACACAGGCTCGGACCGCCTCGAAACGGGAACACTCAGCCATGAAGCCATCATCGGGTCCGCCACAGCCGTAGACTTTCTCGCTTCCCTCGGGCACGGCACCACGCGGCGCGAACGACTGCAGAGCGCCTATGAAACGCTGCACCAGCGAGCGTCCGCACAATGCCGTGCGCTCTGGAACGGTCTCAATGCGCATCCGAACATCACACTCTTCGGGCCTAACCCACATCGGGTGCACGGGCGCACACCCACGGTGGGATTCACCGTCAAAGGGTACAGCTCGGAGTCGGTGAGCGCACGCCTAGCGGACCGCGGGCTATTTCTGTCGCACGGTGACTTCTACGCACCCACCGTTATCCAGCGGCTGGGAGTCGAAGGGCTGGTGCGCGCGGGTTGCACCTGCTATACCACCGACGAGGAGATTCAGCGGCTGATAGATGGAGTTAGGGCCCTTCCGTGATCAGCCGCCGAGGAAGTCGAAAACGCCAGTGACCACATAGACGTCGTACAATGCGTGGGTCCAGGCAGTGACTCCGAAACCGCGCACGAGGTACAGGGCATTCAAGACCAGCCCACCAAACGCGCGATAAGTGAACGACACCATTGTGAACTCATCGCCGAAGGACCCGATATAGTGAATCCAGCTGAACAGGAGCGCGCCGACGACGGCAGCCAGCAAATATGCCAGCCATCTAGGTGCTAGCCGCTTGAGCACCAGAAATAAGCCGCCCACCAACAGCACCCGAAATAGCAGCTCCTCGTAAATCCCGGCTCCAAGCGACAAGACCAGCTCGTGGAATAGGCTTAGCTCCTGAGTCGCTTGAATGATCAGTTCCGGCCGAACAACGCTGTGTGTCAAAATGGACGCCAAAAAGGCGACCATGACCGCGTAAACCGCGCTTTCTGCAAGGATCCCTGCCCCGTACCGCACCTTGAGGGGGACCTTGCGTTTGCGATCCCACAAGAATATGCCCAAGCCTACAAGGACGATAACAATGAACATTCCAATCTCCGCCGTGATGCCCCATGAGAGCAGCTCGCCCTGCAGCCACTGCCCCACCGCTGTATCCATTGGCATCCTAAGCCAAACCTCAGAGGAGATTCGCACGCCGCCACCGTTCTCAAAGCCGCGGTTGGCCCACCGGATCAGTACTTCGTAAAGGATGATTAGCGGCACCGCCAGGACGAACCCGTACGTCGCCGTGCGCGTCGCCCGGAAGTAGCCCATTGCTAACGGGGAAGCCGCGGACTCCGAGGCCCCTTCCCCTAGGAATTCAAAACCCGTTTCGCTATTCATCGCGTAGCAGATCTAGCGCCTGCCTCAACTCAGACAGATCCTTGTGCGCACCTCCCCGAATACAAACCGCGATGCCACTGCGAAAGGTCTGCTCCGCGTCTTCTATCCGGCCAAGCTGCTGGTATAGTTTACCCAAATGATAGTACGTACCTGTGTAACTAGGTTGCATCTGAACCAGCGCTTCGTAGTGCACACGCGCCTTGTCCACTTCATTAGTGGCCAAGTATTCCCGTGCAAGTGCAAAGCATGTGAACGCGTCTTCTGGGTCTTCAGCGTGAAACTGCAGAAGCAAGTCGAGTCGGCTGGCGGTCATGACCCCGAACATCCTAGAGCGCTGATCATCTTGTTCTGTGGCGGAATGCCTCCGTAAGGCGCGGCATAGAAAGTTCAGGCTCCTTCTCTGCCGGTTGGGGATGGCTACCCAGCGTGCTGGTGCGCATCTGCCGCTGAAGGCCCCTACTGGCCCCTCATACCCATGATACTCAGGGCTCTTGGCCCTGCCGCAAACGCCGACTTATGCTCCACTGGCTGGCCGCGCGCTAAGGCGTTTACCAGCCGCCGCCAGCGCCGCCACCACCGAAGCCGCCACCGCCAAACCCACCACCGCCGAAGCCGCCACCGCCAAACCCACCACCGCCGAAGCCGCCACCGCCACCTCGGCCTGCCGCCTGGCCCAATAGGAACAGCAACGGGATGACGCTGTCATTGCGTCCGTGTCGGTGACGGTCGTTCTTGTCCCCGCCGCCCTTGCGGTTGCGCGCCACGTTTCGCAAGAACGCTACGACCAGAAAGAGCAGAAAGATCAGACCGACAAAGTCTACGCGTCGCTCCCGGCGCGTAGATGATATGCTGGCTACCATCTCGGCCTCAAACTCGCCTGCGGCAGCCATCATCATCTGATCAATGGCCAACGATAAACCCTGAAAAAACTGACCCTCGCGAAATTGCGGCGTAAGGGTGTTGCGCACTATCCGGGCGGCCAATGCATCAGGCACGGCCCCCTCCAAGCCGTATCCCACTGCGATATACACTTTCCGTTCGTCCCGCGCCACCAGAATAACGATGCCGTTATCGTCGTCGCTCTGCCCGACACCCCACATCTGCCCGATCTCGGTCGCGACAGTAGCGATGTCCTGGCCTCCCAGATCTGCTTTGGTGACTACTGCGATCTGGTTGGAGGTCGTGTCGGCGTATCCGTACACTTTGCGCGCAAGGATACGCTCCTCCACATCGCTAAGCAACTCCCCGTCATCCACGACCCAAGCACCGGAATATGGCCGTTCCTGCGCCTGTGTACCAACGGCCACCGAAGCGATGGCAAGCACAAGCGCGACGCACCGCACAAGAGCTCTCACCGAGTCAGGACGAGAAGTCGACGCGCGGAGCAGTTTCCGCACCCTGCTCCGCCTCAAACGCAGCCCGCGGCGCGTGACCGAACATTCCTGCAAAAAGGGCCGCGGGCATGCTTCGTATCGCCGTGTTATAGCGCCGAACAGCCTCATTGTAGCGCGTGCGCGCCGTATTGATTCGATTCTCAGTGCCCTCAAGCTGCGCCTGCAGATCTCGGAAGGCTTCCGTGGCACGAAGCTGAGGGTAGTTTTCGCTGACTACCAGAAGGCGTCCAAGGGCTCCGCCCAGCTGCGACTGCGCCGCCTGAAAGGCCGAAAGACGCTCGGGATCCGACAGGTCATCGGCGCTCAGGGTCACTCCGGTGGCCCGTGCCCTGGCCTCGGTCACCATTGCTAAGGTCTCCTGCTCAAAGTCTCCCGCTGCCTGTACCGTGCTTACGAGATTGGGAATAAGATCGGCACGGCGCTGGTACGCCGTTTCCACATTGCCCCAGGCTTCGTTGACCCCCTCCTGCTGTCCAATGAGGCTGTTGTAGGTGCTGCAACCCATGCAGCCACCGAACAGGCAGAGCACCAAGACGATCAATAGTGCGATAAGTCCTCTGTTGCGCATCAATCTTGCTGTTTGTACAGTCTTAGCATACGGAACCCTTCGACGGGTGTTTCCTGGCTGCTGTCAGTTGGCGGGTAAATATTGTCCGTCAGGACCCCAGCGGCATGATTGGTCGGTGCCCATACAGACGAGCAAGAAGTCGCGCATGGACCGCTCTTAGCGCCAGGTTGTGCCTGTGCACGGCGTCGTTATAAAGAGCCTCGACCTGGTCAGACCGATGAAAGAAGGAACCCAGACGCATCTCCAGCGCCTCATACTCCGTCTGGATCGCTATCTTCGTCCTTTCATCAAGCTCCTGTGTCAGGCGCCAGAGTGCCGCCCCTAACTGCCGGTGCGCGTTCTGGAACGCCCTGACACGAGTCGCATCGGCCAAGTCATCAAACCCGATCCTGTTTTCTTCAACGTTCTTGAGGCTGCGCGATACCTGCTGATAGGTTCCGGCATGCTCATACCCGGCAGTTTGCAGCGCCTCCAGAAAGGCTGGTATAGCCTCCGATCGAGAATCGTAAACATGCTCCATCAGCGTCCATGCCTCGCGAACTTCTTCGGCCACACTGGCAACAGATCGGTTGGACAGCCAGGATAGTATGGCCAGGAGCACGAATATGCCCGCTCCCGAGATCAGCGCCCACCGTCGTTTATGCATTGTAAAGGCCATGAGGTCAAAGGTCAAAGGTCAAAACGTCGTAGATGGCATGCCCTCCAGGAGGTCATCCAGGTATTCCTGCAGGATTATTCCGGCGGCCATCACATCGATTTGCCCTCGCGTTATTGGCTGTTGGCGCAGCGCTAAACGAGACTTGGCTTCCTCTGTTGTGTATCGCTCGTCCCACTTCTGCATGGGCACACCAGGCAGCAGCCGCCGCAAGCGATTGATGTACTGCTGCACACGCGCTGTGGCGATTCCTTCGCCGCCCTCCTCCAACAGCGGCCATCCCACGACTACCATCCTAAGGCCCTCGATCGCATGCAGCGCTACCAGCTTCTTTGCAGCACTTTCCTGGGTAAACACGCCAAGCGGCTGAGCAAAACGCCACAGCGGGTCTGCGATGGCTATCCCGACGCGCCGCGTCCCGTAATCTATGGCCACGATGCGCGGAGGACTATCTAGGAGTTTACCCGATCGCATGGTCGAAGGGCGCCTCTCGGCCTGCAGGTTCGAATAGGTGGTTAACGTGCCGGTTCAGTGGATCGACATATTGTGGTGAATCCCGTGCCGCCATTGCAAGGAAAAGCCACCCGCTTAGCTTCGCAGCTCCCGGCTCGCTGGGCCATCGCCCTCGCTGACGTTCGAATGGCACAACCGCATTGCACAATCCATACCTTCTGATCTGAATACATCAGCATACGCACCCAGTCGCAGGATACCGCACGATGGTCCTGACCTCTCCCATGAGAATCCTCCTTACCGCTGGTAATGCTGCGATTCCTGACATTCTCTCCGTCAGACCGGTCAGCACGAGAATGACAGCAGCGCGCATCATCTGAACCTCCCAACCTCCCACCATTGTTCGCCCCAGCACCTTTGGCGTCGAGCCAAGATACGCACCGGCGTCCAGCCACGACGCGGTGACACCCATTCATCCAAAGCCCGAGGAGTCCTACTGCTCAAACCGGTATACGCCATGAATACTTTCGACCCTCTTCAGGCGCGTAATCAGGCGCCTCAGGTGCTGCAAATCCGCGACGTCAAGCACCAGCGTGCCCTCAAAGATGCCGTCCTTCGTCTCTACCGTGATAGATCGGATATTCGTCTTGAGGTTTCGCGAAATCACCGTCGTAAGGTCGTGCACTATTCCGACACGATCCTCTCCAACAACGCGGAGACCGACAATAAACCGGACATCCTTCTGCCGGCTCCAGTCACAAGGCTGAATCCGCTCACCAAAATTCACCAGAAGGTTCGGCGCATTCCTGCACACAGTGCGGTGAATCTTCAAGATGCCGGTCTTGCTGATATACCCGAATACGGGATCCCCCGGAATCGGATTGCAGCATGAGGCATAGCTCACCGCAACGCCCGCGATCCGCTGACCGTTGATGACTAGCGTGTCCTGGCCTGAAGTCTGCGCCTGCTTCCGAAATGTGTCATACTGCTCGCTTAGACCTCCAGCACTCGGATATTCGGGCTCCGACTCGTGAACCCTGCCAGTGCGCAACAAGGCTACAAGCTCGTTGATATCGAACAGACCCGAAGCGATCTCGAAGAACATCTGGTCCGTACTCGCATACTTGAACTTCGCCGCATAGCGCGACAGCATCGCATCACTCACGTTCAGCTTGGCGCGCGCCGCCTTCTTTTTCCAGAGTTCTCGCCCGTAACGCGTTGCGTCGCGTCGCTTCTCATTGATCCAATACCGTATCCGGCTACGTGCCTTCTGCGTCACCACAAACTTCATCCAGTCCGGGTTCGGCGTCTTTTTTTTGGACGTGATAATCTCCACCTGGTCGCCGCTAGTGAGCCGGAATGATAGCGGCACCATCTTACCGTTCACCTTCGCGCCTATGCACTGGTATCCTATATCCGTATGGATTCGGAATGCAAAATCTACGGGCGTCGCACCACTGGGCAGCGTCTTCAGGTCGCCGCGAGGCGTAAAGACGTAGATCTCGTCGGTATAGAGGTTTAGGCGAAAATCTTTGACGAACTCTGTCGCATGCTCCTTGCGGGGATTCTCCATAAGGTCATGGACCCAGGTCAGGAACTGGTCCATAGTTTCGTCCGACTTCTGGACCCCCTCCTTGTACTTCCAGTGCGCCGCCACGCCACGTTCCGCGATTTCGTGCATCTCCTGGGTACGAATCTGCACCTCAATGCGCCGGCCATCAGAACCCAGTACCGTAGTGTGCAAGCTCTGATAGCCGTTGGATTTGGGAACCGAAATGAAGTCGCGAAAGCGTTCTGGAAGCGGCTTGTATAAGTCCGTGATGATCGAATAGACCCTCCAGCAGTCCTCCTTGCCCTGCCTGCCGCCGCTCTTTAAGACGATGCGAATAGCGAAAATGTCATAAATCTCTTCCAGCGGCTTGTTTTGCGCCTTCATCTTCAGGAAGATGGAGTGCACATTTTTTGACCGCCCGTAGATGTCAAAGTCGAAGCCCATCTTCTGCAGTCGCCGCTTCAGGGGTCCGATAAATGTGCTGATATAAGCGTCACGCTCCTGACGACTTGCCTTCAGTCCGCGTACGATAGCGTCATATGCATCCGCCTCCAGCACCCGGAGCGAAAGATCCTCGAGCTCATTCTTGATGGCCTGGAGCCCGAACCGGTGTGCCAGCGGAGCAAACAGCGTCTGCGTCTCCTGCGCGACGCGGAGCTGCTTGGCACGCGGAAGAAATCTGATTGTCCGCATGTTGTGCAGCCGGTCTGCAAACTTAACGAGCATGACGCGAATGTCGTGCGACATGGAAAGGATAAGTTTGCAGACATTCTCGGCCTGACTCAGTTCGCGATTGGAGTATACCCCCCGAATCTTGGTCAGCCCGTCAATCAGCATAGCCATCCTGATCTGCGGCTGGGCTCTCGCGCACGTCTCCACGTATACCCCCCGAATCTTGGTCAGCCCGTCAATCAGCATAGCCATCTCCTCGCCAAACTCCTGCTCCACCAGCCGCAATGACAACTCGGTGTCCTCTACGACATCGTGCAGGAGGGCCGCTGCCACGCTCGTGTCGTCAATGCGAATCATCGTGGCCACGATGTGCGCCACCGCCAGCGGGTGCGTGAAATACCATTCGCCGCTGGCACGCAAATCGTTGCGGTGCGCCCAGTGACCGAGCGCGAATGCCCGCCGTATCAGGTCTTCATCGGTGGTCGGAAGATGTTCCCGGCATGCGCGCAAGAGCGACTGCAGCTGTCGCTCGTTCTCTGGGCTTTCCTGCCCGCGAGACTGCTTAAGGATGGCCGAGGTTTCAAGCATGGTATACGATACCCCAACTGAAGCCTTCCGGTTTCTTCGAATAGCGAAGCCGGACGGAAATGTTACCCACCCGGCCTCTTGTTACGTGTCAGTGTCCACGGACCGGGCGGGCTTACCCCACAACAAGTCCTTTCTTCCTCGCCTTTCCTTGCTTACTCAGTGTCTGGCACCGATCGGCGGCGACGGCCGCGACGTGTCCGGCGACGGCGACGCGTGGTGGGCGTTTCTACCGTGCTTTGGTTGTAGTCCACCAGCTCGATCATGGCCATCTGAGCACCGTCACCGGAGCGCTGCCCCATCTTTACGATGCGCGTGTAGCCCCCGCTTCGGGTCCCCACCATCTCCGCAACCTCCCCAAACAACTCCGTGACGGCTCGCTTGTCGCGCAGATAGCGAAAGACATGCCGCCTGTTGTGGGTGGATTCGCTTAGCGCCCGCGTGATAAGCGGTTCAACAAAGGGGCGCAGCGCTTTCGCCTTCGCGAGTGTGGTGCGGATCCGCTTGTGTCTGATGAGTGCGCAGGACAATGCTGCTAGCGTCGCCTTCCTATGGGCGCGCGTGCGGCCGAGCTTATGTCCTTTCTTGGCGTGACGCATCGTCGTTATCCGATGTTATTCAACGCTTTCTGTGCCAACCGTGACAAACTCCATCCCGAAGCGCAATCCGCGGTCCTCGAGCACTTTTTCAAGCTCCTGCAAGGACTTGCGTCCAAAGTTGCGGAACTTGAGCATCTCCGCATGCTCCTTCCTTATCAGGTCGCCTACCGTCCGGATGTCAGCGGCCCTTAGACAGTTCTTAGCCCTGACCGACAGCTCCAGATCTTCCACGGACTCTTCAAGCAACTCCTGCGTTCGGGCCGTATGCACTCTGTAAGACCTCTTGACGGCCTGCGCAACAGGCTTGATCTCCATGTCATCGAACAGATTGATATGATCTCGGAGGATGACCGCCGCTTGCGCCATGGCGTCCTCAGGCGTGATGCTGCCATCGGTCTCCACCTCAATCTCCAGGCGCTCATAGTCCACACGCTGCTGTACGCGTGTGGGCTTTACCGCGTAACGGACCCGCTTGATCGGCGAATAGATCGCGTCAATAGCAATCACGCCAATAGGATCTTCTGCGCGTTTGTTCTCATGTGCTGGCACATAGCCGCGACCACGCTCGACGCGCATCTCCACCCCAAAGTCCGCAGTATCTCCTAACGTGGCGATGTAATGGTCTCTGTTAAGTACCGTGTAGTCGGTGGTGGATCCAGCAATATCCCCAGCCTTCCAAATGCCTGGCCCCTTAACTCGGTGATAGATCGCTTCTCCAGCATATTCCGAAGCACCAAACCGCACGCCCTTAAGATTCAATATGATGTCGGACACATCCTCAGTGACGCCCGGTACCGTCGAGAATTCGTGCTGCACGCCCTCTATGCGGATGGCGGTGATCACCACACCTTCTAGTGACGACAAGAGCACGCGGCGCAGCGCATTGCCGATAGTTACACCAAAACGCGGCTCTAACGGCTGAAGTACAAAGCAGGCGCCGAATTGCGACTGCCTTTCAACTTCAACGCCTCCTGGCAGATGGATGCCGTGGTTGCCCATATTCCTAGGTTGCAGGTTATTACTACTTGGAGTACAGCTCCACAATCAGCTGCTCTTTGATTGTCTCGGGGATATCCTTTCGACTCGGGTAATCCACGAACTTGCCTGTCAGCGTCTTGCGGTCCATCTCAAGCCAAGAGTAGGAATGCCGGTTGCGCCGGACATTCTCCTGGAAGAGCGGCGACCGCCGGCTTTTTGGACGCACCGCCACGACATCCCCCGGACGCAGCTGATACGAAGGGATACTGACGATCTGGTCATTCACGACGATATGCCCATGGTTGACCATCTGCCGCGCCTGACGGCGCGTGGCACCGATGCCCAGACGGAACACCGAGTTATCAAGACGTGCCTCAAGAAAGCGCAGCAGGTTCTCGCCTGTTACCCCCTTCTTGCGCGCCGCCTTCTTAAACAGGTTACGGAATTGACGCTCTAGCATTCCGTAGGTATGCTTCGCCTTCTGCTTCTCTTTCAGCTGGACAGCATACTCACTCTCCCGCCTACGCCGACTCTGCCCGTGCTGCCCCGGTGGGTGAGGCTTGCGCTCAAGCACTTTGCTGGGGCCAAAGAGCGGCTCCTTGAACCGCCGCGCAATCTTCTGCTTCGGGCCTCGATAGCGAGCCATGGATGGCTAAGTGGTCTGGTTCTAGATGCGCCGCCGCTTCGGTGGGCGACAGCCGTTATGTGGAATAGGTGTTAAATCGCGAATAGAAGCGATATCCAAGCCTGACACCGACAGCGCGCGTATCGCGGACTCGCGCCCAGAGCCGGGACCCTTGACATAGACGTCCACCCTGCGCAAACCCAGCTCGTATGCCTCGGTGGCTGCGGTAGTGGAGGCCACCTGAGCAGCATACGGGGTGCTCTTGCGGCTGCCCTTGAAGCCCTCCTTCCCGGAGCTGGACCACGAAATGCAGTTCCCGTACTGGTCCGTCAAGGTCACAATCACATTGTTGAATGTGGCACGGATAAACGCCATCCCATTCGGATCGACAGAGATCTTCTTGCGGCGAGTCCGTGGACCGCGTCCTGCTCTGCGCGAAAGTTTTCTGGCCATTGCGTGTAGTGGTTACTTGCGCGGCGCCTTCTTCTTGCCCGCCACGGTCTTTTTGCGCCCTTTGCGCGTTCGGGCATTTGTCTTGGTGCGCTGACCGCGAACCGGCAAGTTGCGGCGGTGACGCATCCCCCGGTAGCAGCCGATATCCATCAGCCGCTTGATATTCAACTGCACCTCTTTACGCAGATCCCCCTCTACCACATAGTGGTCTTCGATCAGCCGCCGTATTTTGCGAGTCTGGTCGTCCGTCCAGTCCTCTGGGCGCCGGTCTGGATCGAGGTTCATTCGATCCAGTATTTCGCGCGCCTTGGATCTCCCGATCCCGTAGATGGATGTCAGTGCGATCTCTCCCCGCTTCTTTGCGGGGACATCGATTCCAGCTATTCGCGGCATATCTCCTCTGCTTAGCCCTGACGCTGCTTGTGCCGGGGATTCTTCTTGTTGATGACGTACAAACGCCCCTTGCGGCGAACGATCTTGTCTCCCGCGCCGCGCTTCTTCACACTGGCCCTGACTTTCATGTGCGTCCCTCGAATTTGGATGCAAACACAGGGTAACGTTCTGGCGACAAGCCAGGTTCCCACGCTTACCGTTCTTTCTTCTCGCGGTGAACGATGCGGCCTTTGGTCAGATCAAAGGGCGAAAGCTCCACCTTAACGCGGTCTCCTGGCAGCACGTTGATGTTCCGGATCCGCATCTTGCCAGACAAGAGTCCCAAGATGCGGTGGCCGTTGTCTAGTACTACGCGAAACTGCGAGTTGGGCAGGAACTCAGCGACTTCGCCGAACTGCACTACTGGTTTCTGTTTTGCCATTCGCGGGTGAGGAAGGGAGTAGGTGGTATGGGGGTGTTACTACGTCTTCGATGTAGCGGAAGGTGGTCAAGATTTCGGGGGCGCCGCGGTCCACGGCAACCATATGTTCGTAATGGGCAGACGGGGTGCCGTCTGCTGTGCGCACCGTCCAGCCGTCGCTATCGACTGAGATGCTAGGTGTTCCCAGGTTAATCATTGGCTCGATACAAAGCGTAGCTCCGCGCCGCAGCAATGCCCCACGCCCTGGACGTCCAAAGTTCGGTATCTGAGGCGGTTCATGCAACTTACGGCCGATGCCGTGACCTACAAGGTCACGCACCACCCCGTATCCGTTGCAGTACCGTTCGACCGCATGCGAGATGTCTCCCACACGATTTCCAGCCACCGCCTGGCTGATGCCAGAAAGCAGCGCACGGTAGGTGACGTTACAAAGCGCCCGGCAGGTGCTTGAGATGCTGCCCAACGCGAAGGTAAATGCACTGTCACCATAATACCCATTCAGCCGGACGCCGCAGTCCACAGATACCAGGTCACCTTCTCGAAGACGATATCCACCCGGGATGCCATGCACGATCTCATCGTTGACCGACACGCATAGCGTCGACGGAAAGGGAGCTGGTCCAGGGATGCGGTAACCCTTGAATGCAGGCTCAGCGTCATGGCTACGGACAAACCGCTCCGCCTCGCGATCGAGCTCAAACGTTGAGATGCCCGGCTCTACAAACCTGGCTACCTCCCCCAGCGTCCGTGCGACCAAGTCGGCACTGGCGCGAAGGCCATCCAGCTCCCTTTGTGTCCTCAATTGTAGCATCAACGATACCGTCTTCCGCGCATGCGCCCGCCCTTCATGAAGCCGCTGTAGTGCCGCATGAGGAGGTGACTCTCCACCTGTTTTAGCGTATCGAGCGTCACTCCAACCATTATCAGCAGGCTCGTGCCTCCGAAGAACTGCGCGAACTGCTGCGTCTCCGTGATGCCTAGCTGCACAGCAAAGGCTGGCAGGATGGCGGCAAATCCAATAAAGAGCGAGCCCGGGAGCGTGACACGCGTCAGGATGTCATCAATGAACTCGCTGGTCTGCTTGCCCGGACGGATGCCAGGGATGAACCCGCCCTGGCGCTTCATCGTGTCTGCCATCTCCTTCGGATTAACAGCAATGGCCGTATAAAAGTACGTGAAAAAGACACACACAAAGAAAAAGATGATAGAATATCCCCAACTCGTGAAGTCGAGAAACAGCGCACCGAACTGCCGCATCGCCGTGCTGTCTGGAAAGAACTGCACGATCGTGCCCGGCACGAACATGATGGACTGAGCGAAGATTATCGGCATGACGCCCGCAGCGTTGACCCGGATGGGCAGATACTGCGTGGTGCCGCCGTACACCTTGCGGCCTATCACTCTCTTGGCATACTGCACAGGAATGCGGCGCGTCGCCTGGGTCATCAGCACAACAAATGCCGTGACCAGCACCAGCACTCCGATCTCAAACAGGAACAGAAATAAGTTCGGCATCTGGCGGAACTCGTTCACAAACGCCTGGGGAAGAAAGGCGATGATGCCGATGGTGATTATCAGGCTGATTCCGTTGCCGATGCCGCTCTCGGTGATCCGCTCACCAAGCCACATGACGAACATCGTGCCCGATGTCAGCACTATCACAGTGACCACCATGAACGAGGTCGGATTGATCACCACCGCGGATCGCACCGTGTTGAGCAGGAATACTGAGTATCCAATAGATTGGAGCGCGGTGATACCAGCGGTCCCGTACCGCGTCAGCTGCGTTATTTTGCGTCGCCCTTCCTCTCCTTCGCGCTGCAGTTTCTGAAAATAGGGCACGGCTGCCCCCAGAAGCTGAATGATGATGCTGGCCGTGATGTACGGCATGATCCCAAGCGCAAATACGCCCGCCTGCAGAAAGGCTCCTCCCACAAACAGGTTGAAGAAGCCGAACAGGTTGTTGACATCTCCCTGCGCGAATGCGGCTTTGAGCGCGACCGCATCAATGCCCGGCAGCGGCACGTAGGCCCCGATCCTGTAGATAACAAGGATGCCAAGCGTATACAGAATACGCTTGCGCAGCTCGTCAATCTTCCAGATGTCGCGCAGACTTTGCGCCAGTCCAGCCATAATCTCCTCAGTTATTCAGCACTTCGGCTGTGCCGTCTGCCTCTTCGATTTTGCGCAACGCCGATCGGCTGAAGGCGTGTGCCTGCACCATTACTGGCACCGTAAGTGTACCCTGTCCGAGAATCTTTATCCGATCCCGAGACCTGGCAAGCCCTGCTTCTACCAACACCGCCGGGTTGATGGTCTGTGATGCATTCAGCCGCTCCGACTGAATCAGCTGTTCCAACTGCGACAGGTTGAATACCCGGTATTCGACGCGTGACGGGTTATTGAATCCAAACTTGGGAACGCGCCGCTGAAGAGGCATCTGCCCGCCTTCAAACCATGCCGGCATCCGGCGGTTACCCGACCGGCTTCGCTGGCCCTTGTTGCCGCGCGTCGAGCTATGGCCGCCTTTGCCAGAGCCAACCCCTCGGCCCAGCCGTTTGCGCTTGCGCGTAGAGCCAACAGCAGGGCTCAGTTTACTCAGATTCATGACTGCTTCCGTCTATCTTGCGCACCTCCACTAGGTGGTGCACAACCCCAATCATCCCGCGGATGTGCGGGTTGTCTTTGTGCTGCACCGTATGACGTATGCGCCGTAGGCCCAACGCGCGCATCGTCCGACGCTGCCGGCCTGAGGCGTGGATCAGGCTGCGCACCTGGGTAATTGTCAGTGTGGACATAGTCTCAGCTATCCTTCAAAGACTCGCCGCAGCGGGATACCGCGCCGCTGGGCTACCTGAGCCGGATCCTCCAGCCTGCGCAGCCCATCGAGGGTGGCGCCGATCTGATTATGCAGGTTGCTGGTCCCCAGCGACTTGGCCAGCACATTGGTGATCCCAGCGCACTCCGCAACCGCACGCACCCCGCCACCGGCGATCACACCGGTACCCGGCGAAGCAGGCTGCAAGAGTACACGCCCCGCGTCCTGCCTGCCGATGACCTTGTGGGGAATCGTCCCGTGCTTGGTCACCGGCACGGAAATCAATCGCTTCTTTGCGCTCTCGGTGGCCTTGCCAATAGCATCGGCTACCTCGTTGGCCTTGCCCAGCCCAGCGCCAACCTGGCCCTTACCATCGCCGACAACCACGACGGCATTAAACGAAAAGCGGCGACCTCCCCTGACCACCTTCGTCACGCGATTGACCGTTACCAGCCGGTCAATCCAGTCAACGGCGTCGTCGGATTCCGCCCGCCTCCGGGAAGAACGCCCGGAATGTCTTGCATGTCTAGCCATAGTGCTTCTGTTAGAATGTAAGGCCGCCCTTGCGCGCCGCTTCCGCCACCGTCTTTACACGCCCCTGATAGCGATACCCGTTGCGGTCCAATACGACCGTCTCGATGCCAGCATCTCTGGCGCGCGAAGCCAGGCGCCGCCCGACCTGTTCACTGACTGTGGCTGGCGCGCCGATTTCCTGCACCTTTTCCAGACTAGAAGCCGACGCGAGCGTGTGCCCGTGGACATCGTCAATCAACTGGGCGTAGATGTGCCTGTTAGACCGGAACACCGTGAGTCGGGGCCGGGCCACTGTGCCGGACACGCGCTTGCGCACGCTCCTCTTGACGCGTTGACGCCGCTGCACTCGTGCGGCTTTCGCTTTCCTGATCGCCATGGTCAGTTGGTCAGTTACCTCGCGGCAGCAGTCTTGCCTGCCTTGCGACGGACATCTTCTCCCACATAGCGGATGCCCTTCCCTTTGTAGGGCTCCGGTGGGCGCAGCCCCCGGATTTTGGCCGCTACCTGGCCCACAAGCTGCTTATCTATCCCTTCAATGGTGACTCTTGGTGCCTGCCCGCGACGTCCGGGGTCCGCTGTGACATTCACCTCCGACGGCGCCACGAAATAAACCGGATGCGAGAAACCCACTGCCAACTCGAGCACGCCCTGCTTCATTGCAGCCCTGGCACCGACGCCGATCACTTCCAGCTCCTTCTTGTAGCCACGCGTGACACCTATGACCATATTCTGGATCAGGGCCCGGTAAAGGCCGTGCTGCGAACGATGACGCTTCAGGTTACTTGGACGGTGCACGGTCACCGTATCTGCTTCCACGCGGACCGTGATGTCCAGATTCACCTGGGTGCACAGCTCACCTTTGGGTCCTTTGACCCTCACTTCATTGCCCGATGTGACGCTGATTTGCACGCCCTTGTCGATCGCTATTGGCAGTAGGCCTATCCTGGACATTGGTGTTACGCTGTATTAAAAGACGTGCGCCAGCACCTCGCCACCCACATTGATCTTGCGGGCCTCCTTGTCGGTCATCACGCCACGGGAGGTGGAAAGGATGGCAATCCCAAGGCCACTCTTGACACGGGGCAGGTGTGTGGCACGCACAAAGTGACGCAGCCCTGGCGTGGAGATACGTCTCATTTCCACAATCGCGCCCCGTCCTTTGCGATCATACTTGAGATAGATACGCAGCAGGCCCTGTTTGCCGTCGGCAATGTTGATAAATCTGCCGACGTATCCCTTATCGACAAGGATCTGCGAGATAGCCCGCTTGAGTCGGGAGGCCGGCACATCCGTGAAACGATGCCCCGCGCTTTGCGCATTGCGGATGCGCGCCAGATAGTCTGCTACCGGGTCTGTTATTCCGCTCATCACCAACTGGCTTTTCTGATTCCGGGAATTTTGCCAGCCCGCGCCATGTCCCGGAAGACAATCCGGGAGATGCCATAGGTCCTGATGTATCCGCGTCCGCGCCCGGTCAGCTGACAGCGGTTGCGCAAGCGCGAAGGCGATGCGTTGCGCGGGATTTTCTGCAGGGCTTCAAAGTTGCCCTCCGCTTTGTAGGCTGCCCGCTTGGCCGCATATTTGGCGACCAGCGCTTCGCGCTTCTTCTGACGTGCCACCACACTCTTCTTTGCCATACTGCGCTATGTCTATGCGCTCGCGCGCCGTTCCCGCCGTACAAACGGCATACCCAGTGCCTTAAGCAGCGCTAGGGCTTCTTCGTCGGTGTTCGCGGTCGTAACACACGTGATGCCAAGTCCGCTAATCTTTTCGATCCTGTTCACATCGACTTCTGGAAAGATGATCTGCTCCCGGATGCCCAGGGAATAGTTCCCGCGTCCGTCAAAACTGCCGTCGGGCACACCTCGGAAGTCGCGCACCCGGGGCAGGGCCAGCGTGATTAGTCGGTCCAGAAATTCCCACATCCGGTTGCCGCGCAACGTCACCATAGCGCCGATCGCCATACCTTCACGCAGCTTGAAGTTGGACACGCTCTTGCGAGCCCGCCGCACTGTCGGATGCTGGCCGGTAATCATGCGCAGCTCCTGCACCGCGCTTTCTAAGAGCTTCTGGTTCTGCGTTGCTTCCCCGACCCCTTTGTTGACGGTGATCTTCACCAGCCGTGGGACCTGCAGGTCATTCGTAAAGCCAAATCGCTTGCGCAGTTTCGCCACCACTTCTAAATGGTAGCGCTGCTTAAGCCTTGGCACGTATCCGTTTTCCTTAGTCATCCAGTTCCTCCCCAGTCGTTTTGGCATACCGCACCCAGCGGCCGCCTCCCGTATCCAGGTCCTGAATCCAGCGGCGACCCACGCGCGTCGGCTCGAAGTCGCTGTCTACCGGCTGCACATTAGAGATATGGATCGGCATCTCCTGCTCAATGCGTCCGCCCTGCGTATGCGTCTGGTTGGGTTTGGTGTGCCGCAATCGCAGGTTGACCCCTTCCACAATGATCCGACTCTTCTTGGGGAAGATCTTCAGCACCCTCCCTGTGTAACCCTTGTCCCGGTCATTGCGCGGGTTAGCAGCGGTGATGACCTTGGTCAGCATCACCGTGTCATTCTTCTTGATGTGCCGCTTTTTGCCGCCTCGCTTTTTCATGACAGTCAGAGCACCTCTGGAGCCAGTGAAACAATGCGCATGTACTGCTTCTCTCTCAGTTCGCGGGCCACCGGCCCGAAGATTCGCGTCCCCCTGGGTTCGCCCTGGGCGTCAAGCAGCACCGCCGCATTTTCATCGAAGCGGATATAGGAGCCGTCCCTGCGCCGATGCTCTTTTGCGGTGCGCACGACCACTGCGCGCGACACTTCGCCCTTGCGGATGTTGCCTCCAGGCACGGCGGACTTGACCGTGACCACGATCTTGTCACCTACGCGCGCGTACCGTCGCCCGCTCCCCCCCAACACACGAATGCAGAGGACTTCCTTAGCGCCGCTGTTGTCGGCGACCGCAAGTCTGCTTTCCTGCTGAACCATGGTCCTGCTCCGTTATTTGGCGCGCTGAAGGATCGCCACTAGGCGCCACCTTTTGTGCCTGCTCAGAGGTCGCGTCTCCATGATGCGAACGACGTCGCCCTGGCACGCTTCCTGCTTCTCATCGTGCGCCATAAGCTGGGTAGACTGCCGGATGAACTTGCCGTAGGTGGGGTGCCGCACCTGGCGCTCTATGCCGACCATGATGGTCTTGGTCATCTTGTCGCTTACGACCAGCCCCACCCGTTCTCGGCGCGCGCGCCTTGGTTCGCTGCTTTTCATGCCTTCTTGTACTCTTTCAGGATGGTCTTCAGGCGCGCCACGAAGCGTCGCTTCTCCCTCAGAATCATCGGGTTTTCCAGTCGCGCGATAGCATGCCGAAAGGACAGCTCCCGCAGCTGCTCCTCTTCCTCCCGGATGCGCTCCCGTATCTCAACGACACTAAGCGCGCGGACCTCTTTCGCATCCATCATTGGGCTGTATAGTCCGGTCTTACAACGATCCTGGTCCTTAGCGGCAGCTTCTGCTGCCCGAGCCGGAGCGAAGCTCTGGCCAGCTCCTCACTGACGTTGCCTCCCACCTCAAAGATGATCCTGCCCGGCTGTATCGGCGCGGCCCAGTGGTCGATGGACCCTTTCCCCTTGCCCATACGCACCTCAGCGGGCTTCCTAGTGATCGGCTTGTCGGGAAATACACGGATATACACCATACCGACGCGCTTCATTTTGCGCGTGATCGCGATCCGTGCCGCCTCGATCTGGCGGCTCGTAACCCGACCGGTCTGCAGGGCTTTGATGGCAAAGTCGCCGAATTCCACGCGTGTGCCGCGCGTCGCATTTCCACGCGTGCGGCCCTTCTGCTGTTTGCGGTACTTGGTCCGCTTGGGCATCAACATGGCTTCTCTCCCGGTTTCTTATTGACGGCTGGTAGCAACTGACTGATGGCTAACGGCCTCTTGCACGCCTGCGTCGATTGCTTCCGCCGCGACGCCTCCGATCGCGCGCACGACCCGCGTCCGTGCGCCGGCCGCCAGGCTGCATCTGCCTCAGCTGCTGGCGCTGGGCCTGCACATTCGGGCTCAGGTCCGGTCTGCCGAGGATTTCGCCGCGGTAGATCCAGACTTTGACGCCAGCCGTGCCGTAGATCGTGAACGCCGTGGCTACCGCATAATCGATGTCTGCCCGGATGGTGTGCAGCGGCACTCTGCCTTCGAGGTACTGCTCGATGCGCCCCATCTCGGAGCCTCCGAGGCGGCCTCCCACCTTGATGCGAATCCCGAGCGCCCCCATCCGCATGGCCCCGGTGATGGCCTGCTTCATGGCGCGCCGGTACGAGATGCGGCCTTCGAGCTGCTGCGCCACGTTTTGGGCCACTAGGCTGGCGTCCACCTCGGGGCGCTTGATCTCGTTGATGTTGATCTGAATATCCTTGCCGGTGAGCTGCTTGATTTCTTCGCGCAGCTTTTCCACTTCGGCGCCACCGCGGCCAATAACCACCCCTGGACGACTGGTATGAAGCGTGAGAATCACACGACTGGGCGTACGCTCCACTACCACGCGGCTCAGGCCCGCCCGCTTCAGGCGGGCTCGCAGATACCGGCGCACCTCCTCGTCCTCGACAAGCCTGGCGGCAATATCATTCTTGGAGGCATACCAGTTGGAATCCCAACCGCGGATGATGCCCAGGCGGAAGCCTACGGGGTGTGTCTTCTGACCCATGGAGTTGTCGTTAGTCTTCGTCGTCTTTGAGGCAGATGACAACCGTCAGGTGACTTAGCCTCTTCTTGTATGGCTTGGCCCGCCCCCGCGGCCCGGCGCGAAACCGCTTGAACCGCGGCCCCTCATCCACGCGAATCTCGTCTATAATCAGGGATTCTTCGTCAAAACGCTCGTCTGGATTCAAGTCAATAAGATTCTTGACCGCGTTGCGTACCGTCAGCTCCACTGGCCTCGTGGCAGCCTGGGGCAAGAACGTCAGCGCCTCAATCGCCTGGGGTACCGTCAACCCGCGAATGGCGTTGACCACACGCCGCATCTTGCGCGGAGAGCTGCGGATGTATTTGCGTGTTGCTCTTGCTTGCATAGCTGACTACCGGCCACGCCGGTCCCTTTTGGAGCCCGAGTGTCCCCGATAGGTACGGGTAGGTGAAAATTCACCCAGTCGGTGACCGACCATATTCTCTGTCACGTACACGGGAATAAACTGGCGTCCGTTATGTACTGCGAACGTATGTCCGACAAAGTCGGGAGTAATCATCGAGGAGCGGCTCCATGTCTTGATGACCCGTTTACGGTCACCCGCATTAAGCGCATCGACTTTGCGCTGCAGCTTGTAGTAGACGAACGGCCCCTTTTTGAGTGAACGTGCCATGGTTACCTGCGTTTCGTGCCGCGCCTATGCACGATGAATTTGTCTGAGGACTTGTTGCGCCTGCGTGTGCGCAGACCCTTGGCAATCTGACCCGATCGGGATCGCGGGTGCCCACCAGAGGCTTTGCCTTCCCCTCCTCCCATCGGGTGGTCAACAGGGTTCATAGCCACGCCTCGGGTCTTCGGACGCGAACCCAGCCACCTGCGCCGCCCCGCCTTGCCTAGATCAACATTCATGTGATCCGGGTTGGATGTGGTGCCGATGGTTGCCATGCACTTGCCCGAGACCCTCCGCACCTCTCCCGACGGCAGCTTCAGCGTCACATACCGGCCGTCTTTAGCGGTCAGTTGCGCATAAGTGCCAGCCGCGCGCGCCATCTGCGCCCCTTTGCCGGGCTTCATCTCAATAGCGTGGACGAAGGTGCCCATAGGAACGTTCTTGAGCGGCAAGCAGTTGCCTACTTCCGGCGGCGCGTTGCGACCGTTCTCTACGACGTCGCCCACCGAAAGCTTGTCCGGCGCGAGTATGTAGCGCCGTTGGCCGTCTTGGTAAACTAGGAGCGCTATGCGCGCCGACCGGTTCGGATCATACTGGATGCTTTCCACACGCGCGGGTATACCCAGCTTGTTGCGCTTGAAGTCAATGATGCGGTAGCGCCGCTTGTGGCCACCACCTCGGCACCGCACCATCATTCGGCCGGTATTGTTGCGGCCGGCTTTGCGCTTTTGGGGCGCCAGCAAACTCCGCTCTGGCGTGGTGGACGTGATGGACTCAAACGTCGATACCGACCGCTGGCGCTGCCCAGGCGTAGTAGGATTAAGCTTACGGTTAGGCATCAGATGTTGGAGAAAAAGTCAATCTGTTCGCTCCCCGGCTTCAGCGTCACGATAGCCTTCTTGTAGCGCGATGTGCGCCCCACGCGCACGCCGCGGCGCGTCTGCTGACGGCGGACCTTGCCGCGCACAATCATGGTGCGCACCTCATCTACATCGACGTCGGGAAATCGTGCCTCTACCGCTTTGCGGATCTCCACCTTGTTGGCGCGATGATCCACGATAAAGGCGTAGTGGCCCGCTTCCATTTGCCGGGTGAGCTTTTCTGTCACCAGCGGTCGTCTAAGAATATCCTTTCTCATAGCACTACGCCGCTGCGGCGGCAGATTACGATTCAGTCGTGGCCTGGTTTAACACCGCCACTGCTCCTTCTTCGATCAGTAGCGTCCTGGCCCGCAGGACATCCTCCGCGCAAATGTTACGCGCCTCTCTGACGACCACACGATGGAGGTTAGTACTGGAGCGAAACACATGGGGGCTGTTCGATGCGGTCACCACCAGCACGCGCGACCCATCAAGGCCAAAGGTACCCAGGATGCCCGACAGCCAGGCGGTGCTGGGTGTATTAAACTCAAGTGCATCCACGACGTGCACCTCCTCTTCGCGCAAGCGATAGCTTAGGGCACTGTTACGTGCCAGTCGCCGCGTCTTCTTGGAGAGCCGCAGCCGGTACTTCCGCGGACGCGGACCGAAAGTGCGTCCGCCACCACGCCTGAGCGGCGACTTCACGCTCCCGCTGCGGGCCATCCCGGTACCCTTCTGGCGGTAAAGCTTCCGCGTGGAACCGGTGATTTCGCCGCGCTCTTTCGTCTTCGCGGTGCCACTGCGCCGAGCGGCCTGCGTACGTCGCACATCCAGCCACAACACATGGTCGTGCGGCTCGATGTCGAAGGCGTCGCCCAAGACCACGGTACGCCCGGTGTCTATGCCGTCCTTCTGGTAAACCGAAAGCTCCATGTGACTCTTTGCGTATGCCTACGACTTCTTTAGCAGTGATACGATGCCGTTACGAGCGCCTGGCACGGCACCCCGGATCAGTATCAGGTTGTGCTCGGGATAGATGGCCGCGACATCAAGGTTCTTAACCGTGACGCGGCGGTTGCCCATCTGGCCACCCATGCGCATGCCCTTGAACACTCTGGAAGGATCGGACGACTGGCCGATCGATCCCGGTGCGCGCTCCCGGTTATGCTGACCATGCGTGCGGTCATTGACGCCGCGGAAGCCGTGACGACGCACAACCCCTTGGAATCCCTTGCCCTTAGACACGCCGCGCACATCCACTCGGTCCCCTTCGGCAAACACATCTTCGACGCGCACCTCTTCGCCAGCCTCTGGGACCTGTGCGTTCCAGGAAACTTCCCGGACTACGCGCTTGGACGGAGCGCCTGCCGACGCGAAGTGGCCGCGCATAGCCTTTGTAGTATGGCGCGGGTCTATGTCAATGAAGCCGAGCTGCACGGCATCATAGCCGTCTTGGCCGTCGGACGACTTCACCTGCAACACCACGTTCGGACCAGCTTCAATCACCGTGCACGGGACATTATTCCCGCTGGAGTCGAAAATGCTAGACATGCCGATCTTGCGGCCCAGAAGTCCACTCATAGCTCGAATCAGACTTTAATCTCGACGTCGACGCCACTGGGCAACTCGAGCTTCATGAGAGCATCCACCGTCTTGCTGCTGGTCGAGAGGATGTCGATCAACCGTTTGTGGCTGCGGCTCTCAAACTGCTCCCGGCTCTTCTTGTTGACGTGCGGGCTGCGTAGCACCGTGTAAACCACCTTACTTGTTGGCAGCGGAATCGGCCCGCTGACAACGGCCCCCGTCGATCGTACCGTCTTGATGATCTTCTCCGCGCTGCGGTCGATCAGTGTGTGATCGTAAGACCGAAGCTTGATACGAATCTTCTGGCTCGCCATGGCGGCTTATCAGTCAATGATTTTTGTTACCTGCCCGGCGCCCACCGTGCGGCCTCCCTCGCGGATGGCAAAGCGCAGCCCATGCTCCATCGCGACAGGCTGAATCAGCTTCACCGTCAGCTCGGTGTCATCGCCCGGCACCACCATCTCCACCCCAAGGGGCAGCTCAATGTCGCCAGTCACGTCCGTAGTGCGGAAATAAAACTGCGGACGATAGCCCTTAAAGAAGGGCGTATGACGACCGCCTTCGTCTTTGCTGAGCACATACACCCGGCACCCAAACTCCCGGTGAGGCGTGATCGAACCCGGATGCACGATGACCTGACCGCGCTCCACGCCGGTCTTCGGTACGCCGCGCAACAGCAACCCGACGTTATCACCCGCCTGACCCTCATCAAGAATCTTGCGGAACATCTCCACACCCGTCACCGTGGTGCGTGTCTCCTCTTCGCGGATGCCCACGATATCCACCTTCTCGCCGGTACGCACCACGCCACGCTCAATGCGACCGGTCGCCACCGTCCCGCGACCCGTAATGGAAAACACATCCTCCACCGGCATCAAAAATGGCTTGTCCTTCTCGCGCTTCGGCGTAGGCAAATACGAGTCCACCTCGCTCATCAACTCTAGAACCTTCGACTCCCACTCTGGCTCGCCATTGAGCGCGCCCAGCGCGGATCCCATCACCACCGGAACCTCGTCGCCAGGGAAGTCATAGGCCTCCAAAAGCTCGCGAATCTCCATCTCCACCAACTCCAAAAGCTCCTCGTCATCGACCAGGTCCACCTTGTTCATGAATACCACGATGTACGGCACACCCACCTGACGCGCCAAAAGGATGTGCTCACGCGTCTGCGGCATCGGACCGTCCGAAGCATCCACCACCAGGATCGCACCATCCATCTGCGCCGCGCCCGTGACCATGTTCTTCACATAGTCCGCATGGCCCGGACAGTCCACATGGGCATAGTGGCGCGCCTCGGTCTCATACTCCACATGGGCCGTGGCAATGGTGATGCCGCGCTCGCGCTCCTCTGGCGCATTGTCAATAGAGTCAAATGAGCGCACCTCCGTGTTCCCGAAACGCTCATTGAGCACACGGGTGATCGCCGCCGTCAGCGTCGTCTTCCCATGATCCACATGACCGATCGTCCCCACGTTCACGTGAGGCTTCGTACGCTTGAAATGCTCTTTTGCCATAACTGCTGGTTTCAGGTTTGGTTGGTGCTATAGGGTTGATATAGTTAAACGGCCTTGCCAAAGGTTGATAGAATGATCTGATCCGCGACGCTCTTCGGCGCCGGCTCGTAAGACTCAAACTGCATAGAATAGATGGCACGCCCCTGCGTGATGGAACGCATGTCGGTCGAGTATCCGAACATCTCCGACAAGGGTACGAGCGCCTGCACGACGCGGGCATCCAGGCGCTGATCCATCGATACGATGCGCCCTCGGCGACTGTTGAGGTCCCCGATGACTTCGCCCATATACTCTTCCGGCGTCACTACCTCGACGCTCATGACGGGCTCCATCAGTGTCGCCTTGGAGCGACGGGCCGCCCTGCGAAATGCCATCTGCCCAGCAATCTCAAACGCGTTCTGGTCCGAATCCACCTCATGGTGCTTGCCATCAAGCAAGCGCACCCTAACGCCCTCTATCGGGTATCCGGCCAAGGGGCCCTGCCCCATGGCGGCCTTGAACCCCTTCGCGACCGACGGGATATACTCCCTGGGAATCGCGCCTCCTTTGATTTCGCTGACGAACTCAAACCCTTTACCGCTTTCGCTGGGGCCGATTTCCGCCTCTATGACCGCATACTGGCCACGCCCGCCCGTCTGTTTGCGGTGCGTATAGCGCTCCAGCACAGTGCGCCCGAAGGCTTCGCGGTAGGCGACCTGGGGCCGTCCCACGTTCGCTTCCACCTTGAACTCTCGCCGGAGCCGGTCCACGATGATCTCCAGGTACAGCTCACCCATGCCTGCGATGAGCGTCTGACCGGTTTCGCTGTCGACAGAAACCTTGAAGGTGGGATCCTCTTCGGCCAGCTTCTGCAGGCCCAGGTTGAGCTTATCGCTATCCGCCTTGGTTTTGGGCTCAATAGCGATACGGATCACCGGATCAGGAAACTTCATCCTTTCCAGAATCACCGGATGATTCGGATCCGAGAGCGTATCGCCGGTCCGCACCTTCTTGAGGCCTACTGCCGCCGCGATGTCGCCGGCAGCGACGCGCGTCACATCTTCGCGCCGGTTGGCATGCATAAACAGCAGGCGTCCTATGCGCTCCTTGCGGGACGTTGTGGCGTTATACACTTGGGTACCTTTGCGCAGCGCACCGCTGTAGACGCGAAAGAAGGTCAGTTTTCCCACATAGGGATCTGTCGCGATCTTGAATGCGATCGCCGAAAACGGCTGGCGCATGCCCGGATGGCGCTCCACGAGCTCTTCGGTGTTGGGAATGACCCCTTCGACCGGGGGCACATCGAGCGGGCTGGGCAAGTAGTCCAGCACGCCGTCAAGTAGCCGCTGAACCCCTTTGTTTTTGAAGGCGGAGCCGCAGAATACAGGCGTGATATCCAGGTTCAGCGTAGCCGCGCGCACCGTCTTCCTGATTTCCTCGGGCGTAATGACATGGCCCTCGAGGTATTTCATCAGGAGCTCATCGTTGTACTCCGCGATCGCCTCGAGAAGGTTGATCCTCCAGTGGCGCGCCTCCTTGACCAAGTCGGCCGGAATATCAAAGACATCCCAGGTCGCTCCCTGCGTCGCGTCGTGCCAGACGATGGCTTTGGCTGTTACCAGGTCAATGACGCCTTTGAACAGCGCTCCACTGCCGATCGGGATCTGGACGGGGATTGCTTTGGTTTTAAGACGTTCGGTCATGGACTCGACCGCCTCGACAAAGTCCGCGCCAGTACGGTCCATCTTGTTGACAAACGCGATACGTGGGACGCGGTAGCGGTTGGCCTGGCGCCAGACGGTTTCTGACTGTGGCTCTACGCCTCCGACCCCGCAGAAGAGCGCCACCGCGCCGTCCAGTACGCGCAGAGAGCGCTCCACCTCGACGGTAAAGTCGACATGGCCGGGCGTATCGATGATGTTGATGCGGTGGTCTTTCCAGAAGCAGGTGGTAGCTGCGCTCGTTATGGTGATGCCACGCTCCTTCTCCTGCTCCATCCAGTCCATTGTCGCGCCGCCTTCGTGCACCTCGCCCATCCGGTGCAGCCGGCCCGTATAGAACAGGATCCGCTCCGTCGTGGTCGTCTTACCAGCATCGATGTGGGCCATGATGCCGATGTTGCGCATCCGGCCCAGCGCGATATGTTTCGAGATCCTCATCGCTAGTTAGAACCGGAAGTGGGCAAAAGCCTTGTTGGATTCTGCCATGCGATGCGTGTCGTCCTTCTTCTTGATTGATCCGCCTTCGCCGTTCGACGCTGCGAGAAGCTCGCTGGCTAGGCGCCTCGCCATCGAGCGATCCGGCCGGTTGCGTGCAAACTGGATGATCCAGCGAAACGCAAGCGCGGTGCGGCGGCTGGTTCGAACCTCAAGCGGTACTTGGTATGTGGCGCCACCGACACGCCGGCTGCGCACCTCCACCAGAGGCGCGACGTTGTTGACAGCCTTGTGAAAGATTTCCAGGCCCGAGCTGCCGGTCCGGTTCTCGATCATCGAAAATGCGTCGTACACAATTTTCTGCGCCACACCTTTCTTACCATCCTGCATGACGTAATTGATGAAGCGGGCCACGAGCCGGTCATCGTGTTTCGGGTCCGGTGTAACGGTACGCCGCTCAGCAGATTTTCGTCTCATTCGCTTCGGCCTGTCAATAAGAGCGCCGTGCCCTCGTCAAAGGCACAGCGCCCGGTTGCTTCAGTTGGTGTGCTTGGCTATCGTTTGGGACGTTTCGTCCCGTACTTGGACCGGGACTGCATACGGTCCTCCACGCCGGACGTGTCCAGCGCTCCGCGGACGATGTGGTACTTCACACCAGGCAGGTCTTTGACGCGCCCTCCGCGGACCAACACGATGGAATGCTCCTGAAGGTTATGCCCTTCCCCGGGGATGTACGCGATGATCTCTATCTGGTTTGTCAGGCGCACCTTAGCGACCTTCCTTAGCGCCGAGTTCGGCTTCTTCGGCGTGGTGGTATACACGCGCGTGCATACACCCCGCCGCTGGGGGTTGCCCTGCAGGGCCGCCGCCTTCGTCTTACGGACCTTGGGGCGGCGCCCCTTTCTGATAAGCTGCTGAATTGTCGGCACTGCAGTTAGTGGTTGCACAACAGGGTTTTCGCTGACACGGACCGGCTACGGTCAGTTATGAATCAGCCTTACAAGATAGTGCCTTTACGCAGCAAAAGGACATTTTCAAAGTTAAGATCCGGTTAAATCGATCGGCCGGACGGCTATTCTTGCCTAGTGCATCGGCAGGAAAGCCTTTCGCACTGCATCAGGCTTTTGGGGCACTGGCCGTTTCGGCTTGGCCATTGGTCTCGGTCTGCTCGGCCGCACCGTCAGCACCGTCAGCACCGTCAGCACCGTCAGCGTTATTGGCACCATTGACGGTGGCGGTCTCTTCTGCTCTGGCGTCTGACGTCGCCTCCTGCGCTTCTGAGGCGGTGCGCAAACCATTGAGCGAGACATATTCCCCATACGGCCGCTCGCCCAGCACCCGGACAAGGTCGGCGGGGCCCAGGACCTCCTGCTCCTGCAAAAGCTGAGCCAACTGTTCTAACTTGTCCCGCTTAGCGTTAAGCAGCTCGAATGCCCTACCCCGCACCTGTTCGATCAAGATGCGCACCTCACCATCGATGGTTTCGGCCAGCGTATCCGAATAGGGCTTGTCAAACACCGGGGTGTCCTTGCGCCCGTACACCACGTTAAAGCTCACGTGCCCGACTTTGGCGCTCATCCCAAAGTCCGCTACCATGGCATAAGCAGTCTTGGTGATGCGTTCCAGATCATTCTGTGCGCCCGTGGACAGCTGCCCGAAGACGATCTCCTCTGCCACGCGCCCCGCGATCATCATCGTCATCTGATCCATGAAGGCTTCGCGCGTGGTGATGTACCGCTCGTCGGGCAGTGACTGGGCGTAGCCCAATGCTGCCAGGCCGCGCGGGACGATGGACACCTTGATGACAGGATCTGTGTTCTTGAGGTACCAGCCCGTGATGGCATGCCCGCACTCATGGTAGGCCACGATGCGCTTCTCTTCGGGCTTGATAAGCTTATTCTTCTTTTCCAGTCCCCCAATAGTGCGGTCGATAGCCTTTTCGAAGTCCAACATTTCAATAGACTTCTTGTCTAGGCGTGCCGCCAACAGCGCCGCTTCGTTGCACACGTTGGCGATTTCCGCACCGGCGAATCCGGGCGTCTGGGAGGCCAACACGTCGTGATTGACGTTGTCATGAAGCACTAGGTCACGTGTATGGACCCGGAAGATGGCCGCCCGCTCCCGGCGATCCGGCCGGTCAATAAGGATCTGCCGATCAAAACGCCCAGGGCGCAGCAGGGCCGAGTCGAGCACGTCCGGTCGGTTGGTGGCTGCCATGATGATCACGCCCTTATCGGTATTGAAACCGTCCATCTCCACCAGGAGCTGGTTGAGCGTGTTCTCTCGCTCGTCATTGCCCCCCATCATCATGCTGCGACCGCGCGTGCGGCCTATCGCATCGATCTCATCGATAAACACTATGCAGGGCGCCTTCTCTTTGGCCTGTTTGAACAAGTCCCGGACGCGCGCAGCACCCACGCCCACAAACATCTCCACAAAGTCACTGCCTGACAGGGAGAAAAAAGGCACCCCAGCCTCTCCCGCCACCGCTTTGCCCATCAGCGTCTTACCGGTGCCCGGTGGTCCTACCAGCAACACACCCTTGGGCAGCACGCCTCCGAGCTTGGTGAACTTCTTCGGATTCTGAAGGAACTCCACCACTTCGGCCACCTCCTCTTTCGCCTCATCCAGTCCAGCAACATCCTTGAAGTTGACCGCCTGCTTCTGCATCGCATCAAACAGCACGGCCTTGTTCTTACCAATGTTGAGTACCTGCGACCCTGGGTTCATGCGCCGCATCATAAAGAGCCAGAATGCGATTAGCACGCCCAGCGCAATGATCCACATAAAGGCACTACCAAACCAGCTCTCCTGATAGTTCGCCGCAAACTCAACCGGGTTGTCAGGATTCTCCGCATTGAAGCGACTTAGCACATCGACCAGATCGTGGCTGGCCGTCTTGGTGGAACGAAAAGCATCACTGTCGGGCGAACCGCCCAGGAAGCTACTTCTGCCGCGACTCGCATCCCCGCTCCCGTCGCCGCGCACCCTTTCGTGGTAGGCGCCGTCTATGCGCTTATCATTAGTGATTCGAAGACTCTTGACCTGCCCGCTCTCTATCTGTCGAAGCAGCACGCTGTACTCCACCTGGCTGGAGTCAGAGCCGCGTACCATGTAGAGAATGTTGATTAGCAGGATGCCAAAAAGCACCGCATAAATCCACAAAGATATACCCCGTCCACGCCCCCGTCCACGCTCGGGCGGGCTGGGACGCTCAACAGGCTTGTGCTCCTGCTGCTCTTCGGGGTCCATCGCGGTGCTCAGTTACAATCAGCCCATTGGTACGAAGGGAAGGGACAGGTGTTTCTAAATGGTCTGTCCGCCTCCATTAGAAACTCTGCGAACCCGGGATCCTGACTATCTCTGAACCGTCAGGAAGCTGCCCTGCGAGGCGCTGCATAGCCTGTTGTGCCTGGCTGATGGTAGGAAACAGGCCTGCACCAATGCGAAACTCCACGACTCCGCCGCTGGCTGCGGCAAAAATGTCGACTGGCTCTGGGAGCGTCCGCCCGTAGTTGGTGGCGAACGCCACCGCAGCAGCGTGCTGCGATTCTGTCCTCACCACGATCGTATACCCACCCTTGGACCAGTCTATGACACCGAGGCCGGGATCCTGAAGCTGTTGCTGTGCCAACCCCTTCTGCGGATCCGCCGCCTTGCCGCCGGCGGCAAGGCGGTTGGGCACTCCTTCGATCTCCTTCTGCACAGACAAGGCCGGTTGCAATTGCGAAGGCTGCACCACCCCTAGCCTCTTGGGCGGCTGCTCGGCTGCCGTCGAATCCGCCTTTGCCTGCGCCAGCTTCTGCGCCTGAAGGCGCGCCGCTTCCACTGTAGCCGCCTTGACCGCTTCAACGGAGTCTTCTATGACAACAAAGAGCGAGTCCCGAACGTCTGTAAGCAGCGAATCCGCCGTCGTCAGCCACTGATCATTAAGCGCGATAAGCGAGTCTACGGTGACCAGGACCAATAGCGAATCGATCCTGTACAGCGAGTCTGCCGTGGCAAGGGAGTCCACACGGCGCATTGAGTCGACAGGCGCCATAAGCTCCGCCCACCGCTGGTCCAGCGCCTTGATCAGATTGGCGGCCGGCTCTGCCTGTTTACTGCTTGGATACTGTGATCGTATGACATCCAGCACGGTCTTCAGCTTCACATCGGTGGTATCACTCAGCGGCGGCTTTCGGGACCGCCGCATCCACGCGGCACTAGAGTCCGTCACCGGGAACGGTCCAAAAAGGTCCACGCTGTCGCGGCTGGCCCATGTCAGATAGATGTTGCCAGCAGCAAGGAGGGCCCGTGGCGCCACATGGGTCGTAGCATACGTCTGTGCCGCATCCATCATTCCCTGCAGGGCAGTTGGGTAGCTCCCGGCCTGCCAGGCGGCATGGTGCTCCGCGTAATAGGATTCTGCCAACACCAGCGAGTCGGTCTCGGTGACTTCTTGGGCCTCCTCGCCCAAGCGATGGGCGGCCTGCGCGGCAAAACGTGTGCCGTTGAACCGTTCCAAAACTTCGCGATACAGTCTTTCTGCCGCCACGGTGTCGCCAAGGGCACGCTGGACTTCGGCAAGTGCGTAGTAGGCCCGCTGGGCGACCGGGGCTGTACTGGCCTCCTCGATCACGGAACGGTACCAGAATGCAGCCGAATCGGGCTTGTTCATCGCCATGAACAGCACATTGCCCAGCTCATACCATGCCAGCGCGCGGTCGCTTTGCATCAGAGCTTTCGAGGCTGAATCGCGCGGTACCGCCTCCACGTTGACCGTCGGCAACTGGTCTTCGTCCACCTTTTCATCCTCGGTGTCCTCCTCATCCTCTTCATCGGAGTCTTCCGCCAGAGCTGTCGACACGGCTGCGCTCCGGCGCCAGTTTCTTGCCAGGGGGCGATCCCCCCAGATACTCTGAAATGCAACGAGCGCTTGCTGCATCTGGATGTCATCCCGATGAAAAAGGAAGCCCGCGTTGCCCTGCCCTACGTCTTTGCCAGGTGGCAGCGCGCCAACACCCTGGTTGAATCCGCCCATGGAGTTGCGAAAGCCTTCTTCGCGAGCGCGTCGCTCGTCTTCGCGGCGCCGCTCTTCCTGCTCTTTCGCGCGCTGCTGGCGCAGCTCGAGCACCCACGCATCAAACGTACTGTCGGGCAGGCTTCCCAGGTGAAGGAGGGAATCCATGTCTTGAATCCTGTCCATCACGTCCGCGAAGCTGCTAAATATGCGCACCTGCTCGTCCGCATCCGTGATAGCGCCTGGGCCGGGCTGCCCCTCCACCTCTGCGCTCCGCGACCGCCTAGATGACCCCGAGTTGCCCCCAGAGAGCGCCGTCTGGGCAGTGTCAAAATGGGCCGCGGCATACTGAAAGTTGCGTTCTACGTCCCTATAGTAGAGGGCCAGCGCATAGTGCACCGAACCCCGCATGGACCGATCACTGCCATCCCTGTCGTAGAGCAGGTAGCTGTACAGGTCAAAGGCCTCGTCATGGCGGGACAGCCTCTGGTAAGTGCGTGCACGCAGGTAAGTCAACTGCCCACGGTACTCGTAATTCTTATCGTCCCGCTCCATTTTGCGCAGGCGCGGGAGCGCGAGGCTGGCATCGCCGTATTCGGCTAGCACGCGTATGGCGCTGAAGTGCGCCGCGTAGGAAAGCTCGTACCAAGGCTTGTGGCGCTGAACCTCATCGTATGCCAGGACCGCATCCTCATAACGCCCCAGCTTTTCATAGACCTGCCCTAGCATAAACTGCACACGCGAAGCTAGGTCACGGTCACGTACGCCGCCCACGCCTGCTTCAAGTTCTAGGGCCGCTTCTTCCCAGTTCTCCCGCGTTACATGCAGCTCCGCTAGCGCCAGTCGATACTGCGGTTCCCACCGTGCGGGTAGGTCTTCGCTGGCGAGCGTTGCCAGTAGATAGTCGTTGGCGGCATCATATGCGCCGCTAGCGATATGGGTGCGCGCCAGCCAGAACCGCGCTTCGAAGCGAAGCGGCGAATCAAGCTCCAGAATCTCGTTGAATTTCTGCTCAGCGCCTACAAAGTTCTGCGTAAAGAACCACGACTTCCCGATCAGGAGCGTAGCATCGTCGACCCACTTGGAGTTGGGATGGTTACGCAGCACATCCGCGCTCTTGAGTACCGCATCTTCGCAGGGCTGCCGCTGGGTGACGCCACCCGGATTGCGGCCGAAGAGGGAAATGAATATGGTCTGATCAACCGGAGTATCTTCCACACTCAGGGCGAACCCCTCCATGCAGTCATCCAGCGCCAGCTCCGCGTTATAGAACTTGTTGTAATAGGCAGAGAAGTTGTCGAACCGCTCCCCAATAAACGACAGGCGTCCACAGCCAGCCACCAGGGCTAGTACAGGCACAATCAGCAGAAGGGATCGGAGCATCCGGCAGTCTGTTGCATCAGGCGCGCCGCGACGCTAATCGACGCGGCTGACATGCACCATGTTCGTTTGCGCTTTCCGCGGCAGCGGCATGCCAGCCGTGATCACCACTATATCACCTTCGCGCACTAGGCCACGCTTTGTCAGCTCCCTGTGCACTACCTGCACACCGGCATCCGTGTCGTTCTGGAAAGGGATTGCAAAACATTTTGTTCCCCACAACACACCCAGCTGCCCGACGACGCCAAGATTGTCGGTAAACGCGTAGAGTGGTATGCGAGGTCTGTGGCGGGCGATGGCACAAGCGGTTGTGCCAGAAGCCGTAAGGCACGCGATGGCCACGGCTCCGACGTGAGCCGCCAGGTCACAAGCCGCGAAGCTTACCGACTCGGTGATGTCGCCAGTCTTGCTTAGCGCATCGGGCAGACCCCGCTTGGCAGAGGGCATCATGTGCCAGTGTCGCTCGGTAACGCGAATAATTTCTGACATGGCTCGAACGACCTCCGCGGGGTGTCGCCCTATGGCGGTTTCGCCAGAAAGCATGACACAATCGGTACCGTCGAGCACGGCATTGGCCACATCGCTGGCCTCGGCACGCGTAGGTACGCGGGAGCCAACCATGCTGTCGAGCATCTGCGTGGCCGTTATCACGGGCTTACCGGCGACCAAGCACTTGTGGATGATCTCTTTCTGCACTGTTGGCACGCGACTGATAGACATCTCGATGCCAAGGTCTCCGCGGGCAACCATGATGCCATCGCTGACAGCCAGGATCTGGTCGATGCAGTCTACTGCCTCGGGCTTCTCGATCTTGGCGATGATGCTTGCCCGGTGGCCTGCTTTGCGCAGCTGCTTGCGCAGGTGCACTACATCCATCTCGGTGCGCACAAAAGAGAGTGCCACCAGGTTTACGCCGAGCTCAATGCCTACGGCCAAATCCTGGAGGTCTTTCGTGGTCAGCGCAGGTCCCGTGGTGCGCACACGCGGCAGGTTGACCCCTTTGCGTGAACGCAGGACACCGCCAGCAACCACGCGCGCATGAATGCGGCGCCCCTCGATGCGCTCGATCACGAGTTCCAGCTGACCGTCATCAATAAGTACGGTACCGCCGAGCGTCACATCATCGTGAAGCGCATCATAGCTGATGGTGATGTGTTTAGCGGTGGACTTGATACCCCTGTTGGCCGAGAGGACGACCCCTCGACCGTTCTTGAGGGTCACGGCTCCGTTTTCCACCTCGCCAATCCGGATGCGCGGGCCCTGCAGATCCTGCAGGATTGTCACCTGCCGGCCTTGTTTGGCCGCCTCTTCGCGAACGATCCTGACCGAGCGACGGTGCTGGTCGTGCAGGCCATGGGAGAAGTTGAGCCGTACCACATCGGTGCCTGCCTCTATGAGCGCCGCGATAGCGTCTCGTGAGGCGGACGCTGGTCCAAGTGTAGAGATGATCTTGGTATATCTACGCATCAGAATCAATGGACTAATTTTCCGCCCGGGGCGTATCTTACACCAGCGATACGCATCGGAAGGGTTTATGCTCACACGATTGTCGATCTTCTTCTTTTTGCTGGCGTCGGTGACGCCTCGGATTGGTGCGGCCCAGCAGCGAGTCATCCAGTTCCCAGATGTCGCGCCCTACCATACGCTTGTGGCCGACCTTCACATGCACACCGTGTTTTCGGACGGATCGGTGTGGCCGAACATCCGCGTAGAAGAAGCGCACAAAGACGGCCTGGATGCCATTGCGATCACGGAGCATCTGGAGTACCTGCCGCACCGACAAGATATTCCTTTCCCGGACCGCAATCGCGCTCACGAGGTAGCTCAGATATCAAACGGGCAACGGCCGCTCCTCGTAATCAATGGCTCGGAGGTAACGCGCCCTATGCCGCTGGGTCACATCAATGCCGTCTTTGTAAAGGATGCCAATGCGCTGGTGCAGTCGGACTCCGTGGCCGTCATCGGCGAGGCGAACCGGCAAGGTGCCTTTGTGTTCTGGAACCATCCGCACTGGCTGTCGCAGAATTCCACAGGTCTGGCTGAGCTGACCCCATTGCACCGCACTCTGATTGAGGAAGGCCTGTTACATGGCATCGAGGTGGGTAACGAGGGGACCTATTCAGACGAGGCGCTTGCCATCGCTTTGGAGCACAACCTGGCCATATTAGCAACATCGGACATCCATGGATTGGTAGACTGGACTTTTGAGGTCCCTGGCGGAGGGCATCGTCCGGTGACGCTGGTATTCGCCTTAGACAGGACCCAAGAGGCATTGAAGAAAGCGCTGTTGGCACGGCGAACGGTCGCGTACTTCAAGCACACTCTGATTGGACGAGAGGCCGACCTTATCCCATTGCTTTCAGCGTCCGTGCAGGTAGAAGAGGCCCGATACGTCTTCGGCACGCAGGTGCTGTCTGTAACACTGGCGAATCGGTCTTCCACCCCGTTTGTGCTCCGAAACGTTTCCGAGTTTACGCTGCACGAGCACCCGAATGTGGTAACGCTGCCACCTCATGGGGCAATCACACTGAGAGTCAAGACTGGAACCCGGCTCAAGCGGATACCGTTGGTATTTGAGGTCTTAAATGCCATTACTGCGCCGGGTACACATCCGACGCTGGCTGCTGAAGTCCAGCTCGAATAATCGTTCATCGCGGTGACCTTGTACGGGCTCAGCGCGTCCGTTGTGTCAGGTAATGCTTGCTAAACCCGAGATCCAATGAAGCCATATTCGCTCGTTACAATTGGGCTGATACTTGTCGCGGGTTGCGCCACGACACAGTCGATCAGCGTTGAGTCTCGCTCCCGTGTCTACGACCAGGGTTATGATCAGGTGTTTGACGCGGTGGTAGCCGTCTTCGCCGCAGATGGCTACGCGATCACGAACGTCGATCGAGAGAATGGCATCATCAACACCGATGAGCGTGTGCTGGGAGGACTGTTAACAGATGGATTACTGCTGGGCAACCGCATGAAGGTGACGGCCCTGATTAGTAACGCTGACGAAGGCACGTCAGTGGTACTGAACATCTCCCTAACCGAAGCTAATGCGGAGGGTGGGGAAGAGGTGGTAGCGATAACTCCAGGCATGGCGCGTGACGTGTACCGCGGCATGTTCGCCAAGATAGAGGCGCAGCTCGGGCAATAGCCGCCTACTGGCTGAAGCGCCATCGATAGCTTTGGTCGTCGATGACCGTAGCCGTCTGGAGTAGGGACAGATTCAGAAACGGTGCCGGTGGTATCTGGGGCTCGCTTGATCTGCCCTTTTCAGTGCTGGCGTGGAGTCAAACGGGCGGGCTTAGGTGTCCGTAGCGGCGAAGTCCAGTAGCGTGGGTCCCTGAAGCACCGGCCGCGCGGCACGCGGCCGCGATACTGATCCAGTGTAGGCGGGCCACTAGCAGCAACCCCACAGTCAGCTTCAGGAGCCAGCGCCGCTTGTGTCGCGCCTCGACCTGCGCAAGCGCAGTGATGCGCCATCGGAACAAGGCGGTGCTTGTGATGCCACTTACCTGTGGCTGTTCCGCCCAATGGTCTAGGGTCTCGTTGTAGTATGGTCGCTATGGCCATTCTGATGCTATCGGTCACCGTGACCTAGTGGCTAGGCAGCAGCTGATTGATTGGACTCACCCAGGGGGGTGGTCCCTATGGGGGCGGGGATTATAGCCGGGGACGCGGTGATCGGCGGCAAAGAGAGCCGTGTGCAGCGGTGTCGTTGCCTGTGCGATCGGTAGGGATTTGCTATCCGAGACAGCCGCGTATATCCTGCCCAACCTAGTAGAGTCCGTCGTTGCAGGCTTCCCACATTCGCTGTGGCCGCGAGAATAGCGCTGTCCTGATAGCCCAAGTTTGTCAATGTAGTGGATTTTTTACGTGAGGTAACACATCCCTGACATACAGGGATGGTCAGAAGGGCGGGTTTTACCCGTGTGTTTTACATGTTCGCGTGCCCTTTAGCGGGGCGTCTTGCTTTCATTCTGCGGGTGTACGTGCCGGTTTTGAGCCCCATCGCGCGGAAGACTTTACGGTGGAACGGCTTGAGGTCCTGGTCTTTCTTGAGCAGGGTGCAATGGGTTGCGTTTTGTGGGAGCACGCTTGTTACACGATGCATCTGGTTGCGCTTGACCTTGAGTGTGCCCCAGCTGCTGTGGATGTCGACGGTTCTCAATAGGCTGCGTATCAGATGCGCTGCGTGAAAGGCGAGAATGGACAGGAAGAGGTGGGCTTCTATGCGAAGGTCCCGACTGTGGTAGATCGGACGTAATCCGAGATCGGATTTCATGGTGCCCAACGTGCGTTCGATCTCTCCTAGCTGCCAATAGGTCTGTGCGATTTTCTTGACCGACCATTCTGCGTGGCTGGTGCGCAGTACATACCTGCCGAGGGCCTCCGTACATGCCTCGTAGGCAGGCCTCTGTGTGAGGCAGATCTTTTCGGCGTGGGTGCTGCCAGCCTTCCTGGTCACTTTAACATCATACTGGTAGGCCACCTGCTTGTACTTTTCTATGAGTCGGCCCACCCGGATCTGCACCTTATCGAAGTTCTTCAGACGTCTGGGCAGCGCAAGGCCCGCGTTCAGGTGCGCGATGGCCTCCTCGAATTTCACACGCTTTGCTCCAACAATCTGGTCGCTGACCGCTTGTCGGGCTTCACTGTGCAGATACACGCGCCGTTCTCCTCCTTCGTCTGGGAGTGCCCAGGCACGCACGTCGACATCGCTGGCGGTTTTGAAGACTTGATCCGGTGCGTCTTTGGGTACCGGCGGAGTCTTCGTACGCTGCACGCAGATCCAGTCCAGGTTCTGTTCGTTCAAATACGCCAGATTGGCCTCTGTAGCGATGCCAGCGTCCATAATCACCGTGGGCTTGGCTCCGTTCAGCTGTGCAATGGCCTGGTGCAACGTGGCAGGCTCACTGGCATTGCCCGGGAGGATTTCCGCCGTGCGGGGGAACCCCGATGCATCCATCATCAAGGCCAACGTCACCAGTGGGCAATCAGACCGTTTTTCCTTGCTGCGACCATGCCGCAGCAAGTCCCCTTTCTTGCGGCCCGTGTAGAACACATTGGTGACAACATGGAATCAAAAAGACTGCTGCGGCTGGATCGTGTTTTCGCCCGGCCCTAGTGATGGATCATTTGCATATGATCATATAGTTCTGGTATTATAGGATGCATGAAACGAGCCACACTGACGGAGCGCGCCGTGCGCGTGGCTGCAGCCAAGGTGCTGTGTCGGGAGCACAGCGCCGCAGAAGCGGCGCGCATGCTTGCCGCACGGTTCGATCTCTCCCGGGTGCAGGCTTCCCGTTACGTCCGTGCGGCGCGCGAAGCGGATTCTTCGCTGGCTCGGGCGGAGGCTACCGCGCCCCTGAGTGTCCGGATTCCCGTGGCTCTGCTTGCGCGTGCGCGGGCTCGTGCACGCCATACCGGTGTGAGTCTGGGGGCGCTGGTGGCTCGAGCGCTGGCGCGTCTTTTGGACAGCGATTCACCGTGAATGCGTCCCATCCGCCTGACATACAAACCGGACCGGGCTGCGCAGCAGCGCATAGCCCAGGCCTACGAGCTGTTGGTGCAGCCCTGGATTTCGGACAACAATACATCCTCGCATGAAGCAAGAAGAGAAGATCGCGGCCGTGTACGTGCGCGTATCCAGCGAGAGCCAGCGGCGCCAGCAGACAATTAACAGTCAACTGGAGGCCGTGCTGATGAATGCGCGTGAGCGTGGCTGGGCCATCGATAAGCAGCAGATCTTTGCTGACAACGGCTACAGTGGTGCCACCCTCGCTCGCCCCGGATTGGACGCCTTGCGCGACCTGGTCGCCCACGGCGTCCTGGCGTATGTGTTGGTCTTGTCTCCCGATCGGCTCAGTCGTAAGTTCGCCTATCAGGTTCTGCTTCAGGAAGAGTTTGAACGATACAACACCCGTATCGTCTTCGTAGAAGAGCCCGATAACGCGACGCCGCAGCAGGTACTGCTGCGCCAGATTCTGTCCGTCCTGTCAGAGTATGAGCGTACGCAGATTGCTGAGCGCTCTCGCCGCGGCAAACTCTATCGGGCCCGCCAGGGCTCTCTGAACATGATCAGCAAGCCCCCTTACGGTTATGACCTGATCCGTAAGACGGAGACCTCCGGCGCACGATTGGTGATCAATGCCTCCGAAGCGGCGGTCGTGCGTCTGATTTTCAAGCTTTATACCGAAAAGGGCGGCACCATTCCGGTAGTGGCACGGAAACTGGATGCACTGGGCCACAATCCCCGACACGCAAAGTACTGGGGCATCTCCACCATTTCCAGCATCCTGCGCAATGAGGCTTACATTGGTAAGGCGGCGTATCAGAAGACGATGACATCGGAGAAACGGGTTCGGCACAATCGCACCGGACGCAGCAAGAACGGCGCCGTGCGGAGATTGTATTCACGAACGGCTCGTCCACGAGAAGAGTGGATTACCTTGCGCGTGCCACCAATTGTTGACGAAGCAACCTTCCAACGTGCCAAAGAGCGGCGCAAACATAACCGTCGCTTTTCGGTGCGAAACACGCGTGCGCCAAGTCTTTTGCAGGGGCTATGTATCTGCGCGCATTGCGGATATGCGATGGGACGGCTCCAACATAAGAACAGCCGCAGAAAATACTATCGGTGTAATGGGACGGAGGGCTGGCGGTTTCCCGAAGGCGCCGTATGCGACAACCCCTCCGTCAACGCCGAAGATCTCGACGTAAAGGTGTGGAAGGCGGTGGTGGGATTGCTGGAAGCTCCTGAACTCATTCAGGCCGAGATTGGTCGTCGAACCAAAGCGGCACGGAACAAGGGCCCGGCGCAACGGCGCAAGGACGAGTTGCAAAAGGAGCGTCTGAGCTGTGGAAGGCAAAGCCGCCGACTGGTGGATGCATACCAGCAAGGCCTTATAAATCTGGACGAGCTGCGCGATCGAACCGGACCGCTGCAAACGCGACAGCGGGCCATTGAATCCGAGCTCAGGGCACTACAGGCCGATCGGATGGACGCCGCGTCTACCTTGACGCTCGCCCACAGTGTTCAGAAATTTGTGGCGCGGATGCACGAAGGCGAAAAGGACCTGTCCATCACGGAACGGCAGCAGTTGGTTCGGCTCTTGGTTCGCGAAGTACGCGTCGGCAAAACTGAAGTCACCGTATGCCATTGCATTCCGCTGGCACCCTCAGCAGACCCCAAGCAACGCTCCGACACGCCCCTGGCCTCACCGGCCAGCGAAAACGACTTTTTGATTCCACGTCGTGGTCAGGTCAAAGAAGGCAATGGTTTCGCTGAATCCCAAGAGCTCCTTCGTGGTGCCGAAGAGTGCATCCATGATCGACTGACGGTGCTCGTAGAGGGCATCTCCGATACGGTAAAGGCTGCTCAGACTGGGGAGGTCGCAGTGCAGTAACTCCAGGATGCTGGATCGTTCGTGCATCCATTCATGCGTATATCGTTCACTGCCGGGGGAGAGCATGCGCCCGACCACCAGCGCCGTCGCTAGGTGAATCTGATCTTCGCGCAACTTCAGCATTCGCAAGAACTTTGCGAATCCCAACAGCTGCAACGCTTTCAGAGCCACACGTTCGCCTCCGACGGTACGAGTGTCGGTATGATGGACTTCATCAATGATGACAGCATCCCGGTCGTCGCGTGGGTCGTCCACGTTGTAGCCCTTTTCCAGCAGCTTCTCAACGATGGTCTCGCTGGTATGGCGGAGGCCTTCACTCTCAAACGCTAGGCGGCTCTGCCCTCGCAAGCCCTCGTCAATATGGAGGATCAATGCGCGCCATTGTTCTTTGGGGATTGCGAAGGATTGGCCCAGGTTGAGGACAGTCCGCTGTTTAGGAGCGCCCTTGATACGGTGGCATTCGACCAGCGCGTAGCTGGTGGCCTTGGCACCTGATTTAAGGATGCGTGTCTTAGCGCGGATGTACATGCGTGTGAGCGTGCGGGTATCGGGTGCCCATGCGTCAATATACGGCTTTGCAGCGAAATGGTTCTGGACCATTCCACTACATTGGGTATTTTTGAGAAAAAAAGGTATCAAAGCTATATGGATCATAGGTATAACATATAATTTGAGGCCATATTGCCACAAAATAAACTCCGATTTCGCTGCGCATGGAGGGAAATTGACAAACTTGAGATAGGGCGGCTTACCGAAACAGGCTCTGAATGCCAGCACTCTGCTTGAAGGGTCTGTAGACGAACTTGAGCAGGATAAAGCGACCCAGGGAAGACCTGCGGTCTTATTCTATGAAGGTGACATCGCTCGTGATGGCAGCATGCAGGTTCTCGTTGAAGATGTCCTTAAGCTCCAAGTGGATTTCGCCGTCCCCCCGAAGCAATAGGTAAGACACCGCGATATCGCTCTGCAGTATGTTTTGCATGGGTCCAAACGCATTCTGGCCCAGAATTCTATAGGTGGCGTCCAGCTCCAGCGATGTGTTGGCTGCAAAATGCCATGTAGCGCGTCCTGATAGCGTCCCGTTAACGTAGCTCTGATTGAACTGCCTGTTCAGCGAATACGCATTGCGGTTGTACGATGCCTCAATGCTTGATTCCACATCGATGATGTCAATAGAGCGATTGCTTACAGACAACTGCAGGCGGTTGCGAATTCGCCGATTGAGGTTGGCCGCGGAATTTAAGTACGCGACGGACTCGGAGTAGGTCAGACTGTTGGAGGCGGCAACCTTGATACCCAGCGAGCGAATGGGGGAATCAAAACCAACGGAACCGGTCGTGGTCCATCCCTCTTTCCCGTTGACCCACTGAATGACCTGCCGAAGCCTCTCATCGCTCGTGCTCGATGACACGATGGGGTCCCGCGTGTACGTCCCCGCCACAGATACGTTATAGCTTAGGGCTGGCGAAATATTAACTTAGCCTGACCGGAACCATCAGCTCCATAACTGCGCAGATGCTATGCACGCCGATAACCGCTCCCGCCTGAATGTCGGAAATAGTCCTTATTTACGTTTCACGTAGCGCCCTTGACGCTGCTTTCGGTCTGGCCCTGCGCGCGCGAAGGGGCGCCGTACACGGACGTCGTGCGCCGAGCCGTTGTCGATGAGGCCCTTGCGTACTCGAAGCGGATACGAGCTGCCCAGACGGCACGCCTGCAAGCCAGCCCACGAGAGCGCTCGTAGCCTTGCTCCTGGGCCAGATATACCGCTGCTATACAAAGAAGGCGGGCTATGCCCGCCTGCGGCGGATGTTCGTTAACGGTAAGTGGGTCCGTAACTGGGCGGTCGAACAATGCCGCAACGCACACAAGGCAGCAGAGAAGCATCCGAGCTATTTCACATTGACGAAACTCTGGACGGCCGCCCGCAGAGCCGATGAGCGCAATCTCGAGTTCGGCGTGACGGAGCAGCGTTCTGTGATCAGGGGCGTGACGGAGGGTTACAAGCGCTTTTTCGATAAGCACCATGCGCGCCCGCCGCGTTTCAGCGGCGACTTGGTGAAGAGCTTCAGGCTGCTACGAAAGCCCGAACGCGTCAGGCGCCAAGACTATCGCGTTCGCATCAAGGGCGTCGGGTACGTCCGTTTCACCGATCGGCGCGGGTTGATCAAGCGCTACGGCTGCAAGTTCGTGCGCATCGTGCGGTCGTCGCTGGGTACCGAATACACGATACAAGTCGTGTACGAGCGCCCCGAGGCGCCAGAGAACAGCTGCGCAGACACACCGATGGCCGTGGACCTTGGCTGCAAGGCCATCGCGACGCTGGCGGATGGAAAGAGCTACGCGCCCATCAAAAAGAGTGAGCCCCGCAGGGACGCTTTGCAGCGTCGGGCTGCTAAGACGAAGAAAGACACGCGTCTGCGCCGAAAGCGGTTCGGTGCTTGGCGCAAGGAGGCCGAGCGAGTAGTAAGACGCAACCGCGGGTACCGCCACGAGGTGGCGGCCGACGTCGTTAAGCGATCCGCGAATCTGGTTCTGGAAGACCTGAAAGTAGAACGCATGACACGCGCCGGTGGCAGCCGCAAGACGAGGCTGAACCGATCGATGCGCGCGCAAGGGCTGTACGAATTGGTGCAGCTGTTGAAGTACAAATCCGCTTTGCTTGGCGGCAAGGTGGAGCTGGTTCCGCCGAACGACACAACGCAGAGATGCAGCGCTTGCCATCACAAGCTGGAGGAAAGGCTACGCCTGGCTGACAGGAAGCATCGTTGTGCCACGTGCGGAAAGACCCAGTGCCGCGACGTTAACGCGGCGTTGAACGTGTTGTATCGGGGCCTTTGCCCTGATGGATGGGCGGCGAGCCTATCGTACGCGCAACATGTGTCTGCTCACCCGGACGCTGAGCGGCATCCGCTGTTGGATGCTGTGGCGGGTCTGGGGAGTGTACAGCATCGTGCTCGTGAGCTGCATCCGCAGGGGTGTTGCGCACCCACGAGTTCAGGCGAAATTGACCACCGACCAACCAGTCAGATAGGTTAATTTTTCGCCAGCCCTTAGAAAAGAAATCGGATCCATGAACATGACGCTGCCTTTGACCTGGTGCACGTTCGAGGGCTTCAGAAAGGGATTGCCGACAATGACACGAAGTGGATCGTTATTATCGACAAAGGGCTTCAGCTGCGCAACCGTGGGCAAATGAGCGGTGGACTGGTAGCGGATTTGCAATCTGCTACCCATGCTCAGTGGGTGCTGGTAACGGAGATGTGGAAGCAGGTGGGTGTACCCCTGCTCGACCTCGGCGCCATCACTCCCAGACTTGCCCTGCACCCTGGGATATCGCAGGGTTATACCACCCGAGATCCACATACCTTCTAATGGGTTGGCACTTAACCGGACGCCCGTGCTGTAGGAAGGATTGAGCTGATCGCACCGATTGCTCAGCTTCTGATTCAAGACCGTCCCCTGATCAATGACATCATAAAAGAGCTTGCTCTGATCGCGACTGGTCGCTCTGCGACGGACAAACACCTCAATGTCGCGACCGCGGCCCAGGGGCCGGATCACAGAAAGACTCTGCGCACTAACGAGCTCATTAGCGTCTTCGTTTTGGAGCTGTCGCAGCTCCTCCCGGGTTACAAGGTCACCAAGCGTAGCGAGGCTGAATGCACTGCGCAACATACTGTTGGTGCGGTTATCCTTCTCGGTTACGCTTCCCGTGCCTACGAGGCTCCAGCCGCTCTGAGAGAGTCGTTGGCGCCAGGTGACCGAGGCCGCTCCGTTCCACGTGCGTCCATCTTTGTCATCCTCGGTAAAGCTGTGGGCGGTGGATCTCCGGGTGGAGTCTGTTGCGACCTGATCCGATAGGATCCGCTGCGAAATAGTACCATGCGCGACCCTGGCCCGCACACGTATGTCCTGGCCTTCGCGCAGCTTGGATTTGGCATAAATGCTGATCCTGTGCTGTAGGTTATCACTGGTCGTATTGCTATGTCCTACCGTGTTCGCCGCAACCTGTGAATCCAGCACCTGTTGGCGCAGCGTCGAATGATCCTCAGCTCTTCGCAGGTTGAACAGAAAGTAGCTGCTCTCGATGTCAAGGCGATCGCCAAATTCCCTGTTCACATCCAGGCCCACGGAAATCACCTTGTTTGACCCGTAACCCAGGCCTGCAAGAGCAGGCAGGAACATCGGTGAGTCAAAGGCTACAGCCAGCAATCGGCTACAGCTGAACCCCAACCTATTAATATTGTTGTCGTTGGACACATCTCGTCGTTACCATCGCCGTAGACCAGTGAAACCAGTTCCCGGTATGCTGGATTGCTGGGGATATGCGGATTCTGCCAGGCCATCTGTAATGGATGGATGTCCGTCCGCCTGGGTGTTTCACGTATAGGCGCAGAGGTGAGAGCGTGACGTAGAGAAATAGCCCAATAACGGCGTCGGAGCGGAAGGGTGGCCCTCCGCAGCCGGCAGTCAGGTGGAGGCTGCGACCCGCCCACTGATGCTGCGTCAAAATCAATAGGCGTGGCGGTGCGCAATCTGGGCAGAAGCACACAGCTGAACAGCTGTGGCCGTTGCCGCGTGCATTACGCCCAAGGCCCGGTAACCGCCAACGTCAGACCATCCACCTGAAGATTCACAAACAACGTGGACCCGTCTGGCGAAAACACTGCCCCCGCCAGCTCGGAGCTGCTAAGCACGTTGTGGGCAATGACATACATATCCCCGTCTGGCGAAATGCCGACCAGATGGTCATCCTCAGCCGAATCCTCGCATACGACCACATCTCCCCACGGCGCAACCGTCAGATTATCCGCATTCGTCAGCAGCCCAGCAGTCTCCGCCTCCACGAACAACGTGAGCGACTCGTCTCCCGGCTCATAACGCCAGATCTGGCCATTCCTGTCGGGTCCGCCCGAGGTGCACGCAAAATAGATCTTACCGTCACCATACCACATGCCCTCGCCGCGCGCGAATCGAGCCGCTCCGCCTGCAAAGCCGCGCAGCCGTAGGTCATCTTCTGGAGCATCGATCTCTGACAGATCAATCCAGCGGGACCGCATCCTCTGCCCCAAAGAAACAGCCCTTACATCCCAGTTGCGCGTATCAAGGCCCGCAGCATCCGCCACCATCAGGGCCTGCAAGCGCCCCCCAGCAGCCAGCCGACCAGGGGTGTCGGGCAAAAAGCGGTATATCAAACCATCTTCGGTGTCCTCTGTCAAGTATACCGCACCGGTGTCTGGATCTACTGCGACGGCCTCATGGTTGAAGCGCCCCATTGACTTCAATGGCACGGGTGCAGCCAATCCAGGTTCCAACGTGGCTGGCACCTCAAAACAGTATCCGTGATCCATCGCCAAACCGTCGCCCGCCCGTTCCACCGTCTCCTCACAGGTAATCCAAGAACCCCACGGCGTGGGACCACCCGCGCAGTTACGCAGCGAACCCGCAAGGCTGAGGTGCTCCGACACCAACGTCTGCGTTGCAGTGTCATACACCACAGTGGTACAGCCACCAAGGCAAGGCCTGCCGTCCGTGCCCGCATCATATAGGTAAGACGGATCCAAACGGGCAAGTAAAGAATAGTCCTCCCCGAACGGACCCATCGCCGGGTCACTGTCCACGTTGACTTCGTGATTTCGAACCAGGATGGTAAGACCACGCGGACCTTCAAATGCGGCCATTCCGTCTGGCAAGCCTGGCACCAAAAAACCGTCCGCCATGGACCGACCCACCCTGGAAATCACCCGGTACCTGAAACCCTCGGGGAGATCCAGAATGCCCTCGGGATCCTCTACGAGCGGACCATAACGGAACGGATCTGCTGAATATGTCTGGCAGCCAGCTAAGGTGCGCAGACCCGCAAAACCAAGCCCGCACGCGGCGGACATGCGCAGAAAGTGTCGTCGAGAGTAATTCATGCTGCACGGCGTTACAATGTTCGCTGGAAAAACGTCTGTCCCAAATATCCCTGCTACCCGTCGAAGCAAAAGCCGCGGCCCCGGTCTACAAGACTCTTGGCATCCCTGCTGCAGACCCCGATGCCCGTCCAATGCGTCCTGGACCGCGTTGCATATTCCACGAAAAAAACAACCACTCGTTCCACGGCAAATCGACCAGTGATTCCACGGGTAATCGACCACCTGATCCGCCGCGCTGAGTCCGCGCTGGGTGGTTCTGCATCGTAACTGTTCTGGGTACCATTTTCACGGCTGTCTGGCTTCAGTTACGCTTGTCTTCTCTGGAAGGTTCTGCCATTGTGGCAGACGCTGTCTCATGGACTCTCCCTTCAGCGCGATGTGGTGTGCATTGTGAATGAGGTGATCCAGGATGGCATCTGCGAGTGTTGGGTCTTCCATGCCTTCGTGCCACACACTCACAGGCATCTGGCTGGTAACGACGATGGATCCTTTCTGATACCGATCATCGATAAGCTCAAGCAGGTCCCGCTGGTGCAGCGCACTGATTCGTGATAACCCCCAGTCATCGAGAACCAGTAGGTGGAAGCGCGTCAACTGCTTCAGCAGTTTCAGGAAGCGTCCGTCCCCGTGCGCGAGTTGCAGATCTTCCAGAAGATGATGCAGTCGGTGGTAGCGTACGGTGAACCCCTCCATGCAGGCTTTATGCGCCAGCGCGCACGCCACGAAGCTCTTGCCGACACCGGTGGGTCCGGTAATGATCACATTGTGATGTTTGCCCACCCAGTCGCAGGTGGAAAGCGAGGCCATCAGGCGCCGATCCAGATTGCGACCGCGACGATAGTCCAGATCGGCCATGGAGGCCTCCTGGCGTAACCGGGCGCGGCGTAGGCGCGACCGCAGGCGCTTGTTGTATCGCACGATCTCCTCGTGGTCAACCAATAGGCCCAGGCGGTCCATGAACGGGAGCTGTTCCATTTCCGGTTGGGTAATCTGATCACGCAGCGCGCGCGCCATGCCATGCAGACGCATCTGCTCGAGCTTGTCAAGGGTAGGGTGTAGGAGCATCAGTCCTTCGAGGTTTGGTGAGGAGAATCCGATTTGATGTCGTAATAGCTTGGGCTCCGGATGTTGTCATGGTCTATGGGAGGCGGAGACACCGAGTCCAGCGGATGCTTGTCGAGTCCATTCTTCAGGATGGACGCGATGCTCCTGTACGAGCGGGTGCCGATAGCGATTGCCCGCGTACACGCGTTTTCCATGCGGCTCTTACCGTAGATGCGAGCCAAGCGGAGCAGGCCCATGAGCGTGCGGTAGCGAATCAACGGGTGCCGTTCAGCATCGATGATCTGCTGCACGACCTTGTGTGTGTCCGGCCCGATACGTTCTGCCTCGGTTACGAAGCGGCTCGTATCCTTCAGTTGGCGCTGGGAGTCCGGCATGTGTTCATCCTTGGTGGTGACCCCTTTCTGGTGGCTACGCGGGTGCGTCGCCACCCGTTTGTCGTCAAAAAATACCTCCAGGGTGGTATCTGTAAGGCGAACCTGTACCGAACGACCTACATATCGATAAGGAACGCTATAACGGTGCCAGCGCACCTCGATGTGCGCATCTCTGTGCACCTTGGCTTTGCGCCACTCCGCGTGCTCGTACGGCTCCGCCGGCAAGGGCTTCATCGCTGATCGCTCCCACGTGTCAATCCAGCTCTTACGACTGCCTTCCAGCTTCTGAAAAGGCCGCTCGTCAAGCTCCTTCAGATGGACACGAATGTGCCGGTTCACGTGCGCTAGACCGATGAAACGCTTATCGCTTAACGGAGCCAGAATGCGCCTCTCTGCATGCAACACGGCTTGCTCGACCTTACCCTTGTCCCTGGGTTTCCCGGGACGCGTAGGCACAACCACGGTCTTGTAGTGCATCGCAAGGTCCTGATACGACGGATTGATCTCTGGATCGTACCGGTGGGACTTGCGCACGCCACTCTTCAAATTGTCACAGACCACATAGGAAGGCACCGCCCCGAAATACTCGAACATGCGACGATGCGAGCCCAGCCAGTCCCCAAGACGCTGCGTCCACGTGGCCTCAACGTAGAGATAATTGGAGAATCCCAGCACGCCAACAAAGATCTCCACCCGGCGCCGCTTACGCGTAAGCTGGTCTATCGCCTCCAGGCGCATGCCTGCATAGTCCACGAATGCCGTATGACCCGCAGGATGATCCATCGGAACCGTCACCTGGCCGAATTCCTTCTTCCAGGCAGAGTAAAGAGCGCAGAACTTGCTGTAGCCGTAACCATCGCTGTGGTCCCGCCTGTACCGCTCCCACATCAGGTGTCGCGTGAACCCCTTGAGCTGTATCTTACGATGCACCTCGGACCAGTCCGGTAACGGACGCGTCTCTCTGGCACTCTCCGGCGGACCATAAAGCAAAGCCTTCAACGTGGCCTCCGTCATACCCTCGGGCAAAGGCCAACGCACACCCGCTGCCTTAGCACGACGCAAATAACCAAGTACCGTGCTGTGCGATATTCCCAGCGCACGACCGATACCACGTACGCTCAAATCAGACTCCGCAAACAACCGCAGAACGTCCCACAAGACACGCATCGCAACCCTCTTTTTTGGCATAAGTACCCCTTGCCTGGTAAGTGAAGAGGGTACGATACCACCTGCGCTCGACCTGCCGCCATCACCCGCGACAGGCAACAATAACCCATTACTAACTCTGCCAGACTGCCAATTTGGCAGTCCCATATGCCGCCCTCCTACACCCCGCCGCCACCGGGCGGCACGCGGCGGATCAGGTGGTCGATTAACCGTGGAATCACTGGTCGATTTGGAGCGGAATACGCAGCCCCATGGGCTTCGGATAGCAGCGAGGCGACTTTTCTAGCACAGGAGCGTCGCTGGATCCTCTGGGATGGTGGTAACTTGCGCACGCGCACGCGCTTTGACAGCCTTCTCACCCTTGCGAACGAAGCGCCGGAGGCCGCCCTGGCTGGGCTGCGGGCGCTTGCGCCCCGCGTCCGATCATCCCATGCTCGCCTGCAGACCGCACACGAAGCGGCGCTTCTTATGTACCGCACCGGGCGGTGGGAGGCGGCGGTCGCCGCCTTGCAGGTCCTATGGGACCAGGCGCAGGACCTGCCTGCAGATTCGTCGCAGACAGCCCGCATCCGCGAAGACTACGGCACGATCACCTTCAACGTGGGGATGGCCCGTTGGCAGGATGGGGACCACCATGCCGCCCTGGCCTACTTGATGCAGAGCGAAGCCACGGGGTCCGTCCAGTCAGCGCGCGCGGCCCTAGAGGTGTCGCACCTACTGGTCAACGACATGGATGCGGCGCTTAGCGCCGCGCATCGCGCCGATGAGGCGTGGGACCGGCTGCCCCAGCCCGATCAGCAGCGGCTTTTGCGCCACATGGTAGAGCTGTACCGTCGCAGCGGCAACCGGGAGCGGGCCGCGACCTATGTGGCGAAATACCGCGCCATGCGGTAGCCCTGCGTACTCGTCCTAGATTCTGGCCATAGCACAGCTGCAAGCGTGCCATAGCCCATAGCGGGAGTTATTGCACCTCCGTCAGGTGACGTGCCTGAACGCGGATACGGTGGTACACCGCACCTGATCGGAAAAGTCAGCAGGATACCTGGCGGGTTGCTACATGCGGGGCAGAGGCGCACCGGCCTCCACCCAGGCAGGAATCTCTCCCATCCCCACTTTGCGAGTGACGATGGCTTCGTCTGATATCCTGAACCGGTCGGCACCTTCGCCAGGCACCACCATGGTGCGTTCCACCACCAGCAATTGGGGCGTGCTGGCTGGTCCGGGCAAGGTTTGCCAGATGTAGCGCATCACACCTTCGTTCATCCAGCTCCGCCCCGTCATAATCTCGTCAAATGTGCCGAATGTGGCCAGATGGTTCACACCATTCTCGACAATCCAGTCTTTCGAGATACCGACGGTGATGAATGGCCTTCCTGCTTCCAGAGCCTTATCTCGAAGCGCCCGCTTCGCGGTTGCCACCATTGCCGGGAGTGCTGGATTGGTAGAAAACGCGCACTGAGACGACCCGATGTAAATCAAGACCAGCTCTTTCCCAGCGAGCGGCTCATAGGTAGGTTGATACTCGTCGCCTGTTGCAACATCCAGATCACCAGCCACAACATCCTCGGAGGCAGCCGCTACCTCCAGAGACGACGACATGCCCGGAATGTTGATCCATCCAAAAAACGTCAGTGCAAAGGTCACGACAAACAGCACAATCCCTCCGATCACAGCCGCCCAGTGCCTTCTTATAAATCTCATCGTTACCCCCGTGAATTAGATATCCGTGGAAGACAACTCGTAGACGACGATACGCGGGTAAGGCCAGTTTATCGCTGCATACGCCCGCTCGCCGGAAACCGAAAAGACCAACGGCAACTCCGTACCTGCGTAGACGCCTTCGCCGGTGGCCGAGTCGATGACATATGTATGGATCTCCGCATAGTCTTGGTTTTCTTGGATGCTTTCCGGCGTTCGACGCCGCAGCTGCGCCACTATGAATTTCGTGCCAGCAACCGGAATGGTGTGGTGAAACACATCGGATACACCGCGCAGTCCGCTATAGGTTATCGTTCGCGTTTCAGTATCCTCGGTGATGCCCAGTGGCGTAAAGTCTTCGAGGACCGTCACCCATCGCTCTGCGCCTTCTATGGTGTATCCGCGCAGCACCGGCAAGTTTTTTAGCTGAATCACAACCGTACTCGTCTCACTGTTGCACGAAACGGCCCCGGTCGACAAGTCTTGTCGGGCCATCTCGTTTTCTGCATGGTAGCCTTCGCCCAGTGATTGCCGGTAGGTGCCACCCATATCGAAGGCGTGTACAATAGGCTCGTGCTCCGCCCAGATGCCATGAACAAACAGATGGGACGCCATCGTGCAAAGATCCTGGGGACCAAATGGAAGGACCATAGTGGTGTCGTACGTGCCACTATCCGCTTCAAACGCCGTGATACGCCTAGCTCGATCCAGCACCAGCAGCCGCTCTGACGCATCAATGCCCAAGGCTGCAGGAGCCCGAAATTCGCCGGGACCTTCACCTGAGCGACCGATGGATCGGATATACTGGCCTTGCGCGTCGTACGTGCGGACCTCTGAAATGCGATCGTCCAGAACATAGACGGTACCGGCCTTATCGACCACAACGTCTGCGATACGCCCGAACATTTCGTAGCTCTCGCCTTCCTGGACGCCCAGGGTCAACACTTCACGGACCTGCGCCAGTCGCTTGGCCATGTCAGTCAGCGAACCGTTCTGCGATGGGCTGTCGGTGGTGAGGACCTTGGTGTCTCCCCCAACCGGAATGTTGTCCTCCGTCGGATGGATGATCTGCCCCTGGGTACGCGGCCCATCATTTGCATCAGGCGCGGCACAGCCGACCATCAGCGCGCATACGATAGCCAAGGCCGTAGTGTGTTTCAGTGTTCTCATCTCGGTCTCGCCAGTTGAATGGACATCTTGTCACATCGTGTCAAACTCTTTCGCCGAAGTGACCCTCCAGAGGCTTCGATTCCAACTCCAGAACCTCTCCAGGTCGAGGGCCACTTGCAACCCAGCTATTCTCAAGGCGCCAACCCCGCCCTGGTCGAACCGCCCTAACAGATGCTGCGGGTACGGAGCGCACCTTGAATACAGCTCGCCTTGCGGAAGCGCCCATGTGGGCAGTTCTGCAGCATCCTCCGAGCGCATCGGGCAACATTCGTTCAGCACCGGCATCCTGCCCTCGCCAAGCGCATCGCCCACGCCTGCCAGAAGCGCAGATCCCCAAGTCAAGCCAACAACGGTGCACAAGCACCACCACACGGTTGGCCTCTGCGGCGAGCATCCCCCACAGCCTGCACTATTCCACGTCATGCAGGCTGCGAAGCCGAGACTTCAACGGACCACCTCAGCTAGTCGCCGAAGAACCACCTTTGCCCAGCCCATCTCTGGGCGTGCCACACGGACATCAAGTCAGTGTGCCGCCTCCATGGGAACACATTCGATCAGCACGCCCCAGTCGCACATTCTCCGGTATGGAGTATTCGGCATTTCCGAGCCAGTTCTGTGTAGCCGCACACCAGATCGTTACAGGTGTTAAACTCGCAGGCTACAACCTCGGCGTGAGAACCGCCGATAAAGGTCTGTTTCAACAGAGCACCGGTCAGCGTGCCCAAGACAGCGAACAAGACGCCAAACACCACGGCGACGAGAAGGCGAGATGCTGATTTTCTCAGGGTAACGGAGGTTACGTTGCACAGGAGTGTACGGGCCAGTATACCCGACACCCAACACAAATGCAAACATCCGCGCAAGGAATCGAAAAAACGCTGAGTAGCGCAAGATCGCCAGCCACTACGTGGCCACTGGCGAAGAAACCCGCAACCCTGTAGCGCTCTTGCCGCTCCCAGGCCACGGGACGGATGCATGCAAACGGGTGTCCGCCCTACGGTGACGGACCGCGGTCGCCACACCTTGTGCATCCGGCCTCTAATACGTGGAGCTGATCTGGCAGGCGACACCTGCCCTTCTGGACAAGGACGGACCAGCAGCAGCTAGGTAGAGCCAACCGGGCCCACATGCTACGCAGTTCAGACACGATTGCGCGCGGCACCGGCCCATTGTGACGTGCGACGCACCACCGCAATGTAACCACATTATCGAACCGCAGCTATCGGCCGTTGGCTAACCGTCATACGCTGCATTGATGGGATACGTTATTATTTCGCGAGCCCTAAGGTTCGCTGATGATATTATTGGATGCTACGGCACTACCAGCGCTTCCTCTAGCCGCAGGACCCATAAGCCCGAATTAAGGTCGGACGTGTAGATATGACCCTTAAAGAGCTGAGCACCCCACGCCATGGGCCACCCGGGCACCATCGTACGGTTATCCGTAGTCAGGAAATGCGCCAACTCACGACCCTGCAGGTAAAGGTCGCCACTAAGCTCACCTGAGATGTCCAAAACGCGCAGTCCGCCTTGGTAATATCCCACATACAGCCTATCCTGGTCTGCCCAGAGATTGTGAGCTCCAGCACCAGGTACCTCGTAACGGGCCACCTCTTGCGGGTGATCTATATCGGTCATATCCAAGACATGCACATACCCTGTGGCCTCTATCGGGCTGTCCGCATCAAACCCCGGCGGCCAGATTTCGTCACCGACAAAAAGGTAGCGGCCATGCCGCCACGCTACGTGCGTGTGGCCTTCGGGATATGAGAAGCTACTGACCCAGGCGGGCTGCACCGGCGTGCCCCCATGCGTTCCAGCCCCGACATCTAGGGTTACAACACCATCATTCCAATAGGAGAGGTACGCATAGCCGTCTTGCACGATGACGTCGTGCAGCGTTTTCGTCCTCTTCTCTAGGCCCCAGCGGCCCACTTCGCGAGGATATGCAGGGTCTGCGATGTCAATGATATGAAGGTCGTTGGTACCATTATGGCAGGCATAGACGAGGTCTCCTTCAATCCAGACGTTGTGCACGCCGCCTGTGACGGTATCGGTGTACTCAGACAGGATCGAAGGCTGCGCCGGATTGTTCAAGTCAAGGATGACAATTCCGTTGCGACGGCTAGAAGCGCCTTCGCGCGTTACAACCGCCAGACGGTTGCTCCCGTGAATCTTGACGTCATTGATGCGCCGCGCATCCAACTGGAGCGAATCTGTCAGCACAGGTGCTGCCGGATCCGTCACATCCCACACCGTCATCCAGTCATGTAAGTAGGTTCCGACATAGGCATAGTCACGGCCGTCGGTGCCCTCAAACACCCACATGTCTCCCGAATGGTGCGTATCCGCAGGGCCACGCCCCACCTTTTCTAGGCGTGCATTGTACCTCCTCGGCTCGGCCGCGACCACTATAGACTTGTGTACATCCTCTCCCATAGTCGCAGTGACCGTGTATGTACCTTCCTTTTGGGCCACGAAGACACCGTCGGATCCGTCTGAGACAATGGCTGCACCATCTGGAGATACCTGCCACCTGGCATAGATCCCATCGACCTGCGCACCGTCGCGGGCGACCCCGAATACTCGAAAGCGCACAACATCGCCATGCCGAATGTTCACACGGTTCTGAGCGATCTGGTAGCCGACTGCCGGGTTAGCTACGACTTCAACCGGAATGTCCGTCTGCCTGCCATCGGCGCGGGCAGTGATTACAGTCTGCCCTGGAGCGCGCCCCGATACCAAGCCCTGTGCATCAACGCGCGCGATGCGCCTGTTGGCAGAGCGAAAATCAAGCTCCAAATCATGGACCACGTCACCTAGCTCCGTTCGGGCTACGACTTTGACAGGCACGCGGAGGCCTTCGTAGACGGTAACAGACGGCATTACAGGTCTGAGCTCATGAACCGGAAGCTGCACGATCTCCACTGTCGCATATGCGGGCCTGCCCCCGACCACGACCGCCACGCGCACTGTTCCGGGCGCATGGGCAGTAAGCAACCCTGAAGAGCTGATGGTCGCCACATGAGCCTCCCGGATGAACCAGCTCGAAGATAATCCCTCCAACTCGTGACCATCGGCTCCGATGGCGCGTGCCGTAAACTGCTGCGTCGCACCCACATTGAGAATCGCCGACGGCGGTTCGACAACCAGCGTGTCTGGCATAGCGGGGACCTGTTGCATCACCACGCAGAACAATAGCAACATCTTCATAATTGCGCCGGGCAGATCGCGAAGCACGGCGTATACCCTAATTCTGAGGCGAAGGATCCGACGCCTTGCCAAAGTGCTCCATTACGCGTGCCATGACCCGGCTACAGTATATCATTCGCACAGAGGTTCGTGAGCTGACGCTCTTATCTGGGCCGATTGCGCTTATGCAGCTGGGTCAGATCTCCAATGGGTTTGTCGACGTCCTTATGGTCGGGCAACTGGGGCCAGCCAGTCTCGCCGGTGTAGCGCTCGGCAATGCCACCTACTTCCTCCTAGTCCTGGTGTGCATCGGCGTGCTGATGGCCGTCGGCCCCATGGTGGCCCAGGCATACGGCGCAGGAGACTGGCAGCTGATCGGCCGCAGCACTAGGCAAGGACTTTGGCTGGCGTTAGCGCTCGCGATTCCGGTCGCTAGTATCATCTGGAATGCTACGTGCGTCTGGCAGCATATGTACCAGGAGCCCGCCACAATGGCGATGGCTCAAGCCTACCTGAGGGCCGCCGTCTGGGGCCTGCTACCCTTCCTTTGCTTCATAGCGCTGCGCAGCTTTATCGAGGCGGTTTCACGACCGTGGCCGCTAACCTTTATCATCTTTGCAGGCATAGGCCTTAATGCACTTACCAACTATGTGCTTATGTTCGGCAAGTGGGGCCTACCCGCTCTGGGCCTCATCGGGACCGGGTGGGCCACTGCAATGGTCAACTGGTATATGTGCCTGGCTGTGCTGATCCTGGTGCAGAGCCGAACCAAGCTGCGCTCGCTGGCTGCACTTTCCCGCCTGCGCTGGCCAAACCTAGCGATCCTAAAGAAGCTTCTAAGGATCGGAATGCCCATCGGCACATCCTATGGGCTAGAAGTAACCCTATTTTCCGCGGTTGCCTTCTTTGCAGGGACGCTCGGCCCTGTGCCTTTAGCGGCGCACCAGATTGCCATGCAGTGCGCAGCCTTTACGTTCATGGTACCGCTGGGCATTGGCATTGGTACCTCGGTCCGAGTAGGTCAGGCTGTCGGCCGCAAGGACCCGGTGCGGGCTGCCTGGGCCGGATACCTGGGCATGGGCCTTTCAGCGGCATTCATGATCTGCACCAGCCTCGTATTCTGGCTCTTTCCACGCAGCGTAGTGGGACTCTTTCTCGACTTGTCGGATCCAGCCAACGCAACAACCGTTGCGATCGGGGCCTCCCTATTGGGGCTGGCCGCAGTTTTCCAGATCTTCGACGGACTGCAGGTTTCTGCAGCAGGAGCTCTGCGGGGGCTGAAAGACACCCGCATCCCTATGGTATTCTGCTTCATATCATATTGGCTATTGGGCATGCCGCTGGCCGCGCTCTTGGGTTTCCGATGGGAGATGCATGCGGAAGGTTTCTGGTGGGGGCTGGTGGGCGGACTGATTGCCGCGTCTTTGATGCTTGGGTTGCGCTTCAAAGCTCTGGCGGCCCGGCTGCTGAGAATGTGACTGGGCCACGATGCCGCAGCAGCACAAGCAGACGGCGCGCTGGGCCCCGCGCCTGACGAGGCGTGCAAGTTTCAATTTTCACGGAATACGGGCCGAACACCGCCTAGGTGTCGAGCGCAAATTGCCTGCTGGATCGTAAGTTTACCTACTGATTTCGCTCCAGACCCGGCCCCAGCCGCATGCCACAGGTCTTTTCGAGGAAAGTCAACGGTCTACCATTCCTGTCGCTAGTGGGGAGCCTGGTCGTTGGCGCAGTGTTCGTGTTTTTGATCTGGTACTATTTCTCTCCTGAGTACACGGATGTCGGCTACGCTCCCGAGCAACCGGTGCAGTACAGCCATCGGCTCCATGTCGACCAGCTCGGAATGGACTGTCAATATTGCCACAGCTTCGTCACGGTGGCTGACATCGCCAATGTGCCCGCTACCGAAACGTGCATGAATTGCCATTCAGTGGTCGGACCGCAGTCGCTCGCGCTTGCGCCCGTAAGAGAGAGTTGGGCGTCCAACGCGTCCATTGCCTGGGTCAAGGTTCATCAGCTCCCCGACTACGCCAAATTCAGTCACGCCGTGCATACGAATCGCGGTGTAGGCTGCGAAACGTGCCACGGCCGTATCGATCAGATGGATGTCGTACGGCAGACCGAACCGCTCTCTATGGGATGGTGCCTGGAATGCCACCGCGAACCGGAACAGTACCTGCGACCCGACGACCAGGTCACGACTATGGGGTACATTCAGAGCGACGACTTTGTAGAGCGCAACCTGGAGCGGATTCGCACGGAGGGCATCCACCCACCCACCAATTGCAGCGCATGCCACTATTAGCATGATTGCCCTCCCCATCGTCGAGGCACCGGCCGGTCCTAAGGTGAAGGCGTGGCGCAGCCTGCCCCACCTGCATCAGGAAGACGGCTTTGCCGAGTCCGTGCAGGGTGAATTCATTCCAGGCGCTAGCGACCGCCCAGGCAACGCGTCGCGGCGCAACTTTCTGCAGCTCCTGGGAGCATCGATGGCACTGGCAGGCCTGGCAGCCTGCCGGCGGCCTGCGGAAGAGGTGTGGCCCTTTGCCGATCGTCCAGAAGAGCTAATCCCGGGAGTGCCGCTCCACTATGCGACCGCCATGCCCCTTCGCGGCAGTGTGCAGCCACTGCTGATCAAGAGTCATGACGGCCGCCCCACTAAGGCGGAACCCAACCCCAATCACCCAACGCAAGCCGCAGGCACTAGCGTGTTTGCTCAGGCGTCAATCTTGAGCCTGTACGATCCAGATCGCTCGCGTACGCTGCGCCGCGCAGGTAGCACCGCACAGTGGGATGACTTCCTCGCGCTGTGCCAGCGCTTAGAACGCGGTGATCGACGCATTGTAGTGATGAGCGAAGAGACATCCTCGCCGACCGCCATCGCACAGCGCGCGCAGCTTATGCAGCGGTTTGCCAATGCATCGTGGGTTACCTATCGACCTGCAGGTCGTGATAACGAAGCCTTGGGGCTGCAGTCCACCTTTGGGCAGCGCCTGCGTCCGCTGTACCACTTTGACCAGGCCGACGTCATCGTCAGCCTTGATGCCGACTTTCTGGGGCCTACGAGCCGCTATGCAGGGTACGCAATGCCAGCGTTTGCGCGCGGCCGGCGCCTTAGCACGCCCTCAGACGAAATGAGCAGGCTCTATGTGGCCGAGAGCACCTACACGGTCACAGGCGCCATCGCTGACCATCGTGCACCGTATGCGGCCGCAGATATCGGAGTCCTTGTCAATAGCCTGGCTGCAGAGCTTGGACTGATTGCTCCCGAGTTTGCCCAACCGAGCGATTGGACAACTGCCATCGCGCGAGACCTCCAAGAAGCCGGCAGCCGAAGCCTAGTGCTGGCAGGAGAACACCAGCCCCTGGAAGTGCACGCGCTCAGTATGGCGATCAACAGCGCGCTTGGCGCGATCGGCACTACCGTGACGCTAGTCGATCCACCAGAGCCGCAAGATGATACGGACCTAGCTTCGCTCACCAGCGAGATGCAAGACGGCAACGTGGATGTGTTGCTAATGCTGGGCGTTAACCCGGTATACGATGCGCCGCCGGAGCTGGACTTTGCCAGCGCGCTCTCTCGTGTAGGAGACTCTGTCCATCTCGGCATGCATGTGGACGAGACGGCGCGCGTTGCCACATGGCATGTGCCGCAGGCGCATTACCTGGAGACTTGGGGCGATGGACGTGACCCCAGCGGCATCCTGTCGGTTACGCAACCCCTCATCGCGCCCCTGTATGCCGATGCTAAGAGCGCAATCGAAGTTCTTGGCGCGCTTGCATCTGGTGAAGATCAGTCTGGATACGCCCTAGTACGCACCACGTGGCAGCCGCTGCTTAACGCACCGTTTGAAGAAAGCTGGCGCAGAGTGCTACACGATGGCTTTCTGGCTGGCTCCGAGTTCAACGCTGCTGAGGCACCAACGCGGCAGCCAGCGCGCGCAGTACGTACCGAATCCAGCGCAACAGAGCTGGTGTTCCGGTTAGATCCAACCGTCTTGGACGGTGGCTTTGCGAACAACGCATGGTGCCAGGAGCTCCCCGACCCAGTCACGAAGATCGTCTGGGACAACGTGGCAGTGATGAGCCCAGCCACCGCCCAAGAGCTAGGGGTGACAGCCCACTACAACAAGGGCCGCTACGACGTCGATGTTATCGCACTGACCGCTGGAACGCAGACAGTAGAACTCCCGGTCTGGATCCTTCCCGGCCACGCGGATCGATCGATTGCCGTGAACCTAGGATACGGACGCAACCTGGAAAGTGACCGCCCGAGGCGCCGCACGCCCATCTGGGATACCGGAGACCTGACCGACATATACGGCCAAGGCGCCTTGGGTACCGACATAGGACGTAATGTGTCCGTACTTCGTGATGCGGCAGGAAGTGGTATCCGCACCGATGTGCAGGTGACGGTCACCGGGCGCCGGTACCGCATTGTCACCACGCAGGATCACGGCGTGCTCAACGTGAGCGCGCGGCCATTTGTGCGGATGGCCACTCTGGCCGATTATCGAGCTAACCCCGCGTTTGCGCTAGACTACGAAGCCCCCACTCCAGGCTCGGATGAGAAAACACGCTTCGAAGACTACCCCACCCTCTGGGAAGACAACCACCCGGACCGGTCTGCGGCGATAAGAGATAGCGCCTACTTTCGGAACCAGTGGGGCATGGTCATTGACCTAAATACGTGCACGGGCTGCAACGCCTGCATCGTCGCATGCCAGGCCGAAAACAATGTGCAGGTCGTAGGTAAGACCGAGGTGGGCAACGGGCGCGAATTGCACTGGCTGCGCCTGGACCGGTACTTCATCACCGACGATGACGCGCCGCTTGATGCCAATCCGCAAATGGCCATGCAGCCCATGCCGTGCCAGCACTGCGAAAACGCTCCATGTGAATCAGTCTGTCCGGTCTCCGCCACGGTGCATTCGCCCGATGGCACCAACCAGATGATCTATAACCGGTGCATCGGTACCCGGTACTGCGCGAATAACTGTCCATACAAGGTCCGCCGCTTCAACTTTTTCGCCTGGTCTAAGCACATCCCGGTCACCGTGCAGATGGCCCAGAACCCGAACGTATCGGTTCGGTCGCGGGGTGTAATGGAGAAGTGCTCCTTCTGCATCCAACGTGTCCGGGGTGCCCAGAAGCAGGCCCGGCTGGAAGCGCGGCCGCTAGCACGGGACGAGGTTGTCACCGCATGCCAAAGCGCATGCGCCGCAGGCGCCATCACCTTCGGGGACCTCAACGACAATGAGAGCAGCGTCGCCGTGCAGCGCAGAAATCCACGCAGCTACACCATGCTGGCTGAGCTGAACGTGCGACCCCGCGTCTCGTATCTGGCACGGGTGCGCAACCCCAACCCTGACCTCGAGCCCGCTTAGCGTACAGTTACGTGGCCGATACCCTGACAATTGCTCCGCCTCGTAAGGAGGCTCCGCTGGTAACCGGTAACCTCGGCATCAGCGAAATCACTCAGCTGGTATCGTATCATACCGAAAAAAAGCCGCCCAGCACTTGGTATCTCGCCTTTGCCATCTCCTCGACGCTTCTAGCGATGCTGATGGTTATGATTGGCTATCTGTTCTGGAACGGGGTCGGCGTCTGGGGCAACAACAACCCTGTAGGCTGGGGCTGGCCCATCGTGAACTTCGTGTTCTGGGTTGGCATCGGGCACGCAGGCACGCTGATATCGGCTATCCTGTTCTTGTTCAGGCAGCGCTGGCGCACCGCGATCAACCGCAGCGCCGAGGCGATGACGCTATTTGCGGTCATTTGCGCACTCCTGTTTCCCACGATCCATGTGGGCCGGGTGTGGGTGATTTACTGGACGCTGCCGCTTCCGAACCAGATGGAGATGTGGCCGCAGTTCAAGAGTCCATTGTTGTGGGATGTCTTTGCGGTCAGCGTCTATTTCACGGTGTCTCTGGTATTCTGGTATGTGGGGCTGATTCCTGACCTGGGCACTTTGCGGGACCGCGCGCGGACGGCCATCCGCCGGAAGGTCACCGCATTCTTTGCACTTGGCTGGACCGGTGCCAACCGCCACTGGCGCAACTACGAAAAGACGTACCTGCTATTGGCCGCGCTGGCCACGCCACTGGTGCTCAGCGTCCACTCTGTGGTGTCGTTTGACTTTGCGGTGTCCATTGTTCCGGGGTGGCATACGACGATATTTCCGCCCTATTTCGTGGCTGGCGCCATCTTTTCCGGCTTCGCGATGGTGATGACATTGCTCATCATTGCCCGCAAGGTGTATGGGATCCGCAACATCATCACGCTGGATCATCTGGAGAAGATGGCCATCATCATCCTGGTGACGGGAACGATGGTGGGCTTTGCATACATCACCGAGTTCTTTATCGCCTGGTATTCGCAGGTGGAGTATGAGCAGTACGCGTTCTTGAACCGAACTACGGGTCCGTATGCCTGGGCTTACTGGACGATGATGTCGTGCAACCTGCTGTTTCCCCAGTTTTTCTGGATCAAGCGGCTTCGTCGCAGCATTCCGTTCCTGTTTGTCACGTCCATCGTGGTTAATGTGGGGATGTGGTTTGAGCGTTTCGTCATCACTGTGATCAGTCTGCACAGGGACTTTCTGCCTTCAAGCTGGGACTATTTCAATCCGACGCTCGTCGATGTATTGACGCTTGTGGGTTCGTTCGGGCTGTTTCTTACCCTGTTTCTCATCTTCCTTCGCTTCCTTCCCATGGTAGCCATGGCGGAGGTGAAGATGGTGCTTCCAGAAGCGGATCCCCACCATTACGAAGAGCACGAGAACTAGACTCCGGCTGGCATGCTACGTAACATTATCCGTGACGTGAAGGCCTCCATGGGGATTTACAAGTCACGGGACGACCGTGTGTACGGGTTGCTGGCGGAGTTTGAGCATCCCGGCGCCCTACTCGAGGCGGCCAGGAAGGTGCGCGCTGCTGGCTACCGCCACTTTGATTCGCACAGCCCGTTCCCCATTCACGGGATGGACAAAGCGATGGGGCTGGGGCAGTCCAAGGTCGGGTACATCACGCTCGGTGGTGGTCTTACGGGACTGGCGCTGGCCACATGGCTACAGTGGTGGACCAGCGCTGTGGATTATCCTATCAACATCAGCGGCAAGCCCTTTTTCGCTATTGAGCCGTCCATCCCGGTCATGTTCGAGCTCACGGTGCTGTTTTCGGCGCTGGCTGCTGTGGGCGGCATGCTGCTGCTGAACGGTCTGCCGAGGCCATACAACCCGCTCTTCTACTCGCGCAACTTTGCGCGTGTTACCGACGACGCATATTTCCTGCATGTCGCCGCTAGCGACGGGAGGTTTAGCCTTGACGGCACCCGCGCATTGCTTGAGGAGGCGCACGCGCTCGGAGTAGAGGTCATCCATGACCATGGATTTTCGCAGCTGCATGCCTAAATCGCTGACCACCTTCGTTGTGTTGTGCGGGCTCGTGTTGTGCGGGTGTCGCGGCCGGGTTAGCGATAGGCCGCCGATCCATATCAATCCCAACATGGATGCGATGGAGCGGTTTGAGGCGCAGGAAGCCAATCCGTTTTTCGAGGATGGCCGTGCGATGCGGCTGCCGGTGCCGGGGACGGTAGCTCGTGGCATGCTCCGAAGCGACATCCGCTTTTTCGCTGGACGTGACTCTTCTGGTGCATTCGTAGCCGAGATGCCGCTCCCCACAACCCGTGAGCTTTACCTGCGCGGCCAGGAGCGATTTGACATTTACTGTGCCGTATGTCACGGTAGTGCCGGTGATGGACAGGGCATTGTGATGGCTGGCGGCTACGGGTTCGCCCCGATCGGTTTCCACGACGACCGGCTCCGAGGTATAGAGGACGGCTATCTGTTTCACGTCGTGTCACGCGGCATCCGCACCATGCCCGGCTATGCGCAGCAGATTTCGGTGGCGGACCGCTGGGCCATCGTCGCCTATGTTCGGGCGCTACAGCGCAGCCAGCATGCCAACGTTGCAGACATTCCCTTGGACATCCTGTCGGACCTGAGACTTACACCCTAAAGCTGTGGCTCAGAAGCTGCAAAGCAGTCCAATACTGGTCAAGCTCCTAGACACGGTGGAGCCCACGCAGAGCAGTGCGCTGGCGGCGTACCGGTGGACTGGCAGTGTGCGGGCCTTCCTTATCCCGGCGCTGCTCGGGCTCAGCGCACTTGCAGTAAGCATCGCGGTAGGGTTTGCGGGCTTTAAGGAGCAGTTCTATTTCTCTTACCTCGTAGGCTGGTCCTTCTGTCTCTCGTTAGCGCTGGGGGCCCTGTTTGTGGTGCTTATCAAACACCTGACCAAGGCTTCCTGGGTCGTTGCGCTGCGGCGCATTCCTGAGGCGCTGGCGGCGTCGTTTCCGCTGTTGGCACTCCTTGCGATACCGATCATCATAAGCCTGTTTGATGACCACGGTCTGTACCATCATTGGAGCACAGATGGCATCAGTGATCCAGCCAGCAGCCATTATGACGAGATAGTGGCTGGCAAGGCCGCCTATCTCAACAAGCCATTTTTTCTTATCCGCGTCGGATTCTACTTTATCGTCTGGACGCTGGTATCGTCGAAGCTGTGGTCGCTGAGCCTTCGCCAGGATCTGACCGCGGATCCGGGCATCCCAGCGAAGCAGCGCAAAGTCAGCGGATGGGGACTGCCGCTGGTGGCAGTCACTACCGCCTTTGGAAGCTTTGACCTGTTGATGTCACTGGACCCGCACTGGTTCTCCACCATTTTCGGCGTATACTTCTTTTCTGGCGCCTTCATGGCTGCATTTGCCTTCATCGCGCTGGTATGCATGTTCTTGCAGCGCGGCGGCATGCTGCAGGGCATCGTTACGAAGGAGCATTACCACGACCTGGGCAAGCTCATGTTTGCCTTTGTAGTGTTCTGGGCTTACATCGCATTCAGCCAGTACATGCTATACTGGTATGGCGGCATCCCGGAAGAAACGGTATGGTTCAAGCACCGTCTGGAGCACGGGTGGGAGACGCACAGCGCCATCCTGCTGATAGCCCACTTCATTCTGCCCTTCCTGTTGCTATTGCCGCGCAGCGTCAAGCGCGTCGCACCGCTGCTCGGCATTATGGCCGTGTGGCTGCTGGTTATGCAGTGGTTTGACCATCACTGGCTGGCCATGCCGGTCCTGCATTACGAGGAGGCCACGCTACACTGGCTGGACCTCAGCTGCTGGATAGGCCTAACGGCCGTGTTCGTCAGCGCTTTCGTATGGCGGCTGAGCCGGCATGCGTTGGTACCCCAGGGCGACCCGCGCCTGGCCGCGTCACTGCGCTTCGAAAACACTTAGCCATGACTACCGACGGCAGCGCACCTCGCTGGGCTCAACGGCCAGCCGCGCAGCGGGAGGGAATCGAAGTGGGCCCTCTGGCAACGGTCTTGGTGCTCACCCTAGCTGTAGTGGGCTTTGCAGTAGTAGGCCTATCCTTCTGGATCCAGCGGGAAGCAGAGGCAGCCCACGAAAAAGCAGCGGCCGGTGCGCGCTACCCTGAACTTGAGCAGACTGAGGTGCATGCCCGGGCTAGGCTGAATCACTACCGCGTGATCGACGATGCAGCGGGAGTTTATCAGATTCCCATTGAGCGTGCCATTGAGGTGCTCGCTCGTGACACCGTGCCTCCAGAGGAGTTGACGACAGAGGTGCGCTTCTAGGTGGTCACCTACAAAACCATGCAGCGCTTGATTCTGTGTTTGCCATTCTGTTGGGCAACCACACAGGGCTACACCCAAAATACAGCCCACCTGGAGCGTGCCATAGAGGGTGTCGGGCTGGAGCCCAAGCTCGGTGCGCAGGTGCCAGCCGGGATCGAGCTGGTAGGGAGTACCGGTAGGACTGTTGTACTGGATTCGCTGTTGGAGCGCCCCACCCTACTCACCTTTGTGTACCATAGCTGCCCGATGTTATGCAGCGTGGTGCTCGATGGCCTGACGCGCGCACTGGAATCCGTACCCTGGACGCCGGGGCATGAATACAACCTCGTGACTGTCTCTATCGATCCCGAGGACACGCCAGCACTGGCTGCTACGCAGCGCGAGCGTTACCTTCGCCGCGTGGACCGCGAGGATGCGAACTGGCTATTCTTGACGGGTGAAGAGGCGGTGGTGCGTGACCTTGCCCGATCGGTAGGATTCCACTACGCGTGGGTAGAAGATCAGCAGGAGTATGCGCATCCCGCGGCGCTTATCTTCCTTTCTCCAGGCGGCACTGTCACACGTTACCTGCCCGATGTGGCACCACGCGGGCGCGATGTGCGCGCCTCGCTTGTGGAGGCCTCTGAAGGCACTATCGGATCGCTGCTAGATCGCGTGTTTCTGTTCTGCTTCCAGTACGACCCAACGTCCAACTCGTATGTGTTAGCAGCGACGAGAGCCATGCGCGTCGGAGGCCTGTTTGCGGCCGTGATGCTGATAGGGTTTCTTACTTTCTTGTGGCGGCGGGAGTTTGTCCGACAAGAGCCGACTGCATGATGGAAGACAAGCAGGCTCTCTGGCTTCCTGAAGCGGCCTCGACCTATGCGGGGAGTGTAGATTCGCTCTTCTATTTCATCCTCGTTACCAGCGTCATCCTGTTTGTTGGCGTGGTGACGACCATGGTAGTCTTTGCGTGGCGGTTTCGACGCCGCAGCGCCGCTGACCGACCCGTGCCTGTTAAGGAGAACAAGGTGATTGAAGCCTCCTGGATCCTGGTGCCATTTATTCTCGTTACCATCGTCTTCATTTGGGGCTTCCGGGTGTTCATCACGATGAGCGTTGCGCCGCCCAATGCCATGGAAATCACCGTGCGCGCCCAGAAGTGGAGCTGGCTTTTTGAGTATCCAGAAGGGGTCCGCTCCAATGCGCTGCATGTACCCGTCGGCCGTCCTGTAAAGCTCAAGATGAGCAGCGCCGATGTGCTGCACAGCCTGTATATCCCAGCGTTCCGCACCAAGCAGGATGTTATTCCAGGCCGCTACACGTACGCTTGGTTTGAGGCTACACGCCAGGATACTTTTCCGCTGATGTGCACGGAATACTGTGGCCAGCAGCATTCGACTATGCTGTCTTCGGTTGTAGTTCATTCACAGGATGGCTTCGAAGCCTGGCTGCAGGAGAGTCAGTTGGGTACCGATGCGTCGCCAGCCGAACGCGGGGAGGCTCTTTACACCCAACTCGGGTGTTTAGCCTGCCATTCGCTTGACGGTACGCCGGGCATCGGCCCGTCGTTTGAGGGGCTTGCCGCCACGGAGCGGGCGTTTACGGACGGCACCCGTGCGGTGGCGGACGACAATTACCTTCGCGAAGCGATCGTCGCGCCTGCGGTAAGGATTGTGGAGGGATACGACGCGCTGATGCCAGCCACGTATGCAACGCTAGAGCCTGAGGAAGTCGACGCACTTGTGGCCTTCATCCAGGAGCACTGATACATGAGCGCCCCAGGGCAAAACTATCTCACCGCCAGCAAGGGGATCCGGTCGTGGCTGCTCACGACTGACCATAAGCGTATCGGCATCCTGTATGCGGTTTCCGTGGCCCTCTTTTTTCTCTTGGGCGGCATCTTCGCTGTGCTGGTGCGCACGGAGCTGGCGGCGCCAGGAGAGACCATCATGGGCCAGGATTCCTACAACCAGGCCTTTACGCTGCACGGAGTGGTGATGGTGTTTCTGGTCATCATTCCGGCCATCCCAGGTATCCTAGGCAACTTCGTTTTGCCGATCCAGATCGGCGCTAAGGATGTGGCATTTCCCAGGCTGAATCTTTTCAGCTGGTACATCTTTATGCTGGGTGCGTTACTGGCGCTCAGCGGCTGGCTGATCATCGGAAAGGTGGACACTGGATGGACCTTTTACACGCCTTACTCTTCCGAGGGCACCAACAGTGTGCTCTGGCTTACGACGGCGGTGTTTGTCGCTGGCTTCGCTTCCATCTTTACAGGCCTAAATTTCATCGTTACCGTCCACAAGATGCGGGCACCTGGTATGACGTGGAACCGGCTGCCGTTGTTCGTGTGGGCCATTTACGCCACGGGCATCGTACAGGTGCTGGCGACGCCTGTGATCGGCATCACGATGGTATTACTGTTTCTGGAGCGCCTGCTGCAGATCGGCATCTTCGATCCTGCGCTGGGAGGGGATCCGGTGTTGTTTCAGCACTTTTTCTGGTTCTACAGCCATCCGGCTGTATACATCATGATTCTCCCGGCCATGGGCATCATCAGTGACCTGATGGGGACCTTCTCGCGTCAGCAGGTTTCGGGATACACGTTTATTGCGCTCTCGTCTGTGGCGATCGCCTTTCTGGGGTTTTTGGTCTGGGGTCACCACATGTTCGTGGCGGGCCAGTCGGCCATAAGCTCGATAATTTTCTCGATGCTCACGTTCCTTATCGGCATACCTACGGGCATCAAGGTATTCAACTGGGTAGCGACGATGTACAAGGGATCGGTGTCGCTCAAGACGCCGATGATCTACGCGCTGATGTTCCTATTCCTCTTCACTATCGGTGGATTGACGGGCATCATGATCGGTGTGTTAGCTGTGGATGTCCACCTGCACGACACGTACTTCATCGTCGCGCATTTTCACTACGTCATGATGGGAGGCGCCCTTATCGGCCTGATCGGGGGACTGCATTACTGGTGGCCGAAAATCACCGGGCGTTTGTACAATGAGACAGCTGGGCGGATCGCTGCGGTTCTGGTGTTCGTAGGTTTCAATCTCACGTTCTTTACCCAGTTCATTATGGGCAGTCGCGGCATGCCGCGGCGCTACCACGACTACGCGGGCCTCTTGGAGCAGTACCCGGAGTTTGCTGCCTACAACATGGTCTCAACGGTGGGATCCTACATTCTGGCCATCGGACTGCTGATGATTCTGGTATATGCGGTGCATTCTTTGCTACGTGGTAAGCGTGCTACAGCCAATCCGTGGGGTGCGGTGACGTTGGAGTGGACCCATACCGGTGTGGTGCCGGATGCCCACAATTTCCACCATGTACCCCTGGTCACGCGCGGACCATACGACTTTCACTTAGCGGACGATGTGTTTGGCAGCGCTGCCGACGATGGAGACAAACCGTAGGGACGGTCGATGGCGGAATCCTCTGGAACGTTAAAGCACTACTTCGTCTCTTCGGCGCAGCAGTTTGATGCCGCGAAGATGGGCATGTGGCTGTTCCTCGTCACCGAGGTGCTGCTCTTTAGCGGCATGTTCGTGGCTTATGCCGTGTATCGAACATGGTACCCAGAGGTATTTGCTTTGTCGAGCGAGCTTCTTGACTGGCGTCTGGGTGCGCTGAACACGCTTGTACTGTTGGCCTCCAGCTTTACGGTCGCCTTGGCCATCCACTTCATCCAGAAGGGTGACCGCGAGCGGGTGGTGGTGATGTTGCTTCTGACGCTGCTGTGCGCCGCCGTATTCATGATTGTCAAGTATTTCGAGTATACGGGCAAGTGGTCGCATGGCGTGTTTCCGGGTGCAGGTTTTGCGCCGCATGGCGACTACGCTCAGTACAATGTCGCGTATGCTCCGCAGTTTTTCAGCATCTACTTCGTGATGACCGGCATTCACGGCGTGCATGTGCTGGTAGGGATGGGCGTCTTTGTGTGGCTCGTGACGCGCATGGTGCGCGGCCACTTTTCTCCCGCGTACTACACACCCATTGAGCTGTCTGGACTCTACTGGCACTTGGTGGACATCATCTGGATTTTCCTGTTTCCCCTGCTCTACCTGATATAGCTGTGCATGTCACAGGACAGCCACCATATCGTCCCGATCCGGACGCTTGCCGCGGTTTTTGGGGTGCTGGTCGCGCTGACGATCGTCACGGTCGTCACGGCCCAGTTTGATCTGGGCTCGATGAACATTCCGTTAGCGCTGGCTATTGCGGGCGGAAAGGCCGTAGTGGTGGCAGCGATCTTTATGGCCTTGAGGTATGATAATCCGGTCAACATGATTGTCATCACTTTGGGTATCGTGGTTGCCGTGATCTTTCTGACTATCACGCTATCGGACACGGCATTTCGGGGTGCGCTTGACATCCAGGAGCGCGGATACGTTCCCTTTGAGGTGGCAGCACATGATTACGAAGCCGATGACCATGGCGATGCGGCCTCGCAAGAGGTGGAGGCGCACGGCGCCGCTCAGGAAGGCTCAGACCCAGATGCCACCGATGATGCGGTAACACCGGAGGACACCGCCGCTGTGGCGCGTTCCGCCGAGGAATTGTTTGTGCAATACTGCCAGACCTGCCACTCCTTGGATGGCACGGCATTGGCTGGCCCCACTTTGGAGGGCATTGGCCAGGCTCGAAGCTTCGCAGAGATTGAGGCTTCCATTCTGGAACCGGATGCGATTGTAGTTGAGGGGTTTCCCCCTCAGGTCATGCAGCTCACACTCAACGCGCTGGGATTCTACGCCGAAGTCTCTGATGCTGAGATAGCGGCACTGGCAGAATTCTTGCACGCGCAGCAATAGGCCTTCTCGCATCACCCCCAGAAGTCGGAGATAAAGGCCGTGCATCACAGCACCCATTGCCGTTCCCACAGTTGCATAGGGGTGCCCCGTTACCAGGTAGTCATGCAGAGATCGGCATGATGCGGCGTACACTGTGCACCGCAGACGCCTGCGGGATATGTCTTCTTTAGACAGATCTCCTCCGGCTTGGAGGCTGCAAAGTAGTCAGTCAGTGCTTTATGCAGCCGGTATCGGTGTCTATATGCGCCCGCAACCGTGCAACACGGCCCAGCACTCTATGCGAGTAGGCTGATCTGTATCCGACCGAGCAGCGGTGTCTAAGGACGGCAGATGCGCTTTAGTCGGCACACTAGCTGGCAAACACAATTCCGTGTACGCAGACGCGGACTTCAAGCTCCTATCTGTGGTGCGGGTTCGACCCGCCAAGTCGCAACAAGACGCTGCATGATTCATATCAAGAAGTCCATCAGTCAATCCTATAACGAACACTGGGGGTCTATTATGAACGCTCGTTACTTAGCAGGGTTGCTATGCGCCTCCCTTATGTTGTTTTCCGCGTGTGACGCTTCCAAGGAGCCTAACCAGCTGCAGATCGGTGTTATGCTGCCACTCACGGGCACGCTCACTGATGGAGGCACGCAAATCCTGCAGGGGATACAGCTGGCTTTGGATGAGGTAAACAGCTCTGGGCGCCTCGAGGGCACTGAACTCGCGTTGATCACAAGAGACAGCAAGAGCACCACAGACGGCGCCGACGACGCCTTTGAATGGCTTGTTCACAGCAACAACGTCACGGTTGTGTTGGGGCCGCTCTCGTCTGGCTCCACCGGCAGCATCCTTGCTGAAGCTGACCGCGCAGGCGTAGTGGTGATTGGCCCAACATCTGCGGCCTCCGGGCTTAGCGAACGGAGCAAATGGCTGTTTCGCACTTCGCTCACCGTAGATCGACTGGTACCTCCCGGCATGGCGGTGGCGAAGGATCACGTGAATTTTGAGCGGATCGCCACTCTCGTCAACAGCGGTGACACGTTTTCCATCAGCAGCAATGCTAAGGTAACAGAGGTTCTTGGCACCTATTCTGATGTCACCATCGTTGCCGCGGAGGAGTATTCCCGCCCACCTGGGCAGGCGATCGGCGACCTGACGGTTCAGCTGACTACCATCAAGAACACGAATCCAGATGCGATCGTTGTGTCGGGACTGCCTGAAGATCAGTATGGCGTCTTTACGCAGGGGCATGCCTTGGGCATCACGGGCTCTCCCTACATTGCTCCGCTGATGGCTATCAGCGATGTCCACAAGGTCAATGAGGCGGTACCGGGGGCGGCCGAGGGTGTGATTGCGTTTCACATTTGGCTGAACGGCTCGAACAACGCCCTGAGTCGAGCTTTTGAGGCCGGCTATACTGCCCGACACGGAGCGGCTCCGACGGACTGGGCGGCGCGTGGCTACGCTGCGATGCACATCTTGTTTGAAGCGCTGGTTGATGCAAGCAGCTTTGAGTCGGAAGATATCCAGATCGCGCTTGCCGCCCTTAAAAACCTGAACACGATTTACGGCTCATTCTCATTTGACGATCATGGCGACGCGATCTATGATCCGATCGTTGCTCAGGTGCGGAACAACGTATTCGTGATTATTGAGTAGTATATCTTAGCGTCGCTCGGACAGACACCGTCTGCCATTCGCCTGATTCGCACGGCCCAGCTGACATTCCTCATTCGCAGGCAGTATGTCTGCCTGCCTTGCCCAATAGGACTCGTGATTCGAAACAGCTTACTCATTCTTGGTGCTTCCATCCTATTCGCGTCTTGTGACGCTGTAGAGGAGGACCAGACAGTGAAGGTCGGCGTACTGCTGTCGCTGTCAGGTACCCTTGCGGAGCCCGGCGCAGAGATGATGAGGGGAATAGAGCTTGCGATCGATGAAGCAAACAACTCTGAGTTGCTTGGCGACTACACCATTGAAGTGGTTACGCGCGACGATGCAAGCAACCCATCGCAAACGGCTAGCCAGATGTCCGCGATGATCGCTGAGGGCGGCCTGTCTGCCGTGCTGGGTCCGCACTCATCATCATCTACCCGGGAGGTTACTGGAATTCTGACCCGAGAGCAGATGCCAGTAATTAGCCCTACCTCCGCTGCCGAAGGGTTGGGAGCGGCCAGCGACTATCTGTTCCGGTCGTCGCTTACCGTATCGCGCCTGGTCCCCAGTGGCATCAGAATCACTCTTGCGCGACTCCGCTACACGCGTGTTGGCACGATCGTCAACACGGCCGACGCATTTTCGGTCAGCAACGATGCCCTTGTGGATCGCGTTATTGCAGGATCCCCTCAAGTCAGCGTAGTCGGGTCCATAGAGTACAGTCGGGAACAGACCGTCGATGCGGTGCCGGATTTGGCTACGGACCTAGCCGACCTCAAGGCAGCCGACCCGGAGGTCGTGTTCGTTTCTGGACTCCCAACGGATCGCGTCGGCGTTTTGCTTCAGATGTATGCAGCAGGCTTAACGGATGTCACACCTATTGTTACGCTGCTGTCCATCTCCGATGTGAACCAGATCGTTGAGCGAGAGCCTTCAGCCGCCGAAGGTGCCTTAACGATTCACGTATGGACGCCGGCTGTCAACAACGCACCGACTCGCGCCTTCTTGGCAGGCTACCGCGCAGCGCACGGCAAGGTGCCGGGCGACTATACAGCTCGAGGGTATGCGGCGGCATTTGTGTTAGCGGATGCTCTTTCGAGGGCCCAGGATTTTGAGCCGGCATCGGTGCGTTCCGCATTGGCTGCCACGCGTGGCCTAGACACCATCTATGGCCCTTTCTCTTTTGACACGGATGGCGACGCGATATATGAGGCCACCGTTGCCCGAGTACAGCGTGGCGAATTCGTCCCGGTAAACCAATAGCAGCTGTCCACAGGGGTGAATCCGGGCTCAACAGTGTGGATAGCCCTGCCCCTTTACCCATATCGCGACCTAGTCTGACGACTTCGATGGCGCCAAAGGGCCCCCCGCCGCTATCAAGGAGGTCTTCGGCGGCTTCGTGCAGGTGCAGCGCTGCTGTTGGCACAAGCGGGAAAACGTCGTGGCCCACATGAGCAAAGAAGATAAGCTCGTATATCGGGCGCGCCTGCAGAAAGCCTATCAAATGCCAGACTACAGAGACGCTAAGGCGGAGCTCCTATCGATCAAGGACGACCTGGAAGCCTCCAACCAACTCAAGGCCATGAAGAGTCTGGAGGAAGGCATGGAGGACACGCTCACGATCCAAAGGCTCGCAATAGCCAAAGAGCTCGGCCAAAGCCTGCGCACCTCCAACTGTATTGAGAATCTCAATAGTACCCTCGGCAGATTGACGCGCAATGTTTGCAGTTGGAACAACTCGCCACAGGTCCACCGCTGGATGGCGCTGACGCTCACGTATGCAGAACCCACACTGAAAACCATCCCCAATCACCAACACCTGCTCAAGCTCCGAAAGGCGCTTATGAAGGTCAGGGCCCGACTGCCAAACCCCAAAATCCCCTTCTCCCCCCAGCGGGTGCCTTGGACCTATCTTCAGGCCCAGCAATAGTACTCAGGTCGCGGCGATGAGTGATCATGCGGAGCACCCTTGCTGACTTTTTGCACTTCGCCGCCCGTAAGGTTTCGACATGCCGTCACTCCATGTGCGTTCAGACTTGCCTTAGGGGTATCCGCTGCTTACGATGCCAGTGCTGCTCCATGGTGGCGTGCCTATGGCTCGTGCGTCGTTGCGCGACAGGGTCAAGAAAGTATGCTGCTCCCATGGCCATAGTCGTAACCAAGCCCTTCTCGATACGCTGCCGACACCATTTCGTACCCAAAGCAAATGGTGGATAGTCGCTCTAATCCGCGCCACATGATCTGAAAGCCGGGCGGTCCATCGCGGGTTCGATTCTGATAGCCGCCCATTACTGCTACTAGCAGAAGCGCCGCTTCCAGGGTGCGGGGTACAGGCTGCTTCACGTTCTTAGCATAAATGGAGAGAACAATCAACTGCGTCGGGGAGAATATCAGCTCAGCGTCTAATCCAGGGACGGCACGCCCCAGTAAGGTGAGCATCATGACATAGCAGGCGATCACGCAGTACATCGCTAACCCACGTTCCAGGCGCGCTGCCGAACGCATCGCCATGCGTTCCACCTTACAGCCACTCTTGAGCACACGGAAAAAGTCTTCAACACGCCATCGCCGGGTATAATAAGTCAGGATCTGCACCGCTTCTTCTGCGCTGTGCACCGCCATACTGGTCAGCAGATACCATTGCACCGCCTTCTCTCCCTTCGGGGGCGCGATCTCCCGGACATGCACGCCGTACATCGTTACGGATCCCACTTGCTGCTGCGTGGCGGGCAGCTGTACGCAATGGTAGCGTACCTCGGCTTGGGCAATACGGTGACTGCGCCCGCGGCGCACCTTCTTCCTGGAAGACTTCGGACGCGCCGTGACCCGTTGGATCTCTATCCGCACCTTCGCTGCGGCAGGACCGCTGCGAAGCGTCGCAAACAGCTTTTTATTCTTCGCCAGTCTCCGGTCATGACGGGCGCGTACCAGGAGTTCCACGCGATCCTGTGCCTGCTGGGCGGCAAATAGCGCAAAGTTATCCGCCTCCCGGTCCATCACGCAGATGAGGCGACACTGCTTGGGAATCTCCTCTGCTGCTTCGCAGATGTCCAGAAATCCGTCTAACCACTGCTGCGATCGAGGTTTGAGCGGTCCCGTATCTGGATCCCGATAACTACAACGTAATATCCCCAGGGGCAGGCCATCGGTAGTAGTAACGAGCGTGGCATGAAGGGGCATCCCACGGGATTTTGCTTTCGTCTGGTTGGTGCCTATGACCTGCAAGTCTTCACAGGCGGGTCGCGTACTGAAATTCAGCTTGGTGGTATCCTGTATGCAGAGTACCGCCTTCTGACTCCGTATCCGCTCAATCGTACGTTTGCGATGCGGCGCCAGCATGTTTTCGGGCGTTACGTCGGCCTGCTTGCTGCTCAGAAGCCGGTAATGGGCCTTCACCGCCGCCCTATCATGGCTCATATGGGAGCATATAGGCTTTCCTATCACATCGGCCAACAACGATGCGCTCTTCACCAACCGCGTGGACAGCCGCCTGTCTCCCAGCGGAGCATCTCCGAACTCTGCCTCAACCCAGTCGTCCATGCCTTCGTGCGGTTGCCTGACCGGACGCAGCGCCACCTCGGGTACGCCCAAGTACGAGCGCCACCGGCGGTCCACTTCGTACATGAACAAGGCCTTCGGCGCTTCTTCTTTGGAATGTGCGTGGCGCTTGCCCCCAGCAGTATAGCCGATGGACAGAAAATTGGCCGCCTTCAAGCACGTACCTTTCCATGGAGGTTCCACATACGTTTCTATCAACCAGGGGTGGTATCCATAAAGCGCATAACAGTCGTCAGATAACTGCTTCAACACCCTGCTGAGTACATGACTGGCCAGGTATTTGCAGGTGCCGCGTATCAGAAAGCGGCTCAAACAGAAGATGCGGTGGAGGTGCGCTTGGCGTTGGGCATCGCTCCATGCCATGAAGTGTTCCCTTGCGGCCAAGCGCAAGGCCGGGGCGGAAAAGCCTACCGCGCCCAGATATCCATGCGCGCTCACTACCAGGTACCGCAGCTGGGCACCAACAAGGGTGGTCGTACCACGAGGATGCTCATGGTGCAGCAGGGTATTCCACACCGCACGCTGTGCTGGGGTCCGAACTCTTACCACTGCAAGACCTTCCACCTCACCCAAAGTCGCGGGCATCGCCACCGGTGGAGCAACCGCCTCGTCCAACAGGCGGGGCGACGCCTGCGCAGCATGATTGTTGAGCGGTGCTGGCAGCGTGATCTCACCCCGTGCCTCCAGCTTCAAGAGGGCTTTCGCGCAGGTAGCTACCTGTGCCCTGCCTTTGGCATCTACAAAGCCAAAGTCCTCACATACACGGCGCGCAATCGCGGTGCGATTGGGAAGGCTCTCGTCAGAAAGCCTCTTCTTCAAGCGAATGCGCCCCCGGGGAGCACTGAGAGTCCGCAAAACCTGATTCTGCTCGAACATGCTGCTATGGTAAGCAGCACGACTTAGAAAGTCAAGTGATCCCTATGGGCTGGGGGCAGACGTGAGCACTATTGCTGGGCCTGAAGATAGGTCCAATGCACCCGCAGAGTCGTCAGACTAGGTCGCGATATGGGTAAAGGGCAGAGTTAGCCTGGCGCACCTGCTCACCCGCCTCCGGCCCTCTGCCTATCGCTACGGAAACGTCCTGGCCTGCCGAAGCGGTCTCCCTGCGACACTTCTGCCGCCAGTAGTACAATACCCCCGGCGAAATGCCGTGCTCGGCACAAAACGCCGCTATGGTCTGCGTACCATTCTCGAACTGCTCCACCAGCGGAAACATCTGCTCCGCCGTGCATATCGGCTTTTTCCTCGGATCCAAGGTTTAGGTCACAGGAGGACATCTCCTGAGTTCTCAACCCCAAATCCAGAGGTAGTTCACCGCACGCTTACGACTAAGGGGCCCCTTAGCGAACGTGCACGAAGCGGCCCATCAGGTACGTTGCGTGGCTCTCGGGCGACACGGCCATCAGGCGATACAGGTAGAGTCCCGAAGGAAGAGTAATGCCGTTTACTGCAATGTTATGCGCCCATCCAGCGGCCAGATCCACCGGCGCAACAGCAAGCACACGCCGGCCCGTTACGTCCATTACTTCAATGGTCACGCGTGCTGGCCAAGGCAGATCGAACACGATGCGGGTCAATTCACGGAAGGGATTCGGATAATGGCCTTGCACGGCAAACGATTCCGGCAGCGTCTCGTACTCAGCGTCCACTGGTGAAAACACCTCAATAGTAAAGTGCAAACTGTCGGCGGATCCGTTCATGTCGGTCGCCGTGTACGTATAGGGCAAGGGAGCTTGCGTGACTTCCGTCGGCGTACCACTGATCGTGCGCGTTGCCGAGTCAAAGCTCAAGCCTGTCGGCAGTGTAGGAGCCAGCGTATAATTGATCGGCGGCACACCTCCCGAGGCTTCAGGCAAGACCAGCGGTGCAATGGGCTGTGCTCTGGGAAGGGTTTGATTTGCAATGGTACCTGTAAGATCCAAAGGTGCGCAGGTGGACCCGTTTGTATCCGGGATGCTGTTCAGCCACGTCTGGAAGGCACTGTCCGCCGGTGCACAAAGGCCGTGGGCTCCATCAAAGTAGAATGTTGATAAGTTGCTTAGCTGCGTGAGGGTGGTCGGCAGTGATCCACTTAGAGAAGTGGAGTCCAGGCGGAGGACTTCCAGCGCCGAAGCATTCCCGAGCTCACCGGGGACTGTACCTGATATGGGATTCTTGTTCAGCCGAAGGCTTGTCAAACCCACCAGATCACCCAGTCTGCTGGGGATTCCACCTGAGAAATTGTTCCCATCCAAGAGAAGACCCTGAAGAGACGTAAGTGCTCCGACCCAGTCGGGGAATGGACCCGAGAGTTGATTGCTGTGAAGGTACAGGTGCTCCAGTTTGGAAAGGTTTCCCAACTCGCTGGGAAGCGGGCCCGAAAGCTCATTGTAGTCTGCGCTGAAATCCTCGAGGTTCAGGAGGTTGCCCAACTCGCTGGGAATCGTGCCCGAAAGATCATTGCTCCCCAGGACAAGAGTTCTGAGTTTGGAAAGGTTTCCCAACTCGCTGGGAATCGTGCCCGAAAGATCATTGAAGGATGCACTGAGCCACTCGAGGTTCAGGAGGTCTCCCAACTCGCTGGGAATCTTGCCCGAAAGATCATTGCCCCCCAGGCTAAGACTTGTCAGACTCGATAGATTGCCCAGCTTAGCGGGCACCGTACCCGATATAGCATTCTCTTGTAAGATAAGCCTTTCCAGATTGGCAAGGTTTCCCAACTCGCTGGGAATCGTGCCCGAAAGATCATTGCTCTCCAGGTTAAGACCTCTCAGTTTGGAAAGGTTGCCCAGGCTGGCGGGCACCGTACCCGATATAGCATTCCGTGATAAGTCAAGGAATTCCAGTTTGGAAAGGTTGCCCAACTCGCTGGGAATCGGACCTACAAGGTTATTATTACGTAAAAGAACCCGTTGCAGAGCCTCGGTCCCTCCGTCGTAGTCGATTCCATACCATGTATCCAATTCTGCAGCAGTTGGTACCCTGGTTATATCCCAACCCGTGTTGTCCGTCCAATTGTCGCCGTCAGTAGACTCGTACAAGGCCTTCAGTATGTCGAATACGGTTGATACCGGCTGTGCCGTGGCAGTCTGCACGGACAGTGTGCAGGCCAACCCAGCTAGAATCAGGCACCAACCATGCCTGTGCCAAAGTTGCGATACGACCAAGGTTAGCTTGTCAGTCATGGTAATCACCGTTCAGGTTAGAGCTGGCCAAGGAGCCGATCACCATACGCCAATGAACACCGACAACGCAACATCTGCAGACAGTCCGACGGCGCAGGTGAACAGAAACACAAGGTAGTACAAAAAGCGATAAGAAACAACTACATCGAGCTGAAATGAATCTGGCACCAAGCGGTCCAGCAGGTTGCGGATCTGCCCGTCAGAGGGAATGCCTTGCATGCCAAACAGCGTCTGGCAGTTGGAACGGCCCACGTCGTCCTGCATCCTCCGCTGAAAAGCAAGAAAGGAGGGCGATTGCAGAAAGAAGCAGGCAAATGCGCTCAACACGGCATCGGCCAGCGTGTAGCGCAGATTGGGCCCCTGACGGTTATCTTCAAATGTACCGGCGGCCGATCGGATGCGTTTCAGCACATCGCGCAGCAGCTTGTTTGGTTTCATGGGTGCACCTCAGAGTGAAAGATAAAAGCACCCTATAGCAGAGCATCGCAGGACCGGTATTGCCAGTCCATACACCCATCATACACATATCGTCTGCTGAACAGGCATTCCCGTAAACCCTACATGCACCCAAATTTAGAATCGCTGGAGCAGGCGGCCAGTTACGCGGAAGTGTCACCGTCTCCGAGCTTACCCCGACTTCGTCACTTTTCCAGGCCTCGCGGCGGTAGGCTGCCCTGACCTGTGCCCCACAAGGCCGGAATCCGGCACGATGTGACCGTTCTGCTGAGTCGGTAAGGCATCTTCACTTTCCACCAGACTCCACCCCCTTAGCAATACGGCACCTTCTGCTACGAACCTAGAAGTCGTAGCGCGCCAAAGCCGCGTCAAACTCCTCCTGCGTGTCATGGACAATCACCGTCCCGCGCATGCTGAAGTGGCTGCCACCACAGAGCTGCGCGCAGTTGATTTCCATGTCCGGCGCGGCTAATACCTCCGTGATGCCCGCTTCGTACATGCGGTCCAGAATTCGCGTGGAAAGTCTGCGCCCCTTCTCTGCCAACACACTCCCATCGGCTGCCACGTAGTCCTCCATCGCTATCCAACGATAAGGAGGATACTGACGCCGACGACGCTCATCACCAGAAATCGGCATCGTCTTGGTCATCGCCGCGTGAAACTCGCTGGTGGACATCTCGGGCACAAACCACACCGGGATGGTCAACCCCGGAATAGCATCCTGCTTTACACGCATGTTGGGCAAACCCAAGCTGTGAATCACGTCCCTCGAGCTTAGCTGAATGATGACCGGCTTGCCCTTGAGCAGATGCAACTCGTCGGGCACAATGATGTCATCCTCTCCCCGCGGATCGCCCGGGTCCAAAGCGAGTGGCTTGTCCAACGTGGTCCGGCCGAATTCACCGTCCGCACCCGGATACACGATGTTCCAGGCAAACTGCTCGGCTATCACGTTGATGACCGTGGACTCGCTCTCGGCAGGAAAATCGTTCTTGATCTCGGCCCAGATCGGAAAGGCGAAACCCACCAGAAGCACCCCTTCCGCCACCACGACACCGCCCTCAATCCAAGAAGACCACTTGCTCTTGATGCCATGGTAGTTGGCCACTTTCTGGCGCTTCGCGCTGTAGCGCCAGATCGTGTATAGGAAGAACGGGGCCCAAAACAACAAGAGCAACAGCATGAGCCAATGCACCCAGCTCATCATCGCATCGATGGGTGCACCATGGCCCGATGCATCCAGCGGCATACCCATCAGCTTGCTTAAATCAAACATCAATCATTCCTTCTAGACCGAATTTCGCGGCAATTCGTGTCACCGCGCCTTGACCTCCATGTCTCCCGCTGCCAGCTCCTTGCTGCGCCGCGCTGCGCGAACAAAGAATGCCCCAACGCCAACGCCGACGAAGCAGATCATAGAAAAGAGCGCCGCCATCGACAAGACCAGCGCTCTCACTGTAGGACCATTCGCTCCACCAGTGCCCAAGCAATGCTCACAAGCCCAAGCCGCTGGCGTCGGCGCCACCACCAGCACAAGCAGCACCAGCCCAGTCGTTACGAGTAATGTCTTCATACGTGCGTCTCCCTGTCTGTTAGTAAATGCCTGCAGCCTTCATCTTCCGTACAAACCTCACGCCATACCAGACCAGCCCGATACCAGCGCACAACCCAAGAAGCCCGAACGCCACCATGAATGCTCCACCATCCACTATGCCGCGAATTATGGCCCAGATGCCGAAGTACAAGACAGCCAGCGTCGCAGCGCTAATGAATACGATATGGACCGTCTTAAGCGACACCGGCACCCATAAGCATTACGGCGACCTCCGCCTGGTCCAACAGCGACGAAATGAACAGCGCAAACATGCCGACAAGAAAGGCCGCCGCCAACACCAGCACCCAGTATATGACCTGTCGTTCGCTGATCAGATGCATGAAGTACAACGCCACAAGCGAGGCCTTGATGATGGCGATAAAGAGCGCCACAGCAAGGGCAGGCGCAAGCGACATATCCAAATAAGACACCAGGACGGTCACCAAGGTCAGGACGAGCAGCGCTCCAAACACCATCAGGTAAACCCTGACGTGCCTCTTGACCTCCTGCACGGTCATCTCTGCGGCCATATCAAATAAGATAAATCATCGGAAACAGGAATATCCAGACCAGGTCCACGAAATGCCAATATAGGCCAGCTACCTCAATCCGGTTGGTAAAGTGGGCCTTGGCGCGCACGCTGCCCTGGGTCCACATCTTGGCCCCTGGACCCCAGAAATACGCGTTCACTAGAATACCCCCTGTCACATGCACGGCGTGAAGACCCGTTAGGACGAAATAAATCCCGAGAAAGTTACTCGTCTCTGGAGCCACGCCGTGGCTGAACTTGTCGCCGTACTCAAAGGCTTTAACAACCAGAAAGCCCAGAGCTAACAGGATGGTCAGGCCCATCTGCAGCCGGAACTGCTTGAAGTTGTTCATCTTGAGCGCCGCCCAAGAGAGCACCATCGTCACACTGGACGCAATAAGGATTACCGTGTTCAGCGTGGCAAGCGGGACACTGAGTATTTGGTCCGCGCGCGTGGCCATCACATGCGTGTCGAACGTTTCCATCCCCGGCCATGCGTCAGCACCCATGCGCAAGAACACGTAAGCCGCGAAGAGCCCGCCGAACAGCATGACCTCCGACGCCAGAAACAGCCAGATACCCAGCTTAGCGTTGTTGACGCCCGTGTCTGGCCGCGGTGTTACCTCGTAAGGAATCTGCATCTCTTTGGCGCTACGCTACTACCTCTATGGTGGCTTCTGACGGGCCATCATCTTGCGGCGCCATATCCTGCGAGAGGAACGGCACACCACTGCCCGGCACACTGTACTCATACGGGTCGCGATACACGTGCGGCACCGTCTCAAAATTGCCGTGCGCCACAGGCGTCAGTGGGGTCGCAGACCAGTCCAGCGTCGTGGCATCCCAGTAATTCGCCTTCTTGACGTTGCGATCCTTCCGCAAGGACATGATCAGGTTAACGATGAACGGAACCTGGAACACGAATAGCGCAGCCGCAGCTATGGACATAAACATGTTGTACTCCAACACCGGCTCCGAGAAGCTGTACGCGAGGCCACCGTCGAAGAGACGCCTGGAAACGCCCGCCAATCCCTGAATCAGCATCGGGAAAAAGATGCAGTTCATCGAGATGATCGTACCCCAGAAGTGCACCTTACCCAGCGTATCATTCAGCGTGCGCCCCGTCATCTTGGGGAACCAGTAGTAGATTCCCGCGAACAGGGCCAAGATGGTGCCGGGCGCAACAACATAGTGGAAATGCCCGATCACGTAATACGTGTCGTGGAGCGGAATATCCGTCGGGGCAAGACCCAGGGGCAGCCCGGTGAGCCCACCAATGCCAAACATGGGCAAAAAGCCCAACGCAAACAACATCGGCACCGTAAACCGAATCGATCCGCCCCGAAGTGTGATGATCAGGGCCGACAGGATGATTACCGACGGGATGGAAATAATCATCGTCGTTACCTGGAAAAAGGCACTGATGGCAGTTCCCATCCCGGTGATGAACATGTGGTGCGCCCACACGATAAAGGACATGATGCCCAGGAATATCAGCGAGTAAACCATCAGCCGAAAGCCCCAGAGCGGCTTGCGCGTGTTGTTGGCCAACACCTCCGCCACGATCCCCATGGCCGGAAGAATCAGCACATACACCTCAGGGTGCGCTAAGAACCAGAACAAGTGCTGCCATAGCAGCGGACTTCCCCCTCCAGACACATCCAGCGGCCCATCCGCCGTGACCAGACCACTGGGTAAGAAAAAGCTGGTATCCAACAGCCGGTCGGCGAGCTGCAGAAAGCCCGCAGCCTCCAATGGCGGAAAAGCCAACAGCAGCAGAAATGCCGTCACGAACTGCGCCCAAACAAAGAACGGCATCCGAAAATAGGTCATACCCTCGGTGCGCAGCTGAACGATCGTGGTGATGAAGTTGATGGCACCAAGCAAAGACGAAGTGATGAGCAGCACCATACCCCACAGCCACATGGTCTGCCCCATCGTTTCAATGTCCGCCAGCGGCGGATACGATGTCCATCCCGCCTTGGCCGCCCCCTGGGGTACAAAGAAGCTGGCCAACATCACCACGCCACCCCAGAAAAAGAAGTGGTAGCTCGCCATATTCAGGCGCGGAAACGCCATATCTATCGCGCCTATCTGCAGCGGCACCACATAGTTACCAAAGGCACCGACCGCAAGCGGCACAATGCCCAGAAACACCATGATGGTGCCGTGCATCGCGCCAAATTGGTTGTACATCTCCGGCGTAAGCGCACCCAAAAATGGAATCTCCACGCCCGGCGATGCAAGCTGCCAGCGCATCAGCAGCATGAGGATGAAGCCAAAAAGCAAAAATGCCAGCGCGGTTATCCCGTACTGAATTCCAATGACCTTGTGGTCGGTGGAAAACCAATACGTGCGCCAGAATCCTGCCTTGTGCTCCGCGTGCGCCTCATGCGGCGCTGCGTGATGGTCTGCCATCGCTACTTCTTGTCTGAATCAATTCTTGGCACAAGGCGCATCCAGTGCCATATGCCCCAGGCGGCGCCCAACGTCAGCTAGATTCGGCTGAATAGCCAAAATCTGTCGCCGCAGTCTGTCCATCCTCGACGGTCACTTCCGCCTCCTGCGTGCCAAACTGCTCATGCCAAACGCCCACCGTGTATGTGCCTGCGGGGAGCCCACTGATGGTGAAAGATCCGTCCGAGGCGCTAGCGGCAAAATACGGATGATCCATCACACCTACATAGGCCTGCATCCAGACATGCACGTCGCACTTGACAGAAATCATCACCTCAGGCACCCGGAAGGTTTTCTCGAGAAAATCCCCCTGGCCAGGCGTAGATTCATTGAAGGACCTGTTGGCTTCCGGGAACGGGTGGACGTTGTGCTGGAAAGGATCGCTGTTGGTGATCCGCAACGTTTGACCGGCCTGCATCCCGAACACGCGCGGGGTATACATGCAGCCGACCTGATCTAGGACCACCGCGTCAGACGGCGTGGCGTATGAATAGCCGTCGGGCAGCCCAGCCACAACGTAGACAAAGGCATTCTGTACCGCACCTTCGTTGACGAGTGCATCTTCCGACATTGGGGTATCATCGTGCTGGTCCATGCATTCGGGCTTCATCCGTACCGGTGTACGCGCCGGAGCTTCACCACTGTATGAAATTATCCCTGAGATGGACGCTGTTCCCATGGGGGTGGAGGCCGTTTCCGCTGCCGATTCCGCCGGACTGGCGTCTTCCGTGGTTCCTGCGCTGTCGCCACCGCCACCACAGGCGGTAAGGAACAGCGTTGCGACAAAAGCCAATGCAAAAAAACGCATAGTTTTCGGGGTCTGGGTGAAGTGCGATTCAACGCGCTCACATGGCGCAATGGTGCACCGCAAATTATTGGGGATGCCGCCAAACAGTCAATAGCTGCGTGCGCCATTCTCACAGTCTTTATAAACGCCCTTAGCCATGACGTGGGTCTGGAAGCTCTACGAAGGACATATCCGCAAGACCCTTCTGGCCAAGGGCAACGCTGAGCCCTCGGAAGCGGAGCTGGAGCGCGCCTTTGTGCGCTCCATGGGCCGATCGTTTGTCACCATCCTGGTGCAGGTACCAATTCCGAACTCCGTCCGATTCAAGGGGCTGGCGCGCGGCAGCGTGCTGGAGATGACCGACCTGCTCAATGACCCCATGGGCTATCTGCTCGAACACTACGGCGGGGGCAAATTTAAGCTTAATTTCCATGAGGGGTGGCACTTCGTATCCACGAAGAATTTCAAGCCAGAGGGCTCGCCCCTGTGGAAAGACCTGCCGGAAATTCCCTTCTAGTATTGTCACCCGGGCTACCCAACAGCATCCGACGCGAGCCATGGGAAGCTGCATGGCGTAGTCTTCACGATGCTTGGACAGGTCAGGTAGCGGGAGCTGGCCTGCGTGGCGGCATACTTTCTGGTGCATTTACCGGCTCCCAGGCTGGCACAGCCTCCAAGCGCGCTGCTGGAGCTGTTCGCCTCCAGCCTTCTGGCCGCGACGAAGCGTCCCCAGGAGCGACTACGAAGCGTGAACCGATCCATAAAGCCGTAGCGCAGGAGGCATTGCGCCATGTGTAGTTGGGTTTCGGTGATTGCTGTGGGGGTGGCCGATATTCTCCACCCTTACTTTTCGTTCATATGAACCCGTCCCAGCCTGTCTTGGGGAGCATTGAGGCTCCTGTAGATGCCCAGATCACTCCCGTGGATGACTCGCGTAGGCTTCTGATGAAGCTCTGCACCAACATGCTGCAACAACTGACGGCCGACTGGCCGATAGCCCCAGTGCAGCAGCCCCCTGTACCACCGCCCGTAGAAGCCCGAGCTAATGAGACGGCCGAGGACGCAGAGCCAGATGCTGCACCGTTGAAGGAAGCATGGCAGCTGTTGGATTCTCGCAGTCTGGACGGCGACCCGATCGTGGCGTTTTGGCTACATGGGCTGTGCCCTCGCGGTGTGAACATCGTGCTTGGTGTAGGTCTGACCCTAACGGGCTACCGGCGCATGCTCGGCCTCATAGAGTGCTACCCTGAAAACGTTTCAGCGCTTGTATCCTTCGTGCGGTCGCTGTCGGACCGTGGTTTATCAGCCGCTAACGGACTGCTCTGTGTACTGCCCAGCGGTACCGGGCTTCAATCGGCAGTGCAGGAGGTGTTTGGCCCCAAGGTCGTGATACAGCGCTGTCTCAATACGCTGTTGGATCACGTCACCTGTGGTCTTCCAGAAGATCTTATTCCCGTGTATCGCCATCGTCTCCGGCAGGCATGGAATGCGTATGATGCCTTGGAAGCTGAACGCGTTCTCACTCATATTCACCAGGATTTGGTGCGCGTCAATCGTTCCGCAGCGAAGGCGTTAGCGGAGGGTCTGGAGCAATCGCTGACGGTTCAACGCACCGGTATGCTGCTTAGACTCGACCGGGGACTGCGTGTGATGCACTTTATGAATGCCATTGGTCGTCGCTTGCAGGCCCCTGCCAGCGCGGTCTTTCAGCGACGCGAACGGATGGCTTTGGCCCTGTTGGAGCACGAAGCGCAGCTGCGCCGTGTGGCCCATGCGGCCTATCTCCCTCAACTCCGTAAGACGTTGTTCAACCTTACCCCTGTCCGATGACTGATCCTTGTATGCCGACCCCATCCCTGTTCGATAGCTTTTGGGAACTTGCGCAAAGGGCCTATGTCAATTTGGCCCGTTGCCTTGTATCCTTCGATCGTTTTCTTCTCAAGCTCGCCACAATGGCCATGGAGGCCGAGGTTGATGCCATATGCGGCGCTCGTGGGAAGCATAACAAGACTGGTTTTCAGCGCTGGGGTACGAATCCCGGTTCCATCCGCATCGGTTTGGAGCGGCTGCCGATTCGCGTTCCGCGAGTACGGAATGTGCGTACCAAAAAGGAGCGGCCCCTGGAAACGTACCGTCTTTTGAGCAGGCATGGGATTATTAATAAGGCACAGGTAACCGTTGGGTTGCTCAGTGGCTTGTCGCGGCGCAACTACAGACAGGCGGCGCAGGTCTTTGCAGAAAGCACGGGATTGAGCGCCAGCAGCGTAGGCCGTGCGTTTGTTGCGCGCACGGCCGAGCTGTTGAAGGAATTTGAGGATCGCCGATTCGACGATCATACCTTTGCGGTGCTCCTACTTGACGGCAAGTACCTTGCCGGTATGCAGATGATAATCGCCATGGGCATCACGACTGAGGGCGAGAAGGTCGTGCTGGGGTTCACCGAAAGCCGTACCGAGAACGGTGCGCAGGTGGAGTCGCTGTTGCAGGACCTGGTGCGTCGGGGCTTCACTCATACCGATACTCTGTTAGTACAAGTGGACGGCAGTCGGGGGCTTCGAAGTGGCGTTCGTAAGGTGTTTGGGGATGCAGCCGCATACCAGCGGTGCCAATGGCACAAGAGAACGAACATAACACGACATATCAAGAACAAGCAAGAGGCGATGCGCATTAAGCAGCGGCTTCAGGAGGCCTGGGAATTGCCCACATACGCGGAAGCGCGGGCGGCTCTTGAGTCGGTGCAGGAGGAGCTTAAGGCATCGTATCCAAAAGCCGCACGCAGTTTGGAGGAGGGCCTGGACGATACGCTGACGCTTCACCGATTGGGGGTGCAGACGCAGGCTGTCAGAGACCATCTGAAGACCACGAACATTATCGAGAACCTCAACAGCGTTATTGCAGCCCGCTCCCGGAACGTGAAGCGGTGGGGCTCATCGGATATGCGACAGCGCTGGCTCGGAGCGATCTTCATGCAGTACGAGTCCAATCTGACACCCATACAACGGGAAGACATGAAGGAACTGACCGAGCTGCTGGGCACTCCCAGGCGCCCGAGTATTAGTAGGGTTTCGGCTCAGCCTCTGCACTCTAAGCAGCCAAGGCAGCTCCCACTGGCGTTGCCAGTGCAGTAGAGCACTGCTGAGGTTGACTTAGCGCAAATCCGGCAGCTGCCTGGGCATTCTCGGACGGTGCACCCGGCCAGGATCGCCGCTTCACAGAGCGGTAAGCGGATACCCGCGCCTAATTGTGCTCAAAACGGCGCTCCACGGGGCTTCATAACTCCAGAAACACGCGCGTCAGCACGCTACTGACCCAATCTGGGCTGGCACCACCCTCTTTGAGTACCCAGACTCGATAAGCAGCATTTCCTATTGCTAAACGTCACTTATATTGCGGTCCCATCTCGGCAGCAATCGCCGATAGCCAACTACGAATGGTGCAATCCCGCGCAGGAATATGGGCGTGTGGATCAATAACTTTCGTAGATGAGATCTTCATCAACAGAGGAAGGTCCCCTACCCCACGCCAAGAGCTGACCATCGATGTCAGAGCTGCACAACGCAAACTCCGCTGCCAGCGTGACGACGTATGGCTCACCCGAGAGGCCACGGCGCTGGGAGCGGCGTAGCTCCGAAGCCCAAGAGGATGCAGACGCGCCGGTCGACTGGCGCAACCGTGTGGTTGCCTTTCTCGCTTTTCTGACATCTGCCGAATGCCATGAGGCCTGCCACCAGCATGCGCAGCCAGATGAATTGGCTGCAGCACTGACCCGGATATGGTTTGATGATCTCTACATCCCAGGGGATTCCTACGTAGACGGGCTAAAAGGCGCACTCTGTGAAGCACAGATCGTCGAGTTCGAGTCCTGCTTCAGTGACGGCGAGCTTGAGAGCTTGGCGCGCTTCCACGGATTCTTTGAGCTGCGTCTGAACTTTGTCACGAACTCCGCGCGCGGGCGCGGCTTCTTCCCGGAAAACGACTCCTGGCAGAGCATCCTCAAGCACGCGTCGTACGTGCTCGCGGAGCTTGACCCAGACCCCGACCAGATTCGGGCAACCCTGGCCCGCCTAGCCCGCCAACCCGAACGGCAGCTGCTACGCGCGCTTCGACACCCTGCGGCTACCAAGAAGAACGCAGGTGCTCACTGAGCCGCGCTACGCAAGACACGACTACATGCCGAGGTTACCCTTGACCGCATCCATCACGGAGGTATTGATCTCCGTCAGTCCGTTTCGCCTAGCGTAATCTTCCACGCTCCTCTGCACCGAAGGCCGCACAAAGGCCGGGATCCTATTCAGTCGTGCAGTAGCGCCTTCTGACCACTGCATGCCCTGGCCACCACCCGCAAACGCCTGCGCTACCACCCCGGTAAACGGGCACTTGGATCCCATCCGTGCCGACTCGGCAATAGGCGTCTCGCGCCTGCCCTGAAGGCGGGATCGTAACATCTCCATCGGAGCAGCCTCCTTGGTCCGTCCGCCAATAGCCACGCCAAGCGACCGCACCATCTGCGTCTCCGCCTTGTTGGTGAGCATCGCGGTGGAATGGCCGCACGAAGTGCAGGCGAACACTATGGACATGGTCCCCTCAAACGGCCCTCGAGCCTCCCTTAAGGACATCGGCTCATCACATGGAACGCAAAGAAACTTCATAGCTCAACGGGTTAAGAACCGTGCTACCTTCCGGGAAATATCGATGATGGCACGTCCGGCCATTGAGCCGGCATACCGCTCGAGAAAGGGCTCGCCCGTGTCGGCGGCCAACGCCAGGTTTCTGTCAAAGGGCACATGTCCCAGAAACGGGACGCCATGCCGGGTGGCTAATGCTTCCGCATCGCCGACATTCGAATCCAGCAGCTCTGCGGCGCCGCATGCTGGACAAATGTAGGCCGACATATTCTCCACTAGACCAATCACGGGAACACGGGCCACACGACTCGCCATGCCGATGGAACGCTCCACCGCCACCTGCGACACGGATGTGGGTCCGGTGACCACCACCACTCCCGATAAGCGCGGCAGCAGGCTTGCCAGGTTGGGCAGACGGTCCGCACCCGGCGGCAGATCCACCAACAGCACATCTAGCGGACCCCACTCGGTATCGGCAATAAGCTCCCGTAATGCTCCCATCTCTACCATGGGTCGCCATGTGTACGCCTCGTCCTGCGTGGACGCCTCCCACAAGACAGGCGCCGCCTCCTGGGCCAGAAACAGGTCCATAGACATGACGCGAATGCCTTCCCGATTCTCCGGTGGCATGACGCCGCCCGGTGTGAGCACCGGCACATGGGTCCGTACACCGGTCATCTGTGCAATAGAGGGGCCGTTGATGTCCGCATCCACGATGCCGACGCACCAGGCACGCTCGGCCAGTGCCTCGGCCAATACGAAGGTTATGGTGCTCTTACCCACGCCTCCCTTGCCACTCATGACGGCCACCACATGGTCGACAAGGCTCAGCCGATCCTCCAAACGCGCCCGCTGGGCAGTCACCTGGCCAATCACATCGGATCCGCCATCAGAAGCAATGTCGTGGTAGGTCTTCAATGACCACTCGCGGCCTGCTCCCGAATCATCTCCTCCATAATCTTGAGGCTCTCCTTGATGCCTTCCTCTACCACGTGCAGCGTAATCAACTTCGTGCTGTGGCTGTCAGCTACAGCCTCGATGCGCTCCCGGGTGCGCGTGCGCATAAACCCCTCCGGGACGCGGCGCAGACGGGCCCGGGCATCGTTCGTCCAGAGATACTCTCCCTCCCGGTGCAACGCCTCAGCCGCCGGCCTCGTGGCAACCATCCGGTCCCCTGCCGCTCCTGGACCGGCGCCCTCTGCTGACTTGAGGTTGCCACGCGGCGTTAAGAATTGCGTGTCGTCCACCTGGTCGTCGGTCACCTGCCTGACCATGTCGAGCGTGATCATAGGTACGCGCAGCACGCGCGCGCGCTTTTCGATCTGCGCCTTGGCACGGCGCATCTGGTATCCGTCAGAAATCAGCCGCAATGCCGCGCGAGCCTCCTTCGTCCACCGCAGCTTCACGTCATCAAACGTGCTCACCTCCTCCGCATCCCCTTCAAGCCGAGCTAAGCGCGTAATCGCAGCTTTGTCCAGCTTCTGAAACGTCTCTGATCCGGCTCTGCATACGCCGCACTTAACCGGCTCAAAACCCCGAGCGACATACCCGCACTCGCCGCACACATACACCGCGCCGTCGGTGGCAACGACCTCTTTGGCCGCAGTCTCCTCAGCGATGATACCCATCTTGATCATGGACGAGCGAGGCAAAATGTTGCCCATTGCCCGCTCCACAATGCTGCGCGTAATCACCGAGTGCCCGCGCTCCATAGCAAAACGGTGAATTGTCGTGCGCGCGATGCCACGAGCAAAGTCGGGAGCCGTGTTAAGTAGGCGCGTAGCGGGCTCCGTCCAAAGCATCGTCTCCTCGGCGCTGACATCGACAGGCGGCACAAAGCGCTGACTCGACAGCAAAATGTTGCACGGCGCCTGTCGCAGCAGGTTTTCCGTGTTGCTGCCGATATCCATGTCTTCATCGCTGTGCACGCCGATGCGGCCGAGCACCATCAGCCACGGCTTTTCGCGCCGCGCATACTGGATCAGCTTCTCAAAGGCTTTGCCATCTAGCAGCGTGGCCTTCAGGCGGACGCCCTCTTCTTCGGCAATGCGCCGCGCCACCTCAAGGTGGGACTGGTAGATCTTGGCCAACCCCGTATCGATCACCTCTTCGTGGAGCTGCTCCTGCTCCTTGAAACGAAATACTTTGGACGCCTTCTCGGTCAGCACATTCACGATGCTGTTAAACATCGCATAATGCAGGTACGGGTCGTACACCGATACGGCCTCTACCTGGCGACCGGTCACTTTGCCCAGCTTCAGCGCGGTCTTGAGCCCGGCGAATGACTCCGGGCTGCCGTCAATTCCCACCATAATGCTTCCGCCATCGGAAGCGCCTTCGCCCACCTCTTTGCTACGCTTGACGTCCTTGATTACGAGCGTATCCGTACGCACACGCCGCGTTACGCGCTCACAGACACTTCCTAGCTGACTGTCTTTGACGGCCCCCAGTCCCAAGGCCCCCATCACCACCAGCTCATAATCGCTGTCCTCAACATCCTTTACAATCACTTTCCAGTTTTTACCGTCGTACATCTTGGGCTCAAACGGGACACCTGCCGCCTTGCAGCGCTGGTCCGCCACCACCAGGTAGGAGTCAGAAATCAGCTCCAGTCCCATCGTGATGAGGGTGTCATGGATTTTGCGCTGCTTCTCCATCGCTTCCTCGATGAGATACTCCTCGGGAAGCGTGAATTCCATCTGCTTGAAGCGGTAATCATGCATACGTGCCGCATAGGCATGGCTGGCCACCACCTTGGCATCAAAAGCCTGGGCCAGCTCCACCGCCATATCGATAGCGCAGACGGAATGCTCGGAATTGTCTACTGGGACGAAAATCTTCTTATACATGAGACAGGGCGCTAATAGATGAACGGCATGCGATTGCGCACATACTGCAGGCGATCCATGACGTAAGTGAGCACGGGATGCTTCGGCAGAAGCGCGGCATTAAGCAGTGCGGAGGCAAGATGCCGCGCGCACCCGCGCGCTTCGTCCACAGTTGTGGTTCCGATGCACTGTACAAATAGCCTGATGTCGTAGCGCACCTTCACAATGATGTTGCGCTCGTTCACCGATGGTGATTCCGCCACCAAGTAGCGCGTAAGCCGCCGCACTTCAAGGCGCAGGATCGAGGGCACCATCTGCTGAAACTGGCGCCATGGCACGTACTGGATCTCGTTCTCAACCATGCTCCGCCGACTCTTCTATCGGCACAATGGCATCATCGTCACACATCACTAGGCACTCTTCGAAGTCGCAGCAGGTGTCATCTATCACGTAGATGGGATCGCCCTCACTGATAGCCTGGATCGGGCATACGTCGATGCACTGATCGCAGGCGGTACACGCGTCCGTGATCCGGTATGGCATCCGGCGGACGCTAGTCGGAGTGAACTGGACGACGGAGCGCCGAGCGGGTGAATGCTCGGGCCCGCTTCATGCCACTGAGCGCCTGCGTGACCACATCGGTAGTGATTTGTGCTACACCCATACGCTGCGCGTAAGCTTCCACCCCTTTACACGTCTTATCACGAATGAAGCGTATCGGGATGCGCTCCAGGCGTGCGCGCGCAGCCCGATCCCATAACAAGCCATTTGACCTAAGCGGTACCCCTGTCGGCTGGTATACACACGCTGGATCCTCAGCCAGGAAGTCTCCCGTAGCAGCGTAGGCGCGGCACCGGCAGCCGCCGCACATGGCTTTGAATTCGCAAGCTCCGCAGCGTCCCTTCAGCAGGCTCAGGTCTCTGAGCTGACCGAAGGTGTCTGAGTGGTGCCAAATGTCCGAGAACGACTGTTCCAGCACGTTCCCCGCCACCACATCCATGTAGGGGCACGGCGTGACATCGCCTTCGGGCGTTATCCGACAGTATTCGGTGGCTGCCATGCAGCCCCCGCTCTCTAAGCCCGCACGCCCGCGGGCGAAAGCGATCTGCTTGAACTGGGGCGCACACTTGCTGCGTACCAGCATCGGCCGGTAAGCATCCTGTAGGTCGATGAGCCGGTTCAGCATGGCATCCGTAGCCGACGCGGACAGGTCCGTCATACCCTTGCCGCGCCCGGTCTGCACCAGGAAGTACAGGTTGAACGACCAGGCACCCTGGGCTTTAGCAAAATCGAGCAACGCCGGGATCTCCTCGTAATTCTCTTCCATCACCGTTGTTTGCACTAGCACCTCCAGGCCGCGGGACCGACAGATCTGCAGCGCTCGGACAGAATGCTGCCATGCGTTGCGCCCGCCGCGAAACGCGTTGTGGCGCTCTGGATCCGCGGAATCAATGCTGATGCCTACGCCCCGCACGCCGCACTCGACCATCTTATCTGCTACGCGCTCGGTGATAAGTACGCCATTGGTGCCCATCACAACCCAGATGCCCATGCGCGACGCTGCCTGCGCGATCTGGTAGATGTCTTTGCGCAAGAGCGGCTCGCCGCCCGTCAGGATCAGCATCTCCGTGCCCAGGAGATGCATCTGACGAAGAAGCGCCAGACACTCGTCGGTGGTCAGCTCAACGGTGGCAGCCCGGCCCGCTGACAGATAGCAGTGCGGGCATTGCAGGTTGCACTTCTTGGTCAGGTTCCAGGAAATCAGAGACGGCCGGTATTCCATATGAGCTATGCGGCGAGCCGGTGATGACGCCATCTGACCAGGCCGATAACCGCCAGCTCTATCAGCAAAACGATCAGTGCCCACTTGGCCATGGGCAGTGCTGCCGACTCGGTTTCCATGGGCTCGAGGTAGACATGATACCATGCAGCGATCCCGCGCCTGTTGCCGTGCTCGGCGTTCAGCCCGTCCCACACGGAGAACGTTACCGGCGTAAACGTCGCCTCCGCAAAATGCAGGCCGCTCTCGAGCTGCCGTCTGCCCTTAAGGATGGCGCTCCATGCACCATCCTCGTAGGTGGCAGTGCTTTCGATCAGATCGTCTGCGGGCAGGACGCTCGCAGAGCCTCTTCCTATGAGCACCGCAGCGGTATCCGTCGCCAGGTCGGCAAACCAGATGCTCATAGCACGCTTTGCATCGCCAAACATGAAGTAGGGTTTCTCTTGCCCTTCACTCGCATCGGCGGGCACCATGAGTGCCACGGCGTCGGAGAATTCACCGACCTCGCTGCTGTCTGGATACTCTGGCTCGAACCGCGGCACCGGCATGGAGGGATGATTGGAGCCGGACATCTCCGCGGTCATGTCGTGCCAGGACAGATGAAAGGCTATCTCATCCTGCGTGTACACGGCCTGCACGGTTATGCCGTTCACTCCCGGATAGAAGGATCGGCCCGGCTCTATCAGCTGCCCGACTATCGGCAGATAGCTGGCGGGTGCGCCGTCAAACAGCGCGGCACCCGCGGAGAGGTCGATGGGCGTTGCCCTCCCGATGGCCGTGACCATGGTCCCGTAGTCTGGCAAATCTTCCGAAAGCGACCAGACGTAGTCCACTAGCGCCCAGCGGTCTTCCTCATCTATAGACTGCTCATAGGAGGGCATGGGGGTCCCGTTCAGGCCCGTGGTGAACGTCCGGTAGATGTCCTCGCGGGTGGCACTGGCGCGAAAAGTCCACCTCTTTGTCATGTCCGCTGGGCGAATGGGGAAGCCCCATTCATCTTCCAGGTCGAGAGCCGAAGGACCGTTGCCGCGACCGTTTTCTCCGTGACAGTCGGCGCACTGGTTGGCTTCGAAGACCTCCCGTCCCCGTGCTAAGTTGTCTTCGCGATAGGGCGGCGCTGAAGGTACTGGGATCACCTCTGGGTTGCCGTAAGGCCCGGCGAAGTCATTGCTGAATGTCTTGAGGTAGTAAGCCAGCGCCTCGATTTCCGACTCGGACAGGATGCCTTCCCAAGGCGGCATACTGGTGTAGGGCATCCCCTCACGGATGCTGCGCTTGATGTCTTCCGTGGTGGGAAGCTCGCCACTCCCGGTAGTTCTGAATTTGTACTGCCCGGACGTGAAGTCACGCGGCGCTGGCCGGAGGTATGCGGTAGCTACGCTCACCGCATCTCCTGCCATGCCGTGGCAGTGCGAACATTTGGCATCATAGATCTCTTTGCCCCTCTGTCGCTGCTCCTCGGTCCCCAGATCCTGACCGAACCCAGGGGATGCCGCGACCAAATAAGCGAGAATCAATACGAGTCTAGTCATGGCTAATGGGGCATGCCCTGCGCACGGGGCTCATATCCGGTGAACTCATACAGGAAGATGATAACGTCCCACATCTCTTCGTCGGTCAGAAATTCTTCCCATGCTGGCATGGCACTCGACCACGGGGTAGATTCTGACGGCAGGCCCGGTGCTCCCTTCGCGATACGCCAGAACAAGTAAGATTCCTGAAGCATCGCGATAGTGGTCGGATCATTGAAGTTGGCAGGTATCGGGTCATAGCCGTGCGCGAACATGCCAGCGCCCTGCATATTGTCGCCGTGGCAATAGAAGCAGTTTTCGAAATAGATCCGCCGCCCGTTGGCCACATGTTCGGCAAATGCCGCTTGGTCTGAATGCTCCAGCTCACGGTAAGGATTCGTGGCCGTGGCAAGGTTCACGGTTTGCCCTGACACGTTTATTGAGGCTGGAGGCGGCGGATGGATGGTGCGTCCGCTCGACGGAGGCTGCGGCGGGCTGGACAGGTCAGAGTAAACCTTGAATGCGGTCAGGGCAGGAACAGCTACCGCCACAATGATGAGGCCTATCCTGAACCGCGGTTCCACAATAAAGGTGTTAACCGCCTTTATGGCCGAAGTGAGCTCGTCCGAATCCGCTGACAGGTAGGCCACCAATGCCAGCGACACGATCGCCATAAACAGCACGATGATAGAGCTCGGCAAAGGCGGGTCGATGCCGGTTGCCAGGCCAGCATAGATGGCGACCCACCAGATGGCCAGCCAAGCCAGCCTGTTCAGTGGCAGCCATCGCACGGTTGCGAAGCGTATCGCAACCAAGAGCGCGACGATGAGGAGGAGTGGAAGAAGATTCATCGGCCCTTAGAGTCCGCTCAGATACTCAATCAGCGACTGCAGCTCCTGGGCAGACACCTGTTCGTGAAACCCGGTCGCCGTAAGCAGCGCCCCCATAACCCCTGGCGCAAACCCTTCAGTCACGGTTGCATCCGGGTTGAGGACAGACTCATACAGCTCGGCTTGGGAGAGGCGCTCGCCCACGCCCTGCAGCGAGGGGCCTGCCAGCGGAGTGCCGTCCAGGGTATGGCAGGTGTTGCACAGGTAGGCAGTGAACAGGGTTTCGCCATCGCGATTGGCGCCTGCCGCCACCGTAGCAGCAGCCTGGGCGGTCCCCTCGTTCTGGCCCTGCCATTGTAGCTCTGTCGCCATTGTCACCGTTGGCGTGCCGCCCAGAGACTGGAGATACGCGATCACGGTAAGGATTTCGTCGTCCGTGAGGGCTATCGGCGGCCGCGCCACCGCCGGCATGCCAGCCACAAAGCCGGGGACCACATATTCGTTGGGGTCATACATGGATGCGGCAAGGTAGTACACATCGGTCTGGCCCTCGACGCGCGAACCTGCAAGTGCTCCAATGTTGCCCAAGTCGGGAAAACGCAACCCGGTCCCGCTTTCACCCATAGTATGGCATGTTAGGCAGGTACCTTTGCCTGCCACGATCTCTTCGCCGATGGCCACCATCTCCTCGGTGGAGAGGTTTTGGCCGATGGCGATGTCTTCGGGCGGCTCCGTACGCTTTTGCGGCACCCAGAGGCTCACATACCAATAGAAGGCCGATACCAGAATGGTGAAGGCGAAGATGGAGAGTGCGTGTTTCACGATGCGTCGGGTGCTGCGGAGCCGGCCGGCACCTGGGTATTGGCCTTCTTGGCCCGTCTGAACCGGCGTCTGCCGCTCTTTTCGGGAGCCTCGTAGTTCTTCTTGCCAGCCAGGCCCGTCAGGTAAAACACTACGGCAATGAACAGGAAAAATATGATCACCGTGATGGACACGATCATCCCCGCAAAGCCCAGTGTAGGTGTGAACGCATCCACCGATGTGTCACGGATGACGCCGTAGACGTGCCAGTGCTGGCGCATCCCTGCACGCACGTACCCCATCAGGCCCATCAGCCATGCAAACGTGATAGCCAGAAAGAACAGCGCATATTGGGCTCTGGCCGGAATCTTGCCCCACTCGATGCTGCCGCGCGTGTTGGCTCCTCTGAACAGAAATATGTCGATCACCGTCACCGACACCATAGCAAACAGAACAGAGTAGACCTGCGGCTGGGAAAGCCCGATGCGGGTCTGCGCATCAACGAAATAGCCCAGAACGCCCAAGAACACCACGAAGATGACCACAACGGCAAAGATGCCGAACTGCACTAGGTTACCTGTCTTGGCCCAGCTGACCGTGGCTTCCTTGTTGGCCCGCCGATACAGCAGAAAGCTCACGTACGTCGTCAGGATAAGCAGGTTGACCGCGGTATTCTTGGCGCTCATCACGCCCAGCACATTAAGGATCGGATGGTGGGAGCCACCCATGGCGCGCGCCTCTTCCACCGTAGCCACCAGTGAGTGCGGCGTAGCCCACACGATGAAGCACAGCGTGATGACTGCCAGCAGGTACTTAATCAGGTGCCGGTATCGTTCAGCCCCGGCGATGCGTCCCATACTTAGCCACAGGTAGTAGTTAGCAGCAAGGAACAGGTTGCCGATCAGCACCGCCTGGACGATAAACAGCCATGAGAAGGTGCCGCCCATCAGTGTGATGCCCAGGCTCTGGTCATACGCATAGATCTCCACGCCGAGCCAGTACCCCGCGAACGGGAGCGGCAGGAGCGCGCAGATTGCAATAAAGATGCCGATGTAGCCCATCCAGTCGTAATGAGCTTTCTCTTTGAGCGTTTTTGCACCCAGGAATTTGTAAGCGCCGTACGCGGCACCGATAGCCCCTCCGAATGCCATGTTGGCGATCAGGCGGTGGATGTTGATCGGCATCCAGATATAGTTGTTGATAGCATCCCACAGGCTGGTGAGGTTGCCCATCTCGTCGATGCCGCTCGGCGTGTTCATGAACGTGAGCCACGCATTAGCGATGAACATGATGGCGGTACCCACCAAGTTCAGCATAATTCCTAGAAACAGGTGGACGCGGGGCGAGAATTTGCCCCACCCGTAGTAATAGGCATACAGGAATACCGCTTCGAAGAAGAACAGCAGCACGTACGGCAGGAACGTCCAGCTGAAGATTTTTACCAGGTACTTAGTCAGTGCTGGATAGAGCACGATGAGCGCAAAGGTCAGCAGGGCGCCCAGCGTGGCCGTAAACGAGAACGATACCGAGAGCAGCTTCGTAAAGTCGTACGCGAGCTGATCGAATCGTTTGTCGCCGGTCTTATAGCCGATGTACTCGATGATTACCGCAAACATCGGCACCGCGAGCACGAACGCGGCGAACATGAGGTGCAATTCGGCGATGATCCACATCACCACACGGCTGCTGACAAAGGGAAGCGTGCGGTATTCCGGGTCCGCTTCCTGGGGCGAAGCCATGGCTGGCTCGCCGAACAGGGCCATTGCCACGACCACCAGAAGCCCAACCGTAAAGGCGCGCCAGGCTGTAGCGCGACGAGGTCGTGTCATAGACATATCGTCTTCAGATACAATTTCATCATAATGCCGCGTCCAGCGTACAGCCACACAATACATCAAGTGAGGCGAACTACCTGCCCCTCCAATGTCAATTTCACGGGAAAAATACGCAATGGGCCGAGTTTCAATGCGGCACGCCCCAGTCTAAAAGGCGGGCGCACGCGTCCTGGTACAATAGGAACAAGCTAATTCTCCGTGCATAGCAGACGGGTTAGCCTCTCTTTCTTACCGCTTTGAACATCTTCACGATACTTGGCCTTGCGCTTCTGGTAGCATCTTTGGCGTCTGCCGCGTGGATGGCGAGGTTGCTCTTGCGTCAAAGGCGGCGACCACGCGCTATGCGCGGACCAACAGTGGTGGTGCTGCGAAGGCCCCCAGTCATTGTGTTGAACGATCCGACGGTAGAGGAGCCCGACGAGGGCTGCGAATGGGTAGCCAGAGAGTCAGACGGCATCCCTCCTGCCTGGAAAGAAGATCTCGAGAACCGGCGCAACTGATTGCGTGCTGCGGCTTGCCCCCTGCGGCAGTGCCCGACGCGCCCGCCGCCTTGATGCATCGCGCGGCTTATACCCAACAAGGCTGCCAGCGGCACGACCAACCTCAAGGACCAGTAACACGAAGCAGGCATGCACCCAAAGGTGCTACATGGGGTATGCGCAAGAAGAGGATGCTCCAGGGCAAATGTGCTGGATTGTACGGTCGCTGGAACCCGCATTGCAGTCTGCGCTGCACTTACCGGTGACCTGGTATGCGGCAACGCCCCGTGCAGTTACCCTCTGGTGATACGCCCAGGGTCGGGTCCGCAAAGCCCGTAAGGGCCCGCTGTCGAGGAGTGGTGAGGCACTCTGCGCGGCCGTAACTTGACTATTCGTCACAATTCAGGTATAATCGGCCTTCACCCGCTCGATCAGCCAATGCTACAGAAGGTAGAAGCCTGGCTTGACCAGTACCGCGAGGTCGCTTTCGACCTGATTCGCATCTATCTGGGCATAGGCCTGGCAGTGCGGGGCATCCTCTTTATCTACCGGCGAGAGCTGTTTCTGGGTCTCCTTCCGCCAGAGGCCCCGGCGTGGCTTACGGACCCGGCCATCCTGACCGTCGTAGCGCTGATTCACGTCTTGGGCGGCATCGCTATCGCCATCGGATTCTGGACGCGTCTGGCGGCGCTGGTGCAGATCCCGGTGCTTTTTGGCGCGGTGTTCCTTAGCATCTCGGGCATGTTTTCGGCGGACCAGTCGTTTCAGTTGGCGACGCTGGTGCTTTTTCTATTGGTGCTAGTCCTTATCTGTGGTTCTGGGCGCTGGTCGGTAGACCATCGTATTCAGCGCAAGGCACTGTGGCGCCAGCTGTACATGTTTCGCGCGCCTGCCTTCGATCTGCTGCGCATGTTCTTGGGTATCGCGTTCTTCATTCGCGGCACGCAGTTCATTGCGGATGCGACCACCTTTTTCGCCTTGTTGTCGGACGACTCCGCCGCGCGTCTGCAGTCCACCGTGCTGTTGCACTATGTGGCGCTGACGCACATCTTCGGTGGTTTCATGTTGACCGCAGGCCTGTTGACACGCTTGGCCGCGCTGATTCAGCTGCCTGTCCTGGTCGGTGCTGTGATGATCACGGAGGTGCACACACTGCTCAACGAAGGCTCACAGGGCTTTGAGCTGGCGGCGCTGACTCTATTCCTCTTGATACTCGTCTTCCTGTACGGTCCGGGCACCTGGGCGTCGGACCACTACCTATTCCGGCGCAAGAGGCCCGGCGCCATGACGGGGCGGTCGAATCGTGCCAAAGAGATCCTTACCCAAAGCGTCCCGGAAGAGAAGACGTTCGCCGATCCGAGGGAGACGCTGGCGGTTCCAGAGTATCAGAGTTCTCAGGAGGTGGTCAAAGCACTGGACGAGGACCCCAGTGTCGTTGCGCTGGCCCGCTACAGTATCTGGGGCTGGGCGCTGTTTCTAGCCGACGTGACGCCTCGTCCGAAGGAGATCGTGTTTCGCGATGTACATTCGGGCAACATCTTGAAGCGCAGCAAGGACCCTGATGTGCTGGAGCAGTTCCGTTACCGTTAGGAATCCGTGCCGCGAGAAGCTGACATGACGATTCCAGAACTCCTGGACGCCGCGCGCACTCCTTTGATCTCCTATGAGATTATCCCTCCCAAGCGTGGCAGCTCTGCTGCGCAGCTGATGGCCGTGGTGGAGCAGCTAATACCGTTTGCTCCGCCGTTCATTGATGTGACGAGCCATTCTGCGGAGGCCCAGTACGAGGAGTTACCCGATGGCACATGGCGCCGAATCATCAAACGTAAGCGGCCGGGCACCGTTGGCATCTGCGCGGCGATCAAGAGCCGGTTTGGCGTGGAGACCGTGCCGCATCTGTTATGTCATGGCTTTACCAGAAGCGAAACAGAGGACGCGCTGATCGAGCTCAACTACTTGGGCATCAACAACGTGATGGCGCTTCACGGGGACGATACCGGCTTTCAGAAGTCGGTGCCGCCGGGGACGCCGGTTAACCGTAGCGCTATTGAGCTGGTGCACCAGATCTCGTCGATGAACCGCGGACGCTACCTGGAAGATCTGATGAATGCGGTACCCACCGCATTTTGTATTGGGGTGGCTGGCTATCCAGAAAAGCATTATCGGGCTCCCAACCTGACATGGGATATTCAGTATTTGAGGCGCAAGGTGGAGGCTGGGGCCGCGTACATCACTACGCAGATGTTTTTTGACAATGCCCACTATTTTCATTTCGAGAAGCGTTGTCGTGAGGCGGGCATCGATGTTCCTATTGTACCGGGGCTGAAGATTTTCACTTCTGCGCGACAGCTTCAGGTATTACCTTCCCGGTTTCATATTGAGGTTCCTGAGGAGCTTGCTGGTGAGGTAACCGAGGCCCAGCCGAAGCATGTGAGGGAGGTAGGTATTCGATGGGCGGTTCGCCAGTGCGAGGAGCTGTTCAATGCTGGTGTGCCGTGCGTGCATTTCTACATTATGCAAAGCGCGACAATAGTTAAGCGAGTCGTTGTGCAACTGCTATAGCCACGCCTACTCACCCGGCAATACTGGCCATCCTGCACAGACTCTGCTGCATGCCGAACGTTGCGTGGGTCATCCAGCATTATTCGCCAGGGATTCTGGATGAGCCGATGACAGGGCTATTGGTTGGAGGCTGGCGGCGCGTCGTCTGGTGCGAGCAAACCGGGGCAGAAGCCGCTTAGCAGGATTCTGCGCAATGCTCAACGTAGCATCAGCCGTATCCGTCCGAATGTCTGGATCTTGAACAGGTAGTATTACTGCCCGGCCCTGTGGGAGGTACTATGGACCAATCCGTGAGATCGAGGGGCAGGAAGTAAGCCATTCTTAGGGCGAAATACGGGTTCACAGGAGGGGGAGAGATGTCTAATATCCCTTACCATCTGGACTATACGCATGCTCTATTTCGGGACTGGTACCACTTCGGTGCCGGCTATCGAGGCGACATAGGTAATTACAGCCTTTGGCGCACCTATCGCATGCTTGACCCCGGCCCGGTCGTGCGCGTGGGCGCGACGCCTGCGACCGGATGCGTTATTGTGGGTAACCAGTGTCGGTGGTGGGCCTCCGATGTGGCATTTCCCAGCCCACAGCCAAGCTCGCCGCTGTGCGCCTCGTACTCAACGACTTCGGCCTGATTAACCTCGTGACCAACCGCGCCGTGTCCTTCGCGCCCTTCGGCGAGTCGTATCGGCTGGGCGCCTTCATCCTGATCGACAGAGCCACGAATGCCTCCGTCGGCGTAGGCACGATCGTGTCTTCCCTCATGCGCTCAGCGAATGTCGAGCTGCGCGATTTCGACGTCGGTAGAGAAGTTCGCTCCGAATTGAAGCAGCAGCGCGCCCGGTGCCTTTGGCTGACAGGTCTCTCGGCGTCGGGGGAGTCAACGGTGGCCAATCTCTTGGAAAAGCGCCTCGCCGCCGAGGGCCGCCACACCTACCTGTTGGCTGGCGACAACGTTCGGCACGGGCTCAACCGGGATCTGGGATTCACCGAGGCGGACCGCGTGGAGAACATCCGCTAGGCGGCCGAGGTGTCGCGTTTCATGGTTGATGCGAGACTGATCGTGATCGTGTCCTTTATCAGCCCGTTCTGGTTCGAGCGTGAGCTCGCCCGCGGTCTCTTCAAACCCGGCGAGTCAGGGAGACCTTTGTGGATGCGTCGCTGGAAGCTTGCGTGGCGCGTGAGCCGAAGGGCCTCTATGCCGAGGTGATGAGCGGCGGGATCAGGAACTTCACGGGCTTGGACAGCCCCTACGAGAAGCCCGAGCAGCCGGATCTGCTCCTCACGAGGATGGCGAACCCAACTGGGCGACTTGCGTCGCGGCAAGGCCGAGAGCCCCTCGAGCCACCGCGCATCGGCCAACTCCAGCCCGATGAAGTCGACAAGGCGGGTCATCTCCTTCCGGGGCAAATCGAGCAGCGACTCGAACCGCATGGAGAGAACCCGGTCGGCGGACAGCGTGTTCAGAAACGCGGTGCCCTTCTCGATCATCCCGCTCCAGACCCAGCCAAACGACTCCACCGGAACATCGCGGGCGAGGAATCGCTTTGGGGACATCAGGCGCGCCTGTATCTGGGCGGCGACATGCACCCACAGGCTGCTTCCCCGCCAGTTGACGTGCGAAAACGGGTCAAGCCGCAGCTTCCCCAGCATGAGCGAACTTATCGCCATCGCGCGGAAGCCGGGATGATTGTACATGGAAATCGCGGTGTTCCGTCCGTCCCGGAAGATGTGGACGAAACGGGCATCCGGGAAGTGGCGCGCCAGGACGGGCGTCATCGGCAGTATCCCTCCGGTGCGCTCCACCCACACCTGCCTGCCGAACCGTGCCTGGAGCCATACGAACACAAAGCGGTAGTGGTCGATCAACCGATGCTTACCCCTGGCTCTCAGCGCGGGACCCAACTCGCCCCACAGCTCCTCGTGCGCGTCCGTGAGGTGGGGGAGCGTCGTGCACAGAATAGGAGGGAGTGCGTGAGCGCCGTATCGGCCCCCAGAGCCGAGGGGAAAGAGGAACTCGCCGATGGATGCGCTTTCGAGAAACGCCCGCAGCGCCCGGGTCGGCGTGTTTAACCTGCGGAATGCGGCCTCGCCGCTGCTCCTTGTCGCGCGCACGCTGCCGGGCCCCAGGTAGGCGTAACTCCGACACGCTCGGGATCTGCGGGTGCAGCCGCAACATCGCCGAAAGAAGGGTGGACCCGCATCGGCCGGTACTAACAACGAAGACCGATACCAGCGGCTTCTCGTCGTGGTCAGTCATTCGAGTTCGGTGGTTCGTAGCCCCATTCACGCACGGCGAATCCCCACTTCCGGTCCACCTTGTCGATCAGCGACGAATCGAACCTGTAGCGGTTCTTGCGGTAGCCGGACAAGGTCCCGAGGTATTCTGCGACGGGCTTCCGCGCCCGTTCCCAACCCGGCAATCCCAACGCCAAATAAATGCGTTCCAGGACGCCCAGCGCATCCGCCTCGATGTCCTCGAATTGCACTTCGATCAAGTTCCCCCTCGGAATCGATGCCCGGTCGCGCATGTACCGGCGGGTCATGTCAACGTAGTTGGAAAACACCGAGGCCTCGATCACGTCCCAGTCCACGTCCTGCAGCCGGTACATGGGAATCACGGTGCGGTAGAGCTTCATCGTAGAAGAGAACACGACATACGGATTGCGCACGACGAAGACGAACTTCGCGCTGGGAAATAGTCGGAGCAGATGGTCGGTCCGGCCAAGGTTGGCCGGTGTCTTGAGCACCAGCCGACGACCGTCCGAAGCCAGCGTGGCCTTGCGCAGCACATGCAGGTAGCTGTCCGTCCACTCCCGCATCTCCGCCTCGGTCAGCCGCATGGCTCCCATCTTCGCCACGATTTCCCTCGCCCGGCCCGGAAACGAGATATGATGCACGGACGACAGCCGGGATGCAGCCGCAAGGGCCAGCTCCTCCTCTTGGGGGAGGTCCAGAGAAACCGCAACATTGTCCATCGGGCGCTTCGCCGGAAGCCGTCCGGCGATCAGCCGATCCAGCCATCCGCGCGAGATCAGGAAGAAGGGGGCCGCGGTCGCATGAAAGGTTGACACGTACCCCAGACAGGGATCGTGCGCCAGCAAGTTGTGAAGGTGGGTGGTGCCTGAGCGGGCAAAGCCCTGAATGAAGATCGGCGGTTCGCGGATCTCCGTCCGCGCCACTTGGCGGCCGTAGCGAAGCCTCTCTGCGAGGCGCAACGGGGCCGTAACGGCGCTCACCGCCAGTATTCCCGCCAATCGTCCCCAGTACCGCGGCTGCACGCCGCCGTATTTGTGCACTAGACTCCACCACAGCGGGAGCGGCGCGGTCGCGAACAGATGCGGTGGTGACCTCCTGGAGCCGGCCATGGCCCGAGTCCTCCTTTATTGGCGGGGAGTAACCATGATCTTGAAGCTGGACTTCGGGGCTGCCAGGTGGGAATAGCCCATCTTCAGCCGGTAGCTCCGTGGATGCATGGTGATGTCCGCCCGGTGCAACATGGTCGCGAGCGTCAGCGCTAAGCTGACCTCCATGAAGCCGCTTCCGAGGCAACGGTGCGTGCCCAAGCCGAAGGGCGCGTAAACCCCCGGCTGCCTGTGTTCGGCGCGTTCCGGCCCGTAGCGCTCAATGTCGAACCGGTGCGGCTCAGGAAAGTACTCTGGCAGGACATGCGGGACCGTGTTGGCAAACATGACCGTCGTGCCAGCCGGAATCGCATACCCCTCGAACTCGAAGGCGTTGACCACCGTGCGCACCAGTGCCGGCGCAACCTGATAAAGCCGCAAGGTCTCCATCCCCACGCGGTGGGTGACGTCCATCCCGCGAAGTTTCCCAGCCGTGGGACCACCGTCGGCAAATAGTGCGTCTGCTTCGCGGATCACGCGCGTCATCGTGCCCGGGTGCTTGAGCAGCTCGTACAGCATGCACGTAGCGACGCTCGCCGCGGTGTGCAGACCCGCGGCAAAGGGTCCGATACAGGCAGACATCAGTTCCGTTTCGGGCATGAACTGCGGATCGGCCTGGTGGAGTGCCAGGACATCGTCGATTAGATCCGGCGCATTGGCCTCGCGGTGTTCGGCCTCGCGTGCCTTCAGAAGCTGCTCGCACAGGGCTTCCAGCCCAGCGCGCGCGCGGCGCATGCGCGGCGTGCGCATCACGAACCGTGGACGGCGCATCATCATGACAGCGATCGCCCCGTCGAGGTAGGTGACGAGGTCTTCCATGTATTCGTCCGCACGGACACTGGTACAAAGCACTCCGATCTGTTTGCCAATGACTCGTTGCAGGATCGGCATGGCCGCCATCGGTGTTCGCACGGGCAGATCGTCGATCTCGCGAACCACGGTCCCGACGGCGTCATCGATGCGGTCGAGGAAATAGCTCTTCGAATAGCCGTTTCTCAGGACCTTTCGCAGGCGGAAATGCTCCGCGCCGTCCATCCCCAGGATGAACCGGTGGGCAGCTAGCGCCCGTGTCATGCTGGCGTAGAAATCGACGTTGCGGAGGTGCTGTCTGCCGTGGCGCTGGATGAATGTGTTGGCTTCCGGCCCCGCGAGGACCGTGAAGGCATGCGAAAACGCACGGACACGGAAGACGGGGCCCTTCTCCCGGTATTGCCGGGCGAGGTAGGGTATCGGGTCTCCCAACATGCGGAACGCGTTTCCGACGATCGGCAGTCCACCCCCGTCGGCGAGGGGTATGGCGTCCAGCGCCCGAGCCCGAGCCGCCCGGGACCTTAGCGTCGGCCGCCGCCCATGAACGGACTCGACACGGGGAACGCCCGCCTGGCGTATCGCTGCCAAGACCGTCCGACCGATCAGTTCCATCTTGCAGATGAGTTCGATTCGGTCCCGGACCTCCGTCATTTCCCCAGGTGAGAGCAGCCGTCCGAAGATCCCACAGGCGTTCACGAGCGCGATCAACATAACATCCCGGGGGTCTGGAATCTCCTCCGAGAAGAGAACGGTCATAACGCGCAGTTCGACTTCACGACCGGCCTCGCCGCCCACCTGTGGATACCGGCGCGAGCGGACGACCCTGTGCGCAACCGAAAGCAGGCCCCCGGTCTCCCGCTCCAGTATGCCCTTCTCGACCAGACGGTCGAGAGCATCCCTCCGCACTTGGCGCGCATGCGCGGGCTCGGCCAAGCGTTCAATCCAGTAGGCCGTGTCCCGGGTCTCGGCGGCCCGAGCGATCAATCGTAGGCCGGGATCAAGTAAATCGTCACTGATCGGGGTCGAATCGACCAGGAAGAGGCGCTCAAGATCGGTGTCGATGCGATTCTCCAGCGCTAGGTCCAGAAGCACGGCTCCAGCGAGGGCGCACCGCAGGGATCGCTCTGGAACCGGGGCGAGTGCGCCGGTGTCCTTGTCAAGCAGAAGGAGAAGCAGTTCTTCGGCGAATCTGAGCCCCGGACGCATCTGCTCCGCATTCTTGGGCAACGGCATCCAAGCGGCACTCATCGCCTCCGCCGATCGTCAGGGAGTGAAGACGCGGACGCGAGAGTGCCCGTGCGGACATCAAGTGGGGGGGGGGGGGAGGGGGGACACGAACTGTGCGCGCTGGATCTCCGCCAGATACACGTCAACCGCCCAGCTTACTAACGAGCGTACTTCAGTCAAGATCTTCATCCTATCCCCACACTATTCACTAGTTGGAATTCGTGGGCGGCCGTTGAGGGGTAAATGCCTTGGAGGCAGGGGTATGACCCGTTGATGGGGCCTAGTCGTGGAGCGAGAGAGCGATTTCGCGGGTTTGCGGCGCGCTCAGGGTGTCTTTTTGCCGCTCAGCGGGGCGAATTAATGTCGTGCGGGCGTAGCTTCGCGCTGGGCTCTGGTTGGTCGCCCTTGGGGAGGTGCGTTAACGTGGTCAGGAAGCCGGGTGGTGGCCTCTTAGCACCGTTTAGGCAGACTCGGCCAGCACAGGGTCTGCCAGCGCAGCTTCCATGTGTTTTCCCAGAAGGTCTCCCACAGCTTCTTTGCGGACTCGGCGAGATAGAAGTGCAGCCGCCGTGCATGTCTGGTCAGGCGTCCCCCTACCTTGAGCACGTTCTCCCTGAATCTGCGCACATGCATGAGCGGCGCGTGTACGGGCTCAGGCTTCATCTGCTTGTCGTGCTTCTCGGTGTTTGCTTCGGCGGTGCCGTTGCTACTTGGCTCTGCCGGCGGACCAACGTCTGTTGGTGGGGGTTCTGTGGCGGTCGGTAGTCCCAGGGGCCAGTTTCTGGGAGCCAAGTAGTCGGGGGCGATCATTTGGCAGCGCCCGATGTGGATCAGTTGATAGGCCATCACATTCAGTAGCAAGCGTACCGCATTCTGAGGGCGCACCGTCTTGGTAGCCTTCTCGTCTTGGGTCTTGCTGTCGCTCTCGTCTTGGGTCTTGTTATCGCTCTCGTCTTGGGTCTTGTTATCGCTCTCGTCTTGGGTCTTGTTACCGCTCTCGTCTTGGGTCTTGTTATCGCTCTCGTCTTGGGTCTTGTTATCGCTCTCGTCTCCGAGTGATTGCTTGACCACTTTCTCGAACATGTTGGGGCGCGCCGCCGAGGACAGCATACAGGAAGCGTATTTGATCTCTGCATGGTGTGCTTCCGCTTTGCCTCGCATCCGGTAGAAGTCAGCCAAGCTCTGGGCATTGCACTCTTTCTTTGACAAGGACGTGAGCAGAAAGTAGTATTCCGGCTCGGCCTTGGAGTACGTCTTGGGCACCATCACCACGCGCCGGGCCTCGTTCCAAGACTCCGCTTTATAGGTCAGCTCTATGCAGTGCGTAGGTGATCCGCCGTATTTGGCCACGGTCTTCTCCATCAACGTTTTCAGTTTCTTGTTTTTTTTCAGGCGCATGACGTAGTCGATGCCATCGTCTTCGAGGCGCTCGTACGTGATGGGGCTGTTGAAGCCCGCGTCGGCACGCACGATAATCCGTTCGGCGACGTGCTTTTGCCCTGCTTTCGCAATCCGGTGGATGAATTGATGGCTATCTCTTGCGTCATTCATAGCGCCAGGACGCAGTTCAGCTCCCAGCACATCCCCCGTGGGCCCGCATGTGGCCACCATAGGCAAATATATCCTGTGCCTATAGTGCGCATTATATTCGCTGCCTTCCTGCTTCCCGTACACTTCTACGGGATAGCTATCCACGTCGATGACCAGCTCCGGCACGCGCTTGCCTCCGTTGCGGGTGTATATCGTCTCCATTCCCAGCCGGGTGACCGTGTCGGACAGATGCTGGAGCTTGGGCTCTTCGCTGAGCTGGTCAATAGTGCGTGACAGCGTCGGCTGCGAAGCTAAGCGGTGTTTGGCCTCTAGCACCTTTGCACCTCGCTGGTTACGGCAGGCCACGCGGAAGGCGGGGTCGTTCTTTAAGGCTTCCGCTGAGCGCAGACGATCCCATCCCTGCATGAACGACAGCAGCACCTGCTGCAGCAGCTCAGGCAGCGAGTGCCGGACACGGCGCTTGTCGCGGGAGTCCTTCAAGCCCTCCATCAGCATCGCAATCAAGCCCGTCAAGTCCAGCAGGCGACGACCAATAAAGGCGCCCGCATCGGACGTCAACTGATCGGGCTTATCAAAACTCACCTTAACCGAGCGGTTGTGCGACGCGAACGTTTTCAACGTGTTGGATGCGGACATGGGCTCACTGGATCATGGATGGTACGTGTAGCGGTCCTTCTGGCACCGTGACGCGCTCGTGCTGGTGTGCGCAAGCCCGCCCAGCGGTAAGGGGACCCCCTGCCTCATGGCTGCTGTACCGTCCTATACGCTGCAACAATGAGGCAGTCCAAAGGTAACCATAAGTTTTGTCAAAGTCAAGTATGAGAGTCACATCGTGCGTAATGCCGCTTCGCGTGCCACGGTCCGCAGCCCTTCGGCCATCGTCGCCAGGACCCATAACCCTGGCACGGTGCTCCCGGCTCGCCGCAAACAGCCCATAACCATCCTGCACCCAGTGCCGTGCATGCGACCGATGCAGGCCGCACTCGCAATGCCGAATCGGCCATGACCATGTCCGCCGTCTAGCAGACCGATCCGCCTGCCTCTTGGTGCCCCTCTCAAGCTCGCCCAGGCGCAGAAATCCCGGGCTCTGCCCGGAAGGTGGATGCCTGCTAGGACGGGCAAAAGGGCCCAAAATGGGCCACGTCTCGTTCACCCACCGGGTGAATCCGTACTATCCCTCCAACTGCCCCAAAACACGTATAAACTATGTTTATACTATGGCCTAAATGCAATTAAGTGGGCGAGCAGAAGCACGCCAAACTCTTGTTTTGGGACCACCCGCTGCAAATCAATAGGCAAAAGCCTCTTTATTCGCTGAAATGGACCGTATAAACGCCCTTCTAGTTGAAATTTGACGCACTCAGGGTTATATGTATTGTAACAAAGTATCCATGCAATGCTTTGCTGCTGTTTTATGCAAATTTCAGACGTGAATTATGCGGGCTATCAATCCCCATTCGGGGCGGTCTGGTAAATTCGGAGGAAAACGGCGGGATTGCACCATTCTTAGTTGGCTGTAGGCGATTACTGCCGAGATGGAACGGCAATATAAGTAACTCTTAGCATTAGGAAACGCTGTTTGTCGAGTCTGAGTATTCAAAGAGGGCGGTGCGAGCCCACATTGGGTCAATAGCGTGCTTACGCGCGTGTTTCTGGACTTATGGAGACCGTGGAGCGCTGTCTTGGGCACAATATTCCGCGCGGGTATCCGCTTACGGCTCCGTGAATCGGTGATCCTAGCCCAGTGCATCGCCCGAGCATGCCCACATAACTGCCGGTTTTGCGCAAAGTCAACCTCAGCAGCGCTTTATTGTACTGATAACGCCAGCAAGAGTTGCCTAGGCCTACCCGGTAATCACTCAAGCAGCTTGACAACGAGCCCTCAAGGTGCATAGGGCGGGCAGATCTTGGCCCTTAGCCACGCGGTTACCCGACAAGAAAAGCATAGCCCTCGTAGCGGGAGGCCTGCGCTTCGCGCTGGAGGTGAATGTTACGCTGTTCTAAGTGGTAGATGCGAAGGGTCAAGGCCATTCGCGTAGCGAGCGTGAGTTAAGGGTGTATGCGCCGACTGCGACGGGCACGTATATCCCCCTCGCTTTGCGGGCATGCACCTTGCGGAGCGTGCGGTGAGCGAAACCGTTGAGATTGCCGAGCCTACGCCATGCGCTATGGTGGCTGGCGCTCCACAAGGTCGTAAATCGCTCCGAGTTCTTCGTAGGCTATGGCGCGCATCTGCAGACTTGCGTACCCACGCCACATGATTTCGTGCCCAGGCGGCGGGTCGTGCTTTCGGTTCATGTAGCCGCCCATCATCGCCATCAACAAAATTCCCGAGGTGAGGTCCTTGAGTTCGGGAAGGTCGTAATTGCGGGCATAGACCCGCAACATATGCATCTCCGCGTCCGTGAAAATCACTTCCGCGTCCATGCTGGCAGTTACACGCCCCAACAGCGTCATGAGCATGAGCCGCCAGGACGTAACGATATACAGCGTTATTACCCGGTGCAGGTTCTCTGCCTGCTGCATGCGCAGCTTTTCGACGCGGCAACCCGTCTTGAGTACCCGAAAGGTGTCCTCCACGCGCCAGCGCAGGGTGTAGTATTCCAGTATCTGCTCTGCCTCCTGTAGTGAGGTAACCTCCACGGTGGTTAGCAGAAACCACTCAATCCGATCTGCACCTTTGGGCGGTGCTATCTCACGAACGTGGACCGCGGAGACCTTCACGGGATCTTCGGCAAACCCGCCTGTTGCTGGCAGCCTCACTTGGCGAAAACGCACCTCCATGCGTGCATTACGCTTCGGACGGCCCTTGTGCGTGATCCGACCAGACTTCGCCCGAAGACTCAGACGCTCTACCAAGAGCTCCAGCACACCGGCAGCAGGTCCACGGCGCATGGCTTTAAACAGGCGATCATGGTTCTTACCCAGATTCCGATCGTGTTTGGCCCGAATCAGCACATCGGTCCGCTTCAAACTGCGCTGCGCCGCAAAGATCTCGAATGCATCCGCTTCCCGGTCCATCACGCTAAGCACGCGCGTCTTGCGCGGCAGCGTCTGTGCAGCCTCATCTATGTCGCGAAGCCCGTCAATCCATTGATGCGTCGTGGTTTGCCCTTCCTTTTTTCTGTACGAACACCGTAATACTCCCAAGGGCAATCCCTCGTCGTTCAACGCCAGGGTCGCGTGCAGATGTACGCCGCGCGCCTGTGCCGTGGTCTGGTTACTACCGATTACTTCCAATCCGTCGCACTGCGGACGTGTGCTGTAACTAATGTCTGTACCATCCTGCACGCACAGCACCGTTTTCTGGGTGCGCATCCGCTCAATGGTCCGCTGCCGGTGCGGCGCCAGTATCTTCGCAGGTGTGATGCCGAACCTATCGGCCTTCTCGATGAATCGCCAATATCCCCTTACAGCAGCTAAGTCTCGGTTAGGAACCGTGGTTACGGGCTTTCCCATCGTTTTTGCTACTAGTGCCGCGCTCTTTACCAGACGGGCGGTGCGCCGAATATGGCCCAACGCTGCACCGCCGAATTCCTGTTCCGCCCAAGAGTCGCTCGCCAGCCCAGCGCCCACCTCCAGCCGGGGTCGCAATTCCACATGCGGTACGCCCAGCCGATCGCGCCACGCAGGATCCAGTTCATAGGCGAATACCTTCTTCCGTGAACGCTTTCCCACGCCGCTCGGTGCATGCCGACCGCGCCCCTGGGTGAGACCTAAGTATTGGAAGCCTGCTGCCTTGAAACACGTACCCTCGTAACGTGGACACACGAAGGTCTCTACCACGTAAGGTACATACTTATACCGGGCCATGAAGTCGGAGGACAATCGCCGAAACACGCGACCCAGCACGAAGCTCGCCAGATTCTTGCACCGAACACTTGGACGAATCAGAAAACGACTCAGGTTCACTACGCGCTTAAGATGGCCGCTGCGCTGCTCATGACTCCAGGCCATCCACCGGTCCCGCGCCCTGAGATAAAGCGCAGCGGCAGAGAAACCGACCGCCCCCAGATAACCGTGGGCGCTCTTAATTAGGTAGCGCATTTGTGCTCCCGCAAAGGTGGTCACCCCCCGCGGATGCTCTTCGTCCATAAGCGTATTCCAGATGGCGCGATCTTGTGCGCTGTCTACTCGGACGATCTCGAAATCCTCGATCTCGCGCACATCAGCCGGAACGTCCACCGCCTCTGGTACCGGTTTACCCAATAGCCGTGGCTTGGTGATTTGAAGCTTCACCTGTGGAGGGGGTAAAGCAATCTGCTCTTCAGAATGCAGCACCCTAAGGGCCTTCATGCAGCCCGCCAGCCGCTTCTCGCCACGTGCATCGACCAAGCGGAATTGCTCGCACACCATACCCGCGAGCGCACGCCGACTCTTATCACGGTGCGCCGCTACCGTAGCCGACACCTCCGGCACGGCTCTGCGAAGCGTTTCCAAGATCCCGAGTGGCCCCTGCATGCCCGTAAGGTAACGGACACAAACGTAGTTGTTAAGTCGATTACTAGACGAAGGGGGAGGCCTAGGCTGCTTCGAGTGCGGAGGCTGAGCCGAGACCCTACCATTGCCTGGGGGACTGCACCATTCGTAGTTGGCTGTTGGCGATTGCTGCTAGGCGGGCCCAGGAAGCGCACGACCACTTACGACGCGCCCTTTGGCCATATGGACCGCGAAAAAGACTACGCGGAGGCCTGGGAGCACTTTGACTGCTTCAAGGCATCAGAACATCGGTAATTCCACCATCGATTCAAATCAGCGGCGCCCGCTGGCATTCGGATTCCTGCTGACGTGCTTCGGTGGGGTGAGCCAGACAAATGGAACGCGGCGCGCTTAAGCAACCGAACACTTTCGAGCGCCCTACGCAGCGTGATGCGTTTCAAGCGATCGCCCGGGCCAAACGCCCAGCCGCGGCACGCAGCTGATCATACCAGGAAACGATCCTCCTCGCGGCGCATCCGGGCGCGACCGGCCTCGTCGCTATCGTCAAAGCCGCACAAGTGGAGTACCCCGTGAATCACGTAGCGCTGTACCTCCTGCTCAAATCTCGCACCATGCGCCGCACAATGCTCAGCAGCAAAGTCCATGTTGACGTACACCTCTGCATCGATGACTTCGGTGCCGCCCAGCGGAAAGGCCAAAACATCGGTTTCGTAGTCCCCACCGCGAAATTGCCTGTTGAGCGCCTGCATCACCTCCCGATCCGTAAGGACAATTCCCAAGGAAGCGACAGACCGACCATGCTCATTGAGCACGCACCTCAGTATACGGAGCAGTGAGGCTTCGCACACCCGGAGCGACGCGTGCTGCTGCGCGATAAACACCGCCTCCAATGGTTAGCCTATATCCCTGAATATGTCTTCAGCCATCGAAAGCGCTACCGAACTCATGATCAGCGCGGGATCCAGCTTCGTGAAATCTGTGGACAACAGGCGATTATCAAAGTTGGAATAAAGGGAGCATCCAGCGGTGCGCTCGACCACCAAGCCATTAGTGATGCCACTTTGGTGCGCATAAAAGATCACCTCGCCCAACTCCTGGCTCTCTATATAGCCGGTGCAACCCTGAAGCTGCAACATCGAGCTTAGCGTTGTGACTTCCACCAGGCTGGCCAAACCCTCGTTACGCATAGGTGCGGGCACAATCAGGTCCCACGTGATCGTCAGCGTGATGGCACGACCGGACTCCTTGTCCACCAGATCGTATCGGACGGACGATTTGTCATGGCGCGCCGTAACTCCGAGCGCCTGGCCAATGCGCGCAAAATCCTGATTAGTAAAGCGAAACTCCATCTGGCTGAGGCAATGCTTGGCGGGCGCGCTGGCGCCCTATTCATGATGGCGTACTATCCACGTCCGATGACAACTGCAAAGGCGGTGTCCACCTGGGTACAACTCTATTCAAGAGCTTCCTGAACAGTGTCGGGCACAGAATCTGGGGCGCCTGAGGACGTATCCGACTGGGTCGTATCTCCCTCAAGAGCTCCCTCGACCGTAGCACGTACAGAAGCTGGGGTAACATCAGCGTCAATCCCCAACAGCTCATTGATCCTGTTGCGGAATGAGGCATAGGCCTCATAGTCCTCCACAGTGATGTAGGTGTCTAGAATCTGCGTAGCCATGGAAAACAGCATCTGCTGCGACTGAGCGGCAGTGGCGTCGATGCGCAGATTTCGCAGCACAAAGGGCTCAGCTCGCTTGAAAATCTCCACCGCGGTATCCAGTCGGCCCGCCATCTCGTAGGCCCGTGCCGGAAACACGAATGAAGCCAGGTCGCCCGGAATAGTTTCATAAGGAATCTCCTCCATGATCCAGTCCATCAGTTCGACCGCTTCTGTCGCATAGCCGGCCTCAATCATTCCCAAAGCCGTCTGAGCGAAGACATTGCGGTAGTTGTCCACCATGTTCCGGATGTTATCGTCATAGTAAACGCCTGGGTCGTCAAGGTTGGTGAACCGAAACCTGCGCAGCACCTGCGGCGAATAGATGGGATCCACCCGGCCGAGCTCCTCCCCACTGCTTATCGGAACGACACGATTTGCCTGACCCTCCAGCTGAAAATACTTGTCAAGGCCTACCCTGCCGTCCGGTGCCACCGTTACAGCGAAATATACCGGGCGCTGCCAGCCCTGCACCGCATTGGTATGAAGGATGTCCACCACGGCCTGATCTGCCGCATAGAGCGCGCGGAGCGTGTTACCGTCCGCATCCTGCCCAAGCGACCTGCCTTCGAGCCTCCATATCATGGGACTCTCAACATGATCCAGGTTGTGAGACGCCGCAAAGACCTCTGAGCTGGTACGAAGCGCTGCTGTGTCAACAGGCAGCGACAAATCAGTAGGCTGCCAGCGCGCCACCTCAATATCGTCAATTCGACTGTCTGGCAACGAGATCGGCAAGGGTGCGGAATCCCGTGACGGCTGATTCTTTAGCTGCTTGATATACCATGGCGTATTCAATAGCGAGAGATTCGCCACGCGCACATCACGCCTAACACCTTCCACCTCCTGTGCATACCAGAGCGGAAACGTATCATTGTCTCCGTTGGTGAACAGTATCGCGTTCTCGTCCAGACTGTTTAGCATGTTGTAGGCATAATCTGGAGCGGCATATCGACCGGAACGGTCGTGATCATCATAATTCTCCAATGCCATCTGGCCAGGTACCGCCAGGAACATCAGTGGCGGCAACACCCAACAGGCCAGCCTGCGGACCTTCTCACCTGACGCCTCCAGCACCATCTGCATGACGCCCGTCGCTCCAATCCCTATCCAAAGACTGAAGGCGAAAAAGCTGGCCACATACGAGTAGTCGCGCTCGCGCGGCTGCATTGGCGTCTGGTTCAGATACAGGATGATGCCTATACCGGTCACCAGAAACAGCACCAGAACGCTAAAGGCCCGCCGCCAGTCCTTCGTAAAGTGATACATCATGCCCAGCATCCCCAACAGCAGCGGAATAGCAAAATACTTGTTGCGGCTAGCTCTCTCGCTGGGCGTCTGGAAAAAGGTCTCATACTCTCCGTCCAAAAACGGCAACCCCGTGATGGCACGCGCATCCTGGACATCGCTCTCGCGCCCTGCAAACTGCCACAGAAAGTATCGCACATACATGTGCCCGACCTGGTAACGCCAGAAAAACTCCGTATCAGAATCATACTGAGCATAAAAACGCGCATGATTCGGAGCGAGCGAGTAGCGCCTGGGAAATGTCTTTTCCCGCCTGGAAACCTGACCCGTACTATTGTTAAACGAAGGACCGCGCAATAACGGGGTTTCTCCGTACTGTTCCCGAGCGAGATAAGAGACGATGGCGGCCGGATTTTCAGGGTCGTTTTCGTCAATTGGAGGGTCTGCCGCACTCCGGATGAAGATGACCGCGTACGTCGAATACCCGACAAGCACCATCAGGAGGCAGATGCTGGCGAGGTTTAGCACTGGACGGCGGCGAACATGGGAATAGTACACCAGACCAATCACCATTGCGGCTACCGCAAACATCGCAAAGAGGGGGTTCCCGGTGCTACCAGCAAAAACCGGCAGCTTCTGCACTATGCCTGGATAGATGATGAGGAAGATGCCGGACGCCACAATCAGGGCCATCAGTACCCCGGCCCAGCGGCGCATGGAGCTCCACTCCGGCTTGCCGGGGACGCTCCACTCCTCACGATCAAAGCGGACAAAGAAGATGATCAGTGCAATAAAGAACAACGCCAACAAGCTCAGGAGGTGCGCCCCTATAGCCAGCCCGAACAAGTAGGCCACCAGAACCAGTATCCTGTTGCTGCGCATCCCATCCGATCCGCCTTCCCGCGCCATATCGCACCAGCGCAGGATCAGCCATACCACCAGCGCCGTAAACAGCATGGACATGGCATAGACTTCGGCCTCTACGGCGTTATACCAGAACGAGTCGGTAACAGCGAAGGTACACGCTCCAATGAGCCCGCCCACCATGGCCGCGATGCGGGAACCCGTCCCTGCATCCGCATGCGAACCCTGAAACTCCCGCACGAGGCGGACGACGATCCAGTAGGTGAGCAGGATGGTGAAGGCACTGCAGAGGACCGACACCAGGTTCACCGCTAGCGACACCGACGAAGCCGGCACGAACATGGCAAACAGCCTCCCTATCAGCATGTAGAAAGGAGCGCCGGGCGGATGTGACACCTGAAGCCCGTTGGAGATGGCAATAAACTCTCCAGCATCCCAGAAGCTAGCCGTCGGTGACACAGTAAAGCTGTACAACACAAGCGCGAACAGAAAGACACACGCTGCGATGATGCGATCAATTCGCGTCCAGTTCATTACGGGCCTGGTTTGCCACTTGGGGACAGTCCATTGCAACGATTATTCGAGAGCCATGTTGCCTGGCGGAGCATGCCAGGCGGTGGTGTGCAGCGCGTTGCCACGGCAGCTTGGAGCTCTGTGAGGCATTTTCATCGGATAGCGCTGCGCGGACTTCTGGGGCCGTTTTTTGGCTGGCTGGGCCTCCTCCTGTTTTTGATCCTGCTGCAGTTCCTTATCAAATACCTGCCAGACCTTGCAGGTCGCGACCTTCCGCCGCTCTTGATCTGTGAGCTTGTTGCCTACAACCTCGCGTACATGGTGGTGTTGGCCGTGCCGATGTCTGCAATGTTGGCCTCTCTGATGGCATTCGGCACGCTGGCCGAGTCGCGCGCGTATGTCGTGATCAAGACCAGCGGCGTCTCAGCCTTCTCGGTGATCTGGCCAGCGCTGGTGGCCGGAGGCATCCTGGCTTTGGGGATGAGTTACTTCAACAACGTGCTGCTTCCCGAAGCCAATTTCCGGGCGCACTCGATCTGGCAGGATGTGCATGCGAAGCGTCCAGGATTCGATCTGCAGCCAGGCGTCTTCTACGACGGGCTGGACGAATATGCAATCCTTGTCCGGCATCGCACAGGCAACAGGCTTGAGGACATACTCATCTATGATCAGACCAACGGTCGAGGTCGAGGTGCCACCATCAGGGCCACCTCCGGCCGACTCGCGTCGCGCGGTGCGGCGGCTGTGCTGGACCTGGAAAAAGGCGAGATCCATCGTTTTCTGCCCAACACCACCGCCGACATGCGTGAACGCTATGAGCGATCGACCTTCAATCGGCTGCGCCTGACGCTCGACCTATCGGAATTCAACTTCGCGCGCGCATCGCTAAGCGGACGTCCCCGCTCTGACCGCTCTACGCGCACCTCCGTGATGGTTCGCGTGGTGGATTCACTGCGCACCCTCGTCAAAGCTTCGCGTGCGAGTCTGAGAAGTACCGTACCGGTTGTGGCCCCATCGGGTACATCGACAGCCAGCCGGCCGGAGGACCTTCGGCGTGTGCACGCGATGGCTGGCAATGCAGCGCGCATGGCGTCGGACGAGGTCGCACGCACACACCGTGGCATAGAGCGCCAGATGCGGTACATAAATCGTTACAGCGTGGAGATTCACAAGAAATACTCGATCGCCGCGGCGTGCCTCATCTTTATCCTTCTGGGGGCACCGCTGGGGCTCAGCATCCGGCGTGGCGGACTTGGAGTATCCGCTCTGATACCAATTGGCGTATTCCTGTTGTACTGGACCACGCTGGTGCAAGGCGAAAAGCTGGCAGACCGGGGATTAATGAGTCCTTGGATCAGTATGTGGACGGCCAACATCCTGGTCGGCTTGGTTGCACTGGGGATGTTTCTGTATGTGTCGCTCGAACTTCGTGCTGTGCCCCCGCTGCTGATGCGGCATAAGCGCAAGGCCGGACATATCAAGCAGCCGTAGGCATGCTTTATCTGGTACCCACCCCGATCGGCAATTTGGAGGACATCACGCTGCGAGCGTTACGTGTGCTCAAGGAGGCGGACCTAATAGCTTGCGAAGACACCCGACGTACGTTGATACTGCTCACGCACTACGGCATTCGTACACCGATGACCAGCTACCACGACCACAATGAGCACCGCGTAGCGCCACGGCTCGTCGCGAGGATGCAGAGCGGAGAGCAAGTAGCCCTGGTATGCGATGCAGGTTCACCTGGCATCTCCGATCCAGGATTCTATCTGGTGCGCGCATGCGTCGCTCAGGACCTTCAAGTGGTGCCCCTACCTGGGCCGACCGCGCTGATTCCCGCACTGACCGCCAGCGGGCTCCCTTGCGAACGATTCGTGTTCGAGGGCTTTCTGCCACCGAAAAAGGGGCGTCGTAGCCGCTTGGAGCGCCTCGCGCACGAACACCGAACGGTGATGCTGTTTGAAGGCCCTCACCGCCTTGTGCGGACGTTGGCGGACCTGACCGCCGTGTGTGGTCCTGCGCGTCCGGCTGCTGTTGCGCGTGAGCTGTCCAAGGTTCACGAAGATGTCCAGCGCGGGCCGCTTGCGATGCTGCATGCTCATTACCAGGCGCAGCCACGTGTGAGAGGAGAAATCGTTATCGTAATCGGCCCTGGGGCCAAGAAGCCATGACCCGCGTACAGACATTCACATTCAGCCCGTACCAAACCAACAGCTACGTCTGCTACAATGCCGGCGAAGCAGTGCTGATCGATGCCAGCGCATCGAATGCCGCGGAGCAGAGCACCGTAGTCCGCTTCATTCAGAGCCAGGGGCTGGTCCTGCGCCACCTGCTGCTCACGCATGCGCATATTGACCATATCCTAGGTTGCGCCTTTTTCGCCCGCCACTATTGCCTAAGCTGGCAGGCACACCGGGACTGCAAGACGCAGCTACGTTTCGCGAAAGCGCAGGCGGCCATGTTCGGCACAACCGTTAAGCAGCCACCCCCGCTAAATGCCTATCTGCAAGAGGGAGACCGTGTCAGTTTCGGCAATGCGACCTGGGAGGTGCTGGACACACCGGGCCATGCGCCCGGATCGATCAGCTTCTATGACCGTGATGCCGGCTTCGTAATGGTCGGGGATGTGCTGTTTCACGACTCTATCGGCCGTTATGATCTTCCTGGCGGCAGATTGCCTATTCTGATGCGGTCGATCTTCGAGAAGCTCCTTACGCTTCCCGACTCCACCACGGTCTACGCGGGCCACGGGCAGGCCACCACTATTGGCCGTGAGCGCTCGTGCAATCCGTTTCTGATTCAGTAGTCGGGCTGACATACCGAATCCGTCGGAATATGCAGGCTTGTTCGGACGGAACTGCGGGTTCGAGAACGCGGTGGGTGTGCCACCCACCGAGCGAGAATTCGACCGTACCACCGAGTTGGATTAGCACCGGCTTATCTTCGTGAGGAATGCCTAAGAGGGCTGGCATCCGAAGATGCACACACTCATCGGCTGGGCCCAGGCCGGTCTGGAAAGAAGGCGGTTCGCCACGGCCGCAGAGCTGGTTGCGGGGCTTTACGCCGCCCCTGTGCAGTATCTCGAAACAAAGGAACTGTTACGATACAGGCCGATTGACGCGGCACAGTGTTCGGGAGCCACGCTCGCCAACCTAGATGTCGAGGGCATGTACCGCTTCATCCGTATACCGCGCAGGGCTCGCAAATTCTCGCTACCGGAAGAGACTCCTCCGGCGGATTTGCTCACGCATCTGAACTTATTGAACAGGGGACGGCCGACCAATGCTGCAGTGTTGTTATTCGGGAGAGCGCCGTAACGCTTTCTGATCTCCTATGAGGTGAATTGCGGACACTTTCTGGAACCGAGATCGCAAAGCCAATTTCCACCTACCAAGTCTACAAGGGAAAGGTCTTTCAGCTGGTGGATTTGGCGGTAGACTTTGTTTTGAGCAAGATTGCACTGTCGGCGGGCACGAGTTAGGCAACGAGTGTTCTTAGGCAACGAGTGTTCAGGCGCCTGTAGCGTACGAAATACCAAGGGAGGTAGTGACGGCGGTCATCGTCAATTCGGTGGCGCATCGGGACCACACGGATAACAGCAGCGTTCAGGTTGTGCTCTTTGCGGACCGGCTGGAGATCAGTATCCGTCCGAAAATCCGGTTTTTCGGGGGTATTTCAGCTGACTGGTAGCGTGCCGAGGACTATTTTTCGCCGTCGTGTTTGCCTTCAGGCCATGGAATGCACGGTGGCGCGTGCTTTTGAGCGGCACATCTTGCTGGGGTTACTGTGCTAGGGCCGCTGCTGGAGCGGACCGATGGGCGCTGCGGGGATGGTAGCGATAGGCATGCACAGGGTGCTTGGGCGCCTGCGCAGTGCGGTGCATGTCTCGCGCTTGGGAGTGGCACAGCGGGTCTTATGCGCAGGCACGCCCTGGTGGGAGCGGTGTCTGTGGGGTCGCGGAAGTTTCAAGGTAGGTCCGCCGCTGGGGGAGCGGCTCGCGTAGTGCTGTGGTAGGTGTGGGCACGCGCGCTACCACATCTTCGAGCCCGTCTTGGGCATCTAAGTGTTGGAGGTTTCTAGCAGCGCGTAGATGCCAGTTGCGCGTTGGTGTGTTCTTGAAGCGATGCCTTCAGGTCTTCCAGGGATGGGGACCGCTTCTCTTTGACGCGCCTTGTAGCGGTCGGTCGGCGTGCAGCCCGCCTCGCGTAGTCTGCGTTCGATCCCGTACCGTAGTCGACTCGTCGTCGGCACATGCTGGGCGCATCCGGTTGGCGGCGCCCCTTGCTGGGGTTACTGGGCTCAAGCCGCTGCTGGAGCGGGCCGACGGGGGCTGCGGGAATGCTAGCGGTCGGCAGGCGCAAGCGCTTGGATGCCTGCGCGCGGCAGTGCAGAAGTGGCGCTCAGCAGTGGCGCAGAGGGCTTATGCGCAGGCCCGCATCGCTGGGCGCAATGCCTGTGAGGTCGCGGAGCTTGGACGCTCGGTCCACTGTTGGGGTAGCAGCTCACGAATATCTGCGGTGTGCGTAGGCATGCGCGTTAGCACATCCTCGAGCCAATCTTGGGGGTCGGCTATGCCTTGCAGGTTGCAGGTTGCCAGCAACGAGTAGATGACGGCTGCGCGTTGGGCTGCATCGTGTGATCCGGCGTGCATGTAGTTTTTGCGGCCCAGAGCCAACGGCCGGATGGAGTTTTCCACGAGGTTGTTGTCTATCTCAACGCGCCCGAAGCGGGTGTATCGAAACAGCTTGTCCCACTGATTCAGGGTATAGCCCACGGCTTTGCCCCAAACGCTGCGTGGCGTGCCGAAGTGCGCTTGAAGCCATGCCTTCAGGTCATTCAGGATGGGGACCGCCTCTTTTTGGCGCGCCTGGTAGCGTTCCTCTGGCGTGCAGCCCGCCTCGCGCAGCCTGCGCTCAATCATGTACAACTGCTGAATCCTCGTCAGCACATGCTCGGCCCGCTCCGAATAGCTCTGCTGCGCCCGGACGAAATAGCGTCGGGCATGGGCCCAGCATCCGTGTAAAACGATGTTCGGATTGCGGCCAAGAGCGTTGTAGGCTGCGAGGCCATCGCACTGAATGTGACCCCCGAAGGTCTGCAAAGAGTGGATCAGCCCTTGCTGGTCACGGCCCTTACGATACTCCATCCACACGAGTCCGAGCTCCGGTGCACGGTGCACCCAGAAATACCCACGGTGATGTGCCCCGACCTTGCTACGATCTTGCACCGCAATGGTGGTCTCGTCCACGCATAGGTAGCCGCTCTGAAGGGCCTCTTTCTTGAGCGCATCATAGAGGGCCCCCAAGTGGAATGCTACCAGGCCGATCCAGTCACCCAGGGTCGAGCTGGAAATCGGGAGTTGTTGCCGTAAGAACTGTTTTCGCTGGCGGTAGAGAGGAAGGTGATCCAGGTACTTAGCGGCGGTTACATGAGCGAGCAGGCTTGGCTCAGCCATACATTTCTCGCTCAGGCGGGGCGGTAACGGCGCGATGACGATGGGGCTCGGACCGTCATCCTCGTCCGAACGCTCGCCATTACCATCCGTCGTCTCACTACGAGCGTACTTGTACCGCCTGAGCACTTTGACGATCACCTTAAGATGCACTACATGTAGCGTCTCTTTATCTACAAAGCCTATGCGCTTCATGCCCGAGACATCTTCCTCGGGCTCGAGGACGGCCATGTCGCGCTCAAGGTGGGGCGGAAAACCGGCTTGAAGGCGGCGGCGGCGTGTCCGCTTCGGTTTCTGCGAAACCGCTTTGCGCTTCGAGGCCTCAGGGCGCGCCTTGTCCGTATCTGGCGACGGCTCGACCTCTGGCGACGGCTCGACCTCTGGCGACGGCTCGTCGTCATCGGAAAACAAGGAGTTCTCCTCGGGGCCCGCCCCATCGTTGGGCACAAAGCGCTCATTCTTCGCACCGTGGACCAAGTTCAGAAGGGCATCGCGTTCAGCCTTGACGAACTTCAGACGGTCACGGTAGCCGTCTCTCTCCTTGCAAACGCTGCTGTTTTCGTGACGCAACCGTGCAACCTCCGCCTCTGCCTTCAACCTCCCGCGGCGCTCCTCCATTTCCCTCGCCTCTGCCTTCAACCTCCCGCAGCGCTCCTCCATTAGCCTCGCCTCCAGGGAAGCGATGATCGACGCCGAGTCCCCAGCCGGGGCCGAAGAAAGCACGATAGGAGGCTTGTGTGCGGCCATAGGGTTCATACCACCCTCTAAGCACACAATTCCCCAAAATAAGATACCACACGAAAATAAATCTCATCCCTGCGACACTGCCAGCCGTGAGTAACGCCGACGATAACGAACAGAATTCAGCGCCACACCCTCCAGAAGGCAAACGATCTGCGCCCAATCTGGAGTGCCACTGCAAGGAAGCTCGAACGTACCCGACTCGAGACGCTTGTAGTACACGACCCAACCGCTCCGATCCCACACCAAGAATTTTGCATGTGTCCGACGGCGGTTGATGAAAACGAACACATCGCCCGAGAGAGGATCACGCTTCATGCCCGAGCGCACCAGACCGCACAACCCGTCAAAACCCTTGCGCATGTCCGTAGGCTCCCGGTAATAATGAAACCGGTGCGACGGCCCCAGCGCTAACATGATGGGCTCCGCACACGTTGCAGCACAGACCCGAGAAAATCCGCCGATACCGGCGTGAACAGCCGTAGACGTGTGCCGCCTGGAAACTCGACCTCCATTAAAACCCGCTCACGCGCCTGCGGCGACGGTACCTCCACAAACGCGCCGACCTCCGACCCAGACGAAGATGCCGCATACTTCCGGCGCCAGTAGGTCAGCTGATTACGCGATAGGCCATGCTCCTGGCAAAATGCGTCCGGACCCTTACTACCACGCAAATAGCAGGCGACCAACGGAAACATCACCTCCGAGGTGCCCCTGACTCTCGTTGCCATAAAACGACCTCCCAGATTGGTGGAAAGAAACTCCGACAAGGTCGGGCAACAAAATCACCCAGTCAAGATGCAGACTTTCGGACGGATACGGAGATCATGCACTACGGCCGGCTGCTACCACCTCTCAACGCCACCACTCACCGTAGAGAAGTTGCGCGGAGCGCACCAGTTGCTGCCCAGCAAGCCATTGCTCGCCGAGTCCATGTACCTGCTCCGTTACGTTGAGAGGATTGGAACCGGAACTGTGGACATGACCCAGCGTTGTGCCCAAGTGGGCTCTTCAAAGCCGAATTCGGTGCAGGTTTCGTGACGAGGAATTGATAGCCGAGCCAGACCCACAAGAAGCACGATTCTGTTTGGGACACCTCCCGGCAACGGAATGACTTCGCCCGACAGACTATTCAGAAAGCCGGGAAAACGACCCCGATTACCAAAAGGAAACAGCCAGAAACCGGATGCATCTGCTGGAATACCACTAGACCCCGACCTGATCCCCGAGAGAACCCTGTCGCTCCTCTGCCGGAAACCCTCTGCCAGTCGCCGCGAAATAGCTGCCACGCTCGCCGCTTCCGAGTCCACCGTCCGATACCACGTGGACAAGCTGCGCGCAGCCGAGAAGATCGAGCGAGTCGGCCCCAGCAAGGGCAGCCACTGCAATGTGCTGGACCACCCTGCTACCAACCCTCTGAGCTACCAACAATGACCTCTGTCGGCGATCTGCAAGCATCCGGTGAACTACATACGGCAGGACGCCATGGGCCAAAGCCGGGCATCCAGATACCTGGGACGTCGGCCCCTCTCGCGCAACCTTCTAACCGAAAGAGCGACCATATGTCCCACCTAGATGACTTCCCCAAGCGCCATTCGAGCCACGAGATCGACGCTCAGTCCGCGCACGCCTTCCGTGCAGCGATATGCGAGTATAATGAGTTTACCATTCAATTCGACAAGAATGACTACGGAACTGACTTTATTATTGAAGCCGTGGACGCTGGAGAAATGACAAACGTCAGGGTACATGTGCAGCTCAAAGGGACTAGGAGTGAGGCGCGCGCGGATGGTTCGGTAGCCGTGACAGTCGCCAAAACCAATGTCAACTACCTGGCTACACCGCGTGGCTCTATATACGTCTGTTACCATATTCCGACGGAGCGCTTGTTGGTGCGCAGGGTTGATGACGTTGTACGTGAATACGAACATCGAGGCAATGATTGGCACGCACAAAAAACCGTTACGGTGAGATTCAAGGAGACATTCGATCTCAGCTTTCAGCAATCCTTGAAGAAGTATGTTGTTACTTCCGCAAAGGGGGAAAGAGATCGCCGACTGAACTTGGCGGTCCAGCCTCCCGAAACTCTAAGCATTCTTAAAGAGGAAGGAATAATCGATCTGCCGGTGCCCGCTGATCCAGAGCAAGCAATTAGGGTGTTGGACGAGCTTTACAAGTGCGGTCGCGACCAGACCATTAGCCGATCCTTCGACAAGTTTCACGCGGTCCTGAGCTCCTCGGATGAGGCGTTCCTGCTGGTGTACATGGCAGAAATCAACTTGGGAATCAATGGGATGAACCACGACGAGACTCGCATCCGCAAGGGAATCGATGCCTTACGTAACGCCGTCCGTAGCGGACAACCTTCTCCAGGCTCACTCCTTTTCTGCGTTGGTAATGGCTGGTTTGCGCTCAAGCGATATAAGAAGGCAATTGACGCCTACAATTCTGCCCTGTGTTCTCTAGATACGTCCACAGATACTGCCGCCCAATGCTGCAAAAATCTTGGGACGGCTTTTGAGAAGCTCAACGATCCAAGTGCAGCCCGATCCTTTTATGAGCGGGCGCTAGACCCGCATAATTCACGTCTGAAATTTGCATAAAACAGCAGCAAAGCATTGCATGGATACTTTGTTACAATACATATAACCCTGAGTGCGTCAAATTTCAATTAGAAGGGCGTTTATACGGTCCATTTCAACGAATAAAGAGGCTTTTGCCTATTGATTTGCAGCGGATGGCCCCAAAACAAGAGTTTGGCGTCCTTCTGCTCGCCCACTTAATTGCATTTAGGCCATAGTATAAACATAGTTTATACGTGATTTGGGGCAGTTGGAGGGATAGTACGCATTCACCCGCTGGGTGAACGATCTGTGGCCCATTTTGGGCCCTTTTGCCCGTCCTAGCAGGTATCCACTTTCCGGGCAGAGCCGGGGATTTCTGCGCCTGGGCGAGCTTGAGAGGGGCACCAAGAGGCAGGCGGATCGGTCTGCTAGACGGCGGACATTGTCATGGCCGATTCGGCATTGCGAGTGCGGCCTGCATCGGTCGCATGCACGGCACTGGGTGCAGGATGGTGATGGGCTGTTTGCGGCGAGCCGGGAGCACCGTGCCAGGGTTATGGGCCCTGGCGGCGATGGCCGAAGGGCTGCGGACCGTGGCACGCGAAGCGGCATTACGCACGATGTGATTCTCATACTTGACTTTGACAAAACCTCTGTATACCTTTGGATTGCCTCATTGTTGCAGCGTGTAGTACGTTGCAGCAGCCATGAGGCAGGGGGTCCCCTTACCGCTGGGCGGGCTTGCGCACACCAGCACGAGCGCGTCACGGTGCCAGAAGGACCGCTACACGTACCATCCATGATCCAGTGAGCCCATGTCCGCATCCAACACGTTGAAAACGTTCGCGTCGCACAACCGCTCGGTTAAGGTGAGTTTTGATAAGCCCGATCAGGTGACGTCCGATGCGGGCGCCTTTGTTGGTCGTCGCCTGCTGGACTTGACGGGCTTGATTGCGATGCTGATGGAGGGCTTGAAGGACTCCCGCGACAAGCGCCGTGTCCGGCACTCGTTGCCTGAGCTGCTGCAGCAGGTGCTGCTGTCGTTCATGCAGGGATGGGATCGTCTGCGCTCAGCGGAAGACTTAAAGAACGACCCCGCCTTCCGCGTGGCCTGCCGTAACCAGCGAGGTGCAAAGGTGCTAGAGGCCAAACACCGCTTAGCTTCGCAGCCGACGCTGTCACGCACTATTGACCAGCTCAGCGAAGAGCCCAACCTCCAGCATCTGGCCGACACGGTCACCCGGCTGGGAATGGAGACGATATACACCCGCAACGGAGGCAAGCGCGTGCCGGAGCTGGTCATCGACGTGGATAGCTATCCCGTAGAAGTGTACGGGAAGCAGGAAGGCAGCGAATATAATGCGCACCATAGGCACAGGATATATTTGCCTATGGTGGCCACATGCGGGCCCACGGGGGATGTGCTGGGAGCAGAACTGCGTCCTGGCGCTATGAATGACGCAAGAGATAGCCATAAATTCATCCACCGGATTGCGATAGCAGCGCAAAAGCACGTCGCCGAACGGATTATCGTGCGTGCCGACGCGGGCTTCAACAGCCCCATCACGTACGAGCGCCTCGAAGACGATGGCATCGACTACGTCATGCACCTGAAAAAGAACAAGAAACTGAAAACGTTGATGGAGAAGACCGTGGCCAAATACGGCGGATCACCTAAGCACTGCATAGAGCTGACCTATAAAGCGGAGTCTTGGAACGAGGCCCGGCGCGTGGTGATGGTGCCCAAGACGTACTCCAAGGCCGAGCCGGAATACTACTTTCTGCTCACGTCCTTGTCAAAGAAAGAGTGCAATGCCCAGAGCTTGGCTGACTTCTACCGGATGCGAGGCAAAGCGGAAGCACACCACGCAGAGATCAAATACGCTTCCTGTATGCTGTCCTCGGCGGCGCGCCCCAACATGTTCGAGAAAGTGGTCAAGCAATCACTCGGAGACGAGAGCGATAGCAAGACCCAAGACGAGAGCGATAGCAAGACCCAAGACAAGAGCGATAGCAAGACCCAAGACAAGAGCGATAGCAAGACCCAAGACGAGAGCGACAACAAGATCCAAGACGAGAAGGCTACCAAGACGGTGCGCCCTCAGAATGCGGTACGCTTGCTACTGAATGTGATGGCCTATCAACTGATCCACATCGGGCGCTGCCAAATGATCGACCCCGACTACTTGGCTCCCAGAAACTGGCCCCTGGGACTACCGACCGCCACAGAAGCCCCACCAACAGACGTTGGTCCGCCGGCAGAGCCAAGTAGCAACGGCACCGCCGAAGCAAACACCGAGAAGCACGATAAGCAGATGAAGCCTGAGCCCGTACACGCGCCGCTCATGCATGTGCGCAGATTCAGGGAGAACGTGCTCAAGGTAGGGGGACGCCTGACCAGACATGCACGGCGGCTGCACTTCTATCTCGCCGAGTCCGCAAAGAAGCTGTGGGAGACCTTCTGGGGCAACACCTGGAAGCTGCGCTGGCAGACCCTGTGCTGGCCGAGTCTGCCTAAACGGTGCTAAGAGGCCACTACCCGGCTTCCTGACCACGTTAACGCACCTCCCCAAGGGCGACCAACCAGAGCCCAGCGCTAAGCTACGCCCGCACGACATTAATTCGCCCCGCTGAGCGGCAAAAGGACACCCTGAGCGCGCCGCAAACCCGCGAAATCGCTCTCTCGCTCCACGACTAGGCCCCATCAACGGGTCATACCCCTGCCTCCAAGGCATTACCCCTCAACGGCCGCTCACGACCTCCCGGTGGTGAATAAGGTGGGCTAGAGCAAGACCCAAACCTCGCAGAAGCACAATTCGCGCTAGGCCTTTGGCACTACAAGCGTGGAGATGCCGATCTCGATCTCGCCTTGGAGCACTTGGACGCAATTGTTTGGCCTAAGGACTCGGCTGGAACCATGTCGCCGGTGCAGGGTTGGCGCGCCGAGATCTTGTTCAAGCAACGGAGAATTAGGGAGGCGTTTCGGGAGATTCACGCCCTACTCGACGCGGCACCTAAGTTGGCATGGGTGTGGCCGTGGTGCGCAAGATTGGTTGCGAAACACGGGAGATTATCTGTGGAGGCCGCGCAGCGTTCGGTCTCCTTCTGGAACATTTACCTAAAGGAATTCACGGACGATCTTCCAGCGACGAAGAGCATGCTCCTTTGTGTCTACTTTCTTCACGTTAGCAGCGGCGAGTACACCGAATGGACCTACGATCAGTTCAGACAAATGGTTGAGACGGCAATTCCTGATGGAGACCCCGACGCGGCATTTCTTTGGGATCGCGTTGGGCACTGGGCACAGGCAGCGGGAGATTGGATTGAGGCCGAGACATGCTATCGCAAAGCTGTTGAGCTGTCGCCGAACGAATACGGCTATTGCCTGGGCACCGCATTGAATTTTCTGCAAAGGTATAATGAGGCGGAGGCAGTATTGCTGCCGCAAGCGACGGAACATCAACCAGACGCAATGAGCTGGTTTCAGCTAGCTGTCGCCCGAGAGGGAATCGGTGACATCCGCGGATGCATTGACGCCTACAAACGTGTTTTGGCGCTGGATGATGGGTACGCTCGCGCATGGTTCAACCTCGGCGGTGTATACTGGAATTCTCGAAACGAAGCAGCTGCCGGGTCGACTTGGAGAGAAGCGATTCGACGGTTTCCCGCCCATTCGCTGTCGTTCAAACTCAGAAAAGACTTGCCACATCTAATGGATTGAATTTGGTTGTTGGACTCGTCGGCGTGGACCCCGGCCTATGGACGGCGGGAATGACTTAGCGTCCTCGATACGTAAGGTCCTGCAACCCTGAGAAGGCTCCCGCCTGCACATCGAAAGCATTGGGCCGGTTTCACCCCCACAGGAGCGGTGACGGGATCGATCTGGTGATGTGACTACGAGCCACTCGGCTGATCCCAAACGAAGCAAAGCCCCCTAGCAGGCAAGACCAGGCGACGCGCACCGCACTCGAATAGGCGAAGTGCTGTCGACGGGACGGGCGCCGTGAGATTGAGACCGACGAATCCGCTTCGGCGAGGCAGAAGACCGAGCGGTTCGTCCTTGTCCCTTTTCTTCTATGGCCGAAACGTCGTCTGCGGCCATCCCATTAAGTCCGACTAAATCCGTCTCATTTGCCTATTCCGATCCACTGCGCCACCAATTCCGGCTTCAAGCGCGCCACCCTACGTCTTGCGTCAGGGGCACGAAATCGGCCTTTGCACACATGTGTATGTGTCATGCCTGGTCGTAGGGTTTGATGCTTCGCAGGGCGTGTGTTTTGCGCATGGATTCACCCTTGAGTGAGATGTGGTGTGCATTGTGAACCAGTCGGTCAAGGATGGCATCGGCCAAGGTAGGATCTTCCATGGTGTCGTGCCATTGTTCCACGGGGACTTGGCTGGTCGCGATGGTGGACCGACTCTGGTATCGGTCGTCGAACAGCTCCAAGAGGTAGCGTTGTTGCGTGACGTTCACTTCGCTGGTACCCCAGTCGTCGGTGATCAATACATCGATCTTTGACATCTTACGCAGGAGTTTCCGATCGGTATCATCGGCGCGCCCGAGGTGCATATCCTGTAAGAGTCGCGAAAGGCGGTGGTATTGTGCCCGGTAGTTTTCCAGGCATGCCTTATGAGCCAGCGCACAGGCCAAGTAGGTCTTGCCCGTGCCTGTCGCGCCGGTAATGATGACATTTTCATGCCGCTGAATCCACTGACAGCTGGCCAGATGCAGCATGAGTCGTTTGCTGAGGCCACGCCCCTTTCCGTAGTCGACGTCGGCCATACTTGCTTGACACTTTAGCTTAGCGCGCCCGAGTCTCAGATTCAAGCGACGTGATTCGCGCCGTGCCATCTCGGCATCGACCATCAGTCCCAGGCGTTCCTCAAAGCCGAACTCGGCCATATCTGGGGTCACGAGCTGATCTCGCAAAGCGCTGGCCATGCCCACCAGGCGCATGTGTTCAAGCTTAGCTACGATGGGATGGATTAACATGGGTCTCCTCCTTGGGTTGATGCGGAGCCGTAATAGGTGGCGCCGCGAATGTTGTCGTGATCCACGGTGCGGTGCTGCTTGGTGCCGCGTTTGCGAACAATCTGGTTAATGATTTCTTTGACCGCGGGATAGCTGAGCCTTCCGCGCTCGAGCGCCTCCTCAGCGGCCTGCTCCATGACTGGTGCGCCATGCTTCTTAGCTAGGTTCAGCAGGCTTCTGCAACGCACGTAGCACTGCTCGGGGATGCGGAAACGGCCGAAGTTCGCTTCAATAAGCGTCTGCATGTTGGGCCCGAATGTGGCGGCCCAGCGTATGAATCGCTCCGGTGTCCAAGAGCTGTACGCGCGGTGATGAGAGGCCATGTGGTCCTCTATCGTCACGTAATCCCCTTTCCAGGGGGAGCGGGGATGCGAGGCAATACCCATATCATCCTCCTTATCAAGGAAGATCTGTACCGTATTCTCGCCCACCAGCGCGTACACCGTGCGTCCAGCGTACTTATAGGGCACGCTGTAGTAGGCGTTTTGGATCGCCACATGATAATTGGTCTGCACCTTCCGCTTGCTAGTCCATTCCGAATAACGATAGGGCGTTGGCGGTAACGGACGCAGGGCCGGCTTGTCCACCTCTTCAAACCAGCTCTGACGGCTGCCCTTCTTCTTCTGGAAGGGCCGGGCATTGAGGTCCACCAACAAGCGTTGTATGGCGGTGTTAAGATCGGCAAGACTCAGAAAGCGCTCATGCCGAAGCCGTGCTAAGATCTGCCTCTGAACAAGCTGAATCGACTTCTCGGCGATAGCTTTGTCCTTTGGATGTCGTGGACGAGCAGGCACCACAGCACAGTCGTAATGATCGGCCAGCTCCTGAAATTTGGCGTTGATCTTCGGTACGTCACCCCGGTTCACGCGGGCTACGGCCGTCTTCATGTTGTCGGGCACCACCATGCGGGGAACGCCCCCTAACGCCTCCAGGCAGCGGCGAAGCGACATACACACGTCCTTCTGCTTCTGCGTCAGCGTGGCCTCCGCATAGACGTAATGCGAAGCGCCCAGCGCTGCTACGAACAGCTCCACCTCGCGCGCCTTGCCCGTTGACGGGTCAATAAGCGACGGCCGCTTGCCCGAGTAGTCTATGAAAAGCTTGTCGCCCGCCCGATGCTCCAGGCGCATGTCCACGCTCGGATCGCTCCTGCGCCAGTCACCATACCGCTTGCAGAACTGACTGTACTCCAAGCCATTCGGATGCTCCTCCTTGTACTCGAGCCATAGCATTCGCAGCGTCAAATACGAGAACTCCAGCCGCTGCCGGTGAACCTTATCCCAGTCCGGTAATGGACGATCCGTGGCGCGCTGCGGCGCATACGAGCCGTGAAGCTTGTTCTCCAGATCGATATCGCTCAACTCCTTGCACTGCGCCCAGGTCAATCCCGACAGCTTCAACCGCGAAAGCGTGCGAGATACCGTACGACGACCAACTCCTACATGCTGAGGGATGCGGCGCTCAGAGTAGGATCGCTCAAAGTAAAGCACCAAAATGCGCCTAACTCTCTTCATGGGAATACGATGGGTTGCCATGGCGCTGGGCCTCTTGTCTGATTAAACAAAGACCCAGAATAACGATGACAAGGGGACCTTCTACACGACATTATACCCCCGATCAAACCAGCTCCAACAACTACCATGCACACATGTGCATGTACGTGGCGCACTTGCTCTGGAATCGGTGGCGCGCATGCTCCGGAATCGGTGGCGCACTTCCATCGGAATATGCACTCATTCTTACGTATTCGACATTGATACACGAATCGCTGTGCTAATTCGCCCAATTTAAGCCAAGCGTTGACCTGCACCGCGAGCACGGCCCCGGATAGATCCATGCGAGCCTGCATGCGGAGATTCTTTAGCTTGGCCGAAGCCGCTGCATCGATGGCCGCCAGAAGGTGGTTGGCTACAATGGCTATCGTCACACGGAATGTACGCCGAAGCAGGGCGTTCGCCCAGGCATGCTCCAAGGTAAAGGCATAGAAACGCGCAGAAACCTTGGGTTTGGTGCCGCCAGGACCGGTGGCCTCGGTGTCAATTGATGCGATTAAGTTACCTTAGGGATACTGAAATCCTGTCCAAGGGGGTTGAGGGGGGTACGGTGGGAGGATTGTCCTTCGATGCGTAGGGATTGAAGAAGTCCGAATGCGGTTCGCACCTAGCCGTTATTGATGCGGTATTTAAAGGCTCGTACGAAGATGGCTCTGCGCGTCTATCCTGCGGTGGTGTAACGGCAGCACTGGCGGCGAGTTCCCGCGTCACTACTCATTTTACTACAATGTGATTGACGTAATAATCGTCCAAATTCTGTGCAAAACGGGCGACAAAGGCGTTGAAATCAGCCCTCAAAGGGGAATATGAAGACGAATGTGACCCCGGAAACAGGAGACTGTCAGCCTGAGTGACAAAGATGGGCGTAGAATAGATTCCCAAATGAGCATGTTAACCCAACCCGAGTTCGTCACTATGTCCAGCCTCGCGGCGGTAGGTCAGCCTTCTATACGCTCAGCAGAGTCGGAAATGACTGGAATAGGCAGATTTACAAGAGCTATAGCATGACGCGTTCGCGACAGCCTAGGTGGCTCGGACACATCTGTCCAAGGCGGCACGGCGAGCTACGTCACTTGGGCGTCAGAAATACCATCCTGACCCGACGCCCTCCTTCTTCGTAGAAAAGCTTGTCGGCCAACTTGCGCATCAGGAAGCGGCCTCGCCCGCCATCCTTGAGCATGTTGTGCTCAGCAAACGGGTCTGGGTGCGCCGAGGCATCAAAGCCTGGCCCTTCATCCTGCGCCGACACCTCGATGTGATTGGCATGCACGCTGATCGTGACAGCCACCTTCAGCCTCGCATCCCAGCCATTGCCATGCTCCATAGCGTTGGTCACAGCCTCACTGAGCAGCAGAACAACGTTGTATGCCAGATCGGCCTCGACCTTCCTGGTCGCCAGAAAGGCCTGCGCTTCCTCTACAACCTGATCCAGCGCCTCATACGTGCTTGCAACCTCCAGCGTCAATGCATTCTCCAGACGAAGACTCATGGATCGAAAACGTTGTGCTCCAGATGTGTACGCGCATTCAGCACGGCATCAAGGCCGCCGCGGGGCATGTACCGACTCATGGGCAGTAGAGACGCTAAGTCCTGCATCAAGATACTTCGCAAGCACGCCCGTGATGCGCTCCCGGGTGCGTGAGCGGACAAACGCCTCATCGGGTACAGGCAACGCGCTACGCCGCCAGCTGCGATACAGGCCGAGGATCGCACGCTCGATACCTTCCACATCTCTGGGATCCACGATGCGGCCAGCCCGGTAATGCGCCAACGTATCTTTGGCCGCGCCCTCTGGAATCAGCGCCAGAATCGGCTTGCGACAGCCCATATATTCCGAAAGCTTGCTAGTGGTGATGCCATGCGCGCCTGGCCGCGCCCCTATAGTGAGCCACAACACATCCGCATCCAGCTGCGCACGAATCGCCGCTTGGTGCGATACATATCCTTCGTACCGCACCATGTCACCCAACCCAAGTCTGTCCACCAGCACCTGCGATTCCGTTGGCATAAGTCCGTAGAATCTGGCCTGCACGTTGTCAGCTAACGCAGGTCGGGCTGCTTTGAGCGCTGCAAGTGCGCGAAGGAAACTGTCCGGTGTCTGCGCATCGTAAAATACACCCGTATACACCAGCACCATCTTGGGTCCAGCAGGCTCGGCTTCGGGCAGGGGACCCACATCATGTCCGTGCGGCAGCTCCACGATCGCGCGCGCATGCGGACTGCGTGCTGCCAGCGAATCACAGATCACACGGTTTATGGCCGTCACGGTCCAAGCCTGCCTCAGCACGCGATGCTCCATGTGCTCATTAACCCGCTGATGCCACCGCGTAGGATACCTGTGCACGGGGTGTCCGACCCAGTCGTCTCTGAAGTCTACCACAAGCGGCAAGCCGTGCCTGCGCGCCAGGCAACTGGCGACCAGAAGCCCTGAATAGGGCGGCGCGGAAGCGAACACGGCATCGAATGGCTGAATCCGATGCAGGCGCGACCCCGCGCGCACCGCGAATGGCAGCCAGCCGACCTTGTTGTCGGGCGCAAAGATCAGGCGGCTCACATACGTCAGAGAACGACGAACAGAATCAGATGGCAGCGGCACAACCCTGCCACGACCAAACAGGCGCGTAGGATCCAGACTGCGCGTCTCAATAACCGTTGCACCCGCCGCCTCCACCTCGTCCCGAAGGCTCTGGTCATATGCAAAATATCCCGCTGGACGCGCAGTCAGCACCGTCGGATGCCACCCGTAGCGCGGCAGATACTTGGCGAATCCCGCGACCCGCTGCACCCCACTCAAGCCGAGCGGCGGAAAGTAATACGCAATCACCAGGACTCTGTGGCCACCCGATGCGTGTGCGGGTGCCGACTTTTCCGGCTGCGCCGCAGTCATGAGGTCTCGCGCCAGTTCACGCGGAATAGCTTGCGCTGCGTAGTGCCCAACCGCTCGCACCCATGGTCTGTTACCATCACGGTATCCTCAATGCGCACGCCAAACGCGTCTGGCAGATAGACGCCAGGCTCAAGGGTGATGGTGACGCCGGCAGGCACTATATCGTTGGATATCTTTGAGATCCGTGGCCACTCGTGCACCTGGAGTCCGACACCATGCCCCAGCCCGTGAACGAAGTATTCACCCAGCCCCGCATTAGCAATAGCGCTCCGCGCAACAGCATCAAGCGTACGCGCCGCAATCCCGGCCTGAACTGCGTCCATGGCTTGGCTTTGCGCCCGATGCACCACTTCATGGACGTTACGCACCCTATCGGACGGCTCACCCAGCGCCACCACTCGCGTCATGTCTGACGCATACCCCCGCCAGACGCACCCAAAATCCAATAAAACAACCTCTCCGTGTTTCAGACGCCGATCCGTGGGCCTAGCATGCGGTAATGCGGAATTCGGTCCCGACGCTACGATTGGATCAAACGACAAGCGCTCCGCGCCGTGGCGCAGCAGCGCACAGGCGATCGCGGCGGCCAGCTCCCGCTCACGCATGCCAGGCCGCATCTGCCGCAATGCCTGCTTAAAAGCCTCATCCGCAATCCGCTGTGCCCTTCGCATCGCCTTGAATGCATCTTGGTCCTTGCGCGCCAGCGCTGGACCCAACAGATTCGTTCCTGCGATCCATCGGTAATCTGGTAACGCCTGTTTCCATGCAGCTAAGACGCTAACAGTCAGGTGGTCACCTTCGAATAGCACCCCATCTGCACCTTCGAGCAACTCGTGGCGCCGCACGATATCAGTGAAAGAACCGTTCTCGGTCACCACGGCAGCGTAACGCACCTCCCTGGCTGCCTGAACCTGGTAGCGACGATCCGTGAGTAGAACCCGCTGATCCGGGCGCAGCACCAGGAGCGCCCGGGATCCTGTGAACCCGCAAAGCTGCCGGACTTTAGGCAGTTGGCTGATTAAAAGCGCTGCCGCGTTATGCTCTTGCAGCAGCTCAGCGATCTCGTCTTGCATCAGCATCTCTCACGTCCGAAAGAACAATTCCCTTGCCCCTGCACGCGCATGCCATCAGCAGAATCATGGCACACGACAGCCTTTCGCGCTGCTCTGCCTCTGCTGCACTGCACTACGCGGTGCCGCGCAATCGACTTCGGCTTTAACATTTACAACGGCTCCATACAATCGCGGCCCCCATACCGGTAGTTGCCGACCTTCTTTGTGACGGGAAACGCGTACAGCGGCAATAGTTCGGCTGCAGTAAACGCCGATTCGCCGTCGTCGGTACCGTCAGCATAGTGCAGCACCATCGACCTGGGCAATAGTACCGGCATCCTGTCATGAATATGTGCCAGATCGTCACGCGCATCGCGCGTCAGAATGGCACAGGTACCAGCTTCATATATCCCAGCCATAAAGAGCAACTCAGAGTCCTCCGCCCGAATGCAGTATGGCTGCTTGCCATGTGCCGTGGGTAACCACTCATAGTACGCTGTGACTACCACAACGCAGCGGCGACGGCGCATGGCATGGCGGAACATGGGTTTGACGGCCACCGTCTCACAGCGAGCGTTGATAGCACCGCGTCCTTTGCGCATCCATGGCGGCTTGAAGCCCCACTTCAGCGCGGACCAGCACAGGTGACCCTGCTCACTGACCAGAGTAGGTAGCACTGAAGTAGGCGGCACGTTGTACCCTACCCGAAGCCGTTCCATATTGTCGGCACCCGCCGAGACACCCAACAGCTCCTGCAGTTCTTCGGCGGTATGCGCCTGGGCTATTCGTCCACACATAGTCGACCTTTACGTAAGTGGCGACGCAAAATAAGCCCTCCTTCCCATTACGTTACACCCCATAGGCCAACCATGCTGCCCAGCGATGCGTATACGACCGCTGGCGAAGGAGCTGACATTCTCGGCTGCCCCGTACTTCCATGACCTGATACGTATCGCACTATGAGCACGCTTAACGTCCTTATCGCAGGCTGCGGACACATGGGGACTTCCCATGCCCGGGCTTACCACAGCATGGAGGACTTCAACATCGTGGGGCTCGTGAGCCGTACGCCCGCCTCTCGCAAGCGCCTGTCGCACGAGCTGGGAGGCTACCCGACCTTTGCAGAGTTTGAAGAGGCACTTGCAACCACGCAGCCGGATGTGGTTTCCATTAACACGTACCCCGACACCCATGCGGAGTATGTGGCCATGAGTCTTCGCCAGGGCGCTCATGTGTTTGTCGAGAAGCCACTGGCAACAACGGTGGATGAGGCCCAGTCGCTGGCGGACCTTGCTGCTAAGGTGAACCGGAAGATGGTGATAGGATACATCTTGCGCGTGCACCCCACGTGGCAGAAGTTCATTGCGGTAGCACAAACGCTTGGTAAGCCACTCGTGATGCGCATGAACCTCAACCAGCAGAGCAGCGGTGATCAGTGGGGCACCCACAAGGCGCTCATGAAATCCATGTCACCCATCGTTGACTGCGGGGTCCACTATGTGGACGTCATGTGCCAGATGACACGGTCATCACCCGTGCGGGTCAGCGCCATCGGCGCCCGACTCACCGACGAGATTCATCTGGACCAGTACAACTACGGAAACCTCTTGGTCACGTTCGAGGATGGCTCCGTCGGATGGTACGAAGCTGGCTGGGGACCCATGATGAGTGAGACCGCCTCCTTTGTCAAGGATGTGGTTGGCCCATTAGGATGCGTGAGTATTGCAGATGAGGCCAAAGAGCAGTCCGACGACATTGAAGGCCACACACAGACGGGAGGCCTACGTGTGCACTATAGCGACACCGATGCCTCGGGCGCCTTTTTCAGGTCGGATGAGTTCATCGATGCCTCAGGCGAGCCTGATCACGATGCCCTTTGCGCCCTGGAGCAAGAGTACCTGCTACGAGCCGTAAAAGAGGATCTCGACCTGAGTGATCACATCCAGGACGCAGTAAACAGCCTGCGCATCGTGCTCGCTGCAGACCAGTCGGCGCGCGAAGGCCGCACGATAGACCTCTAACAACCGGTCGCGGCGGCAGCCTTTGCCTCCCGGGGCACATGCACCGCGCCGTCCTCCGTGTCCACAGGTGCTCCCCTCCTATCGCCGGAAGCTGTAGTTCGGCGCTTCCTTGGTCACATGTACGCTGTGGGGGTGGCTTTCCCGCAGCCCACTGGGGGTGATGCGCACAAAGCGTGCGCGCTCCCGAAACTCCTCTATCGTCGCGCACCCGCAATACCCCATGGCGGCGCGCAGACCGCCTGCCATCTGAAACATAATTTCGTGCAGGTTGCCGCTGTACGGAACACGGCCCTCTATACCTTCGGGTACAAGCTTCTGCAAGTCATCTTCCGCATCCTGAAAGTAGCGGTCCCGGCTCCCAGACTGCATCGCACCCAGTGAACCCATACCTCGATAGCTCTTGAACTTGCGTCCTTCGTAGATGATGGTTTCGCCGGGGCTCTCTTCGACGGCGGCAAACAGGCTTCCGATCATTACACTTTCCGCACCGGCCGCGAGCGCTTTGGCGATGTCGCCGGTCTGCTTGATGCCTCCGTCTGCAATTATCGGCACATCGTGCTTCATAGCGGCTCTAGCGCATTCCATAACCGCGGTGAACTGTGGGACACCCACACCGGCCACGACACGCGTCGTACAGATGGATCCCGGCCCAATGCCCACTTTCACGCTATCGGCCCCTGCAGCAATCACGTCCGCCGCGCCCCGTTCCGTAGCCACATTGCCCGCTACGACGTCTGCTCCAGAGCACTGCTCCTTGACGGTTGCCACAGCGCGGAGTACTCCTTCGGAATGTCCATGCGCGGTATCGACCACGACAAAGTCTGCCCCGGCCTTGTCCAGCGCCTGCGTGCGTTCGACCAAATCACGAGTAACGCCCACAGCCGCGCCCACGCGGAGCCGCCCGTGCTCATCTTTGCAAGCATGCGGATGGCGACGCTTCTTGTCGATATCTTTGAAAGTTATGAGCCCTTTCAGGTTGCCCACCGCGTCCACGACGGGCAGCTTTTCTATGCGATGCTCCTGCAGAATCTGCTCCGCCTGGGTCAGGGTCGTACCCTCTGGAACGGTGATCAGCGGCAACGGCGTCATCACCTGGCGAACAGGCATCAATGGATCCGACTGGAAACGTAGGTCCCGGTTTGTGACGATACCCACTAGGCGCCCCTGAGCATCGACGACCGGGATGCCGCCGATACTGTACCGGGTCATCGCCGCTCGCGCATCACCGACACAGCTGTCAACGTTGAGGGTGATCGGATCCCTGATCATGCCGCTCTCGGAGCGCTTTACCCGGCGCACCTCCTGGGCCTGTTGGACAATCGACATGTTCTTGTGCAGCACCCCAGCGCCCCCCGCCCGTGCCATGGCGATCGCCATACGGGACTCGGTTACGGTATCCATGGCTGCCGAAAGCAGCGGCACATTAAGGGTGATGCTGCGCGTTAGCCGGCTGCGAATGGACACCTCGCGAGGCATAACACGCGAGCGGTCCGGCAGAAGCAACACGTCGTCGTACGTTAGACCATCAAGGGTGATCTTGTCCAGCAGCATAGGCGTGTGGATACCTTACTTGTGCGCTAAGGAGGATGAGCGCATGCCTGTTATCCGCTTCAGGCGCGCGATTTCTTGGGGCTGGAGTCGCCGCCACCTTCCGCGACGCACCCCTTTGGTAGTGAGGTGGGCGTATCCTACCCGTTCTAGGCGCGTCACCTGGTGCCCAAGGGCTGCTATCATTCGCCGAATCTGACGGTTGCGTCCCTGGTGCAGCTCGATCCCCAAAAGGCGGGGATCTTCTGGACGTACATGCGCTGCCTGGTCCGCCAGCGCGAGTCCATCCTCTAGCGTGATGCCGCTCTGCAGCCGCCTGACGGCTGCCACGGAAACCGGCTCTACCGTTTGCACGAGGTAGCGCTTGGGGACACAATACCGGGGATGCATCAGCCGGTGACCGAGTTCGCCATCGGAAGTTAACAGCAGCACGCCGATCGTGTCCCGGTCCAGACGCCCTACCGAAAACAAACCGGAGCGCAGCGGTTCCGGTATGAGGTCCATCACTGTATTACGCGCATGCTCATCACGCGCCGTGGAGATGGTATCCTTCGGCTTGTTCAAGAGCAGATACTCAAACCTGCGCGGCGACACCTGACGGCCGTTGACTTCCACGGTGTCTTCACGACATACCTGATGCCAATAGGTGCGCACCACCTTCCCGTTGACTTTGACCAGGCCACGGTCAATGAGTCCGTCTGCTGCGCGGCGCGAACATACGCCAGCCCGCGCCACATAACGATTCAGCCGACCCTCGAGGAGCCTCTCCGGTGGGGGGTCACGGCGCCCGCGCGATGTTCTTCTGCGTTTCCGCATCCAGAATACAATAAAGGCACAGCGAATGGCTGTGCCCGGCGTTACGGCTGCTCGGCTTCGGTCGCGCCGCTAAGGCCTTGCAGCATGAACAGGCGTGCCTTTTCCTGGCTGAACGAAGGATCCGATAACAACTCCTCAATCCCACGAAGGTTCGGCAACGCGTCGAGATCCGGCAGGCCGAACTCTTCCAGAAAACGTTGCGTCGTGCCGTAAAGCAATGGCCGGCCCACGGCCTCTGAACGCCCCACCACATCAACTAGGCCGATGTCGAGAAGTTTGCGCAGCGCGTAGTCAGCATCTACGCCGCGGACATGACTGACGTCCGGCCGTGAGGCGGGCTGGCGGTAGCAGAGGATGGCCAGCGTTTCCATCAGCGGTAAGGTCAGCTTTCGGCGCCGTTCTCGTCGCAAAAACACCTCCAGAAGAGGAGCCATCTCCGCGGTGGTAGTCATCCGGTATCCCCCTGCCCAGTGACGGATGCGCAGCACATGTCCCTGCGCATCATACCGAGCATTTAGGCTTTCAACGGCTTGCGTGATCGCATCGGCATCCGGCGCAGGTTCCGCCATCACCTCGCCGATGACCGCGACTATGCGGCTGGCCGCCACGGGTACGTCTGAAGCAAAGATCAGCGCTTCAACGGCAGCCTCTAGTCTGCCTTGTGTCGACTTATCCACCGGACGCTCCAAGTGCTAGCACGAAATCGTCATCGAATGCAGTAGATACCAGCACCACAAGGCCCCGCTGTATCAGCTCCAGGATCGCCAAAAACGTCGTAATGACAAAGATCCTGTTCCTGCCTCGGATAAGGCGTGAGAATTCAAGATCCCTGCCCACCGTCAATGCCTTTATCACGAATTGCTGCTGCTGCTCCACGGTGCAGTCTCGCGCACGGATTACGAGCGCAGGCGCCTCTGGCGCTTCGGTTAGCACGCGCCGCAGAGCGCGGATCAGGTGATAGACCGAAGCATTGATCAGCACCTCTTGGGGTTCGGCGCGCGCAGGCGCTGAAGCGCTGCCACGCGTATAGAGCGCTGCACGCAGCTCCTGGATCGTCGCCAGCCTTTCGGCCGCTTCCTTGTAACGGCGGTACTCCAGCAGTCGCTCCACTAGCGCTAAGCGCGGATCTTCTGTTTCCTGGTCGGAAGCCTCTGGTGCCGGCTTGGGCAGCAGCATTCGCACCTTGATGCTGATCAGGTAGGCCGCCAGAAGCAGAAAGTCTGCCACACCGTCCAGATCCACCGCTTCCATGCGGCGCACATGCGTCAGGTACTCATCAGTGATGCGGGCGATAGGAATGTCAAAGATATCCAGCTCTTCGCGCTGAATCAGAAACAGCAGCAGGTCGAGCGGCCCGTCAAAGTCTCGAAGCTTTACGCGATACACACTCTATGGGCGCCACTGGGAAGCGAACCATGTGGCGGTTTCGCCGAGCCCGTTGCGCATGGAATATTCGGGATCCCAATGCAACACCTCCCGGGCCAAATTGCAGCCCAGAACGCTGCGGCGCTGTTCGCCTTGTTTTGCCTTAGCATGACGGTGACGACCGGAGATCCCCATAGCTTGGCATATCTGGGCAAACAGGTCAACCACGCTAGTTTCGTGGCCGGTACCGATGTTGACCGCACATGAGGGGCCATCATAGGACAGCGCTGCCAGGTTGGCGCGGGCCACATCTTTGACATATACATAGTCTCGCGTCTGCAAGCCATCGCCATTGATGACTACGGACATGCCATCTAGGACACGCTGCATAAATATGGCGACCACTCCTGCTTCTCCGTGCGGGTTCTGGCGCGGACCGTACACGTTACCATACCTGAGCGCCATGTACTCTATCCCATACTCTTTCGCGTAGAACGCAAGATACTTTTCTGAAGCGAGCTTGGTGATGCCGTACGGCGACACAGGACGCAGTGCATGATCTTCCAATTGGGGCACCGCCTCCGGCTCCCCGTATATCGCACCGCCAGTGGAGGCGAAGATAATCCTTTTCAGCCCGTGATGCCGCCCGGATTCCATCAGGTTCAGAAGCCCCAACAGATTAACGCTCAAGTCAAAGGCCGGATCTTCCACGGAGCGGCGCACATCCATCTGAGCAGCGTGGTGGACGATGACCTCATATCGTTCTTTTTTCAGCAGATCGGCGGTGTCTTGCGCGCGGACATCGAGCTGGTGAAGCGGCACCTTGCGCCCCAGGTTCTGTCGGCGCCCGGTAGAGAGGTCGTCCAACACCTGGACCTCATGGCCGGCTGTCACCAGCAGGTCCGTCACATGCGATCCGATAAAGCCGGCGCCGCCGGTTACAAGAATTTTGGAGCTCTTCATGTCGGAATGTTAATGCTGCACCGCCTTATACTATGATCACCGGATGCCCATGTTACCGTACCCAGCGATATACCTCCAGGTGGCCGTCGCTGCTCGCAACCAGTATAAGGTCTTGCCCTCGCGAGTCTATCTGTCGCAGCTCCCGCACATCCTGCGCGGCCTGCAACCCGGCGCCCGGCACAATCGTGAAGCCCATAGCGCCATCCCCAAGCAAAAGCCGCCCCCGCCCCGCATCCTGGCGGCCTACTGCCGCGCGCATGCCGAATAGGTTTCCAGCGGTAATGATGTCTAGATTGGAATCCCTGTTGTAGTCCCCAATGAGTAGGGCCTGCACCGGAGCGACCTGCGCCAGGATGGGAAGATCATGACGCTGCAGCGTGCGGCCCTTCAGGTTTTCGAATACCGAGGAGGCAGCCACAGATGCCTGCAGATGCTGGGCTACGCTTCGTTCAGCATCTCTTAGAACATCTCCAAAGGTAGCAGCGGCATAAGTAGCGTGGGTCGGAAAGCGCCGTGCCATAGACGGCAACTGCATCACCAGTTCGTCGCGCCAGTGAACCAGCACTCTCTCCTGGCCGACTACTGCACTCATCAGAGGGTCGACCGTACCATTGCGGTCAAAGTCCGCCGCATGCAGAAACGCGGGGGCCTCCAGACTCAGCCGAAGCTGCGTGTTGAGTCCGCGGTTGCCTGCTATCAGGTCCAGATCACCGTCGCGGTCCAGATCTGCAGCCGCGAGCGCATTCCAGAATCCGTGGGTCCAATCTAGAGCAAGCTCCTCGGTGATCTCTTCAAATTTGCCAGTGTCGCTCACTGCAAACACCCGTATCGGCATCCATTCCCCGGCGATCACGAGCTCTCTTGCAGCATCACCGGTAAGATCCACCCATATGGCGTCGATCACCATCCCCGGGCGCAAGAGTGACGGCGCGGCTTCTGCAGTGATATCCACAAACGCTCCAGACGAATTGCGGAGAACATAGCTCCGCGGAGGCCGCGGAAACTGTCCCGTACGCACACGGCCGCCCACAAACAGATCGAGGTCGCCATCCACATCGAAGTCGTGCGCAGCAACGGTCGACGTGCTGGTGTACATCTGGGGCAATGCGGCTGGATCATGCTCCAGCCGCCCGTATCCCGCGTTGATGTACAGTCGATCCTGGTACAACGCATCCTCGTCGGGCGCGCTACTGCCCCCGCTTACAACATACAGGTCCAGGTCTAGGTCCCCATCCGCGTCAAAAAACAGGGCATCTACGTCCTCATAATCGCGATGCTCATGTAAGATCTGCAACGTAATAGCCATAAATGTGCCGTCTACCTGCTGCAGGAAAAGCTGTGACGCCTGTCCTCTGGCCCCGCCTGCGAACACATCCTCCAGCCCATCCTGATTGATGTCCCCGACGGCAAGCGCTGGTCCCTCCCTAGAGTACATCTGAGGCAGTAGCGGATCGCGATCAAAGTCCATAAAAGCGTTTTCACGATGATGGAATGTCAGACCGGTCCCTAGATCAGGCACAAACATCTTTGCAGGGCGCGCATCTTCCTTCATAGGGGCCACCGGCTCGGCTAGCTCATACGCCACCGTCAGATTCTCGCCCATAGCGATAGCAGGCATCAATTGTCTCAATCCGTCGGGCCAAGTTACCGTCACCGCCACATCTTCGACCTCGCCCGTTGCAAATATCAGCCTTGGCTCCACGGACGACAAGTAGCCTCTCACGGGTACCAGCTCCCGGTACCAAGATTCGCCATCTGCAGTGACCTGGACTTTGGCGCCAACCCCGTAGCGGTTGCCAGGCGGGCCTTGCAACCGGACCACTAGCGACTGGCCTTGCGCGTTATTGCGATAGATGTGTACCGGTTCGTTTGTGTTGCTAATGATGATGTCAAAGTCGCCGTCGTTATCCAGGTCCGCGTACGCTGCTCCGCTGGAAAAAGTCGGCCGGCCGAGGCCCCAAGCTTCGGTCCGGTCTACAAACTGCAAAGAGCTTCCTCCCTGAAAGATGTAGTTGCTAACCGGCGTTGACGGCATTTGACGGATCAGCTCCAACGTGGAGACGCTGCCTTCGTCGCGTCGGGCACGCTCCTGTGCTTCATGCAGCGTCGTCTTGAGAAAGTCCAGGTTGGTGTAGTCCCTTAAGTACCCATTAGTGACTAGCAAGTCGTCACTGCCATCCAAGTTGAAGTCTGCAAAGAGGGCCGCCCAGCTCCAGTCAGTATTCGATATGCCCACGAGCTGGCCGACCTCCAGGTAATCCTCACCGGTGCTGACATGCAGCATGTTGCGCATGTACTGTTCGTGGAAGCCATCTGCACGAAACTGGGCGTAGAATCGATGGTCTTCAGGCCCCTTGAGAATCTTCTGCCGATAGTTGCCTTCAGCCAGCATGTCCAGCGTAACGATGTCGGGTCGGCCATCCCGGTTGATGTCCGCGATATCCGCGCCCATCGACGAGTACGAGGTATGGCCTAGGTACTGGCGAATCGATTCTGCAAAGGTGCCGTCCTGCTGGCTGATGTATAGGTAATCGTCTTCTATGTAGTCGTTGGACACATACAGGTCGGGCCAGCCATCCATGTTGATGTCACTTGTTACCACGCTCAGGCCAAACCCTATCGGATTGCTGATGATGCCTGCCTGCTGACTGACATCTGTGAAGTAGCCGCCGTCGTTGCGCAGCAGCTTGTCTCCAGCGAGTGAGTCCCGCTGCATGCGCACGAATTCGACCAGGAAGTTGGAAAACCGCCGGATGGAATGGTTCAGAAGAAACACGTCCAGATCCCCATCGCGATCGTAGTCAAGAAATGTGGCGTGGGTGGTATAGGCCGCGTCATCTAAGCCATATGCAGCGGCCTGCTCCGAAAACGTCCCGTCACGGTTGTTGACGTAAAGCAGGTTTCGGCGTCGGTGCGACGCCACGTTGCCGCTGCGCCCTACATACACATCCAGCCATCCGTCATCGTTAATATCTACCATGGTGACACCTGTATGCCACGAAGGCTCGTGGCGAATGCCAGCCTCCTGAGTGATATCCCGGAATTCGAGGTGACCCATATTCAGGTACAGACGATCCGGCGACATGTTCGCCACGAAATAGAGGTCCGGCAGGCCATCATTGTTGATGTCTCCCGCCGCTACGCCCGCCCCGTTGTAGAAGTACTCGTATTCCAGAACGTTGAATCCTTCGCGCTCAACTACGGTATTGACGAACGAGACTCCCGTGTCTTCTGGTGCCAGGAGGGTGAAAAGAGGCGCATCCGATCCGCTGCTGCACGCAGCGTGCAAGCACAGTCCAGCCACCAACAACACGGCTGGCCAGCGACGGGTATGAATGTTACGGGTGGTGTGAATCTGCAGGTGCAAGTGTAGTGGACTCAGGAGGCGATGCGACTAATGTAGGCACGCCGCGTACCATCAAATCTGTTCAGGGTTCACTGCGTGTTGGGTGATGGCTCGACTGAGACTGATTGTGTTCTTCGGCGCCCTGGTGCCGTGGGCGCAAGCTCAGGAGTATCGTCCAGGAGTCCAGTCTCTTCACTGGCAGATAATGGGCGTATTTGACAGGGGCCAAGCGAACGCCTTTTCAGTTGCCGCGGAAGAATATCTAAAGCTGCTACGCGCCATCCCCCACGTTTCAGACCCAGAGGAGGTCCAGATCGCGCGTCAGCACCTGCGGTATATAGGCATGGTGATGGATCCAGAGGATCCGGCCCACGCGACGCTGAAGCTGCTGGAGGCGGGCACCGGCGGGCACATTGAAACCCTGATTAGTTGGTGGCATCGCCAAGATCCGCTGCCCTATTCTGAAAACAACGAGCGACTTCAAGAGCATCTGGCCCGCCTCGCCTTCGCACTGCGAGAGTACGGCCACGACAAGGACGAACGTGGCTTTGACGATCGCGGCCAAATCTACCTGAGGCTGGGAGCTCCATCCCGCAGCCAGGAAATCAAGATTCTGTCCGCAGGCACTTGGCTCAACCCGTACTCCGCCCGTCTTCCAGACAACGAGTTCTGGGTCTACCGGCAGATAGATAAGGAGGCGCATTACCTCTTTGTGCGCTCCTCACGGAGCCAACCGTACAAGGTGGCGGGTGCGCAGGACCTGATTCCGCGCGACTTGATGGCCAGTCGCCGCCGCGTCGGGCTGCTAATCCCTGTGCTAGAGGAGATCTTTGCGCAGCTGGCTCTGGCCCATCCGCACTATGGCACTACGTATGATGCGCTTAACAGCTTTATGAATATTCCAGGCTACAGCCAGTCTGGTGCCTATCAGTTTGTGCGACGCGTGACGGACAAGATGCGTCTGGATGAAGATTTCTACGACCGCAACAGGCAGCATATCATCCCGGTGGCGTTTTCCAATACGCTGGGTGGTGCTGCTACACTGGAGCCATTCTTGCGCTGGGCACGCTTTCTTGAGCCAGACGGGAGGACGCGCATCGAGCTGTACTGGGAACTTTCCAGGGACGCGCTGGCGCCCAGCCGGCGGCTGCTTCGACGCCTGGAAAGGGAAGGTCACAAGCCCACGGCACGGTACCTCATCACTTTTTCTGCGGCACTCCGCGATTCGAGCTTCAGGATCGGATCCGCGGACACCAGGCACTACTCCGTGTCCACCGCGCTGAGCAGACCTGTGCAAACGCAGGTCTGGTCTACGGTGAGCCAGCATCCTCTGACACACTTAGCATTGCAATGGGAGCAGCGGTGGGCCAGTCCGCAAGAAGACGGGACCATAGCGGCGGGCGCCACGCTGAAGCTTGCTACACGCAACCTGGATTCTCTGCAGGTGCTAAGCGCTGATCCGACCCATTTGGAAATGAGCGACATCAGACCGCTGCTTTTGGACCTGGAAGCGCCACAGGATAGCGGCGCCCCTTTTGCTGACACTAAGCTGACGCCTGACACGCCCTTAGCACTACTTTTTGAAGTTTACCATCTGGCGTATGGCTTGTCGGACAGTACGCACTATACGGTGGAGTACCAGGTGGCATTCACGGGCATGCAAAACCGCCCTCCGCTTTCTGTAGCTTCCAGCTACCAGAGCGGCTCAAGAATGACCACCGAGCAGATAAGGCTGGACCTGAGTACGTGGCAAGAGGGTGGTGAAGTGCGTATTGCGGTCCGTGTGACGGACGAGGTTACTGGTCAACAAGCCGAGCGGCGGATCGATTTTGTTTTCGAAGCACCATCGGGCAGCAGACCGTAGCGTAGCATCCACCGCGCCGTCTTCCCAACTAGAATCGTGCTCGGCTAGTCCCGAGCATATTGCCTGTGAGCCTGGGTACCGTCGCACTGCCGCCTGACCCAGACCATTAATCCTTCATGCTCTGGCGAAGCTCTTGAGACCTGTGCGGAGCGTTGGCCGTGCACTTTAATCCTCCTTGGACTGATCACCAGGATACCTGAAGCGAACAAAAGCGGAGGCACCCTCGGCGTTGTTGCACGGGGCCGTGCGCCAAGCAAGCTACGCACAAACGCTCAGATAGGCTATCCATGGGGCCCTTAAAGCTGTCGAACGAGCCAATGGAGGCAACCCAACGCTATAAGTTACGAATCCAACCTCGCGTGAATACTTGTCGAGGAGAAACCATGTCGGAAGGCGATTCTAGGTGCTGGCAATCACCACCGAAAACTAGGCAATACGTGGACCTTGAACGATCAGACCCACGTAATGCTCTTGTAATGCGTACGTGTGTGCACTGGTTTCCGAATTCCGGTAAAAGGTCAAGAAAACGCTCTTTAACGGAAGTGGGCCACAATTAGTGGGAAGAGGGCTAGAAGGGGATTCTGGGGTTTGGTAGTCGGGTCCTGGCATCCATAGGCGCCTTTTGGAGCTTGGGCAGGTGTTGGTGGTTGGGAATCGTCTTCAGTTTGGGTTCTGCATACATGAGAGCCAGCGCCATCCAGCGGTGGACCCCTCTGTGCCGAGCTTTTCCAACTGCAGATATTGCGCGTCAATCTGCCGACCCGGTTACTCGCTACGCCTCCCGCTTGATCCGTCTCCATTTCGGCTCGACCGCTTCCATCAAGCGCCAATCACCCAGCCTGTGTGCTCAGATCGAGAACTCGGTCACGGATGAATCGATTGCCCTCTGAGCCCCACTTTTTCCCTGACATAGCCTTGCTTAGATGGTAGGAAGTCCCCCCTCGCCATGACAAGATCTGAGTGCTACTTGTCCCACCAGACACGAGTCGTTAACTCGTCTGGGCCCTGGTTGGCAATCGCGGCATTGTAGTTCTCTGGGTTGGACACCTGCTCAGCCTCGCGGTAGCGCAGGCGGCGCGGAATCGTGCCACCCGTCACATTTCCTGGATAGTTAACCGGCGTAAGCATGGGATATCCCGTGCGCCGCCAGTTCGCGTAGGCCTCGTACTCGTTCAGCAATACCGCTGCCCACAGCTGCGTGTTCACCTGCTCCATGCCCATCGCCGGATCAAATGGATTGGCACTCAGATAGACGTCGATGTCAGCAGACGCAATAGCCGCACCTGGATCGTACATCACCAAATATTCCATAGCCGCGCGCACACCATTGTTGTAGTGGGTTGCCGCATCGCCGGAATGCCATCCACGAAGAGCCGCCTCTGCCTTTAGCAGCTCCACCTCGGCATACGTCATAAAGAACATAGGATCGTCACGACCCTTGATGTAGTCATTCGGCACCATGTATACATCCATGCCGCAAGGCGAAGCTCCAGAGTCGCACGACACCCAGCTCGGATCGTTCTCAATACCGTGGTTCGCGTCGGAGCCACCGGCAACCTTGCCATTAGGCATACCGATCGGATCCGCGCCCGCGACGGTAGTCTGCCCGTACACATACAGCCTGGGATCCCCGTGGTCGATCATCCAGTCTACGAAGGTCTTGGACAACCGAGGATTGCGATCGACAGCAAACACACTGCCGTTGCCGTTAAGCCAGCCGGTCGCATCGTTGTGCGGCACATAAGCGATGTCGTCGTTGCTTTCCATCGTGCCGCCGGCGATGGCTTTCTGTACCCAGCTCTGTGCCCCAGCCTCGTCTGCCTTGACCATTCGCATGCCAAGACGGAGCATCAGCGAGTAGGCCAGCTTACGCCACTTCTCCACATCGCCCTGGTACATCACGTCGCCCGAACCCGCCGTCGGTCCTGCGGCGTCAAGACCCGTACCCGCAGCCTCAAGTTTGGCCAGCATGTCAGCATAGATGTCCTGCTGCCGATCATATTTGGGCTGAGTAATGCCCTCCAGAAAGCCTTTGCCTGCTTCGGAATAGGGTACATCTCCGTACAAGTCCGTCAGGCGATGGTACATAATCACGCGCAACACCTGCGTGATGTGGCAGATGTTGGCCATGTCTGGATCCTCCGAGCACTGCACTAACAGATCCTCTATCTGCCTGGAAATGTTCGGATAGTAACGGTCCCACATCGCCGCCGAATACGAAGCGATATACCCGTACTTATCCCCGGCCCAATATCCTGGAAGCGTAGCAAAATGCTGGATCATCACGGAGCTGTAGATCAGGTTCGTGCGCCAATTCTCATAGCGCTGCCCCGAGATGTTGACCTGGATGTTCGTGATTTTGAAGTTAGGATCGATCTGTGACGCCTGGGTCGGGTTCACGTTAAGCTCCTCAAACCCGGCATCGCAGGATGGCAACGCCAACAGGGCCAGCGCCACAGCGGCGTAGCTCAGAGATTTACTCGTCATCGTCATGTGCATAGTGTTTTGGGAATCAGGTAGTCAAATCGCGCGGCAGCCTACAGGCGCACATTCACGTTGACCCCGACGCTACGGACCTGCGGAACACCGGAGTGCTCGAGGCCGATACCACTCTGCGTGTTGTTGAATATGGACTCGGGATCCAGGTTATCTACGTTGCTGTAGAGCAGCAGCAGGTTTCTGCCTACCAAGGAAATCGTGGCCACCTTGATGGGTGTCCCGGCCAACGCACTGGGGGGAAGCCGGTAGCTGATCTGCAGTTCACGCAGCTTAACAAAGCTCGCGTCGTAGACAAACTCCTCGGCGATGTACCCGCCACCGATACGGCCCCAGTAGTCTTGAGGGTCGGCTAGCACCGTATTAGTGTTGCCGTCCTGATCCACGCCGTCACCCACGATATAGCCCGCTTCGCGTCCCAACAGCGTGTTCTTATGCAGACCATTGTCGTAGGCAGCACTGTTAGTTACCGAAAAGATGTCGCCCCCAAATCGCATATCAAAGAGCATGTTGATGCTCAAATTGCGATAGCGAAGCGAGTTTCCGATGCCTCCAATAAAGTCTGGCGTACCGTTGCCAACGACGCACAAGTCCGATGTGCGCATCGGCAGCCCATCGGCGTCATGCACGATCGGGCCCGTAGCATCACAATCGGAGCCATCAGTAGGCACATTCTGCCGCAGGTACTTGCGTCCCTTGATGGTCCCGTAGGCCTCGCCTACCTCGGCCGTGACAAAGTTGCCACGATGACGACTCTCCGACAAAGTGAGTGACGTCTGGCCTTCTACCAGTTCCACCACCTCGTTCTGGTTTCGTGAGATGTTCACGTCAAAGTCCCAGCGCCAGTCGCCTGCCCGATACGGCGTGGTGGAGAACAGCACCTCTACGCCGGAATTCTTGATCTCACCAGCGTTGATGGTCTGGCTGCCAAACCCGGACGCACTGGATATCGTCGTGGACAGAATCTGGTTGATGGCGCTCTGGGTGTAGTACGTGAAGTCAATCCCGAAGCGGTTGTCCATAAAGCGGATGTCAAAGCCGCCCTCTATGCCGATGCTTGCCGACGGCTTCAGGTTGGCCAGTGGAATCCTGCCCTGTGCCACCCCGCCACGGGGCTGACCCAGATGGCTGCCGTAGAGCGCATACGTCAAAGCCAAACTGTACGGGTTGGTGTCGCCACCCACTTCAGCCCACGATGCACGCAGCTTGCCAAAGCTTATCCATGACGGCACTTCGAACGCATCCGAAAACACGAAGCTGCCGCTGATCGACGGGTAGAAATACGAGTTGTTATCAATCGGCAGCGTACTGGACCAGTCATTGCGTGCGGTCAACGTGATGAACAAGTAGTCTGCGTAGGAGAATTCCGCCGACCCGAACAGCGAGTTGATCTGTTTCTCGCTGATGCCATAGCCATGCGAGCGCGTATTCTGGTTGGTGACCACCTCAAGGCCAGGCACGTTGTATCCACCGCCACCACTGAGCGACAGCGTCTCGTTTTCGCGGAATAGCATGTTTCCACCGAAGGTGGCCTGCAGCCCGATGTTCGGTGCGAGCTGGCGATTCACATTGAGCAGGAAGTCCGTATTCACTTCAGTGATCCGGTATTCCGTTTCCGACTGTCCGCCCAGCAAGCTATACGCCGTCCCCCAAGGCGTGATGTTGGTCCTACGCGTGGTATAGGTGTCACCACCGAGACGCCCCATCAACGATACGCCTTCTGCGAGTTTGTATGTGAGCGAAGCAAAGCCCATAATTCTGCGGTCTTCGTCCGCGTTCGTGAATTGGTAGGCGGCCCAGTAGGGATTCTGCACGTAGATGTTGCCAAAAAGGCCGCGATGTAGCTCCCTTCCGTCAATGTCGGTGCCTGGCTCCGAGCAGGATTCATCTTCAGGCGGGCATTTCATCGTCGTAACGTCGATGTTAGGCGCCATCTGGTATACGGAGTAGTTCGCATTACCTGGCGAGTCCGACAGGCGCGGCCTGTTGGATACCACTTCACGCACGAAGTTGAGCTTCGCGTCGGCGCTAAGCCGAGAACCGAAGTCCGAGGTGCCTCGGATTGACAGAGAGGAGCGGACAACCCCGGAGTTGGGACTTATTCCCTGGTTGTCGAGATGCGAGAACCCCATGCGCAACGATGAAGACTGGGTTGCGGTCGTCAGCGCGAGGCTATTGACCGTAGTGATACCGGTATTGTAGAAGGCCTGAACAGCATCGGGTGCCTTGGCATACGGCTGCATCGTGCCGTCCCAGCTTACGACCTGCGAACCGTCCAAAGCAGCGCCCCACGAGAAGTCGGCCGTGTTGAGGGCATCCTCAGCAGAAGACGGCTTCTCGCCCCGCGTCCCCTGGCCATAGATCTCCTGCCACTCCGTGGCGACGAGTACTTCTTCAAACGTCGTGTTACTGCTAAACTCAACGCCCAAGCCCAGACCGGGGGTGGCCTTCTTGGTTGTGATCAGGACCACGCCGTTCTTCGCTCGCGTCCCATACAGTGCTGCCGCAGAAGGTCCCTTGAGCACCGAAATGTTCTCAATGTCGTCCGCATTCAGTGATGAGATGCCGTCGCCCCCGTCGGAGCCTCCCCACATTCCGGCTGAACCCAGCGTCGTGTTGTCGATGGGAATGCCGTCGACGACGTACAGCGGCTGGCTGTCTTCACCCAGCGACGAGACGCCCCTGATGATGACGCGACTTGAGCCAGCAGGTCCGGTCGCCGGCTTGGTTACCTGCACGCCAGCAATCTTGCCAGCCAGCGAGTTTGCGATATTGATTTCGCGCGACTCACGCAAGTCTTCTCCGCTCACCTCGCTCACGGAATATCCGAGTGCCCGCTCTTTCCGTTCGATGCCGCCAGCAGTTACCACCACCTCCTCAAGAAGTCGGGTATCCTCCACCAGCGACACACTGAGTTCCGACTGCGCATTTACCGGAATCTCCTGCGTAACGAACCCCACGAATGAGACCACAAGGGTAGCGTTTGGACTTGATACCACCAGCGTAAAGGTCCCGTCAACGTCTGTTGCAGTCCCATTGAGGGTTCCCGCTTCCACCACATTCACACCGACCAGCGGGTCATTGTCTGCCGCGCCCAGGACCGTGCCCGTAACGGTGTGCACTTGCGCGTGCGCCGCTGTCGTTACGAGCATCAGCACCACGGATAGCAGGCCTGCAAACCAGCCCAAGAAAGGGGACAACCGACTCTTGTTATGTGACATAGAAGCTTGGTTTATACGTGAAGTACCACCGCGCCAGAGACTGACGCGCAAAGCATGGCATGCCGATGGCTGAGGACTCTTGCCCACCAATATTTAAGCAGACTGTCTGGTGATACAAACGAAGCGGCAAAAAGCCCTAAGTTCATGCGCCAGGCTAACTGGTGCCAGTACAGGGAGTGAAAGTCTCCCGATGTGAAGGACTAACCATCCATGCATCTCCTCGAGCCGTGCGTTGGTACCCGCGAGGGTGCCAGCGAAGCGTCGGTAGAGGTGCGGGTGGGCAGGGCTAATGAGGACCGAAAATGTTATGGTCCGGGATGCCGAAGCTTTCTGCTTGGTCGAAAGGCACCACCTTCTTCGCCGTTAATGGTGAGGCGGAGGAGGGTCCCGCGGTGTCCAAGAACCCAGGCACGCACGTACGTACTGCATCGGGACCTGGGAGGTCTCTCCATTACCCATCCCTTCGGGGAGGGTCGCCAATGCGTAGGCTAAATGCTGATCGGAGGACGTACGGTGGGGAGAAGTCAGATGTGACCATAGTAGCTACGAAGCCAGCGAACAACGCGTGGATGACCACGGGGCGGAGCCAGTGGAGCCAAGGGTCGCAGCCAAGGGGAAAGCGGCAAGCCGGATTCATGCCGGACTCTGGGCCGGATTTCGTGAATCTGTCCAATGGCTGTGGACTCAGAGCTACAGTCGGGGCACAGGTGTACCGCTTACGGCTGGAGGTGGGTATCCCCACTTCCTAACGTCATGCACGACAGCGCGACCTGCGGGAAGAGCCGTGTGCGTTATCGTACGTTGCCGAATGCGAAGCAGCCGGAATCATCGTTAGCCCACGCCAGCGGATCATCCTTACCGAATGCCGGTCGACGACAGGGTATGGCGGATTCTGGCTCGAATGACTGGGTAGAGGTCACGCATCCTTTCCATCCATGGTGCGGTCGTCGATTTCCGTGCCAATACTGCCTGACAACCGGCAATGTGCGGCTGGTGCGCTGCATTGTGGATGAAAACACGCTACGGTGTTTGCCCAGGGCGTGGACAGACTGGCGCGTGGTAGACGACTTCGAACGGGATTCAGCGGGCCGTGCACTCTTTCGGGCAGACTGTCTTGTGACACTGAGGTCGCTGGTGGACACGCTTTTGGAGGATTACCCTTAATGCAACGTATAATCGCGTATTGCGCAACTTCGTGGCCAATGAGCTGTTATTTGGCCGTAGTAGGTCGCTATTGTGTGCCTAGGTTGCATTCCGAAGCGACGTACATATTCCGTGGTGATCATTACTCCTGACGGCATGTCCAGTGACAAGAGCGAGCGCCTGCAGAGGTCTAGAACCCTCAACCCGAACCCAGAGGCGGTCTCCGATCCCCTATTTGAGTGCAGCCCCTTCTTCGATCCGCGAGACCTCCTGCAAGTCCGCTACGAGATGATACGCTCTCATACGAAAGACACGACCCTTGCAGCGGTCGCGGCCCGGTACGGCATGTCCGTACCTACCTGTGTGCGCATAAAGCGCGCTTTCCGGGCAGGCGGTCTGCAAGCCCTGATTCCAGAGCGGCCCGGGCCCCGGGGACCCCGCAAGATTACGCCCGAAATGCTGGCTTTTGCCGAGCGTTACTGGGCCATGCCTGACGCCGTCAGCGTCCGTAAACTCGCCGAGATGATACGCGAACGCTTCGATGTAACCATCCACTACAGCAGCCTTCACCGGGCGCTGTCAAAGAAAAACTCCGAAACGCGCTGATGGTACAGTGCGCGATATCCAGGACACCCATCGCTATAACCGGTGGCGCCAGCGGAGGCTCAGTGGCCAGCACAGCCAGGCCGTCTCCATCCTGTGCCACCATGGCTTGGCGCACGCGCTGGTGCTTACGGAACGGATGCCGAGCATCCATGCTCCGAGTGTGCCTGCACCCATCGCTCCATCCGCTCCACTGCTTAGGAAGGCCGCGTCCATGAGCTGCCATCTCATCCACTCATAGCGTTTTGCCTATGCTCAGACCCTCATCCCATAAAATCACGGCTGACCATCTCAACCGCCGGGCCTGCCTGTACATCCGTCAGTCCTCGCTGCATCAGGTGCAGACCCACAAGGAGAGCCAGTACCGTCAGTATGACCTGCCCAGGCATGCCATTGCCTTGGGCTGGCCCGAAGATCGGATTGACGTTATTGACGAGGACCAAGGCTAATCTGGTGCCACCAGTCCCCAACGTACGGGATTCCAGGATCTGCGTGCGCGAGTCGGTGCTGGAAAAGTGGGCATGGTACTCAGTCTCGAAGTATCACGCCTGTGCCGGGACAATGCGGAATGGCATCAATTGCTTCGGATTGCAGCCGTGGCCAAGACCCTCATCCTTGATGAGCATGGCATCTACGACGTAGGCGACGTAAACGACTGAATGCTACTCGGGCTCAAGGGGCAGCTCTCGGAGTACGAACTGCGCGGCATATGCGCACGCATGATTGGGGGACAGCGCTCGAAAGCGCTGCGTGGAGAGCTCAAGATCCCCTTGCCCATCGGGCTGGCATACATCGAAGCAGACAGGGTTGTCTTGGATCCAGATCAATCCATCACTGAAGCGATGGCGCTGGTATTCAAAACCTTCCGGCGATTGGGGTCCGCCGTGCAGACCACGAAGTGGTTCCAGCGACAAGCGATTCGCTTACCTTCGCGGCCCCGCACGGGTAACGGTAAAGTGTACTGGGGAGTGCCCAACTACGGCCGGATTCAGCGCATCTTCCGTAATCCCCGCTATGCTGGCTGCTACGCCTACAGCCGTACGCACGCACACACGCCCGGATGGGTCCGTGCAGCGTGTCTTCCTGCCCAGCGATCAGTGGCTGGTGTGTATTCGGGATGCCCACAAGGGCTACATTGACTGGGAGGAATATTTGCACAACCAGGAGACCATGCGCTCGAACGCGGCGAGCTTCTTTGGTGGGGCCGAGCACAGGCCGTCGCCACGCAAGGGGGCGGCCTTGCTTCAATCCCGCATCATCTGCGGCCTGTGTGGTCAGAGGATGCGCGTAAACTACAACTATACTGACCGCAACGAAGTTAAGTGGTACTATCTGTGCCAGGAAAACATCGTTCGCCGCGGCACGCGTACATGCCAAAACATGCGTGGAGATGTGCTGGATGCGGCGGTAGGCGGCTTTGTCGTTGCCGCGATCAACCGGGAGAACCTAGCGCTTTCGCTGATGGTGCGCGAGCAGCTGCGCAGCGACTTTGAGGAGGCAGATCGCCAGAGAATCAACCATATTGAAGGCTTACGGTACCAGGTGGATCTGGCCCGCTGCAGGTACATGGAAGTGGACCCGTCGAATCGCCTCGTGTCCGCGACGCTGGAGGCCGAATGGGAAGCCCGTTTGAAGGCCCATGGCGAAGCCGTCAGAGAACGAGAGCGGTACAAAAAAGCCCAGCACAGCTTACCTCATGCCGAGTTGGACCAGCGCATCCTTGCGTTGACCAGCGACTTTGGCACGGTCTGGGAAGCGGCTCGTACCACCAACGAGGACCGGAAGCGCCTCTTAGGATTGCTCATCGAGGACATCACCCTGACCCGAAGGGGATACCAGGTGAATGTCGGATTGCGATTGCGTGGCGGACGAACATCGCGGTAGCCCCAGGGTTTCCCCTGGGGCCCCGCACAGATCCGTGCGTGCGCGTTAACGCACACGGCTCTTCCCGCAGGTCGCGCTCCCGCGCATGACGTTAGGAAGTGGGGAAACCCCACCTCCAGCCGTAAGCGGTACACCTGCGCCCCGACTGTGGCACTGAGTCCACAGCTCTTGGACAGATTCACGTAATCCGGCCCAGAGTCCGGCATGAATCCAGCTTCCCGCTTTCCCCTTGGGTGCGACCCTTGGCTCCACCGGCTCCGCCCCGTGGTCATCCACGCGTTGTTCGCTGGCTTCATAGCTACTATGGTCCTCGCGGTAGGGACCCGGGTTTCCCCGGGCCCCCCGCACAGATCCGGACGGGCGCGTTAACGCATCCGGCTCCTCCCTTGGGTCGCACCGGCGTGCATGGCGACATATCGTTGATTAGGCCAGGGGTGTTTGATCTTGAGCGCAGGCCAGCACCATGTAATCATGGTCTCCAGCTTACTCCATGTCATGCGATCCTTCTGCGAACGTCTGCGGATTATTTTCATCCATTCACGCTTCAGGCGGGTAAAGAACCTTCGTAGGAACACAAAGCTGGTGGGAACAGCATAGTAGTTCAGCCATCCCCCAAGTACGCGCCCCAGCCACTGGGCTGTAGCGTGTAACGGTGCATGCATCCTACGGCGAAGCTCCTGACGCAGGCTTTTCAGCTTTCGTGCCATTCGCTTCCCCACCGGTTTCCGTCCCAATCCGAAACGACCGCGACGGTCCCTTCGGCAATAATGCGTAAAACCCAGAAAGTCAAACGTCTCGGGACGATCCTCACCTCGGCTGCGGCGATTCACCGCCGCAAACCGCCCAAATTCCAACAAGCGAGTCTTCTTCGGATGCAGGGATAAGCCAAATTTGGCCATCCGCTGCCCTGTCAAGTAGCCTGGGGGAATCTCACCCCCAGGCTCTCACAGAACCGTGCGTGAGACTCTCACCTCACACGGCTCTTCTCGTGCAGCCGCCTGGATTTGAATAAAGAGGGTCCGTGGAGCTCCGGCCAGTGAGCAAACAGGTGCGGGTTTCGGTAGGCCATAGACCTTAGCCAGCGGTATCCGCGGCGCTTGCTGCGCCGCAACCGCTTATATTTGCGTCGGGCCCATGCCACCAGATGGCCATCTATGGATTGCAGCACATGGTACAGGATCCACTTGTTGTAGGCCCCGTAGTAGTTCAGCCATCCGCGTATCTTAGCATTGTAGTGCCGTGCGAGATCCTCCATTCTGCTTGAGGTCTGCCGACACAAGCGCCAGCTACGCACATCTTGCCGAATGGCCTTTGCGGCTTTTCGGCTGATGGCAGGCGTATACCCTGTGAATAGCCTTCCGCCTCGGGATTTCACTCTTCGTGGCCTAAACGTAAAGCCTAAAAAGGTGAACGAGACGTCAGGATAGTTACCCTTCCGGTTGGACTGCTTGCAGTACACTATCCGGGTCTTCTCAGGATGCAGCGACAGCGCACACTTCGCTAAGCGGCGCTCCAGTGCTGCCCATAGATTGCGTGCTTGGCGCTCCGTCTGGCAGTGACAGACTATGTCGTCCGCGTACCGCTCAAAGGGTATCGTCGGAAAATAGATCGTCATCCACTTGTCAAAGGCGTAGTGTAGAAACAGATTCGCCAGAATCGGACTGATTACGCCCCCTTGCGGGGTGCCTATGGTCCGCTCTGCCTCCTCTCCATCGGGCATCACGACCGGAGCCGTCAACCACCGCTGAATATATAGCAGCAGCCACTTCTCGCTCGTATGTTTCCGTACAGCACGCATCAACAGCGTATGGTCAATCGTGTCAAAGAACGCCTTGATATCCAGGTCCAACACCCACGCTCTGTCCCAGCAGCGCTTACGTGTCTTCTTCAGGGCATCATGCGCTGACTTTCCCGGCCGATAACCGTACGAGTCTTCATGAAACTCGCGTTCCATATCCTCCTCCAACGCCATCTTCGCTACCATCTGGGCAATCCGATCCGTCACCGTGGGAATCCCTAACGGACGAGTACTCCCATCCGCCTTGGGTATGTCCACCCGTCGTACCGGCTTGGGGTGGTAGCTACCCGATGCCATACGATTCCAAAGCTTATAGAGGTTGTCCTCTAGATTAGCTTCAAAGTCGGCAAGGGTCATGCCATCCACTCCCGCTCCACCGTGGTTCCTCTTCACTCGTCGCCATGCCTCCCAGACCTGAGCCTGGGAGACTGGAAACGGCTTTGCTTTCTTCATCTGAGTCCTTCCCTTTTGAGTTGCTCTGATGATGTTAGCCGCACGAGCTGTCCCCTTCGCTCCGATCCCATTACAGGATCATCATCACTACTACGAGACAGTCCGCCCCTGTGGAGTGCATTGGTACTCAATGACTTGTGGGTATTGCCCACTTGCCAGGCTCCCTTATCATCACTCCGACAGGTTCTCACGTTCCACGCAAGGGCCTGAGTCGCGCTCTCGCCGCCTATATGCCGGATGCCGATCGGACAAGCTTCAGGACCCCTCCGACCTCGTCCCAGGGACGGATCTCTACCCTGGTTTTGACATCGTCTATCTTTTTCGACACGTCTTCGACGGTTCACTTTCGTTCGACTTCGACGACTCGCACCTGACGGGGTACTTCCCCGCCTTTTCCCAGCTCGCTAACCACCACGCCTCTTAAGCGCAGCAGCAGTGGGCGGTTTGCAGCCTCCACCTGACTGGCGGCTGCGGAGGGCCTACCTCCATCCCTCACGCAGTTATCAGGCTCTTTTTCCTACCTCATACTTTCACCTCCATGCCTGTACGTGACACACGTCAAGTAGCCTGGGGGAATCTCACCCCCAGGCTCTCACAGAACCGTGCGTGAGACTCTCACCTCACACGGCTCTTCTCGTGCAGCCGCCTGGATTTGAATAAAGAGGGTCCGTGGAGCTCCGGCCAGTGAGCAAACAGGTGCGGGTTTCGGTAGGCCATAGACCTTAGCCAGCGGTATCCGCGGCGCTTGCTGCGCCGCAACCGCTTGTATTTGCGTCGGGCCCATGCCACCAGATGGCCATCTATGGATTGCAGCACATGGTACAGGATCCACTTGTTGTAGGCCCCGTAGTAGTTCAGCCATCCGCGTATCTTAGCATTGTAGTGCCGTGCGAGATCCTCCATTCTGCTTGAGGTCTGCCGACACAAGCGCCAGCTACGCACATCTTGCCGAATGGCCTTTGCGGCTTTTCGGCTGATGGCAGGCGTATACCCTGTGAATAGCCTTCCGCCTCGGGATTTCACTCTTCGTGGCCTAAACGTAAAGCCTAAAAAGGTGAACGAGACGTCAGGATAGTTACCCTTCCGGTTGGACTGCTTGCAGTACACTATCCGGGTCTTCTCAGGATGCAGCGACAGCGCACACTTCGCTAAGCGGCGCTCCAGTGCTGCCCATAGATTGCGTGCTTGGCGCTCCGTCTGGCAGTGACAGACTATGTCGTCCGCGTACCGCTCAAAGGGTATCGTCGGAAAATAGATCGTCATCCACTTGTCAAAGGCGTAGTGTAGAAACAGATTCGCCAGAATCGGACTGATTACGCCCCCTTGCGGGGTGCCTATGGTCCGCTCTGCCTCCTCTCCATCGGGCATCACGACCGGAGCCGTCAACCACCGCTGAATATATAGCAGCAGCCACTTCTCGCTCGTATGTTTCCGTACAGCACGCATCAACAGCGTATGGTCAATCGTGTCAAAGAACGCCTTGATATCCAGGTCCAACACCCACGCTCTGTCCCAGCAGCGCTTACGTGTCTTCTTCAGGGCATCATGCGCTGACTTTCCCGGCCGATAACCGTACGAGTCTTCATGAAACTCGCGTTCCATATCCTCCTCCAACGCCATCTTCGCTACCATCTGGGCAATCCGATCCGTCACCGTGGGAATCCCTAACGGACGAGTACTCCCATCCGCCTTGGGTATGTCCACCCGTCGTACCGGCTTGGGGTGGTAGCTACCCGATGCCATACGATTCCAAAGCTTATAGAGGTTGTCCTCTAGATTAGCTTCAAAGTCGGCAAGGGTCATGCCATCCACTCCCGCTCCACCGTGGTTCCTCTTCACTCGTCGCCATGCCTCCCAGACCTGAGCCTGGGAGACTGGAAACGGCTTTGCTTTCTTCATCTGAGTCCTTCCCTTTTGAGTTGCTCTGATGATGTTAGCCGCACGAGCTGTCCCCTTCGCTCCGATCCCATTACAGGATCATCATCACTACTACGAGACAGTCCGCCCCTGTGGAGTGCATTGGTACTCAATGACTTGTGGGTATTGCCCACTTGCCAGGCTCCCTTAGCATCACTCCGACAGGTTCTCACGTTCCACGCAAGGGCCTGAGTCGCGCTCTCGCCGCCTATATGCCGGATGCCGATCGGACAAGCTTCAGGACCCCTCCGACCTCGTCCCAGGGACGGATCTCTACCCTGGTTTTGACATCGTCTATCTTTTTCGACACGTCTTCGACGGTTCACTTTCGTTCGACTTCGACGACTCGCACCTGACGGGGTACTTCCCCGCCTTTTCCCAGCTCGCTAACCACCACGCCTCTTAAGCGCAGCAGCAGTGGGCGGTTTGCAGCCTCCACCTGACTGGCGGCTGCGGAGGGCCTACCTCCATCCCTCACGCAGTTATCAGGCTCTTTTTCCTACCTCATACTTTCACCTCCATGCCTGTACGTGACACACAGATCCCTTAGAAAACGCTGCGCGTCGTGCTTCCGCTGGAAGCCTACCACAAAGTCGTCCGCATAACGGACAAGGCAGGTTTCCCCCCACGCCACCCGCACGCGCCATCGCTTATCGTACCACAGGTCCAGAACATAATGCAGGTACACATTCGCCAGTATCGGCGAAATTACCGCGCCTTGCGGGGTGCCCATCGGACTGTCCCGCAAAACACCGGCCTCCATTACGCCTGCCTTGAGCCATTTGATGATCAGCCGAATGACCCGTTTGTCCGCTATGCGGTGCTCCAGAAACCGAATCAGCCAGCCCTGGTCCACCATGTCAAAGAAAGAACGTATGTCCGCATCAACAATCCAGTTGACCTTCGTACGCTCGATCGCATAGGCCAACGCGTCCAACGCATCATGCGCCTTCCGCTTGTACCTAAACCCATAGCTGAAGTCAAGAAACTCCTCCTCATAGATCGGGAGCAGGATACAGATCGCCACCGCAGCCTGGACAATCTTGTCCTCCAGTGCCGCAATGCCGAGCGGTCGTGTACTGCCATCTGGCTTGGGTATCTCAACCCGCCTGGACGGCATCGCCCGGTACGCTCCGCTGTGTACGCGGTCGTGTAAGTCAGCCAAACGCGCTGTCAATCCAACCTCGTACTCCGCCCATGTCACGCCGTCCACGCCTGGCGCTGCCTTCCTCTTTAAACGATAGAAGGCATGCCGCAGCGATTTCACCGTGATATGGTGCAGAAGCGTCGTGAGCTTCTCCTTGGGTTTCCGCTTCACGAATTGTCGCAACCGGTCCGCTCCTTGTTGCACCGCGACCCGATCCCGCGCCCGGACAGTGTTAGAGTTTTCCAGTTTCCCCTCAGGTACAGGACTTAGCTCCGGCAGCTCCGCCGGGCGGCTACGCCCCTTGTTCGCTGCTTTCTTAGCTACTATTCCTGTATCGGACTTCTCCATATCGTTCATCTCCAGTTACGGGGATTAACCCTCTCTTTCGCGACCCTGAACGACTCCAGGGTGACACGGAGACCTCCCAGGTCCCGGCGTAGTACATACGTGCGTGCCTGGGTTCTTGGACACCGCGGGACCCTCCTCCGCCTCACCATTAGCGGCAAAGAAGGTGTTGCCTTCGACCAAATGCAAAGTCTCGGCATCCCGGACGATGAAGTTTTCGGTGCTCATTAGCCCTGCCCACACGCGCCTCTACCGACGCTTCGCCTGTACCCTCGCGAGTACCGACGCACGGCTCGAGGAGATGTGTAGATGGTTAGTCTTTCACAACGGGGGACTTGCACCCCCTGTACTAACGCCAGTTAGCCTGGCGCACGCATCTGACTTCTCTCCACCGTACATCCTCCGATCGGCATTTAGCCTACGCTTTGGCGACCCTCCCCGAAGGGATGGGTAGTGGAGAGACCTCCCAGGTCCCGATGCAGTACGTACGTGCGTGCCTGGGTTCTTGGACACCGCGGGACCCTCCTCCGCCTCACCATTAACGGCAAAGAAGGTGTTGCCTTCGACCACGAAGAAACCCTCGGCGTCCCGGACGATGACATTTTCGGTGCTCATTAGCCCTGCCCACCCGCACCTCTACCGACGCTTCGCCTGCACCCTCGCGGGTACCGACGCACGGCTCGAGGAGATGCGTGGATGGTTAGTCCTTCACATCGGGAGACTTTCACTCCCTGTACTGGCACCAGTTAGCCTGGCGCACCCACGAGCTGCCTCCAGTAGCGTTGCCCCTGCCTCGCGCTACGGTCATCCGTCGCGATGCCTCCAAGCAGGCCCTGGCCGAACTGGAGGAGTTACTTGAGGCAGGCTACGATGATCCCCATGCCGCCGAGGAGCTGAACCTGCGCGGGTACCGCGACAGCTTGGGAGGACGGTTCAACGTACAACGCATTCGCGCCATTCGCGTGCGTCACAAGATGCCTGGAGGCATCGAGCGGCAACGCGAAAAGATGCGTGCGCAGGGCTACAAAACCGCCAAAGAACTCGCCGCCGAACTCGCAATAGACGCTGCCACGGTAGGACGGCTAGCCCTCCCCCTTCGCCTATTAATCGACTTGACAACACCGTTTGTGTCCGTTACCTTACGGGCATGCAGGGGCCACTTGGGACCTTGGAAACGCTTCGCAGTGCCGTGCCGGAGGTGTCGGCTACGGTAGCGGCGCACCGTGATAAGAGTCGGCGTGCACTCGCGGGTATAGTGTGCGAGCAATTCCGTTTGGTCGATGCATGTGGCAAGAAGCGGCTGGTGGGCTGAATGAAGACCCTTAGGGCTCCCCTTCGAGTATCAATCGACTTGACAACCACGTTTGTGTCCGTTACCTTACGGGCATGCAGGGGCCACTCGGGATCTTGGAAACGCTTCGCAGAGCCGTGCCGGAGGTGTCGGCTACGGTAGCGGCGCATCGTGATAAGAGTCGGCGTGCGCTCGCGGGTATGGTGTGCGAGCAATTCCGCTTGGTCGATGCACGTGGCGAGAAGCGGCTGGCGGGCTGCATGAAGGCCCTTAGGGTGCTGCATTCTGAAGAGCAGATTGCTTTACCCCCTCCACAGGTGAAGCTTCAAATCGCCAAGCCACGGCTATTGGGTAAACCGGTACCAGAGGCGGTGGACGTTCCGGCTGATGTGCGCGAGATCGAGGATTTCGAGATCGTCCGAGTAGACAGCGCACAAGATCGCGCCATCTGGAATACGCTCATGGACGAAGAGCATCCGCGGGGGGTGACCACCTTTGCGGGAGCACAAATGCGCTACCTAATTAAGAGCGCCCACGGTTATCTGGGGGCGGTCGGTTTCTCTGCCGCTGCGCTTTATCTCAAGGCGCGGGACCGGTGGATGGCCTGGAGTCATGAGCAGCGCAGCGGCCATCTTAAGCGCGTAGTGAACCTGAGTCGTTTTCTGATTCGTCCAAGTGTTCGGTGCAAGAATCTGGCGAGCTTCGTGCTGGGTCGCGTGTTTCGGCGATTGTCCTCCGACTTCATGGCCCGGTATAAGTATGTACCTTACGTGGTAGAGACCTTCGTGTGTCCACGTTACGAGGGTACGTGTTTCAAGGCAGCAGGCTTCCAATACTTAGGTCTCACCCAGGGGCGCGGTCGGCATGCACCGAGCGGCGTGGGAAAGCGTTCACGGAAGAAGGTATTCGCCTATGAACTGGATCCTGCGTGGCGCGATCGTCTGGGCGTACCGCATGTGGAATTGCGACCCCGGCTGGAGGTGGGCGCTGGGCTGGCGAGCGACTCTTGGGCGGAACAGGAATTCGGCGGTGCAGAGTTGGGCCATATTCGGCGCACCGCCCGTCTGGTAAAGAGCGCGGCACTAGTAGCAAAAACGATGGGAAAGCCCGTAACCACGGTTCCCAACCGAGACTTAGCTGCTGTAAGGGGATATTGGCGATTCATCGAGAAGGCCGATAGGTTCGGCATCACACCTGCGAAGATACTGGCGCCGCACCGGCAGCGGACCATTGAGCGGATGCGCACCCAGAAAACGGTGCTGTGCGTGCAGGATGGTACAGACATTAGTTACAGCACACGTCCGCAGTGCGACGGATTGGAAGTAATCGGTAGTAACCAGACCAAGGCACAGGCGCGCGGCGTACATCTGCACGCGACCCTGGCGTTGAACGACGAGGGATTGCCCTTGGGAGTATTACGGTGTTCGTACAGAAAAAAGGAAGGGCAAACCACGACGCATCAATGGATTGACGGGCTTCGCGACATAGATGAGGCTGCACAGACGCTGCCGCGCAAGACGCGCGTGCTTAGCGTGATGGACCGGGAAGCGGATGCATTCGAGATCTTTGCGGCGCAGCGCACTTTGAAGCGGACCGATGTGCTGATTCGGGCCAAACACGATCGGAATCTGGGTAAGAATCATGATCGCCTGTTTAAAGCCATGCGCCGTGGACCTGCTGCCGGTGTGCTGGAGCTCTTGGTAGAGCGTCTGAGTCTTCGGGCGAAGTCTGGTCGGATCACGCACAAGGGCCGTCCGAAGCGTAATGCACGCATGGAGGTGCGTTTTCGCCAAGTGAGGCTGCCAGCAACAGGCGGGTTTGCCGAAGATCCCGTGAAGGTCTCCGCGGTCCACGTTCGTGAGATAGCACCGCCCAAAGGTGCAGATCGGATTGAGTGGTTTCTGCTAACCACCGTGGAGGTTACCTCACTACAGGAGGCAGAGCAGATACTGGAATACTACACCCTGCGCTGGCGCGTGGAGGACACCTTTCGGGTACTCAAGACGGGTTGCCGCGTCGAAAAGCTGCGCATGCAGCAGGCAGAGAACCTGCACCGAGCAATAACGCTGCATATCGTCACGTCCTGGCGGCTCATGCTCATGACGCTGTTGGGGCGTGTGACTGCCAACATGGACGCGGAAGTGATTTTCACGGACGCGGAGATGCATATGTTGCGGGTCTATGCCCGCAATTACGACCTTCCCGAACTCAAGGACCTCGCCTCGGGAATTTTGTTGATGGCGATGATGGGCGGCTACATGAACCGAAAGCACGACCCGCCGCCTGGGCACGAAATCATGTGGCGTGGGTACGCAAGTCTGCAGATGCGCGCCATAGCCTACGAAGAACTCGGAGCGATTTACGACCTTGTGGAGCGCCAGCCACCATAGCGCATGGCGTAAGGCTCGGCAATCTCAATGGTTTCGCTCACCGCACGCTCCGCAAGGTGCATGCCCGCAAAGCGAGGGGAATATACGCGCCCGTCGCGGTCGGCGCATACACCCTTAACTCACGCTCGCTACGCGAATAGCCTTGACCCTTCGCATCTACCACTTAGAATAGCGTAACATTCACCTCCAGCGTGAAGCTCCGGCCTCCCGCTACGAGGGCTATGCTATTCTTGTCGGGTAACCGCGTGGTGAAGGGCCAAACTCTGCCCGCCCTATGCACCTTGAGGGCTCGTTGTCAAGCTGCTTGAGTGATTACCGGGTAGGGCTAGCCCGGGAAGGCAGAGGCATTGATGTACACCGGATCCCTGGCAGAAAACGTACCTTCGCAATGTATAGAATCAGCCCCAAGACACGAACCACACCTACGGTCGCATGAATCCAACAGATCGCATCCAGACTCCAACGACTTAACGCGCACGCACGGATCTGTGCGGGGCCCCAGGGGAAACCCTGGGGCTACCGCGATGCCACCTGTCTTATTGTACTGCCCTCCGCCAAAGCCGCCGACGCGCTGGGCGTGATCTGTAGAGAAACTTAAGCCATTCCCGCAGGCGACATAATCACGGCCCCAAAACATCCCTACGGGTCACCACAAGAGGCGGTGCACCGCGGCAGCGCACCCCCTCCTATCGTGGGGAGCGCGCGCTGCGGATCGGCACAAAGTCGGCCTGTACCCCGCACCGCCACCAGCGACGGAGTGGACTCAAACTTGCAACTGGGGCAGAACGGGTTTGCCATTTCGCGAACGCACCACCTGAGCCACTACAGACCTCCCCGCACGGCACCGTTTCTACAGGCCAATCACACCATCACTACTTTGGCGAGGGCGCTGCAAACTCCTGTCGCTCACCGATACGTCAGCCGCAACCTGAATGCGCCACGCGGTCACGATGTTGGGGCAGGCAGCACCACCACACATGACAGCTCCTTTGGCTTCAGCAAAGAAGCTGCCAAATCCTGCACATCTTGCGCCTGCACGCTACCGAGCTCTTCGAGCGTCCGGTCAATCGATTTTTGCTTTCCAAAAAAGATCTCCTGCCGAGCAATACGAGCCATCCTGTTGGTCACATTCTCCAACCCGATAAGTAGCGCGCCCCGAATCTGATTTTTCGAATGCTTCAGCATGCGGGCGCTGACCGGGCGACTGGCCAGCTTGGCATACTCCCGACGGATCAGCCGCTCAGCCTTGTCAACAGCGGCCGGATCCACGCCCATATACACCCCAAAGTCTCCGGTGTCGGAGTACATGTTCAAAAAGGCGGACACGTTGTAGCAGAATCCGTATTTCTCGCGAATATTCTGGTTGAGCCGGCTCGACATGCCACCCCCGAGAATGGTTCGGAGCACAATAAGTGCGGCGCGCTTCGGGTGGTGTACGCTTAGACCGCGACACCCCATCACCATGTGCGCCTGGCTGATAGGCCGCAATACCTCCCTGCGCTGCGGGACGTAACGACCCACAGCGGTACGCGTGCGCATGCCCCGACTCTCTCTGAGGTCTACCAGTGCGCGGCGGGCTGCCCTGACTAAGGCCTCATGCTTCACATTGCCGCTGGCCGCCACCACTATGCGGTCAGGCGTGTATCGCTGCTCCAGCCAGTCCACTAGGTCGCTTCGAGACACCGCCAACACCGTATCCGCATTACCAAGGACCGGATGCGCCAAGGCGTGACCCGCATATACTATGTCCTCAAAATGCTCAAGCACCACATCATCGGGAGTATCCGCATACATCTTCATCTCCTCAAGGACTACCCCCTTCTCGTTGCTGAGCTCATGCTCAGGAAACTGTGGCCCGGTAACTAGGTCCGCTACCGTATCTATTGAGCGGACCAAGTGCTCTTCGAGCGCACGCGTCTCAAAACAGGTGTACTCCTTTGCCGTGAAGGCATTAAGATATCCGCCCACCGACTCCAGGCGCCGTGCAATATGATGCATGCGACGGCGGCGGGTGCCCTTGAACACCATGTGCTCAACCAGATGCGTGATGCCCGCCAAGGGTGCAGGCTCATCGCGGCTTCCGGTGCTTACCCAGAGACCCGCAGCTACGGAGTTGACCGCGGCGATCCGTTCCGAAACCACGTGGACGCCACTATCAAGAAGCGTCTTTCGTACCACAGTTTAAAGAGCAAGGTTATCGGCTTCTGCCGTGAGGCCTGCCTTCGGACCTGCCGGGCGGCCGCCTGCGACCACCTCCTCCCTGGCCAGAAGGAGGTCCACCCCGTCTGCCTCTGCCACTCCCTCTCCCCCGACCTCTCCTAGGCGGTCCCGAACGAGGTGATCCGCCGTGGCGGCCACCACCTCGCCCGCGCCTGAATTCCGATGTGCCCGCAGGCTTGGGCAACAGTGCCTTGCGGCTTAGCCTAAGCTTGCCACCCGCACGGATCTCAATCAACTGCACGCGCACCGAGTCCCCTACCTGGACCACATCTTTCACGCTGCCCACATACCCGTGGGCCAGCTCCGAGATGTGCACGAGCCCTTCCTTACCGGGCATAATCTCGACCACCGCGCCGATCTCAAGGACCGCTTTGACGGTGCCATCATACTGCTCTCCGACCTCCGGAACCATCACGAGGGTGCGAATCATGTCGACAGCCTTCTGGGCAGCTTCCTCATTCGAGGCGGCCACGGTGATGACGCCCAGCCCGTCGCGCTCCTCAATCTCAATACTGGCACCTGTCTCGGCCTGGAGCGAGCGCACAACTTTGCCGCCAGGCCCAATCACCGCGCCAATTAACTCTGGATCAATAGTGATCTGCGTCAACCTCGGCGCAAATGGTGACATGTCCAGTCGCGCGGAATCCAAGGTCGCATCCATCTTGTCTAGGATCTTATGCCGCGCCTCTTTGGCCTGGTGGAGCGCCTCCAGCAACAGATCCCGCGACAAGCCGCTGACCTTGATATCCATCTGGCATGCCGTCACGCCGTCACGCGTGCCGGTCACCTTGAAATCCATGTCACCAACATGGTCCTCGGTGCCCAGGATGTCGGTGAGTATCGCAGTCCGCTGTCCGTCTGTGACAAGCCCCATCGCCACTCCCGATACCGCCTTCTTCAGGGGCACCCCGGCATCCATCAGCGCTAAGCTGCCCGAACAGACACTGGCCATAGAAGACGATCCGTTAGATTCCAGGACATCCGCGTTGATACGGATCGTGTACGGGAATTCTTCGTCGCTGGGCACCATGCGCTCCAATGCGCGCTCCGCCAACATGCCGTGGCCGACTTCGCGGCGGCTAGCACCACGCAAAAACTTGACCTCCCCTACGGAATACGGTGGAAACGCATAGTGCAAAAAGAAGCGTTTCTCTTCCTGGCTGAAGACCTGATCGACGGATTGCGCATCACGACCCGTTCCCAGCGTTACCGATGCCAGCACCTGCGTCTCGCCTCGCGTAAAGACGGCTGAGCCGTGCACGCGCGGGAGGTAGCCCGTGTCGCACCATATCGGCCGCACTTCGGTGGTGCTGCGGCCGTCGATGCGGCGTCCTTCAGCAAGCACCATGTCGCGCATCGCCTCTTTGGCCACCTTCTGGGCGGCAGCCTTGACAGAAGCGGCATCAATCCCATCCTCATCGTCAGAGGCCAATGCCTCTACCGCTTCCTCGTTCAGCGCATCAAGTCCTTCATAGAACGTGGCCTTGTCATAGGGTGCACGGATATGCTCCGCAAGGCGGAGTGCGATCCGATTACGTACGCTAGCCAACAGCTCCGGCGTTGGTACGTCACACGTGTACTCAAAGGGCGGCGGCACTGGACACTGGGCCAGAAGGTCGGCCTGCGCACTGCATAACGCTTTGATGGCCACATGAGCGGCCTCAATGGCCCCAACCATCTCCTCCTCGGAAATCTCGGCCATCTCCCCCTCCACCATCACAATCGAGTCAAGCTTGCCAGCCACCACCAAGTTCAAGTCACTAGACTCCGTTTCCAACAACGTAGGATTGATGATCACTTCTCCATCCACACGCCCGACGCGGACCTCCGCGATCGGTCCGTCAAAGGGCGCACCAGCCAAAAGCAGCGCTGCAGACGCTCCCACGCCCGCGAGCATGTCGCCATTATGCTCGTCATCGGCACTGATCACCGACGCGATGATCTGGACCTCGTTGCGAAAGCCGTCAGGAAACAGCGGGCGGATGGCGCGGTCCACCAAGCGCGAAGTCAGAATCTCCTTGTCGTTGGAACGCCCCTCACGCTTAATGAATCCGCCGGGAATTCTTCCTCCAGACGCGAAGTTCTCACGGTAGTCCACCATGAGCGGAAAGTAGCTCTGCCCAGGACGCACATCCTTTGACAGTACAGCCGTACACAGCACCATGGTGTCGCCCAGCCGCGCGACCACCGCGCCGCCTGCCTGCCGGGCGAGACGCCCGGTCTCCAGCGTTATGGTTTTGCCAGGGGCAATTTCCGTGTCTACAGTTCTAGGTTGTGTTAACATGAATCAGGTTGAGTACGGAGCATCGCATCTGCGATGCGTCCAACAGGTCGGATTCTCAGCACTTGGATTCCCGACCGGAACGCGGCTATTTACGGATGCCAAGTTCCTTAGTGACAGTACGATAGCGCGCTATGTCGGTGCGGATGAGCCAATTGAGCAAGCGTCTGCGCTTGCCGACCAGCTTCAGCAGACCCCGGCGTGTGCTGTGGTCTTTCGGATTGGATTTCAAATGCTCCGTGAGCTCCCGAATACGTGCGGAAAAAATTGCGATCTGAACTTCCGCAGTCCCCGTGTCCCGTTCATCTTTGCCGAACTGCGTTATCAGTTCCGCTTTCCGCTCTTTCGAGATCATCTTGCGCGATGTGAATGGCGGCCTTGACCAGATCCCGCTCCCGTCAACCAAGTGCCAGCACAAGGCCGATGCCAGCGTCACGATGCGAACCGGAACGAATCAGATTGATGCAATGGCGGAATCAGCAGATAGTTCCCTGCTGGCCAGAAAGGCCCGCGCTTCGCGAGCATCCTGTGTGAGCTGCCGGGTCAGCTCCGCTACCGAAGAAAAGCGGATCTCATCGCGCAGACGGTGCAGAAATCTGACTTCCAGCATCTGGCCATAGATGGATTTGCCAAAGTCGAACAGGTGCACCTCCAGATGCAGCTGCTGGCCATCGCTGACGGTGGGGCGATATCCGATGTTCATCATACCGTCGAAGACCAGGCCTTCGAGAAGCGCCTTGACTACATAGACGCCGGTCTTGGGTATGACCTTGCTGCGGCTTAGCATCTCCAGATTAGCGGTGGGGTAACCGATAAGCCGTCCGCGGCCAGCGCCGCGTTGGACACGTCCCTTAAAGGCAAAGGGCCTTGTCAGCAGAGTATGCGCCGTTCGCATGTCCCCTTCGTCTGCGATCAGCGTGCGGATAAGCCGTGAAGATACCTTGTGGGCACCCACGAATTCGTGTGGCAGCACATCTACCGAGAATCCCAGCTCCGGGCCCATGTGCCGCAGCAAATCCACGTCTCCCCCTCGGTTCCGGCCGAACCCGTGATTGTGGCCCACGACGATCTCTTTCAGCCCAATGCGTCCTGCTAGGATCCGGCGCACATACTCTTGCGGCACCAGCGCGGCAAAGTCACGCGTAAACTCGACCACGATAAGGCGGCACAGCCCCAGAGATTCCAGAATGGTCGCCTTTTCCTCAATAGTGGTGAGCAGCGGCATAGGTCGGCCGCTGAGCACCTCGCGCGGGTGCGGCTCAAACGTCAGCACCGTGCTGCAGGCACGCAGCGCCGCTGCCCGCCGGACCACATATGCCAGCACGGCCTGATGTCCAGCATGCACGCCGTCAAAAGACCCGACCGTCACGATCGACGACAAGTCACGCTGACACGCAGCAAGCCCGTATTCGAATTTCATCCGGCCGGTTGCCCCTCAAGAGCCATCGCAAGCCGCCCCATCGTCCATGCCTCATCTACGCGATACCGGCCGATCTCCGTGCGGCGCAGTGCGGTCAGGTGCGCTCCCACGCCCAGCGCTCTCCCCATATCGCGGGCAATAGCGCGAATGTACGTACCCTTGCTGCAGCGAATCATAAAGTGAATATCAGCACCCTGCCATACCACTATATTGAAGGCATGTACGGTCACCTCGTTGCTCTTTCTGTTGACCACCTCTCCGCGGCGGGCCTTTTGGTAAAGTCGTTCCCCGCCCACCTTGACCGCCGAATACATGGGTGGCTGCTGCTGAATGACACCGATAAGCTGCTTTCGCGCGTGCTCCAGATCCTCAGCGGCAAGGTGCTCCCAGGGTTGCCGCTTAGTGACGGGCGTATCCGCATCCCAGGATGACGTCACGGCTCCCAGCTGCATCACCCCTTCGTACCGCTTGGGCATCTGCATGAACGCTTCCATGTGGCGGGTGGCACTGCGGCCCACAAGGCAAATCAACAAGCCCGTAGCGGCCGGATCCAGCGTGCCAGCGTGGCCGATCTTGCAGATCGGCAGCATCTGGCGAAGCACCCGGATCACGTCAAAAGAGGTCCATCCTTTGGGTTTGTCGATAAGCAGTCCAGCGCCAGCCAGGCCTTCTGGCAATTTGCCGACACCATACAATGGTACGGGCGAGCTCACCCACGGTCGCGCGACTTGGCGCGCTGCTCATTTTCGCTCTGGATCTTCTCAAACAGCGCATCCATCCTGGCGGCATATTCGAGGGACTGGTCGAGAAAAAATCGGATCTCTGGTACCCGCCGCAGCTGATGCCTGAGACGCTTGGCAAGGAGCTCCCGCACCTGACCCGCCTTTTGGCGCAGCTCCGTTAGCGCTGCTTCGCGTTCGCCTTCTGCGGCATCCATCACGCTGACATGGATGTACGTGATGCCCAGATCTTTCGTGACCCGGCTGCGGGTGACCGTAACCATCGCATCCAGCGCAATCTGTTTGGCCAGGATATCTGCGATTTCCCGCTGAAGCAGTTTGGCGACGCGCTGCGGTCGGATGCCCACGGTCAGACGAGTGTACGTTTGGTCTCTACTATCTCGTAGATCTCGAACTGGTCTCCGACCTTCAGGTCGTTGTAACCTTCGATACCCATGCCGCACTCGTAGCCGCTGACCACCTCGCGCACATCGTCTTTGAATCGCCGCAGCGAAGAAATCCTGCCGTTGTAGATGACGATGCTTTCGCGCAGGATGCGGACCGTATCGCCCCGTCGCACCTTGCCTTCCTGGATGTAGCATCCGGCCACCGTGCCGACTTTGGGCACTTTGAAGATGTCGCGCACGTCGACGACTGCGGTGACTTTTTCGGTTTCCTCCGGCGTCAGCAGCCCTTCAAGTGCATCTCTCACATCTTCGATGGCATCGTAGATGATCGAATAGGTGTGGATATCAATCTCTTCCCGTTCACTGGCATTGCGCGCTCCGTTTGTGGGACGCACCTGGAATCCGATGATGACGGCATCCGACGCGGAGGCTAACATCACATCGCTTTCATTGATGGCGCCCACGCCAGAGTGAATGATGTTGACGGCCACCTCACTGGTCGAGAGCTTCAGGAGGGAGTCATTGATCGCCTCTACGGAGCCACCCACATCGGCCTTGATGATAAGGTTGAGCTCATTGAAGTCACCCAGCGCCATGCGGCGTCCGATGTCTTCTAGGCGCACATGCTTGTACTGCCGCATCTTCTGTTCCCGCCAAATCTGCTGGCGCCGCTGGGCCACAACTTTAGCTTCGTCGGCATCGTCAAAGCCAACAAACTGGTCGCCTACGGTGGGCTGACCGGGCAGTCCGAGCACCAGCGCCGGCTCCGAAGGACGTGCATGCTTGATGCGCGCATCTTTCTCGTCAAACATGGCTCGTACGCGTCCGCCGTAGATGCCGGCGACGAACGGGTCTCCCACACGAAGCGTGCCGTCCAGGACCAGCACCGTTGCCACATTGCCACGGCCGCGATCGAGGCGGCTCTCTATGACGATGCCTTGTGCACGGCGCTCTGGATTGGCTTTCAGCTCAAGGATGTCGGCTTCCAGCAGCACCTTTTCAAGGAGGTCTTCGACTCCTTCCCCAGACTTAGCAGAGACGTGTGCACATTGCACCTGCCCCCCGTACTGTTCCACGAGGATGCCATGATCGGACAGCTGCTGCATTACCCGCTGCGAGTTCGCATCTGGAAGGTCGATCTTGTTGACCGCCACGATGACGGACACCTCGGCGGCACGCGCGTGGTTGATGGCTTCGATAGTCTGCGGCATGACCGCATCGTCTGCTGCTACCACCAGAATCACCACATCGGTCACCTTAGCACCACGCGCCCGCATAGCGGTAAAGGCTTCGTGCCCGGGGGTATCCAGGAATGTTACGATGCGTCCGCCGTCCAGCTTCACCTTGTAGGCGCCGATATGCTGCGTGATGCCGCCGGATTCTCCAATAGCCACATTGGTCCGCCGGATGTAATCCAGAAGTGATGTCTTACCGTGGTCCACATGGCCCATCACCGTCACTACCGGTGCTCTGGGTACCAGGTCGGCCGGATCGCTTTCCTCAATCTCTATGTCATCGGTCCCAAACTCGGTGATGAACTCCACTTCGTAGCCGAACTCATCTGCGACAAACGAGATGGTATCTGCATCCAGACGCTGGTTGATGGACACCATCATCCCTGCGGTGAAGAGCTTGCTGATCACATCGGTGACCGAGACGCCCATATGGTTGGCCAATTCGCCTGTGGAGACGAACTCCGTTACGCGCACCTTCTGTTCTCCTGCTACTTGGGCTAGGCGCTCTTTCCTTCGCTCTTCCCTTTGCTGACGGCGCGCACGGCGCAGGCGCTGCTTCCTGCGTGAGGAGCGCTGCTCCACTTGGCGCAGCGTGTCCTGTACGGACTTCTCCACATCTCCTGACTGGACAGAAGGTTTGCCACGCCTGCGGCCCCTTTTACGTTTGGGTGCGGCGGATGCTCTAGCGGTGTCGGCCCCGGCCTTCGCCGTCCCTGCGGCTTTCGTTCCTTTCCGTTTGCGTCTGCGCTTGGGCTTAGCGGCTGGCGCCGGGCTCTTATCTTTGACGGAGTCCAGGTCCAGCTTCCCGAGCACCGTGATGCCTTGAAGGTTGACTCGGTCCGCCGCCTTGATAACGCCATCCTCCTGAGGTGCCGCGATACCTTCGTCGCGGGAGACTTCAGGCTTGGCGCGTTTCTTGGCCACGGGCTCGGCAAGCTCTGCGGGCTCCGTTGTCTCGGGCGCGGGCGCGGGCGCTTCTTCGGACGCCTTCGGTACTTCTTCGGCAACCGGCGCCTCAACTGCGGGCTGCTCTGCATCGGGCTGCGACTGTGGCTCGGGCGCAGCTTGCAGAGCGTCTTCCGCCGGGGCATCCACCTCCGGCTGCAGCGCGGGCGTGACCTCGGGTGCTGGAGCTGCGGCTTCGGACACCTCCGCTGCGGGCTTGGGCGTCGCAACGAGAACCACCGGCGCAGCTTCCTCGGACCGTGCGGTCGGCTCTTCGCGCACCACCGGGGCTTCCTGCACCACGGGCGGCTCCGCTGCCGGCTTCTCCGCTTGGGGCTGAGGCGTTGACTCGGGAGCGACCTTGATAACATCCGCCTTGGGGCGCGCTTCCGCGACTTCCTTCGGTGTAGCTTTGGGGGTTGGGGGCACAACCGCCAACTCCTTCGCGGGCTCCTTCGCTGCTGGCGGCTGCGGAACAACAGGCTTAACAGGCGCAGGCGCAGGCGCAGCCTTGATCGTGGCTTTCTCTGCGCGAGCGTCTGGTGTCTCTGCGCGAGCGTCTTTCGCAGTTGGCTTCGGCGTCGCCTCTTGAGGCTTCTCTATGGGCGACTTGGGAACCGGTGGCTTGGACGCAGCTGGCACAGGTCGCCTCGGAACCGGCCTCCGCACGACTGTCCGCCGCCGCACCGTTGGCATCTTGGTCGCAGGCGTGACAGCCACCCGCTTGGGCGCAGCCGGTTCCCTCTCCCGACTGCTCTCGGCGGTCTCCGCTTGACGCTCGCGCCGCGCCTTGCGGAGCTTGTCCACCCGCGAAGTGGTGGCCCGATCACTCTTGAACCGGTCCAGAAGCGCCTGGTAGGCCTCCGGCTCAGTGATGGCACTGTTTAGGCCCTTGCCCTTAAGCGCATCGCCGTGCCCGTTCTCCTTAAGAAACGTCTCGATGTGATCAGTCGTGATCCCCAGCTTCCGCGCTACGCTGAAAAGCTTCTTCTTTCTAAATGGCTTTGCCATTGTCGCCATATGCGCCGTAATCGTAGGTGCGGGGTGCGCCGGACAGCCTAGGCTCCGACTTCCTCTTCCTCGTTGAGTTCGTCTTCTTCGTCCACGAATTCGGATCTGATGACCGACATCACCATGCGTGCTACCTCCGGCTCCAACCCGCTGCGTCGGATAAGCTCGTCGATTGAGAGCTCCATCACGGCTTTGGCCGTGTCACAGCCGATATTGCGCAGCTTTTTCAGCGTTTCCTCATCGAATTCGTCGTCAAACTCGCCTATCTCGATGTCCTCCTCATCTGGAGGAATTTCGCGGTACACATCGATCTCGTACCCCGACATGCGCGAAGCAAGCCGGATATTGATGCCGCCCCGGCCGATGGCCTGGCTAACCTCATCGGCCCGGACGACAGCCTTCGCCCTAGGCGGATCCAATTCGTCGTTAAGGATGATGGAGACAGGGCTCGCCGGCGAAAGCGCCCGCCGTATCAAGGTGTATGAATCATTCGCCCACTCCATGACATCGATGTTCTCGTTGCTGAGCTCACGGACGACGGCATGGATACGGTTGCCCTTGAGCCCGACGCAGGCGCCTACAGGATCAATGCGATCGTCGTGGCTGATCACCGCGACTTTGGCCCTGTCACCCGGCTCACGGAGGATGCGCTTGATTTCCACCTCACCTTCATCGATCTCGGGGACTTCAAGCTCGAATAGGCGCTCCATAAGCTGCGGGTCCGCTCGGCTGATGATGACCTGGACATTACTGCCGGTATCTTTGCGCACGTCTTTCACGATGGCACGAAGCATGTCGCCTTTGCGATAGCGATCCCTAGGGATCTGCTCCTCATACGGCAGGATCAGCTCCACCCTGTTGTGCATCACCAGCACATCCCGGCGTCGACGTACCTGGTACACTTCCCCAACGACGATTTCGCCGATCCGCTCAGAATACTCCTCGAAGATGTTCTCCTTCTCAATGTCCCTGATGCGCTGGCGCAGGTTCTGGCGCGCCATCGTGACAGTCCTGCGCCCGAACATCGCGAGCGAGATCTCTTCGGCTACATCGTCTTCGACCTCCACGTCTTCGTCGATCAGGAGCGCATCCTTAAGCTCGATCTGGGTGACCGGATCCTCCAGATCATAATCGTCGACGACTTCGCGGATGTGTAAGACCTGGATGTCTCCATGGTCAGGGTTGAGGATGATTTCGAATGCCTCGTCGGAACCGTACCGCTTCCGGATCATGGCCCGAAACACATCCTCCACAATCAGCTGCAGCCGATCCCGGTCAATATCCTTTTCGCGGGCAATCTCCGCGAAGGAGGAAATCAAGTCCGAACTTTGCATGGCTATCTAGAATTCAGTCCGTTCACCATGGCAGCGCCACTTTGGCCCACAGTATCTCCTGGTAGGAGATGGACTGCGATCCTTTGGGGCCGCGGATGTGGATGCGTTCCGCATCTGCCATTTCCAGTCTGCCGACCACCTCGGTATTTCTTCCGTCAGGCCGCCTGAAATGCACGCGTAAGTCACGCCCAACCATCTTACGATACTGGCGCGGCACCTTCAGTGGCCGGTTGGCGCCAGGCGAAGAAACGTTCAGCCTGTACGGCCCGGGCATCACATCGTGCACATCCATGACGTACCCCAGCTCCCGGCTGACCCTTCCGAGGGCGAAGACGGTAAGCGCGTCGTCGCTCTCAATGAAGACGTCCACGGCATGCGATCCTTGGCTGCCGCGGACCACTACATCTACTGCAAAGCAGGGACCCTCGCCCAACAGGTCGTCGACCAGGCTGGCAACGCGCTCTTGCAAAGTGCTTTCAGCAGCAGCTATCATGGCAGGCGGCATATTCCGGTTACGCGCCTTAGCGGCGCTTTTGCGCAACAAAAAAGGGCGGCCGACCAAGCCCCCCCATTATTGCACTCCGCTGAGCACAAATATACGCCCAGGCACCCGACAAGCGCAACCGCTAACGTACGGTTGCAGCCCATTGCTACGATACTGCTACCATGCAGTTCCCCAAGTCATTCTCTACGTATGGACCCAGGGCTGGCAAATCGGTCCCGTATGGCGCCTCAAGGCGCCTGTTGTTCATGGCGCTTTACATGTAAGTGGGTCGGCATTCGGCGTCCACGGTATCCGGGTAGTCTAGCGTGTAGTGCAGGCCCCGGCTTTCGCGGCGCATCTGGGCGCTGCGAATTATCAGGTAAGACACTGCAATCATGTTGCGAAGCTCGCACAGCGCGCTGGTAAGTCGAGTCTGTCGGTAAAACGCCTCCACCTCTTCGTAAAGGAGGCGCGTGCGGCGCAAAGCGCGCTCCAGCCGAAACGTGGTGCGCACGATCCCGACATAGTCCCACATCACGCGCTGAAGCGCATCCAGGTTGTGAGACAGCAGCACCTGTTCCTGCGGTTGCTGCGTCCCGGAGGCATCCCAATCCGGCACCAACTGGCAGATTTGCCGATTTTTGGCTAATTCAATGGCGGCGCTAGCCGCCCGGCGGCTGAACACTAGCGCCTCCAGAAGCGAGTTGCTTGCCAGCCTATTGGCACCATGCAGGCCGCTGCAGGCCGTTTCTCCGGCCGCCATCAGACCGGTGATGCTCGTTCGCGCGAAGTGGTCCGCCACGACCCCACCACACTGGTAGTGGGCACATGGCACCACCGGAACAGGCTCGGCCGCTAGGTCAAAGCCCTCTTTACGACAGGCCGCGGCGATGTTGGGAAAGTGGCGTTCCACCTCTTCGCGCGGTCTGTGGGAGATATCAAGAAAGACGCAATCGTCGCCGCGCTGCTTCAGCTGATCGTCGATGGCACGTGCCACAATGTCGCGCGATGCCAGCTCCGCACGCGCGTCATATTCCAGCATGAACCGACTGCCCGCTTGGTTAACGAGGACGGCGCCATGGCCCCGCAGCGCCTCAGACACCAGGAAGGCCTGTCCGCCGCCTCGGCGCGCGGCCAGCCCTCGGTATAGTGCGGTCGGGTGAAACTGCACAAACTCCATGTTAGCGATTCGCGCCTTTGCGCGGTACGCCATAGCCACCCCGTCACCAGTCGCTATTGGGGGGTTAGTCGTATGCAGATATACCGCTCCACTCCCACCGGTGGCAAGCATCGTCACCTTCGCCAAGAATGTGTGCACCATACCCGTAGGTTCCTCGCATACGTAAGCGCCAAAGCAGCTCACATCGGGTCGAAGCCGGGTGACCACCTGCCCAAGATGGTGTTGTGTGATTAGGTCCACGGCAAAGTGATATTCCAGTACCCGTATGTTGGGATGGTCGTGGATGGCTGCAAGAAGGGCGCGCTCCACCTCCCATCCTGTCGCATCTTGTGCGTGCACGATGCGGGCTGCCGAGTGACCACCCTCGCGCCCCATGTGCAGTGCCCCGCCGGATCGCGTGAATGAGGCGCCCTTGTCCATCAGGGCCCGAACTTGCCCAGGCCCTTCCGTCACGACGATCCGAGTCACTTGGGGATCACTCAGACCCGCTCCAGCGATGAGCGTGTCTTGCAGGTGGCTTTCGCAGGAGTCCGACGCCGACAGCACGGCCGCGATGCCACCCTGGGCGTAGTTGGTGTTGGATTCCGCCCGCTCTTTTTTTGTCACAATGACAACGCTCCCGTGATCCGCTACGTGGAGCGCAAACCATAGCCCTGCCACGCCGCTGCCTATCACCAGGAAGTCCACTTCATGCCGGTCGTTGGTTGGGCGAACCGCCGACAATTCCGCCTCAAGTCTCATCCGCTCCTTCGGAAGCGTGTCGACCTGTGATGCAGTGGGCCGATCCCCCTTGTAGCGTCCCGCCCGCGCTTGGTATGCCTCCGGCTCCGTCATGGGCATCTTCGCTGAATGCGGCGAAGCAACGGGCTCAGGAGGCACAGCTTTGACCATGGTCGTCGGTGCCTGTACGCGAGGCACTTCCGCAGAAGGCTCCAGCGCCGCTCTTTGAGGCTTCTCTATGGGCTGCTTAGCAACCGGTGGCTTTGGCGCAGTAGGCGCCGGCCGCCTCGTTACTGGATTCCGAATGATTGACTGCGGTGGCGTCGACCTCTTGGTCGAGGGCGCGACAGCCAGCCATATGGGCGCAGCCTCCTCCTCTTCACTGCGGGTCTTAGCAAACTCCGCTTCACGCTCCCGCCGCTTTTTTCGAAACGTGTCCACGCGCGATGTGGTGACCCGATCACTCTTGGATCGACCCAGAAGCGCCTGGTTGACCTCCGGCTCGGTGAGGGCAGTATCCAGGCCCTTCCCCTTCAGCGCGCTGCCGTAGCCGTTCTCCTTGAGGCAGGACTCGATGTGATCCATCGAGATCCCCAGCTCCCGCGCTACACTGAACATTCTCGTATTCCTCAATGGCTTCTGCATAGTCGCTACCTGCGCCGGGAGCGTTACTGCGAGGTAGTCCAGGCGGCTCTAGCCGTAGGGTTGCGCCTGTGATGCTCGTACCGATTCTCCGCATTTGCCGACCTGATGACCATTATCAGCATACGTACTGCGCCAGGCTTTGGCCCGCTATATCGCACGAGAGAATGGGTGAATAGCTCCAGTGCGGATCTGGCCATTCCAGTGCCGATGAAGCGAAGCTTCTCTAACGTAACCGCGTCAGTTTCGTCTGGCTCTTTGCACCCCGCATTCGAAACGCGATCGCATTGCGCACCAGTTTCATATTCCGACGCTACGCGCATAGAGCGAAACATAGATACCCCTCTGGCGATGGTCTGCCAGACTTCATCTACCCGGATCGCATCATTCGTTCTGGGTAGGTCCAAGTCATCGTTACGGACGATTGCAGTGGGTTGCGCGGGCACACGCACATACCTTAACAGCGCTATCGAGTAGTCTGCCCGCTCCTTAACACCGATGGCCTCGCTATTGAGTCCACTGACGACAGATTGACCTTGAGCCGACGGCCGGTCAAGATGTCTGCAGAAGGTATGCACGGATAAACGGTTCGAGGTCGCCGTTAAGGACCGTCTGCACTGCACCAGCTTTAACGCCCGTTCGGTGATCATTGACCATCGTGTAGGGCTGCATCACATACGAGCGGATCTGGCTGCCCCACTCGATCTTCTTCTTTTGGGCTTCCACGCGATTCTTTTCCGCGTCCTGGATATCCTGTTCCAGCCGGTACACACGGCTGCGCAGCATCTTCATTGCGCGCTCGCGGTTTTGCAACTGGCTGCGCTCCTCGGTGCATTCGGCGGTGACACGCGCCCGGTCCCCGTTGGATAGGTTACCCACCCAGATCAGTCGAACGCCTGTATCCAGCTTATTTACGCTTTGCCCTCCTTTACCTCCGCACCGGAACGTCTGCAGCTCGATATCCTGGGAGCGCAAATCCAATTCGATGGTGTCATCGACCTCTGGATAGACGAACACGCTCGCAAATGACGTATGCCGGCGCTGGTTGGCATCAAAAGGAGAGATGCGCACCAGCCGGTGTACGCCGGACTCTCCGCGGAGAAAGCCATAAGCGTACCTTCCGCTCACACCTAGGGACGCGCTCTTGATGCCAGCCACATCCCCATCCTGGTATCCTAGGAGTGTGGGCGCGAAGCCTTGGGTTTCAGCCCAGCGGGTATACATCCTAAGGAGCATGGCCGCCCAGTCCTGACTCTCGGTGCCACCAGCCCCCGGATTGATGGTGATGATGGCGTCACGCGCGTCATCCGTACCCGACAGCATGCTCCGCACCTCAAGCCGATCCAGGCGCGCTGCGAGAGCGCGCGCGGTCTGCGTGATTTCCTCCTCGAGGCTGTCGTCGTCTTCTTCTTCGGCGAGGATTACGAGTGTTTCCAGGTCTTCGGACAAACCGTGGACCTGCGCAAACTGGTCCACCCAGTCTTGTTCGGCGCCAATCTCTTTCTCATTCTCCTGCGCCGAAGCCGGATGATCCCAGTACCCAGGATCGAGTCGTTTGCGGCCCAACTGCTGTATCCGCTCCTTCCGGCCAGCAACGTCAAAGATATCCTCCGAGCGCGCTGGTGCGCTCCAAAAGGCGTGTCAGCTCATCGACGCTCATAGCTGCGAGGGTTCTCATGTGGTCAGGACTTGCGCTGTATGCCAGCGGATGACACGGTGCCTTAGGGCTGGCGAAAACTTAACCAATCTGCCTAGTTGGCTGGTGGTCAATTTCGCCTGCACTCGTGGGTGCGCAACACCCCTGCGGATGCAGCTCACGAGCACGATGCTGTACACTCCCCAGACCCGCCACAGCATCCAACAGCGGATGCCGATCAGCGTCCAGGTGAGCAGACACGTGTTGCGCGTACGATAGGCTCGCCGCCCATCCATCAGGGCAAAGGCCCCGATACAAGACGTTCAACGCCGCGTTAACGTCGCGGCACTGGGTCTTTCCGCACATGGCACAACGATGCTTCCTGTCAGCCAGGCGTAGCCTTTCCTCCGGCTTATGATGGTAAGCGCTGCATTTCTGCGTTGTGTCGTTCGGCGGAACCAGCTCCACCTTGCCGCCAAGCAAAGTGGATTTGTACTTCAACAGCTGCACCAATTCGTACAGCCCTTGCGCGCGCATCGATCGGTTCAGCCCCGTCTTGCGGCTGCCATCGGCGCGTGTTATGCGTCCTACTTTCAGGTCTTCCAGAAACAGATTCGCGGATCGCTTGACGACGTCGGCAGCCACCTCGTGGCGGTACCCGCGGTTGCGTCTTACTACGCGCTCGGCCTCCTTGCGCCAAGCACCGAACCGCTTTCGGCGCAGACGCGTGTCTTTCTTCGTCTTAGCAGCCCGACGCTGCAAAGCGTCCCTGCGGGGCGCACTCTTTTTGATGGGCGCGTAGCTCTTTCCATCCGCCAGCGTCGCGATGGCCTTGCAGCCAAGGTCCACGGCCATCGGTGTGTCTGCGCAGCTGTTCTCTGGCGCCTCGGGGCGCTCGTACACGACTTGTATCGTGTATTCGGTACCCAGCGACGACCGCACGATGCGCACGAACTTGCAGCCGTAGCGCTTGATCAACCCGCGCCGATCGGTGAAACGGACGTACCCGACGCCCTTGTTGATGCGAACGCGATAGTCTTGGCGCCTGACGCGTTCGGGCTTTCGTAGCAGCCTGAAGCTCTTCACCAAGTCGCCGCTGAAACGCGGCGGGCGCGCATTGTGCTTATTGAAAAAGCGCTTGTAACCCTCCGGCACGCCCCTGAGCACAGAACGCTGCTCAGCCGCGCCGAACTCGAGATTGCGCTCATCGGCGTTGCGGGCGGCCGTCCAGAGCTTCGTCAATGTGCAATAGCTCGGATGCTTCTCTGCTACCTTGTGTGCGTTGCGGCATTGTTCGACTGCCCAGCTACGGATCCACTTACCGTTTACGAACATCCGCCGCAGGCGGGCATAGCCCGCCTTTTTTGTATAGCAGCGGTATGTCTGGCCCAGGAGCAAGGCTACGAGCGCTCTCGTGGGGCGGCTTGCAGGCGTGCCGCCTGGGCAGCCCGTATCCGCTTCGAGTACGCAATCAGGGCCTCATCGACAACGGCTCGGTGCACGACGCCCGTGTACGGCGCGCCTTCGCGCAGGGCCAGACCGAAAGCAGCGTCAAGGGTGCTACGTGAAACGTAAATAAGGACTATTTCCGACATTCAGGCGGGAGCGGTTATTGGCGTGCATAGCATCTGCGCAGTTACGGAGCCGATGATTCCGATCAGGCTAAGTTAATATTTCGCCAGCCCTTAGCGTCCCGCGCATGAAGACAGGCAGTCCGCTACGCCCCGTGCATGAAGCATCCTCAATGCGATAAACGAACGTTCATGGCATCAGTCGGTGGCCTGCGTTCTTGATCAAGCAGGCATGCCTGGCCGTCCTCTAACTCTTGATCCTGGCTGTATCTCCACTGCTGCGCTGATCATCCCCTTTCACATCGAATTCAACGCCCATCCGCTACATTCGTTGCATGTTACCACTGCATGCGCGGAGCTTCATGACACCGCTCCGCGGGGCAGCCCAGGCCTTAAAGCTCAACGTTACCAGGCTCGACTGATTTGGCCTGCGCCACATCAATCAGCTGCGGAGACGACCACACCTGGGCGTATAGTTTTCACAGTCTCATGCCCAGCTCAGCACATGCCTTATTCGCTTGGACTCTCATCGTGGGCTGCATTCGCTCAGAGCGAACAGAGCAATGATCAGAGCCCGAATCAAGTCGGAGTCGGTCCGCGCTAGTTCGCGGTATATCGCGGCCTGCGACGCGAGGGCAACCCTCGGATGCCGGTCTCCCGAACCCTGAGTGTAGAGCGCATCAGGCAACGGACCTACAATCGCTGCGAGCCTCGTCGGCGAGGGATCCAATGGCCGCTGCAACAATACCCACGGCCATGCAGAGGCGCCCGCGGGGCCTATCACGCTGGCAGTAATTCCATCACCCCCAAGGGCTAAGGCGGCACAACCGGTAAATCCAGATGGACAGGTACGCCTTCCCTCTTCCGCCAGCGAATTGACGTAGTATTGAGGCTGGATACAGCGTGGGCACCAAGATGCGTGAAGCGGAAGAAAAACCGTGGGGCGTCAATTGGACAACGCTCCAGCAGCCTCATTGTGGTACCCGCGGTATGGCCCCTTAACGTAAGAGGCAGTGCACATTCACTCCAGGCAGTGCAGCTTCCTCACCACCCGCACTCACCGGCCTCCAAGTGTGTGCTCCTGGTCTTGCTGTACTAGAACCGTTTCGGCGGGTACCAAGAAGGAGTGGCAAACAATGACGATCTCATCGGAGCCCCAATCCCGCGGCCCTCAGCTGCCTGCACCGTATCCGTCCAGAAATCCATATATTTCAGCTGATTAGTGCCGCGCGGAGGCGGTTTTGTGCCATTTTTTTTGCTCCAAGCCGGGCACTGCAGGGTCGTGGAGACGCTAGGCGCAGCCGGTTGGCAGCTTACCTTGCTGACGCGAATGTGTTACGGCAGCTGCCCTGGCGGCCTGATGGGTGCTCTGGGAGAGATAGCGGTGGGTGCATGGAAGGCACTTGTGTGGCGGTGCACTGCTATGCAGGTCTTGCGCTCAAGAGCGGCGCAGAGGGGCTAATGCGCTGGCGCGCACGGGTGAGAGCTGTGTCTGTGACATGGGGGCGCTTTCACGCTTGGTCCACCGATGTGGCAGCAATTCGCCGAAGGCAGTGGTGTGCGTCGGCATGCGCTTTAGCGCATCTTCTAGCGGGGCTTGTGGATCTATTGCCTGCAGTTCGCAGGTGCCCAGCAGCAAGCAGATGATGGCAGCGCGCTGGGCTGCTTCGTGTGACTCGGCCTGCAGGTAGTTCTTGCGCCCCAGCGCTAATTCGCTGCGTAGGACACACTGGTCGAAACCACGAGTTGTACCATCCAACATATGCACACAGGGGTCAGCCGGTACCCAGCCCGTCATTATTGATCAGCCAGAGGACGATCTAGACAACTAGTACGTCTACAGGGTTATCGTTGACCTCCTACGGCGCCGCAAGTTCTCCCGCCAGATCATCACGGCCACGCGCAATGCGAGTATCCCCGTGAATGGAGACGCAAAACTGATCGTGGCACTTAAAGCTAAGGATCGAATGGGGGTTGTGCTTGGTGCGAGCAGTATCGATCACTCTGACATTTAGGACCTAATCAACGAGATTATGAAAGGCAGCACCGAGGCCTTTCGCATGCGCTAAAGACGGTACGGGGGCTGAACCATGTTTGAAAGACTTGAAGAGGTAGAACGACAGGTGTCGGTGGGCGAAGACTCACGCGCCGCATTCAAGGAAGTCGCCCTCGGACCGCACGGTGTCCGCTCGCCAAATTCCGAGAATGTAGCCGCTGAGATGGTCGCCTTTGCCAATGCCTATGGTGGTGTGATATTCGTTGGCGTGGATGATGAGGGGATTGTTCGCGGGCTGCCAGACAAACGCCTCGCGGATATCGAGCGATGGCTCATCAACGTAGCCGCGCACGACTGCAATCCACCGATTCGTCCAATTCTTCGCCGCGAGCGCCTCCAGCGCTCAGACGGAACCGAGGCCGTCATTCTCCTGGTTGAGATTCACCAGGGGCTGTTCGTTCATGCAACACGCAGCGGGCGACATTACGAACGCGTCGGATCCACGAATCAGATAATCACCGGATCATGGCTCGCCAGACTCTTCCAGGAACGAGGGCGAGCCTTCGTGTTCGATGCGCATGCAGTTCCTACAGCGACGATTGACGACCTCAACCACAAACGGCTCGCAAGGTTTTTTTATAGCGCCTCCATGTGGATTCCGCTACCGGACGTTATTCGAAACACCAACGTGGTTGCAGTAGGTGAAGGTGGGGTGGCACGCCCAACCGTCGCTGGCTTGCTGGCATTCGGCAAAGCTATCAGGAGCCATCTGCCCACGGCCTATATTGAGGCCGCCGTTTATTGTGGCAGCACCCTTACTTCCATAGATCTGGTACACTCGGAACAGATTGGCGGAACCGTAGACATCCAGATTGACGATGCAACTGCGTTTGTCAATCGGTTCATGCTTAAGCCGGCACTCAAGCAGAGGGGGCGTGAAGATCATCCCCAATACGATATCCGCTCGATCCACGAAGCTATTGTTAATGCTGTTGCTCACCGTGACTATTCGATCACGGGATCGAAGATCCGCCTGTTCCTTTTTTCGGATCGCGTTGAGATCTACAGTCCAGGAGCATTGCCAAACACCCTTACAATCAAGACCATGGCCTACAGAGTATTCACTCGGAATCAGCTATTGGTAACCTTTCTGTCGCGGATGGCTTCCCAACGAACTGGAATTACCTACATTGAATCGCGCGGTGAAGGCGTGCGGAAGATTCTAGACGGCAGTGAGGCGCACGCTGGTCGCAGTCCTGTTTATGAGCTCTTCGGCGACGAGCTTCGACTGACCATTTGGGCTAGGCCTTCTCCCCACAATCTGACGGCATCCGACAGAGTAGATTGAACCTCAGACCTCGTACCGATCAGTCTGGCAAACGTGCACATCTGATCGAGGTAGCTCTCCCATTTAATTTTATGTACGACCTAACAACGACGTTTGCGTCCGTTACCTTACGGGCATGCAGGAGCAACTCGGGATCTTGGAGACGCATTGCAGTGCCGTGCCAGAGGTGCCGGTTACGGTAACGGCGCACCGTGGCAATAGCCGGCATGCGCGCGCAGGCCGGTGTGCGAGCGATGGGTATGGGCGATGCGCGTGACTAGAAGCGGCTGGCGGACTGCATGAAGGCACTCAGCCCGATTTTGTCAAGGCACGCCATCAGCAGCCTGCGATTGAATCCGCTATCGACAACCTGCACCAACAAGGAATGCCACTGGCGCGCAGGAACTACAATGAAGGCTTTGATCGGTCGGTAAGGCTGGCTGTGCTGTCAGCAAACGGTCACCGACTGGGCACAGTAGCCAGCCAAAAAGAAGCGAAACGAAGAGCAGGGCACGCCGCTCGCGCAAAAAGACACGTAGCACTGGACCAGCCCCGACTTTGCTGAAGCCCCCGTTGCCGTGCCTAACGAACCCGCCCCAGGTAAGCTATATCCACGCCGCACCACTAAGGGCAATCTAGGCCTGACCGCAGATCAGAAATGGTCAAACCGCGTTCCTGAAACCCTTGAAGCCGCGCGGAACAGCGTCCATGTCAAACCCTTAGCCGCCCAGGATCCTCCGAATCCCAACATCATCCTATTTCCTGACAAGCACTCAAGCACTAGAGTGATCAGAAGCCTATCGGACTCACATCTTCACCGACCGGGCTGGACATCCTCTGCATATGTGGGGAATGAGCTCCAGTTACTGGCTCTGCCCACCAAAGGCAAAACGAACGCTCGCGCCCAGCCCGCCACCGGTGAGCCCGATAAGAAGCCCGACCATGACCGTGGCCGCGTGCACCACCACGCCGGGCATCCCTCCCATCAACGCTCCCAGGATGTCTCCCATGCGCTCAAAAGGTATGGGCGCCACCACCGCCGTATGTACAAGAAGCCCCAGGTAGCTCACCCCAACACTGGTCGCTCCCACCCACCATCCGCCTCGTCCCTGCCAAAATCCTACCCCCGCGGCTACCGCAAAGACCCACATCCACCCTACCACCAGATGGACGCAAAGGGCCACCACTGCGCCGCACGCTGCCTTAACAACCAAGCTACTCGTCAAGAGCTGCGGCGGCGAGTCACAAACGAATCGATGCGGCGCACAGCCTCCTGGATCTTCCCATAGGCCGTTGCATAACTGCAGCGCAAAAACCCGTCGCCGCTGGGACCAAACGCACTCCCAGGGACGGCAGCCACCTTCTCCTCTCTGATCAGAGCCTGCGCAAACGACTCTGAACTCATACCAGTAGAACGGATGTCTGGAAAGCAATAAAAAGCACCGCCCGGCTCAAACGTCGGCAGACCGGCGCTGCGCAAACCGTCAACAATAAGGCGGCGCCGCCGGTCATAAGCCTGCCGCATCGCCTCCACATGCTCATCGCAATCGGTCAAGGCAGCAATAGCTCCATACTGCGCAATCGTAGGTGCGCTCATCACCATATACTGATGCACCTTGTACATCGCCGTGTAGGCTGGCTCCATGGCACACGCATACCCGAGCCGCCATCCAGTCATGGCATAAGCCTTCGAAAACCCGTTGAGCAACACGGTGCGCTCCTGCATGCCCTCTGCGGCAGCCACGCACGCATGCCCAGCCGCACGCGCCTCGCCGTATATCAGGCGATCATAAATCTCATCAGATAATACCCACAAGTCGTGTGCACAGACCAGAGAAGCAATCTCGTCCAACGTTTCGGGGCGTAGCACCGCACCCGTAGGATTGCTGGGATACGATAGAAACAACATCTTCGTACGCGGCGTGATGCGCTGCGCGATGTCCTCCGCCGTTACCTCGAAATTAGTGGCAGCCGCCGTAGGCACATGTACGACTTTGGCCCCCGCGAATGAGGCGGCCGGGCCGTAGGACACAAAGCATGGCTCTGGAATAAGGATTTCATCGCCGGGATCCAACAAGGCCAGCATCGCAAGCTGCAAGGCTTCACTCACACCCACCGTTACCAACACGTTGTCTGGCGCATAACTCAGTCCGTACCGGAGCCGGAGCATGTCCACGATAAGTTCGCGAAGCTCCAAAAGCCCCGCATTGGAGGTGTAGCCGGTCTTGCCACGCGCCAAAGACTCCCGGGCCGCCTCCATCACCGGCTCGGGCGTCACAAAGTCCGGCTCCCCGATACCCAAAGAGATGACGTCGTCCATCGACGCGGCAATGTCAAAAAAGCGCCGGATACCGCTGGGCGGAACCGCCTCTGCGCGCGCTGCAATCGTGAGAGCCATAACGCTATTCGAACTGGATACCCTGCGCCAGCGGCAGCGCATGGCCATAATTGATGGTGTTCGTAGCGCGTCGCATGTAACTCTTCCAGGAGTCAGACCCGCTTTCGCGGCCGCCCCCAGTATCCTTCTCGCCGCCGAACGCGCCGCCAATCTCCGCGCCGCTCGTCCCGATATTGACGTTCGCGATGCCACAGTCACTGCCCGAAGCTGAACAAAAACGCTCCGCCTCACAGACATCCCCAGTAAAGATCGCGCTGGAAAGACCCTGCGGCACCTCATTCTGCACGGCTACTGCCTCCTCGAAATCGTCGTACGTCATCACATAGAGGATCGGCGCAAACGTTTCTTTGTGCACTACCGGAGCATCGTGCCTAATCTCCACGATGGCCGGATGCACATACGCGCCGCTAGGCATCCCTTCCACCAACCGTTCTCCCCCGTAAACGGTGCCGCCCTGCGCCCGCGCCTCCTTGAGCGAGTGCACCATCATAACGGCCGCGTCTTCGTCAATAAGGGGACCGATAAGTACCCCCTCCTCCTGCGGATCGCCAATCTTTATGGTGTCATAAGACCGCTTGAGCCGATCCACCAACGCGTCCTTTATCGAATAGTGGACGATGAGACGACGTAGCGTTGTGCACCGCTGGCCGGTAGTACCAACCGCCGCAAACGTGATGGCCTTGAGCGCCAGATCCAAGTCGGCAGTAGGGGTGACAATCAACGCATTGTTTCCCCCCAGCTCCAGAAGAGAGCGCCCCAGCCGTCCCGCTACGACCTGACCCACGCTGCGCCCCATAGCGACCGACCCCGTAGCCGACACCAGCGGTAGGTCGTGGCTAGCCGCAAGCGATTGACCAACTTCGCGGCCGCCATTGACCACACAGCTTAAAGCATCCGGCGCCAGATCGTACGACGCCACCACAGACTGAAGCAGACAATGGCACGCGAAGGCGCACAACGGAGCCTTTTCCGACGGCTTCCACACGACCGGGTCTCCACAGACCAACGCCAAAGCAGCATTCCAGGCCCAGACCGCGACCGGAAAGTTGAATGCGGAAATCACTCCCACGGGCCCCAGCGGGTGCCATTGCTCCATAAGCCGGTGATCGGGCCGCTCGCTCTGAATCGTCTTTCCGTACAGCTGCCTGCTCAGACCAACAGCGAAGTCGCAGACGTCGATCATCTCCTGCACTTCACCTTCAGCCTCCGCCCTGATTTTGCCCACCTCCAATGTCACCAGCGCGCCCAACACCTCCTTGTGATCCCGTAGAACAAGGCTGAAACGCCGGACAAGCTCCCCGCGAGCCGGCGCCGGCACCATGCGCCAACGATGGAATGCGTCACGGGCCGCGTAGGTGGCACTATCGACTTCGGTAGACCGCGCAGAACCTACGCTGGCCAGAACTGCGCCATCGATAGGACTGTACGTTGGAATGGCCGGGCCGTCACCAACACTGTAGCGGCTTCCTATTGCCACGCCCAGCGGCTGGTCCGCTAGGCCGAGCCTGCGAAGGATCTGGCTGTGTGTCATCATTACGGACCGGTTGATGCAGCATCGCTAAGCGACGACCGCGCGCCGACCTGCAACCTAGCGACGGCGGGACTTGGAACGCCGCTTCGGGGTCGCCTTGCGCTCCATTCGCTCGGCTGCCACCAGCTTCTTGCGCAACGCCTCAAGCCCACTCAACTCGCCAAGCGTGGCGGGACCCGAGGAAGTCCGCTGACGCCGTGTGTACTGGCGTACCTCCTGGTCTTCGCGCCTGCGCTCCACACGCCGCTCCCTCTCGACGGAGTCGCGCCGCTGGCGCATCTCCTCACGTTCGCGCGCGGTTTCGCTCATTATCACTTCGCGCGCATTCGCATCCATCTGGATGACACGCAATTCCAGTGTATCACCTTCGTGATACGCGCCGAAGATGTCTCTATCAGCCTGCTTCAGTTCGCGGCCCGGCACAAAAGCTTCCACCTCAAGCGGTAGCTCCACGACCACACCGCGGGAATCCACGCGAAGAATCTTCGCCGAATGGTCTGTGCCCTCTGAATAGACAGTGGCCAGATGTGTCCATGGATTCGTCTCGATCTGTTTGTGCCCAAGCGAAATACGGTGTGAGTTCTCCTCGACCTTGAGCACGACCACCGACAGCTCCTGCCGCTTGCGTACCAGCTCACCGGGGTGACGCACCTTCTTGGTCCACGAGAGGTCTGAGATATGCACCAGGCCATCAATGCCTGGCTCCACCTCAACGAAGACGCCGAAGTTGGTGATGTTGCGAACCGTTCCAGTAAGCACCGTGCCCGGGGCATACCGCTCCGCAATGCCTTCCCACGGATCCGTCTCGAACTGCTTCATCCCCAAGGAGATCTTCTTGGATTCGTGGTCCATATTCAACACCACGACCTTGACGATCTGCCCCAATGACACTTTCTGCGATGGATGGCGGATGTGGTCGGTCCAGCTCATCTCAGAGATGTGGACCAGACCCTCGATGCCTCGCTCAATCTCCACAAAAGCACCGTAGTCGGTAATCGACACCACCTTGCCCTCGACCACGTCGTCCTTCTTGACACGCTTGGCCAAGTCGTCCCACGGATGAGGCTGCAGCTGCTTGTATCCAAGCGAGATGCGCTGACGCTCTTTCTGGTAGTCCAAAACCACCACCTTGAGCTCCTGGTCCAAATCCACCACCTCGGACGGATGCGCAACACGCCCCCAAGACAGGTCCGTGATATGCAACAACCCGTCGACACCTCCCAAATCCACGAACACACCAAAATTGGTGATGTTCTTGACCGTGCCCTCCAGAATCTGGCCCGCCTCCATAGTATCGAGGATGAGCTTGCGCTGCGCGGCCAGCTCTTTCTCTATCAGCGCCCGGTGCGAAACCACGATATTCTCGTTGGCCTCGTTAATCTTGACGATCTTGAATTCCATGCGCCGCTCCAGGTAGGCATCGAAGTCGCGCACAGGGCGTACATCGATCTGAGAACCCGGCAGAAATGCATCCAGCCCGTTTAAGAGCTCGACAATCATCCCTCCCTTTATGCGCTTCTTTACCGTGCCTTCTAGTACGGTGCCCTCTTCAAATGCACGCACCACAGCCTCCCAGCGCCGCACACGATCCGCCTTGGTCTTCGAGAGCACCAGCTGACCGTGATAGTCTTCTATGCGCTCAAGGAAAACCTCCACCTCAGACCCTACCTCAATGTCCTCGGTGAACTCATTCTTGGATACGACGCCATCACTCTTGAACCCTATATCGATGACCACATCCTTTTCACCGATGCCGATGATACGCCCACTGATGATCTCATCTTTGGACACCTTGGTGAGTGTCGGCTCGATGAGCGCCTTCAGGTCGGCACGGTTCGTGATACGCTGCCGCTTGTCTTCTGCGGTCCCCTCCAGCTCCTCAAGCAAATAAACAGGACCCTCAATGACTCCCGTAAATCCATACATATGACGCGTCGGTCCGGAATCCGCAGCTGCGCCGTCCCCCTCGTCTGTAGCAACCGACGTAGCATCCGCGCCAATCCCGTTTTCGGGCTGCGCCTGCACATCGCCGTCGGCACTATCGGTTGCAGCAGGGTCACCGACCACCTCCGTGGCGGCCGCCTCTTCGGTCGAAACGGTTACATCTCCTTCTGGGCTGGTGGTCATCTAGTACTTGTTGTGCGCCGGAAGCATCATGCCTCCCAGGTACAGGTGAATGGAAACGCAGAACCTTAGTCCGCGGCGAAAACACAGAATGGTGCAACGCCACTACCGTCGCTGGCGTTCCCGAACTTGTGCTAACACAACCTGAACCTGCTCGTCTATTGTCAGATCATCCGTATGCACAACAAAGGCATCATCCGCTACGCGAAGAGGTGCATGCGCACGCTCTGTATCCTGCCGATCGCGCGCCGCTATGGCAGCTTTGATGGACGCTAAGTCAGCGATCTGACCCATCGCCTGGCGCTCCATCTGCCGGCGCCGAGCACGCACCGCAAGCGTAGCCGTCAGAAAAAATTTGACCTCCGCATCTGGAAACACCACCGTTCCGATGTCGCGGCCCTCGGCGACGATCCCATGGCTTGTCCGATACCGCGCCGCTAAGGCCCGTTGCTCCCTAAGAAGCGCCGCGCGCACCGATGGCAATAACGCCACGCGGCTAGCCATTGCCGTCACAGCACTCGAGCGCAGCTGCCCAGCCAAGTCCTCGGTCCCAAGGCGTAGCACCAGAGTGCCTCCCTCACAGGTGGCCGTAAGGGACATCTCACGCAGAAAGCGTGGCACCTCCGCGGCAGGAACAGGGTCCAGGGACCGCAGGAAGGCCAGGGCCATCGCACGATACAGCAGACCCGAATTGAGGTGACAGAATCCTAGGGCGGCCGCAAGTCGGCGAGCCGTCGTTGACTTGCCGGATCCTGCTGGCCCATCAATGGCTACAACCAATGCGTTGAAATAGCTGGTCGACCAGCAAAGATACAGGGGCGACATGAGAAAGCTGAAGCACGAAGAGATTCCCCGGCTAAGCACGAACACCCTAGCTATAGCCACGAAGCATCCCGTCACGGTGCTGGTAGACAACGTGCGCTCGCTGTACAACGTCGGCGCCATCTTCCGGACCAGCGACGCGGCCCGCATAGAGCACCTGGTGCTGGCTGGCATCACCGGTACACCCAACAACCGAGGCCTGCATAAGACGGCGCTTGGAGCCCAGGATATGGTCGCGTGGAGCTATGCCAAAGACGGCGCTGTCTGCGCCAAAGGGCTTAAGAACAAGGGGTACACAATAGCTGCGCTGGAAATCACCACATCCCCCATGCTCACCACAGACGTCACGCGGTCCATGTTTCCGCTCTGCCTGGTGGTCGGCAACGAGCTTGTTGGCGTACACGACGACCTTATAGCACTGGCAGATGTGGCACTTGAAATACCGTTATACGGCGCTAAACAATCCTTAAACGTGGCGGTAGCCTATGGCATCGCCATCTTCGATATCGTACGCGCCTACCGCCAGGGAGCAGGGCTGCCAGTACGTCCAGATGACATACCTGCACCCACACCGCCCCCAAGGCGTTAGAATCGACAAGTATAGGCTCCCGGCCTCTCCTTACGCAACCAACTGCTCCTACCTGCTGTGCCTCTAGGACCGCTGGCCTTGCCAGACCACTTTGCGCCAATAGGCCGCGCACAGTGGGAATCTTGCCTGCGGAGCCAGGGGACCAACGCTGAAGCGCTTACCTGGCGGTCACCAGACGGCTTTGAGGCCGAAGCAATGCCTGGCCGCTCAAGCATGCCATCGGGTGCCGGTGCCCTCTGGCAGCACGAGTCGTGGCAGATACGTGCCAACCTTCTTCCAGGCGAGAGCAACGCCGCCGCGCTGGCCGCGCTTCGTAATGGTGCAGATGCGCTCGGACTGACTGCCGACGCACAATGCGACCTGGATGCCCTCCTGCAGACGGTACCACTGAGTCAAGTCGCACTGCACTTTTATGGCGGCGATCCGGCATTGCTGCGCCAACTGGAAACAACAGCAACAAGGGCGGGCGTTACGAACGCACGGCTGTGCGGGACCTTCGGACCAGATGCCGCCCAGGATCTGAAAGCACTACCCGCTGTGGTTGCCCTCACGCGTGCCGCAGACCCGGATGCCTGGCGTACCGTTCGGATCGATGCCCGCTCCTTTCATGGGGCAGGCGCCACGCTCACAGCAGAGCTGGGGCTGACGATTGCAGCACTGATTTCTCTATTCGGGAGGCTGCGCCATGCGGGAGTGGCGGCCGATACCATCGCGCAGCACTGCTTTGTGGACCTCTGCGTCGGCACGAGCTACCTGGCCGAGATAGCCAAGCTGCGCGCCCTGCGTCACCTGGCCAGTAAGGTGATGGCCGCACATGGGGTAGCCCCCGTGCCGCTGTTTGTACACGCAGAAACCTCGACGCGCGCCTGGAGCGCGTTTGATCCCGCCATGAACATGGTGCGCGCTGGCAGCCAAGCTATGAGCGCTATCACTGGCGGATGCGATGCGCTAAGCGTGCCGCTGGGTGCGCCGCTGGTGGCAGTCCATATGCAGCGAATACTGCGCCACGAGGCGCTTCTCGGCCGGGTGGCAGACCCGGCCGCAGGCTCGTGGTACCTCGAGGCGTTGACTGATGAGCTGGGCCGGCGGGCCTGGCACATGGCACAAGAAATCGAAAGGGAGGGAGGATTCGAGTCTTTCAAACAGAACGGCCGCCTAGCGGCCATGCTGCGCGCATCGCAAAACCGCCTTTTGGCCGCCGCCGCTACTGGACACATGCCCCTGGTCGGAGTTAACATTTACCCAGCGCCTGTAGCGCCTGTCCCGGCTACGTTGGTAGCTCCAGGATCGAGGGCCACGGAAGGGTTCGAGCGCGCAAGACGCCTAGCGCAGGAGCTGGCAGCGCGCCTGGAGCGCCCTGTAGCCTGGCGCCTTGCGCAGACGAGCGCGCTACCTGCAGCGCTCCTTGCGCTTGTTCACAAGGCTCTGGGCGCAGGCGGCCTGGTAACCGCAAGCGAGCACGGTGACATTCTGGTAGTGGGCGACGGTGATGCCCACCTTCCGCTGCCGAATGCGCACGTAATCGTAACCGTAACCGAAGAGCCCGATGGCCGCGACCTTAACCTCTGGCCCGGATGCAACATGGTGCGCGCGTTAGAGCGCGTGCTGTCACGCCTGAGCGACCGTCTGGCCACCCCACATGCACACCATGCTTCCTGACTTCACCTCCATACCGTACCGCACCGCGCGCCATACGCCACGAGGCTCCGTGCGGCGCGCGCCATGGATGACGCCAGAAGGGACCCCCATCAAGAGCCTTTACAGCGAAGCGGACCTGCAGGAGTTGGGACATCTGGACTCCCTACCCGGCCTGCCACCCTTCCTGGGCGGACCCTATGCCACCATGTACACCGGTCGTCCATGGACCGTGCGCCAGTACGCCGGCTTCTCTACCGCAGAAGAGTCCAACGCCTTTTACCGCAACGCCTTGGCGGCAGGCCAGCGCGGGCTGTCGGTAGCGTTTGACCTCCCCACGCACCGCGGATACGACTCAGACCATGAACGTGTTTTGGGGGACGTCGGCAAGGCCGGCGTGGCGGTGGATTCGGTAGAGGATATGAAGCTCCTCTTCGAAGGCATCCCCCTGGCCCGGCAGTCCGTCTCCATGACGATGAATGGGGCGGTGCTTCCGGTCATGGCCTTCTTCATTGTGGCCGCCGAAGAACAAGGTACGCCGCTGCATGCGCTTCGAGGCACCATACAGAACGACATCCTGAAGGAGTTCATGGTGCGCAACACGTTTATCTATCCGCCAGGCCCCTCCATGCGCATCACGCGCGACGTGATCGCCTACTGCGCGGCGCATATGCCCCGCTTCAACTCGGTATCAGTCAGCGGATACCATATGCATGAAGCCGGCGCACCAGCGGACCTGGAGCTCGCCTATACGCTGGCCAACGGGCTCGAATATGTGCGGGCAAGCCTCGAAGCCGGCCTCAACATTGACGACTTCGCTCCCCGCATCTCCTTCTTTTTTGGCATCGGCATGCACCACTACATGGAAATTGCGAAGCTGCGTGCCGCGCGATGCCTGTGGGCCCGCCTGATAAAGCCGTTCGCGCCCTCCAACTGGAAATCTCTGGCCCTGCGCATGCACTGCCAGACCTCCGGTTTCAGTCTTACTGCCCAACATCCGCTCAATAACATCGTGCGAACCACCGCGGAGGCACTAGCCGCCGTGTTTGGCCACACGCAGTCGCTGCACACGAATGCACTAGATGAGGCGCTGGCCCTGCCTTCCGCACCCGCGGCCCGCATCGCCCGCAACACGCAGCTGTTTCTGGCGGAGGAGGCAGACGTAACGCGCGCCATTGATCCCTGGGCAGGCTCCTACTTTGTGGAGGCACTTACCGGAAAGCTTATGCAACGCGCCTGGTCGCAACTTCAGGAGATCGAAGAGGCAGGCGGCATGACGGCCGCCATCGCTCAGGGAATTCCCAAGATGCGCATCGAGGCGGCGGCCGCACGGAAGCAGGCGCGGATCGACAGCCGCAAGGATGTGGTAGTAGGGGTCAACCATTTCCGTGCTCCAGGCTCTAAGCCGCCTTCGGACTTGATGACAGTAGCGCACGAAGCCGTGCTTAGCCAGCAGTTGCAGCGTCTGAATCGTGTCCGAGCGACGCGTGGCCCTATAGTGGTCCGCCAAGTCCTGGACGGCCTTCGCGCTGCAGCGCAAAAGCCTCGAGCTAACCTTTTGGAGTGGGCCGTCCGAGCCGCGCGTGCGCGCGCCACGCTCGGAGAGATTTCGCAAGCATTGGAACAGGAATTCGGCCGGCATGAGGGCACCGTGCCCTTAGCAGCGGGCGCCTACCTTGCCGAAAGTCCGGGCACCTCCCAAGAGAGCCTAGCCCTTTCGGACCATTTTGCCGCCTTGGAAGGGCGACGGGCTCGTATCCTGGTGGCCAAGTTGGGGCAGGACGGCCATGACCGCGGTGCGCGCGTCATAGCCACCGCATTTGCGGATATGGGCTTTGACGTTGACGTCGGGCCGCTCTTTTCGACTCCAGAGGAGGTGGCCCGCCAGGCCGTGGATAATGATGTGCATGTCGTGGGCGTCTCAAGTCTGGCCGGTGCGCACGCCATTCTGGTGCCGCAACTTGTCGAACACCTTCGCACCTTAGGGCGTCCCGATATTCTGGTGATCTTGGGTGGCATCGTCCCGCAAGAGGACCACAACGCACTGTTAGAACAAGGTATTGCCGCCATCTTCGGGCCGGGAACCGTCGTGACCGAGGCTGCTGCGCAGGTACTGCGCCTCCTGCTGAATGAACACCACGAGCCAGTCCAGCGGTGAACGCCCCGCCAACACTACGGCCGCGCGCTAGGCGCACCATGAGTGCGGCGGACTATGTGCACGGCATTCGCCAAGGTGACCGCAACGTGCTGGCACGTGCCATCACCCTTGTCGAAAGCACGCACCCAGAGGATCGTGCTCTGGCGAGACAAGTGTTGTCACTATGCCACCCCGCGCCAGAAGAGACGCTGCGCATCGCGGTGACGGGTGCGCCAGGCGTCGGCAAAAGCACGCTCATTGAAGCCCTAGGCAAACGTTTAGTGGCACGCGGCCAGCGCGTCGCCGTACTGGCCGCGGATCCGACCAGCATCCGCACCAGAGGAAGCATCCTGGGCGACAAGACGCGCATGCCCGGGCTCGGCCTAGCCGCTAACGCTTTTGTCCGTCCCTCCCCCGCTGGTATCGTGCCCGGGGGCGTATCCCACGCCGCGCAGCAAGCTATACAGCTCTGCGAAGCCGCCGGCTATACGTTCACCTTTGTGGAAACAGTTGGCGCTGGACAGTCCGAGGTGGCTGCGCGCCATATCACCGATGTGGTGTTGCTACTGGTCTTAGCACACGCGGGAGACGAGCTGCAGGCCATCAAGCGCGGCATCGTGGAAACCGCCGACATCATCACGGTTGCCAAAGCGGACGGCACAGCGGCTTCTTTGTCCAAGACCACGCAGCGGCAGTACCAGCGGTCTATCAGGCTCTTTCCGCCAGGGCCCTCCGGGCTACGTCCCCGTGTGCTGACCTGCTCCGCAGTTTCCCAGGATGGCCTTGCCCAGGTCTGGAAGGCTGTGGAAGCGTTTGAAGAGGCTATCCGCACCAGCGGGCATTTGGAGCGCAACCGCACGGTGCAGGCACGAGACTGGGTACTGCAAGCTGCTACCGATGCGCTGCGCGACGACTTTTTGCAGCATCCAGCAGTCAAAGAGCGGCTGCGCCAGATGCAGGAAGAGGTCGCACGCGGCAAGCGCGGCCCTTGGGCTGCGGCCGAGGAGTTGGTGCGGACGTACCGATGTGCCTAAGGTGGAGAGTGGAGAGGATAACATAAAGCTGCAGGAGCCGTCCCACATAACAGCCAGGCAAGGCGGCCTGAGCCCGGCCGTTGCGGTATCTCAGCATTCTGCGCGCCAAGTGGAACCTGCGACAGCTAGGCCTCCGCACAACAGTATCCTCGGGTGCCATCTGGAGTGCTGGAGCATTGCTAACCTGTAACCACCAAAGCCACCATGGCTCGCGACTTTATTCGGACCATCATCGATGAGGACCTGCGCAGCGGCCGCTGCAGCGGGGTGGTGACGCGGTTTCCACCAGAACCCAACGGATTTCCTCACATCGGTCACGCCAAAAGTATCACGCTCAATTTCGGGATCGCAGCCGAATACGGCGGGACATGCCACCTTCGCTTCGATGACACCAACCCCGCCACAGAAGATATCGCCTATGTGCGGGCTATCAAGGCAGCGGTTCGATGGCTGGGCTTTGAGTGGGGTCGCCACGAGTACTACGCCTCGGACTACTTTGAGCAGCTCTATGAGTGGGCCTGCCTGCTGATCCACAAAGGGCTGGCCTACGTCGACGACCTATCAGAGGCGCAGATCCGCGCCTTGCGCGGCACCGTCACCCGCCCGGGTCAACCAAGCACCTATCGCAACCGCTCCGTCGAGGAGAACCTAGCGTTGTTTGCTGCCATGCGCGCGGGAGAGTTTTCCGATGGCGCCCGAGTGTTGCGTGCAAGAATTGATATGGCGCATCCAAACATGAAGATGCGCGATCCGCTCATGTATCGCATCCGGCACGCGCACCACTACCGCCGCAAAGATGCCTGGTGCATCTACCCGTTTTATGACTGGGCGCACGGCCAGAGCGACGCCATCGAAGGTGTCACGCATTCCATCTGCACGCTGGAATTTAGCCCCAACAGGGTGCTCTATGACTGGTACTTGGAGGCACTGGGCATCAGCCCACGCCCGTACCAGTACGAATTTGCGCGCCTCAACCTGGGCCACACCGTCACCTCAAAACGCAAACTGCTGCTTCTGGTGCGCCAGGGGCGGGTTGCCGGCTGGGATGATCCACGCATGCCGACGCTAGCTGGCCTGCGCCGCCGCGGCGTCACCCCGGCGGCTATCCGAGCCTTCTGCGACGCGGTAGGCACCACAAAGGTGGACAGCACGCACGACCCGCACCTCTTAGACCATCATGTGCGCGATGACCTGAACCGCACCGCGCCCCGCGTCATGTGCGTCTTGGATCCTCTACCGGTGACGCTTACCAACTATCCAGCCAAGAAGCGCGAGCTCCTTGATGCGCCGTATTGGCCTCGCGACATCAATAGGGCGGGGACGCGCAAGGTACCGTTTTCTGGGTCGCTGCTTATTGAGCGGAGCGACTTTAGCGCACGCCCCAGGAAGGGGTTTCGGCGTCTTTCGCCAGGCGCTCTGGTGCGGCTTCGCTACGCGTGCATCATCCGCTGCGATGAGGTGGTCAAAGATGCCCACGGAGAGGTGACAGAGCTTCGCTGCTCGTGGCTTGCCGATTCAGACGGTAGCGCCACCGCCCGCCTGCGACCCCGCGGCACCATACACTGGGTAGACGCCAAGGCATCGTTACCGGCCACGGTGCGCCTCTTTGAGCGCCTCTTCCTTAAGGAGGTGCTCGGGAGCAACTTTGTCGCAGAGCTCAACCCCCACTCAATTAAGGTGTTCAGTGATGCACGCATCGAACCCAGCGTGCAGCGCGATGCGCCAGATATGCGGTACCAGTTCACACGGCTCGGGTACTTCTGGCGCGATGCGACATCCCAAGAAGATCACACGCTGGTTTTCAACCAGGTGGCGCCGCTGCGCGACTCGTGGAACCGGCCCACGGCCGCGGCTAAGGAAGAGACCAACGTCCGCAAGGCGTCGACACCCGGGCCCGACGCGCCCCCTCCCACCCTGCCCCCTGAAGAACGGGCGTGGCTAGCACACCATGGGCTCCCCGATTCCTCTGGGCGCGCCCTCTTGCAGACCCCAGGCGCACGGGCATACTTCGAGCGCGCACTGGCGCATGCGCCACCGGTTCTACTTGCCAACTGGATCGCGAATCGGCTGCTGCCTCTCACCCGAGACACAGGCCTAGATGCTCTACCCTTTGGCCCAAAAGCGTTCGGGCAGCTAGTGGCACTGGTGGCCGACCAGAAGGCGACACCCCACCTGGGACGGGATGTACTGGCACGCATGCTGCTTTCCGGGGGCGATCCAGCCCAGCTTCTGGCAACAGCGCGTGCGCATACGATGGAGAAAACGGATGCGCTCCATGTGTATATCGACGCGCTGCTGGAGCAGTTCCCAGACAAGGTGCGCGCCTACCGGGCAGGTAAGAAGGGACTGTTGGGATTCTTTATCGGACAGATCCGCCAAAACACCCGCGGTGCCGCCCCGCCAAGGCTGGTGCGTTCGCTGCTAACAGAACGTCTGGATCAGTCCACATCGTAGCCAGCCTGGCCAAACACGGCCTGCGCCGCCGCCTGCTCTTTGACCAGAATGATGTCTGTGCTGTAGCCTGACAGCGCTAACACCGGGATCCGCGTTTGAGCCGAAGGGGCTTGTCCAACGACAACTAGAATTGAAACCAGCGACAATTAGAATTGCGGCTCGGGAGTAGGAGACTCCCCGGCTGAGCAGCGAGCTGCGAAGCCGGGGTTACCGCATAGCCATGGAGAACCGCACCCAAACATAAGCAGGGCAAACCTCCCGGCTTAAATGCTTTCTACGGAACAGGTACGTAGCCCCAGGGTTTCCCCTGGGGTCCAGCACAGGTCCGTGCGTGCGCGCTAACGCACACGGCTCTTCCCGCAGGTCGCGCTCCGCACCGAGTCAATAAGCAGCGGAATTGGGGATACTCGCTGGAGAAGATCTCGGGGGTCTGTGATCAAATGCGGCCACCCACTCGCATCCATCATGACCTGAGCGTGCACTTGGAAGGGGACTGCCGGGACCTGGAAGCACACAGGACCTCCTTCAGTCCACCGAACAGCGGTGAGACATCCTTGCTCTGCGCTCTGGGTTGCACGGTTCCGCATCACCGTATGATGCACAGAGACACGCGAGAAAGGCCCATACGGCGGCCTCAGCCTAGATTGTCTGGCGGCAGCAGGTCTGCCTAATACTTTGTAACGCTCCAGCGGCCATCTTCGGCGTATTCGCCGCTCGTGCAAAGCGAATAGTACTCAACTCTGTCTGGCCCTTCATCCGTGTGGTACGGAAATGTGATAGTCATCACGCCCCCCTCCATCCTTGGGTTTGGATCCACACCCAGGAGCAGCACCCTGCCAGCATCACACCAGAAGGATATATTTGGACACACGTTCTCTGGTAGCAGTGCAGGGTCACTATTAACAGCAACCGACCCTCCCGACTGTATACACGGCGGTGGTTTCTCGCTGGCCTCAAAGATCTGGCGTACGTAGGCTTTGCCCCCCGTGGCTTCGATCGCATCCAACGTTTCGACCGCTTTGGGGTGGCCGGGCTGGTCGTTTATCGACTCATAGATGCGTATTAGTATGTCCAGGGCGGCAGCATAGCGCGTTCCTTCTCCCGTCTCGAGGCCGGCGCTCATTAAAGCCCAACGGGCGAGGTCGCACTCCCGCTCCGTTCCGTTCAGGCACATCTCTTCGAGTGCCACCGCAAAAGCATCCAGTTCCGCCGCGGACCTCGCCTCATATATCTGACGCAGTACGGCCTCTGCTTCGCGTGTCCCACTCAAAACAGACCCTTCTCCTGCCGCCTCTTGCTGAAGGGATCGCAAGGCGCTCTCCGGCGTGGGCTGCGCCGCACTACTGAACGCTGGCAGCAGCAACAGAATAAACAGTACGTGTTTCATGGTAGTCTTCGTAGTTAGCACCCTTGGGGGAAATGCGCGTGCGGGGGCGATGTGATTCCCTGCCTCTGCCATATGCCATAGTTATGCCAGATAAGGACCTTGGGAGGTAAACGTTGGAGCATACTCGCCTGCGGCATCAAGCTGTTGGAGGAATGGATTCACCAGCCCTAGTGCCTTCGTCGTCCACGTGCCAGCATCCTTGTCCACCAGCTTTTCAAGCTCCTCCAAAAATGTGGCAGCCGTGGAGCTGGACAGGCACGCATTAAATCCAGCCTCGTGTACACGCTCATGGGCTATAATCTGCTCGCGGAACCGCTCCATGGTAGCCAAGGTGCTGCACTTATCGTTGACCGCTGTATAGTCGCTCTCAGGTGGCAAGCCCGCCGCAGCGGCACAGGTGGAATTAGCGTAACCGTCCCGTAGACAGCATTTAAGCCGGGAGGTTTGCCCTGCTTATATTTTGGTGCGGTCTTCTATGGCTATGCGGTAGCCTCGGCTTCGGGCAGGTTGAGGTATCCTCAACTCGGCAGAGCAGCCATGATTGGTAGCTCTGACAGGTATCGCTATTCGCCGATGTTCTTTGGGAGTCTGGTTGCGGGTGCGGGTGATCTTCTATTGAGGGCGCACCTAGTCAATGATCGAGCGGCTATGTGGCTGCAGTGCGGACTGGGATTGAAGTGCTTTTTTGGCATGTAGGCGGCGTAGTCACGCAGGTATAGCCGCGTATGCAAGGGCGGATCGTAGGTGCAGTATTACGTACGGATGGAGGTAGCAGAGTATGGTTCATGGTCTTGCTCCGCGCATCCTTCTATGGAGGTGCCGGGGGATGGAGTGGCTGCCACTGGTGAGGTAGTAGCAGGTGGATCTTTTTGGCTGGATGTCCCGCTGCAATGCGTGGCAGCACATCTTCGAGCCATTTTACGGGATTAACGCCATGCAACCGGCACGTTGCCAGGAGCGTGTAGAAGGTGGCCATCTGCTTGGCTGCGTGGTGGGATCCGCAGAAGAGGTAGTTTTTGCGGCCGATCGCAACCGTGCGCATGGCCCTTTCGACGGCGTTGGTATCAATTTCCAGGCGTCCGTCGTCGATGTATCGGCACAGCCGGTCCCACCGCGCCAGCGTGTAGTGCTTGGCCTTGCCCAGTAATCCCTTTGGGAGCGTATTCTGCTGCTGGAGCCACGTTTTAAGGTGGCGCAATACGGGTTTGGCCTTTTGCTGCCGCGCGATGCGTCGTTGTTCTGCAGAGGCATGGTTCTCGCGCAGCTGCGCTTCTATCCGGTAGAGCTTTCCTATTTCCTTCAGCACGAAGGCAGCTCTGTCGGGATCGGTACGGAGGGCTTGGTAAAATTTGCGTCGCGTATGGGCCCAGCAGTTGGCCAGTATGATGCCGACATCCCGAATGAAGGTCTCGTAGGCGACATATCCGTCGGTATGCAGCACGCCCTGGAACCCATGCAGGAATCCTCGTGGCACCTTGCTTCCGCGTCCGGGTGCGTATTGGTAGACCAGCAGCTTCTGTTTAGGGCAATGGTAGACCCAGAAGTATCCGCGATGAGTGGACCCTTTCTTCTTGCGATCCTGCACGCGGATCGTGGTCTCGTCCACCTGCAGGTATCCGCTCTTGCGTACCTGATCGGCCACGGCAAGCGCGAGCTGTTCCAGGTCAAAGCCTACCTTGTCCATCCAGTTTCCCATGGTGGACGATGGGATCTTATAGCCCGAGCCGCGCTCTATTATCTTGGCTAGGCGGTAAAGCGGTAGACCATCCTCGACTTTGGACGTAACAAGGTGCGCCAGCAACGATTCATGTACTCGCCCGCTGGGAATAGTGCGCGCAGGGAGTGGAGCGATACGCAGCCCCTTCGAAGGATCGGTGCTATGCGCAAATACGCGGCGCCTATAGTGGATCTCCTTCAGGTACCCTGGCACCCACGCTACCACCTTGGTACTCTCAATTCGAATCGGTTTCCAGCCTTCCAGGTCCCCTTCGGGGTTAAGAAAGATCTCTTCACTTGGCAGGTCGTCTGGCAGTTTGCTACGCTGCCCTTGGCGCCGCGTCTTGGGTTTGGCGTTCGCGCGATGGTCCTTAGTCGGTGTGCCCTGTACACCCGGACGCGAGGCCGACGTATCTGCGGTCGCTGACGGTGGCGGCTTCTGATCCGCTGTCGCGCGGATGTCGTCGCTCACAGGCGCCTTTAAGCGCTCGCTTGTGCTGCCGAAGAGCTTTTGGGAGAGCTCACTGAGCTGGTCATTGAGCTTGGCCATATCCTCGGCCAGACCTGCGCGCGTTGCCTCCAACCGCCGCCGTTGCGTACGCTCCTCGCTATGCAGGCGCCGCCAATGGTCACGCTCCGAACGAAGTCGCTCGACCACCGCGCAATGGTCCGGCTCGAGCCTCGCGCAACGCGGACAGGGGTGCTCCTGGGCAGGGATACTTGGCACGCCCTATTAACTCACGGCATTTGCAAGTAGTTTCGAGAATTTTATGTGAAGATACTTATGAATCGGAACCCCGAAACCGGCGTCGATAGCGTACCGTCGAAAGCTGCACCCCGTCCAAGGGCATCATGAGCTCCGTCCATAAAGGCGTCGCGGTCTCTAGAAGCTCAAACGTCCGCGACTCGAGGCGCTTGTAGTACAAAACCCAGCCGCTGCGGTCCCAAACCAGAAATGTGATATATGTCCGACGGCGGTTGATGAAAACGAACACATCGCCCAAGAAAGGATCACGCTTCATGCCCGAGCGCACCAGACCGCACAACCCGTCAAAGCCCTTGCGCATGTCCGTAGGCTCCCGGTAAAAATGAAACACGTGCGACGGCCCCAATGCTAACATGACTGGCTCCGCTCACGCTGTAACGCCGATCCGAGAAAGTCCGCCAATACGGGCGTGTACCCGCGCAGACGCGCGCCGCCTGGAAACTCGACCTTTATCAACGCCGGCTCATGTACCTCCAGTGACGATACCTCCACCAAGGCGCCCGAAGCCCGAGACACAGATGCCGCGTACTTCTTGCGCCAGTAGTAAAAACCACGCTCCGACAAGCCGTGCCCAAGGCACAACGCCTTCAGACTCTGCGCACCACCAAAAAACGCGCCACCAGCGGAAACATGTCCTCCGAACTACGACGTAACGATGCCATTGCATCCCCCAGTTAAGCTGCTCACTGACCGATGTAACAATATCGGCAACTCAAGCCCCTCAGCGTAATATGTACACTACGGGACACTTATTCCCCGCCGGTGACGACCACTACATGCCTGAAGCAATCCCATAGAGACCTGCTCGGTATCGCAAATCCAAGCCGTCAGGTCACGACTGAGGATGCTCCCAACCTGCCTGGAGCAGAGGCTACGGCATAACCACATAGAACCCCATCAAAACATAAGATGGCCACACGGCCTGCATTCAATGTAGTCTACGGGACGGTTACGAATTAGCGCCCGAATACTTCGGCCCTCCCCCACCTGGCTTATAATCTTCGGCAACGTGGAATACTCCAATGAAATCGAGACCAACTATTGGGAGTGCCCTGTCATGTGACATGAACCAACCTTCCCACGGTCCAGTTCCCTGGGCCCCACGTACCCTATAATTACTGATATCTAAGTCGTAGAAGCCAAGCTTAGCTATGGCTTGTCTCCTAGGCTCGGCGGTATAATCCACCTGCGCGTTCAGTTGACCAATCCCAACGTTTTGGCGCCGCGCCTCTACGTCTACCAATCGCGATAACCGATCTTCATTGTCGACTGTAACCTCGATCGTGGCTGAATGTGAAGCTACGCCCGACCATGAAGATGCGCCGGTACCCGAATGTGCAGCCCCCGTGTCGGCGGACCATTCGAACATGAGTTGCGATAGGTCCAGGTCAAGCGAATCCGTCGTAACCTCGCAGGTAATGTAAGAGCCTCGGGGTTGGGGTCCAGAGCCGCAGGTCAAACTGAAGTGGCGTGAAGTGCTTTCGTCCTCCTCCTCCTCTTCTTCACCATCACCGTCGTCGCCCCCGCCGCCCCCGCTCCCTCTTCCACCATCCCCGCCTCCCCCGCCCCCGCCAGGGTCATCGAACTCAACACAGGTGATATAGATATCCACCGAAGCTAAGGTGCACTCCCCTTCGCCATCGCCCGGATCATCCCCCGTGTACGGAGGGTCTACGCATACCCAACCTCGAACAACGTCGGTCACCCAGCAGTAAATCGTAACGTGCGTCTTGCCTGCCCCCGAAACTTCATTCAGAGTCAGTTCGACCGGCTCAACCCCTCCCCGGGCATGTAACGTTCACAGATTTGGGCTTCATAGGCGATATTGTACTCGCTGATCAGCATCCGTAGATCGCCAAAGTCCCGATCCTACCATTGACGCACGTAGTCCGTGAAACGATCGGGATCCAGGGAATCAGGACTAACGAACTCCAGCAGCCGAGAACCGACCACCTCATCCTGGGGATTGATGTCCACCGAAATCGTCCGCACAGCTCCGAGCTCGCTATGAGAATGTGTGGTGGCAGGTTGACCTGGGCCAAGTACCGTGGTAACACGCGTAATGCCATCGCCCAAACCCAACGTGACAGCCTGCGACCAATCGGGTGGGTACTTCGCCACCATGGCCTATAGGACCTCGGCATTACTAAACTTGCCGAGAGCCCGCTCCTGGGTCTGGACAAGAGCCTCTTCGTACCAAGCCTCAACTTGGTCCACCTTCGATGCACCGGGAGGAAGCGGATCTGTGCTGATGTGGATGCTGTCGCAGGCGGCAGCACCGAGAATCACGGCTGCGGCCAGTGAGAACCACCATCGGCTGGAAGCAGAAAGAGCAGGCAGCCTAGACATACGCAAATCGCGGAATCCACGCGATGGTGAAGACCCTATTAAGAATACACGGCTGGCCCCAGCCATGTGCCATCATCTCGCCAGATCCTTGGCAGGGTGACGCCGAAGGGCAAGACAATATCTGCCGATTCAGCCGAGACTGCGCGCCAATCCGCATCCGCCTTAGACAAGAACGGCTGCTGCGCGCCTCAGGCGGCGCACACATGCCTCGCGCCCCAAAGCCACCCACTCGCATCCATCATGACCTGAGCGTGCACTTGGAAGGCGGCTGCCGGGACCTGGGAGCACACAGGACCTCCTTCGGTCCACCAAACAGCGGTGAGACATCCTTGCTCTGTGCTCTGGGTTGCACGGTTCCGCATCACCGTATGATGCTCAGAGACACGCGAGAAAGGCGCATACGGCGGCCTCAGCCTAGCCTGTCTGGCGGCAGCAGGTCTGCCTAATACTTTGTAACGCTCCAGCGGCCATCTTCGGCGTATTCGCCGCTCGTGCAAAGCGAATAGTACTCAACTCTGTCTGGCCCTTCATCCGTGTGGTACGGAAATGTAATAGTCAGCACGCCTCCCTCCACCCTTGGGTTTGGATCCACACCCAGGAGCAGCACCCTGCCAGCATCACACCAGAAGGATATATTTGGACACACGTTCTCTGGTAGCAGTGCAGGGTCACTATTGACAGCTACCGACCCTCCCGACTGTATACACGGCGGTGGCTTCTCGCTGGCCTCAAAGATCTGGCGTACGTAGGCTTTGCCCCCCGTGAGTTCAATCGCATTCAATGTTCCGACCGCTTTGGGGTGGCCGGGTTGGTCGTTAATCGACTCATAGATGCGTATGAAAACGTCCAGGGCGGCGGCATAGCGCGTTCCTTCTCCCTTCTCGTAGCCAGCGTTCCATAAAGCCCAACGGGCGAGGTCGGACTCCCGCTCCGTTCCGTTCAGGTACATCTCTTCGAGCGCCGCCGCAAAAGCATCCAATTCTGCCGCGGACCTCGGCTCATATATCTGACGCAGTACGGCCTCTGCTTCGCGCGTCCCACTCCAAACAGACCCTTCTCCTGCCGCCTCTTGCTGAAGGGACCGCAAGGCGCTTGCTGGCGTGGGCTGCGCCGCACTACTGAACGCTGGCAGCAGCAACAGAATAAACAGTACGTGTTTCATGGTAGTCCTCGTAGTTAGCACCCTTGGGGGAAATGCGCGTGCGGGGGCGATGTGATTCCCTGCCTCTGCCATATGCCGTAGTTTTGCCAGAAAGGACCTTGGGAGGTAAACGTTGGAGCATACTCGCCTGCGGCATCAAGCTGTTGGAGGAATGGATTCACCAGATCTAATGCCTTCGTCGTCCACACGCTAGGATCCTTGTGCACCAGCTCTTCAAGTTTTTTCAAGAATGTGGCAGCCGTGGAGCTGGCCAGGCACGCATTAAATCCAGCCTCGTGCACACGCTCATGGGCTATAATCTGGTTGCGGAACCGCTCCATGGTAGCCAAGGTGCTGCACTTATCGTTGACCGCTGTATAGTCGCTATCAGGCGGCAAGCCCGCCGCAGCGGCACAGGTGGAATTAGCGCCCGAATACTTCGGCCCTCCTCCTCCTGGCTTATAATCTTCGGCAACGTTGAGTACTCCAATGAAATCGAGACCAACTATTGGGAGTGCCCTGTCATGTGACATGAACCAACCTTCCCACGGTCCAGTTCCCTGGGCCCCACGTACCCTATAATTACTGGTATCTACCTTGTAGAAGCCAAGCTTAGCTATGGCTTGTCTCCTAGGCTCGGCGGTATACTCCACCTGCGCGTTCAGTTGACCAATCCCAACGTTTTGGCGGCGCGGATATACGTCTACCAATCGCGATAACCGGTCTTCATTGTTGACTGTTACCTCGATCGTAACTGAATCGGTAGCTACGCCCGCCCATTTAAATGCGCCGGTACCCGATTGTGTAGCCCCCGTTTTAGTGGACCATTCGAACATGAGTTGCGACAGGTCCAGGTCAAGCGAATCCGTCGTAACCTCGCAGGTAATGTAAGAGCCTCGGGGTTGGGGTCCAGAGCCGCAGGTCAAACTGAAGTGGCGTGAAGTGCTTTCGTCCTCCTCCTCTTCTTCTTCACCATCACCGTCGTCGCCCCCGCCGCCGCCGCTCCCGCCAGGGTCATCGAATTCAACACAGAGTGATATAGATATCCTCCGAAGCTAAGGTGCACTCCCCTTCGCCATCGCCCGGATCATCCCCCGTGTACGGAGGGTCTATGCATACCCAACCTTCAACAACGTCGGTTACCCAGCAGTAAATCGTAACGTGCGTCTTATCTGCCCCCGAAACTTCATTCAGAGTCAGTTCGGCCAGCTCAAACCCCTCCCCGAGCGTGTAACGTTCACAAATTTTGGCTTCATAGGCGATATTGTACTCGCTGATCAGCATCCGTAGATCGCCAAAGTCCCGATCTTACCATTGACGCACGTAGTCCGTGAAACGATCGGGATCCAGGGAATCAGGACTGACGAACTCCAGCAGCCGAGAACCGACCACCTCGTCCTCGGGATTGATGTCCACCGAAATCGTCCGATCAGCTCCGAGCTCGCTGTGAGAGTGTGTGGTGGCAGGCTGATCTGGGCCAAGTACCGTGGTAACACGCGCAACGCCATCGCCCAAACCCAACGTGACGGCTTGCGACCAATCGGGTAGGTACTTCGCCACCATGGCCTATAGGACTTCGGCATTACTAAACTTGCCGAGAGCCCGCTCTTGGGTCTGGATAAGAGCCTCTTCGTACCAAGCGCTGCCGTTTACCCATACCGGTGCGTCTTGAAATATTAAGGAGCGTAGGATTCATCGGGTAGTCTGATGGCAGATTTGCGGACGATAGGGGATAGCATATGGGAGGTTGTACCTCTTAGGTCAGGTGGCATGTGGATTCCGCGAGGTCGATAGTCGGGGCACAGGCTGCGGCCTCGAACGAGCTGCACCTTCCCCGTAGTCCCACATATGTGGATGTTCAAACGGTATGCATGGTTGTCATGGGTCATCCTCCAGCAAGTCCATAGCGAATACGGCTGTTGTTAATCGGTCCAGCCCACGCCACATGATCTCGTTACCCGGTGGGCCATCCCGGCTGCGGTTCAGGCGACCCCCCAAATAGGCCACTAGGTGTACGGCTGAAACTATCGTCTCTGGCGGTGGGAGTCGAAACCTCTTTGCGTATCGCTCCAAGAAACGAAGTTCCGCATTGGTGAAGAACACATCCGCGGGCAAGTCTGGGGCCTCGCGCCCCAATAGCGTCAGGAGCATGACGCGCCAAGCGATGACACAATAGATGGCGATGGCCCGCGACAGACGCTCGGCCTTCCGTAAGGACAGCTTTTCCACCTTACATCCGTGCTTGAGGACGCGGAAAAACTCCTCCACGCGCCAGCGGCGCACATAATAGCTCACCACCCTAAGGGCATCCTTTGCCGTCTCGACCTTTATGCTGGTAAGTAAGTACCATTTGATGGGTTCAGCATCATCCGGCGGATTCGGCTCGGTAACACTCACCACATTCATGGATAAGGGTGGCCGTCCCTTACGTTGAGACCGCATGGTGATGCGAGCAAAGCGAATCTCCAGATGGGCTGTCCGCGGGGCCCGACCCTTCGCCTTCTTGCGCTTGGACAGACGGCGCAGATCCAACGTGATCTCACAAGCGGGCGGTTCTTGCTCAAGCTGGTTAATCAGCCGCTCTCCTGATTCCAGTATTCGATTATGCTTCACCCGGACCAGCATCTCTACCCGACCGGACTGCCGCTGCGCATCAAACAACGCAAAGCAGTCCGCTTCCCGATCCATCACGCACACCACACTGGTATCGGCCGGAAGGGCCTCGGCAGCCTCGCAAATATCCGCATACCCGTCCAGCCACGACTGCATCTGCGGCTTCAGCGGACCGGTATCGGGGTGTTTTGTGCTGCAGCGCAATACACCCAAAGGCAAACCGTATTCCGTTGTCGCCAAGGTCACATGCAAATGCAGACCACGCGACTTCACACCCGTCTGATTGCTGCCGATCACCTGCAACCCTTCACAGGCCAACTTTGTATCGTAGTTGAGGCGGGATCCATCCTGGATACATAACACGACCTTCTGACTGCGCATCCGCTCCAGCGTTCGCGCCCGATGCGGCGACAAAATGTTCTCGGGAGTGACCTGTGAATCCGCCTTTTTGGATAAAAGCCGGTAACAGCCCCGAACATCGGCCAGCTCATAGTCGGTGTGCCGTGCAATGCCCTCACCCAGCACATCATTGAGCATGGCGGCGGTCTTCTCCAATCGTACCGACAATCTGCGATCTCCCAAGGGTGCTCCGCCAAATTCCCCCGATACCCACTCCGAGAGTCCCTCTTCCGGCTGCCGCACCGGCAGCGTGCTGACCGTATGCGCCTGCAGCTCTTTCCTCCAGCCAGGGTCTAACTCATACAGAAAGACTGCCTTCGGTGTTCGCGGCTCATCCTCGGGGTGGCGTTTCTTGCCAGATGTCTGCCCAATGTATCTGAAATTGGCGGCCTTAAAGCAGCTGCCGGTTCGCTCAGCGTCCACAAACGTCTCAATGATCCAGGGCCAATAGCCGTAACACGCTTCAAAGTCCGCCCCCACACGCCGCAACACTTGACCCAGGACATGACTGGCCAGATTCCGACACGGACCACGAATCAACAAGCGACTCAGGCAGAGCACCCGATGCAGATGCCGTTTACGCTCGACATCACTCCAGCCCATCCAGGTGTCCCGACTGGTTAAACGCAGACACGACGCCGAAAAGCCAAGGGCACCCAAATAGCCGTGCTCACTGTGGATGAGATATTTGCGCTGGGCCCCAATAAACCGACTTGCACCGCGTGGGTGCTCTTCAGCCAGCAGCGTGTTCCACAGTACAAGCTGCTCACTTTCGGTAACCAGATTGACGGATAGTCCATCAATGTCTTGCACCTGGTCTGGCAGCCCTGAAGGCTGTGGTACCGGCTCAGGGAGTGTGCGTACATGCCCACTGCGCGGCGGTAGGGGCCGTGCCTCTGGCAACGCCACCAGCCCGCGTTCGGCCAACATCGACAGCGCTCGACTACAATTAGCCTCCTGCAAGCGACCACATGCATCCCGAAAACTAAAGGCCTCACAGGTGGCACGCGCCAACGCAGCCCGACTTTCCACGGGTTGATCTGTGGCGATCTGCCGCAAACGCGGCAGCGACGAAGGCCGGCTCAAGGTCCAGAGAATCTGATTCTGTATGTACATGCCGCTAATCTAAGCGACACTCTTGCCAAAGTCGACTCTATTCGGTGCGATAAAACGGCAGACCAAGCGTCAACCTGGGCCACCTTCGATGCACCGGAAGGGAGCGGATCTGTGCTGATGTGGAGGCTGTCGCAGGCGGCAGCACCGAGAATCATGGCTGCGGCCAGTGAGAACCACCATCGGCTGGAAGCAGAAAGAGCAGGCAGCCTAGAGATACGCAAATCGCGGAATCCACGAGATGGTGAAGACCCTATTGAGAATACACGGCTAACCCCAGTCATGTGCCATCATCTCGCCAGATCCTTGGCAGGGTGACGCCGAAGGGCAAGACAATATCTGCCGATTCAGCCGAGACTGTGCGCCTATCCGCATCCGCCTTAGCCGAGAACGTCTGCTGCGCGCCTAAGGCGGCGCACACATGCCTCGCGCCCCAAAGCCGTCCACTCGCATCCATCATGACCTAAGCGTGCACTTGGAAGGCGGCTGCCGGGACCTGGGAGCACACAGGACCTCCTTCGGTCCACCAAACAGCGGTGAGACATCCTTGCTCTGTGCTCTGGGTTGCACGGTTCCGCATCACCGTATGATGCACAGAGACACGCGAGAAAGCCCCATACGGCGGCCTCAGCCTAGCCTGTATGGCGGCAGCAGGTCTGCCTAATACTTTGTAACGCTCCAGCGGCCATCTTCGGCGTATTCGCCGTCCGTGCAAAGCGAATAGTACTCAACTCTGTCTGGCCCCTCATCCGTGTGGTACGGAACTGTGATAGTCAGCACGCCTCCCTCCACCCTTGGGTTTGGATCCACACCCAGGAGCAGCACCCTGCCAGCATCACACCAGAAGGATATATTTGGACACACGTTCTCTGGTAGCAGTGCAGGGTCACTATTGACAGCAACCGACCCTCCCGACTGTATACACGGCGGTGGTTTCTCGCTGGCCTCAAAGATCTGGCGTATGTAGGCTTTGCCCCCCGCGGTTTCGATCGCATCCAACGTTTCGACCGCTTTGGGGTGGCCGGGCTGGTCGTTTATCGACTCATAGATGCGTATTAATACGTCCAGGGCGGCAGCATAGCGCGTTCCTTCTCCCTTCTCGTAGCTGGCGAGGCGCAAAGCACTAAGGGCAACGCTGAACTCCCGCTCCGTTCCGTTCAGGCACATCTCTTCGAGCGCCGCCGCAAAAGCATCCAGTTCCGCCGCGGACCTCGGCTCATATACCTGACGCAGTACGGCCTCTGCTTCGCGCGTCCCACTCCAAACAGACCCTTCTCCTGCCGCCTCTTGCTGAAGGGACCGCAAAGCACTCTCTGGCGTGGGCTGCGCCGCACTACTGAACGCTGGCAGCAGCAACAGAATAAACAGTACGTGTTTCATGGTAGTCCTCGTAGTTAGCACCCTTGGCGGCTATGCGCGTGCGGGGCCGATGTGAGTCCCTGCCTCTGCCATATGCCGTAGTTTTGCCAGAAGGGACCTTGGGAGGTAAACGTTGGAGCATACTTGCCTGCGGCATCAAGCTTTTGGCGGAATGGATTCACCAGCAATAGTGCCTCCGTCGTCCACTTGCCAGCATCCTTGTGCACCAACTCTTCAAGCTTCTTCAAAAATGTGGCAGCCGTGGAGCTGGACAAGCACGCATTATATCCAGCCTCGTGCACACGCTCATGGGCTATAATCTGGTTGCGGAACCGCTCCATGGTAGCTAAGGTGCTGCACTTATCGTTGACCGCTGTATAGTCGCTATCAGGCGGCAAGCCCGCCGCAGCGGCACAGGTGGAATGAGCGCCTGGATACTTCGGCCCTCCCCCACCTGGCTTATAATCTTCGGCAACGTGGAGTACTCCAATGAAATCGAGACCGACTATTGGGAGTGCCCTGTCATGTGACATGAACCAACCTTCCCACGGTCCAGTTCCCTGGGCCCCACGTACCCTATAATTACTGGTATCTACTTTGTAGAAGCCAAGCTTAGCTATGGCTTGTCTCCTAGGCTCGGCGGTATACTCCACCTGCGCGTTCAGTTGACCAATCCCAAAGTTTTGGCGCCGCGCCTCTACGTCTACCAATCGCGATAACCGATCTTCATTGTCGACTGTAACCTCGATCGTGGCTGAATGTGAAGCTACGCCCGCCCATGAAGATGCGCCGGTACCCGAATGTGCAGCCCCCGTGTCGGCGGACCATTCGAACATGAGTTGCGACAGGTCCAGGTCAAGCGAATCCGTCGTAACCTCGCAGGTAATGTAAGAGCCTCGGGGTTGGGGTCCAGAGCCGCAGGTCAAACTGAAGTGGCGTGAAGTGCTTTCGTCCTCCTCCTCCTCCTCTTCTTCACCATCACCGTCGTCGCATCGCGGTAGCCCCAGGGTTTCCCCTGGGGCCCCGCACAGATCCGTGCGTGCGCGTTAACGCACACGGCTCTTCCCGCAGGTCGCGCTCCCGCGCATGACGTTAGGAAGTGGGGAAACCCCACCTCCAGCCGTAAGCGGTACACCTGCGCCCCGACTGTGGCACTGAGTCCACAGCTCTTGGACAGATCCACGTAATCCGGCCCAGAGTCCGGCATGAATCCAGCTTCCCGCTTTCCCCTTGGGTGCGACCCTTGGCTCCACCGGCTCCGCCCCGTGGTCATCCACGCGTTGTTCGCTGGCTTCATAGCTACTATGGTCCTCGCGGTAGGGACCCGGGTTTCCCCGGGCCCCCCGCACAGATCCGGACGGGCGCGTTAACGCATCCGGCTCCTCCCTTGGGTCGCACCGGCGTGCATGGCGACATATCGTTGATTAGGCCAGGGGTGTTTGATCTTGAGCGCAGGCCAGCACCATGTAATCATGGTCTCCAGCTTACTCCATGTCATGCGATCCTTCTGCGAACGTCTGCGGTCAAGTAGCCCGGGGGAATCTCACCCCCAGGCCCTCACAGAACCGGACGTGCGCGTCTCCACGCATCCGGCTCTTCCCGGTCCGTCAGACGGTTGTTACCAACCATCCAGAGCTGTCTCCCAATGGATCGTCCCGTTTCCGGTTGTCCTATAGATCAACAACAGACCAGGGTACTCCCTTCGCTCCACCTCCATTACAGAGGGTTCAGCACTACTACGAAGTACTCCGCCCCTGTGCCCCGCTTCGGTACTCAGTCGCTTGAGGTATTTCCTCTTGCGAGTCTCCCTTAACATCAGGACGACAGGTTCCCACGTTCCGCACAAGAGCCTGATCCGACCTCTTGCCGCTTCTATGCCGGAGGCCGCCAGGGCAGTAAGCAGATCTCTCCCTGACTGCTCCCGGGGCAATCATCCAACCCCGGTTTTGACCTCGTCTAAGGATGTTTCGACACGTCATCAGCGGTTCGCTTGCGCTCAACTTGAATGGATCACACCTGACCCGATCTTTGCCGGGCCTTTTCTTACCTGCTTACCACCACGCCTCTTAAGCGCAGCAGCGGTAAGTGGTTTGATGCCTCCGTCTGCACGGCGGCACCGAGGGGCCGACCCTCATCTCCTATGCAGCATAGCTGCGGGAAGGTTACTACATATCAGTATCCCTCCGCGCCTTCGTGGCGCACGATTATTTTCATCCATTCACGCTTCAGGCGGGTAAAGAACCTTCGTAGGAACACAAAGCTGGTGGGAACAGCATAGTAGTTCAGCCATCCCCGAAGTACGCGCCCCAGCCACTGGGCTGTAGCGTGTAACGGTGCATGCATCCTACGGCGAAGCTCCTGACGCAGGCTTTTCAGCTTTCGTGCCATTCGCTTCCCCACCGGTTTCCGTCCCAATCCGAAACGACCGCGGCGGTCCCTTCGGCAATAATGCGTAAAACCCAGAAAGTCAAACGTCTCGGGACGATCCTTACCTCGGCTGCGGCGATTCACCGCCGCAAACCGCCCAAATTCCAACAAGCGAGTCTTCTTCGGATGCAGGGATAAGCCAAATTTGGCCATCCGCTGCCCTAGATCCCTTAGAAAACGCTGCGCGTCGTGCTTCCGCTGGAAGCCTACCACAAAGTCGTCCGCATAACGGACAAGGCAGGTTTCCCCCCACGCCACCCGCACGCGCCATCGCTTATCGTACCACAGGTCCAGAACATAATGCAGGTACACATTCGCCAGTATCGGCGAAATTACCGCGCCTTGCGGGGTGCCCATCGGACTGTCCCGCAAAACACCGGCCTCCATTACGCCTGCCTTGAGCCATTTGATGATCAGCCGAATGACCCGTTTGTCCGCTATGCGGTGCTCCAGAAACCGAATCAGCCAGCCCTGGTCCACCATGTCAAAGAAAGAACGTATGTCCGCATCAACAATCCAGTTGACCTTCGTACGCTCGATCGCATAGGCCAACGCGTCCAACGCATCATGCGCCTTCCGCATGTACCTAAACCCATAGCTGAAGTCAAGAAACTCCTCCTCATAGATCGGGAGCAGGATACAGATCGCCACCGCAGCCTGGACAATCTTGTCCTCCAGTGCCGCAATGCCGAGCGGTCGTGTACTGCCATCTGGCTTGGGTATCTCAACCCGCCTGGACGGCATCGCCCGGTACGCTCCGCTGTGTACGCGGTCGTGTAAGTCAGCCAAACGCGCTGTCAATCCAACCTCGTACTCCGCCCATGTCACGCCGTCCACGCCTGGCGCTGCCTTCCTCTTTAAACGATAGAAGGCATGCCGCAGCGATTTCACCGTGATATGGTGCAGAAGCGTCGTGAGCTGCTCCTTGGGTTTCCGCTTCACGAATTGTCGCAACCGGTCCGCTCCTTGTTGCACCGCTACCCGATCCCGCGCCCGGACAGTGTTAGAGTTTTCCAGTTTCCCCTCAGGTACAGGACTTGGCTCCGGCAGCTCCGCCGGGCGGCTACGCCCCTTGTTCGCTGCTTTCTTAGCTACTATTCCTGTATCGGACTTCTCCATGTCGTTCATCTCCAGTTACGGGGATTAACCCTCTCTTTCGCGACCCTGAACGACTCCAGGGTGACACGGAGACCTCCCAGGTCCCGGCGTAGTACGTACGTGCGTGCCTGGGTTCTTGGACACCGCGGGACCCTCCTCCGCCTCACCATTAGCGGCAAAGAAGGTGTTGCCTTCGACCAAATGCAAAGTCTCGGCATCCCGGACGATGAAGTTTTCGGTGCTCATTAGCCCTGCCCACACGCGCCTCTACCGACGCTTCGCCTGTACCCTCGCGAGTACACACGCACGGCTCGAGGAGATGTGTAGATGGTTAGTCTTTCACAACGGGGGACTTGCACCCCCTGTACTAACGCCAGTTAGCCTGGCGCACGCATCTGACTTCTCTCCACCGTACATCCTCCGATCGGCATTTAGCCTACGCTTTGGCGACCCTCCCCGAAGGGATGGGTAGTGGAGAGACCTCCCAGGTCCCGATGCAGTACGTACGTGCGTGCCTGGGTTCTTGGACACCGCGGGACCCTCCTCCGCCTCACCATTAACGGCAAAGAAGGTGTTGCCTTCGACCACGAAGAAACCCTCGGCGTCCCGGACGATGATATTTTCGGTGCTCATTAGCCCTGCCCACCCGCACCTCTACCGACGCTTCGCCTGCACCCTCGCGGGTACCGACGCACGGCTCGAGGAGATGCGTGGATGGTTAGTCCTTCACATCGGGAGACTTTCACTCCCTGTACTGGCACCAGTTAGCCTGGCGCACCCCCGCCGCTCCCTCCACCATCACCGCCGCCACCGCCTCCCCCGCCACCGCCAGGGTCATCGAACTCAACACAGGTGATATAGATATCCTCCGAAGCTAAGGTGCACTCCCCTTCGCCATCGCCTGGATCATCCCCCGTGTACGGAGGGTCTACGCATACCCAACCTTGAACAACGTCGGTCACCCAGCAGTAAATCGTAACGTGCGTCTTGCCTGCCCCCGAAACTTCATTCAGAGTCAGTTCGACCTGCTCAAACCCCTCCCCGGGCGTGTAACGTTCACAGATTTTGGCTTCATAGGCGATATTGTACTCGCTAATCAGCATCCGTAGATCGCCAAAGTCCCGATCTTGCCATTGACGCACGTAGTCCGTGAAACGATCGGGATCCAAGGAATCAGGACTGACGAACTCCAGCAGCCGAGAACCGACCACCTCATCCTGGGGATTGATGTCCACCGAAATCGTCCGCACAGCTCCGAGCGCGCTGTGAGAATGGGTGGTGGCAGGCTGACCTGGGCCAAGCACCGTGGTAACACGCGTAATGCCATCGCCCAAACCCAACGTAACAGCCTGCGACCAATCGGGTGGGTACTTCGCCACCATGGCCTCAAGGACCTCGGCATTACTAAACTTGCCGAGAGCCCGCTCCTGGGTCTGGACAAGAGCCTCTTCGTACCAAGCCTAAACCTGGGCCACCTGCGATGCACCGGGAGGGAGCGGATCTGTGCTGATGTGGATGCTGTCGCAGGCGGCAGCGCCGAGAATCATGGCTGCGGCCAGTGAGAACCACCATCGGATGGAAGCAGAAAGGGCAGACAGCTTAGATATACGCAAATCGTGGAATCCACGAGATGGTGAAGACCCTAATAAGAATACACGGCTAACCCCGATCATATGCCATCATCTCGCCAGATCCTTGGCAGGGTGACGCCGAAGGACCAGGCAATATCTGCCGATTCAGCCGAGACTGCGCGCCTATCCGCATCCGCCTTAGCCGAGAACTGCTGCTGCGCGCCTCAGGCGACGCACACATGCCTCGCGCCCCAAAGCCGCCAACAGCACGAATAGGCTAGGGCCTGCCGTCGTCCCGCTCACCGCCAGGCGCGCAGGGTGAATGATGCGGCCTGCACCCACGCCGCGCTCTTTGGCCAAGGTACGCAGCGCGCTTTCCAACTGCGCTTCATCGAACGCGCCCAGCGTCTCCAGGCGGTTGGCATAAGCACGCATCAGCACCGCAGCGTCCGCCTTCCACCGCCGCTTGATGCCGCGCGGGTCATACAACGCAGGGTCCCGGAAGAAGTAAGCATACTCCGTACAAAGGTCCGAGCGGACCACCAGCCGATGGCCCACCGCTGCGACCACGCTCGCCACGTAGGTGTGCGCCACGGGTCCGAAGGCCTTTGCCACCTGATCCGCTGCGCGCGCTGCCACCTGGGCCGTACCCAAGAGGCGCAGATGCTGCTGATTGGACCAGCGAAGCTTGCTCAAGTCAAAACGTGCTGGCGATGGCACTACGCGATCCAGAGAAAACTGCTCCGTAAGCTCGGCCATGCTGAACACCTCCTGCTCAGAGCTCGGATGCCAGCCCAGAAGTGCCAAGAAGTTCACCAGTGCTTCCGGCTCGTACTCCAGTGCACGATAGTCGCGCACGCTAACCGGAATGCCCAAGGTCGTGGCACTGCGCTTCGAAAGCTTGCCGCCGCTAGGGCTCAGGATAAGAGGGAGATGCGCCATCACGGGCGGTTCCCATCCGAAAGCCCGGTAAAGCAACATGTGCTTGGGTACGGACGGAAGCCACTCCTCCCCGCGAATCACATGAGTGATGCGCATATGGTGGTCATCGACCACATTGGCCAAATGGTAAGTGGGAAATCCATCACTCTTGAGCAGTACCTGGTCGTCCAGGCCGGCGGCATCCATCGCCACATGCCCCTTGATCAGGTCCTCAAATTCTATGCGTCCCTTTTCGGGCACGAGCAGCCGCACCACATGCGGCTCACGGTTTGCGATGCGCGCTGTGACCTCCGATTCGCTGAGCGTGAACGCATTGAGCATCCGGCCGCGCGTGGCCGGGCCGTAGGCATCCCCATCCTGGCGCATGGCGGCCAGCGCTTCTGGCGTGTCGAACGCGTAGTAGGCATGCCCCTTGGCCAAGAGCCGCTGGACGTGGTCCTGATAGAGCGCCGTGCGCTCACTCTGGCGGTAGCCCGGACCCGATGCTGGTCCCTCGTCTACGACCAAGCCAGCCCAGCGCAAGGAGGCCACGATGTCCGCTTCGGCATCCTCCACTAGGCGCGAACGGTCCGTGTCCTCAATCCGCAAGACGAACGTGCCGCCCTGAGATCGCGCAAAGAGGTAGCAGAACAAGGCGGTGCGCAAACCGCCAATGTGAAGGTAGCCCGTAGGACTAGGCGCAAATCGTACACGAGGGGCCATAATGATGGCCACCTGTAACGTGGCCGTTACCTAGTTGGGATCACCCGATTCCGCTGGGCGGGGCGCTTCTACCAGGAGCCCCGGGAACATGACATAGTGAAAACGCGGGCGCGGCCCTACTAGTCGCGGATCGGCCTCCTGTTCCATCAGAGGCTGCATGGAACGTACCAAGCCGAATTCGTGCGCCACCTTTACGCCCGACGCAAATAGCAGTACCGCCAACGCGGCGCACACACCCAGCGACAACGTCGCACGCGTCTGCCATAGTGGGCGGCGCTCATAGTAACGGTCCCGGCGGGAGCGACGCTTCTTGGAGAGCTCCAGCCTGGCCAGCACCGCTTCATCTGCAGCCGGCGGCATACGGATCACCTCGTGCCGACTCATCCGCCGAAACTCCATCGTCACATTCATCACCGTACGACACGCACCGCAGGCCGCCAGATGCGCAAACAAGGGCGGCTGTGCCGTCAGCGCCAGCTCCCCGTCCAGAAACTGATGCACTTTCTCTTCCCTTTCGCAATCCATGGTCATGGCATCACCGCAGCTAACCGTTGCGACTCGCGCTCTAGGACCGGCAGCATGCCTGCAGCCAACTTCCTTCGCGCCTTGTATAGACGCGACTTGACCGCCGAAAGGGTGCTCTTGGTCACCGCAGCGATCTCCGCATACGACATGTGGTGGTACTCGCGCAGGATTATTACCTCCCGGTATTCGGGCTTGAGACGTCCCAGAAAGTGCTGCACCAGCGCGATCTGCTCGGCTTTTTCCAGCGGGCGCGTAGCCGTCTCCTGCAGCTGCTGGTCAGCAGCCTCGCTCAGCGGGACCTGCCGATTGCTGTGCCGCAGCATGTTCAGGCACTGGTTGCGCGCAATTGAGAACAGCCATGCCCGAAAAGCATGCGTCTTCAGTAGGCGATCCCGGTTTTCGTAGATGCGCAGAAAGGTCTCCTGCATGGCATCCTTAGCCGCGTCGCGGTCCCGCAGCATGCGCAACGCAAAAGAGTAGACACCTTCCTTATACCGGTTGTAAAGCGACACAAAAGCGAAGTCGTCACCGCTCTGGAACGCTTCGATAAGTTCAGTCTCACGAGTCATCGCTGCCGGTGCCTACCGTCATTAAACGCTGTCCCCTTCCTATAGACACAGGTGCTCCCGATTAGTTGCCATGCACGATAGCGGGAACCCGCATGCGTCGTCAGTGTATTTTGGGGCTGCCTGAAATACGTGACCTAAACGAATGAGACTGGGTATCGGACTGTTTGTGCTCGCCGTCCTCCTGCCCCTTTTGGCCCGGTGCGCTGGCAGCGCTCCGGGAGTGCAGGACACGGATGACCCGACGCTTGTGGCCACCTATGGCGATCATAAGCTGCATACGGATGAGTACCTGCGTGAGTACCAGCGCAATTCAAGCCTGGTGGAAGCGGGTTCAGATGACGCGGAGGAGTTTCTGGACCGCTACGTGAACTACCGCCTTAAAGTGCTGGCCGCTGAAGCCGCCCGCTACGACCAGGACCCGGAGCTGCAGGCAGAGATCCATACGTACCGCGCGTCCTTTGCGCGACCCTACTTGGTGGATCGCAAAGTGATGGCACCGATACTGCTCGACTTCTACGAAAAGAAGAAGCAGTTCGTGCACGCCAGTCACATCTTTGCACGTGTGCAGCCGCAGCTGGGCGCAGGCGACTCCGTTCGGGCCATGGGGGTGGCCCGTGCGCTGCGGGACTCGGTCTTAGCTGGGATACTGTTCGGAGATGTCGCGATGATGTATTCGGAAGATCAGTCGGCATCGGATTCGTCTGCCCGGCAGGGCTTTCGGGGGGATCTGGGGTGGTTTACCGCCGGCTCCATGATTCAGGCATTCGAAGATCAGGCCTACACCGTGCCGTTAGGAGAGATGTCCGAGGTGTTCCGCACCGACTACGGCTACCATGTCCTGATGGTGCACGACCGTGTACCAGCCGTGCCCCCTATTCGGCTGTCGCAGATTCTGGTCCGCATCAAAGACACCGCACCGGAAAGTCTGGCTGTCGCACGCGAGAAGATTGAGCAAGCTCAGGCCCGCATCAATGCTGGACAGAACTTTGCGTTTGTGGCTGGCGAGATGTCTGAAGAAGAGAACAGCGCACGCCGCGGCGGTGACATCGGCACCATCAGTTACCATAGGCGCGGCATCGACTCCACGTTTCGGGTTATCGCCTTCGGCATCGAAAACGTGGGGGATGTCACCGACATCATCAGGACGGGTTATGGCTTCCAGATTCTGAAGCTTACGGCCAGGGACGAGCTGGGCACCTTTGAAGAAGAGTATGATGACCTCCGGCGGCAGGTGCAGTACCTGCCCCGGATGATCCGGGCTGAAGAGGAGCTGGCCAAGGAAGCGCGCAGCCGACACATCGCGCGGCTGGACTCGACAGTCCTTACCTCACTGGTATCAAACGTCGCGCGCGACTCGGTGCGCGAAGTGGTCAGGGGAGCGGCTGCAAACGATTCCCTGGCCGGGATCGTCATCGGACAGGTGGACGACTCTGTCTACACCGTACGCCACCTTGGGCTGTTCGCCGGGGATCGCAACAACCGCATTCGCAACGGACAGACGACCGATGAGCAGGTGATCAACATCGGCAATGCCTTTCTGGACTATGCGGCCATAACACATGCGGCGCTGGAGCTGGAGCACGAAGACGAGGAGTTCAGCTGGATTATGGCCAACTTCCGGGACGGACTACTGCTGTTTAAGCTGATGGAGGACTCTGTGTGGGCGGCTGCCGCCAATGACTCACTAGCGATCCGTGCACACTTCGAGGCCAACCAGGAGCGATACCGCTTCGGGCCAAGACACCGGTTGATGGAGGTGTTTGCCTACGACGACTCGGTGCACCAGGCGGCGATATACATGCTTGATCAGGGTATGTCCTGGGCCGACTTTTACGAGCAGGTGCACCGTGACTCCGTGGTGCTGATCCGCTTTGACACCGTCTTTGTGGAAGGGCCCACCAACAGCATCTATGATCGTGCTATCGGGATTGAAGCTGGCCAGCGGTCGGAAGTCATTCCCTACCGCAGCGGCTTTGTGGCCGTGTTCAATGATGGCATGGAGCCGGAGCGGGCCATGACGTTTGAGGAAGCACGCGCCGCCATCATCACAGACCGCCAGGAGCTTCTAGAGCAGCAGCTTGTCGCGAGGCTCAGGTCCCGTTACCGTGTAGTCACGTATCCAGAACGGGCCAAAGCAGCTTTGGCAGAGCTGTAGCCGATCTGTGCGCGCCTTCGGCTGGGTATGCTTCTTCGGTGCCGCGCTTAGCGCGTGTGCGCCGCGAACTGCGCCAGAAGACTTTGTGGCCCGCGTGGGGGACACTTTCCTGTACCCGTCTGATGTCGAAGCCCTGCTCCAAGGGCTGCCCACGGATATCGATTCGGCTGATGCCCACACGCGGGTCGTACAGCAGTGGATAGAGCGCGAGCTCCTGTACCAGGAGGCCGTGCGCCTCGATGTAGCATCTCGCCCCGCGGTGCGGGCTCAGCTCCAGGAGCTGGAGCGCGATGTCCTTATCGAGGCCCTTATGGCGCCGCTCTTCGAAGACGCAGTGGCGAATCTCACCGACGCGGAACTGCGGCAGTACTACAGCCAGCATATGGAGCATCTGCGTACCGTGGAGCCGTTTGTTCAAGTGCGCCACATGGCGGTGACCAATGCGCAGGCGGCAGGGGTGGTCTACAATAGGATGCGCTATACGCCAGAAGAAGACAAAGCGGTGGTGTTTGACAGCCTGGCAGCACACATGGCGTCGGATCCCGCAGCATCACGTGACATGGCCGCCAACCTGTGGCCCCAGCGCCGCCTGTTTGCAAACCGCCCGCTCTTGCGGCAAGCCATGCTTGAGCTCGACACCGCCAAGGCCCGCGTCCTGGCAGCCGATAGCGTGCACCACTACCTGGAAGTCGTGAAGCGGCTGCCACCAGGCACTGTGCCCAAATTTGAATGGATCCGAGATCAGCTGAGAACCCACAGCGGGATGGACCTCAGGAAACAGCTTTATGCCACTCGTGTACAACGTCTAAGAATGGAGGCGCTCGCGCGCGAGAGGCTTGCGGTGCGGATCCAGCATTGAACACCGGATCACCAGCGTTGCCATCCAATAATCTGCGGACTGTCACGTTAAGTACGGCAAGCCACTTACAAGCGTGTATGCGTCTGCACCAGATCGTGCGCCCTTCCCTTCTTGCACGGTGCCTTCTGGTACCGCTCCTCTTCGTCACTTGGGCCACCCGCGCACAGGAAACTGTCCTGGATGAGATTGTGGCCGTGGTGGCCGACAAGATCGTGCTACGATCTGACGTCGACCAGATGATGCAGGGCGTCATGCAGCAGCAGGGAGTTGAATACTCCGATGCGCTGTGGGCGCAGCTGCTCACTGAGCTGATCGACCAGGGAGTACTGGCCGAACATGCCCGGCGGGACACCAACATCACGGTCACCGATGATCAGGTCGAGCAATCCATTGACCAGCGGATCGATGCGCTGACACAACAAGTAGGCAGCACCACACGCCTGGAGGAGATCTACGGGGATAGCGTGGAGGAGATACGAGAGTCGCTTCGGGACCTGTTTCGTGAGCGGCTGTTAGCAAACCAGTTCCAAAGCACCAAGCTCAACTCCATCACGGTCACGCCTTCGGAGGTGCGCGAGTGGTTTTCGCAGTTTCCTGCCGATTCGCTGCCGATACTGCCCACGGTGATTCGCGCTTCGCACATCGTGCGCTACCCCGCGGTATCACAGGAAGCCGAAGATGAGGCGCTGGAGATTATTACGGCGATTCGCGACTCCGTCGTCAACGAGGTCAGCACGCTGGAATCCTTGGCGCGACGGTTCTCTGAAGACGTGGGATCTGCCGCCAACGGCGGGCGCTACGAGGACATGGCGCTGGGAGATCTGGTGCCCGAGTTTGCTGCGGTAGCTGCACGAGCTGTGCCAGAAGAGCTTTCCAACCCGTTTCGTTCGCCATTCGGGTACCACATTTTGCGAGTTAATTCGCGCGTGGGTGATCAGGTCGACTTCACGCATATCCTAATCAACGTTGATAACAGCCAGGCGGACCCGGCCGAGGCAATCTCGTATCTAGCGCAGCTGCGGGACTCGCTGATCACCACGGACATCCCGTTTGAGATCTTGGCGCGTCGCCACTCGGAGGAGGAGGTGTCCGCAGAGATCGGCGGACGCGTCGTGGATCCCCGGTCGGGCGAGCGCGACTTGTTTCTGGAAGCGCTAGGCGAAAACTGGCAGCGCCTGGCAGATTCTCTGGAGATTGGCGATATAAGCCAACCCGGCCAGGTCGCGCTGCTTGATGGGACGCTGGCGTACCACATCGTCCAAGTCCAGCGTCTGGTGCCGGAACACCGTGTCGACATAGAGACGGACTATGCGCGTATCGAGAGCCTCGCGCTCGAAGCCAAGCGTGCCCGCGTGATGCGCAAGTGGCTGGACTCGCTCAGGGAAGAAGTATATGTCGAACCCCGCGGTAAGGGGCTGTTGCTGGTCACCGCTTCCGACACCTCAGGCGGGCGTTAAGGCCCACACCTCCCAGCCCCGTCGTGCGACTCCCCAACCGCTAATTTATGCCCCTTGATTCCCGGGACACCGATCCGTCGGCGGTCCAAGATCTTGTCGCGGCCCAGGCGCGGCTGCGCGCTGAGATCCAGAAGGTCATCATTGGTCAGGACGACATCGTAACCCAGGTCCTGGTATGTCTTCTGGCCCAAGGACACGCGCTTCTGGTAGGCGTTCCTGGCTTAGCGAAGACGCTTCTGATACGGACGCTGGCCGATGCGCTGGACCTCAAATTCAGCAGAGTCCAGTTTACGCCGGACCTGATGCCCAGCGACATCACCGGCACGGACATCATCGAAGAGGACCAGACGACCGGCCGGCGCGGCTTCCGCTTTGTGCACGGACCCATCTTCGCTAACGTAGTGCTGGCCGACGAGGTGAACCGGACGCCTCCGAAGACGCAGGCCGCGTTGCTGGAGGCCATGCAGGAGCACCATGTGACTGCTGGAGGCCAGACATTCGTGCTCGAAGAGCCCTTCTTCGTTCTTGCGACGCAGAACCCTATTGAACAAGAAGGCACATACCCTCTGCCGGAGGCACAGCTTGACCGCTTCATGCTCAACCTATGGCTAGACTATCCGTCATTTGAGCAGGAGGTTGCCATCGTGCGCAGCACTACCAGCGCGCAGGTGGCCAGCGTGAATACTGCTGTCACACAAAAGGAGCTACTCTTTTTTCAGTCGCTGGTACGCCAGTTGCCAGTCGCGGACAACGTCATTAAGTACGCGGTGTCCTTGGTAACGCGCACGCGCCCGGGCACCGAGGGTGCTCCCGACTTTGTTAAGAAGTATGTGTCCTATGGTGCGGGCCCGCGCGCTTCCCAGTACCTCATTTTGGGTGCTAAGGCGCTGGCGGCGATTGATGGGCGTCTGACACCGTTGATTCGTGATGTACGTGCCATGGCCACCCCGGTGCTCCGCCACAGGATCATTCCGAATTTCAATGCGGAGGCCGACGACGTCAGTCGCGTTGCGCTGATCGAGCGGCTGATTGCCGACGAGAGCTGACGCATTACCGCAGGCGTGCAGCACAGCCCTGTGCATGCGCGGCATCTTCTACATGCGCGTCGCACCAGAGGTCGAGCGGGCGCAGCACACGGACGGGCACCGGACGATGCATCATCCTTCGTGTGCGCTACGCCCATTACGCACCGCCTGTCCGCGCCCATGAAACGCGGCCTTTGCAGCGATCAGCTCCGCTTCACGAAGGGGCTGCAGTACATGGTCTGGGCGACCTTCTTTTTCAGTCTGATGACGCTTTTGGTGAAGTTTACCGCGCGTCGGCTGCCGGCTACGGAGCTAGTCTTAGCCCGCAGCGTCGTGGGAGTGGTGCTGGGCGCCTGGATGGTCCGTGCCGCCGGCGTCAACCTCTGGGGACAGCGCAAGGATCTGCTCGTCTTTCGCGGGATGGCAGGCACCGGGGCGCTAATCTGCTTTTTCCTAGCGCTTGCACGGCTGCCGCTCGCCGAAGCTACCGTGCTGATGTACACGGCGCCGGTATTTACTGCGGTACTGGCCGCGGTCTTTCTGCGGGAAAGGCTCAGCATGTCAGCCGCTTCGGGGCTGCTGTTAAGCCTGGCGGGCGTCGCGCTGGTGGCACAGCCGGGCTTTCTGTTCGGTGCCGCCTCGCAAGGACATGACCTTGGTGCGGTCGCGCTGTGCGTGATGGGAGCTTTCCTGGGCGGCTGCGGCTATGTCACCGTCCGAAAGCTGCGCACTACAGAGCACCACCTAGTGGTCGTGTTCTACTTCCCCCTGGTATCCGTGGCGATCTGTCTGCCGCTCGCGGCACCGGTCTGGGTCATGCCCACACCCTGGGAGTGGCTGCTGTTATTGGGCATTGGCGTCTTCACTCAAGTCGCACAGATCTTTCTGACTCGTTCGCTGAACCTAGAGGCAGCGGCCCGAGCCATGTCCGTGAGCTACATCCAGATCCTGTTCGCCTCGCTGTGGGGTGTCTGGTTTCTGGCCGAGGTGCCCAACGTGCTGACCGGCGCCGGCGCGCTCCTCGTGTTCGCCGGAACGGCGGTAGCCACGCGCCAACCCTGAGCGAACGGCACTGGGCCATGCCTGCGTGGCGGACGACCCCGGTTTGAAGGAACCAGATATAGCAGCACCCACGCGCAGGGGCCCACCCATCTTACACGTCCAGGTCGTCGACGTAGACCGCATTTTCCATTATGAACCGGTAACGTACCGAAGCATCTCTCCCCATCAGTCCGGCAATCACGCGATCCGTCTCTTTCTTTTTGCTCGGAGGAATCTCTACGCGCAGCAGCCGCCGCTTGCGCGGATGAAGCGTGGTGTCGCGCAGCGTGGCTGGCATCATCTCACCCAGCCCCTTGAATCGCTGCACCTCAATATTCACGTTGGGGCGCCGCTTCCGCAGTCTGCGCGAGATTCGCTTGCGATGTGCATCATCGCGGGCCCAGAACGTCTTCTTTCCTGCATTTAGGCGATAAAGCGGCGGCTCTGCCACAAAGACGTGGCCGCCATCGATAAGCGGCCGCATATGCCGGTACAGAAACGTGAGCAGTAGCGTTGCGATATGGTGTCCGTCAGAATCGGCATCCATCAGCAGTATCACCTTGTGATAGCGCAGCTTCGTGAGATCCAGGCGCTCGCCTACGCCGCATCCGAGTGCCTGGGTCACGTTTGACAGCTCCGTGTTGGCCAAGACACGCTTCAGCGTCGCCTGTTCGGCATTGAGCACTTTGCCACGCAAAGGTAGCACCGCTTGAAAACGGCGATCGCGCCCCTGCTTTGCTGAGCCGCCAGCGGAATCCCCCTCCACGATAAAGAGCTCGGTGTCGACAGGATCCGACGAAGAGCAGTCCGCCAGCTTCCCAGGCAAGTTCAGCCTTCGGCGCTTACGCGCGGCCGTGCGCACTTGGCGCGCTGCAGCGTGGCTCGCCTTACGCGCCCGAGCACTCTGGATGACACGCGCCACGATGGCGTCGCTGGCCGTCGGGTGGGCATTAAGGAACTGTTCCAGCGCCATCCGCACGGCTGCCTTGACCAGTGAACGGGCGCCCTGGTTGTTGAGCTTCTCCTTGGTCTGCCCCTGAAACTGCGGCTCGGCCATAAACATGTTGACCACCGCAAACAGGCCTTCGCGAATGTCGTCGCTCGACACATTCAGGTTACGCGGCAGGAGCTTGTGCGTCTTCATGAATGAGCGCACGGCCTGACGCACCGCGTCCCGCAGTCCCTGGACATGCGTGCCTCCGCTGTGTGTCGGGATGCCGTTGACGAAGGACCGGACCGTCTCGTTCGTTGCCTCGGTCCACTGGAGCGCAACCTCTAGGCGCGCACCCTCCTCTGCCATCTCGTGCACGACAAAGAACTGCTCTGCATGCGCCGCCGCAGCATCAGCTTCCCGAATCAGGCGATCCAAGAGTTCCCTGATGCCACCTACATGCACAAATTCGTGTTTGCTGCCCGTGACCCTGTCATCGAAGACGATACGTAGGTGGCTGTTGAGGTACGTCTTGGTCTCCAGCTGCTCCGCGATCCATGCCGAATCAAACGCCACTTTCTCGAAGATCAAAGTGTCTGGCTCGAAAAAGATGCTTGTGCCGCTACCGCGCACAGACCGGCTAACAACCTTAAGTGCGGTGACAGGCTCGCCACGCCGGTATTGCTGCTCATACCTCTTGCCGTCCCGCTTCACGGTGGCCACCAAACGCTCCGACAGCGCGTTAACTACCGAAGCACCCACGCCATGCAGCCCACCGGCAGTCTGGTACTGGCGACCATCAAACTTCCCGCCTGAATGCAGCGTGGTAAGGATAACCTGCAGTGCTGGCAGCTTCTTTACAGGATGGTTGTCCACCGGGATGCCACGGCCGTTATCTGTGACGGTTGCGCTCGTGCCGCCTGGATGTAGCGTCACCACGATGCGAGAAGCGTGCCCGTTGGTGGCTTCGTCTACCGCGTTGTCTACCAACTCCCACAGTAGATGATGCAACCCTTCCTTACCCGTGCCACCGATATACATGCCGGGGCGCTTCCGGACGGGCGTTAACCCCTCCAGGACCTGGATATCTTTGCCGGTATATGAGTTGGGTGCAGACAAGCGGCCATCAGTTAGTGTGATAGGTGCCCTCAGGCGGCGGTACCATTTCCAGCCTGCCCGTCTTAACGATGATGCGCCCTTTGGCGGCGCGGCGCCCGGCGTACTTTGTTGCGCGCACCAATTCCAGACGGCCACGAGGAGTCTTAGTCTTAAGGCCCACCGTCTTTTTTGTGCTGAGCTGCACGCCCAGCACCGCATCCCCTTGGAGCAGTGCCATGGCGCGCACGCCTTTGCCAGCCGCTTTGCGCAGCGGCACCTCCTCTACCGTAAAGACGAGTCCCCTGCCCCATCGGGACGCCAGGCACACGAATTCTGCGCCGCCGGCGGCCTGGGCCATAAGCACATGATCTCTATCCACTAGGCGCATATAGTAGCGGCCCGTACGCGTCGAAGGCTCCGCAAACTGGTTCAGGGCCAGCCGGATACAGAACCCTTTAAGGGAAACTGCAACCACGTAGCCTAGCACCATTTGCTCACCGTCCTGGCTGCCCGTACCAGGTGCTACATCATGGAGGGATACCTTGGGTAGGTGCGCAGGGCAGTTCGATGTAACGCCTATAACCTGCTCCTTGTCTGAGAAGTCAAACAGCTTCTGCAGCGGAATGCCATAGCCCTGCGTCATCGGGATAGCTTGGGCGCGCACTGTATAAGCGCGCCCGAAATCCGTCCAGAAGGTGATCGTCTTGCGCGTGCGCCCTTTGAGGATCCAGCCGATCGCGTCCCCGTCGCGGATGCGGATCGCCTCCGCGCTGCTAAAGGAGCGTTGCCGTTTCACCCAGCCACCGTGTGTTACCACTATGTTCGTTGGCTCATCGACAATCAGATCCTCCGCGCTGTAGGAGAAAGCATCCGCATCCGGGCCGCCGATAACCGTGCGCCTCGACGAGGCGTACCGATTCCTGATATCTTTCAGCTCGGTCCGTACGATTTGCCACCGCTTGGTGGCATCACCCAAGAGCTCCTCGATGGCAGCTACCCGCTCGCGACTCGCCTTCAGCTCGTCCCAGATAGCCTGAATCTCCGTCTGTGAAAGCTTGTACAGACGCGTGGTAAGGATGGCATCAGCCTGCAGATCCGACAGACCGAAGTGTTGCTGCAAGCGCCCCTTCGCCTCCGCCCGGTTAGCAGCCGCACGGATGATGCGAATAGCCTCATCAAGCGCATCAAAGATGATCGCAAAGCCTTCTAGAAGGTGGATGCGTTTCTGAAGCTGTTCCAGCTCATGCCTTAGGCGCCTCGTCACGACATACATCCTGAATGTCAGGAAGTGCTTGAGTGCCCCGAGCAGGTCAAACTTAGCGGGTGCGCTGCCCTTCTGCCCACCTGTGGGCGCCAGCGCCGTCAGGTTGACATGAAAGCGCGTGCTCAGCGGTGTGCGCTGAAAGAGGTATCCGAGCGCGGCTTCCGCGTTGGCGCCGCGCTTGAGCTCCAGCACGATGCGCACCTCGTGCGTGGATTCGTCGCGTATGTCCGTGATCTGCGGCACCTTACCATCCGCGATATGCTCGGCAATCTTTTCCACCAACGCACCCTTATTGACTGCATAGGGGATGGAATCAATAACGATCCGCCGTTTGCCTTCTTTACGATACTCGCCTCGTACCACAACAGGCCCTTCCCCCTTGGTATAGATCGCAACGAGCTCGTCTTCTGTGTTGAGAATGCGCCCACCGGTTGGAAAGTCGGGCCCCTGGATAAAACGGCTAACTAGGGTGCGTATCCTGACGTTGGCCCATGTATTGCGCGATGACCGCATGCGCCCGTCCACTAGGTAGATCGCAGCACCGATAACCTCTCCCAGGTTGTGCGGCGGGATGCTGGTAGCCATACCGACCGCGATGCCGGAAGCTCCGTTGACAAGAAGATTCGGCACCCGTGCCGGAAGAACGACAGGTTCTGAGAGCGTCCCGTCAAAGCTCGGACGAAACGGCACCGTGTTCTGCCGAAGCTCCGTAAGCATTTCCATCGCCAGCGGGCGCAGCTTGGCCTCCGTATATCGCATAGCCGCCGGCCGATCCCCGTCTACGGAGCCAAAGTTGCCGTGACCGTCCACCAGCGGGTCGCGCAGCGAAAAGTCCTGTGCCATGCGTGCCATAGCCTCATAGATCGCCACATCACCATGGGGGTGGTATTTACCCATGGCATCACCCACGATGGTAGCGCTCTTACGATAGCGCCGGTCAGGGTAGAGGCGCAGGCTTGAGAACATGGTGTACAGGATCCGCCGCTGCACGGGCTTGAGGCCGTCCCGGATGTCTGGCAGTGCTCGGCTCGTGATGACGGATACCGCGTAGTTCAGGTAGCGGGTCTGTGCGGCTTCGTGCAGTGGGATAGGAGTTTCGGGCGCCATGCGTCGCCGATCAGCGTCGATTAATGTATGCGCAGTATACTAGATTCATGGCAGCGACAGTGTGCTACCTGCCACTTCTTGTTCAAACCGTATTAATAGCTCATCGGAGCGACAGAAGCTCCAGACCTTGTGTAAAGTAGTCTTCGCCCAGAGCCGGGTGGTGGCGCAGCATTCTGGCGCGGGTCAGATGAACCAGCGTCTGCGAGGCTGAAGACCGGGAGATCCCAGCCAGCGCAGCAAACTGTCGCACGGTGATGCGTTCGTTCTCGGCCAAGTGGCGCAGCAGGATGTGCTCCTTTCTGTTGATCTTTATAAGGATATCCCAGTCTGGGCGCGTCCGCATAAGCCTTCGCGCCTCCTTGCTTGCTCGGACGCTCTTGTCATCCACGCGGACGTAAGCCGTACGACGATCGCCGGATGAGGTTACTAAGAAGTGTGGTTTTCTGTCACTTTCTGGAACGGTGGCCAGGATGATGCTCCGTTTGCGGCTGATGCGGATACGCGCGGTGGCTATTTCGACGGGTGGATCCAAGAGCCTGTCGACAGCTTGCCGAAGGGCATACTCCTCTTCAGCCGCATCTTTGACGCCTGTTGTTGCGCCATTATCTTCGACACCGATCAGCACCTCGCCTCCAGAGGTGTTGGCAAATGCGGCCACCTCTTTCGCCATCCGCTCTGGCGACGGCACTCGGTGCTTGAATTCGAGAGTCAGCCCTTCGCCTTGGGCAACTCTGTGGGCAAGCATATCCCGTGTCATGATCAGTCGTACAGCCCTGGTAGCCAGTCTTCGTGTTTGGCGGAGCGTGTCATGAGCTCTTGCACCGCATCTGCTGGCCTCTTGTCTTCGAATAGAATCGCATACACCGCTTCCGTTATCGGCATCTCGACGTTATACCGTCGGGCCAGTGCATGAACGGAGGCTGTGGTGCGCACGCCTTCGGCCACCATCTTCATGCGCGTCTCCGCCTGTTGGCGTGAGATACCTCGACCAACTTGCTCTCCGAGCATCCTGTTACGGCTGTGCCGACTGAAGCATGTAACGACCAGGTCTCCGATGCCAGCCAGACCAGCAAACGTTTCTGCACGCGCGCCCATGGCGACTCCCAGCCGTTGCACCTCCGCCATGCCACGCGCCATGATAGCGGCTTTAGCGTTGTCTCCGTAGCCGATGCCATCGCTGATACCTGCCGCAATAGATATCACATTCTTGACCGAACCCCCGATTTCAACCCCGAGCACATCGCTGTTGCCATACACGCGCAGGACCGGAGACATGAGAATGTGCTGTACGTGATCCGCAAACCCGCTGTCGGGGGCTGCCACCACCAGTGTCGTTGGTTTGCACTGGCCTACCTCTTCTGCGTGGCTGGGTCCTGAAAGCACCCCGATCTGCCCGGCGGGTACCGGAGGAGAAAGTACGCTGCGAACGACCTGTGTCGTAGTTAGGAGCGTATCGTTCTCGATTCCTTTGGCCACGGAAATGATCCGGCTATCCGGGCTCGCCAAAGGTCGCAGGCGGCGGGCGATGCTCCGCACCACGTGGGAGGGCGTGGCAATCAGCCAGAGCGTACTTCGCGCGGCCGCCTTTTCCAAGTTAGCTGTGATGCGCAGGGACGCGGGAAGTACCACGTCCGACAGGTAGGAGGGGTTGCGCCGCGCCTTAGCCATAGTAGCGGCCACAGTGCGGCGGCGGACCCAGAGCGTGGTGTCCTGGCCGTGCGAAGCCAGGTAAGCCGCTAGGGCTGTACCCCAGCTGCCCGCACCCAAGACCGCTATGGAGGTCTCCACGCCTGCTGCAGAGCTGATTGCGCCATTGGTGGCGCCTATACGAATGGGTCGCGCTGCGCGTGCCTGTCAAGGAAGCAGCCCCAGCGAAATACGTAAGGCATGCTGGGCGGGCCGGACCTTGCCTTGATTGCCTGCACCCGATTACCTAATTGCGCCGCCATCGCCGCACGCTGCGCTAGAAAGGCAGTTCATCAAACCCGTCATCTTCGGCCTTGGTGTCGGAAGGCATGCCGCGGCTCTGACATTCGCTGCACAGCATTCCTGTGGCTTCGGTTTTAACCTTGCCGCATTTGGTACAGCGGATAGCGTCTTCATCAGGATAACCAGGGTCATCATCGTCATCGAACGCGGCACTCCAGTCATCCTCAGCTGCAGTAGGGGCACCGCTCGCGCCCTTGTTGGAAAAACAGCTGGGACACTTAGCTCCGCGCCACGGAGCCTCCTCTTTGCCGCAGTCCGTGCAAGGGAAGCTACCCTGGTTCCGGCTCCGTGACTTCTGAAAGCAATCTTTGCAGCGTGCTCCCCGCCAGGGGGCATCGATTTTGCCGCAGTCTGGGCACCTAAAGTGTGTGGCCTGCCCGGGTCTATCGCTCCTGAAGCAAGAGCTGCACAAGGCCCCTTCCCACGGCGCCTTCATTTCGCCGCAACTGTGGCATTTAAATTCCTGCGAGGACTTCTTGCCGCCGCGGCCGCCCTTACTGCCGCTGAAGCACGGCCTGCACTTCGCACCGGCCCATGGAACGTCCGTCGATCCACAATCTGGACATGTCGCGCTTCCCCGTGCCGCAGCCATACTCGTTAAGCCGTGTCCTTTGTCAATGGTTGTAAACTACAGCTTTCCCGCTAATTCTAGGGCGTGCAGATCGGTCGCCGCCTGTCCGAAGCCTTTCCCTATTTGCTGGCCGAGCTGCCCCAGCGAATTCCCAGAGGTAGCATAGGCATGGCTCAGCCGCTGGTGTGGCCGACTACAAACGGATGCGTGCCCGTGATGAACAGCTACTATCCAATGATTATACGACTCAACCCGCTTAATGGTCCATATCCCTACTAATCTATGCTCGCGGCTAATGGCATTCAGGACTCTTGTCGGATTTCCATTTCTCATTGGCGAGCCTGCTGCGTACACCAGTCAGGTGGATGACGCGACACCCTTGCCGCCAGTGCGGGCGGCCATCGTAAACTTGCTGACCTCCGGCGACTGGCATGTACAGCAGGGGCCGCATCAGGCTTTCTTAGCGATTCCCGACGAGGAGCGTCACAGGGACATGGCCGTAGCGCGCAGCGGGCGCCAGTTATCTCGCACACATGGTAAGCATCCCGGATAGTGCATTGAAGTCCACTTAGAGCTTCTCACCCGCCTTGTGGTGCAGATGCATGGTCACCTGCATGCGGTTGCGCCAAGGACCGTCAAGGTCACAGAAGCGACTATACCCATCTTTGTCACTCGGGCTGACGATCTCCTGGTTCCGGGGTCACGTTTGTCCTCCTTTTCCACCTGGAAGGCCGATTTCAGTGCCTTTTCCGCCCGAGCCTCTTGCAAATTGCATTTCTGGCTCCTCCAGCACCGGCAATCGGCGCCTAAATGGTACGTACGGGGATTGGAGCAATAGTGACCCCAATGCGATAGACGTACACCAGAATCGTTGACTAACGCGGTGAGGTTGACCTCAAAAAGACATATTTCGGGCCTTAGCGATGACAATTACGCATACCTATCCCACTACACGTGGCACTACAACCGCAATTTTGTGCGCCGGTGAAGCCAGTTAGCACACAAGTCGCGTCATTTGGTCGATCGTCAACGCGAGTATGCCGAACCCAAGATGACATAGCACCTTCGCATAACCACGTACGCGAAGATGGCGACCGCCATATTCGTCCTTGAGACGACCAAAGACTCGCTCGACAGTCGAACGCTCGTTGTAGCGTACGCGCTCTGGCGGTACCCATCCGGCCGCACGCTGCGCCTTCGCCTCACGCTTTTTCGCCGCCTTACGTGCGCGTGTACGCGGGTTCGCATCAATGATCGGCACATGCCCAAGACTCTCGCTGTGAAGGCGTATCTCCTTCGCATCATAGGCGCTATCCATCACATCATACAAATTCGTGACCCGCTTCGCAGACTTCGTAGCCAAGGGAATGGCCACCTGACTATCATGCACCGACGCAGATGTTACCAGGTAGCTGATTGGTACGTCCCCGTCGGCCACGTCCGCGTGCAGCTTATAGCCGTTCCAGCTGTGCCGGTAACCCTTAGCATTGCGCTTAGCGCCTCGGTTACACTCCCCGGGCAAATCTTCTTCCATCTCCGGCAGACTCATGTCCAACTGACGTACAAGGCGTCGTTGCTCTTTTGGAGGTGTTTCTCCCTCACGCGGTTGACCATGCGTGTCTTTGGCCAGCGCGGACTTCTTCGTAGCCGGGCGCTCGCGCGCCTTAATCGCCGTAGAATCACGTGAAAGATGTCCGACGATCTCTCCTTCGTAGGACTCGTCGATCAGTGCACGATGCACCTGATCGGGCAGACACGACTGCGCAAACTCCCCGAAAGCGCGTGAAAAGGTCGCCTCGCTGGGAATCTCGTGTTGATGCGTCCACCCACAGATGCGGCGCAGCTATGGGTCCGAGCGAATCCGTTCGATCAGCGCGCGTGTCGTATCGATGTTGTAAACCGCCTTAGCAACAAACGCCCGCGCAAGGCCTTCGAATCATCGCTAATAAAGCGCTCAACGCGAGCGATCTCCAACACGCCCAGCAGCTTCTTCAGCGGCTCGGTCAGAGGACCGAGCAGTTCCTCCGCAAAGCAGAAGAACATCATTTGACGACTTATCCAAGAACGCATGTAATATCAAAAAGGGCGGTCGCGCTGTCTGGCGCGTATGCGGTTCAGGTTTCACCAAACAAGGAGGCACGTTATGAGGCAGGTAGTCTACTTCGGCTTGGATGCCCATGTCTGCAACAGCGCTCTGGAGGCGGTGGGGATGGATGGCAAGTTGTTCATGAGCGAGCAGCTCAGGACACGCGATGTGTCGATAGTGAGTCGCATTGTTGCGGTAGATGCTAAGGAAAAGATCTTGGCCCTGCAGGAGTCCACATTAGCTGCGTGGCTGGCAGGCATGCTGCGTGGTTACGTGGATAAGCTGGTGGTCTGTGATCCACGCCACAATGCGCTGATTAGCAAGAGTGCGAACAAGGACGACTTAGCGGATGCGTTCCGCTTGGCCCGTCTGCTGGGGATGGGTGAGCTGCGACCGGTCTATCACTCGGATCATCAACACCGTGCCACCTTCAAGGCTATCGCGCAGCAATATCTCAAGCTGCGCGATAGCCAACGCAGTCTGAAGACCATCATAAAGGCGAAGTATCGGAGAGCGGGTGTCTTGCGCGTAGACGGGACAACGGTTTTCAGCGCGGCACACCACAAGAGTTTTTTGGAGCAGCTGCCGAACGCTCCCACTCGTGAGATGGTTTCGGATGATTATGATGTGCTGGATTCAACGATCGCGGCGCAGCAGAAGGCGCAAGACCGGATGATCCGAGAGGGCAGACGATACCCAGAGATTCAGCAGTTCATGAAGATGCCCGGAGTGGGACCGATCAGTGCTCATGTCTTTGATGCGTTCATTCAGACGCCGCACCGTTTTGCGACCAAGCAGCGGCTTTGGCGCTACTGCAGGCTGGGCATTCGCACACGCAGTTCTGCTGGCAAGCCGTTGGCGTATAAACGCCTGGATCGCGCGGGCAATGGCGAGCTCAAGGCCCTTAGCAATCGCGCCTGGATGAATGGCATACGCGGCGGTAAGGACTCGAATGAGGTGAAGCGCTTTTTTGAGGCCTCGCTGGATCGCACGAACAACCGCACACATGCGCGCCTGAATACGCAGCGCAAGATTCTGGCCGTGCTGTGGACCATCTGGAGAAAAAAGACAGCCTACGACCCCAACCGCACAAGCGGTCTGCTGAGCCATTAGCAGCAGCGAAGGCCTTGTGCATGGCAGCCACGACAGGCGGATACGGGTAGCCGGGAAATGCTCCACACCGAGTATAAATGCCGTACGGTAAGTTCGAAACACAGCGTAGCACCCCGGCCTCCATGCCCCACATGACAATAGATCCCATTAGTGGGAATCTCATAAACGAGCCTGGCAATCGAAAAGCCCTGCCAACCGTCATGCACATCCGATACGCCGCTGGCTACCAGCCCATGCACTGACCCCTCGCCTACGCACGGCTCCACTGCAGCTGCGGTGCTGACCGGGAGTCACGCGCGACCTGAAAAATCTCGCCCATTTTTCAGGATGGGGGACCTATGGGCTTGACTTTCTTTTTGAAACGAGCCGCGCTGCTCCAGTGGACATGGCTGCCCCGTTATGTTAGGGATTGTCTTCGCCCAACACCGCGCCCTCGCTCAACGCCACATTGCTCGGATGACACCAAGCCCCTCGCGCACGTTCGCGGACTTTTTTCTGGACGACTCCGTCCGGTTTGCGCATAATGCTCCGCGCTCCAGACGCAACGCGTATTTTACTGCGCGACACCAATCGAGTTGCATCGTTGCTTCGTGATTCCGTGACTACCCAACATTCGCGATCAGGCCCGCTCCCCCACAAGGTATACCCTAACGGGCGCTTACTATTACGATACCCACGACGGAGGCGCCACCGCTTCTCCCGCGCCTGCGGAGGGAGTACTTGCCGTTTTTCAGGTTTTTACAAGGTGCTCATACAATTACCGGGAGCACCTTCCTGCTGCGCCTCGGGTTGGCATGGATCGCGATCCGCCTTGTTGCTGCCCCTAATGGACCACCAGCAAGCGGCCGCGTAGGACTTGGGTTTCGTCAATAGCCTCAAGCAGAACTCGAAAGAAGTACACGCCCGGCGATAATCCGTGTGCATCAATGGGGATCATTTGCCGACCCAGCGACAGGTCCAGAGCCGGCGTAGCCACGACCTGCCGCCCAATTGCATCCAACAGCTCGACGCGGGATCGGGCTGGTTTCTGAAGTTCAATTACAATCGATGTGGCCGACCGGAATGGGTTCGGATAACTACCCAAGAGTGAGAATGCGGTGCTAGCTGCGGGTTCGGGTGTCTCAATTGCTACGGCTGTGCAGTTCGGGCCAATGACATCTGCAATGCTGGCCAGCCACTGCTGAAAGACGTCATCGAGCGGTGCACACAAGGTTTGGCCCAGCCCACCGAAAAACCAAAAGATCGTCAGATCGTCCAATGCAGTCAAGGCCGATGGGACAGTACCGGTCAGCTGATTCTCATGAAGCGACAAGTGACGCAGCCTTGTAAGGTTGCCCAATTCTGGTGGCATAGTTCCTGTCAGCCCGTTTTGCCCCAAACGCAGGACCTCCAGCATGTTCAATTGGCCTAGCTGGGGTGGAATCGGTCCGTCAAGCGCATTCTGCTGCAGATTCAAAGACCTCAGGTGTGTCAGATCTGCTAATTTCACCGGGATTTCGCCTCTGAGATTGTTGTCGCCCAAACTCAGCACTTCCAGTTGACTCAGACCGCTAAGGCAGTCTGGTATGGTACCGGCCAATTTATTGCCGCGTACACTGAAATCAGTCAATCGGTCAAGCGAGCAAAGCGCATCGGGAATCGTACCAGTCAGGTTGTTCTGGTACAGGAATAGCTCTGTCAGACCGCGCAACGAGCCAAGTGTCTCGGGAATATTACCTTCCAGGCTGTTCTGGCTCAGACTCAATACAGTCAAATGTGTCAGGTTGCCGAGCTGCGCCGGGATGTTTCCAGACAAATCATTGTCGTAGAGAATCAGTCTCGTCAATGCCGTGAGCTCGCCGAGCTCTGCTGGTATGGATCCGGTCAGAAGGTTCTGGCTGACACTAAATTCGGTGAGCGCTCTCAAATTCGCAAGTTCAGACGGTATTGTACCCGTGAGCTGATTGTCGAAAAGGTACAGCCGCAGAAGCTTGGGCAACAATCCCAGCTCTACAGGGATAGGGCCGCTCAGGGAGTTTTCTTCGAGTCGCAAAAACTCAAGCTTGGCGAGTTCGCTAACTTCCGACGGAATAGAACCGGTCAGATAGTTGTTGGACAGGTTCAGCGCAGTAAGTCGGGTCAGCCGGCCAATTTCGGGCGGGATCACGCCCTCGAGAGCATTATTGTTAAGCAGCAACTCCATGAGCTGAGTCGCATTCCCGAGGGATGGCGGTAAAGCGCCGCTCAAGTTGTTCCAGCTCAGGTTGAGCCTGGTCAGCGCTGGCAAATTGCCTATTTCGGGCGGAATCGCCCCCGTCAGGTTGTTGCGGTAGGCAACCAGTTCCGAAAGAGTCGTCAGGTTGCCTAAGGAGGCTGGCAGCGACCCTTCCAGACGGTTCTGCTGAAGACTGATTGTCGTAAGCTGCGCGAGGCTGCCAATCTCAACAGGTATTAATCCAGACAACTCGTTGTGATTCAATTGCAATTCGGTCAGCGCTGCAAGATTGCCTATGCCGACCGGTATCTCACCGGACAGTTGATTACGGCTCAGCAGGAGAATCGTCAGTTCAGCCAGGTTGCCGATTTCCGGTGGAATTGTGCCCGTCAGCGTGTTAGAGTACAGGCTCAACTCCTGTAGTGCCGTGAGCTTGCCGAAATCGGGCGGAATCGAACCGTTGAGTTGGTTGTCCGAGAGGTTCAATTCCGTTACCCGTCCCTGGGAAACGGTTACACCGTGCCATCCCGAGATATCTCCTTCGGTAATCGGGAATGGAAGCGTATCAGCGGACCATCCAGAGTTATTATGCCAGTATTCGCCGCCGGTGGACCTGAACAAGGCCACAAGAGCTTCCCAGTCTCCATAAAGCAGGCTGTCTGGATCCATTCCGGGCGGGTTACAATTTGGACCCATAACATCTGGAATCTGGGACAACCATTGCTGAAAAGTGACGTCCAGAGGTGCGCACACATGCTGACCTGCACTGCCGTGGAACCAAAACGTACTCAGTCTCTGCACTGAGGTCAGACTTGTCGGAAGTGTCCCCGTCAACTGATTCTGATGAAGCGAGAGTATCTCCAGGTCCGATAGACTTCCCAATTCGGACGGTACTGTTCCGGTCAACTGGTTGAAACCCAGCCGTAATGCGGAGAGTCCTGACATATTGCCCAACTGCGGTGGAATTGCGCCCGTTAGATTGTTTTGTTGTAACCGCAGCGAGGTCAGCTGCGTGAGGTTTCCCAACTGGGAAGGGATGATTCCGTCCAAAGCATTGTCGCCAAGATTGAGTACGGTCAAATTACTCAGACCACCAATACAGTTCGGAATATGACCGATTATTCCGTTATGACGCAGCGTTAGACCCGTCAGCTGGCTTAATGAACATAGCGTTGTAGGAATCGAGCCGAACAACTGATTCCGACTGAGATTGACTTCTGTGAGAGCAGTTAAGTGACCCAACTGCGACGGAAGTGCGCCGTTAAGCTGGTTATTCTGGGCGTACAGCTGCTGTAGTGCAGTCAGATTGCCAAGGGATGCAGGAAGTGGTCCGGTGAGTGCATTCTCCTGAAGGGCCAAAGCTGTGAGCTGCTGTAGGTTTCCGACCTCACCTGGAATGCCTCCAGAGAGTTGATTGTGATTCAACCGCAATTCGGTCAATAGCGACAGATTGCCAATGGCGGACGGAATGGACCCTCCAAGCTGGTTACGGCTGAGCCTTAGCCCATTTAGGTTAACGAGGTTGCCAACCTCCGGCGGGATGGAACCGGTCAGCGCGTTGGTGTAGAGGCTAAGCTCTCGCAGGCTGGTCATCAGTCCGATTTCGGCTGGAATTTGACCTGTAAGATTGTTATTGGACAGTTTGAAGATGGTCACTCCCGTAAGGTTGGCTATTTCCTCTGGGAGCGATCCGCTGAGGTTGTTCCCGTCCAGACTGATCTGAGTCACCCTGCCGCTGAATGTGGTCACCCCGAACCAGTCTTCCAGATCACTTTCTTCAATTGGAAAAGGTAAAGTTGTTGTGTCCCAACCAGAGTTATTGTTCCAGTTGTCCCCGTCCAACGCTTTATACAACTCGACCAGTGCCTCCCAGTCCGCGTAGAGAAGCTGGTCAGGTGTTTGGGCCCTGAGCGGGCCAGACACGAGTACAGCCAAGAGGGGAAGAGCAAGCAATTTCATGGCACTATAGGCAACAGGGTTAAGTGTATTCTCAAGGTAATCAATCCTCGCCCATCAAACAACCGCCCATTTAACATTGAGCCCACTTTATTCATTCGCGGGAGGTCGTGAGCGGCCGTTGGGGAAAGATGGCTGGGAGGCAGGTGTATGACCCGTTGATGGGGGCCTAGTCGTGGCACGAGAGAGCGCTTTCGGGGTTTGCGGCGTGCTCAAGGTGTCTTGTTGCCGTTCAGCGGGACGTTTTAATGTCGCGCGGGCGTAGCTTAGCGCTGAGCTCTGGTTGGTCGCCCTTGGGAAGGGGCGTTAACGTGGTCAGGAAGCCGGGCGGTTGCGTCTCAGCACCGTCTGGGCAGACTCCACCAGCGCAGCTTCCAGGTATTTTCCCAGAAGGTCTCCCACGGCGCCCTTGCAGACTCGGCCAGATAGAAGATCAGCTGCCGTGCATGTCTAGCTAGGCGTCCCCCTACCTTGAGCACGTTTTCCCTGGATCTGCGCACATGCATGAGCGGCGGGTATATGGGCGCAGGCTTCTTCTGCTTACCGTCCTTCTCGGAGTCTCCTTCGGCGGTTCCGTTGCTGCTTGGCTCTGTCAGCGCGCTAAGGTCTGTTGATGGAGGTTCTGCGGCGGTCGGTAGTCCTAAGGGCCAATTTCTGGGAGCACAGTATTCCGGGTCGATCATGTAGCAGCGCCCGATGTTGATCAGCTGATAGACCATCATATTCACTAGCCTGAATTTCCACGGCGGTGTGTTTATGTGAATGTCAGCGGCAAGCCACGATGTGGCGCACCGCAGCTGCAGTTCTTCGGTTATGGGGCGTGAAGGCTGGTAGTACGAATTCTGTGTCGGCGGCTGCTTCGTAGTGAGGTCAAGCGAGGGAGCGCTCGGAGACCTGGGATAGTTGATAATCATTGAGGCCGCCGCTGGTATATGTAGATTGCTGTGCTCCACTCATGGTTGCGCGCGCGAACGCAGTCTTAGCTTAGTGCTTGTCGGACCATAGGGTCATGCAGGCTTCTGAAGATCCGAAGCAGGTTCGGGGGCTGGGTAAGGGATCGATGTGGACGCTGGTCCGAGCAGTTTCAGAGGTTGCAAGCGCACAATTCAGCTATCCCACCTTATTCACCAATGGCATTCGTGACCGGGCGGCGGGATTGCACTATATCTAACTAGGTTTGAGCGGTCGCTGCCGGACTGGGGCCGTAATGTAGGTAACCATTAGCAGTATGTTACGCTGTTCGTCGCGGATGTGATTGCGAAGCAGGCACTGCCCGCTCAGGCTGGGTCAATAGCGTGCACATATGCGTGTTTCTGGGCTTATAGAAAATATTGGAGTGCCTTCTTGGGCACGATTACGTGCAGTTATCTGCTTACCGATCGTTTAAGCGGCGATCCTGGCCCGGTGCAGCACCCAAGAATGTCCAAGAAGCTGCCGGTTTCGCGTCAAGTCAACCGCACCAGCACTCTCCTTCGCTGGCAATGCCGCCAAGGGGGTTGGGGTCGTCGGAGGTGGCCCAAAATGGGGACAACTTGTCTAGAACCGACGCGTCCAGGCGGGGGGCCAGCGCTCTATCACCACCTTTGTCTGAGTATAGAATTCCACGCCGTGGCGACCCTGTGCGTGCAACGTTCCGAAGAAGCTGTCTTTCCACCCACTGAATGGATAGAACGCCATGGGCGCCGCTACCCCCAGATTGATGCCGATATTGCCTGCCTCCGCCTCGCTCCTGAATCGGCGCGCAGCAGCGCCGCTGCTAGTAAAGAGACAAGCCATGTTGCCATACGTCTGACCGTTCACAAACTCGATGGCCTCGTCCAGACTGTCCGCACGCATCAGCCCAAACACCGGTCCGAATAACTCGGTGGTCGCCAACGTACCACCTTGAGGCACACCATCCAACAACGTGGGAAACACCCAATGACCATTCTCAAACCCGTCCACCACCTTGCGGCGCCCATCCACCAGGATACGTGCGCCTTCACGTTCGCCCTCGCCAATAAGGTCCTCAATGCGCGCCTTGCTCTGTGGACTAATCACCGGACCCATCTGTGACGCCTCGTCCAACCCGTAACCCACTCGGCGCGATTGGGCAGCCTCGCGCATCACTTCCATGAACGGCTCATGGGCACTGCCAACGACAATCGCCAATGAGTTGGCCAGGCAGCGCTGGCCTGCGCACCCAAACGCGGAATCTCCCACGATGTCGCCCGTCATTTCCATGTCAGCGTCAGGCAGAATGATCGCCGTGTTCTTGGCGCCCCCCTGACACTGGGCCCTCTTGCCAGCTGCCGTGGCCCGGGCATACACGTATCGGGCTACCCGGGTCGAACCCACGAAGCTGACCGCGCGCACGCCCGCGTGGTCACACAAGGCATCCACCGCCTCCTTACCGCCATGCACCATCTGTACCACGCCCTGGGGCAGGCCAGTCTGGCCTAACAAGCGCATCAACCACGCACTTGTCTCAGGGACCTTTTCGCTGGGCTTAAGAAGAAAGCTGTTGCCGGTGGCTATCGCGTACGGCAGAAACCACAGCGGAATCATGCCCGGGAAGTTGAACGGCGTAACGCACGCGACCACCCCAAGAGGCTGGCGCACCATGTGCTCATCGATGCCACGTGCAACGTCCTCGTTGTTGTAGCCCTGCATCAGGCTAGGGATGCCGCAGGCTACTTCCACGTTCTCGATGCCGCGCCGGAGCTCCCCCCGGCTCTCTACAATCGTCTTCCCGCATTCCCGCGTCATCGTGCGGGCGATATCCTCAAAATGCTTTTCCAAAAGGTTCTTGAAGCGGAACAGATACTGGATCCGGTCCGTGGCTGGCACCCGGCGCCAGTCCCTGAATGCCTCCATCCCCTGTGTCACCGCGCGCGCTACCTCTTCCTTGGTACTTAGTGGCACCTTGGACATCACTTCACCCGTCGCCGGATTCACCACGTCCAGGTATCTGGAAGCGCGGGCCTTTTTCCAATGGCCTCCGACAAAGTTGGAAAGCTGCGTTGCCATAGCTAAAGTTGCATTTGTTTTTCTCCCGCCATCATGTCTAGCACCTGGGAACGCGTAAGCGTGCCTTTGGGAAAGGTGCCGTAGCTGCGGCCCCGTTTGAGGATGGTAAACGTGTCGGCCACCGGCCAGGCATGATGCACGTTGTGCGTGATAAGGATAACGGCTATACCGCGCTGGCGTGCCTGATCAATGTCGTGCAGCACGCGATCCGACTCTTTGACTCCCAGCGCCGAGGTCGGTTCGTCCAAGATGAGGACACGTGCTCCATAATGCAGCGCGCGGGCAATGGCCACCGACTGGCGCTCTCCACCAGAAAGCGTGCCCACAGGCTGGGTCACATCGCGGAGGTCGATCCCCAGCCGCGCCAGCCCTTCCTGCGTCGTGCGAGCCGCCGCCTTCAGATCCAGACACATCAGAGGACCCCAGCCCCGGACAGGCTCCGAGCCCAACACAAAGTTACGCGCGATACTCAGCTGAGGGATCATCGCTAAGTCCTGGTACACGGTGGCGATCCCCTGCCGAAGCGCATCCCGCGGCACCTTAAACCGCACGGGGACGCCCATGAGCCGGATCGATCCAGCATCGGGAGCGTGCACGCCACTAAGGCACTTGATAAGCGTGGATTTTCCCGCCCCGTTGTCTCCAAGAAGCGCTAGTACCTCCCCCGCCAGAAGGCGCATATCGATCTCGCTCAAAGCAATGACTCGCCCAAAGAACTTGCTCAAACCGCGCGTCTCCAGCACCGAGATGACTTCTTTGCTCGTCATGCGCGGCTAGCGCGGCGACGCACCCAATGGTTAACAAGCACAGCAATGAGGAGCATGCCTCCTAGACAAACTTTGAACCAGTCCGCGTCTACACCAGTGAATACGATGCCCTGGCGCACCATCCCAAAGATGAGAGCGCCAAGTGCAGCCCCGATGGCAGAGCCATAACCACCAGTGAGCAGCGTGCCACCAATCACCACCACGATGATCGCATAGAATTCGCGCAGCTCACCACGCAGCACATCCGCGCCGGTGAATGCTACCGCCTGCATCACGCCAACCAGCGCTGCCGCAAGTGCCGTACCAGCAAAAAGAATCACCTTGACTCGCGCCGTTGGAACGCCCACACTGTTGGCCGCATGCCCGTCCCCACCCGTCCCGAAAATCCAGTTGCCAAACGGAGTTCGAAGCAGGATCCATGTCGCTATACCTACCAACGCCAGCCACCACACAATACTCGCAGGAAACCCCACCCCGCCAATCATGACGTCACTCGCAAAGACCGCATGTGCGAGTTCATAACCGCCCACCTCCTGCAGACCACCTACCTGCGTACGCCCGGTCACCAGTCGTGTCACGCCGATGGTGGCGCCCCTAAACACAAACAACGTAGCTAAGGTCACAATGAAGGACGGCAGGCCCGTCCGTACCACGAGGATACCGTTGAAGAGTCCGGCAAGAATCGCGAACACCATCACGGCAAGAAGTGCGGCCCACAGGTTCCATCCAAAGTGAACCGCCAAAATGGTCAATAGCATCCCGGAGGCGCCCATCATAGAGCCTACGGACAGATCAAACTCGCCGCCAATCATCAGCAAAGCCACCGCTACAGCAACAATGCCTAGCTCGGCGGCCACCTCCAGGTACGTGGCCGTGCCTCGTAGACTGAGGAAGCCCCGGTCCCCAGCCACCACCGCAAAGAAAATCCACACGACCAGCACGCCGCCAAGCGCTCCAAGCTCAGGACGTGTCAGCACCTGGCGCAGCACGCTGCGCCTGCGCAGACGTTCATCTGGGCCGACTCGCATCCCTAACGCGTTCCGTGGCGCGTTAGCTCTCTTAGACGTGCCACATTGCTTTGGGTAATGAAACCCGGCCCGGTCCGAATGACCTCATTGGCTATAGTATTCTCATTGCGCACATACAGCGCAAGTAACACCACCGGCAGATAGCCCTGGAGGTACTGCTGCTGGTCGAGAGCAAACATGATGGTGCCGTCTGCGATAGCCTGGAGGATTTCTGGTGAGGCATCGAATGTAGCCATGGGCACCTGCCCATCCAGCGCCATCTCACTGAGTGCGCGTAGCACTGGCAGCGCCCCTGTGGGCCCCAGTGTCAGCAATCCGTCCACCATGGTGTCAGCCCTGAACGCCGCCTGGACGCGCTGCTGCGACTCTGTCGGATCCGCTAGCTCGATGGCAAGGAGCGTGGCGCGGCCACCCACCTCTTCGAGCGCCGCCGCAAACCCGTCGCACCGGCTGTCCAGGGCCAAGTTGCCTACCTCCTGGTTGATGCACAGCGCATTGCGGACTCCCGCCTCCGCCAAGCGCTGGCCACCGTCATAGCCTGCCTCGTATTCCGACTGACCCACATGCACCAGCGCCCCCAGGCTTTGTGCTGCATCACTGCCCGAGTTGATGCTGATCATTGGGATCCCCGCCGCGTTGGCGGCCTCTAGCACTTCGCGCAGCGCATCCGCATCTGGGATGCTGACGACAAGACCGTCCGGCCTCGACGCTACCGCTGCATCAATAAGCTGCGCCATTGTTACCAGATCAAACGAGTCGGGCGCCTGATACTCTACGCGGATACCCATCTCCCTGGCGGCTGCCACGGCGCCATTCTGCACAACAGACCAGAATGGATCGGATGCCTGGCCGTGGGTTACAAATACGATGCGCAGACGAGGCCCCTCAGCGCCATTCTCTGCGTCACCAGGGGCGCATGCCACCACGGTCAGCAGGCACAGCAGTACTACCCAAAGCCCGCAACTCCGGTAACCAACATAGGGTCTGCTCATGCGCCTTCCCCGAGGAAGCAGCGTTCTTTCGCGCGCTGGGCTTCCCATTCTTTGCGGACCTGCTGCACGGATGCCATATGGCTGGTGGCTGCCACAGGTACGTCCCACCAGGCATCGCAACCGGGCACATCCGCGTAGCGATCCGTCGGCACATGGATCACGCACGTCTTGGTCATATCCCGCGATTCTACCAAAGCCGCTTTCACTTCGGCATACGTCCGGCACCTGAATACATGTGCTCCCAGCGAGGCTGCGTTGGCAGCCAGATCCACCGGAAGCACCTGCGCACCCGTTTCCGCATCCCCGACCATCACGCCATTGACCGGATAGGTGTAGCGCGTTCCAAACCCGTCTTGCCCCAACGCACGGCTGAGGCCGCCGATACTTTTGAAGCCGTCATTGTCCATCAGCACCACAGTCAGCTTATAGCCTTCCTGGACGGCGGTAACCAAGTCCGTCGCCAGCATCAGATAGCTGCCATCGCCGACTAGCACATAAACCTCGCGACCCGGTTCTGCCATCTTGATACCCAGACCACCAGCTATTTCGTACCCCATCGTGCTGTACCCGTACTCCATATGGTACTGCTTCAGGTGCCTAGCCCTCCACAGCTTGTGCAGATCTCCCGGCAGGCTTCCCGCGGCGCACACCATGACCCCATCGGGGTCGCCATAGTCGTTGACTAGGCCAATGATTTCGCCCTGGCTGCACAGTGGCTGGTGTCGGGTGTCATAGGCGCGCTGGACCTGTTTGTCCCAATCTCTTGCAAGCTGCGCCGCAGACTCGGCGTAGTGCGCCGGCGCCTGCCAAGTGCCTTTAAGAGCATCATAAAGCTCCCCAAGCGTGGCCCGCGCATCTCCTATAACGGGGAGCGCATGATGCTTGAAAGCATCAAATGATGCCACATTGATGTTGATGAACCGTACGCGCGGATTCTCAAACAGCGTTTTGCTGGCGGTAGTGAAGTCACTGTAACGCGTACCGATACCTATCACTAGGTCCGCCTCTTGGGCTATCTGGCTTGCCGCCGGCGTGCCAGTGACGCCCACGGCGCCCAGGTTGTACGGATGTCCATAAAGTAGGCTACCCTTGCCAGCATGCGTTTCGGCTACTGGCACGCGCAAGTCCAGGCTGAAGGAGGCCAAAAGGCTCGTCGCTTCGCTGTACAGCACACCGCCCCCAGCAATGATCAGAGGCCGCTTGCTGCGCCGGATCCACGCCGCGGCGACCTGCAATGTTACCTTATCGGGACGGTTGCGCGGCACAGCCCAGACGCGCTTCTCAAAAAGCCCAGCCGGATAGTCAAACGCTTCGGTTTGGACATCCTGCGGTAAAGACAAGGTGACCGCGCCGGTTTCATTCGGGCTGGTAAGCACGCGCATCGCCTCTGGCAATGCGGTAATGAGCTGGTCGGCGCGATTGATGCGGTCCCAATAGCGACTGACGGGACGAAAACAGTCATTGACGCTGAAGTCCTGCGAATGCTCAGACTCGAGCTGCTGCAGCACAGGAGCCACGTTCCGCCGCGCGAAGATGTCTCCTGGCAATAGCAGTACCGGGAGCCGATTGACGGTTGCAGCCGCGGCACCCGTAATCATGTTGGTGGCACCAGGCCCGATTGAGCTTGTACAGGCAAAGGTCGCTAGGCGATTCTTCATTTTGGCATACGCGGCAGCCGCGTGTACCATGGCCTGCTCATTGCGGGACTGGTAATACCGAAAATCTTTGTGCTCCTGCAGCGCCTGTCCGATACCTGCCACGTTGCCATGCCCGAAGATGCCGAAACATCCGGCAAAGAACCGGTGCTCTGTTCCGTCGCGGGACGTGTACTGATTGTTAAGAAAGCGGATGACGGCCTGTGCCATCGTGCAGCGGACCGTGCGCACAGCCATTGGCATAATCGTTACCTAACGCTTGGTAGTTCGGCTTCTGGACCAAAGGAGTCACAAGGTAACAACTGGGCACGGGATAGTCCGATGCTGCGCAGCACCCATTCCCCTGGGCGGTGACGCCTCTAGTCGACCTGCCGCGTGCGCCCTATTCCTAGAGACCGCCGCGGCCTGCCACGAACGCCCTTACCTCCGGCAACGTTGGCATAAAGTTCGCACAGCCGTGCCGGGTCACCACCAGCGCGCCACACGCATTGCCCAAGCGCATCGATTTCCGCCACGACCATCCCTTGTGCTGGCCGTAGATAAACCCTGCCGCAAAGGCGTCTCCAGCGCCCAGAATGTTTTGCACCTCTACGGGATATCCAGGGGCATCTACCACCTCGCCACTTACGAGGTGTGCCCGCGCCCCGTCACGCCCGCGCTTCTCAATCACGACGCTGGGCCCCAACCGCAGCAGTCTGTCGATGGCTGCTCCCACGTCTCCACGCACGCGCGCGTCAGATACCTGCTGATGTGTCAGATGCACTAGGTGCACCTCGTCAAGGTTGGCCGCATTGAGCTCATCCTGGGTGCCGATCACAACGTCTACCAGGCTGAGCGCCGCCCGTACATTCTGCCCGAAAGCGCGCGCATCGTGCCACTGGTCAGGACGAAAATCCACGTCAAACACAACCTGTGCCCCGGCTGCGTGCGCGCACTCGGCCGCAAATAAGGTGGCGCTCCGGCAGGGTTCCTGACTCAGGTTTGTGCCAGCAAACTCAAATATGCGGCAGCTCTCTGCAGGCGCAGCTAAGACGTCGTCAATGGTGAGCGCGACATCGGCACAGTTGTCACGGTAGAACACCAGCGGAAACCGATCTGGAGGCTCAATGCCTAAGACTACGGCACTGGTGCGACGCCCCACCTTGCGCGGAATGAACGATGTATCCACGCCTTCCTTGCGTAGAAATTGGAGCACGAAGTCGCCTACGGGGTCCTCACCAACGGCCGTCAGCAATGCCGTCTTCAGACCCAACCGCTGCGCACCTACGCAGATGTTTGTGGGAGAGCCTCCGACATAAGCTGCAAAGCTGCGGATGTCTGGAAACGCCGCTCCAACCTCAATGGCATAGAGGTCCAGCGACGAGCGGCCCATCGTAAGCAGGTCAAGGGTACCTGCCACGTCCTAGTTCCGCCGCATAAAGATGGACAGCACATACCAGAAGAGCAGTGCCACCGAAGCGAATAGCTCCAAGGCTGCCCCGACATACCGGTCCTCTGGATAGCGGTGAAACACCTTTGACGTGTCATAAAGAATTGCGCCTCCAGCCAGAATCACCATCCCGAAAGAAAAGAAGATGCCCAGCTCGAACCCGAAAACCACCGCAGCCACTATCGCCAACAGGGCCATAATAAAGCCGAATCGCAGTATGGAACCCATAAACGAAAAGTCCCGCTTAGTGCGGTAAACGATAGCGGTCAGTATTGCAAAGCCCAGGATCGTCACCTGCGCCGCACTTTCGATAGCTCCCGGCGCGGTCTCATTCGCAACATACAGCAGCGGCACAAATATCACGGCTTCCGCAGCAACGAATCCCACCAGCGCCATGTACTGCGCAGGCTTAGACCGGGTCGTGTGCGCTACACGTGTCGCCAGCCATCCCACAATCATGAACCCACCGAGCACAAGCAGCCAACTCTTGCTTAGAAGGGCTACGGCGATGCCTTCTGCCATTCCGGTATTAAACAAAACCAGCTCCATGCACACGAACATGAGCACCGCTCCTAAGAGGTGGCCGTACGCACGCATCAGGAAGGTCGCCCGGGTAGACACACCTGTGTGTGCCACAGGCAGCGAAGCATAAGGACTGGTCGCCATAACAACAAAGCTGGTTTTAACGTCGAACCACCGCGGCAGCGGCAAGGTTCACCCCATATCCACGACTGCTTTGACCACGCCGGGCCTGCCAGACAGGTCTGCAAAGATTTCGGGTACCTCAGCGAATGCAAAGCGATGGGTCACAAAGGAAGACGCGTCTACCAACCCCTCTTCCAGTGCCCGAATCACCGCCACGAAGTCGTTGTGTGTCCCGTTGCGGCTCGCCAAAAGGGTCAGCTCCCGCCGGTGAAAGTCGGGCTCGTGAAAGGTGAAGGCGCCCGGATAGTGGCCAACGAACACATATCGCCCGCCATGGGCTACTAGATCAAAGGTGGTATGCATCGCTTCGAGATTGCCCGTGGCATCAAAGACCACCGTGGGGAGATCGCCGCCGCAGACGGCGCGCAGCTCCTGCGCCAATGCGGGTCCCGGCGACAGCATCGCAGAAGGATCCAGAATGTTCGCTACGGCCTCGCGACGGTCTGGGCGCGGCTCGGAAATCACCAAATCTGCTCCCTGCAGCCTGACAAACAGCCCCACCGCAAGGCCGATCGGGCCCGCACCGACCACCAGCACACGCTCACCGGTTGCAATCCTGGCGCGGCGGACGGCATGCCTTCCCACGACAAGTGGCTCGACAAGCGCTGTCACCTGTGCTGACAAAGCTCTGCACGGATACAGATGCGCCCTGGGCAGGCGGAGCATCGGCGCTAGTCCACCATCGCGGTGAACACCCAGCACCTCCAGGTTTTCGCAGCAATTCGTCCGGCCTGCGCGGCAAGGCTGGCATCGACCGCAATGGAGATACGGGTTGACAGCGCACGGCACACGATCCGAGCCGCTGATCGGTACCACACAGAGCTCGTGCCCCAGTCGTCTGGGATAAGTAAAGAAGGGCTGGCGTCCAGCAAATGCATGCAGATCCGTGCCACAGATGCCAACATGGTGCACTCTGGCCAGCACTTCACTGCGTCTGGGCTTCGGCTCTGGCACATCGCACCAGGCAAATTCCCCAGGGGCCGACAGCTCCAGCACACGCATATCGTCAGTTCCTTGGCATCAAGTCCAGCATGCCGACGATGCGCAACGCCACCTCCAATGCCTGCTCCGCATTCAGGCGCGGATCGACAGTTGTGAGGTAGGCACGCCTGAGATCTGATTCTTCAAGGCCGCTCGCGCCACCGATGCACTCGGTTACGTCCTCCCCGGCCAACTCCAGGTGGACACCGCCGAGCCTGGCGCCCTCGGCAGCCAGGACTCTGTTGACCAGCTTCACCTCTGCTAGGATGCTATCGAAATGACGCGTCTTGATGCCATCGTTCGTCTGCTGCGTGTTGCCATGCATCGGGTCGCAGCACCAAAGCACCTTGTGCCCACCATCGCGTACCGCACGCACCAGCGGCGGCAAGGCCTGCTCAACCTTGGATACGCCAAACCGTGTGATAAGCGTCAGCCTGCCATACACCCCTTCAGGGTTGAGGTGGCGCACCAGACTGGTGAGCTCCCGGGGGGACAAATGCGGTCCGACCTTAATACCTATCGGGTTGCGAATGCCACGCATATACTCGACATGGGCAGTGCCCAGCTCCAAAGTCCGCTTGCCTATCCAAGGCAGATGCGTGGAGAGGTTGTACACCCCGTCCCGATACTTGGAAGTCCGAGTGAGCGCCTGCTCATAAGGCAGATGCAGTGCCTCGTGGCAAGTAAAGAACCGGACGCGCCGGAGCCCGCCGATAGGCTGGTGCGCAACGGTCTCGGCGAAGGTCAGCGCATCGCGGACACGCCGAATAATGTTCCGGTATTCTTCGTAGTGCGGCGAACGCTCTGCGAATCCCAGGTTCCAGTAGTGTAGGTTATGCAGATTCGCAAATCCTCCTTCCCCCAAAGCTCGCACCAAATTCAGGATCACGGCAGAACACCGGTAGGCCAAGATCAGCCGCGCGGGATCAGGTCGCCGCGCCTCTGCAGTGAAAGCGGATCCGTTGATGTTGTCGCCCCGAAACGACGGCAACGTGACCCCGTTGCGGGTTTCTGTGGGTGCACTCCGCGGCTTGGCAAACTGGCCAGCGAAGCGCCCTACGCGCACGACCGGCATCTTGAGGCCGTAGATAAGCACCACGCTCATCTGCAGCAGAATCTTGAGCCGATTCTTGATTATTTCCTCCTGGCAATCTTCAAACCGCTCGGCACAGTCCCCTCCCTGCAGCAGAAAGCTCCTACCGTTAGCGGCCTCGGCGAGGCGCCTACGGAGCGTGTCCACCTCAAAAGAGGTGACTAGCGGTGGCCAGCTCGCTATTCTTGCCAGAACAGACCGCAGTTCATCCGGGTCCGGGTACCGCACTTGCTGCAGCACCGGCAGCTGCTGCCAGGACTCAGGCGTCCAAGGTTGCGAGTCGAACGCCATGGCAGCGGAATCAATGATAATGAAGTGTGGTGCCCGCCATGCGGATGGCAGAGTCACTGCTACGGCTTTGTATCGGGCAGCGTTTCCTGAGCCATCGCCCCGCAGAGGCGACATAGGTAAAGGTACGGGATGCTGCAGCAACCTTCTTCTCACCGCCATTTGCCTAATGGGCTATGGCAGAGGAGTTATCGCAACAAGATGCTTGTAGGCATGGGACTGCGTACGTAACGATTAGGTACTGGCGCTACCACGCTGTGCTGCCACAGGCTTTCGCGCTGGCACTGTTTCACAACCCCCCAGCAACTGGCTTTCACCTGGCTGCACCGCTTCGAGGCTCCCAGGAGCGGATACTCGTATGCGATGTCCATCCTGTGCCCGGGATTCTCAATCCAGATCGTTCGCCCCAGTGATAAGATCCACCATGCGAGCCGTCTCTTCGAATAGGATTTCAGTCGCCCTCATGTCCTAAGGGCTGGCGACATATTAACTTAGCCTGGATAGTTAGTCAGGGCATGAGCTATTCTACCGTCTATTGCGGTTGGATGATGTAATTCCACTGTGGAGCCTCGTGCCTTATGATGTTCAGCTATTCCATGTCGTGTGCGCTGAAGGTGATTCCGCGCTCGTACACGGTTTTGACCAACGTAGCTCTAACCATCAGGCCCGTTCGCGTCGTGGTGGTCGACAGGCAGTTCAGAATCGTTTCTATGGTTTCGAGTGGTACACCGGTCCAGTTTTTGGACACTTCACTGAAGAGGCGATGTTCAATCGGGTTCCATTTGGAGGCTCCACCGGGATAGTGTGCGACGGTGACCGTGAGATTAAAGGCATTGACGAGGGTATGCTGCAAGAAATACTTCCAAGCACGCGGTCGGGACCCGTTGCTGCCCCCACTGTCGGCTAGGATAGTGCTTGTCCGAAAAACAGGGCCTGCCTTGCGTAGATGGCTACATGGGGGTCACCAGGGGAAGGGATACGCCTGAAATAGGCGTTTTTGCTGGCTAATGATCGGTCCAACCCATTTTGGACCCTTAGTGGGCCCATTCCTGCCAAGAGCCTGAATCCGCTAATGTTGGCTCATATCTAGCTTTTCTCAGCGCAAAGCACGATATTGAGCTCTGAGCTCGCCCACATTCGCCTGATTCATACACATGAGAGCGGTCCTTAAGTAACTGTCCCGTAGAGAGCATTTAAGCCGGGAGATTTGCCCTGCTTATGTTTGGGTGCGGTCCTCTATGGCTATGCGGTAACCTCGGCTTCGGGCAGGTTGAGGTATACTCAACTCAGCAGAGCAGCCATGACTGGTAGCTCTGACGGGTATCCCTATTCGCCGATGTTCTTCGGGAATCTGGTTGCGGGTGCGGGTACTCTTCTATTGAGGGCGCACCTGGTCAATGATCGAGCGGCCATGCGGACTGGGATTGACGTACGTTGTTGGCATGTATGCGGCGTAGTCACGCAGGTATGCCCGCGTAAGCAAGGGCGGATCGTTGGTGCAGTACTACGTACGGATGGCCGGTAGCAGAGAATGGTTCATGGTCTTGCTCCACGTATTCTTCTATGGAGGCGCCGGAGGGATGGAGTGGCTGCCACTGGTGGGGTAGCAGCAGGTGGATCTCCTTGGCTGGATGGCCCGCAGCAATGCGTGGCAGCACATCTTCGAGCCATTTTACGGGATTAACGCCGTGCAACCGGCACGTTGCCAGGAGCGTGTAGAAGGTGGCCATCTGCTTGACTGCGTGGTGGGATCTGCAGAAAAGGAAGGTTTTGCGGCCGATCGCAACCGTGCACATGGCCCTCTCGACGCCATTGGTATTGCAAATCCAAGCCGTCCCGTCACGACGGAGGATACTCCCAACCTGCCTGGAGCTGAGGCTACGGCATAACCACGTAGAACCCCATCAAGACATAAGATGGCCACATGGCCTGCATTTAGTGCAGTCTACGGGACGGTTACAATCCGATCTCCCCTTCTAAGCACTGCTCAAATTCACTAATAATGGCTCACCACCCGCGAAGGGGTGCCACGGGGAGTATGCTGGCTTAACTCCAAAAAGCAGCGCCCAACGAGCCCTTGGGCCGCGTGTCCAGGCGCCCGTCGTCGGCCGCCGCCAACGCGGTGGCGGAGCACCCGCGCGAGGGCTCCGGCGAACCGTTCAGACGGGCCTCGCGAAGCGCGGTCGGCGGCGGGATCGAGACCCGCGATGCCGAACCATCCATGTATCCGCGAAACCGGAGCGGCGACCGATCCCCGCCAGCGCCCCAGTCGGGGGACACGGGCATCGGTTTCGCCATGGGATAGATCAACCTGAACTACGCGTCTCCTCCCGCGTTTCGCTTCGTGTGGTCATGCTGCAACAATTCTGAGTTTGGGGTTTTCGGTGGAGGAACGGGTATAATTGCGGTAGGCTACGCGCACGCGAGCTACAGATGAGGCTGTTGAAGAGTATCCGTCCGAAAGTCTGCATCTTGACTGGGTGATTTTGTTGCCCGACCTTGTCGGAGTTTCTTTCCACCAATCTGGGAGGTCGTTTTATGGCAACGAGAGTCAGGGGCACCTCGGAGGTGATGTTTCCGTTGGTCGCCTGCTATTTGCGTGGTAGTAAGGGTCCGGACGCATTTTGCCAGGAGCATGGCCTATCGCGTAATCAGCTGACCTATTGGCGCCGGAAGTATGCGGCATCTTCGTCTGGGTCGGAGGTCGGCGCGTTTGTGGAGGTACCGTCGCCGCAGGCGCGTGAGCGGGTTTTAATGGAGGTCGAGTTTCCAGGCGGCACGCGTCTACGCCTGTTCACGCCGGTATCGGTGGATTTTCTCGGGTCTGTGCTGCAACGTGTGCGGAGCCCATCATGTTAGCGCTGGGGCCGTCGCACCGGTTTCATTATTACCGGGAGCCTACGGACATGCGCAAGGGTTTTGACGGGTTGTGCGGTCTGGTGCGCTCGGGCATGAAGCGTGATCCTCTCTCGGGCGATGTGTTCGTTTTCATCAACCGCCGTCGGACACATGCAAAATTCTTGGTGTGGGATCGTAGCGGTTGGGTCGTGTACTACAAGCGTCTCGAGTCGGGTACGTTCGAGCTTCCTTGCAGTGGCACTCCAGATTGGGCGCAGATCGTTTGCCTTCTGGAGGGTGTGGCGCTGAATTCTGTTCGTTATCGTCGGCGTTACTCACGGCTGGCAGTGTCGCAGGGATGAAATTTATGTTCGTGTGGTATCTCACTTTGGGGAATTGTGTGCTTAGAGGGTGGTATGAACCCTATGGCCGCACACAAGCCTCCTATCGTGCTTTCTTCGGCCCCGGCTGGGGACTCGGCGTCGATCATCGCTTCCCTGGAGGCGAGGCTAATGGAGGAGCGCCGCGGGAGGTTGAAGGCAGAGGCGGAGGTTGGACGGTTGCGTCACGAAAACAGCAGCGTTTGCAAGGAGAGAGACGGCTACCGTGACCGTCTGAAGTTCGTCAAGGCTGAACGCGATGCCCTTCTGAACTTGGTCCACGGTGCGAAGAATGAGCGCTTTGTGCCCAACGATGGGGCGGGCCCCGAGGAGAACTCCTTGTTTTCCGATGACGACGAGCCGTCGTCAGAGGTCGAGCCGTCGCCAGAGGTCGAGCCGTCGTCAGATACGGACAAGGCGCGCCCTGAGGCCTCGAAGCGCAAAGCGGTTTCGCAGAAACCGAAGCGGACACGCCGCCGCCTTCAAGCCGGTTTTCCGCCCCACCTTGAGCGCGACATGGCCGTCCTCGAGCCCGAGGAAGATGTCTCGGGCATGAAGCGCATAGGCTTTGTAGATAAAGAGACGCTACATGTAGTGCATCTTAAGGTGATCGTCAAAGTGCTCAGGCGGTACAAGTACGCTCGTAGTGAGACGACGGATGGTAATGGCGAGCGTTCGGACGAGGATGACGGTCCGAGCCCCATCGTCATCGCACCGTCACCGCCCCGCCTGAGCGAGAAATGTATGGCTGAGCCAAGCCTGCTCGCTCATGTAACCGCCGCCAAGTACCTGGATCACCTTCCTCTCTACCGCCAGCGCAAACAGTTCTTACGGCAACAACTCCCGATTTCCAGCTCGACCCTGGGTGACTGGATCGGCCTGGTAGCATTCCACTTGGGGGCCCTCTATGATGCGCTCAAGAAAGAGGCCCTCCAGAGCGGCTACCTATGCGTGGACGAGACCACCATTGCGGTGCAAGATCGTAGCAAGGTCGGGGCACATCACCGTGGGTATTTCTGGGTGCACCGTGCACCGGAGCTCGGACTCGTGTGGATGGAGTATCGTAAGGGCCGTGACCAGCAAGGGCTGATCCACTCTTTGCAGACCTTCGGGGGTCACATTCAGTGCGATGGCCTCGCAGCCTACAACGCTCTTGGCCGCAATCCGAACATCGTTTTACACGGATGCTGGGCCCATGCCCGACGCTATTTCGTCCGGGCGCAGCAGAGCTATTCGGAGCGGGCCGAGCATGTGCTGACGAGGATTCAGCAGTTGTACATGATTGAGCGCAGGCTGCGCGAGGCGAGCTGCACGCCAGAGGAACGCTACCAGGCGCGCCAAAAAGAGGCGGTCCCCATCCTGAAAGACCTGAAGGCATGGCTTCAAGCGCACTTCGGCACGCCACGCAGCGTTTGGGGCAAAGCCGTGGGCTATACCCTGAATCAGTGGGACAAGCTGTTTCGATACACCCGCTTCGGGCGCGTTGAGATAGACAACAACCTCGTGGAAAACTCCATCCGGCCGTTGGCTCTGGGCCGCAAAAACTACATGCACGCCGGATCACACGATGCAGCCCAACGCGCAGCCGTCATCTACTCGTTGCTGGCAACCTGCAACCTGCAAGGCATAGCCGACCCCCAAGATTGGCTCGAGGATGTGCTAACGCGCATGCCTGCGCACACCGCAGATATTCGTGAGCTGCTACCCCAACAGTGGACCGAGCGTCCAAGCTCCGCGACCTCACAGGCATTGCTCCCAGCGATGCAGGCCTGCGCATAAGCCCTCTGCGCCACTGCTGAGCGCAACTTCTGCACTGCCGCGCGCAGGCATCCAAGCGCTTGCGCCTGCCGACCGCTAGCATTCCCGCAGCCCCCGTCGGCCCCGCTCCAGCAGCGGCTTGAGCCCAGTAACCCCAGCAAGGGGCGCCGCCAACCAGATGCGCCCAGCATGTGCCGACGACGAGTCGACTACGGTACGGGATCGAACGCAGGCTACGCGAGGCGGGCTGCACGCCGACCGACCGCTACAAGGCGCGTCAAAGAGAAGCGGTCCCCATCCCTGGAAGACCTGAAGGCATCGCTTCAAGAACACACCAACGCGCAACTGGCATCTACGCGCTGCTAGAAACCTCCAACACTTAGATGCCCAAGACGGGCTCGAAGATGTGGTAGCGCGCGTGCCCACACCTACCACAGCACTACGCGAGCCGCTCCCCCAGCGGCGGACCTACCTTGAAACTTCCGCGACCCCACAGACACCGCTCCCACCAGGGCGTGCCTGCGCATAAGACCCGCTGTGCCACTCCCAAGCGCGAGACATGCACCGCACTGCGCAGGCGCCCAAGCACCCTGCGCATGCCTACCGCTACTATCCCCGCAGCGCCCAGCGGTCCGCTCCAGCAGCGGCCCTAGCACAGTAACCCCAACAAGATGTGCCGCTCAAAAGCACGCGCCACCGTGCATTCCATGGCCTGAAGGCAAACACGACGGCGAAAAATAGTCCTCGGCACGCTACCAGTCAGCTGAAATACCCCCGAAAAACCGGATTTTCGGACGGATACCCTATACGCGCCAGACAGCGCGACCGCCCTTTTTGATATTACCTGTGTTCCAGCGGCCCTGTGAATGATGGGTGTATTGCGTCGAGTCTTCGTGGTACGCATCCGGCCACTGGACCGTGATGGCTGGGAAAGGCAGAAAGCGTAACGCTGCTAATACGAATGTCGTGGACAACACCAACAGGAGTACTCTCCCTTTCGATGTCTTACCTCTCCAGTGTCCATCCACCGCCGTGTCCGTCATCGCGTTGTGTCCGGTATAGGATGAATCCCCAACTGAGGATACGGGTCGTGTTGGGCAGTGTACAGATACCCCTGATCTATGACCCGTACACGCCTTGCCACTGTTCTTGTCTTAACCGGACGTATCCCCAGATATTCGCCCCGTCCCGATAGCACATCCACTTTGTAGAAGTGTTGCGCCCAAGGATTTCGGGCTTCTTTGGGCAGGATTTCAAGACGCACCAGCCAGAACGAGTCTCCGCGCGCTCCCCCCTTAATCTCGATATCTTCCGATTCACCAACATCAAGCGCTGGAAAATGCATGGCACTTACCAGATCGCCTTGCTTGTTATACAGCAACAGTATTGGCACTATTCGTGCATCTCCAAACCTTATCCGCCAGATCATTTCTCCCGACTCGGTGAATGCGGTCGCTATCGGAGCGCTAGTCTGTGCATACAGAAGAATGCGATGCTTCTCGTTGCACGCTAGGCTGCCTCCTTCGGCCATTCGCTCTCGAACCATGTAGTCGGGGTGGTTGGAGCCCACACCGAACGATGAGACGTATTTCCCGTCAAGCGTGTGTTTGTGGATTACACCCTCGTGGTCTTCGGAGTCCCCTGTGGTGTAAACGTGCCCATCCATCGCGCACATCTCACCATTAGGAAGTTCGACGCTAGCCCTGAATGATGTCTGGAATACATGCTTGCCATCCATGCTCTTGCTGAACACCGACACCGTATACTGGCCGGATCCAACCACCACATGCACATTATTGCCTGTACCCGTAACGGACAACTTTGGAAACATACCGAATTCGCCCGGTCCTGCTCCCGGGCCACCGATAATGTCTACCAGATGGCCCTCAAGAGTATAGGCGCGAACATGACTGTAACTTCCATCCAGGTAGTACACAAGGCTGTCGCTGACCGCTACATCACGTACCAAGCCAAGCATCTCGTCTGGACCTCCCTCTGCTACGCCAACCAGGTGCCCGTCACGAAGCGCATCCAACATCCAGAACAGTGTGTCCTGCGGTTCATCATAAATGATGAATCGCGGATCTGTGACCGAAGGGATGCTGTCAGGAGATGGATACCACTGGACACTACCGACTTCAACAGGGAGAGCTGACAGAGCCTTTTCATGCGGGAAACCTGACAAACCCATGGGCTGGTAGTTGCGCGTCGTAGGACCCTGTCCGTCGCGCCCATCATCTTTCTGGCACGTCGCTAGCAGCAGCGGTAACAGCAGCCGTAACAGCAGTGTCTGCCTGTATCCGTCCGAAAGTCTGCATCTTGAATAGCTAGAATTATTGCCCGACCTTCTAGGAGGTTCTATTGACCAAATCCATGAGGTCTTAGCATGGCAACGAGAATTAGGGGCACATCGGCGGTGATGTTTCCGTTGATCGCGCGTTATTTGCGTGGAACGCAGCATGCGGAGGCATTTTGCCAGGAGCATGGCATAACGCGTAGTCAGCTGACGTACTGGCGTCGAAAGTACGCGGCATCTTCGTCTGAGGTGGTGGGCGACACGTTTGTGGAGGTTTCTTCGCCTGTTCGGCATGACGGGGGAGCGTTGATGGAGTTGCAGTTTCCGGGCGGCGCCTGTTTGCGTGTATTTTCGGCGGTGCCGTCGGGGGGGTTATCGGCGTGCATAGCATCTGCGCAGTTACGGAGCCGATGGTTCCGGTCAGGTTAAGTTAATATTTCGCCAGCCCTAAGCCCTGACGCCATCTTCCTCTGAATGAATCCCTGCGGGCGATGTCCGATCCCGCTGCATCGCGCATTCACCCGTTGGCCGCCCATTGGGCGATCGCGCGAGAGTAGCCCCAGTGCTACCGAGCCCCGACACGACACAACGATTATCCAATGGTAGCACGGCACCTAGTGCAGATGCTCCGCGCACGCAACGGCGGCCTGCCAGGTTGTTTGCCGCTGCTACTATCGAAAACGCGCTGGCATCGGCGCAGACGTTGGACTCACCGAAAAACACAACCTCCTAACACCCAGAACGTGTTTGGCATAGTACTTGCGGCTCAAGATGACAAGAGGAAATACCTAGCTTTGCGTATTGGGTGTGCGACACAAAGCGATTCGGGAGGCGGCAGTCGCTGCTGGACTCAGGCCCGCCCGCAACGCCAGACAGCCCCGATCGCACCTTCACAAGCAACGTAACCTGCGCAGCTTCGTATTCGAACGCGTTCCACCAGACTACAAGAGAATGAAGGCATCCGTTTTGGCTTCGCTCGCCACCGCCCTAATCATCGCTGCGGGTTGTGACAGCAATTCTGAGCCTACGGCGACTGGGGCCAGGAAGGCCGCTGTCACTCTAAACGGTTTTCCATCGCTTCCTGAAGCATTTCACTATCAAACGTGGATCAACATCAATGGCGAAGATCAGTCGCTAGGTGCATTCAGCGTGGATAACCAGGGAAGGCCTGCCACCCTGGACGGCACACATATTCCCGGGGGACTATTTGAGACTGGTTTCGACCTGGATTCGTCCCTATATGCTTTTGTCACCATCGAGCAGGCAGGCAACACCTCCCAAGGGCCGTCTAAGTCGCGCCTGATGGGCGGGCTGTTCAGCGGCATGGAAGCTGAGCTCTCGGTAATCAAGTTCGAGGGCCTGGAGGACAACCTCGTCCTTGCCACAGGCAGGTACATCCTGGCTACGCCCACCAACGGCCCTGGTACAGACGAGAAGTCCGGTATATGGTTCGTCGACCTGTCATCCGACGGCCGCGGACGCGGCCTTCAGATTCCCATCCCGCTGGAAGGATGGCGCTACGAAGGCTGGGTCATCACGGAAGGACATCGGTTCTCTACTGGAGCTATCACACACCACAGCCGTGACGACCTGGCAGCACCCTACAGCGGATCCAGCCCCACGTTTGGGTATCCAGGCGAGGACTTTCTATACAACGCTCCTCCTGGAGTGACCTTTCCGCTGGACCTGAGCAACGCGCAGATACTCGTCACCATAGAGCCCTACCCGGATCCCGACCCCGATAACCCATGGGTGCTGGAACTGTTTAGTGGCAGAGTGCCAGGGGAGCCAATTCCAGACTCGACCTACTATTTGCGGCAAACACTGGAAACGTTCCCAACAGCAACGATCCAAATACTGGATTCGTAGCATCCAGCAAACGTCCGCCCCGCGGCGGCGCTGGCAAAAGATACCTTCGTTAAAGCGGACAGCTTAACGGGTCCCTTCGGTCGATTCAGACGCGGCCGCGCTTGACACGCTTTGCGCGGGTCCGCTCCCACATGCGCTCGCGCTGCTGCCGCACCTGGCGCTCTATAGCATCCAGCGCCTCCAGGAGCGCAGCCTTCTCCGTGGCAGCCTTGTGGACCGCAACAATGTTCGCAGGCTTGAAATATAATACCAGACGACAACGGTACTCCGCATTGCGCTTGGTACCCCTCATATTTTCAAGCGCTACTGCCGCCCCTAGGATGTCCCGGTGGCCACCGGCCAACCGCTGAATGCGGTCGGTCACTTTTGCCCGCATGCCGCGCGTTAACGTCGCATCATCGAGCGCGTACTCAATGGCGACATCTGTGCTCGGAGCTGCCTTCTTGGCCATGGTACCCTCCCCTGCTGGTGAACGCTATAACTGAATACCGTAAAGACTCCCGTACTTCTCCCTCATCAGCGCCAGCCAAGGCTCAGCCGCAAGCGCTCCGCCATCCAAGCCAGCCAGTATAGCGGCAGCAGATCGCCGGCGACCATGACGGTGGATGTGAAGCCGGAGCCATGTCCGCAAATCTGCAAAATCGCCGTCTGCCATGCAACGATCGAGCTGCGGCAGATCACGCCTCGCGCATGCATACACCTGCGCCGACATCAGGTTGCCCAACGCATATGTAGGAAAATAACCGATAGCGCCCAGCGCCCAGTGGATATCCTGCAAGATACCCTGGGCCGCAGTAGGTGGGCAAACGCCAAGATACTCTTCCATTCGGGCATCCCACAATGCAGGCAGGTCTCCTACACTCGCCTTCCTTTCTACCATCAACTGCTCGAGCTCAAAGCGCAGCATGATGTGGAGATTGTAGGTTAGCTCATCCGCCTCCACGCGTATAAATGAGGGGGCCACCCTATTGATGGCACGATGAAACGTGTCCAGATCAATCGCTCCCAGCTGCGAAGGAAAGTGCTCCTGGAGGATCGGGTAAAAGTGTACCCAGAACGGTCGGCTGCGGCCCACCTGATTTTCCCAGAGGCGAGACTGCGACTCGTGCATCCCGAGCGAGGTGCCTTCGGCCAGAGGCGTGTTCTCCAGATCCAGATCCATGCCCTGCTCATAGAGCGCATGGCCCGCTTCATGCAGCGTGCTGAACAGCGCAGAGGCCACGTTATGCTCGCTCAAGCGCGTAGTGATGCGCACGTCGCTAATAGAAAACGTCGTGCTGAATGGGTGTGCGCTTTCGTCCTGCCGGCCCCGCATAAAATCGTATCCGACAGCCCGCAGTACATGCATCCCGAATTCCCACTGTCCAGCGCGCTCGTATTGCTCGTGTAAGAACGCATAGGGCGGAGATTCACAAGCCGTGATGGCCCTCACCATTGGAACAAGCTCCACCTTTAGCGCTGCGAACAGGCGCGCCACTTCCGCCGTGCGCATGCCAGGCTCGAATTCATCGAGTAGTGCATCATAGCAGCATACGTCATAGCCTAGAGCCTCCGCCTTTTCGATGTTAAGGTCGACGATGCGCTCCAGGTGCGGCGCAAACAGATTGAAATCGTTGGTCTGCCGAGCACGTTGCCAGGTGTCCTTCGCCCGGGAGGCCGCAGCAGCAAGCTCCTGCACCAGACGAGAGGGAATCCTGCACGCACGCGCATAGTCACGTGACGCCACCCGGACGAGGTCGGAGGCCAACGGGTTCAGCTCTTCGCCTCGTAGCACCTCGAGGAAGCGCCCGACCCGCTCGCTCGTGAAGTGGTCATGAGCCAGCCCCCTGAGCGTCGCCACCTGGCGGGCACGGGCCCGGGTGGCACCGCCTGGCATGTACGTCTCCTGGTCCCATTCTAGCAGGTCCGCAGCGCGCCGTAGGTCATCTGCCTGACCCAAGAGGTCACACAATTCGCGGAATGCTTCCACAGCAGATCCCGTTACGTTCTCCCCTTCGCTGGAATGATCAGGCGCTCGGCCAGCCCGAACGCGCCCTGAGCGATGAGCGCCAAAAGCGCTGCTGGCACGGCTCCCTGAAGGATTAGGCCGGTATCAGCGACCCGGATACCGTTCAATATCGGCTGCCCGTATCCTCCCGCGCCTATCAGTGCACCCAGCGTAGCTGTACCGATGTTGATGACAGCAGAGGTCTGCACACCAGCCATTATCGACTGAGCCGCTAAGGGAAGCTCAATCTTGATCAGCCGGGCCATCGCCGGGAGCCCGATCGCTTCGGCCGACTCGGAAAGTGGGCGGGGGATACTGATCAGGCCCGCATGCGTGTTGCGTACAATAGGTAAGAGGCTGTACAGAAACAGAGCCACCACAGCAGGAGGACCACCAATACCCATCAAAGGGATCATAAAGACCAGAAGCGCCAGCGACGGAATCGTATAAATGACGCCGACCGTCCCCAAGATGACGGTGCCCGCCCGGGGAGCCTTCGCAGCAAGGATCCCAAGGGGGATCGACAATAGGATGGCCGCCACCAGGGAGATCATCACCAGAACCACGTGCTCCTTGGTGTGTTGCCATACCCGCGATCCGATCGTCACGCGCTGCACGACGATCGGAGATTCGAGCAAGAACCTGTCAAGAAGAAAGTCGGCAGCGACCTGCGACTCCGATACCCGGTCCGCCACCACGCGCGTGTTGAGCGTACGCATTACCTCCTCGGTCAGGGAACCGCCCAGGCTATCCAGAAGCTGCGGAACCGCCGGCGCGCGCGTACGAAGGTCAATGCGGTACAGATACATGGCCTGGTATTCCGGGAAATACTGCAGATCATCTGTCAGCGCACGCATATTGTAGATATTGATCTCCGCATCCAGCGAATAGAGATCCATCACATCTATGGTGCCAGCCTCAATGCCCACATAAGAGAGGTCGTGATCCATCCCCCGCACAAAGGTCTGTGGCAACGCATATCGGACCCTGAGCATCGGCCAGCCGTCATCGCGCTCCATAAACTCGTTGGAAAACCCAAACCGCAGGTCCGAACGCTGCCTGAGATCCGAAATAGTGCGGATGCCCAGCTCCTCGGCGCGCTCCTCCTTCATGCCAAGGATGTACGTGTCGTTGATACCCAGCGGCCGGCTCATTGCTACGCCGTATGTAGCCAGTACAGAATCAAGGTCAGCTACCTCCAACGCTTCCTGCGCCAGCGTCTCCTCAATGAGCGTCCCTGTATAGTCGGGATACACATCGATGTCACCGCGCAGAAGTGCCTGCCACAGGTATCGCGTGCTGCCAACTTCCGCCTGATGAACCGTGGCGATGCCGCCATGCTCCAACCAGTGTTTGGCGATGTCACCCAACACCACGTTGGAGGTGAATTTCTTGCTGGCGACGCGAATCTCCTGCGCACCGCAGATGCAGGCCAGACCCGCAAACAATCCGCAGAAAAGCATCCTTTCCACCAGGGCCCAGTAGCGCTTGGTCATGCCCACAACATCATTTCCATTGGCGCAGACCCCGCTGGGCCCGCATAAAGGACTGCACAAAGTCGTTGGCGGGGCGCTGCATTAGATCTTCAATCGTGCCCTGCTGGACTATGCGTCCTGCCCGAATCAGCACGATTGTGTCCCCAAAGAAGGCAGCCTCAGCCATGTCGTGCGTCACCAGTAAGACGGTCTTTTCCAAAGCGCGGCATATGGATCGCAGCTCTTCCTGCAGCCCGAAGCGGATCATCGGGTCGAGGGCTCCAAGCGGCTCGTCCATCAGAAGCACATCAGGATCCAAAAACAGCGCCCGCATGATGGATACCCGCTGGCATTCACCGCCAGAAAGGCGAATAGGGTATCGGCGTAAACAAGCGTGCGGCAGATGTACCAGGTCGGCCAGCTCTGTCAGGCGCTCCCCAATACGCGTCGCATCCCACCTCAGATGGCGAGCCATAAGCGTGACGTTGGCCTCTGCCGTCATATGGGGAAAAAGCCCGCCCTTCTGAATCACATAACCGGTGCGCAACCGTACAGACCGCATGTTAGCAGCAGTCAGCTGGTGACCATCAAAAAACACCTGACCCGTCGTCGGTGCGACCAAGCCTACCACGATGCGCAGCAGTGTGGATTTGCCGCACCCGCTGGGACCTATAAGGACCGTCGTTGCACCCCGCGCCAAAGCAAGGTCCGACCGATGCAACGCGAGCGCCTGCCCATAGGCCTTCGATACCCCCTTCAGCTTAATCATCCGTGTGATTCTCTGGCCGGATCAAGTATGCCTGCTAAGCGTCAAACGACGGCCCCAGCCAACGTAGCTCAGCAGGCAGAGCAGCTCACTCGTAATGAGCAGGTCGCCGGTTCGAGTCCGGCCGTTGGCTCCGCAGAGCCACCTCTTCGAACGCCACCACTCTTCGCCTGCACCTTTCCCCAAGTCAGCAGTCGCGCACTCCTATTGAATGGGCCTCAGCGCGGTGAGGGTGGTGGCCGATGCTGCCTTCTCGCTTCGCGCCTTGCTCCCCGCTGCACGCGAATCCTGGCATTCCAGCCAGAGATACGCCGGGTCACCTCTTCCATCTGCTCTTCCGTAAGCACGGATTCCAAAGCCTGCATCGTGGAATCCAGCAGCGCGAACGACCTTTCCCGGTTCTGACGCATCTGCGCGGCCATGCGGCGGGCTGAACCCGCTAGCACCTCGGCCACCGCCTGGCGCTGCGCTTCGTCGGTTGGCTCAATGACGCGCTCAAGCGCCCGAGTCAAACCCCGCTCCGACCGGAACAGCGCCAGACGCTCCAATCGCTGCTCCGCCAAGCGCGCCTGCACCAGTGCCCCCAACACCGCACCGAGGCCCAGCGACAGAAGGAGCAGAAGAACCGACTTCGTACGTGCACTCATAAATGACCCGACCTACAGGGCACCGTAAGACAATGCATCCGAAACCGTTGCCGAAGGTAAACCGAACAGCGTGTCAATAAAGCTGGTGGCCACCTCCAAGTCCTGAAACGCCAGCACATTGATCAGGCACAATATGATGGCAGCCGCAAGTCCGAAAGCGCTGGTGCGCACGAAAATCCAGCGCAGCGAATCATAAAGCGCGTCTGCGCCACTCACCTCAGGCACCCTGGAGAGACGCCGCATCACACGATCGGCAAAATACGGGCCAAACGATTCTGTGCGACTGCTGCGCAAGAGTGCGCTAAGGCTTCCGCCCAGGACCGCTTCGGGCGGCAACCTCTTCGGTTCGCTATTCATCGTCTAACCATGGTCTAATAATGGACCGGAGTGCCTTCATGGCACGCGAGAGTCTAGACATCACCGTGCCTTGTGCGACACCCAGTAGCTGAGCGGTTTCGCGAGTACTGTAGCCTTCTATCATGCGCAGCACGACCACAGCCCGATGCGCGGCGCTGAGGCGATCGAGCGCGCGGTGAACCAGCTGCACGCGCTCGCGACGGTCGGCTATGGCTTCCCCATTGATCGTCGGCTCGTGTAGCGGCGAGGTGTCGCTCCTTAGCTGAAAGTGCTGCCTCCATGTCTTGCGCTTCTTGAGCACCTTAAGAGACTGATTGATGGCAATACGTGTTAGGTATGTCCTGAGCGACGAATCCCCCCTGAAGGCATCCATGGCCCGATAAAATCGAACAAAGGTCTCCTGCCCGACATCTTCAGCTTCGGGGCCAGGGCCCAGCATCCCGACCACGGTGGAAGCAACCGCTCCCTCGTAGCGCTCGACAAGGGTACGGAATGCACGCGTTCCCCCCTGACGTGCCTCGTGGAGCAACTCTTCATCGGTGCTTCGTGCGCTGGATTTCATGGAAGCAGGAAGCGGCAACACCTCTCTGGCATATGCCTGCCTAACACTTCTTTGATCCGCGCCGCACCCGTTTTATTCCAACAAACTGCCGATGTGCGCCGCATTATCATCACCTGCCCGAAACCCATTGGGCAAACCTGCCCGCGCGGGACATGGCCATGTGCCACAGATAGCCGGCTGACAATCGCTGACCAGCATTCTGCCACGTATCATGGCTACAGGTTTACGTTGAGGCGCAGGTACAAGGCTGCTCCATTGTAGTCCCAAGGGGTGCTGGGAGGATGCAAGTTACCCTGCCCACCCGTCTCTATCGGGTCCGCGTCGGGCGCGCTGGCCAACACATTGTTGACCCCGAACGTGGCCTGGAAATTGTTCAAGAAACGGTATCCCGCCTCCAGGTCAATGATCCACTGGCCAGAATAACTCCTGAGCCCATCCTCGCCGCCCACCGTGCACGAGAAGCTGAAATACAGGCACGCTTCCCAGCCGCTGTAATAATGTAGACGCAACAGCCCGTGAAGCGGATCCATAATCTGGCGCCCGGTCAAGACCGCCCGGTGAGCCGGATTGGCGGTCTCAAGCTCAATCTTGCGGCGCGGTGAAAGGACACTGACGGTCGCAGGAGTGCGCAGCACCTCGTCTAAGAACGTGGTGATCCTGCGCGGCGCGGAGAATTGAACCAGCCTGGTCCGCGTCCAGTTGTAGGCCGCCGTGACGATGGTTGCACGCCCCTCTCTCCATTCGCGGTCCCAAGAAAAGACCATGTCGATGCCGCGGGTGTTGGTACCAAAGTCGTTGGAAAAGAACTTGATTTCACGAAGCGTCTCGAAACCTGACAGCAGTCCCTTGCTGTTGAGGATATCTGCCATCTGGTCCGAGAGCGGGATGCTTCCGGTCAGCGCAATGCGATCACGCAGCGAGACACTGAAGTAGTCGACGCTGAGTACTGCATCCTCGGACACCTCAGCGACGAATCCAGCTGCAAAGTTGCGTGCGGTTTCCTCTTTCAGCTCCCTGCCTCCTAGGGCCCGCGCCACAGGATGCGTGGATGGGAGCTGCCCGGCGTCGATCAAACCGCCGTCACCGGAGAAGTTTGTCTGCACGTTCTGCAGGTTGGCCTGCCCGGGCGTGGGCGCACGAAAGCCCGTGCTTACCGAGGCCCGGAACCGGAGCCCTGGCGCGGCGCGCACCATGCCAGCCACCTTGCCCGTGAGCGTAGTGCCGAAGCTCTCATAGTAGTCTTCCATGCGCGCCGCCACATTCAGTAGCACTTTTGGCGTCACATCGGCCTCAAGGTCCAGGTATACGGCATAGTTCGGACGGGACCATGTGCCCGTGAACTCCGGTGGAATGCCCTGATCCCCGTTTGATCCCACACTGAATCCCTGTTCCGCATAAGGACCCTTGTTATAGGAATAGATGTCGCCAGGGCGCGTCGTAAAGATCTCGGTGCGCCAATTCAAACCCCACGCTGCGTTGAGCGGCGACTGAAGGAACCCAAGGTCCCATGGATAAGACATCTCGACATTGAAACTGTACTCCTCTTGCAGGAAGTCGCGCTGCCTGAATGAGGTGGGCGTGTCGGGACCATAAGAAGCGTTGACCGTGTTGTTGATGAAATAGTCCATAAGGCTGCGCCCCATGCTGCCACTCACGTCCCACCTAAGGCCACTCTGCATCATACTGCGTACTCCAGCCGTCGCACTCGCGTCCGACATGTCGATGCCGAAGCGAGGCGTAAAGCCCCCTGGAAAGCGTTCATTAAACAGGAAACAGGAACCCTTGTACCTGCTGATGAAGTCTTCGACGGCTTGAAACTCTGAGTCCAGCGACGGCAAATCTGCCAGGTTGCGGCAATCAATGTCGTCCTCCAGATCCAAGTCGATCACTGCGCGCGTGGCGTCTTCTCCCGCGCCAAATCGAAATACGTTCAGACGTGCGCCGCCGGTCCCGGGAGCACGAAAGTAGTAACCCCCGTTGCCTGTGCGCTGTCCGTAGCCCCCGAACAGGTAAGCGGAGGTATTTTCTGCCAGATCCACCCCGGCATTCACAAACCCCACTACGGAGTGCTCAAGGTCTGGACTGCCCCAGATCTGCGCCGGCTCGGCCACAGGGTATCCGCGGCTGGCCAGAAGCTTCGCGTCATCGCGCTGCTCGGACCGGATGGTAGGATCAGCGTTGCGGTACTCAAGGCTGAGGTTGACGAATCCTCGATCCGTCAGCGGCAGCCCCAAGTTTGCGGCGGTACCAACGTAACGTCCGTCGCCCTGGTGGTACTGGCCGACCTGGGAGCGCACAGTGAATCCGTATGGAGCATCTTTCAGCTGCATGTTGAACACGCCTGCGACGGCATCTGCGCCGTACTGCGCCGATGCGCCATCCCGCAGCACTTCAAACTGCTTGATGGCGATGGAGGGGATCATGTTGATGTCTGCACCTTGCGCCCCTAGAATTAGCGCGCTCCCGAACAGTGCGATGGACGCCGTGCGGTGCCGCCGCTTGCCGTTGACCAACAGGATGGTGTTGTCGGGCGAGAGACCCCGCAGGGTCGGCGGACGCACAAAGGTCGTGGACCCGTCTATCTCGTGCCGCTGAACGTTATAGGATGGAATCTGGGTGCGGATGACGTCGTCAAGGTCTAGGCTGGAAGACGTTTCCAGATCCTGGGGCGAAAGCACATCAATGGGCACCGTCACCTCGGTGATCAAGCGCGGCGTGCGCCTGGTTCCGACGACGACGAGGTCCCCAAGTCCGACGAGGGTTGCTTGCATCTGGACATCGAGAGTGCTTTGCCCCGGCTCCACCTGGATAGACTGCATCCTGTACCCGACAAACGAAAACGACAGCACCCCGCCTCCTGCCGGCATGCGTATCACGTACGTTCCATCTCTTGCGGTCGTTGTTCCCACAAATGTTCCTGCCACCGCCACAGACACATACGGCATCGGCTCCCCCGTGGCAAGATCGGTTACCGTGCCGCTTACAACGAACTGGGCACTCGCGGTCACAGGCAGCGAGAGCAACAGGAGCATTCCGAGAAATTGTTTCATAGCAAATTTATCTGGTTAAGGGAGGGACACTTTTCCTCGCGAAGGTCCGTCGGAAAGGAGGTACGCTCTGGCTTCGTGGCCTGTACGGGCCTCCTGATTCCAGCGGGCATGTCAGCGAGGAGGCACTCAAACTGTCGCTGACCATTTCCACGCCCCCTGGCAAGTGGCCAAGCCCACCGCGGCAGCCTACACCAACAATGTCAGTCAACGCAACAGTCATCCGCTACATAATACATACTGAAACTCTAAGTTACAAATTCACATTCGTCCCGAATTCCGCAATGAGGCACGTACCGTCGCCAGGTAGCCCGAGCTGCCTGTGGTCTGGAGACTCGGGAACGTGCTGCCTCCTACCGTTTAGTGCATTCGTCTGCCACGCTGAGGGAACAGGAGGGTCTTTCGGCGGGACGACCGGCGACGACCTTGGCCAAGACCGTGTCCTTGGCGGATATTGCTCCCGCGATCACGTGGGCGACCAAAGTCGAATGCACGCCGTGTTGGATCCAGGTCATCCTTTCCAACACCTGGGCGCTACACTCGCGGTACCCTGTCAGCGAATCTCGAAGGTCAACGTAGCCCAGTTGGACTCATAATCTATACCATCCTCTTCGCTCTCCTCCATATGAATGAGACGTACATACCACGCGCCTGTGGCCGTCAATGCTATTGAAGCCATACCCAACGCATTCGTTCGTGTCGAGAATGCCTCAGCATGGTCACCCTCCGTATCATGGACATGGTGCCCATCGTAGCTGGCATAGACAAGCTGAGACGCCAGCGGAGCTCCCCGCAGCAACACGCGCACGGTGAGTGCATCACCCACCGAAAGGTCATACGGATTCTCCACTGGAACGATTTCAATCGGGTAGTTCAGTACGTGGGCAAACGTAGGGCTACGTGCTTCACCCACCTGGAACACAGCCTTCACATGTTTGGAATACCGTTCTCTAGCTGCCTGATCCGCGCTTCCGCTTCGTTGCCTGTCTTCTAGGACATCAAGGACCCCGTCGTGCGCCAGGTAGTCATTGAATTCTTCTGCACTCAGCTCCATGACTCGTGAGGATGTGGACACGCCAGCCAGGTAGGTCCCAGCTCCACCGGTCTCAAAATGCAGCCACGCGGTATTTTCAACATCTTCCCACGCCGAGGTGTCTGGGTGCACGATCGTGTCACTTGGCCCCACGATGCTCACATCCAGCATGCGGTCACGCGTGATGACGTTTTCGCTGGCTGCGAAGGTACCATTGAGCAGCGCCACAGACGCAGGGCTGTATTCTTGGAGGAAGAACGAAGGCAGCCTCAGGAACATGTCGTGCCCAGTCAGCACCGCAAGAGAGATCAGCAGTGCGGCGCAAGTCAGCAGTCGTTTCATGGCACTCGGCGGGTTTGGCGAAACGTTTCGTACGCAGAGCTATAGGCACGGGTTTGTAGGCGCCCATTCCAGTGATATGCGCCACCAGTTCCGGCTTCAAGCGCGCCACGCCGAGCCTTGCGTCAGGGGCGCAGGGTCGGCCTCGGGACACAGGTGTAGGTGTCATGCTTGATCGTAAGCGTTGATGGTCCCTCAGAGCAAGTGTTTTGCGCAAGGGTTCCCCCCGCGGAGAGATGTGGTGCGCATTGTGAACCAAGCGGTTAAGGATGGCATCTGCCAAGGTCGGATCTTCCATCGATGCGTGCCACCGTTCCACGGGAACTTCGCTGGTCGCAATGGTGAACCGACCCTGGTATCGAGCACCGAACAACTCCAAAAGGTAGCTCAGTTGCGTGACATTCACTCGCTGGTGCCCCAATCGTAAGTGATCGGGACGCAGACGGGCATGACTATCTAGTCAACCCTCGGCCAAGAGAAATGGAAATGCGACTATAGCCGCAGGACCTACGATTTGCGAACACCTCGCGTGGACGAATGAAATAAATTGAACCATAGCCGGAGAATACGCTAATGGCTGGCTCGCAAATAGGCTGGCACTTCTGATCCTAACAACCGCCGACAGTAATAATAAGGCACTGGCTCCACCGCCGTTAGCACAAAAGCACCCAGGCAAGGCCGCGCTCGTGCGGCAACATGGCACCTACCCAATTCGGCTGCAAATCCTACACCAGCGCCAATTGAGCGGATGCGCAGCGCCCCACGCTCACGATGGCGCACTGAGAAACATAACGCGGTACAGCCGGCCCCGAAGCTGACAGGCGCGCGGCATTCCCTAGATTGAATCTAATATGGCTACGCGCTCAACGTGTCCTTTAGCAACTTGCCGTAAGCGTCCAGCTCCTGGAGCAACGCAAGCTTTTCCTCGTCACCCGCATGCTTCTCGCGCTGCACGGCCACATCCCGCGTATATCGGTCATAGCGCGTAAGGCCATCCTTGTCCACCGAGCTGAATATCCGGCGCCGACAATGATCGCGCCACTTCACCTCTTCTACCGCCGAAAGCGTCTCAGGGAAATTCCGCGCGCGAAAGCGGAACACAAGCTCCGACAGGCGATCGTCCCCGAAGCGCAATCCCTTCCACCAATACTGCTTCGTTAAGGATGCCCGCAACGTATCGAGCGTTTGACGGTCCTTGCGCCCTATGAAGCTCCCGGAATACAAGGCTTCATCAACGTCTAGGGCCTCCTTCGATTTCCACTTGTCCGTAAATGCAGCCATGACCCTACCTGCAAACGCCCTGTGGCCCTGGACCATCCGGCAACGCCTTTGTATCGTTTCAAGGTCCAGCCCTGTGCGCTGAAGGATATTCTGACGCTCGGGACTCAATGCCCCGAAAATGTCAAACTTCATCACGAAGGGCGAAGCCGTTACATTGAAATGGTGCAGCGCTTCGTCCCCAATGCCCCTCCCTTCGTCATTCTTCAGGAGCTCCGATTTGCTAGCCCTAAGGCAGGGTACGGGGTCGTAAGCCAGGTCGAACGCGTATTGGTAGTTGCCGTTAGCCCGCAAGGGCGCGGCAATCGTAGCACGGTGTCGTGTCTTAAGCCCGCGCCCCGACACATAAACGAATGTGCTATGCAGGTGCGATCTGACAAATTGCCGGTCGCGCAAGCGAAGACAAAAGTCCCACAGCCTTGGCTTCGCTTCTTTCACCAGTCGCGCTAGGGCGAGCATGGTCTCCACATCGGACGCCGCATCATGACCCCGTCCCGGACTAATGCCGTTCGCCGCGGCAAGGTCAGCCTGCCTGAAGGACGGCGCGCCGTCCTCGTCATCTGGCCACTTGATTCCGTCTGGTCGAAGCGCACGTGCCGCCCGAAAGAGGTCAATTGAGTCCCACCGCGATCGGTCATCGTACGAGTGCCAAGCATAGGGGTCCAACAGGTTGCGGTAAAACAGAAAGCGGGTGAAATGGTGATCAAAGTTCATGGCGTTGAACCCCACCGTGCACGTATCCGACTTTGTTACCAGCGTATGGATCCTAGTGGCGAATTCGTGTTCTGTCAGCCCTTTTGCTTCCGCCTCTCGCGGAGAGATGCCATGTACAAGGCTCGCCTCAATCACTGGGAGGCAATCCGGCGCAGGCTTGCAGTACAAGGTCTCCATCTGTCCCACAGGGTTTAAACCGGCATCCGTTCGCACCCCCGCAAACTGTACGATGCGATCGGACAAGTACCTTCTGCCCGTGGTCTCATAATCCATCCAATAAAATTCCATATGGTCTTGCTTAGTCTGATTCATACGTGTCTAACACGTGTTCGGCTTCCTTAGTTGCCTCAGCGACTGAATTCGCCAATCCTTCGTCGGCCAGAATACGGCTGAGCGCAGACAGACACGCCATAACGTTATCAGGCCTGCTGCTGTAGCCCATCAGACCGATACGCCATACCTTGCCAGCTAAGACGCCGAGCCCGGCTCCGATCTCCAGGTTGTATTCCTTGAGCAGGCGGGCACGCACACATGCTTCATTGACGCCTTCAGGAACCGCAACGGCATTGAGCTGAACAAGGCGCTCCGAGGCGGGCACAATAAACTCTAGTCCCAGCGCCTCAAGGCCGGCTCGGAGCGCCAAATGATTGCGCTTATGCCGCGCCCAGGCGGCCTGGAGCCCTTCTTCGTGCAGCATGAGCAACGCCTCATGCAAGCCGTACAGCGCATTGATGGGCGCTGTATGATGATAACTGCGAGTGGAGCCGCTCCCCCAGTACTCGGTAACGAGGCTCACATCCATAAACCAGCTCTGGACTGGCGCGCGCCGGCGCTCCACAACCTGGCGGGCCCTGGGGCTCATCGTCAATGGCGAAAGGCCCGGAGTGCACGAGAGACACTTCTGCGTACCTGAATACACCGCATCCAGCCCCCACGACTCGACATGCAGCGGCGAGCCTCCAAGCGAAGTGACCGCATCTACGATGGTAAGACAGTCATACTCTTTGGCGACACCAGCGAGCGTTTGCGCATCAGAAAGCGCCCCTGTGGACGTCTCCGCATGCACAAATGCCACCGCGGCAGCCATGGGGTTGGCCGACAGCGCGCTGGCCAACCTCTTTGGACTTACCGCACGCCCCCACTCATCCTGGATATGCACCACGCGCGCGCCACAACGCTCCGCCATCGCCTTTAGGCGCCCGCCAAAAACCCCGTTCTGGCATACTACCACCACGTCGTCTGGCTCAAGAAGGTTCACCAGACACGACTCCATCCCCACTGTACCTGGCCCCGAAACAGGCATCGTCAGCGGATACGTCGTATCAAATGCGCGCTGCAGATGGAGCTTGATGCTATCCATCAAGCCCACAAACTGTGGATCCAGGTGGCCAATGGTCGGACGAGCCATGGCCTCCAGCACGCGCGGAGCTACATCACTCGGACCCGGACCCATAAGAATGCGGCGAGGCGGAACAAAAGAGGTATTCATTGTAAAACACCAGTTTCGTGAGCGCCCTCATCAGGTACGCCGCCGATGTGCGTGCCAAAGTCCTGCGCAAAGCGCGTGCTAACATCTTCAGCCAACATCCTGCCCTTTAGTCAGTCAAGTAGCGGACGACCAGCGCAACGCCTGCGGCTCCCGAAATCCGTTTAACACTATCCTGCATAGCAGAAGCCACGATACCATTCATTGCCGTCAGCTACGTATCGAACGCTGTGCTTTCTGTCGCAGCTGAGGAGGTCACAAGAGCTCAGAGCTTAGTCTGGAAATGATCCAGAACCTATCTGCAGACCCTTAAACAAGGCGACCCGGTACTTGGGCAGCGCCTTGGGGGGAGCTGCGCGCCCGCTCTTGCGCACCACCACTGTTACCGCAAATGTGCGCCGAGCAGGCGGCAAACAGATATGGTCGTTGCAGACCATGAATGCGATCGTTCCTCCTACCTGACGATCGGCCCTCCCCTCGTCGGCCGCCACCGCAAACTCCTGCCACAACAGCGCCTCCTTTTCAAAATACACCACCGTGGTGTCAAACCACGGATCGTAACCGCTACGCGCATCCCGCTGCTGAAGCGATGCGAGCGGCAACAACCCCTGCAGCGGCTCGTCGAGCTCAACCTGCACACCACGTGTTGGTAAGGGCGATCCAGCAGCATACATTTTCCACGGCCCAGCATCGGATTCACCCAGCCTAGCCTGAAACACCATGCGAACCTCGCCTCCCGGTCGTACAGTGTCAGGCTCTACACGCACATGCCATGGAATCAGATCCAACGCCCGACTCCTAGGCTGCGCACCGACGACCGACGACCCGCACGCTAGCAGCACGAAAACAATGAAAAGCCTTCCACAATCCATGGGCTGACGCCTCTGCCGCGGCTAAGCCGCTAAAAGCCCATGCTTCCCTCGGGCATCACCTGCACCTTGACCCTAGCCACGATGCCCGCATCAAGCTTGACCGAGGCCGTATACACGCCAAGCGAACGTATGTCTTCCGCAAAGGTGATCGTGCGTCGGCTGATCTGGAACCCCTGTACCGCTAGGCCAAGCGCCACCTGCTGAGCCGTCACCGTGCCAAAGATGCGATCATCCTCGCCCACCTTGGCCTCCACCTTGACTACAACCTTCTCAAGCTCACGCCTGAGTAGCTCCGCATTTTTGCGCTCCTGGGCACGCTTGCGAATCTGCTGCTGAAGCTGATCCTGGCGTGCACGTACCGCACCGGGCGTCGCTAAACAAGCGATCCCCTGGGGTATGAGCCAGTTGCGCGCATAACCTGACTTGACCGTTATCACGTCACCCTCAGAGCCAAGGTTCTTTAGATCGCTAAGGAGTATGACTTTCATCTTGTCGTAAAGTCAGAATCTGTACGCTACCGTACGAAATCCGCCACAAATGGCATCAGAGCCAAGTGGCGCGCCCGCTTGATGGCACGCGTGATAGCCCGCTGCCGCCTGGCAGAGACCATAGTGAATCGCCGTGGCAAAATCTTGCCCTGTTCGTTGGTGTAGCGCTTCAGGAACTCCGTGTCCTTGAAATCTATGTAGCGCGGGCGATGAGGAATCACTACCGGAGGCTGGGCAGCCTGCTCCTGCTCCTCTTCCCCCTCGGCAGCCTTAGCCGCAGCAGCGGCATCAGCCCGCACGAGCCGGTTCTCCAAAGACAACAACATCTCCGTGTCCAAAGCCAACGTCAAATACCGCAGCACATGATCATCAATGGTCAGCAAACGCTCGATGCGGGGCACCATAGTGCCCGGACCCTCAAAAACCATGTTTACGTAATACCCATTGCGCTTCTTAGCTACCGGATACGCAAGGCGCCGCATGCCCCACTGGTCAACCTGTTTGACATCGCCACCAGCGCTCTGGACAGCAGCCGTAATCTTCGAGACCACTACAGAAGTCTGATCCGAAGACAGTACCGAGGTGAGGATGTACGTGAGCTCGTACGTCCGTCGCTGAACTCTCATGATGATCCCTTTGGAATGACTGAATGGGTCATGCCCCCAAACAGGAGCAGGGTAGCAAGCTTATACCCCCTGACATCGAATCAGGGTCCACGACGTATCGTGAATTCCACTTGAAGAACCTATAGGGCCGCCAAGCGTTCCGCGTAATCCACCGTCCGCAACGCATCGAGCAGCGGAGCCAGATGTCCATCGATCACCTTGTGGAGCGGGAAATTCTTGAACTGAGCACCCAGGCGGTGATCCGTCACCCGGTCCTGGGGAAAGTTGTACGTGCGAATCTTGGCTGACCGGTCACCGCTGCTTACGGCCGACCGCCGAACAGCGTCGCGCTCCTCGTTGGCCTCGCGCAGCTTGTGCTCATACAGCCGAGAACGAAGCACACGTAAAGCCTTTGCCTTGTTCTTGTGCTGGCTCTTTTCGTCCTGACAGGTCACCACCAGACCAGAAGGCAGATGCGTGATGCGCACCGCGGAATCCGTCGTGTTGACGCTTTGGCCACCCGGGCCGCTGGAACGGTACACATCCACCTTGATTTCGTGCGCCTCAATCTGCACCTCCACCTCGTCCACCTCGGGAAGGACCGCCACTGAGGCCGCAGACGTGTGCAGGCGACCGCTGGATTCCGTCTCTGGCACCCTCTGGACCCGGTGAACCCCATTCTCATACTTGAGGCTGCCGAAAACGCTCTCTCCTCGGATCCCGAATGCGATCTCCTTGTAGCCGCCAATGCCGCTGTGCGAGGTGTTTAGGATGCTGAGCTTCCAGCCCTGGCTTTCCGAATACCGGCTGTAAAGCCGAAACAGGTCGCGCGCAAACAACGCCGCCTCCTGCCCTCCCGTACCTGCGCGTATTTCCACAATGACATCCTTGCGGTCTTCTGGACTCTTGGGAATGAGCCGCAGACGCAGCGCCTGCTCACGCTCAGGCAGCGCTGCAGACAGCGCGTCAAGCTCTTCTCTTACGAATCGGACAAACTCTTCGTCCGTCTCCGTTCGCATCATTTCACGCAAACTTGCGTGCTCTTCGAGCATGGCCTCGTACGCTTCAATGTGCCCGACAAGCTCACTCAGCTCCCGGTACTGGGGACCTAAGACCGCCATTTGGCGCGGGTCGGAAGCAATTTCCGGCCTGGCAATCTGACCAGTGACCTCGTGCAGCCGTTCCTTGACCTCCTGCAGCTTGGAAAGATCTATCATCCTGCGGATCGGGGCTACGACTATCTGGATCGGGTTCTCAGCTGAATCGCTCCGTGGATGTGGCTGCGCGATCCCAGGCTTTGGGCTCGCGCCGTGTCCAGAAACTGGATGTCCCGTATCAGCAACGGTGACACGTTCTGGAGCGCCTCTGGGCCTCCCATGAGCTGGCGATCCACATACACCGCTACGAAGTCTAGGAGTGTGTCCGAGTTGCCCGTGGCCACAAAAGTGGATATCCCACGCTTTATCAGCCAGCGGGGCCGGAGCTGACGCACGACGTCGTGCGCATTGGTAAAGGTGAGCCCTGATTCGGCTATCTCGGTCTGGGTGATTCTCCCGGACTTGTTAGGGGACTGGCTGCCGCTCGACGAAGCGCAACCGCCTAAGAAGAGAACGGGGGCGAGTAGCAGCGACAAGAGGCGGTACATACGCATGGGACCAAGCAAAGCAGAGGTCAGGAATGTGCCACGGTAGCTATCGAGCGCCCGATAGCTCGCGCGATGTCACGGATCTGCGCCACCAGTGACACATACTGGTCAAAATACAGAGACTGCGGTCCATCACTAAGCGCTTTTGCGGGCTCTGGGTGAACCTCCACGATGATGCCGTCCGCCCCAGCCGCCACCGCAGCCCGAGCCATCGGAATCACCCTGTCGCGAATCCCTGTCGCATGACTCGGATCTGCGAAGATCGGCAGGTGACTCTTGTTCTTGACCACTGGCACCGCGGAAAGATCAAACGTGTTGCGCGTGGCCGTCTCAAAGGTACGTATGCCACGCTCACACAATATCACTTGCTGATTCCCCTCACTCATGACATACTCCGCGGCCATAAGCCACTCCTCTATACTAGCCGCCAGCCCTCGCTTCAGAAATACCGGCTTGTCCGTACGCCCTAGCTCCCTTAGCAGATCAAAGCTCTGCATGTTGCGCGCCCCCACCTGAAAGACATCCGCGAAACGATATACCAGCTCCACTTTGCTCACATCGGTCACTTCTGTGATGACGTTTAGCCCGTAACGATCACCAGCCGCGCGCATCAATGCCAACCCCTCCACGCCCAATCCCTGAAACGAATAGGGCGACGTGCGGGGCTTGAAAGCCCCGCCGCGCAGAAAAGTAGCACCATGCGCGGCCACATGGGCCGCCGTGGCATTGATCTGATCTTCGGATTCCACTGAGCACGGTCCTGCTACCAAAATCACTTCCTTACCGCCTACGGTCACACCGTTGATGTCAAAGATGCTGGGCTCACCCTTCCATGAGCGGCTCGCAAACTTGTATGGCTCGGTCACCCGTTGTACGTCCGACACGCCATCAAGGACGCGGATGATGCGCTCATCAAACCCGGGCTGGACTCCGATAGCCCCCAGAACGGTCTGTTGCACGCCGCTGGAGCGATGCACATCGAACCCGCGCTGATTCAGGTTCTCAATGACCTGCTCTATCTGAGACTCGTCAGCCCCGGGCTCCATAATGACAACCATCTCCGCAGTAGCAGTATGTGCTGCGCACCTTCCGCGCCGGGTGTCAAACGCTTAAGTGTCCCTTTTGTCGTAACGCTCTAACGTGAACTTTTCCCCGAGGTAACGGGCACGCACCTCTGGGTCTTCGGACAACGCCTGCGCGGAACCCTGCCGATGGATGGAACCGTCAAACAAGAGATACGCCCGATCGGTGATCGCCAGTGTCTCGTGGACGTTGTGATCGGTGATCAACACACCAATGTCACGCCGACGCAGGTCCGACACAATCTCCTGAATGTACTCCACCGTAATCGGATCCACACCGGCAAACGGCTCGTCAAGCAGAAAAAAGCGCGGCCTCAGGGCCAGCGCACGAGCGATTTCTGTGCGGCGCCGTTCGCCGCCCGACAGCATGTAGCCTTTGGAATGTCGGACCGCTCCTAGGCCAAACTGCTCAATTAGGTCATGCACTCGCGCCTGGCGATCGGCAGGACTGACCTTCTGGAATTCCAATACGGCATGCAGATTCTGGGCCACCGTCAGATGACGAAACACCGACGCTTCCTGCGGCAAGTAGCCGATGCCTCGCCGCGCCCGCTGGTACATGGGTAGCACCGTCACATCCTCATCACCCAGATAGATGCGCCCCTTTTCAGGGCGCACCAGCCCTACGATCATGTGAAATGAGGTGGACTTCCCAGCCCCGTTGGGACCCAGCAGTCCAACAATTTCGCCGCGCTGGACGCTGATGGTCACATCATTGACCACCACACGACGCTTGTACCGCTTGGTTAACCCTTCAGCCCGCAGCGTGCGTGTCTGTGTCACAGCCCACCTCTCTGACGCATCCACGCCTCCACGCGCGGGTCACCAAGCAACATCCCCATGGCAGGTCGCCTCTCGGGCATCCACTGAAAACCCTGCAGCTGCAGCGGCATCTCAAGCACATCCTCTGGAAAATAAGTGCCCTGGTGTTCCCCGAAGCTGAACTCTTGCGGCTCGTCACCTACCAGCACAAGGATCGCTTCGTCGCCAGAAATCTGCAATGCACCGTCGGGTCCGTCCTCCTCCGACCGCCGAAAGACGATCACCTCCGCATTGGGTCTGAGCACAAAGGTGCGCTCTTCGGACTCCCCAAACCACGCGACAAGCATTCGCCCCTTCGCTTGGTTGATTCTGTGCAGTACCGTGTCCTCCCGTGCCACGAACGCTTCTCCAGTAACGAACATGGAATCTACCTCCTGACTTTTAAGCACTATGCGCATAGAATCCCCAGTGATCTGCGCACCTTCAGTCCAAACCACGGGGCCCCCATGGAGCACTACCTCGCTCACGTCGCTACTCGCCGAATCTGCCGCAGCGCCGTCAGACGCGCTGGATTCGTATTCAGTCCAGCGCACCGAGTCCGCCACCGCGGCCAGCTCACGCGCCCGGTAACGCACATCACCGTTAGCCGTCAGCCACTGGAGTGTGTCCGCTTCTTGGGTTTCGACCTGGTCTGCCTCAACCACCAGCGTATCGATGCCTGTAGAATCCTGCCGTAGCCGGATCATGAGCGGCCGCCCGCGCGCCTTGATACCTCCAGACTCCTCGTCCATCCGTACCCAGTGGCAGAACAGCAACGACCGCTCCGTCGCATCCTCATCACCGCCGATACGCTCCAGTACCACGCTGCCCGTAGCTGTAGCTACGCGTATGGCGCGCAGGTAGGTCAATGAGTCGGATTCCAATTGGGTGTTCTTAGCTTCATAGGTCACATCACCGGCGACCTCGGCGCGGTCTTCATTGGTCCAAAAGGTCCCCACAGCTCCAGTCACGGTAGCCACACTGTCTGCAAGCGTCAATCCGTGGTGAAACTCGGCACGCTTGGCGTCGACAAAGTACTTGCCTTGCGGCGCATGAATCGTTACTTCGCCATCAGTGAACCACACGTTGCCTGCAGCGCGGCCATGCTTTTTTGAGCCGTCGTAGTAGGTGCTGTCGGCCTTAAGGGTGTCTTGCCCGTCGATCACCACGACATCGTGGACAAACAATAACTGATCGGTATCGACATAGCGTCTTGCCCAGCCAGCAAAAAGCTGCGTGCTGTCGTGAAGGCCCCTGACGTTGCCAACGATCACCTGCACGGACCGGGAGCCTTCGAGGAATCCGTACGAGGAATCCCCGCTGACCACCACGGTGCTCACTTGCACCGTATCAGTGTCTGCGCGTGCCCAGGATGAGCGAGCTCTGGGCCTTTCTTGCGGCGCGAAGCCTTGGTCAATCAGCAGCGCAGCGGCCAAAAGCCCCAATGACAACGGCAGCCCTTTCACTCCTCGATGACCACGCGCGCGGTGAATCGGCCAAGCTGATAAGTTTCCAGGCGCTCGTCGGCTACTAGCCCGTAGCCTTCTACGTCTTCTGTAGGCGACGTGATATGTACATGCAGGTCCGTACGAATGGTCCGATCGGATTCGCGCCAGATCAGTGCTTGGGTAACAATCTGCCGGCCATCCGCAGACTTTACGACGACGTCGCCATACGCTTCGAGGCGGTTTTCTGCGTCATAGTAACGAACCTCGCGCGCAGCTAGTGTAGCGGAAGTGTCTCCTATAGCGTCGTACAAGAAGACCATCACAGGGCGGTCGATGCTCTGAAGCCGCTGGTATTCCTTGCCCTCAGACTCGAGTGTAGCCGCATAGTCCGCTTCAAACGCCATACGAAGTCGGCTGTCCATCCTGCCTGCCTGCGTCTGCGTCACGCGCGTACGCACGTCCCATCCTTCGCGGGTAGGAACATCCTCCGCCACATGCTGCACGTCTGCGGGCGTCATTGGCACATCAGCGCAGGCGGTCAGAAGCACAAATAGCGCCAACAGGCACCAGACTTGCGCACCAACAGCCAGCACCCTTGGTCCTCCTTCGGCAACCTGTGCAGCACTACATTGGCCAAATTCGCCATGGCTGGGCCTGTTACGATACAGGGCCGGTATTCGTGCAGCATGGGCACTCATACCCAGGAACCATAATGCCAGCGCATTGTGTAGCGGCATGCGTGCCACGCTGTCTTCAGACCTTGCCTTGAGCGAACCAAAAAGGCGCATTAAGACATCATACCTCTTTCCCCGAGGTCTCCCGGCTTCTTGAATGTGCTGTTGCAGCCACGGATCCTGCGATAGCCGACATCAGGCTACTGCTGAGCTTGATGCCAGAATGAACCTTGAGTTCTCTCATGCAGCATCGCGAAAGGTAACCGTCCCTTAGACTGCATTTAATGCGGACGATGTGCATGGCCTACGTTTAGCGCACTCTACGGGACGGTTACCCTTCAAGAAGCCAACTACTATGAAGTTCAGATAGATGTCCGCCTTGGTGACACGATCACGCTATTCACACAGATCGAGCAAAAGTCGCGTGAAAATCAGGATTCCGTGGCCAGGATGCCCATCCAGACGACGAGATTCACTTCGTCCTCCTCGATGGGATCGAGCGGCTCGGGCGCCTGCCAAGGTTGTAGTCCGAGTTCATTCACGACGTCGGCGACTATGCGTGTCTGTTCTCCAGGGGCGATGCGGTCGGGAGTGAACACCTCTCTGAGCCGCCGCTCTTGCCGGATGCCCCACGGTGCTTCGAGAGCGTCTGCCACCCGATCCCTTTCTTCGATCGACAGCCCGTCTGCGGGGTGCATGCGGACATGGTCAGCGGCGGCCCGAAAGAGCGGACGGACACTGGGCTGGACTGTGGCCGGATCCGTAGCGCGCATCCATTCCTCGTAGATGTCGCGGCGGGCGCGCTCCCAGGCCCCGAAGGCTCTATCCACATACACCTCTGGCAAGGCACGCTCGGTGTGCTCGGTGCATGACAGGATCCCGAGGCATGTAAGGCTATCGCGCACAATCTCCGCGCCACGATCTAATGGCACAAACCGCATGAATACACGGTCGAATACGCGGGCACAGAAGACATGACCGGTTCGGGTTGCTCCGACGAACCCAGATCCGACACCCCACGCGAGGGTTTGGATCCGGTCTCCCCAGCGTTCGATCCCCTTCCGTAGCTCTTGCCGGTACTCCTCGCCGCTGTGCGCGTGCACACCTTCGCCTCCCCGCTCGAAAAGGGATGGATCACCCTTTCGGAGCGCCTCGATTTGCTTCCGGTCGTCCGCGAATACGTGTTCCGTCTGGGCCGTGCCCGGAATGACGGTCTGATCGAGCCCAATGGAAGCCGCCGCTTGGGCCAGCTTCCGGCGGATCCGCTCTTCGAGGGCGAGAAGGGCCTCGAGTTGGCGATCGGGAAACACGCACACGAGAAACACTTTCTCGTGGGGACTCCCGATGCGGTCGATGCGCCCATGGCGCTGCACGAGCCGCATCGGGTTCCAGGGCAGATCGTAGTTGATGATCCGTCCGCACTGTTGAAGGTTCATACCCTCGGCCAGAACATCGGTTGTTACTAGGATGTCAAATTTATCATCGCTAAGTGCTGGCGGGGCCTCCGTAGATTTGGGCGCGAAGCCGAATACAGCGTTCCTTCGGGTGATTCCCTCGAACGATTCGGTCCCCTTTACGACGGCGATGCGGTCCCGGTAGCAGGCGAGCCGCCGATCCACATTCACTACATTCAGCAATCTCTCGGCGATCCACTTAACAGTATCGCCGAAGTAGGAGAACACAAGCACTTTGCGCCGATTGCGGATGTCGCGATCCGAGATGCCCTCCCGCTCGGCTTCTGCCGCGATGCGGGCGAGTTCCTCGACGAGAAGCTTGAGCTTGGGGTCGTTCTCCGCCCTTATCTCGGACGCGCGGACATGGAGCCGTTCAAGGAGCACCCTGTCCGAATTCACGTCCTCAATGAGCTTACCGGTGTCAAGGTCGTCCATTACCGGCTCGCCTTCGCGGAGAAGCTCCTTCCACGCCTCATCGGAATCGGTGTCGCGGAGCGCGGACAGCGAATCGGAGGACTGAATCTTACCCTCAGCGACTGCGCCTACGAATTGGTCGTGGGCGGTGATCATTCTGCGCACGGTCTGCGCGAACGCATGTGCCGACGACTCGAAGCGCTTAAGCAACCCCGAGCGAATGAGACCTACCAGCGCGGATTCGCGAGCGTCAGGGGTGCCCCCTAGGCGATACCGGGTCGGCCAATACCGGGCCATCGTGAGTCTGGATGTGCCTTTCCCGGAGGTCAAGACCTTCGCGAACTCGTCAAAGAACCCGGGAAGCACTTCGTCCATATCATAGCTTATGGAGCGGACCACCGGGTCTGGAAACCGGATCAACACTTCGGTTCCGTCCTTGAGGTGGAAGTTGTCGTTCGGGTAGAAGCGCTGAACGAAGTGCCGCGTCCTTCGCACCGTAGTCGCGTCGAGAATATCGAACAGCGCATCTGGGCTCAGCGAGAAGGGATCTTCCTTGTCGGTCTGCCGGAACCGTTCCCTGAGCGAGGGGATGCCGCGATCCGCGAATACCGCGTCGTGCCCGACGAAATAGGTGAGGAGGTCGTACAGGTCCCACAGCGAGTTGTTAACCGGTGTCGCGGTGAGAAAGACGACCTTCCGGGGCGGGTCGCCGCGCAGTAGTTGTCGGAGTGCGCGCGCTCGTTTCGTGTTCGCGTTGCGAAAGGCGTGTGCCTCGTCGACCACCACAAGCGAGTAGGCGTCAATACAGGAGCCTAGGGCGCTCCCGTCACCTTGACCCAGCTGCCGGTCGCCCGCCAGCTGCTCAAACGATAACACCTCGATGCCGACCTGGTAGCGCTTTCTGAATTGCTCCCACATGCCGTCCCTAAGTTGGGCGGGGGCAATGAGGAGCGCCCGCTGGCGGTTTCGCTCGATGACCTCTGTAAAGATCTCGGCCGCGATGAAGCTCTTACCGAGACCCACGCTGTCGGCAACCAAAACGCCGTTGTACTGGTCGAGGATACGTTTCGCCCGGAACACGCCGTCGGTCTGAAACCGCGTGAGCCCGATTCTGTCCGATTCCCCAGCCTCCTCCTCAAGTTCGTCGCCGTATCGCTCCCACAGGGCGCGCAGGTAGACCAGGTAGGGAGGGTGCTCGGCGAACTGTTCCCTATAGATCGTGGCGAGATCGTAGGGACGGGCGTTCGCCCAAAGCCGGTCGAACCACTCCTCAACCCGTTCGACGACACCAGGCTGGTACTGGCCGAGATTGAGTTCGAGGTTTGACGTCAGTCCAGCGAGTGTGAAGTTCGACGACCCGGCCAGAACCCCATGCTCGCGAGAGAACAGGAAGGCTTTGCCGTGGAGGAAGCGGCGCTCGTAGCGGCGGACTTCGATCTTACCGGAGTCTAGAAAGTCCAAGAATTCGCGCACCGAGGTACGATTCTGCTCGGAGAACGGGAGGCGGTTGCGGTCCCGGCTGAGCTTGTGCTCCGCGCGGTCGAGTTCCTCCTTCGCGAGGCTCTTCTCGTAGCGCTCGCCGCGGGGTTCACCGAGGCGGCGTTCCGGCAGCCGGGCGGCGGGAAGCGGCTCGGCACCCAGCAGGAGGCGGACGCCCGAGGTGCGGCGCAGCACATCAGCCAGCCGACCGAAACCCCCAAGGTTGAAGTAGCCCGTGGCGATGGACACCGAGGGCGGTTCGATGAGCGTCTTGAGCAGGTATTCGAGGCGTGCCCGCAGCGCCCGATCCAGCGTATTGCCGTCGAAATTGTCTACGAACTCCGGGGCACGATACGATCCGCTCTCTAGTTTACTCACAGCGAACCCTGCCAAGCCCGAAAGTGCTTCAGCGTAGCGCGAAGCAACTCCTCGTGGTCCCAGGCTTCGTGAAATGTCTCAAAGATGTGGGCGAGTTGCATCTCCGAGAGACCATAGAGATGAGCCACCACAGCGTCGAGTTCCTGGATGTGATCGTGCTTTTCATCTGTGTCCATTGGCCCACACGCGACACCAACTCTTCCAGCCCAATCAGCGAAACGGTCGTCTGGGGATGCAAGCCGCCCCGCTAATGCGATGACACGTCGTCGTAGTTGGCTTTCTTTGGGGGGCCGTGGAACCGGAAAAGGATTTACGATGAAGAAGCTGACATGCAGCACAACAAACAGACGTGCGTACCAATCCAGAGGGAGGGAACTCATCACTCCGATAAGGAACGCTTCATCCTCTTCGTCACAGCACGGCCATAGAATGTAGGGAGCTGTGTTGGTCAGGAATACCCGTGGTGGCACGAGAGCGGCGATGATCGTGCGGCGGGCCGTTCGGCTTGTGACGTCCCGGAATGCAATTCGCGGGCGCAGACACGGGAGAGTTTCCGGGTCCTCACGCCAGCCCTTCTCGAACTCCGCGAATGCTGAGCGCCTGTTCGCTCGCATCCGCTTGCCCTGAAGATGGCGGAGCATCAGTACGGGGTTCGCCCACGCGTAGTAGGTCCCCCTATCCGGCGTCCACAGGTCGAATGACGCTCCCTTATAGACTGGCCAGAAGCCGTCAGGACACGCCTGCGACTCGACATCCATCACATGCTTTTCGTTCGTAGCATCCAGCTCCCGCTGCGGCCGCGCCCGCCAACTCACTCCGTCGTTGAAATCCAGTCGAGGGCTTCTGCGCAGCTGCGCGAACACCTCCACCGACTCGTCGGATGGCAGGAGTGGTAGCGAGGCCGTGTGGTTCCACGCCTCGACCTCGCGGGCGCGGAATGTCACTGGGGAGCGCCGAACACCGGTGCGAAACCGCTGAAGGTTGGCGTACGGCCCGCTCAACCGTATCTCGGACTCGCAGTTACCCGTCCCGCGGGTGATAGCGGTCAGACCTATGGTGTACTCTGGATGGACATTCGGAAATACCCACTTTCGGTTGTTTACCAGCATCGTTACGTCCAGCACTTCGGCGCTCGCCAGCAACTCCTTGCGGAATGCGGTGGATCCCTTGGCTGCCAGCGCCGAGCGGGGCAACACGACGCCGATCCGCCCACCTTCCAGTGACACAAGGTTCCAGAACCGCCAGACGAACGCCTTATAGAGGTCGGGGTCGCCGGTGCCCATGCCGGGGAACGCGCCCGCAGTCAGGAGGCGGCGAAGCGAGGTCTTAGATGCTGTTTCTGCTTTGTGGCGGGCCACGAGGTCCGGCCGCTCCTTTCTATACCGGGCCTTGAGCGCCTCCTGCTCTCGCTGCGGGCGCGACTGCAGCCCCGGGAAATGCCGCGCCCAGAAGGCATCTTCCTCGACTGTGGCCTCCTCCCAGGGTGGATTGCCGAGGATCACGTCGAACCCGCTGCGTATACTAAGGAAAACGTGGGGGAAAGCGAGCGGGAAGTGTAAGATGTCCAGTCCCTTGAATTCCTCGCGCGCCTTGGCAAACAGCTGTGATAGGTAGATGTCGCCCGGATCGTCCACAGGCGGTGCCACCTGTCCGCCAGTGATTGCTTCGCGGATGCCGCTGTTTGTGCGCGAGGCCGCCAGTAACGTGAAGAGGTCCTGTTCCGAACGAATGGCCTGCCGCATCTGGGCGTAGAGTTCCCGTGCCTCTCGGATCTCCGCGTCGTTCGCGTCCGTTAGTTTGCCAAGTTTCTCAACAGGCTCACGGACGGCTTCTAGACGCTCCCTCGCAATTAGTGAGAAAAGGTTGCCCTCGGCTTGAAACAGTTCGGACGCCTCCTCGAACGATGCGATTCCGACTAGCGAGTTGCCTTGGATCAGGTTGTGGTCGAGGAGCGAGAGCGGTAGCCCCGGCACGAAGGTATGGATCCACAGTGACAGTCGCGCCAGTTCGACGGCCATCGGATTCACGTCCACGCCGAAGATGCACCGCCGGGCCACCTGCCTGCGCAGTAGCTGAATGTCCTCGATCAGGTCACCGGACCAGTCCTCCCCAAGCTGCTCCCTAGCAGTTTGGCGAAGCCGTACGAACTCCTCTCGCACGTCAGGCAGAGGCCGGTCAGCTAGGTAGTTGGTAAGACGACGTTCGATCCGGTCCACCGCTCCGACCAGGAAATGGCCGGAACCCATCGCGATGTCGGCGACCCGGAATTTGAAGAACCGCCTTCCTGCTTCCCGGTCCGACATTTCGTCGAGTCGCTTCAAGTGCGCGTCGAGCGCCGGCTCGAGTGCCCGGTCAAGGAGATGTTCGACGGCAAAAGGCGGAGTGTAGTAGGATCCACTGGACTTTCGCGCTCCAGAGCGGTTGTGGAGATAAACCTTACCCGCGCGCACCTCAGCCGTGTCGCCGGGTTGGGCCGGGAGGTAGGCCTTAGTCTTGGCGTCCACAGCTAAGTCCGTCTCTGCCAGCGAGAGCTCGCTCTCTAGCAGACCCTCGTAGATCGTCCCGAATTCCCGGATACCGAGGGACCGGAAGTCGACGGGGCCCTCGTTCTCCTCCGCCGTCCGGTCGAGGAGTAGTGCGGCCAGCGCCTGCGCGAATTCGCGGTCTGGGAGAGAGAAGGCCGCGATTCGAGCCCCGAGCTCCGAGAGCGAAGCTTCGGAGGCAAATAGCGTACCATTGTACGCTGGCACGCCCCATTCCGGGTTTCCGAGGCTCACCGCCGTCCAGATCTGCGTGACCTCGGACCAGAAGGAGGGCTGTTCTCCGAACTCGATGCCTTTGCGTCGGGCTTTGGCGAGACGCTGGGCGATCCGCTTGAGCGAGTGGTCCCGGTAGCTTTGCGAGGCGTTCAAGGGAAGCAGGTCACGATCCTCGGCGTATGCCACAAATAGCAGCCGATAGAGAATCCGAAGCGTCACTTGGTAGGTCTGTAGGAGATCGTCCGCAGTCGGATTCTGCGAATTCATCGCTGCCACGACTGCGCGGGCGAGCCACGGCATAACTTCGCGATAGACCCGCTCCCGCAAACGACCGCCGAGATCCGCAGCGTAGTCCTCGCTCGCTCGGAGGATGTCCTCGACGCTCCCGCTCTCCGAAAGCGCTGGTGCGGACAGTAGGAGCCAGAGATATCCCGCGTTATCCCCGGAAAGGAGGTCGAGGTTGATCTCGACGTATGTCTCTGACCGTCCTCGGCGACCCGTGCCGACGCCCAGCTTGGCAGGGTAAAGACGGAGGGTGGCGTCCGCAACTGCGACCACCCAGTTCAAGTTCTCCCGGTCGGCTCGGGCCAATGCATAGGACACTGGAGACACGTTGTCGAATCGCGGGCTGGCGGAGTCGATCTCATCGGGCCAGTCCAATAGGACAGCAACCGCCGTCTTGCGGTCTCTAGCAAGGAGCAATATCGCCGGTCCAGGTAGTTCCTCTGTCGCAAATCCGAGCCCCCGGATCAGCGCACGTTCCCGAAGTGTCCGCACCCTGCGCGCCTTCTGGACCGCGAGCCCCCAGTCTTCCCGCGCTGGGACTCCGCGCTCAAGCTCTTGCATTGCGAAGAGACCACCGTTGCGGAGGCCGGGGACCGGTGCGCCCAGTTGCGGCAGAAGCCGACGAAGAAGCCGGATTGCCGTGTGTCTTCCATCCGCCCCTAGCGCCTTGCCGCACACAGCCTTGACTTGCTCCAAGGGAAGATTCTCTTGCTGGATACGGGGGGTACGGGTGATACGGGTGTGATCCGTGAGGCCGCACACCGCCGCTCGCCGCCCGCCCCAGGGCGCCACGATCAGGACGGGAGCGGCGCGGCCCCCAGCCCGAGTCTGGAACAGCGCCTTGAGGCCCGCTATCCGGGGTGGCTCATCCATCGCAACCACGATGATTTCGAGGGCAAGTGAGCCATTCCCGAGATAAAGCTTAGCGCGGCGCTCTCCGATGGAGATGTCCCGGGGTTCAAGGTGGTCGAACATCAGAGAATTGCGGTTTCGTCTATGGTTGACGGATGCGTATACGTCACCTACTTGTTCGAGATGGTCGAGCATGAGAGAGTTGCAGCTCTAGGAGTCTGCACCGCAGAAAAACTACAGTTCGAGCATTTCCGTTGCTGACCAGCATGGCACGGAAATGGTACCGGAATGGTACGGGTATAGCAACGAACGGGTCTATTTTCGTCAAACCTTCTGTTGTTTGTAGTAGAATATAGCTACCATATCCTATATTAATCATGTAAGTAATAGATTCATCGAATCTAAACGCTTCAGATCGAGGCAAAAGCAGACCAAGTTCCATTCGCCGCTGACCTTCGTCTGGCCACGGACACTGAATCGGCGAAAGCCGAGAACGTCCTTGATCCACCCGTTGGCGGCCTCCGAGAGCCACTTGCGCTGCGCGTAAATCGCCCGCCGTTAGGGGTGGCCAGCTTCGCCTGCATCTGGGCCGTCAGCGGACGAGTCTCTGGGTTAAAGGACATGGCTTTGCGTCCCTCACGCCCCAATGATTCGTATCCGTCCACACCGCGCGACGCTAAACCAGCAAGATTGGCCTCGCTGCAATAGCCCGCGTCTACCAACACCTTATCGGGCTGCTGACCATAGGTCTCCTTTACCGCTGGCACCATCGGCAACAATTTGTTCTGATCCGCGGCTTGGTTTGTCACGCATGTCTCCACGTTTTGCTGATGCTCAGACTCCACACCCGTCTGTGCGTTGTACGCTTGTTGGAAGCCATGTTGGCTCGTCTTCATGATGCGGCTCTCGGGGTCGGTGAAGTTGCATTGTGCCTTGTCTTTCGGCACCCCGAAGGGACGCTTATAAGCCAGGCCACCCCGTGGATTGCGCTTCTGGCCGGGCTTGCGCCCAGTCGCCGCGTCCGCTGCACGCTGCCTAGCTTCCAACGCCGCCTTTCCCTCCCCCAATGATCTTGAGCTTTTTCTGGCGCCGGGCTATCTCCGCGTCTATGCTGCTGCCTTCTGGAACATCCACCGCCGATGGCAGAGCAGACTTCGGATCCTTCGGACGGTCCTCATCCCCAGCGGCAGCCAAACCATCACCGCGGACACCCGCTGCCTCCAGGGCCGGATCTGATGTGTGATCGGCAACATTTGGGAGTTCTTTGCCCGAGAGGGTCCCCGACGTGTTAGCTGTGGCCGCGTCAGCTTCAGTTGTAGCGGCAGAACGGCCCACCGGACGCTCGGCTGGTGCACTGGATCGCAAATCCGACGGACTAGACGCATCCGCAGAATGACTGCCCGACTGCTTCTGGGCAGACTCCATCGCCTTGGCCTTAGCAGACTTGTGCTCGCGCTGGAGCGCCTCAAGCTGCTGTTCCGCTTCATCCCAAGCCTTCTGTCGACCGCTTTGAGTAGCCACGGCCAGCGGCAATGCAACGTCGCTACCCTCCTTCCCGAAGCGCGCATCCTCCTCTGCATCGGTACGCTTCGAATGCGCCAGTAATTCATCTATCTCCCCCTGAAGGCGCGCCGACTCCTTAACCATGCGATCGTAACTCATCGCCCTGCGCTTACTCGCATTCGCTTCCACCTTCGTGCCATCTATCGACACCTTGCCCAGCTTTGTCAACCCCGCCGCACGACCCACCATCACAAGCTCAACGAACAACTTCCGACAATCCTGCAGGTGGTGCTGACGAAACGCACAGATCGTCTGGTGATTCGGACGATAGCCCGCTGCCAATACCCGAAACGCTACATCGGTCTCCAGACGGGCAGCAATCTTGCGGGACGAAAATACCCCGACCATATAAGCATAAATCAGCACCTTCAACATCATCGCCGGATGGCACGGCCGATTACGGCGACCATCACCGTCGTGGGGAGTGTAAAACGTACTCAAGTCCAGCCGATCCACGAAATCCGATACATAGTATACCAAGTGATCCTCCAGAAGCTACTCCCGGATCGATCCAGGAACCATGCGCGGAACATTCGGCAGGTAATCGCGAAACGTCGTTCCAATCGGTAATGCAGCGATAGCGAGCAGTAGCGTACATCTCCAAAATACGAAATTAATGGAACAAACGGACATCACAGCGCTAAGGTCGCCGATATAGGCGCAAGCCGCCTACCGTCACCCCTGAGCGTTTCTGCGGCGATGACTCCTAGGGTACCCTTGAGTTAATGAAGGAGTCTAAGCATGCGCACACCCACGGTGACGACCTTAAGCGCACGACTTGGTACGGAAACGTAGAATGAGCGCACGCGCTCACCGGAAGAACAACCAATACCCTCAACAGGGCGAATCGGCGATACTTTTACTCCCGTACAGCCAGCAGATACCAGCGGCCATACCCTCAAAATACGCGACGCCGCTAGCGGATTGATGAGCGGGAAACGAGACTCGAACTCGCGGCCTTCTGCATGGCAAGCAGATGCTCTACCAACTGAGCTATTCCCGCAGTGTCCTATTCAACTGCGCCACCTGGAAAAAGATCTCCCCAACGCCGCGATCCTACCCCACACTGAACATCTCTTTTATCGTCTTGCACAGGTATCCCTGACGTACCAGTAGCTCCGCATTTAGCACCGCACCGCCCGCCGCACCGCGCACCGTGTTGTGGACCAGCACAACAAACTTGACGTCGAGAACCTCGCACGGTCGGATGCGGCCCACCCCTACGCTCATACCACCATCCATAGTGACATGACGCCTGGGTTGCGGAAACCGTTCGTCGTCAAATACGCGCAGCAGCTTCAACGGCTCACTCGGCAACGCGTACGTAGCAATGGGGCTGCTGAACTCCTCGAGCGCCAAGCGCACCTCGCCCGCACTCGCCTCGCGCTGCAACTTCACCGACACGCACGCAAGGTGTCCCTCCAGCACGGGCACACGAGTGCACTGCGCACTGATCTTCACCGAAGCATGCTCTATCCGATGCCCTACCACCTGCCCCAGAATCTTCAATGGCTCTGAACTCACCTTCTCCTCTTCGCCACTAATAAACGGCACCACGTTGGCCAAGGCATCCAGAGACGACACACCAGGATACCCAGCGCCCGTCAATGCCTGCATCGTGGTCACATACAATGCCTCGATCCCGAAAGCATCATGCAGCGGCCGCAAGGCACAGGTCAAACCCACCGTGGAACAGTTAGGGTTGGTCACAATAAAGCCGCCGTTGCTCCACATCTGATTCTCTATAAGCACCGTGTGATCTGGATTGATCTCCGGGATCAGAAGCGGCACATCCGCATGCATCCGGTAGTTGTGGGCATTAGAAATTACCGGATACCCAGCCTCAGCAAAGGCACGCTCCGCAGGCCCCGCTGCTTGGGCAGACAAACCCGAGAACACAAAGTCGCAGTCGAGGTTCGGCTCCAGCGGCGATACTGCCATCTGCGCCACCGCTGGCGGTATGCATGTGCTCCCGATCCAACGGGCCGCCTGACTATACGGACGACCAGCCGACCGAGCGCTCGCCGCCAACGCGGTGATTTCGAACCACGGATGCTGTGCAAGGATCTCCACAAACTTCTGGCCTACCGCACCCGTCGCCCCCAGAATGCCTACTCTGAACTGCGGCTCGCGAGACTGCCGTACGCATGGACTGTTTCTCATCAGACTAATATTGCTTTACCTGCTGCAAATACCTGCGGATCAATGACTTCCTCTCGCCATGCACGTACGAGAAGACCCAGCGCCTCCTGCTCAATAAGAAAGGTGTCGTGCCCGTGATCGTGCTCCATCACAGCTAGGCGGGCACGCGGCATAAGGCGAGCCAACTCCTGCTGCTCCTGAAGCGGATACAAGGCATCGGAACGAATCCCAACCACCAGCGCCGGCTGCGTAATCGTCCGCAATACCTCCTCATAGGCGCCGCGGCCACGAGACACATCATGCGTGTCCATCAGCCGCGTCAGATACACATAGCAGTTGGCATCAAAACGGTCTACGAGCTTCGTGCCATGGTGATGCAGATAGCTCTGCGCCGCAAACGGCACCGCGGGCCCCACAGGACTTGCTGAGCGACCAAATCGTTCAACAAACGAGGTAAAAGACCGATACGAGATCATTGCGATCATGCGCGCCACCGCCAAGCCCTCCGACGGCGGACAATCAGCCTTGTACCTCCCCTCGTTCCAGCGGGCATCCGCGAAGATGGCCTGGCGCTGTGCCTCGCTAAATGCGATGCACCAAGCGGAATGGCGCCCACCTACGCCTATAGGCACCAAGCCACGCACATAATCGCCGTAAAACGCCCATTCCAACGCCTGCATGCCCCCCATCGAGCCGCCGATCGTAAAGGCTATACGGCGGACACCCAGCCGATCCAGAAGCCACCGCTGCATCCGCACCGTGTCGCGCACCGAAGCCTGCGGAAGCGATGGTCCGTACGGGTCACCCGTTGCTGGATCTTCCAAAAGAGGCGACGATGACCCGTAGGGCGACCCCACCACATTGGCGCAGACGACGAAATACCTGTCGGTGTCGAGCGCCTTGCCAGACCCCACGATGCCCGCCCACCAGTCTGCCGCGTCCGGCGTGCTGGTCAGCGAATGCCCAACCACGATCACATTGTCAGCCGCTACGTTCAGCGCACCCCAGGTCCGGTACGCCACCCGTACACTCCGCAGCACCTGGCCGCTCTCCAGCGTGAAGGAACCAATGGTTGCTGTGCTTGCCATGGCCGCTGCGCATCCTAGGCCGGTACCAGGACCGGGGTCCGCGCCAGCGCCTGCGCGAAGTCCGCCTTGATGTCCTCGATGTGCTCAATACCCACCGAAACGCGGACCAGATCCTCCGACACTCCCGCAGACTCCTGCTCCTGGCGTGAAAGCTGCTGATGCGTCGTAGACGACGGATGAATCACCAGCGTCTTCGCATCCCCAACATTGGCCAAATGACTCGCCAATTGCACGCTGGTGACAAAGGCCTGACCAGCCTCGGTGCCCCCACGCACGCCAAACGCCAGAACCGCGCCAAAGCCATTCGTGAGATACCGCCTAGCACGCCCATGGCTGAAATGCTCCAGCAACCCCGGATAACTGACCCAAGCCACCTCTGGACGTCCCTGAAGCCAACGCGCAAGCTCCAACGCATTGTCACAAGAGCGCTGAACACGCAACGATAGCGTCTCCAACCCCTGCAGAAGTAAGAACGAACCAAACGGGTTTTGTGCCGGCCCAAAGTCGCGCAGCAGCTCCACCCGAGCACGAATCGCAAATGCCGCATTAGCACCCAGCACACCGTCTGGACCGAACACCTCCCAGAAGCTCAATCCATGATACGCCGGCGATGGATCCGTAAACGCCGGAAACCGCCCGTTATCCCAAGCAAACGTCCCCGCATCCACAATGACGCCCCCAATGGTGTTGCCGTGCCCGCCAATCCACTTGGTAGCACTCGCCACTACGATGTCAGCGCCATGATCGATCGGCCGAAACAAGTAGCCAGCAGCACCAAACGTGTTATCCACAATGAGCGGCACCCCGTGCCGATGTGCCACGTCTGCAACACGCTCAAAGTCTGGCACGTTGAACCGCGGATTCCCGATCGCTTCGAGGTAGACCGCTTTGGTTTGCTCATCAATAAGTGATTCAATGGAGTCTGGATTGTCTCCGTCAGCGAACCGCACATCGATGCCGAGGCGCGGCAAAGACACCTTGAACTGGTTGTACGTCCCGCCATACAAGAAGCTCGTCGACACTATGTTGTCTCCGGCTTCGGCTATCGCCGCGATAGCCAGAAATTGCGCCGCCTGGCCGCTGGACGTGGCCAACGCCGCTACGCCACCCTCGAGCGCCGCTATGCGGCGTTCGAACACATCATTGGTGGGATTCATGATGCGCGTATAGATGTTGCCAAACTCCTTCAGTGCAAAGAGGTTGGCCCCATGCGCGCTATCGTTGAAGACATACGAGGTGGTCGCGTAGATGGGCACCGCACGCGCATTCGTGGTAGGATCCGGTTCCTGACCAGCGTGCAGCTGGAGCGTTTCGAAACGAAGATCGGAAGACAAGTCAGACATAGCTCTGCAGGCTGAATGGTGAAAGGTGACGGTGACGCTCACGCGTCCCCCATCCAGAAGGCCTGAGGCCCCTGCCCAAACGGCCGCCAAATCCTGCCAGAAAGCAGAATGACGCAGAAACCACTGCCCCTCCCGCCTACAAGATGGCGGAAGCAGCGCCAATACACCCTGACGGACCAGGTCAATTGGCTTCCGCTCATCTCTCCCCGCACGTAGCGGGGCAGGAAGTGGCACCTTCCCCGCACAGAGCAAACCGCGCTGGGGGGTTGCCAGGGTTTCGTAGGGCCTGGACCCTCCACCCTTCTAGATGAGCAAACACGTTACGTTGTCAACTGCACTTTATACATGAGACAAGACCGAAGGATGCAGTGCTCACGGCACTTATTGCAACGTTCACATTGCGGCAGGCAAGTCTCCGAGACCCCTCGTGGGCAGCGCTATGAATCCGCTGAGGCTGGCGTCCACGTCGCGCGCCGCCTCTCGGCCCTCGGCGATGGCCCACACCACCAAAGACTGTCCGCGCCGCGCGTCGCCCGCTGCAAGGACGCCCGGCACTCTGGTCCCGTATTGCTCTGTGGTAGCTCTGGTGCCGCGCGCATCCAGCCGCAGCGACATGTCAGTGGCGAAACTATCCGCTTAGGGCCCAATGTATCCGATCGCCAAGAGCACCAAGGTGGCAGGCCACCTCTTTTCTGTTCCTCGCTCCGGGCTGAACCGCCCTCCTGCGCGGCGCACCCACACCGTACGCAATGCCATCACACGCCCCGCATGCCCCTCAAAAGCAGTGGTTATGATGCTCCAACGGCGTGCAGCATCTTCCTCATACGAAGTGCTGGTGCAAAAGACCATGGGATAGACCGGCCATGGCTGATGCGGGGGCGGCTTGGCCGAGGGCACCGGCAACAACTCAAACTGCGTCACCGACCGCGCCCCCTGCCTATTTGCCGTCCCCACGCAGTCGCTACCGGTGTCTCCACCACCGATAACGTAAGCGTCCCGTAGACAGCATCAAATGCAGGCCATATGGCATTCTTATGTTTTGATGGGGTTCTACGTGGTTATGCCGTAGCGTCTGCTCCAGGCAGGTTGGGAGCATCCTCAGTCGTGACCTGACGGCTTGGATTTGCGATACCGAGCAGGTCTCTATACGATTGCTCGAGGCATGTAGTGGTCGTCACCGGCCAGGAATAAGTGTCTCGTAGTGTACATATTACGTTGAGGGGCTTGAGCTGCCGATATTGTTACATCGGTCAGTGAGCAGCTTAACTGGGGGATGCAATGGCATCGTTACGTCGTAGTTCGGAGGACATGTTTCCACTGGTGGCGCGTTTTTTGGTGGTGCGCAGAGTCTGAAGGCGTTGTGCCTTGGGCACGGCTTGTCGGAGCGTGGTTTTTACTACTGGCGCAAGAAGTACGCGGCATCTGTGTCTCGGGCTTCGGGCGCCTTGGTGGAGGTATCGTCACTGGAGGTACATGAGCCGGCGTTGATAAAGGTCGAGTTTCCAGGCGGCGCGCGTCTGCGCGTGTACACGCCGGTATCGGCGGACTTTCTCGGATCTGCGTTACAGCGTGAGCGGAGCCAGTCATGTTAGCATTGGGGCCGTCGCACGTGTTTCATTTTTACCGGGAGCCTACGGACATGCGCAAGGGCTTTGACGGGTTGTGCGGTCTGGTGCGATCGGGCATGAAGCGTGCTCCTTTCTCGAGCGAAGTGTTCGTTTTCATCAACCGCCGTCGGACATATATCACATTTCTGGTTTGGGACCGCAGCGGCTGGGTTTTGTCAGCGATTCTAAATTTGGGGCGCTCGGTGGGGGAACGGATCTTGTTTTGCGGTAGGCTACGCGCATGCGGGCTGTGAGTTAGGCGGTTGGTGGACGGAAGCAGGCAATAAGAAGCTACATTTGAGGCGCCACCAATCCGCCAGAGGCATACGACGGCCTTCCAGGTCTCTGGAATTCCCGCTTATCCTATTTGTGACATACAATCTTTCAGGCCCTCGCGGCGGAAGGCGCCAGCGGAGGCGAACGACGGTACAACATGCTTTCCCAGAGACTTCGCCAGTCGGGAAAGCAATATCTCGTCGTAAGCACGCGCACTTCCTGAAAGAAAGCGCGCCGCACCTGGTAGGATGCTCGGCATTGCCTCCACAACCCTTTTACTTGGTCGAGCATCGTATGCAGGGCAAATGCCAACAGGTTGAGGGTGGCTAACAGGTTTGCCAGCCCATTTTTGCCATGCCCGAAGTTGTGTTTGAAGTTCTGTCCGTGTCGTGCGAGGAGGTTGAAGCACTCGTTCTCGATTTTCCAGCGCGCCCGCCCACAAAGAGCAACCTCCTGTACATTGTGCTTCGTTACCGTCAGGCTGGTGAAAAGCGTCGTGTAGAAGGTCTGCTTGTAGGTGCCCTGCTTTTGGCGTACCCGCACGGTCTTTTCCACCCATGTGCCGTGTACGGCATCGTCCGTGTTCCGAATCGGCAGATCGGTCATCCAGCGATAGCAGTGCTCTTCGTAGCGACGTGTCTTCTTGTTCTGCACCCGAATCCAACCGGTGCTCTGGATATAGCGCTCGTGTAAAAACTTGAATAGCGTTTGATGCGACTTGGGTTTGACCACAAACAGGAAATCGGCGCCCGCATGGAGCACCTGTTGGCAAAAGGGGTGTGTAGCATATAGGGCATCTCCCAGATATACCGGACGATAGCGAGCCATGCGAGCTCCCCACTTCGTTAACCACCGCTTAGCGGCATTGATCTCGCAATCCTGCTTGCGACGCCGCACCGAGTGCTGGTCGCCAGGATCATCCTGTGTGCGGACAAACTCTGGCATCAACGGTACCACCCGGCTGTGCCCTGGAGCCACCACAACCGCCGCCACCATGGTATGGAAGAACGAAGGACGCTTGTCTTTCCCCGTGCGACGAGAGGAGCATTGCTTACAATGGATCGTCCGAGAGGAATGAAACTCGATGCCATCAAGCGCCACAAGGATGCGATCCCTCAGACGTACAAACGGCGAAAAGTCTCCATTGGAACGAAGCGTATCCAGCAGGTGCAGAAACAGGCGCTGAAATGAATCTGGCACCAGGCGGTCCAGCAGGTTGCGGATCTGCCCGTCAGAGGGAATGCCTTGCATACCAAACAGCGTCTGGCAGGTGGAACGGCCCACGTCGTCCTCCATCCTCCGCTGAAAAGCAAGAAAGGAGGGCGATTGCAGAAAGAAGCAGGCAAATGCGCTCAACACGGCATCGGCCAGCGTGTAGCGCAGATTGGGCCCCCGACGGTTATCTTCAAATGTACCGGCGGCCGATCGGATGCGTTTCAGCGCATCGCGCAGCAGCTTGCTTGGTTTCATGGGTATACCTCAGTGAAAGACAAAAGAACGCTATAGCAGGGCATCGCAGGACCGGTATTGCCAGTCCATACACCCATCATACACATAACGTCTGCTGAACAGGCATTCCCGTAAACCCCTCATGCACCCAAATTTAGAATCGCTGGGGTTTTGTACTACAAGCGCCTCGAGTCGCGGACGTTTGAGCTTCTAGAGACCGTGACGCCTTTATGGACGGAGCTCATGATGCCCTTGGACGGGGTACGGCTTGCGACGGTACGCTATCGACGCCGGTTTCGGGGTTCCGATTCATAAGTATCTTCACATAAAATTGACGAAACGACTTGCAAATGCCGTGAGTTAATATGACATGCCAAGTATCCCTGCCCAGGAGCACCCCTGTCCGCGTTGCGCGAGGCTCGAGCCGGACTATCGTGCGGTGGTCGAGCGGCTTCGTTCGGAGCGTGACCATTGGCGGCGCCTGCATAGCAAGGAGCGTACGCAACGGCGGCGGTTGGAGGCAACGCGCGCAGGTCTGGCCGAGGATATGGCCAAGCTCAACGACCAGCTCAGTGAGCTCTCCCAAAAGCTCTTCGGTAGCACAAGCGAGCGCTTAAAGGCGCCTGTGAAGCCAAAGGCGCCTGTGAGCGACGACATCCGCGCGACAGCGGATCAGAAGCCGCCACCGTCAGCGACCGCAGATACGTCGGCCTCGCGCCCGGGTGTACAGGGCACACCGACTAAGGACCATCGCGCGAACGCCAAACCCAAGACGCGGCGCCAAGGGCAGCGTAGCAAACTGCCAGACGACCTGCCAAGTGAAGAGATCTTTCTTAACCCCGAAGGAGACCTGGAAGGCTGGAAACCGATTCGAATTGAGAGTACCAAGGTGGTAGCGTGGGAGCCAGGGTACCTGAAGGAGATCCACTATAGGCGCCGCGTATTTGCGCATAGCACCGATCCTTCGAAGGGGCTGCGTATCGCTCCACTCCCTGCGCGCACTATTCCCAGCGGGCGAGTACATGAATCGTTGCTGGCGCACCTTGTTACGTCCAAAGTCGAGGATGGTCTACCGCTTCACCGCCTAGCCAAGATAATAGAGCGCGGCTCGGGCTATAAGATCCCATCGTCCACCATGGGAAACTGGATGGACAAGGTAGGCTTTGACCTGGAACAGCTCGCGCTTGCCGTGGCCGATCAGGTACGCAAGAGCGGATACCTGCAGGTGGACGAGACCACGATCCGCGTGCAGGATCGCAAGAAGAAAGGGTCCACTCATCGCGGATACTTCTGGGTCTACCATTGCCCTAAACAGAAGCTGCTGGTCTACCAATACGCACCCGGACGCGGAAGCAAGGTGCCACGAGGATTCCTGCATGGGTTCCAGGGCGTGCTGCATACCGACGGATATGTCGCCTACGAGACCTTCATTCGGGATGTCGGCATCATACTGGCCAACTGCTGGGCCTATACGCGACGCAAATTTTACCAAGCCCTCCGTACCGATCCCGACAGAGCCGCCTTCGTGCTGAAGCAAATAGGAAAGCTCTACCGGATAGAAGCGCAGCTGCGCAAGAACCATGCCTCTGCAGAACAACGACGCATCGCGCGGCAGCAAAAGGCCAAACCCGTATTGCGCCACCTTAAAACGTGGCTCCAGCAGCAGAATACGCTCCCAAAGGGATTACTGGGCAAGGCCAAGCACTACACGCTGGCGCGGTGGGACCGGCTGTGCCGATACATCGACGACGGACGCCTAGAAATTGATACCAACGCCGTCGAAAGAGCCATGCGCACGGTTGCGATCGGCCGCAAAAACTACCTCTTCTGCGGATCCCACCACGCAGCCAAGCAGATGGCCACCTTCTACACGCTCCTGGCAACGTGCCGGTTGCACGGCGTTAATCCCGTAAAATGGCTCGAAGATGTGCTGCCACGCATTGCTGCGGGACATCCAGCCAAAAAGATCCACCTGCTACTACCTCACCAGTGGCAACCACTCCATTCCCCGGCACCTCCATAGAAGGATGTGCGGAACAAGACCATGAACCATGCTCTGCTGCCTCCATCCGTACGTAATACTGCACCTACGATCCGCCCTTCTATACGCGGCCACACCTGCGTGACTATGCCGCCTACATGCCACAAAAGCACTTCAATCCCAGTCCGCACTGCAGCCACATAGCCGCTCGATCATTCACTCGGTGCGCCTTCAATAGAAGATCATCCGTACATCGCGGCAACCCAAGGGTTTCCCCTGGGGCCCCGCACACATCCGTGCGTGCGCGTTAACGCACACGGCTCCTTCCGCAGGTCGCGCTGTCGCGCATGACGTTAAGAAGTGGGGATACCCACCTCCAGTCGTAAGCGGTACACCTGTACCCCGACTGTGGCTCTGAATCTACAGCCATTGGACAGATTCACGAAATCCGGCCCAGAGTCCGGCATGAATCCGACTTCCCGCTTTCCCCTTGGGTGCGACCCTTGGCTCCACCGGCTCCGCCCCGTGGGCATCCACGCGTTGTTCGCTGGCTTCGTAGCTACTATGGTCACATCTGACCTCTCTCCACCGTACATCCTCCGATCAGCATTTAGCCTACGCCTTGGCAACCCTCCCCGAAGGGATGGGTAATGGAGAGACTTCCCAGGTCCCGATGCAGTACGTACGTGCGTGCCTGGGTTCTTGGACACCGCGGGACCCTCCTCCGCCTCACCATTAACGGCGAAGAAGGCGTTGCCTTCGACCAAGATCAAAGCCTCGGCATCCCGGACGATTGACATTTTCGGTGCTCATTAGCCCTGCCCACCCGCACCGCTACCGACGCTTCGCCTGCACCCTCGCGGGTGCCAACGCATGGCTCGAGGAGATGCGTGGATGGTTAGTCCTTCACATCGGGAGACTGTTACTCCCTGTACTGGCACCAGTTAGCTTGGCACACCCGCAACCAGACTCCCAAAGAACATAGGCGAATAGCGATACCTGTCAGAGCTACCAGTCATGGCTGCTCTGCCGAGTTGAGGATACCTCAACCTGCCCGATGCCGAGGCTACCGCATAGCCATAGAAGACCGCACCCAAATATAAGCAGGGCAAACCTCCCGGCTTAAATGCTGTCTACGGGACGGTTACCCGATAACAATGACGTCTTTGCCCCAGGCGGTGACAGGCACAAGTCCCTCACGCTCCAGGTTGTCTCCAATAACACGCTTATTCTGCTGCCTCAGAAAGTCAAACGCGAAGTGGATCCCCCGCAAGTCACGCCCAGCAATATTCAGGTCCCCCGGCGCCGTCGCGCCCACACAAAGAATCATCGCATCGTACTGGCGCAGCCGCTCCACTGGGTAGTTGACACCCAAATGGGCTCCAGTAACAAATCGGACACCTTCCTGGCGCAAGAGGTCCAATCGGCGGTTCAGCACCCACTTTTCCAGCTTAAAATCAGGAATGCCATACCTCAGCAGCCCACCTATCCGGTCATCCCGCTCTAAGACCGTCACCATATGGCCAGCGCGATTGAGCTGGTCGGCGCACGCGAGCCCCGCCGGACCAGATCCCACCACCACCGCGCGCTTGCCGCTGCGGCAAGGCGGCGCAGGGATTACCCACGCCTCCGAAAAGGCGCGCTCTGCAATCTCCTGCTCTATCCGCTCTATGCTGACCGGCTCATCATTGATGCCCAAGACACACGCCGCCTCGCAGGGAGCAGGACAGATGCGCCCGGTAAATTCTGGAAAGTTGTTCGTAGCCTGGAGGCGCTCATAGGCTACGCGCCACTGGCCACGGTACACCAGATCGTTCCAGTCTGGAATCACGTTGCCCAATGGGCAGCCGCTCTGGCAGAAAGGTATCCCGCAGTCCTTGCATCGCGCTGCCTGGTCCCGCACCACCCGCGCCGGGACCGAACGATACACCTCCTGGTAATCCCTGACACGTTCTGGCACCGGGCGCGTCGGAAATGCCGCCCGTCCGTACTCAAGAAAGCCCGTCGGTTTTGCCATCGCCTCTAAACCGCTGCCAGTGCGGAATGAACTGTGCCACGACCTGATGCCGCACCAGGGCCTGTCGATGCTCTTTGGGCAGCACCTGCACGAATTCGTCCAGCGCCTGGTCCAAATGTGCTGCGCGGTTGCCTGTATAGCGGTAATGGCGCCTGACCATGGAATACTGCTCGGCCTGATCTTCATGTCTGGTGACTCTGACCAACTCCACACGGTTCCGCATTGCAACGCCCCAAACGGAAGTCCAGCGTTCCGTCTAGGACCCAAGCGATACCTCCGCTCATGCCTGCGGCAAAGTTGCGCCCGGTGCGCCCCAGCACCACCACCCTGCCAGCCGTCATGTACTCGCAGCCATCGTCCCCGACGGCCTCCACCACGGCCCGAGCACCACTGTTGCGCACAGCAAATCGCTCTCCAGCCTTACCGCGGATATATTACGTCACCGCGCGTAGCCCCATAGAGCGCTACATTACCAACAATGATGTTCGAGTGCGGCTCATTCGTAGCCTCATCGGATGGGGCGATGATAAGTTTGGCGCCAGATAGCCCCTTACCGAAATAGTCATTGGCGTCCCCAGCCACCCAGCAGGTCAGGCCCGGCGCCCCGAGAGCGGCAAAGCTCCGCCCAGCCGTACCCGCGAAATCGAAGGTAATAGTGTCCTCCAGCAATCCGTCGCTACCATGCCTTTCGTGATCTCGTGGTTGAGCATCGTGCACACCGCACGATCCGTGCTACGAAGTCTGACGGATGCCGCAACGCGCTTGCGGTGCCTAAACGCTGGAATGGTAAGGCGGATTAGCGAATGATCCAGCACGCCTTCCAGCCCATGGTTCTGCGCATCCGTGGCAAAAGCGCGCAGCGCTTCAAGCACCACCGGCCTGAATAGAAGCCGGCTCAAGTCCAGCGTTCGCGCCTTCCAGTGCGTAATGCCACCGCGCGCCTTTAGCAGGTCGGCGCGCCCACGCATCTCTTCCAGCGTGTTGCATCCAAGACAGGCCATGATCCGTCGCAAGTCTTCTGCCACCAGATGAAAACAGTTGATCACATGCTCCGGCTTACCATTGAAGTGCTTCCTGAGCGCACGATCCTGCGTGGCAATACCTACTGGGCAGTTACTTAGATGACACTTGCGCATTATGATGCATACCAGTGCCACCAACGGCGCGGTGGCAAACCCGAACTCGTCCGCGGAAAGCAATGCCGCCATAGCCACGTCGCACCCGGTCTTGAGCTGACCGTCACACTCAATGGCGATGCGGCTGCGCAAGCCGTGGTGCACCAACGTCTGATGCGTCTCTGAAAGACCCAGCTCCCAGGGCAATCCCGCATACATGATAGAGGTCTGCGCAGACTCCCCCGTGCCACCGTCCGTACCGCTGATTAGCACTACGTCAGCCTTGCCTTTGGCTACACCTGCGGCAATGGTGCCCACACCCACCTCGGACACAAGCTTCACGCTGATCCGCGCCCCAGGGTTGGCATTCTTGAAATCAAGAAATCAGCTGCGCCAGATCTCCAATAGAGTATATGTCGTGATGCGGCAGTGGCGAAATCAGCTCGACATGCGGCGTGCTGTGGCGCAACCAGCGATCCAAGGGTAAGCCTTTCGCCAGGAAGCTACCCTCCTTCACCCAGCTTGGCTCCCTGCGCGATCTTGATCTGGATTTTATCAGCGCTGGCCAGGTACGCAATCGTTACGCCAAACCGGCCAGAGGTAACCTGCCTTATCCGGCTTCTCTTAGCATTGCCTCGTCCATATCACGCAGGGCTTTCGCCCCCTTCGCTGGTGTTACTTTTGCCACCGATGGCATTCATCGCTACCGCCAGGGTCTCATGAACCTCCCGGCTGATCGACCCAACGGACATCGCACCCATCTTGCACCTCTTCACCAGCGGGATCCATGGCTCCACATCCTTTATTGGTATGGGCACGCACGCCGCTTCATTGAATTCAAGCAATCCGCGCAGTGTCGTTCCCGTGCCGTTATGCGCGTTGATGCCGTCCGCGTACTTCCGATATGCGGAGTCTTCTCTGGTCCGTATCGCGTGCTGCATGTACATTACGGCTGTGGGAGTAAGCTGGTGACGCTCGCCGCCGCGCCACTGATAAAGCCCTCCAGGGTCCGACAACGCAGGGCCAGCGGAAGTGCCTGAGCCAGGAGGATAGGCGCGCTGATGGCGCATCGCGACTTCACGTGCAATGATCGCCAGACCAATGCCGCCGATGCGCGCATGAGTGCCGTAGAAATACTCGTCCACCACATGCTGCGCGATACCGACAGCCTCGAAAATCTGCGCGCCCTGTTAGCTCTGCAGGGTCGAGTTACCCATTTTGGACATCACCTTGAGCAGCCCTTTACCCACGGGCCGCACGTAGTTGTGTACCGCATCCTGTCCTGCTGACGCATCAGATCCAAAGCCAGATTTGGGCAAACGGCCTCGGCGCGGTACCCGATAAGCAAGGCACAATGGTGCATCTCACGAGGCTCTGCGCTGTCAGCAATCAGCCCGCAGCGCATACGAAGCCCCTAACGGATCAGGTGGTGAAGCACCGCGGCCACCACAAGAAGCGCCGGGGTCGGCATCCTGGCCCGTCTGGCCTTGCGGTCGCTAAGAATGATGAGCTGGGCACCCTGGCGCACCGCGTCAGCCGCTTCCTCGCGCACCCGCGCCAGAGCGTGCTCTAGACCATCCTCATCGATACAGGTAGACACGGTGGCCCAGGCCAACCCGCATTGGCGAAGATTGGTAAGAGCACATTCGATTAGCACCGGCTGATTGAGCCGCAGCTTACGGCAGTGTAGCGGAGATTCTGTGTACAGGTTGCGACTGGCTCCGAGGTCTAGGGCCAGCGAGGTTACCATCATTTCTCGGATCGCATCAGGAGTCGGGTTGGTCACCTGTGCAAACAGCCGCTTGAAGTAGTCGTAAAGCAGGCGCAGCCGATCTGAAAGCACCGCTAATGCGGTGTCATTGCCCATAGATCCGATCGCCTCATTGCCGCGGCGGGCCATACGAACCATTAGGATGCGCAGGTCCTCCAAAGTATGGCCGTGTAGTGCCTTCAGTCTATCGAGCACCGGTTCGGTAAACAGGGGAGAGGACGTGGCACAAGCCGCGGGCAGCGTCACCACATTGGTCCGCAGCCATTTCCGATACAGCCTGCACCCAGCGATCCGGTATTTGACCTCCTCGTCACTGATGACACGCCCCTCCGCCAGGTCGATCAGAAGCATGCGACCTGGCTGCAGTCGCTATTTGAGCACCATGTCCTGTTCCGGGATACCCCCTCCGCTTCCGATGCCAGGAGGGCTATCCCACCCTTTGTCAGCGTGTATCGGCTCGGAAGCAAACCGTTACGGTCCAGCAGTGCCCCAACAAACCGGCCGTCCGTAAACGGAAGGGTCGCCGGACCATCCCACGGGTTGATCAGATTACTATGGTGCTCGTAGAATGCGCGCTTCTGGTCACTGAGCCGAGGATTCTGCTCCCAGGCTTCGGGCAGCAGCAGCATGCTATACGGAAGCGATCGCCCACTGTGGTACAGGAGCTCGAGCGCATTGTCCAGGACCATAGAATCACTGCCACCCACCTGGATGGTCGGCAACACATAGGCAAAGTCCGCGCCAAAGCGGTCACTCTTCATGGGCGCCTCGGAGGCACGCATGTGCTTGATGTTGCCGCGAAGCCAGTTTATTTCGCCATTGTAACACAGCAACCGGAACGGCTGTGCCAGCGCCCACTCAGAAAACGTGTCGATGCTGAACCGGGCATACACCAGCGCACGTGCGCTTTTCATCCTGGGATCGGCTAGGTCAGGGAATTACGGCTTCAACTGCCCAGGCGTCAGCATCCCTTCGTACACCACCGTGCGGGAGCTGAGGCTCGCCACATAGCAACCAATAAGCCCGCGCGCGCCGACTTCACGCTCCAACACTTTGCGTATTACCATCTGCTTGCGCTCCAATGCCGCGCTGCTGGTGCGTCACCTCGGCCAAAAGAAACACTGCCAGATTGCAGGCTCCGTCGCATGTGCTGAGGCTACTATTCCATCACTGCATGTCGGTACACGGCGCCATGCCATCACCGGGTGCCCGTAGGTATCGGCGATATCTTCCAGCAGCTCTTGAGCAGGGTGCTCTTGCCCATTGGGCAGAAAGAACATCCCTACACCGTAGTCCCCGGGCTCTGGAATGTCGGGCACCTAAGAGGCAAAAATCTGTGCCGCACCTGCATCAGCATGCCTGCGGCATCGTCACAGCCACACTCCCCCCTATAATCAAGCTCCAAGAGTATGCTCAGCCCCTTGCGCATGATGTAGTGCTGTGGTGTGCCGTCTATGCGGCAGAGCATTCCGATACCACAAGCGTCGCGCTCTGTCTGGCGCTCATATAGGGTTCTGACATCCTGCATGAGCCCCGCCTTGATGAATCCTACACGTAGGGCCTGTCCTATGGTTGCTCGCTAAGGGCTGGCGAAATATTAACTTAGCCTAACCGGAACCATCGGCTCCATAACTGCGCAGATGCTATGCACGCCGATAACCGCTCCCGCCTGAATGTCGGAAATAGTCCTTATTTACGTTTCACGTAGCGCCCTTGATGCTGCTTTCGTGTCTGGCCCTGCGCGAAGGGGCGCCGTACACGGACGTCTTGCGCCGAGCCGTTGTCGATGAGGCCCTTGCGTACTCGAAGCGGATACGGGCTGCCCAGACGCACGCCTGAAAGCCAGCCCACGAGAGCGCTCGTAGCCTTGCTCCTGGGCCAGACATACCGCTGCTATACAAAGAAGGCCGGCTATGCCCATCTGCGGCGGATGTTCGTAAACGGTAAGTGGGTCCGCAATTGGGAGGTCGAACAATGCCGCAACGTACACAAGGTAACAGAGAAGCATCCGAGCTATTTCACGTTGACGAAGCTCTGGACGGCCCCCCGCAACGCCGATGAGCGCAATCTCGAGTTCGGCGTGGCTGAGCAGCGTTCTGTGATCAGGGGCGTGACGGAGGGTTACAAGCGCTTTTTCAATACGCACAATGCGCGCCCGCCGCGTTTCAGCGGCGACTTGGTGAAGAGCTTCAGGCTGCTACGAAAGCCCGAACGCGTCAGGCGCCAAGACTATCGCGTTCGCATCAAGGGCGTCGGGTACGTCCGTTTCACCGATCGGCGCGGGTTGATCAAGCGCTACGGCTGCAAGTTCGTGCGCATCGTGCGGTCGTCGCTGGGTACCGAATACACGATACAAGTCGTGTACGAGCGCCCCGAGGCGCCAGAGAACAGCTGCGCAGACACGCCGATGGCCGTGGACCTTGGCTGCAAGGCCATCGCGACGCTGGCAGATGGAACGAGCTACGCGCCCATTAAAAAGAGTGAGCCCCGCAGGGACGCGTTGCGGCGTCGGGCTGCTAAAACGAAGAAAGGCACGCGTCTGCGCCGAAAGCGGTTCGGTGCTTGGCGCAAGGAGGCCGAGCGAGTAGTAAGACGCAACCGCGGGTACCGCCACGAGGTGGCTGCCGACGTCGTTAAGCGATCCGCGAATCTGTTTCTGGAAGACCTGAAGGTAGAACGCATAACACGCGCCGGTGGCAGCCGCAAGACGGGGCTGAACCGATCGATGCGCGCGCAAGGGCTGTACGAATTGGTGCAGCTGTTGAAGTACAAATCCACTTTGCTTGGCGGCAAGGTGGAGCTGGTTCCGCCGAACGATACAACGCAGAGATGCAGCGCTTGCCATCATAAGCCGGAGGAAAGGCTACGCCTGGCTGACAGGAAGCATCGTTGTGCCATGTGCGGAAACACCCAGTGCCGCGACGTTAACGCGGCGTTGAACGTGTTGTATCGGGGCCTTTGCCCTGATGGATGGGCGGCGAGCCTATCGTACACGCAACACGTGTCTGCTCACCTGGACGCTGAGCGGCATCCGCTGTTGGATGCTGTGGCGGGTCTGGGGAATGTACAGAATCGTGCTCGTGAGCTGCATCCGCAGGGGTGTTGCGCACCCACGAGTGCAGGCGAAATTGACCACCGACCAACCAGGCAGATAGGTTAATTTTTCGCCAGCCCTAAGGAGTCACGTAGCCAACTACCCTGCAACCGGCGTCTGAAGACAACCCTGGTCCAGCTGCTGCCGCCGAGCAGCCAGACAACATTGATCCTGCTGATGAACAAGAGTCAAGATACACTACATAAAATGAGTGCTGTGTTCTTGGTGGCGCTTACGCAGTATTAACTTGTTCGTAATATTGAGTGATTGGCAGAACTATTGCTGCAGAAGGCCGTGAAAACCTAAATCGCAAAGCCAAAGGAAGTGCTTCACTTAAATCAACATGTTTTTTCATACCTTACTTGCTGGTGAGGAGCTGTTAGGGCGCTGCCTCGGCGTAGACATTTCACCGCTTACCCCCGTACACTAGACTCGCAGACTTGATGAACACTCGCCTTTTCCAGATAATCGCCCTATTGGCACTGATTTCGCCACTGGCTGCGAACGCACAGTCCGTCAGCGTAGGCGCCGACTTTGTCAACCGCTACGTCTGGCGCGGATTTGACTTCGGAGAGTCCTTCAGCATTCAGCCGTCGCTCTCTATCGTATCAGGCGGGTTTGAGGTAGGATCCTGGGCCTCTTATTCCGTTTCGGCCGATGGCGCCGGTGCCAATGAGCACGACCTGTGGATAGCTTATACCGTCGAAACGGCCAGTGCCGGCACGTTCGGGTTTGGTCTGACGGACTACTACTTTCCGACTCCAGATGGCGAGAGCTTTTTCAATTATGACGGCGATGGTGAGGGATCCCACATAATCGAACCTTTTGTCAGCTACGAGGCACCGGGCGGGTTCCCCATAAGCATCCTTGCAGCCATCATAGCGCACAACGATCCTGACAATTCGCTCTATGTGGAGGCGGGGCTGCCTTTTGAGCTTGGTGGTACATCCATGGCGTTCACGTTCGGGGTGGCCGCTGGTGAGAGCGCATTCTACGCTGTCGAGAGCGCCTCGGTAATCAACATGAGCCTAGCGGCGGCAAAGGAGCTCAAAATCACGGATTCCTTCAGCCTCCCGATTTCCGCGTCGTACATCCTGAATCCAACACACGAGCGCTCGTTTCTGGTTTTTGGGTGTAGCCTCAGCCTGTAGTTAAGCACCGACGGCGGGCTTGCGCTCTGGTGGTGCCGCCACGGCGGGCGCACCCGTTCTGGCAGCTGCGCCATTAGTGTGGTGCAATCGGGCAGGCCTCGTATGGCCTGACTTGCCGCTACCTCTTTGCCATGCTGCGCTGGTAGCCCTGCACATTCCGCGGCATTACCGTGTATCTTGTGCGGCCTTCGCTACGTCGCTAAGACCCATTCGGCGGCCGTTGCAGGATTATGGCGTAACGGCACTGGGTACTCCACTGGGACGCGATGCGCTGCGGCGACATGCTGCAAAGGCGATAAGCCAAGTGGCCTTGCGCGGCAGCAAGCGACGAAGCGGTGACCTGCGGCGCACCCTTTACGCATCCCGATGGCTACAGCAAAGGACCAGATAATCCCGTTGGCGAGCCACCTCACGCAGGATGCGATCTTTGACCGGTACCGGCAGAGCCTGGGCGCTGAGGAACGCACCTACTGGCAGATTATCTACCTTAAATCCCTGGGGAAGGTTGTTGCAGATATCGCGCAGATTACCGGTAACAGGCAGGATTGGGTAAGGCGCCTAGTTACACGCTACAATGAGCTCGGGCCAGACAATTTTGTGACGGAGCTGCCACCCACGCTGGCTTCGCGCGAACAGCATGCAGACTACGCACGCAAAACACGGGAGCTGGACACAGCAAGAGTGGCACAACAGTCGCTGCTGAGCGTCCCGGTTCCAACGCATAAAGACTTGGAGATTGACGCGTTTATGCGTACGGCAACGGAGGTAGGAGGAGACTACTATGACTTCAACGTGGATCAGCGTGGCACCCTGACGCTCGCGATCGGGGATGCCACCGGGCACGGTGCTAAGGCGGGCATGATGGTGACCGCCACCAAAACGCTCTTCAACGCGCTGAGCGATGTACCGGACCTGCTCAGCCTAGTTCGCACCCTCACACGCACGCTCAAAAGCCTGAACCTGCGCGGCACGTATATGCACCTGTCGCTCGGACGCTACCATCAAGGCATGCTCGACCTGGTGGTCGCAGGCATGCCGCCGGCACTACTGTACCGTAGCCGCTCCGACCAGGTATCAGCGGTCGTATTGAAAGGCATGCCTCTGGGAAGCTTCCCTAACTTCCCTTATGAACGCTGCACACTGGAGATCCGACCTGGAGATGCAATACTGCTTGTCAGCGATGGCCTGACGGAGCTGGTCAACCCGGCTGGCGAAATGCTCACCCATGAACGAGTGAGAGACCTGTTTCACGAAAGCGCGCGCGGATCTGCGCACCACATCATTCATACCATCCAGCAAGCCGGACGCGCATGGAGAGCAGAGCAACCACTCCAGGATGATGTGACCATGGTGGTGCTCAAACGTAAGACGCCCTAGTTGTTGCCGGTCGGGATCCCCGCCGCCACCTTGATGCTGTCAGGAGGGTCAAATGCCAGCAGCGTGTCATAACCGGCGCCAACAAAGCCAAAGCCGTTCTCCACGTTGGAAAACACGCCGGGCTCTATAAGCACGTCGGGATCATACACGCCGCCGGGCGGCACCCATTCGCTGCTGGACACCAGTACCGTCAAGATGACCTCTCTTAGCCGCAGGTCACGTACCGGGATGCGGGCCCGGTTCAGGGCACGAAATATTTCACGTGCATCTTTGCTGAGCTGAATATCGACCACCACGCCATCTGGCCGGGTCTCCTGATCGAGCGGATACTCATAGCGGTAGATCCCAAAATTCGTCCGATATGCCACCCTGATGTCGTGCAGGCGAGGCGCATCGCGCCACAGCACGGGAAGGACCGCATAGCTCGTGCCCAATATCGGATTCAACCGTTCGGGTCCTGATGCCGGTGGCATGGTCACCTGCACGGACGTCATAACATTGTCTGGACGCCGAAGCTCCAGGCGATGCGTTTTGTTGAAATCGACCCGCAGCGGCGCCCAGAAGACATGCCCATAGCGCCCGTTGGTAAACTGGACAATCTCTTCCTGCCAAGTTTGCACTGCGCTACGATTGACTTCTGTCGACGTCACGGTTGCATTAAGTGGCTCTGGACGGACGAGGTCCAGCACCTGTTCGATGGCGAAGACGCGCACAGCCTGTGTGTCAGCGCGCGCGTCCAAAAGCCCGTAAACGGTGAATGCGCGGCCTGTGTCAAGCACAGGATCCACCGTGTCAGAACACGCGGCCTGACCCAGACCCGCCAGACCCACCAACATTGTCAGGAGCCATCGTACCATCAGACCGATACCTTAAGGCCCAGAGACGGTATCAGCGGCAGCTGATCTGCGCGCTGCAACGTAAAGACGTCGAGATAGAAGATGTTCGCCCTGTCATATGCGTTGATTACGCTAAGCTGCGCTACCACCTCGGCGGCCCCCAACGTGAACACCCTTTCTAACGACACATCAAGCCGATGATAGGAGGGAAGCACGCCGTTGAAGGGGCGCTCATAGACTACGCGCCGCTCGCCGGGCTCCTCATATACGTCCACACGGCCGTCCATCAGCAGGAAGCCGTCAAAGCCCAATGCCCGGCTAAACGGCCGCCCAGACCCGTATTGCCATAACATACTGGCCGTCATCCCAGCCACCTCCATCGTAAGCAGTGCGCTCACTTGGTGCCGCCGGTCATGCGCAGGCCTGAATGAGTAGGTCGGATTTCCAAACCACGTAGCGAGCTCCGGCTGAGTGGCCGTGTATCGCACGGACGAAAGACCAAAGTTGACGTATCCGTAGAAGCCGCGGCGCCGTAGCTCAATGCGCAGGTCCGCCCCGAACACACGGCCGCTACCCTGCTGCAAGGTCGTCGTCAGCTTCGGCAGCGGCGTCCACTCCGGCAGATACAGGTTGCGGATCCGCTTATAGTAGCCTTCGGCTGCCAATTCCACTCCTGAAGGCAGGCTTCTCCGGTATCCGCCGATCACGTGCAAGGCCTGCGGAACGCCCCGACCGGTTGGCGAAGCGCTCCAGGCGGTGAAAACGCTAGCCGCGTCGCGCCGGTCAGAGATCCCTACGATCTCCTGGTGGTACAGACCCACCGCACTGGTGACGGTATGCGGCCCCTGGCTCCATTCAGCACGAACGCGAGGCTCAACATAAGCCGCTCCTTTGCTGGGAAAGTTGTGAATGCGAATGCCTGGAGTGACAGAAGTGCGCGGGCTGAACTGGAACTGCGGCGCCAGATACAGCCCTGCCTCTATGACGTACTCCTTAGTGGAAGAATGCTCCTGAAACAGTCCCCCCAGCTCACTGGCAAACGACATCGACCGGGCAAACAAGCCCCAGTGGATGTCCGTGAGCCCCGCGTAATGTATGATGTTAGCTTCGAGATTCAGTCTACTGGTGGTCGACGACCGCAGCTCCTCGCCTTCGTCACCCAGCGCGTTGGAGTGATGCGATACGGATACCAGAAACTCCGCCAGGATCGGGAGGTGTCCTGGCAGAAACAGGTAGCGCGCACCAAGCGCGCGGTTGCGCCAGCGCACCTCTTCCGGTTGCCCACGCCCTGTATCAGTGCCGATGCGGCCTCTATCCGTCGTACTGATTCCCGAGATCGCCATGCGGCCATGGCGGTGCGTCTTTCCCTGCACCTTGCCGAATACGTCAGAGAAAGTCAGAGGGATATCACGCGCCACTAGGCTGGACGCGGCTTGCTCCAAGACTGCCTGGCGCACCGATGCCAGAAAGGTAAAGTCTCGGCGCCTCCCCAGGGGACCCTCCAGATGAGCGCCCACCATAAATGGCGATGCCTGCGACGAAGCCGCATAGCGCCTGTTGCTCCCATTGCGGCTCCACACGTCAATCACCGATGAGATGCGACCGCCGAACCGAGCTTCAAAGCCGCCCGCATACAGGTCCACGCTCCGCAGCACTTCAGATGGAAAGGCGGAGTAGTAGCTCAGGATGTGAAACGGCTGGTAGATGACCATGCCATCGAGGAGGGCGAGGTTTTGCGTAGGCTCGCCGCCGCGCACATAAAACTGGCCGCCCTGGTCTCCAATCACAACGACACCGGGCATAGCGGTCAGATAGGCCGCCAAGTCACCGGACACGTCTGGGCTTGGAATGCGGTCTATGTCGGCAGGTTCGATACGATCCATGCCTGCCACGAGGTCTGTCAGGCTGCCACCTTCGTCACCTTCGACCAGGATGGCGTCTAGCTGCTGGCGCTCTGGTACCAACACTATGTCGAGGGTATACAATTCGCCTGGCGCTAGCTCCAACGTGTCGGTGTAGGTCGTATAACCCAAGTGGGAGGCCTGGACCACGAACCGCCCGGGCACGAGGCTACTAACGACATAGAGTCCATCTCCGCTGGTGGCGCTTCCGAAAGTGCTGCCGTCCGCGTCGGTCAGTGTCACGTTCGCTTCTTGAACAACCTCGCCGGTGGTGGCATCCGTGACAAAGCCTCGTACCAGAGCGGATTGGGCAAACGCGGCGCCAGGGATTGCGCACAGGAGTAAGACAGCTAGGCTGGCAAGCGTCCGCATAGGTCATTTCAGCGGGCAGGTTCTAGGAATCCAACCCGTTCGCACCGTTTGTGTCCCCGCTGGCCGCTGAACGTAATCAAGTACAGGGGATGCGCGTTCAACGAGCCCACCGAAAATATCTCGGATGCCTGAAGCCAACATTATCGATGGTCGCGCCGTAGCTCGTCAGGTCCGCGCCGAGGTGCGTGCAGCGGTGGATGCGCTGACAGCAAACGGACAGCGTCCTCCCAGCCTTGCCGTAGTGCTGGTGGGCGACAATCCGGCGTCGCTCTCCTATGTGCGCGGCAAGGTGCGCGCCAGCGAGGAAGCTGGTATCAAGGGCGCGACGTTACGCTTTGGTGCCGACATTGCGGAAGACGCGTTGCTGGCTGTCATTGACCGCCTTAATGCGGACCCTTCGGTCGACGGCATTCTTATTCAGCTTCCTTTGCCCGCCCACATCAATGCCGGGCGCATCCTGGCCAGACTGAGCCCTGACAAGGATGTCGACGGGCTTCATGTCACCAATGCCGGGAGGCTGGCAGCTGGGCAGGTAGGGTTTGTGCCCTGCACGCCCGCAGGCATCGTTGAGCTGCTACGGCGAACGGGTATCCCAACAAGTGGTCGGCGCGCCGTCGTGGTGGGGCGGTCCAACCTAGTGGGTAAACCGCTTGCGCTTCTGCTTATGTCTAAGGGCACAGATGCGACGGTGACCATTTGCCACAGCCGCACCAGGGATCTGCCTTGCATCTCGCGCCGTGCGGACATCCTGGTGGCTGCGATCGGCCGACCCAACTTGGTGACAAGCGACATGATTCGCCCAGGCGCAGCGGTGATTGATGTAGGCATCAATCGCGTTGCAGACCCTTCGCGCAAGCGCGGTTACCGCTTAACGGGAGACGTGGACTTTGGCGCTGCAAGACAGGTCGCCGGGTGGGTCACGCCCGTCCCGGGAGGCGTCGGTCCCATGACTATTGCCATGCTTCTGAAGAATACGCTACGCGCCGCGCGAATGCGTGCCGAACTCGGTGCGAGGTCTGGAAGATGACCGGGGTGCTCCAGGAAGCTTCAGATCAGGTCCGGCCGGAAACCACGGAATCAGCTGCGCAGGTTGCGTCTGGGGACAGCCTTTCTCCGTTTCAACAACAGATCTACGAGACCAGCGAGCTTGCTGCCGAAGGACATGTGGTCGAAGGAATCAGCTCTTTGGGTGAGTTCCTAGCGGATATGGCCATCCAGCGGATTCCCGACGTCATCGCTGCGTTGCTGGCCTTCCTAGTCGCATATGCCACCTACCGTCTGATTCGCACCATCCTGCGGCGAGTGCTGCGTCGTGCCAAATACGTTCGGGCCGGGGTGGAAACAATCGTCATGCAAGCCTACAAACTGTTGGGGATGGTCATCATCAGCATCACCGTGCTCGGGCAGTTGGGCTTTAACATAGCAACCATCATTGCCGGTGTGGGTATTGCCGGTCTTGCGATGAGCCTTGCTGCTCGTGACACACTTGAGAATGTCATGGCAGGTGTCAGCATCCTGGCAGACGCGTCATTCGCTGTTGGGGACTTTGTCACTTTGGGGCAAACCTTTGGTATGGTAGAGGAGGTGACGTTACGCTCCACCAGGCTGCTCACGCCAAAGAACGAGATGCTGATTGTACCCAACAGGCTTATGGCCAATGAGGCCGTGCTCAGCCATTCCGCAGCGCAAATGGTACGCGTGGAGATCCCATTTTCCATCGGATACCCGGAGCTCCCCGATGAAGCTCGTGAGGTGGTGCTGACGCTGACCGAAGGCGATAACCGACTTCGCGATGATGTACCATCACGCGTGGTGGTCACCAGCCTAGGCGATTCTGGTGTTAATATGGCCCTATGGCTCTATCCGAGGCATGTGCGTGACGCGCGGGAGCTACGTTGGGATTACAGCGAACAGATATTAGGCGCGTTGCGCGCTGCAGAGATAGAGATTCCATTCCCGCATATTCAGCTCAAGACTGATCCGCCAGAACATCAGGCTTGAACCCTGCCGGTTGCGGCGAACCATAAGCAGGTTACTCTCTGGTCACACACCTTGGCGAATCCCACGCCTGACCCAGATTCGCCGCGCCAATTGCATTACTCTGCTTGCTATGCAGCAACGTTGTTCCACGCTTATTCATCGGCGGGAGGTCGTGAGCGGGCGTTCCGGTTTGCGTGTTAGCAATGGACGACATCCTCTACGATCTTGCGCAGTCTGTCCATGTAAAGCAGGGCGGAACGACGTTTGCCCCGGGTGATGTTCCGAGTGGCATCACCACATCTCTGGCGTCTGCGGCCGGTTCGGCAGTGCCTCGCGGGGCTGTATCGAGCTGGACCCATCAAGGCCATAGGATGGCGCCTTCGTACAGCTCGGCATCACGCACTGGCGCGCACCGTTTAGGGCGCGTGGAGACAGAAGTCAGCGAGATACCCGTGCTGCTTAGCTTTGTCACCTCACGCTCATTGTAGCCGGCGGCGAGTCCGCTATTTCAACTGAGCATTCACGTACCTGGGCCCACGTAGGTCGGCGATCTACGCTACCGGGTGGTATGCCGGATAAGTGGGATCACTGCGGACGCGTCTGGCAGCGCCTGCGCAATCCAGTCGCCGCAGCGGACATTGCAGGTGACCGCTTGTGGTGAACACGCATTGTAGGGCTATTCGGACTTCGCGCTCTTGGAGCCTACCGGTCGACCACTCGCGTTGACCCGCGTTACTGCCCAGCCGTTAAGCAAACGCCTGGTAACCACCGTACACGGCCACCAGGATTATCGCGAAGATGCTAAGCCAAAGGACCGCATCATATTGGCGCGAGGGCTGAAGACGTGCCGGGAGTTGCCGATAGCGAAAATGCACCGTGGCAAACACGACAATCAGCAAAATGCCGGTGCCAGCCATACCCCCGATTAATACCATCAATGTCGGTAACCGCACCAACAGAAACACCACAGTCCAAAGCAGCGGGATGATCCATGCTAAGAGTGCGATCGCCCGGTGCCGCTGGCCGATGTCCCGAAAGTCGAGCCAGCCGATCTGACCGAAAGCATCCGTAAAGAGCCTCGTCCAAAGCGCCAGTGCACCGAATAGCGTGGAAAACAAAACCACAAAGGCACCTGCCAAGAACAGCGCCCCAGCCCATGGCCCCAAGCTCTGAGTATAGAGCTGAGAGAGTATCTCGATGAGCGCCATACCCTCGGGCAATAGAGCCTGTGCGTGCAAAATCGCCGCCCCGAGCATATAGAATGCCACGGTCATAAGCGTGTACAGCACCATGGACAGTATCGCGTCCAGCGTCATTACGCGTATCCATCCGCGCGCGCGCTTTGCCCACACGTCCGAATCTTGGCGCGGACCACAGTAACGGCCATAGCCCTTCTCAAGAATCCAATAGTTGTACGCCATAATCTCATCGCCACCTACGCCGGTAATCCCAAAAGCACCGATAGCCACCAGTACGGCCTCTGGCGGCAGCTGCAGCGCAAGCCCACTCAACAGATCTGCGCCACTGAATCGAAACGGCGTGAACTGCACCGCGACTACCGACGCCAGCGTCAGCATGGTAAACAGCGCGATCATCACCAACGATAATCGCTCAATAGGTGCGTACGCTCCCCGGAAAATTATCAGCGACACGGCAATAGCCACCACAAAACACGTCAGTTCCAGCGGCACTTGCGGCAATACGATGTGCACCACCAGCGCCGTTCCGCCAACGATTCCTCCCACCTGCAAGAGCTTGATGCTCATCAGCACCAGCCACGTCCAAATAGACCAGTTTACCGTGCCTAGGCGGGGCCCCGGCAGCCCATTGAGTGCCTGCATCGTGGTCTGCCCCGAGCAGATGGCCTGTTTCCCAAACTCGAGCTGAACGGCCACCTTCACTAGGCAGCTGACAAGGATGACCCAGAGCGTGACCCAACCGGCTTCTGCACCGAGCCGCGTGGTGGCAATAAGCTCACCCGATCCCACAATGGATGCCGACAGGATGAATCCCGGCCCCAGGAATCGGAGCCGCCGCCGAAAAGTGAGCGGCGGTGCCAGAATGGTGTCTTCACGAACTTCGTACGGGTCGCGCATAGGCAATAATGCTACGGTATCTACAGCTGCCGGGCCTCAAGAGTGGCATTGTAAACAGACTGCTGCCGCACCTTCCTTGTCCCCAAGGTGACCGGCTCCTCGTTCTGGCACGATCCACCCATGTTCCGGTCTGCAGGTAAACCCACATCCAGCCTGATCCGCGCACGGCGTCACTCCCATTTGTCCAAACCCATAGCCAAATGAAACAGTCTAACCGCACATTCACCTGGCAGTTGGCAGGGCAATAGTGAAGATACGCGGCACTTTCGGGAGCTTGCGCGTATCGATGCAGGCGCTGCGACACGTGTAACAGAGAAACAGCAGTAGACTGCAGTGCAGCACACCTGAGCACGCCATCGGGCCCTGCCCACCTCCAACGTGTGTACCTGACCGGACTCTTGCGCATTGGCGCACCCAATTCATTGAACCTGCAGCCGATAGTACGGCCAAAGGACCCTGAAGGGCGCTGAGCTGCAAATAATTTTCGATTAATCGCGAAGTGTGACAAGGGGGTGTCAGGTATACCCTGTAGTATTAGTGAACCCAATGTCGCAGTCCCACCTCCAAGCTTGCCATGCCACTAATGTACACTGACGTTGTTCGCTACCCCACCAGTCACAACCACATCACGTTCGCCAGAACGACAGTACCTCAAGCGTCGATCTGTCTCAGAACACATGCCGAGGATCTGATAGGCAGCGTCCTGCGCAATGGACGCGCTTTTGCCCCGAGCCACGCCCCATTTGGACCTCCTCCTCATCCGTCTGGCAACGATCCACACTCCCCTGTCCTCGTGCACACCCCGAGCTGCCGTAAGCCTACCATCGGGTTCATGACAGAAGGCAATGGACGCCATATTCCCAGCATGCTCGATGCAGACATTTTCAGTGACACCATCGTACAGCTCAACAGTGCCGTCCTTCCATGGACCAGCGTCGCCGTCGGCTGCCCGCTATTTGACGGTGGATCCGAAATCTGGATGGCTGCCGGGGAAACAGACCGGCTCGCGTCCCTGCTGCGGTATCACAATGATCCGTCGGATCCGAACGAGTATCGCAATCGTGTCACCGCCTTCAAATATAGCGGCCGCGTAGACGAGCTAGTGCTTGTCAGAAAATAGGGCATTTTGGGCGTCTGCCTGGCTGGAGCAAGGTCGGGGGCACGCTGGGGGCCCGATAGGGACGCTGGTCTGAGCGATGGGAAGGGTAACAGAAGCGCTGCACGGCCATTTCTGACCCTCAACCGGGCTTCGTTAGCTCCTGGCGGCGCAGAGTGGATACAGCTTACCCGTCGCGGGCTTGTCGGAGACAGAAAAAGAAGGGCTCAGTCGAAGCTGGAGCGGGCGAGCCTTAAGTGGCCTTCGCGCGAGCGGCATGCCAGGCTCGTCGTTTCGCTTCTTTTTTCCTGACCACTTTGCCTAGTCGGTGAATGTTTGCCGACAGCACCGCCAGCCCTACCGACCGATCGAAGCCCTCCTTTCCGTGGGTACGTATGAGCCCCATCCCCCGCTGTTGCAGGTTGTTGATGGCGGACTCGATCGCAGGATGCTGTTGACGCGCCTTGACAAAATCGGGATGAGACTCCCGCTCGCGTTGTTTCGCATTGCGGTAACCAGGCTTGGGCATGACGTTCAAGTCCAGCAGCTCATCCAAGGCGTCGCGATTCTTCGCAGAGTAGAAGCCCTTATCCATGCTGCAGGACGTAAGCGACGGATAGCGCTTCTTTGCTTCGTCTATGAAACCCATGATCATGGCCTTATCGCCCCCGTCGTGCTGCACGTGGTGCATCAAGATGAATTGATGCTGATCCTCCAGCACGCAGACCGGAATGCCGAGCTCAGCTAACACACCGGCCTTTCCTTTCCTGACCCACTGCGTATGCGGCTCGAAAACAGAAAATATCTTCTCTTTGTGGTCAATCTCTTCCTTTTTCAGCAAGCGACGGTCCACTTGGTCTACCAGTTTTTCGCTGGCTTCCAGGTACCACGCCATCTTGTCGGTCACTTCCTTCAGCGTCTTCACCGTCCCTAACGCCTTTGTGATGATCTGGCGCGCAACCGCAAGGAACTGACGTACGCGGTCGAGGAAGCCATTCTTACGGGCCTTACGGCAACGGCGATACGCTTTCGTTAATCTCTTCACCCACCAGCGGGCCTTGCGCCAGCCCTTCATTTCTAGCGACTTGCAGTGTCCGTACAACCCGTTAACCAGACTGCGCAATGCATCACAGAGAAGTCGTACGTCCGTGGGCCACTCCACGTTGGTACGCGCCACAGCCGAATCCGCGCGGCAGCGCAAGGCATCGTTGGCGCCATGCTTACGCTCCTTATGACCCTTTGCTACCACCACTTGGTTGATCTCGTCGAGCGCCTCCTTCGTCAGCAGGGACACATTGTCGACCAGTGTTTGCACAGAAAACCGCTTCTTACTGACGTCGCTAATCATGAGCATCTGACGCAGCGCCCTATGGTGGTTGGCCAGATCCTCCAGACGATCATAGTCACAGTTGAGTGCGTACTTCACTACACCTAACACAAAGATCTGCCAGAAATCCATGCCAGGGCGACCCTTCGTCCGATCTACGTCGGGAAGAATCCTGCGCGAAAGGACCTCCAGCACCTGTTCGCGCACATCCTTATCCATATACAGGGACTGCAGGCCGCGCAACACCGCGGGGGTATCGTCCCTTGACTTGGGGTTCAGCTCAATCTGCTCAATCGGCGTGACCCCCAGATCCGACTGGGACTTAATGACCGCTCTCATGTGTATGACTCGGGCGAATGTAGGCGGGTTCAGAGCTCAATATCGTGCTTTACGCTGAGAAAAGCTAAATCTGAGCCAACATTCGCGGATTCAAGCTCTTGGCAGGAATGGGTCCACAATGGGTCCAGAGTGAGTTAGACCGACCATTAGCCCGCAAAAACGCCTATTTCTGGCGTACCTCTCCCCCTGCTGACCCCCATGTAGCCATCTACGCAAGGCAGGCCCTGTTTTTCGGACAAGCACGAGCTAGTGCCACGGGCCCGGTACAGCTTGTTCGGACATCCAGTGCTCCAGGCGCGAGTCTGGCGTCAGGTATATGCGAACGATATATATGCCATCTTCGTCCGGGGCGATAAAAGACGCGTAGCAGGGGTTACACAAGCGCTGGCCCTTTGCGGACTTGATAGAATACCGGTTCACCAAGTAGTGCCGCGTAACATGGCTGACTGGATCCGCTTCGCCGATCAAACTACCCAGGTGCAGCGTACAGCGAATCCCCCGACAAAGTCTGACCTGTCCTGGTCTAACACGCTCGAATGCCTTCCCGTAACTTGGCGGGGACGACGCTGCCTCGCGATTCGTGGATCCGACATTCCAGGCGAGAATCCCGAATTGTATCGCAGGCTGTTTTTGCCGCAAATTGACAGATACTATTCCTTCCTGGAAGCCACCGACATCCTCTATCTGCAGGCTGCATCCTGGACACCGATGGCCATCAAGCCGCGCGGAGTCGCAAGGGCCATCACGCTGCAGTCTCTTGTGGGCATGCATGGTCTGATTCGACACTCCCGAAATCCAAAACTGCGGACCTGCTGCGCCTACACGTGGCAGCAGTCACTGGGCCTCACTGACGGGGAAGCGTACACCGTAGCGGAATCTTCCGCGGATGTTGAGTTAAGGGATCTTAAGGCGACGCGTAGGCAGGCGCAGCATGCGAGTGAGGAACGCGCGCGCACTGCGGTGGCGCACTACTATCTGGCGCGAGTCTTCCTGACCGTGTAGACGATACCACGGCAGGTGACGCTGTCTGCGCTTATATTCGCAGAATGGACCTTTGTAGATTTTCACAACTGAAACCTATCGATACGCATCATGACCATCAAGCTATGGCCCGCAGGTATCGTCGTTCTTCTGGCCGCCTTTGGGTGCCGCCCCACCGATGTCCCAGACCTTGAAACTGATGCTGATCGGCCCAACGTGCTGCTGATTATGGCCGATGACCTGGGCTACGGGGACATCGGCGCCTTCAACCCAGATTCCAAGATCCCGACGCCGTATATGGATCGCCTCGCCGCCGAAGGCATGCGATTCACCGACGCGCATTCCGCGTCAGCGGTCTGTACGCCATCGCGCTATGCCCTCCTTACCGGACGCTACGCGTGGAGACATCCTGACCTAACGCGAGGCGTCACCAACGGCTACAGCCCACTCGTCGCGGATACCACGCGGGTCACGATTGCCTCGGCCCTTTCGGAGCTGGGGTACACCACGGCCGTCATCGGCAAATGGCATCTCGGACTGGGCCAAACTCAGCCCACAGACTACACGCAGCCCCTGAATCCCGGACCACAGGCATTGGGATTCGGCTATTTCCACGGTATCCCTGCATCGCTCGACATGCCGCCTTACGTGTGGGTGGAGAACTCTTCGGTCGTTACCCAGCCCACCTCCCACGGCGAAAACCCCGTAGGCTGCTGTACCGGTGCCTTCTGGCGGCCCGGGCCCATGGCTCCAGATTTTGACCACAGCCAGGTGCTACCCGTGATTGCAGAACGTACGGCACAGTATCTGCGTGATCGGGCACAGGATGGTCATCCCTTCTTTCTGTATGTCCCGTTGGCTGCGCCCCATACGCCGTGGCTACCAGCAGAAGAGTTTGCGGGCTCAACTGGAGCCGGTGAATATGGTGATTTCACCGCGCAGGTGGACGCGTCCGTGGGCTCCATGGTGGCAGCCCTTGACGAGTCTGGGCTGCGAGAAAACACCATCGTTATCGTTACCAGCGATAACGGTGCGTATTGGTCCCCGCGGGATATCGATTCACTCGGCCATCGCGCCAACCACATGTGGCGCGGCATGAAGGCAGATATCCATGAGGGCGGTCACCGCATTCCACTCATCATACGTTGGCCCGGACATGCGCCCGCTGGCACCAGCACCGATCAGCTGATGGTCCACACCGACTTGTTTGCCACCCTGGCCGAAGCGGCAGGAAGACCGCTGGCGGACCAAGAAGCGGAAGATAGCTTTAGCCTCCTGTCAGTGCTGCTGGGCAACACCGCGGCGTCGAAAAGAACAAGCGCCGTGCACCAGTCCATCCATGGGATGCTCGCACTAAGGCAGGACCACTGGAAGTACATCGCTGGCAAGGGGTCTGGGGGTTTCACTCGGGTCGACACCACCGCAGGTGGTCCTCCCGGGCAGCTGTATGACTTAGCCGCCGACCCTGTGGAATCTTTCAACCTGTACCGGACACAGCCCGCACAGGCGGCTGCGATGCAGGCGGCGCTAACCGCCATCAAAGAGGCAGGGCGAAGTCGACCCTTGACCCCAACCAACGACCGCTGATAGGGCCTTTTTGCCCAGATTGTGCGGCATAGGGAATCATTGTTACGGTTGCGAAGATTCTAAGGGCCGCGTCAGCAAGTGGCCGCAAGCATTGATACCTGCCGAATTGCCCGCCAATGAGAACTTAGCGCTGTCGCCCCGAACCAGGAGCCCTGACCGCGCGCACGGTGGCCTTCGACGTTGATGGTTGGCCGCCACGGTGTGCACAGCAAGCGGAGAGGCGGCAAGCACAACGTATACTACAAGCGCACCATCTTGCTGCCACCGATCGCCAGTTGTGCAAAGACGGGAGACATGTTAGGGGTTGACTTGCGGCAAGGCCCGCAGGGAGAAGCGCGTGGCTGTTACGGCTTTACTCGGCGTATTTCGCTGTGCCTCCACAACTATGTGGCCTCACAAAGGGATTATTCGGATGGATGCTGTTTTTTCAATAGCGGCGCGCTTGGTGACAAATTGGAGGGCGATGGCTTTGGCGACGTCATGTGGTTCAAAAAGTGAAGGGGGTGGGCCATTATTATTGAAACGTGGCTGGGGGGAGAAGGGGATTTTGGGGTTTGGCAGTCGGGTTCTGGCCTTCATAAGCGCCTTTCGGAGCTTGGGCAGGTGTTGCTGATTGGGGATGGTTTTCAGTTTGGGTTCTGCATACATGAGCGCCAGCGCCATCCAGCGGTGGACCTGTGCCGAGTTTTTCCAACTGCAAACATTGCGCGTCAATCTGCCGAGGGTACTATTGAGATTCTCAATACAGTTGGAGGTGCGCAGGCTTTGGCCGAGCTCTTTGGCTATTGCGAGCCTTTGGATCGTGAGCGTGTCCTCCATGCCTTCCTCCAGATTCTTCATGGCCTTGAGTTGGTTGGAGGCTTCCAGGTCGTCCTTGATCGATAGGAGCTCCGCCTTCGCGTCTCTGTAGTCTGGAATTTGATAGGCTTTCTGCAGGCGCGCCCGATATACGAGCTTATCTTCTTTGCTCATGTAGGCCACGACGTTTTCCCGCTTGTGCCAACAGCAGCGCTGCACCTGCACGAAGCCGCCGAAGACCTCTTTGATAGCGGCGTGGAGCCCTTTGGCGCCGTCGGCGACGCAGAGCAGGCCCTGATGTATTTGCAGACCCCGGTCGAGCAGGTCTTCTAAGAGCCCCTTGGTGGCCTCTTAGCTCTCGGACCCCACTTCGACGCACCCAAGAACGACCTCCTTACCTTCAGAGGTCAGCCCCATGGCGATGAGCACCTGGTGCTTGCGAAAGTACTTGCCATCGATGAACAGACCTACCAGATCGTAGTCGTTCAGCGGGCGTTCATAGAATTCCTTCACTACCTTCACGGCGCTGCGCCAGAAGATGCGACCCACCGATGATTGGCTCAGCTCGAACGCATCGGTGTACTCGTCCGCGATGGCCTCGTAGTTGCGTTGACCAATGCCGAAGAGCAAGGTGCGCAGGACACGCTCGCACTTTACCTTCACGTCGCGTACCCGGGGCACCCTGATCGGCACACGGCGCTCACTAATGCGGACCGTACCAGGGTTGGTGCCATGCCGGTAGTAAGGCCTCTGGCTGGCAGCCTTTCTTCTGTGGCGTTTGCCGCAAAGCGACTCGACCTCCGCAGCTATGACGGCCATGATCATTTTCAGATGCAGACTCGACCAGTTGACCACGCGAGCGATGAGGTCAGCCAAGCTCATCTTCGAAAAGGCTTCCTGGAGCACAGTTATTCGCCTGTCAGCCGTGATTGTGATCGTAAATGCGCTCATTTTCTCGTAAAGTGGGGTTGATTTAAGCCGGTAAGCTGCTCACGCAGCGCGGACTCAGCGCGGCGGATCAGGTGGTCGATTAACCGTGGAATCACTGGTCGATTTGCCGTGGAACGAGTGGTTTTTTTTCGTGGAATATGCAGCGCCCACAGAGTCGCTGCGCCAGACGCGTAATCACGCGCGTCGTCGTTAAGCTGCGCCCCAATGCCACATAGGCCCCAGCACGGTGCAAGGTGAGCGTCTCTTCCAGCCCCCTGGCCAACGCGCGGCCAGCCGACTCATTGATGCGGTGCACCCGTTGTTGCAGGCGCTACACGGCCCCAAGAGCATCACCATATTCCAGCGCGCCCCATGCATGATGCAGCGCACGGCCCACCTTCAGACGATACTCCTGCGGCAGATAGCTCAGTACCCGCGCACGCTTCTCAGCAAGGCAGCGCTACACAACGATGCGGTCACCCGAGTGGGCCACCAACGCCCGCCTGAGCCCCACGGCGCCCGGTATTACGTACAACAGGCTCTCGCTCATGCGCAACCCGCGGCGCACAAGCTGCTCCAGCATTCCCTCTAATGCCTCCGTATGCTGCAACGAGCAGGCTGCCAGGCTCAATATCCGCTTGTACCCGGCTTCGGTGACGCCCACAACGAAGGTGTATTGCACCGCCTGGACGTATGCGGCACTCATCCAGAGAGCCACGAAGTTCTCGTCAGTAAACGAGCGTGTGCAAAACTCCTCATAAGCACCATCCGCACGGTCTGCTTCAAGCCGATAATGCGATAAGAGCGGGTCTCCAGCTTTCTCTTGATGCTCGGAATCGTTACCGCATGTCGAACACAATGGTGCAACCGACTTACCATCTGTGTTTCCCTGCGTCTCTGAACCCGCATCGTCAGCTGCCACCAGAGATTGCAATGGAGGATCGGGCCACTCGCGACCCAGAAGCTCAATTATCACGTTGCATTGCTTCAAGAGATACAACCGCCAGTCGTCGACGCAGGTCAAAGCATCACCAGATACGGCAGGTATTACAGCATTTCGTTCTTCTAATGGCATCGATAAAGTGCGTTGTGGTTAGGGAGCTCAGGTGCTTGCCCCCCTGAGCGTGCTACCTTTCCACCAATAATGGCTCACCCCCGGGAGTTTCGGGCCAGTCTTGCTTAGGGATACTGAAATCCCGTCCGAGGTTGAGTAGGGTACGGGGATTGTCCTTCGACGCGTACGGATTGAAGGAGCGCGAATGAGGTTCGCACCTGGCCGTTTTTGCGGCGGTATTTAGAGGCTCGTACGAAGATGGCGCTGCGCGTCTGGTCCGGGGTGGTGTTACGGCGCCGTTCGCGGCGAATTCCCAAGGCCCTATGAATTTCACTACCACGCGATCGGCGGCAATATCGACGCAAAACGGCGCTGAAATCGGCCCGCTAGGAGGAAAATGGGGACGAACGAGGCCCCGCCGTCAGCCCGAGTGACAAAGATGGGCTGAATCTCATGGTTCCCATGCAGCCGTATCCTTGCCCCGAACATACGCGGAACGGCCCCCTGAACGCCTACGAAATCGACTAGGGTCCCCTTCTTCCTCCTCCCGAGCCGCAATTCTAATTGTCGCTGGACACCCTGAGCGCGCCGAAAACCCCCGAAATCGCCCTCTCGCGCCGCAAATTGAGCCTCCATCAACGAGTCATACACCTGTCCCCCAGCCATCCTCCCCCGACGGCCGCCTACCCCCTCCCGCCGGTAAATAAGCTGGGTTAAATGCTCTCTACGGGACGGTTACGGTCTGGAATTCGCACGCTTCTTCCAGAATAAGTGGGTGAACAAGACGGGCAGAGCGAACATTGCCACTATCAATGCGATGATCCACCATTGATCATCTGGATATCGGAAAGCTGTATAGATCGGCGGAACGATGGCTACGAGGCAGATTACCGCAACCGTTTTGGTGGAAGGCACCCTGAATGGTGATATTACTTCTGGCGGATCAAACCAGTGTTTAAGCTTTTTCATAGTGATCTCCTCGATTTGAGAAGCGATTGTACACCAGCAGGAGGATCGCCTTCTTCGTCTGTGCACTTGGCTGAACATGTTCTGTTATCAAGCATTGCTTGATTTAGATTAGCATATAGCATCATGGCGTTACCTGTAAGGCACACAAGCGAAAGTGCAAACCCAAGCGGAACAACGAGTGTCATCGCAACACATCCCGCCCCTACTGCTGCGTACTGTTCGTATGCGTGCTGCTTATCATTTCTTCGCGTCTGATCGCAAGCGTCTTCGCATGGGCCTATTGCTTGTCCATTTAGCGCATCTTGTATCAGTTCTTCGAACCCGTCAGATCCTAAACGGCTTATAAGCGCTGCGTACTCTCCGAAAATCTCCATGGCCGCCTCACGTAGCGCCGCGTCTTCTGGGCACCCAGCCACATAGTCCACTCGCAGCGTCTGATAATCATCCCGCAACACATTCATAGCAGCATAGTCCAAACGAGTCCAATCCGTAGTGTCTAGATCGGCGACGTGGTCTAGGATGTTACTGCGATTGATGCCGTCTCCTAACTGTCCAAGAAGATGGTCAAGCCGGGCATTGAGCGGACCTATATCGGAAGGGCTAATCGGAGGCGTAAGGCAGCGAGTATTTGCGCTGGCGGAGTCGATCAGTTCGTCCATCTGTATGATGCCATTTACTAGGCCTACCGTCTCTCCCATCCCTGGATTAACTTCTTGAAGGTCAAAACCGGTGCGTTTGTTGTCTACGGCAAGGTTATCGCACCCGGCATAAAGGCCCACCATAAGCAGGCCTACAGAAGTGAGCATGATTGTCATGTGGCACAGGGGATAAGTAGTAGGACTATAAGTCCCACTGGCTAATCTCGCGAATTCTTCGCTAGACGTCGGCAACCGGGGCACTTTCGGTATGCCAGCGCACAAATGTATAACTGACGTTAGACAGCATGGGTTCCGCATACCTGCACAGTATCCGTCCGAAACTCCGGTAATTGGAGCGGATTTGGGCTGACTGGTGGCGCGCCGAGAATTATTTTGAGCCGTTGTACTTGGCTTCAGGCCGGGGAATGCAAGGTGATGCGGACGCTTGAGCGGCGCACCTTGCTGGGTTTACTGGGCTAGGAGTCTGCGCCGCAGAAACGCTAAGGGGGCGACGGTAGACGGCTTGCGCCTACGTGCATCGGCCTGCTTGGCGCTGTGATGTCCGTTATTGTTTAATTTTGAAATTTGGAGATGTACGCTACTGCTCGCTATCGTTGCTTTACCGATGGGAACGGCGTTTCACGATTACCTGCCGAATGTTCCGCGCATGCTTCCTGGATAGCTCCGGGACTGGCTGCTGGAGGATCACTTGGTTTACTATGTGTCTGATTTCGTGGATCGGCTGGACTTGAATGCATTTTACGCTCCCTACGAGGGTGATGGTCGCCGTAATCAGCCGTACCATCCGGCGATGATGTGGAAGGTGCTAATTTATGCGTACATGGTCGGGGAGTTTTCGTCCCGCAAGATTGCCGCCCGTTTGGAGACCGATGTGGCGTTTCGGGTATTAGCAGCAGGCAAACGTCCGAATCACCGGACGATCTGTGCGTTTCGTCAGGGCCACCTGCAGGATTATCGGAAGTTGTTCGTTGAGCTTGTATTGGTTGCTCGCGCGGCGGGGTTGATAAAGCTGAATATGGTTTCGATAGACGGCACGAAGGTGGAAGCCAACGCGAGTAAGCGCAGGGCGATGAGTTACGATCGCATGGTCAAGGAGTCGGCGCGCCTTCAGGGGGAGATAAATGGATTACTGGCGCGTTCGAAGCATACCGAAGCAGAGGAGGATGCACGCTTCGGGAAGGAGGGTGGCGACGTTGCATTGCCGCCAGCCGTGGCTACTCATAACGGTCGACAGAAGATCTGGAATGAAGCGGAACAGCAGCTTGAGGCGCTCTGGCGCGAGCACAATGTTGCTTAGGCCAAGGCGATGGAGTCTGCCCAGAAGCAGTCGGGCAATCATTCTGCGGATGCGTCTAGTCCGTCGGATTTGCGATCCGGTGCGCCAGCCAAACGTCCGTTGGATCGTTCTGCCCCTACAATTGAGGCCGACGCGGCCACAGGTGACACGTCGGGGGCCCTCGCGGGCAAAGAACTCCAAAATGTTGGCGATCAGACATCAGATCCGGCCCTGGAAGCAGCCGGTGAATGCAGTGATGCTTTCTCCGCCTCCGAGAATGAGGACCGCCCGAAGGATCCGAAGTCCGATCCACCGCCGGAGGTCAACGTTCCAGAAGGCAGCACCGTGGACGCGGAGATAGCCCGGCGGCAGAAAAAGCTCAAGACCATTGAGGAGGGGAAGGCGGCGTTGGAAATCAGGCAGCGCGCGGCGGACGAGGCGAAGGGGCGCAAGCCCGGTTAGGAGTGTAATCCACGGGGTGGCCCGGCCTATAAGCGCCCCTTCGGGGTGCCGAAAGACCAGGCACAATGCAACTTCACCGACCCCGAGAGCCGCATCATGAAAACGAGCCAACATGGCTTCCAACAAGCATACAACGCGCTGACGGTCGTGGAGTCTGAGCTTCAGCTGATCGTGGAGACGTGCGTGACGAATGAAGCCGTGGATCAGAAGCAATTGTTACCGATGGCGTCGGCGGTAAAGGAGACCTATAGTCAGCAGCCCGATAAGGTGTTGGCAGACGCGGGCTATTGCAGCGAGGCCAATCTGGCGTATTTGAACGAACAGGATCTGGACTGGATCTGCGTGCAGCGTACGAAGACCCCGCCGGTACCCAAAGACGCACTCGATCAAGTCTTCAAAACCGCCAGCGATTTCGGCGTGCCTGCCTGGGAACTCCCAGACGAAGGGGGAGAACGGCGCGTGTATCTGCACAGTGAAGCCCGACAAGCGGTCAGCGACCAGATTGTCGGAGCAAAACGTGCGAAATTCGAGGAGGCCATCGCGCACCTGAACGCGGGACTTGCGCTGCCCAGACGTCTGAAGAACTTCGATAAGGTGCAGATCCGGGTGGGCCGACTCATAGAAAAGTACAAGCAGGTTGCCTACCAGTATGATGTTAAAGTGACCAGGAAGGCCAGCAGCACGCACGCCGAAGAGATTCGCCTCAAACAGAGGCCTGCCTACGAGGCATGTACGGAGGCCCTCGGCGGGTGCGCCAGGCCAACTGGTGCCAGCACAGGGAGTGAAAGTCTCCCGATGTGAAGGACTAACCATCCACGCATCTCCTCGAGCCGTACGTTGGTACCCGCGAGGGTGCCAGCGAAGCGTCGGTAAAGGTGCGGGTGGGCAGGGCTAATGAGCACCGAAAATGTCATCGTCCGGGATGCCGAGGCTTTATGCTTGGTCGAAGGCCACACCTTCTTCGCCGTTAATGGTGAGGCGAAGGAGGGTCCCGCGGTGTCTAAAAACCCAGGCACGCACGTACATACTGCATCGGGACCTGGGAGGTCTCTCCATTACCCATCCCTTCGGGGAGGGTCGCCAAAGCGTAGGCTAAATGCTGATCGGAGGATGTACGGTGGAGAGAAGTCAGATATGACCATAGTAGCTACGAAGCCAGCGAACAACGCGTGGATAACCACGGGGCGGAGGCGGAGGCGCTAAGGGTCGCACCCAAGGGGAAAGCGGCAAGCCGGATTCATGCTGGACTCTGGGTCGGATTTTGTGAATCTGTCCAATGGCTGTGGACTCAGAGCCACAGTCGGGGCGCAGATGTACCGCTTACGGCTGGAGGTGGGTATCCCCACTTCCTAACGTCATGCGCGACAGCGCGACCTGCGGGAAGAGCCGTGTGGGTTATCACGCACGCACGGTAATGTGCGGGGCCCCAGGGGAAACCCTGGGGCTACCACGATGTATGTACTGCGCACCAACCACGCGGAATGGTCGGTCAAGAAAATCGCACAGACCTATTGGCAGCTAGGAGAGATCGAACGCACGTTGGGCACCATGAAATCGGATCTTGGATTACGTCCGATCTACCACAGTCGGGACCTTCGCATAGAAGCCCACCTCTTCCTGTCCATTCTCGCCTTTCACGCAGCGCATCTGATACGCAGCCTATTGAGAACCGGCGACATCCGCAGCAGCTGGGGCACACTCAAGGTCAAGCTCAACCAGATGCATCATGTAACAACCGTGCTCCCACAAAACGCAACCCATTGCACCCTGCTCAAGAAAGACCAGAACCTTAAGCCTTTCCACCGTAAAGTCTTCCGCGTGGTGGGGCTCAAAACCGGCACGTACACCCGCAGAATGAAACCAAGACGCCCCGCTAAAGGACACGCGAACATGTAACACACACCAGCAAAATCCGCCCTTCTGATCATCCCTGTATGTCAGGGATGTGTTACCTCACGTAAACAATCCACTACATTGGTAAACTTGGGTTAGCGTCGTGTGGTGTGGGCGGATACATAGCATTGGGGCGTGAGGGACGCAAGGCCTTGTCTGCTAACCCAAAGACTCGTTCACTGACGGCCCAGATGCAGGCTAAGCTGGCTACCCCTAACGGGAGGGCGATTTACGTGCAGCGCAAGTGGCTCTCGGAGGCCCCCAACGGGCGGATCAAGTACGTTCTCGGCTTTCGCCGATTCAGCGTCCGCGGCCAGACGAAGGTCAGCGGCGAATGGAACTTGATCTGCCTTTGCCTCAATCTGAGGCGTTTATATTCGATGAATCTAGTACGTACATGAGTAATATAGGATATGGTTGCATATTCCGATGGAAGTGCGCCACCGATTCCGGAGCATGCGCGCCACCGATTCCGGAGCAAGTGCGCCACGTACATGCACATGTGTGCATGGTAGTTGTTGGGGCTGTTGGAGCTGGTTTGATCGGGGGTATAATGTCGTGTAGAAGGTCCCCTTTTCATCGTTATTCTGGGTCTTTGTTTAATCAGACAAGAGGCCCAGAGCCATGGCAACCCATCGTATTCCCATGAAGAGAGTTAGGCGCATTTTGGTGCTTTACTTTGAGCGATCCTACTCTGAGCGCCGCATCGCTCAGCATGTAGGAGTTGGTCGTCGTACGGTATCTCGCACGCTTTCGCGGTTGAAGCTGTCGGGATTGACCTGGGCGCAGTGCAAGGAGTTGAGCGATATCGATCTGGAGAACAAGCTTCACGGCTCGTCTGCGCCGCAGCGCGCCACGGATCGTCCATTACCGGACTGGGACAAGGTTCACCGGCAGCGGCTGAAGTTCTCGTATTTGACGCTGCGAATGCTATGGCTCGAGTACAAGGAGGAGCATCCGAATGGCGTGGAGTACAGTCAGTTCTGCAAGCGATATGGTGACTGGCGCAGGAGCGATCCGAGCGTGGACATGCGCCTGGAGCATCGTGCGGGCGACAAGCTTTTCATAGACTACTCGGGCAAGCGGCCGTCGCTTATTGACCCGTCAACGGGCAAGGCGCGCGAGGTGGAGCTGTTCGTAGCAGCGCTGGGCGCTTCGCATTACGTCTATGCGGAGGCCACGCTGACGCAGAAGCAGAAGGACGTGTGTATGTCGCTTCGCCGCTGCCTGGAGGCGTTAGGGGGCGTTCCCCGCATGGTGGTGCCCGACAACATGAAGACGGCCGTAGCCCGCGTGAACCGGGGCGACGTACCGAAGATCAACGCCAAATTTCAGGAGCTGGCCGATCATTACGACTGTGCTGTGGTGCCTGCTCGTCCACGACATCCACAGGACAAAGCTATCGCCGAGAAGTCGATTCAGCTTGTTCAGAGGCAGATCTTAGCACGGCTTCGGCATGAGCGCTTTCTGAGTCTTGCCGATCTTAACACCGCCATACAACGCTTGTTGGTGGACCTCAATGTCCGGCCCTTCCAGAAGAAGAAGGGCAGCCGTCAGAGCTGGTTTGAAGAGGTGGACAAGCCGGCCCTGCGTCCGTTACCGCCAACGCCCTATCGTTATTCGGAATGGACTAGCAAGCGGAAGGTGCAGACCAATTATCATGTGGCGATCCAAAACGCCTACTACAGCGTGCCCTATAAGTACGCTGGACGCACGGTGTACGCGCTGGTGGGCGAGAATACGGTACAGATCTTCCTTGATAAGGAGGATGATATGGCTATTGCCTCGCATCCCCGCTCCCCCTGGAAAGGGGATTACGTGACGATAGAGGACCACATGGCCTCTCAGCACCGCGCGTACAGCTCTTGGACACCGGAGCGATTCATACGCTGGGCCGCCACATTCGGGCCCAACACGCAGACGCTTATTGAAGCGAACTTCGGCCGTTTCCGCATCCCCGAGCAGTGCTACGTGCGTTGCAGAAGCCTGCTGAACCTAGCTAAGAAGCATGGCGCACCAGTCATGGAGCAGGCCGCTGAGGAGGCGCTCGAGCGCGGAAGGCTCAGCTATCCCGCGGTCAAAGAAATCATTAACCAGATTGTTCGCAAACGCGGCACCAAGCAGCACCGCACCGTGGATCACGACAACATTCGCGGCGCCACCTATTACGGCTCCGCATCAACCCAAGGAGGAGACCCATGTTAATCCATCCCATCGTAGCTAAGCTTGAACACATGCGCCTGGTGGGCATGGCCAGCGCTTTGCGAGATCAGCTCGTGACCCCAGATATGGCCGAGTTCGGCTTTGAGGAACGCCTGGGACTGATGGTCGATGCAGAGATGGCACGGCGCGAATCACGTCGCTTGAATCTGAGACTCGGGCGCGCTAAGCTAAAGTGTCAAGCAAGTATGGCCAACGTAGACTACGGAAAGGGGCGTGGCCTCAGCAAACGACTCATGCTGCATCTGGCCAGCTGTCAGTGGATTCAGCGGCATGAACATGTCATCATTACCGGCGCGACAGGCACGGGCAAGACCTACTTGGCCTGTGCGCTGGCTCATAAGGCATGCCTGGAAAACTACCGGGCACAATACCACCGCCTTTCGCGACTCTTACAGGATATGCACCTCGGGCGCGCCGATGATACCGATCGGAAACTCCTGCGTAAGATGTCAAAGATCGATGTATTGATCACCGACGACTGGGGTACCAGCGAAGTGAACGTCACGCAGCAACGCTACCTCTTGGAGCTGTTCGACGACCGATACCAGAGTCGGTCCACCATCGCGACCAGCCAAGTCCCCGTGGAACAATGGCACGACACCATGGAAGATCCTACCTTGGCCGATGCCATCCTGGACCGACTGGTTCACAATGCACACCACATCTCACTCAAGGGTGAATCCATGCGCAAAACACACGCCCTGCGGAGCATCAAACCTTACGACCAGGCATGACACATACACATGTGTGCAAAGGCCGATTTCGTGCCCCTGACGCAAGACGTAGGGTGGCGCGCTTGAAGCCGGAATTGGTGGCGCAGTGGATCGGAATAGGCATATGGTAGCTATATTCTACTACAACCAACAGAAATGTCGACGACAATTAGGCCCGTTCGTTGCCATTACCGTGCCATACCATCCAGCAACGGAAATGCTCGACATGTAATGTTTTCTGCAGCGAAGACTCCTAGATCCTCCCCGCTATGACTTGAATCAATGCGTGTGCTGCCGCCTACGCAGTTGGCAGCATCCATGCCCTGCACCAAAAGCTGGGGCATAGATCAAGGCAACAGACGCATTCAAAGCCATCTGGACAGACGCATTCAAAGCCATCTGGACGGCAGCACGACAAACCCGCAGCCAATGTAAAACGACGCGAGGCGTCGTGCACCCCTGCGCCTTGCAGCCTGGGCGCAGGAAATGCCCTCAGCTTCCCGCCAGCGTAGCGCCGACGCCACGGTAACTCCAGGGGTGCCGGAGCTGGACGCAACGGGCCCGACACAACAATCGGATACGTTTTCTTCAGCAGCTCGTTATGACTATGGGTCGCTTCGCTACGCAACCATACGCGTGCGGGCCCGCCTACTTCAGTCCGCCATAGCGCTGACCACAACTCCGGCCCGTGCAGCACCAACCCTCCGTAGTAGCAAATGCCGTAGGGATTGGATAACCATACCGTGAAGTTACTTCTGCCACCAGAGACGGCTGTGCGCAAAGAACCTGAGCCAGACTTAACAAAGGCACATCGCCGATGTCCAATCCGACATTGACGCTGAAGTCTGGCTAAGCGTCGAATGGCGCAGCCGAAGATTGAAACTGCTTCCCCAGGCGCGTCGCCCCCGCATGCAGCTCACAGCGCAAGAAGCTGGTGAGATGCGGTATCCAAGGAAATACGCTCGTAAACTGCATCCACTACTTCTGGCCCAAAACGACACGCCAGATAGACCGCTCCCAACACACGCTCCTGCAACTTGCCACCTGGAAATAATGCCTGGCGCGCACGCGACAGACGCGCGCGGAGCACATCATGCTTGCGCTTCTCGGCCTTAACTACGCGGCGTCGCAGCTTGTGCAAATCTTTCGTCCAGGACGCCCGCGTCGCGTTGCACGTCCGGCCCAACGTCGGATCCACCGCCTCAACCACAGGCAGCAACGCCGTCGCCAGCGCAGATAGCCCACCCTCTGCACGCGCAAACGCAGCATCTACCCCGCTGCTATGCATCAGCAAGCGCTCCAGAATTCCCTCAAGGCTCTCCTGCAGATCCGTCATGCCAAGGTCAGTGCGATCGAGAATCCGGCCCACGCGCGGCTCAACAACCGTCAGGCTTGCCCTCGGGTAAATCACCGGCATCGTTACCTTTGCCCACTCATACACGGGCCGCAACTGCGCAAAGTAAGACACCTCCCCCGGCCCCGCCACATACGCCACCGTGGGGAATAAGGTATCCTGCAATACCGGCCGTAGCACCACGTTGGGGGTAAAGCGGCTGGGATCCTCCTGGAGTCGGGCTACCCACACGGCAGCGGACGCACGCTTCGCACCACGCCAAATGCCAAAGCCGTTTCCGTCAGGCTCTACCAAGGTGCGTCCGCGCACATCCTGGTAAAACAGCGTGGTCGCGCGCGGGCGCACCTGCGCAGGATAGCGCTGACGCACACTGTCAGTAGCAGCTGTTAGCGCTGCATGCAATTCAGCATGCCCCAACAGTGCACGCTCAAAGAGCGGCGCCGCCAGACGCTTGACAGCCAGGGCCTCAGGATCTACAAACACCATAGAACGCCCACCCAGCAGCGCCACCATCGTGCGAGCAAATGCATCAACGAACCGGACGCCCGGCCGATACCCACCGAAGTAGTCTTCCAGCATCCGGTCCCTGAATCCGGTGTTCGGCAGCGAAGACCGCAGCGCCTCCCTTATCCGGTCAATGTCGGGCTCAAACGCGAGCGCTCCCACGCTGCCTGCATTAACATGGCCGACATCGACATGGCCACGATATTGCAGACTCTGCAACGCCGCATGCCCGGGCACATGCAGCTGAGACACCTCAGGCAGATCATGGTCGCCACCTTCAAGCCAAAACACCGGCACCACAGGCCGCTGCAACGTTTCGGAGAGATGCCGAGCAAGCTTAACAGCCGTCAGCGCCTTGTACAACGAATACAGCGGACCCCCGAAAATCCCGAGCTGCTGTCCGGTGACGACCGCGAGCGCGCCCCGGGCCTCAAGGGCGCGTACCAAGGGACCCACCGGATTGGACCACCGGTCATTCTGGCGCAACAGGGCGCGCGCCAACGGCTCGGCAATCGGAGGCCCCGCCTGGTGCGCTACCTGGCGGATGTGACCTGCACTGCGCCAGTCACCTCCAAAGAACGAAGCAAGCGTGTCGGGTCCCTGGCAGTAGTCCGTAAACAGCTGGCCAAAGCCGCGCAGGCGCGCGAATGGAACCTCGGTCAAGGAACTCAGCGTCTGACTTTCTTACCAAGCGTGAATCCGTACACGTCAGGGCCGCTGCTTTTCCTTGAGCGCGGCCAACATGTCACGCCATCGAGCCGCCTCTTCATATTCCTCGCTCTCCACGGCACGCTTGAGATGAGATTCCATTATGGCAGCCGCCTCGCTGCGCCAGCGGGCCCTCTCATCATAGTCCTCGCTCTTAGCGGCACGCTCGAGAAGCAGCTCCAACCGATGTGCCTCATCCGTTGCAACCTCCTCCTCTTCATACTCCTCCAAAACCTGGTCCTGCTCATCCTGGATCGGGATGCCAGCCTCATTGAGCACGGATGGCGCCACATATACGGCGACATTGAGCCGCACAGCTAGCGCTACCGCATCGCTGGGCCGGGCGTCCACCGCGCCCTCCTCGCCATTCCAAGAATATCGGATCTTGGCAAAAAAGGTCCTCTTGCGCAGCTCATCAATGATGACATCCTTCACACTCATGCCAGCCGCCGCCATGATGTCTGGAATCAGGTCGTGCGTCATAGGACGTGCAGGCGGGTCATGCTCCAACCCCAACGTGATGGCCCGCGCCTCCTGCGCTCCGATGATGATCGGCAACCGCCTGTTGCCACCCATCTCCTCAAGAACCAGCGCGAATGCACCAGGGGAAGTCGGGCTCTGAGTTAGCGCGATGATGTCAACCTGTATCAGGTTCATACGGATTGCCTCGCGGCTCGAATGCGCTTAACGCAGCATTCGTTTTAACGCCTCGACAAAGCAATGGTTTTCCCGAGCCGTACCCGTACTCACTCGAATGTACCCCGGAAGCTCCCGGTAGCCGCGCATGCTTCGAACCAGCACGCCCTCCCGCACCAACGCCTGCATAAGCTCGTCGGCATCCATATGGGTGTGGATCAACACGAAATTCGTCTGCGATGGGGATACCTCAACACCCTGCACCTCGCGCAATGCCCCGGTGAGCCATGCCGTACCCCGCTTGAGGTAATCTACATGTGCCTTGCAAAGCGCCGGCCGCTCCAATAGCGCCAACGCCGTCAGCTCAGCAAACCGATCCACCATGAATGGCACCCGCGCCTTTCTGACCTCGCGCATCACAGACGCATGCTCGCCAGATAACCCAGGCGCAGCCCCGCCAGTCCCCATGCCTTCGAAAAGGTGCGCAGCACCAACAGGTTCGGATAATCTGGAAGCATCACACATGCACTCTCCTCAGAACTGAATTCACCATACGCCTCATCTATAAGTACAAATCCTGGCGCCGCGGCAAGCATAGAGCGAAGCTCGTCGCCGCGCATAGCCAGACCCGTTGGGCTGTTGGGCGTTGTTACCACAATAAGCACAGCAGCGTGCCCTGATGCCGCCACTGAAATAGCCTGGCTGTCAAAGCTCAAATCACTCCGGGGCGGCGGCGCCACCACACTAGCCTCAAAAAGCTCGGCGAGCCGCATATGAAACGAAAACATCGGGCGCGGCAAGACGACCGAAACCCCGGGCTGGACAACCACCTGCATCACCGTCGCCATCAGCTCATTAGAGTCGTTGCCAACCAGAATGCCCTCCTCCTCCCACCCCAGATGCCGCGCAAGCGCACACTGCAATGCGACCGGCTCAACCAACGGATACCGGTTGAAAGGCTCCTCCAAAAACCGACTCAGCAACTCCTGCTTCAGATCCCGAGGCAGGTCGAAAGGGCTCTCGTTCTGATTCAACTTGACCGCTGCCCGCGAAGGCCCGCCTACACGGTACGCCTGGCCAGCCCGCACAGCCGGCCGAATCAATGAAAGTACCTTAGATACTTCCATCACTCAAACCTAGCCTCGACAGCGCGTGCATGCTCCTGCAGCGACTCGCTGCGCGCGCCGCGCTATGTCGGGCCCAGCCACCAAGAGACGGTCGCGCGAATACGCGATCACGCTCTGGCGACGCACAAAGTCCTCGACACCCAGCGCGGACGCATATCGTGCCGTACCTCCCGTAGATAGCACATGATTGGGTCCAGCATAGTAATCCCCCACCGGCTCCGGTGACCAAGGCCCAACAAATACCGCTCCACCATGGCGAACCCGTTCTAACACCGACCAGGGATGCTCAACCATGAGCTCGAGAGGCTCCGGCGCCAACGCATTCACGGTGTCTAGAGCCGCGTCCAAGTCTACCGTCACAATGATGGCACCACAGTTACGCAAGGCCGCCTCCACAATAGCACGGCGGGGACTGCATGGCACCAGGCGCTCCACATGGCACCGAACCGCTTCCGCAGTCGCACGACATGGAGTCACCAAGATGGCACGCGAACGTACATCATGCTCCGCCTGGACCAACAGGTTATGAGCCACCCACAGCGGGATGGCCAAGGCATCGGCCAAGATCACCACTGCACTTGGACCCGCCAACGAACCAATATCCACATCGCCGTATACCAGCCGCTTGGCGGTCGTCACCCAAGCACTACCGGGGCCTACAACCTTGTCCACCTTCGGAATGGCCTCCGTGCCATACGCAAGCGCCGCTATCGCCTGCGCACCACCCGCCGCATAAACGTTGGTAAGGCCGAGCACTCGAGCCGCCGCCAAGATGCCGCCATGCGGCAACCCGCTAGGACCAGATGGCGGCGAAACCAAATGAATCTCTCCAACCTTAGCCACCTGGGCCGGCTAAGCCGTCATTAGCACGCTGGAAGGATACGCCGCGGTGCCTCCTGGCACATACAGGCCCACCCTTTCCATAGGCAGGATGCGCTGCCCCAACGTTTCGCCGTCTCCGTCATCCATATACCACGCGGCCTGGCGCTGGTGGCGATGAAAGCGCCGGATGTTGTCGGCCGCGCGCTCCAAGGTCGTCAGCCAAGAGGAGGAAGCCTGGGCATGAGCTTCATCGAGCGCTAAGTCGGGAACGCGTATTGCAGCGAGCTGCACTCCATCGTAGCACCGGGCAAAGTCCTTAAGGGCCGCATCACCCTCCTACCGCACCCGCGCGATGACACGCCTTTCGCGATCCTCTAGGTCGCGGTCTGCGGCCACCTGGGAAGGCACCCTCCACGCAGACCGCTCGAATAGCGGAATCATCAATGGCGAAAAACGCCCTAACGATCCCTGTCTGGCGAACTGAGAAAATTCAGGTCGGGCAAGCCATGGAACTCGAAGTCAGGAAGGAACTCCTCCCTGACATGCTGAATCGTCTCGCTCAGCCCGCGAATAAACTTGGCAAAATCTTCCTTGTACAGAAATATCTTGTGCTTCTCGTACCGGTTGTCGTCCACACGCTTGCTTTCGGTCACGACGATAAAGAAGTCGGTTCCCGACCGGGTCGGCTTTACATCAAAAAAGTAGGTCCGACGTCCAGCAGGCACGCGCTTGGAAAAGACCTCGTCGCGGTAGTGCGCAGACCCGCCGCCTCTGCGCCGTTTCCCGCCATGTGGCTCCCTGTCGTGCCGTGATAAACCAGTACGGGGGGCAGAATCATTCATGAGTTCGGCAGCAGTTTTCGACTGTAGACCTGCAAAATGAGAAATGCGACGCTCAATTGCAAATCACTGGGCCCGCGCCCTCGCTTTGTCCAGGCGCATGGCGCACAATCGCTGGCAGCAGCATCTTCAGGGGCCCACTCATAGCCTTACCGGCCGTTAACACATCCTGATGCGCCAGCACACCTTGGGTTAGCCCCGCCGCGGGATTGGTGATGACCGCCAGACCCAGCACCGCCATCTGTAGCCGCCTCGCCTCTAGCACCTCTGGCACGGTCGACATGCTGACAGCATGGGCTCCAAAACGCATCGCGTATCGAATCTCCGCTGGCGTCTCGTAGCAAGGACCAGGCATCCACAGCATCGTGCCCTGCCGCACATTGATTCCTAGGCGGAGTGCCGCCTCCCTGGTACGCTGCGCCCACGGCCGGTCATACGGCGCGGCAGCGCCCACCCTCCCAGGCGACAGACCCGGCCCCACGCGCATATGGTCGCCGATAAGCATGATGGTGCCCGCTGGCATGCCTATGCCTCCCGCACTGCTGGTAATGACGGCGCTCGTGGCACCCATACGTTGCGCCATACGCAGCGGAAAGGTGATCCGCCTAGCTGAATGTCCTTCGTACAAGTGGGCCCGACCCTGCATCACGGTGACGCGCCGAACGCCTATCCTGCCCGCAATGATGCGACCCTGATGTCCGGGAACAGACGGTACCGGATAACCGGCAATCTCGCGGCTGAAATACTCGACCCTATCCTGCACCAGCTCCGCAAGCGCCCCCAGCCCCGACCCCAGAACGATCGCTACGCTCGGCTGGGAGCAGACATCATGAAACTGACTCACAGCAGTGCCAATAGCCAGCAACGTCACGGACTAGGGTGCGGATCGCGAGCCTATAGGAGGGGCAGAAGCGTTTCGGCCGACCGGCGCACATGCATCTCAAAGAAGTCAGCGCTGAAGACGCTGCTACCGTGGTCATGTAGAAACTTGCGCTCTGACTCGGAAATGCCTTCGGGGTTCGGATCCACGCTGCCAGGCCACCGATTGGCTGGCGTCCGGTCCAATGGTGGACAAAACTCTACAGAAAGGGCCCCATCGTAACCCACCTCGCGGAGCGTGCCGACGATAGCAGGCCAATCAAGGCTGCCCATACCACAGGCCATCCGGTTGTTGTCAGCCACATGAAAGTTGACCAGGCGGCTGCTGCACGTGCGAATAGCCGCCAACGGGTCGTCTTCCTCTACATTCATGTGAAAGATGTCCAGGCATACGCCACACTCTGGACCTACGGCTTCAGCCAGGGCCATAGCCTGAGCCCCCCGATTGATGAAATACGTCTCAAACCTGTTGATGGGCTCCACACCGATCTTGACTCCGCATCGCAACCCATAGTCGTAGCACTCCTTCAGCGCCTGTACACACCACACCCATTCCTTGTCTGGTGTAGAGTCTGGCACAAGCTTACCGACAGTGCCGGGTACCACGCTGATCACCTCGCCGCCCAGCTCCGCCACCATCGTGATGCAGTCTTTAACATATTGCACACTGCAAACCCGCTGCTCTTCGTCTTTGGCAAGCAGGTTCCGTTCGTCGAGCATGAGCGTGACACTACCCCAACAGCGGACCCCGTGCGCGTCCAATAGCGTGCGGACAGCTCCGGTGTCGTAGCGCCCGGGCTCTCCCTGAATCTCCAAGCTCAGGTAGCCATACCTAGCCAGCCGCGCAACGGTAACCTCGATGGGCTCCGCCTTCATCCAGTTGTGTATCGCAAGATGCATAGCCTGCTCTCTTCAATGTTATGCGGCGCTGCGCGCAGCCCGCGCGGCCGCCAAGCGGCGGACTATCTCGTCAGCCGCCACACCGCACAGGATTACCGCGCCAATAATAGCAAATTCCAGCTGCGTAGGTATGCCGAGGATGTTTATCGCGTTGTACAAGAGGCGCAATACCGCCGCACCGATCACCACTCCAGCTATAGACCCTTCGCCACCACGCAGACTGCAGCCGCCCAACACCGCGGCAGCGATAGCATAAAGCTCATAAAAGCCTCCTTGCGCTGCCGGTTGCACAGAGTTGACGTCAAGCGCAAACAGCAACCCGCCCAGCGCCGCCGTCAGCGCAGCAATGACGTATGCTACCACAACCATGCGGCGGGTGTTGATGCCGCTGTAGCGCGCTGCCTCCTCGTTGTGGCCCAGAGCCTTTATGTAGCGTCCCCACACGGTCCGATTCAGCAACAACGCACTCAACACCGCTAGCACGAGCATTATCAGAAAAGGGATGGGAATCCCAAAGGACGCCGTTACGCTTATCCTGCCGATCGCCAATTGCCGGAGCCCATCAAAGCCCATCCCGAAGCCCTGCGTCTGGTCACCGGTGATCCAACGCGCCAAGCCGCGATAGATCAGCAGCCCGCATAGCGTCACAACGAAGGGCTGAAGCCTGAGCCTGGTTACCAGCGCGCCGTGCAACAGACCGATCGCCAGCGCTGCGCCGAGCGCCGCCGTCAACACCACCGGAACGCTCCACCCTTGGTCAGCCAGGAGCAGGGGCACCATCACGCCTATCAGCCCTACCACGCTGCCGGTAGATAGGTCAATTCCGCCAGCAATAATCACAAAGGCCGCCCCAATGCTAATAATGCCGAAGAGGCCGGTCCAGCGCAGCGTGTTCTGCAGGTTGTAGCCGGTCAAGAAGTTCGGCTCCAGCACCGCCGTCAAAACAAAAACGGCGACCAGCACGCCACTGATGCCAGCGATCTTTCTCATGCCATCACCGGATGCAACCCTGCCGCTAATCGCATGATGCGCCTCTCGGTGATTTCGCTGCCCGTTAGACTTCCGGCTATATGCCCCTCGTGCATCACAACGACCCGATCGGCCACCTGCAGAACCTCTTCCATCTCGCTACTGGCAAATGCTATGGCCATCCCTGCTCTGGCCAACTCACGCATCACCCCGTAAATCTCCTGCTTTGCACCCACATCGATGCCGCGCGTCGGCTCATCCATCAGCAGCACCTTCGGACGTAACAGCAGCCACTTTCCCAGCACCACCTTCTGCTGATTGCCGCCTGACAGCAGACGCACCATGCTGCTCCGCCGAGCCTTATCGATACCTAAGCGCGCACAGAGCTCTAAGCAGCGTGCCCGCTCCCAGCTGCGCGCTACCGACACCGCCCGATGGCGCAAGGCAAACGCAGCTAACGTCATGTTGTGCTGCACGGACATCTGGAGCACCAGCCCCTGGCCCGCGCGATCCTCGGGAACCAACGCCAGACCTGCGGCCATCGCAGCGGTTGGGTCGCCAAACATGACCTGCTGCCCGTTCACTAGGATCCGCCCAGCAGCCCGCGCGTCCAGACCAAAAAGCGCATTGAGCAGCGCGGTTCGACCAGCACCGACGAGGCCCGCCAAACCCACAACTTCGCTGCGATGCAGAGACAGCGTGACCTCCTGCTCCGGCCACGTTGAGGTAGCCACACCCGATGCTTCCAACACCGGCTCCGTTGGCTGCTGCGTAACGGCCGGCCGACGCCACCGCTTGAGCTCGCGCCCAACCATGGAACGTACCATAACGTTGCGGCAGATGTCTTTGCCTTCCAGCTCCGCAACGTTGCGCCCATCCATCAGCACACAGACGCGATCCGCCAGCATCTCCACCTCACGCAGCCGATGCGACACGTACAGGATGGCCACGCCAGAGCGCTTAAGTTCGTCGATAACGTCAAAAAGGCGCTGCGCTTCCTCTTCGGACAGACTGGATGTCGGCTCATCCATAATGATGAGGCGCGCGTCGGACGCTAGGCTACGCGCAATCTCCAGAAGCTGGCGCTGCCCCATGGGTAAGGCGGCCACCGGGGTCTCAGGCGACAGCTGCAACCCGACTCGGGCCATAATCCGTTTGGCGCGCTCCGCCAATGCGTGCTGCCGAATCCAACCCGCCCGGCGCGGCTCACGACCCAGAAAGATGTTGGCACCCGCACTCAGGTTGGGCAACAGGCTGAGCTCCTGGTGTATCAGCACGATGCCAAGCCTCGCGGCTTGGCACGCAGAGCTGAACGTGACGGGCACCCCTTCCCAGTGCAGATGTCCGCCGTCCATGGACAGGACACCAGCCAGCACCTTCATCAGCGTGCTCTTGCCCGCGCCGTTTTCTCCGATAACCCCGAGTACCTGACCGGCATACACCGTCAGACTGACCTGCCGCAGCGCCACCACCCCCGGAAAGCGTTTGGTGACCCGCTCCGCAACCAGGAGTGGCTGCTCGGTCATCTACTCTCCGACGAGCTCATTGAGCTCCGCGCGGAAGGCCTCGACGTTGTCGCGCGTGATTGAGCGGGCCGGGATATCGATAAAACGACTTTCGGGGATCACTGAACGGTCTCCACGGACCAGCGCCGCGAGCACCCGCACCGACTCGTAGCCGTACCGGTACGGGTTCTGCACCACGGTGCCAGCCACATCCCCGTCTTCGATAGCCTGCAGCACAACCTCATCCTCATCAAAACCCACGATTGCGATCTGATCCAGTTTGCCAGCTTCGCGCACGGCCTCCAAAATCTGGACCGGATTGTAGACAAACAACCCAATCATACCATCCACGTCTGGGTAGCGCACCAACGCATCTTCCGCCTGGGCTTTGGCACGCGCGAAGTCGAACTGATCGACGCGTGTGTCGAGCACCGTAAAGCGCTGGCCCTCAATGGTCGCATCCACCGGGTCGCGGCGCGTATTGTCCATGCTCCGATCCATCAGCTCATCGATGACGCCCTGGCGACGCAGGTCGGCATTGAGCTGGCCCACGCGCCCGACAAAGAGAATCACGCTGCCGCCATCCGACATGGCAGCCTTCACCAAGCGGCCACACATGCGGCCTGCCTCGTAGTTGTCCATGCCGATATACACCTGCCGTTCGCTGTCTGGCGCGTCAGAGTCGTGCGTAATCAGGTGCGTGCTGCGCGCTATCTCATTCAAAAAACCCAGCTGGTTGGTCGGGTCCAGCGGCGTGATAGCGATGCCATCGGCTCCGCGCGCCAAGAGGTCTTGCGCCATGCGCCGCTGATCCGCCGCGGTGCCATCCGGCGGCATCAGCACCTCCACCTCAACGTCGTACTCCTTGGCCGCATCCTCGGCACCCTTAGCCGCGATCACCCAGAATGAGGCGATACCATTGGTGATGAAGCCTACCAGTGGCTTCTTATCAAGGCTGTCGGCTGGCGCACACGCGCCGCCGCCTAAGAGCGGGCCCAACGCCAAAAGGCACACCAGGGCCACCAGACCTGGCCGCACTGGCCATAGTGAGTTCATATCGCGCAGCAAGCTGTATCAAATGCCAAAGGTACGGCCGCCATTAATGGTCAGAAACTGCCCGGTAAGGAATGACGCCTGCTCACTCGCATAAAACACGGCGGCGCCACCGATGTCGTCCGGTACCCCCCAACGCCCAGCCGGGATAGTCTTGAGATATGCGTCCTTTACAGGCTGTGGGTCCGAAGCGTGCCGCTCGGTCGGAATCCAGCCTGGAGAAATCATGTTGACCGTAATCCCGTACGGCGCAAGCTCCGTCGCCAGACTGCGAGAGAATCCCACCTGGCCGCCCTTGGCCGCAGCATAAGCCGTGAATGGCGCCACGCCCATCGAGTACACCTCGGAAATGATGTTGATGATGCGTCCCCAGCGGCGACGTTTCATGCCTGGTACGCATGCGCGGCACAACAGGTACGGGCTCCTGACAAAATAGTCGAGCATCTCCTGGTAGAATTCCCACGAGTACTCTTCCAGCGGCCGTTTCGGCTGCGCTGGCGTGGCGTTGGGAATCAGGATATCTACAGGACCCAGCGTCTCGGTCACCTGCTGCACCATGGCGGTCACATGCTGCTCGTTGGTGACATCCGCGCGTACCAGGATGCCGGTCCCGCCAGCGGATTCTAGCTCCGCATACGCCGCACGCGCGCGCACCTCGTTGTTGGAGAAGTTCATAGCAACACGCGCGCCAGCGCGCGCCAGCGCAAATGCCATGGCCTTGCCCAAACCGGTAGTGCTCCCGGTGACTAATGCAACACGATTCAACAGAGAACAACTCACACGGACAGAGATAAAGAAAGGCTCAACAGTGACTCAGGTAAGGATAGCATCAATCACGCGGCCACCGACATCGGTCAGGCGAATGTCGCGCCCGCTAAAGCGGTACGTCAGACGTTCGTGCTCCATCCCCAACAAGTGCAGCATCGTGGCGTGCAGGTCATGGATAGTAGTAACATTTTCCACTGCGCGGTACCCGTACTCATCGGTGGCGCCGTACGTGGTGCCGCCACGAATGCCTGCGCCAGCCAGCCAGATGCTGAACGCCGACGGGTTGTGGTCCCGACCGTCGGTACCCTGCGCAAAGGGGGTGCGGCCAAACTCCCCAGCCCACACCACCAGCGTATCCTCAAACATGCCGCGTGCCTTGAGGTCCTGCAGCAACCCGGCTATCGGCTGGTCTACAGCATGCGCGTTGCGCGTGTGGCCGTCAATAAGGCGGCTGTGCTGATCCCAGCGATCGGCTTGGACGCGCGGACAGGTGAGCTCCACAAAGCGCACGCCCCGCTCCACCAAACGTCGCGCCAACAGGCATTGCGCGCCGTAGCCGCGGGTATATGTGTCGTCTGAATCCATGCCATACAGCCTCCGCGTAGCTGCAGACTCGGTGGCCAGATTTGTTAGCTCCGGCACCGACGTTTGCATACGAGACGCCAGCTCATAGTTGGCGATCGCGCTCTCGATCTGGCCTGCCTGACCCAGACGCCCAAGGAGCGTTTCATCTGTCTGGTTGATAAGATTGAGCTTGCGCTGCTGCAGCTCCGTAGTCGGCTCCAGCGGATCAATGTTGGCCAACGGCACATCGCCCGCGCGAAAGATCGAACCCTGGTACGACGCTGGCAAAAAGCCGCTGTTGAAGTTGTCCAGGCCTCCGGGCGGGATAAGGCCACCATCAAGCACCACATAGCCGGGTAAGTCCTGATTATCGCTGCCCAATCCGTAGGTGATCCATGACCCCATCGACGGACGACCCTGCAAGCCATGCCCCGTATGCAGAAAGTAGTTGGCATTGGTATGCTCTGGAAAGTCCGCCACCATGGAGCGGATTACCGCCAGGTCGTCCGCGCAGCTTCCGATGTGCGGAAACAAATCACTGACCTCCATGCCGCATTCCCCGTAGCGCCGAAAATCCCACGGACTCTTGAGGATCTTACCGATGCTGTTAAACTGCGTAGCGTCGACCGCAAACTTCAGGTGAGGATCTTCGCCATGCTCTCTAGCTAAGCGCGGCTTGGGATCAAAGCTGTCCACCTGCGACACGCCGCCGTCCATATACAAGAAGATGACGCTGCGGGCTTTGGGTACCCGATGCGGAGCACGAGGATGAAGCGGTGCGGGCGGATCGGCGCGAAGGCGGCGCCCGAACGGCGCGCTGCCCAACAGGCCCATAAGGGCCACGCCGCCGAACCCGTTGCGGCAGAGCGCAAGCATCTCGCGACGGGTCATGCGGCATCGGAGGCGATGAGGACTGGACATCAAATCAGGTAAATAAACTCCTTGAGGTTGAAAACCGCGTGGCAGTATGCCGCCCACAACGAGGGGGCGCGCAAGATTTCTCCTGCGGGTATTCCAGATTCCCTTGCCGAGGATTTCAAATAGTTACGCCCGTGCTCCACCTCTTCGTGGGTCGGTGCACGCGACATGGCCCGCAAAAAGATGTGCTCGATGCGCGCCTCTATTGTTGGGTGCGGCATTTCGACCAACGCTTGGCCCCACGCTTCCGCCTCACCTGCCACAAACGGATCGTTGAGCAGAGTAAGGGACTGCGCAGGCACGTTGCTGCTGTTTCTGTTGCCAAACGTGGAAAATGGGATCGGCTTGTCAAATGCCAGCATCATGGGCGCTAGAAAGTTGCGCCGCACGGCAATGTACACGCTTCGCCTTGCCTCGCCGTCCAACGGCCCAGAGGCCTGCGGACGCCCGCGCCCTTTCATAAACTCGGTCAGGTGCACGGGCACCGGCTCGCCGTACATGGTCCGATTCAGACGCTGCGACACCGCCAGGATGCCGTCACGGATAGCTTCGGCTTCGAGCCGTCGTATCGGATAATGGCTCAGCAGCAGGTTCTGCGGATCCACATCGGCCACCCCATCGGGCATGCGTGTGACGCGCCGAAACGTGCGCGACAGCACCATCTCTTTGAGCAGCCGCTTGACGGACCAGCCTTGCTCCACAAAGCGCAGCGCCAGATAGTCCAACAGCTCTGGATGCGTAGGGAGCGCCCCTTGTGCGCCGAAGTTGTCAACTGTAGCCACTATGCCGCGCCCGAAGGTGTGATGCCACAGTCGGTTCACCATCACGCGCGCAGTTAGCGGATTGTCTGCGCTGGCCATCGCACGCGCTAGGTCCAGCCTTCCGCTGGCGGATTCAGTAAAGGGCAGCAGGTGCGGATCCAGCGTGGTAAAGAAGCGGTGCGGCACCGGCGTTTCCTCCTCCATCTTGGCGTTACCGCGGAAAAACACGCCACTCCTCACGGTGTCGCCGTCGGTCATACCTATGTAAAAGGGTGGTTCTCCCAGCCGTATTTGATTCAGCGCTGCTGCGCCGCGCGCAAGCCGCGGCAGCCTGCCCTGCCTTAAGGCGTCATTAATGGCACGGACCTCTACTGGGCCTGCCGATCCTCTTTGCCACCGCGTTACCGCGTCTGCAAGCGGAGCCGCTTCCCCTGTCGGCGAAATGGCCAAGGTCGGACGCTGGCCGTCGTAAGCCACCACCGCCGCCACCTCGAAATAGGACGAGTCTGCCAGACGAAACGCGTGCTGCTCGGTGACGTACTGCTGCTTGTCGTAGGTACCAGCCAAGAGCTCCACGTAAGCTTTGGTACCCTTCCACATGGCTACGTCGAACACGTACGTCGTGAGCTCTGAAGTGGAGATTTCGCGGTCCAGCCCCCCATGGATAGGTGCTCGTATAAGCTGAAAGCTGTTGAGCACAATCCGTATTACGGCTTTGCGCCCGGCGGCCATCACCATGATTGAGTCGTGGTCAATAGTGAAGCCAGGCGAGCGCAACGCTCCTGGGACGCCAGGCAGACGCGCCCTGGAGGACACCACGCCAGCCGCAATACGGTCTACACGCTCGCCGTCGTATACGGGCGCAAATGCATGCGGGCCACCCTCAAAGGCAGGCCCTTCGGCATACCATCCGTCATAGGAGCCCATACGAAAGTCCCCCAGCATGAGCGCCTCACCGGTGGAGTCCGCCCAGTGCCACGCCACCGACGGGCGGGGTGTGGTCGTAGCAGAAGCCACCACCACCGGAGTCCTGGTGGCGACGCGGCGCCACTGGTCGCCAAGTTGCTGCCGTAGAGACAGGAACTCTTCCGCCACGGAATCGGCGCGTACCCGATATCTGGCGGTCAAGAGCGGCCGCGGAGTGAATCTTGCGCTTTCCACGATGCCGTAGAGCGAGTAGTAGTCGGTCGTGGGGATCGGGTCAAATTTGTGGTCATGGCAGCGTGCGCAAGCCACTGTCAACCCCTGAAACGTCTTCGTGGTGACATCAATAATGTTGTCTATGCGCTCGGCTTCGTCAATCCGAGTATCCACAGGGCTGTGTTTGCCCTCGCCAAACGTAAAGTAGGCGGTTGCCACAGGTGACTCGTCATAGCCCAACTCCGCATGCGTGCGGCGGCTGGGGAGGAGGTCACCTGCCAGATGTTCCTTAAGAAAGCGGTCGTACGGCACGTCCGCATTAAAAGCCCGGATGAGGTAGTCGCGATACCGCCAGGCGCCCTGCACCGTAAAATCAAATTCATGGCCCTTCGATTCTGCGTAGCGGACCAAGTCCATCCAGTGGCGGGCCCATCGTTCTCCAAAATGGGGTGACGCCAACAGCGTGTCCACTATACGCTCGTAAGTGGCTGGTCCCGGGTCTTCGAGAAAGGTCTGCACAAGCTCCGGCTCTGGCGGAAGCCCTGTCAGCACGTACGAAGCCCGACGCAGGAGCGCTTCAGGGGCTGCTTCGGGGGCTGGCGAGAGTCCTGCCCGCGCCAGACGATCCTCAACGAAGTAGTCAATAGCACCAGCGCCCTCGGGCACTTCTGGCATCGTCGGCGCAATGAACGCCCAGTGCTCTTTGTACGGTGCTCCCTGTCGCACCCACCGCCGCAGAAGCGCCACTTCGCGTGGCGTGAGCACCTTGTTGGTCGTCGCCGGCGGCATGCGCTGGTCGACGACTTTGGCTGAGATGCGCTGGATGAGGAGGCTTCGGCGCGGATTTCCCGGCACTATCGCACGCGCCCCGCCCTTGCGCCGCGCGGTAGCATACGAACGGTCGTCCAGCCGCAGGTCCGCTTCCCGGGTGCTCACATCCGGCCCGTGGCACACGAAGCACGAGTTGGAAAGGATGGGCCGAATGTGGAAGTTGAAATCCACGACCTCCGGCAGGTCTTCTGCTCCAGGCGCTGTGCCACAACCGGCAAGCACGCTCACCGTTACCGCGCAACACAGGAGCAGACGCACCTTGCAAGCCATGGCAGCAACAGTCAGGAATCAATGCGGGCCATGTGAAAAATAGCAAAATTAGCGGTCGCCGTTTTGGCGGAGCCCCCCGCCCCGTCAAAGCCTCTTGCTACGGATGGACTGTGATGTCTCCCGGCGCGCGTACCGCCTACCGCGACGGCAGACTGCTAATTGGCCCCCAGGGTGCTCATCGCGGTAGCCCCAGGGTTTCCCCTGGGGCCCCGCACAGATCCGTGCGTGCGCGTTAACGCACACGGCTCTTCCCGCAGGTCGCGCTCCCGCGCATGACGTTAGGAAGTGGGGAAACCCCACCTCCAGCCGTAAGCGGTACACCTGCGCCCCGACTGTGGCACTGAGTCCACAGCTCTTGGACAGATCCACGTAATCCGGCCCAGAGTCCGGCATGAATCCAGCTTCCCGCTTTGCCCTTGGGTGCGACCCTTGGCTCCACCGGCTCCGCCCCGTGGTCATCCACGCGTTGTTCGCTGGCTTCATAGCTACTATGGTCGCATCTGACTTCTCTCCACCGTACATCCTCCGATCGGCATTTAGCCTACGCTTTGGCGACCCTCCCCGAAGGGATGGGTAGTGGAGAGACCTCCCAGGTCCCGATGCAGTACGTACGTGCGTGCCTGGGTTCTTGGACACCGCGGGACCCTCCTCCGCCTCACCATTAACGGCAAAGAAGGTGTTGCCTTCGACCACGAAGAAACCCTCGGCGTCCCGGACGATGATATTTTCGGTGCTCATTAGCCCTGCCCACCCGCACCTCTACCGACGCTTCGCCTGCACCCTCGCGGGTACCGACGCACGGCTCGAGGAGATGCGTGGATGGTTAGTCCTTCACATCGGGAGACTTTCACTCCCTGTACTGGCACCAGTTAGCCTGGCGCACCCACGTCACAGCTCTCCCCGTCCCCGCAGGCCGCGGGCAGGCCGAAAGTTGTGCACCCTGTTTTCGGTACCGTTGAGGAGGCGCGCTATGTTTGAGCGATGTGCGATGATGATCCCCGCCAAGAGCAATACGCCGAAGAGCAATAGGCTGCGATCCAACCCTTCGATGCCGAAGATAAATCTCCGGACCGCCACCACCGCCGGAAACACCGCTGCCGCCGTCATAGAGGCCAGCGACACATACCGGGAGCTCACCAGCACCACTACAAAGGCGCCCAGGACGATCCACATGGTGATAGGGGTCAGCGCAAAAAGAACCCCTGCTGCAGTATTTACGCCCTTCCCTCCTTCAAAGCGTGCCCAGACAGGCCACATATGCCCTGCTATAGCTGCAATGCCTGCCGTCAGGCGCACCACGGATTCCACCTGCCAGAACTCAAATCCACTGGGCAGACCATCATTTAGCCGTATGGTGGCGATGACGGCGGCAGCGAACAGCCCTTTTCCGACATCTATTATGGATGCCAGCGCACCCGCCTTCCATCCCAAGACGCGAAAGGCATTTGTAGCGCCAGCGTTGCCACTGCCATGCTCCCGGACATCGACACCATACAATGCCTTACCAATCCATACGCTGCCAGGGATAGAGCCTGCCAGGTAGCTCAGGATTAGTATCAGGCTGATCGATAGCATAGGATCTCAGGATGTGGAATGTCTGTGCACGCTTCCTATCGTTACGGGGCGCTCGCCACACTGGGACAAAAGCGCCTGTGCACGGTTCAGGTTTCGGGGCGGCACCAGCGCTACTAGGCCGATACCCAAGTTGAAGGTGTTTCGCATGTCTTCTTCTGGCACCTCCGCGGCACGCTGGATGAAGTCGAATACGGAAGGACGCGTCCATGCTTCGTAGCGCACCGACAGGTCGAGGGGTGACGACACTACGCGCCGCGTGTTGCCTTCAATGCCGCCTCCGGTTACGTGTGCAAATGCGTGCACCAACCCTGCCTCACACAGCGCCCTGATGGGAACAAGATACGACCGGTGCACCTGAAGCAATTCCTCTCCGACGGTTCGGCCTTTGAGCAACGGAGGCTTGTCGTCTATGCTATAGGCGCGTGCACCTTTGAAGCTTGCATAGCGTGCCAGCGTGTATCCGTTGGTGTGCAGCCCAGACGATGGGAGTCCTATCAGCACATCGCCCTCTGCGACTCGGCTTCCGTCCAGGATGTCGTCATGCTCCACGATGCCCACCACCGTGCCTGCGAGGTCGTACTCGCCAGGCGCATAGAGGTCGGGCATTTCTGCGGTTTCGCCGCCGATCAGCGGCATGCCGTGTGCCTTGCATCCGCGGGCCACCCCGGAGATCACCGATTCAAAGACGCCAGGATCCAGCGTTCCCGCAGCGAAATAGTCCAAGAAGAACAGCGGCGTGGCGCCGCACACAGCGATGTCGTTGACACAGTGGTTTACCAGGTCCTCCCCGATGGTGTGGTGGCGTTTGGCGCGCACGGCCACTTTGACTTTGGTGCCCACCCCGTCTACGGATGAGACCAATATCGGCCGCCGAAAGCCTTGGGGCACTTCAAAGAAGCCACCGAAGGCGCCGATGCGACCAACCATTCCACCAGTCTGCGTTGCCGCGATGTGGGGAGCAATACGGCTCATGGCCGCCTCGGCGGATTCCAGGTTGACACCGGCTTCGCGGTACGTAGCCATTCCTTTGCCTAAGGTTATCTGAAGCTGGTTTTTCCTGTAAAAAGCTGCCAGCGCATCTGCAGCCGCCGGACGCTAGAAAGTTCCACCGGCTTGGTCCAGACGTCAAATCGCTTTTTCTCCACCGCCGACAGCAGGTAGAGCCCCTCCATCCAGTGCTTTCTGAACTGGCGCCTAGGCCATCCTGACAGGTCGTGTCCTAGGCGCTGGCTGGCGCCGTAGGCGTCACGTATGCGCACGGCCTGTTTCCAGAGCAGGCGGCGCATATTGTTGTCCATCGTGCCTTGGCGCAACTGCGCTCTGGTGACCTTAAACTGGACAAGCTCGGCGAGGGGGATAAACAGCCTGCCCTCGGCAATATCGTGTGGCAGCCTGCATAGCTGTTTTGTTAGGAATACCGCCTTGGCAAACTCTACCGTGCCCTGCATTCGGAAACGTCCTTTTTGGCCAGCCAGTTGCGCCAATAGCCGGGCGTGCGCACCGCATCGCAGCCGCACAAAGTCCAGCAGCTGCGCTGCTGATTCAAACTGTACAGGTGGCACCAGATGCCGGGCTCCCTCCACCACCTGCGCTAGGAGGGCGCGGTCTAGGCCATACTTCTCACAGGCATCGTATGCGTTCTGCACGGTGGCTGGCGGCATGGTGTCGGTCTGCATGCCGTCGATACATTGCCGCGTGGTTCTATCAAAAGGAAACCCTGATTCGGGTCTGCTGAGCGCATGATAGAAATCCCATAGCGCCTGGGCCGCATCGCGCTTGGCCGATGGCCATTGTGTTGGGTGAAAAGGCGTCATGCGAGACCCGTTATTGCCAGTTTCGTAGGGCCTCGATCAGCGCCCCGCGGCTTGCCTTTAGGGATCTTACCTGTTTCGGGCATTCTGAGAGTCCGGCCAGTCCTGGTGGTATGTCCGGCTCGCGCCCGAGCGCCCAGCGGACTGTAGCCGGAAATTTGGCCGGATGGGCCGTTGCCAGGACGAGCGCTGGCTGCGCCCGACCCGTCGCCCGCCGGTGGCGGCGCACTGCTTCCAGCGCTACGGCCGTGTGAGGATCCGCAACGTATCCCGTCTCCTCGTGGACGCGACGCATGCTTCTTAGCGTGGCCTCGTCCGAGACTGAGTATCCTGTGACATGATCGCGCAAGTCCGGTACCAGTACACGCAGACGCTCAAAGTTGCTCGGAGACCCAACATCCATGGCATTGGAAAGCGTCCGCACTGAGGGCCCAAATGCCGCGTCGCCTTTTTCAAGGTACCGAATGAATGCAGCATTGGCATTATGTGCGGCCAGGAATCTACCCACCGGCAGTCCTGCGAGCGTAGCCAGCACGCCACCGGTGAGATTGCCCAGATTGCCACAGGGCACGCTGAAAATCGCATCTTCCGCTTTGCTCCTGCTGACGGCCCAGTAGTAATACAGCATCTGGGGCAGCAGCCTCCCCACGCTGATGGAGTTGGCCGCGGAAAGCGTCAGCTCTTCGGGTGCAGCAAGAACTCCCTTCACCATTGCCTGACAGTCGTCGAAGGTCCCGCGCACCGCAAAGGCCCGAACGCCGGGACGCCTAAGCGTCAGTTGTTGGGCCTGCGTCGGGCTTACTTGGCCATCGGGAAACAGTAACGCAACTCGGAGCCCCTCGAGCCCCGCGAAGCCGTCCGCTACGGCGCTGCCGGTGTCGCCAGAGGTGGCGACCACAATCGTGAGTGGTGCATGACGAGCGAGTTGGGTCATCAGCCGCGCCATGGTTCGCGCGCCAAAGTCCTTGAAGGAATGCGTGGGGCCATGGAACAGCTCCACCACCGTGACACCCTGCCACCCGGGCAGGTGCACCAGAGGTACAGGAAAGTTGAGCGCTGCACGCAGGAGCGGCGCTATATGCCGCTCGGGTACCATTCCATTGAGAAACGGTCGCAGAATTAGGACCGCAAGGTCTGCAAACCGCTCCTGCTTTCGCCAGGCCACCTTAGCTGGCGGAATACGATTGGGCAAGTAAAGCCCGCCATCGGAAGCCAAGCCGCGGAGCAGTGCAGATTCAAGCGAGACTCCGCGTTCGCCACGCGTGCTGAAGTAGCGAATCATGCGACCCGTACGCCGTAAGAGTCAGGTTCAGTTACGACACCAGAGGACTGGACACCCGCTAGGGTCGCCGCGCTTGACATCGCCGTCAGAACACGTTGTGCCGCGATGAAATCTTTGCACAGTGACACCATGGCTGGACCGCTGCCGCTAATAACGCACGCCCAGGCACCGGTCGCCACAGCACTCGTGCGCACCGCATCGTAGCAGCACAGGCGCTTACTCCGCACCGGCTCCACCAGCCGGTCTCGCATCATATACTTTCCTACCGACTCATAGTCGCCTGCAGACAGCGCGTGCAGCATGAATGCCAAGTCGCTGGCGTTCTCAACTGCGGCGCGAAGCGGCACATGTTCCGGCAGCATCGTGCGCGCTTCCGATGTTTTGATGGTGAGCTGCGGCAGTAGCAGTGCCAGGTATAGCGGACGTGGGAGCTGCACTAGACGATAGTCTGCCGGATCTGTTGGCGAGGTCATAACCATGCCTCCCAAGAGGGCCGGTAGTGCATTGTCCCCGTGGCGGGCGCCGCCAGAGGCTACGGATTCACCTGCCAGTACAGCCTCCACTAAGTCCTCTTTGCTAAGCGGGAACCCCAGCACCGCGTTGGTAGCCCAAGCGCCAGCCGCGGCGCTGGCCGCCGACCCGCCGATGCCAGAGCCCACAGGGATCCCCTTTTCGATGGACAGGTGTATACCTCTGTCGGCGTCCACGGCCTCCAGCACGCACTGGGCCGCATGTCCCGCAGTGTTCAGGTGCGAATCACAGGGCAGCGGCATATCGCACTCTACTGTGACGCCCGCTATACTAGTGGGGATCGCAGTGACACGATCGCCAAGTTCGCCGATGCAAAGCCCGAGCGAATCAAAGCCTGGTCCCAGGTTGGACAGCGATGCGGGACCCCATGCCGTGACCGCATGAACTGGCACAGCGACCGATGCTTGCCGTGCCTCGCTTACTCTATCAGCTGCTATCATGCACTCTTCGTGCTTGGTAGGGATGCCAAGTGGTGCTGGTCCAAACTGCTGAGTACCCGCCGGGTATGCCTGCAAGCCTTCGTTTGCACAAGATCTCTACGCAGTCTGTCCAGGTCGCCGACCGTATCGACATCGTACCAGGGCGGAAGAACGCGCACCCGTTGCCAGCCGTTTGCAAGACGAGCGTGGGTCTCTTCAAAGACCCGTTCATGGCTGAAGGTACCATCAAACGCTCCAGGTGCGTAAGGATGCAATCCGACTAGGTAGAAACCACCGTCCGCCGTAGGACCGATCACGGCGCTACCGGTCCTTTCAGTGTGGTCGAATGCGCGTGCGATCCACGTTGACGGTAACGTGGGGTGATCTGTGCCAATAACGACGATTTGTCGTGCCCCGGCCACCCTTGCATCCTGGCACGCGTTACAGAGGCGAGTACCCAGAGATCCTGTGCTCTGAGGCCGGAGTGTCGTTCCGACCAGCATCTTCTGATCCACATCCCACGAACCTGCAAGATAGAGTCGCACGGCCACCCCGATGGTTGCATACTGTGCGAGTGCATCGAGCAGCATGGCTTCGGCAAGCTCTGCTGCAGCCTCACTGGTCAGCGGCGGCACGAGGCGCGTCTTCACAAAGCCGGGCCTTGGCGCCTTTGCTAACACGACAAGGCACTTCATGCGGCGCGGCGCCTGCGCATGCGGTCGACGATTCTCACCAAGCGGTCTGCCGCCTCCTCCACGTCCGTGGCACTGGTGCTCCTACCTAGGGAGACTCGGACCGATGCTGAGGCGGTATCGTCGTCGAGTCCGATGGCTCGCAGCACATGGCTCACGCGTACTGCGCCGCTTGCGCATGCGGCGCCGGCGGACACCATCACACCTGCCATATCCAGATTGAGCAGCAGCATTTCACCGTCTATCTGGCGTCCACGCCACGGTCTGAGGGAGAAGTGCAGGATGTGCGGCGCTGCAGGTCCGTCCACGGGCGTGTTGAAAACGAGGGTCTCTCCAAGCGCCTCCTTCAGACGTTGCTCGAAGCTACGGCGCAGCTGCAGCAGGCGTGCTGCTTCGCGAGTTTGCCTCGCTGCAGCAAGGTCAAGCGCAGTTGCCATGCCCACGATGGCGGCCACATTCTCCGTGCCGCCACGGCGTCGTCGCTCCTGAGACCCGCCCACGATGAGGGGCCGAAAGTCCAGCCCAGCCCGTACATACAGCACCCCTACGCCCTTGGGTCCATTGAGCTTGTGCCCAGACAGCGTCATCAGGTCTGCGCCTAGGCTTTTGGCATTGACCTCCATCACTGTAGCGGCCTGCACCGCATCCACATGCAGCGGGACACCAGCACGCTGGCAGGCGATGCTGAATTCCCTGATGGGAGCAACGGTACCCAACTCATTGTTGATCAGCGACATCGACACCAACCCGATGCGCGAGGAGAGCGCATTTTCAATTTGCTTCGTCCTCACACTGCCATCAGGATCCGGCTGCAGCACTGCGACCGGCGCGCCAGTCGTGCGCAGGGCTTGCGCTACTTTAAGAACTGAAGCGTGCTCGGAGGCCGATGTCACTAGCCCCTTTGGGGTGTGGCAGAGCACACCGCGGATCGCAGCGTTGTTGCTTTCAGTGCCCCCGCTGGTGAAGACGATTTCGGACGGATGGGCGCCGAGGTGGGCCGCCACTCGCTCCCGGCTTTTCTCCACGGCTACGCGGGCGCGGCGTCCAGCGGCGTGGGGGCTTGACGCATTGCCACAGTGGGTCGTGAGAAATGGGATCATGGCATCCAATACCCGTCGGTCGAGCGGCGTTGATGCGGCATGATCCAAGTAGATGGGCACCATGCCCCTTGTACCAACGAGCGTTTACGACGTGCCCGTCTGTGACCTCATCGGCTTGGTTCGGCTTGGCGATTGCCATGAATTGGCAGCACGGGTGTTTTTTTCTAGGTTCTGCCCACCAGTGCCCGTTTGCAGGTTATCTTTTGCGCACCAATGTGTAAACCGATAATATGGACAAACTTGTCATCCAGGGCGGCCATTCGCTTGCGGGGACGCTGCCGATTAGCGGCTCCAAGAATACCGCGCTGCCTCTTATGGCGGCGAGCCTGTTGGCCGGGGGGGCCACGACGCTTGATAGGGTCCCACGTTTGCGCGATATCACGACGTTATCGCATGTCCTGCGCATCACCGGGGCCGAAGTAGCCCTTGAGGGGCATCGGATGCGCATAGATGCAGCTCGGATAGGATTTCCAGAGGCACCCTATGCGCTGGTCAAACGGATGCGTGCGTCATTCTATATGCTGGGAGCGTTACTCGGACGCTGCGGCCGTGCGCGGGTGTCGCTGCCCGGGGGCTGTGCCTGGGGACCTCGACCAGTGAATTTGCACCTGGAGGGTATTGCAGCACTGGGGGCATCGATCGATTTAGAAGAAGGATACGTGATCGCCAGTGCTCCGCGCCACGGACTACCGGGGGGATCCATTCGGCTTGAGCCATCGAGTGTGGGCGCAACGATCAACATCCTCTTAGCTGCATCGACAGCCAGGGGCACATCACGAATCGAGAACGCTGCAGTAGAACCAGATGTGGTTGTATTCTGTAAGATGTTGCGCGCTATGGGTGCCCGCCTGCGCGGCATTGGGACACGCACGTTAGAGGTCGAAGGTGTACAAGACCTGCGTGCCGTTGCTTACAGCAATTGTCCAGACCGTATCGAGTTGGGTACGTTCATGATTGCCGCCGCGATTGCGGGGCGCCCGGGGGCGAGTGTTCGACTTATAAACGTGCAACCAGACCATCTGGGCCAGGACTTTCTGGCCGCATTCCGCCAGACTGGCGCGGGCTGCAGGATTCGTGCGAATGAGTTGGAGGTTACGGCGCCAGACGCGCTGCATCCAGTCTCCGTAACTACAGGCATCTACCCGGGGTTTCCGACTGATCTGCAGGCCCAGTGGACGGTATTGCTCGCCTGTTGTCAGGGTACGAGCATGGTCCGCGACGCGGTTTACGGGGACCGCTTTAATCACATCCCAGAGCTGGCCCGTTTGGGAGTACAGGCCCGTGTGCAGGGCGACACCGTCACCATTGACGGCGGCACGCCGCTCAGTGGTGCACAGGTGATGAGTACAGATCTACGGGCTAGTGTATCGCTAGTGCTGGCTGGCATGGTCGCTCGTGGTACTACGCATGTGGGTCGCATCTACCATCTGGACCGCGGCTACGAGCAGTTGGAGAAAAAGCTAAACGCCTGCGGAATAGATATCCAACGGGTACGGTACGATGAGCACGCTGTCCCCGCATTCAGGTAGTAGTACGCCTAATGTATCCATCCTCGCGCTTGCGGGGTAAGCGTTTGGACATGTGCTCCACTTGATCCATCTTGTGGTCCATCCTCGCGCCTGCGGGGTAAGCCCAGCTATGTCCATGAACTTCTGCCATCCCGTTGGTCCATCCCCGCGCCTGCGGGGTAAGAAGCATTGAGATCGGGGTCGGGCTGGTCATTTGCACGGGTCCATCCCCGCGCCTGCGGAGTAAGCGGATGCTGCGAACGCGCTGCGACGAACCAAGGAGGTCCATCCGCGCGCCTCGGGGCAAGCCTGCTGGCGCTCCGCATACCGCGCCATGCGCAAGGTCCATTCCGCGCGCCTGCGGGGTAAGCGCAGGCAACATCGTCACGCGTGGCGCCAACGTGGGTCCATCCGCGCGCCTGCGGGGTAAGCCATTGAGCCACGAAGCCGGTAGTCCAGGACATGGGTCCATCCCCGCGCCTGCGGGGTAAGCTTGGACTTGTAGACCTTGCGCATGCCGATCTGCGGTCCATCCCCGCGCCTGCGGGGTAAGCCGGACTGCGTCAAGGTCTATCGTAGCCTTGCCAGGTCCATCCCCGCGCCTGCGGGGTAAGCAATCTCCGCCGGGTTTTCACGCATGGATGTAGAGGTCCATCCCCGCGCCTGCGGGGTAAGCAATCCGCCACCAGGGACGGTGTGCTTGTGCGAAGGTCCATCCCCGCGCCTGCGGGGTAAGCGTCGAGCGTCACCCCTCATGTCGAGAGGTAGCAGGTCCATCCCCGCGCCTGCGGGGTAAGCGGTATTTCCTTGGCGCCATTCATGCCGAGCATGGGTCCATCCCCGCGCCTGCGGGGTAAGCTCTGACTACTCGGAGCTCATTACCGCTGAGCAAGGTCCATCCCCGCGCCTGCGGGGTAAGCTAAAGCTCGTAGGTTCCTGCGAAGTTGATGTTGGGTCCATCCCCGCGCCTGCGGGGTAAGCTTGGACTTGTAGACCTTGCGCATGCCGATCTGCGGTCCATCCCCGCGCCTGCGGGGTAAGCTCGTCACCGAGAAAAGCCATCTCCTCGATGTGGGGTCCATCCCCGCGCCTGCGGGGTAAGCTTGGACTTGTAGACCTTGCGCATGCCGATCTGCGGTCCATCCCCGCGCCTGCGGGGTAAGCTCGTCACCGAGAAAAGCCATCTCCTCGATGTGGGGTCCATCCCCGCGCCTGCGGGGTAAGCGATCTACGACTACCCGATGGATGTCCGGGTGAAGGTCCATCCCCGCGCCTGCGGGGTAAGCATGACTACGACGGTCCCCTTTTGGAAGGCGAAGGGTCCATCCCCGCGCCTGCGGGGTAAGCCTCATCGGGAGCCTCACCGTCCAGCGCCATAAAGGTCCATCCCCGCGCCTGCGGGGTAAGCTTTTAGCATGCCGGTGTTCCAGGTTTTGGTGGGGGTCCATCCCCGCGCCTGCGGGGTAAGCATAGACGCCATCAAGGGCACGCCGGCGCACCTGGGTCCATCCCCGCGCCTGCGGGGTAAGCCACTCCCGCGGTGTCAGCTTGCGGGGGTAGGCAGGTCCATCCCCGCGCCTGCGGGGTAAGCACGCAGAGCTGAATCAGAGCATAGGGCAGCACCGGTCCATCCCCGCGCCTGCGGGGTAAGCTCCAGCACGGATGCCCCGTCCGCTCGTGCCTGGGGTCGATCCCCGCGCCTGCGGGGTAAGCCGTTGCGTAAGGTGCAACTTTCGTATCTTGCTGGGTCCATCCGCGCGCCTGCGGGGTAAGCTCCATGTGCCGAGTGATGAAGACGCCGGACGAAGGTCCATCCCCGCGCCTGCGGGGTAAGCACGCTGGCGGAGTTTCGGGTGACGTTTCTGGAGGGTCCATCCCCGCGATTGCGGGGTAAGCGGCAGCGGCAAAAGCCGTGTCTAGGAGCTGGCCGGTCCATCCCCGCGCCTGCGGGGTAAGCGATCTACGACTACCCGATGGATGTCCGGGTGAAGGTCCATCCCCGCGCCTGCGGGGTAAGCATGACTACGACGGTCCCCTTTTGGAAGGCGAAGGGTCCATCCCCGCGCCTGCGGGGTAAGCAAACCGTCCGGGCTGGCTTGACCGCTGCCTGAAGGTCCATCCGCGCGCCTGCGGGGTAAGCTTGACGACGTGATCCACCAGGTCGCGGACCGCGGGTCCATCCCCGCGCCTGCGGGGTAAGCACGCAGAGCTGAATCAGAGCATAGGGCAGCACCGGTCCATCCCCGCGCCTGCGGGGTAAGCACCAGCACGGATGCCCCGTCCGCTCGTGCCTGGGGTCCATCCCCGCGCCTGCGGGGTAAGCCGTTGCGGACCGGCATACCAGCTGTTAACGCGAGGTCCATCCCCGCGCCTGCGGGGTAAGCTCGATAGTGCCGAAGACACGGCCGAGAACAGAGGGTCCATCCCCGCGCCTGCGGGGTAAGCGCAGCGCTGAACACGGACATGGAGTTTGAGCTCGGTCCATCCCCGCGCCTGCGGGGTAGGCCGTCCAGCGCGCACTAGTGCCTCGTGCAGTGACGGTCCATCCCCGCGCCTGCGGGGTAAGCTGCACCCTGCTACCCCTCGTGGTGCTGGCGCTCGGTCCATCCCCGCGCCTGCGGGGTAAGCGTGTGCGTCACGGCGCCGAGGCGGCGGTAGTAGGGTCCATCCCCGCGCCTGCGGGGTAAGCACGACGGCGGCCGCAGGTGAGATGAACGTCCAGGGTCCATCCCCGCGCCTGCGGGGTAAGCGGCAGCAGGCGGCCGGCACCGTTGCGATGCGCAGGTCCATCCCCGCGCCTGCGGGGTAAGCGGCTCGCTTTGGGAGCGAGCGGGTCAGTGACAGGGTCCATCCCCGCGCCTGCGGGGTAAGCTCTAACGGCAATCGGTACATCTCCGACAAGGCGGGTCCATCCCCGCGCCTGCGGGGTAAGCATCCAGGTGGAGTCCATCGGCGGCGACAGGACGGGTCCATCCCCGCGCCTGCGGGGTAAGCGTTTTGAAGCGACCAGCGTCGCTAGGTGGCGTCGGTCCATCCCCGCGCCTGCGGGGTAAGCGCCCGCTTCAGGTTGCGGACACATCTATGCGCCGGTCCATCCCCGCGCCTGCGGGGTAAGCGTCGGGGTTCATAGTGGTGGATGCCATCCCGTGGGTCCATCCCCGCGCCTGCGGGGTAAGCACTCCTCCGCGTGGTGCACCAGTGGACCGCTGAGGTCCATCCCCGCGCCTGCGGGGTAAGCGCTATGACGATCTGTCTCAGGGTCTGAAGCTGCGGTCCATCCCCGCGCCTGCGGGGTAAGCTGCGTCGCTAGCTCGGTGACGGCCTGGCCGATGGGTCCATCCCCGCGCCTGCGGGGTAAGCCCTGATAACGGGTGAATCGTCCTTGAATAGCCAGGTCCATCCCCGCGCCTGCGGGGTAAGCGTCCAGATCTACCGGCGGCGCCTCAAGAAGGAGGGTCCATCCCCGCGCCTGCGGGGTAAGCAAGTCGGCGCCGACAGCACGGGCCACCCAGCGCGGTCCATCCCCGCGCCTGCGGGGTAAGCCTTGAGGGTTGCCTGCTGAAAGAGTGCCATCACGGTCCATCCCCGCGCCTGCGGGGTAAGCCCTTGGAGTCAGTCTGTTTGGACATGGAGATGGGGTCCATCCCCGCGCCTGCGGGGTAAGCTTGTTGCCCTCACGCATCTCCCGCAACAGAATGGGTCCATCCCCGCGCCTGCGGGGTAAGCCAGCCGCCTCTGTGCGTCAGGAGGCCTGGCACAGGTCCATCCCCGCGCCTGCGGGGTAAGCTATCTCGGCCAGACCGAGCACTGCCGCCGTCGAGGTCCATCCCCGCGCCTGCGGGGTAAGCCATGGCATTCCAGAGTGGGATGCCCTGCAGCCGGGTCCATCCCCGCGCCTGCGGGGTAAGCCACGCTAGTCCATCCCGAGAGCGCATCGACAAGGGTCCATCCCCGCGCCTGCGGGGTAAGCCTGCCGTGCTCGCGACCATCGAGCTCGTCGCGCGGTCCATCCCCGCGCCTGCGGGGTAAGCATCGGGACGCTGATTGCGCAGACGAGCGAGGTGGGTCCATCCCCGCGCCTGCGGGGTAAGCGTGCCGCCGGTCACGGTGGTCAACAATGACATGGGTCCATCCCCGCGCCTGCGGGGTAAGCATCAACGACGCGGTGTCCATAGGTCTTCGCCCCGGTCCATCCCCGCGCCTGCGGGGTAAGCGGCCAAGCTGCACGGGTGGCTCGTCTACCACACGGTCCATCCCCGCGCCTGCGGGGTAAGCCATACCACGTCAGCCCTCGTGTGCTAGCTCAGCGGTCCATCCCCGCGCCTGCGGGGTAAGCTGGTCTTTGAATAGCGCGACGCAGCACCACCACGGTCCATCCCCGCGCCTGCGGGGTAAGCCAAAGCTCAGCAGCTGGAAGCTGTTGGCTACGGGGTCCATCCCCGCGCCTGCGGGGTAAGCGCCGTGTCGCCATCCTGCAGAAACTCGGTGTAGGGTCCATCCCCGCGCCTGCGGGGTAAGCTTTGGGATCACGGGGTAACGCTACAATGGACCAGGTCCATCCCCGCGCCTGCGGGGTAAGCGGCCGGCCGTAGCGATCCGAGTAAATGTCGTCGGGTCCATCCCCGCGCCTGCGGGGTAAGCTGGAGCAGCAGCTGGGTGCGGCGCGCCCGTAACGGTCCATCCCCGCGCCTGCGGGGTAAGCGGAGCGGGGATCGAACGCAAACAGCTGGGAACAGGTCCATCCCCGCGCCTGCGGGGTAAGCGCTTGGTTCGTCTCGTTTGTCTAGGCAATGAACGGTCCATCCCCGCGCCTGCGGGGTAAGCCTGCGTCCGGTCCGTCGTCGCCGTGTCGACGGGGGTCCATCCCCGCGCCTGCGGGGTAAGCGCTCGATAATTGCTGCACTGAACTCACCCCACAGGTCCATCCCCGCGCCTGCGGGGTAAGCCTGGCCTTGGTCGTTACCCGCCTCCACGACCGCGGTCCATCCCCGCGCCTGCGGGGTAAGCGCCGACTACCGGCGGCTGCTGAAAGCACGTGCCGGTCCATCCCCGCGCCTGCGGGGTAAGCGTGCCGGTGGCGGACGACGACAGCGAGCTGGTGGGTCCATCCCCGCGCCTGCGGGGTAAGCTCGTTTTGTTGAGATCCAGCAATGTCTTGTTGGGGTCCATCCCCGCGCCTGCGGGGTAAGCGCGTTAACGTTCGAGAGTGTAGTCCGTACAGATGGTCCATCCCCGCGCCTGCGGGGTAAGCGGCAACGAAATGGGCTGCGTACATCTGGTCGTAGGTCCATCCCCGCGCCTGCGGGGTAAGCGGTGAAGCGCCACGTGTCGCCCTTCATCCGGTCGGTCCATCCCCGCGCCTGCGGGGTAAGCACATACGAAGGCGAATATATGGCTATTACATGAACATCTCAACAAACCTCACAGAGAATGCGAGATGTTAGAGCCCACGTCGAACTATAAATACACCGTCGGAATTCACAAGGTTCCGAGGCGTGTCTCCAAGCACAAGTACTCCTTGGCGCTCAACGGCATTCGGCTGAGCCCAAGTGACCAAAATAGAGCCCTGCTGGAATTCGACCCACCACTTCTCGAGTACGCCGCAAACCCTCTCCCGCACCGAAGTTGTCATATCCGGCGAAGTATAAACCCCAGGTGCTATCTCAAGCATACAGGAGGCCAAGAATCCCCGGAAACGTGACGGCACGTCACGCGTCACCACTACGCACATCGGCATAAAACAACTCCTTAATACGGTCAATCATCGTTGCAATCAAACGCCGAGTCCTGAATTCTTTCCCTGCCAAGCGCCGCACACACCGCTCTAAAGGCACATTCGGATGACGCTCGTGAATTCGGACAGCCCTAAATGCCACGGGCACCGTGATCTCCGCACGATATAAGTCTGCAACATCCAACACAAATGCGATGCTGGAGTGCTCGTGGATAAAGCCAAGCTGCGGCAGGGCGCCAACACTGGCAACCGCAATTGAAGCCGCCGCCTCGATCGCCGTGGCACTATGATTTATGGCCTGGTTCGGAAGGTCTGCAGCATTAGGATTCTGGCGATCGTAACGACGACCATGCCACTTTATCCCGCACTGCTGAGCAACCGTCTTGTACATGGTGCGCATCCGGGCACCCTCCATCCCTCGAAGTGCATTCAGATCAAGGTTTGGAAACTCCTCGCCAAGCCGCCAAGCATAGAGCCTTCTCACGCTGGTCAAACGCTTCTCTGTATCCGACCACAGCAGGGCCTGACGCCGAGCGAGGGCCGAATCGCCTGGGCCATGAGGCGGAGCAGTGTATGCCCGCACACCACCTTCACCGACAGCAACAATGCAGGTGCCGTGCCTCGCGCAGAGCCGAAGAACATCGTGGCTAATAGTCGTGCCAGGCCCCAGCAATAGCATGGATACCATCTGAAATGGAATGTCGTACCGCCCAGAGTTAAGTTCACCATCACCAGCCGTACGGAAACACAACGTTCCAGCTTCAACCGTCAGGCGCCCGCGGGACAGCCAGATCAGCCCGTGACGGTCACGATGCGGAATACGGGCACTCTCGAGTCCCAGCCGCCCATGCAACACCATAACAAGAAACAATAAGAAGTCTACGCCGGCCTGAGGCGCAGCATGCCAAAACCAAAGCCACAGTGGCGGCCAATTCCCCTCAAGAGCAGCTCGGAAAACCGCCTAGGGCCAGTGATCTCAATCAACCCCGAAAAGTGCACATCGGGCCGGGTCAGCCACTTAGCAGCAGGTCTCCCACCAGGGGCTCGCGGCGGCCTGCGCAGCAGCCGGGTGGAACGGAATGACTCCACCCGCACGGATCGTGGAAGCAAATGCACCGCCTGGCGGTGAGACATACCCTTAAATCTATACTGAAGCCACTCCACATACGCCTGATCTCTGGATGGCACCGGGTCGCCCCTGTCGCGTGCTCGCACAGCCGCACACTGGTAGGCGTCAACTTCGCCTCCTTTTCTAACGGTCACGGCATCGAGATTCGGACCAGCCGACGTGGTCAGCGGACGTGCTAATCTCCGTACTGGACAAGCCCGTAAATCAAATCGCATACGCAGATCTGACGGCCACTCCAATGGCAATGGCTTGGATCGCGCACCATCCCAATTCACCAGATCATGGGATTCGTCGAAGCTCAACTGTGCCAAGGCCTTAAGCCTGCCCAGAGACACTCGGCTATAACCTAAGAGGTACCCCTCTCCTGGCCGCAGAGAATAGCTATAACCTGAACGGCTCCGGCTGCCTTGGCCAAATGCCAAGTAATAGAAGGGCCGAGGGGCCTGTTCGCCGAACATGGCAGCAAGAACAGCATGAAGTGCATATCCCTCGTCTGCCACGCGCGGTCGCCCGCGCCCATCCCCCGGTGGACTCCGCAGGAATCTGCGATCCAGTGCCCACTTCGTAAATGCCCGTTGCCGAAGGGGCAGCTGTATAAGGTGTAATTCAGGCATCGCTCACTTCTGGTGACGTTCCTTGAACCGCCAGCCGTGCTCGGGCAACCGCGCGTTCTCCACCATGAACCTGATGCCTCCAGTCACGCTGGTCAGTGACCCTATGCACCCGAATTCCATGTGAAACGTCCACGTCCCTCTCACTGGAAATCGGCCATTCTGCTGGCAGTGGCTCTGTCTTATCATTGCCACCAATGGCAGCCCACAATGTGGGGAATTCCTGAGGAATCGCCATCAACGCTTCCCTCATATCCCCCGCGTACTGTAAAATGCCAACAACCATTCGTGTAGAAGGTAGGCAGGGCTTACGGCCAATGTACAACGGACGGTGTGGCGTCGTAAGAGCATCCGCAAGAACGTCGAGCGTAGGCTTCGTGTCGGCAGGCCTAAGCGAGATTGCGGCAACCACCGTGGCATCCGCGCGGTATCTCCGCAGGCGAATGTGTGTGCCAAAGCGGGCAGACGGTCCACCGGTACGATGCTCAGTCCGGCCCCATGTGGTCCAACCCGGAGAACGAAGATGAGGCAAACCTAAGTCAACCGTTTGAAAGTCCTCAAGCTCCTCACCCTCAGACACCAACAGACTTGCTATCTGCAACCTACCCTGCAGCGACTGAATCAGGTTAAAATCGCCAAAACGGTAGCCCAAGGCATTCGCGAATAAACCGGTCACCTGGCTTAAGGTCGGAAATCGCCCGGTGGGCCCATACTGGTCCACCTGCGGGGTTCCGAAGCTCATAAGAGGAGACTGCAGATGTATGATGAGTGCATTGCGCATCCTACACTGAGTCCACTGTAACCTGAGACACTGCGTCACCCGCCCAGTCTGCCAAACTCGAGAGTGTCACTGACTCACCTGCGGATTCGGGAATGGGTTCAATCATGGAGGCGACACGACGCTCCTCAAAGCGGCCATACATCTGGTCATACCTGGTCAAATAACTCCCAATAGCTGCCACGGCTTCCGCCTGGACAGAAACCTTTCGCACCGGCTTCATAAAGGCATTGGCCAGGGTACGTGGCTGGTGGCTGCCGATTTCTGCAAGCACGAACTCGGCACAGGCATATGGTGCCGTCGCCCCGAGTTTTGCACCTGGCGACACGGTTGCGATCAAGCGTATCAAGCGACGTACGACCTCAGCGCTAAGTTCCGCATCATTTGAGACGTTGCTGACCAGCTTACGTAGATCCACCACCACATACCCGTAGAATAAGCCGCTCGTCAATTCGCTGGTGTTGATGTGGCCTGATCCCAGCTCTCCCCTTTCTGCCAGAATGTCGTCCAATGCCGAAAAGTAGTCCGGTTCTGCGTCTTCAGCATGAACAGTGAAACTGTGGGCAACATGCACGGCGGCATCGCAGCGCGCCAGAATATCTGACGTGACCATACGCCCAAACAGGCATGCGTCGAGTCCAGCGTTTGCAACCTGCGCCAAGTTGCTGCGTGTCGCCTTCTCCTTGAATTCCTTAGCTACAGCTTTCTTGATGTCGCCTTCACCATCTTTTACCAACCTAGCAGCTAAGCCTACAATAAAGTCCACCTCTGGCCGCCCAAGTACGATAATCTGATCCGTACTCAGTTCCTTCACGAAAGCCTCACGCGATATGGACTCTTCGCGCTTCTTACCCTTGCGCGCCGTCCGAGCTTTCACACTCTCGCCGAGGATACGCGCACGGATTGGGTTGAGCACGGTCAATATCGCCTCGTCTGACAGGCGATGCTCCTCGCGAAGGCGGTCAGCAATGGTCTCGCTAAATATCCGCCTGGATCTTATCGAGCTCCCCTTGCCGAGGTCACTGAGCGACCACTCCCCCGTCGCCCGCCGCCAGTGCCGTTTGAGGCACTGAGAAGATACACGGATGCGACTGTGCCCACCGAATGGCAAACGCTTCGCGCGCCCAACGTCATCTCTGTTTAAGAGAGTCGCCGAATACCCTGTGAGAGTATGCAACTGCAAGAAATTATGAGCCATCTTGTTTGAGGTCATGTTACGTGTTAAAGTGTATCCGCTTCAGGATCTCTGGGCTTCGGCACTGAAGAAGTCACGTGAAAGCTGATGGATGCTGGACTTCCTATACACTCCCGGCAAACGAGTGCTACCTAGCACAAGCGACGCTGGATACCTCCAGTCAGCTCGGAGCACCCCCTTGCCCGCCAACCACGCAGCTGCAACCCTGAGTTCGCGCCTCAGCGACGATCCCTCGGCACGCACCAGCCGCACAAAGCGCGCCTCGGAATATCCCGATTCGCCAAGTGCCTTCCCGAATCGTACCTCAAATGAATGAGGATTTGGCGTCATCTCAACCATCGCGCGAATCACGGTCGCCCATGCCATATCCACGTCGGAGCTTGGATACCCATTCGGAGCTCTCCAGCTTTGAGGAATCACGCTGTCGTTGAGATATAGCCTCCAGAAGGCCGGAGGCAGCTGGTCATCAGCAATGCGACGCAATTCCGCGAGCATGCCAGTTCCGATTCGGCTGGCGCTCATCCGTTTCGACAACCCCGCCAGCACATGACCCAGCGTGGCCTCCGCTACAGGGGCCTCAGACAAAATGGATACGGATTGTACAGATTCAGTCATTCGGCAGATGGGTTGGGAATTGCTGCGGCAAATGCTTCCGGCACGCACTTTCGGAGTCCACCGAACAGCACTGCCTGCGCCTTCGCGCGCGCCTTTTCACGACGAGCACTAGGCGGGGAATACCGGTCCCATGCGCGTGTCGCATACTTGATCGCCTCATCTTTCAGAAACCGCTGCCACTGTTCGTCCACAACGTCGAAACCTCGTTGCGGAGCAGTGAACAGGAGATCAAAAAAACTTCCGTCGATAGCGCGGTCGAAACTCGCAACCACAGGCCGCGCTTCAGCCCCCTTCCAGTTAGGGTGTTCGGGACCATGGAGGTAAACCAAGATCGCCTGCCGCAGCACCTTGCGAGCTAGTGATGCCTTACCCACCATTTCCTCAGAAAGCTTTGCAAGCGAGGTGTAACCCTCGTCTGCGTCATCTCCGAAGCGAATCCTTTTGGAATGCGCCAGCGGAACGATGCGCTCTTGCAGCCCTTGTGTCTTTCCTTGCTCACGCGCGAGCACAAGCAGATGAATTTCAGTATCGGACTCTCCTTCGTCCTCAATCGCCGCGAGAGCAAGCGGTCTGTCGATAGCCTTGTCGAACAAGATGCGGTGCACCAACCGGTAGTCAAATCCCCTTCCACTCACAGTCAGCGCCTTGACCCCCTTCTTGTCATGAATAACCGGGACCCAAGGATCCCCGAGATGTCCCTTAAGATCCTTTGCATTGATGCGTGCTCGCTTCGACCCAGTACCCAATGCGCTGATATCTCCATCTGGACCTATAACCAAGCGCAGCCGTCGGCAAACTTCGATGAAGTAGGGATCGAGCGTATCGACTTCGATTTGGGCATCTGTGTCCCAGCTTCGTAGCCATGTGAGAGCCAACCCGCCCGTGGCGCGGTACATGTCATCACTGACACGATTGAGCACTCGCCTGCGCTGAATCACCAGCATGCGGATTGCGCGCATCACACGCAGGCCCCATCGCCCACTCGGGCGGCGATCTACGAGCACCCGACTTGAAGTGCCCCCATTCATGCGGGCAATACCATAGTTGTTTCTGCCGGAATACCCATGGCTGGTCTGTGCTGCCACGAGTGCAAACAACCAAGCGTGCACTGCGCTAGCAGCAACCGGTCCACTCTTACGGTCATGATTTTTTGATGTGACTAAAATGTCAAGCTCGCTTGGCGACACCGCTTGTGTCTTGTACTCGCCGACGCGCGCAGTAGGCATCTGCATGAAGGCGGGCTTGGAGGCGTCAGCCACCACCAGGCTCCACGCGGTATCGCTACACCCAGGCGTTAATGCGGACAGCAAAGAATGCCACTCTGAAGGAGATTTTGGCGTTTCTCCGCTCTGGGCACGATGCGCCGCGATAGCGCCGAGTTGCGCTAGAAACTGGTACCACGCTTGTGACTGGTGGCGGGCAAGGCCAGGAAAAGACTCAATCTCGTCCAAGGCAAGGTAGCTGTATAGCCGGGGCAGCGTCACAGTGTCCAGAACCAGCCCTCCCCGGCCACCAAGTGATACTGGAATTGTTCGATCCGTCAGAAGGTCGAGCATCTCGTGGAGATCATTGGATCAGTAACCGGAGCAGCTACAATTGTCAAAATAGCACCAGTACCGCGGACGGTGGTAGAATTTCCAGCGAATTGTACTATTCTGATTGGCTACTGCTATACTTTGGAACGCCATTGTGGCTTAGGATAACTGGTCAACTGCCGCGGCACATTACCTTTGGAGGACCAGCGGCGATCGCCCGACACAGATTCTGACATGAGCGTCCTCCGCACCGATACTTGAGTGAGGCGAATAGCCCGCCGTTTGATGCACTCTGCATATGCCGATACACGCACTCCTATACATCGTGAGACTATGAAGCAGACGATCGACACCGCGCAGCGTCCACGGGCTTGGGCTAAGTCTAAGGATGGCAAACCATCACTTAGCCTCGTGGATCACTCCATCGATGTGGCCTCTATAGCAGAAGTGCTCTTGCAGGTCCCTACAATTTTTTCCCGGCTCAAGGTGCTTGCAGGTCAAGAGTTGAATAATTGCCATAGCGCTCGCCTGGCCTTCTTGATCGGACTTCATGATGCCGGCAAAGCTTGCCACGGCTTCCAGGCGCGGCTGATAGGGTCAAAGCCTGATTGCGGTCACATCGGACCCATCTGGCCGATCGTGAGTGGGAAGGTGATGCCGAAGGTACAACGCAGGGTCGCCGCAGGTGTGCGTCGAGCTCTAGGACATTCAGCGTGGCGAACTTGGGTGGCAGATCACCGACCACTATGGGACGCCATACTAGCACACCACGGCAGTCTGCCTGGAATCTTATCGGCACGAGTGGATGCGCAACAATGGCTCCCCAAGAACAGCTACGACCCCATAGCCGAAATCGCCTCCGTGACTGCGGCCATGAGAGCCATGTTCCCGGACAGCTACAGTGGGGACCCCGATGCCAGCCTTCCACACTCCCCCCGCTTCCTGCACGCATTTGCTGGTCTGGTCACACTCGCTGACTGGCTTGGCTCTGATGAGAGTGAGTTTCCAGCGCCAGGGAACAACACACCGACCGGCCATGCTCGAATTTCGTGGGCCCGCAGGCAAGCCGCAGACCTGGTCCGTCGTAGGTGGCTTGACCCCACAAGAGGGAGGCTTGCAGCCCAATCAGTCGACGTGAGTTTTGGGCAACTGTTTCCTCAATGGAAAGAACCGCGCCCGTCCCAGGAAGCAATGCTATCCATGGATCTGCCGAATCCAGGGCAGATCACCATCCTCGAAGCTGAAACTGGCTCAGGTAAGACTGAAGCTGCCCTAATCCTATTCTTGCGCCTGTTTCAGGCTGGGGTGGTCGACGGTCTCTACTTTGCACTTCCGACACGCGCTGCCGCAGTCCAGATCCACCGCAGGCTACAAGAGCAGCTTAAGGTATGGCTCGGCGACGCATCGCCCCCAGTTGGGTTGGCCGTCCCCGGCTACATCCGCGTTGATACGGATAAAGGCCAACGTATGCCTGCATCATTTGACGTGCAGTGGCCCGACGAAGCCGATAAAGACCGCGGCTGGGCGGTCGAACAGGCGAATCGGTACCTGGCTGGAGCAGTAATGGTGGGTACGGTGGATCAGGTTCTTATGGGTGGGCTACGAGTACGCCATGCGTCATTAAGGTCTGGTCTGATGCTGCGCCTGCTGTTGTGTATCGACGAGGTCCATGCCTCAGACACGTACATGATTACGCTGATGCGAAACGTGCTTGACCAACACATGAGTGCCAGCGGAGTCGCGCTGCTGATGTCCGCCACGCTGGGATCCCAGGCACGCGCACGCTTGCTGACAAAAGGGCGCGTAGAAAAACGAGAATTACCTACCCGTGCCGATGCAGCGTCTATTGGCTATCCAGCTGTCAGCCGCACCGGCAAACCCATGCTTCTGTTGCGGACTGGTGAGTTGGACAAGCGGGTCAACATCGACCTTGTGGGTCTGGAGCTGGAGTCCCTCTGGACTCGGATAAAGGCAGCAACCGTTGCAGGGGCCGCGGTACTGTTTATTCGCAACACGGTCGACGGCGCGCGAACAGCGGTGAAATGCCTAGAAGACATAGGAGTCCGTGTATTCACGTGCAAAGGTGTGGCCGCTCCCCATCACGGGCGATTCGCGCCGTCTGACAGGGTTTTGCTTGACGAAGCCTTGATAAGCGCATTCAATAGCAGTTGTAATGACGGATTCGTAGCCGTCACCACTCAGACAGCGGAACAATCACTGGACATTTGTGCAGACTGGCTTATCACAGATCTCAGTCCCGGAGACGTGCTGCTACAGCGAATTGGCCGCCTACACCGCCACGATCGCTCCCGACCTGCCGGATTTGACAAACCTGTTGTTACGATCCTGAGCCCGACACCGGGGGAATTGGCGCAGCGCTTGGATCCTGACTACGGAACACCTCGCGGACAGAGCCTATTGGGGCTTGGGCGTGTGTACCAGAACATCTTGGGCGCCTTAGCAGCGCACACCTGGTTACAGGGGCGGCAACAGTTCACCATCCCGAGAGACAATCGTGCACTTGTGGAGGCATCCACGCACTCTAGTTCTCTGCAGGAATTGGCCATTGACCTTGGCGGGGTTTGGCCGATCCATCTGGCTGCAGTGACAGGCAGCAGGTTAGCCGAAGGCCAAGCTGCAAAGACGGTTGCCATACGCTGGGAGGAGCCACTTGCTGAGAATCAGCCAATTCCTGACATCGCCGCCATAACACGGCTTGGCCTTAATGATCATCGCGTGAAACTGTCAAAACCCCTGGATGGCCCCTTCGGGAGCCAGGTACGGTCCTTTGTGATACCCGGCTGGATGGCGCCAGCCAACATGGCGGACCTGGCTGACAATGCGCCGGGCATAGTGCGCGCAGACGGCCATACACTGAAGTTTCGGCTTGGGAACAAAGAGTTCACCTATGACCGCTTCGGGCTGAAGGCATGACACTGCTGCCCGCGGACACCCACCAGAGCACTATTGCGAAGGCCAAAGCCTGTGCACATGGATAGGCTGCGCTTCGCTATTGGCCGCTGAGTGGCGCTGCTTGTATGGCCCGGTGACCGCGAGCGCAGTCTCGTCGTCCTTATGGTATTCATAACGAGCACGGGTCACCTCCAGCTCATCCTCACGCCCCAGCGCTGCAAGGGCAAGCATACGGTTGTATAGGGCACCCACATCCTCTGGGTCAATCTCCAGAACCCGATCCAACCATGTCAAGGCATCCTCGTAGCGGCCCGCCAGGTAATGTACACGCCCAATGTTGAGCAATAGCACCCGATCGCGCGGATACTCTCTGAAAACGTGGGCCCACTCGGCAAGCGCCTCGTCGTACATACCATTGGCTTTGTGCACCTCGCCCAGAAAATATGCGACCTTTAAGTACTCTGGACGGCGCCGCTCTGCTTCCTCCAGCGCCCGAGCTGCTGCGCCCAGATTGCCCTCAGCCAGATGTACGCGTGCCTCATTAATCGGGCCTTCTGGACTCTGCGGCGCAAGGCGGGTAACGGTTGCGAATGCGCCTAGCGCGCCTCGCGTGTCTTGCTCTAGAAAAAGGCCAATGCCGTAGTCGTTCCATCGCTCCCATAACGGGCGGCCTGACCGTACCGCGTCATGCGCTGGCGCCGAACGCTGCGCCTTAGCCATCACTGTGATAGGAATCGACGGAGCTCGCTCCGAACCCAAAACCCACCGGCGCATGTCCACCTCCGGGCGCAGCAACGAATCCGGCTGACCCAAAGGAACGTGGCCCCGAAACACCCAGTTGTTGAAATACCATTTAAACTTCCGATGCATAAGCCGCGCTGTGAGTGCCGCCACCGGCCGACCCTCGGGGACCACAAATCGATAGTGCACCGTGTGCGCCGTGCCCGGAGCAATAGCATTCATGTAGACCGTCGCAATCCAGTCCTGCGCGTTGCGCCGCTCGATTTCCCGGCTGGCTCTGTCCACCTGCACGGCCCCCCAGAAATGCGCGGTGCTATCCACGCGCCCTGCAGAGTCAAGCCCCCCACTAACAAGCACCGCGTTACCCGCCGGATCTGCTGCCACAAGCTCCATCCACATCTCATTGGAGTCGTTAGTGCCGCCAGGTAACAGATGTCCTACACCGATATTGCGGACAACAACGGAGACCTCCACGAGCTGGCTGGGCTGTAACAAGGGAAGGCGGGCGTCAGCCTCGTAACTGATCCCATCCACCCGGACCCGGAAGATGTCCACCACCGCCGAAGCCGCCAGCACCTCCTGAGCAGCGTGCAGTTGGGCCTGATCGCCATCCAAGAACGGAAGTGCGGTGTTAGCGGCCGCAAAGCGGTGACTGCGAATCATGCCGCCACGGTTGCCCTGGTCCGTCGATGGTACTGGCGGCATATGGCAATCAACGCAGGTCTTGGGCTCATCCGGCAAGTAAAATGAGCGCACCGTACTTCCCGCTGTACCGCTGGACTGCCACGCATCATACTCGTTCTGGCCGCGCTTCCAGCGATACAGGTTCACGTTCGGCGGGAGCCCTACCTTGTGACAGCTGCCGCAGAACTCACTGGTACGATGGACAGGCTTGAGCATAGCTTCACGGTGCGGCTCCGGCTTGGCCCGCACCAGGGTGTTGTGTACCCATTGGGGTCCGCCTTTGGAGGCACGGGCAAATGGAAACTCATCCGGCGCCGCGATCACGTATCGGCCATTACCCTTTACGTCGCGAAGCGACTCGATGGCATGGCAGGAAAGGCAGGTGATGCCAGCCTGCGCGGTCGGGTGGTCGAAGTCCAGCTCCATGCCATCCGCCATACGGCCGGAATACAGGAATGCCGGATCGTGACAGGACGCACACCAGCGGGAACGCTCGTTGCCGCCACGCTCAAGCAGCGCTTCCACGCTCTTCTTATACCACGGATTGTTGAATGATGAAAGCCGGTGCGCGGACGACTGCCACTGCTCTACGATGTCGGGATGGCAACCGGACTGCCCACAGGAGGCGGACCGCATCAAATCGTCGTCCGCAAGGTACGTGCTATGGGCCAGCACGGCTTCTGCGCCGCTAAGAAGGTTGCGGCCATCGGCAACAAGCTCCTGCTCCTGGGCACGGCTGCCCCAAAGAATAGCAGTTAACGCAACGCTAACGCTCAGACCAGCCACGAGCGTTACCGTCATGGGGTGCCGCCACGCACGAGCGTAGCCGGACCGGAAACTCTGGCCCCATTCCAGGAATCGATAGCGGACCCCCTTCTTCATCGACACGTGCAGTCCGAATGCCACTATCGCACTGGCCGCGCTGATCACATGCGCCGCCAATAGCGCACCCGCCGCCGTGCTTGCGCCAGCAAACACCAGCCCAAACCCGGTGGATAGCACCGTGATGAGGGACAGCGCCGTGAAGATGCCAGCGCCGGTCGCCCTCCAGTTGAGCCGAATAGGCATCTTGGTCAGGTGCAGCGCCAGAAAGACGACCACAGGTACTACGAGCAGCGTGCCTAGCACTATATGCAACAGCACATTGCTCATGTACAAAAGCGCCGTGGACCGCTGAAAGAGATAGAGCAACAGGCTGTTGACGAGAAGCACCACATAGCCGCCCATCAAGACAGCTACCAGCTTTCGCTGCCGTTTCGGAAGCCTTACGTAACGCTTGCGAAGTCGCCGTGCCATAGTAGCGCAGGCAGTTGAAGGTCTTGCCGCACAGGGCGGCTCAGTCTTGGGAATCAGGCCAGCGCAACGGCACCCCGCGCCGGGTTAGCCACCGCTGGTATTCGGCAAGATGCTCTGGCGAATCATGTACCGCATGGGTTGTAGCCAGACGCGAGTGCAGGCAGAATGCGGCAAGCACGCCCGCGCTTTCGCCAATGTTCCATTCTACAGGATGCAGCCGATAACATCCATTGGTGATGTGGGTGGTGCCGATATTCTTGCAGGCCGCAACAAGGTTCCGTACCCGCTGCGGGAGCAAGGCGCCAAGAGGAATCTCAAACGGCAATGAATCCACATCGATATAGTTGTCGCCTCCTGTAGATGGGTGCAGATCAATACGGTAATACCCGATGCCGGCAGTATCCTCGAACCTCTCCGCTTCCAGACTACCGCGGGCCTCTTTGCCGACATGATGTTCGAGCACCGTAGTTCTGGCGCGGATGCGACGTGACTCCCGCACGTAAGGCGCGATAGCCAGCCCGTCCGTAGTTCCCAGCACCTCACCACAGAGGCGAAGGCCGGGCCACCCCACCCCTCCGTCCTCACGAGGCACAGATGTCTGCAGCCAGTACAGCAGCGACAGGCTCAGCTGCCTGGCGCCTTCTCGGTGCGCCGCGCTCTCTAACGGGTTGCCTTCGAGATAATCGTTTTGAGGCCAGTTGACCAACGAAATGTCTCCAACGAAACGCCCCGGCGCGAACCGGTCCTGGCTGATCAGCCGGCGGTATGTCCACAGGTTGAAATGGCGCGTCTGAGCCCCAGGTCTCGGATCGAAGCTCGCCTCACGCGGTGCCAGCGTGATGGGATGCGAGTAGGTCAGACTGAGCAGCCTGCCAGCCCATGGGGGAGACAGTGCAGGTTCATACGCTACCCAGTAGTCGTAGTCGGCAGGTCGATCTATAGTGTGATCCTGACCCTCATGGTACTGCAGCGCAAAGCACCAGGTCGCGGCCTGGATGTTGCCTGGCGAAGCATTGCCCGAAGCATGCAGCTCGCCGGTATCGGGTTCTGCGCCCGTGACATGCTCCACGCCTGCAAGCGGCAACAGTGCCCCGTTCTCTGTGGCATCGAGAAAGAACGGCGCGTGAATATCCACATCGCCTTCCCGGGTACGTACGCGAATGGATAGCACCCTGTCTCCTTGCGTCTCTGCACCGACAGCTTCAGAATAGAGCAAGAGCTGGATGCGCCCCTGCCTCACATGGGGCTCGAAGAGCGACTGTAGCACATCGTGTGCCGTGGATGGCTCCGCGCACAGGCGTGACACTAGGCATGCCCCGGGGTTAAGGTGCTCGGCAACCGCGGCCGGATCCGTCAGGACTGCGCGGTAGCGGGCACGCCACCGGCGCCGGAGCTCCTGGTAGCTGCGCGTAGCCCCATAGGTCTCCACCCACGGGTTCTCATCTGGCGGCACACCCTGCGCGGTCAGCTGACCCCCGAGCCACCCCGTGGACGCAGTCATGATGACCGATTGTCCCAGGTCCGCCAACGCCAGCGCCGCAGCGCAGCCCCCCAGTCCGCCGCCGATTATAGCCACATCTGCTGTCAGCTCCCTTGGGCGGTGTACCCCCGCCGCGAGCCTGCCCAGTGCCCCCAAAGAGGCATACTCCAGAAAACGGCGCCGCCTCATCGGACCCGCACTACCATTTGGACTGCCTGCATGCCGTCCGCCGTCGCACGTACCACGTAGGGGCCGGGGGCGTTTCCAGCCCCTTCTATCGTGAGAAGGTGGCTACCCGCATGTAGTTGCTGATCCATCAGCATCGCCACCCTGCGACCGGCCAGGTCGTAGACCAAGGCGAGGACGTGTGCTGGCACGGGCAGCACCAGTTCCAGTGCCGTACGCTCACGAAAAGGATTCGGATAGCCCGGGCGCAGAGCAAAGGTTCGTTGGGGCACTCCTTCCAGCAAGGCCGCCGGGTTATCGGTTGAGTGCCGTTTGCGGCTCGTAAGCGTAAGGTCAGGCAAGAGCGTGTTCGTGATGGTACAATGGTAGCTGGCCTCAGGGCCGGTGCTGGACACGCGCAGCGTATCACTGACGGCGCCAGCAATTGCTACATCGTCCTGGTACCACTGGTAAACACTCTCTGTGCCCCCCGTGCTGACGAAGAAGACGATATCCGTGCCCTCGTGCAACAGGCCTGTGGCCACCGTGTCTTGCGGTGCATACCGAAATCCCCCAGGAGCCACGGTTACATTCGGCTCCAGGTCATGAAACGTAAGCCGGTTGTACGACACATCGAGCGTGTCCAGCTGCGACAGCGCACCTAACGGGGGCAATCCGCTCAGGCGGTTGCCAGCCAGATCCAGCAGAGTCAGCTGCCGGGACTGCGTGACCGAAACGGGCACTGCGCCCTCGAGCCTATTGTGCTCAAGGCGAAGGACTTGGATGGGCGTCGGACGATCAAACAATGCCTCCAATGTTCCACTAAACTTATTGCCCGCTACATTGAGCTCGCGAAGCTGCGGCATAAAGCCGAAGCCCGACCCTAAACCTCCGGCGAAGCCGTTACCTTGGAGCTGCACCGATCGCAGGCGCGTCATGCTATATACGGGCGTTATCTCTCCCTCTAGTTGGTTGCTGGACAAGTCGAGTGATTCCATCCGGCCCAGGTTGCTAAGCGCCTCTGGCAACATTCCGGTTAAGTCATTGCCAGCAAGGTGGAGTATCTTCAGCGCCGTGGCCCACCCCAGTGTGCCCGGCAGCGGACCCGACAGGTGATTGTGGGACAAATCCAGTATTCGCAGCTCCCGAATGGCGCCCACTTCGTCAGGAATCGGACCCGTCAGATTGTTGCGCGCCAGCTCCACAGTGGTCAGCTTGGGCCGCGTAGCGAGTTGTGGTGGGATTGAGCCGATTAGCTGATTGCCACTTAAAAGGAGCTTCACCAAGTTGGGCGTCAACGCCACCGCTACCGGAATCGATCCGGTATGCTGATTGCCAGCCAGCGACAGGTTTTGCAGGGCCGGAAGCGAACCCAGCTCCGCGGGTATCGGCCCGTCCAGGCCGTTGTGACCCGCATAGAGTGAGATGACGCGCACTAGGCCAGACAGAGCAGCGGGCAATGGTCCGGTCAGGTTGTTCGCATCCAGAAACAGCTCTGTAAGCTGCGTCAGGTTGCCCAAGGCCGCAGGTACAGGCCCATCCAGCACGTTAAAGTCAAGCCACAGCCGATCCAGCACCGGCAGCGTGCCCAATGAGTCAGGGATGCCACCAGAAAGATCGTTGTCAAACAGTAGCAGATCCCTTAATCGCTTGAGCTGACTTAGTTCTGGAGGCACGATCCCCGTGAGCGCATTACCCCACAGGCTCAGGACCTGGAGCGAACCCGCCATTCCCAGCGCAGGAGGCAAAGAACCGGCAATAAAGTTGTCTGCCAAGTACAGAGTGCGCAAAGAGTCGAGCGCTCCTAGAGAATCTGGAAGCGTGCCAGCCAGTCCATTGGACTGTAGGTCCAGCCCTACGACGCGCCCTGCGGGGTCCAGTGCAACCCCATACCAGCTTTGAACCGGATCACTAAGCCACCCTGTACTCTGATGCCATCCTGCGCCCTGCGTAGCATCGTATAGGTCAGCCAGAATAAGCGAGTCCAAAGTGCTCGCGGCCACTGTTGCTCCCGTGGGCATAGTCTTGGCCATCGCACGGCGAACACCTCGACGCTCTTCGAGCAGCGTCTGTAGGTCCTGTGCCTGCGCCGGGATGGTAAGAAGCGCCACTAGGCTTGCCGCCGCCAGTCTCATGCGTGCGAATGGTGGCTATGATGTGGGTTTTTGCCGTGTCCCCTACTCCTCACTTGCAGACGCTACGGCGCATAGTTCACCGCGCGCAACACGCCGGTGGCAGGGTCTTGAAGGCGCAGCCCGCCACATCCTGCGAGTCTAGCGGCACATCCATGCCCGCAAGCGTGCGAGAGGGTTCGCCCATGCCGCAAGCGGAACTGGCGCGGCAAACTCCTTGTCAGCCTCAGCGCCATCGAGGAACAGGACAAACACTTGGACCCGTAAGAGCAATGAATGATCATTCGGGGCGAAGTGTAATGGTGGCGTCCTGCAGCTCGGACGCTGTTTCGTCGCAGCCAGCCAAACTCCTGCCGTGCCAGGAACAATGCCTACAGTTTTGGATCTTTGGACAGCTGCCGCGACCCGACTAGGAATACATTTGCCAATAACGCGTTGTGCAGGGGCTCGCGTCCAGAGCCTGGCTTGAAGCCAATGGCTCACCTAGTGCCCCGCCTTGCGGGGGCGGCGCCATCCGCAGAGAACACTGCAACACCGTGCGCTCGACATATACCCGCCACATGTGCGGAACGCGCTGTACCTCTGCATGCCATGGACCGGGCAGCCGGCATGGCATCTGATTTATGATCGCAACCGGTAACCGAACCACATGCGAGTTGGCGGGCAGAAAGCTCCTACAGAGGCGCACCAATGTTGCGAACTGTTGCCTGACACATAGGGCGCGGCATGCTATTTTGGCCCATATGACTACTCCGCCCACTTCGCGTCCTGCGCCGTTGGACGTCACAGTCATCATCGTTAACTACAATGTACGTGCCTTTCTGAAGCAGGCACTGCGCAGCGTCGAGCGAAGCCTTGAGAATTTGCGCGCAGAAATCGTTGTCGTAGACAACCACAGCCTGGATGGCTCGTGCACCATGGTGCGGCGGGAGTTTCCTGGGGTGCACCTAATCGTAAACACCGAAAATGTTGGATTTGCTAAGGCCAACAACCAGGCTATTGTACGCGCGCGGGGAAGGTGTCTTCTGATACTCAACCCAGACACCATCGTGCAAAAAGAGACGATTGCCACGATGGTTGCGTTTCTGGATGCCCATCCTTCGGCAGGTGCCGTTGGATGCCAGATCCTTAATCCCGACGGATCCTTCGCCCTGGAGAGCCGCCGCGCATTTCCGTCGGCTTCCGTCGCGTTTTATCGGATGACGGGCCTGAGCCATCTGTTTCCGCGGAGCCGCATCTTCGGGCGATACAACCTAGGCTACTTGCCTCAGGATGAGGTAGCCGAGGTCGATGCACTCAGCGGCAGTTGCATGATGGTGCGGCGCGCCGCGATAGCGCATTCGGCTGCCGCATTTGCGGCGCTGACTCCGGCCGAACGTCTGGCGGTCGATGCCACGACACGTCCGCATCAGTTGGCCGCCCATGGGGGCGCGGGGATATTTGATGAAGGGTTCTTTATGTACGGTGAAGACCTGGACTGGTGCTACAGGCTGCAGCAGGCGGGATGGAAAATCTTCTATACGCCAGATACCTCCATTATCCACTACAAGGGGGAGAGCACCAAAAAGAATCGACTGCGTTACGTCCGCCTGTTCTATGGTGCGATGATCCGGTTTGCTAAAAAGCACCTGAGTCGTCGATATCCGCCACTTTTCTTGTGGCTGCTGCGTATCGCTGTCGTCGTTCGCGGGAGCCTTACCGCGCTGGGCCAGGCTTGCGGCCACCGCGCTACGCATGAGGGCGCCCTCGTGTTAGCCATCATGTTGGCATTAGGAACGGCGCGTTTCCTGCAGCCGGGTGTCGAATTGCCAGCCCTCTTTTTCTGGGTGATAGCGCCGGCTTTTGCCGTGATCACCACCAGCTCCATCGGTATTCTGGGAGGCTATCAGGGAAGAGGGCGGCGCTTGGCCAGTGTGGCCGCGGGCGTTGCGCTGTCGGTCCTACTGCTGAGTGCGGCCTCCTTTTTTATCAAGACCATCGCTTTCTCCCGGGCCGTGGTGCTGGCCAGCCTGCCCGTGTGCTTAGCAGCACTGACGGCGTACAGGCTAGCTCGAACCACGAGGCGTAAAGCACCCCGCCGCACCCTTCTTGTGGGAAGCGCCAGCGAAGCCATACGACTTCAGCGCGCCCAATCCGGCGAAAATGGAAATCCGTTTACCGTGCTGGGATTCGTGCCGGTGGCCTCGAGTGCGACAGACGGAGCTGAAGCGAAAATGGACGAGGACATTCCGCGCTTTGAGCCCCTGGAGTCGCTGCGGGAGCTGGTGCAGGTCCACGATATTGAGGTGGTAGTTTTTGCTTCGGCGAGCCTTTCCAACAAGTCTATCTTCACGCTTGTGCGGCGTCTGGCCAGGCTGCCGGTGGAGACCTGGATTCTGGCTCAGCATCATGCGCACGCGATAGGCAAGTCCACTGTAGACCTTCTGCACGGGGCGACCCTGGTGGAAGCCCAGGAAGCACTCGGGTACATGCGCAGCCGTGGTGCACACCGCATCTTTGACGCTGCTATGGCCGTGTTGGGTGCGGCTTTGCATCCTCTGGTGTGGCTGGCCGCCCGCTTGGGTCCGGTGCGCCCGTTCTGGGAGGGGTTCAGCAAGCGCACGCGCCGCTGGCCTGAGGTACTGGTGGGCCGTGCCGCTGTCGTTGGGTATCATACGGACGAGGTCTTCGATCCTCCCGGCGAGTGGCCGCTTAAGCCGGGAATCTTTGCGGTGACCGAGTCGCTCGGGACGCGCGCTGCTCAGCAAGATTCTGGAGTGGAGCAGGTCTATTGGTCTTATGTTCGGCGCCAGTCTGCGGCAGTGGACTGGCTGATCGTGCTACGGGCCGTCCGCGCACTCTGGCAACAGACGGGTACCGGCGGAAAGCATGACGCGCGGCGCAATGCCTCTTTATGACCTGGCGCTCAGCGCGCGGTCGAAAGGGTGGCCTCAATAAAGGCCATGGCAGCTCCAATGATCCGAGCATGAATTGGGCAGAGAGACGCTACTCTTCAATCGCCGCCGCTGGGCTCTAGATGCATTGCAGTGCACAAGAAGCAACTTACAGGTTGTGAGACAAGAAACCGCGACAGCTTCCGGGTCGCCAGGCGGAAATCACTGTTGGCATTCCATGGCAATTCGTTGACTTTTCTCAGCTGGGCGATTTGCGGACCCGAGAGCGAGCATGCATTCCGGCGGATAGTCTCCACCGATTCCGATGAAATGATTCCAGTGACTCCGACGCACAGCTTCCGTTTTGGAGCCGTTGGGGATGGATACCTGGGTTTTGGGATCTGGGTGCGGGTGCGCATGGTGCCGGCTGAAACCTAGGCCGCCGGCGCCTGTAGATTCGCTTCGATGCCCAAAGCCCGGCACAAATATCTTCTTGACTTCGAGCGGCCGTTGGCAGAGCTGGAAGAGAAGCTCGAAGAGATGCGCAGGTTGGGTTCTGGTGCGGAGGATCTGGCTGACCAGGTGGCGGACCTTGCCGCGCGCGTAGAGGAGCTTCGCGGGTCAATCTATCAGAATCTGACACGCTGGCAGCGTGTCCAGATTGCCCGGCACCCGCTCCGGCCGTACACGCTGGATTACATTGATGCGCTGACGACCGGCTTTTTTGAGCTGCGTGGCGACCGTCTATTCGCCGACGACCCAGCCATCGTGAGCGGCTTCGCCACCTTCCGCGGCTCGGTCTCTGGCTACATCAATCGGACGGTGCTGGTGGTGGGGCATCAGAAGGGTCGCAACACCAAGGAGCGCCAATATCGGCGCTTCGGGATGCCGAATCCAGAAGGGTACCGCAAAGCCGGTCGGCTGATGCGCTTAGCGTCCAGGTACGGCAAGCCTATCCTTTGCCTGCTGGATACGCCAGGCGCCTATCCTGGGATGGAAGCGGAATCGCGTGGTCAGGCAGAAGCCATAGCGCACAACCTGTTGGTGATGTCGCGCCTTAGAGTACCCATCATCGTGGTGATTATCGGAGAAGGCGCCAGTGGCGGCGCGCTAGGTATCGGCCAGGGAGACCGCATGTTGATGCTCGAGAATGCGTGGTATTCCGTGATCGCACCAGAGAGCTGCTCCTCGATCCTGTGGCGCTCATGGGATTTCAAGGAGGAGGCTGCGCGCGCATTGCGCCTCACCGCGACCGACCTGCAGGAGGTTGGCATCATTGACACTATCATTCCCGAGCCTGTTGGAGGCGCACATCGCGACCCTAGAGCAACAATGACCGCCGTGCGCGACGCCGTTGGGGCTGCAATGAAAGAGGTAAGCGCACTGGATATCGATACGCTCCTTCGGGAACGTCAAAGGCGTTTTGACGCGGTAGGCATCTTTACCGAAGATACCTCTTAACATTACGTGCGACTTCCGATCTATGCCCACCGACCCTGTGCTACCAGCATTTATTGACCCCGCCAAACTGGATGAGTTTCTTGTGCAGGCTCTGGCCGCGGACGTTGGCTCTGGCGACGTGACGACACTGGCAACGGTCGCATCAGACGCGGTTGTCTGGGCGACTATTGAGTCCCGCCAGTATGGCATCGCGGCTGGCCTGTATGTGGTACAGCGCGTGTTTGCATTGGCTGACCCTGACTTGGTGGTGGACTGGCAGATCAGTGACGGAGGTAAGCTTTGTCCGGGTACGGCTCTTGGCACTATCACCGGCAATGCACGGTCCGTACTTAAGGCCGAGCGTCTGGCGCTCAACCTTCTGCAGCGTATGTGCGGCATCGCAAGAGAAACGTATCTGCTTTTACTTGCGGCAAGCCCCGCGCGGGTCAGGGGCACGCGCAAGACCGCGCCAGGCCTAAACCTCCTAGATAAGTGGGCCATCATGCTAGGTGGCGGAGAGAGCCACCGGCTAGGGTTGTATGACCGGATGCTTATCAAGGACAACCATATTGCCGCTGCGGGCAGCGTCAGAGCCGCTTTGCAAATGGCCCAGCAATACCGAGACCACAACGCTCCCGGCATGTGTATCGAGGTAGAGGTGTGCAACCATGCGGAGCTGCAGGAAGCGCTGACCACCGGAGGCTTTGACGAAATCCTGCTGGACAACATGGCCCCCCTGAAAGACAATGGAAGGGTGGATACGACCCATCTGGAGCGTGCGGTACAGGAGGTCGGTGGTCGTTATGTGACCGAGGCGTCAGGCAACATTGACATTGTTGCGGCCCAGGCCATTTCCAAGACAGGTGTGGACTTCGTGTCCAGCGGCGCAATAACTCACTCTATCAACGCTTTTGACGTCGCACTAAATATCAGTAATGAGCGTCGCCACTAGGAGTATTGACGATCGCCGCTTGCGGGCCACTTTTGAGGCGCTAACCACCGATGGTAAGACAGGCGAGGGCGGTCTGAATCGGCCAGCGCTCAGCTCGGCGCATCTGAAGGCTCGCGCCACCTTCACAGAGCTTATAGCTAAGGAAGGCTTTGCCAAGCGCACAGATGGCGCTGGCAACCTGTCAGCGCAATGGGAAGCGGCAGGCGCCACGGCTTCGACGCTTCTTCTGGGTTCACACTTGGATTCCGTACCTAACGGCGGACGCTTTGATGGCGCCTTAGGCGTGGCCGCCGCCTTCGAGGTGATGCAGTCGCTACGGGACACTGGCATTGCGCCTCGTGTCAACGTGGAAGTCATTGACTTCACAGATGAGGAAGGCACCTGGGTTTCGCTGATGGGAAGCCGCGCCTTTACCGGACAGCTGAGCGCGCACGATCTGGACCACCCGCATGGGCCGCCAGGCGCGTTCGACCGTGCATTGACGCGCGCCGCATTGACGCGCGAGGGGATTCTGAGCGCTGTACGCACCGACACGTCCCTTCGGGCTTTCCTGGAGCTGCACATTGAGCAGGGGCCTCGCCTGGAGACCCGGCAGACGGATATCGGCATCGTCAGCGCCATGGTGGGCATCTTCAAGTATGTGGTGACGTTCACAGGCCTCGCCAACCATGCCGGCACCACACCTATGGACCGTCGCCGCGATGCGGCACAGGGGGCGGCTGGGTTTGTGCTTCAGGTGCGCCAAACGGTAATGAGGGAGTTTCCGAAGTGTGTGGCCAATGTGGGTCACCTGACGTTAGCGCCGGGAGCGTACAACATCGTACCTGAAACCGCAGCGTGTGCACTCGAGCTGCGGGCCGCCACGGAGTCGCGTGCGCAGGAGCTAGAAGCCGCCTTGCGCGCGGCCGCAAGCGAAGTGGCAGCCCAGCATAATCTCAAGGCCGACTTCACGTTTGTACAGTCGGTATCTCCGCGCGCTATGGACCCTGCTCTCCAGAGCATTTTCAAGTCTGCCGCAGACGGTCTCGGGCTCACCTCGTGCAGCCTATTGTCTTTGGCGGGTCATGATGCCCAGAATATGGCTGCACGGTGCCCAGCCGGGCTGATCTTTGTCCCTTCGCGCGACGGGGTCAGCCACTCATCGCGGGAGTTCACTCGCTGGGAGGACTGCGTCAGTGGGTGCCAGACGCTGTTTGAGGCCGCCCGCCGGCTTGTCGCACATCCCTGAGAGCGCCTGACTTCTGTTCAACCCCGCTGTCTCGCCATGCTGCAGGAACAGAGTCGTCTATTTCAGCAGCTGCTTTTCGCGGCGGACATGGTGCTGACTGGTGTCTGCTGGGTAGCGGCGTACTACCTGCGTTTCGAGGTGCTGGCATCGTGGCCGCTGCCGTTGCCTGAATGGCTGCCCGTAGGGCGTTACCTAGCCTTCTTACCGTGGATACTTATTGTGGCCGCGATCGTGTTCTGGGCCAGCGGCTTATATGTACCTGACCGTGCCCAGCGCCTGACGCGTCTGGTGCTAAGCGTAGGCAAGGCGGTCGGAATCGCTCTGATCGTGCTGATGGCATTTCTCTCCCTGTACCGGGACTTTTATGTGTCGCGCTTAACGATCATCGTTTTCGCCTGCCTAACGCCGGTGCTAATGATGGCGCTCCGCATGCTCCTGTACCTCTTTGTGCGCCGGGCGCGGCATCAGGGCAGATATCTACGGCGGGTTCTTATCGTAGGTGCCGGTGTCACGGGTCGCCGTTTGGAGCAGAGTTTTGCGGCCTATCCCTGGATGGGGATGTCGGTGGTGGGCTTTGTCGATGACCACAAGGTTGGCGAGCCTGGGGTACTGGGCACCACCGCCGATGTCGTGCGCCTCGTTGATCAAGCCGAAAGGCCCATCGACTACGTCTATATCGCGCTACCGCTCACGGCAGCGCGCCGCATCGAGGCGCTTCTGGAGGAGCTTTCAACGCGGCTGGTCCATGTCTGCCTAGTGCCGGACTTGTTGCAGCATGACATCATCAACAGCCGCATCAGCGAGGTCGATGGCATGCCGATCCTGCACCTTATAGATGAGGCGCCCATTGATTTCCGGCGCGTCATGAAGCGGGTGTCTGATGTGGTGTTCTCTCTCTTGGTGCTTCTGGTGACATCGCCATTGCTGGTGGTCATCGCAGCGGCTGTTCGGTTTACTTCACCGGGCCCGGCGTTATACCGGCAGGAGCGTATGAGCCTAAACGGGCACCGCTTCATGATGCTGAAGTTTCGATCGATGCCTGAGGGCATCGAGAAGGGCTCGGGTGCGGTATGGGCTAAGGAGGGGGAGGATCGGGCCACGCCATTGGGCCGGCTGCTCCGCCGGACATCGCTGGACGAGCTGCCGCAGTTTCTCAATGTGCTCAAAGGAGACATGTCTGTGGTGGGTCCTCGCCCGGAGCGGCCCGTCTTTATTGATCAGTTTAAGGGGTATGTGCCGCGATACATGCTTCGCCACAAGATGAAGGCTGGCATCACGGGTTGGGCGCAGGTCAATGGTTGGCGCGGCAACACCTCGCTCAAGAAACGTATTCAGTACGACTTGTACTACATCCAGAACTGGTCGCTGGCGTTGGACCTGAAGATTGTAGTACTGACCATCTGGAAGGGGTTCGTGCATCGCAACGCGTACTGAGCGGATATGGGACGCACCTGGAAGTGCGTCCGTCTTTCGCTGCGGTGTGCAGCCTCCCCAAGGCGCCTATGCCACTGGCACGGTTATGGCACCGCATGGTGACGTAAGCAGGCACGCCAGAGCGGTTCCGACTCTGGCCCAGGTCCAGACTTTAGCCGCGCACAAGGCTCACCGAGAAAACCAGATGCGCGATCCCCTGCACCTCTCCATCATCATGGCTGAAAAAATCACTCTAGAATGGTGGCCCGATTATGGTCGGAGCACGCCCCTGGCCAGATACCCTGCTTTTGGCGCGAATAGATGCAGCAGGACGTGTTCGGTGCCACGATTTATGACACACCATTTAGCTCCGAAGCGCAACGCCTACAGAGCAAGTCTGTGTGCTTGTAGGTGGGCGGAAGATAGTGAGGGACTGCGTCAAGCGCTCTAGGACCGGCCACCGTGGCCAATCTATTCCACCCACTACTGGACGGAAATAGGTGCCTCTGCCCCTGGAGGGTGGTCGTCGTGTGCTCATATAGCGTCCAGCAGCTGTTGGTCCGTGTATGGCTACGATTATTTCGCCTCGTACGGCTTCAGCTTTGCGTGTACGTCTATGGACGGCTACCCTTTCGACACAAGTCACGCGTCCCAAGCAGTCGTTTACGAGCCTTGTCATCACCTAATCCAGTGGGATATATTTTGCCGCGCGGGTTATCAACGAGCGCCTTGTTCTTAAAATCCGCATGTAAGTCTCTATCGCTGGAGTACAGAAGGCGGGCGCCACTTAACTGTGCTAAGGCAATTATGTGCCAGTCGTTTGACCTGCACAAATTCTCGTGTTTTAGTCGTACCGTCCGTTGACTGAGTTGACTCTGATTTTCAGTTTTTAGCTTACCGGCAAGCCCGGCCTGTTGGGCCCATTGTTGATACTTCTGGGAGCTCTTGGCAAGCTCTTGCGTCAGTTGGCCGCCTGTAACCAAACGCCCATTTGGCGAGTTTAGCCACTGCAAGAACTGCTTACCTGCCTTTGACTTACCCTCGCCAAACACTTGATCGCGAGCATTGGCGTCAAGAATTGCACACATGGCTCACAGGTTGAGAGACCTCGTTACCTCCTCCATGAAAAACTTGCGATAGTTATCTGGGGCGCGAACATTTCCCTCCTCGTCCAGACGAATCGCGTGGATTTGGACATCAAGCTCGCGTCGATCAAAGAAAAGGATGGAGACATCACTGGGATTCAATGCCGTCTTGCGGTCGCGAACATCCATGCGGATGCGATCTAGCAGGTGATCACTGTGTGTCTCAATGACTAGCTGACGCTTGCCGCCAGCCAATCTACAAAACAGCGTCCCCAGAGCAGCCTGTGCGCTAGGGTGGAGGTGCACTTCGGGCTGCTGAAACAGGTACATTCTGGAGAAATTGTGGCGGTACAATTCAACTAACACCGGCAATACCTGACTGACGCCGTATCCCATGTCAATCAGATTGCGATGGGGGCCCTTCAACTTCTTACCGAACTTTCTGACCTCCACCTGGAATGGACCACTCGTCGCTTCCCCCCACGCCTTTATCGAGACCTCGTCGAATAGCCCAGAGGCATCCCCAAATGCTTCTAAGTTCTCCTTCAGTTCGGCCCATGCTTCTTTACCTTCTCTGTACATGTGGGCGAGATACAGGGGCACATAGTCCCCTTCAGGGTCAGGTGTGGCGCGACCTGGGTCATAAGTTCGGCGTGGTTTGGAGCGTACGGGCGCGCTTGCGAACGGCCAATACCCTCCTGAGCGAATGGAATAACGCGACTGCACGAGGTACCAGTGCTCATACCAGTCCTCGAGGCTGTACGCCAATGAGCCTGACACTGGTGCAATATCGGGTCGGCTACCTTGATTACTAGATTCATGTGTCCAGTTAAAGAGGAGTTTTCCGACAAGATCAAGAATGGATAATGCCGAGTATGCTGTCAGCCAGGGGTAGTCTTCATACTGCGCGTCAATCCTCCATTCTCCCCTGTAACTCCCCAGCTGAATCTCAAAACGCTGACTGTCTCGGACTCTGGCCTCGATCCAGGTGCCCTCCTTCTCCAGACGAACACGCACCGGAACCGGCGCCGCTCCTTGTCTTCCAAAAGTGACTTCAGCATCAAACTTTTCAGTAAGCCTCATCCCTGCTGTGAAGGTCTCGGCCCGCCCACCTCTGGCCCCGCGGTAGTGAGCGATCTCGTCAAAGCTGCCCAAGTCGAAGGGCTCCCCCTTAAAGTCAGGCTCAGTGCCTCGGCAGATGACATCCCATAGTGCCCGAATCATCGCTAGGAAGGAGGTCTTGCCAGTACTATTTTCTCCGACGAGCAATGTAAGCGGCGCAAGAGGGACCTTCTGTCGTTGGTGGAAGCACCGATAGTTCTCCAGTGTTAATTCGCTGAATTGATTCATGTCGTTACCGTTGTGCTACCCAAGATATTCCCAGAGGGGAGTCGCCGTGATGCCCATGTGCCAGCCCGCGCATGGTCAACCCAATGGACGTGTGTCATTGCGATGTCACATGGATCCCAAACCGCTACCCCCCAGCCGGCCCAGCACGAGTTGATAGATGTAGTGCTTCCTGCGAAACTCGACACCCTCAAAATGGGGCGAGAATACAGCTTTGAAGGCGCGCCACGACCAGAAATTTACGTGGCCGGGGTCCTCGCAGTAGCGAAGCGCACGACCGGCATCATTGAGTAGCTTGAAGTGCGGTTCGCGCGGCACCGTCACGATCACATGGTGGCGTGCTACACGCTTCAGCTCACCCAGCGCCCGCTCCCAGTCCGTTAGATGCTCTAGCACTTCACTGCATACCACCGCATCAAATGAATCGTCATCAAAAGGCAGATCCAGGATGCTTCCTTGGGAAAAACTGATAGCATGCCCGAAGTGCGTTTGCGCGTAACTCACCGCTTCGCCGCTTAGGTCGATGCCGGTAAGTCGCAATGCAGGGTCACGCGACGTCAAGTACGCGGCTACGAACCCCTCCCCGCAACCCGCATCCAACACCGTCTGAGCACCTGACTTGGCCACCATCTCAAAGATGGCCTCATTGAAGCTGTTCAAGTGCCACCTGGCGATGCGCCCAGTCCTCGTGTGACGCTGCTGGTTGGTGCTCCGGTATGAAGTTGATGTCATTACGATATTCGGAAACTACTTTTCGATTATCACGGGCGTACCCTCGCTGACCAACGCCCAAATCCGGTCCATGTGTGCGTTTTTAATCGCTACGCATCCCTGTGTCCAATTCGTTGAAAGGCCCGTGCCATCGCCATGTATCTCAATCATGCCTCCTAACAGCGTATGCATTGGCGGCACCTGGGAAGCCAACTCGGCTTGCATTATCGCGCTATACTCGGCCTGGTTGATGAGGCCGCTGTTCAAGCCGCGCTCCGCATCCTCTCTGGCTGGGTAGTTCAGCAGCAGCGCCTTGTAATACTTGCTGCGCGGATTCTTGTGCACGACATAGAACAAGCCCTCTGGCGTGCGCCAGTGATCTCGCTCTTCTTCGCTGCCGCGCTTCAGCTTGTCCGCCCAGGCATTGAACCCGAAGTCCGCTGGCAAATCGACCACCATCTTGGTGCCTTCATAAAGATAGAGCCGCTGGCGTAGCTTTGACACGCGAATCCAAACGTTCGAGATAGACTCGTTTCTGATATACCCGTACGCTCCATCCTGCGTATGCACGCGGCTCCAGCCACCGCTCCTCGAAATCAGGAAAACTGGCTCCCTGAACCCTACGCGGGCATACGGCTTGGTTAAGTTACGCTCCAGGTACAGGGTCGCGGGTCGATCCACCACATAGTACACCACATCGCCCAGATCGACAGGATCCGAAGGCGCTGACTGAGCCCAGACACTTGGCGCTGCCACTAACAGTGTTGCCGCTATTACCCAGCCTACTATGCGCATCAGTCGCAGACGGGTCGTTACGGACGAACTGGCGCCATCAGCATGCTGCCCAGTCTACCACTCACGACTTCGTAGAATCCAGCATGCGGACGATCTCGTCGGTGATGCCCATACTGCTGAATCCTCCATCGTGGTACAGCGTCTGCATTGTCACCATTCGTGTCAGATCACTAAGCAGCGTCACCGTATAGTCGGCGCAGCTGGCCGCGTCTGCGTTGCCAAGCGGAGAAAGGCGGCTGCCATACTCGAACATCGCATCAAATCCCGCGATACCTGTCCCCGCCGTGGTGCGCGTCGGGCTCTGCGACACAGCATTGATGCGAATGCCGCGCGCACCCAAGCGTGCACCCCATGTGCGGACAATGCTTTCTAGGAGGGCTTTCGCATCTCCCATCTCCTGGTACTTGGAGAAAGACCGCTGCGCTCCGATATAGGATAGCGCCACTATTGAAGCGCCGTCTGCCAGTGCTCCCGTTTCCAGTGCGTGTCGAACAATGCGGTGCAGGCTCAGCGCGGAGATGTCAAGCGTCTTCTTGTACCACTCGTAGTTGAGCTTCTCATACGGACGTCGTTTCCGCACGTTAACGCCCATGCCGATGGCATGCACAATGAAGTCCAGTGGCCCCAGGAGCCGCAGTGATTCTTCAAACGTGCCGCGCACGTCGTCATCTTTGGTCGCATCCGCCCAAATCAAGGGGCTTCCGGTCTCTTCGGCCAGCCGCGAAAGCGCACCCAGACGTCGTGCCACCGGAGCATTGGAAAGCGCGAAGCGCGCCCCTTCGCGATGAGCGGCTTCCGCGATGGCCCATGCGATGCTTCGGTCATTAAGAGCACCGAAGATGATCCCCCTTTTTCTGGCCAACAGGCCGTACCCATTCCTGCTCATCGCATCATTCCGAAGGTTGACCGCAAGGCCAGACAAATCCCGCACCGGTAAACGCCAGAGGCCGCCAAAACGTTCGAATCACCGCACCCCTCGCAGAGGCGTGACCAGAAGCAGCATTTCTTCGTGCACCCACCCGTTGGTTGCTACGATACTGGTACCGTCCACATGTCCGGTCTCGCCACCAAAATCCGACACGCGCCCGCCCGCTTCGGTGATAAGCAACGATCCGGCAGCGATGTCCCAGACCTTGAGGTCGCTTTCGTAAAAGCCGTCAAAGAGGCCGCAAGCGACGTAAGCCAGATCCAGGCTGGCAGCCCCGAAGCGCCGCACCCCGCGCGTCTCAATAAGGAACCGTTGCAGCACCTCCATCTGCTCCGACAGCGTGCCAAAGCTCTTGAATGGAAACCCTGTGGCTACAACGGAACTCTTGAGCCTGGGGCGGCTGCTGACGGTGACTGGCGCACCATTGCGGAAGGTGCCCTGCCCCCTGATAGCGGTAAAGAGCTCGCCTCTGGCGGCCTCTAGAACGACGCCAACTTGTGTTGCACCCTCATTCTCCAGGGCAATGCTGACCGCAAATGGCGGCAATCCGTGCGCAAAGTTTACCGTACCGTCTATAGGATCGATGATCCAGCGCGGCTCACCAAACCGTGCCTCGCCTCCTTGCTCTTCTGCTACAATCCCATAGTCGGGACACGCTTCGTTAAGGATGCGTATGATGATATCCTGCGCGGCTACGTCGGTGCTTGTAACGAGATCCTTGAATCCTTTTCTGCTTACCTGGTCGCTTACCAACTGCCCGGCGCTAGCGCGGATCAGGCGGGTCGCTGCTTGGGCTGCCCGCACCGCTGCATTCAGCTCTTTCGCGTACATCGGCATTGTTGCGCTACTATTGATGCTGGTGGCCGCCTGCACCTCAGCTCCGGCGCCTCCTGGGCCCGAAGAAGCACATGCGGCCACGCAGGCTCTCGCGCTCTTGGCAAACGCGGACGATTCGACGCTTATCCATGTATTTGCTGACGCGGCAGCCAAGCCCCATTCGCGTACCTCTCGCATCTCTGAGCAAACAGGTGTCCGTCCTGCAAACACGGTCACACGCCTTGTACGACAAGATACGTCCGGTGATGCCATCGTGGAGTCTGAGACCACCTTAGGGTCCTTTCCCTCAGGATTTGGCCGCAGCGTCTCGAACACACTGGAGGTAGCCCACCTAGCAAGACAGATCATCGAGAGCGAGCCTGCCTATCGGAGCACTCGCTTTGCCGAGGATTTCATTTATCGCGTCGTTCCCGACACGGTGATCTGGAGGCGCCCCATGACGGTGGTTGATATTGAGGCGCGGCCCGAAGCCCGGCAGCCCATCCGGCGTGCCCGCTACTATTTGGCCCAGGGCATGGTCACAGCCATCGACATGGAGCGGACCCGCCAGACGCTGTTTTTCTCAGAGCACTCCAGCTACGTGCTGCGGCTGCGCCCGTCAGGGCTGGATGAGTGGGTCCCCTACCATATTTATATGTCTACACGGCTGATGTTCATCCTGCGGTCTAGTCGCTGGATCACGCGTCGCGAGTCGTTCTTCGGCTACGGTGTCGCAGCGCCGTGACGCCAGGGGTTATAGAAGGATGAGCAGGCTTTCCGCATCCGACTTGGCGAATGGGGTGCGACAGCACCTTAAGACGCGAGTATTTGCGCGCGAGCTGCTGTCGTTTGAATGCGTCGACTCCACCAGCAGCGTGGCTATGCAGTGGGCCCGCGAAGGAGCGCCAGAAGGGAGCGTGGTGATGGCGCAAGAGCAGTATGCGGGACGCGGGCGCATGGGAAGGCGCTGGCTGGCTGAGGCTGGCAAGAACCTGCTGTTTTCTGTTGTGCTGCGCCCCGAACCCGCCCACTCCAGCCTGGGGCTTATCACCGTGGCTGCAGGCTTAGCGGTCGCTGACGCTATTGAAGCCATCGTAGCGGCGCCGCGAGCTTCCTTCAAGTGGCCCAATGATGTGCTGCTTTACGGCCGCAAATGCTGCGGCATCCTCCTGGAGTCTGCCCTCTTAAAGGGTGCGCCCCCAGTAGCCGTGATAGGCATTGGGCTCAACGTTAACCAAGTGTCCTTCCCGCCGGACCTGACGGATACAGCCACCTCACTCTGTCGGGTCTTGGGTTCTCCCGTAGCACGGGCCCCCCTTATGGCCCAGATCCTAGCCTACATGGAAGAGCGTTATCACGAGCTCCATCGCAATCCCACAGCGATTGCTAATGCCTTCGCCAACAGGATGGAAGGGATAGGCCGCGTGATTCGCGTGTGGAGTTCGCAGCCAGCCAGTGGTGTTGCACTCGGCATCACCGCCGAAGGTGCGCTGCGACTGCAGACAGAGGACGGTGAGCGTATCATCCATGCCGGTGACGTCACGTTGCCGCCCCCGTGCGCTTGAGGTGACTTTTGCAATAGACATTGGTAACAGCAGGCTCAAGACTGCCTCTTTCAATCGGAAAACGTTGGTAAGCACTCGCGCGATGCGATGGTCAGAGCCATGGCAAGCGGCGCTAGAAGCGGACCTGACAGCCTGCGGTCCGCGCAGGACAGGCATATCGAGTGTCGCGCCAGAGCGCCAGGAGGAGGTCCGAGCCCTGCTCGACCGTCTGACAGACGCGCCGATCTTCGATGTGCATCACCGCGTGGTGCTGCCTTTTTCTGTCACGTATCGGACCCCACAAACGTTAGGAGCGGACCGTCTTGCCGCTGCTGCCGCGGCGTGGCACCACCTGGGACCACACCAGAGTGTCATCGTGGTTGATGCCGGCACCGCACTGACCATCGATGTGATCACGCAGGGCGCATTCCAGGGAGGAATCATTGGGGCCGGACCAAGTCTTGAGAGTCGGATGCTGGTACGTGGAACGGCCGCCCTGCCTCCTGTTCACCTCAGCCAGCCACCCGAGCCCGTCGGGAGCTCTACTGAAGAGGCGTTGCAGGCTGGGATCCTGTACGGCCTGATCGATCGCGTCTGCGGTCATGTGCGCCGCCTTGCCCGTTCATTGGATCAACCCGTCGCGGTAGCTGTCACCGGCGGATGGCTACCGATGATCTGCCAGCATCTGGAAGGCACGGTTCACGCGGACCCGCACCTCGTGCTGCGCGGCGTCAGCCTCCTGATGTCGATGAATCCTCCCTGACGTCCGTCACGGTGCCAAGCGTTGCCAGAAACTCTGGTGAACAAGAAAACACCGCGTACGGCGTTCCTGCCGCTGCCCACACCGTGGTAAACTGCAGCAGCTTCCGATCCACAAAGGTCTTCAGCGGCGCGGAATGACCTACAGGCGCCACGCCACCTATCGCAAATCCGGTATGCTCGCGTACGAAGGCGGCGTTCGCGCGTCCGATCTTCTCTCCGACCAAGGTGCGGAGCCTACGCACATCCACGCGCGAGTCACCGCTGGCCAGCACCAGTACCGGCCGCGCGGTCTTTCTGGTCTTAAACACCAGCGACTTCACAATCATCCCGCGCGGACAGCCGATAGCGTCTGCGGCATCCTGCGCCGTTCGGGTGGATGCGGCCAGCTCAACTACTGTGAGCTTCTGGCCCAACCGCTGAAGCGCTTCCTGCACACGGGTCGCTTGTCGACGCAGTTTCCGGTTCATTGTCCCGAAACCGCGGCCGTTGCCTGGCTCAGCTGCCGGGAAACATGATGCAGCACCTCGGCGGCTACCTGGATCTGCTCCTCGGCAGCCATCCACTGGCGCGCCTCGATAGCTTCGCGCACGCCGGGCAGAGTCTTTACCCCGTAGCCCGTCAAAAGGCCCGGCGCATAGATGTAGTGCCGATACCATGGGCGCTCTGGCAGCCCCTCTGCTCGCGACATGGACCGCTCTAGGTCGCGCAGAATGGCATTTAGACCATCCCTCACGACAGGTTCCAAGTCCGTGCCTGCGGCTTTCATCGCCTTGTCGAACGCGACCGCTGACTCCTGTAGCACGAAAAGACTGTTCTTCAGGGGCGAAAAGTTGAGATGGGGCACGGCGTCTTTCGGATCCGGCGGCACAAATGTGCGGCGTGGATCGCTGGCCAGCGTCCATGCGCCGGATGCGAGAAGGCTGTTGTGGCGTTCCGTAGCAGCGCGCATGTCAGACGCCAACTCCTCGACTTCGCGCACATACTTTTCGACATGAAACAGCCAGTCACCGACCACCATCGGAAGCACCTCAGCGTTGGCCATGCGCAGCGTCAAGCGGCCAGCCACCTGGGCCAGCGCTTCGCCATACAAGAATCCAGGATCCTGAAACCGCGTGTAGTGGTCGTACGAATCGAACGCCGAGTGATACGATCCTCCGCCATTCTCGCCGCCAAAGCCGATGTTGAGGGATGCTATGGTCAGGTGCTGCAGGAAAGGCGAGTAGTCGGAGCCAGAGCCGAGCGGCGAAATACGCAGCAGACCTGTGTCCTGCGGTTCGCGCCGCCCGCTGACTATGCGCTGCGCGCGCAAGCGTTCTGCCACAGAGACACCCGTCTGAGGGTCTGTCACGGATGCGGCCACCTCGTTGACTAGACGTTCGAGCGTATGTGAGCCTCCCGCGCGCAGGAAGCCGCGCCCGTTGCCGTCGGAGTTGATGTATATCACGGCCTTGCCCCTGAGTTCGTCGGCATGATGCTCAACCCATTCGGTGGACCCGAGCAGCCCAGGCTCCTCAGCATCCCAGCCAGCATAGACGATGGTCCGTCGGGGGCGCAAGCCTTTGGCGGCCAAGACACCCACGGCCCGGGCTTCCTCCATCACCGCTACCATCCCGCTTATAGGGTCGGCCGCCCCAAACACCCATCCGTCACGGTGATTGCCACGAATCACCCACTCATCTGGAAGCTCGGCGCCTTTCATCACCGCAATCACGTTATATGCTGGCACGAGGTCCCAAGAAAAACGGACATGGAGGCGGACGCGGGCAGGTCCGGGACCGATATGGTAGGTCAATGGCAACGCACCACGCCAAGCGGGAGGAGCCACGGGTCCCTGCAGCGCTTCTAGAAGCGGCGCCGCGTCGGCATAGCCGATAGGCAGGACGGGGATAGGCATAATCCCTTTGGCTTCTGCTAGCGGCAGCCGCTCGGCGTCTGGCGTAGCGCCATACCCGGGCGTTAGTGGATCGCCGGGGTGCTGTGGCATGTCGAGGACGGAGCCTCGCTGCGTACCGTAACCCATCCTGTAAGGACCTTCCGGGTACACGTCTCCCTGGAAGTAGCCATCGTCGCGCGGATCCGAATACAGGATGCACCCTACGGCGCCGTGCTCCGCCGCCAATTTTGGCTTCAGGCCCCGCCAAGAACCACCATAGCGAGCAATGACGATCTTGCCCTGCACATCGATGCCATGCTGCTGAAGCACCTCATAGTCATGCGGCAGTCCCTGATTGACATACACCAGCTCTGCTGTTACGTCGCCATCAGCGGAGTAGGCGTTGTAGGGCGGCAGGCGGCCTTCTCGCACCGACGAGGTAGCGTCTGACTCAAGTGCGGGCTCCTCCAGGTGCGCCGTGAATGGGGTCGGCTCTAGCATGTGCAGCTCGCGCTGTTCGGGCATTGGCACCAGCACATGGTATTCCACCAGGGAGGCTTCATAGCCCCACTCGCGAAAACGATCGACCATGAATTCCGCGTTGGCTTTGCCGTGGGGAGACCCAACATGCTGGGGCTGGGCGGTCATACGCTGCATCCATGACGCGAGGTGTTCTTTATTGAGCAGGCTGTCATATTGCTGCTCCAGCGCGTGCTGAGTCGCAGCCCCTTGCGCGCTGAACCCAGTCATCCTCGGGGCCCTCTGTTGTGCAGAAGAGGGCAGGCTGGTGCTCAAAATGAGGCAGAGCCCGAAGGAGATCCGCCGCGGTATTCGCGTCCACATAGTATTGTCCATGTTCACAGATTCGGTTAATTTACGTGTCGACCAGCTTTGGTTGGCAGGTTGCGTTTTTGGGGCCCGGCCATGGGCTCCGCTAGTCCATGATTCAGGATCCCGCCGAGGTTATGCATAAACTATCGCTTGGAGACATCGCCCGATCGCTTGATCGGCTGCTTGACGACCAAATGACCGGGCAGGCGCGTCTTGCGGCTCACCTGGTGGCCGCGGCGGAAGCCGACGGACGGAGTCCAAAGCAGATCCTTCGCATCCTGGAGCGGGTGGTGGATACCACGATGCTGGATGAGCTGTGGATCACCGATGGGGATGGGAAGGCGTACCTGACCACTGTGCGCGACGCTTCCGGTGCGCTGGTCGAGTTCGCCTTCAACCCCGATCCTGGCGCCCAGCCGCAGGCTTCCAAGTTTTATCAGCTGCTCAGCGAGTCTCCCGATAGCAACGCGGTCGTTGTCCAGGAAGCGCAGAACCGCGAGATAGACTGGGAAATCTTCAAGTACGTAGGCGTTAATGGCATTGATCGGAAACGCATCGTGCAAGTCGGGAACGCGCTGGCGTTTGAAGAACAGGGGCTTTTTGCTGACACGTATGCGTCGCCCGTAATGACCGCGGTGCTGGCTGCATTCGGCGAATACGATCTCTTGGATGCCGCCAAGACTACCCGCACACACGAGGTGCAGACGGTCTTTGAGGCGATTTTGGCCAAACAGATGGCCATCAACGCCACGTTAGCTGCCGAATTTGTGCTTATGGCGGACTGGGCTGGCTGGTCTGCTGCCACTATTGACGGATGCCTGTGCCGTATTGCCGACCACAGCCCGGTGAAGGAGATCGTCGTGGCCTCCCATGACGGTTGTGTGCTGAATTCCAGCTTGGAGCCGGCACCGTCAGGCCTGGCCCGCCTCGATGACACAGGCCCATTGGAGGTAGGTGAGAACCAGGTTTTCGAACACCGATGGGAAACGGCTGGCGACCATGTTACCAAGGCGGTAACAGTCTTTCATCCTGTTTCAAACTGCTTGGCCCAGGTTGTGGGATACTTCGATGACTCGCAGCTGGTATCGCCTCGCTACAGGGGTTTACATTAGCGTTGACGTAAAGGTAGGCAAACATTGATGGGCAGGATCGGTCTTCGGGAGTAGCATGCTGGCACTTGTGTGCTGGGGGATCCAGCCATCGGGGGCTGGGGTCCCGGTGCACCAGGTACAGGCAGCGTGCGCAGACAGATGGCGGTGGGAGATCTATGACGCGTAGCATCACCTGTTTAAGCCTGCGGGCGCACAAAGCCAGCTCCCGGTGCTGCTGCGCGGGTCGGCAGCGGCACGAAGGATTGCCGCCGAGGCATTGCAATTTAACCACTTAGCTTTTGACTGCACGGGGGATTCACGGACAGAACGTCACGCAGCGATGAAGAAAAGGGGACGGCATGCGGGCAAGGAGGGTCCTCAGCGGAGGGATGCGACTCATGACTATCTTGACCGGTATTCGCTCATCTATAAGCTTGAGATCCTAGATGCGGCGGAAGACTGTGCCTCCAGGGCTGCCCAAAGGTCACTGCTGCGCAGGGAGGGGTTGACCTCTGCTCACCTTGCCAAGTGGCGCCAACAAGATGAGGACGGCGACCTGATACCTTCAGCGGATACTAAATTGACCGAGGACGAGCTCGAGGTGACGACGTGGTTCATCAATAGAAGCAAGCAGCGGCTCGAGCGCAAACTGCGCAGAACGGAGCTCATCATCAACATACAGCAGCGGATACTGGATAGGTACGGCGCAGAGACAGGAGACACCGAAGTCTGATGGCGCGGAGCAACGCCTGGTGATCACCGTAGCGTTTGCATCGCCCCTCTGCATGGCTGGGTGCAGCACTGGCCGCATCCAGCCATTATGGCGCTGGGCCTGACCGTAGCGCGTGCAGCGCGCTGCCATAATTCAAGCCGGTCTGCCTCGATCCCTGGCCAGCTGGAGTAGGCGCGCGCGCTTCCCAAGGCCGTCTAGAGCCCGCGCGACCGCCAGCGTCGCGCCCGGCGGGCACTCAGTATGCCGGTATTCATTCCTGCGAAGTGCATCGTCCCGTCGTAGCGGCCGTGCTCCATCTTTACGCACCGGTCCATCACCACGTCAAGGCCACCTGCTGCAGCAATCTGCGCCGCCTCCTCGCTCACGATACGCAGCTGCATCCAGAAGGCTTTGGCGCCCATGCTGACGGCCTGACGGGCATAACGCGGCGCCTCGTGTGCGGGACGGAAGATGGCTACCAGGTCCACTGAGTCTGGTACCTGTGGCAGCGCAGGATAGGCAGGCTCGCCAAGGATTTCACTGGCTTTGGGATGCACCGGAATTACCCGGTACCCATGTGACTGAAGGTAGGTGGCCACAAAGTAGCTGGCCTTTTGGCGATGTGTAGATAGCCCGACGATAGCGACCGTACGCGCACTTGCCAGCACGCTGCGGATCCGGCGCTGATCCTGGTACTGCGCCTTCTGGCGCGGCGTCAGCACCGAATTGAGCGTCAGATCACATGCAAAGCCTGATCCAGATCCCATAGCAGGTCATCAAGAGTTTCCAGCCCCACGGAAAGGCGCACCATCCCGGGCCCGACGCCGCTCTCATTGAGCTCCTCATCGGAGAGCTGCTGGTGCGTCGTAGACGCAGGATGAATTACCAGGCTACGCGCATCGCCCACATTAGCAAGGTGCGAAAACAGGCTGAGTGCCTCAATAAACGCTTTACCCAGCGCGCGTGCCTTACCTTGCGGGGCAAACAGCCCGAAAGAAAATACGCTTCCCGCTCCTTTGGGCAAATACTCTCTGGCAAGCGCATGGTAGGGACTGCCCGCCAGCCCCGGATAAGCAACCCAGTCCACCTTTGGGTGATTCTGCAGAAAGGAAGCCACCGCCATGGCATTATCTACGTGCCGCTGCATCCTTAGCGCGAGTGTTTCCAGGCCTTGAACAAGTAGGAAGGCATTAAATGGGGACAGGCATGCCCCGGTGTCGCGCAGCGTCTCCATGCGCGCCTTCATAAGGAAAGCGTGGTGGCCGAAGGTATCGTAGAATCGCAGGTTGTGGTATGAGGCGGAAGGCGCAGCTATCGCGCGGTAATGGCTGTAGTCAAATTCTCCCGACTCGACAATCACACCGCCGATGGAGTTGCCATGCCCACCCAGAAACTTCGTAGCCGAATGGAGCACCACGTTTGCGCCGAAGGACAGCGGACAGCACAGGTAAGGCGTCGCAAAGGTGTTGTCAACCACAAGCGGCAAGTAGTGGGCCTTGGCCAGCACAGCCAGCCGGCCCACATCAAGCACACTGCCTTGCGGGTTGCCGATAATTTCGCCGTAGAGCACGCGCGTAGACGGCGTGATGGCCGCTTCCCAGGCATCGAAATCATCTGGATCCACAAAGTGGGCTTTGATCCCGAGCTTCCGAAAAGTGTGAACAAACTGGGTCCGCGTACCGCCGTAGAGGTGCTGTGAAGCCACGACTTCGTCGCCCGGTTCCAGAAGGGTCATCATGGCGGTCAGTTGTGCCGCCATCCCGCTTGCGGTGGCTACAGCTCCAGCGCCTCCTTCCAGCGAAGCCATACGCTCCTCAAAAACCGCCGTGGTGGGATTATTGATGCGCGTATAGATGTTGCCATACTGTTTGAGATCGAAGAGTTGCGCCGCATTGTCGGCGCTCTCAAACACATACGATGTCGTCTGATAGATGGGTACCGCCCGGCTTCCTGTGGTCGCATCAGGGATATGCCCCGCATGAAGCATTCTTGTCTCGAACCCGAAGGAGCGATCCTCGCTGTTATTATCGTGCTGCATCGTCGCGACTGGAACAAGCGGTGAGTCCATGGCACTCTCCAATCAAGCGGGCGGTCCACACGGAGGTGCACATCACCATGGGTTGGGGCCTATAGTACCATCCAAGATGGCGGCACTGCAAAGATGCTTCCGCACGGCGACCAAGCTTTGCACCGCCTCGCGTCGTTGCCGCGGCTTGAGCCGACGCCCATCGTCCCGAACGCCGGGCACCTCACTTGGGGCCGATTCCTTGCGAAGCGACGAATAAACCGCCAGCGCTTATGGCGGATCGTGTACGCGGCGCTGCCAGAAAGGCTCCGTGGAGTGTGCAACCTTCCTAGAGCCTTATCAAGGAAGGGCATGCCATCCGTAAACATATTGGTAAGATACCTATCGGTCCGGGGCATGGATTCATTCACGGCCGAGGACGATCATGAGCTGACTGCTGTCGCCACATTGTACGTGGCGCTCTGGGCGCATTCGCTGCGTCACGATTGGCAGTCGCCAGGGCGATCCTTGTAGTGACGCACGCGGTTGGGCTGGCGCTCGTGCTTGAATATGAGGAGGGCCGCGCTGGGATCGCGCGCCTGGCATCGGGCAGCGAATCGAGTAAGGCGTGGATCGTGCAAGACACCAAGGCAGCCCGGTCACGGGATACCCTCAGGCAATTGCTGGATGGACAGGCAATGCTGCCCCCACGGCACCTATTCTCTGAATTCCCCGATCGATGGAATGAGTGCTATTGGTGAGACTCTACCCTGCGGCGGCTATGGTCCAGCCAGCGCTCCAGCGTGTCGTTTCAAGACCGCTTTGATGGGCCCTACATTGCTGCAAGGTCTTATTGAGGCCTTAGCCACCGTGTCCGTGCTGCTGGACGGCCTTCGGCCTTCGCCGCACGCCAGGTGCTTAGGTGGGGCGACCATTCTTCACCGAGCAATGCAGCTCGCCCAGCGCGGTCATACCCGTACAGTCAAAGGCCTGATCAAAGATGCGTACCTTGTTGGTAACGCAAACAGTTGGCGTCGTGCATGTGGCGCATCCTCCAAGTCCGACTTTCAATTTGCCAGATGCTACCTATTCACAGTGTCGCTTGGTGTTGTAGCGGCGTTGCGCCAATGGCTGGCACAAAGACGCAAGATGCAGCCACAGATGGACGCGAGCGATGCAGAGATCTGTACCACGATTGGTACGCCCTAGTAAGCACTTTGCGGCCCAAATGGCCGACTGCCCTGCTGCTGTTCGCTGAACGGCCCTTCACAGTCAGACCACGCACCCATCATGACTGAACTCCACGCCCCTCGAGGCCGCACGCACAAGCGCATCAAAAGAAAGCTGTACGAGGCGGAACTAGCGAAGCTGCAGGTGCGCTTAGCGGCGCTGCAGCGCACCATCCGCGTGCGTAAGCTGAAGGTGTGCATACTGTTTGAGGGACGGGATGCTGCTGGCAAAGGCGGCACCATCAAACGTATCACACAACCCCTTAACCCACGCGTATGCCGTGTGGTCGCGCTCGACAAGCCCAGCCGGCGCGAACAAGCCCAGTGGTATTTCCAGCGGTATGCACAGCACCTACCCGCGGGCGGAGAGATGGTGCTCTTCGACCGGAGCTGGTACAACCGCGCAGGCGTCGAGCATGTCATGGGATTTTGCACCGAAGAGGAATACCGGGAATTCCTGCGCACCTGCCCGATATTTGAGCACCTTATCCAGGGTTCAGGCATCCACCTGATAAAGTACTGGTTTTCAGTCAGCGCGCCAGAGCAGGCACGAAGGCTACAAAAGCGCATCGATGATCCGACGCGTAGGTGGAAGATCAGCCCCATGGACCTGAAAGCACGGGCCAAGTGGGAAGACTACTCCCAGGCCAAGGATCAGATGATGCTGCAGACCGATACGGAGGAGTCGCCCTGGTTTGTGGTCGATGCCAACAATAAGCGCCGGGCACGCCTGAATTGCATCCACCATCTGCTCAGTAAGATCCCCGTTTCCGACATAGTACCGCCGGACATCGCCTTGCCGCCCCTCCAGAAAGACACGGGCTATGTGCGCACACCCTATGACGCGCAACGCTTCGTACCGGAGGTGTACTAGGTGCCCACCGTGCTACGCAGCAGCACACGATATACCGTGGTCAATACCGGCTGGCATGGCCCACGCACTCGGTCTGGGCTGAATCACCTCCTGCCCTGTCAGGAGCATCAGCAGAGGCACACCGAACCGGCTGTTAAAGCTCCGGTTCAACAGCGTGGCCAGAATGGATTCCCGGTGCAGCGCTTATGGATTCAGAACCGGTAATCCGCATCAGAAACGACCGCCGTCGCCCGGCGGTAGCCGATGCACTGGCAGCCGCTTTTCCTGAGGATGCCCGGTTCACCGAACCGATGTCCCTTTTTGCGCAGTGGTACCGCCAAGCGGAAGAAGCAGCCGTGCGCATGCCGGAAGCGATGACGCTTGCTACCTGCACCCCGTCGGGGCGCCCATCCGCACGCATGGTCCTCTTGAAACAGTTTGATGCACACGGCTTTGTTTTCTTTACCAACCTAGATAGCCGCAAGTCCCAAGAGCTGCGGCGCAACCCGCATGCCGCGCTGACCTTGCACTGGAAACCCCTGGAGCGACAGGTCCGGATCGAAGGACATGTAGAGCGGGTGCCTCAGGAAGAAGCGGCGGCGTACTTCCAGACCCGTCCCCTGGGCAGCCAGATCGGGGCCTGGGCTAGCCACCAGAGCGCGTTACTCCCTTCACGTAACATGCTCCAAGCCCGCATCGACGAGTACACGAAGCGGTTCGCCAACCAGGAGACCCCACTGCCGCCCTATTGGGGAGGCTGGCGCGTGATACCTGCCCGAATAGAATTCTGGCAGGGACGGCCAAATCGCCTTCATGACCGGCTCGTCTTTGAAAAACACGGAGACGCCTGGCAGACCCGTCGGCTCTATCCGTAGACGCCGCAGCTCGTTGGCACGCCCGCGTGGTGCTACCTCGGCGTCACCTGGAGAATTCCTACGCGTGCTCCAGGAAGTGCTTGGAATTCTCATCCGCCCACGCGGCGCGTAGGCGCAGCAGACGGTCCTGAACATTGATCCGCGCCTCATCCGCCTCCGACCTCATGCGCCGGTATGTACCATCCGACTGCATCCGGCGCGCCTTAGCATTGTCGCGCAGGTAGGTGCTGAGCATCGAGTCCCGGATGTACCGGATAAAGCGCTCCTCCTGAATCGGGAAAAGTATCTCGACACGGCGGTTCAGATTGCGCGGCATCAGGTCCGCGCTGCCCAGATACACCCTGTCACGGCCGCCATTTTTGAACCAGTAAACACGGCTGTGTTCGAGAAAGCGGCCGACGATGCTGGTCACCGTGATGTTGTCACTGATTCCCGGGACTCCAGGCCGAAGGCAGCAGATGCCCCGGACAATCAGGTCAATGCGCACCCCTGCCCTGGAAGCCTCATAGAGCCGCTTGATGATCGGCTTATCAACTAGGGCATTGGTTTTGAGAATCATGTGCCCGCCTTTGCCCTGGTGCTGGTGTTCGATTTCCCGGCCGATCAGGGTGTCCAACCGTGCACGCAGGTTGATGGGGGCGATCAGCATCTTCCGGTAATCTCGTTTGTCCGAATAACCAGTAAGGAAGTTGAACAGGTCGCTCGCATCCGCACCCAGATCCTCGTCCGTGGTGAAGTAGCCGAGATCTTCGTAAAGGTGGGCGGTAACCGCGTTATAGTTTCCCGTAGACAGGTGCAGGTACCTACGGATGCGGGTACCCTCCTTCCGAATGATCAGCGCCACCTTCGAATGCGTTTTAAGGCCGATAAGCCCATAGATGACGTGTACTCCGCGGCGTTCCAAAAGGCGAGCCCATCCGATGTTGCTGCGCTCATCAAAGCGCGCCTTAAGCTCCAGGATGACCGCCACCTGCTTACCATTTTCGCGGGCCTTAAGCAGGGCGCGCACCACCGGCGAGTTGGATCCCACCCGGTATAGCGTAATCTTGATAGCCAACACCGACGGGTCATCTGCAGCCATGGTGAGCAGATCCACCACCGGGCTGAAGGAGTCGTATGGGTGATGGACAAGATCGTTACGGGTCCGGATCGCGGCCAACAGGTCTCCTTCCCGAGTGGCCGACTTGAGCCGCTGCGCCGTAAATGGCAGAAATGGCGCTTCTTTGAGGTCAAACCGGCCCGAGGCGGTGTACAGCTCCATCAAGCTGCGGAGTCCCAGGTGCCCGTCTACGACGTAGCAGTCGTCTTCCTCTACCTGAAGGTTCTCCAGAAGGATGTGCCGGATATGCGCTGGCATGTTGCTGTTGACCGTCAGGCGCAACACCGATCCCAGCCGCCGCTGGCGGACGCCCTCCTCCATCGTAGCTAACAAGTCGTCCGCCTCCAGCACCTGGATAGCCATCTCCGCGCTGCGCGTGACGCGAAACGGGTGCGCTTCCACGATGCGCATCCCCGGAAACAACGCCTTCAGGTTGGCCGCGATCACCTGCTCGATCCACACATACGTCTCGCTGGCGTGACGCTGCACACCCGAACTCGCCTTGCCAGACGGACCTGGTACCCGCAGCATCCTGTCGATGGTGCCAGGGACCTTCAGCCGGGCAAACCGCTGGTCACCTTGATCATCCTCGATCAGGATTGCCAGGTTCAGGCTGAGGTTGGAGATGTGCGGGAACGGATGTGCCGAATCAAATGCCAGCGGCGTCAGCACCGGAAAGATGGAGCGCTGGAAGATCTTTGCGACCTGTTCCCGATTCTCCTCGGATAAATCCTCAAAGTTGGCAATTTGGATGCCAGCGCGTGCCAGATCGGGGATGAGTGTGCTGACCAGATAGGCGTGAGCTTCCTCCATGAGCTTATGCACACCGTCACGCACGGCATCAAGCTGCTCGGCGGGCGATCGGCCATCAGGCGACGGGTCCGTCACACCACCGGCTACCTGCTTCTTCAGTCCGCCGACACGAACCATACAGAATTCGTCCAGGTTCGAGCTAACGATCGACAGGAACTTTAGGCGGTCCAAAAGCGGATTGCTCTCGTCCTGCGCCTCCTCTAGCACACGGTATTGAAAATCCAACAGGCTAAGCTCCCGGTTCAGGTAAAGCCCGGTATCGTCCATATCCACGGGCGCCGCAGCGCCGTCGTCGTAGCACGAGGAGGAATCCTGAATGCCTTGGTTGCTCATATCCCTTAGACGCGTAGCAGGACTGACAGATCGCGGTGTCGGTCAGCTCATATTAACGTATTTCGCGCACGCCGGGTCCGGCTGCGTCCTTACGGGAAGCCGACGCACGCTGCTTACACCCTACATCGCAGCAATGATCAGGCGCAATCTGCCCTGCCGGGCGCTGATTGTTAACCCGCCTTACTTAACAATGGCGTTATCTGGCGCAAAATGACAAACATCTTTTAACAGTAGCGCGCGACCCAGCGTGCTAGACGGGGCATACAACAGGGCGAATGGCAACTTACCCGGTAAGGCACGAATGATGATGAACGACAGGCTGCACCAGCCATTGCAGTTGCTGCTGCTCTGCATCCTCGCATTTTCAGCGCCGCTTCAGGCGTCCGCACAAACCCAGGAGATATCGGCTGAAAACCCGGGCACCATCGCTGGCGTCCTGGTAGATGGTACAACCGGCGAAACGCTCATCGGCGCAGCCGTGCGCATCGATGGCACCCTGACAGGCACCGCCAGCGATCTGCATGGACGTTATTCCCTTCCTACCGCACCCGGCACATACCGCCTGGAGGCCTCCTACATCGGCTATCATCCGTTGGTGATAGAAAATGTGGCCGTCAACACAGGTCAGACTACCAGCCTTGACATCACCCTCTATCCTGAAGCCATCGAGGTGGGCGAGGTTGTGGTGGAAGCTGCTCTGCTGCTCAACAACGAAGCCAGCATGCTGCGAGCCCGCGCCAGGGCTGATGCGGTCAGCGATGCTATAAGCGCCGAGGCCATCAGCCGGTCTGGATCTGGTGACGCGGCAGCAGCCATGACCAAGGTGACAGGCGCTTCGGTCGTAGGCGGACGCTACGTATACATCCGCGGACTAGGAGACCGTTACGCCAGTACGACCCTTAACGGATCTGCACTGCCGAGTGCGGACCCGGACAGGAAGGCCGTGCAGCTGGACCTCTTTCCGGCAGCGCTGCTGGACAATATCGTCACACTGAAGACCTTTACACCTGATAAGCCAGGGAACTTCAGCGGTGGGCTGGTCGATGTGACCACAAAGGCCATTCCCGAGCGCTTTACGCTGCAGCTGTCCGGTTCGATCACGTATGACGACCTTGCCAGTGGCATTGACCGATTCCTATTGTATCCCGGCGGCTCAACGGACTGGCTAGGACGTGATGATGGCACACGCGGCCTCCCAGACGTGCTACGAACCAAGGACCCCGATGATGACCTTCCCACTGAGGGAGACCTTCGCGACCTGCGACGTGGCGTCACCAACGAAGACCGCGCAGCGCGGGCGGATTCGCTGAACCTCTTTGCCAAGGCATTCAACAACGTGATGGCCCCCTTGGAAGGGTCCGCACCGGTGAACTACCGCTTCACCAGTGCTATTGGGACACGTAGCCAGCTGTTTGGGCTACCCTTGGGCATTACAGGCAGTCTGACCTACGGTCGCAGGTACCAATACTACGAGGATGGCGTATTCAGCCAATGGCAGCTCACCGGGGGCAGCGTGGCCGGGGTGGACAACCTTACATCCAACACATATTTCGGTGCTAACCCGGACCTTGAGCATATATCACGTGCAGACTCTTTAGAAGCCGGCTCATTCGCCAACCGGCGAGGCACCGATCAGGTGGACTGGGGGACTTTGGGCGCTGTCGCCTACCAGCTCAGCCAGAACCACCAGGTAACGTTTACGGTGCTGCGTACTCAGAGCGGCAAGAGCGAGGCCACTTACCTGGGAGGCTTCAGGGATCAGAACAGCAGCGCCACCTTTGTCACACGGTCTCTAGATTATGAACAGCGCTCCTTGCGCAATCTGCAGCTTAGGGGCGAGCATTTCTTGCGGCCGATCCAGGTGGAATGGAAACTGTCTTCGGGCCGCAACACGCAAGCCGAACCGGACCTCCGCTTCTTTTCGTCGGTGCAGAACATCCAGACCACCGGCGGCTCGCTAGATACCACCTACAGCCTTGGAGGCGGCAACGCGCCACCGCCACAGCGGTACTTCCGCGACCTGAAGGAAGACGCGACCGGCGCGATGCTCGACATCTCCATCCCGTTTCGCTTCTGGAACGGGCTCGGCGCAAAATTCAAGCTCGGCGGGGCACTAAATGGGTCAAAGCGCACCTTCAGGCAGCGCCGCTTTGAGTACCACGAAGGACGCGAATCCGACTTTCGGGACTACGATGGTGATGTCGACGGGTACTTCGATCCCGACAATTTCGGCGTGCTTGACACGGTGCACGTAGGTGACATCACCGCCTACAATGCGGGCCTGTATATCGCAGAGAATTCACCCGACCGAGCCAACTACGATGCTACACGCGACATTCAAGCCACCTATGCGATGGTGACGCTGCCGCTGACGTCTCGGTTAAGGCTTATCACCGGCGTGCGCAGAGAATCCACCGACATCATAATTGAGAGCTTAGACCAGGGGCTGAGCGAAGACCAGAGGCGTGGTTCCCTTGAGCAGGTTGACCTACTTCCCTCGGCCAACTTGGTGGTGTCGCTGACCAACAACATGAACATTCGTGCGGCGGCCACCCGCACACTGGCGCGACCCACCTACAGGGAGTTGGCACCTTTTCAGAGCTTCAACTTCATTGGAGGAGACATCCAGGAAGGCAATCCACGCCTGAACCGGACGCTCATCACGAACTATGATCTCCGGTGGGAGTGGTTTGTGAGGCCTGGCGAAATCATCGCGGCCAGCGCGTTTTACAAGACGTTTGATCAACCTATCGAGCGTGTCCTTCGCAACGTTGGAGAAGGACGATTTGTCTTCTTCCAGAACGTGGATCATGCACACTTATATGGTGCCGAAGTAGAAGTGCGCGGACGGCTGGATCACTGGTTTCGTGTAACTCCGATCCTCAGGGACATAACGATTGGCGGTAACCTGTCGTTGGTCCGTTCGCTAGTGGATATCCCCCAGGAGGAGATGACCATTATCCGGGCCTCGGACCCATCGGCATCGGATACGCGCTCCCTCGAAGGTCAGTCGCCCTTTCTGCTGAACCTCCATGCAGGCTACGCGAGCTATGATGGTAGCACTACGGTAAGCGTGTATTATACGATCTTCGGGGACCGGCTTCTTGCCGTGACGGAAGGGGCTACGCCGGATGTCTTTGAAAAGGCGCGTGGCGACTTGAGTGCCACCTTCACCCGAGACCTGCCCAGGAATCTGCGCCTCAAAGTCACGGCAAAGAACCTACTGGGTGCGGACTTCCGCCAGATCCAGACTTTCAAAGGCCGCGAATACGACTATATCTCCTATTCGCGGGGACGCACGCTTTCCGTGGGTGTGAGCTACCATATTGACTGAGGCCGCCCGATGAAGCAACCAACATACACCTTCCCGAACCTCACGAAAGGCAGCGCAGCTGCCTTTCGCTGTTTTCAGCCATCGTTAACAAATCGTTATGTAACTGCAATGCACAGCATGTTTCTTTACGCGCTGCGACAGCGTCGTGGTGCTTCACTCCTTCTGGCTGCCATACTGACCACCTTGCTACCGGCTAGGGCCGATGCTCAGGGCGATGTGGAATCCAGGCCGCAGATTATCGTCACCGATGCCAGCATCAACGCTGGCGATGTCGTCCGATGGACCGCGGCCAACGTCTACGTCCTTGACGGTGTGGTCATTATTGAAGACGGGGCCGAGCTGTATATTGACGCGGGCACGGTGGTTAAAGCGGAGACCGGAACCGGAACTAACGCGTCCGCTTTGGTGATCACCCGCGGCGGCAAAATAGTCGCTGACGGTACTGCCGCTCGCCCGATCATCTTCACTTCGGTTCTGGATCTCATCTCTTCCCCTGATCTTCTCACGTATGAAGATCGCGGTCTGTGGGGAGGCATTGTCATCCTTGGGCACGCGGGTACCAACAATCCCGGGGATGCCACCGGCGACTACAAGGAGATCGAGGGCATCAACGAGATCCTTCCCGACGGGGACACGCGCGCAGAATATGGCGGCAGCGATGACGGCGATAATTCCGGCGTCATGCGCTACGTTTCCATCCGCCATACTGGCATCAACATCGGTGAGTCGGACGGCAACGAGATTCAAGGCCTGACGCTTGGCGGCGTCGGCAGGGGCACAACACTGGAGTATATCGAAGCCTTTGCCTCGGGCGATGATGGCGTGGAGTTTTTTGGCGGAACCGTGGATCTGAAATATTTCGTCAGCGCTTTCAACTCCGATGATGCGGTAGACTGGGACCAGGGTTGGCGAGGTCGCGGGCAATTCTGGTTTGTGCTCCAGGGTACCGACAAGGCCGGTGCGGCGGCGGAGATGGATGGCGCTGGAGGCGACGAGCACTTCGAGCCATATGCTATCCCCACCATCTATAACGTCACGTATGTGGGGGCGGGCGTAGGCAATCAGCCGGAATCCGACCAGGCACAGATGCTCATCTTCCGCGACAACACCGGCGGCTTTTACCACAACTCCATCTTCACGGATTTCCAGTCTAGCGAAGGCGGGTACGCCATCAGGATCGAAGATGTAGATAACACCGGAAGCAAGACGGAAGACAGCCGCAAGCGATTTGAGGCTGGTGACCTTGGTCTGACGCACAACCTCTTCTGGGCCTTCGGTCAGGGGTCCGACCCTAGGACTTGGATCAATGCGGGCATGGACACCGACTTTCGGGACGACATATTTGATTATCTGGCGCTAAACGACAACCTCATCGAGGACCCTGCCCTTAGACACATAGAGCGCAGCGTCACGCCTGAGGGTATGCTCGACCCACGGCCCCGGCCTGGGGGCGTAGCGTACACCATGAAGCGGGCCAGATACCCGGACGGCGACATGTTTTTCACGCACGCCGACTTTGTGGGAGCATTTGGCCGCGCCAACTGGATGGACGGATGGTCCGCGCTAGACCACCTCGGCTACCTGGATCGCCCCGATGAAGATGTGGAGTCACGCCCGATCGTTGTCATCAATGACAGCTCCATCGGCGTGGATGACACGCTACATTGGACTGCAGACAACGTGTATGAGCTGGATGGGCTGGTCATTGTAGAAGAAGGCGCGCAGCTTCATGTTGAGGCGGGCACGGTTGTTAAGGCGCGCGACGGTGTTGGAACAAGTGCTTCCGCGCTTGTTGTGGCACGCGGCGGCAAACTCTTTGCCGAAGGCACCGCCACGCAGCCGATAATATTCACTTCGGTGCAAGACAACATTTCCAGCGTCGACCTGCTCACGTACGAGGATCGGGGGCTCTGGGGAGGCATCGTTCTCTTGGGCTATGCCATCACCAACAACCCGGGTGATGGCAGCGGCGACTACAAGGAGATCGAGGGTGTCAACGAGATCCTGCCCGATGGCGACACGCGTGCAGAGTATGGTGGGATGGATGATGAGGACAGTTCAGGCATCATGCGGTTTGTTTCCATTCGCCACACGGGGATCAACGTGGGCGAGTCGGATGGCAATGAGATTCAAGGGCTGACCTTGGGCGGTGTCGGACGGGGCACTACGCTGGAGCATATCGAGGCATACGCTTCTGGCGATGACGGGGTGGAATTCTTTGGTGGCTCCGTAGGTCTCAGGTACTTTGTTTCCGCCTTCAATGCGGACGATGCGATTGACTGGGATCAAGGCTGGCGTGGCACCGGGCAGTTTTGGTTCGTACTTCAGGGCATTGACAAGGCTGGTGCATCGGCAGAGATGGATGGTGCTGGAGGCGACGAGCACTTCGAGCCGTACGCTATACCGACGATCTTCAATGCCACGTATGTCGGTCCTGGCGTAGGCAATCAGCCGGAGTCGGATCAGGCTCAGATGCTCATTTTCCGTGACAACACGGGCGGCTTTTATCACAACTCGATCTTTACGGACTTCCAGACGAGCGAAGGTGGCTATGCCATCAGGATCGAAGATGTAGACAACACCGGAAGCAAGACAGAAGACAGCCGCAAGCGGTTTGAGGCTGGCGACCTCGGACTGACGCACAACATTTTCTGGGCCTTTGGCGCGGGCAGCGATCCGGCTGGGTGGATCAATGCTGGAGGTGACGTGGCCTTTCAGGCAGCGATCTTTGACTACATGGTGACCAACCACAACGACACTGTAGACCCGATGCTGCGCGGCATAGAGCGTGGCCCGACCGGTGGCGGCATGCTTGATCCTCGTCCAGCGGGCGACTCACCTGCGCTAAGCCATCCGACCGCGCCCCTGCCAGGCGACCCGTTCTTCACTCCCGCCCCCTATATTGGCGCCTTTGGTCGTACCAACTGGACTCGCGGATGGACAGCCCTGGATAACCTGGGGTACAACGGCGACATCGCGGTCAGCATTGAAAGCGGCCCCCCAGGGCTGCCGCAGGGGATCAGCCTGCAGCAGAACTATCCCAACCCTTTCAATCCGACCACAACCATTACATTCAGTGTTGAGCATGCGCAGCATGTGCATCTGGCGGTCTACGATGTGTTGGGCCGGCAGGTCCGGCTGCTGCATGACGCTCCGACGCGCGCCGGCACCTTTCAGGTGGTTGTTGACGGACAGGGCCTGGCATCGGGCCTCTACCTCTATCGCCTGAACACCCGTGCTGGCAGCATCACGCGTCGGATGGCACTGATCAAATGACAGTCGACCTGTGAGCGGACAGACCGCTTCCATACCGCACCACACCGTCTCCACGGTGGAACCTCAGGGGCTTCGTCGCCCTGGCCCGGCGGATTGCCTCAGATTACTGGATCTTGAATTCTTGGCTCAGCCTCTATCATGAAGCGTCTAGAAATGCTGTGGCGGGTGGCCGCCCTAGTTGGCATCCTGTTTCTGTTCTTTGTGAGCTTGGAGCTCATGGGGGATTCGTTCAAGCTGCTCGGTCGCGGATTTGCAGAGAGGTTGTTAACGACTACGGCCAACCCGTTTGTCGGGCTGTTTATCGGCCTTTTAGCTACGTCGCTGGTGCAGAGTTCATCTACCGTCACATCGCTGACGGTGGGTATTGTCGCAGGGGGCGGACTGACGGTGGCCGGAGCGATTCCCATCGTGCTAGGAGCCAACGTGGGTACCAGCATCACGAACACTATCGTGTCGCTCGGCCACATCGCGCGCAAGGATGAGTTTGAGCGCGCCATGGGCGCTGCAACGGTGCATGACTTTTTCAATCTGTTGGCGGTCGCTGTCTTTTTTCCTTTGGAGCTGGCCACGGGTTTTCTCTCCAGGACCGCCGAAGGGCTGACCAGTGGCCTCGCGAGTCTTGGTGGTGCCAGCCTGCTTAATCCCGTCACGGTACTCACCGACCCCGTGGTGACGGGAATCATCGGTTTGGTCCAGAGCAACGGAGCGGTGGTGCTGGTGTTGGGTGTTCTGCTGCTTTTCGCATCGCTGCGATACCTCGTAGTTCTGCTGAGGTCGCTGGTTCTTGGGCGCTCAGAGGCACTGATCAACAAGTATCTATTCGGCCCTGTGCCGGTGGCACTCCTTTTCGGCACGTTGGTTACCGTGATGGTGCAGAGCTCTTCTATCACCACTTCTATCGCAGTACCCCTGGTGGGGGCAGGTCTGGTCACGGTGACTCAAGTCTTCCCTTTTGTGCTTGGTGCAAACATTGGCACCACGGTGACGGCCCTTATGGCCGCTCTTATCTTGGCCAGCGGCGGCGAGCCCACAGGAGCGGCGGCCCTCCAGGTCGCCTTTGCGCATCTTACCTTTAATGTGTGCGGCGTCCTTTTGGTGTTGCCGCTTAAGCAGCTGCGCTCCGTCCCGATATGGCTGGCCACTACGCTTGGAAAGCTGGTGGTCAAAAATCGCGCCTATGCGTTTATCTATGTGGGTCTGGTATTTTTTCTGCTGCCATTGACCATTATTTGGGCTACGCGCAGCTTGAATCATACGGATCAGCCCGCCACCGACCGCATAGAGGTCATGGTGGAGCCGCCCAGAGCATCATTTGGGCACCCTGATCTCTAAATGGCCTAGGGACGAACCCGAGCCTAGTTATCCTTACGTGATGAGCGCAGAAGAGAGCATACGTCAGCTGCATGCGGGGCTAAGCGACATGTTTGACATGGTCGACGAGCAGCTTGCCGACACGGTTAATGCACTGGTTACGGCTGATCGGTCGCTGGCCGAGGCCGTGCGTGCCCGCGACAAGCAAGTGGACGCCATGGAGCGTGACCACGATGCGCAGTGCTTCAGAATTCTGAACAGCTCCCAGCCCCAGGACAAGCAATTGCGCATGGTGATCGCTGCGTTACGTATCAGCAGCCACCTTGAGCGAATTGGAGATTTGTGCAAGAATGTCTGCAAGGCCACGCCGCGTCTGGACGACCACACAGGCTGGCGCTCAGATACCTACATTATGGACTTAGCCGACGCGGCCCGCAGGATTGTGCGTGCCGCCCGGGACGCGTTTGCAGGCAGGGATCGGCTAAAGGCCCGCCTCGTGTTGGCCTATGACCGACAGGTGGACCGCGCATATCGGGAGACCCTTGCCACGCTTGAGGCAAAGCGCCCCGTGGGGGATTCCGGCGCCGGAACGCTGCTGTACCTAGCCACGATCAGCAAGGCGCTAGAACGCATCGCTGATCATGCCAAGAGTATCGCCCGATGCGTCGTCTACTTTGTGGAGGGCACCGATATCCGCTACGCCCATTCTCAGGGGTCGACCAATTCGGTCAGGTCTTGACGTCAGGGTATCGGACTCTCTTGTGCGCCTGCGCCCCGCCGCCGTAGCGTAGCTCAAAGAGCCGCTTGGTCTACCAGCCATTACGGGTCCGCAATCCGGTGATATGCGCCGCGTGGTGCCTCCCATGCCACGCGTATATGCAGAGCAGATCATCTAGCGTCAGCAACCCTTCTTCTGGATGATCCAGCGTCCGGCGGAATGCTGAATCGTCGAGCTCGTTAAGCAGCGTGACCCACCGTTTGTGGAGCCCTTCCAGGAGTTGGATTGAGGTGTCCACATCGCCTTGTTGGCTGTCCACCAACGCCGCCCACCGATCCTGATCATACGGCTTGATGCGCGGACATTCTTCCGTAAGTGCCCATTTGAATCGTGCATACGCATGGATGTGGCTGTCCGAGACATGCAACACCACTTGGCGCACGGTCCATCCTCCTAGCCTGTAAGGGGTGTCCAGCTGCTGGGCACGCAGCCCAGCCACTGCTTCGCGCAAGAGGATGGGTGCAGCGGCTATCTGACTGATGAGCTCCTGGCGCCGCGCAGGCGTCAGCTCCCCCTCTCGAGTAGGATGACCAACGGGAAAACGCAATGCATCACTCATGATTTCACGCGGAGGGTTGGGTTGCAGATCTTTCGCATATGTTGCCTGCTAAGGACATCAGTTACGCAGGTTTGGTGCAACGCACCAGCCGGGTCGGGCACGACGCTACAACAGCTCGGGTCACTCGGCAATTTCCATGTCGCCCAGCGCGTCAGGCGGCGCGGCCCGCGTAATAGTCCCGGGCGCCGCCGCCCTACCCCTGGCAACGCATTCGCCTGAACGGCAAACACAACCAGCCTCTGGGACCTCTTGCGGATTAACGTAGTCTGCATACCGCGCTGGTGCAGGATTGAGCGGTACTCCCCAACCTGAGTGCACGGCCACCCCAAGTACCACCACGAACAGGGCCCGATTGCCCTAGTTCATTCAATAGGAATGAATCTGCGGACCCTACGGCGCTCTGCCATCAGGTCTTTGCACGAAACGGAGTATCAGAGGTTTCGCACATGTGTATTGTAGTTGACCTGGAGGACAGCTTTATCTTTGGACCTTCTAAGGCTACCGTTGTTTGAGTCCGTACCTCTTGGCCGCTCGTGCATTGCCGAGCATGCTACAAGTCGCCCGAGCGAGGCCTGAGCAGTATCTCCTCCACCACCGTGCGCGCGCTTAGCCGGCAGATCTCCACCACAGCTTGGGCCACATCGGTCGCTGGCATCAACCGCTCTGGAGGTACCCCAGAACCCGCCCAGCTCGGTGTCAGCGTGGCACCTGGCAACAACGTCGTGACACGAAGGCCACTATCCAGAGTCTCTTCGCGCACCCCGCGCGCAAGGCCCAGCAACCCATGCTTTGCGGCGCAATACGCCAAAGCACCTCGATACGCCTGTACGGACGCTACAGATGCCATGTACAGGATGTGCCCGCTGCCGCGCTGTACCATGGGCGCTAAGAAGGCATTCGTAACAACAAAGGCACTCGTGAGGTTGATAGCCACCTGGCGGCGAAATCCCGCCGGCGTCGTGTCCAGCGCCGTGCCGCGCTCAAATGAGCCAGCGTTGTTCATAAGGATGTCGGGTACACCATACTCGACCAGAATACGCTGGGCCGTGTCCACGACCGCTTCGTCATCGGTAATATCACATGGGAAAGTCTGTGCTTGGGCTCCAGCTGCGCGCGCGTTTGCCGCTACGCGCTCCAGGTTGTCTCGTGAGCGGGCCAAAAGGCACATCTGCACATCCGGCTCCATTGCAAACTTCGCGGCGATCGCCTGTCCTATCCCCTGGCTGGCCCCTGTAATAACGATCAGACTCATGGTATCACTCTTGCGCTGGTTGGATCTCATTGCGCGCATTCAACGCTTAGGGGTGCATTGAGGTCGATCGACGAGATGGTACGGATCGCCGCGGGATGGTATTTTCCAGGCACCACAAGTCATCGGTACCCGCATGGAGCAGCACATTCCACACGTATCCTTTGTGGAGGTGGCCACTGCCATTCGCCGGGCTCGTTTACCCTCCTGTGACTTCGTGCTGGGTATCGGGCGTGGAGGTACGGTCGCGGCCGCCCTCATCGCATATGAGCTGGGCGTGCCGCTGCACATGGACTGGTACAATTACCGGGATGTGCACAATCGGCCTGCGCGCGAAGCGCCACGGCTGCTGGGATCCTCTCCCCTTCCGCCAGACGCGCGGCACGTGCTTTTGGTCGATGATGTGGCCGTATCCGGCAGCACGCTGCGTGCAGCCGCCAAGCGGCTTCAGGGCTTTGAAGTCACGACGGTGGTGTTAAAAGGACGCGCAGACATCGTGCTGCTGCCTCACCTTACTACCTGTGTCCGGTGGCCGTGGCACCATTATTGCGACCTTGAGAACCCATAATCGGACAGTGATGGACCGTCGATCCTTCATGCAGTGGGCGCTGTCAGCGAGCGTGCTCTTGCCTGCCGCCGCAGCCGCCGCGCGCGATCGCCACGGCGATCTGCTGCCCCAGCGCGTGCTGGGACGCACAGGCGAGTCGGTAACCATGCTCGGACTGGGTGGATGGCATCTGGGTCGCATGAATGAGCGGGATGCGGCGCAGACCATCGAGGCAGCCATAGCAGGCGGCATCCGCTTTTTTGACTCGGCGGAGTCGTACCAGGCAGGTGGCAGTGAACGCTATCTAGGTCAACTGCTGGTACCCCGGTACCGAGACGAGGTGTTGCTGATGACAAAGACTACTGCCAACAACGGCAGGGGTGCACGAAAGCACCTTGAAGCTTCTCTGCGCCGGTTGAATACGGAGCGGCTGGACCTTTGGCAGATGCATGCCATCGGGAGCCCGAAAGACGTGGACCGCAGAATGGCGAATGGAGTCTGGGATGTGATGGAGAGTGCGTTACTCGAAGGTAAGACGCGGTTTATCGGCTTTACGGGACACAGCAACCCGTCCGCACATCTGCACATGCTGGCCCAAAAGACCGGTGCCCATACATGCCAGATGCCCGTAAATGTGGCAGACGCGAGCTACCTTTCGTTTGCGCGCCAAGTACTGCCAGAGGCTCAAAAGCAGGATGTCGGCGTCATTGCGATGAAGACTCTGGCGAATGGCGGGTTTTTCGGCGGCACCATGCACGGGCACCACGGACCCAACCCGCGCGTAGTGCCCGACAAGTTGTCGATCGAAGAGGCGCTGAATTATGCGTGGTCCATGCCGGTGTCCACGGTGATCACCGGTCCCGACAACGTCGCACAGCTGGAGGAGAAGATTACATTGGCGCGCGCCTTTGAAGGACTCGAAGACAGCAGACGCGAAGAACTCATTGCTCGCGTAGCGCCTATGGCTGGTCGCACGGTGGAGTTCTACAAATCCTAGCCGGCATGCCGATGTATCGCGCCCTTATCACGCTAACGCTGGTGCCGCTGATGGCGCTGGCTCCTTTGGCCAAAGGCCAGACATCGGCTACGCTCACCGGCACAGTGACAGATACTACGGGTTCGCCACTGGCGGATGTCGCGGTATTCATCGCGTCGTCTACGATGGGTACGGTCACCGGACCAGATGGCCTGTTTGTACTGACCGGTGTTCCGCTCGGCACGCTGCGCCTCTTTGCGTCACGTGTGGGCTATGAGCCTGCACATGTGGACATGTTTGTTCGCAGCGCCACGGTCATCGAACACGACTTCGTACTTGCCGAGAAGGTTTACGAGCTCGGAGAGCTGACAGTTAATGCGGACAATGAGCGCTGGCGAAGGCAGCTTGCAAAGTTTACACGAATCTTTATCGGCGAAAGCCCCAACGCTCGTGAGACGACGATTCTAAACCCAGAGGTACTGGACTTTTCGGTACGTAGAGGAGAGTTTCGGGCCCAGGCCAGTGAGCCTCTCATCATCGAGAATCTTGCGCTGGGGTACCGCATCACCTATTATCTTGCCGAATTCGTAGCCGAGCCGAACAGCTGGCGATGGGATGGCGAACCGTTGTACGAATCGCTGGAACCAGCCAGCCCCCAAGAGTCTGCGCGCTGGAATGCCAAGCGCGACTCCACCTTCTATGGGTCCTTCAGGCATTTTCTGCTGGCTGCTATCAATGATAAGTTGGAAGTGCATGGTTTCAAGATCTACCACGCGGGCCGCGGCAGCCGCTTTGCTTCCAGATCGGGATTTCCAGGTGGCACGCGCATGGAACTGAAGGTGGCAGACATTATGCGTGCGGGTGAGGCACCAGACGAGCGAATCCTTGACTTTGATGGTTTGGTGGAAGTCGTTTACACGCGCGAGGAGGAGTCAGCGGCTTATCTGCGAAGTCAGTCGCTAAGGAGGCGTGCCCGCTTTCAGACGTCACCCATCAAGCTGGATCGCGGCCCCACCATTGTGGACCTAAAAGGAGACACTTTGGACCCGTACGGCGTCACCTTTTACGGCGGCTATTTTGCATATGAACGCATTGCCGACGATGTACCCAAGGAGTATCGGCCCGGGGGTCCCAGGTAGGTTGCCACAGGCGCTCCGCATGCTGGTGGTGCTGTTGTTGTTTGCGGCAGCCGGGGTGCCACCCGGGCATTCTCAGGACCGGCATGCCCGTATTGCAGGCCAAGTCCTTGCGGCCGATGCTGGGCATCCGCTGGGGCAGGCCCATGTCTTTGTAGCCGCCTCCATGATGGGTACGACGACCGATGCTAAGGGCCAATTTGAGTTGGCAGAGGTCCCAGCAGGTGCACACCGTCTGGTGGTCTCCATGGTGGGGTATACGCCGTTTGAGGCGGACTCCATCTTTCGTGCGGGTATGACATACGAGTTTGAGGTGGCGCTAGAGCCCACCTCCGTGCCTCTTCAGGAGATTGTTGTCAGCGCCCGCGAGGCACGACGGTTTCAGCGGCGGCTGATCAAGTTCACGCGCCTGTTTCTTAGCGAAACGCGCAACAGTGAGCTTACCACCATTCTTAATCCAGAGGTGCTGACGTTCACCTCCCGTCTGGGCCGGCTGACGGCCACCGCTTCCGCTCCGCTGATCCTTGCGAACCGGGCCCTGGGTTACCGCTTGCAGTACTTTCTAAAAGAGTTTTCCTATGCTGGAGGCACCATCAAGTGGGACGGGGATCCTTTGTTTATCCCACTCGAGCCCGCTGATAGCGCCGAGGCCGAGCGTTGGGAAGCTAACCGGCAGGCGGCCTTTTTAGGTTCGAAGCGGCACTTTTTCCTGTCGCTCCTTAATGACCGTACCGGCGAGGAGCAGTTCACCATCTACCGGCGATACAGGCTTGACGGTTCCAGCTCCGCATTCCTAATCGATCTGGAAACGTTGCTGCGCCGCGGCCCCACGCCCCTTGAGAAGGAGCTCACATTCAGCGGTTATCTGGAGATTGTTTATGCTGGCGACCGTGAGGATGAGTATTACCGGCGCTGGCAGCGCGTACCTCCGGGAGGGAGGCGGGATTACCAGCGCTCCTTCATTCGGCTGAACGATGGTCCTACGCTGATCGACCAAACGGGGGAAGTGATTGATCCGTACGGCATCACCGAATACGGCTACTTCGCGTTTGAGCGACTGAGCGATCTGATGCCTAAAGAGTACCGGCCACCCGGCTGGGAGCCTTACGAATCCGAGAGATAAACGGTGCGCCCTTCGCGTGCCGACTCGAGCGCCGCCTCCAGGATCTCCATGGCCGTCAGGTTGATGGCTACGGAGTACAGTCCCCCAGCGGGATCAATGCGGCCGCGCACCACCCCGGCCAGGTAGGAGAACGGGTCCGTGCTTGGTGCCAGGTCTGCCGCCACCAGCGACTGCTCCGCGGCATCACCGCGGAGGCGCATACGCACATCGGTTGCGTTATCGGCATGAAGGTATCCTTCTGTGCCGTACAATGAAAGGTCTTTGCGGTTGAATGGCCAATTCCAGGACGCCTGGATGATACCCTGCACCTCAGGAAACGTCACTACTATCGTAGCCTCATCATCCACATCGGGATAGACGGAGGGCTTGAGGGTTTGTACTACCGCCGTCACCGAGGTTGGGCGCGCGCCATCCATCAGCCATGTGATGAGGTTGGCCCCGTAACAACCGAAGTCCATGAGTGCCCCTGCCCCGTTTGCCACGGGATCCGTCAACCACTTGAGAAACTCCGGCCCCACCCCGATCTCCTGCGGACCTTGATGTCCGTTGCGGACGACGATCTTCCGAAGCGGGCCCAGATCACTTCTGGCTACATGAGCGAAGTGGACACTTTCATACCACGACGTTTCGTAGTTGATGAGCAGGTGAATGCCAGCGGAGTCGCCTGCCGCTTGCATGCGGCGTGCGTGATCCAAAGAGACCGCCATCGGCTTTTCGAGCATAACGTGCAGCCCGAGGCGTGCGGCATCCTGAGTGAGCTCCAGATGATCCAGGGTAGACGAAAATACCGCGACCGCATCCACCTCCACCTCAGCGTCCATCTCCTCCATGGAGTCGTAGACGATCCCCATGTCAAAGCCATAGCGCTCGGCAAAGCGCTGCGCAAGTGCTGTATCGTGCTCGATGATGGCTACCATCTCGAGATCCGGGCGCACGGGCCGATTCAGGATCCATCCGACATGGCCGTGCACTAGGCCCGCTACCGCAATCCTGACCGGTTCCTCCTGTGCCTTTGCGTCTTCGACGCCAGCGAATATCAGTATAAGAGTCAGCAAGGGTTTCAAGGCGTGTACCGGATGATTCCTGGAGATACGCATTATACGTATCCGTCCGAAAGTCCGGTTATTTGAGCGCATTTCAGCTGATTGGTGCCGCAAGCGATTCGTTGCCTGGCACAAGGAGGCCGAGCAAGTAGCAAGACGCAACCGCGGGTACCGCCACGAGGTAGCTGCCGACGTCGTCAAGCGATCCGCGATTCTATTTGTGGAAGACCTGAAAGTTGGACGCATGACACGCGCCGGTGGCGGCCACAAGACGGGGCTGAACCGATCGATGCGCGCGCAAGGGCTGTACGAATTGATGCAGCTGTTGAAGTACAAATCCGCTTTGCTTGGCGGCAAGGTGGAGCTGGTTCCGCCGAACGACACAACGCAAAGATGCAGCGCTTACCATCACAAGCCAGAGGAAAGGCTACGCCTGGCTGACAGGAAGTATCGTTGTGCCATGTGCGGTAAGACCCAGTGCCGCGACGTTAACGCGGCGCTGAACGTGTTGTATCGGGGCCTTTGCCCTGATGGATGGGCGGCTAGCCCTCCCCCTTCGCCTATTAATCGACTTGACAACACCGTTTGTGTCCGTTACCTTACGGGCATGCAGGGGCCACTTGGGACCTTGGAAACGCTTCGCAGTGCCGTGCCGGAGGTGTCGGCTACGGTAGCGGCGCACCGTGATAAGAGTCGGCGTGCACTCGCGGGTATAGTGTGCGAGCAATTCCGTTTGGTCGATGCATGTGGCAAGAAGCGGCTGGTGGGCTGAATGAAGACCCTTAGGGCTCCCCTTCGAGTATCAATCGACTTGACAACCACGTTTGTGTCCGTTACCTTACGGGCATGCAGGGGCCTCTCGGGATCTTGGAAACGCTTCGCAGAGCCGTGCCGGAGGTGTCGGCTACGGTAGCGGCGCATCGTGATAAGAGTCGGCGTGCGCTCGCGGGTATGGTGTGCGAGCAATTCCGCTTGGTCGATGCACGTGGCGAGAAGCGGCTGGCGGGCTGCATGAAGGCCCTTAGGGTGCTGCATTCTGAAGAGCAGATTGCTTGTAACCGTCCCGTAGACTACATTGAATGCAGGCCGTGTGGCCATCTTATGTTTTGATGGGGTTCTGCGTGGTTATGCCGTAGCCTCTGCTCCAGGCAGGTTGGGAGCATCCTCAGTCGTGACCTGACGGCTTGGATTTGCGATACCGAGCAGGTCTCTATGGGATTGCTTCAGGCATGTAGTGGTCGTCACCGGCGGGGAAGAAGTGTCCCGTAGTGTACATATTACGCTGAGGGGCTTGAGTTGCCGATATTGTTACATCGGTCAGTGAGCAGCTTAACTGGGGGATGCAATGGCATCGTTACGTCGTAGTTCGGAGGACATGTTTCCGCTGGTGGCGCGTTTTTTGGTGGTGCGCAGAGTCTGAAGGCGTTGTGCCTTGGGCACGGCTTGTCGGAGCGTGGTTTTTACTACTGGCGCAAGAAGTACGCGGCATCTGTGTCTCGGGCTTCGGGCGCCTTGGTGGAGGTATCGTCACTGGAGGTACATGAGCCGGCGTTGATAAAGGTCGAGTTTCCAGGCGGCGCGCGTCTGCGCGGGTACACGCCCGTATTGGCGGACTTTCTCGGATCGGCGTTACAGCGTGAGCGGAGCCAGTCATGTTAGCATTGGGGCCGTCGCACGTGTTTCATTTTTACCGGGAGCCTACGGACATGCGCAAGGGCTTTGACGGGTTGTGCGGTCTGGTGCGCTCGGGCATGAAGCGTGATCCTTTCTTGGGCGATGTGTTCGTTTTCATCAACCGCCGTCGGACATATATCACATTTCTGGTTTGGGACCGCAGCGGCTGGGTTTTGTACTACAAGCGCCTCGAGTCGCGGACGTTTGAGCTTCTAGAGACCGCGACGCCTTTATGGACGGAGCTCATGATGCCCTTGGACGGGGTGCAGCTTTCGACGGTACGCTATCGACGCCGGTTTCGGGGTTCCGATTCATAAGTATCTTCACATAAAATTCTCGAAACTACTTGCAAATGCCGTGAGTTAATAGGGCGTGCCAAGTATCCCTGCCCAGGAGCACCCCTGTCCGCGTTGCGCGAGGCTCGAGCCGGACCATTGCGCGGTGGTCGAGCGACTTCGTTCGGAGCGTGACCATTGGCGGCGCCTGCATAGCGAGGAGCGTACGCAACGGCGGCGGTTGGAGGCAACGCGCGCAGGTCTGGCCGAGGATATGGCCAAGCTCAATGACCAGCTCAGTGAGCTCTCCCAAAAGCTCTTCGGCAGCACAAGCGAGCGCTTAAAGGCGCCTGTGAGCGACGACATCCGCGCGACAGCGGATCAGAAGCCGCCACCGTCAGCGACCGCAGATACGTCGGCCTCGCGTCCGGGTGTACAGGGCACACCGACTAAGGACCATCGCGCGAACGCCAAACCCAAGACGCGGCGCCAAGGGCAGCGTAGCAAACTGCCAGACGACCTGCCAAGTGAAGAGATCTTTCTTAACCCCGAAGGAGACCTGGAAGGCTGGAAACCGATTCGAATTGAGAGTACCAAGGTGGTAGCGTGGGTGCCAGGGTACCTGAAGGAGATCCACTATAGGCGCCGCGTATTTGCGCATAGCACCGATCCTTCGAAGGGGCTGCGTATCGCTCCACTCCCTGCGCGCACTATTCCCAGCGGGCGAGTACATGAATCGTTGCTGGCGCACCTTGTTACGTCCAAAGTCGAGGATGGTCTACCGCTTCACCGCCTAGCCAAGATAATAGAGCGCGGCTCGGGCTATAAGATCCCATCGTCCACCATGGGAAACTGGATGGATAAGGTAGGCTTTGACCTGGAACAGCTCGCGCTTGCCGTGGCCGATCAGGTACGCAAGAGCGGATACCTGCAGGTGGACGAGACCACGATCCGCGTGCAGGATCGCAAGAAGAAAGGGTCCACTCATCGCGGATACTTCTGGGTCTACCATTGCCCTAAACAGAAGCTGCTGGTCTACCAATACGCACGCGGACGCGGAAGCAAGGTGCCACGAGGATTCCTGCATGGGTTCCAGGGCGTGCTGCATACCGACGGATATGTCGCCTACGAGACCTTCATTAAGGATGCCTACATCATACTGGCCAACTGCTGGGCCCATACGCGACGCAAATTTTACCAAGCCCTCCGTACCGATCCCGACAGAGCTGCCTTCGTGCTGAAGGAAATAGGAAAGCTCTACCGGATAGAAGCGCAGCTGCGCGAGAACCATGCCTCTGCAGAACAACGACGCATCGCGCGGCAGCAAAAGGCCAAACCCGTATTGCGCCACCTTAAAACGTGGCTCCAGCAGCAGAATACGCTCCCAAAGGGATTACTGGGCAAGGCCAAGCACTACACGCTGGCGCGGTGGGACCGGCTGTGCCGATACATCGACGACGGACGCCTGGAAATTGATACCAACGCCGTCGAAAGGGCCATGCGCACGGTTGCGATCGGCCGCAAAAACTACCTCTTCTGCGGATCCCACCACGCAGCCAAGCAGATGGCCACCTTCTACACGCTCCTGGCAACGTGCCGGTTGCATGGCGTTAATCCCGTAAAATGGCTCGAAGATGTGCTGCCACGCATTGCAGCGGGACATCCAGCCAAAAAGATCCACCTGCTACTACCTCACCAGTGGCAGCCACTCCATCCCCCGGCACCTCCATAGAAGGATGCGCGGAGCAAGACCATGAACCATACTCTGCTACCTCCATCCGTACGTAATACTGCACCTACGATCCGCCCTTGCATACGCGGCTATACCTGCGTGACTACGCCGCCTACATGCCAAAACAGCACTTCAATCCCAGTCCGCACTGCAGCCACATAGCCGCTCGATCATAGACTAGGTGCGCCCTCAATAGAAGATCACCCGCACCCGCAACCAGACTCCCCAAGAACATCGGCGAATAGCGATACCTGTCAGAGCTACCAGTCATGGCTGCTCTGCCGAGTTGAGGATACCTCAACCTGCCCGAAGCCGAGGTTACCGCATAGCCATAGAAGACCGCACCCAAATATATGCAGGGCAAACCTCCCGGCTTAAATGCTGTCTACGGGACGGTTACGATTGCTTTACCCCCTCCACAGGTGAAGCTTCAAATCGCCAAGCCACGGCTATTGGGTAAACCGGTACCAGAGGCGGTGGACGTTCCGGCTGATGTGCGCGAGATCGAGGATTTCGAGATCGTCCGAGTAGACAGCGCACAAGATCGCGCCATCTGGAATACGCTTATGGACGAAGAGCATCCGCGGGGGGTGACCACCTTTGCGGGAGCACAAATGCGCTACCTAATTAAGAGCGCCCACGGTTATCTGGGGGCGGTCGGATTCTCTGCCGCTGCGCTTTATCTCAGGGCGCGGGACCAGTGGATGGCGTGGAGTCATGAGCAGCGCAGCGGCCATCTTAAGCGCGTAGTGAACCTGAGTCGTTTTCTGATTCGTCCAAGTGTTCGGTGCAAGAATCTGGCGAGCTTCGTGCTGGGTCGCGTGTTTCGGCGATTGTCCTCCGACTTCATGGCCCGGTATAAGTATGTACCTTACGTGGTAGAGACCTTCGTGTGTCCACGTTACGAGGGTACGTGTTTCAAGGCAGCAGGCTTCCAATACTTAGGTCTCACCCAGGGGCGCGGTCGGCATGCACCGAGCGGCGTGGGAAAGCGTTCACGGAAGAAGGTATTCGCCTATGAACTGGATCCTGCGTGGCGCGATCGTCTGGGCGTACCGCAGGTGGAATTGCGACCCCGGCTGGAGGTGGGCGCTGGGCTGGCGAGCGACTCTTGGGCGGAACAGGAATTCGGCGGTGCAGAGTTGGGCCATATTCGGCGCACCGCCCGTCTGGTAAAGAGCGCGGCACTAGTAGCAAAGACGATGGGAAAGCCCGTAACCACGGTTCCCAACCGAGACTTAGCTGCTGTAAGGGGATATTGGCGATTCATCGAGAAGGCCGATAGGTTCGGCATCACACCTGCGAAGATACTGGCGCCGCACCGGCAGCGGACCATTGAGCGGATGCGCACCCAGAAAACGGTGCTGTGCGTGCAGGATGGTACAGACATTAGTTACAGCACACGTCCGCAGTGCGACGGATTGGAAGTAATCGGTAGTAACCAGACCAAGGCACAGGCGCGCGGCGTACATCTGCACGCGACCCTGGCGTTGAACGACGAGGGATTGCCCTTGGGAGTATTACGGTGTTCGTACAGAAAAAAGGAAGGGCAAACCACGACGCATCAATGGATTGACGGGCTTCGCGACATAGATGAGGCTGCACAGACGCTGCCGCGCAAGACGCGCGTGCTTAGCGTGATGGACCGGGAAGCGGATGCATTCGAGATCTTTGCGGCGCAGCGCACTTTGAAGCGGACCGATGTGCTGATTCGGGCCAAACACGATCGGAATCTGGGTAAGAACCATGATCGCCTGTTTAAAGCCATGCGCCGTGGACCTGCTGCCGGTGTGCTGGAGCTCTTGGTAGAGCGTCTGAGTCTTCGGGCGAAGTCTGGTCGGATCACGCACAAGGGCCGTCCGAAGCGTAATGCACGCATGGAGGTGCGTTTTCGCCAAGTGAGGCTGCCAGCAACAGGCGGGTTTGCCGAAGATCCCGTGAAGGTCTCCGCGGTCCACGTTCGTGAGATAGCACCGCCCAAAGGTGCAGATCGGATTGAGTGGTTTCTGCTAACCACCGTGGAGGTTACCTCACTACAAGAGGCAGAGCAGATACTGGAATACTACACCCTGCGCTGGCGCGTGGAGGACACCTTTCGGGTACTCAAGACGGGTTGCCGCGTCGAAAAGCTGCGCATGCAGCAGGCAGAGAACCTGCACCGAGCAATAACGCTGCATATCGTCACGTCCTGGCGGCTCATGCTCATGACGCTGTTGGGGCGTGTGACTGCCAACATGGACGCGGAAGTGATTTTCACGGACGCGGAGATGCATATGTTGCGGGTCTATGCCCGCAATTACGACCTTCCCGAACTCAAGGACCTCGCCTCGGGAATTTTGTTGATGGCGATGATGGGCGGCTACATGAACCGAAAGCACGACCCGCCGCCTGGGCACGAAATCATGTGGCGTGGGTACGCAAGTCTGCAGATGCGCGCCATAGCCTACGAAGAACTCGGAGCGATTTACGACCTTGTGGAGCGCCAGCCACCATAGCGCATGGCGTAAGGCTCGGCAATCTCAATGGTTTCGCTCACCGCACGCTCCGCAAGGTGCATGCCCGCAAAGCGAGGGGAATATACGCGCCCGTCGCGGTCGGCGCATACACCCTTAACTCACGCTCGCTACGCGAATAGCCTTGACCCTTCGCATCTACCACTTAGAATAGCGTAACATTCACCTCCAGCGTGAAGCTCCGGCCTCCCGCTACGAGGGCTATGCTATTCTTGTCGGGTAACCGCGTGGTGAAGGGCCAAACTCTGCCCGCCCTATGCACCTTGAGGGCTCGTTGTCAAGCTGCTTGAGTGATTACCGGGTAGGGCTAGCCTATCGTACGCGCAACACGTGTCTGCTCACCCGGACGCTGAGCGGCATCCGCTGTTGGATGCTGTGGCGGGTCTGGGGAGCGTACAGAATCGTGCTCGTGAGCTGCATCCGCAGGGGTGTTGCGCACCCGCGAGTTCAGGCGAAATTGACCACCGGCCAACCAGGCGGATTTGTTTATTTTTCGCCAGCCCTAGGCGCGTAAGACTGGAAGTCTACAACCTGTTGGGCCGCCGCGTAGCCGCGCTGGAAGACGGCGCCCGTGCCGCGGGTATGCACCAAGTTCATGTGGATGCCCGGGCGTAGGCCAGTGCGGTCTACCTGTACAGGCTATCTACGACCCATGGCACGTCCACAAGGCGTATATTGTTGGCTTGGTAGCAGTGAAAGTACGATCGCCGCAATCAGCTGAGAATGCCGATGCCCAAAATGCCTGGAGGGTTAGATCGCGGCCCCGCGAAATACTTTCACGGACGCAAGCGCATACTGGACACTTTTAGGGCACGTTGCGACCGGGCGGTTGACACGAAGATGGGCACCATCTTCATGATCCAGGGCGCACCGGGTGCAGGCAAAACGGCTCTGACTTACCAGTGTATGGAGCAAGCCGAAGCGAACGATTGGAAAGTGGCAGACGTTAGCTTCCCAGACTTGTACAGCCATCACAACCTGGCCCGCAGATTTCGTATGACTGAGGGCCTGAAGCGCATCGGCAACGAGTCCAAAGTTTACGTTTCCGGGAAGCTGGGCAGCGATCTCGGGGTGGTACAGGGAGAAGTGACGGTTAAGTCACCGGTGCCCAATCGATTGCAGGACGATGCTGTGCAGTTGCTCAGGCGAGCCGCGAGAAAGCGAGGGCTACTCCTTGTGTTGGATGAGGCACAGACGATGCGTCATAGCATAGGACAGCCTGGCTCGGATCACCTGACGACCACATTGAACCTGATCCATAATGGCAAGATAGGCGCACCCGTGATGCTGTTGGCTGCCGGCCTGAGTACCACGGAGGCTGTTTTCGACATGTTCGGCATATCGCGGTTTGAACGGAATAGCGTGGTGTATCTGCAGCGGCTTAAACCCGATTCCGCGATGGCTGTGCTGCGCGACTATCTTACCATCAGTGGCGGTGTACGCGGACAGCAGGAAGCATTGGCCGAATGGGTAAGTAAGCTGGAGCAACGCACCCACGGCTGGCCGGCTCATATTGCGAGCTGGGGGGAGAACGCCGCCGACATTCTCCAGGCCAACGGCGGTCAGCTAACCTCCGATGCGTGGACATCAGTGGAGCAGGAAGGACGCAAAGCCGATACGCTATACTACAATTCACGTGCGCTACGTATCAAGGCACGCGATCTTAGTACGTTGGCCCGACTCCTCATTAAGAGAGGGCTACATGCGGAGCTATTAGAGGAGGAGGTTACTGCAGCCCTTTCGCAAGGCCGGTCGGAAGAGGATACCGACACGGTGCTCCAGCGCATTCTGGACAAGGGTATTCTGGCCCATTCAGGCTTCGGCGATCTTGCGGTGCCGATACCGTCTATGCACAATTGGCTGGTAGACCGTTACCAGGAGAGGCGCAAAGTGTTGCCCTCCCGAGGGACCGGAAGAACGACGACCTGAGGATATAGGCTGTGCGAGACAATGCATTACCTCCTCGGCCGATGACGGACAGGTCCATGCCAAATAGGGCGCTGGCGCGGCTTGGCGGGCAGGCTCCGAACATCCTCCCCAGATGTGGCTGCGCACATCTGGTCAGCTCTCAGCAGTGCACATGCGCCCAGCACACTGCGCACCTACGCCGCCATATGGACTGGAATTCATGTGGATTGCCAGTGCGGTCTACCTGTACAGGCTATCTATGCCCCCTGGCACTGCCACAAGGCGAACATTGCTGGCCCGGTAGCAGCGAAAGTACGATCGCCGCAATCAGCTGAGAATGCCGATGCCCAAAATGCCTGGAGGGTTAGATCGCGGCCCCGCGAAATACTTTCACGGACGCAAGCGCATACTGGACACTTTTAGGGCACGTTGCGACCGGGCGGTTGACACGAAGATGGGCACCATCTTCATGATCCAGGGCGCACCGGGTGCAGGCAAAACGGCTCTGACTTACCAGTGTATGGAGCAAGCCGAAGCGAACGATTGGAAAGTGGCAGACATTAGCTTCCCAGACTTGTACAGCCATCACAACCTGGCCCGCAGATTTCGTATGACTGAGGGCCTGAAGCGCATCGGCAACGAGTCCAAAGTTTACGTTTCCGGGAAGCTGGGCAGCGATCTCGGGGTGGTACAGGGAGAAGTGACGGTTAAGTCACCGGTGCCCAATCGATTGCAGGACGATGCTGTGCAGTTGCTCAGGCGAGCCGCGAGAAAGCGAGGGCTACTCCTTGTGTTGGATGAGGCACAGACGATGCGTCATAGCATAGGACAGCCTGGCTCGGATCACCTGACGACCACATTGAACCTGATCCATAATGGCAAGATAGGCGCACCCGTGATGCTGTTGACTGCCGGCCTGAGTACCACGGAGGCTGTTTTCGACATGTTCGGCATATCGCGGTTTGAACGGAATAGCGTGGTGTATCTGCAGCGGCTTAAACCCGATTCCGCGATGGCTGTGCTGCGCGACTATCTCACCATCAGTGGCGGTGTACGCGGACAGCAGGAAGCATTGGCCGAATGGGTAAGCAAGCTGGAGCAACACACCCACGGCTGGCCGGCTCATATTGCGAGCTGGGGGGAGGACGCCGCCGACATTCTCCAGGCCAACGGCGGTCAGCTTACCGCAGAAGCATGGGCGTCTTTGAACGAGGCAGGACGCAAAAGCGACGAGTTATACTACAGAGGACGTTTCAGTGGGATCGAGCCAGAGGACCAGTATGCGCTGGCCCGTTTACTTTCGCGCACGGGAAAGGCCGCTGTGCTGCGTAAACAGGAGGTGACGGCCGCCATTGCTGCTGATCGTTCCAGGGAAGAGGTTAAGCAGGCTTTCGAGCAAATACTGAGCAAGGGTGTTCTGGCCTATTCAGGCTTCGGCGATCTTGTTGTGCCGATACCGTCTATGCACAATTGGCTGGTAGACCATTACCAGGAGCGCTGCCAGACCAGTGCGCGCACAAGACAGCGAATGCAGGCCGACAACCACCCGGCGTTATAATGCGGAACAGCTCGTCACAGATAATAACGGTGCACGCTTCGCCCGCGGGTGGGAATCTGCCCACAAAATCACCTTTTGCCCACGGCGTCGATTTCCCCCGAAAAGAGGGCGTTTGGTTCAACTTTTGTTAGTAGCTGCTTTAGGACTCTGCGGGCTGGCAAGTGCGCGGATACTCCCGAGCAGGTGACGAACTCGATATATGCGAGTGCTACCCTTCGGAATAGTCGGTGTCAGTGCGTGGGCAGAATCATATGCGAGGTAAACTGCCCCCAGGTGATCTTGCCGGCGCGTAACCAGTGTATGCCGGCACCGACTACGGTCTTGCCCTGGGCGGAAAGCACATGGATATAGGCATCAAGTTGAGCACAATGCTTCCTGAATTCTTGCTCGGGATTCAAGGCTTTCTTCGACTTGTACTTGTGGTCCAGAATCCAGACGCCTTCCGCAGTCTCTACGATTACATCTGCGATACCGGACACAATAGTTCCATTGCTCTTTGAACCAAGGAGAGGCCACTCATGCAGCACACGTACGGGATTAAGCCGCGAAGCTAACCAGCCCTCGAACTGCGTTACTTGCTCCTTGATGGCTGTCCGCGCAGCCGTACTTGGCAAGTGATTGGACCAAGCCTCAATTGAATCGGCCAGGTCGGGGCATTGTCCAAGCACCTCGAAGCAGCGATGCAAAAACATACCCAGCGCGTTCGGTCCCACCTCGTTAAGTGTGGCATGATCACCCCAGGGAAGTCGCAGCTCTTGCCCAAACGAGACGGTGCGAACCGGCAGATCGGCATAGGCCTTGTCTGCGTCGGTTTGTGCACCGGTGACTTCGTCAAAAGCGGTTTCGGAATCGGTGTCCAAGTCTGACGGGTAGACTGCCTCCGCGATCAAGTCCTTGGGTGCGATCCCAGGCACGGAGGCACGGCGGCCAACGTCGGGAAGCAGGGGCGTGGGCGCACAATCGCCAGCCAGCTCCTCGTCGGGCAGCGCTGCACCGCCCTCAGTGACATGGCATGTGAAGGGCACGCCAGCGATAGTAAATTCCTGTTGTGCGGAATCGAACGAGCACATCCGGTTGCGCAATAGCGACCAGCACGTTTGTGTTTTGGCCCGGCTCTTCGCCAAGTAGCCGGGCCACTCAATAATCAGCTTGTTTCGGGGGCGGCTCAGCACTACGTACAGCAGGCGCAGCGTCGTCTTGTGCTCAGCAGCATCGAGATACGCCTGCGCCTTCTCGTTTTTCGTTCCAGAAGTGTATTTGGGGCTCAACCGAATCTCCGCCGCGCTTAGAATTTCTGAAAGCTCGTCAAACGAGGCGTACTCGATGCCTAGATCCGGCAATCGTCCGCCTACAGCTTTCTGAAGCCCCGCGGCTACGACGACGGGCCACTCGAGCCCTTTGGCCTTGTGCCAGGTGGACAACACGATAGCATCTTGCTCAATCACTTTTTTCTCTGGCTGCTGATCCTCCCGCTGCGCGCGTGCACGCAGCCAAGACACGAAGGTAGAGACGCCGGATCCATGAAGTCCCGCATGCGCCAGCGCCACGGGTTCAGCATTTGCGAAATCGCGAGCGAGCGACAAGAGGTGAACTAGGTTGGCCCGATGCTGCTCGCTGTCTGGCCACACCATGATCCGATCAAACAGCGCCAATCGCTGCAGCACACGACCAACCAGCGTGTGGACCGATAACGACTCAACGGTTGTTCTGGCGCTACCGCCATCACTCCCACGAACTTCTTCGCGCAAGTGGTCGAGGTCCTTCAGAATGGCGTCATTAATGCGGGGCGGACCCTCGTGGTTCTCGATCAGCTGAACCAGCGCATCAGACAGCGTATTCTCGCCAAGCTCTGTGGCTACCAGATACAACGCTGCATGCCGATCCGCGGGATTGGCAAGGTAGGTCAGTGCCTGCAGGACGATCTGAACAGGGCGTGATGCAAGCCAGCCGTCTTCCTGGTAATTGACCCGCATTCCAAGCTGTCGGAAGACAGTGGCATATTCGTTCAATATAGCGTGCGTTGGGCACAGTACCGCGATATCGTTTTTTCGCAGGCCGCGGTCCTTCTCGGTGCTGCGGTCCTCAATGCGAAGCGTCTTGTCTGAAAGCAGCTCCTTAATACGATTGCCAATCGCCCACGCACGAACGCGGTGCAGGTGTTTCTTGGGGCGGGTAGGGAAGTGAATTATCTCCAGCGGCGGCAATGAACCGGGTTTCGCCTGGGGGCAAAGCTTATCGTATTCCTTTTCAAAGAGCACGCTCCCAAACGCATTAATGATGGCCATCAGATCGGGCTGCGACCGCCAGTTTTTGCGGAGCGAGTTCGCGCCATTTTGTGAAGCTAACGCCTGAAAGAGCCGCGGATCAGCCCCCTGAAAGCCCATGATGGCCTGCTTCAGATCACCGACCACCAGCGTTTTCGGAACACCGGCATCCTTGAGTGCCCACAGCAGTGCGAATTGCAGCGGGTTTGTGTCCTGAAACTCATCCACCACCAGGCAATCAATGCGCCAGGCCAGCGTGTTGCGGACGTCTTCTCGCGTGCGCAAAAGGTGCTCTGCCCGCGCGTTCATATCCATGTAATCCACAAGACCCGCGGAAGCCTTCAGCTCCTCGTAGCCCCCCTTGATGTCGTTTGCTGTGGTTACCAGCGCGCGCCCAAGCGCAATTGACTGTTCCAACGGGCCGGGGTGGGCGTCCAAGCCGCAGGCCGCACTCTTGACACGGTCAGCCAAGACAATGTACTCTGGTGGTAGCGGCAGCTTTTTCGTACTTGTCGTCCGAAGCTCCTGAAGCTCCTGCCAAAGCGTCCAGTTACGCTTCAGTGCATCCTTACCAAGTGCTTTCTTGAGATTGCGATAGTCGCGTCTGAATGCCTTGTCTAGACCCTTGCCGAGACTCTTGGCGTCAAACAAGTCAACGCATGAATGTGGGAACGCATTCAACAACGTGCGAATGCTGCCCTTGAGTGCCCGCTCCAGCGAGGCAGGGTTTCCCGTGTCCCCGTAGTCTTTGGTTAAGCGCTGTGTCATGGCCACGACCAGTTGCTTCACGCGCTTCTCGTCCGTGACTCCCATCTGCCTGAGCAGCTTAAGCATGGTCAGCAGGTCGTCCCGGAGTCGCTCGGCCGCTCCACGCCCGCGGCCGCGGCCAGCGATCCAGCGATAGGTGTATCCATAGCCTGCCAGATCGTGCACGATGGGATCCACCGCGGTTGACTGCACGAGTGCGCGGCGAATCAGCGCGCTTTCCTCGTCTTGATTGAGCAGGCGCGGATGCGGAGAGTTTTCCGCCTCGAAGGCAAACTCTGTAAGCAATCGCAGCCCGAAGGCGTGGATTGTAGAGATGTAAGCCTGAGACAAATCCATGGCGTCCTTTAGCCGATAATCCTTCAGAAGTCTGGCAGTGATTCTTTCGCGCAGCTCCGAAGCGGCCGCTTCCGTGAAGGTGACCGCCAACACGCGGTCTGGACTGACAGAGCCCTCCGCAATCCATTCACATAGCGTCTGCTGAATGGTGTAGGTCTTGCCGGACCCGGCACCCGCGCGATATATGGTGTGCGCTCCCTGGTTCATCCGTCGCCGTCTGGGTCGGTAAAGTCGCTGTGTGGGCACGTAAACAACTCGATTAGCGGACTAGCATCCAGCGCGTACAGGCTGACACCGCGCTTCTTGAAGATTTCCCTGTCTGCTTCAGTATTGAGCGGCACAGTACCGGTACGCAGCTTATCGAGGTGATCGCGCACGCAAGCCGTGGCCTGCGCACTGACATCGTTTTGCAGCGCATACCAGTTCGGGATGTCCTTGGTGCTGGGCGCATCGGTCAGCAAAACCTGATCTCGCAAGGTGAAATAAGCAATGTGAGTACTCTTGGGCTGGCCCCTAAAATCCAGGCGGGCCAAGTCGTGATATATACTGGCCTGAAGCTCGAAACCTTGTTTCATCTGATCGATTCGTTTCTTCGAGCTGGACCACTTGTAGTCCACCACGAATCGCTGATCGTGGCCGACATCAAAATAAACGTCTGCCTTTCCGCGCACGGGAATGTTTTCCCAGTCTGCGCCGGAGGATGAGCCCAGCCATTGCTCTTTCTTGAAAGCGCGCGCACCGATTGCAATCAGAATGTTTTGCCACTCCCTAACGGCGTCTACCAGTTGCTTTGTCAGATTCATCCGCTCGATGCGCCAGAGCCCCCCTTGGATGTGCCAGCCGTGCTTAGCCGCTGCTTCCTTCAGGTGCTTAGCCGCACTGGCAGCCAATTCGTCTGGGCTGAATTGCAAAAACTCCTCGTCCACCATGTTCTGCAGCACGCTATGGACAAGCGATCCAGCTAGGAGCGGACCCACGGACTCGAGTTCCCATTCCTGCGGCAAGGCGTTAAGCCGGTAAAGGAGCCATGCGAGGGGCGAAACCAGCATGCGTTCCAGGCTGGAGGGCGATTCAATGCGCAATTCTCCTGGAGTGTCGAACGCATGCAGGAGATTGATACTGCGTCCCAATTCAATGCGAGGAACTTGGGGGGTTAGTACGCGCGGTGGCGACGCTTTCATGATGCTGGCCGTTGCCAGGTGACGGATGCGGCCACGTGTATCAGCGTTGTCTAGGTCTACGACGAGCGAAGCTTCTTCTGGATTTACAATGAGGCGTTTCATGAACGCCGTGCTGTCTGATTGACCCGCCAGATCACCATTGGAATCTCTGTGCGGAATGAAGAAGGTGACCGCCTTGTGCACAGCGCCAAGTTGCCTGCGGAGCCGCCTACGTGCGCTTACCATGCGTTCCGACGGCGTCGGCATCTTCAGCCCGTGCAGCTGCTCTATGGCGAGCAGCTCTTCTTCGAAAAATACAGAGGACCTGCCCGCGGCCTTGGGATAGCGCGACTCGTCAAAGCCCAACGCCAAAAGGTGATTCACGTCGCGCCACGGCTCCTGGCGTTCGCGCCAGATGGTGATGCCTTCGATGGTATGCGTTGCGGAACCCAATCGGCCAACAGCATCTGCTGAAGGTGCTGCCACTCGCTGTAAGAGGGCCCAGTCCAGTTCAGGCATGGTCTCCAGGACCCGCTTCACCTCCCCGAGCATGAGACGTGCACGGGTCCTGTGCCTGGGTAGCGCGCTGCTGTTTTTCAGCAACTCGCCAAGCGAGTCCAGGGCGGCCTCTAGCGACGCGCACGCCTCATCTTCACCTTCTACCAGTGCCGCCAGCTGCTTCACAGCAGGGCCTTTGTCCTCCGCTGCCTTCGTTGCGCGCTCGCCATCCATGACCCGCTGAGCAATGATGGCCCTAGTCTCCATTGACTCAGGCATCAGGGGCGACGACAGCACGACGGCCTTGGCCATGGCCGGACCATAGGGCTGCCGGCAGTACAGAAAGTGAAAAACCAACTCGGCACCAATATCGCGCGGTTGATCTGTGCCTGGCAGCCCGGACAGCGCAAAGCCGGCGCGCCCGAAGGCGTCGCCAACCGCCAGCGCGTATTCAGGGTCATCCGGCAGGAGCACCCCTAAGTCGGCGGGTATCCAGTCAGGGTGGGCACGGAGAAGCTGCTGTGCCATGCCAGCCGCAATTTCAGCTTCCTGGTAGTAGTCTCGCACGCGTACCCACTGCGTCGTGGCGTCCGCAGGAACGGTAACCCTGGCATCTTCACAAAAGAGGTGCGTCTGCAGCGCATGGAGTGCGGTTTCTGGACGCGCGCGCGGCGATGCGCGCAGGCTTGTTTCCAGCTCGCGCAGCAACGCAATGTTATGAGCGTTGCCTGCGTCATTGTTGAGTTTACGTATAAGGGCCCCATACCAGCGCGAGGTTGATGGTAGACCTTCGATGTGGTATACCAACATCCGCGTCGCCGATGCAGGCGCGCGGGCGTTTAGCAGGCGGCGAACCATATCCAGCTCGCCCGGGAGTCGTTCGTCCAAGGCATGGTACAGCCGAAGCAGATCTTGCAGGCGCGTTTGGAATCGCCTGGGCCGTGCGCTGCTATGATGCAGGCGAAGGGGCTTGCGTGGATCTGACGCTGAAACCAGTTTGCAAAGCGCATCCCTGATGGCATCGACGGTTTCGGTGGGCGCTACCTTGAAGCTCTCGCTCCAAAATGCATCTTCCAGGTTCCCTACCGCTTCCGCAAATTCATCATAGGAGACGGCACCTGTTCTGGCCACGAAGTACCTGGCCGCGGCGCTTTCCCATAGTTGATCCCGAATGCCGACGATCACGCCGGAGCGTGCACCCGTCGTAGCCAGATGCCTGCGCACGCGCCGGGCCGCGTCAGCATCTGGCACTAGAAGGAAATGAATGGGAGGCGATTGCATATGCTGTGTCAAAACAGACGAATCTTTTTTCAGCGCGCGTTACCTGAGCTGTTGAACAGCTTCCCATCATCGTACGTTCGCCGCTTTTCCGTGCCGCCAGGAAGTATACGAACGGCCTCGGCGCGCATTTCCATATGATGTCATCGATAAGTGCCGCGGTTGCTTTCATGTTACGCCAACAGAGTTCGTTCCAAGGCGTGCGGACGGGTGATGCGACGCGAAAAGCCGTAGAATTGGTTAACACTGGCCGTAGTCACGCCACCGGGCGCCTCAGTTTCCTCGAAAGCGAATGGGCAGGGGGCTTCGGCGGCCGCAGCAGTTGAAAGCTCCTGAAGCGAAGTTGACTGCCAGGCACTTGCCGGAGGCCCTGGCATTCGTCACAGGTCGGAAAGCCCTTGAAATGACGTTGACTGGCTGACACTGATGCACGGCAACACAGGCTTGGTATGGCCCGCTCGGGCCCAGACTCGCACCCAGCGTACACAATCTAGAGACGGACACAGCGTCTTCGCCTATCGCGGCAGTCTCGCTGCGTGTATCGTGAGCAGAACCTCTGCATCGTCGATTGCCCGGTACTCTGGCCGCAGACCGGATAGCTCCCGACTCTTGCGGAAGATGATGGACACGCCGTCACCCCGCTTCTCCATCAAGTACTGCCGAGAGATATCACCTGCTGGATCCTCTACACTGCACTTCGCCAACAGCGTAGTCAGCAATTCATTGCGAGTTGATTGGCGGAGCTCAAGCGAGTCTACAGTGACGGAGTTCGGCAGCGGGTCAGGCGAGTAGGGTTCCAGCCGATCCGCAAAAAGGAATAGGCGGATCTTGGATCCATACACGGCATAATCGCGGTGTGCCACCGCGTTCACGATAGCCTCAAAGACCGCGCGCAGGCTGAACTGCGGGACATCCACACGACCAGGGGCCTTACGGGCAGCCACTTGCATGTTCCACCGAACGAATACCATCGCCGCCGCGACCTGCTTGTCCAAAGATCCAGTGATAGCCTGAGCATCGATCTGGTAGTTGGAATCCTGACGGATACCCCGGTAACATACTGCCTGAACAAACGCACCGGGGAGCCACCGCTCAGGGCTCGACGAGCACATCAGGATTCCAGCGACCGTCGCGCGTGCTTGTCTGGACTCGTCCTCGGTTATGAGCTTCATTTTCTTGTACGTAACAAGATCGTCAGCACCGGCTATAGAGAAACGCCGCCGCCGATTCAGCTTAAGATCTGCGAAAGTCGTCTCAGGCACTGCCTGTTCATCAAATGCGTACCGGCGCCCCTGGCTTCGCGGCTGCCCAAGGCGCAGAAGGTACTCCGTAGACATCTGGCGCACCGAGCTGCCTTGCCTGAAATGGTTCCGCCAGGACTCCTGTGTAAGAACAGGCCACGCGGGATTTCCACCTTGAGCAGGGCCCGCAGTCCACCGGTTGCGTCGGGCAGCTCCGCGCGGAGCGAAAAGAAAGGCAGCGGTGGCTCTATGCTCTCGTTGCAGATTTCGAAGACGTACTGTTCGACCAAGTCGAGTCGCACAATCGGTATCCCTATGATGTTCCGCGTCTTGTCGTCCACGCCAAGTACAAGGACACCGCCGCGCGAATTGGCGAAGGCCGCAAGCTCGTTCGCCAGTCTATTGCGGCTTGGCCCGAGCACTTTGCCCCCTTTGAACACTATACTCTTTAATTCGAGCGAACTATCCTCGTCCAGCTGTATCCTTCGAAGCAATTCTAGTGAGCTGTTAGACATTTGTCATACCCACAGTGATGCGCTTGTACCGCTCCTTGAATGCGTCCAGCCCTCCCTCCATGACTTTGCAGATAGTCTCCCGCACCTTCCGGTCCTGGAGACTGCCTTCGCGCTCCTTCTGTGTCATTCCGCTTTGGGCGGCAAGCGCCACAACGAGTTCGGCATCGCCATTGACCACGATATTTGGGTTGTACGTTACCACAATGATCTGGCGATTCTGCTTCTCTTCGCGAATCTGCCTGACGATCATATCGTGAATCAACCGGTTGTCAAGGTCATCCTCCGGCTGATCCAAAACGAGGGGTTCACTTCCATAGGAAAGCAGAAATGCCAAGAGCGCCGCGGTCTTCTGGCCTGGCGAGCCCGCACTGATAGGTCGAAAGTTCCTGCCACTGCCTTTCGGGCTGTACCGGACATCAAGGGAATCTTTGGGCCACCAGATATCGAGTCGATGTACAAGTCCGCTGGAGTGTGCGCGGTGCATGAACAGATATAGTTGCCGCATGATCCACCTGGCTCAGCGCCTTGACCTCAATCTGCGCCCATCTGCGCCTTTTTTGGGTAGCACTGCCGCCGCAGGGGAGCGAGACAGGGGTTCGGAGCCAATTTGGGCTCTATTGGATCATTTTGGCCTTCTTGAGATTCTTTGGCCGGTACTTTGTGAAGTCATTGCGCCATCGTCCATACCGCGTCGGTCGGGGAACCGTGACAAAACGGATCGGCGGGATGTCCAGCAGCTGGCCACTCTGTATGCAGCCGGACTGCTTCCGCCGGTTCATGTATCGGACGAAGAGCAGGAATCGGTGCGATTATTGAGGTCCCTACCGCGATAAGCGTGGGATGACTACGGGGCGGAGTTGGCGGAGCAATGGGCCGCAATACGCATCATTATGCCATCCTCTGCCAAATGCCAACCTCTGCCAAAGTGTGCGCACCTCGGGCATGCCCCGCCGGAGTATGTGACCGCTGCTGCCTGCGGGCCGTCCGGTGGGGGCACCGGTCCATGCCCAGCATCGTTTATCTGGCATTGCTCCCACTGATGTTTTGCAAACCCTGCTGACGGACAGTCCAGACGAAGCCGCGGCCCTCTTACGCCGCGGCCACCTCGTGGCCTTCCCCACCGAAACGGTCTACGGCCTGGGCGCCGATGCCACGAATCCAGACGCCGTGTCTGCGATCTTTCGTGCCAAAGCGCGTCCCACAGATAATCCGCTTATTGTGCACTTAGCGCACGCTTCGGAGATTGCTAAAGTCGCATATCATGTCTCTCCATCAGCACGGGCGCTCATCCGCGCATTCTTTCCGGGACCTCTGACAGTGGTATTGCGCAAGCGTCCGTCGCTGCTTTCTACAGTTACCGCGCACCTGGGAACGGTAGCCGTGCGCGTTCCGGCGCACCCGATGGCCTCCCGGTTTCTGTCCGCCTGTGCCTGCCCGGTAGCTGCTCCGTCTGCGAATCGGTCTGGGCGCCCCAGTGCTACGACATGGGAAGCCGCGAGGGATGACCTTGATGGGCGGATCGCGGCCATCCTGCGCTGCGCACCCTCGATGGAAGGCATCGAATCCACCGTTGTTGACTGCTCGAGGCCAGAACCTGAGCTCTTGCGCGCTGGAGCAATCAGCCTGGAGGCAATACGGACCGTCGTGCCCAACATTGCAGTTGCCTCGGTTGCGCCGAATCACGCGGTGCGGAGCCCCGGGATGCGCTATCGGCACTATGCGCCCAGCGCACGGGTAGCGCTGGTCGACACCGCTAAGGAAGCGGTACCCCACCCGCTGCATGCCTACATCGGCCTAGAAAGGCCATCTTGCACAGATACGTTTGGCCTGTGTCATCATGCTCTGGATGCTCCTGGTTACGGTCATGTGCTTTTCAGCTTCTTTCGGCAATGCGAAAAAGCGGGCATCCGAGCGATCTTCTGCCAGGCTGTGCCTGAGACGGGTATCGGGCGAGCGCTCATGGATCGGCTGCGGCGCGCTGCCGCTCCACAGTGACGCGCAACGTCCAGGAAGCTGTAGTGCGCAGCGTTGCTCAGATGGCGCCGATGCCGCAGGACGCATGCGGCTGCTCTGGAACTACTAGACCTACGGCGAGGCCAAGGAGATAACCAGCCTTATGCCCATGCCACCGCCTACAGTAACCGCCGGACTTAAGGAAACTCGTGGAGCTGCCGCCCGATGGCGTCTGGACAACAGGTAGCCGGTGCCGGCCCCAATAGCTGCGCCAGCCAGTACGTCGGTGAACCAATGGTAGTCATCGGCCACTCGCACCAGCGCCGTCCCCAGCCCCAGACTTGCAAGGACCAAGGTCTCTACGCGCGGATAGTACATCAGCCACGGCACAGTAAGTGCAAACGCAGTAGTCGCATGCCCGGATGGGAAGGAGCGACGCCCAGAAAAAGGCTTGAGGCTGGATGCACCGATCCTCTGGTACGGCCACGCGCGACCTACAACAAGCTTAAGGCCATTGGTAGCTAGGTTGGACAACAAGATTGCCTGCAAGGATGTGAACGCCGCGTCTTGAAACCTCTCACTGCTACTGGTGAGGGATCCCAGAAACAAGGCAACAGCCATGGGGCACGCCATCTTGACGTTGCCTACCTCGTGGAATACCGAACGCAAACGTTGCGGCATATCCTGCCCCAATGAGCGAGCGCCACGCGACAGCGGTTCGTCAAGCGGTGACAGCAGCAGCAGGACGCCTACGGCGCCGCCAGCCGCGATCAGCGACTGCACTCGCGCCGCGCCTCCGACTGCGGCTGTCATATCAGAAACGGCCCACTCTGCGAAGCGGACCGGGTCATCCGAAGCTACTTGGGCCCCACTCGGGGCGCTGCTGGCAACACACAGCACCACCGCCAGGAAAATTGCGATTACGAACCGTCTCACCATACACTACTGCCCCAGCTGCAAGTCACCATAGGAAACCAGCTCGCCTAGTGGATCCACTACAAATACGCGTACAAGACCAGACTGTCCCAGCGCCGGGGGCGAAAACCGAAACACATAAGCCCCCGGATCCCTGGCGGAACGAATCGCATCCAGGCGTCGGGCGATGCGGTTAACATCGAAGGTGACCAGATCAAGACCACCATGCACCGCGTTGAATTCCCGCACCCGGACAGGAATCGAGACAAGCGCAACATCTCCCGGGGGGTTTGGGAACGCCGGATCAATCTCAATCAGTGACTGGTAAGCCGGCGATGTGCGCCAGTCGTCGACATCAGCGGAAATTGTCTCACCCGTGACCGAGGTGTGGGTAAACCCCATCGGCACAGCGAAAGCTTGGGCCTCAAAGTCCCTTTGCAGATCCTGGGTATCACACGATGCCCAAGCCAGAATCAGCAGAACGATCCCTGCCTGTCTCATCACGACGTTACGTTGGTGCCTGTTAGATTGGGGCTTCGTGCCATAGTAACCTCAAACGGCTTCGCATTCTTGCTGTGCCCGTAACGATCGATGAATCACCTACGCCGCTTCTAGCTGCCTCCGGGCTTGCAGTGGCGCTCGGGCGGCGGCCAGCACCCATCTTGCATGACTTGGGTTTTTCCGTGCAGGCGGGCACGCTCACGGGCCTTTTGGGACCCAATGGAAGCGGCAAGACGACGCTGTTACGAGCGATATGTGGACTCGTGCCCTATGCAGGATCGCTTCAGCTGCAGGGCACCGAGATCGCTGATTGGCGCGCACGGGCACTGGCGCGCAGCGTAGCGATCGTTCGCCAGGGGGCGCAGCTGCTTTTCGACTTCAGCGTGCAGGAGATGGCGCTGCTGGGGCTGTCGCCACACAAACGCCTTTTGGAAAGCACGAGCGCCCGTGACCTCGAACGAGCGCACCAGGCTCTTGCCCAGGTAGGTCTGGCCAGCTTCTATCGACGGAGCATGTTTTCGTTAAGTGGTGGAGAGCGGCAGCGCGTATATCTGGCGCAGGCGCTGGTCCAGGATGCCAGCCTTCTGCTGCTTGATGAGCCCACCACGCACCTCGATGTGCATCATCAACATGGATTTCTCCGTACCGTTGTCGATCTGGTAAAAGCAGGGCGCAGTTCGATGGCGGTGTTTCACGACATTGAGCTGGCAGCCCGGTACTGCAAGTACCTGATGATTTTGGATCGGGGCCGCCTCGCCGCGCATGGTACGCCCCACGAAGTGGTGACCGAAGCGATGCTGGCTTCTGTGTTCAAGATGCGATCCAGGGTGTCTGCCACGGCAACGGGTGGACTTCGTATCACCTATGAGCAACCGATGGCTCAGCCTTTACCGTAGGAGCATGCCATGAAGATTTATACACGAACGGGTGACGACGGCACCACCGGGCTTTTTGGCGCAGGGCGGGTGCCCAAGGACCATCCCCGGATACAGGCTTGTGGCTTGGTGGACGAGACCAATGCTACGTTGGGGATGGCGCTGGCACGGATGTGGGACGCGGATGCGGACGCGGTGGGCAGGCTTCTCTCCTCCATCCAGCATGACCTCTTCGATTTGGGGGCTGACATCGCCACACCCTCTGACACTCGTGCCGCGGTACCCCGGATCACCCTGGAGCACGTACGCCGCCTGGAACTGGCAATTGACAGGCACGAAGAGGCCCTGGAGCCGCTTAAGAATTTTATCCTTCCTGGCGGCGTACCAGCTGCCGCGACACTGCACCTTGTTCGAACCGTGTGTCGCCGTGCGGAGCGTCAATTGGTCGCACTCGCAAGGTCCGAGGGTGTTAATAGCTTGGCCTTGCAGTACCTCAACCGTCTTTCAGACCTGCTGTTTGTCTTGGCCCGGCGCGTGAATGCTCTGTCGGGAGCGGGCGACACTCTCTGGATCCATGGAACAGCGCGCGGACACGATTTGGCGGCGTGATATATGATTCTTGTGAATCCGCTGGCAGCTGGGTGGATTCACGTGTGCGTACGCCTTATATTCTGGGCTGGTATGCCTGAATCAGTGTGAAACCTCGTATGCTAGGATATCGGCTACGGTTGCTGCTATGTTTCGTCATCACAGCTGCGGTCGTTCTGCAGGCCCCCGAGCTCGGGGATGGGCCGACGTTGGCCAAGCCTGCTGTGGAGAGGGACCGGTACGGAATTGAGAAGGAGCGATACCATCACTTCACTCACGAAATCCAGAAGAATGAGACGCTGTCTTCTATCCTGCGCACCTTCGGCGTAACTCATACCCAGATCAATCAAGTTTCGTCCGCTGGGGCTGGTCTGGTCAATTTTCAGTCGCTTCGGGTAGGCTCCGAGCTGCTCGCGTATACCAACGCTGCAGGAGTCACGCCGCTCTTTGTTTACAGGACTACCCCGGGTGAATATGCATTATTCGATTTCCGCGACACGGTAGCGGTATATGTAGGCCAACTCCAAGAGAAGGTCACCACCAAGACCGTGCGGGGCAGTATTTCGCAGTCCCTGTACAGGTCGCTGGACGAGGCTGGTGCGGATGAAGCCACTGGAGGGCTGACATCGACGTTAGAGCGGATATTACCGATTTCCTTTTACAGTTTGCAGCCCAACGACTCATTCGTAGTAGTGTACCAAGAGCGCCGTTCTGATGGTCTCGTAACCGGTGCAGAAGTCTTGGCAGTCCGTTTTCAGCACAGCGGCGAAGATTATTTTGTATTCGGGTTCAAGCGGGAAAACGCACCTCACGCGTCCATGGAATACTACGATGAGCAGGGTGCCGCGATGCAGCACCAGTTTCTGCCAGTTCCAGTTCAGTACGCACGGTACCGTATTAGCAGCCGCTTCCAGCGTCGACGTTTCCACCCGGTTTATAAGCGTCACATGGACCACTTGGGCACTGATTATGCTGCGCCTCATGGGACACCCATCATCGCCACGGCGGACGGAACAGTGATTGAAGCCGGGCGGACGGGGGGGAATGGTAAGTGGGTCAAGATTAAGCACAACGACACCTATGCGACCGGTTATCTCCACATGTCGGAGATCCTTGTCAAGCGTGGCCAGCGTGTCCGTCAGGGTGACATTATCGGGCGAGTGGGAAGCACCGGCGTGGCCACCGGTCCGCATGTATGCTACCGTTTCTGGAAGAGCGGGCACCAAGTGGACCCAACAAAGCTCAATATGCCCCGGGCAACTCCTATCCAACCGCATGAAAAAGAGGCCTTCATCGCGCAGGCCGATGCACTTAGGCCAAAGTTGTGGTTTGATCCGTTGGACTGCAATGAAGCGGACCCGGACTGTCCCCTGCCATATGCCGGAACAGATCGCCCGCTCTCCTTGCCACATCCCGCCACTTCTCCAGGAACTGATGGGCACCGCCTACTGTCCCAATCCGCCACACCTCAGGGAGAATTCTAGAGCAAGAAGGCTCACTGCCGACAGGCTGGCTGAGTGCACCCGGGCTGGCACCGGTTACCGACAGGCTCAGGTATTGCAGGGATCGAAGATCAGTTCCAGCAAGTATCTGGGGTGACTCGCGCAGCGTAGTCAGCGATCCTTTTCCGTTCAGCCCTTGATGTCCCTGCGGCCGTCTGCGGCGAAGCTGGCCCCCGCATTGAACACGACGTTACCGTACTCAGGCGTGTATATCCCGTCGAAGTGCACCGCGCACATGACGGCGAGAATGCCATCCGCTACGGCGGCACTCGACACTTAGGGAAGGGGCGTGCCCAGGACTGGGAAGCGTTCCGCTTTCCGAGCGCGCTGATCCGAAGCCTCTGGCAGGCCGCAACGCTGCTTTACTTGAGGTGTTCGGCGACCCCATCGTAGACGGTCGAAGCCCGGCGGCTGCAGTAGTGCAGCGTGAGTGCTGGGTTACCGGGGCACGCGTAGCCCGATGCTTTTCGGTACAGCCACCGGTCGCATCTGAATCCCGGACCGATCGCGCAAGCTACTCTGTAGCCACACACGACCGGCCCACACTGAATTACTCGACTAGGGGTTGCTGCCGTCCAGATTCAGTCTGCAGGGACCTGTCCAGCGACAACTAGAGTTGAGACCAGCGACAATTAGAGTTGCGGTTCGGGAGGAGGAGACTCCCTGGCGGAGCAGCGAGCTGCGAAGCCGGGGAGTCTGTCCGATTTCGTAGGCGTTCAGGGGTCCGTACCGCGTTCGTTCGGGGTAAAGATACTGCTGTACGGGAGACATATGATTCAGGTATTTCCTTGTTTGATTAGCGTTGGTTGGAGGCTTCCAGTCATCCGCTCTGGTAGTGCTGCTGGAGCCTGTTTAGGGCGGCCATCACCCGCACCATAGGTGTGCCGTTGGTTTCCGGCTGGTTGAAGGCAACGGGGCGGGCGGGCGGTCCGTAGGCTGCCCCGTTTGGTCGTTACCGTTTCCTCGCGGGCCGCTTTCGTGCGGTCTCCGTAGCCATCATACAGGCCCTCGGTGCGCTCTCGCCTGTGCTGGAGGCATACCAGGGTGTCCAGGCTGAGGCCGTCGAATGCCCCTTTCTCGCGTATCCCTGAGCATCATACGGCGATGCGGAACCGTGCAATCCAGAACACAGAGCAAGGCCATCTCACCGCTGTTCGGTGGACTGACGGGGGTCCTGTGTGCTCCCTGGTCCCGGCAGCCGCCTTCCAAGTGCACGCTCAGGTCATGATGGATGCGAGTGGGCGGCCGCGCTTGATCACAGACACCCGAGATCTTCTCCGGCGGGTATCGACAATTCCGCTGCTTGTTGACCCGGTGCTTCGGCAGACGGCATCAACAGCTCGGAGACACCAGACAGACTCCCGATGAACGGAGCTGTATGCTCGGCGGTATCGCGATCAACCTGTTCCATGGACGCTGCAGGCCGCCATAGGCGCCAGATCCACTATTGGGTGCAGGTGTCTCATCTGGATCAGCACTAGGGGCCTGAGCCGTAGGAACGATCACATTTGCTTTCGTGGGCCGGATTGCTGGTCAGCCGTACAGCCCAAGGCAAATGGTGTCCGTTGGCAGCCCTTTCTTGTCTTGGAGCAGCCCTATTCACCTGATTCTTGTTGCCTTTACGTCACATTTGCCACCTGCATTGCAAATAGCCTTCTCAGATTCAGACTTAAGCACACCAGGTCCCACTCGCCAGCAACCTTTTTCAGTCCCCGAACGCTGAATTGTCGAAAGCCGAGGACAGACTTTATCCAACCGTTGGGTGCCTCCGAGAGCCACTTGCGCTCGCGGTAGACTGCGTGCCCCTCCTTCGTACGCAGCTTGTCCCACATGCGTGCCGTAGCGGGCCGTGTCTCTGGAGTGATGGATCCCACCTTCCCGCTCTCCCGACCGACGGCGATATAGCCATCTATGCCGCGGGTGTTCAACGCGGTGATATTGGCCTCGCTGCAATAGCCTGCGTCCGCTATCACAATAGCGAGCTGCTGACCATAGGTATCTTGGGTGGCCGTTACCATCGGCAAAAGCTGATCTTGGTCTGTAGCCTGGTTAGTCACGCGTGTTTCCACGACTAACTGGTTGCGCCCGTCCACTACCGTTTGTGCATTGTAACTTTGCTGGAAGCCATCCTGGCTCGTCAGCATGATGCGGCTTTCGGGATCGGTGAAATTGCTTTGTGCCTTGGCTTCGGGTTCCCCGAACGGACGCTTGTACGCTGGACCCCCTTTCGGATTGCGCTTCTGCCCCGGCTCGCGCCCCTTAGCCTCATCCCTCTCCCGCTGTCTGGCTTTCAAGTTGGACTTGGCCTTTCGGATGTTGGCAAGCTTCTTCCGCCTGCGTGCAATCTCCTCCTCCACACTGCTATCCGCGGGGACTTCTACGAACAGGTCGGTCGTATCCGTCGGCAATTCTGGAGACAATGAGGACGAATCCACTGCCTCGGTGGGCTGTGTCGTGTCAATCCCCTGCTTTTTGCTGCCAACCGCCTTGCTCGCACGCGTGCGCTCCGTCTCCATTGCATCAAGAGCGACTTTACGACCTGCGCGAGTAGACAGCGCCGGCGGCAACTCGTCGCCCCGCACTGCCTCTCCTAACAACGCGTCTTCTACTTCATCCTCCTCCTGCGCCTGCCCCAACAGCGCGTCAACCTCTGACTGCAGCCGCTTCTCCTCCTTGTTCATTCGCGCGTAGCTCATCGCCTTACGCTTACTCGCATTCGCCTTGACTTTGGTGCCATCAATCGCAACCTTCCCCCAATCAATCAATCCAGACTTCTGTGCCATCACGACGACCTGAACAAACAAAGCACGGAAATCCTGGAAATGACGCTGCCGGAACGCACAAATCGTACGATGGTGCGGCATGTTATTGGCCGCCAGTACACGGAAGGCAATATTAGTCTCCAACTTCTGCGCAATCTGCCGCGATGAGGTGACCCCTGTGGCATAAGCGTAGATCAACACCTTCAACATCATGGCAGGATGATAGGGTCTATTGCGGCGCCCATCCCCCTCGTATGGAGCAAAAAAGGGCGCAAGGTCCGCGCGGTCTACAAAGTCAGACACGAAAAAGGCCAGATGATCCTCTGGAAGCCAGTCCCGGAGCGATGGTGGCATCACCACTGGATCCTCTGGTGCATACGGGCGAAACGTTGTTGGCATGGGCTTAAGGGTCGGCAGGTAGCGCTAACACACACATATATGTACCTACAATCATAAAGATGCATATATGCAATGGGTACAGGGTGACTGTTCCAAAGATGCCACGTCAGCAAGCACCGCCACCATGCATAACGGGTGCTACTGCATCGCAGGCTCCTAGGTAAGGATAGAGCCCGCTGCGACCGCCAAGCGCTCGCGACGGCCCCGTGGAACCGCTAAGGGGCTGCTGCGCTAGCATTAGGTTTACGCTGGGCTTGTTGCCGCTGCCTGGATGCTTCCAGTCGATAGCTGGGCAGGTTGAGCTCCAGGATCACGCTGTGATGCACGATGCGATCTATGGCAGCGGCGGTGGTCATCGGATCCTTGAAGATGCTTTCCCAGTGGCTGAAGGCGAGGTTGCTGGTAATCAGGATGCTGCCGCGTTCGTAGCGTTCGGCCAGCAAGTGGAACAAAACCTCCATCTCTTCGCGGCTATGCTGTACGTAGCCGATGTCGTCCAGGATCAGCGCCTCGTATCGCCTCAGCCACCTCAGCCGCTGCGGTAATCGCAGGTCACGCTTAGCAACGAGTAGTTGCTCCGCGAGCATGCCGCAGCGATAAAACTTCACGCGGCGGTGCTGAAAGATGAGCTCCCGGCCCAGCGCACACAGCAAATGGGTCTTTCCGCTGCCTGGAGGACCGAAGGCCAGCACATTCTCCTTTCGATCCAGAAAGCCACCTTCTAGGAGCACGCTCACATGATGATCGATTCGAACTGGCAGCCGACCCCGGTCAAACGTGTCCATGGTTTTCTCCAGTGGTAGCCCGGATTCCCGGAGCCAGCGCTGTATCCGGTTGTTGCGGCGGGTGTGCACCTCCGTCTCGACCAGTTCCCACAAGAACCGTTCAAAGCTCAAAGACTCTCGTCGAGCCAAGTCCGCCCTATCCCGGTAGCCGTCGCGCATACTCGGCAAACGAAGCTCCTTCAAGCCTGCACGCAGCGCGCGATCCAGCTGCGCGGTGGTCAGTGTCTTCATAGCGCTTCGTGGTGTAACAGGCTATTATAGGCGCTCAGATCCACCGCACGAACCTGCACCGAAGGCTCCTCAATCTCTTGATTCATGAGCGTCTTTACCGAAACGAGCGTAAGCGGCTGCGTACTATTGAGCAACTGGCTAAGCGCAGCAGATACGGCGGCTTCGCTCTCTTTGGCCGCCAGATGCAGCACGCGCAGGTATTGCTTGTCGGCCGCAAGCGAGCTCGAGTGGACACGCTTTAGCTCGTCATACGCCATGCGAAGCGTATGAGACGCAAATAGATCGGCCTTGTACCGATAAGGAGCAAAGGCTCCAGGCTTGCGCACCAGCATGTCAATCACATGGCGGTATTCGACCCGAGCCTTACCTGTGCCGTGGAGCCGTGGCATGTGCGTCACGCGCCGCTGCGCATACCACACCTCGATCCGCTCCGCATAAATCCGTACATCCACCAGCTCCCCGATCAGCCGACTATTAACCGAATACCAGTTCTTCTTCACGCGGACCAACCCGCCCTTGCTCACGCGCATACGTCTGCGCTGATAACTGTTCAGGCGCCGCTCGGGTAACGAGCGCAGCGTGGCCTGATCCTCTTTGAGACGGGCCTCTCGATTAGCATTGCGCCCCGCAAACACCTTGGCCAGAAATGCCTCATATTCTTGCCTGCTTTCAAAGTCCGAACTGCCCCGCAAGGCGAGCTGGTTACCGATCGCGCGCTTGAGCCGAAAGTGACATCGCGGTAGCCCCAGGGTTTCCCCTGGGGCCCCGCACAGATCCGTGCGTGCGCGTTAGCGCACACGGCTCCTCCCGCAGGTCGCGCTGTCGCGCATGACGTTAGGAAGTGGGGATACCCACCTCCAGCCGTAAGCGGTACACCTGCGCCCCGACTGTGGCACTGAGTCCACAGCTCTTGGACAGATTCACGTAATCCGGCCCAGAGTCCGGCATGAATCCAGCTTTCCGCTTTCCCCTTGGGTGCGACCCTTGGCTCCACCGGCTCCGCCCCGTGGTCATCCACGCGTTGTTCGCTGGCTTCGTAGCTACTATGGTCCTCGCGGTAGGGACCCGGGTTTCCCCGGGCCCCCCGCACAGATCCGGACGGGCGCGTTAACGCATCCGGCTCCTCCCTTGGGTCGCACCGGCGTGCATGGCGACATATCGTTGATTAGGCCAGGGGTGTTTGATCTTGAGCGCAGGCCAGCACCATGTAATCATGGTCTCCAGCTTACTCCATGTCATGCGATCCTTCTGCGAACGTCTGCGGATTATTTTCATCCATTCACGCTTCAGGCGGGTAAAGAACCTTCGTAGGAACACAAAGCTGGTGGGAACAGCATAGTAGTTCAGCCATCCCCGAAGTACGCGCCCCAGCCACTGGGCTGTAGCGTGTAACGGTGCATGCATCCTACGGCGAAGCTCCTGACGCAGGCTTTTCAGCTTTCGTGCCATTCGCTTCCCCACCGGTTTCCGTCCCAATCCGAAACGACCGCGGCGGTCCCTTCGGCAATAATGCGTAAAACCCAAAAAGTCAAACGTCTCGGGACGACCCTCACCTCGGCTGCGGCGATTCACCGCCGCAAACCGCCCAAATTCCAACAAGCGAGTCTTCTTCGGATGCAGGGATAAGCCAAATTTGGCCATCCGCTGCCCTAGATCCCTTAGAAAACGCTGCGCGTCGTGCTTCCGCTGGAAGCCTACCACAAAGTCGTCCGCATAACGGACAAGGCAGGTTTCCCCCCACGCCACCCGCACGCGCCATCGCTTATCGTACCACAGGTCCAGAACATAATGCAGGTACACATTCGCCAGTATCGGCGAAATTACCGCGCCTTGCGGGGTGCCCATCGGACTGTCCCGCAAAACACCGGCCTCCATTACGCCTGCCTTGAGCCATTTGATGATCAGCCGAATGACCCGTTTGTCCGCTATGCGGTGCTCCAGAAACCGAATCAGCCAGCCCTGGTCCACCATGTCAAAGAAAGAACGTATGTCCGCATCAACAATCCAGTTGACCTTCGTACGCTCGATCGCATAGGCCAACGCGTCCAACGCATCATGCGCCCTCCGCTTGTACCTAAACCCATAGCTGAAGTCAAGAAACTCCTCCTCATAGATCGGGAGCAGGATACAGATCGCCACCGCAGCCTGGACAATCTTGTCCTCCAGTGCCGCAATGCCGAGCGGTCGTGTACTGCCATCTGGCTTGGGTATCTCAACCCGCCTGGACGGCATCGCCCGGTACGCTCCGCTGTGTACGCGGTCGTGTAAGTCAGCCAAACGCGCTGTCAATCCAACCTCGTACTCCGCCCATGTCACGCCGTCCACGCCTGGCGCTGCCTTCCTCTTTAAACGATAGAAGGCATGCCGCAGCGATTTCACCGTGATATGGTGCAGAAGCGTCGTGAGCTGCTCCTTGGGTTTCCGCTTCACGAATTGTCGCAACCGGTCCGCTCCTTGTTGCACCGCTACCCGATCCCGCGCCCGGACAGTGTTAGAGTTTTCCAGTTTCCCCTCAGGTACAGGACTTGGCTCCGGCAGCTCCGCCGGGCGGCTACGCCCCTTGTTCGCTGCTTTCTTAGCTACTATTCCTGTATCGGACTTCTCCATGTCGTTCATCTCCAGTTACGGGGATTAACCCTCTCTTTCGCGACCCTGAACGACTCCAGGGTGACACGGAGACCTCCCAGGTCCCGGCGTAGTACGTACGTGCGTGCCTGGGTTCTTGGACACCGCGGGACCCTCCTCCGCCTCACCATTAGCGGCAAAGAAGGTGTTGCCTTCGACCAAATGCAAAGTCTCGGCATCCCGGACGATGAAGCTTTCGGTGCTCATTAGCCCTGCCCACACGCGCCTCTACCGACGCTTCGCCTGTACCCTCGCGAGTACACACGCACGGCTCGAGGAGATGTGCAGATGGTTAGTCTTTCACAACGGGGGACTTGCACCCCCTGTACTAACGCCAGTTAGCCTGGCGCACGCATCTGACTTCTCTCCACCGTACATCCTCCGATCAGCATTTAGCCTACGCTTTGGCGACCCTCCCCGAAGGGATGGGTAATGGAGAGACCTCCCAGGTCCCGGCGTAGTACGTACGTGCGTGCCTGGGTTCTTGGACACCGCGGGACCCTCCTCCGCCTCACCATTAGCGGCAAAGAAGGTGTTGCCTTCGACCAACAGAAAAGCCTCGGCATCCCGGACGATGAAGTTTTCGGTGCTCATTAGCCCTGCCCACACGCGCCTCTACCGACGCTTCGCCTGTACCCTCGCGAGTACAGACGCACGGCTCGAGGAGATGTGCAGATGGTTAGTCCTTCACAACGGGGGACTTGCACCCCCTGTACTAGCGCCAGTTAGCCTGGCGCACTCTGCTCAATCTTCCCGTTCTCGTTGGGGCGCCGTGGCTGCGTTTGCTGCGCCTCCATCCCGTAATGCCGCATCAGAGCACCATATCGGTCGGTAAAGGGGGCTCCCTCCTTCTCGGTACGCTTTAGATTGCGTACCGCACAGCTCATAGAGTCGGTCTGGTGCAGCCGGGGCACACCACCCAACTGCGTGAGCGCATTCTGCAGCCCCGCACTTAGCGCCTCAAAGCTCTCAGACGTGCAGATCGTTCCCGCCTCCCAGTTGGAGTAGGCCAAAACGAAGTGGAACAGCATATGCTTAAACGGCTGGCCTTGGATGGTCACGCCCAGCTTGTTCATGCAGGTGAAGTCCGACTGCGCCCGCTCACCAGGTTCGTATGCCTGGTCAAAAAAGACCTCCTTCCCAGGACCCGCTTCGGCTCGCCACCGCTTCACACGCCGCTGCAATGTGCGCAGCTGACTCGACTGAAACTGGCCAGGGTGGCGGCGCTGCAAGTGCTCGAACACAGCCTTGACCTCCAGCCCGGGGTTCTCCTCCAAATAGGGCAGTATTTCGCCCCATACTTCCGCAAACGCGTCGGGACGCGTGCGATACGTTCGCTCGGTCTTCATCTCACTCGGCAGTTTGCCCGCACGCAGGTACTTGCGTGCGGTGTTCTCGGACATACCAGCCTTCGCCGCAGCCGTTGATCGTGCCCTCTTTTTCCCGTTAACGAGCTTGAACAGGAGCTTGACTTGCTGATCGGTAACCATAATGAATGCGTGTTGACAGGTGAACAATCCTGCCCGTAGATACGCATCTCACCGATTCCTTCCCCCGCAATTCTAATTGTCGCTGAACACTTGAGCGAGAGCGGTTACTGTTGCTTCAGTGAATCTGGTGTACATGGTATCCTCTACTTGCTCAGGTGCCAGTTAAAAAAGCAGTGGCTATATCGATTCATAGTTCCTCGGAACAGCAGAAGTATCAACAGCTCTGATCGTCAGCGCGAATGAGAGCGAATGAGCTCGCCGATCCTCCGCACTTCGTTAAGCGTCGGTTCCATCTCGCCCCACCCGTTTTCGGGCATACGAATAGCCGAAAACAACGACGTAAATCTCACATCCACTTGCGGATCCCGGGCCTGATAATCAAGGTCCACACTCCCTGTATCAAGCCCTGTATGAAGCACGTGGTAGCCATACCCAGCATGAAATCTATAGCGGCCATTGGAAAGAAAGAAAAGGTAAGACTCCCCTTCATTACCTTCGAACTCGTGAGACACGCGACTGAACCCACCCCTCGAGTTCTTACCGGTTAACAACCGGAGTATAGCGTACTGACCTTCAAGGCTACCCCGGAGCACTTCCTGCACTTGTAGCACAACACTGGAACGAAACCCGTCTCGGGGCACCAGTGAATCGTACCGGTCGACAACCGTTGCGATGATTGTAACCTCCGACATCGCTGCTATGCCAGCAAGAGAACCCTGCCCTGGAACGCCCCGTACCACTCTCTCAAGATCATACCCGGCTTCCTTCAGGCGTGACACCGTTTCGAACGAATACCCGTTCATTAAGACGTCTGCTCCTATCAGCACCCCGATTATCCTGCTGGCGCGAGCGTTTAGCGCTGGGTCTTCGCCAGGATCCAGCTTGTTCCAGGCCTCCATTATTCTCTGCGCATCTTCGAATTGATCCCTAGCTCGCAGGTACGCTTCCACTGTACCGTGAGTATCACCCGGTAATAAGGGCTTGGGTCTATCCTGGGTCACTCCAGAGGCAGGCAGAGCCCAAAGAGCCGCGAGCAGGAGAAACAACCCGCGTACAGAATACAGCGTAATCATTATGTGTAACGCCCTTGCGGGCAGTTGGCAATCAGCTCAGCCAGCGCCTGCTGCTGGCGTTGGCTCACCTCATACAGGGCAAATAGAAAAATGTACTCCAGAGTGACCGGTGAATCCGCCTCTTTGGATAAAAGCCGGTAACAGTCCCGAACATCGGCCAGCTCATAGTCGGTGTGCCGTGCAATGCCCTCGACCAGCACATCATTGAGCATGGCGGCGGTCTTCTCCAATCGTACCGGCAATCTGCGATCTCCCAAAGGTGCTCCGCCAAATTCCCCTGACACCCACTCCGAGAGTCCCTCTTCCCGCTGCCGTACCGGCAGCGTGCTGACCGTATGCGCCTGCAGCTTTTTTCCTCCAGTCAGGGTCTAACTCATACACAAAGACCGCCTTCGGAGTTCGCGGCTCATCCTCGGGGTGGCGTTTCTTGCCGGAGGTCTGCCCAATGTATCTGAAATTGGTGGCCTTAAAGCAACTGCTGGTTCGCTCAGCGTCCACAAACGTCTCAATGATCCAGGGCCGATAGCCGTAACACGCTTCAAAGTCTGCCCCCACACGCCGCAACACTTGACCCAGGACATAACTGGCCAGATTCCGACACGAACCACGAATCAACAAGCGATTCAGGCAGAGCACCCGATGCAGATGCCGTTTACGCTCGACATCACTCCAGCCCATCCAGGTGTCCCGACTGGCTAAACGCAGACACGAAGCCGAAAAGCCAAGGGCACCCAAATAGCCGTGCTCACTGTGGATGAGGTATTTGCGCTGGGCCCCAATAAACCGACTCACACCGCGTGGGTGCTCTTCAGCCACCAGCGTGTTCCACAGTACAAGCTGCTCACTTTCGGCAACCAGACTGATGTCGAGTAGCCCGGGGGAATCTCACCCCCAGGCTCTCACAGGTAGGGTCGGGGTATGGCGCGCCAATCCACAGGACTCAGTCGGTGACCGCCGCGTCCATCGCAGTCTGCGAAAGCGGATGCTCGCTCATCAGCGCTCCTGTGACACTCTGCAGTACACCGTCTCCCGTGACTCCTGTCACATGCCGCCGACACGCCGGGCGCAGCGCCCCCGTGCAACAATCTCGCGCGTCAGGAACATAGTCTGCTGGTGACGTATAACCGTTCGGTTCCTGAGACAACATCCGTTCACAACAGACCTTAGTAAGATGAGTGAATCGCAGTATGCGCATGGTGACGTCTTGGTGTCACCCGACTGGGTAGCAAGCAACTTGGACAACACCGATTCCTTCCGCATAGTGGAATCCAACGAGGATGTGCTCCTCTACTCTACGGGCCACATACCCAATGCCGTGCACATTGACTGGGTTACCGACCTCAATGACCAACTGGTGCGCGACTATGTCGGACATCGGCGGTTTGCCGAGTTGTGTGCCGAGAAGGGTATCTCCAACGACACCACAGTAGTCTTTTACGGTGATAAGAGTAACTGGTGGGCGTGCTATGCTTTTTGGGTATTCACGCTGTATGGACACAAGAAGTGTCTGCTGATGAACGGCGGGCGCACAAAGTGGATCAGTGAGGGGCGGCCATTGACCACGGATGTACCTGCCTTCGAACAGACATCCTATGAGGCTGAGCCGCAGGATAGATCCATTCGCGTATTCCGGGACGAGGTCCTCGCTCACATAGATGCCAAAGGAGCACTGGTTGACGTTCGCTCACCGGCGGAGTATTCTGGGCAACTGCTGCACATGCCTGCCTATCCACAGGAGGGTGCTCTGCGTGGTGGACATATACCGGGTGCGAAGAACATTCCTTGGAGTCGCGCGGCTAATGAAGATGCGACGTTCAGAAGTCGAGAGGAACTTGAGTCGATCTATCAGGATGAGCTGGGTTTGGATCCAGACGCCGACACCATCGCATACTGTCGCATCGGGGAACGGAGCAGCCATTCCTGGTTTGTCCTCACCTACCTGCTTGGCTTCCAAAACGTACGCAACTACGACGGTTCCTGGACAGAGTGGGGCAATCTCGTAGGTGTGCCCATCGAAAAATAGCATCAACATCATCGGGTATGGCATCCCTCAATACCATCATTGAGGACTTTCAGTCTGTAGATCCTCGTACCCGGCTGGACCTGTTGCTCGACTACGCGTCGCAATTGCCGGAGTTGGCAGAGCCCTATCGTGTGTTGAGAGATCAGGGGCTGAGCATGGTTCACGAGTGCCAGTCCCCCGTGTTTCTTGTGGTGCAGGTACACAACGATACCGTAGGGATCATTACTGATGTCCCCCAAGAGTCCCCCACCCCCAGGGCTTTTATGGCCATATTGGTGGAAGCTTTTGACAATCGTTCGACCGGGGAAGTGTTGCGCAGTCCCGACGACATCCTGATGCAGCTGGGTATTGCCCGCCTGATCGGTATGCAACGAACGCGGGGACTGAGCGCAATCTATCGGCACATGCGCAGTGAAGTGGCACGCCGGGCTACGAAGTAGGGTCATGTTGACGGTTGCATGACAGACTAAGGAAGACCCAACCTGACAGGAAACGGATGGGCACTACCCCGCACATCCCACCGGTATCAGGCAGGCGAGAACTTTTAGGTTTTGCAAGTATCGAACCCCTTGAGGTTTGTTCGCGACCAAGAAGCTGACAGATACAGGCACAGCCCGCTTCAATGGGTCGCTAGCCCTCCCCGTTAATCTAATGGTGGACCTGACAATAACGTTTGTGTCCGTTACCTTACGGGCATGCAGGGGCCACTCGGGATCTTGGAAACGCTTCGCAGTGCCGTGCTGGAGGTGTCAGCTACGGTAGCGGCGCATCGTGACAAGAGTCGGCGTGCGCTCGCGGGTATGGTGTGCGAGCAATTCCGCTTGGTCGATGCACATGGCGAGAAGCGGCTGGCGGGCTGCATGAAGGCCCTTAGGGTGCTGCATTCTGAAGAGCAGATTGCTTTACCCCCTCCACAGGTGAAGCTTCGAATCGCCAAGCCACGGCTATTGGGTAAACCGGTACCGGAGGCGGTGGACGTTCCGGCTGATGTGCGCGAGATCGAGGATTTCGAGATCGTCCGAGTAGACAGCACACAAGATCGCGCCATCTGGAATACGCTCATGGACGAAGAGCATCCGCGGGGGGTGACCACCTTTGCGGGAGCACAAATGCGCTACCTAATTAAAAGCGCCCACGGTTATCTGGGGGCGGTCGGTTTCTCTGCCGCTGCGCTTTATCTCAAGGCGCGGGACCGGTGGATGGCCTGGAGTCATGAGCAGCGCAGCGGCCATCTTAAGCGCGTAGTGAACCTGAGTCGTTTTCTGATTCGTCCAAGTGTTCGGTGCAAGAATCTGGCGAGCTTCGTGCTGGGTCGCGTGTTTCGGCGATTGTCCTCCGACTTCATGGCCCGGTATAAGTATGTACCTTACGTGGTAGAGACCTTCGTGGGTCCACGTTACGAGGGTACGTGTTTCAAGGCAGCAGGCTTCCAATACTTAGGTCTCACCCAGGGGCGCGGTCGGCATGCACCGAGCGGCGTGGGAAAGCGTTCACGGAAGAAGGTATTCGCCTATGAACTGGATCCTGCGTGGCGCGATCGGCTGGGCGTACCGCATGTGGCATTGCGACCCCGGCTGGAGGTGGGCGCTGGGCTGGCGAGCGACTCTTGGGCGGAGCAGGAATTCGGCGGTGCAGCGTTGGGCCATATTCGGCGCACCGCCCGTCTGGTAAAGAGCGCGGCACTAGTAGCAAAGACGATGGGAAAGCCCGTAACCACGGTTCCCAACCGAGACTTAGCTGCTGTAAGGGGATATTGGCGATTCATCGAGAAGGCCGATAGGTTCGGCATCACACCTGCGAAGATACTGGCGCCGCACCGGCAGCGGACCATTGAGCGGATGCGCACCCAGAAAACGGTACTGTGCGTGCAGGATGGTACAGACATTAGTTACAGCGCACGTCCGCAGTGCGACGGATTAGAAGTAATCGGTAGTAACCAAACCAAGGCACAGGCGCGCGGCGTACATCTGCACGCGACCCTGGCGTTGAACGACGAGGGATTGCCCTTGGGAGTATTACGGTGTTCGTACAGAAAAAAGGAAGGGCAAACCACGACGCATCAATGGATTGACGGGCTTCGCGACATAGATGAGGCTGCACAGACGCTGCCGCGCAAGACGCGCGTGCTTAGCGTGATGGACCGGGAAGCGGATGCATTCGAGATCTTTGCGGCGCAGCGCACTTTGAAGCGGACCGATGTGCTGATTCGGGCCAAACACGATCGGAATCTGGGTAAGAACCATGATCGCCTGTTTAAAGCCATGCGCCGTGGACCTGCTGCCGGTGTGCTGGAGCTCTTGGTAGAGCGTCTGAGTCTTCGGGCGAAGTCTGGTCGGATCACGCACAAGGGCCGTCCGAAGCGTAATGCACGCATGGAGGTGCGTTTTCGCCAAGTGAGGCTGCCAGCAACAGGCGGGTTTGCCGAAGATCCCGTGAAGGTCTCCGCGGTCCACGTTCGTGAGATAGCACCGCCCAAAGGTGCAGATCGGATTGAGTGGTTTCTGCTAACCACCGTGGAGGTTACCTCACTACAGGAGGCAGAGCAGATACTGGAATACTACACCCTGCGCTGGCGCGTGGAGGACACCTTTCGGGTACTCAAGACGGGTTGCCGCGTCGAAAAGCTGCGCATGCAGCAGGCAGAGAACCTGCACCGGGTAATAACGCTGTATATCGTCACGTCCTGGCGGCTCATGCTCATGACGCTGTTGGGGCGTGTGACTGCCAACATGGACGCGGAAGTGATTTTCACGGACGCGGAGATGCATATGTTGCGGGTCTATGCCCACAATTACGACCTTCCCGAACTCAAGGACCTCACCTCGGGAATTTTGTTGATGGCAATGATGGGCGGCTACATGAACCGAAAGCACGACCCGCCGCCTGGGCACGAAATCATGTGGCGTGGGTACGCAAGTCTGCAGATGCGCGCCATAGCCTACAAAGAACTCAGGATATACGATCTTGTGGAGCGCCCGCCACCATAGCGCATGGCGTAGGTTCGGCAATCTCAACGGTTTCGCTCACCGCACGCTCCACAAGGTGCATGCCCGCAATGCGAGGGGGTACACGCGCCCGTCGCGGTCGGCGCATACACCCTTAACTCACGCTCGCTACGCGAATGGCCTTGACCCTTTGCATCTACCACTTAGAATAGCGTAACATTCACCTCCAGCGCGAAGCGCAGGCCTCCCGCTACGAGGGCTATGCTTTTCTTGTCGAGTAACCGCGTGGCTAAGGGCCAAGATCTGCCCGCCCTATGCACCTTGAGGGCTCGTTGCCAAGCTGCTTGAGTGATTACCGGGTAGGCCTAGGGGGCCTGACAGTGAGGGCAGCTTGTGCCTGCTCCAATCCAGAGGAAATCGCGATCACATATTCGCCTGACTCTAGGTAGTACCTACCATCATCCGCCGCCTCCCATTCCCGGGATTCGGCTAATGCGGCGGACTCATCGGCAGTCAGATCGTACGTCACATAATTCAATCCCCGCTCGGCATCGTCAGCAAAGGACCTAACATTTCCTTCCGCGTCCCGTACGTGTACAGTAACCTCACCTGCATCCCCGACCCAGTAGCAGAATGCCACGTCAGGCTGAAATGGCTCGCGCCAAACCGCAGTCTGCCGCCCCCAGAATGAAGAGCGTGTGACGGGATCAACCTTAAAGACGTGGAGTACCTTGTCCATAAGCTCCGGCGTCAACAGCTGCAGCTCACTAATGTCTGCCCGATAGATGGAGCGACCGTGCGTTCCCACCAACAAGTCCTTGGCACGCGCCTGGATCTTCAGATCATGCACTGGAGCGTATGGCAATGACGGCCCAGCGCTCATAAACGTCATGCCTTGATCCAGAGATACGTATAAGCCATGGTCGGTCCCCACATACAGCAAGTCCGCGTTGGCCGGATCCTCCAACACAACGTTCACAGGCTCCATCGGCAGGTCTAAGCCGATCTCGGTCCACGTGGCCCCGTAATCGTCGGACTGATAGACATAGGCTTCAAAGTGATCCCAGCGGTACCCATTGAGCGTCACATACACACGCCCCATATAATGATGGGAAGCCTCAACACGACTGACCCAAAGGTCTGGCGGTAAGTCATCAGAAATGCGCTTCCATGTATATCCCCCATCCCGGGACACATGCACCAATCCGTCGTCGGAGCCGACATATACCAAGCCAAACCGCATCGGGGACTCGTCAATGGTCGTTAGCGTGCCGTATGGGACATCCCCTTTGCGACCTCCCTGGGTAAGGTCGCCAGACAGCGTTTCCCAATTTCTGCCCCGGTCGAAGGAACGATGCACCTTGTTGGTTCCAAAGTATAGAACGTCGGGATTATGGCGAGAAAGGTGGATCGGGGTCTGCCAATTGAAGCGCAGCGGACGCTCACCTAGTGTGTGCTCAGGCCGGATGGATTCACGCTGGCCACTGGCCTTATTAATGCGCACATAGTAGCCGAATTGTGACCCGGTGTACACTAGGTTGTTGGTACGCGGGTCTACCGCCACCTGCATGCCGTCACCGCCCAGATACCGTTCATAGGGATAGCGGCCACTCGCATACCATCCGTAGGAATACTCGTACGTGTGGGGGCCGCCCCACACGCCATTATCCTGCAGCCCTCCGTACACATGGTACGGGCGCGCATCGTCCACACCAATAGCATAGAACTGCCCCACTGCTGGCGTATTGGCTTTGAAAAATGTCTTCCCGTCATCATATGTGATGTTAACGCCCCCGTCATTCCCGTTGATAAAGTGACCCGTACGCTTGGGGTTGATCCACATCGCTTGGTGATCCGCATGCACATGTGGCCCGCCAATGGCCGCCCACGTTGCTCCCCCATCTGGAGAGCGCAGCAAGGGCACACCGAGCAGGTACACGACATCGGAGTCCGTCGCGTCAACCCGGATTTCGCCGAAGTAGTAGCCGTAGGAGTTGTACACGCTATCTAGAAACTCCTCGTGGGTCTTGCGCCACGTCTGACCCGCATCATCGGACCGGTAGACCTCCGCCCCAACCACTGGTGTATCGAACAGCTCCCGATTGGCATCCTCCACGTACCATACCAGGTGGATCGGTTCAATGTCCTCCTCATGCACCTTCTGAAAAATCTCGCGCGCTGGGTATTCTGAACCAAAACCGTTGTCTTCCAGGTAGTCCGCAACCATCGTGGTATCCAATTCCAGAAACTGCTCCCGATTCATCGTACGAAGCATGTCCCTCGTCAGCTGCGGCTCCTCGTCATCTTCCTCCAGCGGGCGACGATCCTGGTTGTCGAGAACAGCATAAAGCACGTTGGAATCAAACATCGCCAATCCTATCCGGCCCACGCCCGGCCCTTCAGCGAATGGCAGTTGATCCCACGTCTTGCCGCCATCCGACGACTTATAGATGCCGGAGCTGCTTCCACTTTCCACAAGGTTCCATGCCCTACGCTCCCGGTGCCATATTGCGGCGTAGAGCACCTGCGGGTCGTTAGGATCTGCGACCAGATCGATGGCGCCCGCGTTCGGGCCCACAAACAGCGTCTTATTCCATGTGAGGCCTCCGTCAACGCTCTTGTAGACGCCTCTTCCGGGGTTTGGCGAATAGAGTGCTCCCAAGGCGCCAACCCAGAGCGTATCTGGATTCGTGGGGTGCAGGACGATGCGCCCGATCCGGTGGGTCTCCTGCAGGCCGCGATGCTCCCATGTTTTGCCGCCATCGGTGCTTCGGTATATGCCCGTGCCCGAGTATGACGAGCGACTCGAGTTGTTTTCTCCCGTGCCGACCCAGATGGTCTCGCCATGATCCCAGTCCACAGCGATGTCGCCAATGGTCATGACCGCCTCGTGGTCGAATAGCGGCTCAAAAGATTGCCCGTTGTTGACGGTACGCCACAAGCCTCCCGAAGCATAGGCCACATAGAAGCGTGTCGGATTGATTGGATCCGCATCAATGTCCACCACGCGCCCGCTCATAATGGTGGGACCTACATTCGCAAACTCCAGGTTGGTGAGGAGCGAACCGCTGCGGCCCGCCATCCTTGTTTCAAAGCTGGCCAGCCTGTCAGCAGCCGCGGTGGGCTCTACCAGTGATGGCATGGGCCCGGGCTCGGCAGGCTGCTGTGCCTGCGCCACAAGCGCGCTAGCGGCTAACAGTGCAAGGCAAAGGGTGATGGCGCGCATGATCTTGGATCTGATTGGTCCAAGGCGTAAAGTACGGCACGCGCGGCCCTGCAGGCAACGCGCACCGCACGCAATACGAACCATACGCACAGGTTTGAAAGCAACGCGCAGGGTGCCTGGTCGGCGGGCAGGCAGATCAGTAAGTCCGCCTTGCGGATCAGAAGGCTCGCGTGGTGATCCAGCTGGAAAGAGCGGGGCAAAGAAGTCTCTACACCTCGTGTGGTGCAAGCGCGTAGCTACCTGTTGTCCTCCAAAGCTGCAGCGAGCCGATGCAGCTTTCTGAACGATACGCTATCACGTACATCAGTGCAGTGGTCAATCTCTACACCTCTGCCGCTGACCTCCACCGCCACGATAAAGCGATCAGCTACCCAGACCATGATAGCACATTCCACCTGGTCGTCACTGATTCGCGTGAGCGACTCATAAGCCGGATAGTCGCCCGAACGTGGCCTGAAACGCCTCGTCCGCTCAAACCCATCACTGCTCTCCTGATCAATCTCCCCATCCAGCCACTCAGCCGACTTGCGGACCAACGGCGCAAGAGCACCTGGATCAATGATGCTGACCGATGCCTCGACCTCGTCACTGGCAAATTTGGCCGTCACATCCGCACCACCAGTCCCAAATGGATGGTGTTTGCTGTCAGTCGTCACCAGGTCGAGCCCATCAATATCATTGGGCAAAAGCTTCATGAGATCACGCACATGGGCGGGCTCCTTGCGGCGGCTTTCGCCGACGATCTCATCAATGAGGACAGCCACCTCGCTGAGCACGTCTTCCAGCTGATCCGAAAACTCCTCGATAGATTCTTCAATAGTCTCTTCCAACGCGTCCTCTAGCTCATCGCTTACGATGGCATCATCTGGATCCTCATCGTGCTCATCCCACTCCCTTTCAGAACGAAGTTCCCGCTCCTGGCGCTCTTGCTCTTCCTGCACAGAATCCTCCTGCCTCTCTACATCCCTCTCTTCGCTGACCTCATAGGCATCCTGGGATTCTGCGGCTTCGTCGGATTTCATGCTTGGTTCGCCGCTGCACGCTCCGACAGCGGCTGTAATCAGAAACAGGAGAAAGCACTTCAGTGCCTGGGGCGTCATGGACTTCAGGGGAGCGCTCATCTGACATTCAGGTGTTGGTCTGAGCTGCTCAAGTGTACGCAATGATCTCCCTACAGGGTTCAGCAGTCCTTAGGAGAGCGATTGCGCCAATCGCATGATTACCGACAGGCTGGCACCGCCGTTCTCCAAGGTGGTCATCCAGCCGTTGCTGTTTGGGCTGCAGCGGACCATGATCCAAGGATGATGCAATAGATGCATTGATGCTGGACTGCTTGCCAACATATTCGATTCCGCTGAATTTCTTCCAGCAGGCGTGGCTGTTGATACCGGCGATTGGCGCCTATTGTTGCACGTAGGGCATTGCACGTCGCACCGGCGAAAAGCACTTGTCCCCTTCCGTCAGCAGGCTTTACTACTGGACGTGCCACCACATGCTATTCCGGCTGGGCACCGGGGACAATCCTTGTGGTCAACCTGGATGCACACCACTAACGTCAGGATAGGACAATCGAGGCTCGTGCCCGTCCACCATGTTGTACAGTGGCCAGAAGTGATGGGTCCGAGGATTTTCGAAGACCGCGCGCCACACGCAGGCCGGCGGATGCTGCGCGCCATCAGTTCCCAGGCTATGGTTCTATACTGGAATACGCATCCGCGCCCGTCTGGCCAAGCCAAAACTCGCTTACCTTGGTGAAAACCTCTTGGTGTATGCTATCAATGCTGCGCACCTGCCCATCGCACTTCATACAACGTACCCGCAACCAACGCGAACCGTACTGCAGCGCGCACAGCTCACTGTATACGTCGCGAACACGTTCCAGAAATGGCCGATCACGCTCGTGTAGGTCAGCCTTGAGATCGGTGTAACCTCGCTCTGCCTTGTTTGCGACTTGGGCAGCACCCGCCTCTACTGTGACATCCAGCAGCACGGTCAAGTCAGGATGCGGCAGTCTGTTTGCCTCGTACTCCACACGAGAAAGCCATGCATAAAAGTCGAATCGCTTCTGTGCCGGAATGCGCGCACCCTGGAAGGCCAAGTTGGATGCCACATACCGATCCGCTACCACAATGGCGTGCTCCCGTTGCAGGGTCTCCAGCATGCCACGGCTCTCAAAGCGATCTTCGGCAAACAGCAGCGCGGGAAACCAGACTGGGATGGAGTCCAAGGGACCAAATTGTCCGTTCAGGTAGCCGCTTAGAATCCGACCACTCCATGTCTTGCCATAGCGCGGAAAGGCCGTCCAACATGCCGACACACCAGCCGCCCTTAGTGCCTGGACCAGACGTACAGTCTGTGTTCGCTTGCCTGCACCGTCTATACCTTCGATAGCTATAAACAAGGTCCGGCCCGTCACATTGAGCGACGGTATTGACCGCCCACGCGAAACAGCTCCTGCGTCAGCTGCTCCAAGCTGCACACCCTGACCGCATCCATCAGCGCCTCAAAGAGGTTTGCTCCCCTGCGAGCCCCCTTTGCCACTCGCGCAAGCGCCACGGGTGCTAAAACCCGGTTTCGATGCTGGAATGCGCGAAGGTTGGCGATCTGGTGCCGCTTTTCCTCCTCCGTGGATCGGGAAAGAAACTGGGGCGCCGCGCCTGCATCTGCCTCTACGCCATCCTCGCGCCCTCTAAACTCGTTGACACCGACGATAGACAGCTCTCCAGACTGTTTTTGCCATTCGTAGCGAAGCGACTCATCCTGAATCTTGCCGCGCTGGTACGTAGACTCCATCGCACCCAGCACCCCGCCGCGATAGTTGATGCGCTCAAATTCCAGCCAAACAGCTTCTTCCACAAGGTCTGTCAGCTCGTCGATAATGAACGAACCTTGCAGGGGGTTTTCATTCTTGGCCTGACCCAGCTCGCGACCGATAATCAGCTGTATCGCCATCGCACGCCGCACACTCTCTTCCGTCGGCGTGGTGATCGCCTCATCGTATGCGTTGGTGTGCAGGCTGTTGCAGTTGTCATAGATAGCATACAGCGCCTGCAGCGTCGTGCGGATGTCGTTGAATTCAATCTCCTGCGCGTGCAGGCTGCGACCTGATGTCTGAATGTGATACTTGAGCTTCTGGCTGCGGGTGTTGGCCCCATACTTGTCGCGCATCGTAACAGCCCAGATGCGACGAGCCACGCGACCTATCACGCTGTATTCCGCATCCATCCCGTTGGAAAAAAAGAAGGACAGGTTTGGCGCAAAGTCATCAATAGCCATCCCGCGGGCCAGGTAATATTCTACATAGGTAAAGCCGTTGGCCAGTGTGAAGGCGAGCTGCGTGATCGGATTGGCGCCCGCTTCGGCAATGTGGTAGCCCGACACCGATACCGAATAGAAGTTTCGCATCCCGTGATCCACGAAATACTGCTGGATGTCGCCCATCATGCGCAGCGCCATCTCCGTGGAAAAGATGCACGTGTTTTGTGCCTGGTCTTCTTTGAGAATGTCTGCCTGCACGGTCCCGCGCACCCCGCTTAGCGTGCGCGCCTTGATGGACTGGTGTTCCGGGCGCGTAAGCACGCCCCAGTCCACAAGATCTGCGGATGTGCATCCTAGCATTCCGAGGCCGCTATGGTCGTGCTCAGGCGGCAATGCTACTTCGCGGCCATCTGGGCCAAAGGGCACGTAGTGAGGCCGACCCCGGCCGAGTCGCTCGTCAATCGTGCGTGCTGCCTCTTGCCAGCAATTCTCTAAGCGCAGGAACCGTTCGCTCTGCTGATCAATGGCGGCATTGAGAAACATCGCCAGAATCATCGGCGCTGGGCCGTTGATCGTCATCGAGACACTGGTCCGCGCATCCAGAAGATTGAATCCGCTGAACAGCTTCTTCATGTCGTCCAGCGTGCAGATCGATACACCTGCGTTTCCAACCTTGCCGTAGATGTCCAGCCGCTCATCTGGATCGAAGCCGTAGAGCGTCGGTGAGTCAAAAGCCGTGGATAAGCGACGTGCTGGCATGCGTGCCGACACTAGGTGAAATCGGCGATTCGTGCGCTCTGGACTGCCCTCTCCAGCAAACATGCGGATGGGGTCTTCCTGCGTTCTCTTGAGCGGATAAACTCCGCTGGTAAAAGGGAAGTAGCCGGGCAGATTCTCCAGGAGCGCGAATCGCAAGCGTTCGCCTGCATCCTGCGTCCTTGGCAGCGCTATGCGCGGCACCTTCAACCCGCTCAATGTTGACGTGAAAAGCGGCGCCCGGATTTCTTTGCCCCGCACTTGGTATGTATAGTACTCGCTACGATACGTTTCCATGCGCTCGTCCCATCGACTCAGGACATCCCTGCTGATCATGCTCAGCCGTCTCCACCAGTGACGCACCATGGAACTGAGCCGATCCGTCAGCTGCACTACATCGTTCGGCTCCCAAATCTCCACCTGCTGGCGGACCCCTACCGCCTGGCCCCACTTGCGTGCGATAGCGATCTGCTTTTCCGCGTGCGCGCGGTATGCGCGACATACTTCTACAATCTCTCCCAGATAGCGCTGGCGCTTGGCGGGTATGATCTGGGCATCTGTCTGATCGTGCGCAGGAGCGTGGATGGAGGTCGCATACCGCAGGCCATGGCGCTCCTGCAAAGCTTTCACAACGTCGGCGTAGAGGCGCGTAACACCAGCGTTGTTGAAACGTGAAGCCATTGTCGGATACACCGGCATCGCCTCCAGGCTTTCCCCGAATGCAAGGCGATTGCGCTGCACCTGTTTACGAATATCGCGCAAGGCATCGGGACTGCCTCTGCGGTCAAACTTGTTAAGTGCCACGAAGTCGGCGGCATCCAGCATGCCAATCTTTTCCAGCTGCGTGGCGGCTCCGTAGTCGCAGGTCATCACGTACAGCGAGACATCCACAAGATTCACAACCTCGGTGTCATTCTGACCGATGCCCGCCGTCTCAACAATGACCAGGTCAAAGCCGTCCTGACAGCAGGCTGCCACGCATGCACGCAGCGCTTCACTTACGGCCCGATGGGCTTGGCGCGTAGCGAAGCTGCGCATAAACACGCGGCAGTTTCCTGCCTCGTCTTTCGCAACATCACCATACATCGCATTCATTCGGATCCGGTCCCCGAGCAGAGCGCCACCGGTTCGGTGCCGCGTGGGATCCACCGACAGCACCGCGACCCTGGACTCGGGAATATCACTTAGCATGCGTAGCACGAGTTCGTCCGTCAGCGTGGACTTACCAGCGCCGCCTGTACCTGTGATGCCCAGCACCGGCACGGGCAGACTCCCGTTCGTCTGTGCGGGCGGTTGCACTGTTTCATGTCCCGCCTCAATCCGCGAAAGGCGGCGCGCCAGTGATCCACCGTCTGCCCCACCGTTAAGATCCAGTATGCTGACATCGCATTGCTTCAGCATCAGGTTGATCATACCTTGGAGCCCCATACGCATGCCGTCACGTGCCGTGAACACTTTGCTCACGCCGTATGCTTCCATGACGGCCACTTCCGGGTCGGTAATCACACCGCCCCCTCCAGCAAAGACCTTCACATGCTCCGCCTGCCTCGTACGCAGCTCTTTGAGCATATACCGGAAGTACTCCTGATGACCGCCCTGGTAGGAGGAAATGGCGATGCCATGCACATCCTCCTGGATAGCCGTGATCACGACTTCTTCCACAGACCGGTTGTGTCCCAGATGGATAACCTCTGCGCCAGAGGCTTGGAGGACGCGCCGAATGATGTTGATTGCCGCGTCGTGGCCATCAAAGAGGCTGGCAGCCGTAACGAAGCGAAGCGTATGAAGCGACTGGTACGGCGCTGATGGGTTAGGAGGCGCCATGCGTCCGATTAGTAAGATTCTGTTAACGACGGCGGTGATGCATGGTTCGGCGCGGACTCGCCGCACATGGGGGCAGAGAGTCCGCCGCTCATCGTACATTCCTGCCAGTCAACCGAAATCTAATACCCCTGGTGCAATGACTTGGAGTCCTTCATGCGTGCGTGCTGGGCGGCCTGCTCTGTCCGTCATTCTCTACGCTGCCGTCCTGGCGCTTCCGGCGCAAGGCCAGCATTCGGTGGTAAATGATGCATTCGAGATGGAAAGCGAGATCCTCGACTCGACCCGTAAGTACGCGGTCTACCTGCCACCAGGGTATGACACGTCAGAGCGCAGCTATCCGGTACTTTACCTGCTGCATGGTGCAGGAGACGATCAAACCGGGTGGGTTCAGTTCGGCGAAGTCCAGCACATGGCCGACCGTGCCATCGCTTCTGGGCAGGCCACACCCATGGTAATCATCATGCCCGATGCTAACACGGGGGTGCGGGGGTATTTCAATGATGTGACCAACGAGTGGCGCTACGAGGATTTCTTCTTTGAGGAGCTGATGCCGCATGTGGAGACGAAGTTTCGAATCAAGCGCCAGAAGCGGTATCGCGCAGTGGCTGGACTGTCTATGGGCGGAGGCGGCTCATTCATGTACGCCCTGCACCGGCCGGACCTCTTTTCCTCGGCGGCGCCACTCAGTGCATGGGTCGGCCCCGAATCTGCGGAGCAGTACAGGAACACGATGCGCCGCTGGGGCAACGACCTCGGTTCTGTGACCGACGAGCAGCTTGAAGCATATATTGCGCGCCACAACGCGGTACGGCTTCTGGAGACTCTGCCTGCGGACGACATCAGTTCGGTCCGTTGGTTTATCGATTGTGGTGATGATGACTTCCTGTACAAGGGCAATTCTGAGGCACACATCGTAATGCGTGACCGCGAAATTCCTCACGAGTTTCGGATCCGCGATGGCGGTCACACGTGGACCTATTGGCGCGACAGTCTGCCTGTTGTGCTGGCGTTTGTTTCTCAGGCATTCCATCAGTACTAGATTCCGTCCATATGTGCTGGTCTGCCCGCCATCTGGTGCTTCGCGTACTGCTATTCTTACCACTGGTGGTAGCGCATGAGGCTACAGCACAGGAGACATTCCGTATTCAGCGCATCACGGGCTCGGTTCAGGTGGACGGCTTACTGGATGAAGCGGTTTGGGATGTGCTTACTCCTTTGCCGCTGGTGATGTATGAGCCGGTGTTTCGGGGAGCGATGACCGAGCATACTGAGGTGCGCGTGGGGTATGACGACAACTATATATATGCCGCTGCTCGGCTCGGCTATGCGGATGTCGCGCTGATGCGTGCCAATTCGATGTACCGGGACCGTTACAGCGGCGACGATTTGTTCTCCATCCTTATTGACACCTTCAACGACAGGCAGCACGGCCTGTGGTTTGCCACCAACCCCAATGGCGTTCGTCTGGACTACGCGATATCCAATGATATGGATTATCTGGGGGATAGTCCTTTTGGCCAGGTCATCAATGCAAGCTGGAACACGTATTGGGATGCGGCTACTTCGGTCACCGATGAGGGATGGACCGCGGAGATGCGCATCCCGTTTTCTGGGCTTGGGTTTCAGGATGAGGACGGTACTGTAGAGATGGGGATGGCGGTGGTACGTTGGATTCCGAGCAAGGCAGAGGCCCATGTATTTCCGGCCATCCAGCCGAACTGGGAGATGGGGTGGGCCAAGCCGTCGCAGTATGAGCGGGTCCTATTTGACGGCCCGCGCTCCAGCCGCCCGTTGTATATCACACCTTATGTAGCGGGAGGCTCCACGCGCCTGAGTTCGCTGGATGATGACGAATCGGTGTACGAAGTGTCCAGCAGCCTTACAGGAAATCTGGGTGGCGATGTGAAGGTCAATCTGAACAGCAACCTAACGCTTGATGTCACGCTCAACACCGACTTTGCTCAGGCGGAGGCTGACGAGGTGCAGGTGAACCTGTCCCGGTTTCCGCTCTTTTTTCCTGAGAAGCGCCAGTTTTTTCAGGAGCGGGCGGGCATATTCGAATTCCGAACGCTGGGCCGATTCGGGCGCATTTTCCATTCACGGCGGATTGGACTTCATGACGGCGAAGCGATCCCCATCCTGGGTGGCGCACGTCTGGTAGGCCGTATAGGGCGCTGGGATGTGGGTCTGCTCAATATGCAGACGGCACCAGGAGGCGGCCTTCCATATGAGAATTTCGGCGTCTACCGGGTGCGGCGCAGCGTGCTTGATGCCAACTCCTATGTTGGCGGCATCGTTACCACACGGATCGGATCAGACCGGACCTACAACCATGTGTACGGCTTTGACACCCAGCTGCGCGTTTTGCCGAAGACGTTTCTTATCGCGAAATGGGCGCAGGTGTTGTCCAATGCGACGGGCCTGAGTTTCTGGGAGGATACGAGCGGCGGCTTTGCGCGCTTGCGCCTGGAGCGTCGCACCCAGATCGGGCTCAGCTATACGCTCTCGGGCACATGGCAGGGCCAGAAGTTTGAGCCCGGCGTTGGATTCCTTTCCAGGACCGGATTCGTAAATCCATTCCTTGTGGTAGGCTACGGCTGGCTGGCTGGGGAGTCTTCGCGGGTCTTGTCTTTCCGGGGCCAGCTTCTGATGACGCAGTACTATCGCGACAGCAATGGAAGTCTGGACTGGTCCTATGTGCGTTTCGATGCGCCTGTTACCTTTAAGCAAGGCGACGTCCACGTGCTGACTTTGGAGCACTACCGGGAGAATTTCCTAGAGCCCCTAGAGCTTCCCGAAAACACCATCGTTCCGGCAGGGCACTACACGTATTCCACGATTCAGTGGAATTACTTTATGAGCGATGGTCGCCGTCTGCGGACGGATGTTGCTGCTACCGTCGGGTCCTTTTATGACGGCTCCAATGTGGGATTTGAGTTGGAGCCAACCTGGAATGTGTCGCGCCACCTGGAGGTTGGGGCTGCTTACCAGTTCAGTCGGGTACGTTTTCCAGACCGCGGTGACCGCTTCAGCGTCCATGTCGGGCGGCTCCGGGCCCAGATCGGATTCTCTACCAGAATGTCCGTCAATGCCTTTGTGCAGTACAATGCCTCCACCGATCTTGTCTTTGCGAATCTGCGTTTCCGCTACAACTTTCGTGAGGGCAATGATTTGTGGTTAGTCTTAAATGAGGGGCGCAACACGGACCGCCAAGCCGCGGTCCCGGTCCCTCCGGTGCTGGACAGCCGCACATTGCTCTTGAAGTACACGCACACGTTTATTCGATGAGATCGATGGTAGTAAAGCGCTTTTCTTCCTTCTCTGGGCACTCTCGTCTGGTAATTATGTGCGGCTTTGCCGCTGTCGCCATGGTATTTGGCAGCTGCTGGATGGGAGTAGCCCATGCTCAGCTGGCCGCTGCCCTTCCTGAAGGCCCCGAAAAGGCCTTGGTCGAAGCCTATTGCACCGCCAGCTGCCACCCAGCGCGCTCTATCCTGAGGTCCGGCGGCTACAACACACCTGAGGCTTGGAAGGCGGTTATGGCGTCTATGATTGTGCTACCGGAAGAAGAGGCCGATGCCATAGCCAGCTACCTGTCCCAGCATTTCCCAGAGCGTCAGGAGCGCAACCCGGTTCTTATTGACGGACCCATTGAGGTCATATTCGAGGAATGGATCGTGCCAACGCTTGGGCAGCGCTCCCGCGACCCGGTTGAAGCGCCCGACGGGTCCATCTGGTGGACCGGTATGTGGGCCAGCCTTGTCGGCAGGCTGGATCCAATAACGGGCGAGATGAAGGAATACCCTCTACCGCCCGAGGCGCGTCCGCATAGCATCATCGCTGACGAGGACGGCTTCATTTGGTACACGGGCAACAGCAATGGCACGATAGGCAGGCTCGATCCAGAGACCGGCGACATCACGGAATATCCGACGCAGGCGGGCGATCCTCATACCATGACTTGGCATCCGAATGGTAAGCTTTACTTCACATCGCAGCGTTCTGCGATGCTCGGGCGGCTGGATCCGGCTACCGGCGAATTGGACGAGATCGACACTGAGCCACGCCCCTATGGTATTGTAGCGGCCCCAGACGAGGCAATCTGGGTCGCATACAACGGCACCAACATGCTCGGCAGGCTTGATGCGGAATCTATGGAGGTCCGTTACTATCCTCTTCCTGATGAACGCACCCGCGTTAGGCGCCTTGGCGTCTCGAGTGGCGGAATGATATGGTATGTTAACTCTTCGATGGGACGTATTGGACGCTTGGATCCGGCTACGGGAGAGGTGGAGGAGTGGGACTCGCCCAGCGGTCCCCGGTCTCATCCTTATTCTCTTGCCATCATCAACGACAAGGTCTGGTACAATGAGTCGGGTATGCGCCCAGACGCTTTGGTCCGTTTCGATCCAGTCACGGAGTCTTTTCAGAGCTGGGAGATTCCTTCGGGTGTGGGCATCATTCGGCATGTGTGGGTCACCCGAGCTGGCGAGCTGCTGATCCACCAGAGCAGCTCCAACAGGGTGGGCCGTGTGACCATCAAGGACCTCGCCAATTGACGCAGGACGCAACCTCTTGGATTCGGCTGATATCCCTGGCTATGCGACAATATCGAATTTCTGGAGAGGCGCAGCCTCAAAATCTTGGCCCATCTTTATCAATCGGGCTGACAGTCTCCTGGTTCCGGGGTCACGTTCGTCCTCATTTTCCGCCTGGAGGGCCGATTTCGGGTGGCCCATTTAACAAGGAAGTGCAACACTTGATTCGGCAGAGCAATGGGTTGGCGAGCGCGTTAGCATCCCGATGGAGCCGTAGGGTCCAGAGGCTGTTGGTATGTATTGTGGATTCATCATTGGAGGGTATCAGATGGCAAAGGGCTACCGTCATCTTTCGTACGAGGAAAGGGGTCAAATTCATGCGTTGAAGAGGCGGGGGGATTCAATACGCGCCATAGCGCGACAGTTGGATCGTTCGCCATCGACGATCAGTCGAGAGGTGCAGCGCAACAGTGGAGGTAGAGGCTATCGGTATAAGCAGGCGGACCAACTGGCTCGTGTAAGGCGCCAGAAAGCGTCGTAGCATCCTCGTAAGACGACCGCAGCGCTGTGGGCCATGGTGCGCGAGAAGCCTGCATTGCACTGGAGTCTGGAGCCAATCGCGGGTCGGCTTCGTCTTGACGGGGTCATTGCGGTGAGCACCACATGGATCTACCTGGTATACTTGGAGCGACAGAGCAGCTGGGGGATCGTTGTGCAAGCTGCTTCGCCGCAGCGGAAAGCGTTATAACAGACGTAGCCAGCGCGGTGCTGGGCGCGGCCTGATACCGAGTCGTAAAGACATCAGCGAACGGGATCCCAAAGTGGAGAGGAAGGCGCGTATAGGCGACCAGGAGGTGAATACGATTATTGGGGGCAAGCACCAGGGTGCGTTGGTATCGATGGTCGACCGTGCGTCGAAAATCACGTTTCTTGCGCTGGTATCTTCGAAGGCAGCGATCAGTGTCCGCCGCGCGATCGTAGCGTGTCTGAAACCGGTGAAGGATCGGGTGCTTACCATCACGGCGGACAATGGGAAGGAATGCGCTCATCACCAGCACATCGCCCGGGCCCTTTCAGCGTCGTTTTACATTGCGCGGCCGTATCATTCCTTAGAGCGTGGCCTGAACGAGCACACCAATGGCCTGGTACGGCAATACTTGCCGAAGGCGACCAACTTCCGCACTGTTGAGCCGGCAGCGGTAATGCGGGTACAGACGATTCTGAACGATCGTCCACGCAAGCGCTTGGGTTACCGCACACCGGCGGAAGTCTTCATTGGCGCACGGTAGGCTGTAGCGGCCGCTGTGGATGGTGCACCAAGGTCTGAGCCAGACCCGACGGCAGAAGCCGGTGTGCCTGGATCAGCGATTCCCAGCAGTCCAGCCTGAGGTGATGGATTGATTCGGTCGTATCACCAGAACGACCGGTAGGGCACGATACCGTCTACATGCGGCATCATGGATGGCTGCGCGCATAGGAAAGGGCGTTTGTCCCGCTGGCGCCGAAGCTCTTGGGGCCCAAAGCGCTGTTTTAGTCTGCCCGACGCCGTCCCATCTCCGGTCTGGTTTCGCCCTCCCTTCGATAGAACGGCCCCTTCCTGCTCTCTTCGCTAACCTCTGCCTCTATTTGCGAGCACACTTACCTGATTGCATATGTTGCGCTTCGGAGTTAAACTGGGGGTGCTCTCTACGGGACCCGCAGCACCTGGGACTTCTCTGACGTGGACTCATCGTCGGAGGATACCGTGTCGATGATGTCGGCAATGGCACTCTTGGCCTCTTTCAGCTGCTTTCCAACCACGGCAAGCTATTCAGTGAGGCTCCGAATGTGCGGCGTTGCGGCCGCGACGACTCCAGGGGCGACGATCACGGGTTTGGCCCGCAAGATCTGGATAACGTCCTCGGCTGTGAATCGCCGTATACGGTGTTTTTTCAGCGACTTAGCGATTAATGACGGCCGGACCCGACGCGCAACCTGCGGTGTGGGCGCAAGTTTCCAACACCTTTCCACTAAGAATGGCCCACTACCCCTCGTCCCGGCGTAGAGGACTTTGCTCCGGTTTTGACCACTTCTATACCCTTTCAACACGTCAGTAGCGGTCCACTCTCGTTCAACTCCGTAGTCCATACCTGACGAGATCCTACCATCGCCATTTCTACACTCGCTCACTACCGGACCCTCAAAGCTAAGCAGCAGCCGGTGGTTGCAGCCTCCCCCTGTAGGACGGCTGCGAAGCACCTGCCTCCATCTCCAATGCAGTAACGCTACCCTTCCGTTATTCAACGAATGTTACTTCCGTGCCACTCGTGGCACGCGCCCCTCAGGTATCGGGGCACCCCGCTGGACCCAGGTAGCGATGCCGGACAAGCTGGTCTACCGAATCAGTTCTTTCTCTTCAATGCGCTGGGCAACTACCTCATCCAGCTTCGACGCTGTGCGCTCCAGCACAGACACCTGAGGCGTCCCATCCATCAGGTGCAGGTACGTACGCGCACCCAACCCGTATTTACTGCGTCCCATTGCAATATCGTCGAAGTGATCAACCTTGGCCAAGTGGTCTACGCCGTCTCTTGTATCCCAGTCTATGGCAATACCCATTGCCGAAAACGATGCACCGTGTGCTGCAGCGTGCTCACGCACGGCAACCATCGCGCTGTCAACCACGCCAGCTAGATCAGGATTGTTACACCACCAACAGGCCGCAGAACCGAAATACACCAGTACGAATTCACGTTCCATCGGGCCCGTGATTGATGGTGTGTATTGCATCGAGTCTTCGTGATGCGCACTTAGCCACTGGACCGTGATGGCCGGGAAGGGCAAGATGCCCAAGGCAGCCAGTACAAACGTCACGGACAACGCTAACGCGACCGCTGCGCTCCTCGAGCCTTTGCGATGTGGGGCCACCGTTGTGTCGGTTATCGTGTGGCGCTAGGTATGGGATGGATCCCCAGTTGAGGATACGGTGAGGATCGGGAAGTGTATAGACGGTCCTGGTCCATGGTTCGTACAATAATCCCACTAGATAGCTGAAAATTGACTGGGTGCACTCCCAGATACTTGCCATATCCCGACAATACATCCACTTTGTAAAAGTGATTCGCCCAACGGGCCCCATCTTCGGATAGCCTCTCACGGCGCGTCAGCCAGAACGAGTTTCCGCGCGCTCCCCCCGTGATTTCGAGGTGGCCCGACTCATCAACAAGTGGCGGCAAACTCCCAATTGCCAGATGCCCTGTCTCAATATACCTCGCTCCTTTAGAGGCTATCCGGGCATCTGCAAGCCTGATCTGCCAGATTATGTCACCCGATTCGGCGAACGCGGTCGCTATGGGAGCGTTCGGGTGTGTGTACAGAAGAGTGTGATGTGTCGTGTTACATTCCATGTTGCCCCCTTCTGCCATTTTTGCGCGCACAATCAAGTGAGGGTCGTTATAGCGTTCGCCAAACGACGAGACGTACTCCCCTTCTAAGGTGTATTTGTGGATCACACCATCGAGGTCTTCGGAGTATCCTGGGGTATAAACATGTCCATGCATCGCGCACATATCGCTGTTGGCAAACGCCACGGCAACTCTGAACGATGTCCGGAATTCATGGCTACCACCCTGGTTTCTGCTGAACACCGACACCGTTCTCGCACCGGAACCGACCACTACATGCACATCTTGGCCTGTATCTGTAACAGCAACTTTTCTCACGAGGCTGAATTCGCCCGGTCCTTCCCCGGGCCCTCCGATGATGTCTACTAGGTGGCCTTCAGAATTGTAGGCCCGGACATGACTGTAACTTCCATCCACATAGTATACGAGGCTGTCACTAACCGCCACATCCCGTATTGTGCCAATCATATCGTCCAGATCCCCGTCCGCGACGCCGACCGTGTGACCCCCACGGAGAGCAGCCAACACCCATAATAGCGTGTCCTGAGAATCGTCATGGATGATGAACCTAGGATCTGTGACCGCAGGAATGTTGCCGGGGGTTGGATGGAGTTCGAATTCACCGTACAACCCCGTACCATCAACTGCGACCCCATGAACGTTGTCGGTGCCTGCACCATTCTGGCAGGCTGTGAGCAGCACCAGGGCCAGCGGGAACAGTAGTGTCTGCTGAGACAGCGTCAAGGAGTGCATTCCCACGAATAGCATGTGGTGTACGGACCAAGAAAGTCATAAGCGCAGCCCGTACCTGCATCGTCAGGATATGCCATGCAGAGACCACACCAGTCCAGATCCCCAGACCAACCACAATCACTTGTTCCGGGGTTCCCAAGTTCATAGCAGTCCAAATCATTATATGGCGCAGTTGTCGCCTCCACATCCCTGGGGCTGATTACGGGTGCCACAACCCCGCCAGCGAAGTACGCCCCTGCGATAAGCGCCATCACGACCAGTGCGCGTGTCAGATAGGTCGTGCCGCTTTTCATAGCGTCACGTCCCCCTCCAGGACAGATTGGTCATAGGTTGCCGCGGCTGGCACGTCCAGCGACACGACACTGTGCAGCAACAGGCACTTCCACGAAGTCCCCAGCGCCGTACGTGATGGTACAGCGTAATGATATGCATTCTGCGAAAAAAACAATCTTGTGCCGTGCTGCAGCGATTCTAAATTTGGGGCGTTCGATGGGGGGAACGGATCTTGTTTTGCGGTAGGCTACGCGTGCGTAATCCGACGACTTCGTGCACCCAATCCGAGGTTAGCTGGACGGGTAATCCGAGGCTAACTGGACACCCGCGCTGGATGTTGTCCAGCCGCGTTATGATGGTGACGTAAGCTGCCATGCCCTGTGGTTGCTGGGAGATTGTGGTTAGAATCAAGATGAGTCTTCCGGGTTTTCCGACACGTTCACGTTAGCCATTTGCTTACGCATCGAGTCGCCGGTCAGCTGGATGCGGTGCGCGTTGTGGACGAGGCGATCCAGGATAGCATCGGCGAGCGTAGGATGTTCCATGGCCTGATGCCAGCGTTCCACCGGGAGCTGGCTGGTCGCAATGGTGGAGCTGACCTGGTGTCGGTCATCCAAGATTTCCAGCAGATCATCTTGCTGTGCACTGGTGAGTTTTTTCAGCCCCCAATCACCAACAACCAGCACGCTAAGCCGCGACAACGTACGCAGCAGCTTCAGGAGCCGGCCCTCTGCTCGCGCCAGCGCAACGTCTTCGAGCATTCGTTGCAACCGGAAATAGCGCACTTTAAAGCCTTTTAGGCAGGCGGTGTGGGCCAGCGCACAGGCAATATAACTCTTACCCACGCCGGTGGGGCCGGTGATGATCACGTTCTGCTTTTGGCGTATCCAGTCGCATCCGGCCAAATACAGCATGAGGCGACGGTCCAGTCCGCGATGCATGCGATAGTCTATGTCCTGCATACACGCCTGTTGCCGTAGCCGAGCGCGGCGAAGCCGTGACTTCAATCGAAGGCTTTCACGCCGGTTGGCTTCGCGATCCACCATCTCACCGAGGCGGTCCATGTAATGCCACCTGCTCAATGCCAGGATGGTTTAGCTGATCGCGCAAAGCGTCGGCCATGCCATAGAAGCGAAGCTTCTCGAGCTGCTCTATCGTTGGGTGTGTCAACATGGAACTAAGCGTTGTTGTCAGGGGGGCCGGCGTAGTACTGGGCACCGCGGATGTTGTCGTGCATGATGGGCGGGTCCTCCTCTGCCTGGTACAGGGTAAGCCGCTCAAAGCCACGTTTCAGAACATTAGCGATGCTGCTTGTGCGGAAGATCTGGTGCACTAATGCCCACTTACAGGCCGCCTCGATGTGCTCGCCCAGATAGGCGCGCTTAAGGTCCAGGAGCCCCCAGTGAAAGCCCTGCTCAGGATGCCTGCGGCGCTCTATGATGGTCAACGCTACCTTCTCCGTGTTCGGACCGATCTGCGCGGCACGCTCAAGCAGGCGATGCTGCTGGGCGTACTCCTGATGATTCGAAGGCATATGCTCAGAATGTGTGCTCCATCCGTAGACCTTGGGGCATAACATGTGGGATGCTCTATACGTTGGTTACCAAGGTATATCTCCACGGTAGCTTCCCCCACGCATACGTTCACCTTGCGCCGGACATGCCGATACGGAACGCTGCAGAACCGCTTGTTCACCGCCACATCATAATCAAAGCTCACCGTGGCCACTTTCCACTCCCTATACTCAAAGGGCTTCGAGGGTAAAGGGCGCATCGCGGGCAAATCCACCGCCTCAAACTGACTGCGACGGCTCCCTTCGCGCTTCTGAAAAGGAGTATCATTCAGGGTAACCAACCCCTTCGCAATCCGCTCATTGAGCATATCCAGCGTGAGGTAAGGGACCGTACCCAAGGCGGCCAGAATCCACTGCTCCACTACTTTGACCGCAGATTCGACTTTGGCCTTATCCCTTGGTTTTCTCGCGCGAGCCAGCAGCGCTACCAGATCGTAATGCTCGCACATCTCCTGGTAGGTAGGATTGATTTCCGGATCGTAGCGGTGCGCCTTCTTGACTGCCGCCTTCAAGTTGTCAGGCACCACCGCCGCCGGTACCGCACCGAAAAACTCAAAGGCCCGACGATGTGCGCCAATAAAGCTCCTCAGCGTCTGGTCTCCGGTGGCCTCCGCATACGTGTAACTGGAAAAACCCATCGTGGCCACAAAGACCTGAGCTGGCTTCGGCTGATCACGCACCTTTATCGTCATGCCCGCAAAGTCCGCATAGAGCTTCTCACCCGCCTTGTGGTGCAGATGCATGGTCACCTGCGTGCGGTGGCGCCAAGCACGATATAGGTCACAGAAACGACTGTAGCCGTAGCCGTCTGGATACGTTGCACGGTAGGACTGCCAAACCAACTTCAGCGTCATGCTCGACCGCGACATCTTCCGATGCACCTCCTCCCACCTTGGCTCAGACTTGTGGCGCACAGAAGCCTCCGCATACAGGCGTGACTCCAAACCATGATCATCCATACCCTCCGGCAGAGGCCAGGACAGACCCGCATGCTTTGCACGCTCCAAATACGCCCTCACCGTACTGGCTGAAACGGACAGACACTTCGCAATCTTGCGATTGCTATACCCCTCCCGGAAATGCAGCCGAAGCACGTCCCTAATCGCCCGCATAGACACTCGCTTGTTTGACATCAGAAACTCGGTTGGTGATTGAGTTCCTGATATTAAGCAGCTGACGGATCCCCTCCGATACCGCCACTGCTCCACTGCCACCAGCCAAAACCACACACCTGTAAAGGCCTCTACTCAGCCCCGAGACAGGCGTCAGCAGCCCTCCACAAGTGTCCAGATTGCCTCGGATTACCCGTCCAGCTTGGATCGGACTATGCAATCCGGCCTTGTATTTCACTACCAGTGACGAAGTTGGGTTCACGGACGACTGGCCGATTTCCTCGGTGCAGCAGGCACCGGTACCACCGCCCGTAGAGGTCCATTTTACTGCAGCAGCCGAGGACACAGAGCCAGACGCCGCACAGTTGAAGGAAGCATGGCAGTTGCTGGATTCGCGCAGTCTGGAAGGCGACCGGATCGTAGCGGTCTGACTACGCGGGTTGTGCCCGCACGGGGTAAACATCCGCTAAGGGGCTGCTCCGTGTGCTGCGCAGCGGTACTGGGCTTTAATCGGCGGTGCAGGAGGTGTTTGGCCCGAAGGTCGTGATACAGCGCTGTCTCAATACGCTCTTAGATCACGTCACCTGTGGTCTTCCAGAAGATCTTCAACGCCTGCATCACATGCGCTCTACGGGACGGTTACGGAGGTTGAGGCGACAGGAATTCCCAACAACACTACGCGTCGTCGAGCATGCTGGATAGAGCAGAGAATCCATCTGGCCTCAAAAGTGGCTCGCATCAGCTCGGCATGGGTGGCGCCTCTACCTCTCGTAGGCCAATGCCACACAGAACCCGTTGCGCTCTCCAAACGAAACCGCTAAGGGAGTCCGATCGTCGAGTAACGCAAGTCCGTTGCCTTCACCCACGTTCAACACCAGCCGAATATGCTTCGGCGAACGCCTGAATCCAGTCCGCAGAGCCTTTAGCACAGCCTCTTTCAGCGTCCAGTAGAGTATTCTCCGGTCTACCGTACTCAAGGGAAGCGTGTGGTACTCCGCACGCTCCGATGGGTGAAGCATGAAGGATTCCAGAGCCGCCGACCGAGTCCTTATGGGCTCCAGATCCACCCCGACCGCCATCGGACCAGCGGCGGCCACAGCACACCCCCCTGCGTGTGCAATACTGACTTTAAGCGAAGATCCCACCACGTCTACGCCGCCGTCCGCTGCCTGCACGAGAGGGACATCCGCCAAGCCCATCCCGAGGCGATGCGCTAGCAGTGTACGCAGCGCTATGCGGCCCAATAGAAAATGCCGCCGCGAACGCGGGTGGCGCATAGCGTCATAGCGGATGCGTTCCTCTGCAGATAGTATTCCCAACTGCACCTCGTCGTCCGCGCTCGAAGACTCCCAGCGAAGACCGATGACACGTGGCCATGCAATATTCTCGAACGTCGACAAGGTACTGACTCCAGATCCTGATTCAGGAGACGACATGAGCCTGCCCCGCGACTTCGGACTCAGCAAAGACCCGCTATTCACAAATCCCCATCGGAAACAGTCTCAAGCAAACATGCGACTTAACCACTGGGGCGCATGTGAGGCCTAGAAGACAAACGCTGCGCACATCAATAGAGCGGAGCGGGACTACAGCTAATTCCGCCCGCTATGGCCAGAAGGTAAGCACGCACAGCGGGCTCCAGTCACACAAATCAGCGCCGCTCATCACTCACCTATTCGGTCACGGTACATTCCGAAGCTGGCGCCAACACTCCTGGTCCATTCCAGCGGTAGGAAGCAGACATGCGGAAATGATTCGCGTCGCCGTAGGAAGACTTCCCAAGGACTGCCAGGCAGGATCGAACTCTTGGGCGCCTGCCCTAGAAGCTCTCCCCGGGCGCCGCCGCGTAGCGGTCAGCCACGGCCACCCAATTCACCACGTTCCAAAAGGCTTTGATATAGTCGGGCCGGCGATTCTGATAGTTCAGGTAGTAGGCATGCTCCCAAACGTCAAGGCCGAGCAGAGGCACATGACCGCTCATGTACGGGCTGTCCTGATTGGCCGTTGAATACACCTTGAGCCCCGCAGCCTCAGGATCATAAACCAGCCATGCCCACCCGCTTCCAAAACGCGTGCCCGCCGCTTTGGCAAACGCCGCACGAAACGCCTCTACGCTTCCGAAGCTGGCGCTGAGCGCATCAGCCAAGGGTCCCGTGGGGCTGCCACCTCCGTCGGGCCCCATAACAGCCCAGAACAGACAATGATTGGCGTACCCGCCCCCATTGTTGCGCAACGCAGCGGACATGCCAGAGACGCTATCCGCACGAGCCGCGGCATACAGGATGGATGCAATGCCATGCGATGCACCAGCGTGCTCGCCGCCACTGAGCGCATTATTCAGGTTGTTGGTGTAGCCCTGGTGATGCTTCGTATGGTGAATTTCCATCGTGCGCGCATCAATGTGCGGCTCCAGAGCGTCATACGCGTAAGGCAGTGCAGGTAGCTTGAAAGCCATGATGTCGACAAGTGTGTGGTGAATTGGTGAGTCGAGCGGGTAGCCGAATACGGCGCAAACAGCAAACTTGTTTCAGGGCCAGCCCCCGTGCACGGGAACAGCGATCACAATCACAACGGTACCAGCATAGTTTCGCGAAAAAAGCACTCGAAAAAGCCGACAGCCTTCTCCCGACCGGAGAAGTCCATGGCAACCCTAAACGTAGATCGCCCGCTGTTGATGTCCAGATGCAACCTGCAGCTGAAAATCCTGCGCTTCCTTTCCACGCCCACGATGTCCGTGTAGCGAACCAGCTGCGGCGCATCAAAATCGGTGTTCTGAAAAATCATCCTATCCGACGCCAAAAGCGCACCATCCTTCGCGTTCTTCAGAAAGGTTAGATCCAGAAGGGCAAGCACCTCCTGCGAACCCATAGCCGGCGCATAATCTACGATCGCGTTGTGGACCAGCCGCTGGGGAATGTGCGGATGCACGTAAATGCCCAACCTAGGGGCATGCGGGATAAGGTCTTTTAGCAGTTCTTCAAATAGCATCTTACTCATATTAGCTCCATGCATCCCGGCCGTGGGCTGCCCGCTGCGGCACAGGCCTGCAATTCTCGACCGCCAAGGCAGGCGGTTCGTCGGCGAAGTACTGGCAGGCAAATGCACCTGCGTCCCCAACAGGCGGTGCCGTGACAGCCGGATCCGGGAAACCTCTACGGCGTGCCTCCCGTGAAGGCCACGTCAAAATATACCATCGGAAGGTCACGAACGACAGGTACGAAACCGATGACGGTCAACACCACTGCACATGCCACCAATACCGCCGCCGAGAGGCTCGGAACCGGGAATTTATGTGCTTGCACCTGCGGTGCCGACCAAGACTGCGGGCGCATCCAGAAGACGTATAGCACGCGCAGATAATAATAGCCAGACAGCGCACTCGCTAAGACACCTACGATCACCAGCCATGTGAATCCGGCCTCAATCGCGGGCGCGAACACCGCGATTTTACCAAAAAAGCCGCCGAACGGCGGAAAGCCGATCAGGCTGAACATGAAGACCGTCATCACCACGCCAAGTATAGGCTTGCGCAACCCAACACCAGAAAGCGAATCTATGGTCTGCTCACTCCCTTCTTTCTGGTCCCACTCCAAGAGAGCCATCACGCCGAAGGCCCCAAGATTCATGAAGGAGTAGATCAGTAGGTAGTACGCGGCACCCGCGTACCCTTCGCCCGTCCCTGCTACAAGTGCTACCAACACGTACCCAGCGTGCGCCACCGACGAGTAGGCAAGCATCCGCTTGACATTGTTCTGCACCAGAGCGAAGATGTTGCCACCAACCATTGTGACCAGCGCCACCACAGCCAGGGCCGTCTGCCATTTAGTGGCAGCTAGGTCCCCCAGCCCATAATACAGCACCAGGATCAACGCAGCGAACGCTGCCGCCTTCGACGCGGTGGACATATACCCGGTCAGGGGCGTTGGGGCACCCTGATAGACGTCAGGGGTCCACATATGAAAAGGAACCGCGCTGACCTTAAACAGAAAGCCTACCAGAAACAGCGCCACGCCTGCCCAGAACAGGAGCATCATGCTGCCCCGGGCCTCAAAACCCGCAGCCAGATCCGGCAATATCATGGTCCCGGTAGCCCCATAAAGCAGAGCTATACCGTACAAGAAGAATCCCGTCGAGAAGGCGCCGAGCAGGAAATACTTGAGCGCGCTCTCGATGCCACCTCCCCCTTGACGTACCAAGCCCACTAGGATATAAAGCGCGATCGACATCGTTTCCAGCCCCACAAACACCGTCACCAAGCTGTTCGCACTGGCCAGCATCACAGCCCCAGCCGTAGCGAACAAGATCAGGGCATATACCTCCCCATAACCCCGCCTGATACGATTGAGATAGGGCACACTTAACACGATGCTGACCAATGCACTGATCAGCAACGTGATGTTGATGTACGAGGTTAGCCCATAGGCGCGAATCAAGTCATAGAATGCGGTGCTGCTTCCCGCATCCAATCCGCGCACCTCCCATCCGGCGGCCACGACACAGGTCATCGCAGCAAGCACCGGCAGCACCGGATCGTCATTGCTGAAAATATCCCAAACGATGCAGACGACGCCCGCGGTCATTAGCAGCAGCAGCGTGAACCCGCCAGCCACATCAAACAGGATGCCTTCGTACGCTCCGGCTAGGTCCATATTACCCGCAGATTTTCGCGCAGTTCGCCACTATAGCAGTGGCGAGCGCCACATCCATCGCTGTTACTCTGTTGCCCGCATCGTGCGTGCAAATCTCGACCGTCAGTGCGCCGTAACTGACGACCATCTCGGGATGGTGATTCATCGCCTCCGCCTCAAACGCTATGCGCACCGCCATGCTGACGCAGTCGCGATAGTTGCTAAAACGGTATGTGCAGCGCAGCCGGTCCTCGTACCACGACCAGCCAGGCAAGTCGTGTAGGGCTGCAGCAATCTGCGCGGCATCTAACGGCACCCGGTTCATACGTCCCTCAAATAACCCAGCCTGAATAGAACACCAACCATACCAGAAAATATACCGGAAGCAGAATGGGGATCGCGTACTTGAAGAGGTATCCAGCAAATGAAGGCGCATCCACGTTATTTGACTCGGCAATGGCCTTGACCATGAAGTTCGGGGCGTTTCCGATGTACGTCATGGCGCCAAAAAAGACCGCAGCCACTGATATTGCCTGCAAATACAGCCATGACTCTGCGGCCTCGGCAAAGGCCTTGACTTCTCCAGCTACGCCAACGTCGAGGCCGAACTTGCCCATCGCGGCGGCCAAGAAATTCAGATAGGTTGGCGCATTATCCAACACCGCCGAAAGCATGCCGGTACCCCAGTAAAAGAGCCCCGTCGTGAGGGTGTCGGCGTTCTCGCTGGCATAGTTCGAGATCAGTGCCAAGGCCGGCACCATACAGGCGAAGATGCCAGCGAACAGCCATCCCACCTCGCGGATCGGCTCAAAGGTGAACTCGTTCTTAGCAAGCGCCTCTTTCTTGCAGAAGCGGTACGCGACAAAGCACATCGAGAACATGATGACCTCGCGAATCCCGAACGGCAGATGGTAGGTCCCTACCAGATCCAGAGGCGTGTCCTTCATCGCTGTGATCACGTTGGGATCGATAAATACGGAAACCACTATGATGACCACATAGATAAAGCTGCGGTTGCCTTCCAGTGCGATCTTCCTGCCGTCGGATACCGCGGTCACGCTTGTGGCTTTGTTGCGGGAGTCCATGACGTAGAAAATCCCCAAGAGTACCACCATAGTGGGCAGCCACACATACCATACCTTCGCCGCGGTCCAGAAGAATGGTACACCTCTTAAAAAGCCCAAAAAAAGCGGCGGATCGCCGATGGGCGTCAGCGCACCACCTACGTTAGCGACGATAAAGATGAAAAAGACAATGTGATACGGCTTCAGCCGGCCCTTGTTAAGACGCATGTAAGGGCGAATAAACAACATCGCCGCACCGGTCGTAGCAATGAGGTTGGCGATGAGTGCTCCCACAGAAAGGAGTCCGACATTGACCAGAGGCGTGCCGCGCGCGTTGAGCTTCAGAAAGATGCCGCTGGCAGCGATAAACAGCGAGGCGACCAGCGCAATAAATGACAGGTATTCCTGCAGCGCATGCATCATGGATGTGGCGTCATGCAGCACGAAGACGTAGTACAGCGTGACCATAAGTCCGAATCCTACCGCGTACTTCGGGTAATGGTGGTGCCAGTGGTGCATGTACAGCAGCGGGCCGGTGGCAATCATCAGCAGGAGGCCCACAAAAGGAAGTACCAGCCAAAGGGGCGGCAGCGCTCCATGGTGCCCGCTGGATTCGCCGTGGCCATCAGCAGCCTCCCCATGCCCATCCTCGTCCGCTACCTGGGCTGCCTTAGCATCGAGGCTGTGGTCGTCAGCCGCAGCCGTATCCGCAGAGGCTTCCCGTGCCTGGATGTCAGCCGCCGCCGAATCTGGGAAAGCATCTTGTGCCTGGGCAATAGCGCAAGGAATGAGAAACGCTATCCACAACGCCGTCAATAGCTTTGCCATGCTGTCGTCAGTTACTGATCCAGGGTGTGCATATCAGAACGGGCCGTACGCGCACCAGGGTACACCGACTCTGGCTGCTCTGGCGCAGGCCACTCGTTGCGGACCGTCTGCACATCCTCCCTGCTAGGCGTCGACTCTTCGGGCCGCATCATGCCTGGTGTGGGACGGGCTGGCGCCGCGGCCCGCTTTTGTTCCATCAGCGTAATCAGGTGCGCACTTGCGGGTTCGCTCCGATCCAAAAACGGCTGCGGCATCACTCCGATAAGGATCATCAGCGCGGCCAATGGCGCCAGCGTGATGAGCTCGCGGCGGCTCAGGTCGGGCATGGAACGGTTCTCCTCGCTTTGCACCGGTCCGAAAAACACTCTGGTGAGCATCCAGAGCAAATACACGGCCGCGAGAATCACGCCCGTCGTCGCCGCAGCCGTCAGCAAGGGCATGCCGGGAGTCGTGCTGCTAAAAGAGCCTACAAGGATGAGAAACTCCCCCACGAATCCGTTCAGACCCGGCAATCCAGCCGACGCCAGCGCCGTCAGCACCATGAAAAACGTCAGCAGCGGCACCGAACGGGCAATACCTCCATAGTCCGCCATCCTGCGCGTATGGCGCCGCTCGTAGAGCATGCCGACCAGCAAAAACAACGCACCCGTGGATAACCCGTGATTGATCATCTGGATGACGGCACCCTGCAGACTCGTGAGCGTGAAGGCGAAAATCCCAAGCACCACAAATCCCAGGTGGCTCACGCTGGAATATGCCACCAGCTTCTTAGCATCGGGCTGCGCCCTTGACACCAACGCTCCGTAGACGACGCCAATCACCGCCAGCGTCCCAAACAGGATCGCATAATCGAAAGCGGCATTGGGAAAGAAGGGCAGACAAAACCGCACTAGCCCGTATGTGCCCATCTTCAGCAGAACCCCGGCCAAGATCACAGAGCCGCCCGTAGGAGCCTGTACATGCGCATCCGGCAGCCATGTGTGAAAGGGAAACATGGGCACCTTGATGGCAAACGCCAAAGCAAACAGCACAAAGAGCCACGTCTGCGTACTGATGGGGACATTGAACTGCAGCACCTTGAAATAGTCCGTGGTGAACACGCCGCCATTGACCGCATGCCCAACCATGTGCCCCAGATACAGGATTGCCACCAGCATCAGCAACGATCCCACCATGGTGTAGATGACAAACTTGACCGCCGCATAAATTCGGTTCTCTCCACCCCAGATGCCAATGAGGAAATACATCGGAATCAGCGTCAGCTCAAAAAAGATGTAGAAGAGCACGACGTCAAACGCACAGAACACACCGGTCATTCCGGTCTGCAAGATGAGAAGCAGCGTGTAGTAGCCCCTAACGTGTTGCTGGATGTATTTCCACGACGATAGCACGACAATAGGCCCGAGAAGCGTCGTCAGCAGCACAAGCAACAGGCTGATCCCGTCCACACCCACGACATATCGGATGTCGTAGGCGTCACTGATGAGGTGAAACCCTCCACTGGTAAACTGCAAGGAGGCAGCCTCTGGCACGCTGAACCCTACCCAGAGCAGAGCCGAAACCAAAAAGGTCACCGTAGTGACCACCAGCGCCACCATACGGACAGCCTGCGGGCTGCGCGCCACCATGGCGAGCAATGCGCCCACCAGCGGCAGAAATATTATGACGGACAGCAGGTCTGGAATCTGCATGGCGCTAAGAAACGATAAGGGCAATCACCACGATCACGCCCAGAACGATAGCCAGCGCATACGCCTGCACCACGCCTGTCTGCAGCCGGCGCACGCAATCACTGATGCGCTGCGCCGCTTTTGCTACCGCATTCACGGCACCGTCAACTAGGCGCACATCCAATGGCGCAAGCCCGTGCTCCGCACCGCCGATAACGCCACGAACCACCGTCCGGTCATAGAACTCATCCCAATAGTAGCTGCGCTTCCACCACCGGTACAGACCTTTAAATCGCCCCTGAATCAGCGCATCGCCACCTAGCCCGTGGCAGGCGAAAAAGCGCCACGACCACCAAACTCCAACGACTGCAATAGCAGATCCCAACAGTATCAGCCCCACCTCCGCTGGCATGCCCACATGTGTTTGCGTAGCAGCCTCCGCCACCGGACCCGGATGCCCTTCATGACCCGCGAGGTAACCGTGGATCCAATTGGTCAGGCCGATCTTCTCTGCTAGATGCGGCAGCCCGATAAATCCGCCGATAAGCGAGAGTGACGCTAAGACGACCAGCGGCATGGTGATGGTCCACGGCGATTCGTGGGGTTGTACCTCGTCTGCACGCGGCCACCTGGGGGCTCCCTCGAAGGTGAGCATGTAGGAACGTGTCATGTAGAACGCTGTCAGCAGCGCCGTCCCCAGGCCGACGGCCCAGACAATCCACGCAAAGGCATGGCCGTCCAACCCGAATTCGAACGCTTTGAAGAGGATCTCGTCCTTGCTGAAGAAACCTGCCGTCAACGGAATGCCGCTAATAGCGAGCGTAGCCATTAGATAGGTACGCCCTGTTCGTGGCATGAACCGCTTAAGCCCACCCATCGTCCGCATGTCCTGCGGATCAAAAGCCCCCCTATAGCCCTTATGACGCAAAGAGTGCTCGACCTCATGCATGCCATGAATCACGCTGCCAGAGCCAAGGAACAGGCAAGCCTTAAAGAAGGCATGCGTGACTACATGGAAAATGGCAACAAAGAAAGCGCCCACCCCGGTAGCCATAAACATGAACCCGAGCTGTGACACTGTAGAGTAGGCCAGCACCCGCTTGATGTCGGTCTGTGCCATCGCGATCGTGGCGGCCACCAGCGCGGTCAGCGCGCCCGTCAATGCTATCACCCCCATCACGGTAGGTGCGAGAAGCACCAGGGACGACAGACGCGCCAAGAGGTATAGCCCGCTGGTCACCATGGTGGCGGCATGGATAAGCGCCGAAACCGGCGTTGGTCCAGCCATAGCATCGGGAAGCCAGACAAAGAGCGGAATCTGCGCGCTTTTGCCAGTCGCGCCAATGAAGAGCAGCAGCACCACAGCGCTGATCGTGCCCTGCGACATCGCTTCAGCACCGGCGAAGATGGTCGCAAAATCCAAGCTGCCCACCTCGCGCACCAGGATGAACATCGCCAGAAGAAAAGCGAAGTCTCCGATTCGGTTGACCACAAACGCTTTGGTGGCGGCCGCGCTGTTTTTCAGATCCTCGTACCAGAAGCCTATCAGGAGGTAGGAGCACAGTCCGACCCCCTCCCAACCCAGGAACATGACCAGCAGGTTATCCGCCAGGACCAGGTTGAGCATCATGAAGATGAACAGGTTCAGGTACGCAAAGAACTTCCAGTAGGAGCGGTCCCCGTGCATGTACCCGACCGAATACAGGTGTATCAACGCGCCCACCCCCGTGACGACAAGCGCCATGATGAGGGACAGGTGGTCCACCCGGTAGGCCACCGATACGGTGAAGTCACCCGCGCCCATCCATGTGTAGAAAGTGGCCACATGCGGATCTCCATACCCCTGGACAAACAGCACCACCGTCAGCACAAAGGGCACCGCCACCATGCCTGTGCCTACCGTTCCGATCACCGTCTCGTGCTTTCTGAGCCTCGGCCAGAACAGCGGAAGGAGTCCGTTCAAGACCGCCCCCGCTGCAGGAAGCAGAACAATCAGCAGTATGGTCAGGTCAGGATTCATCGGCCAGACGTTGCGAACCGGTAGCAGCTACCACTTGAACAGGTTGAAGTCGTTAATATCTACGGACAGTTTGTTGCGGAAGATCGCGATTACTATCGCCAGCCCTATCGCGGCCTCTGCGGCCGCCACGGACATCACAAAAAACACCAGGATCTGTCCCGACACGTCGCCCATAGACTGGCTGAATGCCACTAGGGTCACGTTGACGGCATTTAGCATGAGCTCCACCGACATCAGAATGATGATCAGGTTGCTCCTGAGCAGGACCCCCGCCACCCCTATCGCGAACAGGACGGCAGCGAGCGTCAGGTACCAGCTGAGAGCAATCTCCATGCGACTTAGGCGAATCTACGTTTGGCCAGCATCACTGCACCGATGGTAGCTACGAGCAGCAGAATGCCGATCACCTCGAATGCCAGCGCGTAGCGGGTAAAGAGCGACTTAGCAATGGTAGTGGCGGAGCCTGCGTTGGCCACATCGACGACCTCGGTGGCTGGCAGCAGGTCAAGACCCGTGGCACCTATAAGCACCAGCTGCGTCAGCACCACGACACAAAGCACAAACCCTACGGCCTTTTTCCAGCCCACCCCCTTCATCGTTGGCATAGTGCCCAGGTTGAGCAGCATGATGACAAACAGGAAGAGTACCATGATGGCTCCCGCGTAGACCAGGACCTGTACCACAGCGATAAACTCGGCGCTCAACGTCAGGTAGAGGCCCGCCACGCAAAACAGCGTTAGGATCAGCCAGAGCGCACTAGAAACCGGATTGCGCGCGATCAGCATCCCCAGTGCCCCGATCACCGACAGCGTGCCAAGCATTACAAAAAGCGACTCAGCCAGCATTTATCGACAGGTTGAGGGGCTGGGAAGGGAAATCACCAAGGTATGCTTATAGGCTTCGGACGCGCAAAACTACGCATATCGGCCCGAATGCGCCGAACAAGATCCTGTAAAGGCCGGCTATTGGCCAGTGCCCTCTGGCAGCGGCACCGCCTGGCCTTCTGGAAGCGGTGAACGGTACGGCTCCCCTTCTGTTGTCTCGAGAAAGTGCGTCCGCGCCGCCTCTCGGAGTTCGGGCCGCAGGAGCAGATCCACGCCTGTGGCGGCCAGCACCTTGGCTGCCACCATAGCTCCTTTGACCGCTGCCTCCGTGCCGTGGCTGGCCGTGCTAGCCCAACTGTGCCACGGGATGCCCGCCGGCGCCGTGGTCACACTGAAGCCTGCCGTCGGCGTGATGAAGCTCACTTCGGCCACATCTGTGGATCCGCCGCGCGGTGGCTGCACCGTGTCCGCGAGCGCAGTGACCTTAGCATCGTAGCCTTTTTCCTCCACCTCGAGGCTGGCCTGTAGCGTACGGGCAAAAGACTGTTCCTCTTCTGTGAAATCCACCGGACCTACCAGCTCCAAATTTGTCTGCAGAGCCTCCTGCAGAGGCCTGTTCAGGTTGTACTTGTGGACTCCTGTGTTAAGAAACACTTTGTGGCTGGTACGCGTGCTGAGTGCTGCGCCCTTAGCGATATCCAAGATCCAGGCATACCACCGGTCCACGCTGGCGCGATCCGTGTCACGCACGAAGTACCACACTTTGGCATATTCCGGTACGACGTTGGGCGCTTCTCCAGCGCGCGGTATTACGTAATGGATGCGCGTTGTCGGGTGGACATGCTCACGCATGAGGTTCACTCCGTAGTTCATCAGCTCCACCGCGTCTAAGGCGCTGCGGCCGTTCCACGGGTCCGCCGAGGCATGGGCGGCCTGTCCGAAAAACTCGACAGTAAAGTTGTTCATGGCGCGCCCCGGCTGGTTGCGCACACCCGTTTCTAGTCCCGGATGCCATTCGAGTACCGCGTCAGCTTCGTCAAACAGGCCCGCCTGTGCCATATAGACTTTGCCCACCACGGTCTCTTCTGCCGGGGTTCCGTACATGACGATGGTGCCGGGAAGCTCTTTATCGTCCATCACTTGGCGCAGCGCCATCGCTGCTCCGACCGACGCGGCACCAAAAACGTTGTGTCCGCACCCGTGGCCGGCGCTCGCGCCGTCTTCACGCGATACTCGGCGAGGCTCAGGAGCATTACCTACACCGGGGAGCGCATCATATTCCGCCAGAATGCCGATGACGGGACTTCCCTTGCCGTAGCGTGCAACAAAGGCCGTTGGCATGCCTGCCACGCCCCTTTCGACTTCAAATCCTGCCCCCTCGAGCATCCTCGCCAGGAGTTCGGCCGACTGCACCTCCTGCAAGGCCGTTTCTGACAGGTGCCAAAGCTGCATGGATGCATAGCGGATGTCGGGCCCGAGTGCTTCGGCCGCATCCAGCGCCGCCTGTTTAGCCAGCGAGAGGTCTTGGGCGACCAAGTGGCCTTCCGAAGGCACGACAAAAGCGCCAATCAGCGCGGAGAGGGCGAAGAGTCGTTGAGCAGCGCCAAGTCTCATTCTTCGGGCATTTGTTTATAAAGAGCAGAATAAAAGTAAGCGATCGGTGGCGACAAAATAGCCACTAATTCTGAAGCAGCGACGGTGCCGGTGCAGCATCTTCTTTCATGGTGTCGAGGACGCTGGTTGCCACCTCTTCTGGATTAACGTCCTGGTCCCAGGCAATGACCCGGGCAATCTGTCTGTGCCGGTGCAACCACATCGCTAACAGTCGTATGGCGTCGGATTCTGGCACGCTGTAGCGGGCGGGCCGCACATGGGGCGCAGCTAAGAGTCGCATAAGCTCGGTCTTTAGCGGCGGTATGTCGTCCTCCTTGAGCGGTGATGCGGCCGCCAACTCCTCTACCGGCAACCCGTGGCGCACTAGATGCACTTCCCATGTGCCACCCCGCGGTACCACTATCACGGCGTTGCGGTCGTACACGGACTGACCGGTCACGAAGCGTTTTCGTTCCAGGCTGCTCAGCTTCAGCATCCAGTCCCGAATCTTGGCGGCGCGCTCAAAGTGCGTCGCCTGGGCCGCCGCCTTCATGAGGGTTTCCAGCTCCGCTTCGAGTTCGGGGGATCCTTGCTCGAGAAACGCGCATGCCTCCATTGGCCCGGCTGGCACCAGCCTGCCGCCCAGGTGGGAAGACCGCAGGCTTGCTAGGTGGTTCTGAGCAGCGTGCGCCGAATGCTCACCATAGACCTCAAAAACGGCTTTGACGATAGTCTCCGCTTGGCGCACGGTACGAAACGGACCATAGTACCGCGCACCGTCATCCTGTATGTGGCGCACTACGGTCAGTCTGCGATCCGCCGTGCCCTTACCGATGCGCAGAAAAGGGGGCGCAGAAAACCGCCGTTTCGAAGCGCCTTTGTCTGCTCTGTTGAAGGGCGGCACAAGCTCTTTGCGCAGCCGGTGCTCCAGCAGTATGGCAGCCAGCTCAGTCCGTGTTTCTGTCCACGTGACTTCCCGGACCGACTGTACAAGGCGACGTGTAGTCGGGTCCTTGCCGGGTATTCCTGTAAAGTAGCTGCGCACGCGCCTAGCGAGCACGCTGGCTTTACCGATGTAGAGCAGGCGTCCCCGGCTGTCGCGCATAAAGTACACGCCTGGTGTTTTGGGCACTGCCGGCAGCGTGGTTTCGCGAAGAAGCGTGACATGCCTGGGAAGGTCCCCGGTGCTGCTGTACCGGCGCCTCTGAAAGCGCAAGAGCTCCTCCACTGTGTTCACGTTGTGCTCTGCTGCTAAGCGTTTCAGAAGGTGCCAAAACACGTGCAGCGTAGCCATAGCGTCAGGCAGCGCGCGGTGCGCGATGGTGCGTTCGATACCGTAGTACGCCACCAGGCTGCGTAATGACCGGGACCGCAGTCCGCTCAGTACGCGGCGAGCCAGCCTGATCGTGCACACGGTGTCGTTATTCAATGGCTCCATGCCGGCCCGTTCCATCTCCGCCTTCAGAAATCCTAGGTCAAAGCGCTCATTGTGCATCACCAGTACGGCGCCACTGAGAAACTCAACAAGCGGCGGCAGTGCCTGCTCGGCGGTGTGCGCGTGCGCCACCAGATTTCCGCTGATTCCTGTAAGCCGGGTCACATAGCGCGGGATGCCCCGCATCGGGTTGATTAGGCACGTGAATTTATCGAGCACATCCTTGTGGCGTGCTTTAACGGCACCGACCTCAATGAGGCGCCCGGTGTCTGGGTGCAGCCCGGTCGTCTCGGTGTCCAGTACAACAAACGTCGCTTCAGTCAACAGCATCCGCTGCGAAGGTCCTGATAATTACAGTCACTCCAACACTTAACATACAATACATACATGACACCTTTATGTCACCGGGTCACCATCGCGTGTGTGTTTTTCCTACGCTGTAGTCTGGGCAGAATGCGGGGCATGCATAGCCATCGGTGTAGTATTTTCATTTTTCCTTAGGCCAACTGGAGTACGGAATGAGCAAGGTAACGGTAATCGGAGCAGGCAATGTGGGCGCAACCGTAGCAGAATGTGTAGCGCGCAAGGACATGGTGGACGAAGTCGTTATGATTGACATCAAGCCTGGGCTATCAGAGGGCAAGGCGCTTGACATTGCTCAGTCAGCGCCTATCCACGGGTTTGACACGACGGTCACAGGATCTACGGGTAACTACGCGGCCACTGCGGGATCCGATGTCTGCGTCATCACGTCCGGTGTCCCCCGCAGGCCCGGCATGAGTCGCGACGACCTCCTCTCTATCAACGCCGGTATTGTGCGATCGGTGACAGGGTCTTTTGTGGCGCATAGCCCGGATGCAGTCATCATCGTAGTGGCAAACCCGCTCGATGTGATGGCCTATGTAGCCTACACGGTCTGCGGCTTTGCCAGCCACCGGGTCCTGGGCATGGCTGGCGCGCTGGATACTGCGCGGTATCGCTGCTTCCTTGCCATGGAGCTTGGTGTCTCGGTACGTGACATTCAGGCGCTGCTGATGGGTGGTCACGGGGATACCATGGTGCCGCTACCGCGGTATACCACGGTCGCAGGGATTCCGCTGTCCGAGCTGTTGAGTGTTGAGCGCATGCATGCCATCATTGAGCGCGTCAAGGGAGGGGGCGGTGAACTGGTGAAGCTCATAGGCACCTCTGCCTGGTATGCTCCCGGCGCCGGCGCTGCTGAAATGGTGGAGGCAATAATCAAGGACTCCGGGCGCGTGCTGCCCTGCGCGGCCATGCTCAAGGGCGAATACGGTTACAGTGATTTGTTTATCGGCGTTCCTGTATGCCTGGGCAGCCGAGGGGTGGAAGACATCATTGAGGTCAAGCTCGACAACGATGAGCGTGCGCTCATGAAGCAGTCGGCTGCGCATGTCCGGTCAAACCTTGACGCTTTGCGGCGATTGCAGAGCGAGGGTAAGGCCTAACAGAGCAGGCTCAACTGCGGGACTGAGGCAACAGGTAAACAATCGTTGCGCCCCATCCGCTGCGATCCTCCGCTGCATGGTAGCGCATCACCGCCGGATTCTTATCGAGCAGACTATGCACTGTGCCGCGCAACACGGACCGCCCTTTGCCGTGAATGACTCGCACGCGCAGGATGCTTCGTGCGCGGCACTGCAGCAGGTATTCCGCAACGACGCTTGGCACGTCGCGTGGCCGAAACACATGCAGATCCAGTATGCCGTCTATCGGATAGCGGGAAGCTTCGTCCACGTTGGTGCCCCTGATTCTTGAGTGCCGGGTCCTGCAATTCGTGCAATGCTGCTATCTCATGTCCAGGCTGTAGAACGCTTCAATCGCTTCGTAGTCTGCAGGATCGATGCCTGCGTCCTGGGCCGCGCTGAAGCCGTCAATGATCACGACCTTCATCAGGTACTCGGCGGGCAGGAGCGCAACGATTTCGTCCCAGACAAGGTCTGTGGCCGATGATGCCTCGATAAAGATCTCCAGAAGGGCGTCGTCGTAGGCATAGCCTATTGTAAAGGTATAGTCGACGGCCACCACATCCAGATTCTCGATCCCCAGGGTATAGGGCAATGCCGTCCATGTGCGCTGGTCACGGAAATAGACGAAGACAGCGCCCCTGTCCACCACGGAGGGTACGAGCTCGCGAAGATTGTAGCCTCTCGACACTACGGTGCCGTTGCGGGTTGCGTCACTGGGAGCAAAGGCGATGGTAACCGTACGGACATTGGCGTTACCTGGCGGACCTTGGGGACCGGCCACCTCGACGCAACCGGACCAGGCGAGGGCTGCAGTGAACAGGAGCGCAGACTGCTTCATCATCATTCCATTTGCGTTGCTGATGAACTTCGTACTGCAGCAACTTGGCGCAAAGATCGAGCCACCACCGGCAATCGTAAAGCATCCAGAATGGTCCGGTTGCGTCAGATACAGGCCACCGATTCTGGACCAGGAAAGACACGCACAGCAGACAATTCTGAAACTCTGCGTTGCTGGACTCGCAGGCACGCCTGAGGGACGTCTTCCGCGATAATTCAGCCGAATTTGCAATTAATTGGCAAAACAATCTTGTAGATAGCCCTTAGTCTCCGTAGCTTTGGGGTACTAAAGGCATGGGTAGCCCATTTCAATGCCTGAAACCCAAGAGGGTTCTGCGTTTGGGTGGCTGGAATGCTAGAAGAGAGCGCTTCCAGTCGAGTCCGTTGCCGACCTTGCGTGCACCATCATGCCATTGCTTATGAGAATGCTGCCGCGCAGCACCCGGCCTGCACCAGGGCTGACATGCTCTGCAGGTCGCGTGACATTGATACGCGGTTCCTCGATCCAGACTTCCACAGCGGCAGACCGCTGTGGACATCATTCACCCAATCTCCACAGGTGCCCTCGCTGTTGGGCCGGTTTTGCCGTAACGAAAAGGCCGGCGGTACGTAGGGACAACTGGTCCGGCATCGCATTTCCTGCTGGCATGGCATTTCCTGCTGGAGACGCTTCAAATCGACACCAAGACCAATGACAATCGCACGCATTATTCGCAAGACTTCCGAAGATCGGAAGCGCAAGGCTCTTGCCCGGCTAGAGCAGCTTGAGCTTATGAAGGATGAGGAGCTGATGGAGTACTTCCAGGCAGGTGTGGAAGACGCCTTCGGTATTCTCTACGACCGCTACAGTGAGCGGCTGATGAATTATTTGTACGGATTTCTGAGCGATACGCGGCGCTGTGAGGACTTGCTACAGGAGACGTTTATCCGAGTCCATCGCAACCGTCACTCGTATGTCCGCATCGCAAAGTTTTCCACATGGTTGTACACGATTGCGGGCAACCTTGCGCGTAGCGAGTACCGCAAGCGCAAGCGACGCCGCATGTATTCCATCCAGTCGGTCAATCGCGACAACGAAGAGTACGAGATGGCCATTCCAGATGAGTCGTTTTCTCCAGACCGGCATGCAGAAAGCACTCTGCAGGATATGCGTATCCAGAAAGCGCTGAAGGATATTCCTTCCACCTTCCGGGAGGTGGTGGTGCTGCGAGATGTGCAGCAGCTGTCGTACGAGGAGATTGCCACCGTCACCGGGCTTCCGATGGGGACAGTTAAGAGTCGCATCAACCGTGGGCGCACCAAGTTGCAGGGGCTCCTGAGGGAGATTTACCCGTTCCTGGAGGAGGAATATGCGGATATCGTGGCGGTCGATCCGCCGTCTGAGAACGCTTCGGAGACAAAAGATACTGCTGAACTGACGACGACCACTGCAGAGGCCCCGGCCCCCGTCGCTGAGGAGGCGACCCCTGTAGAGAAGGCCGCAGTCTCCGGTTAGCGCAGTGCCTGGTCGCGGTGCGCCGTTGCACCATTCATTGGCGGCAACACGAATCGTAGTAGATCGCCCAGCCCAGGAGTTTGTCGTTTACTGGAAGGATGGTCATGTAGGCAGATTCCCGCTGGATGGTTTGCGCCGGTCCTGTCCGTGTGCTGGCTGTCAGGGTCACGATAAGATGCATACGTTACCCGACCCTGCTATCTTCAGGCAAGCTCCGTCTCGCCAGTGGCACCGAGTAAAGGTGAGCGTAGCGGGCAGTATCGGCCTGCGTCTGACGTGGGATGACGGTCACAGCAGCGGGATCTTCACTTGGGCGCGGCTCCGCGCGACATGCCCCTGTGATGTATGCGCGTAGCGCACCTGCTGTGGGCGTCTGGTGTTGAGATGGCTTATCACGCTTCGTTTGCTCGTCTCGCAGTCCTTCCGACCGAGTCTGAGCCATTCGCATTGATCTGACGCAGGGGCAACCGACGATTGCAGCGGCATCTCGGCTGGGAGGTGGCCCGTTTCGAGGCCGCGGGCTCAAGGGATGTTCAAGACTGCTTCTGGTGACTTGGCATGCAACAGGACGCTGTTCGGGCCACGGGCTGCCTCGCGTGTCGCAGCATGTATTCGGGTCGGATAGACTGCCGGTCATCCGTAGACCAAGGGCATCCAACCTAGTTCGGCGTGCCAGAAGCGCCATCCTCTGCCTGGCGCGCGTGGCAAGTGCGTACGGCAGCGAGCTCGATTCGATGAGGTATCGCTGCTGCGTGGCGCGACTAAGAGGTGCTGCTGGCAGGAGTCGGATACCCGCCAAAGGCCCTCCCTTGGGCTTGGCCGCATGGCGACCGACGCACAGCACGCAAGTCGTGCGGGCTACAGCGCTATGGCGCCCCACGCTCATTATGCCGCGACCTTGGGTGCGCCGCCTGCACGAAGGCTGGTGACTCCTGTAGGACTCGCGATGCGGAGCCTAACCCATCATACGCACCAATAGTAGCACCACAATGACAACAGCAGCTAAGATCCCGACGGCCATCACCATATCTTTCTTTTGCTTCCGGTTCATGGTAAGTACGTTTGACATGCTGGAAAATACAATGCAGCGTGTTCACGATTTCTTCTTGCCAGCTCAGCATTGCCGGGACATGTCCTCCCCTGCTGACATCTTTGGATCCGCATTGGAATGGGACAGGTTTGCTGCCTAGCGACAGGCAAAGGGTCTAACGACATACCGGGTTGGTGGCCGGTTCTTTGGATGGCGCACACGACGGCAACGGCGGCAGAGTGGTATAAGCTCTGGTTCCTTGGCTGCGGCTGGCTTTTTCAGCCTGGTCGATGCCCGCCCTCGTGCTGGCCTGCACCGCGCCGCGGGCTCCTACTGTCCGAAGGTGCGTACTACGCGCTGCCCCCGATTCTGTCGCCAGTCGCATGCCTTCATTTCCGTTTTCGCAGGTGGACGCCTTTACGCGTCGGCCGCTGGGCGGCAACCCGTGTGCCGTAGTCTTCGACGCCGATTCGCTTAACACGCAGCAAATGCAGGCGATCGCGCAGGAACAAAACCTTTCAGAGACCGCATTCGTGTTATGCTCCAACGTTGCAGATATTCGCGCGCGCTACTTCACGCCCAGGTCAGAGATTCCGCTGGCGGGCCACCCCACGATCGCCACGATCTTCGCACTGGTCGAAAGTGGCCGCATCAGTGTGTTTGGCCGCAGACGTGCGTTATCGCTTGAGCTTGCCGCGGGCGTCATTTCCGTGGAGGTGGTGTCCGAGGGCGGAAAACCGGTACGCGTCGTGATGACGCAGCTCAGGCCCCAGTTTCTGGCCAAGCTGTCTGCGGCTGAAGTCTGCCCTGTGTTCGGCTTGGATCCGGTCATGCTCCATCCCGACGTTCCTGTTGAGGTCGTCAGCACCGGTACTGCCCAACTCATGATCTGCGTCCGGTCCGTCGACGCCCTGCGCACCCTTGATGTCCGATACCGTGACCTCGCGACCCTTGGGGAGCGGGCAGGGTTTTTCAGTGCACATCTCTTTTACATTAACGTCGACGGAAGTCGCACCTTCGCCCGCCATTTCGCCCCCGAATTTGAGGATCCGTTCACCGGGTCCGCCACAGGAGGCATGGGCGCCTTCCTTTGGCATCACGGCCTGACGGCACATTCCCGCTTCTTGGCTGAGCAAGGCACATGGATGGGCCGCAAGGGCGTCGCATCAGTGGAGGTGCTGGGACCGCCGGACGACATTTCCGGGGTCAAGGTGGGCGGCAATGCTGTCACCGTCATCCGCGGAACGCTCACCATTTGACCATACTGAACGCCAACCACTACAGCCATTCTGGCATGCCTACCTCTATAGATACTATGCTGGTTCACGCCGGCGAAAAGCGGCTTCGCACGGGCGGCGCCGTGCGGCTACCGATCTTTCAGACCGCCATGTTCGCGCATGACGACGGCCCTTTGCGCTACATCCGGTACAACAACACCCCCAACCAGGCCGTGGTATGTGCGAAGCTTGCGGCTATTGAGCAGGCTGAGGCCGCTATTGTTACAAGCAGCGGGATGGCCGCCATTTCGGGCGCTTTGATGTCGGTGCTCCGGCCCGGCGACCATTTTCTTGCTCAGAACAGCCTCTACGGTGGGACGCACAGCTTCGTGACGACGCTTTTAAGCGAGTTCGGCATCGACGTGACCTTCATTGATGCGGACGATCCGGGTGGTTGGAAGGATCTGGTCAGGCCGCGTACGCGGGCGGTCTATGTGGAGTCGATCACGAATCCGCTGCTTGAGGTGTGCGACCACGAGGCCGTAATAGATTTCGCCAAGGCTAACGGTCTGGTGTCGCTCATTGACAATACGTTCACCTCGCCATACAATTTTGCCGCTTGCGCTTTTGGGTTTGACCTGTCGCTTCACAGCGCAACCAAGTACCTTAATGGCCATTCCGATATCGTGGCGGGGGCCATCGTCGGGCGCGAGGACCTTGTACGTGCGTGCAAGCGCACACTCGTGCACCTAGGTGGTGCGCTGGATCCAAACGCATGCAGCCTGCTGAATCGTGGCCTGCAGACCTTGGCGCTTCGCATGCGTGCTCATAATGCCAACGCCTTGGCGCTGGCGCGCTTTCTGGAGGGTCACCCGGCTACGCACAAGGTCAATTATCCTGGGCTTACCAGCCATCCTCGCCACGCTCGTGCGCGGCGGCTGTTCAAGGGCTTTGGCGGCATGATTAGCATTGAGCTTTGCGATGGTCTACCTGCCGCTACCCGTTTTATCGAGCGGCTCAAGTTGCCGCTCTTTGCACCCAGCCTAGGCGGCGTGGAGTCGCTAGTTACGCGCCCTGCTATGAGCTCACACGCTTCGCTCACTCCAGAAGAGCGTGCAGCCATCGGTATCGCGGACGAACTGGTACGCATCTCCATCGGCATTGAAGCCACCGAAGACCTTGTACAAGACTTTGAACAGGCGCTAGGCACCAGCTAATTGGATCTGACAGCCAGGGCGGCAAGCGCAGCACAGCGTGCGGTAAGAGTCAGAACAGGTCCTGCATGACCGTCGCAGGGAAGTGCCTACGCGGAGACGTATATACGAACGTTGTACTATACGAGTCTACTGGCGCGCCACAATTAGGGGGTTGGCGCGCTCGGTTCGGCAACAGGTAAGTGCCGGACCGTGGCCAATGGGCACTGACTCAGTGTTCGCAAGGGGTGCGCCGCGGCGGTGTATGGCATTGGACACTGACTGTGACAGCTGGGAGGATCAGAGCCGCAGTTAACCCCCAGCCAACGCGCACCTCTTGGAGGCGCAGTGCGCACCCCCATCGCAGTCTCAATTGACTTGGCGCGACCCTTGAGCGGAACAACACTGTTGAAGCCCCGATGCGTGAACCGGGCTGGGCCTCGACTACATTGCCGCGGTACCGAATGCGAAGACGGTGCGGGACTGGTACCGCTCGCCCGGGCGCAGGATCGTGGACGGAAAATCGGGTTGGTTTGGTGAGTCTGGAAAATGCTGCGTCTCCAGGCAGAAGCCGGCATGGCGGCCATACACGTGCGATCCCTTGCCGGGAAGCGCGTCCAAAAAGTTGCCCGTATATAGCTGCACGCCCGGCTCGGTGGTGTAGACCTCCAGCGTACGGCCCGAAGCAGGATGATAGGCGCGGGCTGCCAACGCCAGCGAATCTTCTCCTGAATCTAGCACGAAGTTGTGATCATAGCCACCGCCTATCGTAAGCTGCGGGTGCTCGTCGCTAATACGCGCGCCGATCCGCGCAGGACGAGTCTTGAAATCGAATGGCGTACCCACCACAGCGGCCACCTCGCCGTTAGGTATCAGGGTGGAATCCACAGGAGTGTAGTGGCTGGCATTAAGACTCAGCTCGTGGTCCAATATGTCGCCCGACCCTTCTCCTCCAAGGTTGAAATAAGCGTGCTGGGTCAGGTTCACCGGGGTGGCATGCGTAGTCGTCGCCTCGTAATCCACAATCAGCTCGTTGCCCGCCGCCAACGTGTAGGTCACAGTGACCGCCAGCGTACCGGGGTATCCCTCTTCTCCGTCTTGACTCACATATGAGAATTGCACCGATGGTCCCCGGTCATCTGCCACCGGGGAAGCATCCCAGATCACCTTGTCAAAGCCTACCACACCCCCATGCAGGTGATTTGCGCCGTTATTGCGTGCTAAAACATAGGTCTCGCCGTCCAGCTTAAAGGTACCACCGGCGATACGATTCCCATATCGTCCGACCACTGAACCGAAATACGGATTGTCGCCGAGGTAGCCCTCTAACGTGTCAAAGCCCAGCACCACATCATCCACTTGGCCCGTCCTGTCAGGCACCCGCAGGGCAACGATAGCCGCCCCGTACGTCATGATTGCCACCTCCATCCCCTGCTCGCTAGTCAAAGTGTAGCGCTCAACCTGTCCCTTACCGGGTATAGAACCGAAGACATCACTTGCGACATCCTGCATCGCATGTGCCTGAAGGCTGAAGGCCACCATGGCCAACATACCTGTGGCCCTAATTGAGAAACAAGTGATTCCCGTCATCTGTGATTACTTCCATGTCATGAAGCGCAAACCAGCCCTCGTTTTCTGTTCCAGAAGAGTTCCGGTACGGCTCATCCGGGTTGCCCGTCTCGATATCAACCACATAGGCCAGATCCTTCTTCATACCGGGCGCCACCTCTACGGCACGGGCGATATCGGCCACACGACCAGTGATCTCGCCCAACATGGTGCCGTATCTGGTGTACAGGTAGATCCGTACGTCTTTGCCGACCAGATCGAACACGGAACCCCGTTGCTGATTAGCCTACTGATCCACTCCTATTGCGACGGAGCTTCCTCTTTGCGCGTAGCCGTAATGTCCAGACCCATGCTGTAGTCACGAGCAAACTGCTCACCTGCAAGCATCCCATCCTCAAGCGTCATCTCCACATCCATCCAGCCAAATTCACCACTGTCAAATGAAAAACTGACCGTATTGGTCTCCAGGTCAAAGTTTGCCCCGAAGGTAAGGGAGTCGTCTGGAGCCGAATCCACAGACATCGTGGCGATAAGCGAGTCCCCTTCTGTAGTGAACACGATGCCTCCGGTGAACAGGCCCTGCGGCGTATCCACCGCCCATGACCAGTCCCCGACTAGCGGATTTGCGGGCACTTCGGGCTCAGGTTCCGAATCGGCTACGGCAGCGCTTGAGCCGGCACAGCCGGAAATCAGCAAGGCGGCCAGCACCACCGCCGAGATGGCAGAACCGGCAGCAAAAGCTCGGTGGGAAAAAGATGACATGGGTACCAGGAATCTGAATGTGGTGGATTATGGTCTCTTCGCGCGAGGCTTCAGCGAGGTGAGCGCGCCGATACGCACCGGCTCACCCGTCTTCACGCTCCTCCTTGCGGCAATGCCGATAAGGGCTGACATCGCTCCGTCTCGTGCTCCCGCAGCCAGCCTGAGCGGGTCTGGCATGTCTGGACTTCTGAATATACGATCTTTGAGGCGGGCATCGCCTCCGCCGTGGCCGCCACCGCCATGCGGTACCTGCACCAGCTCCGTAGCCCCGAATTTATCCGTGATGCGGAGTTCGTCGTAATCCGGCGTCTCCCAGGGCTGTCGTTCCTTAATCCAGGCTTCCAAGCGACCCCGGGTGCCATTGAACGATATGCGATACCCCTCGTAAGGCGAATAGGTCGTCAGCGAATAGCTGACATGCACACCGTTGGCATAGCTGACCTGCGCAGACATCTTGTCAAAGATATCAATGTCGTCGCTCCATACGCACCCGTCCCTAAGGTATCCGTCATGATGCTCGTGCGCCACATACAGATTCATCAGCGAAGCGCTTTGCGTGATGTCCCAGTAGTGTGCGCATGATGCGGCGTGGGGGCACCCGCGGCAGTTGGTATGTCGGAAATCATTGTTGTGCCCGTAATACTCAAGCGCACCGTACGCGAACACCTCTTCCGGCTCGGACTCCAGCCACCAGTTGAGCAGATCAAAATGGTGCGTCGCCTTGTGTACAAACAAGGTGCCGCCATAGCGCTCCTTGCCATGCCACCGCCGAAAATAGCTCGCCCCGTGGTACACATCCAGATACCAATGAAAATCCACTGAGCGCACCTCCCCGACATGACCTGCCATCAGCAGCTCTTTGATGCGCTGCCGGTGCGGCGAATACCTGTAGTTGAATGTGACTGTGACCTTCCTCCTCGTCTGCGCCTGGGCATCCAGTATCGCCTGACACTTTGCGGCATCGGTGGTCATAGGCTTTTCCGAGATCACGTCACAGCCCGCATGCAGTGCCCGGACAATAAACGTATGGTGCGTGGCATCGGTCGTGGTCACTATGACCGTATCCGGCTGCGCCACGCGCACCATCTCGTCAAAGTCAGTATATGTCGGGCATGCTACTCCGATATATTCTTTGGCGTAGGCCACGCGCCCGGGGTTGATGTCACACAGGCCAGCGAACTCTACCACGTCGGCATAGTCCCGCGCCAGGCTGCGACCCCACATGCCTATGCCGCGAATCCCGGTTCCGACCAGTGCCACGCGATGCCTCTTTGGAGAATGTGAAGCGAACACCGCAGGGTTTACCAGCATAGAGGCTGCAGCCGCCGCACTGCTCTCTTTCAGGAAGCGTCTACGTGTCAGACTCTTGGCCATGGTCCTGTAGGTCCGGTCAGACGGTCAGCTCCCACCCCGGCTCATAGGACCGGTTCCAAAGGGCCATCGCCTCATCGTCGTGCAGGATGTGACCATTGGCCGAGTCACACTGCAGTGACTGCCCGGTCAGCTGTGCGATGTTACCCAGGTGGCAAAGCAGCGTGCTCTTGTGCCCCTCATCGATGGGCGATGCCTGAGAAGCTCCGTCCCTGATCACCGCCAGAAAGTTGGCGATATGCCGATCGGTCAGACCTCCGCCACCGCGGATGTCAAGGGTCGCTTCCTGCCCCGAAGCTCTGGACCGTTTCCATATCTCTTTGTTTTCTTGGTCATAGACGATATATCCAGACCGGTCCATAATAACTGTCCCGTATTCGCCGTAGATGACAGTTCCGCGGCCGAGGCCGTTTACCGGGTAACCGTTGCAGCTTCTACCGTCCCATGTGATGGCCTTATCGCCTTCGAATTCAAAGGTTGCGATCTGCGTGTCGAAGAATTCCCAGTCGTCATCATACACGTACCGGCCGGCGGCTGAGGTCACGCGCATCGGGTAGTCCACCCCCAGTGCCCATCGTGCGATGTCAATCTCGTGTGTCCCGTTGTTGCATATCTCTCCCGTTCCCCAGTGCAGAAACCAGTGCCAGTTGTAATGGATGTAGTTGTCTTTATACGGGACGCGCGGCGCCGGACCCTGCCAAAGGTCATAGTCCAGCCATTCGGGTACCGGAGCCGGTTTGCCGCGCCCGATGGACCCTCGCGTATTGGCATACCAGGCACGCGCGTAGTAGGGGCGTCCGATGATGCCTTCGCGAATCGCTTGGACGATTTGCGCTGATTCCACCGACGAGCGCTGCTGATTGCCCATCTGGATGACACGGTTATACTTCGCCTGGGCGGCCACCACCATCTCGCCTTCGCCTGGGTTGTAGCTGCACGGCTTTTCGACGTAGACATGCTTGCCTGCCTGGACTGCCATGATGGACGCCAGAGCATGCCAATGGTCTGGAGCAGCGATCACGAGGATATCGACGTCATCGTTATCGAGGACGCGTCGTATGTCCGCTTCACCCTTGGGCGATGCATCCGGCGCGACCTCCTGCACAGCAGCTATCGTCTGCCCAATCGCTCTCGCATCGACATCGCATATGTGTGTAACCTCACAGTCGTCTGCCTGCGCGAACGACTGGGCCAGGATGCGGCCACGGCTGTTAACACCCATCACCGCAACGTTCAGACTGCGGTGCGGCGAAGTAAAGGAGCGGCTTGTGCCGAGTACACCCAGACCGATACCCGCCGCTGATGCCCGCTTGAGAAACACTCTGCGATCTATTCCCATAATGACGCGCACTGGTGTGGTCAGAAGATACGTGCGCCACGACGTCAATTGCACAACATGCACGCAGCAGCACGAACATGTAGCCGCGAATTCACGGGCTGCTGCACAAAAGGCCAACGCCAGGCGGGCATGTGGTCCCGCCTGGCGCTCTCTGTCCGCGCGGCACCAAGGGGTGCTATGTGCGCACGAGATACTGGAATTTGAAGAATATCTGGCGCGTGCTTTCCCGGAAGTAATTTGACGCCGGATTCTCGCCCACACGCTGATACTGGTCCATGTGGTGGGTGGAGCCCAGGTGCAATGCCGAGAAGGCATTCAGCTTGTACGTCAGGAGAGGATCCACCTCCAGTGTTTTGCGAAAGTCGTTGTATTGAACGACAGTCCGGAAGAAGAAGCGTCTTGAAAACTGGTAGCGTACCCGCACGCGGGCGATATAGCCGCTGAAGTAATCTTCGCCGGTAGTCAGATTCTTGAGCCGCGAATACGCAAATACAGGCTGCACGGCCAGATGCTGGTTCGGCCGCAGCGATCCAGAGACGGAATAGTCCAGGCTGCTGCCGATCTCGGGCTCCGCCAGAAAGCGCGCGATGTCGCGCCCTAGACCAAGCTCCGCGGAGAAGCTGGCGATTTCGCTAAAGTTGCTGAAGAGGTCCACGCTGAAGCGGCGCAGCCCACTGAACTGCCGGTCAGCAAAGCGCTCGCTCTCCAGAGTGTAGCGTATCCACAGGTTGGTCTGTCGCTTCATCTGCAGGCCCAGACCGTGAGAGAGGAAGTCGCTTTTCTGCAGTCCGTCGTAGTTCCAGCGCCTGCCCGCCACCGCCATGGGCCGAATGCGGTCGATAAAAGAGAGCACTTTTGCCGGATATATGGTGGCTCCCTGCCAGAGGTAGACGCGCCGCACGCTGTTCTGGCGCACGAAGCCGTTGTCAGCCCGGAACGTCGGCGAAGTCTGCTCGAAGCCTGCTTCGAAGCCCCAGTACCGTCCCTCGCGGTCCAGCTCTACGGATGCGGCCAGGCCGCCAAAGCGCTCTCCATCCAGTGCCGCGGTGTAGTTCTTTTTGCCAAAAGTGATTCCGTCTAGAGAAGCCGAGAGTTCCTCATTGTCCGCTTCCACAGTGTTGCTGGCGACGAGCTGCCCGGTGAGCATATATTTCTTCCAGAACCGCACCTGACCGTCTATGCCTACCGTTGTGCCTGCGCCTCCGGCGTCAAGGCGCCGATCGGTAATCAGGGCCCCGACGTACGAATTGCCAGCAAAGTTGCGCTTGACGCGCAATATGTTGGAGACGCTTTTGCCTGCACTCAGTAGCCGGCTCTCTTCCTCGAAGGGCAGCAGCAGTGGCGACGTGTCGTCGCGGGCACTGATAAAGGCTACATCCGTGGTGCCCCAGCGGCCGGTGACCTTGCCAGCGACGATCGGGTCGTTGATGCTGCGTGTGTAGACGGTCCGAATCTCCGTGTTAAACAGGTCCGATCCCTCCTGAAAAAACGGGCGACGCTCATCATAGGAGAGCGCGAAGGTCGAGTTGACATCTATCTGGGCCGCGTCCGACTCAATTTGGCTGAAGTCGGGATTGATCGCCACGTCAGCCGTCAGCTCCGACGTTAATCCGTACTTAACGTTAAGTGACGGATCCAAAGCCACGCGATCGCTTTTGAAGCCTTCCACGGGGCTGCCAGGCACACGCAGAGCACCGGAGCTGTTTCCAGTCAAGGCGGGCAGGATTTCCAGGTTGCGCCCCGCGCGCACGCCCTCAATGCCGCGGATGGTACCCATCTGGCAGGGCCAGCACGGGTTGTCCCGATCCATGGCTGCCCAGGAGTACTGTGCCCGGCTGGAGCGCGGGTGCGTGACCCAGAATGTGCCCCGCCACGTCTGCACGTCACGGTTGGGGAAGCGCAGACTCTTAAAGGGTATCGCCATCTCCACCTCATAGCCGTTGTCCGTGATCGTGGCTTCGGACAAATAGATCATGTTGAATCCTTCGTCCTCGTTGTTGGTGGAGATCCTGGAATCTCCCTGTACGCCCAGGGGGTTGGAGGCAATAAAGTAAAGCGACTGGCCATCCTGGTTGGGGTCAAGGATGATACCGACGTAGTCGTCCTGCCAGAGAGCATCGCGATCGCTCAGGTTGGCCCGAAGGTTTTTCGGATCGTCCTCGACCTTGAAGGCCACGTACAGGTTGTCGTCGTCATACGTCATATATGCGACGACGTCCACAGGCGGCTTGGACTGGTCTCCTGGGAAGACTTCGGAAAAGTTGTGCGCCTGTGCGGAGGTGCTCCACGCCGGCTCATTCACCAAGCCATCCACCACTATTTCTCCGGTAGCGGGACGCACATTCATCGCTGGCAGAATGTTGGGCTTAAAGCCCGTCGTCTGCGCAGATGGCGGTGCCGTCACCACATCGATAGATTGCGCGCCGCTTTGGTGCGCCATCACCATAGCAGAGACAAACAGTAGGCAGAGCGAGCCATAGAGGTGTTTCATGAATTGTGTCAGGCTGGTAGATCCGGAATTGATCCCAGGTGCCTACCGCTACGCAGGTCCACTGCGGTTTGTTACGCCTTCACATCAACAGCGCGCGGGCTCTAGGACTTCGGTTACCCTCTTGCGGGCCGAAACGCCATTGCATAATGCCGCAGCTAAGGCGGCACGAATGTCACTCGGCGTTGCTGTTGCGGCCTAGTGAGGTTGCCTTGCATGTGCGAAGATGTTGCATGCGGTGCGCTGGGCACAGCGGACATGAATTGTTCAGCCACGGAACCTGGGCCGCGCGCTGCACTTTTACCGCGCACCGGCAGCACCTTTGCATGCGCTGGTGCCTCATTCCATGGGGCCGCCGGGATGACGGATACTGCGGCGCCGCAGCCGGAAAGTAGTCTTTACAGACCATGTCCTATGCTGACATTCGACAAGGAGGTTGTGCTAATCACCGGTGCTGGGCGTGGTATTGGGGCGGCGGCGGCGCGTATGTTTGCTTCTCTTGGCGCCAAAGTCGTGGTCAATGACCTTTCGGAATCGGCCTGCGAAGAGGTAGCTGCTTCAATAAGCGACGCGGGTGGCTGCGCGTTTGCCGCTGCAGCTGACATCACTCGAGACGGGGCTCCCGAGGATCTGGTTAGCAGCGTCTACCACACATATGACGACCTTACCGTGCTCGTCAACAATGCCGGTTTCTTGTGGGACGGCATGGTACACAAGATGACCGATGAGCAGTGGCAGCGCATCCAGGATGTGCACACACGGGCACCGTTTCGCCTAATTCGGGCGGTATCAAAGTACTGGCGCCCAGCAGCTAAGGTGGAGATTGCCGCTGGGACACCCCGGCGGCGTTGCATCGTCAATGTGTCGTCCACCTCCGGTCTGCACGGCAACATTGGTCAGGCGAACTATTCCACCGCCAAGATGGGTGTGGTGGGGCTTACCAAGACGGTGGCCAAAGAGTGGGGCCGGCTTGGCATCCGATGCAATGCTGTAGCGTTTGGCATGATTGATACCCGCCTGACCCGGCCCAAAGAGGAGGGTGCCACGTTTGCTGTGGCAGGACATCACGTGAGGCTTGGGGTGCCGGAGGCGCTGCGCCCGTCCATCCGCAGTCAGATCCCTATGCAGCGGTACGGAACGCGGGATGAGGCCGCGGGCGCGATAGTGTTTCTCGCATCCCCGCTGGCTGGCTACGTCACTGGTCACACCTTGGAGGTAACAGGCGGCCTCGGGATTTAAGGCATGTGGCTTGTCTCAACGGCGCCAAACTCTTCGATCAGCTTCTCGAATGTCTCCAGCGGCTGCGCGCCACCCAGGAAGCGTCCGTTGACAAAAAAGCCCGGCGTGCCGGAAACGTCGAACACGGTTTCCGCCATGCGGACGGACTCCTCCACTTCCTGCGCTGCGCTCAGGTACCCTTCTGACGCAGCGTCCCCAGCGCATGTCGCCCATGCGTCCATATCGATGCCTGTAGAATTCAGAAACTCGCGGCTCTGCCGCATCACATTTTCCTGTGTTACCTGGCGCTGATTGCGGAAGTAGTTGTCGTGCAACGCCCAGAACGCATCGTCTGCCTGTCTCGCGGCGCACACTGCTGCGATAGCCGCAGGTCTGGCCCAGTTGTGGCCGGTTAGCGGAAGGTGCAAATACACGAACCGGACCTCATTCGGATAGCGGCTCAGCAGCTCTTCGATGACTTCAAATCCGCGCGCACAGTACGGGCATTGAAAGTCAGAAAACTCGAAGATGGTGACTGGCGCGTCCGCCGGTCCGCGGAAGGCCATCCCTTCCGCAAAGGCCAAGAGCTCCTGATGGCGTTCGGCATCCTGAATGGCAGCGAGCCGTTCTTCGTTTTCAAGCAGCTCTGCCACCTCACTAGTATCCAACCCCACTGCGATCGGAACCGGTGACAGGAGCAGCAGCAGTTGCTCCGTAGCGGGATCGAAAAGGAAATGTGCCTGCTGCTTCCCGTCGATAATGACACTACCCTGGAAAAAGCCGTCAAAATCGCTGGGCACGAGCGGCTTCATTTCCAGGTTAGCATCACGAATCTCTGGAATCCGGTAGCGTAGGTTTGCCAGAATCTGCGTCTCGTCTGGCGACGACTGCCCGTACGCCAAGGCAACGACCGCGGACACAATTAGGATGCATACAAAAGAACGATTAATTCCAGCCATTCATCCACCCCCGCGGATATGTGCGGTCTGAAACCGTTGCGCCATGCCTATGTTGCGGATTTTTCGGCGTTCCACTCATGCTGCGCAGTTGCAGGTGAGCGCTCCGAAGAGCAGTGGGTAGTGAATCATGCCTGGTATAGAGGGTGTGTGCGGAGAAGGAATCAGTCTACCGATCATTCCTTGCCAGCCGCACGGCTTTATGTCAATCACGCTCTTTGCGCTTTCCGATCATGCCTGGGGTTGCTGGCGACGCATTGCCCAGCGCAAGTGACCCGCGTTCAAGGAGCGTAGCGGTATTTGGGCAGGGTTCCCGCCAATGGGAGGAGGTGTGTGCCGCATGGGTGGTGCCGCGTATCTTTCGGCGTTGGGTGACCAGCCAATCTGCTCTCCGCCGTCCGATCTTCCGACACAATGAGCACGCTACCAACACAGTTAAGCATTCAGGAGCGCTTGGAACAACTCCGGGATGCCTTTCAGACGGGCAGCTCGGCTGATACCTTGCCCTTGGTGCTCGATTGGCCCAGGCTGCAGCTGCAGATCGTCTTGGTTTCCTTGGAAGCGGAAAGGGACGCAGTATGCGGCATACGGTTCAGCAGGAATGCCAGCGATATGGACCGATATCATCGGTGTGGTTCCAATTCCGGATCGGTCGAGATTGATGGGCGCCTTGTGCGGATCAGAGTACCTTGCGTGCACGGATTGGTCAATAGTACCTCCCACAAGGTCGAGCAATAATTCAACCTGTTCAAGATGCAGACTTTCGGACGGATATGTTGCGCATACTCACACCCACGGTGCTGAGCCTTTTAGCGCTGGCACTGGGGTTTGGCCAAGGCTCCGACCTTCGCGCGCCGTTGGCAATCGACATTACGGGCGGACTGACCAGTGCCTCCGTGGCCACGCTGTGTTGGCACACAGGGCCGCCCATGCACAAGATGTATACTGATCCCGAAGATATGCGATCTATCAGCCGTAGCGCGTTTGATTTGGCGTTGAAGCGTAACTACAGCTGCCGCAGCGCCTCAATACGCAGACGCATTTCTTCGCGGTAGCGCTTTGCACCGGGAAATCCCGAACTCTGGTATTGAATGCGCCCATTCTTGCCCACGAAAACGTGTGCGGGGATGCCCAGGATGCCAAACTCTGTTTGGCTGCCTTCATCGAATAGGACAGTAAATCGGTACTCATTCTCGTCAAGAAACTCTCGCACCATGATTTGATCGGAATCCGTAGTGATTGCCAGCATTACGACATCATCCACCGCAGCATAAGACGCTACTAGTTCCTGATAATGGGGGAACTCCGAACGGCACGGGCCGCACCAAGTGGCCCAGTAGTTGAGCACCACGACTTTGCCGCGTAGCTCGGACAAGCGCCAAGTGTTGCCTTCTGTATCAGTTAAGCTTAAATCCGGCGCAGCGCGATCTAGGCGGTCTTCTGTCAGGCTGCGACGTGCTTCACGGGCAACTTCGGCGCGCGCTTCCGCCAATGCGGCCTCAATAGATTCCTCGTCACGCCCTAAGCGCATAGCGACTCCCGCAATTTGCTCATGGACTTTCACGCTATCGCTGCCGAGCTCATCGTCTTCCGTGTTTCGTGCAATGGCCGCAATGAGTGTTTCCAAGGCCTCGGCTTCTGTGCCATGCTCGATGAGAAACTCACCTAGGGACGCAAGGAAGGCGGCGTCTGGCGCGCTCTTGACGGCTGCACGCAATGCCTGCTCTGCATCGGCTATTCGGCCCATGGCTGCCAGCGTGTTGCCGCGTAAGTGCTCAAAGTCGCCGACATACCTTGCTGATCTGCGATCCAGAGCGCTCCCTGTAATGCCTGGGTACATCAGCCCAGGGCGCTTCTCGTTCAGAGCATCAATCGCCTCACCAGCTAGGCTCAGTGCTTCCAAGGGCCTGACCTCAAGATCATTCAGCAGCTGCACGGCCCTCTTGTAATAGCTTATCCCACCCCATGTGTCGAGGTGCGCGAGTTCACGGGCAATTGCCATGGTCTGATCAATGAGCGAGTCGCTGGGCCCCACGCCATCGTCATGCTGTTTTCGCATCGATTCAGCAAGCAATCGGAACTCCGCGTCGCGCGCCCGTGCATATTTAATATAGTGGTTAGTCTCCCAAGTAGGTGCGAAGCGCTGAATCCAGCGTTCGGTGAGCTCCCTTCGTTCATTTGGCGGTGCCTCACGCGCAGCTATCATCACAGCGATATAATGCTGGTAGTAGACCATCTGGTCACCCATCGCACGCCCTTCGGGGATCGCTTCCAAGCTGTCCAGCCATCTGCGCTTTCCGTCGTTATCGCCAAGTGCATCGTACCCAGCCGCCATGTAGTAGCCGTGCATGGCCTTAGATTCAGGGGTTAGCGCTACAACATTGGCCTCTCCGTCTTCAAGGGTGCTTCGCAACTCGGCTACTATGGCGTCTGCTGCTGCTGCGTCGTTCGCCGCACGCGCTACCTCTAACTCTGCCTGCACATGATGAATGCGGAACACGGGAGATTCCGGGATCTGTGGTTCTATTGCATCCAGCATTTCCAGCCATCCGTGCGGATCATTGAGTTCCTCCAGTGCGCGCTCGACCGCATCATAAAGCCCCACCCGACTCGGGAATGTCTGAATGGCCACTTGACCTGCCTCTCTCGCACGATCCAGCCAATCTCGTCGCCCACGCAAAATGCCGCCCCAGGCTAGGGCATCCAAGTACTGCGCATGTACCATTGGATTCTCTAGTACGAGTTCCAGCGCACGCTCAAATGCCGGAATCGCTTCCTCGTACTGCTGCAGGATGCCGAGTGTTCGGGCATACCCGTACGCTGCATCTGCATTATTCGGATCTTTCTCCAGCGCCTTCTCGAAACCGCCGCGAGCCGCAATAAAGTCAAAGGCGATAAAATCCTCGCGGGCTGTTTCGATCAGAACATCGATGTCTGCATTCCCATCGCCGCAGGCAGCCAGCGCTGTCACCAAAATAATCAGTGCCGCGCCGATCGTAACCGGAGCGCGGCGCTCCTCCACATGCCTTTGAAAGCGCCCGGGCGTAGGCTGACCACGCATGACGGTTTTGCCGTTTTGAGTCTGCAGTAGTGTGTAGTCCATGGAGCATGTTTGATAGATGCGGTGCACCTCTGCAACGCAAGCCCTGATAGCCTCAAAAGCAATCCCGCTGTTGCTCAGTGGTTGCGAAATGTTGAGAATGGTCCATACCCTCTGTGCACATCTTGTGTGCTACAACGATTCGAGGTACATAGTTGTTCTGCTATAAGCCAACTTCGTCACTCTTGCTGGCCTCCTGGTGGTAGGCCAGCTTGGCCTGTGCCCCGCAGGGCTGGAATCGTGTACTATCCCATCCTATTCACCAGCGGGAGGTCGTGGGCGGCCGTTGAGGGGGAATGCCTGACTCAAGTTTGTCAATTTCGCCCCATGCGCAGCGAAGTCGGGGCTTATTTTGTGGCAATCTGGCCTCAAAGTATGGGTTATACCTATGATCCATATGGCTTTGATACCTTTTTTTTCTCAAAAATACTCAATGTAGTGGAATGGTCCAGAACCATTTCGCTGCAAAGCCGTATATTGACGCATGGGCACCCGATACCCGCACGCTCACACGCATGTACATCCGCGCCAAGACACGCATCCTTAAATCAGGTGCCAAGGCCACCAGCTACGCGCTGGTCGAATGCCACCGTATCAAGGGCGCTCCTAAACAGCGGACCGTCCTCAACCTGGGCCAATCCTTCGCAATCCCCAAAGAACAATGGCGCGCATTGATTCTCCATATTGACGAGGGCTTACGAGGACAGAGCCGCCTAGCGTTTGAGAGTGAAGGCCTCCGCCATGCCAGCGAGACCATCGTTGAGAAGCTGCTGGAAAAGGGCTACAACGTGGACGACCCACGCGATGACCGGGATGCCGTCATCATTGATGAAGTCCATCATACTGACACTCGTACCGTCGGAGGCGAACGTGTGGCTCTGAAAGCGTTGCAGCTGTTGGGATTCGCAAAGTCCTTGCGAATGCTGAAGTTGCGCGAAGATCAGATTCACTTGGCGACAGGGCTGGTGGTCGGGCGCATGCTCTTGCCCGGCAGTGAACGACATACGCATGAATGGATGCACGAACGATCCAGCATCCTGGAGTTACTGCACTGCGACCTCCCCAGTCTGAGCAGCCTTTACCGTATCGGAGATGCCCTCTACGAGCACCGTCAGTCGATCATGGATGCACTCTTCGGCACCACGAAGGAGCTCTTGGGATTCAGCGAAACCATTGCCTTCTTTGACCTGACCAATGTGTTCTACACGGGCCGCAAGAAAGGGGACTTGCTGCGGCATGGTCGCAGCAAGGAAAAACGGTCTGATTGCCCACTGGTGACGTTGGCCTTGATGATGGATGCATCGGGGTTCCCCCGCACGGCGGAAATCCTCCCGGGCAATGCCAGTGAGCCTGCCACGTTGCACCAGGCCATTGCACAGCTGAACGGAGCCAAGCCCACGGTGATTATGGACGCTGGCATCGCTACAGAGGCCAATCTGGCGTATTTGGACGAACAGGATCTGGACTGGATCTGCGTGCAGCGTACGAAGTCCCCGCCGGTACCCAAAGACACACCGGATCAAGTCTTCAAAACCGCCAGCGATGTCGACGTGCGTGCCTGGGCACTCCCAGACGAAGGAGGAGAACGGCGCGTGTATCTGCACAGTGAAGCCCGACAAGCGGTCAGCGACCAGATTGTTGGAGCAAAGCGTGTGAAATTCGAGGAGGCTATCGCGCACCTGAACGCGGGACTTGCGCTGCCCAGACGTCTGAAGAACTTCGATAAGGTGCAGATCCGGGTGGGCCGACTCATAGAAAAGTACAAGCAGGTTGCCTACCAGTATGATGTTAAAGTGACCAGGAAGGCCGGCAGCACCCACGCCGAAAAGATCTGCCTCACACAGAGGCCTGCCTACGAGGCATGTACGGAGGCCCTCGGCGGGTATGTACTGCGCACCAGCCACGCGGAATGGTCGGTCAAGAAAATCGCACAGACCTATTGGCAGCTAGGAGAGATCGAACGCACGTTGGGCACCATGAAGTCGGATCTCGGATTACGTCCGATCTACCACAGTCGGGACCTTCGCATAGAAGCCCACCTCTTCCTGTCCATTCTCGCCTTTCACGCAGCGCATCTGATACGCAGCCGATTGAGAACCGTCAACATCCACAGCAGCTGGGGCACACTCAAGGTCAAGCTCAACCAGATGCATCATGTAACAACCGTGCTCCCACAAAACGCAACCCATTGCACCCTGCTCAAGAAAGACCAGGACCTCAAGCCGTTCCACCGTAAAGTCTTCCGCGCGATGGGGCTCAAAACCGGCACGTACACCCGCAGAATGAAAGCAAGACGCCCCGCTAAAGGGCACGCGAACATGTAAAACACACCGGTAAGACCCGGCCTTCTGATCGTCCCTGTATGTCAGGGATGTGTTACCTCACGTAAAAAATCCACTACATTGACAAACTTGGGCTAGGTAAGGATGCCGCAGCCAGCCTGAAGCCGAGGATTCCGCATTGCCATAGTGGACCACATCCAAACATGAGCAGGGAATGCACCTACGCCAAATGCATACCACGAACCGGTTACATTGCGGCTGCAGAACGGAGCGTAGCCGCTGTTAAGTAATGCCGAGCTGGCGCTTCGCATCTTCAACATATTCCAGCGCACGCTCCTTCGTGGGTGCCTCCGCATAGATGCGCAGCACAGGCTCAGTTCCTGATGGCCGTAGCAGAAGCCAGCCTTCGGACGTGAGGTGCTTGAAGCCGTCTAGATCGTCAAGCTCTCGGACCCTGGTGCCTGCTACCTCCTTCAGGCCACCCCTATCACGTAGCGAGGCTATGATTGCGGGCTGGCGGATCGTCCGCACATCAGCACGATAGTACTCGTGCGGCCCGAACTCATCAAACAACTCCTGAACCAGAGCCGACACGGTCTTTCCACGCCGCATCAGCATCTCCAATAGCACTAAGCCCGCGTATACCCCGTCACGCTCGCACAGGTGTCCCTTAAGCGCGATACCTCCAGATTCCTCCCCGCCCAATAGCACATCCCCCTCAAGGATCCGCGGCGCCACATACTTGAATCCAATAGGCAGCGTCTCTACCGGTAAGCCGTAGGCACGCCCAATCTTGGCCAAGATCGCAGACGTAGCAAAAGTCCGCACGATGGCACCTCCAAGTCCGCGCTCTTGGTGCAGATACTTCACCAAGAGAGCCATCACCATGTGACTGGTGACTTCCTGGCCCCGCTCATCGATCACACCTATACGATCCGCATCTCCGTCATTAGCAATGCCAACGGCCACGTCCGAACGGGCAATCAGCGACATAAAGGGGCCTAGGTTGCGACCAATCGGCTCTGGTACCAGCCCGCCGAAACTCGGATTGACCGTGTTGTGCAACTCAACAACACGGTCCTCACCCAAGAGCATGGCAAACAGCTTCTGACCAGCACCATACATAGCGTCGTGCGCCATCCTCGGCCCGGATCTCCTGAGCGCACCGATATCAAAGCGATTCCGCAGATAGTCCAGATAGCCTTCTGTCACGTTCCGGCCCGTTATCTGACCCACATGCCGTAGGCGCTGCGCACTGCCCGAGGCAGCGTCTACACGCGCCAGCTCCCGCTCGACAGCAGCCGTCATCTGAGGCGTCGCTGGACCCCCGAAAGACGCCTTGATCTTAAAGCCGTTGTAGTGGGACGGGTTGTGGCTAGCCGTAATGACGATGCCTGCATCACACCCGTATGCGTGCACAGCCCAGCTTATCGCTGGCGTCGGCGTGATACCCTGCGCCGCAACCACATGCACACCTTCGGCGGCAAGCGTCTCGGCCACATGCGACGCAAACCGGCTTCCCATAAAACGGGCATCGTGGCCGATAACTACAGTCGGCTCCGGCGTGCGGCCAAGAAGCCACCACGCGGTCGCGCGCGCCAGGCGCGTCAGGTTGGCAAATGTGAAGTCGCGCGCCACCACCGCACGCCAGCCGTCGGTGCCAAACAGGAGAGGCTCAAGCATCACAACCCCGCGGCCTTGAGCGCCCCACTCACCAGCGTACGAGCCTCAGCCAGAATATGCTCCAAGTGGCTCGCGCCCCGGAAGCTCTCACCATAGATCTTGTATATGGGCTCCGTACCCGACGGGCGTGCCGCAAACCAACCTCTGGCCGTTTCCACCTTCAGGCCGCCAATTGGAGCGTTGTTGCCTGGAGCTCGCGTCAGGATGCGCACCACGGGATCTCCCGCAAGTCTCCAGGCTGACACCATGGCAGGAGAGAGGTTGCGCAACACCGCCTTTTGCGCGTCACTTGCCAGCGCGTCCACACGCCTATAGTATGCCTTACCGTGCTGTGCCTCCAGCGCCTCGTAATAGGTGCCCGGGTCACGCCCGGTCACCGCGGTGATCTCGGCAGCCAAAAGCGCCATCACTATGCCATCTTTATCGGTAGTCCATACGCTCCCGTCTTTACGCAGCAGCGTTGCTCCTGCGCTCTCTTCCACAGCGAGCCCGAAACGACTATTCAAAAGGCCATCCACGAACCACTTGAACCCAACCGGCACCTCCACCAGCGGCCGCCCCCGGCTATTCGCCACCCTGTCCACCATGGCGCTGGTAACCAGAGTCTTAGCTATTGCGGTCGTGGGCGCCCAGGCCGGACGGTACTCTGCAAGGTAGTCCGCGGCCACCGCGAGAAAGTGGTTGGGATTCATCAGTCCCCCAGCCGGCGTCACGATGCCGTGTCGATCCACATCTGGATCGTTTCCAAATGCAATGTCAAATCGGTCCCGCAGCCCTACCAGGTTCGCCATCGCGTGGGGCGAAGAGCAGTCCATCCGAATCTTTCCGTCATAATCAGGCGGCATAAAGCTGAAAGAAGGATCGATGGCATCATTGACGACCTCTAGATTCAATCCGTAATGCTCTGCCAACGGCTCCCAGGCGAGTGTAGCCGCGCCCCCCATCGGGTCGACGCCAATCTTGAGATCGGAGCCCGCAATGGCATCCATATTGAGCACGCTACCCAAGTCACGCGTGTATGCCGCCAGCAGGTCCATATCTCGGGCCGTCATCGTCTGCCCCTTGCGTACACCGCTTAGGCGCTCGGCCATCAGCTCATTGGCACGCTTTTCGATCGCCGATGTTACCTCGCTGGCAGCGGGGCCGCCACTGGGAGGGTTGTACTTGAGCCCGCCATCCTCAGGCGGGTTGTGGGAAGGCGTCAGGATGACTGCGTCGGCCAGCAGCGCATCAGACGCAGCGTTGTGCGTAAGAACGGCATGCGAAAGCACAGGGGTCGACAAGAAACCGCCTCCCGCCTGGGAGACCGCATCGATGTCGTTGCCAGCAAAGACCTCCATCGCGGTGTCAAATGCGGGACCCGACAGCGCGTGGGTATCCATCCCGACAAACAGCGGCCCGTCCGCGGCGCGTAGGTCGCAGATCGCTTGGCATATGGCCAGAACATGGTTCCTGTTGAACGTCCCAGCAAGCGAAGAACCACGGTGGCCTGACGTGCCAAACGACACACGGCCTGCACCGTCGGTATAGTACGCCGCGATGAGCTTTTCGATGTCGTGCTCCGGTAACGCTCGTGGTACCTCCATAGACCGCCGCAATCGTTCTTATGACGCCTAGGGCACATGCATGAGCTCGCGCGCGCTCTTGCGCATAGCGTCGGTCACGAGGGCCCCCGAAAACAGCCGAGCCACATGCTCCGCCCTTTCGTCCTCTTCAAGGCGCCGAATATACGTCTTAGATCGCCCCTGCTCAACACGTTTCTCCACCGTGAAGTGGGCCTGCCCTAGGGCCGCGATCTGGGGCAGATGCGTGATGGCAATTATCTGGTGATAGCGTCCAAGCTTCGCCATGCTTTCGCCCACCTTGCGGGCGATGCGCCCCGATACGCCGCTGTCAATCTCATCGAAGACCAGTATCGGCAGGCTTTCGCTCTTGGCCAGGATAGTCTTCAGCGCTAGCATTATGCGGCTGATTTCGCCGCCAGAGGCGACATGGCGTAGGCTTTTGGACGGCTCGCCTTCGTTGGTGGCGATCTTGAATTCCACCTCGTCCATGCCATGCCGCCAGGCGCGGTACCGGCCAGCCCCAACCCCTGGGGACCGCAGACGAATCCACCCAGCGGGGTCTTTGCGCAAGCCGAAGCTTACGGTAAGTCTGGCAGCTGGCATCCCCAGCCGGCTCAGCTCCTGAGCAACCGTCCCTTCGATGCGCTCGGCTACCTCATGGCGTTTACTGCTCAGCCTCATCGCGGTGTCGGCCAACAGTGACCGATTTGTATCTATCGCCTCCGTCAACGCCTGCAATGACGCTTTGAAGTTCACCAGAAGGTCGTACTGCCCGCCGATGCGGGACCGGTGCTCCACGACAGCCTGCATCGATCCGCCGTACTTACGTTTGAGTCGATCCAGCTCACCTAAGCGCTCACGAATCTCCTCCAGGCGCCGCGGGCTAAACTCGATACGCGCATTGTAATCTTGCAGCAATGCCGCCACATCCGCAACAACGATTTGCGCCGAACGGATCTCTTCGTGCGCTGCCTCGAAAACCGCATCGATGCGCGCCAAAGACTGCAGCTCATTACGTGCCACGATAAGCTGATCGCCTGTAGCACCGTCGCGGGCGTAGAGCATCTCATACAGTGTGGCGGTCGCGCTGTACAGGCGCTCGGCATTTTCCAAGCGGCGCTGCTCGGCCTCTAGGGACTCTTCTTCGTCCAGTTTGGGATCGATGGCGTCGATCTCACTAATTTCGAAGGCGAGGCGTTCTTTGAGCAGGTGGGCGTCCCGCTGCTCCTTTTCCAGCTTGAGGCGCCGCTCCAAGAGCTCCCGCACCTCATCGTAACGCCGCTCGTAGTCTTTGCGCAGCCCTCCCAGGCTGCCAAAATGGTCGAGCATCTCCAAGTGCGTCTCGGTACGTAACAGGGATTGATGCTGGTGCTGCCCGTGCAGGTCGATAAGGTGCGCAGCCACGGCCCGAACTACGGTCAGCGTCGCTGGCGAGTCGTTGATGTACGCTCGACTATAGGTGGACGCGATCTCTCGTCGCAGGATCAGATGGGATGCGGCCTCAATGCCCTGCTCCGACATCGCCCGACGCACCAGGGGTGACGTCACCGCGTCGAAGACCCCCTCAATGACGGCGCGGCGCGCACCCGTTCGCACCGCCTGTTTCTGGGCGCGCTCCCCAAGAATCATCTCCAACGCACCGATGATGATTGACTTGCCCGCCCCCGTTTGCCCCGTCAGGATGTTCAGTCCGCTTTCAAAGTCAACCTCAAGGGATTCAATCAGCGCATAATTCTGAATATGAAGTGTTCTAAGCACCCTGACATCGCGGACTACACACGCCCGTGGCAATACTTGTACTTCTTTCCGCTGCCGCACGGGCACGCACTGTTGCGCCCGACGCGCTCACCGGCTGTCACTGGCCGCCTACGTGCCGAGGGATCTCGCCCTGCGGCGCTAGGTCGCGGACCCGTCGCCACGCCAAATGACGACCGGGGCGCCTCCTTTCGGGACTTGGCCCGCTGGCGATCCAGGGTGCCGCGCCGACGCTGTGCACTGCGCGGCCGACGCTGCGGACCGCTCCGCTCCACAACCGGGCCCGCCCGGAATATGAAGGTCACCACATCCTTGCTGATCTGCTCCATCACCTCCGTGAACAGACGGAACGCCTCCATCTTATATTCTATCAGCGGATCGCGCTGCCCGTAGGCACGAAGGCCGATGCCTTCTTTGACCTCATCAAGCGATCTAAGGTGCTCGGTCCACCGCTCGTCGATAAGCGCCAGCAAGGTGGCCCGTTCTAGACCGTTGTTGATCTCGTGGCCCATCGTTTCTATGACCGCATCGATCTTGACAACGGTACGCAGCCGGCGACGTCCGTCCGAAAAGTCGACATAGACACGCTTAAGCTTCTGCTCTGTGTCGTTGCGAACCACCTCTTCTAAGGAGCGGAAATACGGCTCAGCTAGCATGTTCCGCTTGCGGTCATAGTACTCCACCGCGCGGTTAAACACCTCATCGGTGACACCGTCTTCACCTAGCGCAAAGAATCGCTCCCGGTCCATCTCCACATCCACGCCTAACAGGCGCCGCAGCTCCATCCGCACCTCCTCGACGTTACCGTCGCCGTGGTGCCGGGTGACCACATCCTCGACCACCTTGTGGAGCATACCTAGAATCTCGCCGCGTATCCGCTGCCCTTTGAGCGCATGCATCCGCCGATCATAGATGACTTCGCGCTGCGAATTGAGCACATCATCATATTCCAGCTGCCGCTTCCGGATGGCGAAGTTGTTTTGCTCCACCTTCTTCTGGGCACGCTCAATACTCTTGGTGATCCAGGCGTGTGTGATGACCGCGTCATCTTCCACCCTCATGCGATCCATCACGCGCGCGACGCGGTCTGGGCCAAACAAGCGCATCAGGTTGTCTTCCAGCGATATAAAGAACTGACTTTCCCCCGGGTCGCCCTGCCGCCCAGAGCGTCCGCGCAGCTGCAGGTCAATGCGGCGACTCTCGTGGCGCTCGGTACCGATGATAGCAAGGCCGCGATCCCGCACGTCAGGCGCCAGTTTGATGTCGGTGCCGCGACCTGCCATGTTGGTGGCTATCGTTACGGTCCCGCGCTGACCAGCCTGGGCAACGATGAGGGACTCCTGCTTGGCCCGATCCCGCTTAGCGTTGAGCACGTTATGCGGGATACGGTTGCGCTTTAAGGCACGGCTTAGCGTTTCTGAAACATCGACCGAGGTCGTACCCACCAGCACCGGCTGACCGGACCGATGGTATTGGATGATCTTCTCAATGACGGCCTTGTATTTCTCGCGGCGGGAACGGAAGATGAGGTCATCTTTGTCTACGCGGGCAATGGGCTCGTTGGTGGGCACCACCACTACATCCATTTCGTAGATCTTGTGAAACTCTTCCGCTTCCGTCTCGGCCGTCCCCGTCATACCGGCGAGCTTGGTGTACATGCGGAAGTAGTTCTGCAGGGTAATGGTGGCATAGGTCTGCGTCGCCGCCTGAACCTTCACCCCCTCTTTGGCCTCTATCGCCTGATGTAGTCCGTCCGAGTACCGCCGACCGGGCAGCGCCCGACCGGTATGCTTGTCTACGATTTGGACCTTCCCATTCTCGACGATATATTCCGTGTCCCTTTCGTATAGCGTGTAGGCTTTTAGTAGCTGCTCGATGGCGTGCAAACGCTCTGCGCGGTCCGCATACGTCTGGTGGAGCTTCATCTTCTGCTCTTCCAGCCGATTCTTGAGCACACGCAGATCGTTCTGAATCTTGTTTTCGCGCTTTTCTTCGGAAAGGTCTGTGCGCTGCCGCATGGATTCGAAGAGTTCATTCTTGTACTCCTCATATTCCTCCTCCATCCGGGCCGTTTCCTCTCCGACGTCTGGCAGGATAAACAGGTCCACCTCCGCTTTGGCAGCCTTAGCCACGAAGGTCCGTCCCTGGCTGGTGGGCTCTATGGCATACTGCTTCTCGTCGAGCGCATAGTTGAGCACCTCATCGACGAGGTGCATGTTTTTGGCGTTGTCCTGCAGGTAGAAAAATTCAGTCTTCTGCCGCAGCTGCTCTATGCCCGGCTCCTGCAGGAGCTTCATGAGCCGCTTGTTGCGTGGAAAGCCCCGCGAAGCCCTCAGGAGCGCCAGTCCCGCTTCGTGTTCTACCTCTCTGGTACGCTTTGCCTCCTCTTCGACGAGCAACTTGTCTCGTTCCTTAAGTAGGCGCTCCGCCTCAGACACGAATCCTGCCACCAGGCGCTTCTGCCGCTGCACCAGCCGCTCCACCGCCGGCTTCAGCTCTCCAAACCGGCTCTGGGTGGCCTGTGGCACGGGCCCAGAGATGATGAGCGGCGTCCTCGCCTCGTCCACCAGCACGGAGTCCACCTCGTCTACAATGGCATAGTAGTGCTCCCGCTGCACCAGCTGATCTGGAGCCGTAACAAAAGAGTTGTCCCGCAGATAGTCAAACCCGAATTCGTTGTTGGTGCCGTAGGTGATGTCCGCGCGATACGCGTTGCGTCGGCCCGGCGAATGCGGATCGTGACCATCGATGACATCCACGGTCAGCCCCAAAAACTCAAAGACGGGCCCCATCCATTCGGCATCGCGCTGCGCCAAGTATGGGTTCACCGTCACTAGGTGCACGCCTCGGCCAACCAGCGCATTGAGGTATACGGGTGCCACGGCTACCAGCGTCTTTCCTTCGCCCGTCTTCATCTCGGCGATGTTGCCACGATGGAGCACGACGCCTCCGAGCAGCTGCACATCGTAGGGCACCATCGCCCACGTGATCTGCGTGCCTCCGGCCGTCCACGAGTTCGTCCAGCGCGCTGACGACCCCTGCAGGAGCGGGTATCCCCACTTCTTGTTTACTGCAACATCGTGATCGGTCGCTTTTACCGTAAGGCTGCCCTTATGAGTTAAGCGCCGGCACACCTCCTTGACGACGGCAAATGCTTCTGGAAGGATCTCTTCCAGCGTTTCGCTCACTACGTCAAGCCATTCTTCTCCCAGCTCATCGAGCTCTTCAAAGAAATTCTGACGATCCTTGAGTGTCAGTTCCTTGGGCGTAGCATCCTCCTCTACATCTCCCTGGACACCAGGAGCAGCCTTGGGGTGCACCGCGCGCAGGAGGCTGTGCACCTCCTTCTGGCGCGCCGCAATGTCCGCAACACTCTCTCTTATTCGAAGCTTGAATTCTTCGGTCTTCGCACGCAGCTTCTCGTCAGATAAGACGCGAATACGGTGTTCAAGGCTCAGGATCTCATCAACGACCGGCTGGTAGTGGCGATCTATCAGTCGCTGGTTCTTGTCGCCAAAGAAACCTGAGAAAAACTTCGTGAAGGCGTTGCTCATGCCGTGATTGCAGCGATCGTCAGCTCAGGCACACATGCCGGCTGGCGCCTTCTGGCCCAGTGAATTGTCTTTGCCCATAGCGCCCGACTTTAAGGCGTACGCTGCGGATCCGTTCCCCTACGTAACGGGTAGGACCTGGGCCACCCACCGCCACCGTATGCATATTCACCGCCCCGCTAGGGTCTTTTGCGCCGTGCTCATAGCCGGCACCTTCTGCTTTCCGGCGACTGCACAGTCCGGTCAAGCCACAGGGTTTGCGTTCATGCGTATTGAGCCGACCGCACGCGGCGCAGCCCTAGGGGGCAGCTTGTCTGCCGTGTGCTGTGACGATGCTGGTGCCTTTCTTTACAACCCGGCGCTATTGCACGAGGCCTCGGACCGCAATTTTGCCGCTTCATACCTCAAGCATCTGCACGACATGAGCGCCGGGTTTGTGACCTACAGCCGCACCTTTGCTCCGTACGGAACCGCGGCGGTTGGCGTGCGCTTTTTTTATTACGGCACCTTTGAGCGTGCGGACCAGGCGGGACAGCGGAGTGGCACATTTAGCGCCTCGGACGTGGTGTTTACGTTGGGTGCTGGCCGCCATTACGCGGGTAATTTTCGCTTCGGTGTCAACGTCCACTTGGTCCATTCCAGCGTGGACCGCTTCAGCGCACAGGCGTTGCTGTTCGATGTCGGCGTGGCGTACCATGAGCCGGTCGGCCAATTGACTGCTACCGCTTCGTTAAACAACGTAGGCATGGTGCTAAGCTCACTGGGCAACACGGCCGACGAGGCGCCGATAGACCTTCGGCTCGCCATCGGCAAAAGGCTGCGCTATGTGCCGTTGCGCCTTTCGCTTACCGCCTACAACCTGCACGATATCGGGCGTACTCCCCAGAGCGGTGGCACAGCGGCGGCGATAGCCTCTCATGCCATTGTTGGCCTGGAGTTTCAGGTGATCAGTGCCTTTGCATTGCGGCTCGGCTACAATCACCGCCGCCACCAGAACTTAACTTCCAGCAGTCGTCTTGACATAGCGGGCGCTGGCGTGGGATTCGGGCTACGCATTCGGGGATTTACGCTCGACTACGCCTATTCGTCGTGGTCGTTCGCTGGTCTTCACCAGTTCACGGCAGGCACCCGCATCTGACGGCGGGCTGAATTCATTCCGAGCTCGGCATGCCGGTGGCCTGCAGGTGGGCAATCTTAGCGCGAAGCTTGCGGACCCGAACCCGGCCGCGTATCTCTCTTAGGCTCTTACCTTCCTGGAGCCACAATAGGAGTGCTGTTAACGTAAGGCTCTGGGTGGTAATCCCAGGACGTCGCAACCCAGCCTTCTCGAGGTACTTGGTCATACGGCGCCGGATGGATCGTGTATCGAGGCGCCCGCCACGGCTCCGGTTTGAGTGAGACAGGAAGAGCGGATCCTCCAGCCCGTGCGCGGGGCGCAGTTTCAGGTAGTCAGCGATTTTCTCCATCACTGGGGGATCCAGCGGCGCGGTTTCCGCCTTAACGCGGCTTCCTTTGCCTTGCACTCGGATATGGATTCCCAGGAGCGTGCGCTCCATGTCTGCCACATCGGCGCGTTCTATGTCGGTTTCGGTCAGGCCAGCATAGATCATGGCGTAGATGATCGCCAGGTCCCGCTTACCCATAGTCGTTGATGTATCTACCGCGGCAATGAGCTGGCGGATCTCGGGCGCTGATAGGGCCTGGGTAGCTTTCGGCGCTGGCGCGCTAGTGATTTTCAGGTGCAGCGTCGGGTTCTGGTTCAAGAACCCTGTTGTTACCAAGTACTTTACAAACTGACGTAGTGCGGTCAGGTAGGTGGACACCGTTCTAGGTCCCAGGGCACGTTCTACCGTCAGGTACTCCTGATACCTGTCCATAGCCTCCGGCGTCATTGGACAGGAGCCGCCCAGACCCTCGACCCAGCGGCTGAACTCGTTAAGGCACCGGTTGTAGGTTCCTCGGGTAGCTTTGGCCTTGCTCTGGAGACATTCGGCGACAAAGACGTGCTTCCGATGGGCGAGCTCCCCCACGGTTAGGACCTGCGCGACCGGGCGCGCGGCCATCACTGGGCTTGCGACACTGTCTGGCATGATGATTGGGCGCGCACTACCTCAGACCTCTCCATTGGGATCGAAATTTTCCACCACTTCTACAAACTTACGCAGGAACGAGATGCCCATCGCTCCGTCGATGATGCGATGGTCGTAAGACAAGGACAGGTACATCATGTGGCGGATGGCAATCACGTCGCCGAGCGCTGGATCTTCCACCACGACGGGCCGCTTTATGATGGCTCCGGTGGCCAGAATTGCCACTTGAGGCTGCAGGATTATCGGGGTTCCCATGATCGATCCCAGCGACCCCAGGTTGGTGATGCTAAAGGTTCCGCCCTGGAGGTCGTCTGGCTGCAGGTCGCCAGACCGCGCCCTTTGGGCCAGATCGTGGGCCGTGTGTGCTAGGCCTGCCACTCGCTGGCGGCCCGCATGCCTGATGACGGGCACAATCAGGCCGGTCTTAGCAATGTTGACGGCGATACCGACGTGAAAGTCCTTCTTCAGGATGATGCGCGTACCGTCGACGGAGGCGTTAAGCATCGGATGATCCCGCAGGGCTTCCACCGCTGCGTATACAAGGAAAGGCGTGTAGGTTAGCTTGACACCATCGCGCTTAAGAAACCGGTGCTTGTTGGATTCGCGCAGGCGCACCAAGTTGGTGGCATCCACCTCGGCGAATGACGTCACATGGGCCGAGGTTTTGCGTGACAGCGTCATATGGTGCGCCACGAGTTGGCGCAACCTGTCCATCTCGATCACCTCTTCCCTGGCTCCTGCGGGCGCCGCCTTCGGCGCGGGCGCTGGAGCGGGCTTCGCTGGCGTACGGGTAGGCGTTGGCACCGGTGGCGGCGGCTGGGGGCTTCTCCGATCCTGTAAGTACTTGAGCAAGTCCTTTTTGCCTATGCGGCCACGACTGCCGGTCCCACGGATACTTTCCAGCTCCTTTGTCGTGACGCCCTCTTTCTGTGCTATCGTGCGCACCAGCGGCGTCAGGAAGCGCCCGTCGCGCAGATGCCTAGTTGGCGCCTCCACGGTGTCACCCGCGGTCGGTTCCTCCTGGGGCACGTACGCAGGCGTCGGAGCTGCAGGAGCAGGCACCGGTGCACTGGTAGCAGCTGCCTTGCCGATGGCGATGCGAGCCAGCGGCGTACCCACCTCCACGGTCGCTCCCATCTCAACGAGTACTTCCTCTAACGTGCCCGCTGCTGGAGAAGGCACCTCTGTATCCACTTTGTCCGTGCCAATCTCGAGCACGGTTTCGTCCAGCGCGACGGCATCGCCGACCTCTTTGTACCACGCGATAACGGTGCCCTCGGTGATGCTCTCACCCATCTTGGGCATGATGATATCCACCGTGGTGCTGCTGCTGGCATCCACCACAGGGGCAGCCTCGATGGCTGAGGGCTCAGGCGCGACGGGGTCAGGCGCTGCAGGTGCGGGCGCCCTCGAGCTACCATCTGGTTGTGGATCCTCTATCCGGGCAATAAGCGTCCCCACATCCACGGTGGCCCCTTCTTCTACCAAAATCTCCGCGACGATGCCGCCGCTTGGCGAAGGAATTTCCGTGTCTACCTTGTCCGTCCCGATCTCGAGCAGGGTTTCGTCCAGCTCCACCGGATCCCCCGGCTTTTTGTGCCACACCAGGACAGTCCCTTCGGTGATACTCTCGCCCATCTTGGGCATCAGAACATCTACGGCAGCCATGTCGCACCTCTGTCAATTGCGTAGGCAATGTACTGAATGCAGCCTTAGCAGCGTTCAGGCATCACCGCGGTTCAGACCAGAAACGGAGCAATCACCAGCGCAACGACCGCGATCAGCTTGATCAGGATGTTGAGGCTTGGTCCAGAAGTGTCCTTAAACGGATCCCCGACGGTGTCGCCTGCTACGGCCGCTTTGTGCGCTTCCGAGCCTTTGCCCAGAGTTTTGCCGGCGATTTCGAGACCGGCCTCGATACGCTTTTTTGCGTTATCCCAAGCGCCACCGGCATTGGACTGAAATATGGCAAACAGCACGCCCGACACCGTGACACCGGCAAGGAGGCCCCCCAACGACTCTTTGTTGACGAAGCCGACCACTACAGGCACCACCAGGGCAAGCAAGCCTGGGGCGATCATTTCGCGTATGGCCGCCTTGGTGGAAATATCGACACAGCGCGCATACTCAGCCTTAGCTTGGCCTTCTCTTAGGCCAGGAATCTCTCTGAACTGGCGTCCGACCTCTTCAATCATGTCCGAAGAGGCACGTCCAACCGCCCCCATAGCCATGGCGCTGAATACATAAGGAAGGGCGGCCCCTATCAGCAGCCCCGCCAGGATATGCGGCGCAGCCACATTTATCGTCTCCATGCCAGCCTGCTGCATAAAGGCCGCAAATAGCGCCAGCGCTGTCAGCGCGGCGGATCCTATCGCAAAGCCTTTGCCGATGGCCGCGGTGGTGTTGCCGACGGCATCCAGCTCATCGGTGCGTTGCCGCACCTCAGGAGGCAGCTTCGCCATCTCGGCTATGCCACCCGCATTGTCTGAGATGGGGCCATACGCATCCACGGCCAGTTGGATGCCGGTGACGGACAGCATGCCGACCGCTGCGATAGCTACGCCATAGAGCCCCGCGCAAGCGTGAGCACCGATGATTGCGCCCGCCAGAATCAGTGCGGGCAGTCCTGTAGAATACATTCCGACACCTAGGCCCGCGATGATGTTAGTGGCTGGCCCCGTGGTACTCTGCCGAGCGATGTCCAGTGTCGGTCGCGTGTGGGTAGAGGTAAAGTATTCCGTAGCCAGTCCTATTCCGACACCCGCGGCCAGCCCGATAAGGACAGCCCAGAAGACACCCATAGATGTGTAGCTGAACGCACCCACGATAGGTGTTACGGCAGACCACTCATTCGGCAGCATCCAGCGGATCACAAAGAAGGCCACGACCGCCATTATCGCGCTGGCTCCGAACTCGCCTATGTTGAGTGCCCGTTGCGGGCTACCCCCTTCTTTGGTGCGAACGAAGAAGGACCCGACGATAGACACCAGGATGCCGGCGGCCGCCAGCACCAGGGGCAGCAGTATCGGCCCCAGCGCCCCGGCGGGCAGGTCTGTCTCGCCCCCCAATGCTACCAGAAAGCCGGTTCCCAGCACCATGGCACCGATGATGGAACCCACAAAGCTCTCAAACAGGTCGGCTCCCATGCCGGCCACGTCGCCCACGTTGTCTCCCACGTTGTCGGCGATGGTGGCCGGGTTGCGCGGATCGTCTTCGGGAATGCCGGCATACACCTTCCCGGCCAGGTCCGCCCCCACGTCGGCCGCCTTTGTGTATATCCCGCCTCCGACACGTGCAAAGAGGGCGATGGACGAAGCGCCCAGCGAGAAGCTGGCAATCACGTTAACGATGCGCGTAGGAGTCCATTCGGTGAAGTTCTCGTATGCCAACAGCAGCAGCCCAAGTCCCAGGACGCCCAGTCCCACCACGCATAGCCCCATCACCAGTCCTCCCGAGAAGGCTACGTTGAGCGCTGGAGCCAAGCCGGTGCGTGCCGCGTGGGTGGTGCGCACATTGGCGCGTGTGGCCACCATCATCCCGACAAAGCCAGCCAGGCCGGAGCAGAAGGCTCCGACGAGGAACGACACAGCCAACATGGGTGAGTTGATTGTTTCGCCTCCTATCTGGCGCTCCTGCAGGTTGATAAAGAGCAGCAGCACGGCGACTGCCAGCACGAATGGGATCAGGAAGCGGTATTCTCGCCTGAGGAATGCCTGTGCGCCGCGCGAGATGGCACCGGCGATCTCCACCATGGTTTCCGTGCCCGGGTCTTGGCGCGAGACCCAGCGTGCGCGCGAAAACGCGAACAGGAGGGCCACGACCCCCGCAAGAGGAACAAATAGCGTGATCAGCTGCTGATTCATCGGATGGTGCGGGTGACTGGGATTATGAGCAGGCGGCGCATGTTTCTTCTGACTGCTGCGCGGCCGCGGAAGCGCTTACAACGTGGTGTAACGATCACTGGTGCGCAGTGATACCGCGCCGGTGAACCCTGAACATTTTCCGCAGAGAATTCAAGCGCCCCAGAGATAGTGCTTTATGATGGTGGCGGAGAATCTGCTGGAGGCTCTGATTTCTTCTTGGATACTTTGGCGGGTTTAATGCGCCGGTTGAACCGATTCATGGCGGTGCTGATGCCGTCGGTGACGTAGGTAGCGATGACCTCGGCGGCGAGCCCTAACGCCTCTTCCATCACGGGACGCTCCTCATCGGTGAATGGTGAAAGCACGAAGCGGCTCTGTTGTCCTCGCGGATAGGGACCTCGAATTCCGAGGCGAATCCGTGCGAACGCACCCGTGTTGAGCTGATCTATGATGTTCTGCACCCCATTGTGTCCGCCTGCGCTCCCCTGGGCCCGAATCCTTAACGTGCCAGGCGGCAGGTTGAGGTCGTCGGTCACGACAAGCAGGCATTCCGGCGAGAGCGACAGGCGCCGCATGAGGTGTCGCACCGCGATGCCGCTGCGATTCATGTACGTCAGCGGCTTTGCCATCACCACCGGGCGCCCTCGCAGCCGGCACCGGGCTATGAGAGACTGCGCACGCCCGTCCAGCCGAAACGCCTCCTGGCCGACCAAGAGGTCCAGGACCTCAAACCCGATGTTGTGCCTGGTGGCTTTATGCTGTGGATCCGGGTTGCCCAGGCCGACGATAAGGCGCCGCATGGCTGCCATGGCATCCTCCCGTCGGGCTATGCGTCGGGCACCAGCTCCTCGGTGTCTTCTTCTTCTTCTTCACCCACTTCCACCAGGACGCGAGGACGCTCTACCGCCATAAGTATCTGGTCTGCTGGCGCGAGAAATTTCACGTTCGGAATCTGAAGGTCCCGCACATGTATCGCGTCCCCGATCTCCACATGACTCACTTCGATATCAATCTGCGCCGGGATATGTTTGGGCAGGCAGGACACCGTGAGCTCATTGATGGCGTAGCGTACCAAACCCCCTTGCGCTTGGCCAGCGGATGTCCCGACATAGCGGATCGGCACCGGAAGTGTGACATGCTCTCCGGCGTGCAGCACCTGAAAGTCCGCATGCATCGGACGGTCCGTGACCGGATGAAAGGCGATGTCTTTAACGATGCATTCCCAGGCTGCCTCGTCCAGTGATACGTGCACGAGGTGCGTTCTGCTTGTGTGGATCAGCGGATTCAGGCTCTTTTCTGAAGTGCTAAAGGGCACAGCATCCTGGTGTCTTCCGTACAGGATGCATGGCACCTGGCCTGTGCGGCGCAGGGCACGGGCAATGCTCTGGCCGGGCTTGCGTGCGCTGGCTGCCAGTGAAATGACGTTCATTACGGGCTTGGAATTAGGACTTGAATAGCGGTATGGGCTTGAATAGCGTTGAGATAGAGGCGTCTTCCGTGATCCGCCGGATCGCGTCCGCGAACAATTCCGCTACGCTGACCACCTGGACACGGTCCGACTCCTGCTTCAGTGGAATGGTGTCGGACACCATCAGGCTTTCCAGTGCCGAGGCATGGATACGCTCGTAGGCGGGTCCTGAAAGCAGCGGATGTGTGCATGCGGCGAGGATCCTCTGGGCACCTGCGCGGCGCAGCGCATTGGCCGCATTGGTCAGCGTGCCGGCCGTGTCAATAAGGTCATCGATCAGCAGCACGTTCCGGCCGCTCACGTCTCCGATTATGTTGACCACTTCCGCCTGATTCTGGCTTGGACGCCGCTTGTCTATGACGGCAAGATCCGTGTGGAGTCTACTGGCATAGGCGCGCGCCATCTTGATGGCTCCCACATCCGGCGCCACCACGACCAGATTCTCCAGCTGCATCCGGCGAAAATAGTCCGTAAAAACGACGGAGGCATACAAATGATCCACGGGCACGTCAAAGAATCCTTGAATCTGAGACGCGTGCAGATCCATGGTCAGCAGCCGGTCGATCCCTGCGGTGCCCAGGAGGTCAGCTACCAGCTTGGCGGCGATGGAGACACGCGGCTGATCTTTGCGCTCCTGGCGCGCGTAGCCGAAGTATGGAACGACAGCCGTGATCTGTTTGGCGGACGCTCGTTTGGCGGCATCGATCAGGAGGAGGAGCTGCATCCAGTGATCCGCGCTCGGGTAGGTGCTCTGTATGATGAACACGTCTCGCCCGCGGATATTCTCTTCGTAGCGGCAGTAGAGTTCGCCGTCAGCGAAGGATTTGAGGGTGAGCTTACCCAGCTTCTGCCCGAAGAAGTCCGCGATGCGCTCGGCCAGTGGCAGGTTACTGCTGCCGGCAAACAGGCCAATTGGCTGGTCAGCTGCCATTGGTACGGCGTAGCAAGGCTGGATGCTTTGCCGGATGCACCCGGCCCGATGCACGCACTATCGGTTGCCCGGGGAGGATTCGAACCTCCACCAACGGCTCCAAAGGCCGCTGTCCTGCCATTAGACTACCGGGCAAGGGGGATTGCGAACGGTGTGCACGAAGTGCAAGCGCAAAGGGGTGCATAGGGCTGCGGTTTGCGGGACGGCGTAAACGAATCGGCCCGGCGATTGTTTAGCGTAGTCAAGCGCGCCTCACCATTGGAGCCGATCATGAAGTCAGAGCCGATCATCGGAGTTGTGGGCGGGATGGGTCCATACGCCGGGCTTGACCTGGTCAGCAAAATATTTGGTGAAACCGTTGCCGCAACCGACCAGGAGCATCTGCCTGTGGCGCTCCTTTCCTACGGGCACAGGATCCCTGACCGCACCGCGTACGTGCTCGGTCGGGTGCCGGACAACCCCGGCACGGCCATCGCCGATGTGCTTGTTGCGCTGGAGTCGTTGGGTGCCACGGTGGCAGGCATGCCATGCAACTCTGCGCATATGCCACCGATTTTTGATGCGCTGACGCGCCGCCTGCGCGCCGGGGGTCACAGTATTCGCCTGCTGCACCTGATAGGCGAGACGATCCGCTATGTGCGCGACGCGCTGCCTGGGATCCGCAAGGTGGGGCCGCTTTCCACTTTGGGATCATTTAGGCTGGGGCTCTATGAAAAGGCGATCCGGGCAGCCGGTTTTAAGCCCATCATGCCGAGCGTGGCGGTGCAAACGGATCTGGTGGACCGGGCCATCTATGACCCTTCCTTCGGTATCAAGGCGCATTCGGCACCGGTCACCGCTCGTGCTACCGCCATGGTGCTGGAATCTATGGAGCATTTGCGTCAGCGCGGCGCAGAGGCCATCATTTTGGGCTGCACCGAGTTGCCGCTGGCGGTGGAGGTCCCCAGTGGCGGCACGGTCATTGACCCCGCGCGCGCGCTGGCTAGGGCTCTTATTCGGGAGACGTATCCCGGCAAGCTCCGTCCCCTGTAGGTCAGGCGCCAACGTCCTCTTGGAGGCTGGCATCCGTTGCGTACTTTACGTGGTACATCCTGCAATCACGCCGCTATGAGGAGGACCTGCCTGTGACACCATTTGACTGGGCGCTGATAGGGACGTATCTCCTATTCACGCTGGTCCTTGCGCTGTATTTCCGGCGCCGCGCGGTCCGGGACACGTCGGAATATTTTCTTGGCGGCCGCAACATGCCTTGGTGGCTTGCTGGCACCAGTATGGTGGCCACCACCTTCGCTGCGGACACGCCACTAGCCGTTACGGAGCTCGTCGCTAAGAGCGGCATTGCTGGCAACTGGCTTTGGTGGAGCTTTGCGTTTGGTGGCATGTGCACCGTGATATTTTTCGCGCGTCTGTGGCGCCGCAGCGGCATTCAGACGGATGTCGAATTCGTGGAGCTCCGCTACAGTGGCCGGCCAGCGGCTTGGTTGCGCGGCATCAAGGCAGTGTATTTCGGCTTGGTGATGAACATTGTCATCATCGGCTGGGTGTCGCTGGCGATGGAGACCGTGATTAAGGTGTTATTTCCAGAGCTGACGCTATTCGGGCAGCAGTCGTTTGCTGTGGTGGGCCTGGAGGTGAGTAGTGCCCTCGTCCTGGTCAGTCTTCTAGTTGTACTGGTGTCTGTCTATGCGCTTCTGGCTGGGCTCTGGGGTGTGGTGGTGACGGATGCATTCCAGTTTTTTCTGGCGATGGCTGGCTCCATCATTATGGCTGTACTTGTGCTGCAGCACCCGGATGTGGGCGGCATCTCCGGGCTCCGGGCGCAGCTGCCTGCCAGCACCTTCAACTTCCTGCCATCATTGGGAGGTGCGGCAGAGGGTGCTGCGGCGTTCGCGTTGACGGTGCCCGCGTTTGTAGCCTTTATCGGCATCCAGTGGTGGTCGAGCTGGTATCCGGGTTCTGAGCCGGGCGGCGGCGGCTACATTGCGCAGCGCATGATGAGCGCCAAAGATGAGCGTCACTCGCTTTTGGCCACTTTGGCGTATACGCTGGCCCACTACTGTGTCCGTCCCTGGCCGTGGATTATTGTGGCTCTGGCTTCGCTCGTGCTGTACCCGGACCTGGCCGACACCCGGGAGGGCTTCGTCCTGGTGATGCGCGACGTGTTGCCCGCTGGGCTGTTGGGGTTGGTGCTGGCGGCTTTCTTGGCAGCGTTTATGAGTACGGTTTCTACACAGCTCAATTGGGGGGTTTCCTACTTGGTGCATGATGGTTGGCGCCGCTTTGTGGCACGTAACCGTTCGGAGCGTTACTACGTCATGGTATCTCGTGTGCTCACCTTTGTGCTTGGCATAATCAGCATATGGGTCGCCACGCAGCTGGATTCTATCAGCGGCGCTTGGCAGCTTATTCTGACCGCATCTGCGGGTCTGGGTATGGTGTTGATTTTCCGCTGGTACTGGTGGCGCATCAGCGCATGGAGTGAGCTCGCTGCCACGCTCACCCCGATAGCTCTGGTTTTGCTGGAGCTGTTTGGTGTCCCGGTGCCGGGTCTGAGTGCGGGGTTTCCGACGAGCCTATTTGTTGTCGTCAGTGCATCGACCGTGATCTGGCTCTTGGTCACCTTTTTGACGCGTCCGACGCCTCGGCCGGTGTTAGACGCATTCTACCGGCTGGTACGTCCTGCCGGGCCTGGCTGGCGCCCCTTTGCCTCCCGGCACCCGGACATCCGGCCCACGGCGCGCATCCTGGTATTATGTCGGCGGTGGATTACGGGCGTGGTGCTGATTTTCGCTACGCTGTTTGGCACCGGGCACGTCATCTTGCAGAACGCGGCATCGGCCACCTGGCTGGTCCCTGTCGCTATTGCCGCAGGGGCATTCCTGTGGTGGGACCTGCGCCCCCGGGGCAGCACCGCATCAAGCCCTCCATCCGGCTGATGTCGACGCCATCGTGATCCATTTCTGCAACGGCATGCAGCGGGGCGGCGGTAGCGTTCAGAAGCAGCGGCTCCTGCTCCGCCTCCGGCACGGTATCCGTCCGAAAGTCTGCATATTGAACAGGAAGTGTTATTTCCTAGCCTGAAGCCGATAAACGGCGCCAAAGAACCACCTCCGCGCTGCTCCAATCAGCTGGATTGCGCTCAGTTAACCGACATTCCGGGCGGATACCCTAATGCAATACCCAGGCAGACCAACGGTCTGATTGGGCGTGTCGTCAGGAGTAAGTCGGTGTGCTCAGCAACGTACCCGTCGTGCCAGTGGCTCAGCGCATGCGCGTTCCCTGAATACACTACTTACCCTGGCCGAATAGCGGATCGGCGACGCCTGGCGGCGTGCACATTTTCTCGTAAAGTATGAACAGGTGCTCGATTCTTTCCCTGTCGGAGTCAAAAGACCTGGACCTGTACAGGCGATCCACAGCCCGGTCAAGCTTTCGGTGCGCGAGCCTCAGGCTGCTCGGCATCGACTCTGGATCGTACAAATGCTCCAGCGCCGCTTGGGGATGAGCAGCACGGGCTTCCAGCACGGATTTCGCCAGGGACACCAGCGTAAGATTCTCTGCTTCGCTCCTGCTGAAGTCGGGTGGGCTGGGAAAAGTGTTGTAAACGATGCCAATCGAGTATCTATACCCGCTCCCCAACCGACCGGCCACATTGCGGATCCAAGTCATATGCATGGCCGATGTGAGCAGCGCGAAATCAATCAACGAAGCACCCTGCAGGACCAGCAATGCATCACTCGGAATTGCAGGAGACTCCAGCCATCCGATAGGAACGTACTGGCGCTTCTCCGTGCTAGTCTTCGGAATAACCAGAAATGGCGTAGTCGGAATCACGTTGATATGGTACTTTCTTGGCACCTCCGCCAACTTCCGCGTCGATGCGGCCTTGCTGGACAATCGAAAAGTTCGCACGGCTTGCATGCGCTTCTTTACGTGTGGCAGGCGGCTCAGAAGTTGGGGCGCAGCATCGTGCAAGGCCAAAATCCAGCGCTCCTGGCCAGATAAAAACTCCCTCGCACCTACAAACGGTCGCAAGAGCCCGTGCGCTCCAGGCTCTAATTCCAGAAACGCACGGCGCTGTTTCGGGGTAAATATGTAATGGCCTTTGTCGATCGGCTTTGACCCGATGATGAGCTTGGGCAGACTGTTGATCGGTCTTCGAGCCTCGACAACCGTAAGGTGAGGGTTGCGCAGCAGCCCCGCGCCAATCAGGTAAGGACTGATGGCACGGTGGCTGCTTGCTTCTGGCTCACCTTCTATATCGGGATAGCTGAAAAGTAACCGCGACGCCCGCGCCCGTCCACGTTTCTCGACTTCGCGCTTCTGAAGTCCAACGATGACGACATGCACATGCGCCGCACCGCGCGCAGCAGACCGCCACCGGAAGGCCTGATGCGCAAAGCATATCTCGAGCTCGAATCGGTCAAATAGCAACGGCCACAGCTGCCCGACTTGTTGACCCTGCACGATGGAACTAGTCGCCACAAAGCCGATGCGCGCACTTCCGCTCTGCACGTATGCACCGGCCTTGATGAACCACGCCGTAACGTAATCGAGGGTACCCTTCCGCCCTTTTAGGGCAGCGATACGGTGCACCTGAGCCCGCTGTTTGACCGACTGTAGCTTCGCACCCGCAAACGGCGGGTTACCCAACACGACCGTACATTCCTCGGCGGGCAAGACTTCTGACCAGTCCTGCTCCAGTGCGTCACCATGGACGATATTCGGCGATGCATTCAATGGAATCCGCACGAAGGACTGGCCGAATTCCTGGCTCACAAGGTTGTTCATTATGTGATCCATCATCCACAACGCCGTTTCGGCGACGCGTACCGGAAACTCGCTGATTTCAATACCGAAAAACTGATCTACATCTACGATAGATAGGCTCCACCGTATATCAATCCCGCGCTGCCCCTGCATACCGCGGGCGGCCAACAGCTCCCGCGACACGTCAAGCTCCAAAAGGCGTAACTCGCGATACGCAATGACGAGAAAATTCCCGCAGCCACAGGCAGGATCGAGGAAACGCAGACTCCGCAATTTGCGCTGAAAACGCTCTAGTTCCACCGTACGCCGGGTATCGCGCCGATCTCTTAGCCTGTCAAACTCGGCACGCAGTCCATCCATAACCAAGGGTCCAATAACCTTCAGAATGTCTTGCTCTGAAGTATAATGAGCACCTTGCGCACGTCGCAGAACAGGATCCATCACGGACTGAAACAGCGCACCAAAAATCGCTGGTGAAATGGCGGACCAGTCAAATCTGCAGGCCTCCAGCAGGAGCTGGCGCATCTTCGCGTCAAACGACGGGATGCGCAGCGGGCCTGCGAACAATTCGCCGTCCACATACGGAAAGCGATTCAGCTCCTCGTCAAGCGCGGCCTGCCGCGTTTCTATGGGCTCATCCAACGTTTGAAACAACAGGGCAAGCCATGTGCCCAAGTCCGCCCCATCCTCACTCGTTCTCTCTTCAATCAGCTCCTGGAATGCACCGCGTTGTGCAAAGACCCCTGTATCGTCTCCAAACAAGCAGAACACGATGCGCACCAGAAACACCGCCAGGTCGTGCCCGCTGTAGCCGGCGGCAGCCAAGCTGTCGTACAGCTTCCCGACCAGTTCCGCAGCTTTGATGTTCGCAGGGTCCTCGTCTTGGAACGACCGTCTCTGCAAGCCGAGCATGAAGCCAAAGGCTTCCACATGCTCGGGAAACTCGGCCAAGGTAAACGCGGTAACCTTGCGCTCCGCCAAGTCATGAAGTTCAAAGAGCTGGAAGTCGCTTACCAGGATGTACTGGGGGCGCTCATGCTCGGCCAATGCATCGAAATACTCCCCCGCCTGATCATAGGCACGCGACAGACTGCGACCCGCGCTCTTTTGCTCCACTATCAGCGTGCCCGGCCAAAACAGATCGATGTACCCACTCCCAGAGCCGAGCTTGGCTACATGCTGCTCATAGCGCGCAACCGACCGACGCTGTATCCCAAAGACCTGAAAAAGCTCGTTGTAAAAGCTCTGGGCCTCCCCTCGCTCGTAGGCCGCATCCTTCCATGTTCGCACAAATCCGTGGGCACGGATGCGAATCTCATTCCATGATAGCCGAGGCACCTGCAGTATCAGTTCTGTGTTTCGGTCACGTTCCCGGCTGGACCTGGCTCCTTGTGCCTATAAAGGTCCGCTGGAGTTCCGATCTGCAAAAATACCCCGTTGCGCCATCAAAATGTGCGACTCTTTCAGTGCTTAACCCAAAGGACAACTGGGCCCGGAATGATCCTTGCGGTGTCAGCTCTAGATGGTTGGCAACACCCGTCTGACAGGCCGGGAGGAGCCGGATGCGTGGAGACGCGCACGTCTGGATCTGTGAGAGCTTGGGGATGCGTTTCCCCCCGGCTACTCGACTCCCGCCAGGTCGGGCAATAATTCTACCTGAGCAATATGCAAACCCTCCGATCCGGCATGAGCTCCGCCCTTGGCATCTGTTGCCATTCGGGTTCCGGCAGCGATTCCACGATCTGGAGTGGTTCCATGCTAACGCGAACAACGCTTACCAGAAGCCTGAGCGGATATGCCGGGTGGTTCATCGGTTCCACTGCGTAGCGGTTGGCGTCGTCAACGATGCTGCATATTCCGCCGAATCGAGGGGTGCTGTCCGCAGCTACGCGTGGCCTCGCTGTTAAGCCCACCAGGTCCCCCGCGTCCGCAGCGTGCCCTGCTTGGATTCAAGGCACCACGGCGCTGCTCTATCGTTCCACTGTGCTGAGCCGTAACTGTGTGAGAGAGCATGCCTGAGCTAATCATTGTCGGAGACCGCGTCCTTATCCGGCCGGAAGACGGAGAACAACTCACCAAGTCTGGACTCGTGCTGCCAGCTACCGTGGCCGAGCGAGAAAGGGTCGGCTTCGGAAGAGTCGAAAGCGTCGGCCCTGGACACCTCACCCCCAACCCGGAATTCGCCGAAGGCGAATCCTGGAAACCCACCGCAAACGCGGTGCGCTACCTACCGCTGCAGGCCAAAGAAGGCGACTTCGCCTACTTTATACGTAAAGAGTCTATTGAGCTGACCTATCAGGAGCGCAAATACCTGATCATGCCGCATCACGCCATCCTGGCGCTGGTGCGACCCACCCACGCCGACATCCTCGGAGAGCTGCTAGAAGGCGACCCCGACTAAGCGTCCCCAAACATTCGCTGAAGCGCGGGCTTGCTGACCTTGCCCATCACATTGCAGGGCAACTCCTCAGTCACCATCAGAAGCGACGGCACCTTGTAGTGCGCAAGCTGCTTCTTGGCCCAACGGTGAATAACGCTTTCTTGCAACGTCTGCCCAGAACTAGACACCACGGCCGCACACACGCGCTCGCCCCACCGTCGGTCAGGGATCCCCACCACGGCGCACTGGTCCACCGCCGGATGCAGGCACAGCACTTCCTCCACTTCCCGCGCATAGACCTTGAATCCACCAGTCTTGATGACATCCACAGATAAGCGACCCAGAATGCGATAGTATCCGCCTTCCGCGACGCCGACGTCACCGGTCTTAAACCATCCGTCATCACTGAATGCACGTAGGGTCAAGCCCGGGTGACCCCAGTACTCCAGGAACACGCTCGGCCCCTTCACCTGAATCTCACCTGCAATGCCTTCGGCAGCAACCACCTTGTCTGCAGCATCCACGAGCCGCACATCCATGTCGGGCATCGGCTGACCCACGGTCCCGGCCCGGCGCTCACCCAGCAGCGGGTTAGAAAGAGCCATTCCAATCTCCGTCATGCCGTACCGCTCCAGGAGCCGATGGCCGGTGACCTTTTCCCATTCCTCAAAAAGCGTCTTAAGCAGCGCGTCTGAGCCGGACACCATAAGGCGAAGACCAGCGGCGCCCGCCTCCATAGACCGGCGTTCAGCTTCCGGCGCCGTGCGCCAGGCGTCAAGCAGCATCCGAAAGATGGTCGGTACAGCCATAAACACCGTGTTGCGCCTGAAACGCCGCCAGACCTCCGCAGCATCGAAGCGGTCCATCATCTCGCACCTGGCCCCAACCCACAGGCAGGTGAGCAGCGCATTGACCAATCCGTGCGTATGATGTAACGGAAGTGTATGCAGAATGCTGTCCTCAGAGCGCCACCCCCAGGCCGTAACCATCGCCTCGATCATCGCCTGCACATTCCTATGGGTCATCACCACACCCTTTGGGCGGCTGGTCGTGCCACTGGTATACAGCATCAGCGCGCGCCGCGCACCTTCGACCTTGGGCGTAGGCGAGGATCCTTCCAGAGACTCAAGTAGTGTCACACTCGGCGCCAGTGCACGCAGCCGCGCATAATGGGAACGGTCAGCCAGGACGCGGATCGCACCGCTATCCCGCAGGACATGGAGCAATTCCGGGTCTGGGTGCCGGAAGCACAATGGCACAGCCATGCCACCAGCCATCCAGATACCATATAGCCCAGCGGCGAAACGACAACTAGGCGATGCCATCAGAGCTACGGGCGAGCTATCCAGGTCGGAACCTCCAGAAACAGCAAGGAGCGCGTTGGCAACCGCCCGTGCTCGCTTCAGCAGCTGCCCGTAGGTGTGGCGTCCTTCGACATCGGTGATGGATATCTTGCCACTGAACCGCGATGCGCGATCAATCAGCGGCAGCAGCATCCAAAGAGAAATGCAATAGTGGCGTGGGAGAGACTCGAACTCTCGACCTTGCGATTATGAGTCGCACGCTCTAACCTGCTGAGCTACCACGCCAGTTGCCGCCAACAATGACAGGATTCCGACACCTAAACCGTACACTCCAAAAAAGGTTGCTGCAACCGACCGGAATGCCGTCGGTAACAGACATCGTCATTCCCAGCTTTCCGCCGCGAAGCGCATGGCCTGGCACGACATTCTGGATCAGTCACAACCTATCAGCGTGCTCAGGCACGCATTGGCTGCGGGCAGGGTGGCACATGCCTACCTGTTCCATGGGCCGGACGGTGTCGGCAAACGCGCGGTCGCTATCGAGTTGGCCGCTGCGCTGCAGTGCCCCGAGGGCACAGACGAAGCATGCGGCGGCTGTCGCAGCTGTCGCCTCGTGCGCAGGATGCAGCACCCTGATGTTCATGTGCTGTTTCCACAGCCGACCGATAGCAATCCAGAACAGATCATCGAGCATCTGAGCACGCTGTCAAAGAATGCGTATGCGAGTTTGCCGGTCTGGCTCTCTGGAGGCAGCAAGGGCCGGGCCGTGTCAACTAAGCAGGCCTCTTACCGGGTCAGCCGGATACGGGAAAGACTGCATCATATCCTGACCATGCATGCGCGGGAGGGTCCCTACCGCGTGGTTGTGATGACACAGGCAGATGCCATGAAAAAGGAGGCGGCAAACGCCTTTCTGAAGCTGCTAGAAGAGCCTGGCGATAACACTGTGTTGGTACTCACCACCAGCCGAACCGATCTGCTCCTTCCGACCATCATCTCGCGTTGCCAACGTGTACGATTCTCTGCATTGGACGAGGCCACAATCGCGAACGTGCTCGAGCAGCGACGCCAGCTCAAACCGGCACAAGCACTGATGTATGCACGGATGTCGGGCGGATCCTATACGGGCGCATTAGCACTGACTGAATCTCAAAGGAGGGTATCCGACCGCCAGGTTGCACTTGAGTTTCTAAAACACTCCTATACTGGCTATGCGGATGAGCAACTTGCCCTTATCGAGGGTTTGATTCAAGGAGGTCGGGATTACATCAAGCGTGTGCTCGACTGTATGCACATCTGGATCCGTGACCTCTTGCTTTGGCATGTGGTTCAGGAGGAGGCACGCATCACGTACCTGGATAAGAAGCATATCGTCTCCAAGTTCAGCAGTAACCTGCCTGTGGCGGACTTCGACCGAATGGCGCGCCTTGTGGATGAGGGCCGTGTGTGCGTAGCTGGAGATGTACACCTTAGAATTCCAGAATCTCTAAACCTTAGAATACTTCTAGTCACGCTTTTTCAGGCGCTCAGGCGCGCCATGTTCAACCAGCGTGGAGACAAGCTCTTGGTGCCGCTGGCATAGCGGCAGAACCTACTGAACTTATGGCATGTGGATCCTGCAGCTCTTCTAACGGTACGGGCAGTGGCGGCGGATGCGGGTGCGGCGTTGGCGGCGGGTGCAGCACTGGATGCCCCACGGTGAACATCTTCGACTGGATGCCAGAGAAGGCTCCGTCGTCTCCCAATCTGGTCGAGGTTGCATTCAAACACCGGCGCCGCGCCTATTTCCGCAATGACCGCAAGCTTCACCTGATGGCGGGCGACGACATCATTGTGGGCGTTCAGAACGGGATGGACTTCGGCCATATCACGATGACCGGAGAACTCGTGCAGCTGCGGGCCCGGTCCAGCACCACCTACCGGCGTGTCATCAGGGTCGCCAACAGCACCGACCGCAAGCGCCACCAGGCTAATCGGAAGTCGGAAGCGGAAGCCCTCCAGGCGTTTCGCAGTGCCGCCCGTAAGCGGAAGATCGAGCTCAAGCCCATTGATGCGGAATGGCAGCATGACCGTAAGCGCATCACATTTTATTACACCACCAACAAGAAGCGTCTCGCAACCAAGGCCTTGCTCTCCGAGCTTCGCAGGCGTTTCAAGACGCGCGTGTACGTAAGGCGTATCTCGGGCCGGCAGGGAGCACAGCGCATCGGCGGTATCGGCAGCTGCGGCAGGGAGCTGTGCTGCTCTTCCTGGATGCTGAAAATGCCGAAGGTCACAATGGATGCTGCGAAGAAGCAGGACTTACCATTGCCGATGGATCGACTGCGCGGCCAGTGCAACCAGCTTAAATGCTGCCTGAACTATGAGCTGGAACAGTACGTAGAGGCGCTAAGAGACTTCCCGCGCACAAAGGACAAGGTCGGCACAGAAGCGGGCACCGGGATCGTTGAAAAAGTGAACATATTTGCCAAGACAGTCAAGGTCATCTACCCGGACAGGACGATTGTGGTGCTGCCCCTGGAAGCTATCACGATACATCCTGCGCCCGGCAAGATGTGAAGCCGGCTTTGTCAGGGTTCACCAAGACAGTGTAGCGGCCCCAGTCGTCGCCCGCAGCACCTGCGCAATGAGCTGCAGTCCGCCACTCCACATGCTGGGCGCATCCGCATGCAAGGCCTTGCAGATTTTCCCGCCAGCCGCTTCGTAGGGCTTATGCGCTGGGGCGACCTGTCTCCGGTGGAGCTCGCCAAGGCCTCCCTCGATCGTGTTGCGCAGCACAACGGCACCCTGAATGCCGTGGTAACGCTGAACCCGCGTCAGGCAAATGCGTTTGGCCTCGTGATCAGCTCACCGCCGCAAGGTACCGCCCACCGGGATGGTAGTCCGCACCACTTGCGCTGGTCACCCCCAGACGTTCCAGAGTCGTGGAGAGCCAAAGGGCACGTTACCGCACATGCGCAGCCAGTACCAAACACGACGCTCATAAGTCTTGGTGGGACCTTGCGCAAGGATACCCAGTGGTCCCGATACAGCAGGGTTCCGTCCTATTGCCCTCGGCACTTTACCAGCACCCCCTGCCGGTTTGGAGCAACAGCGGCTACTTGGACTCTTCCTGCCGAGCCTCCGCAACCACCTCGTCCTGAACGTTGCGCGGCATGGCCTCATAGTGGCTGAACGCCGCCGTATGGATGCCACGCCCCTGCGTCATCGAACGTACAGACGTGGAATAACGGTACAGCTCCGCCTCTGGCACCTGAGCTTTGATTTTCTGCATTGCACCCTCGGCCTCGATGCCCTGAATACGCGCCCGGCGAGTATTCATGTCGCCCATAATGTCGCCCGTGTACGACTCAGGTACCGTGACTTCTACTTCGTGAATAGGCTCCAGAATTACAGGCCGCGCGTGCCGGAAAGCATCCCGGAAGCTCATACGCGCAGCACTGCGGAATGCCGCCTCGTTGGAGTCCACCGAATGCATGCCGCCATCAAAGATGACCAGGCGCACATTGCCCACCGGGTACCCAGCTACAGGACCCTGCTGCATGGCCTCCAGCACCCCCTTTTGAATAGCACCGAAAAAGCGGCGCATATCTATCACGCCTCCCACGATGCCATCAATGAATTCGATGGTCGACCCCCAGCCGGTGGTGATCTGCACGGTTTTGCGCACCGAAATGTCTGGCCGCTTGCGAAACTCGCCTTCTAACGGCTCAATAAGGACCGAGATGTCCGCGAACTGCCCTGCCCCGCCGGTCTGCTTCTTGTGGCGGTATGAAGACCGCGCTTCAACTGTGACCGTTTCGCGATAGGCCACGCGCGGACGCCCGAACTCGACCTCCACGTTAACCTTGCTCCGTAGGCGGTATTGCGCCACGCGCAAGTGCAGCTCCCCTTGGCCGCCAAGCGTGATCTGACTCAAATGCGGATCGTATTGCACCACAAGGGACGGATCCTCAGCCGTAATCTGATGCAGGCCCTGGGCCAGTTTGTCCTCTTCTCCCTCCGTAGCAGGCCGGATCGATGCGCGGTATCGGGGAGCGGGGAACTCTATGGAACGCATCACGACCCTGTTGCCCTTTTTTCGCAGCGTGCTGTTGGTACTTGTCGCTCTAAGCTTCACCAGCGCACCCATGTCCCCCGCCACCATCCTGGGCACCGTCTCCCGCTCGCGCCCGTTTAGCGCATAAAGCTGACCCAGACGTTCGGATGTGCTGGACTGTGCATTCTCCAGGTCCGCCCCCTGCTCAATGGTCCCGGCGTAGGCACGAAAGAATGAATAGTCGCCCACATGCTGCTCCGCCATAGTGCGATACACAAAGGCCACCGGGCTCGCTGCCGGGTCTACTTTTACCAGACCACCGTCCTCCGTAGCCGCAGGAGGCATATCCGCCGGTGACGGACATACCGAGATGATGAAATCCAAGATGCGGGCCGTCCCCGCATTGGATGTGGCGGTGGAACAGAATATGGGATACAACTGACGCTGCGTCATCGCCGCGCGCAGCCCCCGACGCAGATCGTCCCCGGTAAGCTCCCCTTCCTCAAAATACCTGTCCATCAAGTCCTCATCGGTCACAGCGACGTCTTCGACCAACTTATTGTGAAGCTCCTCGGCTCGATCCGCAAAGGCCGCCGGAATACGACCCAAAGTCTGGCGGCCTGCGTCATTCACGGTAATCTGCTTCATCAGCAGCACATCGACGATTGCGCCCGGAATTTCCCCAGGGAATTGTAGCACCGATGCACTCGCCCCGAACCGATTCGCAATCTGCGCCTGGAGGCTCTCAAAGTCAGCATGCTGGCGATCGAGCTGATTGATTACGAACATGGCGGGCCGGCTAGCCTTAGCCGCGCAGCTCCATGCGAGCTCCGCACCCACCTCGACGCCATCCTGGGCGTTCATCACGAACACGGCCGTATCGGCGACATGCATCGCGGCCACCACCTCGCCGATAAAGTCCGGGTACCCGGGCGTGTCGATGATGTTGACCTTGTGCTTCTTCCACTTGGCGTGCAGTAGCGACGAAAAGATAGACATCTGCCGCTCCTTCTCACTAGGATGGTAGTCGCTGACCGTACTGCCTTCGGTGACCGACCCCAACCGGTGGGTGTTGCCGCTGACAAAGAGCATCGACTCCGCCAGCGAAGTCTTACCGCCGGCCTGATGGCCAACCAGTACGATGTTGCGAAGGTGGGTTACGCCAAAGTTGTTCATAAGTCACTGGGGCCACCGGGCCGGGTAGTTAAGCGCGGGAAAATAATCAATGAGGCCGTATTCAGCAGCCGCTGGCGGGATCTTACCCGCCTTTTCGTATAATTACCGTTTTGCCGCTGGTCGCAGTTCCAGAGAACGTGCAAAGCGGCGATACTCACTAGGCTGGCGCCGGATCCTGACTACCATCCATGGCTTGGTTCAACCGTAAGAAGAAGGGCATCCTGACCGCCCGACACGAGCGGATCGACGTCCCGGCCGGTCACTGGGTCAAGTGCCCGCGGTGCGCACAGGTGAGCAATCGGCGCGAGCTAGACCAGAGCCTTTGGGTCTGCACCAAGTGCGAACACCACCTTCGGTTCGGAGCCGAACGGTACTTGAGCCTGCTCTTCGATGAGGCTCGCTTCACGCAGCATGATACGGACCTCAGGTCAAAAGACCCGCTTACGTTTACAGACCGCAAGGCGTATGCGAAGCGTCTGCGGGTGGCAAGTCAGAAGACCGGCTTGAATGCCGCCGTGCTGGCGGCTACGGGCAAGGTCGGCGGCCATCCAGCGTCGGTGGCTGCCATGGATTTCAGCTTTATCGGAGGCTCGATGGGATCGGTAGTGGGCGAAATCGTTGCACGCGCCATTCGCCGCGCCGTAGAGCATCAGTTGACGCTCATTATCGTTTCACAGAGCGGGGGAGCCCGAATGATGGAAGGCGCGCTCAGCCTCCTTCAGCTGACGAAAACCACCTCCAACTTGGCGCTGCTCAAAGAGCGCGGACTGCCCTACATCTCCGTCCTGACGCACCCTACCACGGGCGGCGTCACGGCGTCATTTGCCATGCTCGGGGACATCAACATCGCAGAGCCAGGGGCGCTGATTGGATTTGCGGGACCCCGTGTCATTCGCGAAACTATCGGGCAGGACCTGCCGACTGGCTTTCAGAGCGCGGAATTTTTGCAGGATCACGGATTTGTTGACGCGATCGTTGATCGGCGGCAGTTAAAGCGCAGCTTGGTGCACCTCTTAGACCTGATACTCGAACCATAGGTGGCTGCAGCCCGCATGGCCGTGGAAGTGTTGGCCTCGAGCGAGGCGGTCAGTGACCTTGCCTTTGAGGTGGTGGCAGCCCAGATCATTGCCCGGCCTAATAGCGTCCTGGGACTGGCAACCGGCAGCACGCCGTTAGGGCTCTACCGGCGCCTAGCGACCACCACGCTCGACTGGTCTTCTGCAACGACATTCAACCTGGACGAATACGTAGGATTGTTGCCGGAGCATCCGCAGAGCTATCACACCTACATGTGGCACCACCTTTTCGGGCACGTCAACATACGCCCCCAGCAGGTGCACATCCCTTCAGAGACTCGGGGCAGCGCCGCATTCGAAGCTCGGATCGCCAGTGTGGGCGGTATTGATCTGCAGATTCTGGGTATCGGCTCCAACGGTCACATCGGTTTCAACGAGCCGGGGGCATCCCACAGCTCGCGCACGCGCGTCGTTTCACTCGCCGCACAGACGCTACGCGACAACGCGCGTTTTTTTGCCGATGAGCAGTCGGTGCCACGGCGGGCCCTGACTATGGGCATCGGAACAATCCTTGAGTCACGCAGGATCTTGCTTATGGCGTGCGGCGCGGCCAAAGCGCCAGCTATAGCGCAAGCGCTGCAAGGACCTGTTACCACCGCCGTACCCGCGTCCGCGCTACAACGCCACCACGATGTACTGGTGCTAATAGACGAGGCCGCGGCCTGTTGCCTCAGCTAACACTGTACTGTTAAAGGACAAGTGATCCTCATATTAAAGCCAAACACCGACCTCGCTTCTGACGAATACCGACTCCTGGTGCGCTACCTGCGCACCTTCGGCAACGTGCGACACGAGGTGCGCCATGTCCAGGGGGACGGACAACGCCTGACGGAGATATACCTTATCGGCGACACGAAGCCGCTCTCGAAAGAATTTATGAGGAGCCTACCATGCGTCCAGAGGGTGGTGCGCGTTCAGGAAGCCTATCGCTACCTGGGCCGCCACGGCGACGAAACGCTCCAACACGGCTTTGACTACAACGGCGTCACGTTCGACCAAGACTGTCTGCATGTTTTTGCAGGCCTGTGCGCGGTCGATTCCCGGATCAATGTGGAGCGGATGATGCGCGCGCTGCAAGAATACGGACTTGAGTGCACCCGCATGGGTGCCTACAAGCCACGCACGAATCCGTATTCCTTTCAAGGTCACGGGGCCCGGTGTCTGCCGTACGTATTTGAGCTGGCTGGTAAGTATGGGATCCGCGTCATCGCCATGGAGGTCACGCACGAGTCTCATATAGAGGAGATCAACGATGCACTGGAGGTGACCGGTCACCCAACCGGGGTAATGCTCCAGATCGGCACTCGCAACACGCAGAATTTTGAGCTGCTCAAAGCCGCCGGACGCCAGATGAAGCACCCGGTGCTCTTGAAGCGCGGATTCGGCATTACACTTAACGAATCGCTCAACGCAGCAGAGTACCTGGCGAGCGAGGGCAATCGCAACGTAGTCTTTGCACTGCGCGGCATGAAGACAAACATGGGCGATCCGCATCGCAATTTCGTTGACTTTTCACACGTACCAGTTGTCCATCGGTTGACGCGTATGCCGGTGTGCGTGGATCCTTCCCATTCGGTGGGCAGCCGTCACCGAAGTCCTGACGGTCTGTTGGATGTGATGCATGTTACCGCACAGGGCATCATTGCGGGCGCCAACCTAGTGCTGGTCGACTTTCACCCGCGGCCAGCGCAGGCGTTGGTGGACGGTCCTCAAGCGCTGTTGATAGAGGAGCTACCACTGTTCTTGGAAGATGTCGCCATCGCGCGCGAGGCATATCTGAAGCGGATCGCCCTAGCGCGTGCCCGCCGGCCTAATGCACCGATACCTGCCTGACAGCTGCGTTTGCTTTGCGCCACCACAAACTGCACAGCACCACAGCTGCAGCCAAAGTGACGCCGCCAAAATATTGGTTGGCGAAGAACTATCGGCGATCGGCATCGATTGATTGGGCCACGGCCTCAGCGCGCACGATAAGGGCCTCGATGGCTCCAAGACCTTGGTGCCAGAAGTCCGCATCGCTCAGATCCATGCCAAGGCGTGCCACCAATGCATGCGGCCAGTCGCTACCTCCGGCCTCAAGGAGGGACAGGTACGCTTTAGGAAAGGTACCCGGATCTTCTTCGTAGCGGGCATAAAGCGCGTGCACCAAAAGCTCTCCGAACGCATATGCATACACGTAGCCGGGTGTGTGCAAAAAATGCGGGATGTAGCTCCACCAGTGCCGGTAATTGTCAGTCAAAGTCACACTGCCGCAAAACATGGCCCGCTGCGTTTCCATCCATACGTCACCAAATTGCCCGGCGGTCAGCTCACCCTTCTGGCGGCGCAGAGTGTGAATCCGATCCTCAAACCGGTTCATAGCCACCTGCCGGAACACCGTCGCAATGGTGTCATCGATTTTGGACACCAGTAACGCCAGGCGGACCTGCGGATCTGACTCGCGCATGAGGAGGTCCTGAAATACCAAGAGTTCGCCGAAGATGGAGGCCATTTCCGCGGTTGTTAGCGGCGTGTCTGACTGTAGCACGCCCTGGCTGCGTGCCAGGTATTGGTGCACGCCATGCCCAAGCTCGTGCGCCAGTGTCTGCACATCCCGAGCTGTACCTGCATAGTTGAGCAGCACGTATGGATGGGCACTGGGAACGACGCCATGGCTAAATGCGCCTCCCTGCTTCCCCGGCTGCACGCTGGCATCAATCCACCGGTTGGCAAAGAAGAGGGCCGCCACCTCACTCATGCGCGGATGAAATTGCGCATAGGCGCTGAGCACGATGTCTTGGGCTTCTTTCCACCTGTAGCGGGTATCCGCATCGAGCAACGGCGCATACCGGTCGTAATCATACACCGTGTTGTACCCAAGGAGGCGCCGCTTGAGCGTATAGAACCGCCCCACCAAGTCGTATCGTTGGACCACGGATGCTATCAGGGCCTCGGCGGTCTCATCGCTGATTTCGTTGGCCAGATTGCGGCTGGAAATCCACTCCTTGTAGCCACGCAGGCGATCCTTGTCGGCTTTTTCGCGAAGGAGTGTATTGAAGATGAATGTGAGCGTATGCTCTTGTGCCTTAAGGCCCTCAGTAAAGGCTTTGGCGGCACGCTGGCGCAGGGCGCGGTCACCATCGTGGAGCTTGACCAAGATGCCCTGCTGCGGCAGGTCCTGGCCGTCGAGGCGAAAGTGCAGCCCAGACATCGTTTCCGTGAAGAAGCGCACCCATGCGCCATGTCCACTCAGGCTGGCAGTGGCTAGCACCTTTTCTTCCGCCTCTGAACGTAAGTGGTCCCGATAGCGTCGCTCCCGAATCAGGTAATGGCGGTATTTCGCGAGCGCGTCGGACTGCGTCAGCTCATGTGCGCATTTCTCGTCAATCCGAACCCACTCCAGCTCAAAAAACAGGATGGCTTTAGTGACCCTGTTACACTCTTCGCAGACTTTCTGCAGAAGGGCGCCCCGGGCCGCATCGCGCGTATTGGTGGACCAGTGCAGGTATGCATAAGCGTGTGCACGCCGTGCACGGTCCAGTACGGATTCGATCCACCCGAGCGCCCGGGCCAGCTCAGGCGCATCCAGCGCTGCCACGCGTCCTTTGAATGCTACAGCCAGTGCTTTTGCATCCTTAACCGCGGTTGCCAGGTCTGCGCTTAGCGCAGACTCATCGGCGTAGAGGTCGGACAGGTTCCACCTAACCTGCTCTGACCCGGTGGCAATACCGTCCATATCTGTCCCTCGTGAGTGACCGCGTCAAACGATAACCCATCCCTATTGTTGTCTGTAGGCAGCGATTCGCATCCAACCGATGAATGGAGTGCTGCATTTGACGATGGAGCTGCGTGCTGGGAGGTGGGCCATTGGGTCAATTGCGATTGCGTCCAACGCGGCGAAGTACCACGCTGCAGCCTGGTACAAGAGGTCCGCTGGCAAGGCTGAGCGGAACAAATGGTGCCAAAACAGATTCATTCCCAAAAGCTCGCAACGCAATGAGCCACTCCCAATACCGCTCCATCGCGTCGGACTCTGAGTATGCCGATGCCGCGGCGCGTTCCCACCACGAGGCTGTGCTCATATACAAGCACAGTTCGCTGTGCGAATTGTGTACCGAGGCTAAGGGTGAGATGCTCCGATTAACGCGCCCCGGTGATCCGCCTGTGTACGAAGTGGTGGTCCAGACCGCGCGCCCGCTTTCCAGCATGATCGAGAATGCGCTCAGCATTAGGCACGAGTCGCCACAGGCCATCCTGCTTAGCAATGGGCAGCCGGTATTTCATGCATCGCATCGCGGTGTGACCGCCAAATCGGTCCGGAGCGCTATGGACCAGCTGCCGTGAATAAGGCAGCCGCGACAATTCTGGCGCTTAGCTGCTTTATAGCGCCGGTGCTCGCCCAGGAGAGGGATGTAGTCCGGTATGCCGGTGATTTCACCCTTCTGACCGCGGCAGGCGACTCCTTGCAGCTCTCGTCCCTACGCGGCACCGTAGTTCTGCTTAATCTGTGGGCGACCTGGTGCAAGCCATGCCTGGAAGAGATGCCCGACCTGGATGAGTTGCACCAGGAGCTCGAGCCGCAGGGATTCACCGTGATAGGCTTGGCGGTGGACGGAGAAAGGAAGGCCGCCATAGACCGCTTCGTAGAGCGCCTGGAGGTGACATATCCGATCGTGTACGGCAGCACCGAGGTCGCTCAGGCAGTGCTTGGCGGCAACGCAATGCCCATCCTACCCACTACGCTGGTGCTAGACCAGAAGGGACGCATAACCGACCGTATCGTCGGTACCGTTCCGATTCGGCAGACGAAGCGCAACATTCAGGCATTGCTTCGCCAATAGCGCCTCATGACGGACGGACTGCCGGATGGCAGGCGCTGCGCCACCATTGCCTTTGCCGTGCTCCTGTTGACCGGCTCCGCTCTTTCGGGCTGCGCACGAGACGAAGCGCTCTTTCGGCGACTGGCTCCCGCACGCACCGGCATCACGTTTGTCAACGCCCTGACCCCGTCGGAAACGCTCAACACCTACGTCTATCGCAACTTTTACAACGGCGGCGCAGTGGCCATCGGGGACGTCAGCGGGGACGGGATGGCAGACCTGTTCTTCAGTGGCAATCAAGTGTCCAACCGGTTGTACCTGAATCGCGGCGACTTTCGCTTCGAAGATGTCACCCATGCCGCCGGGCTGACTTCTGCAGGCATCTGGACTACAGGAGTCACCATGGGCGACGTCAATGGTGACGGATGGTTGGACCTGTATCTGTGCAAAGCCGGGCCGCCGGGCGGCCCTAGGCGTCACAATGAGCTCCTTATCAATAGCGGTCAAGGTACCTTCGCCGATAGTGCTAAGGCGTGGGGGCTGGCGATCGAAGCGCTGTCTGTGCATGCTTCCTTTCTGGACTACGACCTCGACGGCGACTTGGACCTGTACCTATTGAGCAATCCGCTGCAAGCGCTCGACGAACTTGAGCCAGCCCCCGGGCTGCGTCACATCCCCGATCCCGGCGGCAACAGACTGTTCCGCAACGACCTTGCACCTCACGGCACACGCCGCTTTACGGACGTCACCCAGGAGGCAGGCATATACAGCAGCAGGATCGGTTTCGGGCTGGGCGTGTCCGTGAGCGACATAGACAGGGACGGATGGCCCGACCTATACATCTCCAACGATTTTTTCGAGCGGGACTACCTGTACATCAACAACCGAGACGGCACGTTTAGCGAGTTACTGGCTCGATCAATGCCCTCGGTCAGCCTGAGCTCGATGGGCGGTGATGTGGCCGACCTCAACGGAGACGGATGGCCCGACATTTTTGTGTCCGACATGCTTCCGGCATCACAAGCGCGCCTGCAGTCGAAGATCTTTTTCCCCTCCTGGAAAGAAGAAAGGGCCAAGTTCGAGGCCGGGTACCATCACCAAGCGACACGCAACTCCCTTCAGCTGAGCCGTGGCATCAGCCCCGAAGGTACGCTCGTCTTTAGCAATGTAGCAAGGCTGCTGGGCATAGAAGCTACGGACTGGAGCTGGGGCGGGTTAATCGCCGACTTTGACCTGGATGGTCGACGAGACCTGTTTGTGCCCAACGGCATTTATAAGGACCTTCTGGATCAGGACTTTATCGGACGCATATCGAGCCGTGACACGCTGCAACGCATCATGCGCACCGCCGCCGATCCCATCATGGCTATCCTGGCACGCCTACCTTCAGAACCGTTGCCGAACGCGGTCTTTGCGCAGCGGGCCGCAATGGCCTTTGAGAACCTGAGCATGAGATGGGGCCTGGACGAGCCGGGATTTTCCAACGGAGCAGCCTACGGAGACTTGGACAACGACGGGGACCTTGATCTGGTTACCAACAATGTTAATATGGAGGCCTTCGTATACGAGAACCGGGCGGACCGCAGAGCGTCAGGGCATTGGCTGAGCATCGTGCTCCAGGGGCGCGCGCCCAACACCATGGGAATCGGTACGCAGATCACCGCGTGGCATGACGGCCGCCAGTGGCATGTGGAGCAGCAGCCGGCGCGTGGCTTTCTCTCCAGCGTGGATCCCGTCCTGCATATGGGGCTTGGCCCAGTTACACTGCTTGACTCGGTTGTCGTTCACTGGAGCGGTGGCCAGCAGGTGCGGCTCAGGAATGTAGCCACCAGGCAGAGAATCAGAGTACAAGAAGATGACGACGGTTAGGGGACCGATCATCTTGTGCGCGCTGGCACTTGCGGCTACCACATCGATTATGGCGTGCAGCGATGGCGGCTCCGACAGTGAACGAATACGCACACAAGAGGACTCCCTGTTTCTGGGGTACTGGCTGGGCATGCCGCGCGACTCGTTCTATGCTCATAGCTGGGCACTGAACCGGAAGGGACTCATCATGCAGGGACCCAGGAACCAGCATATCAAACTCTCACTGGACACTACTTTCGCGCACCCGGCCACGCTCCTTTTCTATCCCGACTTTTTTGACGGAAAAATCGCGCGGATGCGCATGCGGTTCAGCTATGACGGATGGGCTCCGTGGAATAAGTTTCTTTTTGCGGACACGATGATAGTCGACATCGTAGAGCTCATGCAGGCATGGTATGGGGAAGGCTTTGGCAGTCGCCCAGTCCAGGGGCCCTTCGGCAGAATCGTTCCGCAATACACCAACATGGGCCAAGCACGGCGCATCAGCATACAAGTGCTGGACGACCGCGAGGTCGGTGTCCTTATTACAGACCTTGGAGCAGAGCGACGCATGGCCGAAGAGACGGACACGGATGTTCCAGACTAGGCTCGTTCTTTGGGCCATCGCCCTGATCCCGTTGGCATGTGCCCAGGACGACCTGGCGCCGCTCTTCCGGCTTCGCCTAGATTCCGGGGTGACGTTCGTCAACAGCCTGCGCTACGACCCAGACTTCAACGTCTACCGTTACCGCAACTTCTACAACGGAGGGGGCGTGGCGCTAGGTGATGTCAACGGTGACGAGAGGCTGGACATCTTTTTGACCGCCAACCAGGGCCCCAACCGGCTGTACCTGAACCAGGGAGGCTGGACCTTCGAAGACGCCACCGAACAGGCCGGTGTGGCAGGCATGCGCGCCTGGTCCACCGGCGTGAGTATGGCCGACGTTAATGGCGACGGGTGGCTGGACATCTATGTGTGCAACTCTGGCATCGTGTCTGGAGACGATCAGCGCAATGAGCTGTACATCAACCGCGGCGACGCGACCTTTGTCGAACAGGCTGCGGCCTATGGCCTGGACGACACAGGGCTTTCCATCCATGGCGTATTCTTCGACTACGACCGCGATGGCGATTTAGATCTCTACCTGGTCAATAACTCGTTTAAGAGTATTGAGGACTTCGATCAGGAAATCAACACCAGGCACCTGCGTCACCATGCGGGAGGAGATAGGCTTTACCGCAACGACGGCAGCCGATTCCATGATGTGAGTCAGGAGGCTGGCATTTATGGGAGCGAAATCGGGTTTGGCCTTGGGGTTTCTGTCGCCGACGCCAATCGTGACGGATGGCCAGACCTGTACGTTTCCAATGACTTTTTTGAGCGCGACTACTTTTACCTCAACCGCGGCGACGGCACTTTCGAGGAAGTGCTAGAAACCAGTATGCGCAGCGTCAGCGCAGCGGCTATGGGCGCGGATATGGCAGACCTTACGGGCAACGGCTATCCCGACATCTTTGTCACCGACATGCTCCCGGCACTTGAAGGGCGCCTGAAGACTGTAACTTCTTTCGATGACTGGCCTCGCTACCGCAGATATATACGGGACGACTACTTCCATCAGTTCACCCGCAACACACTTCAGATTGGTCTGGGGCCAGGGCCCCATGTCGCTGCCCAGTTTATGGAGGCTGGGCGGTATGCTACCGTGGAGGCCAGCGACTGGAGCTGGGGCGCGCTCATCGCCGACTTTGACCACGACGGATATCGCGACATCTTTGTAGCAAACGGCGTCGTGCGGGACCTCACCAATGCGGACTACCTGGTAGAGGTCAACCGGCCCGCAATGGTGGCTAAATTGGCCTCGGGCGACTCAGTGCACTGGGCACGGCTCATTGACATGATTCCTTCGGTGTCCGTATCCAATCACATGTTTGCCGGCCTTGGCACCTTACGCTTTGAGGACCGTAGCCAGCCCTGGGGCCTGGATACGCCGGGATTTTCCAACGGAAGCGCCTATGGAGATATCGACAATGACGGTGACCTGGACCTTGTAGTAAGCCATACAGGCCAGAAGGCCAGCCTGTACGAGAATCGGGTGACCGAGGTCTGGCCGGAGCACGCCTGGCTGCAGGTGGTCTTCGAAGGTATGCCTCCCAACATTTTCGGGGTCGGTGCCCAAGTTACGGCCTGGGCGGAGGGTCGCTCGTGGTATGCTGAGCAGCAGCCCACAAGAGGGTACCAGTCCGGCAGCGACCCGGTGCTGCACTTCGGGCTAGGTCTGGGCGTCAATATGCTGGATTCGCTTGTCGTCTATTGGTCAGGCGGCCGTGTGAACCGCCTCATAGACATCGCCACATATCAGCGGTTGCGCGTGCGCGAGGATGCGGCCCGCGGGCCATTTGCGGCATGGCCGCCGACGGCTACGCCGGCCATAGACGAAGATGAGCCATGGCTGACACCGGTCAGCCCCCAATCCCTGGGGCTCCTGTGGCGACACCAGGAAAACACCTATAACGACTTTGAGCAGCAGCCGCTTCTCTTTCATATGCGCTCTACAGAGGGACCTGCAGTCTGCGTGGGGGACGCGAACGGCGACGGACGGCAGGACCTGTACCTGGGCGGCGCCCGGCGTCAGCCCGGCTCCCTCTGGCTGCAGACCAGGTCGGGCCGCTTCATGCGTTCGCAGCAGCCTTTGATAGCTCAGGACAGCACCCACGAAGACATCGCGTGCGCCTGGCTTGACCACGACGCAGATGGCGATCAGGACCTGTATGTGGCAAGCGGCAGCAGCGAACTGCCCGCAAGCAGCTCGCTCTTGATCGACCGGATCTATGTTAACGACGGACGCGGCACCCTGGAGCGTCATTCCTTTGCATATACGGGACGCCAGGGCTTTGAGCCGACCAGAGCCTTGGCCGTCGGAGATGTCAACCAGGACCAAATCCCGGACCTGTTTGTCGGCGCGCGCCTGCGCCCCTTTGCCTTCGGTCTGCCTACGGACGGTCACCTGCTCTTGGGACAGCCTCTTGAAGGGTTCCGCGAAGCCACCGACACGCATGCACCGCAGCTCCGGGAGCTGGGGATGATCACCGCGGCCACCTGGGGCGATGTAGATCTCGACGGCGACGTGGACCTAGTGGTGGCGGGCGAATGGATGCCGCTCATGGTGTTCTTCAATGACGGGGGGCGCCTGGTACGTGGTCCCGCCGGTCTGGACGGTACACGCGGCTTGTGGCAATCTCTCGACGGCGCGGATCTCGACGGCGACGGCGATCTGGACTTTGTGGCTGGTAACCATGGACTTAACAGCCGTTTCCGGGCTGCCCCGGAAACGCCGATGGAGATGTGGACCGCCGACTTTGACCGCAACGGGCGCGTGGAACAGGTCATCACCCGCTACAGCAAGGGGGAGCCCTACCCTATGGCACTCCGTCACGACCTGGTCGAGCAGATCCCTGCGCTGCTGGCGCTGTTTCCGACGTATGCCTCATTTGCTGGAGCCACGGTACGGGACATATTTGTCGAAGCACAGCTAAGCGAAGCCATGCACCTTACGGTGACGGAGCTCAGAAGCCTGGCACTTATCAATGACGGCACCGGGCACTTCACTACGGTACCTTTGCCTTTTGAAGCGCAGATGAGCCCGATCTATGCCGTGCTCGCATTGCCTCTGGGTCCTGATCCCCATCCTGTCATCCTTTTGGGCGGCAACCTTTACGAGGCTAAGCCTCAGGTTGGGCGTTACGATGCCAGCTACGGGACCACATTAAGCCACACGTTAGAACCCGTACGATGGACCCGGTCCGGGTTCTGGATTGACGGTGCCGCGCGTGCGATCGTGCCCTTGCGCGCGGGTGAGCGCAACCTTGTCGTAGTGGCCCGCAACAACGATTCCCTGCGCGTCTTCGCCTATGACCCGTAGCACAGGGCAGGCGGCGCTCATGGTCGCCTTGCTTGCCGCGGCCTGCGGCGAGCCCACAGAAGAGACGCTATTCACCAGGCTCGAAGCCTCAGAAAGTGGCATCGGGTTTGTGAATGAGTTGGCTTTCCAGGACGACTTCAACATCATAGAGTACCTCTATTTCTATGATGGCGGGGGTGTTGCAATCGGCGATGTCAACCGTGACGGGCTCCAAGACATCTTTTTAACAGGTAACCAGGTATCTAACCGGCTGTACCTCAACCGTGCAGATCTTCGTTTTGAGGATGCTACGGAGGCCGCTGGTCTGGCAAGCACGGGGTGGTCAACCGGTGCCACTATGGCCGATGTCGACGGCGACGGATGGCTAGACCTGTACGTGTGCCAGGTCAGCTACAAGAACCAGAGCGGACGAAATCTGCTGTATCTGAACCAACAGGACGGCACATTCGAGGAGGCGGCTTCCCGGCTGGGGCTCGATTTTGAGGGGCTCTCCACCCAGGCCGCGTTTCTTGATTATGACCGTGACGGCGACCTGGACCTGTACCTGCTCAACCATTCGGTGCACACGCGGGGATCGTTTGTGCCAGCGTGGCGCCGCACGGTCGATGCGCCTAGGGTCGGCGACCGCCTCTATCGCAATGAAGGCGGAGAGTCGTTCACCAACGTCACCTCGCAGGCGCGCATTCACAGCAGTGCCCTTGGGTATGGACTGGGCCTGGCAGTAAGCGATATCGACGACGACGGGTGGCCAGACATCTACGTCGGCAATGACTTCCACGAGGACGACTATCTGTATCTCAACCAGCAGGATGGGACCTTTGAGGAAGTCTTGCGCCATGTCGCTGGCCACACGAGCCAGTCGACCATGGGGGTGGATATCGCAGACATCAATGGAGATCTCTGGCCCGACATCATTGCACTTGACATGATGCCTGCGGATTGGGCCACATACCAGGCGTCCGGGGGACCAGACGAGGAAGGTATAGCGGCCATCAAACGGCGTCTGGGCTACGGCTCTCAGGTGACGCGCAACACAGTGCAGATGCACCGCGGCTTAGGCGCCGACGGCTATCCGCGATTCAGCGAAGTCGGTGCTTACCTGGGGCTACATGCCACGGACTGGAGCTGGGCACCTCTCTTGGCCGACCTTGACGGTGATGGATGGAAGGACCTGTTCGTGACTAATGGCATCCCGCGACGTCCGAATGATCTCGACTATGTCGCCTTTGTCGGGCTGCCTTCTACGCAGCGCATCTTAAAGGAAGGCTCTGCCGCGGATATCCAGCGGGTCACCCGGCGCATGCCAAAAGGGCATGCATCCAACTACGCCTTTAAGAGCCTTGGGGGATTGTCTTACATCGATGTGTCGTCGGCCTGGGGACTCCACATGGTAGGCAGCTCTCAGGGCGCTGCCTGGGGAGACCTCGACAATGACGGCGACCTGGATCTGGTAGTGAGCCACATCAACGCCCACGCCTCGGTCTATCGCAACAACACCGTCGATGCACACCACCTCTCGGTATCACTTCAGGGCAATGCGCCCAACACTTCCGGTATCGGCAGCCGCGTTGTCGTTTATGCAGGCGGACGCGCGCAGATGCAGGAGCAATTCCCGACGCGCGGTTTCCAGTCTTCCGTGGCGCATATATTGACTTTTGGATTGGGTACAGCCGCCGTTGCGGATTCCGTAGTTGTGCGATGGCCCAGCGGCGGCACGCAGACTCTACGGAGCATCCGGGCCAATCAGCGCTTGGTGCTAGATGAGGGTGTGACATCACCGGCTGCACTCGCGGTGCGGCTCCCTGCCAGCGAGCCGCTATTGATCGAAGTGCCTGACCGCATCCCTTGGCGCCACGCTGAAAACTCGTTTGAAGACCTGGTGCGTGAGCCGCTGTTGCTTTACAGGATCTCTACGCAGGGTCCGGCCCTCGCGGTCGCAGACGCAGACGGTGACGGACTGGACGACATCTTCCTTGGTGGCGCCCGGGGGCAGGCCGGGGTACTGTTCTTTGGTGGGACCACCCGGTCGTTGCAGCCCGCACTCGATGGCGATGCATTGCATGAGGATGTTGGGGCCACCTTTCTTGATGCCGACCTGGACGGCGACGCGGACCTGTATGTCGTGAGCGGGGGCGGGGAGCCGGATTCTGCGCTTTGGGCCGACCGCCTGTATTTCAATGACGGTGCTGGTACCTTTACGAAGAGTGCTGGCCGCCTGCCTGCGCTGCATGCCAACGGCTGCTGCGTGCAGGCGGCCGACTTCGACCTGGACGGCGATGCAGACCTCTTTGTGGCTGCGCGATCGCTTCCGGGCCACTATGGTGTGCGGCCATCCAGTGCCCTCCTGGTCAACGACGGAACGGGTTTGTTTCGCGACGCTACAGCAGAATTCGCTGCGCCGCTCTTGAACCTGGGGATGGTAACCGCTGCTGCATGGGCGAATGTCACCGGCGATGCCGCGCCAGACCTCGTCGTGGTAGGAGAATGGATGCCTATCACTATCCTGGCCAATCGTGACAGCTACCTTTACGATGTGACCAATGAGCTCGGGCTGGCGGATACGGACGGATGGTGGCAGAGCGTGCTGGCAGGCGATTTTGACGGGGACGGCGACACGGACCTAGCGGCTGGCAACCTCGGCCTGAACCATGTGCTTCCCACTCCGATGCATCTATATGTCCACGATTTCGACCAGGACGGGCGCAGCGACCCGATAATAACCTGGGGTGATCCGAGCCGGCTCTGGGCGCGCCGGGACATCCTTTCGCGTCAGATGCCTGCGCTTGCTTCGGTGGCGCCCTCCTATAGCGCATATGCAGGCATGAATGCCAGCGCGTTGGTCAACACGTCATCCAAAGAGCCTCTTACCGCGCACACATCTGCCTCCGCGTGGCTGGAAAATACCGGTACCTTCGCGGTGCACGCCTTGCCAGATGCCGCGCAGTGGGCTCCCATTATGGGCATGGTACACCATGATATCGACGGCAACGGCTTACGAGACGTCGTTGCTGTCGGAAACCTTTATGGTGCTGGCGCGGCCCTCGGTCCGTTGGATGCCAGCTTCGGCACGGTTCTGCTGCAGACCAGCCCGGGGACCTTTATTGCGGCTGACGCGCAACCGTGGACTATGCGAGGCGATGCTCGCGGTGTACGCCTATTCAGTTCCGGCGTGTCAGAGATGGCGCTTGTAGTCGCACATTCGGACGGGCAGCCACAGGTATTCCGTCTGCGTGCGCGCTGATCCCATGGCGGATCTGGGCACAGCGGGGCTCCGCGCCAATTTGTCCTATATTGCACGCGGAAAAGGATACAAGTCCCGGCCATGCAACTGGTCACACTCGACTGGGTCGTCGTAGCGGTATACGGCGCAATCACGGTACTGCTCGGCGTCTGGTTCACGCGGCGCGCCAGCGGAAGTATGGAAGACTTCTTTGTGGCTGGGCGGACGCTGCCATGGTGGCTCGCCGGTACCTCCATCGCAGCCACTTGGTTTGCGACCGATGCGCCGCTTGTCGTGTCGTCCTTGGTAAGGCAGGAGGGCATCTTCGGCAACTGGCTCTGGTGGTACGAGGCAGCTGGAGTCATGATGCTCGTCTTCTTCTATGCCCGCCTGTGGCGCCGCGCGCGCATCATCACCGACGCCGAATTTATTGAGCTACGCTATGCGGGACGCCCTGCAGCACTGTTGCGCGGATTTTCTGCCATATACCAGGGTGTGCTAAAGAACTGTGTGGTGATGGGCTGGGTCATGTTAGCCATGGTGAAGTTTAGCCAAGTGCTTCTGGGGTGGGACCCGGTGTTCACGCTCCTGATTTGCGGCATTCTCGCAGTGATTTACACGGTGGCCTCGGGCCTGTGGGGTGTCGTAGCCACCGACCTTCTCCAGTTCACGACCGGCCTTATCGGAACGATGATTCTGGCTGGCATCGTGCTCTACCATTTTGGAGGTCCTGCAGAGATGGCACGCGGCATCCAGGACTTTCACGACAATCCAGCCACGCTGGACATCTTTCCCAACCCCGCAAACCTGAGCTCACTGGAGGCGGTCTCTTTCTTCTTGCTCATCTTCGTCCTCTGGACACGCAGCGGCCAGGGCGATGGATACATCGCGCAACGTCTTTTTGCGACGCGCAACGAGAAGCAATCGCTGTTGGCTGCCTTCTGGTTCTGCTTTGCTGGCGTGGTACTTATGACTTGGCCATGGATCATCGTCGGTTTGGGATCAGTGCTGGTATTTCCAGTGGCAACGGCTTCGCCCGCGCTGGCTGCAGATCCAGAGCTTGCATATCCGATGATGATCGGGGAGATGATGCCGGCCGGGCTGCGCGGCCTCCTGGTGGCTTCTTTCCTTGCCGCATTTATGAGCACAATGGACACCCATCTGTGCTGGGGAGCTTCCTACTTGACCAACGATGTCTATCGCCGCTTCATGCGGCCTAACAAGTCAGAGCGCCACTACGTAGTCGCGTCGCGCGCTGGAGTGCTCGTCCTCGTCACGCTGGCGATCATTACGGCCTGGCAGATGGAGTCCATTGAGCGCGGCTGGATCTACGTCATCGAAATCACGGCTGGCATTGCCGTGGTATGGCTGCTGCGATGGTACTGGTGGAGGGTCAACGCCTGGGCCGAAATCAGCGCCATTGTAGGCTCTTTTATGGTCGCTAACGGCTTCATATGGGCCAAGCTTCTGGCGGCCGTCGGCCTGTTGTCTGGCAATGCGCTCACGGCTGTCCAGACATTCTACAGCAGTGACTGGGGTATCGTCCGTGCTGTGTGCATCCTGGTATTCTGCACCCTGGTATGGATCGTCGTCGCCTTGAGCACGAAGCCGGACGCGGAAGAGAAGCTAATTGAATTCTATCGGCGGGTCCGCCCGGGCGGCTGGTGGGGCCCGATTGCGGCCAAATGTCCAGACATCGACACCGGACCTTCGGCCGCACGCAAATGGATGGCTTTCGGGCTGGGCGTGCTGTTCATTTGGTCCAGCCTGCTTGGCGTCGGATACGTTATGACCGGCCGTACTCCTGCCGGTGTCGCGCTGTTGGCCCTTTCGGCGCTGGCCGCCGCTGCTACGATTGCCGTAGCCCTTAAGCTTACCGCTGCAGTGCCGCAAGCTGCCACCCACAACAATTAAAGAATCGCGATCGATGCGCTATCTGCTGCTGATTCTTGGCGCAATTCTTTGTGCCCCAATGGTCTGGGCCCAGGATGCTCCCAATGCCCCAGACCGGGTGCTTACCGCTACGCTTAACTCGGAGGGCGGCTCCTTTCTTGACGTGGACAAAGGGGCTACCGGACTGTTGCAGCAGCTTCTCAAGCTGCGTACTACCGCGAGCATGCTTCATACGACGGCGCATCCAGATGACGAACACGCCGGACTGCTCACCTACTTGAGCCGTGGCATGGGAGCGAGGACGGCCTTGCTCGCGCTCAATCGCGGGGAAGCGGGTGCGAATGCCATCGGTCCAGAGCTGTTTGATGCGCTGGGGCTTATCCGGACTGAGGAGCTGCGCCTTTCAGACCGTTACTATGGACTCGACGACCAGTACTATTCTGGAGCGTTGGACTATGGTTATTCCAAGACGCTGGAGGAATCGATGCGCAGCTGGGACCGCGACCTGGTACTGGCTGAGATGGTGCGCGTCATCCGCATGAACCGGCCGCTGGTCGTCATTTCGCGCTTTCATGCATCGCTGCGCGACGGCCACGGCAATCATCAGGCGGTAGGTCAGCTGACACCCGAGGCCGTAAAGGCTGCTGCCGACCCGGCACAGTTCCCGGAGCAGATTATCGAAGAGGGCCTGCGCCCATGGTCTGTACCAAAGCTGTATCGCGGTGGCGTGAGGGAGAATGAGCTGTGGCATGTCAAGCTAGACGCCAGCGTTTACAGCCCTTGGCTGGGAAGGACCTACCAGAACTTCGGTGCCTACGGTCTCAGTCTCCAGCGGTCACAGACCAGCGGTCGAACACGCACGCGCATGGGTCCGGTCCCCTACTATTATGAGCTCTTGGGCACAGAGTCGGATACCCAGGAGAGCAGCTTCTTTGACGGACTGGACACCTCGCTTTCTGGCGTATTCGCGCTTGTTGGGGAGGAAGTACCGGACGGCGCCACTGCCGTGCTGCAGTATGTTGAAACGCACATCGAGCGGGCGCTGGAGCATGTAAATATGCTGCGCCCGCACGAGGTCGCGCCGGGTTTGGCTGCTGGGCTTACAGGCGTCCGCAATGTTCTGGCAATGATCCCCGCGGCTGGAGAGGTCGCATTCATGCTGCGCATCAAGGAGCAGCAGCTAATGCATGCGCTAACAACGTCCATTGGCATGGCCTGTGAGGCTACGGCGGTACCATCAAGCGCCGGTGATGGTGGCGCCGCTTGGTGGAGCCCTCAGCCTGTGATGGGCCCTGTCGTTAGAGGGCAGGATTTCCGCGTGGATGTAGCGTGCACTCATGCGCCAGAGGCTTCCCCCCAGGGTCTTGCAGCCACCTTGGAAGACCCCACAGGGCGGTCGATAGATGCTTGGGGACTGACCGCACACAAGCCAGATGGCGAGGCTGCATACTTCAAGGTGAGTTTCGACCTTAAGGTGCCCGATGACGCGGAGTACTCCATGCCCTATTACTTTCGTGACTCCGTGCGCGAGAACCACTACCAGTACCGCGACCTTACTTGGCGCCACCTGCCTTCTCGGCCGGCCGCACTGGTGACCCGCATCGCCTGGGAGGTGGACGGCACGGACGTGACGCTGCATGTTCCTGTCCAGACGCGGGAGGCCAACCTGCCCAACGGCTATGTCATGCGCAAGCTCCAGGTAGTTCCGGCGCTTGCGGTGAGCGCCACGCCCCGGCACCGCGTTGTCGTTGCGGGTACGGGCGCTAGCACCTTTCACGTTGCGGTCGACGTCCTAGGCAACAGCGATACGGTGCTGGACGGAACGCTCCGCTTGGTGCTTCCCGAAGGGTGGACCAGCGCGCCAGAGGCACACGAATTTAGCTTTGATCAGGCGGGCCAGCGTGCGGCTTTCAACTTCGAAGTGACTGTGGCGGGACTTGGTACCGAAGCCCGCACCATCGGTGCTGTGGCCACTGCCATGGGAGCGGAGTTTACCGAGGGTTACCAGATTGTCCGGCACAGCCATATGGAGACCCGGTACCTGTACCGCTCCGCGACGATCGAGGTGCGCGGCCTTGATGTTGCTATCGCGCCCGACCTGCAGGTCGGGTACGTGATGGGCGTGGGTGACGAGGTGCCCAGCGGCATTGAGCAACTCGGAGCGGAGGTCACCCTGCTGTCGTCAGCGGATCTGGCGGGCAAAGACCTGTCGACCCTTGACGTTATTGTAGTCGGCACGCGCGCTTATGCCGTGCGCCAGGACCTTCACACCTATAACCGGCGCCTTTTGGACTTTGCTCAGAACGGTGGCAACCTTATTGTGCTCTACCAGACCCAGGAGTTCGTCCCAGGGGATATGGCACCGTTTGACGCTTTGCTTCCTCGCGGTGCCGAGGAAGTGTCGGAGGAGGATGCGGGCGTAACTATCCTGGTGCCGGAGTCGCCGATATTTCAGTATCCGAACAGTATTACCGCTGCCGACTTTGACGGATGGGTAGAGCAGCGCGGCTCCAAGTTTTTCACCGAGTGGGATGCCGCGTACACGCCACTGATCCAGATGAACGACACCGGGCAGGACCCGCAGGAAGGGGCTTTTCTGACCGCGACCCATGGCAAGGGGCACTACACGTATGCTGCGTTGGCTTTTCACCGGCAGCTGCCGTACAGCGTGACAGGAGCCTACCGACTTTTCGCCAACCTGCTGTCTTTGGGCCATGCGCCGTAGTGTTTATGGGGGCCTTGCCCTGCGCCTGCCCCATAGAATGAACGTATGTATCGTAACCTAGCGCATTTGTGCGTGTGAGCGTAGCTAGTGCTTGTCAGAGAATAGGGCCTGAGGCCTCTGAGTACCTGGAGTAAGGTCAGGGGCATGTTGGGGGCCCGATAGGGACGCTGGTCTGAGCGATGGGAGGGGTTACAGGAGCGATGTGCGGCTATTTCTGACCCTCAACTAGGCTTCGTTAGCTCCTGGCGGCGCAGAGTGGAGGCAGCTACCCGTTGCGGGCGTGTCGAAGACAGAAGAAGAAGGGCTCAGCCGAAGCCGGTGCGGTCGAGCCTTAACCCATCTTCGTTACTCGGGCTGACGGTCTCCTGGTTCCGGGGTCACGTTCGTCCTCTTCTGACACCTGGAAGGCCGATTTCAGTGCCTTGTTCGCCCTTATTCCTATCGGCGTCGGGCGATATTGGGCGAATGACGTAATAGTGACAGCCGCAGGGCCGCTGGAAATCGCCGCGAACGGCGCCGTAACACCACTCGCGACCAGACGCGCAGAGCCATCTTCGTACGAGCCTCTAAATACCACCTCAAAACGGCTAGGTGCGAACCTCATTCGCACTCCTTCAATCCGCACGCATCGAAGGACAACCCTCCCACCGTACCCTGTTCAACCTCGGACAGAATTTCAGTATCCCTAACCACGACTGGCCCGAAATGGCCAGACAGGTCGTCGCCCGACTGAAAGAACAGACCCGCATCCCCGTAAAGGAAGGTGATGAGCACCTCCAGAACGCGGTGGATAACATCGTCAAAAGGCTCCTGGATCAAGGCTACGACATCCATGACAAACACCCAGATCCTCGCGACACCATTCTCACAGACTAGATCAAACATCTCGATGTAAAAACCATCGGAGGTGAGCGCCTGGCCCTACAAGCCCTCAAACTGCTGGGCATGGAAGAACTCTTGCGTGAACTCAACTTCCCGGAAAACCATATCAAGCTCGCCTGTGCGCTGATCATCGGACGGATGCTCTCGCCAGGCAGTGAACGGCACACCCATCGGTGGATGACCCAGGTCTCCAGTATTCTGGAGCTGTTCAGACTCCAAGCGCTAAGTCTGAGCATGCTGTACCGATGCTCAGACCGGTTGCACAAGCACCGTGTTGAGCTACCGCAGCGTAGGAATATCAGGCTGGAAGGGCTATCTCTGTCCAGCGACAACTAGAAATGAGACCAGCGACAATTAGAATTGCTGGTGCAACAAGCACCTGCCTCGGGCAGCCTGGGAGCTACCCACCTACGAGGAAGCGCAGGCGGCTATTAAGTCGGTGTAGCTAGAGCTGGAGGCGTCGAGTCCAAAAGCCGCACGCAGTCTGGAGGAGGGCCTGGGCGATACGCTGACGCTTCACCGGTTGGGGGTGCAGACGCAGGCTGTGAGAAACCATCTGAAGACCCCGAACATAATCGAGAACCTCAACCGCGTTTTAGCGACCCACTCTCGGAACGTGAAGCGGCGCGGCTCATTGGATATGCGACAGCGCTGGCTCGGAGCGATCTTCATGCAACACGAGTGCAACCTGACACCCATACAGCGGGAGGCCATGGAGAAACTAACCGAGCTGCTTTGGACTTCCCGGCGCCCGGGCATTAGTAGGGTTTCGGCTCAGCCTCCGCACTCGAAGCAGCCTAGGCAACTCTTGCCAGCGTTGCCAGTGCAGTAGAGCGCTACCGAGGTTGACTTAGCGCAAGACCGGCAGCTGTCTGGGCATTCTCGGGCGGTGCACCAGGTCAGGATCGCCGCTTCACGGAACGGTAAGAGGATACCCGCGTGTAATTGTGCCCAAAACGGTGCTTCACGAGTCTCCATAAGCCCGGAAACACACGCGTAAGCACGTTTTTGACCCAAATCTGGGCTCACACCGCCCTCTTTGAATACCCAGACTCGATAATCAGCGTTTCCTATTGCCAAAAGTCACCAATATTGCCATCCCATCTCGGCAGTGATCGTTGATAGCCAACTAGGAATAGTGCAATCCCGAAAGCGTCCGCATCACATGCTGGGAAACCACACGCCGCATGCGGCGTACACAACGCGCTGGAAGCCACTTGTGAAGCTGAATCCGGCGATCCATAGACCGTCAGATTCAATACGTCTCCAGGCAAACTGACTGGAAGCAGTCTGGAGGGGCAATTCAGCTACCCGAGAACACTCGCGGGCACATGACCTCCCAAGCTGACCCAATCAAAAAAGCCCTTTCGCTCCACAGCGGAGCCAGATTCTACAAATGCGCACTTCAAGTAAATCCACATCACTACCGCAAGTCGTTTCGCGGTCAGCCATCCGCCGGAAGCGCTACCAGCCATGCCCAAGCGACCGTAGATAGAGCTGTAGAGTTGGGCATTGATGTGCTGGCTGTTACCGATCACAATGATGTTAGTGGTGTGGCTGCTTTTCGAATGGCAGCCCAAGGTCGGGGAGTTCATGTATTCCCGGGTTTCGAATTATCTTCATGCGAGGGCGTTCATGTCCTCTGTCTCTATCCGCGGAATGTGCAGGATGATAGACTCGAGCGATATCTCGGAGAATTCGGGATGCGCGAGCCCAAACCGTCGTCTACCCAAGCCGATATGACTTTCGTCCAAGTCTTGGAAGTCGTCCAAAGCCAGGGTGGGATCACCATTGCAGCACATGTCACCAATGAGAAGGGACTATTCAAGGTGTTCAAAGGTCAAGCCCGAATTCGTGCGTGGCGAGACAACAACCTCTTGGCCATCCAGATACCGGGCTCCATTCGTGATCTACCGCAAGATGTCCGACAGATTGTCGAGAACCGAGACAGCAACTATCGTCGCCCCCGAGTTCTTAAGAACGATGTTGCTATCGCTGCAATCAATGCTAGAGACATCGTTGAACCGAATGACCTTGAATGCGGGTCAGCCACTTCTTGGATCAAGATGTCTGAGATCAGCATCCAGGGGCTACGTCAGGCCTTCCTTGATCCCGGATCCCGGATTCGATTGAATTCAGAGAACGGGGCCTTGAAACATAAGGAGCAGCACACGGAGCTAGTCGCATTGGCATGGGAAGGCGGCTTTCTCGATGGTGTAGCCATACATCTAAATTCCAACCTGAATGTGCTCATAGGTGGGCGGGGTACGGGAAAGTCCACTGTGCTGGAGAGCATCCGAGCCGTATTGGGCCTCAACCCCATCGGGGATAGCGCACGCAAGGCACATAAGGGTATTGTCCAGCGTGTGCTTCGCAGCGGTACTAAAATACACTTGCTCGTTCGTGTGCATCGGCCCAGCGTTCGTGAGTATCGGATCGAACGGACTATTCCAAACCAACCAATAGTGCTAGATGAAGGCGGTGAGGCTACCCAGCTTGCGCCTACGGACATTATTCCGAAAGTCGAACTCTATGGTCAGCACGAAATCTCGGAGCTTACCAGAAGTAGCGAGAAACTCACGCGATTGCTCGATCGCTTCGTCGACCGTGATGAGTCGCTCACTGATCGCAAAGCATCGTTGAAGCAGGAACTCCTGAAGAATCGCCGCGCATTGTGCGACACACATGCGCAGGTTCAAAGCATTGAGGGGCGCCTTGAAGCACTTCCCGGGTTGGAGGAAACACTCAAACGCTACCAGGAAGTGGGCCTTGCAGAGCGATTGCGAGAGCAAAGCCTGCTGGTGCGCGCGGAACGTGTGCGAGGTTCCATCCCTGAACGCCTCAAGCCCTTCCATGCAGCCCTTGAATCTTTGCAGCGTGAGCTGCCAGTCGATCGCACCTTTCTGTCAGCAAGAGCACTCGAAGATCTGCCGGGCAGGCAGATCCTCTCGCGAGTGAACCAAGTACTCGCCGATCTTGAGGTCGAAATTAAGAAGGTCTCTTCTCAATTGGAGACAGCGTTGAATCGCGCCGATCACCGAATTGGCGAGGTTTACTCGGATTGGGAAGTTCGCAAGCAACAGGTAAGGGCTACCTACAACAAGATCCTCCGTGAACTCCAGAAATCGCGTGTGGACGGGGACGGGGAAGAATTTATCCGACTTCGCCAGAAAATAGAGAAACTGCAGCCACTCCGAGAGCGGCATACACTTCTAGGCCGCGTAGAAAAGGAGCACATCGATAAAAGGCGAATGCTGGTCGCAGAATGGGAAGACGTCAAGGCAAGGGAATTTCGGGCGCTGAAAAAGGCAGCGAAGCGGGTCAGCAAGAAACTTCAGAACCGCGTGAGGGTGCAGGTCACCGCGGGACAAAATCGCGAGCCACTATTCACAGTGCTGCGCGACGATATTGGGGGGCGGATGTTGGAAACAATAGAGCGCCTGGGCGAGGCTCCCGATCTTTCCCTCATGCAGTTTGTCAAGGTTTGCCATTCTGGTGCCCAAGAGCTAAGCAGCGTCTACGGCATCACTCATAAACAGGCGGAACGAATTGCCGGGGCTGATCCTGAGGTCTTTATGAAGATTGAGGAACTGGAGCTTGAGCCGGCTACGGAAATTAGTCTAAACACTGCGCCAAGAGAGAGGGCGCCTGTTTGGCAAAAGTTGGCTGAGCTTTCCACCGGTCAGAAAGCAACTGCAGTACTTTTGCTCTTGCTTCTCGAGTCGGACGCACCATTGATCGTGGACCAGCCGGAGGACGATCTAGATAACCGTTTCATTACTGAGGTAATCGTACCCTGTATGCGCGACGAGAAGCAGCGGAGGCAGTTCATATTCTCGACGCATAATGCGAATATTCCAGTGCTTGGTGACGCTGAGATGATTCTCGGGCTTACGGCCTCTCGTCGAGAGAATGTCGACTCAGGACGCATTGCCCCCGAGCATATGGGATCGATCGACTCTCAGCCGGTTCGCGAGCTCGTGGAGGCAATTCTGGAGGGCGGTCGCGACGCGTTCGAAACTCGGCGTCGAAAATACGGATTCTGACCGATGACTAAGACGGAATTGTTGGAGACAATTGTTAATGGTGAAAATTCTCGTGTAGAATTTAAGCGCGAATGCGTGCGACCGGAGTCCCTCGCCAAGGAGATTTCGGCGCTGCTGAACTTGAAGGGGGGTGTCATCTTGCTGGGAGTGGAAGATGACGGTAACATCCGTGGCATGTCAAGGAACCGCAAGCGCGCGGAGGAATGGGTAATGAACATCGCCCAGCAGCACATTCAGCCTGCGGTCATTCCCGTATTTACCTCTATCATAGTCGATAGCGATAACCTAGTGGGCATCGTCGAACTCCATGCTGACAGCCCGGGAAAGCCCTACAAAGCGAGGAGGGGCAGTGCTTGGGTCACGTATGTACGCGTTGGCAGTACCTCGCGGGACGCTACACGTGAGGAAGAAGGCAGGCTATACCAATCCGCACGCCTGATCAGATATGAGATCAAACCGGTACCAGATACAGGAATGAGAAGTCTCGACATGGACCGGATCGAGAATTATTTCCGCGTTACTCTGAACAGATCGGCTCCCAGCCGCACGGATACCGATAGCTGGCAGGAGCTACTCCTCAATTCCGATTTGCTTGTTAGGACCGAAAGAGAGGTTTACGCATCTGTAGCAGGACTGTTGCTCTTCGGCCAGAATCCGAATCGCCGTTTACCACAGGCAGGCATAACGGCAGTGGCGTTTCCAGGTGTCGAGAAAGACTACAACACCATGGACGAAGAGCGCATTCGCGGGCCATTGGCCCCGCTTCTCTCCGAGCACAGGTCTCCGGTTGACCTAGGCGTGATTGACCGCACGGTAGATTTTGCAAAGCGTAACATGGGGAGTATCGCATGGATTGAAGGTGGTCGACGGCACCGGAAGAAGGCGTTTCCCCTCGACGCAGTGCGGGAAGCTATCGTAAATGCTGTAACGCACCGTGATTACGCATGGGAAGGCACCGACATTGAAGTATCGGTGTACGCGGACCGGCTCGAGATTATTTCACCCGGGCGTCTCCCGAACGGAGTAACAGTGAAAAAAATGAAAGAGGGCATCGTTAGGGTGGCCCGTAATGAGCTTCTCAAGGAGATTCTCCGAGACTACCGCTATATAGAGCATTTTGGGATGGGAGTCCGCAACCGGATCATTCGATCGATGCGAGACCACAATGGAACGGATCCGGATCTCGTCGAGGAGGAAGACCGCTTCAAGGTCTGTCTTTGGAAGCACCGTCTTCCGCCATGAGCCAGCGAGTCTATCGTTTCGTGCTCTTCGTTGGCACACAGGGTTCATCCAGGTGCAGGCAGCATAGCAGCCGTAAGAAAGGCCGCCAAGACGATTTTCGGTCTCGTGAATTTGATTGCTAACGCTGTGTAACCATACCGTAGAGTGCATTTGACCCCGGAGATTTGCCTTGCTTTTGTTCGGGTACGACTCTCTATGGCAATGCGGAAATCTCGGCTCTGGGACGGTTGAGGTATCCTCACCTTGGCAGAGCCGCCTTTACTGGAAGCTCTCGCAGGTATCGGTATTCGCCAACGTTTTTTCGCAGTCAGCTTGTGGGTGCAAGCGATATTCTATGTAAGGCGAACCTGGTCGGCGCACGAGCGGCCATATGTCAGCAGCGCGGCCTGGGGGCATGGTGCGTTATCGTGATGTACGGGGCCTTGCCGCGCAGCTCTGCCAGGGTGTGCAAGCACAGGTCGTCGGGGCAGTATTTGGTAACGGATGGCCAATAGCGGAGGGTGGGTAATGCCTTTGCTCCCTGTAATCTTCCATGGAGGTACCAGGAAATGTAGTGGTTGCCACTGGGTAGCCGCAGGTGGATCTCCTTGGCTGGATGGGCAGCGGCCATGCGCGGCAGCACATCTTCGAGCCATTCCACAGGATTAACGCCGTGCAACCGGCACGATGCTAGGAGCGGGTAGAGGGTGGCCATCTATGGCTGCATAGATGGGTCCACAGAAGGGGTAGTGCTTGAGGCCGATTGTGACCGTGCACGTGGTCCATTCGCCGGCCTTGCGGTCCACGTCCAGGCGTCCGTCGTCTGTGTATTGGCACAGCCGGCACCATCGCATCAGCACGTACTGCTTAGCTCAACTTTATCACTTTCGCCCCATGCGCGGCGAAGTCGGGGCTCTATTTGTGGCCCTTCCCCTGATTGGATGGGTCCGATGTTGTAACCACCGGGAACCGATTTGAGGCGATGCAGATCTATTGTCGTTTCTGGCTTGTTTCCAGACCATCATCGCGATGGCACCCATGTACTCCAAGCCCCCTCAACGCTATGTCGCAGTTGAAGAAAAATATCGCTAATCTGTTGGGCATCCGCGCTCCTTGGGAGGTTTCCGACGTGACCTTTGAGCATGAGTCGCGAGAAGCGTGGATCCATGTATCCTACGAGGACGGCCATCAGCTTCCTTGTCCAGAGTGCGGCTCACCGTCTCCAGGCTATGATTCCCGTCCTCGGCAATGGCGTCACTTGGATCTGTCCGCGTATCGCACTATGGTGGTTGCACTACTTCCCCGCGTGGCGTGTTCAGAGCATGGAGTGCGCACCGTGTCGGTTCCGTGGGCGGAGCCTATGTCACGGTTTACGGCGGAGTTTGAGGCGCTGGTGATTGATAGGCTGCAGGAGGCGAGCATATCGGCGGTATCTCGTCAGATGGGAGTGAGCTGGGATTCAATAGACGGAATCATGCAGCGTGCGGTGTAACGCGGTCTTGCGCGCAGAGAGGAATCCGATGTGGCCCATATTGGCGTGGATGAGACTTCTTTTCGCAAGCGCCACACATATGTCACCATTGTTTCGGATACGAAGGCGGGTACGGTGCTGCATGTGGGCGAAGACCGTAAGAAGGAAACACTTTCGCAATGGTATGCTGGACTCACATTGGAGCAGCTGGAGGGGATCGAGAGTATTAGCATGGACATGTGACCAGCCTACATCAACGCCACGCTGGAGCATGTGCCAGAGGCGCAACGGAAGGTGGCCTTTGACAAGATTCACGTAGTGAAGAGTCTGGGAGCTGCCGTAGACAAGGTTCGGCGCCAGGAGCACCGGGCATTGATAAAGGAAGGCCGGGACGACCTTAAGGGAACCAAATATGATTGGTTGACTCACTCGGCCAACAAGTCTGCGAAGCAAAAGGCGCGCTTCGAGCTGTTGCGTACCAGCACGCACGTTAAAGACGGCCCGCGCGTGGGCCATCCAGGAAGCGGCTATGCAGTTGTGGTACCATGTCCACCGCCCGTGGGCATGTGAGGGGTGGGAGCGATGGTTGTCGTGGGCCATGCGGTGTCGGCTGAAACCGGTATAAGCAGCCGCCAGAACCATCAAGAATCACCTATGGGGTATCCCTCAATGCGATCATCCTAAAGGTGAGCAATGGCCCTGCGGAAAGCATCAACAGCCGGATCAAAACAATCAAAGTGCGCTGTAGGGGCTTCCGCAACAAACGGCGATTTGCCAACGCCATTCACTTTCACCTCGGAGGCTTGGATCTATACCCCGAAAGCGTCCGCAGGTGAGCTCATCCACTAAACAAGGGGAAGAGCCAACAATGTTTATACAATGGCCTCAATGCCATCAAACGGCCGCGTGTCGAGTAGCCTGGGGGAATCTCACCCCCAGGCTCTCACAGAACCGTGCGTGAGACTCTCACCTCACACGGCTCTTCTCATGCAGCCGCCTGGATTTGAATAAAGAGGGTCCGTGGAGCTCCAGCCAGTGCACGAACAGGTGCGGGTTTCGGTAGGCCATGGACTTTAACCAGTGGTATGCACGGCGCTTGCTGCGCCGCAGCCGCTTGTATTTGCGTCGGGCCCATGCTACCAGATGTTGATCTATGGATTTCAGCACATAGTACAGGATCCACTTGTTGAAGGCCCCGTAGTAGTTCAGCCATCCGCGTATCTTGGCATTGTAGTGCCGTGCAAGATCCTCTATCCTTCTTGAGGTCTGCCGACACAGGCGCCAGCTACGCACATCTTGCCGAATGGCCTTTGCGGCTTTTCGGCTGATGGCAGGCGTATACCCTGTGAATAGCCTTCCGCCTCGGGATTTCACTCTTCGTGGCCTAAACGTAAAGCCTAAGAAGGTGAACGAGACGTCAGGATAGTTACCCTTCCGGTTGTACTGTTTGCAGTACACTATCCGGGTCTTCTCAGGATGCAGCGACAGCGCACACTTCGCAAAGCGGCGCTCCAGTGCTGCCCATAGATTGCGTGCTTGGCGCTCCGTATGGCAGTGACAGACTATGTCGTCCGCGTACCGCTCAAAGGGTATCGTCGGAAAATAGATCGTCATCCACTTGTCAAAGGCGTAGTGTAGAAACAGATTCGCCAGAATCGGACTGATTACGCCCCCTTGCGGGGTGCCTATGGTCCGCTCTGCCTCCTCGCCATCGGGCATCACGACCGGAGCCGTCAACCACCGCTGAATATATAGCAGCAGCCACTTCTCGCTCGTATGTTTCCGTACAGCACGCATCAACAGCGTATGGTCAATCGTGTCAAAGAACGCCTTGATGTCCAGATCCAACACCCACGCTCTGTCCCAGCAGCGCTTACGTGTCTTCTTCAGGGCATCATGCGCCGACTTTCCCGGCCGATAACCGTACGAGTCTTCATGAAACTCGCGTTCGTCAAGTAGCCCGGGGGAATCTCACCCCCAGGCCCTCACAGAACCGGACGTGCGCGTCTCCACGCATCCGGCTCTTCCCGGTCCATCAGACGGTTGTTGCCAACCATCCAGAGCTGCCTCCCAATGGATCGTCCCGTTTCCGGTTGTCCTATAGATCAACAACAGACCAGGGTACTCCCTTCGCTCCACCTCCATTACAGAGGGTTCAACGCTACTACGAAGTACTCCGCCCCTGTGCCCCGCTTCGGTACTCAGTCGCTTGAGGTATTTCCTCTTGCGAGTCTCCCTTAACATCGGGACGACAGGTTCCCACGTTCCGCACAAGAGCCTGATCCGACCTCTTGCCGCCTGTATGCCGGAGGCCGCCAGGGCAGTAAGCAGATCTCTCCCTGACTGCTCCCGGGGACGATACCCTACCCCGGTTTTGGCCTCGTCTAAAGAGTTTTCGACACGTCATCAGCGGTTCGCTTGCGCTCAACTTGAACGGATCACACCTGACCCGATCTTTGCCGGGCCTTATCACGGTAGCCCCAGGGTTTCCCCTGGGGCCCCGTACAGATCCGTGCGTGCGCGTTAACGCACACGGCTCCTCCCGCAGGTCGCGCTCCCGCGCATGACGTTAGGAAGTGGGGAAACTCCACCTCCAGCCGTAAGCGGTACACCTGCGCCCCGACTGTGGCTCTGAGTCCACAGCTCTTGGACAGATTCACAAAATCCGGCCCAGTGTCCGGCATGAATCCGGCTTCCCGCTTTCCCCTTGGGTGCGACCCTTGGCTCCACCGGCTCCGCCCCGTGGTCATCCACGCGTTGTTCGCTGGCTTCGTAGCTACTATGGTCCTCGCGGTAGGGACCCGGGTTTCCCCGGGCCCCCCGCACAGATCCGGACGGGCGCGTTAACGCATCCGGCTCCTCCCTTGGGTCGCACCGGCGTGCATGGCGACATATCGTTGATTAGGCCAGGGGTGTTTGATCTTGAGCGCAGGCCAGCACCATGTAATCATGGTCTCCAGCTTACTCCATGTCATGCGATCCTTCTGCGAACGTCTGCGGATTATTTTCATCCATTCACGCTTCAGGCGGGTAAAGAACCTTCGTAGGAACACAAAGCTGGTGGGAACAGCATAGTAGTTCAGCCATCCCCGAAGTACGCGCCCCAGCCACTGGGCTGTAGCGTGTAACGGTGCATGCATCCTACGGCGAAGCTCCTGACGCAGGCTTTTCAGCTTTCGTGCCATTCGCTTCCCCACCGGTTTCCGTCCCAATCCGAAACGACCGCGGCGGTCCCTTCGGCAATAATGCGTAAAACCCAGAAAGTCAAACGTCTCGGGACGACCCTCACCTCGGCTGCGGCGATTCACCGCCGCAAACCGCCCAAATTCCAACAAGCGAGTCTTCTTCGGATGCAGGGATAAGCCAAATTTGGCCATCCGCTGCCCTAGATCCCTTAGAAAACGCTGCGCGTCGTGCTTCCGCTGGAAGCCTACCACAAAGTCGTCCGCATAACGGACAAGGCAGGTTTCCCCCCACGCCACCCGCACGCGCCATCGCTTATCGTACCACAGGTCCAGAACATAATGCAGGTACACATTCGCCAGTATCGGCGAAATTACCGCGCCTTGCGGGGTGCCCATCGGACTGTCCCGCAAAACACCGGCCTCCATTACGCCTGCCTTGAGCCATTTGATGATCAGCCGAATGACCCGTTTGTCCGCTATGCGGTGCTCCAGAAACCGAATCAGCCAGCCCTGGTCCACCATGTCAAAGAAAGAACGTATGTCCGCATCAACAATCCAGTTGACCTTCGTACGCTCGATCGCATAGGCCAACGCGTCCAACGCATCATGCGCCTTCCGCTTGTACCTAAACCCATAGCTGAAGTCAAGAAACTCCTCCTCATAGATCGGGAGCAGGATACAGATCGCCACCGCAGCCTGGACAATCTTGTCCTCCAGTGCCGCAATGCCGAGCGGTCGTGTACTGCCATCTGGCTTGGGTATCTCAACCCGCCTGGACGGCATCGCCCGGTACGCTCCGCTGTGTACGCGGTCGTGTAAGTCAGCCAAACGCGCTGTCAATCCAACCTCGTACTCCGCCCATGTCACGCCGTCCACGCCGGGCGCTGCCTTCCTCTTTAAACGATAGAAGGCATGCCGCAGCGATTTCACCGTGATATGGTGCAGAAGCGTCGTGAGCTGCTCCTTGGGTTTCCGCTTCACGAATTGTCGCAACCGGTCCGCTCCTTGTTGCACCGCGACCCGATCCCGCGCCCGGACAGTGTTAGAGTTTTCCAGTTTCCCCTCAGGTACAGGACTTGGCTCCGGCAGCTCCGCCGGGCGGCTACGCCCCTTGTTCGCTGCTTTCTTAGCTACTATTCCTGTATCGGACTTCTCCATATCGTTCATCTCCAGTTACGGGGATTAACCCTCTCTTTCGCGACCCTGAACGACTCCAGGGTGACACGGAGACCTCCCAGGTCCCGGCGTAGTACGTACGTGCGTGCCTGGGTTCTTGGACACCGCGGGACCCTCCTCCGCCTCACCATTAGCGGCAAAGAAGGTGTTGCCTTCGACCAAATGCAAAGTCTCGGCATCCCGGACGATGAAGTTTTCGGTGCTCATTAGCCCTGCCCACACGCGCCTCTACCGACGCTTCGCCTGTACCCTCGCGAGTACAGACGCACGGCTCGAGGAGATGTGCAGATGGTTAGTCCTTCACAACGGGGGACTTGCACCCCCTGTACTAACGCCAGTTAGCCTGGCGCACACATCTGACTTCTCCCCACCGTACGTCCTCCGATCAGCATTTAGCCTACGCTTTGGCGACCCTCCCCGAAGGGATGGGTGATGGAGAGACCTCCCAGGTCCCGATGCAGTACGTACGTGCGTGCCTGGGTTCTTAGACACCGTGGGATCCTCCTCCGCCTCACCATTAGCGGCTGAGAAGATGTTGCCTTCGACCCAAGAAAAAGCCTCGGCATCCCAGACTATAGCGTTTTCGGTGCTCAATTGCCCTGCCCACACGCGCCTCTACCGACGCTTCGCCTGTACCCTCGCGAGTACAGACGCACGGCTCGAGGAGATGTGCAGATGGTTAGTCTTTCACAACGGGGGACTTGCACCCCCTGTACTAACGCCAGTTAGCCTGGCGCACTTCTTGCCTGCTTACCACCACGCCTCTTAAGCGCAGCAGCGGCAAGTGGTTTGGTGCCTCCGTCTGCACGGCGGCACCGAGGGGCCGACCCTCATCTCCTGTGCAGCATAGCTGCGGGAAGGATTCTACATATCAGTATCCCTCCGCGCCTTCGTGGCGCACCATATCCTCCTCCAACGCCATCTTCGCTACCATCTGGGCAATCCGATCCGTTACCGTGGGAATCCCTAACGGACGAGTACTCCCATCCGCCTTGGGTATGTCCACGCGTCGTACCGGCTTGGGGTGGTAGCTACCCGATGCCATACGATTCCAAAGCTTGTAGAGGTTGTCCTCTAGATTAGCTTCAAAGTCGGCAAGGGTCATGCCATCCACTCCCGCTCCACCTTGGTTCCTCTTCACTCGTCGCCATGCCTCCCAGACCTGAGCCTGGGAGACTGGAAACGGCTTTGCTTTCTTCATCTGAATCCTCCCCTTTTGAGTTGTTCTGATGATATCAGCAGCACGAGCTGTCCCCTTCGCTCCGATCCCATTACAGGATCATCATCACTACTACGAGACAGTCCGCCCCTGTGGAGTGCATTGGTACTCAATGACTTGTGGGTATTGCCCACTTGCCAGGCTCCCTTAGCATCACTCCGACAGGTTCTCACGTTCCACGTAAGGGCCTGAGTCGCGCTCTCGCCGCCTGTATGCCGGATGCCGATCGGACAAGCTTCAGGACCCCTCCGACCTCGTCCCAGGGACGCTTCCCTACCCTGGTTTTGACATCGTCCATGAGTTTCGACACGTCTTCGACGGTTCACTCTCGTTCGACTTCACGACTCGTACCTGACGGGGTACTTCCCCGCCTTTTCCCAGCTCGCTGATCACCACGCCTCTTGAGCGCAGCAACAGTGGGCGGTTTGCAGCCTCCACCTGACTGGCGGCTGCGGAGGGCCTACCTCCATCCCTCACGTAGTTATCAGGCTCTTTTTCCTACCTCATACTTTCACCTCCATGCCTGTACGTGACACACAGAAACGCCCCAAACCCTTGTTCACAGGCCATCCGTTGTAGGTCAATAGGCGAAAGTCCCTGTTTTCATGGATATGGGACCATATAAACCCCTTCTTAACTGAAAAGCAGCGCACTCAGGATAGCATGCATTGTAACAAAGTATCCATGTAATACTCTGCTGCTGTTTCATGCAAATCTCAGACGTAAATTATGCGGGGTACACGCGCGGCGTGCGCCGAGCCGTTGTCGATGAGGCCATTGCGTACTCGAAGCGGATACGGGCTGCCCAGACCGCACGCCTGAATGCCAGCCCGCGAGAGCGCTCGTAGCCTTGCTCCTGAGCCAGACATACCGCTGCTATACAAAGAAGGCGGGCTATGCCCGCCTACGGCGGATGTTCGTAAACGGTAAGTGGGTCCGCAACTGGGCGGTCGAACCTTGCCGCAACGCACACAAGGTAGCAGAGAAGCATCCGAGCTATTTCACGTTGACGAAGCTCTGGACGGCCGCCCGCAGAGCCGATGAGCGCAGTCTCGAGTTCGGCGTGGCTGAGCAGCATTTTGTGATCAGGGGTGTGACGGAGGGTTACAAGCGCTTTTTCAATAAACACAATGCGCGCCCGCCGCGTTTCAGCGGCGACTTGGTGAAGAGCTTCAGGCTGCTACGAAAGCCCGAACGCGTCAGGCGCCAAGACTATCGCGTTCGCATCAAGGGCGTCGGGTACGTCCGTTTCACCGATCGGCGCGGGCTGATCAAGCGCTACGGCTGCAAGTTCGTGCACATCGTGCGGTCTTCGCTGGGTACCGAATACACGATACAAGTCGTGTACAAGCGCCCCGAGGCGCCAGAGAACAGCTGCGCAGACACACCGATGGCCGTGGACCTTGGCTGCAAGGCCATCGCGACGCTGGCGGATGGAAAGAGCTACGCGCCCATCAAAAAGAGTGCGCCCCGCAGGGACGCTTTGCAGCGTCGGGCTGCTAAGACGAAGAAAGGCACGCGTCTGCGCCGAAAGCGGTTCGGTGCTTGGCGCAAGGAGGCCGAGCGCGTAGTAAGACGCAACCGCGGGTACCGCCACGAGGTGGCTGCCGACGTCGTTAAGCGATCCGCGAATCTGTTTCTGGAAGACCTGAAAGTAGGACGCATGACACGCGCCGGTGGCAGCCGCAAGACGGGGCTGAACCGATCGATGCGCGCGCAAGGGCTGTACGAATTGGTGCAGCTGTTGAAGTACAAATCCGCTTTGCTTGGCGGCAAGGTGGAGCTGGTTCCGCCGAACGACACAACGCAGAGATACAGCGCTTGCCATCACAAGCCGGAGGAAAGGTTACGCCTGGCTGACAGGAAGCATCGTTGTGCCACATGCGGAAAGACCCAGTGCCGCGACGTTAACGCGGTGTTGAACGTGTTGTATCGGGGCCTTTGTCCTGATGGATGGGCGGCGAGCCTATCGTACGCGCAACACGTGTCTGCTCACCCGGACGCTGAGCGGCATCCGCTGTTGGATGCTGTGGCGGGTCTGGGGAGTGTACAGAATCGTGCTCGTGAGCTGCATCCGCAAGAGTGTTGCGCACCCACGAGTTCAGGCGAAATTGACCACTGGCCAACCAGGCAGATAGGTAAATTTTTCGCCAGCCCTAAGCACGGTTACAACCTGTAGGAGGCATTCTCTGTGGTGGCATGCTGCGGAGGCACATACAGCGTCACAACAATCTGGTCTAATGCCAGCGAGACGAATGCTGACGACATCGTGGCGAGGGCGAATATCTGCCTGCGCGCCCATGATCATTGCGGTCATGCGTCATTCCATCGACATCCAAGGCCGACTCCTGCCTACGAGTACTCATTCGTGCAACCTACGATCGTAAGACCTACAGGGACTTCTGCGGCAGCAGCAGTCCTTAGAATCCGATACTCTTCGATCCAGACGGCTTGGCCGTGCACTCTTCCTGCAGCATGCAAAGCAGCGCATGCGGACTGTCCATGGTCTGGAGTATCTGTGCCTTGGTCTTAACCACCGCAAAGTCTCCAGGGGCAAGCCGGTCCAAGCGGCTGAGCTCAGGCGGCGCATCCAGGCCAAAGAAGAGTTGAAACGCCAGCGCTGCCTGCTCTGGAGTCAGAAAATCCAACTCAATCTTGAATGTGAAACGACGAAGTGTGGCACCGTCTAGCTTCTCTGCATAGTTAGTTGTGCAGGCAAACGGGAGCGGATGGTGCTCCATCCACGTCAGCATCTCGTTGACCTGGCTGACCTCCCAGTTCCTTGTTGCGCCTCGGCGATCGGCCAGCAGTGAGTCGGCTTCATCAAAAATCAGAAAGGCTTCACTCTGCCGAGCTTGGCGGAAGGCCTTAGCGATCTGAGCCTCGGTGTTGCCAACCCACATCGACAAAAGGTCAGAAGCTCGCTTGTGCATGACTTCTAAGTCCATGCGCGTAGCTAAGTATCGAGCGAACGCACTCTTGCCGGTACCCGGGTGGCCCTGCAAGCAAAGCGAAAACCGACGCTCGGGGGTGCTTACCAGTCTTTCGGTGACTTCAGACAAGTCCTGCCCACTCTTGCCGTTGATCAGCCGGATGTCGAATTCCGTCTCATCCCGTTTCTGCAGTCGGTCGGAGCCAAGTGCGGTATTCAGCCCATTCAACCCAAGATACACGGCTGCCATGCTGCCGTCGGCTAGGCGTGCCCCTTTCGTAACCTCGGCCGCGACGCCTGGTGGTGCACGAAATGACCGGGCAAGATTCCGAGCATCTTCGGGGCTGGCGTCTATTCTGTTGCGCGACAGCAGATTGGCCCAGATCCTTGTGCGCACGCTTACTGGAGGACGGTCAAGCTCAAGAATAAACGTCATTCGGCGCAGAAGCACCGCCGGAATCTCATCCCGGCGGTTCGCGGTCCACAGCGTTGGAACGGAAGCATTCTCAATGAGCCTGTTCATGAACAGCTTGGAGCCTGCGCTGGGCCTGCGCTGGCTAGCCCGTGGCGAGAAGAGAACACTGAGTATAGGATGTGGCGACCCGAGTAGGTCTACCATCTCGTCGAACAAGAGTACTGCCTTGCCATGATGGGCCAAGAGGCACTGTGCTAGGGACAAGTCGCCCAGTCGATCCCTTCGATTAGGCTCCCCGCCTTTCCTGCCGTCTTCACCTATGCTGAACAATGATACCTCAAGCTGCGCACCCATTGTTCGGCAGAATTCAGTTTTACCTGCTCCTGGAGGTCCGTAGACAAGGACGTTAACGCCACGCTCACCTGCCTCCATAGCGCTGTGCAGAATATGGCAAATATGATCCCTGTGTTCGGCAATGTGATCGAAGTCTGACCATGCCAACTGGGCCTGATCGGGGGCTCCCAGAATGATTTCGCGTACATCTGCCTTTCTGTCTGCTGGATTTGTCAATCGATACAGCCGGGATGCAAAGGTTACCTCCCCCTCCTCGCCTAAGGATACCAGCCCTGATTGGACCAGTGGAGCCTTGGGAATCAGCCGCTGGGCGATACTTCGCGGAGAAAGACTCAGCATGCAACTTACTGTACTACCAGATTTGCGCCATTCCGAACCGCGCCACAGAGATCTGCGTCGTCCTCCAATGGAGTCCGCCAGATCCTCTACCACATCATTCGTTTCATAGAGCAGTCCAAGTTGTATAATCTGTATGTCAGTCTTGGAAATACCTGTGACCTTGGCTAGGCTGCGGAGCCGCTGGATCAAGAGATCGCCTCTGGGCCTGCCAAACGTTTTGACCTTCTCGGCCAGGCGGCTTCGAAGCTCCGCCCAACCGCTACGTGTCCGAAAAGCGCTGTGCCTCGCGGCTTCCCCCGTGCGCGGACGAAAGCGTCGATTCGAACGACGCGTGGACTCAACGTCATCGATTAAATCGAAATCCAATGCCTGGGCGTTGTCCGCCAGCCACTGAATCAGGTCTGCCGCGGCTTCACTCTCGCGGTGAACCCGTGACACCAAATTGACCAAGTACGTAAAGACTAGCTTAGATATGTATTTGTTGTTCATTGTCTTAGATGATTTTGTTTTGATGCTGGGAAGCGTGAGTGCTTCCACAACGCATGGTTGCCGCATGATGGGCACGGTTACAATCAGCAAAAGGCCATCTCCAGGGTGGCATACTAAGGCGGCACGTAAAGCGTCACAACAATCTGGTCCAGCGTCAGCGAGGCGAATGCTAACGACACATGGCGGTGGCGAGGGCGGTACCTGCTCGCGCGACCATGATCCGTGCGACCATGCCTATTGACATCGTGATGCAAGCGCGACTCCTCGCTCCAAATACTCATTCGTTCAACCTACGTTTACACCCCTAGTGGGGCCTTGGGATAGATCCGCTTAGTCCCCGTGAATGGTTACGCCAAAGGTGGGGTTACATCGGACGGCATGTCGCCTGTCTGCACATGCGGGTCTGCAGCTAAGTTCTCCTGCAGCAATCTAAGTGTGCTTTGCAAATCATCTAGCAGGCCCATCATAAGCGTGTTGTACGCCTTTAGTTTCAATTTCCGCATGCGTATGGCCTCGATCGAAACACCGGACCGGACCTTAACGTGATCATAGTGCTCAGTCGCGGCGGCTAAGATGTCGGCGAGTAGCTCGATCCGCACCATCAGCATGTAGCGGCTATATCTCCGGCCTACGCTATGTGCATTAACAATGTCCAAGGCCTGCTTTACTGCCGCCTCAACCTGCATGTTCAGGCCATCACGGACATACATCTCCACGGGTTCGGGAGCAGGAGTAACGCGCACTTGGGGCCATTCTACCTTCCAGGCGGGCCCTATTGGACTGGCAGATTCCCAATTTGAATCTAGTACGCGAATGCACAAGCAAACATCGTACACCAGATTGTCCACCAGCCCATAAAACGCCTGCTTCCAGCGAGACCGCATCCTCTTGAACATCCTCCTGCTCCCGTATTCCTCGCTCAGCTTGGCATTCAACCTCTCCGTTAAGACGGGCACGACCTTGCGAATTAATTCGATCCGCGCCAGCAGTTCGGAGTTGAGCCCCACGGGCGGCCACCGCTTCGACAGCGCCTTTGCGTACTTTTCCGCTGTTTCAATTCCGTGCAGTTTGGGCAGCGCCCATTGGAGCATAACGTCATTTCCCGCAGATTTTGGGTTACTCATGGTGCCAGTGTAGGAAGGTTTGAAAGTCGTTTACTGGTAATGTGCTGGTGGTGCGCTGCGAATTGGTTTTGCTGTCTTTGTTGGAATCATCAATCCGGTTTTTATTCTGGCAAGCCAAAACTCGCGCTGCGATCTGACCAGAGGGCAGAGGGATCAGCACCGCCTCAGGAGTCTGAATCGACGGGTGGCACGTCCGGGTCCGCAGCTAAGTGCTTATTCAAACGCCTAAGTGTGTTTTGCAACTCATCCAGTAGGTCCTCTATAACATGGCAGCACACGCGTCGTTTCCTACGCTGCATGCGCAAACCAATGAACGATCCAAAGACCTTGCTGCTAGCGTAATCAGACTGTTCAGACAGGACAACCAAGATATCGGCTAGCAGCTCGATCCGCACCATCAGCATATAGCGACTATGCCCCCGACCTACACCGTGTGCGTTGACAATGTCTTGGGCCTGATTAACAACGTCTGTGGCCTGACTTAGTACCGCTTCAAATAGCGTGTCCGAATCTTGCTCGACATCTATTTTCGCATAACTAGGAGCAGAAAACTCTAGCTTCCCTGCACAATGTACTTTCCAAGCCGATCCTATTGGGGAGGCATAACCCCAACTCATGGCAAGCAAATTTATCCAAAAGCGTACCTCATTCATCAGGTCCTGCACCAACCGAAAGTGTGCGCGTTTCCAGCTGGCCCGCATCCTATTGAGCATCCGATCGCTCACGTCCTCCTCGCTCAACTTGGCATCTAACCTCTCCCTCATAACGGGCAAGGCTCTGCAGATTAGGTCAATACGCTTCTCCACCTCGTAGCTAGTGCCAATATTGGTGCCATCAAATATCCACGATGGCCAAAATAGCAAGCCCGCATACGATTCTGCTATACTAATGCTGTCCAATACGTGAAACGCCATTCTGACGTCATTGCCACTATTAGCAGATTCTGGGTTATTCATTGGTCAAGTGAAGTATGGTTGGAAAGTCGTTTATGGTATTGCGTCAGTGGTGCGCTGTGCGCCGGTTTTGCCATTGCTGTTGGAACTATCGATCCGGCAGTCGAGCAGCACAGCGGAATCGCACCCCCAGGCCCTCACAGACCCGGAAATGCCGTCTCCACGCATCCAGATCCTCCCGGTCCGTCTGACCGTTGTTGCAACCATCCAGAGCTGCCGCCCAAAGGATCGCCCCGTTTCAGGTTGTCTCGATGAGATTTGGACATTCATTGGAAGATGTTTGTTGCTCATGTTATCACTCCAAGGGCGTTTTGTTGGGCAGCTAGCACCGTGCCAACCGCATCACAATCCCAACATACGAAAAGAAAACGAGAAAGTCAAGGGCTGGCACGGCCAATCAATATCCTCTACGTTACCTCGCCGGACAAATCACGCTCTTCGAAGACCCACGTAGCATACTTCTCGCGTTGTCCTGCTCCAATCAACGATGGCTGCTGCAATCATGTTATGTTGTCCTAAGGCCAACACCAGATCAAGGTACTCCCTTCACTTACCGAGGCTCCACCTTTATTACGGAGGACTCCGCCCCTGTGTTCCGCTTCGATACTCAGTCGCTTGAAGTATTTCCTCTTGCGAGTTTTCCTTAACATCAGAACGACAGGTTCTCACGCTCCACGCAAGAGCTTGATCCGACCTCTAGCCGCCTTTATGCCGATGGCCGCCAGGACAGTAAGCAGATCTCTCCTTAACAGCTCCCAGGGCAAGAACCCAACCTGAGTTTTGACCTCGCTTAATGTCTTTCGAAACGTCATAAGCGGTTCACTTGCGCTCAACTTGAATGGCTCACACCTAGCCCGATCTATGCCGGGCCTTCTCTCGCCCGCTTTCGACCACGCCTCTTAAGCGCAGCAGCGGTAAGTGGTATAGTGCCTCCGTCTGCGCGGCGACACCGAGGGACCTACCCTTAATTCTTGTGCAGCACAGCCGCAGATACATCATATCAGTGCCCCTCCGCGCCTTCGTGGCGCACGATCCAGCTGTCTCCATTTGTTTCATGTACAACCTTTCAGCTTGTTGGCGGGCAGCCCACCTGCGGTCACTTTGTTGCCGGGTCGCATTTTCTGGCATGCACGCTAGAAGATTCCCTTGCGACCACTTTCGATCTAGTACACATGGCAGTGGAGATATAACTAATCCGTCTGATGTGCGGCATGGTCTTGCGATCCCGATACCACGTTGGATAATCTGGGCTCCGCCTGTCGCCCGGGCCTGTGTAGGCGCTTAGGGTACTGCGCTGCCAGGCCCGTCACGCGAGTTTAGAGTATAGGTATCGCTTTTCAAGCGGGCGGCGAGGCCATGCGTGCACCCACCAATGGACTGAATCGAAGCGTTACCGCGCGGTCGGATAGCGCCCGCAAACCTTATCCAAGCTCTCGCAGCCTCCCGGATTGACCTAGCGCCGAAACGTTCGTCGCTTACCGCGTGCCCAGGCCCGTCTGCTCCTCGGAAACGCCTGGCCATGGATTATCGGGCATTGGCATAATCAGCAGCACGGCCAAACCCGCAGCACAAAGGAAACACTCGGCAGCGCCGGTGCTGGCCGCAACCTGAGCCGCATCGCGCGGGCGTGGCCTACCCGCACCGGTCTTGACCTATCGGCTGTCTTGGGCGCGCCTTGTGATCCAGCTCTTCGAGGGTAAGCCGCACACTCATGACGTTTGACGCTTGGCCAGCTGTCCAGTGCCTGTAGGCCGTCGTAACGATCGTTTCATCCCGCAGCAGAACAACAAACGCCGGGGAAAATCGTGTCCGCACAACCGTATGGTTGTTCACAAGGCGCACACGGTACTGCCCTTCCTGGGAGTCGATGATATCCTCGTACGTGGCGACCCAGGCAACCCAGGTGGGCGTATCATGCGTGCGATCCCTGAAGGAAATGAATGGGGATTATGAAGGTAACTAGGCCGTAAGGCGGAATCCTGTTAGTTTCTATTCTTGGTAAGACAAAGTTTTGCAAGGAGTTGGGGGACAGTAGGCACCTCGCAATGGTCAGTGGCAGGGGTCAGCATCATGGAGGCAGCAGAAATGTTCGCCACCGAGGACGACGCTGTTCAGTGGTTCGAGGGCTGGCATTGGCCAGCCCTCAAGGTTTCGTGTAGGAGGTTGCGACAGCCTGAGCGGCTAACGCTTCAAGACCGGCACGCCAATGCCGTATCGGTGCCGGAACTGCAAGCGGTACTTCAGCTTCAAGCCCGCCACTGCGATGGACTCGTCGGAACTTCCGTTTCGGATGTGGAGTTGGGCAATTTACCTCGAATTCACCAATTTCAAGGGCGTCTTAGCTATGATACAGCACCGGAATCTCGGCATCTCGTACCCGCCGCCTGGGCTCAAACTGCAGCGGATCCGGGAGGCGTTTGCTGATGTTGCTCCGATGTTCACGAGCCAGGTCAAGGCGGACGACACCTTCATCGGTGGCAAGCGAAAGGACATGAGCAGCACAAGGCGGAAGGAGTACCCAAGGCATGGGCCGCGGTGCGGTAGGGAAGACCGCGATTATTGAAATGAAGTACCAAGAGACCAGACAGGTGATCGCGCCGACGGCCGAGGAGACCCTACAGAACTTTATAGACGACCCTACGAATCTGGATGCCAAAGGCTACACCGACGACGCTTCCGCCTACAAGGGAAGCCGGTGGCCCCACCAATTGGTCAAGCACCGCGCTACCCAATATGTCCGCTACTTCGAAGGTGCAGTAATCCACACGAACGGTGTCGAGTCCTTCTGGTCGATGCTAAAGCGGGCCCACAAGGGCGTCTACCACCGGCTCTGGTCGAAGCACCTGCACGCCTTGGGCTACACGTTCGCCCTCCGCAGAACATCCAGGGAGCGGGACACGCAGGCAAAGATCCAGCACGTCGTCGCCCAACTGGTCGGCAAGCGGCTCATGTACCGGGATCTGATCGCCGACTGACCAGTCCCTTAGCGCAAGAGTCGGCCACACTTTTCGGTCACGGATATCGTTTGTTGCTTGCGGTCCACTTATCTCAGGACATTCGGGCAAAGACTCCGCCCGGTTTCGCACCGGGAACCCTTCCATTCAAAGGGAAGCGGCCTTGCTAATTCGCCCGCGGAGTCTTTCAAACGGGTCACCCGCTGCTGCCGGTGGCCTTTCACCTTTTCCAAATGGTGATCCGTCGCGCACCATAGAGCCGGGAATACATGTGGATTCACAGGCATGACTATAGTCAATCCACTCCCCAGGCCAGCATCGTTCAGGATGCGAGTATGTTACGGGGATCACCGACGGCTCCAGAGCTCTTCCTGGGAGATTCTCGTTGTCTCAGAATTCTCCCAGGCCATTCTATGCTTCCACCGTTATTGGTTTTCGTTTGCCAGCAGAGGCGTACATCAGGGTATCTGTGTTTAACGCAGCGGATCGCAGGGTTGTCGAATTGGTTGACCGGCTGTATGCGGTGGGCACTCATAGCCTGACGTGGAATGCCGATGCCTTTGCGAGCGGCCCTTATTACTACTGGATAGAAGCTGACGGCAGGCATATTCGGACACAGCGGATGAAACTTCTGAAGTAGGCTTGCTACGGATTTGTTGTGCCAAGGGAGTACCTGCCCGCTGCTGCCGCCGGTGCGCGCCCCCTGCACTGTCTCGAAACGCAGGGTATGAGCGTCTTTCGTGATGAATAGAGTCAGCCTGCGCCCTGCGCGCGAGGCTTTAAGCCAGGAAGGCTGTGGGCGTCGTCGGTAATGCCAGCGGCTGTCAGGTCAGTCGGAATGCTTCCTGCTGCTCCCCGATTGGGCTCAGAGCCCCTGCCCGTTGCCACTGCGAGTCTGCATTGCCTGCTCGTGAAGCTAGGTAATTCTCCAGCAAACGGTATCTTGAAGACTCACATTGAATTCGCCGCCATCGGCCCTACAACGCAGGCTGACCTGAGCCGCAAGCGTGCTGCCCTGCGGCGCAGCGTGCAAACGGCGAAAGGAATGCTCTCGAGTGCTGGGCAGAGGCGGCCTTGGCAAGCCGATAATGCGGCGCTACGCTACACAACGAGTCATTGATTTGCAAAGGGGTTCCACGTGGATGAACCATTGACGTATCCTGCCCGCTTACGGGCGGCATTTGAGCACGATCCGACGGTGATGATCGTCATCATCATCAATGCCTTAGCGCTATTCCTCGACGCGTTTCCCGCAATTCATGCCGCGGCTGGGCATCTACTGCACTGGGTTGACTACGCCTGCCTCGTCTTCTTTGTTTTAGAAGCGCTGGCCAAGACTCGCGGCTTTCAGGAATTCAACGAATACTGGGCGCAAAGCTGGAATAAGGTCGACTTTATCGTAGTGGTCTTCAGCCTGCCGGTTCTTGTCAGCCCCCTGCTGCCGCCCGGGTTTGACGATCTGACCCTGCTTCTCCTTCTCAGGCTGGGACGCCTTCTCCGCTTCGTGAGGGGGATTCGGTACGTTCCAAGGGCCGAGAAAGTGCTGAAGGGGGTAGGAAGAGCGCTCAAGGCATCAGTTAGCGTCTTTCTGGTTCTCATGTTTGTGAACGTCATTTTCGGCCTCGGAGCCACGCTGCTTTTTCAGGACATTCCCGAGGCTCAAAACCACTTCGGCAACCCGTTCCGCTCCATCTATTCTATGTTCAAGGTATTCACGATTGAGGGCTGGTACGAGATACCTGACCAGATGGAGCGGCTTGGCGTCAGCGGCCGGGCCCTCGTGGGCATGCGTGCCTACTTCACGGTGGCGGTGCTCGTTGGCGGGCTGATCGGGTTATCCATCGCTAACGCGGTATTTGTCGACGAGATGATTGCCGACAACACCGAAGATGTGGAAGAGGCCGTCGATAAGCTGTATAAGGCTTTCGAGCAGTTCGTAGACCGTTACGACCAAGATCAGGCTTCGAGCGCAGGCGGATCGCCCGATCCGTAGCAGCCATTCCTGTCCCACCGTCTGGTACCGCCAGGGGGGTACGCGCAGACTTGGATTGCCGTCACTGCAGATCGTCAGGCGTAGCGGAATGGTCGCAAATCCCCCGCCCACACCCATGTTCACCAGCACGCCCTAAGCCAGACTTACTGACTGCATCGGCTTTCTCTCAGTTTGCGGAGCCACGGGCATGACCGCGGTCGGACCAACAGTCTCTTCCGCCGAAACAGGCCTCGGCACGCCGTGCATCGGCTTTACCTTTCTTCGGTCAGCCGATCGAAATGCGTCAACACCAGCCGCTTTGTCTGGAATGCACCGAAGGACTGGAGCTCCAAGCGTTTCAGTGTCGGAAACGATACGCTGGGCGGCCCAGCATCCAGTATCCACTCAAGGTCTGCTCGGCTCAGCCCGTACATGTGGGCGTAAATCGCATCAAGCTCAGACTTGAGCCGGAGTCGTTGCTCTGCGCTCCAGTTGAATGGTGGTCCGTCAAAGCCAAGGTCCCTTGCGAATGACTGCAGGTCGTACGCCGTAAAGATGAGTTGCAGGACGCGCGGCATGATCATTTGGACGTAGGTCAATGACCCTGCATTGTGCTTGCGTAAGTACGCTCGTGGCGGCAGGGCTGGCAGCTGCTTCAGGATGAAGTAGCTCATGTTGGTCCCGCCTACTGATCGCCGCGCTGCCCAATCAAGCGGGATGCTGTTCAGGTTTGCCAATACGAGTCCGGAGGCAACGGCTTTCAGCGCCCGCGCATCATGTGTTGCCTCGTTTGGATCGCGCGGCTGATTCTGGATTCCAGCCGCGCCCATCGACAGCCAGTCGGCCGGTTCATCGGATGCACACATTGCTTTAAGCAGCCCTTCGTGATCCACATTGAAGAGCGGAGCCTTATGGTTTGCCGCCGTGCCCATCAATAGTGCCACAATCGTTGTCCTCAGGTTAGTTGCGTTTGTAATGTCCCGAAAGGCACCAATCCAATACTCACGGTCGTCGCAGAATTGCCGAGTCCTGCTCCCAGAACGATCCCCGCTACCAGCGTCCTCTCGTCCGTGGCTCGGGTTATCATCCTGACACCGACTTGCGCGCCAAGCCGGCCAATTCGGAGATGATGGCCTGACTCTTTGCGCTGGATATGTGTAATATATGTATGGGGGGGGGGGTGAAACGGGGTTATAGGCCTGCATTTTCTTCGCTACATGCTCTTCGGCCACCCAGTACCGTGGTATCGGCACGAAGTCTGGTCTCGCCTTCTCTTCTGCGGTGGCTCGGCGCGCCTTGCCCTTCTTTATATCTTTGGCGCTGACGCCATCGAAGGTGGCGAACCGGTGATCGTACTGGTGAAACAGCTTCGCCTCGTAGAGTGGCATGTAGCGCTCTTGCTCCTTAACGAAGACGTTGCCCGTGAGCGCAAAGCCACGTCCCTCCAGCTCCTGCCGCGTCTGGAAAAGGTTGGAGTCACTGGCCATATTGAACATCTGATAGAGCCGTATCCCCCACGGATTGACTTCGGGCTGCTGGCCTTGGGCTTCTTTCCACAGGATGCCTGCACGGCGATACATCTTACGCGCTATTTCCAGGTCACGTCGGCTACGGAAGACGGGGCACGTGCGCGTGTTGGGGTTAAACAGCGCAAAGTCTTCTTTTGACAGCGGGATGTGCCGTTCCTTCTCGGCTAGGTCGGCGACATCCTGGAGGTAGAAGGCGTAGTCTGCCACTTCGCGCGTGTTCTGGCTCCCTCCGACGGTCAGCAGCGAGAATTTCTGGCGCGAGTCGACCCCTGCGAACAGTTTCTTGCGGTTTTCGAAGTCGTACAGGCTGATGATGCGTTGCTGGTTGACGATGTCCCCGAATAGGGCCTTGGTGCCGTAGTCGGTGGCGACACCGGTGGGTACGATCATGCCAGCCTGGCCCGAGGGCTTGAGCAGATCTAAGATCGTTTCGGCAAACACGGCATAGGTGTTGATGCGCCCCTTACCCGTCAAGGGGAACCTACCACTCTTGCGAAGGAATAGGGTCGAGCTACCAATCGCCCGAACCTCGTGCTCAAACTCCCGATGCAACAACTTATCAGCTGTAGAAGCATCTCGCTGCCCAAGCGCCTCAATGTAGTGCTGCCGCGTAGCACTGTTGGGTGCCTTTGCGATGCGGGGCGCGCGGGATGCGAAGAACTCCTGCGTGCTCATTTGTATCTGTTCCCACGGCGGATTGGCCAGGATGACGTCAAAGCCGCCGCTGCTCATAACCTCTTCCATCTCCACGTTCCAGTGGAAGAACTGAAACTGCTGCGCGGCTTGTTCGGTGGCTTCGGCCACATCCCGGCGCATGGGGCGTTTGTGCCGCACCAGGCCCAGATCTTTGGTGGTGGGTACGGTGTGTTCCGTCCCGCGCTGCTTCGGCACGAAGAAGGCGGCCGCGTACAGGTCGAATGGGTAGCGTTTGCGCGCGCGCGTTGCCTCCCCAGCGTCCCAGACTTGGCGCTTCCTGTTGACCTCTTCTAGCGTATCCTCTCCCATAGTGGCCAGACGCCCGTCTGCGGTGACGGTCTCGTCCGTACCCGCTTCGAACATGCCAAGCTGCAGTACCTGGCCTTTGGCCTGCAGCTTATTGTCTCTCTTTAGCGCGCTGCAAACGGCCTTGTCGTCACCCTTGATGCCCTGGTATGCGGCTTGGGGGATGCCATCCTCGATCAGCTCTGGATGGACCACGCCGACCAGGCTGTCTCCTAGGCGGATGCGGTGGTCCAGAAAGGTCAGTGGTCTGCCGGGCTCGATGGCCTCGATCCACAAAGCGGCCTTACACAGCTCCACCGCTAAGTCGTTCTTATCTACGCCATAGATGCAGTGGCGCACCACTTCGCGCAGAGCATGCTGCCGCGTCCGCTCGTCATAGGCGCCGGTGTCGGAGTCCATCTTGGCCAGCTCGGTGGCCAGACGGCGCGCTGCAGCCAATAGAAAGTGTCCAGAACCGCAGGCCGGATCCAGCACCTTGAGCTTCAGCAGCGCCTCGCGGGGCTGCGCCGGATGCGCCTGTATCGTGCGCGCTATCACAGGATCAAGCACCGACCGGATAAGCTGGTTAGCAAGGTCGGGCGGAGTGTAGTATGACCCCGTAAGCTTTTGCTGATCGCCTTTGACAAAGTCAAGCTTAGCACCTGTCCCGTGCCCCTCGATTACCGGGTACAGGTCAAGCAGACTCTCGTAGACCGATCCCAGCTCTTCAGTCCCCATGTCCCGGTAGTTCACCCGGGCGAACCCTCCGCCCGAGTGAAAGTAGGCCAAAGACCGCACGGCATGTAGCAGGTGGCGGTTACTCAGCAGAAGACCATCGAGCAGCGCACACTGCTCCTGGGCGAATAGGCCGCCCAGGGCCGGAAGCGCCAGCGCCGGTGCACCATGTGCCAATCCGCCAAAGGTCACCTGTAGGCCCCGCCACAGGTCAGAATGACGATCATAATGCCGCTGGCGCCACGCGCGTATGCGCAGCATAGCCAGCGAGTAGCCCTCTTGGTACAGCGCTTTGGCCGCCGCGTCCGCGTCCGGTGCGTGAAGGAGCCCTCGATCCTCCGCCGTAAAGAGAAACAGCAAGCGATAGACGAGGCGAAGCAGCTGCTTCAACAGGTCCCGAGGCGTGACCGCTGCGCTGGCCAGCGCTTGCCGCAACGACTGGTTCGCTGGGTGTTGAAGCAGCCCCGTCCCCAGTTGGCTAAGTGCCTCCTGAACGCCTCCCCGGAGCTGGTCCCGCACACGGATCCCCTCGGCCAGCGCCCTCGTGCGCCACACCTCCGCAATGCAACGCGAAGGGTTACGCTCAACAGGCTCCAGACGCGTAGCATGGGCAAATAGCCATAAGGCTGCAAAGTCCGCATACAGCCCGTCCTGAAACATCAGGTCCAGGTCGGCCTCCAGGTACGCCGCGCGCGTTAGACTGACGTTGTCGCGCAGGATGCGCAGCCGCGAACCGTTAGCGACCACGCCCCAGAGGGCGTCGTCGTCCGCATTGAGGTACTCCTGCATCAGGGCGTGCGGGGCTACCCGTAGCCCCTCCATACCTATGCTGCGCACCGGCGTGTCCAACCCCATGTCGTGCGTAAGCAATAGAAACGGCACCGAACCACCCCACGCCTGATGCGAAATCTTGAATTCCCGGTCGTCAAAGTGGCGGCTGCTGGTCGGTGCCAGATCCTGATAGCGGAGCAGCTCGCTACAGAACGGCTCGAGCCAGTTGGCTATGCCCACCTTCGTCGCATCACGGTCCAGACGTTGCCTCTCGCGGAGATACCGCCCATGCCAATGACTACCGATGCGCCAGTAACGTCCTATCTCCTCTTTGAGCTCTAAGGAGGGCACAAGCCCATAGTCCGCAGGCTGCTGCCGAGGCGCCCCCAGACGCGCCACCTTCGTCAAAAACTCCGGCGAAAGGAGTCCCCCAGCTACCTGAAGGGCCGTGAAGCTGCCATTGATGCGAGCACGAGCCACGTCAGGCTCCGAAGCTAAAGACCTAGGGAGGCGGCGAGTCAGGGTCGCATGCGCGCCATCTGCGTACGACTTTACTTCGCGGCAATGGCCCTAAAGCACAGCCTTCTCCTTCTGGTGCACTTACTGGTCCACAGCGGGTCGCAACTCCCAAAGGTCCGCCAAGGCACGCGCCAGCGGCGGCTAAGCGCCAAGAGCCACCCTCGCCCGTGTACGTTTCTATGCACAACGCACCTGCATAGTTCGCATCAGCGATATTGGCGGCAGAAGATACTCGGACATATGCGATACATTCGCTGGCATGGACCCAGCACGACTCCTGGAAGGCTGTGGTGCGGTCCACCCTCTGGATGGGGCTCCCGTACATGACCTAGTGGGAAAACTGATACGCACTCCTTAGACATGTTTTGGGCTACTTATGGCACTTCGGCACCGCTCATCGCTAGAATGAAAGGGCACCGCTGGAAGCGAGGACCTCGTTTTCGATGTGGCGTCGAAATGCTTCCGCAGAAGCAAACACTCGAAAGCCAGCCTCGCTCGCGGCAGCATGCACGGCGACTGGCTCGTCCAGCAACACTGCCACGCGCCTCGTCAATCCGGGCTGAACCCCGCGGGGCCAAGCAAGGTCAAATATTGCGCGCTGGGTCCCTGTTGACGGATCGGAGAATTCATAGGCAGTATGTCCTGGCTCCAGTCCATGCCCTTTCACCCAGTCGTTTAGGTTAGCCAGAACCTCTTCTTCAGACTTGCTGGCGATACCGCCGATTGGCTGCTCCACCGTGTCTCGCTGCTCAGATGGCGACACAATGACTGTCGCAGGGTCTTCGTGCAGCAGTCCGTTCAGGTAGCGGTTGGCATTCGCTGCCAGGAGCACCCGTCTGGCTTCGAGAAAGTCGCGGTAACGCTCGATACGCCACAGCGCGGGGTCCATCGGGATCCACTGTGACTCCAGTGCTCCGGGATGATTGCGCGCCACCTCGGGCATATAGTCCTCAGGCCTTCTCGATCCAATCTTCCTGTTGCAGCGCCCTGGCAAAAGGCAGAAGTTGGCGACGGCATTCACCTCTTGCTTGTTGTAGCCGTACTCGTACAAGTGCTTCTTGGGAAATATGTGATGCACCTCCAGGCGACTGGTCGAGCCTAGAATCAGTTGCCTAACCGGGATGCCGTCGCACAAGTTGCGGGCGTTGTTCATCCGCGTAAGCATGTACAGCACGGGATAGAACCGGGCGCCAATACCCCAACTGGAAAAGTCATCAGGCATGATCCTGAGATGGCCACGCCAGCTGCGCAACCTCTGAATCAGCACGTCGAGGCCAGCGGAATCCGCAAGGGCGGAGTAGTCTTCTTCGAGCTTTGTTTCCGTCGAGCCCGAAAAGCGCCCCCACATGCCTGCGTGTACGAACCAGTAGAGCAGCTTATCGCGCTCCACTGCTGTGACGGAGCCGCCCTTCTGATACAGGTACCGGACCATCACGGGCAGAGCAAACGGACTGAACAGCACTCGTTTGTGATCCAGCCCCAGACGGCCGTCGATCAGATCAAGAGCCTGATCAACGTAATTCCGCGTTTGCTTGAGCGCATTGTCGATGTCTTGTGGGCCCGCCGGACGCAGGAAGTCAAACTTGGCCTTACCTGAATAGACCGCATTGACGCATCGAAGCAGCCAGTCCATGGTAAACCGAAAGCCCCGGTGTTCCCAGCCCGCCATCGCTTCATTCATGTTGTCGCGGGCACTGGGATTGTCAGCACAGATTCTGGCCATTGCCAGGTCACCCTTCGAAAGCTTGGTGCCACCGCTGTTAACACGGTTGAAAATCTCCACCACGACATCCATCGTTATGCTGCTGTCCGTGATCTCCTCCACATGCAGCTCGATATTCCCAATGGCCATTAGCCGTGCAAGGCGCTGCCAGAATTTTGGAAGCCGCGCTGAATGCTGCGGAGTCAGCTGTCCGATGACGCGCTCCATTCCATCCTTCTGCATCAGGCTGGTCACGTCAATCCATAGAGGATCATCGCGCATCTTCACCGGCTGAAAGAACTCAAACACCTCGTTCTCTATGTGAAAGCGCAAGCCTGTGAAGGCTCGCGCGTCGCCCTCAAAGAACGAGGGAGCGCAGCCACGCACCACACCATAAATCGATGTGATCCGCTGCTGTCCGTCGAGAAGAAGCTTGGTCACGCCCCCGGAGGCTGAAGCCTTGCCCCTTTGGGCGTCACCGGCTCTATCCGTAACCCACACCAAAAGCCCGCCAATCGGATGCCCCCGGTACATAGAGTTGAACAAGGCACGTACCTGTCCCCTGCGCCACACATACCCCCGCTGGAACTGCGGCAAGGCGATATGGCCGCTTTCAGCGTGGTCAAGAATTGTGGATATCTTCATTTCGGTACCGAACCAAGTCTGAAGAATACTTGCGGACACCACCCTGTCGAACCGGGCCGCCCAACCGAAAGCGTGGCCGCACTAACTTGTTCTATGCGAATCATCTGGGCAGAACTACCTACCATCCTCCGCAACGAGGCCTTAGTGGAATATACCCCACCAAGTAAACATGTGAACCCGTACGACTGCCGTGGATGACGCAAACCCAGGACCCAGTATAGCGACTGATAGACCGGAAGGACGATAGATCTGCTACCTCCGAGATGTGGTCCCAGGCGGATGCAGTGGCATGCGGTGCCAGCGCTAACGCTATCTTCTACTCTGAAGCAGCACACTATCGCGACTCCTCAGATGAGGCATGTCTCAATGCCGCAGAGCCTCCTCACGGCAGCCTTCACTGCGCTGTTCCTCCTGGGTTGTGGTGCTAGATCGGATGCTGAATGCGAAAAGCTGCTTGCTGGAGAGGTGTCGGCCTTCGGCCAAGTGCTCGATGCGCCTGCGCTGTCTGATTCGCTAAGACGCTCTTGGTCTAACTCCTGCGAAGCCCTCGCCGCCCTCGCGGATTCGGTCGTAAAGGAAAATACCGGCCAAACGTCGACCGCGGAAGTGTACCGCCTTGATGCGCAACTGCATCAGATTCTGGTAGCATCAGCCGAGACGGAAACCGGCAGCGACACCGCCAACACGCTGGGGACGCTCGCGCAGTTTCTCGCCACCCCATTTGTGGTGGCAGACACACTTCCCTTGGCGGTGAGGCTGGATTCGCTCGGTGAGCACTCCGCGGCGTTCAGGTCGTCGGTGACGCAGCTGCGCGCCCTGCCAGGATTCGACCAGGAACCAACCCTCAAGGCCGCCACAGAACTCGGTACCTCGCTGATCGACTCGGTGCATGCGCTCGCGCACATAGCAAACCTACAGAGAAGCTTCAGCCCTGGCCCACTGGACTCCCCAGAGCTGGATTCGCTCAGCCAAGCACTGACACGCTTGCAGCTGCTGCGCGGGGCGCGCACCGAATCGGCCAAAGCCGTGCTGGACTGGCCACCCTCGCTCGGCGGTAACGGCAACCAGGCGCTACTGCGCGAAACAATCTGGCAGCTGGCCCAAGCGACCGACTTGAGCCGGCGCACCGTTGACCTTTTACAAATATCGCTGGAATACGCGTCCTCAGATACCCTACCACTTGCGGAGCTCCTGATCGTCGATGCTGTCTTTCGGATGGAAGAAGGCATCGGCATGCTTTCCCGCCGCGCATCGGCGCTAAGGCGTATTCAGACGCAGCTGCCAGCACCCGAAGAGGACAGCCTTCGCATATATGCCACGGGTTTCCAGGAAGACTTGGTGCTCCTGGAACGCAATCTGGCAGCTCTAAAATCAGCCGTTGCTGCTGACAGCGTAACAGCAAGCCAAGAAGGCGCCTGGCATCTGGCATCTGGAGCGGTACGCCTCGTTGGCGAACAGCTGCAGGATATGGGCGTGCTCAGCGATGCGCTTCAGGCACAGATGGGCAGCGACCTGGAACGGTATGGCCTAAAGATCTTCCTTGCGCTCCTGATCATATTTGCCGCCTTGGCTCTAATTCGGATCCTGATCTGGCTGCTTTCCACAATGTCCGAGCGCAGTGCGCGGCGGAGGCTCTTCTTCAAGCGGCTCATTCCGGTGGCCCGCCTGGCCATCCTGAGCGCCGTGGTGTACCTAGTCCTGGCATATGTCTTCCGGCTGGATCAGGGTAGCCTCCTGGCCGCTGGCGCAGCCGTTGGTGTGGCCATCGGCTTCGCCGCTCAAGACATTCTTAAGAACATCTTCGGGGGCATCGTCATCATTTTTGACCAGCCCTTCCAGGTGGGTGACAAGATCCACGTAGGAGGCACCTATGGTGAAGTCGTATCCATCGGGCTGCGAGCCACTCGCATCGTTACACCCGACGACAACCTAGTTACCGTTCCTAATGCGCACGTTATCGACACTCAGATCGCAAATGCTAATGCTGGAGCACTGCACTGCCAAGTGGTCGTTGAGCTTTACGTGCCGGGATGGGCAGATGTGGCCCGAGCCAAAGAGATTGCCTACGGAGCTGCCGCTAACGCTAAGTTCGTGTTCTTGGGCAAGCCTATTGTGGTAATCGTTACCGATGAATTCAAGCATACCTTCCTGACCCGGCTGGCTGTTAAAGCCTACGTGCTAGATGCCCGGTACGAGAATCATTTCGCGAGCGAGGTCACCGAAACGGCCAAGATTGAGTTTCAGAACCAGGGCTTCTTCACCCATCTTCCCATTGGGAGGCCTTCCACTCAGACGAATTCGTGACCGCAGAACCTGTTGAGACTGCAGCTGACCTGATGCTTGAGCTGGCAAGCAACGCAGCATCCTCCGCTGCCGATGCGTTTGCCAACTGGCGTCTGGATGTGGCCGAGCGCGTCTTTCTGCCCCTCAGAGAGCTGGCAAAGGCGGCTGCCTACCATCATTCCCAGATCGTGGATGGGCTGCCCAGCGAATTGAGCGCTTCGGCGGTCCAGGCCTGTCGCCGCACAACGCTGGAAGCAGTCCTGACACCCCTGGCAGCGAGGTTGGCTGCGGTCAACCCTGACACCGACCCGGACGACGGTGGCGCAGCGCTCACTAGGTCCTTGACGAAGATTGCAAAAAGCGCCGCGAATCGGGTTACGCTTACGATGCGACTGCCGCTGTATTCATCTCGGGAATTCGGCAGGCGCCGGATTATCTGGCAGCACGCTGCTCGGTGGCAACACATCGTGGCAGCGAGGTGGCGGACAACTTTTCGCAGACCCTCCCGGCCACCGGTTCGTCATGTCCCTCTGCGACAGCTGCTGATGTTCCACGCGCATGTTCGAGCACACCAGACGGTCACCACCATCAGGATAGAGTGGCGTCAGCATGCAGCTAGGCTGATCGAGCAGCTAGCTACCGCCGTCGATACATGGACGCGCTCCATCCTATCACTTGAGCACCGAATCGAAGATGGCTCCGCGTCGGAATTGCCGCTGGAGGCGCTCATTGGCGATGATCACTCGATCGACTTAGCACCGGGCACCGTCCGCGGCAGCCCAGGTGCCTTGGCCGACGCAGCAATGGCCCTGCAGGCCGCACTGGATGAAGTGGCCGCCTGCGCTACACTGCCGGAAGCAGGTGGCCACGGCGCAGTGGAGCAAGATGTCGACGCACTCCGCAACGACTTTGCCATCGCTGGCACGGTGCTCCTAAGGTCCAAAGAGCGGCGTGTTTCAGATCGGAACTCACGGGTTGCCCCCGACAACGCGCGCACGCGATACGACTTGTCATGTGCGCAGATAGATCATTGCCTGCGCACGCTGCGCCTGCGGGACGCGCTGGTCGGCTTGCGACGCATGCTTCTGTCCGAGGTGGCAGAGCACGTCACTAAGCCCCTATTCCATGCTCTCGGCGAAGCAGCAAAGCTGCTCGGTGAGGTGCACGACCCGGTGACAGGCAAAGATGCTGCAGCCCTGCCCGCCGCATTGGAAGCAATGCGCTCTGATGTGCTAGAACCTGTGCGGGCCGCACTGCTACGGCCGCCCAGCGTAGCCGATGCGCTAGAAGAGCTTCATGCTCCAGGCCAGCCGCAGTGGGATACGCTCATGAAACTGGTTGCGATGTGGCCTGAAGTTTCTGAGCTCCCACGTCAGAGCCTTACAACCGCGCAGTGGATGCCACAGGGCGCCACCCGAAGGCGCAGGTTCGGGCACGAATTAGTGCTACTGTTAACGCCATGGCCCTCGAGCCTAGCCGCAAGCGCTGCACTGCTTAAGCGTTCGCTGAGGCGCGCATGGCAGCGCACGGAAGAGATCCCGGGCATCTTGGAATTCAGCCTCAGCGCGGCGCTACATGAATTGGAAACAGACCAGAACGCCCACTCTGCAGTCCTGAAGGCCAGAAAGCTGGTGCGCGAAGGAATCAGCCGCACCGTGCTAGCGCTGGATCACTTGGCTGCGTCGCTGAATGACTCATGGCAGCACTTTGTACAGAGTGCCTTTGCCACCGCGCTCCGGGACTGGCAGGTTATGTGGCGTGTGCTTCTCACCGAAGCCGACCTGGGGCATTATGGCCGGCTGATATGGGCGCGCGCGGGCCGCCGGCGTCGGCAAATCGAGACCAGGCTGCGGCGGCGTGCCCAAACCGTCCACGGATCAGCGGGGCGTGTGCTGCGCACAGGTCGCCAGAGAGCCGCTGCACTGATCGAACAAGGACGTACGGCGATTGGCGCTGCCGAGATTGCAGAGAACTCCAGGCTGCGTGCGCTGGAAACCGTAGGCCCCGGCGCAATGCGGGACCTCAGAGCACGCCTCCCGCTAGTCTATCATAAGCTATTCGACTTCGAGGCAGTATCCGAACCGTGGCTCCTGGCTGGACGACAGAGTGATCTGCGCGTGCTGCGCAACCATGTGGCGCATTGGAATACGCGGCGCGCCGGTGGCTGCCTCGTCCTCCCCATGGCTCCAGGAAGCGGAGGGACAAGCCTACTGTCTGCACTCGCTGCTGGGCTGGAGAGCCCGGTCACTAGGCTTACACTCAATGCACGTCCCCACAGCTTTTCGGGACTGGCCATGACGATTGCTTCGGCCTTCGGCCTCAAAGCAACGACGCTGGAAGCACTTGAGGCGGAGCTATTGGCCGGGGTTCCGCAAACCTGCCTGATTGACAACCTCGAGCACATCATGCTCCGCACCTACGGTGGCGTGGAGCTGATGCACCGGTTCCTTCACCTAATGGCTCGGACAGACAGCCGAGTCTGCTGGATCGCATCCGTCAGCGACCTCGCATGGCAGTACCTGGCTAGCGTCCTGGGGCACTCAGCCAGCCTCGTGTCCGCACACAACGTGACGGCGATTAATAGTCCGATACTAGACAATATCGTCATGACCCGACACAAGCGAAGCGGCCTGCAGCTGACGTTTGCCAAACCAGATTCAACGCCGGCGCTGCTATCCAGAAAGCTTAGGCGAGCCGCAAACGAAGAAGACCGGCAGGCACTCTTGCGCCACCACTTTTTTGAGCGCCTCTTTCTCCAGTGCGGCTCTAACGTGATGCTTGCTCTGGCATCATGGCTGCAGTCGGTCACCTTTAAGGGCAACTCTGCGTTCGTCACGGACCCAGCCGCTTATCACTTCCGGTTTCTGAAGTCCTTCGGACTAGAGCACCGCTTTGCGATGAAGGCCTTTCTGATGCACCATTCGCTGTCGCCAGACGAACACACAGCCGTCCTGCGTACCACGCCCGAGCAAAGCGCCACCGTGCTGCAGGCGCTTCTGAACTTTGACATCATCGTGCCGTATGGACTTGCTCTGACCCGGCTGGATTCCGTCGCCAACAGGGTGGCCTGCAAGTTCCGCTACCGCCTCCATCCGCTTCTCGTGCACCCCATCCGCCAGCTTCTTAGGCAAGAGAATATCGTCCATTAGGTGCTGTCAGCGGCGGGCCTGCTGAGCCTCAACTACAAGCGACTCATATACCTGCGCAGCTTCGCGAAATTCCCCCAGCACGTGCGCCTTCTCATCTGGTGTGCGCCAGCCTGGATGCTCCCTGGCCATTGCGGTGAGCTTGTCAACCCATCGGGCGAAGTAGGCAGCCGACGCTGACGATCGTACCGGCTGATCGTCGACGAATACCCAAACGGGGTTCGTAGTCGCCTGCAGAAAGATGTCGTCGATCGGATGATAGGCGTCGTCAGAGAATGCCTGAAGTGTGATCCACTCGCTCCGATCGATCTGCACCTCGCGCGCGAATACGATCTTCAGATAGACAGAATCCTCATATGCGGTTTCCGCCGCCATCCACTCCTCTTCCAGACTAATCACCCGGCCTCCAACAAGCAGCTGCGGAGGCTCCACTGGCGCGAACGCCTGCACCATACCACGCACGGTAACCATTCCGCCGCCCGCCGGAAGATGTATCTCGCCGCCGATACCCACATCGTTCACCGACAGCGCAAGCAGCGGGCCATTGGTGACAAACATGGATCCCTGTCTGATGGCTTGGATCCAGCCGTCCCAGCTCAACCCTTCCGGCATATGCGCATAAGCACGCATCTGGCCGATGATGGCCGTGCGATGCAGGTTGCTGATGGCATCCTCGCCTCCTACAGCTGTTAAGCGAAAACCATTGCTGAGCGCGTGGTGCCACACGTCGTAGGCCGCCCAGCCTGCTCCTGACACCAGCTCATGGTAATCCAGCGTTCCCAGCGCCAGATCGACCGGAAACGCCTTCGCCACCCCAAGATTCGATTCCAACGGATCTTCATCGCCCCAGAAAGGATGCACATATGCGCCGAGTGCCCCCTGCTTTCTGGCCAGCCTGAAAATCTGCGTGTTGGAAGGGTACAAACTCTCGATCGCCGTTCCCTCGTAGCCGGTGGTAAAGGGAGATATCAGATGCTCCGTCAGGTTGATCAGCGAGATATGTCCGTAAAAGGGCGGGCGGTACTCCTCGTTAAAATAGAGCACATAGTCGCTGCCTTCTTCCGGCGCGCCGGTGAAATACTGGTAGTCGAGGATGCGGTTGTCCTTGTTTGCTACGAGCTCCCCAATAACATGCAGGTGCTCAGCGCGCGCCATAAACACCAGGTTATCCGGCGTGTTGTGGAGGTTACCGCCATAATTCATATGGACATGGTTGCTGCCGCTGTACCAGTCTTCGGCCTCCAAGTCGGCCATCTGGTTCAGGGCCATCGCTAAGCGTGTGGTGTCACCGCTCTCAACACTTATCGCAGCTGCCACGGGTATGTGCTCAAATCCGTGCATAGCCTCCACTACCCACTCACCTGCGGGCAGCGTCAGGCCAAATGATCCCCTAGAGTGAAAAAAGTGCTCCCCCAGCCGTCCTTGGCGATGATAGGCGTCCCGCGGCGCAATGAACCGACGGTCTCCACCATGCCACTCGTAGAGATAGATGCGCGTGGGAAGTCGCTCTCCTGTCGCCGCACTTAAGGTTGTCACCTCCAGGTGGCCGGGAGTTTCCATCCAGTGCAACGTGTCTAGTGGCACAGGAATGTCGCGGCCGCCAAAAGTCTGCAGCAACCTCAGATGCGGCAGGCCGCCCTTGTTGGAGATATAGACGATCTGGTGACCGTCTGGCGAAAAGCGCGGATGAAAATGGTCCCACTCGCCAAAGGTCATCTTGTAGGGCTCCCCTCCGCGCACCGGAAGCACGAAAAGGTTATTAAACTGGCCGCCAAGATGAGAGCTGTAGATGAAGCGGGTGCCGTCGGACGCGATGTCCGCACGCGCGCGGTACAGGGTTTCTTCTTTGTGGACCAGCTCCGCCTCCGCCATCGCATCTTCGCGCGCCGGGACACGCCAGAAACCTCCCGATCCGAGCGGGATACCCCGATTTGAAAGTATCAGCAGCGTATCGCCATCCGGCTCCCACGCCGGTTGGATGTGCAGATCATAGTCCCCGAAGTACAGGCGGCTGCGTCCGAACCGATGATCATGTGTGACCTGTACCTCTGTCGCGTCTGCCAGATTCCTGACAAACACGTTGAAGTACCCATTGGGGCTGGTGGAGACGTAGGCCAGTCGGGACCCGTCTGGCGAAAATGCCGGGTCCACATTCACATGCGCGTTATCTGTGATGGGCGTAATCTGACCCGTTACCAGGTCCAGAAGGCGCACGTTGATGGAGTATCCGTCGTCCGCAGTGAATGCGAGGTGTGTGCCTGCTGGTGCAAACTCGGGTGATGACAGGTATTCTTTAGCGCGTGCCACCTCCTGGGCGGACCCACTTCCAGGCTCGGTAAGCCAGATGGAGCCATGCATGGAAAACGCCAGCGTCTGGCCATCTGGGGACCATGCGGGCCACCACGGCTGACTGCCGCCTGGCGGCGGAAGGTAGAAGTTGACCATGTAGTTGCCACCTGTCCTGGCATTTTCGTAACGCGGCACTTGCTCGGCGGGATACACCGCGCACTCGGGGGCCACCAGGAGGCCTGCCAGCATCAGGGGCCAGAGCCATTTCATAGGATGATGGTCATTTGTCCCTACCTTTACGGACGATTCGTGAAGCGCACCTAATGAAAATAACCCTAGTAGGCGCTGGCAGCCAGCAGTTCGGGCCTGCAACCATCCGGGACATCTTGCTCAGCGACGCCATCTGCGGGCAGGAGCTGGAGGTCGCACTCATGGATATCAGCCCTGATCCGTTGCCATCTATGCAGGCATATGCCAAGCGTGTTGCAGTTAAGCTGGGCCGCACGCCTATTGTAACGTGTACCACGGACATCAATGAGGCAGTCAGCGAGGCCGACTTTGTCGTCACGGCCATCGAGATCCGTCGTTACCACCACTGGGCACAGGATTTCCACCTGCCGCGCCAGTACGGTTTTAACCAGATCTACGGAGAGAATGGCGGTCCAGGCGGATTGTTTCACGCGCTCCGCAACATGGGGCCTTCACTGCGTATCGCGCGCGCTATGGAGCGGCATTGCCCGCAGGCTTGGCTGCTCAACTACACCAACCCGCTCACCAAGCTCTGTCAACTGCTTTCTACCCAATCCCGGATCCGCACCGTCGGACTCTGTCACGGGGTCTTCGCGGGCAAAACGCAGCTTAGTCGGCTGCTGCAGATCCCGCTGGATGAGATTGATGCCCGCGCGAGCGGGCTAAACCACATCACATGGTTTCAATCCATCACCCATCGCAAGTCGGGCGAGAACCTGTACCCTCGGCTACACGCTAAGGAGCGCGTAGCAGACCCTTTGAGCGAATGGGATGAGATCGCCCTGAGCCGCATCCTGTTTCGCACGTTCGGCCTGTATCCGTCGCCCGGCACCAACCATATTGGAGAGTATATCGGTTGGGCGCAGGAGTTTCTTGGGAGCAGCCTGCTGCAGTTCTACTACGACCCGATGGACGGCCACCCTTGGGAAACCGGCAAGACACCTCCTTGGATCTACAACTTGCATGAGGCTGCGCTGGATCGGCCGCTGTTCGGCGATGGCAAGCCGCGCGGCGCAAATACGGAAGAAGCGATAGCGCCTTCTGGTGAGCTCGCCATTCCCATCATCGAAGGGCTGCGTTGCGGGCGACCGCAGAGGCTGGATGCCGTCAACGTACCCAACGAAGGCGCGGTCCCGGGACTGCCTGATGACGCGATCGTTGAGGTTCCAGCCAAGGTGGACCAGGATGGTCTGCACCCCACCCCCATGCCGCCGCTTCCAGAATGCGTGCAGGCGATTCTCAGGCTTCAGGTCAGTATCAACCGCCTTCTGGTAGAAGCCTTTTGCGAAGAATCCCGCGCCAAGCTACTCCAGGCCGTGCTCTTGGATCCTTCTACGCGCTCGTACCGCCAAGCCGCATCGCTCGTAAATGCGATGTGCACGCTGCAGTCTGACGTCCTGCCTCCCCTCAGATAGGTCTGCCTCTTCACAGGGATGGGCCAAGGCACTTGCATGACGGTGTTTGGGAAGGCGGGCGGCACTTGGCTTGAAATTGCATTTCCTTAACCGTAGCTTGTGTTTCGAAACCGCTTCGTCGGTATTACTCATACGCGGCGGTCTTTCGCTGAGTGCCAACACACAAATAAATTCAAGAGCATGAAGGGCAGACAATACCACTTTTTGCTTGCGGCAGTTCTTCTTCTGCTGCAACCTGCGGTCACGTTCGCGCAGGGGCAGGTTACTGGCACCGTCCGGGACGCCGTCACCGCAGAGCCGCTGCCGGGAGTGAACGTGTTCGTCCGGGGCACGACGATCGGTACGGCAACCGACCTATCGGGTAATTATGCGCTGGCCGTTCCCTCCCTCCAGGATACGCTGGTCTTTTCCTATATCGGCTACGAACTGGCTGAGATGCCCATCGGCGGGCAGACTCAGATCGATATGATGCTGCAGGAAACCACGTATTCCATCGGCGAGGAGCTTGTCGTAACAGGGTACGGCTCGCAGGAACGCCGGACCATCACCGGGTCGGTATCTAACCTGGACGAAGGGGACTTCGTCTCGGGCAACGTGAATTCCCCAGCCGAGCTGATTCAAGGTAAAGTGGCTGGGCTTCAGATCACTACGCGCAGCGGGAACCCCAACGACAACATTGAGGTTCGGCTACGCGGCATTTCCTCCTTCGGCGCTAACCAGTCGCCTCTGGTGGTGGTTGATGGCGTAGTCGGCGCGTCGCTGGAGAATCTCGACACCAACGACATTCAGAGCATCGACGTGCTAAAGGATGCCTCCGCTGCGGCCATCTACGGCACTCGCGGCTCGGCTGGCGTGATCCTAGTTACCACAAAGCAGGGAGAAGCCAGGCGTGGCGTGTCCGTGGATTACCACGCATACTACACGTTTGAAGGCATCGAAAACAAGCTTGAGGTCCTCACAGGAGACGAATACCGTCAGCTTTCCCTGGACACCGAGTTGAATGCGCCGGACCTGGGCCACAACACGGTGTGGTTTGAAGAGGTCACCCAGGAAGGATCCAACATGGTGCACAACCTGGCCCTTTCTGGAGGCAACGAAAACACGGTGTACCGCGTCAGCGGCAACTTCCGTGACCGCAACGGCATTCAGCGCTATACCGGTTTCCAGGAAATCAGCGGACGCCTCAACCTGACGCAGTGGGCGCTCGGTCACAACCTGGAATTCACTATTCAGCTCGCTGGCACGACCAAGGAGCAGAATTTTGGGTTTGCCGACGCCTTCAAGTTTGCCGGTATCATGAATCCCACGGCACCGATTAGGGAAAGCGGGTTTGAGAACACCGGCGGTTACTTTGAGCAGCCGCTGTTTAACTACTTCAACCCGGTCGCCATCATCGAAGAGGGTCAGCGCCTGGGTGAACGCAAACAGTATAGCGGTTCGTTTCGCGGCGAATACAACTTCGGCGGTTTCAGCCCGGCCCTGGAGGGATTGTCGTTTGCGATGAGTTATTCCTATCAGACGCTAGACCAGGTCAATCGCAACTTCTATTCCCGTCAGCACAAGGTGCGCGGTGGTGCAACGGCCGCGTCACGCGGACCCGGGCTTGCGGAGCAGCTCTATCTTGACAGCAGCAGTGAGCTGTTTGAAACCACGCTGCACCTCTCCCGCGACTACGGCACGATGGGACTGGAGGCTATCGCCGGGTATTCGTTCAACGACTTCGTTGATGAGGGTTTCAATGTTGGCGGCGGCGACTTTATCGCCGATGACGTCACCTGGAACAACTTCTCCTTTGCGCAGGACTTCAGCCAGGGCGAAGCGTCGGTCGGAAGTTTCAGGAGCACGCACCGCCTTATCGGTTTCTTCGGGCGGGCCAACCTGAACTATGACGGCGCGTACTTCTTCAACGCCAGCGTGCGCCAGGAAGGCTCATCCCGCTTCGGCGTAGACAACAAGTGGGGCTTATTCTGGTCGGCGGGCCTTGGTCTGGAGTTCACCGAGCTCGCAGAGATTCCGGGTATGAACAGCCTGCGCCTGAGGGCATCTATCGGCAAGACAGGGCAGGATGCGCCCAGCAGCGGACTTTCGCTGCAGCGCTTTGCGCCAGCTGGCAACTTCTTTGTTAACGGCGCTTTCATCCAGAGCTTCGGGCCTGTCAGCAACGCGAACCCCAACCTCAAGTGGGAAGAGAAGACCGAAATCAACATCGGGATCGACTTTGCGCTAGCGGACGAGCGGTTCAGCGGACGCTTGGACTGGTACAATGCCACCACGAGCGACCTGCTCTTTGAGGTCGGCGTGCCGGTGCCGCCGAATCTTTTTCCCACCACATGGACAAACGTGGGCGAGCTTTCCACCAGCGGTCTGGAGTATTCCTTTGACTTCGACGTCCTCGACGGAACTGGCGGCGGTCTGAGCTGGAATACAGGGCTGGTGGGTTCCATGTACGGCGAAACGATGCTCAACGAGTATCTGACCGATGAGGTGCAGTATCTGGCCAGCCCGGGATCGCCGGGACTCAACAACCCGGACCTGATCCGGATCAAACAGGGCGAGCCTATCGGTCAGCTGTGGGGGCCACAATTTTCGCGTATCGGCGACAATGGCGAGTGGCTGTTTCTCAAGCCGGACGGGACCGAGGTCGAGTATGGCGGACTCACGTTCCCGGATGATGAGCAGATCCTGGGCAATGGCCTCCCCGACTACCAGATCGGCTGGACGAACTCCATGCGCTTTGGAGACATTGACTTCGGATTCTTTATTGAAGGCGTATTTGGGCATCAGCTCGCGAACATGTTCAGCCTGTTCTATACAGCGCCCAAGCAAATTTCGTCGTACAACGTCCTTAAGGACGCCTTCGACCTGAAGGCTCTCAAAGACGACCCGCGGTGGTCCAGCTACTACGTCGAGAACGCTGACTATGTGCGAATCAACAACGCGAGCATTGGATACACGGTCCCGATGTCGGCGCTGGCTGCGGGGCCATTGCGGCGGCTGCGCATCTATCTGGCGGTAAACAACTTGGCTACTTTCACCGGGTACAGTGGTCTTAACCCCCAGGTGCGCTATGTAGATTACAACCAGGGACAGTCTGAGCAAGGCTCGAGCGGCGGCTCACTGGCGCCAGGGATTGAGCGCAGGATAGAGTGGTTTACGACGCGCTCGTTCAGCTTTGGCGTAAACATGAACTTTTAGATGATGTCCAACAAACAAGGAGGCACCCTCGTGTCAGTACGCAGCTTTTTCTCTTTCCGTACGCTTGTCGCAGCTGGCCTTTTGTTGGCCTTCGGTGCTGCCTGTACGGATCTTTCCGAGCCTGTCGACAGTCAGGTTACAGCAGACAACTTTTTTCAGACGGATGAGCAGTTCATTTCCGCCTTGGGCGACGCGTACAGCGCGATGCGTGCCGTAGGCGGAGGCGGCGCTTTGGCGCAGTTCAATGAGGCCACCACGGATGAGGTCATCGTTCCTGCCCGCGGGCAGGACTGGTCTGAGGGCGGTTTTTGGTATCGTGTTAACAGCCACCAGTGGACACCTGATGATGGCACGTTCAGAGGCTTCTGGGGCGACAACTTCAATGGTGTCAACAATGCCAACCGGCTGCTATTCCAATTCCAGAGCGCCATTGCTGCCGGAGCCACGACACAGGAGGCGGCGGATCCGTTTCTTTCCGAGCTGGTGGCGATGCGCGCCTACTTCTATTACTGGCTCCTGGATGGATTCGGCAACGTGCCGATTGTGACGGACTTCACCGATACCGAACCCCCGTCACAGCCATCGTCTGACTTTCAGCAGGGGCGCCAGGCGGTCTTTGACTTCGTAGAGTCTGAGCTTAAGAACAACCTTGGCAAGCTCAGCGATGACCCGGGTGCCACGTATGCCCGCATGAATCAGTGGGTGGCCCACCACACACTGGCCAAGCTCTATATGAATGCGGAGGTATATACTGGATCGCCCCGCTGGAGTGATGCGATTACCCATCTGGATGCCATCATCAACTCGGGCAATTACAGCCTTACCACGAACTATCACGACAACTTCGCCACATCCAACGAGGGTTCGCCAGAGAACATCTTTGTCGTACCCTTTGACAAGGTCTTCCTTACTGGGTTCAATCTGCACCAGATGACGCTGCACTATGGCAGTCAGAACACGTATAACTTCCAGTTCCAGCCATGGAACGGCTGGTCTGCCACGCAGAAGGTGTACGAGTCGGTTATCGATCCCATGCAGAATCCCGGCCCGCAGGGTGAGGTATGGGGAGTCTATCCCACCGCTGACGACGCAGGTCTGGAGCGGGTGCAGGGCACGTTGGATGATCGCGTGGGCAACTTCCTCGTAGGTCCCCAATACACGTCGGCTGGCGACCGTATCATGGATACGGGCATCTATTCAGACTTTGACCTGAACGGACCACCTCTCACGTTCACGCCGGCGATGAACGACCTTCAGGCTGTCGCCTGCCGTCAGTGCGGCGCCCGTATTGGTAAGTACGAGTTTGAGCATGGCATCGGCAGTAGCTTGAGCAACGACTTTGTCGTTTACCGGTATGCCGATGTGCTTTTATTGAAGGCCGAGGCGCTTTGGCGCATGGATCCGAGCTCCTCGGAGGCGTTGGCGCTCGTCAATCAGGTTCGCATGCGTAGTAGCGTAGATGCCTTCATGGAGCTTGACGCTGATAAAATCCTTGCAGAACGTGGTCGTGAACTATTCTGGGAGCAGGTTCGTCGTCAGGACCTAATCCGCTTTGCTGGCGTCGATGGTGGCCAGACCCGGTACAATGATCCATGGCAGTTCAAGGACGTCTCGATGCCTTACCGCAACGTGGGCCCAATTCCTGACTCTCAGCTGCAGGCAAACTCCAAGCTCATGCAAAACCCCGGTTACTAGTACCTCCTTCGTTGCGTGGCTGACCGCCATGTCAGAAGGTTCGAGGTGCGGCCCGTACCATCTGGTGCGGGCCGCTTGCGGTTTTGTGGAATCCCCCCCCCGTGGCCCAAGTTTGCCAAAGTAGTGAATTTTTCGTGAGGCACCACATCCCTGACATGCAGCAGCGATTCTAATTTGGGGGCGTTCGGTTGGGGAATGGATCTTGTTTTGCGGTAGGCTACGCGCACGCGGGCTGTGAGATAGGCGGTTGGTGGACGGAAATGGGCAATGAGAAGTTACATTTGAGGCGCCACCCATCCGCCAGAGACATACGACGGCCTTCCAGGCCTCTGGAATTCCCGGTTATCCTGTTTACGACATACAATCTTTCAGGCTCTCGCAGCGGAAGGCGCCAGCAGAGGAGGACGACGGAACAACATGCTTTCCCAGAGACTTCGCCAGTCGGGGATTGGGTAGCGTATCGTACGTGCTCGCAACGCCTCAAAGAAATCGCGGCACACCTGGTAGGATGCTCGGCATTGCTTCCCCAACCCTTTTACTTGGTCGAGCATCGTATGCAGGGCAAATGCCAACAGGTTGAGGGTGGCTAACAGGTTTGCCAGCCCATTTTCGCCATGCCCGAAGTTGTGTTTGAAGTTCTGTTCGTGTCGTGCGAGGCAGTTGAAGCACTCGTTCTCGATTTTCCAGCGCGCCCGCCCACAACGAGCAACCTCCTGCACATTGTGCTTCGTTACCGTCAGGCTGGTGAAAAGCGTCGTGTATAAGGTTCGCTTGTAGGTGCCCTGCTTTTGGCGTAGGCGCACGGTCTTTTCCACCCATGTGCCGTGTACGGCATCGTTCGTGTTCCGAATCGGCAGATCGGACATCCAGCGATAGCAGTGCTCTTCGTAGCGACGTGTCTTCTTGTTCTGCACCCGGATCCAAACCGGGGGGGGGGGGACTTCCTACCATTTAAGCAAGGCCATTTCAGGGAAAAAGTGGGGCTCAGAGGCCAATCGGGTCATCCGTGACCGGGGTCTTGATCTGGGCACACGGGCTGGATGCTCGCTGCTTGGTGGAAGCGGTCAATGTCATATGGAGAAGGGTGTATAGGGAGACGTAGCGAGTGACGGGTCGGCAGATTGACGCGCAATGTCTGCAGTTGGAAAACTCGGCACCGGTCCACCGCTGGATGACGCTGGCACTCATGTTTCCAGAACCCAAACTGAAGATTATCCCCAACCACCAACACCTACCCACGCTCCAAAAGGCGCTTTTGGATGCCAGGACCCGACTACGAAGCCCCAGAATCCCCTTCTAGCCCTCTTCCAACTAATGGCGGTCCACCTACCGACATAGGCAAACCGCCTAGGCTTTGCTGCGACACGGTTCGCGGTATGCCCAAGCTGTCCTCACCTATCAGAATCATTCACACAGCAGAGCGCTTGCGGGCAATGGCAGAGAAAGTGGGCACCCAGCGTACAGCGGGCAGCTACAAGGTGCTAAGCGGTCGTGCGCTTGTGTCCTACCTGGCCACGCTTTCAAGCTGGACGTAAAGGCGTGCTCCAGGACATCGGCAGCGCCATGCATGGTGCTCGGCCAAGAGATACCGATGCAGACCCACGCCATTTAGCTGCTACAAGTGAAGATCCAACAGGACCGCTACATCGGAACACTGAGCAACAAGGCCTCCGCTTACAGATCGCGGTAGCGTATCAAAACGTTATGTTGATTACGGTATTACATGATAGACATATCTTCTACATATGAGAATGCCACGTGCAGGCTCCTTTTCCGCGTCATCCGTTTGCGTGAGCTGCCGCTACCCGGTCTGGATCAAAGACGGTGGCATTTCGCAGCATGGCACACGCAACAAGCAGTAATCGGTCTCCTACGGTGCGCAGTGCTCGGCCGTGTGAATGGCCGCGGGCGCGCAAGGCTCTGTACCTTGCTTTGCTTACGGGATCCCGCTGAGCGGCCACTCTACTCCAATGGTAGACTGCGTTTACCAGGCGGTTGTGACAAGCCCGCCGACGGACGACGTATCGCTTCTTTCCGGATCGTCGGGTAACCGGCGCAACGCCGCATAAGCAGCGGAGAGCTCGATAATCCCGAGCTTGCAGTGCACCAGACGCTTCGGAAAGCAGGGTGGCAAGGACTACGGGACCAACGCCCGGCAGCGAGGCGAGAATGGTAGCATCCGGCAAAGTATCGGGCTTTTCCGGCGTGGACTCGTCATCGGCGGGCTCGGCACAGGCCTTGAGTGAATCAAGTATGGCTTCAATCATCCTCTCTACCGCGGTCAACTCCTTTCTAATCAGGTCGACCCTCCGTACGAGTGAACCGATATAGGAGGTTGCAGACGCCGTAACTCCCTCAGGTACGGTAAGAGGTTTGGACCGAAGGATGTCGATAACCTGCTTTGCTGTGAAGCGTCGGATGCGGTGCTTTTTGAGAAGATTAGCCACGGTGGACACCCTTATGCGGCGGGCCCGCTTAGGCGTGGGCGCACGATCCCAGAGCTCCAAGACCCAGGCGGCAGAAAGATCTACTTTGAGTTCAAGGAACTGCGGGTAATAGCGCCAGAGCTGCTGACGGATCTGGTTGGTCAGCCTGGTACGCTCCTTTTTGAGGTCCTCGGCCCTGTGCGAGCAATCGCGAAGCTCAATAACTGTGTCATCGAGTGGGGCGGTCCGCCGCAGACACTCGGGATCCGTACGAATGGCGCTGGCCAATACACGAGCGTCGCGGCGATCATCCTTGGCGCCCGCAGGGGAAAAACGATCCCGGAAGCGGTCCAATTGCTTTGGATTGATGGAAAAGACCTGAAATCCGCGATCATGCAAGCTATCGACGACCGGGCCGTGCGGAACCTCGATGGCGACCGCAATAAAGCGTGCCGCAACAGACACGCAGCTGAGGATCCAGTCAATGAGCTGGCAAAGCCCATCGCCAGAGTGAGGGAAAGCCTTTTCACCGAGGACCGTGCCGTCAGATGCGAGAATACAGGCCTGATGGGACGTCGAGCCCCAGTCAATGCCCACGAAAAAGGTCGGTTGAGGATGAGTAGCCATGGGATGTGTGCGTCTGGTTGACGGAAAATGACGGTGGCGAGTCGCTGCGACGTTCCATCAGTCCCTGTATCGGCGCTCAAAGGCACAGACTTCCTTCGGGAGGTGTATCACAGCACTCTCTGGGGTACACCTCCCCCCCAGGCATTCAAGACAGCAAGGGGCAATTGGTACTCCCAGAGAGTTGACTCGCCGTGATGCGACGCTCAGCGAAGTGCACCGCATTCAGTGATCGAAAGGCTGGGCTGGCCAAGCCCAGGACATCATCAGGCAACCTCGGTTGCTAAGATCTCCACCTCAGTGATCACCTTCAGGATGCACACCAAAAGCGTCACGTACAAGATACAGGGGGGAAACCTGCCTTGTCCGTTATGCGGACGACTTTGTGGTGGGCTTCCAGCGGAAGCATGACGCGCAGCGTTTTCTAAGGGATCTAGGGCAGCGGATGGGCAAATTTGGCTTATCCCTGCATCCGAAGAAGACCCGCTTGTTGGAATTTGGGCGGTTTGCGGCGGTGAATCGCCGCAGCCGAGGTGAGGATCGTCCCGAGACGTTTGACTTTCTGGGTTTTACGCATTATTGCCGTAGGGACCGCCGCGGTCGTTTCGGATTGGGACGGAAACCGGTGGGGAAGCGAATGGCACGAAAGCTGAAAAGCCTGCGTCAGGAGCTTCGCCGTAGGATGCATGCACCGTTACACGCTACAGCCCAGTGGCTGGGGCCCGTACTTCGGGGATGGCTGAACTACTATGCTGTTCCCACCAGCTTTGTGTTCCTACAAAGATTCTTTACCCGCCTGAAGCGTGAATGGATGAAAATAATCCGCAGACGTTCGCAGAAGAATCGCATGACATGGAGTAAGCTGGAGACCATGATTACATGGTGCTGGCCTGCGCTCAAGATCAAACACCCCTGGCCTAATCAACGATATGTCGCCATGCACGCCGGTGCGACCCAAGGGAGGAGCCGGATGCGTTAACGCGCCCGTCCAGATCTGTGCGGGGGGCCCGGGGAAACCCGGGTCCCTACCGCGAGGCTTACCAACTAGGAGTATCCCCTGAAGATATACCGTCTTATGAGCCAGCGTGGGCTTGTTGACAAGGAAAAAGTGGTCCGAGGGTTGCTGTGTGGACTGTCGCGGCGCAACTACCGGCAGGCGGCACAAATCTTTATGGATAGTATGGGGTTGAGTGCCAGCAGCGTAGGCAACGTGTTCGTTGCGCACACGGCGGCGCTGTTGGAGGAATTTGAGACGCGCCGGTTCGATAATCAGACCTTTGCGGTGCTTTTGCTGGACAGCAAGTACCTGGCCGGTATGCAGATGATCGTCGCTATGGGCATCACGACCGAGGGCGAGAAGATCGTACTGGGTTTCACAGAGAGTCGTACCGAGAACGGAGCGCAGTTGGTATCGCTATTGCAGGACCTGTTGCGTCGGGGTTTTACTCATACCGACACGCTGTTGGTACAAGTGGACGGCAGTAAGGGGCTTCGGAAAGGGGTTTCTGAGGTGTTTGGGTCTGCGGCCGCATTTCAGCGGTGCCAGTGGCACAAGCGTACCAATGTGACGAGTTACATCAAGGACGAGCAAGAGGCCACGCGTATCCAACGTCGGCTTCAGGCAGCCTGGGAGCTACCCACGTACGCGGAAGCGCGGGCGGCGCTTGTGTCGGTGCATGTAGAGCTGCAGTCGTGGTGTCCGAAGGCCGCACGGAGTCTGGAGGAGGGCTTGGAGGATACGCTGACGCTTCACCGTTTGGGGGTGCGAAAGCAGGCTGTGCGCGACCATCTGAAGACCACGAACATCATCGAGAATCTCAACAGCGTTATTACGAACCGTTCCCGGAACGTGAAGCGCTGGCGATCCTCGGGTATGCGCCAGCGCTGGTTCGGGGCGATATTCATGCAGTACGAGTCGAGGTTGACGCCGATAGGCCGGAAGAACATGGCGGAGCTGACCAAGGTGCTGCGCACCTCCCGGTGCCCATGGGGTAGTGGGGTTTCGGCTCAGCCTACGGACTCGGGGCGGTCCAGCCAACACGCGTCGGGGGCTGCCAGCGCAATAGCGCGCTGCTGAGGCTGGCCTAACGCAAATTTGGCAGCTGTCGGGACCTTCTCGGGCGCTGCCCCGTGCCAAGATCGCCGCTTACGCGCGCGATAAGCGGATACCTGCGGGTAATTGTGCTCAGAAAGTCGCTCCACGGGCCTCCAGATGCTGGGAAATCCGCGTATAAGCACGCCATGGGTCCAATTTGAGCGTGCATGGTCTCCTTTGGACCGACACACTCGAGGAACAGCGCAACCTATTGTCAAAAGTTACCTACATTACGGCCCCACCTCGACAGCTACTCACTGAACACCAACTGGAAAATGTGCAATCCCGTGAGGGAAGCTGTATGAACGAGTTGGAACGGCAGTTGACGGAAGCCTTGAAGAGGTTGTCCGCGCAGTACGAGACGGAACGGCGGCGGCACTCCGAACAGGTCGAAGCCTTGCGGCGGCAAGTCGAGCGGCAGACCGAGGAGAACGACACCTTGAGGCAGCGGCTCGACGAGCAAGTGACGCGCTTGACCGAGTATTTCGGGACGTCCGGCGTCGTGAGACCGCGCGGCCGCGGCTGGTGATACCGCCGCCGCGCGGGCCGGACCGCGATTCCGGTCCGAGCCGCTAGATGAGATCCTCCATGTTGGCTGTCTTGAGTAAGCGGCCACCCCTGGAGGTCCCAAAGGGGATCGACGACGGTGGCCTCGGCCTATTCCCGACGCCACCGTCGCAGCCGATGTCGCAAACTAGGAAGCGTTAACGGCTGGTCGAATCGGATATCGACAACGGCTACGCCATTATCGTTGCAAAGCGCCCGTTTTCGCTCATCACGCTCTCGCGTTCTCTCGAAGCCCTTGTCGCCACCAAAGGCGGCAATCGGCCGATAATGCTGCTCACCCTGATGTTCGATGGCTAACCCTAGCTCCGGCAAAAACACGTCTAGCCTCTGCCTCCCAAGCCAAGGAGGAGATGCCTCGCGCCGAATGATCCTAGTCGGGAAGAGCTTTCCTACCAGGCGATACAGTTCGTCTTCACGAACCCATCGACTGATCGACAACCGGCGCCTCGCCTCCGATTTGGCGGTAGTGACGTCCATGTCCTTGCCCCGTACAAGGAAGTCCACATAAGGGCCATAGTGTTCTCGGACTTGGCTCCCGTACCATTCCAGATGAGCATCCCCGCCATGTTGCTTGGACACACAGAAGTGGCAGAGACTGTCCGTGTAGACCGCACGCTCTAGCAGGCTGATCACGTGGTGAGGCCATGAATCCGCAACAAAAGAAGGCGCCCTACTCCTTGCGTCCGACACCATACCAGCGTGGGCGTCAGCATGACAGCGACAGAACTTGCGTTGGCCGGTAACAACATGATCGAAGGCCACGGTTCGAAACCCTTCGATTCGATCATCAACGAACCGTCTACATCCAACCGTGAGATTCGCAATGTATGGCTGGTCAAGCGCTCTGGACCGGCTCACGCTGCGGATCACCTTTCTGAACAAGTGACGAGGGATCCGTACGTGGTTGAGACGGATGACATGATTCACTTGGGTCTTTAGCGTCTTCTGCGTGTAGACATGACGGCGCTTGACGCCGCCGCCATACACTATGTGGCCCAGATCAAATCCGCATGCGTCCACGCCGGCGATCTGGAAACTGTCCCCCTTACGCGTGGCGAACCGTACCTCTGGATACCAAGTGGAATAACCCTCCCGACCGAGGGTGGTGAGGTTCTCGAATCTGTTCAAGTAGTAACCCGGATGTACCGTTGAGCGAGGGGCCTTGACGAGATGGTCACCGAGCGACTGCTGGATAGAGGCTTCCATCTGCTCGCCGAGGAGTTTCTCGACCGCATCCACGACTGTGAGACCGCCCGAGACAGTTTCTTGGGATAGCTGATCGACGAAGATGTCCGGCTCAATCGTGAGGTCTATAACCATGTCAGCCTCCAACGTGGAGCCAGATCGACCGACATCAGGTAGGCTGCGGGCCGTCCGTAGCGGTAGCGCCAGGGCATTTTCCAGCGCGGCCGCCAGCAAGGACTACCGAGCGATGCGAGATCCGTCGGAGTTCGGTCCGTGTGAAGTGACGCAAAGATCGAAGCTAGAGAGCTGGCGGCGATGGCCAGTGAGTTGCTCGGTCCGTCGGGAAACGGACAAGTCGAGTCACACAGACCACGCCGGAACTAAGGCGACACCTCACGTAGACGACGACGCGGTGCCCTGTCCAGAGGGACGGCATGAAGAGGGCGTTCAGACTCCTGGATGTGGCTTCAGCAGGAAAATACGACCCTAGCTCCTCCGCCGTTGGAATCCGAACGGGCAACTTGGGATGTGAACGACCACTCGGGGCCTCAGGAAGAACGGGTAGCCCGAATGGCCCAGAGAACATCAACCGGAGATCCGTTACCCTTACGGCTCTCTTGCCCGTGTTCGACACGGTGACCCGTAGTGCTGGTTCCGTGAACCCGAGATCACGAGTAGTTGGACCGTTCTCAATGCCGACCACGCTGACCCGTAAGCCCGTTCGCCACGCTCCGTTCCAGGTTCGTCTAATCAACCACGATGGCCTGCGAACAGCCCTGAGGGCAGCCCACGCGACACCCAACGGAAACGAAACAGAGAGGTCTGCCACTCGCTGCACCTCCGTTCCACTCATCGCAGTCTTGTCCTCCCAGGTCACTTACCTTGCCTGACGAGCGCCTCGCCGGGTCATCTTCCAACCCATCTTATTCACCACAGATCCAATTTGCACAAAGAACAGCTTATCCGTGGGTGCGGGGCCGTAGGGGTCGTGTAGAGGCATCAACACCCTTTGGGGAGACGCCAAAATCGCCCACAATACGCCTGATGGGTGTACGAAGGCAGCAAAAAGGGCGCAGTTTTGGGGCGTTGTGTAACGTGCGGGTAGACCGCTGCCGGACCTGCTGGCCCACACATTTTAAGATTAAACGCCCGCCGTACCTGACAGCAGGGGTTACGCCTGCGTGCTTAAGACGGTAGGTGAATCGTTATCCACTTGAGTCGACTGAGTACTGTCCAAAAGCGCTCCCAAGCGGCAATGGCGCTGTTTGCGATATAGGTGACGATCGTGCGCGCATGTCGAGCAAAGCGCGCGCCTACCTTCAAAACGTTTCGCTGGAAGGTTGACAAATGCATGCGAGTCCCCGGTCTCTTTGGCACGCAACCGCTATCGGCGTGCCGGTTCTCCTCATCTAGGGTACCCGCGTGGCCTTCCTGCGCGCAACAAACATCGGTGCTTAGAGCTTCCTTATCCGTGGTAAATCCATCGGGCTTTTGCGTGCTACCGCTATCAGCGTGCAGATTCTCCTTATCTGAAGTGCCCGCATGGGACTCCTGCGTACAACAAACATCGGTGTCCAAGGCCTCCTTAGCTGTGATAGTTCCATCGGGCTTGTGCGTACTATCACCATCGGCGTGCAGGTCCTCCTCTTCTGCGGTGTCCGCAAAGCCCTCGTGCAACATATCCCGACTAACATGCAAGAGTTGATACACTAACAGTTGAACCTGCAGCATGACCCGGTTGTGGGGACGGATGGTGTCCTCTTGCACCGTTGGCTCGGGTCGCTGAACCGGCTGATCCCGGTAGTGCGTCTTGGGACGCGCGGTCGAGGACAAAGCCAGCGTGCAAGCTGATTTGAGTTCCCCCTGATGCATTTCTGCCTTGCCCTGCCCTCTACCCATATCGCGACCTAGTCTGACGACTCTGCGGGTGCATTGGACCTCTCTTCAGGCCCAGCAATAGTGTTCAGGTCTGCCCCCAGCCCATAGGGATCACTTGACTTTTTGAGTCGTGCTGCTTACCATAGCAGCATGTTCGAGCAGAATCAGATTTTGCGGACTCTCAGTGCTCCCCAGGGGCGCATTCGCTTGAAGAAGATACTCTCTGACGAGAGCCTTCCCAATCGCGCCGCGATTGCGCGCCGTGTATGTGAGGACTTTGGATTTGTAGATGCCAAAGGCAGGGCACAGGTAGCTACCTGCGCGAAAGCCCTCTTGAAGCTGGAGGCACGGGGTGAGATCACGCTGCCAGCACCGCTCAACAATCATGCTGCGCAGGCGTCGCCCCGCCTGTTGGACGAGGCGGTTGCTCCACCGGTGGCGATGCCAGCGACTTTGGGTGAGGTGGAAGGTCTTGCAGTGGTAAGAGTTCGGACCGCAGCACAGCGTGCGGTGTGGAATACCCTGCTGCACCATGAGCATCCTCGTGGTACAACCACCCTTGTTGGTGCCCAGCTGCGGTACCTGGTAGTGAGCGCACATGGATATCTGGGCGCGGTAGGTTTTTCCGCCCCGGCCTTGCGCTTGGCCGCAAGGGAACACTTCATGGCATGGAGCGATGCCCAACGCCAAGCGCACCTCCACCGCATCTTCTGTTTGAGCCGCTTTCTGATACGCGGCACTTGCAAATACCTGGCCAGTCACGTACTCGGCAGGGTGTTGAAGCAGTTATCTGACGACTGTTATGCGCTTTATGGATACCACCCCTGGTTGATAGAAACGTATGTGGAACCTCCATGGAAAGGTACCTGCTTCAAGGCGGCCAATTTTCTGTCCATCGGCTATACTGCTGGGGGCAAGCGCCACGCACATTCCAAAGAAGAAGCGCCGAAGGCCTTGTTCATGTACGAAGTGGACCGCCGGTGGCGCTCGTACTTGGGCGTACCCGAGGTGGCGCTGCGTCCGGTCAGGCAACCGCACGAAGGCATGGACGACTGGGTTGAGGCAGAGTTCGGAGATGCTCCGCTGGGAGACCGGCGGCTGTCCACGCGGCTGGTGAAGAGCGCATCGTTGTTGGCCGATGTGATAGGAAAGCCTATATGCTCCCATATAAGCCATGATAGGGCGGCGGTGAAGGCCCATTACCGGCTTCTGAGCAGCAAGCAGACCGACGTAACGCCCGAAAACATGCTGGCGCCGCATCGCAAACGTACGATTGAGCGGATACGGAGTCAGAAGGCGGTACTCTGCATACAGGATACCACCAAGCTGAATTTCAGCACGCGACCCGCCTGTGAAGACTTGCAGGTCATAGGTACCAACCAGACGAAAGCAAAATCCCGTGGGATGCCCCTTCATGCCACGCTGGTTACTACTACCGATGGCCTGCCCCTGGGGATATTACGTTGTAGTTATCGGGATCCAGATACGGGACCGCTCAAACCTCGATCGCAGCAGTGGTTAGACGGATTTCTGGACATCTGCGAAGCAGCAGAGGAGATTCCCAAGCAGTGTCGCCTCATCTGCGTGATGGACCGGGAGGCGGATAACTTTGCGCTATTTGCCGCCCAGCGGGCACAGGATCGCGTGGAACTCCTGGTCCGCGCCCGTCATGACCGGAGACTGGCGAAGAATAAAAAGCTGTTTGCGACGCTTCGCAGCGGTCCTGCCGCTGCGAAGGTGCGGATAGAGATCCAACGCGTCACGGCGCGTCCGAAGTCTTCCAGGAAGAAGGTGCGCCGCGGGCGCAGTCACCGTATTGCTCAAGCCGAAATACGCTACCATTGCGTACAGCTGCCCGCCACGCAGCAGCAAGTGGGATCCGTAACGATGTACGGCGTGCATGTCCGGGAGATCGCGCCCCCGAAGGGAGAGAAGGCGGTGCAATGGTATCTGCTGACCAGTATGGCGGTGCACAGCGCAGAAGAAGCGGTGCAGATCCTGACTTATTATACCCGGCGATGGCGTGTTGAAGACTTTTTCCGTGTGCTCAAGAGTGGCTGTAAGGTGGAACGCATGGCGATGCGTTCGGCAGCGCGCCTGGAACGTGGGTTGGCGGTGTACTGCGTGATCGCCTGCTATGTCATGATGCTCACCTTACTGGGGCGTGCCGTCCCTGGATTAGACGCCGAGCTGATATTCTCCCCGATGCAGTTGATTGCTCTCTCCTTTTATGCTAAGAACGTGAAGCTGCCGGTACCCCGCACCCTGGAAGCGGCGCTTCTGCTAGTAGCAGTAATGGGCGGCTATCAGAATCGAACCCGCGATGGACCGCCCGGCTTTCAGATCATGTGGCGCGGATTAGAGCGACTATCCACCATTTGCTTTGGGTACGAAATACTGCCGGCAGCGTATCGAGAAGGGCTTGGTTGCGACTATGGCCATGGGAGCAGCATACTTTCTTGACCCTGTCGCGCATCGACGCACGAGCCAGAGGCACGCCACCACGGAGCAGCACTGGCATCGTAAGCAGAGGATACCTCTAATGCAAGTCTGAACGCACATTGAGTGACGGCAAGTCGAAACCTTACGGGCGGCGAAGTGCAAAAAGTCAGCAAGGGAGCTCCGCATGATCACTCATCGCCGCGAACTGAGCACTATTGCTGGGCCTGAAGATAGGTCCAAGGCACCCGCTGGGGGGAGAAGGGGATTTTGGGGTTTGGCAGTCGGGCCCTGACCTTCATAAGCGCCTTTCGGAGCTTGAGCAGGTGTTGGTGATTGGGGATGGTTTGCAGTGTGGGTTCTGCATACATGAGCGTCAGCGCCATCCAGCGGTGGACCTGTGCCGAGTTGTTCCAACTGCAAACATTGCGCGTCAATCTGCCGAGGGTACTATTGAGATTCTCAATACAGTTGGTGGTGCGCAGGCTTTGGCCGAACTCTTTGGCTATTGCGAGCCTTTGGATCGTGAGCGTGTCCTCCATGCCTTCCTCCAGACTCTTCATGGCCTTGAGTTGGTTGGAGGCTTCCAGGTCGTCCTTGATCGATAGGAGCTCCGCCTTAGCGTCTCTGTAGTCTGGAATGTGATAGGCTTTCTGCAGGCGCGCCCGATATACGAGCTTATCTTCTTTGCTCATGTGGGCCACGACGTTTTCCCGCTTGTGCCAACAGCAGCGCTGCACCTGCACGAAGCCGCCGAAGACCTCCTTGATAGCGGCGGGGGGCCCTTTGGCGCCATCGAAGTCGTCAGACTAGGTCGCGATATGGGTAAAGGGCAGGCCTAGATACTATGTGGAGTCCATTCAACGGCTCACGTTGTGCTGAGCAGGTACAAAGGGGACGGCCATTCGCAAATGGATTCTGGATTTAGACCCGTATGTACGCGCTCTGAGCGTGTACGGAATCGAGCATTCACGGAATTCCGCGCCCGTTGCCTGCAATATTTGTAGATTGGAAACGTTTGCTAGTTCCGAATCGGGGGCGCTCAAAAAGCGTTACGAGCTGCCCCTCCTGCTGCGGCACACCACCGTTCACCTGCCAGACAGTCCTTTACCGCCTGCCATGACTATCAATAGACTACTCGCACCAGTCGCTGCCACCCTACTTGTCGTCCTGCTTTTTGCCACCACTGTCCATGCCCAGCACGGTACGGTGACCTATGAGCGCACCGTGGCGCTTGACATAAAGATTCCTGAGGGCTTTAAGGCGGACTTAGTGTCCAGAAATAGCGGCCGAATGGGCGACGCCATCGCCAAGGCCATCGACGAGATGCCCAAGGCGATTACCACACGCAACCTTCTCATGTTTAACGGCAGCAGTTCCCTCATGACGGAGGAGGAAGACGACGGAAGCGTTCAGGCGGGAGAGGGGCACGAAATTGAGATCACCGAACTGGACATGACGATGAGAGTGGGGATGGGAATGAGGCTGATGACTGGGTCGAATACAACTAGTCACGCGGCGGCCACACATGTGGATCTTAACAGCGATACGTTTACCCAGACGCACGATTTTCTTGGGCGCACGTTTCTGGTATCGGGAGACCGGGGTACGCTGTCCTGGAAGCTGCCCGGCGATGAACGAACCATTCTTGGATACCAGGTCCTGAAGGCCACTGCCACGATGGACACGCTGAGTATCGAAGCTTGGTTTGCGCCTGAAATCCCTGTACCGGCGGGCCCGGACTTGTTCGGCGGGCTGCCAGGGCTTATCCTGGTACTCCGCGTTGATGACGACCGAGACGTATACACGGCCGTGGAAATTGACTTGGAGGTAGCACCCATCATCGAGAAGCCGTCCAAGGGCCGCAGCGTGTCCAAAGAGGAGTTTGACAAGATCGTAGCTGACAAGCGCGAGGAACACCAGAAGACGCGAGTCCGAGGCAATGTAAAGACCGTAATCATCCGCCAGTAGCCAAGCAGCCTCTGTAGGAGGCGCGAGATTCAGGGAGGGTGCAACTATGTGGAGCCACGCCTCGTCTAATTAGCGCACGCCGGTCAGCTCTCTGGCGCTTGGAATCACCTGCTACGCACGCCGATGAACCGCTCACCGCTTTTTGCGCTAACACTTGCGCTCACTCTCCTTATTCCTGCACGAGCTGCCGCGCAAGCCGGCACCGTACTGTATGAACAGCGCACCGCCTCCCAGTTTGAGATCCCCGAGGCGATGAAAGAGGTAGAGGGCATCGAAGAGCTTTACGCTCAGTTTCCCTCAGGACAAGCCATGCGCCACATCCTGAACTTCGACGAGGAGGCCTCCGTCATGAGGCAAGATCAGGCCTACCTCGACAGCATAAAGTCCAGCTTCAACATCGAGCGGCTTATGGAGTCCATCGATCCCGAACAGATAATGGCCATAGCCAGTGCCTCTATGGAGATGGCGATAAGCACCACGATGAACTTCGCTGATATGCCCGCAACAGGCACCTACGTGAACTTTGAGGAAGGCACCTATGTCGAGGAGCGCTCGATCCTCAACAAGAGCTTTCTGGTTACAGAAGATGTTGAGCCCCTTGCCTGGAAGCTGTCTGGCGGCGAGCGGTCATTTCTTGGCCACCGCATCTTAAAGGCCACGGCCACTCGAGACACGGTGGCCATCGAGGCGTGGTTCACACCGGAGATTCCCGTGCCCGCTGGCCCTGAGCTATATGGCGGACTGCCAGGTCTCATTCTGGTGCTGAACCTAGATGAGGACCGGATCACGTATACCGCTACGTCCATCGACCTGGAGTCCACGCCAGAGGTCGTGCGCCCGACCAACGGCGACGAGGTGTCGGCAGAAGAGTTTGCACGGATCGCTGAAGAGAAGGCGAAAGAGATGAAGGATTCCATTCGGAGCTACCGCAACCAGGGTTTTGATTTCTGAACCACCTTACCTGATTCTTATGCGTAACGGGTTTCGCTGTCTGCTTACAGCCGCTGCCATCGTGCTCTTGCTTCCTTCTGTTGCGACCGCACAGTCGGAGAGGCATGACGTGTCGGGGGTTGTCTTTGATTCGTCTGGAACCTCATTGCCCAGCGCGACGGTGGTGGCCCTCACCAGTTCGGATTCCACGCTCTACAAATTCAGCACCACGCGCCGCGACGGAACATTCACAATGAGGCGCCTGGATGCAGGATCGTATATCCTGCAGATCACCTACGTTGGTTTTCAGACGTTGTATCATGACTTCGAGGTGGTCGATGGTGACGTGGACGTCGGGAAGCTGACGATGAAAGAACAGACCGTCGCACTCGACGAGTTTGTCATTAGTGCCGACCGCGTTCCTATCTCGGTCGGGCGGGACACGATCACCTATAACGCCAAGGCGTTCGGCGCTCGGCCCAATGAGGTGGCGGAAGATCTTCTGCGGCGGCTTCCTGGCATAGAAGTGAACCAGGACGGCTCCATCAAAGCACATGGAGAAGTAGTCCAGAATGTCCTGGTCGATGGGAAGGAGTTTTTTGGCAGCGATCCGACGATCGCGACCAAGAACTTACCAGCTGAGTCCGTAGATAAAGTCAAGGTGTACGACAAGGAGTCAGATAAGGCGGAGCTTACGGGCGTGCCAGACGGCAACGAGGAAAAGACTATCGATCTGGAGTTGACAGAGGACGCAAAGAGCGGCTATTTCGGCAACATTTCTGGTGGGCTGGGCGGCGAAAACACCCACCAAGGGCGCTATGATGTTAATGGCAACCTTTTCCGGTTCTCGCCCAAGTCCCAGGTATCGCTCCTTTCGAGTGCCAACAACATCAACCGCCAGGGGTTTGGTGCAGGACAGCTGTTTTCTTTGGTCGGTAGCGGTGCATTGACTTCCATGGGTAGCGGCTTTTTTCGCAACTTCGCCCCAGGAGGCACCGGAGGTGGCTTTGCTCAGTCGCTGAATGCAGGCCTGAATGTGAGCTATGATCTGGCGTCCAAGAGCAACATCAGCACCAGCTATTTCGCGAGCCACTACGATGCCTCGCAGGACCGCACGTCTTACCAGCAACAGGTGCTAGGTTCAGGCATTACGGCGCTGTCCAACCTGACGAGCAACCAGAAAAATGAGAATCTCCGGCACACGGCCAACCTGTATGCTAAGCTGAACTTCGGCACAGGCCATGACATGCGGATACGCGGTAATCTGTCTGCTGGCACATCTTCACTTGCACGCAGCTCTTTGGAAAACACTACAGATCCCGCCACCGCCGCCCGTCTAGGTATTGTGTCCGACTTCGGTGAAGACACAGACAACCTGGACGGCAATCTGTCACTGGTATGGCGCAAACGCCTAAGTGAGGATGGTCCCAGCCTAGTGGTTCAAGGGCGTGCCAACGCACGACGTGCGGATGCGCTTGGACAGCTCAACTCGTTGACCAGCCTGCAGTCGTTGGGAGATCTTCAAACCGACGAGGAGTTGATCCAGCGGCAGGAGGAGTTAAGCAACCAGCTCGGGCATTCGCAGCGTCTGGCGTACACGCACCCCTTACGCGGAGGGCTGACGCTTGAAGCCTTCGGCAGCCACTCCACCGCTGGTCGTAGCCGGGAGAAGCTTTTCGAAGATCAGGTTGATAGCGGCTGGGTCCGCAATGACCACCTCAGTGACCATTTTGACCAGTCGGAGCGTAGCCTATCCACCGGAGTCGAGATGAGCTACAACCCGAAGGAGGAGGTCTGGATAACTAGCGGCCTTACGCTGCAACAGTCAAGTATAACTGGGACGATTATGGGCCGGAGCGAGGATGTCTCCGGCTCATACCTGCATCTATTGCCATGGGTACGGTACAGGCACTCGCTGAGTGATTCTCGACGTATCACCCTTAGCTATCGCAGTCGCATGCGAACCCCATCTGTTACCGAGCTGCAGCCTTTCGAAGATAACTCCAATCCGGTGCGCATCTATGTGGGCAATCCAGACCTTCGGCCGGAAGCCACCCATTCTGTCAACGGCGCTTTCCATTTCTACGATCAGTTCTCTTTTGTCGGTTTCAATACGGGATTCACGCTCAGGCTCACCCAAAACGACATCGTCACTACGCGGACGGTCGATGCACAGCTGCGCCAGGTGCGCAGCCGTGTCAACGCGGATGCGCTGAGCTGGGCCGTCACGCACCGGATCGGATTCGAGACTCCGGTCCGGCCACTTGGCATCGCAATCGACTTGACCAACAGCGTTAACTACCAAACCGGATCAGAATTCATCAATCAGGCCGAGAACACCAACCGTCTGCTGCGAAACTCCGTTAGCCTACGTGTACGAAACAGGACGCAGGATTTGGTCGAGGCCCATGCCAAGATGACCGTCACCTATAACAGCAATCAGTACTCGCTCAACCGGGAGGCGAATCAGCAGTACGTCAATAGCACTATTGATGGAGGGCTGTCCTGGCATGTGTCGGACGTGTTTTCTTTGGAATCCGACTTGGTGTACCGGATCTTTGATAAGGATGCATTCAGCAGCCAGGCGGTTTCCAGGGATTTTGGCCGCCAGGAAAACATCTTTTTGTTGAATCTTTCTGCTTCTCACCTAGTGCTCAAGGAGCGCGGGGAGATCCGCCTTGAAGTTCGCGATGTTTTCAACCAGAATACAGGCGTAACCTACAACAACGCACCGACGTATGTACAGGCGGAGCGCGTGATTGCTATGGGTCGTTACGTAATGCTGCGATTCATCTATCGTCCGCGCGGCAAGGCCAAAGGGGGCTTCCTGTTCGGATTCTAGTACCGGGAGCGGGACTCGAACCCGCACGGCCGCTTGGGCCAACGGATTTTAAGTCCGTTGCGTCTACCTATTCCGCCATCCCGGTCGGCGCTCTTGTGAACGTGAACAGGGAGGGACCCGTTCCTGCAGCCCGTGGCGCTTCCGTCAAAGCCCTGTGCGGCTTGGCTACTAGGGCGGCTGAGAATTCCTTAACACCCTACTCTGGCCAGCCTCGGGGTGTTGCGCTCCTCCTATCAAGCGGCCATTGGGTGCTCGGGGCACGTATTGAGAGTGCCTCGTATTCGCTTACCATGCCGGCGGTGTCGTCAGCGGTAGCGGCAGTCGCAGCCGCTGGTCACCGCGACATCGTGGCGGTGGCCTTCAGCAACGAAGTGCGGGCTGATGATGCCGCCTATCTGGAGGCGCTTGTCCCGGGGCTGCAGCGGCGAACATCCCGGCTTTTGGCGTACGCCAGCCCGCTTCCAGAGCTCACGAGCCAACTCAGGTCTGAACCGTGCACGCCTGGACGGCTGGCGCCCTCAACAGGTATCATGCTGGCCCGCGCGGCAGCGCGCCACAGTCAGGCCCCTTATTCCCGGTTCCCTGTCGGCTGCGTCGTCAGCACGCGATCCGGTCGCCTTGTAGCCGGTGTCAACGTGGAACACCCAGACTGGACGCGAACTATCTGCGCGGAGCGTGCTGCCATTTGCATCGCTATATCAAAGGGATTGTCGGATCTGAGTGAATTCTTCGTTAGCTGCGTTTCTGACGAACGTGCCTGGCCATGCGGAGCCTGTCTGCAACTTTTGGCCGAACAAGCTGCAGGGGCGACGGTATGGCTCGACCGTGGGGAAGAACAACCTAGCCGATGGTCCGTGTCAACGCTCCTCCCGAGGGCCTTCACGCAAGAGGGGCTCTCCTAGCGCCCAATGACTCTTAGTCCTGATCCCAAGCCCCTACCCTAATCCGGGCATCGAACATCTAAATCAGACCTGCAGCACTTGGGTAGTCATTTGGCTACATTCCCGAACGCGTGCAGTTGAGTCTGGGATACGCTTCGAACTAGGAATGTGCTAGCCGGTATATATGCGATGGCGCGGCGCCCCATATGAAGGGCGCCCCTGAGCACTAGATCATAGCATTGGATGAGGCTGTTCGCATGCCAACGAACTTTGGCGCTGGACCAACGCCGCTGCATTCTGCCTACCCTTGCGTGTGAACTATGATTCTCAATCACCATCCGTTGATGTGACCCATGAAAACCGCTTCTGTACTTACCATCATGGTTGTGTGCACGCTGGCGCACGCCGTAAGCGCGCAAGAGAAGATCAAGACGTGGATTTTCCTCCAAGACAAGCTTACTGCCGCAGGCAAGACCACTCAAGTGGAGTCTAGCCATTTGAGTGCGGACGCATTGGAGCGGCGCAGCCGGCGTGGCAGGCCTGTTGCACCAGTACATGATGCGCCCATCTCGCCGCTGTACCTAAATGCATTGGCCGCCGAAGGCATCGAAGTCGTTCACCACAGCAGATGGCTTAACGCCGTCACGGCCTACTTGGGCACAGATGAGATTGATGCTGTGCAGCAGCTGCCATTTGTGCGCAAGACCCAGCCTGTAGCTCGGCTTTCTGCACATGATGTCAAGCCCATACTGATGCCGCAGGTCCTTGCTCAACCCCAGTCACGACGGCTGCATTGTGGGCCCTCCTGCACTCAGCTACGATTGGTCAATGCGATCGACGTCATGGATAACGGCATCTACGGCCAAGGGATCAAGGTGGGCTTTGTCGACACGCGTTTTGACTACAATGGTGTACAATTGGGGCATCCCGCCACGGAACACCTAGCGAACGCAGATCGCGTGAAGTTCATGAACTTCACCGCCGATGACCCTGGCGTGGGCAGCTCACAGGATTTCAGCTTTCATGGCCTCAATACCACTACGGTAACATTCGGTGCTGCTCCGCATGAGCTTTACGGCCCGTGTTATGGCGCCGACACGGTATATGCAGCGCAGACGGAGTGGGCCCCTCTTGAGCGCAACGTGGAAGAAGACAACTTTGTCGCCGGCGTTGAATGGATGGAAGCAAACGGCGTGGACGTAATTAACTCCTCGCTTGGCTACGACACGTTTGACTCGGGAGAACAACGCAACTATACCCAGGCCGATATGGATGGTGACACGGGTATCACCACCATCGCGTTCGACATGGCGGCCGAACGTGGTGTCGTACCCGTCGCATCGGCTGGCAACTCCGGCAATAATACTAGCTGGCGCATTATCAGCACGCCAGCAGATGGGGACTCTGTCATCGCCGCCGGGGGCACGAATTCCACTGGGGTTCATTGGTCTTCTAGCAGCCACGGCAATACCGCAGATGGCCGCATCAAGCCAGACGTTTCTGCCCAAGGGGCTGGCGTCCGTGTAGGATATTCCAACGGCGGGTATGGCCACGCCAATGGTACCTCCTTTTCTGCGCCGATGATAACTGGCATCGTGTGCCAGATATTGCAGGTCAACCCGGATCTCAACCCGAAAGAGGTCTGGGAAGTCCTGACCAATACAGCCAGTCAGGCCACCAGCCCTGACTCGCTCTTGGGATGGGGCATCGCAAATGCTGGCTTGGCGGTGGATTCTGCGCGGGCACGAATTCCGGTCAGCGTTACGCCAGAGGCGCCGCTTCCAGGGTCCTTTGTTGTTCGTTCCCCGTACCCGAACCCGTTTCATTCCGAGGCACATCTGGAGCTGGACCTCGCTCAGCCTTCCGCTTCGGTACGGGTCATTCTGCGCAACCTTCTCGGCCAGCGGATTCGCGTTCCATTTGCTGGTCCGCTGGGCGCTGGCACGCATACGATCAGCGTTTCAGCTGACGGCCTGCCCGCTGGCGTATACACCTACGTTGTGGAATCGGACGGCCGCACACATACCGGACTGATGGTACTGGTGCGCTAACCGCCGCGCCGGTGCTTGCGCTGTTGATTCCTTCGTTGATTTAGTCTGGGGAAGCACCCCGCGGGTGCGATCAGCATTTTGCCAAGTATTACTGCCCTGCTCGGAGGAATCTTGGGGTCCGCGTGGCCTAAGACGCCGGGAAGGGGGCAAGAGCCCGCTTGCCTCTTGGCCACCTATCTCACTTTGTTCCTTCGGGAGAAAGGCGCGTCCGAATCGTCAATCGAGATCGCCGGGATCGTCGGGATTGCACGAATCCGAGTTAGGATTGAGTGTTCGCTGACGAGATGGGACCGCAATGTAGGCACCCCCTGACAGTAGAATGCACCTTACCATAGACTATGTTGGTCCGAATGAGAACATGCACGCTCACATTGTAGACGAATGGCGGGTGGTGGAGCGTTTCCAGAGCCCCCCGGCCCGCCCATGAATCCAATCTGTGATCCCACAGCGAATGGCAATGCTGCCCCCAGTCTGAGAGTCAGCGTATTCGACTTCTTTTCCGGCTGCGGTGGAGCAAGCTGCGGTTTCCAGAAAGCTGGAATGGAGGTGGTGTTCGCCCTCGATTGGGACGCCGACGCAGCAAGGACCTTCAAGCACAACTTTCCGTCCGCTACCTTCGAGCCCAAGGATATTCGGCTGGTGGAGGAGGACTCGGTCCAAAAGCTCGTGGCTGCGCAGCGGCCGCAGCCTGTCCTCTTCTGCGGGTGCGCCCCCTGCCAGCCGTTCACAAAGCAGAACACCACGCGCCCAAACCCTCACGAAGATGACCGGGTACCGCTGCTTCTCGAATTCCTACGTTTCATTCAAAGGTGCAAGCCTGACATCGTATTCGTGGAGAATGTCCCCGGTATACAGGATTTCAGCCCGCATTCCGAACCCCTCAGCAAGTTTCTTCGGGGGTTGGAGGAGGCTGGCTATGACTGCTCCGACCGATCGCGCGCTTCAGTGCTCCTGAAGCGGTATGGTGTACCGCAGGGCCGTCGCAGATTTCTCCTTCTTGCCAGTCGCCATGGACCAGTGGAACTCCCTCCCGCAACCCATGGACCTGGAACTAAAAAACCCAAATTCGCTACAGTGCGAGACTGTATTAGCGATCTTCCTGCAATTCGTGCGGGCGAAACCCACCCCGAGGACCCCAATCACCGCGCCGCCCGATTGTCTTCCCTCAATTTGACGCGGATCCGTGCGACTCCCGAAGGAGGCGGCAACCGGGATTGGCCGGAGCACCTTCGGCTTAGGTGCCACAGAGAGACACCGGGATTCACTGATGTCTACGGTCGCATGTCGTGGGATCGGCCTGCTTCGGGACTTACGACGCGGTGTATTAGCTATTCCAATGGCCGGTTCGGACATCCCGAGCAGCATCGTGCGATCAGCGTGCGAGAAGCCGCGTGTCTTCAGACCTTCCCGAAGGATTTCGAGTTTTTTGGCAGCTTGAACTCGATGGCCAGGCAGATCGGAAACGCCGTTCCGGTCAAACTGGCAACCCTCTTTGGACATCATATCCAGCAACATCTGGCCGACGCCGGCTGGAGGCCACAGCTATGAAAGTAAGCTTCAAGGCCCGGGCCAGGACGCTGGACATGCTTGGAAGACAGCAGATCGCCGGCATCCCCACGGCTATTAGTGAGCTGTTCAAAAACGCGCACGACGCTCACGCCATGCGAGTGGAGGTCGACTACTACCGCAGCGACGGGTTGTTTGTGCTCCGGGACGACGGGATTGGGATGGATACGCAGGAATTTGTTGACCGATGGCTCACCATCGCAACGGAGACCAGCATGAAGCGCAAGCGCGTGGAATCTCGGCGCACGAAATCGGCCAGGCAGGCGCGGCCTATCTTAGGAGAAAAGGGCATCGGTCGTCTCGCGATCGCGACCATTGCTCCTCAGGTGCTCGTCCTTACTCGGGCCCTTCGCAACGGCGTACGGTCCGACTTGACGGCCGCGTTTTTTAACTGGCGCCTCTTCGAGTGTCCAGGACTCAATCTACAGGATATTCAGATCCCACTGCGCACCTTTCCAGGGGGTACCATGCCAGACGGTGGAGATGTCGCTGACATCGTCGGCGCCTTTCGCAGCGGAAGCGCTCATCTCCAGGAGCATTTCGATGAGAAGGACTGGAAGCGGGTCGAGGCCGACCTCGCTAAGTTTGTGTTCAATCCCTGCGAAATAGCCTCGCACCTTGGTGAGCCGACGCTCCTCGGCGAGGGCCACGGTACACATTTCTACCTTCTCCCCGTGTCTTCAGACTTGGAGTATGACATCGACGGAGGCCGCGAGGCCAAAGTAGCGCCTCCGCTGCAGAAAGCGTTACTAGGGTTCACCACGCCGTCGTTTGGGGGTGGTGGAGATCCGGTCATTCACACTGCCTTTCGAGACCACCGAACGGGTGGAAGCTGCGCGGACATCATCGGTGAGAACGAGTTCTTCACTCGCTACGACTATGACAACGCGGATCACCAGATATCGGGACATTTTGACAAGTACGGTCAATTTAAGGGCAGCATATCCGTATACGGCGAGATTGAGTCCGACCACGTAATTAACTGGACCGGGGGAAAAGGGCGGCCGACGGATTGTGGACCATTCCATATCCGCTTCGCCGCGGTCGAGGGCGCTTCAAGGAATTCGACGCTGCCGCCCGCCGAGCATGCTCGCATGCTTGAGAAGACGAAGAGGCTTGGGGGTCTGTACATTTATCGGGACGGAGTGCGCCTTCAACCTTACGGGAACACGGACTATGACTGGCTGGAAATCGAACTCCGCCGAACAAAGAGCGCTGCGTACTACTATTTCTCTTATCGGCAAATGTTCGGATTCGTCGAAGTTGACTCCGAAAACAACAAACATCTAAGCGAGAAGGCGGGCCGCGAGGGTTTCCGTGAGAACAAGGCCTATCGTGATCTGCGAGGTATCCTGAAGAATTTTCTCATCCAAGTAGCCGCCGACTTTTTCCGCGACGAGGGAGTTTACGGCGAGCGGTTTACGAGAGGCAAACGCGAACTGAGTGAGAACGAACGATACCGGCGGGCGAGGGCTAAGAAGGTTACCGCCAAGCGCAACAAGTTCAGAAAGGACCTGACTGACTTTTTCGATCGAATGGAAAATGAGGAGCCACTCAAGCGGGTCATGGCGTTGGGCCTGAAAACCGAGGCGCGTGTGATTGAGGCGGTCCGTGATGCGGATCGCGGAAGAGCCGCCAAGCGCATCATCGAGATCGAAAATGACGCAAGGAGTTCGCTCAGAGCGTTGGAAGCGGAGTACCGTGTCACGAAGCCGCGGATAGGCATAAGCAAGTCGTTACAAAGGGAGTGGAGCGACTATCAGGAGGCGTTCGAGAATCTTCAATGTAACATAGGCGACATTCGTGATTCTATCGAGAGCGTCGTGACCAACGAGGCCAAGACGGCTGGCGTGGATGTGAATGTGAGGACCCGAATGAAAGCGGCTCTAGAAGACATCGCCCAATTGGCTAGGAGACAGACAAAGGAGGTAGGCGGAGTCATCAAGATAGCGGCCCAGAACATCGGACGCGATGCCCGTGAAGTAGTGACCGAGTGTAGACGGAATGTTGAGGACACGTTTCGTGACGTAATAGCCGAGTATGCTCGGCGTGACTTTTCGGACCTGAATGACGAGCGCCTGATAGCTGAGCGTTCTGAGTTGGAACAACCGCTCCGGGATGTTCTACAGACGGTCTTGCGGAAGCTCGAATCCGCTCAGTCACAGTTGGTGGTCATCGACTTGAAGCGCGAGTCCTCCATTGTTGATGAACTCGCAGCAGTTGAGCAGAGCAATATTGCGCTGAAGGAACAGGCATCCGCCGAAAACCAGCTTGCCCAACTCGGTATGGCGATCGAAATCATTAGCCACGAGTTCGGTGCCGCCATCAAGTCTGTCCGGTTGGGGCTTCACAGCTTGAAGGCGTGGGCGGACGTTAACCCCAAACTGATGTCGCTCTATCAGACCATCCGTGGCAGCTTCGACCATCTCGATGGATACCTTACCCTCTTTACGCCACTCCAAAGGAGGCTCTACCGGAAGGCGGTTAACATTCGAGGCTGGGAAGTTCACGAATTCCTCACCAATCTTTTCGGCCAGCGCTTGGCCAGACACCATGTCACACTGGTCCGAACCGATGCCTTCGCTGCCGCCACGATGCGGGGCTACCCGTCATCCTACTACCCTGTGTTCATCAACCTCGTGGATAATGCCATATACTGGCTCTCGGGTCGAAATGAGCGTCTGGAACGGCGCATCCGGCTCGACGCGTCCGGGAATACGTTAAGCGTTTCGGATACGGGGCCGGGAGTCCATGCCCGGGATCTGGACGCGATCTTCGAAATGGGGTTCACCAGGAAGCCGGACGGTCGCGGCATGGGGCTGTATATCGCGAGACGTACGCTGCGCGAGGTTGGCTATGACCTGATACTCGAGGACCAAGGGTCGGATTGGAGTACAACGTTCCTGATCAAGCCAATCAAGGACAAGAACAAGGAGGCCGATGCCTAACGATGCATACAGGCAACGTTGTCGACAGATCGCCCAGGATTTCCTCCTAACAGCGGTGGTCGTTGACGACGAACCATACGTACCGGGGCCGCGCGTCCCCGACCGTCTGATTGAACCCGATCGGGGTGCCGCGAAGCGCGCGTTGCCATCCGTTGACCAGCCTCCCTCATCCACCCGGCCCCTCCATGTTGTCCCGGTCACATGGTCTTTCGCAAAGAAAGGTATCGTTTGTGGTGTCTTATCGCCGCAGAGTCCGCAAGAAGATCTTAATACACTCGCTGAGGCCGTAGCTCGTGCAGACATCGTTATTCTCGACTGGCTGCTGGACAATGCGATCGGTACCACCGCGTTGCCGCTGCTGGAACAGATCCTCTCGAAGGACTCTCAGGACCGCCTACGCTTGATCGCGCTTTATACCGGTGAACCCGGTCATGATGCCATTCGCGAAGCAATAGCGGAAAAGCTAAATGGCCTCGAATCACGCTCTCGCGCGGTGCCCGCTAGCGACAGCCACGGCCCGATCGAGTTCGGTGGCTGTAGGATCGTGGTGTACGCCAAGCAAGGCTCTCGTATTCCCGAATCAAGCGCCATGGTTAAGGAAAAAGACTTAGCCGATCGGCTCATCGACGACTTCGTCGACATGGTCGAGGGTCTACTGCCAAGCTTGGTACTAACGGCACTTACCGCCGTTAGGGAAAACGTATATCGGGTGCTGGGGCGCTTCGGGCGGGAACTCGATCCCGCGTTCCTAACACACCGCGCCTGTCTTCCCCAGCCGGCGGATTCCGAGCAGCATATCGGGGAACAGATTGCCAGCGAGTTGCATGGGATCATCGACGACGCCATCGGTAGGCAAAGTCCGGCAGGAATCGAGGCGATCAAGCAGTGGCTCAAGGGCCGATTCGGGGACGATCCGGTGAAATTTGGTGACAGCCAGGATAAGCAGATGTGTCAGACAGAGGTCGTCGAGATGTTGACCTGTGGAATCGAGGAGAGACCTGGTCCTCTCAAGGCAGGTGGTAAGGATTATGGCATCCTCTCCGCCGGGTTTTCGGGCAATACCCAGGCCGTCGGCGCCGAGGTTGACCGTCGTCTCGCGTCAACGATGAGCTTCCGCCAAGTTCTTACAAAAGCCCGAAGGCAGTTGTCGATGGGAACGGTGATCCGCCAGATCGGGAACGAGGGCACCATGCTTCTATGCGTCACACCGAAATGCGATAGTATCCGTTTGGCCAAAGAGTCATCCTTTCTTTTCCTCCCGCTTGTGACGCCGAAGCAGAGAACGCCGCAGGTTGTGGTGCCAGTCAGCGACAACAAACATGAACGCCTGACGATTTCCTTGAACCCGTCGAAGTGGTGTAATAAGACATTCACGCCCGACCCTGAGCGGGCGTGTGTGCTCACCATCCAAAACTGCGGTGACCCAGCACGTCACGTGTTTAAGGCTGTCGACAACGTAAAATACGAGTGGGTAGGGGAGCTGAAATCGGATGCCGCACAATCCATAGCACAGGAAATAGCGAAAAGACTGTCCCGAATTCCGCTAAACAGGTCGGAATGGCTCAGGCGCCAGGAAAGGTAGCTAACCCTGCAGTGGCGTCTCACTCCCCCGATCCCCGCACGGCCTCGCGCTTCTAGTGTCCAAGGGTCTTGGCAATCCGTTCCGCGACCGCCTTCGGATCCTTCGCTTCATAATCCCAGCCCGACTTCGTCACTTTGCTCAGCCTCCTGGCCATAGGCCAGCCTGACTTGCATCCCGCAGGGCCAACATCGGGATATCCCACCTTTTTCATAAGCTGGAGATTCTTGTGGCTGGCCCGGGGGGACTTCCTACCATTTAAGCAAGGCCATTTGAGAAAACAAGTGGGACTCAGAGGGCAATCGGGTCATCCGTGACCGGGGTCTTGACTTGAGCACTCGGGCTGGATGATGGGCGCCTGGTGGAGGCAGTAAAGGCCATATGGAGAAGGGTGAATCGGGAGGCGTAGCGCGTGACCGGGTCGCCCGATTGACGCGCACTGTGTGCAGCTGGAAAACTCGGCACAGGTCCACCGCTGGATAACGCTGGAACTCATGTATGCAGAACCAAAACTGTAGACGAGCCCTAACCACCAAGACCTGCCTAAGCTCCGAAAGGCGCTTATGGATGCCAGGACCCGACTCCCAAACCCCAAAATTCACTTCTAGCCCTCTTCCCACTAATTTTGGCTCACCTCTCCCAACAAGCTGCACTCAAGCGGTATGGTCGCCGGTCGGTCTGGGCAAGGGCGCGCATATCGAGGCCTATTAGTGCGCATAACACACTATAGGCACGATGTAGTATGGCTTTTTGAATTGCGCATATTGGCTGAAACTCTGCGCAATCCCCACTTATTCAGTCCAACGAGGCGGCGAATTTGTAGCAGGTGCCACGTCCGGTGCCACGTCTTGTTACGACCTTAAGGGTCACGAGCTGGCGCAGCTCGCGCAAAGCAGCGTGGCGGTTGATCTGGAACAAGGTCTGGTAGTCGGCATTCTTGAGAGCGGGCTCGAAGCTGAAAAAAGTGCGTAAACGCGGAATCCGCATTTCGAGAAAACGGGCTTTCATCTCCAGCGCAGGGACGACAGCGTAGGTCGGGGGTGATCCTTCTTTGCTCGGATGCCGTTCCGCGATGCCCTTTTCGCAGAGGTCCTGCACCTGTTTGGCGGCCTCGCCCTCGCCGGTTCCGTTGACGATCTGGTAATCCCGAGCAGTGAAGCCGGCGAAACGCGCCAACAGCATCTTCCGCTGACCGCCCGAAATAGGGAGAGCGCCCAGCAGGTGGTTCCACCCAGGCCTCATGGCTCCAGAGACAGGCTCATTGAAGAGGGTCATACGAAACAAGCCGTCGCAGGACTCGATGTCGGGTTCCCTCAGCAGGCTTGCGGCCATTTCACGGAACACCCGCGCAACGCCTTCTCCTTCATCCCGCATGATTTTTGCGTCGGTAAGAACTCGAACCAGCATCGGGTTTCGGGTAGCATGGGCGCGCTGGCCTTCTCGCAGAACCTTGACTGTGATAGGCGGCAGCAGTTCTCCAGGGCTCGTTACCTCCAGTCGGTTATCGAAGAACCAGATCTCCGTTTCTCGCCCCTGCATCTCATAGTTGCGGTGTGCTACCGCGTTGATAAGCGCCTCTTGCCAGGCGAATTCGGGATACTCAGGGATATCCTCGAAAAATAGGTCACGAAGCCGTTCGGATACCTGGACTTGACTCCGCGCCAAGTCACGGACTTCCATGATCGCACGGGCCAGCGGTGGATCGGCGCGCCCGATCTGAGTCACATTGCGGTGGCGCCCGTATTCGATCTGGGTGCCAGCTACTCGAAATACGCGGAGACCCGCCCGCGGATGCCAATGTAGCGCGGGACGGCGAGCAAAGAGCAAGAGTCCAGCATTGGTGACGCGCCAATCCCGGCCGTCCTTCTCTACCAAGCCGTAGTACTGAAGCGCTTCTATGACGGCGCGCCCTCCTACTGGCGCCCCCTTTAGAAAGGATCCGGCCAAGTCCAAGTCCAAGTGATCCACGGTGGCATTCGGGCGGAACCGCTGCTCGTATCCAACGCGCCGATACGCCTGCTTTCGGTGATTGATCACCTCTTGGGGTTCCCGGATGATCTGGGCTCCGACGCGATAGGGAAACCCGTCTCCGATGATCATCACGGCTTCGGGTGCGATGCGAACTTGAAATGCAAGAACCTTATAACTGTCAAGAGTAAACGTCGCAATCTGGTAGTCCGGGATGGGGTCAAGACGGCGGCGGGGTACTTTAAAGAATGCTTCCACCTCGTGCTCCCCGTAGCCGTGGCCGGATGGCGTGCCGTCGTCGTCGACTCCAACTAGCAGGAGACCGCCATCGGCGTTGGCAAAGGCGGCTACGACATCAGCGATTTTATCTCTCAGCGTGCGACGCCCCAACGTCTTGGGCGGAACTGAGCCGCGATCCCAAGCCGACTTGAATTCAACAAACTGGCCTTCGCCACGCGACAGTATAATGCGCAGCTCGGAATCGGAAAGGAAGGGAGCCGTCACGAGATCACTTAACAGTTGTCTGGGCCTGCCGCGCCTCGCGCGCTTGTTCCTTTTCCGCCCGCGAGGAATGCAGATCCTTCCGTCGCTTACCGTCGAAGGGGGAGTTCTCTGATGCCACGAAGTCGGTCCGATCTGCTATGCTCCCGCCGCCTTGGAAACCGTAGAACCGCGGGAATTTCCTGCGTTGCCTTGGTTCTCTTCGCTCCTGGCCCCGGTCCTTGCCCCACCTAGCGTTGGGCTTGAATCGCAAGATACTCGCACCGACACTTCCACCCTCACGCAATTCCGCGCGCATGAAGGGACGGATATTCAGTTGCACGCCATCATTAATGTCAGGCGTCCAGCTCATTGGCTGGGCGCAAAACGACTTCCAGCGAACGAAGAGGTCGCACGGAAGCTGACCTTCAAGGATGCGTTCCAGCTGCCGCTGAGCATCCAGAGCGTGCACGAGGCAGCTGTAAGCTCCTGCCAAACCTTCGCGCTGTTCCGCGCGCCGCCGCCGCTCGATCCAGTCTTTCAAGTAGGCATACGTCAGCCATTTCAGCGTGCACTGGCCAGTTTTGCTGCATCCAGCAAGGCGATGGTAACTGTCGATGGAATGGAAACCGTCGGGACGACCATCCCAGATGTACCAGATGAAGGGACGATTGTGGAAGAGTTTACAGTGCTTAGCGAAGAGAGGATCCTGTAACCAGACTTCCAGCGAGTTGGGCACCTGCTTTTCCTGAGCGGTGGCCGCGACCAGCCTCTGCTCAGTGTTGGCAGACCACTCTTGCCCGTAGGCTCGGATGAGAAGGCTGCGCCAACGGTCGGCGACGTTGATTTTGCCGCGGACGGGAGAGAGGCAAACGATGCCGTCGGTGTCGACGAGATTCCGGTTTATGGCGTAGCCCTCCACGAGGGTGTATTGCTCAGAGGTAAGGCGCATCTCGGGATCGAATTCGGCAGACCAACGGAATCCTAGGGGCGGGGCGACGGCGACTTGGAAGACGGAGTGGTCGAACCGAGTGGGACCATGTACCGTGACCATCATTTCCTTGTCCCAGAGTACGCTCTGGCAGGAATCGCCGTGAAAGATCCATTGCGTTCGATCATCAGCGTTGGGCTTGGGAAGGCCATTGGGAAAGCATTCAGCAGCCACCTTGGTCCAATGCTCGAGGCCGAAGGACACTTTGACGAGCGTTACGTTCGAAGCCTTCAAATTGTGGTCGATTTCGAAAACGGCAGCGGCGTATTCGGGGGAAGAACAGAAGACCCATGCGGCAGCCAAGTGGTTCCCCGAAACAGGACCGAGGGCTGCCGGATTGCTATCAAACTTCTCTCCTACTATCGCGCAGGACGAGAAGCGCGCCCATCTGGAATATGGCGATTCTGTCACAATTCCAAAACACCCCGTAATTACGTACCGCTTGGCGGCCACTAGGTACAACATTCCGCTCGGGAGCTTCGGTGATTCCAATGTAGTGTATGACACGTTCGCGTCCCCCCGCCCCCAAATCTACCGTGTTTTTTGACCGTGCTCTACTGAAATACCCCTGTCTTACCATAAGGTAAGATTTCTCAATGGGGGATATAGTCGGCGGATGCGATTCCGGGGTGGCCATGAGCCAACTGTTGCAACAACTTTCTGTCTCCCACGGGCCGGAGCAGAACGGCCGAATCTGGATTCCTCACCCGCTCTTCCTGCCTCGACTTTGTTACGGCGACAGGTCCTTCCAGCAATACCGTCTTCTGCGCCCCCCAAGCCAGGCGCGGCCCCCTTGGAGCGGAAACATCCATGCCCACCATTTCCCAGGATCGTACAGGCCCGTTAGCTGAGAGTATTACAAGCGCGGCGAACGCCTTGGCCACCTGACTATCCGCAATTGCGTGTTCCCCCAGCCGCGTCACCAAATTCCATGTCTGTCTTATCAGCAGCCGCTTCCAAAGCTTCCGGTACGTGGACAGGAATAGGCAGTCTTGTGGCGTCACCACTGCCTGCGTGCCGTAATCACCGAGCCACTGAAGTATCCTGGATGCGAAGAGCATCGCGATGCCATACTTCGCATCGCCGTGATGCCTTGCGGCGCAGCTGCGTATCCCAGAGTTCTGTTTCCCCGGCACTACCAAAAGTACGTTGATGACCACTAGCGTGTAATGGTCCGAGATGATCCTGGCCGCACGCGCCATCCCCCATAAATATTCCCACCCCCTACTGCCACGTGCCCAACCGTGCCTCGTCCGCATCGTTTTCAGCCTCTTGTCGTACGAACCGCAGGTACGTGATGTCATCTTCATTGCCTGCATTAGTCGGATTCGCCACCGTAGCGGTTCCTTGTCCGTGGCCGATGCCGCAAGATCGGGACCATTCGCCAATACCTTGCCAGCCCTCCACGCACCGATGGAGTTGTGCAGGAAGACCTGGGCGCATCGCTCAGTGAAACGCTGCGTTACCGCAGAAAGCTCGCCAGCACCGATCTTTGTGCCGCTACTGTTAGTGCGGTCCTTTTCGTCCGCCTGCCGGAACTGATAGGTCCAGCCGAAGAAGTCACCGGCGTTGAAGACGGCTTTAGGCAATAATTCCATAAGTTACTCCAGTTTCTGGTGGGTCTCGGGCGGGAGCGTAAGCTAGAGCACCGAGTCGCTGGAATTAAATATCCAAAGCGGCATTTCTTGCGCCCACTCGCCTGCCGGTTGCCATGCATCTCCCCTGGATACTCGGGCCAGGGTCCTGCAGTCTTCAATAGAGACAGGGGCTTCGTGCTCTGGGCCTATGAGCCACTCGTTTTCAGCCAAGAAACGTACGAATAGCACCCGATGCAAGTGTTTGAAGGCGACCTCTTGGGTGAGGCGATTTATCGGCTGCGTTTCATCTACCAGATCTCGTCGGTCGCCTGCCAGGCGTCTACGGTTGCATAGGACCTCAGGCAGGCTTGCTGCTCGACCAACATGGTGTTGAACGGTCTGCCACGGTCCACGGCGAGAAATTCAAGTGCCCAGCGGTCACCAGATTCGGCCTTGCATCGGGCTTCAAGGATGGTGGACTCAAGCTTGGCACGGCAGGTAGGCGGACGAGACGAAATCAAGGCGTGTATAGTCTGATCCTCTGAGAAGTTATTCACAAGCTCCTTCCTCAGGCCGCGCGTATGCAGGTCCCCGCTAACGTCTGCCGAGATGATGCGCAGGTGTTCGCGGCTGGGCACAACAGCGTGTGCCCGATGCATAAAGAGTTTGCACACTGTGCGGCCATCTTGGGCCAAGGCGGCTCGGGAGGCGCAGACCTGGACCGGGCCCACCGCGATCGCGACACTGTAGGCTAAAGCATGGTCATCCTGGCGCGAGCTGAAGCAACGAGTCGAAATGCAGCCGGTTGCCAACCATTCTGTTCACTGCGATATCGTGATAGCCCTCTGGGGGCAAGACGTGAGGAAGGCGAATGCGTTGTTTTGAGAGCCGCGGCGATACCTTCTCCCCAATGAGGAGATAGCGCATGGTTACGCTTGCAGAAGGTTGTACCTTGTTCTCGCAATGGATGCTACAGACTGTTCTCAGGTACTGCAGGTATGGCGGCGACCGATGGAGTTGCCGAAGCCCCTTGCTTCCTTCGGCGATCGTCTTCTTGAGCTCTACGAACACGGCCACATCTGCATTGGCTTTCTGAAACAGGATCAGATAGTCACACCTAGACTTGAATTCGCCACGGATGCCACTCAACTCACCGATTTTGTCAATGTTGACCACCGTGACATCTCCTGGAACGCCAATCATGTCCACCTGCATGACCACCCTTCGCTTCTGTTTCTCTCTAAGTACGACGGTTCCTTCGTTCACGGGCACCTTGGCCTTTTCCTCTAAGACGCATCGCATCCTTTTGGCTAATGACGACGTACTCACTGACACGATTCCGACGGCACACGAGAGGATAGCTCGATACTCGCCGCATTGATGTGGTCGATGGTACGGTCGAAAACGGGCATTGCGATGCCATAGCAGTCGATGGTACACTCAGTAAGGCTACTGTTTTCCGCCACGTAAGCCCGAACGCTCTCTGGTTGGAGTTCATCTTCGGAGCGATAACCGAACCTTCGGGTCACATTCTCCTTCTCAGGGAAGTCTCGGCTAAGCATAATGAGGTTGTTCAGTTCCTTCACAATGTAATCACTGTGGGTTGTGATCACCACGCGCAGCCCCGCACCTACGAACCTAGCCAGAAGTCGCGCGAATTGGACTTGATTAGCCGTGTCCAAGTGGCTCTCTGGCTCGTCGATGATTAGAAGCTGGTTACGACTCGCCGAATGGCGCAAGAAGAAATACAAATCGGAAAGACCCCTGGCGGATGAAGAGGCTAGGTGCAGTGGAATATTAAAGTGCCCTCTCTTGCGCGCTTTGGCGATGAACCGAAGATCATCGTTTGCATTGCTGTAGTATCCCTGCATCATATCTTTGATGCAGTTGGACAGCTTATAATCGGCAAGCGGCGAAAAGTCGCGCGGAAGATCAGGAATGCTCCGCGTAAAGTCGATGTTATCCTTGATCGGAGTTGCGTAGCGACTGGTGCTGCGATCCACGATCAAGTACGGCGATGGGCCCTTAGTCGCATTCCCAGCAGCGTGCTTCTGCAGAAGGTCGACAATCTGATTCTTCGTGAAGTCTAACTCCTTGTAGAATAGTGAGATTCCAAACCGTTCTGAAGATAGGATGAATGGAGTTGGAAAGAGGTCGTGCATAAGCATTCTGCTGTAGGCTATAATGGGAGCCCCAAGACGCTTTGTCGCGGCCAACCGGTTGTTGCCCTTCAAAAACGCTGATACGGTACCGTCATCGTACTGAACGGCAATTGCGTCCTGACCAATCTGGACCTCCCCGCGCAAAGGTGCTTGAGCATTGGGAAGGTCCGGTAACTCTACTCGGAGTTGTGCGTTGGTAAAACTGCCCCGAGGTGCGTTAAAAAAACTCTGGAATTGACGGGAGAAGGATTTCCCAAGCCAGTCTGCGAGAATCCTGCGCTGCTGATCGAGCGTGGACGGCGAAACTGGGACGGAAACCTGTCCATCGGCGCGAAGGCCGTCGCTAATGGCCTTGACCTCCGGGAAAGTGTCCGATCTTCGCATCATGAAGCCCGGTTCCCATGACCAACGATCCCAAGCTTTTAGGAACCCATAAAGCGAGTAGACGACGTAGGTCTTGCCTGTGTTGTTGCGCCCTGCGATGACCGTCAGTCGCCCGAGCCCAAGCGTGGCTTCTCTGATCGGTCCGATATTCTGAAACCGGAAGGCAACCGGAGAAGGTTGCCTTGCTAGTTGATTTCTCATGGCTTCTCAAATGACCAAGTACCCCCGCGAGCCCGCGCCAAGTAAGGCTGCAAGGGCATAGTGTGCCAATAAGTTTGACACACTCTTCGGAGTCAGCATAAGGTAGCAATTCGCGTTGGATTACGTTTGGGATTGCGGAAGGTTTGCAGCTGATGCCGGCGTGTCGTGGCATTCAGGGCACACGTTTGATTTATTGATCCAGACGGAATTGGGCGGCATTTTCGGCTGTGGGTGGACCGTTGGCAAATCGTTCGGGTGTATCGTCGTAGGCCTTGTCCAGCACGGCTTGTTGGACCGCTTTCATGGCCTTGGCAAGTCCGTGGTGAACGATAGCGCAGTGCATGAGCGCCAGCACGATATGGCAGTGGTCGTGATTGTACCATTGGAAGACGCGGTCGGCCCATGATCGTGCGTCTTCGGGTGATCCGAAGCGTCGCGTGTATATGGGCCGCCACTTCAGGGTCTTGAATTGTGCTTCTGAAATGGGATTGTCGTTGGAGGTACACGGTCGTGTTAGGAAGCATTCGGCGCGCAGGTCGTTGAACAGCTGCGCGACGGGCTTCGAGGTCATGGGACTTCCTCGATCGCTGTGGATGACCGGTTGTCTGGATTGAATGCCTTAGCAGTGGCAGGCGGTCTTGACCAAAGCATGTGCCAGATTGAGCGAATCGCTGTCGGCGAGTGTCTACCCCAGATGTATCGGCTGAAGATGTCCATAAAGGCGTAGCTCGCATAGATATAATAGTACGGACACGGCCAAGACGATGGGGTATCTTGCCGCTTCATCACCGGTCGGGCTTCGCCTTCCCTTCAATGGAACGGCCCCTCCCTGCTCCCCTCGCTAACCGGGGTCTCCATTTGCAAGCACACTGACCTGTTTGCATGCGTTGCGCTTCGAAGTGAAATGGGGAGGGTCATCAGGGGACGCTCCTGATTCGCAAGCACATTTCGTATTCGCGGAACGCGAATCGGGAGGCGCTCCAAACCGTTGTGGATGGAACCCTGATTCGTACCCCAGTGCTGAAAGCCGATTGTCTTGACCTTCCTACGCGCGCCGCATACGGCTCAAACCTCGGCCTCCATGACCATTGGGGCGACCACAAGAAGACCGTTACGAAAGTACATAAGAACACTGGACAGACTGGCATAATGCCTTTGCGCAAGCTCCCAAAAGTCATCCCCATTCGTCGCACAAACTGCAATCCTGCGCGTTTGACGGCAGCGTGAGAAGACCCATACCAAAATGGCCACACAGTCAAACATATAGACGCCGTGCTGAGCGGCCGCGCTTAACTGCGACTGAGCGATAGCTGAAGTGTCATCATGATGCAGATTGGCAGTAGCTGGTGGCTTCTGATTCCATGTGCCGTGGTGGCATTGGGCGGCGCCCTGCTCGCCTATCGGTATAGCGCCCAGCGCCCACCCATGCCATGGCGGGTAGTGCTCCCCGCACTTCGTACTCTGGCACTGTTTCTGTGCCTAGCCCTGCTGCTGCGACCGGTGTGGACGCGGTATGCCACCGTGCAGCAACCGCCTATCCTGGCTGTTTTGGCGGATGAGAGTCTGAGTCTCGGTCGTCACGACTCCCTTCTGCAATCAGTCCTCGGGATGCTATCCCAGGTTCGGGCTCAGACGCAGCTGTACGGTTTCAGTGGTACAGCGCGGGCACTCCCAGCCGCCGAATCCCTCCGTGTCACCGGCATCCGCACCGATATCGCAGCCGCGCTAACTAGCGTACAGACTAACCTCGCCGAGGACAACGTGCGTGCCATGCTGCTGATCTCAGACGGCCGCTATAATGCGGGTCGCAACCCACTGTATGCGGCCGATGCTTCGGCCATACCGGTCCATACAATCGCGATCGGCGATACCACAGAACAGCGGGACCTTCAGGTGCGGCAGATGATCACCAGCATGACCGGCTACGCTGGGACAGAGATGCCTGTAGAGGTCTCGGTTATGGCTCACGGCTATGAAGGGGAGCCCATAGCCGTGACCCTGTTATACGACGGCAACAGAGTGGCAACCACTCGAGCAACGCTTCCCGCCGACGGTATCGTCCTTGGCCTGCCTCTGACGTTCGTGCCACCCGCCGCAGGACTGTTCCCGCTGACCGCGAGCGTAACACGCCTGCAAGGTGAGGTCACGCACGCCAACAACGAGGCAGTGACGTCGGTGAAGATCCTGGATCGCCGCCAGCGTGCGCTCCTCGTCGCAGGCGGACCCCATCCAGACTTGTCCAACATGCGCGCCCTCCTGTTGCAAGACCAGGAGCGGCAGCTCGTGACACGCATCCAGAAGGATGACAACATTTTCTACGAAGGAGTCCTTCCCGATTCCTTGGGAACATTTGACCTGATCATCCTGGCCGGCTACCCGGGACCAGAGGCAAACCTAGAGGACATACGCAGGATTGGTGGATCCCACACTCGCATCCTGTTCGTCCTTTCCCAACGGACCAACCTTGACCTCCTGCGCGAGGCCTTTGTCGACGTGCTTCCGGTATTGCCTACACAGAGTCGGCCGCTATTCGGGGAAGCGTCGTTTGAACTGACTCTGGAAGGACGGACGCATGCCGCACTGCAAGACCTTCCCGCATTTTCATCGCTACAACTACCCCCGCTCCTGTTTACCGCGTCTCGATGGCAGTCCAGCCCAGATGCCAGAGTGCTTGCCGAAGCCAGCGTGGGCGGCGTAAATGTGAAAGAACCGCTGCTTGTTGTACGTAGCCGCAACGGCATCAGAACAGCAGCGCTCCTGGGATCGGGGACATGGCGCTGGAACAACCTTCCAGAAGATCTGGCTGCTGGAGAGTCATGGTGGCCCACGCTCTTTGATAACTTGGTACACTGGCTTCTGGCCCCAGAAAATGAACGGCGGGTGCGAATCGCGCCGGTACAACAGTCTTTTGCGGGCAATGAATCGGTGCGTTTTGCTGGGCAGGTGTTCGATGAGAGCATGCAGGGCGTAGACCAGGCTGCCGTAGTGATTGAGGTTGTGGCGGCGGACGGAACTCGTTATCCACATACGATGGAAGGCCTGGGCAGCGGACGCTATGCCATAGATATAGGAACACTTCCAGAAGGCACCTACCAGTACGAGTCCCGGGCCACCCGCGATGATGCCACCCTTGGAGCGGACGCTGGCACCTTTGCAGTCGGAGCCTTTATGCTCGAATTCCGTGAAACCACGGCAGACGTGCCGCTGATGCGCCAGATCGCCGCAAGGTCGGGCGGCGCCTACCTGCAGGCTGAACAGCCCCAGGATCTGGCTCGCATATTACTTGAAGACTCCACGTTTGCTGCGCTGACCACTACTCAGACGCGCGAACAAGCACTCTGGCAGTGGCCTGTCATCATGGTCGTCGTGCTGTGCCTGCTAACGGCCGAATGGGTACTCAGAAAGCGAGCAGGCCTCTCGTAATGATGCCCTTACCTGAGGTGCACGAGGGTGACACCCGGGTTTCCAGCCATAAGAGCGTACTCCTTCACCAGCGTGCTGTCGGCCAAGTACGCGTGGACTGCCTTGTATACGGCACCCGTCCCTAGACCATGCTCGATCTGTACCGTAGCAAGGTTGGCGCGCACCGCATTGTCGACCAGGGATGCCACGGCAGGGACAGCTTCCCGCACCCTCTTGCCGTGCAGGTCCAGAACGGCACGCGCCCGGAGCACAGGCAGGACAGAGTGAGGACGTCTCTTGTGCTGCCTGGAGGCGGGTCTGAGGCGGTCCGCTGCTACCTTGACACGCATAGACCCGACTGCTACTGTGACCTTTGTTCCCTCCACGGCCGTCACCTCCCCTGCTGTGGTGCTGCCTCGTAGTTTGACATGTGCTCCGACCGTCACAAATGATGGCTTCGACGCCTTCTGTGCCTTTCTAGGCTGCCGCTTTGGGTCCAGCCGCTGCTGCAGACTCTTCTTCGCCTCATGGCTCCTATGGCGTCTTTTCCGGGATTGCTCCTGGTGCTCACCCTTTGCGCGTACGCGATCTGCCAGCACCTTTTTCTGCTCCTGAAGCTCCATCAGCAGGGACTCTAAGGACAGGTGCGCATCCGATACCAGCTTCTGAGCCCTTTTCAATACACTCGTGCTCAGATCCAGCCGCTCCGCGATAAGAAACGCATAGGAGGAGCCCGGCATCCCCTGACGAAACCGAAAAGTGGGCTTAAGCGATACCTGGTCAAACTCCATGGATGCATTCTGCACATGGTCAGCCTCGTGGGCAAAAGCCTTCAGCGTCCCGTGATGCGTCGTAACAACGCTACGTGCACCCGCGCGGGTGAATTGCTCCAACGCTGCTTGCGCCAAGGCAGCCCCTTCGGCCGGATCAGTGCCGGTCCCAATCTCATCCACCAGAACCAGTGTGACCGGGCCAGCTCGATGAATCATCTCGCTGAGCCCCTTCATGCGGGCACTGAAGGTGGATAAGTCGTGCTCAATCGACTGGTTATCGCCGATCTCAATCATGACCTGATCAAAAAGGCAAAGATTGCTTGCAGGATGCACCGGCACCGGTATCCCGTAAGCAATCATGATCGACAGTAGCCCCGCCGCCTTCATCGCGACCGTCTTGCCGCCAGCGTTGGGCCCGGTAATAACCAGCGTCCGAATATAATCGTTCAGCACCATGTCGAAGGGCATCACGGATGCTGCATCACCCAAGTGAAGCAAAAGGCTAGGACTGCGACCGTGACGGATGTTCATCACACCCCGCCGGTTGAGTTTGGGCGTAACCGCTCCGAGGCGAAGCGCCAGCCTACCAATTGCATGTAGGAGATCCATCTGGCCCACGCACTCTTGGCTGGCGTAGAGGTCGTCCGCGCACGCGCGCACTTGTGCCGCTGCCGCGCGCAGGATACGCACGACCTCCGTCTGCTCCTCGTCTTCAAGCAGCCGCACACCGTTGTTCAGCTCTAGGCACGCAGCAGGCTCGACATACACCGTCTGGCCTGTTGCTGAGCTGCCATGAATGAACCCCTTAACCTTGCGCTTAGCTTCTGCACGCAATGGAATCACCATTCGTCCACCCCGTACCGTGGCATGCGCGTCGGCAGCCCACCCGCGGCTGCGCGCGTCATTCAGGATGGCCTGCAGCCGGCTGCGGAGTGCTGCTCGCTGGCGTTTGAGTAAACGGCGCAGCGTAAGGAGCGCAGCCGACGCGCTGCTGCGGACCTCGCCTGTGGGCTCCAATATCGCGTCAAGGTGGCGTTCCAGTGTGCGCTGGGGAGTGATCTGGAGCGCCACCTTTTTTAGGCGCGAATAATCTGACCCGACAAACCACTCGCGCAGCCTTCGCATTGCGCCGCACGCTTTGAGCACATCCACCAGTTCCGCACCCGACGCGTAGGCGCCCGCAGGCGCCAAGTGCGCAAGGATATCTCGTATGTCGACGAGGTTGCTCAGCGGGACGGCTAGGCGACGCCGTACGATGTCTTGAAACTCCCCAGCGCGACCCAGCCGCTCCTTCACTTCAGTCACCGACCGCGCATGCCCCATGCGGCGCAGCGCATCGGTACCCATCGCGCTCATAAGCAGCTGGCGCAGATGCTCGCGCACCTGGCCGAAGCCAAGTGCAACTTCCGCTTGGTCCGGATACGTCTTCATAGTATGATCCGTACCTGAGCAATGGCATTAGCCATCGCCTTCTTATCACTCATTGTTAGTCTCTCTGTGCGACCCTTCCAATTGCACCCCCACGCCCCTGCAGCCTTCCTTCTTCCTGCCGTTCCTGCGCCGAACCAGCACTTCGGACCCGAGAACTACGCCGCCGAACCACCGAGAAAGTCTTGTTACGCGCCTCTTACGTGCGGAGGCATGGTATGTGTCCAGCCATAATCGGTGACAGCACAGACTGTTGCGCCGCAGCTGTGAATGCCCAATGCACGGCGCCGCCATTCTGGTAGCCGGGCGCCTAGACCCGTATAAAGCGCTGCGCAACAGATAAGAAAGCGCTTTGGGGAGACGGCAGGGACTGAGCTCTAGCCTGCCCAGCACAGCCAGCGTCATTGGGCAGGCGCTACGGCCTGCTTCCCTCTACCCGATCATACCAGTGGCATCCGCTGCCTCAAAATCCAGTCCCGAACGGATCGTGTGGCACATTATTGTAAATATTGGTTTATTGTATTGAGGATGACCACGCTTCCGCTTACCACGAGAACCTATATGCGTTACTTACTTCTTACTACCATGCTGTGCGCTGCCGCCAGCACAACCGCAGATGCGCAATACGCCCTCCGATTTGGCGATGCGGTAGCCATCAGTGGAGATCAGGTCCTGGCTGGCGAAGGCCGCAACCTGCTGCTTCCGGGCACCGTGTTTGCCTTTGACCATCAGGACGGTACGCAGTGGACCCACTCTGCGACGTTAACCCCGACATCCGCACCTAACATCGCGCTCGGATTCGGGCGCACTCTGGCAGCTACCCCGCAGATGCTGGCCGTTGGCGCTCCCAAAGAGGGTGCCGTGCATGTGTATGTGCGCGACCACGAGGACATGTGGGTGCTCCAGGAGGTCATGCAGTCCGACGCGCCGTCATTCGGGATTGTGCTCGCCCTTAGCGACAATCACCTGCTGGTAGTTTCAGCCGGCAACGAGGACCAGCCTGGTGCGGTGCACAGCTATCGAATCACTGATGGTAGCACCCAGGGCACCGGCACGCTTGCAATGGATGAGGGTGTGCGACTCCGTCAGAGTGCCCTCGCGCTAGATGGGGATGTGGCCGTGCTCGGTATACCCCAAAGCGAGACCCGCAAAGGTAGTGCTCTCGCGCTGACGTTTGATCCAGACGAGCAGTCCTGGATAGTGAACGGCAGACTGGCGATGCCAGAAGGCGCCGACGGCGATGTATTTGGAACTGCGGTGGCCCTCCGTGGCAGACTCATGGCTATCGGAGCACCTGGAGCAGGAGCGTCAGGCAAAGTGATGCTCTTCGCTCAGAACGACCAGGGACAGTGGCTTCCAGACACCCACCTAATGCCTGCTGAGGGCGCAGAAAGTGAAGATTTTGGAGCGGCTTTGGCTATGGCTGCATCCGGCTTGTGGGTAGGCGCACCAGGCAAAGATGCGGGTACCGGTACGGCATACTACTTCTCTGACCCAAATGGCAGCCAGCCGCCACTGGAGGTCCGGCCGGAAAGGCTGCAGTTTCGCAGCCGATACGGCAGCCGTTTGGCCGCGCACGGCCGCCTAGCCGTCATTGGTGCGCAAGGCCATGACAACTTCGAGGGCGTAGCCTTCCCCGCATCGCACTCGGAGGACGGGTGGGCCCTGCACGAGCCCGTATTTCATGATGCCGAGTTTGCGTCAGTCACTGGAGAACAGGTGTCCTGCGAAGATGGAGAAGCCGCTGCCTTTCCATGCAGCGAAGTAGATATGGTGTCGTTTCTTACGCGCCGGGAAATCGGCGCCCGCCGCGGCATCCAGGTCAACGACGTCTGGGGGTGGGAAGACCCGGTCACAGGGCGAGAATATGCGCTGGTCGGTCGGACCGACGGCACCTCATTTATCGACCTGACCGAGCCGTCAAACCCGCGCTATCTGGGTGACCTGCCCAAAACGGCTACGGCAAACCCCAGCCTGTGGCGAGACATAAAAGTCTACCAGAACCATGCCTTCGTAGTGGCCGACGGCGCCGGGGCGCACCATATGCAGGTGTTTGACCTGACGCAGCTGCGCGGCCTGACCGGCGACGAGCCGGTGACGTTTGCAGAAACCGCCCTATACAAAGGGGTATACAGCTCCCACAACCTCATCATCAACGAGGAGACAGGCTTCGCTTATGCGGTCGGCAGCAGCGCTGGCGGCGAAACGTGCGGCGGCGCACTGCACATGATCAACATCCAGGACCCGGTCAATCCGACGTTCGTGGGCTGCTTCGCGGATACACGCACCGGGCGCAGCGGATCCGGGGCGACGCACGACGCGCAATGCGTGAACTACATGGGGCCTGACGCGGACTACAGCGGCCGGGAGATCTGCCTAAGCTCCAACGGCACCGCGCTCTCAATCGCGGACGTTACCGACAAGGAGAACGCGGTGGCCATCTCTTTGGTGGAATACCCCAACGTGGCGTACACGCACCAGGGCTGGCTCACTGAAGACCACCGCTACTTCTATCTCAATGACGAGGGAGACGAAGCCAGCAACCAGGTGGACGCCACCCGGACCCTGATCTTCGATTTGGCGGACCTGGACGATCCGCTAGTCGCCAGTGAGTATATGGGTCCCTCCAGTGCCATCGATCATAACCTGTACATCCGTGGCAACACCATGTACCAGACGAACTACGTCGAGGGCCTGCGCATCGTGGATATCACCGACCCGGTCAACCCCACCGAGATCGGTCACTTCGATACCGTCCCCTACGGTCCGAACGACAATTCGCCGGTCCTTGGCGCATGGAGCAATTACCCGTACTTCAAGAGTGGCATAATTGTTGTGACATCAGGCCGTGAGGGAGTCTTTTTCCTCAAGAAGAAGTCTATAGACCTGTAACATGGCTGTAAACAGCAGGTGCACCCGCATCCGCGTGCGGAACCGCCGAACTGGTGAATCGTTTGCGTCGCGCGTCTGGACATGCGCTGAAACCTCTTGCGGATTGCCGCATTAATGCGTTCCTCGACGGCAATGCCTGATTTGCTGGAGTCTTGCAGCCAGCTCCTATCGTAACCCGTGGTACCAACCGTATAGCTTCCGATGAACACACGTTGTAGAGCGGCCCTGGTTCTGGTCGCACTGCTTTGCTTCGCCCTGCCGGCTCAATCCCAGGAATACAAGGAGACCTATAACACTGCACTCGAGGCGGCGAACGCCAAAGACTACGCGACTGCGCGCGGTCATTTTGCAGAGGCCGCCGATGGTGCTGACGCAGAAGGTGACGCAGAGATCGCGCGCCGCGCTCGGTATGCGGCTGCCCAGATGGATAACCGTCTCGGCAATGCCGCCTTGCGGGCGGAGGATGCCGCTACTGCGTTGGCGCACTATCAGGCCGGCGTGGCCATGTTCCCTAGCTACATCAAGAACGCGTACGGCCACGGTCTGGCGCTAAAGAAGCTGGGCCGCATGGAGGAGGCACTTGACATCTGGCAAAGTATTCTGGACAATACACAGGACCGCAAGACCGCGCTAGCGGCCAATGAGGCGATTCGTGACCATTTCAACTATCATGCCGCCTCTGCGCTGTCAAAACGTAATCCCACCGCCAGCGACGGGGACCGCGCATTAGCAGCACTGGAACAGTCCCTGAAGTACGTCGAAGCCGACTCAGAGTACTACTACTTTGTGGCGGTAGCGCAGTTTGCCAAGGGCAACAGTGGGGCAGCGATCGCCGCGGCCGATCAGTCGCTTGCGCTACACCGCGGTAGTCGGACCGATGCGGCAAAGATCCATTTCATCAAGGGCGAAGCACAGGTGGCCTCAGGTGACAGGGATGGGGCTAAGGCTTCGTTTGAGAATGCCCTGTACGGCTCCTACAAGTCGTCGGCGGAGCACTACCTGAACACTCTTTAGGCGACTAGCGGGCAGGTTCCTGCGCCGCTGGCCGAGCCCGCAATCCGCTTGGATCGCGGGCTTTTTGTTTGCTAACCAACACTTGCATGGCAATCTCATTCGTTGATCCCACAGCATCGATCGGAGACGGCACGGTGCTTGGCCACGGATGCGTCATCGAGGCAGGTGTCACGATCGGCCGAGGCTGCCGCCTGGGGCACCATGTCGTGGTAGGCGCCGACACGGAGATCGGGAACGAGGTGCTCGTGGGTGACCATACGTCGCTGGGGAAGACCCCAATGCGTTCACCCAATAGCGCACCGCGGCCAGAAAGCCCCTTGCCGCCGCTGAAGGTTGGCTCTCAGTGCCTGATAGGCACCCATGTAGTGCTCTACCGGGGGTGCTCGCTGGCAAGGTGTGTGATGGTGGCAGACTTAGCAACAGTCCGAGAAAATGTCACGGTAGGTATGCGCACCATCGTCGGGCGCGGTGTCGCTATAGAGAACTCCTGTTCGGTGGGTGCTTGGTGCAAGCTCGAAACGAATGCCTATATCACAGCCTATTCGTCGCTGGAAGACCACGTATTTGTGGCTCCAGGCGTGCTTACCAGCAACGACAACTTTGTCGGTAGAACGCGGGAACGGTTTCGGCATTTTCGGGGCGTGATTGCGCGCTGTGGCGCTAGGCTTGGCGTGGGCGCGGTAATATTGCCCGGTAAAGAGATTGGCGAAGATGCGCTAGTTGCAGGTGGAAGCGTGGTGACCAAGGATGTGCCTGAGCGCCAGATTTGGGCTCGCAACCCGGCCCGCTACTTCAGGGAGGTACCAAAAGCACAGCGCTTGGAGAATCAATAGTGAGGCATCCATGAATATCCAGATGGTGGACCTAGCGGGCCAGTATCAGCGCCTGCGACGCGAGATTGATGCCGCCATAGGTGAGGTGATGCAGTCCTGCCGCTTCATCCGCGGCCCACTGGTAGACGACTTTGACCAAGCACTGGCGCGGTATTTGGGCGCCCCCTTTGTGCATGGCGTCGGCAACGGGACCGATGCGCTGCAGGTCGCCTACATGGCTCTGGACATAGGGCCAGGCAGTGAGATCATCACTCCAGCGTTCACCTTTATCGCCACTGCCGAGGCTGCCGCGCTGCTGGGTGCCACGGTAGTGTTTGCTGACATTGATCCGCAAACGTTCAACCTGGATCCCGCCTGCCTCGAGCCCCTGATAACGTCGGCAACCAAAGCTATAGTACCCGTACACCTCTATGGGCAGTCCGCCGACATGGACCCGATCATGGAGGTCGCCGGTCGGCATGGCATCCCGGTTATAGAAGACAATGCACAAAGCATTGGTGCCACCTATCGGGGCAGAAGAACCGGCACCTTTGGCGACGCAGCAACCCTATCGTTCTTTCCTTCTAAGAACCTCGGCGCGTTTGGGGATGGTGGCGCCGTCGTGACATGCCATGCCGCCCTTTATGAGCGAGTCACGATGATCACGAATCACGGTGGGCGTCACAAGTATTACAACGAGGTCGTCGGCATCAACAGCCGCCTCGATGCACTGCAGGCCGCCATTCTTCGCGTCAAGCTACGCCACCTGGATGCCTTCAACCAGGCACGCCGGGAGGCCGCGGCCCGATACGACACTCTCTTGGCGGATGTAGCAGAGATCGCGGTACCGATAGAGCGCTCATACGGCACGCATGTCTATCATCAGTACACCGTGCGGGCTAAAGCACGCGATGCGCTGGCCGCGCACCTCAGGACGAATGGCATCCCATGCGGCATCTATTATCCGGTACCGCTGAGCCGGCAGCCCGTTTTCCGGGAGCGGGGCGCGAGGCAGGGGCCGCTGCCTGCTACAGAGCAAGCGACCCAAGAGGTCTTATCCTTGCCCATGCATACAGAGCTCACGCTCTCGCAGCAACAACATGTGGCAGTCACGATCCGAGGCTTTTACGCCGGTCGTACAACGGCAGCACCGCGTAAGGCCGAGAATGTCGCCGCCAGCCATGTCTGAGCGGCTGGTAACTATCGGCCATGTCGGCATCGGGCACTGGGGCCGCAACGTGCTGCGCAACTTCCTGTCGCTCCCGGGCGCACACGTAGTTGCAGCATGTGACCAGGCGCCTGCGACCCTGGCGCAGGTGCGGCGCCAGCATCCTTCGGGGCCCGCCCTTACGCGCCGGTACGAGGATCTGTTAGAAGATCCGGGGATCGACTGCATTACCATCGCCACGGAGACGCAACACCATTACCGGATGGCCAGAGCGGCACTGGAGGCTGGCAAGCACGTCTTTGTCGAAAAGCCTATGACGCAGACGGTCGCAGAAGCCGAGCATCTGGTGCAGCTTGCCGAAGATGCTGGTCGGCACCTCATGGTGGGCCACCTGCTGCTGTACCATCCTGCGTTTCGGTATGTGGAATCGCTCATTCGTGACGGTGAGCTGGGGGATGTGCACTACCTCTATAGCGTACGTGTGAACCTGGGCGTCATCCGGAGCCACGAAAATGCGTTTGATTCCTTAGGGCCACACGACCTGTCCATCGCGCTGGCCTTCCTGAACCGCAAGCCGATCGCCGTGGCCGCTAACGGACAAGCCTACCTGCAGAAGTCCATCGAGGACATCGTGTTTGCGACGGTCTATTTTGAAGACAGCCGCCTAGCGCACATGCATACAAGCTGGCTGGATCCGCACAAGGTGCGTAAAGTCACAGTTGTGGGAAGCCGGAAGATGGCCGTCATCGACGACATGGCCGCCGCAGAAAAGGTCCGTATCTTCGACAAGGGGGTCACCGCCCCATCGCGCCCATATCTGAGCTTTACGGAGTCATTGACTATCCGAACGGGCGACATACGGATTCCCAGGATCGCCGTCGTGGAGCCGCTGCGGGCGGAATGCGAGCACTTTGTGACATGCGTACGGACGGGCACCAAGCCCCGGACAGATGCCCGAAACGGACTAGCCGTGGTGCGCCTATTGGAGGCGGTCCGCACATCGCTCCGGTGCGGAGGGCAGCGCGTGGCACTGGACGCTTGATGGATACCAGCGGACACGTAGCGTGCGGCGCTGCGGCTTGGGATGAGTAGAAAGAGGGCCCCAACGCTTAAAGAGCACCTGGACCACCTGGTGGCCTGGTATGAGCGTCCCGCATTTATTGACGATGATCCTGTCGCCGCCTGCCACGGCTACGGTGACTCGAGAGACCAGGAGGTTATTGGGCTGTATGCCGCGACTTTGGCTTGGGGGCGACGTGCCACGATGCTGGCCAAGTTGGAAGAGCTTTGCGAACGCATGCGGCACCAGCCCTACGCCTTTGCACGCAACTTTGACCGGGTACGTGACGCGCAGCGGCTGGAAGGATTTAAGCATCGTACCTTTCTTACGGACGATGCGCTCTGGTTCACTTCGAATCTTGGCCGGCTGCTGAAGAAATACCATACCGTAGAGGCGATCTTTGCGGATGGCTACCAGCAGGGCACCACGGGTTTGGCAGGTGCAATCCAGGGATTTAGCGAACGTATGATGCGTGTTGACGCGCACACGCCGCCGCGCCTGCAAAAGCACCTTGCGCGCCCTATGAGGGGCAGCGCCGCCAAGCGGCTTTGCATGTTTCTACGGTGGATGGTACGCCCTGGTCCTGTAGATTTGGGGTTATGGCAGAGTTTCAGCCCGCGGGAGTTGGTGTTGCCCCTTGACGTTCATTCTGGACGGCAGGCGCGCGCACTAGGTCTACTGACGCGCCGGACCAACGACTGGAAAGCCGCACAGGAGCTGACCGACCGCTGCCGCATCTTCTCACCCACGGACCCTGCGCGCTACGATTTTGCCTTTTTCGGGCTTGGCGCCATGGGCCTTCCGCCACATATTGCCTCCTGGCAGTCGCAGTAGCCGCTGGCGGGCCTGACTACACCAGATGTTTGAGACGTATTATACCACTGAGTTCGAGGATGACGAGACTAACCATTGGTGGTATCGTGCGCGACGACGAATCCTGAAGTCCGTCATCGGTGGCATCGCGCTTCCCGCGGGCGCGCGCATCCTTGATATCGGCGTCGGTCCCGCTGCCAACCTGTACGCCATATACCCGCAAGGGACCATCCTTTGCGGCGTCGAGCCTACACTGGAGCTAGTGAAGGTGGCCCGCCAACGAGGAAGCATCCCCGTATATGTAGGCACCGCGGAAGAGCTGCCGCCGCCCGTAAACTCCGAGCACTTCGATGCCATCGCTATGCTCGATGTCTTAGAGCACACCGAAGACGATGTCCAGGTATTGAGAGGGTTGCGCGAGCGACTCGTCGACGGTGGTGTCCTTATCCTGACCATTCCTGCTTATCGGCTGTTATGGACAGCGCACGACGTGGCCGTAGGCCATTACAGGCGTTATCGACTGCGCCCGCTGGTCCGGCTCTTGCGCCAAGAGGGGTACGGCATTGAGCGCGCCACGTATTTCAATACGTTGCTGTTGGTGCCGATCCTAGCGCTTCGGTTGCTCCGGCGCATGTCGGGTGCGGGTGCGAATGACGAAGAGGCCATCAGCGACACGCGTATAGGCAGCCGCAGGTTGGGCCGCCTCCTTTATGGCATCTTCGCGATGGAGCGACACCTCCTGCGCTGTCTTAACTTCCCGGCTGGTGTATCGCTTCTTGTCATTGCGCGCAAGCGTTAAAGGACGATGCGCCACATGCTAAGACAACCTTGCGGATCCCCAAGTGCCACTGGGTGGCGCAGCTCCAGGCGCGGGCCCGGGATGGTGCGCCTGCGCGGCACGGCCCACCCAGAGAAGCCATCAACAGGCCCATGAGGGAGGTTCCCAAATCTCCGCGCCTCGGGATCATCATCCCTGTCTACAATGAGCAGGAGGTGCTTCCCGCGCTCCTGGAAAGGCTGAACAGCCTCGTCCTGGGGCTGCCGCTGTCCATACTGTTTGTCGATGACGGGAGCACCGACCGAACGCTGGCCATGCTGCAGGAGGCGTGCAAGCGGGATGCGCGCCTGGCGTGCCTGAGCTTTTCCCGCAACTTTGGACAACAGGCCGCCCTAGTGGCGGGGCTCCGGTATGTGCGAGGGGATGTGGTGGCCGTGCTGGATGCGGATCTGCAAGATCCGCCGGAACTGCTCAATGAGTTCCTGGCCAAATGGCGCGAAGGTTATGACGTGGTATATGGCATCAGAAAAAACCGCAAAGAGCACTGGGCGCTGCGTGCCGCGTACAAATCCTTTTACTGGCTGCTAAGCCGTGTCTCCAGCATACATCTGCCGCGCGATGCTGGAGACTTTGCTCTTATTGACCGCAAGGTTGTGGACACCCTAAATACGCTCTCGGAACGTAATCGCTTCAATCGGGGGCTACGTGGGTGGGTAGGATTTCGGCAGGTGGGCGTTCCGTACGACCGTCCGGCTCGCCAGGCTGGCCGCACAAAGTACAACCTCACACGCCTCTGCAACGTCGCCATTGATGGACTACTGTCCTTTTCTGCGGTGCCGCTGCGCATCTCAGGCTGGCTCGGGGCCGCAGCAGCGTTGCTGGGATTTGGCTTTCTGGTCTACATCCTGGCCTTATTTGTGCTCAGACAGCCCCTGCCCGACGGTTGGGCCTCAACCATTGTAGTTATCCTGTTTCTGGGCGGCATTCAGCTGATCGTCCTCGGCATCATCGGCGAATACTTGGGGAGAATCTCCGAGGAGGTAAAACGCCGGCCGCACTTTGTCGCGCAGTCCCGGCTGGGATGGCTATCCGAATCAGAAGACGACGCCTGAACGGCGGTCGGCCCCTCCCTCACTTCTGGCAAGACTTAAGGCGCCTGGCTTGAGCGTCGCGCGCGTGTCCACCATCAGGCGCGATGCGCTATGAATCCATTCCCAGTCGTAGCCGGAATGGTCGGCGGCAATCAGCACGCAGTCTGCGGCTTCGAGCGCCATACCCAGGTCTGGAGCGGATTCCAGTGCAAGGCCGACATGCTCAAAAGCGGGCACATGCAGGTCGTGATAGGTGATGTGTGCGCCCTTGTCGTGCAGCAGTGAGATGATATCCAGCGCTGGCGCCTCCCTGAGGTCACTGACGTCGCGCTTGTACGCCACGCCAATAACCAGGATGGTGCTGCCTCTGATGGGCTTGCCGACCTCATTGAGCGCATCCTGCACCTTGCGGACCCAATACCAGGGCATGCTCCGGTTCACGTCGCTTGCCAGCTCTATGAACCTCGCGGTGTAGCCGAGCGTGCGCATCTTCCAGGACAGATACTGGGGATCGACCGGGATACAGTGCCCGCCCAGGCCGGGACCCGGCAGAAACTTCATAAACCCAAAGGGCTTGGTCGCGGCGGCTTCTATCACCTCCCATGCATTCAGGCCGAGCTTGTCACAGATAAGGAGCACCTCGTTGGCCAGCCCAATGTTGACTGCCCTAAAGGTGTTTTCGAGAAGTTTGGTCATCTCCGCCGCTTCTGGAGACGAGACCTGCACGACGCAATCGATAGCGGCTCCATACAGCGCCGCCGCAACCTCCTGGCACGCCGGCGTTACGCCTCCCATCACTTTGGGCGTGTTCTTCGTCGTCCAGTCCTTGCGGCCCGGATCAACGCGTTCGGGCGAGAAACAGAGAAAAAAGTCTTGACCCACCGTCAATCCACCCGCGGCCCTGGTGCAGCGGGGCAGGATAATTTCCGTGGTGGTGCCAGGAAACGTGGTGCTCTCCAGCGCTACTAGCATCCCTGGATGCAGATACTGGGCTATAGTCTCTGCCGCACGCACGATGAATGAGATGTCCGGTGCCCGGGTCTTCCCCAATGGCGTGGGCACGCATATGCTTACCACATCGCACGCGGTGAGCACCGCATAGTCAGCCGAAGCACTAAGCCGTCCGTCCTGCGCCAGCCGGCCCACCTTGGCGTCTTCCACATCCTCGATGTATGACCGCCCCTCATTGATGTGGCGCACCTTGTCCGCATCGATGTCAATGCCGACCACCTCAAAGCCAGCTTCACCGAAGGTGACCGCCAGCGGCAACCCGACGTATCCCAGACCGACCACCGCCACGCGCGCCTGGCGAGCGAAGATCTTGCGTAGCAGCTGCTCCTTTAACGCCATGGTGCGCACTACCCTTACGGACCCACCTGGGCACGGCTCAGAAAGCCGGCCTCAACCAAGCAACGGACAACTTTTTCGGTGCTTTCGCGAATTGTCTCCCGATCCGTGAAGCAGGTGACCTCGGAGCGTACCGGCTTCTCGTACGGGTCATCGATGCCTGTGAAGCCCTTAAGGAGTCCTGCCCGTGCCTTCGCGTACAGCCCCTTCACGTCACGGCGTTCACAAACCTCGAGGGGCGCGTCTACAAACACCTCGATATACCCTCCTGAGCTCCTGATACGCCTCCGGTTAACGGAACGGTCCGAACGGTACGGCGCAATCGGCGCACAGATCACGATGCCCCGGTGCTTGACGATCTCCGACGCCACAAAGCCGATACGCTGCACGTTTGCGGACCGGTCGGCTTTGGAGAATCCCAGCCCCCGGCTCAGATGCGTACGGACCACATCGCCGTCCAAAAGCGTCACCGGACGCGTAGTGAGTTCCAAGAGCCTAGCCTGCAACGCGTTGGCGATAGTGGATTTTCCTGAACCAGAGAGTCCTGTCAAGAATATCGCAAACCCCTGGCCGCTGCGCGGCGGATGCGTGTTGCGCAGCTCACCGATGACATCCGCGTAGGAGAACCAGTCTGGAATCTCTTCGCCCGCAGCCAGACGACGGCGCAATTCGGTACCGGAGATGCGTAACACCTTCTCATTTGGCTCCACCTCGTCGACTGGTTTGTATGTGCGCGCGGATGGCACGTACACTAGCAACCGAAACGGTACCACCTCGATGCCCGCTTCCTGGCTGCACCGGGTCACCAGCTCCAGTGCTTCATACGGCGCATAGAAGGATTTGCCACGAGCATCGCGGCCGGGCCCAGCATGGTCGCGTCCCACGACCAGGTGCGTGCATCCATAGTTTTTTCGAATCAGGGCATGCCACAGCGCTTCACGGGGCCCTCCCATGCGCATTGCCAGCGGCAACAGGCTGAGTTTGACCGCATTTTCGGGATAGTATTTCAGAAGGCGCTTGTAGCTGCGCACCCGCGTATAGTGGTCCACATCACCGGGCTTAGTCATGCCTACCACAGGGTGGATGAGCAACTGCCCGCCGATCCTGCGCGCGGCGCGATCGGTGAGCTCTTTATGGGCGCGATGCATGGGGTTGCGAGTCTGGAATGCCGCAATCCGCTCCCACCGGTGCTCCCTGAAGTATGCACGTAGCTGCGCCGGCGTCTGCCGTAAATCCAAAAAGTCGTAGTGCTCTGGAAGCTGTACCCCTTCAACGGTGCCCCCTAGATAGTAGTCTCCCGCCTGATTCATCAGGTAGCCCACCGCGGGATGGTCTGAATCTGTCGTCCCATACGTACCTTCCGCTTCCATGCGCTTGTCGGGCTTCCAGAGGTCTCCCACATGCAGAATCGCGAGCAGTAGCCCGGTCTGGCCGCGAAGCGCCACCTTCTTTTTGCCTTCCAAGCGCCGGGCATCCGCTTCCGAGATGTCAAGCGTCACCGGCATGGGCCAGAGCAAACGGTTCGTCAAACGCATGGAGCCCACGACGCTCTCGTAATCCGCCCGGTTCAGGAAACCCGTTAGCGGCGAGAACCCTCCGTTAAGGATGAGCTCGATGTCGCAGATCTGACGCGGCGAAAGTCTGAACGATGGAATGTGCACGGCATCCCGAAACAGCTCACGTCCGCGTCGATCGTCCACCACATTTTCACAGAGGCGCCCACCGTGTGGCGGATTAAGAATAGCCGGACGCATCGCTCACACAAATAAAGAGAAATGGGGAGGACATGGTGCATGGCAGTGGCCTTGTGAAGCACGAGATGTGAAACGCCCTTGCCGCCCCATTCCCCGCAGCCTGCGGTCAGTACTGGATCCTGAGGGCATGATGCAGCCGCAGGTCAGCGCCTAAACCCATTTGAAGAAAATCACCATAACGGTCGCCACCATTACCAGAAGGCTGATAGGCAAACCGACCTTGATGAAGTCCCGCACACGATACTTGCCAGCCGCCATCACCATCAGGTTAGTCTGGTAGCCCACTGGCGTCAAGAAGCTGGCTGCGGCCGCCACTGCCACCGTCAAAGCAAAGGCTTTGGGCTCTATACCCAACTCTATGGCTGTGGTCAATGCTACCGGCAGCATCAGCACAGCGGCTGCTGTATTGGCGATAAGTTCCGTCAGCAGGTTCGTCACGACATATAAGGCGACCAACACCGGTATGACCCCCAGCCCTGACAACCCTACCAGCACGTTGGCCACCTCGTCGGCCAGGCCCGTCTTAGCAACCGCCGTGCCCAGACCCAGTGCAGCGGCGATCAGAATTAGGACCTGGAGATCCAGGGCGCGGCGGGCCATCGCTGTCGTAAGGCCCCTGGAGGCTATCATAGCTACAGCCGCCAAGAAGGCGGCCGTTGATAACGGGAGGACCTTGAATCCCACCAATGCCACCATAGCCACGAGAATCGCCAGTGCCGCATACGCGCGCCCGGGCTGAAACCGCTTTCTTGGCTGGCCGCGTGGCGCTACATAGTAGAACTCGGCGCTGCTGGCATTCCATCGACCGGTATAGCCGGCGGGCGCACCCAGCAGGAGCAGGTCTCCGGCCCGAATAGGCACCCTGCGCAATGGACCTTCGATGCGCTCCGCCTTCCGGTTCACAGCCAGCACGACCGCACCGTACCGGTCCTTGAAGTGCGCCTCACCCAGCGTTCTTCCTATGAGGAAGGAGGTGGCTGACACCACCGCCTCATAGAGCGGCAGCGACTTGCCAGCCTGCATCTGGACGCTGGGCTCAAAACCCGGGCGATCCAAAAGCCCTTCCAGCACGGCGACATCCCCACTGAACGCCAGCACATCCCCCCTCCGCAGGCGCACAGTGGGCTCTGGGGCCAACAAATAGTCGCCGCGTCGGATATGCTCGAGCGTGGCGGACCGCCCACTGGGCAGGTCGGCCTCCTCTATGGTCCTCCCCTCAACCGTAGCGCGCTTCCCTATACGAACCTCAAAGTTCCAAGTCGGAAGGGCCTGCCGGGCACCCTCGGACGGCAACCCTCGTGTAGGCAACAGGCGCACACCCAGAAAAGCCAGCACGGCAACCACGACGAGGAGGGCAGGCAGACCTGTCCAGGCGAAATCCAAGAGCCCGAACGGCTCATATCCCTGATCAGCTACGAGCCCGGAAACAATGACATTGGTCGATGTGCCAACAAGCGTGATCATGCCGCCTGCGATGGCCGCATAGGAGAGCGGAATCAGCACCTTCGAAGGCGCAATGCCGCGCCGCGCGGCCCACTGCTGCAAAGGCTGCACCAGCATCGCCACTATTGGCGTGTTGTTCATGAAGGCCGAAAGGCCCGCCACGGGCAGCATGAATCGGGGCAGAAGACGAGACAGCTGGTTCCCCTTGCCAAAGAGCCTGCGGTCGACTATGCGAAACAGTCCAGTCTCTTCGATGCCCGCGGCAACGATAAACAGTGATCCGACCGCAATGACCGCCGCATTGGAAAAACCGGCGAATGCTTCCTGGGGCGTTATCACGCCTGCTATCAGCAAGGCACAAAGACCGCCCAAAAAACTCAACTCAGGCAGAACCCAGTCTCGTAGCAGGGCCAGCGCAATCGCGCAGACTACGACAAGTGTTATCCAGGATTGTACATCCATGACTTGCGGCCACCCTTAGCGGGACGCCCCTCTGGGCGGCCTATGCTGAAATAGTGAAAACCCCTGCCAGCCATTCGTCGAACGCTGTACAGGTTGCGCCCGTCAAATATAACCCGATTCCGCAGCAACTGCCTAACAACGGCAAAATCCGGCCGACGAAATTCGGGCCATTCCGTGCAGATCACCAGCCCGTCCGCCCCTTCGAGCGCCGCATACGCGTCCTTGGCATATCCGACGGTGTCGCCCAAAACCTGCCGGGTCGTATCCATCGCTTCCGGGTCATAGGCCTGCACGCACGCGCCACCTTTGAGCAGTGCCCCGATGACACGATGCGACGGTGCCTCCCGCACATCATCCGTGTTGGGCTTGAATGCAAGACCCCATACGGCGAACGTTAGTCCTTCAACGGAGCCGCCAAAGTAGCGCATGACATAGTTAAGCAGCATCTCGTGCTGATGGCTGTTCACATCGAGCACGGCGGAAAGAATCCTGAAGTCATACCCGCGGCTCATTGACGTGTGCAGCAGCGCGTTGACGTCTTTCGGAAAGCAGCTGCCGCCAAAGCCGATGCCAGCATACAGAAAGAACCGACCTATACGCTCATCGCTACCAATGCCCTTACGGATATGATCCACGTCCGCCCCTACTCGGTCACACAGGTTGGCGATCTCATTCATAAAGCTGATCCGCGTCGCCAAAAAGGCGTTGGCCGCATACTTGGTCATCTCAGCGCTGCGCGGATCCATCACGTAGATGGGATTGCCCTGCCGGACAAACGGTTCGTAGAGGCGGCGCATCACGGATGCCGTCTGCGCGCTCCTGACGCCCAGGATGATTCTTGAGGGCTTCATAAAGTCATCAACCGCGGCACCCTCCCGCAAGAACTCTGGGTTGCATACCACCTCCACCTGGGAGGCCCCTGCCATTTCCATGATGCGGGCCACCTTTTCCTCTGTCCCGACAGGAACGGTGCTCTTATTGACCACTATCTTCTTCTTAGACAAATCCTGCTGCGCCAGATGTTCGGCGATCTGTCGCACCACCTGGAGCACAATGCTCAAGTCGGCTTCACCCTCAGCGCCTGGTGGCGTCGGTAACGCAAGAAAATAGATTTCACCTTTATCGAGTGCCTTTTGCAGGCTCGTGGTGAATTGTAACCGCCCTGCGCGCAGGTTGCGATGCAGCAGTACCTTCAGGTCAGGCTCATAGATCGGCAGGCGCCCCTGGCGCAGCATTGCTACCTTGTCCTCGTCCACATCCACACAAAATACCTCATTGCCCATCTCGGCAAAGCATGTGCCGGTGACAAGACCGACATAGCCGGTACCAATCATTCCAATCTTCATCTGTATCTGGCGCTGTGCAGAGGTTGGTCAACCCGGTTGAACCGCTAAGACGGCGTATTGGTTTGCGTTGCGCCCCTGGCACACGCGCGGTAGCAGGGTACCCAAATCGCCGCTGAGGCGTAAGAGTACGCGACTGAACCGGTGTAGGTATCACGATGACATACAGTGTCCTCATGGCCGGAGGCATCGGGAGCCGTTTCTGGCCGCGCAGCAGGGAGGCGTTTCCGAAGCAGTTCCTGAGCGTCTTTGGCGAGCGCACCCTGCTGCAGCAGACGCTCAGCCGGATGCTGCCCCTGATCCCCGCTGAGCGCAGCTATGTGGTGACGCACGAGCGATACACTGGTCTGACCCGGCAGCAGCTGCCAGACGTGCATGTCTTAGCGGAGCCCATCAGTCGCAACACGGCTCCGTGCATCGCATACGCGGCGATAGTGTTGCGTGCCCTGGACCCGGACGCCATCATGGTGGTGCTGCCTGCAGACCATCAGATCCAGGACGAGGCAGCCTTTCGCGAAGTATTGCAGGTGGCCATTGAGGCCGCGCAAGCTCCAGGCCGTTTGGTCACTATTGGCATCAAGCCTTCGTTTGCCGCCACCGGATACGGGTATATCCAGTTTGACGGGCCTTCCGACGGAGGTTTGCGCACCTATCCGGTACGGACCTTTGCGGAAAAGCCCAACTTGGCCACCGCGGAACGCTTTCTGGATTCCGGGGACTTTCTCTGGAACAGCGGCATCTTTATCTGGCGTGCGGACACGATACTGGAGCAGATGAAGCAGCACCTGCAGAAGACGTACCATGCCTTTGAGCAGGCTGCCCTGGCATTGGGCACCTCGGACGAGGTGAAGGCCATCCGTAGCGCCTATCACCGCAGCGCGCGCATCTCAGTAGACTATGGTGTCATGGAGCGTGCGTCCAGCGTGCATGTCGTGCCTGGCTCCTTCGGATGGAGCGATATCGGCGACTGGCGCGCAGTCTATGACCTAAGCCGCAAAAACAGCCACGGGAGTGTCTTAGAAAACCAAGTCATCGTCCACGATGCCAGCCGATCCATGGTTCGCGCCGGTAACCGCCTCGTAGTCTTAGTCGGCGTGCACGACCTCCTGGTAGTCGATGCCGACGACGCACTCCTGATTTGCCATCGCGACAGCGCTCAGCAGGTCAAAAACGTCGTGGAATACCTGCACGCACATCAGCTCACGGATTTCATATAGACCGAATTCACGGACGATTCACATCTGTGCATCCAGCTTATACGCGCTCGTTACGAAGTTACAGCTCCTGTTTCCTGAGGTTACGGCTCCAGCCATTCTCCAGCCTTCTGCGGCCAGCCGCGTGCTGGGCCTGGGCTCTAAGTACCTCTCCTGGGCGGACAGCGGACACTGAGCAGATGCTTCTGCCCGGTCTGCCCGGGCGCGGTGTCCTACTTATCGTCTCGTGCGTTTGGCTGTTGACAGGCCTTTCTGGAACCGCGCCGCTTTATGCGCAGGAGGCTTCGCAACAGGTGCTAACGCTCACGCTGGAAGAGGCGATACAGATCGCCCTTGTGCACGGCTATGCGGTGCAGTCCGCACGGATGGATGTCGCAGACGCCAACACGCAGGTGAGCCAGGGCATAGGAACGGTATTGCCCAACGTAGAGCTCTCCAGCGGATATACGCGCAACCTGCAGACGGCCAACCCCTTTGCGGGAAGCAGCGCTGGCACGCTGTTCAACAGTTTCGGCTTCGTAGGTTGGTTGGCGTACAACGAAGATGCGCGGACCGATGACGACCCGACGACAGGCATTCTCACATTTGATGACTACAGCGACCGCGTGGACGAAGGGTACCGGGCTGCGGGGCTGAGCTTGGATGACTCGGACAACCCGTTTGCGGTAGCCAACCAGTTTGTCAACGGGGTGTCGGTCACGCAGACGCTGGTGGATTTGAGCAAGTTTCGGACGGTATCCGGGCTGCGACACTTGACCCGGTCGCTGCAGGGGGCTTTGGACCGCCAGGAGCAGCTGATCGTCGGACAGGTGCGACAGGCATTCTACCTGACGCTGCTGTTGCAGGAGCAGTCGACGGTGGCGGCGCAGAGCGTGGCGCGTACGCGCCACACGGTTCAGGAGGCCGCCCGCTTGGTTGCACAGGGCGTGGCGCCCAAAGCACGACGTCTGAGCGCCCAGGTGCAGCTGGCCAACTTGGAGACCCAGCATGTTCAGACAAGCAACCAAGCCCTTACGGCGCTCGATAATCTGAAGTTTATTCTTGGCATCCCGGTGGACCAGCCGGTGCGCCTTTCGGGAGAGCTTGCCGTCGACGAAGAAGCGCTCTTTGCCACGTACGCTGCATCCGGTGCCACAGACCGCGCAGTGGAGCTTCGCCCGGATTTGCAGCAGCTGTACGCCTTGAGGGATCTGGCCCAGATTAACCTGAGCGCTGGCCGCCTGGAGGCGCTGCCGTCGCTGTCCGCGGTGGCCAACCTTAACTATATCGGCTCGGTACCGTCGAATCGCACATTCGGGCGTCCGGTCAAGGACGACCCATTTTCGTTCAGGCGCGTCACCGAGGGGTTTTTCAGCAACGCGTACTGGCAGCCATCGGTGAGTGTGGGCGTCAGCCTGCAGTGGTCCTTGTTCGATGGGTTTGCCCGGCGTGCACGCCGACAGCAGCTGCAGATTCAGCTCAGCCGTGCGGAGCTGCATGTCCGCCAGGCTACAGAGAGCATCCGGCTCGAGGTGGCCACTGCATTGCGTGACCTGCAAGCGGCCCAATCGAGGATCGCCAGCCAGACCAGCAACGTGGCTAATGCGGAGCTCAACTACACGTATGCCCAGACGCGGCTGACCGAGGGCGTCGGCACGCCGCTGGAAGAGCGCGACGCTTCCGCGCAGCTTGACCAAAGCCGCATCAACTACCTGCAGGCTGTTTATGACTTTTTGCTTGCAAAAAGCACCTTTGAGACTGCTGCGGGCATCCCGCTTGCCAACCAGTCTGACCTGAGACTCGCCAATGCAACAACCCGATGACGTGCACTAAGGATTTGTGATGACTATGAGTTACTGGACTCGGGGCCTCTGGGCCCTCCTATTGCTGTGGGCGGCTGGCTGCGCCAACACCGGCAGCGACGAGCCTATCATGGATGTCGTCGATGCTGAAGAGGCAGCCCACGCGCCACGCGTTGAGACGCTCGTGCTGGCTGCCGACACTTTCGAAGATCGGATCGACATCACCGGACGGGTGGAATCCTCAGACGATGCGATGCTGTCGGCCGAAGGGGCGGGCACCGTCAAGATGCTGGCCCGATTGGGACAGAAAGTCGCCGTTGGCTCCGTCGTGGCGCGCCTAGACCAAGGCATGGTACAGGCAGTCCTGGACCAGGCTATCGCAGGCATGGACCAGGCCCAGGCCACCCTGGAGCTGGCTGAAGACAGCTACGGACGCATGGAGCCTCTCTACAAGGATTCCATCATCAGTGCAGCGGAATGGCAGGGGGTGCGCACACAGCTACAGCAGGCACAGGCCGGTGTACGCGTGGCCGAAGCATTGCGTCAACAGGCACAAGAGCAGTTCGACAACGCAGTGGTGACGGCTCCCTTTAGAGGGACAATCGAGGAGCATCGCGTCGTGATTGGTGAGCGTGTGGCCCTCGGCACGCCGGTCGCGCGCATCGTCGACACCCGGCAGGTCAGGATCTCTGTCGGGGTCCCGGAACGGTATGCCGGCGAGATCGCTGTAGGCACGCTAGTCGAGATCAGCATCCCCGCACTGAGAGACTTCGAACGCACCGGTCGTGTCACCTTCGCTGGCAACTCGATCAACCCCAGAAACCGCACCTTCAACGTTGAAGCCGAGCTGGATAATGCGGACGGCAGAATGAAGCCGGACATGATCGTCAATGTGGCAGTGCCTCGACTGCGCCTAGAAGATGTCCTAGTAATCCCGCGCGCCGCAGTACTGAGGGATGAGACCGGCACCAGCGTGTTCACCGTCAGTCGCCTTGAGGATGGGCCTGTCGCAATGCGCAAAGACGTACAGCTGGGTGAACGCTATGCTGAGCGCATAGTCGTAGAAGATGGCCTCACGATCGGCGACGAAGTGATCGTTCTGGGACAAAACATAGTGGCCGAAGGCACAGCCGTGGAAATCGCCATGAAGTATACCCGCCTGGATGCGGAAGGCATCCCGGTCGCCAATTGAACGCCAAGTCGCCGAGCGTCCTGTGCGCCTGTAGCGCGTGCACGACAGATGATAGATAACCGCGAGTCGGAATGAAGATTATTGACTTGGCTATCCGGTACCGGCCCAGCATTGCCGTGCTAACGGTGTTGTTAACACTAGGAGGCCTGATCAGCTATCTGACGATTCCCAAAGAGTCGTATCCCACGATCGAGATCCCCAACATCATCGTGACGGGCGTCTATCCGGGCGCAAGCCCGGACGATATAGAGACGCTGGTCACGCAACCCTTAGAACAGGAGATCCAATCCGTCACGGGGATCAAAGAGATTCGGTCGACGTCCTTCCAGGGGGTGTCCAGCATCCAGATCGAGTTCAACCCAGACGTGTCGATCGACTTCGCGCTGCAGCGCGTGCGCGACAAAGTCAACCTCGCGGAGCTCCCCGAGGATGTGGAAATCCCACTAGTGCAGGAGATTGACCTTCAGGAGTTCCCCATCATGAGCATCAACCTGTCAGCAACCTATTCGCTGGCGGATCTGAAGGATGTGGCAGAAACCGTAGCGGACGAAATCGAGGCACTCCCGTCGATCCTTGAGGTGGATGTCATCGGAGGGCTGGAGCGCGAGGTCAAAGTCAATGTGGACATCACCGCGCTACAGGGCTACGGGATCGCTTTTGACGATGTTATCACGACTATAGCAGAAGAAAACCTGAACACGCCGGGCGGCTCCATCAGCGTGGATCGCCGCAATTACCTCGTCCGAATCGATGGCGAATTTTCGGATCCCGAGACCGAGATCAGCAGCCTAGTCCTGTCAAGCCCCGACGATCGTCCCATCTACGTGCGTGACGTGGCTAACGTGGAGTTCGGGTTCCAGGACCGAACATCGTATGCGCGTCTGCGCCTGTTGCAGAAAGAGGAAGGTAACCGCCTCATTCGGATGCCCGAAGGGTCCTCGGAGACGTTGCCCGTCATCACGCTTAGCATCAAGAAGCGGTCAGGAGAAAACATCCTGGAGGCAGCTTCTTCTGTCAAAGCGATACTTACCGACTATGACTTTCCGTCCGGCACCCAGCATGAAGTCACAGGGGATCAGAGCGAGATGGTCCAGACCTTTGTCACGGACCTGGAGAACAACATCATTAGCGGGCTGATCTTCGTAGTGCTGGTCCTTCTGTTTTTCTTGGGGGTTCGCAACGCGACGCTGGTCGGTATCGCGATTCCACTGTCGATGTTCTGCGGCTTTATCGTGTTCCAGGTGCTGGGCGAAGAGCTCAACTTTGTGGTGCTGTTCTCGCTCATCATCGCCTTAGGGATGCTGGTGGACAATGCAGTGGTGATCGTCGAAAACATCTACCGCTACCGAGAGATGGGCTATCCACGTTTTGAGGCAGCCCGCCGGGGGAGCGCCGAGGTGGGTGGTGCCGTCATCGCATCGACGCTCACCACGGTAGTCGCCTTTGCGCCCATGATGTTCTGGCCTGGCATCATCGGTGAATTCATGGGGTACCTGCCCATGACGCTGATCATCACGCTGTCGTGCTCCCTATTCGTCGCCATCATCATCAACCCAGTAATTACCGGTTATTTCGTTCGCCTTGATAGCGAAGGAAAGCAGCAGCGCACCACCGTCTTCCGGCGATTCTCCCTGATCGCAGTGGGGGTGCTAGCGCTGGTGCTAGCCCTCATGAACTGGAAGTCGCTGGTGGTGCTGGTCGGCGGCGCCATCGTGTTCACTATCCTGAACCGGCAGGTTCTGACGCCGGTGGCCAACAGGGTGGTGCGCGTGCAGCTGCCCCGCCTGTTGGAGCGGTACCGCGCGCTGCTCCACTCCATGCTGACGCGCGACTATACCAGCACTGAAACGATCGGAGCCAGGCGCGGCCTGTGGCGTGTGGTCACTGCGCTAAGCCTGATGGGCTGCTTGGCCTTCTTTGTCGGATCCTACCCCATCACACAGGCGGCGTTGGGGCCTGCAGCCGCCGGGCTAATGCCAATCTCGATGCTGCTTCTGGTGGCCACCAGCGTCGTAGCGCTCATCGCAGTAGCACGCACGCGCAATGCGTGGCTAAGAAACCTGTTTGCGCTGGTCACCTTCAGTGGCGGCTTCGCCCTGCTGCTCATTGGCGCCATCCTCACCATGCTCACGGGCCAAGGGCCCGGCCTAGTGCTTCTGGGCCCCGGAACGCTACTGCTCATCGCCGGCGCTTTGGGCATCCTGATGCACACCGTAGAATCGTTATTCCTGGGCGGTGCTGCCACCATCCGGGGCGGCGTGGTATTTGGCATCGTGGTCGCAGCAGTGCTGCTCCTTATGGGCCTGACGCGCGGCATGCAGGTCGCCACTATGGCCGTCCTTATCACGTTGCCGGCCATGGTGGTGCTTATCGGACTGGCTGGACACCTATGGAATGGCCGTCGCACCCACCTCATACTTACGGACTATCGGGCGCGGCTGCTGACAACGACGCTGGGCGGATTCTTTGCGATTCTCGCCCTCTTTGTAGCAGCCCAGCCCGGTACCGAGTTTTTCGGGCAGACCGACCCCACGCAGCTTCTGGTATCTCTCAAAGGCCCGCTCGGCACCAACGTGGAGCAGACCAACCGCGTAGCGCTCGAGGCGCAGGACCGGATTGATGACTTTCTGGCGACCAATGGTAACGACGGCGCCAACGTCAAGAATATCCTTGTCAATGTGGGCGGTGGCGGAAGCGGCGACGGGTTCTTCGGAGGCGGTGCCCAAGGCGCGGAGAATGCCGCGCTAACGCTTAACATGGTGGACTATGAGGATCGTCCAGAAACGAGCCGGAACACCATGATCCGCCTCCGCGAAGAGCTGCAGGGACTGCCCGGCGTAGAAATCACCATCGAACCTGACCAGGTGGGACCGCCCGTAGGAGCGCCTGTAAACATTGAGATTTCCGGCGACAACTTTGACGAGATCGCCCGGATCACGCGCGAGGTGCGCGACCTGTTGGCCCAGGCCACGCTTTCGGGAGAGATCGTCGGACTGGTGGACTTGGCTGATAACCTCAACACTGGGCGCCCGGAGCTGCAAATCTCCATAGATCGCGAACGGGCTGCCCAGTTCGGGCTCAACACGCGCCGGATTTCTCGTACGGTGCGCAGCGCCATCAACGGCTACGAAGCCAGCAAGTACCGCTCTGGCGAGGATGAGTACCCTATCACCGTCCGCCTGGATGCATCGCAGCGCGAAAGCCTTGAGGCTATCGAGCGTCTTACCATTATGGACGAGGACATCCAGATTCCCATCACCGCAGTTGCTCGGTTTGATGTCACCGAGGGGGTGGGATCCATCACCCGCCTGGATTTGGCGCGCGTAGCCACTGTGACCGCCGACGTGGAGCCGGGCATGAACGGAAACGCGGTGCTACAAGAGGTGCAGGAGTACCTCAGTGACTATGAAGCATCCATGCCCCCCAGCTACCGCCTGGCATACACCGGGGAAAACGAAGAGCAACAGGAAGCCTTCGGTTTTCTATCGACGGCTTTGTTCATTGGCGTGGTCGGCATCTTCTTCATCATGATCGCGCAATTCAACAGCGTGGCCGTGCCGTTTATCATCATTGTGGCCGTCGGGCTGAGTCTTATGGGCGTGATTTTGGGCCTTGTCCTGACGCACACGCCGTTCGGGCTTATGACCTTTATCGGCCTTATCAGCCTGGCTGGTATCGTAGTTAACAACAACATCGTGCTCATTGACTACATCAAGCAGCTGCGCGACCGGGGGCTGGAGAAGACCAAGGCCATCATCGAGGGAGGAGCGACCCGTCTTCGTCCGGTTGTATTGACGGCGTTGACCACGGTCATCGGCCTAGTTCCGCTCACCTTCGGCATCAACATCGACTTTGTGGGACTTATCGCCGACTGGGCGCCTAACTTCCAGTTGGGATCGGAAAATTCCCAGTTCTGGGGGGCCATGGGCACGGCCATCATCAGCGGTCTTACGTTTGCCACGTTCCTGACGCTGGTGATCGTTCCGGTCATGTACTCCGTCCTTGACTCGCTTATTGTGCGCCTGAGAATTCAGTTCGGCACGGCCAGCCAGACCGAGTCATGATTATCAGGCGACCATCAGGGATGTCCGATGTGCATTTGCGCCTCATTCAGCGGCCTCCTGCTCCCACCAATGTCCGCCATGTCTATCTGATCGGAATCTGTGGAACAGGGATGGGCTCACTGGCAGGCCTTTTTCGGCAGCGCGGCTGCCGCGTGCGGGGATCGGACAAGGGGGTATATCCGCCGATGAGCACGCAGCTTGCCGAACTTGATATCGAGGTGTATGAGGGCTTCGATTTCAAGAACCTAGATCCCGAACCTGACCTTGTCGTCGTTGGTAATGTCTGCACTCCCCAAAATGCGGAAGCTAGGTCCGCGCAAGCGCGCAAACTTCCGATCATGTCCTTCCCGGAGACGCTAGAACGCTACTTCCTTCGTTGGCACCATCCGATCGTTGTAGCAGGCACACACGGTAAGACCTCCGTAACAGGGCTTATCGTCCACCTCTTGCGCAGATGGCAACCGAGCTTTTTGGTGGGTGGCATCCTCAATAATCTGGGCACCAGTTTCGGGCTCAATGATGGGTCCCACTTCATTGTGGAAGGTGACGAGTATGATTCAGCATTTTTTGACAAGGCTCCCAAATTCCTGCACTACGAGCCGGACGTGGCCATTGTCACATCCATGGAGCTGGACCATACCGACATGTATCGTACCACAGCCGAATACGAGGAGGCTTTTGTGGAGTTTGTCCACAAGGTTAGCCGCACTCTTGTGCTCTGGGGCGACAATCCGCGCGTGGCCGCTCTTGGAGAGGAGACTGACTGCGAATGCGTCACGTACGGTCTGAATGCCTCGTGCGACGTGTCCGCCGCAGATGTCGTGCACGGACCCGATGGGCAGCGCTTTGTGCTGGTCGTACATGGTCAACGCAGAGCGGAGCTGCACCTGCCGATGCATGGGAGGCACAACCTGCTTAATGCACTTGGGGCCTGCGCCGTAGCCATGGCTGAGCGCGTGCATCCCGATGCTCTTTCCTTTGAGGGGTATCTGGGCATTGCGCGCCGCCTTGAAGTGCTGGGCACGGCAGGCGGTGTAACGGTGGTGGACGACTTTGCACACCATCCCACGGCGGTCGGCGCGACCATCCAGGCAGCCTGCGAGCGCTGGAAGGACCGGCGTATCATAGCGATCTTTGAGCCGCGATCCAACACCAGCCGCAGAAAGATTTTTGAAAAGGCATATATGCGCTCCTTTGACCAGGCCGCGCGCGTGCTGATCTGTGCGCCACCTTTCCGGCACAACGACGATCCGAACGACTTTATGGATGCCAAGGCAGTGGTAACCGGCATCCAAGAACGCGGGACGGCGGCTGAGGTGTTTGACGGAGCAGACGCGTTGCTGCATACTCTTGAGCGCACCGCCCAGGAAGGCGATGTGATGCTCATCATGAGCAACGGCAGCTTTGACGGCCTGCACCGGCGGCTTTTGGCCCGGCTGGCTGCCAACAATCACAACCAGCCATAGCTGCATGGCTGGGTACGCCGGGCACATCCTTATCCTTACGGCGCTGGTCAGTGCGGCCCTAAGCGGGTACGCTTTTCTTCGGGCGGCGCACTACGACGATCCCATCGACTTTGCGCGCTACGGCCGCATCCTGTGGCGTGTGATGACGGCGAGTCTGGTACTGTCCTGGGCACTGCTTATCGTGCTTATCGCGACCCACCAGTTTCAGTACCAATATGTGTGGGCGCATTCGTCGCGAGAGCTGCCGTTTCATTTCCTGTTTTCCGCGTCCTGGGAGGGGCAGGAAGGGTCTTTCCTTCTGTGGATCATCCTGAACAGCCTAGTGGGCCTCTCACTCATCCGCTGGTCGGACGGGCGCTACACGGCTCCTGTGATGGCCGTGGTGGCGCTCTGCCAGGTATTCCTGTTGTCCATGATCGCCGGGTTGAAGTTCGGGCCACTAGAGGTCGGGGCTTCGCCGTTCATGACATTGGCGGAGGCCAACCCTGACGCGCCCGTATTCGCGAACAACCCGGACTTTGTGCCGACCGATGGCACGGGACTCAATGATCTGCTGCAGAACTACTGGATGGTGATCCATCCGCCCATGCTGTTTGTAGGGTTTGCTACGATGATTGTGCCGTTCGCATTCGCTATTGCAGCGCTTTGGAAGCGGCAGTATACGCAGTGGGTACGTCCCGCCCTGCCCTGGACGCTGACCTCTGTGATGTGTCTTGGCGTCGGGATCGCGATGGGTGGCTACTGGGCCTATGAGACGCTGTCGTTTGGCGGTTATTGGGCGTGGGATCCTGTTGAGAATTCATCGTTCGTGCCATGGATTGTGGGGATCGCCGCCGTGCACATGATGCTGATCCAGCGCAAGGGAGGAATGGGGCACAAAGCCGCGCTCCTGCTCTGCATATTGGCGTACATGCTGGTCGTGTACTCGACGTTTTTGACACGGAGCGGCATCCTGGGGGAAGCGTCGGTGCATGCTTTTGTAGACCTTGGGCTATACAATCAGCTGCTGATCTGGATCTTAGCTATGGGTGTCCTTGGCGTGGGGCTCTTCGCCTATCGCTACAAGGAGCTGCCCGGTCCGGTCCGGGAGGCCGACTACTTTTCGCGAGAGTTTCTAGTGTTCAGCGGCGCGGTGGTGCTTTGCATCATAGCGGCCGTAGTCATCCTGGGCACGAGCGCACCGATCTTCGGGCGCATCTTCCGGGACAGTCCTGCCACGGTTCCTATCGAATTCTATAATGACTGGACGCTGCCGTTGTCGGTATGTCTGGTGTTTCTTGCAGGTTTGGGGCAGCTCTTCTGGTGGCGTCGGATGAGCCTTAGCGATGTCAGCCGCACGCTCCTCACTCCTGTGGCGCTAAGCGTGCTGTCTGTCGTTCTGGTGATCCTGCTCACCCCGTTTGTGAGTTTGTCGGTGCGCGAGGGGGCGGGCTTTTGGAGCCGTTACGGGTTTGGCCTGCAGCTCTTGGTGCTGCTCTTCACCGCGTTCTTCGCCCTTTACGGTAATTTGGCCGTGCTTTGGCGCATCGCGCGCGGCAATATGAAGTTAGCTGGCGGCGCCCTTGCTCATGTCGGGCTTGGCATCGCCGTCATCGGCATCATCGCATCGTCCGGCTTCAGCCAGACGATATCCAACGCCCCTCCCCGCTCGGAGCGCGAGAACTTCGTCCTTGAGCGTGGAAGGCCACTTCAGGTGGAGGGCTACCGCGTCGAGTATGTCGGCACCGAGCCTGGTGTGCGTGGCCATACCCGGTTTCTTCTGAACTTTACGGACCCACGCGGCCACGCCTTCACCTTGAAGCCCGTAGCCTACAAGTCTTCGTCGGACCAGTGGATTCAGCACCCGGACCTGAAGCTCTATGTCGAGAAGGACATCTTTGTCGCCGTGTCTCCGCGCGCTATGGTGAATCCAGAGGGCGCCAACGAGGTGTCACTGGTCAGGGGTGACAGCATTCTACTCGATGCTGGCCGCTACAGTCTGCGCTTTGACGCATTCGATACCGCTGTTGACACCTACGAAGCACTGGGTGCGGACGAAGCCGCCCGCACGGAGATCGCTGTAGGCGCTATACTGGAGGTACGTGACCGGCAGACAGGCACCGTAGAGCGGCTTCGCCCGATCTATGCTATCCGGCAGGACCGCACGGTCTATCACCTGCCGGCCGCGGGCACTGCGCTCACGGTCGCCTTTACGGGCATGGACGTCAACAACGGCGCCATCACGCTGCAGCTGGAGGGCATCGACGGCCCGGACTACGTCGTGGTTCAGGCCTATGAAAAGCCCGCGATCAGCCTCGTATGGATCGGCCTGATTCTGCTCACGGGCGGTTTCCTTCTGGCTGTAGTGCGCCGCGCCGCCGACAACGCCGCGAGGCACCGACGCGTCAGTCCGCCACGATAGCTTCGTTGGCCAGGCTTCGCCCGGCTTGCGTCAGGAGCAACTGCGGACCTTGCCGTGTGATCAGCCCCGCCCGCACTGCGCGCCGCACGACTTGGTCGGCGAACTCTTTTTCCCAGTGCAGGTGGTCCTGCAGGTGCTCGACATGGCGCTCAAACGGCTGGTCCGGCTGCCGTTCATGCTGCGCCAGGTGAATCGTCAGCATCTTATGTGCAAACGTCCACCGTTGCCGTCTGCGCCGACGCCGGATGGCCAGCAAACCGCGCCCAGGCGCCCACAGCAGGGCTGACAGGAACGTGATCCCGACCACGGCAGCCATAGATCCTGCGATGGACGCATCCAGCGCCCAGGCCAGCCAGTACCCGCCCACGGCGCTTAAGGCACCGATGCCGACGCTGAGCAGGATCATGCGATCCAGGCGGTCGGTCACCAGGTGCGCTGCAGCGGGCGGCCCAACCATGAGCGCCACCACGAGGATCGACCCGACCGCATCAAATGCCGCTACAGCGGTCACCGACACGAGGCCCATCAGCAGGTAATGCAGGAGCGTAGGTCGGAGTCCAAGCGCCGCCGCAAGGCCCGGGTCAAATGTGGCGAGCTTGAGCTCCTTCTGCAAGAGCGTAACAAACAGAAGAGATACCGCCAGGACCCCACCCATCGCGTACAAAGCCTTGGGGCCCATGTCGTAGCCATGGAAGATCCACCTGTCAAAAGGGACCAGCGCCAGTTCGCCCAGTAGCACCGCATCGGTATCCAGGTGTACATCCCCGGCGTAGCGGGCGATAAGGATGACCCCCAGCGAAAACAGCGCCGGAAAGACGAGCCCTATGGCCGCGTCTTCCCGCACCAGGCGTGTGCGCCGAATGGCCTCCACCAGCGCCACGGTCCCCACGCCCACGAGCGCGCCCCCGGCCATTAGCCATGGAGACGAGAGGCTCCCGGTAACAAAGAACGCTACCACCAGTCCTGGCAGAATCGCATGGCTTATTGCGTCACTCATCATTGCCATGCCGCGCAGCACCAGAAACGTGCCTGGCAGTGCGCTGGCCGCAGCCACGATGATGGCAACGAGCTGAATTTCCAGCTGGAATGGCGTCACGATCCGTTCTGACCCCGGCGGTTATCCTGACAGGTTTTGACGCCTTCCGGGGTCAGCACCCAGTGGCGCGGGCTATGCGCACGTACCAGTCCTTCGTGCTCCAGCTGCCTGAGCTGTGCGTGTAGGCGACCTGCCTGGGGCTTCATTGCCATGAGCGCTCCTTCGGAATGGGGATGCTCGGTGGCTTCGTGCTGCGCCGCCAGCCGGTACAGATCCATCAGGATGGCTTCCCGCTGCAGCCGCCTGGAGTTCAACCTGCGGCGCACGGCGCGCGCCACCAGGCCGCGGCGCGGAGCAAACAGCAGGGAAACAGCTACCAGGAGGCTGACGCACAGCACGATGGTGGGCCCGGTAGGGAGATGCGCAGTGCTGGTGCTGACCAGCGCACCGGCCAGGCCGGACACCGCGCCCACCGCGAGCGCGACAAGCGCCATGGTACCCAGTCGGTCGGTCCACTGGCGCGCAGCAGCGGCGGGAGCCACGATCATCGCGCTCATAAGGACTACGCCTACCATCTGCAGTCCGATAACTATCGCGATCACTAGGAGCGTAGTCAGCAGCAGGTCAAGCCTGCGTACAGGCAGACCCAGCGAGTGGGCAAACTCCTCATTGAAAGCCAGGAGCTTGAACTCCTTCCAGAAGAGGGCACACATCACCAGGGCCATGCCGCCCAGGAGTGCCATCGTTACCACATCGCTGGTGACCAAGGCCGCCGCCTGCCCGAATAGGAAGGCATCCAGGCCGGCCTGATTGGCGTTGGGCGTCTTTTGGATGATGGTCAGCACCACCAGTCCGACGCCAAAAAAGACCGATAGCACCAGGCCCAGTGCGCTGTCGTACTTGACGCGCGTGTGGGTGGTAATCACCATGACCAGTGCGGTGGCCGCCCACCCTGCCAACGCTGCGCCTACCATGAGGATGAGCGGCACCTTGCTTCCGGTAAGCAGAAAGGCGATGCCAATACCCGGCAGTGCCGCATGAGATATCGCGTCACCGAGCAGGCTTTGTCTGCGAAGCACCGCAAACGTGCCCAGCGTCCCGCTGGTGGCTCCAAGAAGCGCACTTCCCAGGGCCACCGTGCGCAGCGTGTAGTCTGTCAGTAGCTGCTCCATGCCGCTCAGCTACGATGGCAGCTCAAGAAACGTCAGACGTCCGCCATAGGTGAGGCGAAGGTTTTCGCGGGTAAACACCTCGGATACGGGTCCGCCCGCGATCCGGCGTACGTTAAGCAGCAGCACTTCATCGAAGTAGGCCGGCACGGTCTGCAGGTCATGGTGCACGACGACTACCGTCTTCTGGCGGGATCGAAGCGCTCGCAGAAGGGCTATGATGGCGCGCTCGGTCGTAGCGTCGACGCCTTGCAGCGGCTCATCCATAAAGTACAGCCGTGCATCCTGCACCAGCGCGCGTGCAAGAAATACCCGCTGCTGCTGTCCCCCGGAGAGCTGGCTGATCTGCCGGTGCACCAAGTGGTCCATCCCCACCTCCTGGAGCGCGCGCCGAGCCAGCGCACGCTCCGCTTTGCCGGGTCGCCGGATCCATCCGAGCTTGCCATACAGACCCATCAGCACCACGTCCAGCACGTTCGCGGGGAAGTCCCAGTCCACACTGCCGCGCTGTGGCACATAGCCAACCGACGACTTCACGCTCGCATAGGGCCGCCCGAAGATGCGCACATGGCCAGCCGCCGGTGCGACCAGGTTGAGCATAGCCCGAATAAGGGTCGTCTTGCCGGCACCATTGGGACCCACAATGGCCATCAGCACGCCGGACGGGACCGTGAGGTCGATGTCCCAAAGTACCGGACGCTCGCGGTAGGCGACCGTCAAGTCACGTACTTCAATGGCCGGCTCCATCCGCAAGAGCGCTCACAATGGTGTCCGTGTTGTGTCGGAGCATCCCCAGGTAGGTGCCAGCCGGCGCGTGGGGAGCGTCCAGTGCGTCGCCGAACAGCGTTCCCCCTATCGCCACTTCGAAGCCCCGCGCGCGCACCGCTTCCCGTACCGCTTCAATGCCGCGTGGCGACACGGAGGATTCGACAAACATCGCCGGAATCCTGCGATCGGCTACCAGGTCCGCTACGCGCTGCACGTCCGCTGCGCCGGCTTCAGCAGCCGTGCTGATGCCCTGCAGTCCTTCAACCTCAAACCCGTAGGCATCCCCGTAATAGCCAAACGCATCATGCGACGTCACGATAGCGCGATGCGCTGGCGCGATGCGCTCGACCACTTTGTGGACATACGCGTCCAGGGAATCAAGCGCTTCGACAAACGCCTCGTGCCGCGCCGCGAATGCCGAGGCATGGGCCGGATCGAGGTCCGCCAAGGCCCGCATCACCGCACCCGCCGCCCGCTGCCAGAGCGAAGCATCCAGCCAGATGTGCGGATCAAAGTTGCCCTGAAACAGCACGGATTCCCGCAGCAGCTCGTGAGGCACTGCCTCCGCCACCGCCAACGTCGGAATCCCCCGCTCCTGCATCTCGGCGAACACGTCGCCCATCTTGCCCTCCAGGTGCAGGCCGTTGTATATGACCAGGTCTGCCTGAGCCATCCGGGTCACGTCCCGCGCACTGGCCTTGAACAGGTGGGGATCCACGCCCGGACCCATAAGGTTGTCCACCACCGCATGCTCACCACCCACGACGCGCACCAGGTCCCCTACCACGGTCGTCGTAGCCACCACGCGCAACAGACGCGACGACAAGTCCGGCCCCTCCGCAGTGCCGGAATCCACCCTCGAACAACCCGCAAAAAGACCGAAGTGCACCACGCACAACGCGGCAATGACTCTCTGCCGTAGCATATGCTCACGGATTTTTAGTCAAGGCTAATAATCAGTTTAACGCCTTGAAACTTTAAAGATCCGCGGTTGCCTGGGGCCACTCCCCGCCGTAGTTAAGTCCCGGCATTGCCTCCTAAAACCACGAAAAGGCCTCCGTCAACGGGGCTTGCGCGTGCCCCTTGGGCAGCCCACCCAACGTCTGCTGATGACCTCCTGCGTATGAAGAAGGCATGACGATGCGGACTTTCGGCCGGTAACGGCGATGTGGCGTGAGATATGTGCCCCCTGAATGGGTATCTTAGCGCAGTGCCTTGAAATACATAGGACGCTGCGGGAATCTTGACCGAAGTCCCGGTTGCCGTAGAGCGTCGCGCCGCTGGATGTCCCAGCCGAGATACCCACTGTCTAGCCGCCCAGACGGGCATCTTGATATGAAAACTGTAACGCACGTTTTGACGCGCGCACACTCGTTATAGTGGCGCTAATCGCGGGCGCATACCTCGCTGGCGGGGTTGTAGCGCCGTGATCAACCCCGACGACGCACAGGCGACGACAGCGCCCTGTGATGGTGGAAAATGCTATAGTTACCCCTGCGGCAGCTATGGGGGGGCCGACTGGCTGTGTGGCGTTTGCGCGGTGTTCCCCGAGCATGATCCTGCGCATCGTTGCGGGTATGTTGTAATGGATATCGACGGCGACGGCGAAGATGAGGTGAAGTGTTTCCACGGCCAATGCGGCAGCAACCAACCTTAGATGAGGCAGACACTGCTGATACCGCTGCTGATGCCACTGCTGTTAACGACCTGCCAGAAAGATGGGGGTCGCGGCGGAGAGGGCCCTACGACGCGCGACTACCAGCCGATAGCCCGGTCGGATTTCCCGCATGAATTCAGTATATCAGGTACCCCAGATGTAGTCGGTAGTGTCCAGTGGTATCCACCTCCTGACAGCATCCCTTCGGTCACAGATCCGCGGTTCATCATTTATGATGAACCGCAGGACACACTGCACTGGATGTTGGATGCGCTCCGCGGTGGGCACATGGTTGGCGTAGCAGAGGGAGATCCAGACGAGATGCTTGGCTGGACAGCCGACGTAGCGGTAGGCGACAGCCTCGTGTACTACCTGGATGGGAGTTACAGTCATGTCCGCGCCTATACTTTTGAGGGCCATCTGGCAGACATCTTCGGTGGTCCTGGGGCCGGACCGGGCGAAATAGGCGCGTTTCCAAAGCTTGCCGTTACGGGTACAGGCAACAATGTGCATGTGGTGGTTGGATCCGTTCCGCGCAGCGTGTCGGTGTTCAGGAAGCGCCTAGATGGCAGCCATGTATTCCAGACATCATTCAGGGCTACCGTTGAACTCGGTAGTGGTGAGATGTGCGCGATGCATGGGCACCTCTACACCACAGGGGATTCCGAAGGACACGAGGGAGTAATCCACAAACACACGCTGGAGGGGAAATACGTCTCATCGTTCGGTGTGGGCTCCAGGCACCCCCACGTCATCGTTCGAAGGGGTATGTCCGAGAATGGCAGCCTAGAGTGCAATGAGACGCATCGAATTCTTCTGCTTACCCTGCCCAGCGCTCCGATAGCGACCGCATTCACCGAGTCGGGAGACATGATTTGGCGAATCAGGTTTGGAGATGCACGAATAGGACCAAGACTAGTGCTGTATGACAAGCAAGGCGATCTGTTTGGCTTCGTCCCCTCGGCCTATGTTGCTGTTGGTGAATCGTACGATATCGAGATTAAGGGGGGAGCGCGCGGAGACTCGTTCTGGCTGGCTCGCCGTGAAAACCGGCCCAAAGACGTCCGAGATCGCTGGGCGCACCACTTCTACAAAGTGGATGTGTTATCGGGGCGGGGCGAATATCTGGGGATGCGCCCGGCCAAATCAGCTTTCGGGAAAAGGCGTGTGTGGGCCATAGATCAGGAGAATCTGTACACTACCCAACACGACCCGTATCCCCAATTGGGAATCCATCCTATACCGGACGCAACACGTTGACGGACACGGCGGTGGACGGATATCGGGGAGGAAAGGCAAGGAAAGGGAGGGTACTCGTTTTGGTGTTGTCCACGACATTTGTGTTGGCAGCCTTAGGCGTTCTGCCTTTCCCGGCCATCACGGTCCGGTGGCCGGATGCGCACCACGAAGACTCGACGCACTACACGCCATCATTCACGGGGCCGCTGGAGCACAAACTCGTCCTGGTGTATTTCGGTTCTGCGGCTTGTGAGTGGTGTAACGATCCTGCTCTGCCTGCCGTGATTGACAGCGCGAAGGTCGCTGTGCGTGAACTGGCCGCAGTACGCGGTACGTCGTTTTCGGCGGTGGGTATCGCCATAGACTGGGATACAGAAGACGGCGTGGACCACTTGAAAAGCGTCGGTGACTTTGATGAGATTGCCACGGGGCGCAGGGAGTTCGGGTTGGGTGCGCGCACGTACTCGCACCTGCTGGATGGGACACCCCAGGTGTCTGTGCTGGAGCGCATGGCATTGAACTCCGATGCAGGACCCAACCAGCGCTTTACGGAAAAGGAGCTGATTCGCTATACCAGCTTGGCTGGCATCGCTTCCTGGGTCCGGCGGGTCGCCCCGACGCCTGTGGGAGCGAACTAAGGGCTGGCGAGATATTAGGGTAGCCCTGCCCTGTACTCACGCGAGCAACTTAACAACGCGTCATCAAGATGCATAGGGCGGGTACAGCTTCGGCACCAGCCATGCGGTTATCCGACAAGTAAAGTATGGCCCTTCGTAGCGGTAGGCCTGGGCTTCACGCTGAAGGCGACTTGAGCACTTTTCTCAGTGGTAGGTGCGCAAGGCCAAGTCTGAGCGCGTAGCAGGCGTGGGTCACGGGTGTACGCACCGACCTCGAAAGGCGCGAGCAGTCCCCTTGCTCTGCGGGTATGCATCTTGTGCAGCGTGCGGTGAGAGAAACAACTGAGATTGCCGAACCGAGGCCATTCGCTATAGTGGCGGGCGCTCCACAAAGTTGTATATCGCTCCGAGGTCTTCGTAGGCTCTGGCTCGCAGCTGCTGACTTGCGGTACCGTGCTGGATTGATTCGTGCCCAGGCTGCATAATCCTATCCAAGCTGGACACTTTTGGGGGGTTGCTTGCGCCTGTCGCGTGGCTGGGTAGGGGCCTTTCTTGCTTTGCGATACTGGCTTGTTGCGGCGGAGCAGTGGCGGTAGCGGCGGGGATCATTCAGGTGGCTAATATCAGGGACTCATTCACCAACCGAGTTTCTGATACCAAACAAGCGAGCGTCAATGCGAACGATTAGGGACGTGCTTCGGCTGCAATTCCGAGAGCCGTATAGTCTGCGCAAGATTGCGCGGTGTCCGTCCCTGTCGGCCACTACGGTGAGCAGGTACTTGGAGCATGCGAAGCATGCGGGTCTGCCCTGGCCACTGCCGGAGGATTTGGATGATCATGGTTTGGAGTCACGCCTGTATGCGAAGGCTCCGGTGCGCGACATGTCTGAGCCAATCTGGGAGGAGGCGCATCGGAAGCTGTCGGGGTCGAGCGTGACGCTTAAGTTAGTCTGGAAGGACTACCGTGCGACGTATCCGGATGGTTACAGCTACAGTCGTTTCTGTGCCCTATACCGTGCTTGATGCGACCGCACGCAGGTGACGATGCATCTGCACCACAAGGCGGGTGAGAAGCTCTATGTGGACTTTGCGGGCATGACGATTAAGGTGCGTGATCGGGAGAAGCCGGCTCAGATCTTTGTGGCCACGATGGGATTTTCCAGATACGTGTACGCGGAGGCCGTGCCGGACCAGACGCTGAGGAGCTTATTGGCGCGCATCGCCGGGCCTTTGAGTTTTTCGGTGCTGTACCGGCGACGGTGGTGCCTGACAACTTGAAGGCGGCCGTCAAGAAGGCGCACCGTTTCGATCCAGAATTCAACCCTACCTACCAGGAGATGTGCGAGCATTACGATCTGTGGCTCTGCCGGCTCGCGCGAGAAAGCCAAGGGATAAGGCCAAGGTCGAATCGGCGGTCAAAGTAGTGTCACAGTCGATTCTGGCCGCCCTGGATGCTGTCCCTTACCTCACGCTGGACATGCCCAATGAGCGGATTGCAGAGGGGATGGTTACCATGGGGCCGTGCGCCTTCGTCTTAGTGCACGGACTGAAAAGCGGAATCGACCGCGTGGGGCTCGGCAATCCAGTCGGCCACGAAGACGTTGGTGTCGAGACTGGGTGTGCGGCTCACGTTGCGGTTGGAGGCAAAGACCAGGCGTGTACCGTCGAAGGAGAACATAGGAAAGGCATCAAACGTGTTGGAGTGCGTGATCTTCTCGGGAGTGCCTCCGTCGAGGGAGATGGAATAGAGGGCAAAGATCGGGCGCCCGCCGCCGTTCGCGCTCTCAAAGTTGGATGCGAACAAGATATGCTGTCCGTCGGGATGAAAGAACGGGGCCCAGTTGGCTCCTGGCAGGTCCGTCACCTGGCGCACATTGCTGCCGTCATTGTCGGCCACGTAGATGTTCATGCTGGACGGTTCTACATAGTTGTCCTTCAGCAGCGCCACATACCGGTCGGCTTCCGCTCCTTGGGGCCGGCTCGCACGCCATACGATCTGACGGGAGTCTGGAGAAAAGAAGGCTCCACCATCGTAGCCCAGCGTGTTGGTGAGCTGCAGAAGGGCGCCTGTGGCCATCTCATAGCGCCAGAGCTCCAGGTCTCCAGATCGTGTAGACGTGAACACCACGTAACGGCCATCCGGCGACACGGTGGCTTCGGCATCGTACCCGGGCCCGCTGATCAGCGCGCGCGGGTGGTCCACGGAGTCCGGCGACGCGACATAGATGTCAAACGACGCATAGATGGGCCACACGTAGGTGTTGCTCTGTGGAAGCGGTGGCGGACACACGGAGGATGCTGCATGCGTGGACGCGTAAATCATGCGCCCGTCCGGCAGAAAGTACCCGCATGTGGTGCGCCCGCGGCCTGTGGAAACCAGCTCTGGACCTGCCTGGCCATGGGCATCCATCACAAACTGCTGATCACACCCTTGCGGATTGATGCCTTGCCAGTCCGACTGGAAGATGAGCAGAGCGTCATCGAAGCTCCAGTACGCTTCCGCGTTGTTGCCGCCGAAGGTGAGCTGACGCACGTTGCGCAGGTGCAGCTCACCGGTGAAGCGCAGCGAATCGGACGATGGATCATACCCAGCATCCGGCGCGGGCTGCACCCCCTCGCATGCGCTAAGCACCAATAGCAGCGCCACCTTCAGTATTGCAAACATCCTGGTCATTGCAGCTTGACCTGCTTGTTTTTGCGTGCGATCCCGATTCAACGGCATAGCGGGCAGGAGGTCACACGGCAGCTATCCCTGTGCACGCGCGTATAAGGTGTCGACGCACTGTTCGACACTGGCCCGTGGTACCATGCCCTTCGACTTTCCAAAAGATGTCTTGGCCCGAAGCCACCAGGTTCCGGTGCTGGTGGACTTCTGGGCACCGTGGTGCGGCCCCTGCCGCGTCCTGGGTCCCATCCTGGACAAGGTTGCTGCCGATAACGGGGGAGCCTGGGAGCTCTGCAAAGTTAATACGGACGAGCATCCAAGCATTTCGCAAGAATACGGCATCCGCGGCATTCCCGCGGTCAAGCTTTTTGTCGATGGCCGCGTCGCGGATGAGTTCACTGGGGCCCTTCCCGAGACCCAGGTGCGTGCATGGTTGCGCAAGGCGCTGCCTTCGCGCGTCGCCCTTGAGGTGCAGCAATCCGAAGAAGCCATCGTCGCGGGCCAAGGTGGCGCTGCAACGATAAAGGAGCTGGAAGGGGTCCTGACGGACGAACCGGGCCACAGTCGTGCAAGGATCAGGCTGGCGCAACTATTGGCCCTTTCGGATCTGACGCGCGCATTAACGCTGCTGAAGGGGACCGACCCCGAAGCGGACCTCTTGCAGGTCGTGGAGGCCATTCGGGCGCTTGACCGCTTTCAACCGGGCAATCCGCTCCCAGACGGCCCGGGGCAAGGGCCCTTCGGGCGCGCCTGCGCGGCATTTGCCCATGGCGATGCGGACGGAGCAGCAAAGAGCATCATCGAATTGCTGCAGGCGGACCGGTACTACCACGATGATGCGGGCCGTAAGTTCGGCGTAGCCATATTCACCATCCTTGGCCCCGGGCACCCGGTGACGAAGGCGCACCGGCGCACCTTCGACATGTGGCTCTACTGAAGGCTGCGTACCACCCGCGTGCGGGTGGCCGGATGTACATCAGCGTCACGAAATCGCCCCGCCGCAGCTGCTGCCGGCCCCGGCAGTGCATCCGTAGCAGTGTCGTCCGGTACGGATAGTATGCTGACGCCATGCCTGAAGGTCAAAGTCCCCCACATGGGCGTTGCGCCCATTCAGGTCCATAACCATGTCAAGCTGCTGATTGAAGTCACAATCATAGAGATAGCCGTCCCATGACACCGACAGCGTGCTGCGGCACATCAGCCCCGCGATGGTTGCCGGGTTAAAGGCAGCCAACAGCCTGTCAAGGTAGGAGGTCACCTGGCCCGTCTCGAGCAGCCATTCCAGAAACCTTGACATCGGGATATTATTCAGCGTCAGCAGGCGATCAAAGCGCACGCTATGGTTGGACAGGAGCGCTGCCTTCCATTCGCGTTCCAGCGAGCTCTGCCGGCCGGACAGGTATGCACCCACAGGGTTGGTCACCAGCGTCAGCACACGGCGCGGGTCACCAAACCCGTAGCCGGCCTCGTTGAGGCGCGTAAGCGCCAAGAGTGATTTGCGGTAAGCGCCGGTGCCCCGCTGGGCGTCGGTCTTCAGTTGCCGATAGTGCGGCAGGGAGCACACTACTTCGACGCCCCGCTCGGCAAACCACTGCGGCAGGTGCGTGAACCGCCGTGCCAGAAGGATGGTAAGGTTACAGCGGTCCATGACGTGGATGCCGCGTGCCACACACTCTTCTATGAGGTATTCAAAATGCGGATTGAGCTCCGGCGCGCCGCCTGTCAGGTCCACCACGCGTGGGCGGGTACGAATGATAAGATCAAGGCAGGCTTCCGCTGTGGCCTGGTCCATATTCTCTTCTGTGCGGTCCGGCCCTGCATCCACGTGGCAATGCCTGCAGGTCATGTTGCAGAGCTTGCCCAGGTTGAGCTGCACCACCTCTAGCGTTTCGGGCCGCAGCGCTGGCCAGCCGGATGCGGCCAGGTCGCTGTCAAAGTGGCCTGTCCCGGTGGGGCCCCCGCGAGTCTCTGCAGCGTTGAGGACACGGAACTGCTCGCGCGGCTCCACCAGGGGCGTTCCTCGCCATGCCATCGACGAGGTGGCTCGCGGGCCATTCGCCGCGGGGGCAAGCGTATCCAGCGCGATAAAGTCGGTAGCAACCGTCATCACACCTACATAGAAAGGCGCTTGGCCTGATCGGCCATCTGGATGCCATGCACCAGTGAGGCGCCTCCGCGCAGGGCGCACGCCACGTGCACGGCTTCGGTCATCTGCTCCAGGTCGGATCCGTGCTCGAGAGCGCTTGTGGTGTGCGCATCAATGCAGTACGGGCATTGCAGTGCGTGCGCCACCGCGAGCGCGATGAGCGCTTTCTCCCGTGCGGACAGCGCACCGTCTTCGAAGACCTTGTTGTAGTACGCAAAAAAGGCGTCCGCCAGCTCCTTGCCGCCCTCGCCTATCTCACCGAAGCGCGGCAGGTGGTTTCTGTGGTAATAGTGGTCCATACCCTCAACAGGTGCGTATTATACCCGGGCGCTAACGGCTGTTCCGGCCACGGCCGCGGACCTGGTCCATCAGGACCAGGCGTGGCAGCGCCTCCACGAGTGCAGCCTACAAGGTAACCACGCCACCGGCAGCCTGAGAGCCGTGCCGGAATCTGCATATCCCGTGCGACCTCATTAAGCCAGAGCGCCCTGGGGCTTCACTCCGCGCACGGTGATGCTCAACGCGCCATCCGCCCCTGCAATCTCACGCTCGGTCATCACACGAACTTCCTCAAACCCCGCCTCAGCGATCAGGCGCAGGTACGCGTCTCGCAGCATGGCACCTGCTACGCAGCCGACATATGATACAACGCTTTGGCGCACTGCCTCTGGAAGCGCGCGGGCTAGCACGACGTCACTGATCGCGAAGTGGCCACCGGGGCGCAGCACGCGCCAGACTTCGTCAAAGGCCGCCTCCTTGCGCGGCACCAGGTTGAGCACACAGTTGCTGATAACGACATCTGCCGAAGCATCGGCCAGCGGCATCTGCTCGATATCTCCCAGCACGAAGTGCACGTTGTCGAACCCCAGATTTGCTGCGTTCTGGCGGGCGTTGCGGACCATGGCGCCCGAGAAGTCTATACCGGTAACCTGCCCGCTGGGCCCGACAATCCTACGAGCCACGAATGCATCGAGACCCGCCCCGCTACCCAGATCCACGACCGCCTGCCCTTTGCGAAGCCCCGCGTGATCCACCGGGAGGCCGCAACCCAGTCCCAGATCTGCCTCCTCGACGTACCCCTCCACGCTGCTGTACGCATCGCCTATCATAGTGCAGCCGCAATGGTCATCGCCTGCCGCAATTCGCGAATATTTGTCGTGCACCACATCCTTGATGTTCGCCTGTGCGGTTGCATCGGACCACGAGCTGCCACAGCAGGCTGGATCGCTTTCGCGCAGCGCTACAGGTGCCAATGGCTGCTGTGGGATTGCGCAACATTCTGCAAGGGGCATGGGGGCTGGGAATAGTCGGGTGCACGGAAGGCCAGTCTATACCCCGCCGCAACCGCAGGTTCCGTCTGTTTCAGACGCTGCGGCTCGCTGGCCCAGGCCGATGCCTGCTCTGCACAACACCCACGGAGACCCTACGCCCACTCCAGCCAGGTGCCGCATGTGCCGCGCGAGCCTTTCCGGGTCGTCTGTAGCCACTGCAACGCGCCCCGTCGTATAATGGGATGGGCCGCGAATAAGATGGGCCGCGGCTCAGCATCGTCCTACCCGTCTGGCCGAAACTTCACCATGGAAAGGGCACTCAGCTCCCGGGACCACGCGATGCTTGAGGGCGAATGTGGGCCCGCAGCGCAGATGGCGATGCGCATCCTGGAGCGCATGCGACCCATTATGGGAGCGCAGTCGTTTCTCGACATCAGCGGCGCCCATATCGACAGCGCTCTCTACCAGGGCGAAGCTACGCTGGCCTACGCGGAGCACCTGGCGGACCTGGGCGCCCGCGTCCGCGTGCCGACTACGCTCAATGTCAGCGGCGTGGACGAGCACGGATGGCAGGCCTGGGCCGTGCCTCCAGACTGGGCAGCAGGGGCCAGACGCCAGATGGTCGCGTATCGGTCGATGGGATGCAAACCGACGTGGACGTGCGCGCCCTACCAGGAGTCTCAACGACCCGCCTTCGGCGAACAGGTGGCCTGGGGGGAATCAAGCGCCGTCGTTTTTGCCAACTCCGTGCTGGGCGCGCGCACGGCACGGTACCCGGACCTCCTGGATATCTGCGCCGCGATCACCGGACGCGTCCCGGCAGCCGGACTCCACCTCAGGCGGCGCCGCGCAGGACAGGTACTCTTCACGCTGCGCCACGTACCCGTTGCGCTGCAGCAGGCGGATAGCTTCTTTGGCGTGCTGGGACACCTGATCGGCAAAGCGGTCGGCAACCGCATCCCTGTGATACAGGGACTGGAAGTGGCGCCCTCAGAGGATCAGCTAAAGGCGTTCGGTGCCGCGAGCGCATCTAGTGGAGCTGTGGCACTCTTTCATATGGTTGGTGTCACGCCGGAGGCCGAGACACTTGCAGCTGCCACCCAGCGACGGCCAGCAGAAGCCACCATCGACGTCACTATGGAGGCGCTGCGCGCCACCCGCTGTGAGCTCTCTTCTGCAGCGATCGGCCCCCTCGACATGGTGGTGCTGGGCAGCCCTCACTTTTCATTCGAGGAGTTTCGGAAGCTGGCTGCCCTTGTCAGTGGCCGCAAGCGGCATCCAGGTACGCAGCTGCTGGTGACCGCCAGCCGCGTAGTGAAAGCGCTGGCCGCGCGCGCCGGCTTTCTGTCCTCCTTGGAGGCCTTCGGAGGTAAAGTGACCGTCGACACATGCATCCTGACCACACCTATGCTGCAGCCTTCGGTGAAGACGCTTATGACGAACTCCGCCAAGTACGCGTACTATGCGCCTGGCCTGCTCGGCACCGCCATCGTGTACGGTAGCTTGGAGGATTGCATCCGCTCAGCAGAACGAGGTGGCGTAGACAGAGACGACTCGCTGTGGCAGCCGTAATCGAAGGCCACCCCGTAGTGGCTGGAGAGGCAGCGGGCATGTCGCTGGTTTCGTCCGAGCCGCTCAGCTTCTGGGGCGGCTACGACCAGAATACGGGCACTATTATCGACCGACGCCATCCCCTGTCGGGTCGGGTAGCCAGTGGCAAGGTGCTCGCCATCGGTGGCACGCGCGGCTCCAGTACTACGACAGCGGTGCTGCTCGAAGCGGTACGCCGGGGCACTGCGCCGGTCGCCCTGCTGACAATCGGCACCGATGTCTTTCTGGCACTTGCTGCCATTGTGGCCGACGAGCTCTACCGGCGTAGCCTTCCAGTAGTCGCGCTTTCGGACCCCGACTTCGCGCGGTTAAGCAGCGGACAGCTCCTGAAGGTCGCCACCTCTGGGCGTATCATTATCGTGGATCCATGATTGCGTGCCGGCTTCGTTGCGACGAGCACCTCGCGCTTGCCTGGAGGTCCCCGGCGACGCGCAACAGCAAACCCGGCGACCTGCAAGGCGCGCCGCACATGCCCAGCCGCCGAATATGTAGCCAGCCTCCCTCCCGGTACCAGCGCGGCATGCAGCTGCTGCAGAAAGCCCGGGGACCAGAGCTCTGGGTTGACCTTCGGACTAAACCCATCCAGATATACCGCATCAAAGTGCTCTCGAGGCAACTGCTGCCGGCGTGCATCACCGATCAGGAGGGCCAGCCAGCAACCCGGCAGCACATCGCACTCATATCGCCCTAAAGAAACATTGTGCGGCAACCTGTGGCGGCGCCACCGAAGCCAGGCCCGGCTTACTGTGCGCACGTCATCGATCAAGCTGTAATCCAGAAGCTCCAGCGCGGGCGCGGCAGGCAGCCTCGACTCGAGGCCGGTATACGACAGCGTCACGCCGGCTTTGGCCACGGCTGCCGCCGTCACAAGAAAGTTCAGCCCTGATCCGAAACCGACCTCAAGCACCCGCAGGTGGCTTACCCCCGGAAGCTGCGGCGCCACCGCACCTGCATGAAACACGTACAAAGCCTCGGTAAACGCTCCATGCATTGATCGAAACGTCTGCCCATACTCGGCGCTGTACAACGTCTTGGATCCGTCGGCTGTGCGGCGCACTTGCGGCGCCTGCAATCGCGATGTCTTGCGCAAGGGATCAAGCCCTGCGGCGCCCTGTTGCACCTGCGTATTCTGACCCATGGTGTCGATGCTGAGCCCAGCGATCGAGGATTACCTGAAGACGATATATAAGCTTCAAGGTGAAGGTACGGTATCTACCACCAGTGTCGCACAGGCTATGAACGTCAGCCCAGCGTCGGTTACCAACATGGTCAAGAGGCTCGCGCGCCTTAAGATGGTCCGCCACAAGTCGTACCGAGGCGTCCGCCTGACCGAAGCTGGCGAAAAGATTGCGCTGGAAATCGTCCGCCACCACCGGCTCCTGGAAACATACCTGAAGCAGTTTCTGGGATACTCGTGGGCCGACATGCACGCGGAAGCGGAGCACCTGGAGCACCATATTTCGGAGGAATTTGAAAAAAAGATCGATCAGCTCTTGGGCTATCCCACACACGATCCCCACGGACACCCCATCCCGACGGCCGACCTTACCATGGAGCAGCCCAAGGTGCGGCCGCTGTCTTCTGTGGAGGTTGGGTGCTGCGTCCGCGTCAGTTCAGTGGCCGACACCGATGCTGGCATGCTGGAATACCTGGAGTCCGTGGGTTTGATGCCGAACCAGAAGGTGACGATCGTGGCCAAAGCACCCTTTGAAGGTCCGATCACCCTCACGGTCAAAGGCGGAGAGCTTGTGCTTGGCAACTACGCGGCCACCCACGTCTATGTAGACGCTGCCGAGTCAGAGGATCGTCTTGCCAAGAAGTGAGGCTAGAAGGTCCGCCGCCAGGGTAGCGGTACGATTCTGTATGTCGAGGATGGGGTTAATTTCCACGACGTCGATTGACCCCAGGCGCCCGTCTTCCGCAATCAGCTCCATCAGCAGGTGGGCTTCGCGTGTATTGAGCCCGCCAGTGACAGGAGTACCCACGCCTGGCGCATAATGAGGATCCAGGCTGTCCATATCGAGGCTGACGTGCAGCCGCGCCACATGGCTTAGGCGCTCCAGCGCCTCGCAGGCCACAGCGGCGATGCCACGCTCATCGATTTCGCGCATGGTGTAGATCCCCATTCGGCTTTCGCGTAGCTTGCGGCGTTCGGCAGCGTCGAGGTCTCGGACCGCAATAAGCACGACATTTTCCGGTTCCACTTTCGGGCCAAGGCGGCCTGCATTCACAAGCTCAGGAGCACCCCGACCAATCAGGATGGACAGCGGCATCCCATGTATGTTGCCGCTGAGCGATATGTCAGGAGTGTTAAAGTCTGCGTGTGCATCAATCCACAGGAGACCGGCTGGGCAGTCGTGTGTGGCGCCGCCCACGCTGCCGACAGCGATGGAATGGTCTCCGCCCATAACCAAGGGCAGATAACCGTCCGAGATTACACTGGCCACCTGTCTGTACAGCAACTCGCACACCTCGCTAATAGGCCGAATGAAGTCCAGACCATGGTGCAACGCCAGCGTGTCCCGGACCGGGACGGTCATGTTACCGCAGTCCACTACTATGTAGTTGAGCTTCTGCAGCATTTGAGTGAGCCCAGCATAGCGGATAGCGCTCGGCCCCACATCGACGCCACGCAGGCTCTGTCCTAAGTCCATTGGGACCCCGATTAGGTGAATGGTGCGCTGCATATTGGTATTAAACGTGGTGCGAATACGTCGATATTATCTTGCTGGCGCTGGTGCGCATCGCGACCCAGCCTCGGCGCGTGCCCGGTGCATGTGTACCCAGGCGTCCGCGTTGCGGATCCGCAGGGGCGCCGGATTCGTATAGGCGGACTGTTTCCAAGACGTGATGCGCCCGCTCGCCCGCACCCTTCATTATTTTGTTGACTATCAGCGTCTCTTTGTACCGGGCCTGCTATACACGGTAATCGGTGCAGGATTCACTATAGCGGTGCCTGTGGTGGTACGTCAGGCCGTGGACAGCATTCCGCGTTTCGTCACGTTATTTCGCCAGTTCGAGGGTTCCGAGGTACAGGGGCAGCTGTTTGCGGACTTTTTCTGGGTGCTGTTATTGTTCGGTCTTGTGGTGGCTGGACTGAGCATTTTGAGCGGCTACTGCACCTTTCTGATGCGCCAGACCGTGGTGGTGGCTTCACGCCATATTGAGTTTGACCTTCGCAACCGACTGTTCAGCCATCTGCAGACGTTGTCGCGCGACTTTTACCTGAAGAGCGCCACCGGCGACCTCATCACGCGGTGCACCAGCGATATTGAGCAGGTACGGCGCTACATCGGTCCCGCCGTTATGTACATCACGCGCACCGTGGTGATCATTGTGGTGGCAATCGTTGCGATGTTCCTTATTTCGCCCACGCTGGCGCTGTACGCGCTGCTCCCGATGCCCTTTCTCACGGTGGCAGTTTTCTATGTTTCCAAGTACATCCATATCAGAAGTGAGCAGCTCCAGCGGCAGTATTCCAAGCTAACCAGCCGGGTGCACGAGGCACTGACCGGCATCAGAGTCCTCAAAGCCTACACGCGCGAAGAAGGGGAAGCCAAGGCTTTTGAAAAGGAGAGCGCCCTGTACAAGGAGCGCATGCTTGGCTTCGCGATCGTGGACGCGGCATTTCGTCCGCTGTTTGTCCTGGTGGTGGCGGTGTCGGAGATTTTGGTCGTCTGGATCGGTGGCGGTCTGGTGGCCGAAGGTGCAATAACTATAGGCAACATCGCGGAGTACATCATCTATGTGGCGCTTATGACATGGCCTGCCGCCACCGTGGGCATGGTGGTAACCATGGTGCAGCGGGCTTCAGCGTCGATGGAGCGCATCACCGAGGTGCTCGACCAGGAGCCTGCCGTCTGCGACGGAGCGCAGACCAACACCGGTATCCGCGCCATACGGGGTGCTGTCTCGTTTGAAGATGTGTCGTTTCGTTACGAGGGGGATGATGCCTGGGCACTCAGGCATGTGTCGTTTGACATCCCTGCAGGCAGTACGCTAGCGATTGTCGGCCGTACGGGTTCAGGTAAGACGACGCTAATTGAGCATGTTGTGCGCCTTCTGGACCCAACCCAGGGCACCGTGCGCGTGGATGGCCACGACGTTCGCACCTTGCCACTTGGGATGTTGCGCGAGGCGGTGGGCTTCGTTCCGCAGGATGTGTTCTTGTTCAGCGACACGGTAGGCGGCAACATTGCCTTTGGTCGTACGGGAGCAGCTCAGCCCGACATCGAAACGGCCGCGTATGAGGCCGAGCTTCTGGACAATGTACAGGACTTCCCCGCCGGCTTTGACACGCAGGTTGGCGAGCGTGGCGTCGCCCTGTCTGGGGGTCAGAAGCAGCGCACGACCATCGCTCGTTCGCTGATACGCGAGTCGCAGATCCTGATTTTGGATGATGCGCTCAGTAGTGTTGATTCGAAAACGGAGCACCGTATCCTCGGCCATCTGCGGCGGCGTTTTGGCAGGCAGACGCTGGTCATTGTCAGTCACCGCATCTCCACCGTTCAGGACGCAGACCTGATTCTGGTGCTAGAGCAGGGTCGCGTCACGCAGCGCGGCACGCACGAGTCACTGACCGCGGTTGATGGCCTGTATTCCAGGCTCTATCGTCGGCAGCAGCTGGAGGCGGAACTGGAGGCGTTATGAAGCTTGTTCCTCTTGGCACCAGTGCGGCTTCGCTGGCGCATGGACGCCACCCGGCCTCCCTGGCTTTGGTGAGGGAGGGGCAGATCCTTTTGTTCGACTGTGGGGACGGTACGCTTTCGCGGCTCATCAGCGCTACGCTCAATCACGGAAAGATCGCGGCCATCTTTATTTCGCACCTGCATGGCGACCATTATCTGGGCCTGTTCGGACTGCTTAATGCGATGTCGCGCAGGGATCGCAGCGCTCCGCTAGTAGTGGTAGCTCCAAAGCTCCTATCCCAGGTGATGGCACAATTGCCTGGGGTAAGAGCACGCGACTTAACTTTTCCTGTTGAGCTTGTTGCCACTGAGGAGGCCATAGCGCAGCCTGTTGTATACCAGACCCGGGCGTACAAGGTGGAGGCACGGCAAATGGACCACGGGACAGCTTTTGCGGTGGGGTATCGCTTGGAGGAGCATGTTCGCCCAGGCCGCCTTGACGTGGCTTCTGCGATGGAGCTGGGCATCACTGGCTTTAGAGACTTCTGGCGCCTGAAGAACGGTGAATCGGTCCATAACGCTGATGGCCGTCTAGTAACGCCCGATATGGTACTGGGCCCGCCCCCTCCTGTCCAGATCTTTGCGTATACGGGGGATACGCGCCCATGTAGAGGCGCCATCCAACTGGCCCAAGACGCTACGTTGTTCGTCCATGACGCTACGTTTGCTGATGAGCATCGGCGAAAGGCTGAACTCACCGGGCATTCCACGGCGGTGCAGGCCGCAAAAGTCGCGCAAGAGGCGGGGGTCTCAAGGCTGCTGCTCACACATTTTAGCGCCCGATACAAAGATCTAGCACTACTGGTGAACCAAGCCCGGCAGGTATTTCCAGAGACAGAGGCGGCGCGGGAGCTTCATCCCGTCATTTTAGATGCCCGCCCAACCCCATTGCGGGTGGAGTGATGGCAGATAAGAGGGGTTTGGACGGTCGCATCTTGCGTCGCATTGTAGGGTATCTCATGCCCTACAAGCACTGGGTGCTTCTGGCGTTCGTGTTGGTGATGGTGGCTGCTTTTGTGGGGCCGGTGCGGCCGAAGCTCGTGCAGCTTGCCATTGACGACTACATCGTTCCGAACGACCTCACAGGGATCCACGTGATTATTCTGCTGCTGCTCGGTGCAGCAGTGGTCGAGGCAGTACTCGGATTCATCAATGCGTACTTCACGCAGTGGATTGGTCAGAGCGCCATCTATGACGTGCGCGTACGTGTGTACCGCCACATTCAGCGCCAGCCGCTGGGCTTCTTTGACCGCACGCCGATCGGGCGACTGATTACGCGGACAACCAGCGATGTGGAGTCACTGAGCGATGTGCTTTCTGCCGGGGTTGTCCTGATTATGGGAGACCTGTTTCGGCTGGTCTTCATCACGGCCTTCATGTTTTCCTTAGACTGGGTGCTGGCGATCGTCACTTTGTGCGCGATGCCGTTCATGTTGTGGGTTACCAACTGGTTCAAGCGAAGTGTCCGCGCGGAGTATCGCCAGGTGCGCAAACAGGTGGCCCGCCTCAACGCGTTCCTCCAGGAGCACATCACGGGGATGAAGATCGTGCAGCTCTTCGGCCGGGAAAAGGAGGAGATTAAGGCCTTTGTCAAGATCAACGACCATCACCGCAGCGCGCACCTCAAGACGGTGTTTTACCACTCGCTGTTCTGGCCAGCCGTGGACATCCTGGCCACCTCCACCATCGGACTTGTGCTTTGGGTTGGCGGGATCCGTGCACTGGCGGGCGGGCTGACTGTGGGCGTGCTTATCGCCTTTGTGCAGTACGCCCGCCAGTTTTTTCAGCCGATACGTAACCTGTCCAACCAATTCAATACGCTGCAGTCGGCTATGGCGGGCGCCGAGCGCATCTTCGATGTTCTTGACCGCGACTATTCGCTTCGCGAGCCTTCGGGCCCCATCCCTGCCGACGTGATCGAGGGACACATAGAGTTTCGCGGCGTATGGTTCAGCTATTCTGAGGAGCCCGATTGGGTGCTCCGTGACGTGTCATTCACGATCACTCCTGGGCAGACCGTGGCCATCGTCGGTGCGACTGGCAGCGGCAAGACCACCATCATAAGCCTGCTGTTACGTTTCTACGATATCCAAAAGGGTCAGATACTTTTGGACGGGCGCGACATCTGCACGTACAGGCTGGGCTATCTCCGTTGGCGTATCGGGCTAGTGCTGCAGGATGCTTTTCTGTTTTCAGGGTCTGTGGAAAGGAACATATCGTTGGGCCATCCAGATGTCACGCTGGATCAGGTACGTCGGGCGGCAGAGTCTATTGGTGCCAATGAGTTTATTGAGCGTTTGCCGGGGGGATACCAGCACGATGTGCATGAGCGTGGCAAGTCGTTGTCACATGGCCAGCGGCAGCTGCTTTCGTTTATCCGCGTGTTGGTATATGATCCAGACTTATTGGTGCTGGACGAGGCGACATCCAGCGTGGATACCGAGACAGAGCACACGATTCAGCGCGCGCTGGGCAAGCTTTTGAAGAACCGAACATCGCTCATTATTGCGCATCGTCTTTCCACGATCCGCCACGCTGACATGATTCTGGTGCTGCACAAGGGCAAGTTGCGCCAGCGCGGCACGCACGACGAGCTAATCGCCCAGGATGGTCTGTACCACACGTTATACGCCCTCCAATACAAGCACCAGGAGGTGGCAGCCGCTGCTTAGCGCGGCAGGTACGTCCTGCGAACCGCCGGAGCTATCATCTTTGTTCTTGGGCTGCAGTGACTGGCGGAGGAATCAGATGGCGTTGGGAGAATACTCATGTCGCCGACGTAACTGCCACTGAGATCCAAGGCGATGCCGGATCGGAACGATACGGCGCATCAGCGTACGGGTCTCACCGTGGACGAGTCATCAGACCATCACGTGCATATCTCGATCCGTTGGCGACCTATGCCTCGTGGTTTGCCGGATCCTCAGTCTGGTCGTAGTCGAGACCATTGCGCTCTTGGATTCAACGGCACAGCCCGGTTTGGCACGGTTGCCGCAGGCAGACAATGCCCATGCATGCCCGAGAGGCAACTGATGCAAAAGCCGAATCCGTAGTTCAAGATCAGATGGGAGGACTAGTATTCGGCAGCTGCGTGTTGGGATACAGACTCGATTTCCTGCAGGCTGCCTTCCTTACCCTTATCGAAGCGGCGGGAATGCCTTCCGCGATACACGCGCCAGCCGTTTCAGGGCTTGCTGTGCGCCACGGACGGGCCAGCCACCGAGACTGACGGCCATGCCGGGCCAGAGACCTGGCCAGGGTCGCCATTCGCGAGTAGCCCGCATGCCACCGAGATGCGGTTTGGGATCAGTGATTCCGAATTTGGGTTTTCGGTGGAGGAGAGGAATGGATCTGTTTTCGGTAGGCTACACGCACGCGGGTTGCAGAGGAGGCTGTCGAATGGTTCGAACGGGCAACAAGAAGCCACATTTGCGGCGCCATCTGTCCGCCCAATAGACTGCGACGGTCTTCCAGGAATCTAGAATCCCCGGTTCTCGTGTTCTTGACGTGCAATCCTTGAGGATCTGGAAGCGGAAGGCTCCAGCGGAGGCGGATGACAATACAACCTACCCCTCAACGCCACCCAAATTTGGAATCGCTGCTCTGGGACCCGTCGGCGGGCTTGATCCGAGGAGATGCCTTACTATATCGCCTTACGTATGCTTCGTACTCGCGAACAGCCAGCGGTTGCATTGGGCGAATGGCCGGCGGCGGGTCTTGCAGCGGCATGCCCGCACGTTTCCCACTGGTGCTGAGCTCCACCAATTCGCTGCCTTCGGCCTCTGATCGGATGCTCCGAGGGATGGAACCTGGACTTCTGCCACATCGCGGCTTTGCCGTGACGCAACCGATCCGACCCAGAGCCGTAGTACAATTCGCTACTCGTTCAGGCGATTGCTATTATGAATAATGCGTATCGACAGGCTCCGGGATCGTCTGGAATCCGAAGCTCTGGGCTCGCGCTTCCTGCCGTATTGGGATGCTTCGTTATTGCGGCCTTCATTGCTGTTTCGTGCGGCCCTGCGCAAGCGCCACCGGACTCCGCTGTGATCGACACCACAGGCGTACAAATCGTGGCGGACAACCATGGGTTGAATTTTTCACAGCCCGAATCGATTATCGAAAGCGCCCGCGCACGGATCCTGACAAGCGATCCGCTAGGCAGTACAGCCCGGTGCACGCTGGGCGATTCGCCTGTTTTCCGAGTCGGCGATGACGAGACCGAAGAGGCGCAAATGTTTTCCAGGGTTCGGGGGATGGGCCGACTTACCGATGGATCGGTGGCGGTCGCCGAGCGGGCGAGCCGTGAGATACGCATCTTCGGGGGACACGGCCGATTTCTTCGCTCAATGGGCGGTCCGGGCGATGCTCCGGGGGAATTCCGCGATCCCTTCGTCCTCTGGGTACTTCCTGGCGACACTCTCTGGGTTGGCGATTATAGTCCCTATCGTTTCGTGGTATTCACCTCCGCGGGCGAGTTTGTACGCAATGTTGCGTTGGACCCGGTCTACGTGAATCCCTCGCACGCTGGAGGTGTGCTTGACAATGGAAGCTCTGTGAACGCATGGCAACAGCGCGCTCTCATTCGTGACTTCTCCGCTCCCGATACGCTAGTTGTAGAGATGCATGATCGGGACGGCCATCGGGTCAAGGAACTCTCCAGAATTGCTGGGCGCTCGTTTGGCCAAACTCGCGCGTCGGAACAATCAAACTTCTACTTCGGCAGGATCTTCGATTCCGACGGTTGGGCTGACGCGAGAGAACGCACTATCGCGCTGGCACACACCGCGACCCCCGAGGTCTACCTCTTTGACGAGACCTTCCGCCTCCGTTCGATCGTGCGTTGGCACGTTCCCGACCAAAGGGTGACCGCCGCCGATGTGCGGGCTTGGCGCAAGGAGTACATCGAGAGACAAAGCACAGCCGGCAGTACTTGGAGTGAGGAATTCGATAGTCCGCTGGTCAGCCGGGAACGTCCAGCAGCCGACCGGTTCCCGACATTCTCGAGCATACAGGTAGGACGAGACGGGCGCCTGTGGGTAAGACCGTACCGACGGCCGCGCGCGGAGCCTACCCGGTGGATGGGCTTTTCTCGCGATGGATCATTCCTTTGTCACCTTGAGCGCCTGCCGGAGGAGTCCAGCATCGATATATGGGAATTCGGGGCGGATTATGTGCTCGGGGTTTCCGTCAGCGTTAACGGGACTGATACGGTCGTAATGTACGCACTCACAACGCCTGGGGAGGCTTGACCCATTTGTTATGCACTGCAGACCTGGGTAGCCGCTGCCGTTTACACAAACCGAGTGGCAGCATGTGCCGCATCGATACGGAGATTTCCGCATGCCGCCGATGCGGTGGCTATTGAGAGCAAGAGCGATCGCAGGCCCACCCAAGGTGTACTGAAATCATAACCAGTGGATATTGCCAATGGGACGCTCATCAGTGAGCGTCGAGAGGCCGTACAGCAAGAGTAGGAGTTATGAAGCGGCCTCGTCGCTACCACTTGTGCATCCGAGTCTGTTGCTTGGACGCGTCTAGGACCATCACACCGGTTGCGCCGCATAAATCGTGAGCATTACTTCCGCATCGTCGAACACCCGAAACATTGGTCGCCGCCCAGAGAGCTCCAGACTCTCCTGCAATATGATGGGCACACCTTCCCCGCGTCCCTCCATCAGGAATTGACGGCCGATCTTCCCTGTTGGATCCTCGACCCGGCACTTGGCCAGCAGTGTCGTCAGCAGTTCATTGCGAGTTGATTGCCGAAACTCAATGGAATCAACCGTGACAGAGTTCGGTAGCGGGCCGGGCGAATAGAGTTCCAGCCGATCTGCGAACATCAACAGGCGAATCTTTGATCCGTGCACGGAATAGTCGCGATGCGCCACCGCGTTCACGATAGCCTCAAAGGCGGCACGCAGACTGAACTGCGGGATGTCCACGCGCCCGGGGGCCTTGCGAGCGGCCACCCTCATGTTGCGCCGAACAAAAGTCATCGCCTCTGCGACCTGCTCGTCCAATGATCCAGTGATATCTCGGGCATCTACCTGATAGTTTCCATCCTGGCGAGTTCCTTGATAGCATACTGCTTGAATAAATGCACCAGGGAGCCACCGCTGCGGACTCGAAGAGCACATCAGGATTCCGCCTACGGTTGCACGCGCTTCCCTTGACTCGTCGTTCGTGACGAGCTTCATTTTCTTGAACGTAACAAGGTCGGCAGCATCGGGCATTGAGAAGCAGCGCCGCCGATCCGGTTCGAGATCGACGAACGTCGTCCCAGGCACCGCCTGTTCCTCGAATCGGTACCGATGGGCCTGACTTCGCTGCTGACCGAGGCGCAGCAGGTAGTCGGTAGGGATCTGTCGCTTTGAACTGCCCTGCCTATGAAAGTAACCTCCGGGGCTTTTGTGAAGGTACAGGCCGCGCGGAACTTCGACCTTGAGGAGGGGCCGCAACTCACCCGCTGCATCAGGGAGCTCCACGCGGATAGCATAGAACCGCAGCGGTGGTTCGATGCTATCGTTGCAAATTTCGGAAACGTACTGATCGACCAAGTCTAGTCGCTCGACCGGTATCCCGACGATGTCTCGCGTCCTATCATCAACGCCAAGCACCAGGACTCCACCTCGCGAATTGGCAAACGCCGCAAGTTCGTCTGCCAGCGTTTCGCGGCGTGGACCCCTTACTCTGTCTCCCTTGAATGACACATCCTTCAGCTCAAGCGAACTGTCTTCGCCCAGCTTTATCCTGCGTAGCAACTCCCCAGGGCTATCAGTCATCCGATACCCCGGCGACTATGCGGCGATACCGCTCCTTGAAGGCATCCAGGCCTCCTTCCATAAGCGTGCAAATGCTTGCCCGTACGCCCTTTTTTAGAAGACTGCCTTCAGACTCTATCTTCGTATCGTTGTCCTTAGCAGCAAGCGCTACCACGAGCTCGGCATCGCCGTTGACGACAATGTTAGGGTTGTGCGTTACCACAATGATCTGCCGGCGCTGTTTTTCTTTACGTATCTGATTGACGATCAGTTCGTGAACCAACCGGTTATCAAGGTCATCCTCGGGCTGATCCAGTACGAGGGGTTGCTTTCCGTATGAGAGCAGAAACGCCAAAAGCGCTGCGGTCTTCTGACCTGGCGATCCCGCACTGATGGGTCGAAGGTGCCTACCATCTCCGGTCGGACTGTACTCGACTTTAAGGTGATCTTCGGGAAACCACATGTCGAGGCGATCAAACACTTCTGGCTGTAAATTGCCAAGGTGGTTCGCGAATCTACGGTCCACGGGACTACAAGTGCCTTCACGAATGCGACGAACCTTTTCCGTAATGCCTGTAATCGCCGTTTCGACTGCTGCCGAGCCGCTCTGGTTCTCTTGAGCCTGTTTGAGCGCCTGCAGGAGACGATCAATGTCCCCCCTGAAGGTGTCGTCCTCTTTCTGGATCAGGCGACGGAAGTCAGCCTCGACGGTCTTTTGCTCTCCGTAGGGAACGATGTGCATACGCACATAGGGATTCCCTTGCAGTACGCCTTCCAGGAAGCGGCGGCGGATCCTGGTACGCTCCCTGCGGATATTCAATAGCTCACGCCGGCTGTCGTCTGCTTGGCACTTTAGCTTCACCACTTCCGTTTTCCGACTCTTCAAACGGTCCAAGTCCTGCTCGATGAGCTGCCGGCGTTGCACGAGCAACCCATAGTCGGACGGATCACTGATCCCTTCTTCTGCCAGCTGCTTGGAAAGAGATTCATACGCAGCTACAGCCTCGTTGGCCGCTTTTTTCCAAGCCGACTTCTCGAGTTCTTTCTTCCACCGTGTTACCGTCTCGTCCGCTTCGTCTGCGACTTGTTCCAGCTGCTTACGGATTGCTCCAAGCCGGTCCCGAGCACGATGTGCCTGTGTTAGGAGCTGCAAGTCCGCCTGAGACCCACCAAAGGTGTTAGCCTCGTCAAGAGCGTCTGGAACAATGTCCGCTGCCGTGGTCCGTATTCGCTTGCCCGCGTCGACCCATTGCTCCTCCCACATCCGAATTTCTCTCTGCTGGCGCCGGTTCTGCTGATAAGCTCGTAGGATATCTGCATGGCCACTCCTCTCGAAGACCGCCAGCTTCCTTTTCACATCGTCAAGTTCCCCCTTAAGCTTATTCTCATCCTGCAACTCGGCGCCGATCTGTCGAACCTTCACCCGTATTGACAGAATGTTGTGTTCCTCCCGACTCCAGCGGCTTTTCAAAGGCTGCTGGTCCCCGTCCGACGCCTCGTCCACGATGCGAAGCAACTCGCCAGGTGTGGTCGCTGCGTGAAAGATCTGTTTCTGACTGTATATGCGAACAGGAAAACGCTGGACCACCTTACCAGGCGCCTGCGACCACACTCCGTTTGCCGTCTCTTCCTCGATGGCATCCAGTGCGCCCTTTGGGTCCCACTGTACCCGAAATCTCGCCCCATTCTTCAAATAGATCACGCGAAACTTCGTCCGTTCTGTTAGCAGCCCATTGCCGTCTGGAGGCTCATTGGAATACATTGCAAACTCCTTACGCAACTCCTCGGGCAACTCGCCATCGCGGCGCAAGGCAATCCGCAGAAACTCAACCAGCGACGATTTTCCGGTGCCTCGTCCTCCGATAATGGCATTCAACCACGGGTTGAGGTCCACCTTGAATGGGCTTCCCTGACCCATGTACTTTGTGCCCGTCACCTCGATAGACTCCAGTACCGCCTCGGCATGTTGCTCGTTCGGCGAAGTGGGGTGGGTATCGGAGCGACGCACCGACAGGGAGCCATCCAGCAAAGCCAGCCGCAACCCCTCAATATCTGGAGGGTCGCCCATCTTAACCCAAGTGAAATGGCTTCCAGGATAACGTTGCCCCTCCTTGCCGGAACAATGGTGAGAATCGGAGCCGACAATCTCGGTCCAGCCCACCTTCATGTCGCGGTAGAGCTGCGGCTTTTCGCTTTGGGGGCACCGGATCTCCGTGGCAAATACCTGATCGCAACGCAATGCCTCTTTCAATGTGTCGCCACTAGCCTCCGTGAGCAGGCCCTTTTCGCAGTCAGCGTGCGCTGGAATGGCTATACCACCCGAATTCACAATCTGTTTGACCACCTTCCTGAAGGGCTCCCTTGTCTGTGTACTCGTCCCCTCAACAACTCCAACAGCACCAAGCAGACCGATTATATCTGACCTGGTTTTCTCACGGGAGAAAATAGCAAGCAGGTGCACGTTTCCATGCACAGCAATCTCGACCCCTGGAAACAAGTACAGAGGCCGGAATCCCGCAGGTCTTGCCAGCACCAATTTCTCTAGGTCCGCTTTAAGACGATCGATCCAGCCACCGCCGTTGTGGTCCGTAACCGCTACACAGTCAACTCCTGCACGCATGTAGCCGAGTAGCCAATCCCGCGGCGTACACTGCTGTTCTTCCTCTTGATTCGGTCCCTTCCCGTAGTCTGTTGATGCTGGGGTATGCGTGTGAAGGTCACACTTCCACCATCGGGCTCCGTTCCAGCTCTGCAGCGACATTACCTCAGCGTCTTGGATTGATCCTTTTGAAGGGGACGACATGGGGGTGGAGGGTCATATTGAGTGGATGGTACGCCATTCCAAGGGGAATTGTGGCAGGACCAGGAGGGGGAGATTATCCGGTCTCCCTCAACGCAGCATCCTTTTTCCATGCCACTACCGGAACCTGATCCTGCATCTCCTGCGATATGCGGCGAAGAGATGGCATGCGCCGGCGGCCGGCGGTTGTATTTGCTGAAGCAATGCAACCTGATTATCGAGTTGCTGGGTCGCGAGTGGCCCGATCCTCCGTTGCAATCCTTGGCGGCGTCTGGCAACGTCACATCAGCATTGCAGGGGGCCACAGAGGCCTGGTAGCAGCTCTTTCAGAATGCGCCTACAATAATGATTCACTTTTGGAATCGGCGTAAGATTGCATGGCGGGCTGGTTTGCACTTCGGATTGCGGGAGGTTCGCTCCTGAAGCCAGCGAGTCATGGCATTCAGAGTGTCCGTTTGGCTTGTTTATCCTGGCGGAATTGGGCGGTGTCGCGGCGGTGGGTGGTCACTTGGGAAGCGTTCGGGTTGATCGTCGCAAGCCTTGTTGAGCACGACCAGACGGGCGTTTTGCACGGTCTCAGCGAGTTCGTAGGGTACCACATCGGGATACGCGAGCGCCAGACCGGTGTGGTGATATTCGCGATTTCACCATTGACAGAACCCGTTGGCCCATGCTTTGGCATCCTCGAGTGGTCCGAAGCGCCGCGGATAGGTTGGCCGGTACTTCATGGTCTTGAATTGTGCTTCTGGATACGGGTTGTCGTTGGAGGTGTACGGGCGTGTGAACGATCGTTCTTCGCGCAGATCGTTGAGCAGCTGCACGACAGGCGTCGATGTCATGGGACTTCCCCGATCGCTGTGGATCACCAGTTGATCGGGCCGTATGCCTTGGCGGTGGCAGGTGGTCTTGATCAAGGCGTGTGCCAGACGGAAGGACTCGCAGTCGGCGAGGGTCCATCCCACGACGAATCGGCTGAAGACGTCTATGATAGCGTAGAGCGCATAGTGGGTCCATCTGCGCGGTCCCTTGAGCGTGGTGATTTCCCACGACCCGAGCATGTAGCTGCGCGAAGGCCACAGCTCCGGGCTGCTCACCCCTGCGGGTTCAGGATCGGACCTTCAGAGTCGTGTGGGCGCTGGGCGCGCCTTACATCTGGCCCCATTGCCGCAGCAGCATTTACGCGCTCGTATGGGAAGGCCCTTGCAGCACTATCATAAGCGAACAAACCCGAGCCGGACAGCCACGGCCCCTGGCATCCACATTCGTGACCAGCAGCCATGGACAGGCATGGCCCACAAACTCAGGCAGGTCCCGATCTTCGATGGGGCGGCACCTTATGGCAGTGCGTCGGACGGGTCACCTTCAACAAGAGGCGCTGGGGTGCCGGTTGTTGCGTTCACTGCTCGCTCATCGTATCCTACCAGTATCTTGTAACTATCCCCTCCTGCTTTGATGCGTGCCTGGCCGCAATGTCTGCTGTTCCTTGTCGCCCTTATGCCCTTTGGCTGCATGCAGCCAGCCCCCGAGCCGAACCGGGCTGCCGAAGCAAAAGACCTGCTGCTGGATCTGGCCGATCTGCCCGACTACGAGCGCCATCTGGATCATGCCGCGTTGGCAGAAAGGCTCAGTGAAGAATTCTACTACATGGGAGTGTCCGTTTACCGGCGTGCCTGCTTCAGCTGCCACGGTAACATTGAGCAGCCGGGCTCTTTGCCGCAGTCACGGCAGTTCTGGACAGAGCCCTTTAAAGGGGGCAGCGATCCGTTCGCGATGTATCAGACGCTCACGCGTGGCCGCGGCCTGATGCCCCCGCAAGTGAGTCTGACGCCCCGAGAAAAGTATGCCGTAATCGGATTTATCCGCGAAGAGTTTTTGCGTGAACACAACCCGTCGCAGTACTTCAAGGTCTCCCGACGATGGCTCCGATCCTTGCCCATAGGCGATTCGCTAGGCCCGGCGCCCACCCGCCAGCGGCCCTGGAGAGCGATGGACTACGGCAGCTTCCTGATGCGCACGTACGAAGTCGCCGACGCGGACGCCGGACCCAAAGGCATCACCAACCGCGGGCCAAGCCCCTTGCGCAACGAAGATTTTCGGGACCGGAACTTCGCATACAAGGGCATCGCGATGCGTTTGGATGAAGGTCCGGGCGGTGTTGCCGCGGGCAACGCCTTCGTTCTGTTTGACCACGACCTCATGCGCGTGGCAGCCTTTTGGACCGGAGAAGGTTTCATCGACTGGGAAGATATTCTCCTCGATGACCAGCACAACGTGTTTCCGCGCATCGTGGGCGACCTGCAGTTCGAGAATCCTCCCGTTCCTGGATGGGCAGACCCCGAGACCGGGCAGTACAAAGATCCGCGGTTTCGCGCAGTGGACGGACGGCAGTTTGGTCCGCTGCCGCAACAATGGGCGCAGTATCGCGGCGTATACCGGCATGAGCAACGCCTTGTAATCCGATATACCATAGGCCAAGCGTCCGTTCTGGAAACCTTTGATTTGCCCTCAGAACGGGTTCTACAGAGAACAGTGAATGTGAGCGGCGCAGGCGAATCGCTCGCGATGAGAGTCGCCCCAGAGAGTATGGCAGTGGCCATGCGCAGCGAAGGCGCCACCTTGGCGACTGAGGATGGATTCCACGTCCTGCGTACCACGCCTGGATCCGCAGCGCGCGCATCACTCTGGATAAGCTCCTCCCGCCCAGAAATAGTGCAGGAGCTGGCAGACGGCAGCGGTGCACCAGAGGACCTGTCCAGGTATACCCGTGGCGGCCCGGCGCTGTATGACACGGTGCTGACAGCACCCGTGTATCCAGGCAGCGGAACCGGATACGTGGTAGATGTCCTGACCCTTCCTCAGGATAACCCTTGGAAGAGCCGCATGCGGCCCACGGCCATTGACTTTATCGGTGGCGGCACCGAAGCAATCGTCACCACTATTGACGGCGAGGTGTGGCGCCTGGAAAACATCACCGCGCCTGACGGGCCGGTTCGCTGGTACCGCATTGCGACAGGGCTATTCCAGCCGCTTGGAGTCAAAGTGGTGGGCGACGACATCTTTGTAGGATGCCGCGACCAGATCGCCGTCTTGCGGGACCTGAACGGGGACGGAGAAACGGACTTCTATGAAGCCTTCAACAGCGACCACCAGGTCACTGAGCACTTTCATGAGTTTGCTATGGGCCTGCAGGCCGATGATGAAGGCAACCTATACTACGCCAAGAGCGCCCGGCACGCCCGTACCGCACTGGTGCCGCAGCATGGCACCCTAATCCGAGTCAGGAGCGACGGCGCACAATCCGAAATTATTGCCAACGGATTTCGTGCCGCCAACGGGGTACTAATCAATGATGACGGCTCATTCGTCGTCACAGATCAGGAGGGGCACTGGAACCCGATGAACCGCGTCAATTGGGTGGAGGAAGGAACATTCTACGGCAACATGTTTGGCTACGGTGCCCCAGAAGACTCCACCGACGCGAGCATGGCGCCGCCACTGCTATGGATAGATCGCAAGTTCGACCGCTCGCCAGCGGAGTTGCTATGGGCAGAAAGTGATCGCTGGGGACCACTGGAGGGCAAGCTGTTGAGCTTCTCCTATGGCTTCGGTAAGATTTTCGTCGTTATGCCGCAGTTTTTCGAGGATGTGCAGCAGGCTGCCATCGTGGAGCTGCCGGTCCCGGAGTTTCCTACCGGCATCCAGCGCGGCCGCTTTAATCCGGCAGACGGCCAGCTCTATGTCGCAGGTATGTCAGCCTGGGCCACGAGCAAGATGGTCCAGGTTGGCGGCCTGTATCGCGTACGGTTCGCTGGAGGACCCGTGCACCTGCCCGTCGCCTTCGAAGCTGTCGAAACTGGAATACGCCTCACATTTGCAGCACGCCTAGAACCCGAAGCAGCGTCAGACGCGTCCCGCTACACGGTCACTACATGGGACCTGGAACGCACGCGCCGCTATGGCTCCGGCCGCTTTAACGTCCAAGAGCATGAAGTGAATGCAGTGGATGTGTCACCTGATGGCGACAGCGTCCTGCTGCACATCCCAAGCCTTGCGCCCGCCTGGGTCGCGACCATCACCTACTCCCTTCTTGATCCAGAGGGCGATGCAGTCAATGGCACGGTGCAGGGCACCATCTACAAACTAGCACCGATGCCATAGGCGGCGCTCCACCCCAGGTGACCCCGCGAAAAGGCACAGATTCCGTGCTGAGAGCTACGTTGGATAGTCGAGGGAAGGGGGACTTGAGCCAGTGTTCCTGCAAGTGATCTACGGCGCTGGAGCACGGTCCAATGCATCACTCATCTTCATCGCGAGTGTTGCACCCTTTGTCGCCCGTAAAGCACTTATGCTCGCTATCACCGTTGGCGACCAGGAATGCCAACAGGTCCAGCACCTCATCGCCGTTGAGACGGTCAAGCAGCCGGGATGGCATAATTGAAACGGGGGACAACGTGCGGCGAACCACCTTAGCCTCCTGTACCGTCACCGCCTGGCTTGGATCATAGGGATTCTGATTCAATCTGATCACACCATTTCCTACGCTTACAACGCGCCCGGTTACCATGTTGCCGTCGCTGAGCTCGAGTAACGTAGCTGCGAACCGGTCCGACACCGCGTCGCTCGGGGAGTCAATGGCCTCCAGAATCTCGTCGCGCCCAAAGCGTGTTCCCACCATGGTAAGGTCGGGGCCGACGCCGACGCCTATCGAGCCCAGCCGGTGGCAGGCACTGCAAAGCGCGGCGGCATACATCCGCTTACCGTGCGCAAAGTCCCGCGGCTCGTCAAAGCCATCCTCCAAAAGCTCCCAAAACTCCTGACGGTTCCAACTCTTACCAGGTCCTTCCGGTTGAGGCAGCGTCGCCAGAAAATCAGTTCTGTCGGAAAAAGCGTCGATCAGCCCCATCAAAGAGTCTCTCTCAGCTCCAACAATGTTGGCCACAGCGTCGTCACGCATATCCTCAATAAACCCTACATAGCTGCGTCCGCCGCTCTTGCGCAATGCGTCGTAAAACCACTGAAGGTAGGAGCGACGTTCCTCCAACGTCCATCCCGTCCGCACATGGCGCAAGTTCATCGCTACATCAATCTCTTGCGCACTAGGCATGTTGGCGCGCATGTCAGTGATCACTCCTCCGTACTCATCGCTGCGGCCAGCCACCGCGTCTTTCACAAGCAACGCAGCCTCCGGTCCACGCTCGCTTAGTGCCTCCAGGTGCGCGACCATCGTGCTAGTGATGCCCGGCGCCTGCAAGGCCACCAAGAGGCGCCCCCGCTCACGGTTCAGTAAGTCGTCGCCCTCTGGATAAGCGCTTACCAGCCTTCTCGTCAGACGCTGCTTCAGGTCTCCTTCCGGCAGACCCCAGCGGGCTATCACCAGTCCGTAGGCACGTAGCAGATCCAGCTGCTGCGCACGAGAAAGACTGTGCTCTTCAATAAGCATCAGCTCCTCGAGCGCAGCCGGAAGATGCTCCTCGCCCCCAGATCGCGCCAAAGCGATGATCGCATACAAACGCCGCAACGGATCGGGTTCCCCCAGCGCCCGCGCTGCCCACGAGGATACCGGCTGATGCTCTATCGCGACGCGCGCCGCCCAACGAACAAAACGGTCCGCATGATCCAGATGCGGCCAAGCCTCCCGCAAGGCCTTAGGATCCTCGACTCCGTGCAATGACTCCAAGTTGCGCCGCAGTGTATGCTCCACGCTCATGCGGCGCGGCAGCGGCGAGTCCTTCCCCACATCCCGTTCGTACCATACTCGATACAGGAATGAATTCAGACGTCGCCCGCCCGTAGCAAAATACAAAGCTCCATCCGCTCCAATAACGCCGTCCGTCACCGGTAGCGGCACACCGGAAAGAAACTCCTCCGCCACTGCCTCATAGGTGCTGCCACTTGGACGCAAGGCGACCCAATAGATGGTACCGAAGCTCCAGTCAAATACGAACAGACCGCGCCGATACCGCATAGGAAAGTGGGCAGCGCCTGCTGCCACCACACCCGTCGGTGAACCCTGCCCAATGTCCACCGCGGCAGGCAGGTTGTCTGGATAATAGGCAGGCCATTTTCCAGAGCCGGTGCGCCACCCGAATTCGCTGCCGCTGGTGACATGCACCACGCGAATCGGTCGGTACCAAGGCATGCCCAGATCCCATTCCATGTCAGAATCGAATGTGAAAAGGTCGCCCTCGGCATTGAATGCTAGGTCATAGGCGTTGCGATAGCCCACACTGAAAAGCTCTCGGTTCGCCCCATCTGGATCGGTTCGCAACACCCAGCCCCCTGGCGCCTGCCGGTCTGCCGCGTGTCCGCGCGGATCGCGCAAGACCGGCAGTAGCTGATCCTCCGCCCAGTTGCGTGGAACGCGAGAAGTGTGCACCTCAGGCAGCTCCGTATGATTGCCTGCAATGATGTACAGGCTGGCGCTGTCGGGTCCAAGGATTATGCTGTGAGGCCCGTGTTCGCCCGAGCCATCAAAGCCCATTAGTGAATCCACGCGGTCAAACTCGTCATCACCGTCCGTGTCGGTAACTCTGAATAGCCCGCTGCCCCTACCCTCTTCGGCTTCCTCCCAATTGTTGACCACTACATACAGGCTGCCAAATGCCCAGAGCAGCCCCTGTGCACGTCCTATATCCAGGTCTATACGCTCCACCTGCGTACGTCGAGGGTCAGACCCAAGAGGTGGAGGTACAACACGATACAGTGCACCAAACTGGTCGGAAGCAATCAGGCGCCCCTCGCCGTCCACCGCCAGTGCCACCCACGAGCTGCTGTCCGCGGCCATCGGGCTGTGGAGCACCTCATAGCGAAATCCGTCTGGCAAGGTGAGCTCCGCCGAAGGTGACTCATCGCCTTCCCTCTGGCAGGCGCTCAAGAGGAGCACCATACACCATGCCACCACAACATATTCATACCGCATGCATATAAGGTGTTGTCCTTTTGACCCCGGCGCAAGTTAGTGATTTGCGCCATCCTTGCCCTTGCCATACCCCCCAACATGCTTTCGTGCCAACGTGACCTCTTCACGCTGCCGGATGATGCGCACTACATCAATTGCGCGTACATGTCCCCGCTCCTTAAGTCCGCAGAGCGTGCAGGAATAGCAGGCCTCCATCGTAAGCGCGTCCCCAGCGTGATTCGGCCAGCCATGTTTTTTGAGGAAAGCAGGCAGGCTCGCCAGCTTTTTGCTGCGCTTGTTGGGGTGCAGGCCAGCGATGTCGCGATCATTCCTTCAGCCTCATACGGAATCGCTACGGTTGCCCGCAACATCCAAGTCAAGCCGCATCAGAACATCGTGCTGCTGCATGAGCAGTTTCCGAGCAACGTGTACGCATGGCGACGCTTGGCCCGTGAGCGCGGTGCGACCATCCGCACTATCGCACCACCGCCAGGGCTGGCGCGCGCCGCCGGGCTCAACGATCGCCTCCTCGCGGCCATTGACCATGATACCGCAGTCGTGGCGGTGGGCCCGGTTCACTGGGCTGACGGCACCTGCGTGGACCTGAAGGCGCTTAGCCAACGTGCCCGCCATGTGGGCGCCGCCTTTGTTGTCGATGGGACCCAGTCCGTAGGCGCGATGCCAATGGATGCCGATGCTCTTGGCATCGATGCCTTGATTTGCGCAAGCTACAAATGGATGCTCGGTCCGTATGGTATGGGGGCCATGTTCGTTGGCCCACGCTTCAGGCAAGGAATACCCTTGGAAGAGACGTGGCTGGCTCGGCAGGGGAGCGAAGACTTCAGCGCACTGGTCGCCTATGGCGACAAGTATCGCCCAGGCGCCGAACGGTATGATATGGGTGGACGAAGCAACTTCATTCTGCTTCCCATGATGATTGAAGGGCTTAAACAGCTTTTAGCCTGGGATCAGTCCAGCATCCAGCGCTACTGTCGCCACCTTATGAAAGAAACGCTAGTGGAAGTCCGTTCACTAGGGTACCAAGTCCTGGGCGGCACCAGCGCACACCTCTTCGGTCTGCGCGTGCCAGACCACGTCTTAAGGCCACGGCTGCAGCAGGCACTGGCGGATCGCGGGGTTTCCGTATCGCTGCGTGGTAAAGCAATTCGGATCTCGCCGCATGTCTACAACAATGTGCAGGACGTGGAAGCGCTTCGCGACGCGCTCGAAGCGGCCGCGGCGCGAGCCACCGACCGCACCTACAGCGTATTGACCTGACCGGCACTTTCTGAGAGCGCGAACAGCGATTCCAGAAAAGCATGTGCGTGCCTGTATACGCCTGGCTGTTCGCTTTCCCGGGGTCCTGCCACGTTGAGCGTCCGAATCCGGTGCCGCCGCAACCATCGAGCCACAGTCAGGAGTGCGTCATTTCGCTTTTGGTCCCAGTCGGCCTGCAGCAGCGGCTTGCCGAACTCCCGAGCCGCTTCTACGGTGGCTGCTGTGCCCACTGAGGTGGCCACGGTGCCCAGAATCAGGGTACCGTCACTATCGCGCACATTCCACCGCGTCCGCAGCAAATACCGGGCTGAGGGTGTCTCTCGTAGCGGATAGGTGGCACTGATTGTGCCATCTTCTGCTCTGCGCTCGGCTGGACACCAGCCCCCGATCGGAAGCCCGCATGCCTGCGCTGCATCCAGCGCGGCCCGGTCCACTCCCGTCTGGCCACCGGACACCACGGCTACCGGGAACACGTCATGCCCCATTGCGCAATTCATTGGCTCGTCGAACATCGGCCCGGCGCACCAGTTGCAGGGTCCACCATGATGACATCCAAGATAATCAGGCTCTGCCTGCTTACGGCTTTGTCGGCTCCGTTGACCGTACCGGCCGCTGCACAGGGGTTGGCGTGGCTACAAACGCTGGCCAGCGCGCAGGATGGCTTCCGTGCAGATTTCCGGTGCACCATATCCTCGCCTTACTGGGAAGAGGGCCAATCATTTAGCGGAAGTCTGCTTATGCAGGGCGATCGCTACCGCGTAGATACCGGCGGCGAGATTATCATTGCGCACGGAGCGGACACGTATGTCTATAGACCCGTAGACAATCAGGTGCTTATCACCGGGCAGGACCCGGCGTTTTCGCCTGCCACCCTCCTGGGCGATTTTGACGAGCATTACCGGGTCACAGATACCGAAAGGGTTGTCGTCGGAGGCACCGGCTACCACCTGGTCCATCTTGCTCCACTTTCGCAGGCGTCTACCCTTGTGGAGGTAAAGCTCTGGATGCGAGCCGACGATGGCGCCGTCACACGCACTGTGTCTATGGATGTTAATGAAACCACGATGGATATTGAGTTAACAGCAATAGATCTGCGCCCCCGCATTGGTCCAGACACGTTTGCGTTGTCCTTCCCGCAAAGTGTCGAGTTCATTGACCTCCGCAACTGACAGCACGGCGGGAAGACGCTTGCGGCGCATGGTCATGCGGGCCGGTCCGCTCGTCATTGCCGCCTTCCTTGTCTACCTCACGCTTCGGCGGACCGACTTGGCGGAAATCTCCAACGCCTTTGCCGGAGCCGACTATTGGTGGTGCATCCCACTTATCGCAGTCACCGTTGGCAGCCACTGGGTGCGCGCATGGCGCTGGCAGGCATTCCTTGAGGTGCTGCCGGAGGCCAAGCGGCCGCCCCGTGTCGCGATAGCCTTCGGCTCTGTCATTATCGGCTTCATGGTCAACTTCGTGCTGCCTAGGGTGGGCGAGTTTGTCCGGGCAGCCAAGGTCGCCCGCAGCGAGCGCCTTCCCTACGCTGGCGTCTTGGGCACGGTCGTAACCGAGCGTGTGATTGACCTGCTTACCCTGGCGGCTGGATTAGCCATTTCTGTGCTTCTGCTTACCGGTGAACAGCGAACCAGCCTGAACGATTCAATGCTGATGCCAGCCTATGAAAGGCTGGTATCACTCCCAGTGCCAGGCCTAGTGGCCGGAGTCTTGGCTGGTGCAACACTTATGTGGTGGATCACCACCCGCAGGCCTGTCAGGCGCTGGGCGTCCACACATCTGGCGTCGCGATGGGCCTCATTCGCGAAGGGATTGACCAGTGCCCACCGGTCCCGACGCAAAGTGCGGCTCGCCGTCAGCACAGTCATTATGTGGCTTATGTACACGCTTATGGCCTATATCCCACTGGAGATGTTTCACATTGCAGACGTATACAACCTCCGCCTGGTGGACGGTCTGGTGATCATGTTTGTTGGCGTCCTTGGGGTGGTCGTACCCACTCCAGGTGGTGCCGGGTCATTTCACTATATCACCGTCCTGATGCTGACTACATTCTATGGTGTACCCGACTCGCTGGCTGCCACCTACGCGGTGTTTGTGCATGGTGCACAGCTTGTCTTGTATCTCGCGCTTGGACTGTTGATGGTCGCCATCCAGGACACCAGGATCGCCCAGCTACGCGCGGATATGCGACGAACCGGATGAATGCGAGGTCAGACTGGTGGGATAGATCTTAGGGGCACTGAATTTTTCCAGATATCCGTCCAGTAGTCCGGCTAATTGAGCGCATTTCAGCTGATTGGTGCCGCGGGGGTGGCTTAGCGCCATTTATTGGTTTCAGGCCGGGTACTGCAAGGTTGTGGGGAGCGGAACGCTAACGCTGGTCGCTGTGCTCATTAACCGGGCGGGTTGCGGCGAAAAGGATGATCGCCGCCGCCACCGACACGTTAAGCGAATCCACCTCCCCTGGCATCGGAATCGTCACCAGGCAATCGCACTCCGCCGTCACCTGACGACTTAGACCTTTTCCTTCGCTGCCTACCACTAGCGCGGTGGGCCGGTCCCAAGGAGCCGACCAGACTGAAACATCTCCTTTCGCGTCGCTTCCCGCCACATAGTAGCCTCGCTCCTTGAGCTGATACAAGGCGCTAGGCAGATCCTGTGTCCGGGCGATGCCGATGCGCATAGCAGTGCCTGCGCTGGCCTTGATAACCACGGCACTTATTGGCGCCATGTGCCGCGCTCCTACGATGATGCCACACACTCCTGCCGCAACCGCGGTTCGTATCAAAGCCCCAAAGTTGCGAGGATCCTGAATGCCGTCTAGCACTAGAAGGCGCGGCTTCAGCACCTTCACCGCGTCCGGGCTGGCCGCGATGTGGTGAAGCATGCGGTCCATATCTTTGTACGCAAGCTCCGCACGGATTGCTACCACTCCCTGATGGGGCAGCCCACGCGCCATGCGGTTTAGCCTGGAAAGAGGCACATCCTGTACCGGAACGTTCGCCTGGCGGGCTTTCCTGCGCAAAGGCGCCAGACTTCGCAGGCCCTGCTGCAGGAGCACCCTCGTAAACCGCTCCGGCTCCATAGCCAGCGCTTCACGCACCGGATGACGGCCGACCACACAAAGGGGAGCGCTCACAGGCTCTGGGCGTGCCAATCCAAGCGTTGCACAAGGTTCTCTGCCACCTCCTCCTGCTCCGGCCTCATAAGTACGCTCCGAAGGATACGTGCCCGGCGACTGTCGCACGCTACCCAAGGATGTCTTCCCCGAAGAGCCGCATCGGACACCGACAGCACACTGAGATAGATGGGGTCGCGGTTCACCATGGCTGCCTCGAAAAGGAACTGCGATCTGGCATCAATCTCGCTGGTCGTGCGCCCTCTTGGAAAGTACGTGACGATGTCGAGCGCCGGCTCCTGGTATACCTCCAGCCAGCGGGCACCCTCAAGCGCCACGCACCAGCGCCGCGTCGCCCGCAGACAGCCCGCCAGGATGGCCCCCAAGCCGCGATCTGCCTCCAGCGGAAGCACCTGAAGCGTCAGCCACAAGGCGGCGGCCGCCGCACCGGCTCGGGAACACTCCAGACTGATTTCGCCCAGATGCAGCTCGTCCGAAGTGAAGTACGTGTATGCCGAATCGTGCTTGTAGACCTTCCCTACGATCGGATCTCTAAACAGGATGGCTCCGCACCCGTACGGCTGAAGCCCGTGCTTGTGTGGATCAACAACCACTGAATCCGCCTGCGCAATAGCGCGGTAGTGCCGTGCAGCCTCTCCGCCGAGCATTCCATCCTGCTCCCTAGCCAACAGCGCATAGAATCCGCCATAGGCCGCATCAACGTGCACGCGCGTGCCATATCGCCGACAAAGAGGCACCGCGTCCGCAATTGGATCCACCGCGCCAAGCGCGGTAGTGCCCGGCGTTACCACAACCGTACCTACCTTGCCGGTCTTCAGCTGCGCCTCCAGCGCATCCATGTCCATGCGCCCTATGCGATCATTGGGGATCTTAACCAGCTCCATCCCGAGCACGTCCGCCATGCGGCCATGGTTGTAATGGGCCGCAGCACCCACAGCCACCGACATGCCCGGCTTGAAATGGCGCGCAACCCACAGCGCCTCGAGGTTAGCTACAGACCCACCACCGGTCAGATGCCCCAGCGTCTGTTGTGGAAAGCCAAACATGGCGGCCAGTTGGCGCACGACTTCTTTTTCCATCTCAGCGGTCGGAGGCCCGCCATCTAACGCATGGTTGTTGGGATTAATAAGCATCGCCGCCGCATACCCGAGTGCCGCCACCGGATGCGGGGGCTTCAGCATCTGGCCCGCGTAGCTTGGATGGAAAAACGGATAGTTACCATATAAGCGATGCATAAAGCGGTCAAAGGCGGCGCGCACCTCCTCCTCGGCTACCTGCAACGACGGATCCGTAACGAACGGGGACCATCGCCCCTCCCACTGTCGCACACACCGAGCCGCTTCGTGCAGCCACTCTCCGATGTCCATGCCGTCATGCCCCGCCTAACGCCGACGCCCTTCGCCGCGTGGTACGCACCAACCCTACCAGACCCACAACGATTAGAAACACCGAAATGAGCATAGCCTGGGACACATCAAAGCCCACAAAATCGTTCCTGGCAGTGACGCGAATCTGCTCTATAAGGAATCGCTCCATACCAAAAAAGATCAACGTCATCGACATGATCCAACCCCGCCGGAACGGGTGCTTGCGCAGGGCGAATAGGATGCCAAACAGCACAAGCGCCATGCCGAACTCGTATAGCGAGGTGGGATACACACCGGTTTCGGGCAGCGCGACGCCAAGGATGTTGTTGGGATAGGTTTCGCCCCAAAGCCAGACCGGCACAAAGGACGGACGCGCCGCCGGGTTCGACGCGATGCCCCAGTCGCCGTCTCCCGCTAGGTGGCACCCGATGCGTCCGATGCCATAAGCGAGGAGCACGTTGGGGATGAGCGCATCGACAAACGTTATCAGATGGACACCCTTTTTGCGCACATACCATGCTATACCGATGCCTGCGACCAGCAGGCCGCCATAAAAGGTCAGCCCACCTTTCGAGAAAAGCATGCCAGCGGGGTCAGCCCGAAAGTCCGACATATTTTCCAGGATGTGGAAGAGCTTGGCCCCTGCGAGGCCGCCCACCACTGCGATGACCACCACGGTGCCCACCAGATAGGAGGGGCTAACGCGAACGGTCTTGCGCCGCCCCTTGCCCTGCGTTTTCTTGGCAAGCATCGGTACGCTGTTAAGCGCCTTGTCCTTATAGAGCCGGTCCAGCTCCATTCGTGACAGCCAGGCCGCGACAAGAAACGCCACGGCCATCATGACACCAAACGAGTAAATCGTCAGGGTTTCAGTACCCAGGACCTCAAACGGCAGCGGGATTTCCAGAAATCGCGGATACATCTGTTATCGGAGATAGCTGAGCAGGTAGTCGGGCAGCGCATCGAAGGATACGAGTTGTTGCGTACCCTGCGCCATATCTTTAGCGGTAGCCTGCCCAGTGGCCACCTCGTTGTCCCCTACAATCACGCAGCAGCGCGCCTTGAGGCGGTGAGCGGTCCGCAGCTGCGCCTTCATGGACCGCCAGCGGGGTCCCTGTATCACGCTGAGCCCTTTGCGCCTGAGCTGGTGGGCCAGCACGAATAGCACGGGCGCTGCGGCTTCGCCGAGGCCCAACAGGTAAGTGTCCACCACCCCGGCGGCAGGCCAAGGCTGCCCACCAGCCTCGAGCGCCAGAAGCAGCCGTTCCATGCCCGCGGCAAAGCCGACAGCAGGAACAGATCGGGAGCTTCCTATAGACTGCGACAACAGGTCGTATCGTCCTCCGCCAGCCAGAGCATTCTGGGCCCCCAGGCCAGCGCCTTCAATCTCGAAAGCGGTTCGTGTATAGTAGTCCAATCCACGTACCAGATGAGGGTCTTCGGTGTACGAGATGTTCACCTCGTCCAGTAGTGCCTTGACGGCCTCATAGTGCGCCCGGCTTTCGGAGTCCACGTAGTCGATCAGCCGAGGGGCCTCGCGTACCAGTGCGCGTTCCGCTTGGACTTTTGTATCCAGGATACGTAGCGGGTTTTTCTGTAGTCGCTGCTGGCTTGCCGATGTCAGCTTCGCTTCATACGGCGCAAAGTAGGCGCAAAGTGCCTCGATGTACCGGACCCGGCTGTCGGCATCACCCAGCGTGTTTATACGCAGCGTCGTACCCGTAAGGCCCAGCGCACCATAAATCTCCAGTGCGCAGGAGATCACCTCCGCGTCTGCGCGCGGGTCGATCGCGCCCAAGATCTCCACGCCGAACTGGTGAAACTGGCGGTACCGCCCCTTCTGCGGCCGCTCCGCGCGAAAGCACGGCCCCATATAGAACAGTCGCTGCTCGCCCGGGTGCTGCTCCAAGTGATGCTGCAAATACGCGCGCATCACCGGGGCTGTCATTTCCGGGCGCAACACATAGTGCGTCCGTCCACGGATGAAGGCGAACATCTCCTTGGTCACGATGTCAGACGCCTCCCCGACGCCTCGCGCGATAAGCGACAACGGCTCGAGGACGGGCGTCCGGATCTCCTGAAATGCGAACCGCTGCATCATATCCCGAATCACGCCTTCGACATGCTGCCAAGCCTCAGACCGTCTGACCGCTCGCCTGCTGGTCGGCAGGATATCGTAGGTCCCTTCGATGGATCGGAACGTAGCTTTCACGACGTGCAGAGGGGTGGATGGGAGTCGTTTTCGCGCGACACGGCGTTTCTACGCACCGCAGTGCACTCGGGTCGGTTCGCCCTTAGGTAACACTCTGCAGCCGCCCCCTCACATGCCTGTGCCCACTGCAGGACCCAGCCATGTGCGGGCACCATCTTATTAGGGTCTTATCAGGTTTGGCTCTTGTCTGGCTCCCATTGCTCAGCAGAACATGAGCGCACATTGGCCCTGAAACAGGTCCGCGCCCGCGCCGGGACACATCGCGGCCGCTGGAGACCGACATTGCGCCGCAATAGTGGTCCTTATTGATCGGCGCGCTGCAGCATCTGAAGGGCCGCCAGCATGTCGTCTGGCAGCGGACAGGTCACGTCAATAGCTTGGCCGGAGTGGGGATGCTCAAATCCCAGGCTGCCAGCATGCAGCGCTTGGCGACCAAGCCTACTGAACACATGGCGGAACGTAGCTCTGCGGCGGCTGGTGGTCGGGCCCCGGCGAATCGCGCGTCCGCCATACGTCGGATCACCTAGAATCGGATGACCTATATGCTCTGCATGCACTCGAATCTGGTGCGTTCGACCTGTCTCTAGGCTGAATGCCATAAGCGCGACATGAGTGAGCGGCCGCTGCACCCGGTACCGCGTCGCTGCGCGCTTGCCGCGCGGCGCTGGTACTACGGCCATCTTCCGGCGGTCCTTTGGGCTGCGCCCGATTTGGGTCACCAGGCGACCCTCTGGCGGATTCGGGACGCCCCAGACAATGCCATTGTAAGTGCGGCGCGCCGTGCGCTGCGCAAACTGAAGCGCCAGTGCGCGATGAGTCACATCGTCTTTCGCTACCACCAAGAGCCCCGTGGTATCCTTGTCTAGACGATGTACAATGCCTGGACGGATACAGGTATGGTCATACAAGCTGCTCAGCCCGATCTCCTGATCCTTTGGCCGATGGTGAGCCGCCACAGACGGGCTTCCCGTATGATGCAGCAACGCATGCACGAGCGTGCCCGAATGGTGGCCAGTACCCGGATGCACTGGCATCCCCGCCGGCTTGTTTACTACCAGCAGCCTGGAATCCTCATAAGGGATGGCAAGCGGAATAGGCTCCGGCTCCACCTCTGGCAACCTAGGCTTCGGTACCGTCCACGCGATGCGATCACCCGCCGTTATGCGGACGGACGGACGGCGCACCTGTCGGTCATTGACCCGCACAGCGCCTAGTCGGATACTTTCCTGCACCTTCGTGCGCGAAGCCGCTGGTAATGCAGCAGCTATGTACACATCAATGCGCTGCGGCGGTCCATCCTGCACAGTCAGCCTGATAACCCTGTCCTCTACGGGAGCGTTCATCCCTGCGCCCTGGCCTCACGCTCCTGCCGGACGCGCTCCCAAAGCTCCCGCTTAAGACGCGTCAGCCCGAATCCCGTGACGCTGCTGATCAGGTGCACGTCTTCGCCAGAGGGCAACGCCGCACGCGCCTCGTCCAGCCAAGAGCGGCGCTCATCTGGAGCCAATAGGTCCACCTTGCTGAAGGCCACCAAGCGGGGCTTGGCGACTAATGCCGGGTCAAACGTGCAGAGCTCATGCAGTAGTGCATCGTACTCCGCTCGGAGCTCAAACGAATTGACAGGAATCAGAAACAGAAGCACCGCGTTGCGCTGAATATGCTTGAGAAAGCGCAGCCCGAGTCCCTTGCCCTGGCTGGCCCCAGCGATAATTCCCGGGATATCGGCAATAACAAATGACCGATACCCTTCAACATTTACGACGCCAGGCATTGGTGCCAGCGTAGTGAATGGATAGTCCGCCACCTTGGGCCGCGCCGCGGATACAGAAGACACCAGCGTGCTCTTGCCCGCATTGGGCTGGCCCACCAGGCCGACATCCGCCAGCATTTTGAGCTCTAAGGTTACGTCTTTCTCCTCACCAGGCTCTCCGGGCTGCGCAAATTGCGGCGCCTGCCGGGTGGCGCGCTTGAAAAACGTGTTTCCTTTGCCGCCCTTGCCACCGCGCACTAGAACCAGCTCGTCCCCGGAATTCATCACTTCGCCCAGTGTCTCCGAACCTCCGGTTGCACGAACCACGGTGCCACACGGCACACGGAGCACTAGGTTCCGTCCGTCTTTGCCGCTGCGGTTACTGCCCTCGCCAGGCTTGCCATGCGGCGCGAAATGGTGGCGATTGTAGCGCAGATCCAGAAGCGTATAAAGGTTGCGATCCGCGCGGATCAGCACGGAGCCGCCGCGCCCACCATCGCCGCCTGACGGTCCCCCCTTAGGAACGAATTTTTCGCGACGAAAAGCGACACAGCCTGATCCTCCAGACCCGCTTCGTACCTTAACGGTCACATAGTCGACAAATCGCATCCTTACACCCAATGGCTGCGCCCCGCAGCAAAGTCACCATCTATACGGACGGTGGCTGTAAACCTAATCCGGGCCCTGGCGGCTGGGCCGCTCTGCTTATATACGGCAAACACGAACGCGTTCTGACCGGCGCTTCTCGCAGGACCACCAACAACAAGATGGAGCTGACCGCAGCACTGAAGGCGCTGCAGGCCCTCAAGTGGCCTTGCGCCGTGCAGCTGCACACCGACAGCACGTACCTGCGCAACGCGTTCGCCCAAGGCTGGTTGAAAAATTGGCAGAAAAACGGCTGGATGACGGCCAGCCGGCTGCCTGTTCGCAACAAGGACCTCTGGTTAGAGCTGCTGAAAGAGTCTCAGCGCCACGAAGTCCGTTGGATCAAGGTGCGCGCGCATGCCAATAACGCGCGCAACAACAGGGTGGATGCCTTGGCTACCAAAGCGAGAAAGCACATGCTTGCCCAAGGTCGACGGTAACCCCCCACTTGAAACCCCAGGACCTGAGATTCCGTAATGCTGTTTGCTAATGGTATGCCTACACCTGGGCACACTGCATGCCATCTCCACTCACCTGAAATTCTCTGCTCATGCTTCTGACCGCCCTTGTTTTGGGCGCGGTGCTGTCTGTTGACCCTGCATGCCCCGAGGATTGTGTCCTTACCGCGCAACCGACATCTGGAAGCATCAGCGTCGACGGGTTCCTAGATGAGCCGGCGTGGGCCGCAGCAGCGGTAGCTACCGACTTTGTTCAGTACTCTCCAGACGAAGGCGCGCCAGCCACGCACACTACCCATGTGCGTGTGCTGTACGGGCAGTCCGCCTTGTATATCGGCATCGCCCTGCACGACAGCGAACCGGATCAGATTCGCCGGCCGCTGGGCCGGCGGGACGAATTCAATCAAGCGGATTGGTTTGTCGCCTCGATCGACTCATACCTCGACCGCAAGACCTCCTACAACTTTGCTATTAGCGCGGCCGGCGTTCAGGCTGACGGAATCTATGCGGGCCGCATGTTCGGAGGGGGCGGAGGAGGCTTCGGTTTTGATACCTCCTGGGACGCGGTCTGGCGCTCTCAGGTGCGCGTCACCGAGACGGGTTGGTATGCGGAACTCCGCATTCCCTATTCCATGCTGCGCTTTTCGGATGCACGTGTGCAGCGCTGGGGCATCAATTTCAAGCGCATCATCCCGCGCCTAAGCGAAGTCAGCGAGTGGGTGATGGTCCCGCGGGCCGAGCGCAGCAGCGGCACCGTCGCCCATTACGGCACCCTGGAAGGGATCGTCGACATCCGTGCCCGCCGCAATTTTCAGATCACCCCCTATACCGTGGTAAGCACTCGTACAGAGGAAGGTGACCTAGCAGGAAGCCGGCTGCGCAGCTCAACCGCAGAGGTCGGCGGCGACATGAAGGTCGGTCTGTCGACAAACATCACGCTGGACGCGACGGTCAATCCAGATTTCGGGCAGGTGGAAGCGGACCCGGCAGAGCTGAATCTGACAGCCTTCGAGACCTTCTTTCCCGAGCGGCGCCCCTTTTTCACCGAGGGTACGCAGATTTTCCGGTACAGCCTGGACCGTGGCGGATCCCTGCTCTATACACGCCGCATCGGCGCCGACGCCCCTATCGTGGCCGCATCCAAGGTGTCCGGGCGGACTACAGGAGGCGCCAACTTCGGCTTCTTCGGAGCCGCCACCGGCAACGATTTCCGCCCTTCCAACTATTACGGCGTCGCACGGGGCCAGAAGCAGATCGGAGAGCTTTCCAACGTTGGCGGCATGGTGACCTACTTTGATAACGCTGCGGACCGACGAAGCTTGGCTGGAGGAATGGACTGGGACCTGCGTTTCAATGAGAACCGGTACAGCGTGGACGGCCAATTCAGTGCCACCCGACGCACCGTGGACGGTGACACCGAGTCCGGCTTTGCGCTGACGGCGGGATTTGACCGGCAGCGCTCCGTCTGGAACTACTCGGTCGGCCTTACCATCATCAGTGACCGGTACAACCCTAACGATCTGGGGCGCTTGCGCCAGAACAACCATACCAACCTGTTCGGGGGTGTTTCGCACCAAGTCAATGGCGGGCGGCCCGTAGGACCCTTTCAGCGGGGCAACTTCCGCCTTTATGCTGGCAGCGGCCTCTCTTACAGGGAAGGCATCTCCAACGGCACCGGCTTTTTCTTCAGCTCAGACTGGACCACACGCACATTTCAGGAGATTGAGATCGGCATCCGCAGTGACTATCTCTTCGGGGGCTACGATGTGACTGAGACGCGTGGGCTCGGACCTAGGGCACGGCCGCGAGAAATTTCCATTGATCTGGAGCTGACCACCGACACGCGGCACCGCTGGCTGCTACGTCCCCAGGCAGAGACTGAGATCTATGGTGATGGCGGCTATGCATTGTCTGCCAGCCTCGAGGGTGAATGGACCGTGTCATCCCAGGTCAGCCTGTCGCTAAAGGTGGGCACCGGACGCGAATTTGGCACCACCGAATGGGCTTCCAATGAGGCATTCGCCACGGTGGATGGCACTTGGATGATCGGAGAGGAATCCCGGAATTCCCCAGAAGATGTGGAACGCTGGGTACCGTTCGCAGTCAGCCCGGCCGTGGGCGCCCTGCTTCATGCCCGCGCTCCCTATGACGAGGAGGGACGTCACTACATCCCCGTTTTCGGGGAACGCAACACCCAGTCGGCGGACATCACACTGCGCGGCAACCTGACGTTAACCCCAACGTTGGGCATCCAGCTATACGGCCAGCTCTTTGCGGCGCGCGGCGCCAATCAGGCGTTTTCCCTGTTGCAGGACCGCGACACTTTGGTACCGGTGGAGAGTTTCCCCAAGCGATACGACTTCGCATTCAACAACTTTCAGACCAACACGGTGCTCCGATGGGAGTACCGACCAGGCTCGACCCTTTTCGCGGTATGGACACATTCGCGGCGCAGCAGCTCCGACGTGTCGCCGCTGGATATTTCGACGCGCTCGCCCTATGACCAGGGCACCGTAGATCAGCTCCTGAACACGTTTGATGTGTTCCCCACCAACGTGCTGCTGATCAAGCTCAGCTACAAGTTTCTGCGCTAACTTGCTGCTGCTATTTCCGGCACGCGGCGGACGGTCACCGCATAGTCTTCCATGACCGGGTTGGCCAGAAGCTTCTGGCAGGCCGCTTCGGCCGCGGCACGCGCTGCTTCTAGCGAAGGCTCGTGCAGCACCATCTCTACGACTTTGCCTACGCGCACCTCCTGCACGGTGCTAAACCCCAGGTTCGTGAGTGCTCGGTGCGCCGCCTTGCCTTGTGGATCCAGTATCGAGGGGCGGAGCGTAACCGTGATTCTGGCTTTGTAGCTGTGCATATGTCGGGACGTTGATTCGAGCGTTGGCGCTCAGGTAGACGATTCTATGCTGTAGCAGTGTCAGGTGCTTTCCGTTAGCGTAGCCTGGGACCCCAGCAGGTACCAAGCTAATCCAGCAGATTGGGCCACAAGCCGGCGCGCTGCACCCCTGCGAAAGATATTGATCATAGCATCAAAATCACGATCGGCCGCTGTGCCGCAACACTCGCGAATCGGCTCACCCTGCCCTTTAGTCAACTCAGGGCCTTAACAACGGCATTTGCATCGGTTAGCATGCCGATATTGATACGCAGCATCAGATTCTGTGCACGCCGAATAATTCGGTGCTGGCCTTGTTGGAGACGCTGGAGCAGCATCGTAACAAGTGCCGCCGTACTTTCGGCTCCCTCGTTCGTGAAGCATTACGATTCTATGGTGCCCGAGCCCGTCAGCAGCGGGCGGGCTATATGAAGGCATTGCGGGCACTCGAGTCCGAGAACCGCATCGTTCTTCCGGCGCCGCAGCCTTCAGCGCAGACTAGGCGACCGCGGTTGTTGGATGAGGCCGCCGCAGTACTGGATCAAGGCCGCGGCGTCAGAGATCTGGCCGATCTCTCATGACCAACGCACACGACCGCGCGATATGGCACACCCTGATGGATCAAGAGCATCCGCGGGGCACCACGACGTTTGCGCGCGCCCAACTGCGGTACTTGTTCCTGAGTGCACACGGACTCTTAGGTGCAACCATTTGGAAGCAGCATGGTATACCCTTAGTGGCAATGGTACTGCGCCTTGATGCCGTCCGGGTCGGATGACCTGTGATGACAAGAAGTGATGCGCGGATTACCACGTTGCGACGGCTTACCACCTTTCGTATCAGAGCTGCCATACCCATCTATGAACGCGGATAGCAAACCGGGGACATCTAACTCCAGTGAAAAACGTCACGCTGGGCGTGAGGCCGAGGCTGTCTTTACCAAGCCAGACCGTATCAACGAGAATTGGTTTGACTTGGTTCAGCAGGCGCGCAAAGCACGGGAGCAGGGAAACAAGATGCGTGCTCATCTTCGAGCAACTGGCAAGGGCGGCCGCATTGCCCCGTGAGTCACATTCCCAAGAACTCGTAAGCAGAATCTACTGGGAGAAGCCCGTTATTTGAAGCGACCAACTACGCTCGCTTTGTGCGGCAGAAGCAGATACGAGATTACCAGGACAAGTTCGACTGCCGTCTGATAGTATTCATCGGCTCGATTCACTCCGCGGTAATTACGCCCTTCGAAGAGACCTTATACGAAGCTGATTCCACTCATGATCTGCACCTCATGCTTTGCACGCTCGGTGGGGACCTGGAGACAGCTTTGAGACTTATACGACAGGCGCAGTCCCAATGCAAGAAACTCACGGTGATCGTACCTGACCAGGCCAAGAGTGCGGGAACACTGGTTACGCTGGGGGCACACCACATTCTGATGGGACCTACCAGCGATCTCGGGCCTATAGATCCACAGCTAAGAGTGGGGAATCCCTGGGTTGCCGCGCGTACTATAATGGACGCTGTTGAGGATGTGGAGGAGCGCATCTAGGAAAGCCCTGCGACTTTTCCCGTGTACGCTTCGATGCTCGGGCATGTTACGGTGCTCCTTTTAAGCCAAGCACGCAGCGCCGTGGCCCAAGCCGACGATCTGTTGCGCAAGGCTGTTGCATGCGTGCCGGATCGAGGCTCCGATGCCATAGATCAACTCGTAGCGAGGCTTAAAGGACCATTGATTAAGGACCACCAGAGCCACAACGCAACCATTTCAGCGATTGACGCCAAGGAATGCGGATTACCAGTGACATTGATGCCACCATCCGACGACCAGTGGAAGAAACTCTGGCTACTTTGGACGCGATACGTGTCATTGAGCCCAAACAGCATTTATAGCGCGCAGATCTATGAGGGAGAGAAGGCTTCCTTTACTCACTTTCCATGACCGCATGCACGATTCCCACCCGACGCGGTCGTGTAAGTCAGCCAAACGCGCTGACAGTCCAACCTCGTATGCCACCCATGATATGCGGTCCACGCCTGTCGCTGCCTTCTTCTTTAGCTGACAGGAGGCATGCCGCAGCGATTTCACCGTGACATGGTGCAGAAGCGTTGTGAGCTTCTCCTTGGGTTTCCGCTTAACAAATTGTCGCAACCGGTCCACTCCACGTTGCACCGCTACCCAATCCCGCGCTCAGACAGTGTTAGGGTTTTCCAGTTGCCCCTCAGGTGCAGGACTTGGTCTGGCAACCCCGCCGGGCGGCTACGCCCCTTGTTCGCTGCTTTCATAGCTACCATTGCTGCATCAGATTACTCCATGTCGGTCATCTCCAGATACGGGGATAAACCCTTTCCTTTGCGACCCTGAGCGACTCCAGGGTGACACGGAGACCTCCCAGGTCCCGGCGTAGTACGTACGTGCGCGCCTGGGTTCTTGGACACCGCGGGATCCTCCTCCGCCTCACCATTAGCGGCGAAGAAGGTGTTGCCGTCAACCATGGGAAAAGCCTCGGCATCCCGGACTAGAGCTCTTTCGGTGCTCAATTGCCCTGCCCACACGCGCCTCTAACGACGCTTCGCCTGTGCCCTCGCGAGTACAGACGCCCGGCGAGAGGAGCTGTGTAGTTGGTTACTCTTTCACAACGGGGGACTTGCACTTCCTGTACTAACGCCAGTTAGCCTGGCGCACTCTCATCTTGCTGCCTTTCCTGAGCGGGCACCCAGTCCGTCGTAGATCGCCGCCTCCGAACCGCGTGGATGGCCCGCATAAGCGCGCGAATGATGCCCGTCAATAGATACGCGACTAGACCGATCAGCAGGCCTAACTCTCGCAATACCAGAATCAAGACGATAGCGACGCAATAGCTGGCAGCCGCAAGTGGCCGCGCCGCCAAGTACGCTGCCGTTGGCTTGGGCGCACCCTCAAAAGGAAGTGTGGTCACCATGAGCGCCGAGAGGACAAGCACCAACGGAATCAGTACGCCGGCATCAAGCATCCCAGGAGCCAGAAGCCAGCTTTCGCCCATGGTACAAAGGACAAATGTGATAAGAAAAAAGGCCTGAACCGGCGCGGGTAATCCGCTGTAGTATTCTTGGCTTACGTCTTCAATTGCTAGGTTGTAGCGGGCAAGCCGCACCGCGGCGCATAGTACCGGCAAGGCGGACACTACCACACCCAGCACGCCGTACTCGCTCAGAGCAAATGCATAGACTAGCAATGAAGGCGCCGCACCGAACGATACCACGTCACTAAGGGAATCAAGCTCCACACCGAACAGGCTCTGCCCTTGGGCGAGGCGGGCCATCATGCCGTCCAAGAGATCGAAAAAGCCAGCGAGCACAATCAGGTAACAGGCATAGGCCAGTTGCCCTTCGTACACCTGAACGATGGCGACGAACCCGCAGAAAAGGTTCATCAGGGTGAATAATGACGGTACAGCCGCCCGTGGCAGCGGTCTGCCAGACCATCGAAAGCGGTTGGCCGCGGTCATCCTCTGTCGCAATCGGGGCCTGCGCGAACGTGTCTCAGTTCGTCGCATTAAGCTTCAGGCATGCGTCCCATCACCGATTCTCCTGCGCGCACGCGGTCACCCACCTTCACGGTTACCGAAAGCTCCAGAGGCACCAGCACATCCAGACGTGACCCGAATCGGATGATGCCGAACCGATCGCCAGCGTTTACGCTGTCACCGGCGCTGACATGGTACACTATGCGTCGGGCCAGAGTGCCCGCAATCTGCTTGAAAAGAATCTTCTGGCCCAACGGGTGGCGCACGCCAAACAGCGACTGCTCGTTGTGGCTGGAGGCTTTGGCTTGCCATGCCTGGCGGCGAGTACCTCGCTGGTAGTGCGCATATTCGATGACGCCAGCCGCGGGGATGCGGTTGACATGCACATTAAGAGGAGACAGGAAGATAGATACCCTACGTGCGGGACCCTTCAGAAAGTGAGGTTCCTCCTCCATCGTTACCGCCACCACACGGCCATCCGCTGGCGCTAAGAGCACCGTATGGGCATCTGGAGGCACTTCGCGGTGCGGATCGCGAAAAAAGTACAGTGGAAAGATCCCCAAAAACAGAATGATCGCCGCGACAGCGGCTGTACGCCCGCTAGGGGGAAGCGGCAGCACCGCTGCGGCCGTCACCGCCAGCGCCGCCAGGATCCAAGTCAGGCCGATCACCGGATAGCCCTCGCGCGCTATCATCCGTCCTTAAAGATCAATGCCGGGAGCCTCGATCCGCCTCGTTAGTTTCCAGCTGCACAAGGTAAGAAAATTGCCCATGCCCCGTGTCACGTTTCACACGCTGGGCTGCAAGCTCAACTTTGCAGAAACCAGTGGCATCCGCCGCCGATTCGCTAACCGCGGCTATGTCGTGGTCCCATTCGGCCATGTGGCAGATGTAGTCGTCATCAACACCTGCTCAGTGACGAGCGAGGCGGACCGCAAGTGTCGCCAGGTGATCCGGCGCGGGAGAAAGACCAGCCCAGAGGCTTGTCTCATCGTTACCGGCTGCTATGCGCAGCTGAGGCCTGAAGCAGTCGCCGCCATTGAGGGCGTTGATGTAGTCCTTGGCACTCGCGAGAAAGCCCGCCTCTTTGAGTTTGTCGACTCATTTGAGCGTCGTGACGAGGCCCAGGTCAACGTATCGTGCACCGACGACCTTCAGGACTTTGATCCGGCACTTCTCTCTTTTGAGCGTACGCGTGCCTTCTTGAAGGTCCAGGACGGGTGCGACTATTCCTGTGCGTTCTGCACGATCCCGCGTGCGCGCGGCGGAAGTCGCAGCGCGTCGCCGAACCAAGTCGTTGAGCAGGCTCGTGCCATTGCCGTACGAGGCATCCAGGAGATCGTACTGACAGGCGTGAACATAGGCCTCTACGGCCAGGGCCGCCATGACGGTGCCGGTGGCAATGGCACGCTGCTGAGGCTTCTCGAAGACCTTAGCCGGGTCGAGGGCATCGCACGCTTTCGGATTTCGTCCATCGAGCCGAACCTGTTGAGCGACGATATCATCGACTTTGTGGGTCGCACACCGTCTTTCGTTCCGCATTTCCACCTTCCGCTCCAGAGCGGCGACGACACCATGCTGGGCATTATGCGCCGCCGCTACCGCCGGAGCGTGTATGTAAGCCGCGTAGAGCGGATCCGGCAGGCGATGCCCGACGCTGGGATTGGCGCGGACGTGATCGTCGGGCATCCAGGAGAATGCTCAGAGCGGTTTCAAACCACGGTCCGCTTCCTGCGAGACTTGCCGGTCACCTACCTGCACACTTTTACTTATTCGGAGCGCCCCGACACCGTGTCAGCCACGACCACACGCCACCGCTCAGTCCCGGTGCCTGAGCGTCGCGCGCGCAACCGCACCCTAAGGACGCTATCCGACCGGAAGCTGGCCGCCTTTGTGGATTCCCAGGTTGGGACGATACGCCCGGTGCTCTGGGAACGCGGCAGAAAGCGCGACCTGATGCGCGGATATACGGACAACTACATTCAGGTGCAGCGCCCCTTTGACGCGCAACGGGCTGGTCAAGTAGAGCATGTGCGGCTAAGACGCCGCGAAGGACTCACGGTCGTGGCTGGATAGCGTCACGCTGCGCACGCTGCTTCCACATCCAGTACCGCCTTTGGTATCGGCGGTCCCAAAATGCACGACCCGGAAGGAGTAACCAGCACGTCGTCTTCGATCCGTACTCCCCCGAACGTGCGCCATCGCTCAACTTCCGCATAGTTGATGAAAGCCGCATGCCGCCGTTTTGCACGCCATTGATCGATGAGCGCCCCTATGAAATAGCATCCCGGTTCGACCGTAATCACATGTCCTGCGCGGAGCGCACGTGCCAGGCGCAGGTACGCCAGCCCGAACTGGTCCGAACGCTTCACTGAGTCGCCATACCCCACTAGGTCCTCGCCCAAGCCTTCCATATCGTGCACATCCAATCCCATCATGTGACCTAACCCATGTGGAAAAAAGAGCGCATGAGCTCCCTGGGCCACCGCTTCATCGGTATCTCCGTGCATCAGACCCAGATCTTTGAGGTCAGCTGCAACAGAGCGCGCCGCCAACAGGTGCGCGTCAAGAAAACGGTACCCGGGTCGTAGTGCACCTATGGCGGCCTCCTGAGCGCGCAGCACCAAAGAATAGATCGCTCGCTGGCGCGCCGAAAAGGTCCCGCTAACAGGAATGGTCCGAGTGATATCACTGGCATACTGCATCGGTGACGACGCACCGCTGTCGTGCACTACCAGATCGCCGTTCCGCAGGCGGTTGCCGTAATAGTGATTGTGGAGAATTTCGCCCCGCCTGGTGAGGATGCACGGGAATGCCAGCCGCCCGCCGCCGGCGATCGCAATGCCTTCTATGTGGCCCGCGATGTCGCGCTCCAAGGCACCCGTTGTTACCAGCCGCATCGCCGCCGTATGCATCGCATGTGATACCTGGAGCGCGGACTCAATCTGGCGAACCTCTCGCGACTCTTTGACAGATCGCTGCCGTACTATGGCACGTATCAGCTTCGTTGACGCATGGTGCGGAGCCGAACCGGTACCCAGGCCTAGCAGCGACTCTACCCGCACCTGCGTGTTAACCCGGTACGGCGGCTCATAGTGTACCCGACGACCGGCTGCCTTCATGGTACGCAACGTCTCTTCCAGATCGCCAGACGGGCGAACCTCATGGGCCCCGACCCGATCTGCGAGCGCTGCCGCCTCTGGCTGGGGTCCGCTCCATATGACGTCGTCAACGCTCGGGCTGTCGGCAAAGAGGATGTGGCGTCCTTCGTCCGCATCAACCAGCGCTGCTAGGTCAGCGATAGGGTGTCCCCAGTAGTAAAGGAAGGAGCTGTCCTGCCTGAAAGGGTACCAGTTGTGTGGGTAATTCATGGGAGCATGGCGTGCACCCATAAACAGGACCACGCCATTGCTGATAGTCCGAGACAGCTGGTCCCGGCGGTTGGCATACACGGAAGCGGAAAACACAGGCAATAGAGTCTGGCAATATGCTGCGGCAATATACGACGGCACCTGCCGCATGCAGGCTGCACGCGACTGGCAATTCGACCATGCAAGGAACCTGACGTGCTGAACCGGGTAAACACAGTATCAGGCGTTATAGCGAGGTTGCTGTATGAAATGCGTCCTCAAAGTCTTCTTGTTCGCGCTGTACGTTGCATTCATAGCGAGCGCGTGCGACGGTCCATCAACGCCCAAGCCCATCGATCCAGAAGTGGTCCCCAAGCCGCGATATGTGGCGGACGAGGATTACATCGAACTGGTTGATGGAATCAAGTACTACGACTTCAAGGTTGGCACCGGATCGGGTGCCAAAGCTGGTGACCATGTCGCGGTGCACTACCACGGCTGGCTTGCCGACAGCACCCTGATTGACAGTTCCTATCCGCGCGAGGAGCCGTTCGAGTTTCTTGTGGGCACAGGGACGGTCATCAGCGGATGGGACATTGGCATCCTTGGCATGAAGGAAGGCGGCGAACGGCAGCTGGTGATTCCGCCGAAGCATGCCTACGGCTCTACAGGTCGGCAGAACATCCCGCCTAATTCGACGCTGATCTTTGAGCTCGTGATGGTCCAGATCAACTTGTAGGCATCAGGCCAACTTTAGGCGCCATCCCTGCTGCTTAGAGCGACGAAGTCCTCTGACAGGATCTCATCGAGCGTCTCGACCAAGCGGTCCGCGTCTTTGGTGTTAAACACCAGCGGCGGCTTAATTTTGAGCACATTGCCCCAGGGGCCGTCCGTAGAGATCAGCACTCCCCGCTCCCGCATCCTGTTGGCCACGTAGGCGGCTTGGGCCTTAGCCGGCGTCCGCAGCGCTCGGTCGAGCACCAGCTCCACCCCCAGAAACAGTCCGCGGCCGCGCACATCACCCACTGCCGCATGCGCCTCCCCTAGTGCATGAAGGCGCGCCTTCAGGTGGTTACCGGTTCGGAACGCATGATCCTGGAGATTCTCGTCACGCAGTACATCTAGCACCGCCATGCCTACAGCGCAGGACACGGGATTACCTCCAAACGTGCTGAAAAACTCCATCCCGTTGTTGAATGAATCCGCGATCGCGCGCGTCGTCACCACGCCTGCGAGCGGATGTCCATTCCCCATCGGCTTACCTAAGACGACGATGTCGGGCACCACATCCTGCGTCTGAAAACCCCAGAAGTGGGATCCTACCCGTCCGAACCCCACCTGCACCTCGTCCGCGATGCAGACACCACCCGCTTGGCGAACAAGTGTGTAGACCGCCTGCAGGTATCCCTCGGGAAACTCCACCTGACCTCCGCATCCGAGCAGCGATTCGCAGATAAAAGCGCACAGCGGGTGCTCTAGACGATCTATGGCGTCGCGCACACTTTTAGCATATTGCAGCGCGGCTTGGCTCCCGCGGTACTTTCCCCGATACGGGTCTGGGGCCAGCGCCATCTGAACGTGGGGCGGCGCCCCTTCACCACCCGGACCGGCAAACTTATACGGACTAATTGCGATTAGCGAGGTCAGGTGACCGTGGTATGCGCCATCGAGGACTACCATGCCCGTGGCCAGGGTATGGGCACGCGCTAGGCGCAGCGCTAGGTCGTTGGCCTCGCTCCCGGAATTGACAAAAAAACACACGGACAACGGATCCGGCATCGTGGCAACCAGCCGCTGGGCATACTGCACTAGCGATGCATGCAGGTAGCGCGTGTTGGTGTTCAGAACCAACTGCTGCCGCTGCGCGGCGCGCACCACCCGGGGGTGGCAATGTCCCACATGAGGCACGTTGTTGACGGCATCCAAGTAGGCGCGTCCTTCGGCATCATACAGGTGCTGCGCCAGGCCTCGTACGATATGGAGCGGCTCGCGGTAGCTGACGCTGAGATTCGCGCCGACATGGTGTGCTCGCGAGCGCCTGACTTGCGCCGCTGTCCAACGCCTGGGCAACTCCCGAAAGTAATGCTCTGGAATCCTCAGAATTAGGTTAGGGTCTGGACAGATCGCCAGCCATACCGCGCGCTGACTCGCTGGGGCTACGCCCAGGCAAACGTCGGTCGCTGCGTCATCAAAAAGGTCCGCAAACAACTGAAAATGCAGGTGCGGTATCCACCCTCCGTTTTCTTTGATAGTGCCGAGTGCACCGAAGGCCTGGCCCTTCAGGACTGGCATGCCCGGCACCAATGCGTCGACCGACTTGTGACTCAGATGCCCATAAAGGGTGTAAAAGGTGTCGCCTTCCGCCTCGTGGCGCAGTACGACAAGCCCGCCGAAGTCGAGCGGTAGGTTGCACTGGCGCGCGACATGCACGGTGCCCTCCATGGGCGCAAACACGGGGCTACCTGCGGCCTGAAACAGGTCGATGCCCAGATGAATGGTCCGGCGTTCGTTGTACTCGTTATGGGGGTGTCGAAACTGGTCGCTGCCATAGATCAGGCGCGCCTCATTGTAGCGTCCGACGCCAATGCTTGCTCCTTTGCGCTTTAGCTGGGCGAATAGAGCTTGCGACGCACTGACCGGATCCTGCGCGGGCGAGCCCAGCTCCGGGCTGGCCACACTGAAGTCAAGCACCAGTGGCACCTTGCGATTTGGAGCCTGCTGCACTACGGGCGCAAAGGTGCCCGCTTGCCGCTTGAGCCATCCGACCACGCGCGTAGAGGCGGGGCAGATGTCGAAGTTGCAGGCTTCGCGGAACCGGTACGTCGCTAAGGATCGAGATTCCGCGCTGAGGCGCGCAAGAAGCTGCCAGGCCGGTGCTTCAGAAATCTTCAGATACCGGTTGTCCGGCTGAGAGCGGCCGCGATATGCAGACACTAATACGCTGCTGCAGAGCCTAGCTAAGACTAGGTCATACAATTGCGCTATCTCTTCCTCGAGCAGCGGAAATGCTTGGTGATATCCACGAATGACATGGACCGCCGCACCCACAGGGTCCGCCTTGTTCATCATCACGTAGGTCGCCGCTATGGCGACTTCGCAGATCAATGATGTATGCACCATGTCACCGAAATCCACGATCCCGCTGATGCGAGACTGGTACCCGGCCTGTTCTACTAGAATATTCTGATCATTGGCGTCGTTATGAATCACACCTCGGCGCATTGGCCAGAGGCGGGGCAGAACGGACACTTCATAGTGATCCAGGCAGCGCGCCGCTAATGCTCTCCGCTCTGCTCCGGTCACAAACGGCACTAGGTCCTGAAGCTCAGGCGCCCGCAACAGGTCCCAGGGCAGGCTCCGCGAAGCGTGAGGATGGCGAAAGTCTGCCAGATCCCGATCGAGACTGCCAAGGACAGTGCCCAGTCCTTCAAGAAGGTGCGGCATGGCACTAGGCCGCACCTCGCCCAAGGGCCTGCCTTCGAGGAAGGAAATCATCCAGATACGATGGCAGGCTCCACGGGCCCGGTGTGCAACGACTACCGGCTGCCCATCAGTGGCCATCACGACGCGCGGACAGTCGCTACGGCGAGTGGCAAGGAACTGCAGCGCGGCTACCTGCAGATCCAGTTCCGCCATGTCCGTGCGCGCATTGGACACCTTGAGTACATAACAAGAGTCCTTGGTCTGAATCAGGAAGTTCTGATCCATGTAGGACGGAAGGACAGCCGCCACGCCCCGTATGCCATACCAATCCGCGGCCAGCCTTGCGGCTTCCTCGGTGGTGAAGGCTGGCGGCTCTCCGCTCAGCGCTGCGCCAATAAAGGAGTCAGTCTTCATCGTTCCATGGCCGGAAGCATTGTGTCACTATGCTGTCCAATGAGGTACTCAGGACCTCCTGCAATGCAGCCAAAGGCGGTCGCACATGGCGCCATTCTGGATCACGGGTCCGGTACGCCATTATGGCCTTGAGCATGGGAATTACGGATTGCGCCTCCACGGCTGCCCGGATGCGGGTAATCCGGCGCAAGAGTTCTGCTGCGCGTCTTTCGTGCGCCTCCCGGTAGAGCGCCTGCACAAGGATACAGGTCACGTTGACGGTGGCACTGATGCATCCCGCGCCCCCTGCGCGGAGTACCGGGGGTAACAGCGTTTCTGTGCCAGCAAAGAAGCGAAGCTCCGGCAATCGGTCCATCACATCCAACATGTGATTCAGGTTTCCGCTCGAGTCTTTCAATCCGGCGATGGCCTTCGGATAGGTCGACTTCAGGCATGCCACGAGCGCATGACTCAGTGGTACCGCGCTCATCTGAGGAAAATGGTAGAGGTAGATTCTAAGTCTGGCGTCCGCGACCGACTGTATCACCTGGTCGTACGCTGCATAAAGACCCTCATCGCCGGGGCGCTTATAATAGAAGGGAGGCAGCATGAGCACGGATGTGATGCCACACTGGAGCGCATGCCGCGTAAGGGCTACCGTGTCAGGAATCGCCGCGCAGCCGGTCCCCACCATCATGCGCTCTGGGGGAAGCCCGGCCTCGAGCAGCTTTTCCAAGGTGTGTTGGCGCTCGGCCACGCTAAACGATGTGGCCTCCCCGGTGGTACCCATCAGGGCAACGCCGTCGCAGCCATGATTCAGCAGCCATCGGACATGCGCGGCGAAGCGATCTTCGTCAATGGACAGATCCGCGCGCAGCGGCGTCAGGCTGGCGGCATGAACACCGTCCGGTATTTCGCACATCAGGGCACCAGACCTAAAGAAGGGGGGTCTTTTTCTGCGCGCGGGTCGGACGCATCACATGGCACGAGGGGAACCGCCCCTGTCCGCCTCGCAGCGGAAAAGTACTGATTCGGTCCGAAGTATTTCGCTCGCCTGCGTGCTCCGCAGCAGCTGAACGCGCTGGCGCCCCTGTGTGCCAGCAAATGATGCGACACTTTCTGGTCTTGACCTAAGCAGGGCTTCGGTCAGCCGCGCGGCCGACTTTCCACTAAGCCAGTCACTACCTAATTATGACACCTGCTGACCCTCCTGGCAACACCCGTCTGGCCCATGCGCCGCCCACCGAAGTGGTGACGCGTCCCTCCCGTAGTCACTTTTCCAGAGCGTGCACGGAGCGCATCGTTTAGGAAGCGGATGCCTGTACGCGCCGCGGCCACTTCGGCGCACTTCTGCAACGCGAAGGGCTCTACAGTTCCGCGACTTCCCGCTGGCGAAAATAGCTCAACAAGAAGGCGCCAGTCATTACCCAAGCCAAGTGCAGCGTCCACGACGCTCAGACCCGGCGGCTAAAGGGCCTGGAGATTGCTCGACTACGGCGAAGACTGGCCAAAGCCATGGCCTCCTTGATGCCCAAAACCCCGCTCACCGAAGTATTCTTGGACAGCGCGACCGTGCTGGAAGAACCGCCCTGATGCAAGACCTTGCCAACACGTCGGTCGGACTGAGCATATCGCATGCCTGTCGGTAGCCGGGCGTGTCACGATCATGGTAATATCGCGCCATTATGCCCACACCCGCCTCCATGCCGCGCAAATTGTATGAGGGAGGCCGGCGCATATCAGAACCGGAGCAGGCGCACATGCGCAAGGTGTTAAGCTGCGAGCGCTTCTGCGATATGGTGCCACGTCACGTTTTTGCCTCCCTTCTGGACGAGGGACGCTACCTGTGCCATCGGCGAACGATTTACCAGATCCTATCCGAAGGCGACAGCACCCGCGAAAGACGCCGTCAGCGCTAGCATCCACGCTATCGCAAGCCAGAACCGCTGGCTGCGCGCAGCAATACGCTGTGGTCCTGGGACAACACCAAACTCATAGGGACCGTACAAGTGGAGCCGCCGTGCACTCCAAGTCATCATAGATTTCTTCAGCCGATACGTCGTGGGATGGACCCTCGCCCGAAGGGACCCTCCATTTTGGTGCATACCTTGATCAAGATCACCTCCCACCGCCAAGGCATACGACCCGGCCAACCGGTGATCCAAAGTAATCGGGGAAGTCCCATGACATCGAAGGTCGTCGCCCAGCTGCCCCACGATCTGCAAGTCGAACGATCGTTCACACGCCCGTACGCCTCCAACGGTATAATCCTAGGCAAGCTGAACGGTGAATCCGATCCAAGATGGACACCCAACCCGAACGCTTTGCAACGGACCACCCACGGCCGAAATGCCGCCCAAATCCGCCTGGATTAACAATCCAAACGCAGGCCCTGACAGCCTGGAAACGGCGACATCAGGAGCGAACCTATCGCAGTCCAAGGCGCAGTCCCACCCGAAATGCTACCGAACGCCGATTCCAAAAGGTGTGTCATAATCGTTGACACCTTCCGGCTCGCGGAAATATGTGCTCGGTTCAAGCTTCATAACTCGGGACTCTCGCCCGCTCTATTGTACCCATTAGCCTGGCGCACGTACAGAGCACCCTCGGACACCAAGGCCTTACCGCTACCTCCCGATATGTGCATGCACGACCCCACGGCTCCATCGGAAACTATCAGGTACTCTGAAGACCGCGTCAGCCGGTCTCCCGACCCCGCCGCGCTGTCCGCTCCTTGGTTGGGACATTCGCCGCTGCAGAAGTTTCAAGCAGCTGGACGCCGTCCAATCAGGTAGCATCCTTGGGTCGCCCACAAGCATGGCAATGACTGGGAGGCGTCGCCGGCAGTGGCGGCAACGTAATGTACTTCCGATCCGAAGTAGATTTCATGACCTGAATGTCCTTAACGATGGCTTCAGGATCGTAGTTGAACTTCGCTGCATACGCCTCGCGTCTTGCACGCAACTCAGCCAAAATCGGGTCCGCCGGTGGGTTTTTCATAGGGTACCTCCATTAATGCAGCCGGTGTGCAGATCACTGCCGGCCTGTGGTTCAATGCACGATATGCGCGATTAATCCTGGGAAGTTGCACCGGATTCGCAATATGCTTGAAATTCCACGTCACCAGGTAATTCGTACGATTGACCGCGGCGATGGCGATATGGGTCGCATCGGCGGCTGCCTTGCGTGGCAAAGCGCCTTGACTCAGCAATTCATCGACCAACGCTATCACCGCTGCAGTGGTGTCGAGCACCATAACACTATTCAATACTGCCATGCGGGCGCGTACTCCATGCGCATTGCCCGCTCCGGCTTCATCCACTACCAAATCCGATGCCACCAGGGTGTACTGCTGCGCCGCCATACGCCCCCAATCACGGGTGGCCTGCTGACGTCCCGCGACAACCAAGTCACGGGAAGGATGTGCCACCAGATAGCTGACCACGCTGGTTTCCAGATACACAGAAGGCAGCATACCGCGGGAATAAACGCCACGACAAAATACGGGAGACGCATCTTACAGCCCCAGATCTTGCTCATGGATCCGTTCCTGGTGCACGAGGTAGTTCACCATATCCAGGATTCCGCTTTCAATGCCGCGCTCATGCGCCTCTCCTGTTACCTCGCTATACTGATGCTCCGGTGTCCACCTCCAACACCGTGCCAACAGCCTGGTCGCGCTGCTGCTTCACCTGGTGCACATCGCATTGGTGTTCCTTCCGCGTTTGGGTTAGCGTCTCTTCGCCCAATCCAGAGTGGACCTGCGGGTGCCGTAAGTCGAGGCCACCGCATACATAGGCGAACCACGGCAGCGGGAAATGAGATGCAACTTGGCTCGGGGACAATTCTGCAGACGACGTCTGCAGAATTGGCGGACGGCCAGACGCTCCAGACGCTGCCTGGAGGATTCGCTCAGGTGGATACACTTGGTAGAATAAACGTATCTGCCGATACTCTGGCGAGAAAACCCTCGACAAAATCGCTTCGTCAAATTTTCCGACAGCCTTTAAATGAGCATTGCCACCAGCAGGCCGCCGACGCCGTACAGCTCAGGAAGGCTTAGGGCAGTTTTCCGAGGGTCCGCGCCTGATCCAATCCAAGCGGCGGGAGTCAAACAGCGGGAATTCAGACAAGATTTGGTCGAGGCCTTCGATGCTGCTGCCGGGCTGCCGGGATAGCTTCACAACCGAGACCTAGACGGCCCTCGACCACGCTTTGGATCGCTAATTCGACCGCAGCTCCTGGGGTGACTTGGGGATAGGACAGCGTCCTCTCTTCCGAAATCCAACCCCAAGTCAGTGGGGGCATGTCGTTAGACTTTGGCCGTGAACATTCTCAACTCGTCCGATATGGGGAGCATGAAAGTTTCCGTTCGCGACGTTCCGAGAGTGGATACCGCGAACCGGTATTCCCGCTCGCCAGAGAACCTTGTCCTCTTCGTGAACCATGCCCGCGACGCCGGAGAGAGGTCGACGTAGTCCTCCTTCGATCTCACGACGCCGGATTGGTCCTCGTATACGACGGGGCCGTGGTAGACGTGGACGAACTTGTCTACTCAATGCTCACCTTCCCACAGGCTCGTTGAATATGAGCTTTGTCGATAGGCCCGTTCGTCTGGGTCGTCGAGCTTAACATGCTTGAACTTGTCGACACTGATCGCGAAATCGATGCCCAACTGCATTGCGAAATCTTCCAGATCCCGGATCGAAGTGATGGCTCCATAGTTGGGGAATCTCGCCCTCAGTCGCTGCGTGTCGGCGTCATTTGCAGGTGCAATTGACGTGCAGTAAATCCATGGTTCGCCGGGCCAAGAGGAGAGCCTCAACGATACCCTGGAAACGTGGGGGTAGGAGCCAGCCGTCCCCAAGGCAAGCTCCTGCTGCAACCAAGGCGTGCCGTCCTTCGTTAAGCAACCATCGTGCGGATCAATGGATTCGTGATTGGGGCTCTCGCTTTTTCGATAGTAAGCTGGCGTTGCCAGCCGGAGTTCTCGCGCACGATATGGGGCAAAGCGCCGGTACGATAGCTTCACGAGGTTCTCAACCTGTGGCAGCGCGACCGAGCCGCCGTTGACTCTGTGAATGAGAACTAGGTAGCATTCCCTACGAAGGACGTTGTGGACCAAGATCACCTGGGTGATAGGCAAAGGTTTCGCTTGCTTGATCCCGATGCTGGCTCTCACCTGTTGCTCAGCCTCAATGGCTTTCTGGTTCAGCAAGTCTGGTACGTCAGAGCCGCATCGGGTAAAGATCCAGTCTCCCTGGCGCCAGCTATAGCCTTCCTCGATGCGTCTATTGTTGCTCATCATCTGCAAATTTACGGGTTTCAATGGGTGGTGACTTCGAATCAGCGCACGATCAAAATTCCAACTGTGCGCATAAGAGTAGCGGATTGGTCTGCGCTTCGAATTGCGGGAGGTTCGGTCCTGGTGCCAACGCTTCACGGCGCTCCGGGTATGCGTTTGGCATGTTGATTCAGGCGGACAATAGGAAGGCATTTGCCCATCACCGGCAAATCGCCCGGGCCCTTTCGGCCTTGTTTTACCCTGCAGCCGCACCACTTAAAGGAGCGTGGCCTGAACAAGCACACCAATGGTCTGGTACGGCAGCCCTTTCCGAAAGCAGCCAACTTCCGCACGCCTACACCGGCAGCGGTAATGCGAATCCAGACGATATTGAACGATTGTCCACGTAATGGCTTGGCTTACCGCACATCGGCGGACGTCTCCTTTGGTGTATGGTAGACGGCAGCAGTCGCTGTTGATGTGTGCACAGGGTCTGACCTAGACCGTGAGCAGAAGCCATCGCACCCAGATCCGCTCCTCGCAGCAGTCCAGCGTACGTAGATGGACTGACTCTGGCGTGTTATCACCTGGACTTGTAAGCCACGATACCGTCGACAAACGGCATCATGCATGCGTGCGCGCAGAGGGAAGGGTACGCTTGCCCCGCTGACGCCGAAGCTCTTGGGGCCCCAAGCGCTGTTTCAGTCTGCTCGACGCCGTTCCATCTTTGATCGGGCTTCGCCCTCCCTTCAATGGAACGGCCCCCTTCCTGCTCTCTTCGCTAACCTCTGACCTCTGCCTCTATTTGCGAACACACTGACCTGATTGCATATGTTCCGCTTCGGAGTAAAATTGGGAAATCAAGAATCAGGCTGCTGATTGCCAAAGACATGTGAGGCGGTCTGCCCTTCGTAGACACCGACCTGCCCCAACACCACGTACTTCATATACAGGCGCCAAATTGCCTGCCATTGCTCGGACAAAGGGTCGGCTATTTCCACCGGCAGGCCAAACTTCTCCGCGTCCGCTGCGGAAATCACCGCACTATGGCTCTTTGACCCTTTTATCAAGGTCTCCCTGAGGGCATCACACAGCTTTTCAATCGTCTCATTGCTGCGACACGACACCGACGCTAATGCCTCTTTGACCATGTCTTCGGTTCGGTCAATCTGGTCACGCGCCTGCTCCACCATCAGCGCGGTCACCGGCTCCAGCAGGGAGATATAAAACTGGAAGGCTTGGGGATTCTGCCGGATGCCATTCTCCGCCCCATCAACGGCAGCGATGATAGCCCGGGCGGAGGCCAACGATCCATCGCGGAGTCGAAACTGAGGATCCACGGGACCGAGATCACTAGTTGGCCCCATGTAGATTCGGTGAGCTCCCAACACGAGGAGCGTGCCCGCGCTCTTAGCTTGATCGGTTACAATGACCGTGAACCTTTGGCACCGGGCTTGGATCTGCCGAATAAGCCGAAGTGCGGTCTCACCGTCGCCGCCCTGTGTAACCAGTATCAGGTGGAGATCCTGGTCTGGACTGGCATCAAAGAGGGTCTCCTCGAGCAAAGATACGCTGTGCGGATAGAGCCTATCGGACATAACTACCAATCGGCAGTTATGCTCTTCCTGATACTCGCGGATCAGGGCTTGACGCTCGTAACGTAACAGCGTGGACGGCCTCGTAGAAAGGGCTGCGAGCACTCACGGTCGTCGCGTAGGTGACTCCACTGTAATAGGAAACTTTGGATGTTGAAAGACGATGGGCTTGTTCTTGCGCATCTTGCGGGCTAGGTCCCGTGCTTAGCGAGCGAGTGCGATCTGCTCACGCCAATCGGGGTCAAAGTCAGCTGGGGGCTGCAGCACGGGGGATCCCTTGGGATTTGGGGATGTCGTCTGAGCGTCGGGGTATTGCCCTTCCAAAGGGCGTGATTCAGCAATTTCGCATCTCCTCCGAGTCGTGGTCGGTATCTCAATGTACGATTCTCCTCGGACACAGCCGCGGATTGTCTGGATAGGCCGTACCTGGAGTCGAAACTGCGGAATGTGTCAGTAATTGTGACACACTCTTCGGAACCAGCGTACGGTGGCATTTCGGGTTGTTCTACGTTTCGGAATGCGAGAGGTTCGCTCCTGATGCCAGCGTGTCATGGCTTTCGGGGTACGCAATGGGCGTGTTGATCCAGGCGGATTCGGGCGGCATCGCGGCGGCGGGTGGTTCGTTGACAAAGCGCTCGGGCTGATCGTCGTACGCCTTGCTGAGCTCGGTCTGTCGAGCCGTCTTTACAGTCTTGGCGACTCCGTAGGAAACTGCAGCGGGCTGCATGAGCGCCAGTTCAGATGTAGCAACGTTCGTGATTATATCATTGAAAGAAGCGGTCAGCCCAGGCTCTGGCATCCTGGAATGATCCGAAGCGCCGCGGGTAGTTGGCAGCCTGCCAGGCTCTTCGATTCGCTTCTTCCTCTTGACCACTTTGCCTAGTCGGTGAATGATTCCAGAGGACACAGCCAACCCTATCGACTGATCGAAACCCTCCTTGTCGCGGGTGCCTACCAGCCCATCCCCCGCTGTTGCAGGTTGTTGATAGCTGACTCGACCGCAGCATGCTGTGGGCGCGCCTTGACGAATGCGGGCTATGACACGAATGCTGTCGCCAAATCCTCGAAGGTATCGAGAGCCTCCGCCATCGCCGACTGCATCTCCCCCAGCATGTTGGCAGAGTTGACGGGGCTTGTTTTGGCGGTTCCCAAGAGTTTCCGCGGCAATATTGAGCGCGCAGGCACCGGGAATCAGCTCCCTGCCTCAATCTAAAGTGGTAAGCCATTGGAAGCGTACCACAGGCACGCTTGAATCCCGCGCGGTGGCCTTCCGCCATCGCAAGTAGAGACTTACTCCGGCTTACTACGCAGTCCATCCAGTCTGAGCACCGCACCGTGCCGCCGTCATGATCCATGAGGCAGGTCGTGGAACGACTCCCCCGGGATCGGCGCTACGCGGCCCGCCTGCAGGCTGGCGCCCAGCACCATGGTCCGCGCCTCACACCCGAACACCTCGCGGTACCGCTCGGCCACCTCGATGCAAAGCCGTTCTACCGCCGAGGACGCGACTAGGTTGATCGTGCACCCCCCAAAGCCGCCGCCCGTCATCCGCGCGCCAAGAACGCCAGGCACCTCAAGCGCCGCGTCAACTAGGCAATCCAGCTCTGGACAACTGACCTGATACAGATCGCGCAGGCTCCGATGAGACTGTACCATCAGCCGGCCAAGAACCTCCCATTCGCACTTTTCCAAGGCTCGCGCAGCAGCAAGCACACGGACATTCTCTCGTACCACATGCGCCGCCCGCATCCAGTGCATTCCGCCCCCTAGATCCGGCAAATCGCTCTCGCTCGCATCACAGAGGTGACGTAGCTTTGGCCTGCTCTGTTGCAGGCATCTCAGCGCATCCGCACACTCCTGGCGCCGCTCATTGTAGCCGGTGGCCCCTAGTTTGCGCCTTACACCGCTGTCAATCAGCACAAATTCCACCTCGCCCAACTTCACCGGAACATGGTGCCATTTTAGCCTGCCACAATCAAGCAGCAACGCGTGGCCTGGGCGCGCCAAGAGACATGCCAACGGATCCATGATCCCGCACCTGACCTTCGCCCACTCATGCTCCACACGCTGCGCACGGAGCGCCATCCCCACAGGCGTCGAACATCCGCTGGCGATGGCATCTACCACCATCCCCGTAGCCACACACAAGGCGGCAGAACTGCTCAAGCCCGCACCTGACGGAATGTCCCCGCATATATGCAGTGACAATGGGCGCAGCCGCCTGCCCGCTCGCTCCATCTCCTGCAACATGCCAGCCACATATGCCGACCACCTCCCATGAGGGGTCGCCTCTGGGCCGCCGCCTGGTAAGACGCTAGTTTCCTCCTGGTAATTCAGGGACAGTGCCCGATGGTGCGCACCTACGCGACGACGCGCAGCCACTCCGATCGCGTATCCTGTCGCCATGGGCAGCGCATGCCCCCCATTATAGTCAGTATGCTCTCCAATAAGGTTGACGCGGCCTGGCGCCTGCACCAGCATAATGTCGCCACGCGACTCAGCATCCCCCCTTGCCGATTCCAGCGCTCGTAACGCAGCCTCGCTGACATGAGGAACACTACAATTGAATGGCCATATCTCCTTCGAGCCGCTCGACCGTTGTAGATTGGGGGATCGCATCAGGACATGCAACAATGGTCGGGACGCCTTTCTATTCGCGGCAACTGCGGTTGTGCCAGAGCATGCGATGGAAGCTGTGGTCTGGCTTCTACGCAGTCGACAGCTACCTGCTCGAGCATGATCTGGAGTATTTTGCTCTGCGCAGCGCCGCAGGGCTGATCGATGTCAGCCCGCTCTGCAAATACCTGGTGCGCGGCCACGACAGCGCCGCGCTGCTGAGCCATATCATGGTGCGAAACATCGCGAAGCTGGGGGTGGGTCGCGTAGCCTACACCTGCTGGTGTGATGACGCTGGCAAGGTGATCGGCGACGGAACGGTCATGCGGCGAGACGAGCATGAGTTTCTGGTAACCACCACCGACCCGTGTTTCAGCTGGCTTTGTCGCTTCTTATACGGGTACTCCGCCCGCGTGCATGATGTCACCGACGACCTGGCGGCTCTGGCCTTGCAGGGACCTTACGCACGCGACATCCTTGTCTCTGTTTCAGGCACCGCCATTGGGGACATGCGCTACTTTGCTGCCCGCGACGTCTTAGTGGCTGGACGACCCATCTGGGTTTCGCGTACGGGATACACCGGTGACCTGGGATACGAGCTGTGGATCCCGCGCGCTGATGCCCTGGACGTATGGGATGCGCTGCTGACTGCTGGGCAATCGTATGCCCTGAGGCCAGCCGGCCTTATGGCGCTTGATATGTGCCGGATCGAAGCAGGCTACATCCTCAAACATGTGGAATATCATAGCGCGCTGCACGCGCTTATCGAGGCCCGCAAGTCGTCGCCCTACGAGATCGGACTGGGCTGGACCGTGCAACTGGATCGATCACCATTCGTCGGGCAAAGAGCGCTGCAGCTGGAAGCAAGGACCAGATCACCGTGGAGGCTTGCAGGGCTTGACATCGACTGGAGCGAAACGGAGGCGCTCTATCGGCGACACGGCCTGCCTCCAGCTCTCTCCACCGAGCCGTGGCGCACCTCCATTCCTGTGTACCGCGATCGCGCACGACAACACCAAGTCGGCTATGCCACAAGTGGGACCTGGTCTCCGCTGTTGAAGAAAAACATCGCACTCGCTACCCTTCGGACGAACTGCGCTGTACCCGGGACACGGCTCCAGATTGCGATGCAGGTGGAGCACGAGCGCCACGCCGTTACCGCCACGGTCCATTCGCCGCGTTTCTTCGACCCGGCACGCAAGACCAGCGTTGCGATATGAGCTTTGGCCACCGGTACGATGTCATCGTCATAGGCGCGGGCCATAACGGGCTGATCTGCGCTGCGTACCTGGCAAAAGCCGGGCGACGCGTGCTCGTTCTCGAACGACGCCATGTGCTGGGAGGCGCTGCGGTGTCCGAAGAGCTGTACCCCGGATTTACGTTCTCTGTCGCTTCCTATGTCGTAAGCCTGTTTCGGCCGCACATTATCCGCGACCTTGACTTGGCGCGTCACGGATATCACGTTATTCCGATGGACTGCGCCTTTCAGCCGCTTCCACAAGGCCGTGGCCTGGCGCGCTGGTCCGATCCAGACCGAACACGCCGCGAGGTCGCACATTTCAGCCGCCATGACGCGGAGGTGTACCCCGAATTCAGCCTTGCTATGACGCGCATGGGCCTCCTTGCCAAAGCCGTCATTGACCGCGCACCTCCGGTGCTTGGCTCGCTGCGCCCGTCCAATGTCAGAGCTTGGGCGCGATTGGGCAGAGCATACAGGCATCTTGGTCCGCACCTGCAGCATGTGGCGCAGAAGCTTTTCACGATGAGTGCTGCGGACTTTTTAGATCTCTGGTTCGAGTCCCCCATCCTGAAGGGACCACTCGCCGCCAGCGGCATCATCGGCACCTTCAAAGGTGTTCGCACGCCCGGCACTGCCTACGTTTTGCTTCACCACTACATGGGTGAGATCGATGGCGCGTTTCGCTCCTGGGGGTTTTCGCGTGGGGGTACCGGAGGCGTCAGTATGGCCTGCGCGCGCGCCGCCTGTGCCTATGGCGCCGAGATTCGCACGGAGGCTTCGGTTTCTAAGGTTCTGGTGCAAGGTGGACGCGCCAGAGGTGTGGTGCTCGACAACGGCGATGACTTCGAGGCAGAGGTGATCGTCTCCAACCTGGACCCTCGGCGCACCCTGGAGGGCCTCGTCGGTGCGCCGCACTTGCCTTCCCGCTTGACAGAGCAGCTGCGCCGCTACAAGTACGACGGCAGTTCAGGCAAGGTGAACCTTGCCCTTGATGGCGTTCCCACCTTCGCGTGCCGGCCCAGCGTGGGAGACCATATGCGCGGAGACATCGTTATCGCACCCGACGTAGACTACCTGGAGCGTGCGTATGACGAGGCTAAGTATGGTACGTGGTCTTCCCGCCCATTCATCAACGCTGTAATTCCGTCACTGACCGACCCATCTGTGGCACCTCCTGGCAAGCACATTCTCTCTTGCTTTGTACAGTACGCGCCCTACCATCTGAATCAAGGCACGTGGCAGGAAGAGCGAGACAGGTTCGGCGATGCAGTCGTCGACACACTCGCGTCCTACATGCCAGATCTGAAGGACAGGATTCTCTTCCGCCAGGTGCTCACGCCCTGGGACATGGAGCAGCAGTTCGGGCTCACTGAGGGCAACATCTTTCATGGAGAGCTGAGTCTAGAACAGCTCTTTTTCCAGCGCCCAGTGCCGGGCATGGCGCACTATCGGACGCCCATCGCTAGCCTCTTCTTGTGCGGCTCCGGTACCCATCCCGGTGGCGGCATCATGGGTGCCAGCGGCGAACTGGCGGCAAAGACGATCTTGGGTCACCCTACATGAGCTCTCCCTGGGACACCATAGTGATTGGCGGTGGCCTAAGCGGCTTGAGCGCCGCTGTAACGCTTGCACGCGCCGATCAGCGTACGTTGCTCCTTGAGCAAAGAGCTGCAACTGGTGGGCTGGCCGCCCCGGGGCGTTTCGACACGGGTGCGGTGGCGCCACCCGTACGGCAGGATAATGGCATGCTGCCCTTAGGGCTGCTACGTCACCTTCGCCTTGCGAAACACGGGCTGACGGCAAAACACGCCGTACCCGCTTTGCATGTATTGCTCCAAGAAGGGGGCTGCATCACTGTCCGCTCCAATGCCTCTCAGACGGAGGCATCCATCGCACGACACCACGCCGCCGACGCCAAAAACTACCGCCGCTACGCTGGTCTGGCACAGAAGGTGGCACCCGCGCTTGCCCGGCTGCTGCAGCATCCTGGGCCTGCGAACGGCATTCGGGCTCTACCCTTGATCCTCAAGGGTCTGCGCTGGTGGAAGATGCCCGCGATGCATGAATTGCTGCGGCTGGCCCCGATGAGCGCCCAGGACTTCTTAGACCAGTGGTTTGTGACGGACTCCTTGAAGGCGGCTCTGGCCATTCCGGCCTTCCAGGCCGCGTGGGGCGGCCCCTTTTACCCGTTCGGAGCGCTGCACATCCTGATCCAAGAAGCTCTGTCATCACATTTTGTCACCGGTGGTATGGCCGCTGTGGCTACATCCCTAGAGCGCGCAGCAGTGCATCACGGCGTGACGATACAGACTGGGAACCGTGCAGAAAGAATCCTTCTTGCTTCCGACGGCACCGTGCGCGGCGTACAACTGGCCGATGGCGCAACCATTGCCGCACCATCAGTGATCGCCGCGTGCAGCCCCAGAGTGGTTTATCAGCAGCTGATCGAACACCGCCATCTGGACCAGGGCTTTCTGTGGCAAGCCAGGCACCTCAAGAGCCGAGGCACCACGGCGCACCTTGCGCTGCTATTGAATTCGGTGCCAGAGGCGCTGGCGCCGCGAGCGCGCTGCGCGCCGGGCATTGAAGCTTTGGAGCAATCTTTTGACAAAATGAAGCAAGGCGAAATCCCTGAAGCGTTTGCCTTGGAAATCGAGGTGCACGCCGATCCTCCGGCGCTTTCGGTGCTTGCGCACTTTGTCCCGCACACGGTCCAGGGCGGGTGGACCTCAGAAGCCAGAAGGGAGCTGGCACACCGTATCCTGGCGCCCCTTAAGCCCCATTTGCCCGGTCCGGTGCTTTCGTCCCGGCTCCTTACCCCTGAGGACCTCGAACTGGACTATCAGCTGCCCGGTGGCCACCTGTACCACGTGGAGCGCTCACCAGACCAGATGCTCGCACAACCTTTGCACGGCTGGAAACCCCCAGCAAAAGGGTTATACCTCGCGAGCAGCGGCACAACGCACGGAGGCGGCAGTGTCTGCACCTCTGGCTTGGTGGCCGCGCGTGCGCTGCTGCGGGCAAAGAAACAGAGCCGCCTGGAAATGCGTAGGACGCGACGATTCTGACTCTGACCCTGCCGTGCGCCTATTTGTCTATTTGATCGTTGCGCTCTGCGTCGCATGCAGCAACAGTGCCCGTTCTCAGGAGCAGCCTGAAGCACATGTGACCCCGTCAGTGGAAACGGCCAGCGCCAGTGTTTCCGACTCTGTAACGACGGGCCGCCAGAATGCTATCACGCGCGCAGTGCGGGCATCTGCGCCAGCCATCGTCAGCGTCAACGTGATTGAGGTACAGCGCGTCGTGGTTCGCGACCCTTGGGCTGGCTTTTTGAGCGATCCGATCTTCAGGCCATTCCTCGTGGATCAGGAACGCATCCGTCAGGTGCAGAATCTAGGCAGCGGGTTTGTCATATCTCCCGACGGGTTTATTGTGACCAACGCCCATGTAGCTGGAAACGCGAGTCGGATCACCGTTTCGCTTTACGACGGACGCACGCTGGAGGCCAGACTTATTGGCTCCGACGAGATTTCGGACCTAGCCTTGGTAAAGGTGGATTCCGAGGAGTCTCTACCCTTCCTATCTTTTTCGGCAGGCCATGCGCCCATCGTAGGCGAATGGGCCATCGCGCTGGGCAATCCGTTCGGGCTATTTGAGGCTACGGAGCCATCGGTGACCGTAGGAGTCGTCAGCGCGGTGAACCGTGACCTTGGTCGCGAAGGCAATCACTTCTATTACAACATGATCCAGACGGACGCGTCCATCAACCGAGGTAACTCGGGGGGACCGCTCCTTAACGCACTGGGTGAGGTTATTGGCGTCAATACGGCTATATACAGTGAAGGTGGTGGCTCCGTAGGGTTGGGGTTTGCGGTGCCGACCGCAAAGGCTAGGCGTATCGTCGGCATGCTGCAGTCCGATGGGGAGGTGGATCGCCAGTATTACTCTGGAATCGGCTTCGCCCGGATTACTCAGCAAATTGCATCTGACAGGCAACTGGAGCATACCGGTGGCGTGCTTATTGCTGGTATAGAGCCGGGGTCGCCCGCTGAGGAAGCCGGATTCAGGGTCGAAGACATTGTCATCGAGGTGGAAGGAGAACATGTATCCGACTTTGAAGACTACCGGGCCCGGATCTTCGATTTTCTTCCCGGTGACGTCTTGCGCTACCAGGTGTTGCGCGATGGGAACCGTGTTGACCTAACGATGCGTATGGGCCGTCAGCAGCGGTAACTGGAGTGCTGCCACTGGCCTGCCGGTCGGGTCTGATCCCGGTGCCATGGATGCTTGTCCTGATGGCGCTATCCGCTGGGTGCTTGCCCTCGTCCTGCCAGCGCACGGCTTCGCGTGCGGTTTCCAGCGCCGACTCGTTGTCACGCCAAATTGCCGCAGCCACTGCGCACGACACACTGCAGCTGGACGGTATCCTCCATGGAGACGAAACCCGCCAACTGCGGTGGCCACGCACCGTGCTATTCGGTGTCAGCGGTCAGGTCCTGGTAAGTGATGCGCAACGCAATAGCCTATTCACCTTCGGCGCGGACCAGACGCTGGATGCAGAGGTGACGTGGCCAGGCGCCTCCGTACCTTACCTAGTAGGCTTAATGGGGGATACCGCCATCGTATTCAGTCCCGGAACACGCCAGATAGATCACGTTGTACGCGGCGCTGCAGTACGTACCGTTTCCACTCCCGATACCCTGCCACCGTCAGCACTGCAGTATGTGGCTGCCACCAGGAGCCTTACGTACCTTAAAGCAGCTGGAAAGGATATGAATCCGTTTGTGGCTATCCTGGATGCGGCAACCGGAACCATACGCAACCACCGTCTGCTGACCGGATCGGTGTGGCGGCATGCGGGACCGCTACGCGTCTGGGGGGATTCCCTGCTTAGTCTGTCCGGTTTTTTTCCGGTGGTGGACGTCATGACGCCCTCGCTGGACGGACCTCAAGACTCGCTGGTACTAGTCGGCTTTGATTCTCCGATGCTTGCGCGCACCTACGCCTTTGCACACGGCGAGGGGCGCGGAGCTCCGCTTTTGATGAGCTCCGCTGCAGCGGCAGGCCCTTTTCTGTTTGTACTCAACATACGGCCGGGCTGGCTGCAGGTGGATGTCTACCTAGCAGATGGCCACCTCACCCGAATCCTCCTGCAGCCGCAGCCCGGGTACAACCGCGACTTTTATCCGATCGACCTTGCGGCGCGGCAAAGCGGCGACTCTCTGTACCACTTGGCTGTCGCGGTTGTCCAGCCGGAACCGCAGGTCCAGCTATATTCCTGGCACGCGACCTTGCCTGGCGCCCCACAATAGAATCGACAACGTCTGCCTTGAATCCTCCCGCCAACACCACGCTTGGGGCACTGAAAGCTTCGGGCTATGTCCGTCGCAGCGTTAAAGACGAGATGCGCCAGAACCTTCTGACGTACCTGCGCAACCGCACACGCATCTTCGAGGGCATCATCGGCTATGACTACACCGTTATTCCGCACATTCAGCAGGCCATACTGGGACGGCACGACATGATACTTCTGGGTCTGAGGGGCCAGGCCAAGAGCCGGCTGATCCGGCTGTTGCCCAAACTGCTCGATGAATACGTGCCGGTTATCGAGGGCAGTGAAGTCAACGATGACCCGCTGGCGCCGATTTCCAAGTACGGCCGCGACTTGGTGGCCACCCACGATGCCGACACGCCGATTGCGTGGCTGCACCGGTCAGAACGGTATGGCGAAAAGCTGGCCACGCCCGATACCACCATCGCCGACCTCATCGGAGACATAGATCCGATAAAGGCAGCGCACCGCAAGCTTACCTACGCCGATGAGGAAGTGATCCACTTCGGCATCATACCCCGCACGAACCGGGGCATCTTTGCAATCAATGAGCTGCCCGATCTGCAAGCGCGCATCCAGGTAGGGCTGCTCAACATCCTAGAAGAGCAGGATATTCAGATACGCGGATTCAACATCCGGTTTCCGCTGGACCTTTTGATGGTCTTCTCCGCCAACCCGGAAGACTATACCAGCCGGGGCAACATCATCACGCCGCTCAAAGACCGGATCGACAGTCAAATTATGACGCATTACCCACAAACCGCCAGGATAGGCAGACAAATCACTGCGCAGGAGGCGTGGCAGGTACGGGGCAAAGAGGCGCCGAAGGTCAAGGTGCCTTCGTATTTGCTTGAAGTCATCGAGCAGATAGCCATTGAGGCGCGCGAAAGCGAATTTGTGGACCGCAACTCTGGCGTGTCCGCCAGGCTGACACGCTGCGCCTTAGAAGAGCTGATCTCCGCGGCGGAGCTTCGTGCCATCCTCAAGAAGCAAGCTACCGCGACCGCCCGCATCCATGACTTTGATAACATTGCGCCAGCCATCACTGGCAAGATTGAGCTGATCTACGAGGGCGAACAGGAAGGCGTCCAGAATGTGACGCAGATGCTTATCGGCCGCGCCATCCGGAGGACCTTTCCAAACTTTTTTCCAAACCCCTCGAAGCGAGAGTATCGCGGATGGTACTCCGAGATTCTGGACTGGTTTGCCGCGGGCAACAGCGCAACCGTGATGCCGGAAGCATCATTGCGCTCCTACTGGGGCTACCTCAGCAAGGTTAAAGGGCTTACGGAATTCGTCGTCCAGCGTCGCCGGGCCAGCACGCGCGCAATGATGGCTTCAGAGATGGGATTTGTGCTAGAAGGCCTGCACCAGTTCTCACTGCTTGGCAAGGAGAAAGGCCATGGCGGCTCTACCCTGTACTCAGACCTGGTGGGCAGCGTGATGTCGTCCATCGACATTGACCCGCCTGACGATGACGACGACTTCGACATCTGATGCTGTCGGGCACACACTTGGCAGCTACCGCGGCACGATGCGACCATCGGGCAGGAGTCGCTCGTTAGGGCCCGGCGGACGTGTCGGAAAGTTACTCAGGTTGGTGCCATCCCAGCCGCGCGGGACATAGTGCGAATGGTTACCATGCGAGATCTCCACCCACTCCCGATCTCCATACGGGTTGAGGACCGTGGACATCACCAGGATGAGAATCAGCGCCAGAACTAGGTACACACCCCAACGAAGCCACTTGCGCATAGATCGGACGCTTTAGGACACACCTTTGGAATCCATTGCTGTCCTTAAGGGTTCCACCGCATGGCAAGTTACGGTCGGCTCCAAGGCTGCCGCGAATGCGGAATGCTTCTTGCTTATGATCCACTTGGAAACCGGATTCTGATATGATGCGACGGCTATCTTTGCTCTTGATCATCGTGGTGCTGGGTCTTGCCGAAGCGCGCGGACAAAATGCGGTGCTGCGCGGCTTTGTCACCGATCGGGCAGATGGCCAGCCCATCCAGGGGGTCAACGTGGTCCTCACCGACGAAGGCGACGCCTTTCTGGGTTCTGCAAGCAGTCGGGACGGTGTCTTTGCCATCTCGGGCATACCACCTGGACGATATTTCCTAGCGGCATCCTTTATAGGCTACTCCACGCACCGGGACACGCTCGTCTTGGAGGCCGGCGAGATCCGCCCATACAACTTTGCGCTGGACATCACCTCTGGCGTGCTGGGTGATGTGCTGGTGGAAGCGGAGAATGAAGGTGCCGGAGCCGCCGGCGTTGCTGCTGGTATCCAGTCAATTCGTCCCAGGGACATTCAGCTGATTCCGTCACCTGACCTTTCTGGTGACCTGGCCAGCTACCTGGCCACCCTGCCCGGCGTGGTATCCAGCGGCGACCAGGGAGGCCAGCTCTTTATTCGTGGAGGCGAGCCTACCCAGAACCAAGTGCTTTTGGACGGCATCCTAATCTACCAGCCGTTTCATCTGATCGGATTCTATTCCGCCATCCCGTCCGCCATCCTGAACGTTTCCGATGTCTATGCGGGCGGATTCGGCGCCAAGTACGGAGGACGCATGTCGTCGGTCATTGACATCTCCACCCGTAACGGCAACAAGCAGCGTTTTTCGGGGGAATTCTCAGCAGCTCCTTTCATCAGTGCAGGGCTTCTGGAAGGCCCGCTCATCAAGGGCAAGGTATCGTTTCTGATGTCTGGACGCTTTGACGTCATCGAGGAGGGTGCTGCGAGGATCATCGATGCGCAGCTGCCTTACGCCTTCAATGACCAGTTCATCAAGGTGCATGCCATCGCGTCGGAAAACACGCGGATCTCGGTCACGGGGCTGCGCTCATATGACCGGGGCATCCTGGGTGCACAGACTGCGGCCGACGCGGACAGCATCAAGAATCAGGTGACCTGGAAAAACGATGCCATCGGCGCACGTTATGTGATGCTGCCAACAAACATCCCGGTGGAGGCGGAAATCCTCGTATCGTTATCGACTATTGAGAACTCTTTCGGCCCCGAAGCCACGCCCTCCCGTCACTCGCGGGCACGGGAAATCAATGCTTCGGCCAACGTGACCCATTTCAATCCCGGATTCGACATTGAGTGGGGCATGTACTTCAAGTTCAATCAGCTTGACAGCGAGTTGTCCGGCCTCTTCCAGGACTTGAATGATGACACGGAATTCATCAGCAACGCTGGCGGATATGTACAGACCGAGATGCCGGTGATTGAACGGGACGATATGGACCTTACGGTTGAGCCGGGTCTCAGGCTGTCTTCTTTCCCCAGCAAGGGACGCAACTTTTTGGAGCCTCGTGCGCGTTTGATATTCAACTACGGCATGCACCAGCTCAGTGCTGCGGCTGGCATATACCATCAGGAGTTTGTAGGACTGTCGGACCGCCGCGATGCTGGGGATGTGTTCACCGCGTGGACCTCGTCGCCAACCGGACGCGTGCCACAGGCCATCCATTTCCTGGGCGGCTATCAGATCAACCCATGGCCATGGCTTACGGTTGCGCTGGAGGGTTTTTACAAAGATCTCGAACAGCTGTCGGTTGCCGAGTGGACCTCATTCCCGCGCTTCACCATACGAATTCAGCCCGCCACCGGCACCGTTCGGGGCGCCGATGCCCGAATTGAGGTCAATGCTGGACCGTTTTACGGCTTCCTGAACTACGGCTATTCCAAGGTGGAGTATGTGGCACAGCAGACCGAGATCGAGTACTGGTTCGGGCCCGGTGGTTATTCGTATTCCCCACCGCATGACCGACGCCATCAAGCCAACGCGGTAGGCAGTCTCAACTTTGGCGGCTTCACGCTCAACGTGCGCTGGCAGTACGGCTCTGGACTTCCATTCAGCGAGGCCCTAGGGTTTGACGAGTTCGTGCTGATGGATGGTCCCAAGGACCAGTTCGAGGAGCCGGGCGAAACGCGTGTGCTGTACGCTTATCCCTATGGAGGGCGCCTCCCAGACTATCACAGGCTGGACATTTCCGCGGAATACAAGGTTGAATTCGGCGCCGAAACGGCGCTTACGGTGCTGGCCAGCGCCACCAATTCCTATGACCGGACCAACCTGTTCTATATTGACCTGTTCACGCTTGAACGTCTGGATCAGTTGCCGTTCATTCCGGCCCTTGGACTGAAGCTGGAATTTTAGCCATGACCATTAACCACAGTGCTGTGCAACCCTACCCGATTATTTTCGCGTTCTTAGCGACCCTTGTCCTGGTGGGCTGTGACGAGTCTGTAAACCCCATTCTGGAGACTGACCGTCAATTCACGCTATTTGGGACCTTGGATATGGCGTCTGATTCGCAGTTCGTGCGTGTCGTTGCGATCCGCCCGACACTGACGGCCCCAGACCAGAAGCTTAACGCCGTCTTTACCTCCCGTCAGGCGGATACCGAGGAGACGATCCAGTGGACCGATTCCGTCTACACCTTCGAGGATGGTACGGTCGGGCATATCTTTTATGCACCACTTCGTGTGCTGGCGGGCAAGACGTACTTGATAAAAGTCAAGAAGCCAGACAATGACCTTGTCACCTCCGCGTTTACGCTGATTCCGCATAGGCTTGAGCCGTTTGTGCAAATTGAGAGGGTCCAGCGAGTGATTACGCAGGTGGTCGCAAGGCAGACGATCCTGTGGTGGTCTTTGGAGGAGGACCCGTACGAGGTCGTGCAGTGGTACCGCTTCTTTACGTTTGATAACTACTCGTTCAGAGATATTGCATTGACCCATGTGCCGTTCAGTGAGGCTTCTAGTTCGCATGAGGGCTTTTGGGACACTACCATCAACCTGGTGCGCGACCGTGACTCACTATTAGCGAATTACCCAGAGATGTTTGTGCGTGGCTACTTGGCCGGCTTGGGCATTACCATAACCGTGCTTGACGACAGGTTCAAGGCTCCTGGAGGAGTATTCACGTCTGCCGCGTTGGGCCAGCCGGGGACGCTTTCCAACGTTACCAACGGTTTCGGCTATGTTGGTGCGGTAGGGCGCTTCACCGCTGAGTGGCGCCTGCAGGATACCACTGCAATGTTTCTTGGCTACAAGATATTGGACAACGAAGCATACCCTGATATCGCGGCCCGTACGTGGGACGCGCCGATCGGCTCGCTTGTAGAGGAGCAGTAGGCTACCTTGCCTGCGGCTGATGTCCTCGCGAATCTTGGTTATCATCCCGGCCTTTAATGAGGCGCGGGCTATCGGCCGCGTGGTGGGTGACATCCCGGCGGCGCTGGATGCAGAGGTGGTGGTGGTGAATAACGCGTCGACCGATGCAACCGCCGCCAATGCGGAGCGGGCGGGAGCGACGGTGTTGATGGAGCCGCGTCGCGGCTATGGATTCGCCTGTCTGCGCGGCATCGCCTATGCTAAAGAGCGCAAGCCCGATATTGTGGTATTTCTGGATGGGGACTACAGCGATCATCCAGACGAGATGGATATGCTTGTGCAGCCGATTGCACAGGGCCAGTCGGACTTTGTTTTGGGCAGTCGGCTGCTGGGCAGTCGTGCACCGGGGGCAATGCTGCCGCAGGCCTTGGCAGGCAACCGCTTTGCCTGTTGGATGATGCGTTTGATCTGGGGGATTCGTTACACCGATCTGGGGCCCTTTCGGGCCATCCGGTTTGAGGAACTGCTTCGGCTGGATATGCGGGACAAGACCTTTGGATGGACCATTGAGATGCAGATCAAGGCCCATCTGGCGAGATTGCGCATTATCGAGATTCCCGTCTCGTATCGCAGGCGTACCGGAGTCTCAAAGATTACGGGCACGGTGCAGGGCACCCTCAGGGCATCCGCCAAGATTCTTTGGACGCTGTTTCGTTTCGCGCTGCAGACGGGGCGTCTGTCTCGATCCTTGCGGCGCGTATCTGGACTCGCCGCATAGTGGTCGCCTGCATGTGACCATCGCGAGTGTGGACTATTAGACAACCTCTTCTATGATGAAACCAAGAATCTGGCATAACGGCCGGCTTATCCGTCACGAGGATGCCACAATCCACGTCCTTTCGCATGTCGTGCACTACGGCTCGTCCGTCTTTGAGGGGATTCGCTGCTATGACACGGCGCGAGGGTCGGCCGTATTCAGGCTGCAGGACCATATGAGGCGGCTTTTGGATTCGGCCGTGATTCACCGGATGGACGTGCCGTACGACCAACCGGAGCTAGAGCATGCCGTGCTGGAAACGATTCAAAGCAGCGGTTTGGCATCCTGCTACATCCGGCCCGTCATTTTGCGCGGCGAGGGCACATTGAATGTGAATCCACTGCAGAGCAGCCTGGAGACCTATATCGCAGTCTTTGAGTGGGGCGCATACCTGGGAGACTCCGCGCTGGAAGCTGGCATTGATGTGCATGTAGCTTCATGGAATCGCATGGCTCCAAACACGCACCCTTCGCTTGCCAAAGGGGGCGGCAACTACATGAATGCGAGCTTAGTGAAGATGGATGCGCTGCTGAACGGATACGCTGAGGGCATCATGCTCAGCGTCGACGGCCATTTGGCAGAAGGAAGCGGCGAGAATCTGTTTCTGGTCCGTGACGGCGTGCTCTTTACGGCACCGACAAGCCAGTCTATCTTGCCTGGCATCACCCGCTCCACTGTTATCCGCCTCGCGCGTGACGCTGGGTACGAGGTTGTGGAGACGCGTCTACCTCGAGAGTCTCTGTATGTGGCAGATGAGCTTTTCTTTACCGGCACGGCCGCTGAGGTCACTCCTATCCGGTCGGTGGATCGGCGCACCATCGGTAGCGGGCGCCGGGGGCTGGTCACATCAGCGCTGCAGCGTGCTTTTTTCGAGGTGGTCAAGGGTGGCAATGATCCCTATGGCTGGCTGACACCGGTCCCCTTTCGGGCCCGAATGGTTGCTACGATATAGGCGGTCAGTAGTGTGCAGTCCCCGCGGTCTGTATACTTCGCCTGTTCTTAGTGCGGTTCATCGCAGCGATACGGTAGCACACTGCAGGCTGGTCGTTGGGGCTCGGTGGCGGCAGGACCGCTATGGTCAGAACGCCGCACCGGTCTCAGTATTCACGACGTTCGTTCCGAGTCAGGTTGCGGCTGCATGTATCTGGAATGGTGCCTGGAGGCTGATATTGGTGGCCAGGCACGCGGTTGTGTCATAACAACGCCCGAAGTGTAATTCCGCGTGGCCGATCGCGACAATGCGCGATTGAGACCGGGATGGGTGGAACTCTGGCTGGGAACAGGCCAGTTCCCAGCCAAGAGCTCAAGGGCGATCCAGGGGGCCTAGGTGATAGCGCCGTGCTGCAGGTGGTGGCGCTTACAGATCAACGCGTTGCAGTACTGTCTTATCATTGGGCAGAATGGACTGAACTAGGCTCCATTTGTCTCGATTCATGATAAGATGCACGGTCTTGCGCGCACGAGTGATCATCTTGTAGAAGCGCCGCCTCAAGGCTTCAAGGTCATGGTTGCGCACCCAGTGCTTATTGATGTCCGCCAGGACCACCCGATCGAAGTCCAAGCCGTTGCAGGTCTGCTGGTTCAGCACCATGATGCCACCTTGATCGAAGCGGGTCTCCGCACGATCGCCGTAGGCATAGGTGGAGATGGTCAGGCCTGACGATCCCATCTCTGCATGTATCTGCTGTAGCGCATCAACATACTTGGAGCGGACTTGGTTGTTTGGAGTCAGGACACCCACCAGCAAGCCATGACTGCTCAAAGCCATGTCGATAATATCGCGAATGAGCTGGCCAAATGCATTGGTGTCAGAGGTGTACGAATACAGCTTCGGAGTATGCACGAACCCATCGCGTTTTGGCGCGAGCGTGCGATTTCTGTCACGTGCTGGCAGGAAGTGCTGTGCCAGTCGCTCTACGCCGAAGCTACAGCGCAGGTTGTCTCTAAGATGTGCTACCTGATCGTCGTGGATTCCGAGGGTACGTTGCAATTGCAGCCAACTAGTGTCGACGCTGGGCTTCCTTTGCCATAGGTTAGCCGCAACAACGATTCTCGTGTAACCAAGCACGCGCAGGCACTGGTAGAACTCGATGGGGACATGCAGTCCCTGATCAATGAGGATCCATTCACGACGCTTCTGACGCTTTACACGTTTAGCTGTCTGTTTCAGTGAATCTAGGGTACGGAGCCAGTTTATCGGCCGGAAGCCACTTCGGGCGGGGTTATGCCTAGGCACGGGTTCACCCACCAGTTGACTGTACGCCCATAAAAACCAGGACATCGTCTGGTCGATGCCAAGAGGCCTGGGTAAGCCATCCAATTGGGCGATGGCTTTCCGCAGCATGATATTGTAGGTTAGAAATACAAATGGAGTTTTCTGGCGTGCCAGCTCCAGGGCTTTGTGCACCAGCACCACGGTTTTCCCTGTGCCCGCATTGCCAAGGATCAGCGTGTTTGCCGCAGTCGCCATTCTTAGGGCCGCCTTTTGCGGTCGCGTCAGGTTGTCGGCTGTGGGCAGAGCCCATTTGCGCGCCTGCGGCGAGCCGCCAGCCTGTGTTGTGGCTGAGGCAGCTTGCTGCCTGCGACGCTCGGCCTCCTTGCGAATACGTGCGGCTTCAGCACGCTTGCGAGCACGTTCGGCTTCCTCCCTGGCCTTGCGAGCACGCGCGGCTTCCTCCCTCGCCTTGCGAGCACGCGCGGCTTCCTCCTTAGCCTTGCGAGCACGCGCGGCTTCCTCCCTAGCCTTGCGAGCACGCGCGGCTTCCTCCCTGGCCTTGCGAGCACGCGCGGCTTCCTTTTTGGCTTTGCGAGTACGCGCGGCTTCCTCCCTGGCCTTGCGAGCACGCGCGGCTTCCTTTTTGGCTTTGCGAGTACGTGCGGCGGCACGCTTGTGGGCGCGCTCGGCCTGCTCGCGATTCACAAGGTACGTCCTGTCGTAAGCTGCTCTCCCAACAGGATCACTTAAGACCATGTTAGCTTCATTGACCAACTGGAATTTCTCCTTGGCTTTGGGGTCATCCGGATTTGCGTCTGGATGGGTTTTCCTTGCTGCCTTCCTGAAGGCCTGCTTGATGGCACGCCTACCCGCACCCTGGGAGATGCCAAGCACTTTGTAATGGTCCGTAAATGATGGTCGGCGACCCAAGGTTATGCCCTAGTCAGCGCCCATGTCGTATGCCCTCCAGCAGCTTCCTGACGGCATTCGCCTATGGCAAAGTATGCTGGCATAAGCCAAGATTCAAATATCCAGATAACACTAAGGTCGTGCACATACATCAGGCCTACGACCCCGATCGCCTTCTCGCATGGCTGACCACACCAGACGCATGCACATGGTGAACGCGAGCATCATCGGCAGTCGTGCCGCCTTGCATGTCAACCGCTGCAGAGGAGCTCAAACCACTATCTGCATCATCATTGCTCCTCCTCCGTTGCTAGATGCAGCATCAGGGCCAGAGCGCCATCTCTACTTCGTTGGCCGTATGTCCTATCATTGGCTGGCATACGCCCAAAACATAGCCTTTCTCACCGGATGGCCTGCCATTCTGGGGTCGTTCGTAGGCATAATCGAGCACTAGAAAATGTTCTTACATTCTCTTCTCCCGCTGGGTCCGGTCAAGAGCGGTGATGTCTGGTAAGCAACAGAGGTTGGTCGGCCGTGGCCGCCCCGCTTATGGCTCGGCGGACCAGTTCTACGATTCCGTCCGGCACTCCGCCTGTTGGAGCACACTCTGCCTGACGGGCACGCGTGGAACATCTTCACGAGCCGACCTTCGGCATTCAACCGGGGTATGCAAATCCATGCGGGTGCTGGACACGTATTAGCCTCGGACCCTGTACCTGGCACTTACAGTCAGAGCCAGCTACCGATACGGACGCCGGCGCACCCCGCATACGACTGCTATAGCAATACGAGGGACGCTTGCGCCCCTGTGTACGGTCAGCGTCCCGTAGAATAGCATCGTGCAATATAATGTCGACAGGTGCGAGACGTTTACACCGGCTTTACCATTTGATAACAACTTCGTAATGTAATATCCGGTCGAGCAGCGGATGGCGCGGCCCGCCCTTCGGATTGCCGACATGGAGCATGCGGATGCATCGTATTCGTTCGGAAATCCGGTAGTCGAGGCGCATTCGTGCGGACCGGTGACGTGCGGTAGAGCGCTGCTCAAGACGGTCTTAAGAAATAAGCCGGGGACGCGCAAAGTCTTGCTTCCGCTGGGCGCGTCACTCTTGCGGTCCTCCTGATTGGCCAACTCGGGAAACGACACTGTTGGTACTCAACAGGTGCGTGCTTTGGGCATTTTAGCGGTAGGCGTCCGTTAGTCGGCAGCCGACCTGGTCAATGCGGTGCGGTTGTTGGTGTTCAGCTGTGGTGCAGCGGTAGCTGCCAGATAGCATCGGTGCAAGTGGCTGTCGGAAAGAGCAGAACTAGCCTTCGAGACGGATATCTGGGGTTAACTTAAGCAGTCAAGTATCGACTGGGCCTTGCAGCAGCCTTCATTTGGGCGCCTGCTTGACTTATTCCAAAATGAACCGAGCCCCCTCGTGCCTGAGCATGTCGAAGGGGTCTGCACAGGACACATCCAGACGGCGACAGGCATTTGGAATCTTGATTTTCTTGCGGGCGTGAGGTTCATATTTCTCGCGCGTTACGACCGTGCTGCCGATTGCCCGCGCATGTGCGACGAGGCGGAAGTCGGCGCCCGCCAAGAACTCTGATTTGGCTCGCTGCGAGAAATCGGAATTCTCTACCCATTCAGCCACCTTCTCCATAGCGTCGTTAATGGCTTTATCCTCTTTCAGAAAAAAAGCCAACATCCCTTTCCCAGACCCACGCAGCAAGTTTATCGTCCTTAGCGAGCAGCTCATCGCGAACAGCCGCGATGCTCGCTACGATTCCGGCGCGATACTTCTGTTCCAGCCATATCCAGAAGGCAGGACAGAAATCAAGGCCGTAGTGCAAACGCTGAGCCTCGATGAACACGTTGGTGTCAATCAGGTACTTTGGCACGCCATTATCCCACATTCGCGCGCGAGCCCATCGAACGTCTCGGTCTTCTTGATGCCCAGCATTCTGCATGCGTCCAAAAGAGACGTGTATCCTTCGAGTGTGCTGACGATGAGTGCACAAGCGAAAGGTCGACTCACCCTCAATAGCGTGGTGCGATAAAAGTCGCCGCCACCAGTTCGTCTATTCGCGGTAACCTCCGTGTCCGTAGTCAGTCGGCCCCATTCAGTGTCGAACTGATTGCGCTCGATCCATTGCGCATCAAGCAGGCGTCGCAAGATCACCAAGGTGCTTACTTTGAACAGACGTGCCAGTCGGGTCAGAGCATCTGGGAGCGGCTCGTTGGGCTCCAGTTCGTCACGCAATGCGTTAAGTGGCACAAGCATCTCAGCCGCGGTCGCATTGCACCACGCCTCCTTCGGAGGGAATGTCATCCCTGGTGCTGCCGTACCGACATTTGACAATGCTGAAGAGCCAAGCCAGATGTGGGCAAGTTCATGGGCAAGCGTGAACATCTGAGCCGCCTTGGAATCTCTCGCGTTAATGAAAATGAGTGGAGCCACAGGATCGGCCAGCGCGAATCCTCGGAACTCAGCGAGATTGAGAGGGCGACGGGTGTTGCTTAGCACGATGCTGCTCACCATGACAAGAATGCCCGCTGCTTCAGCCTGACGAATAAGCAGCCGCATGGCATCGGCCTCCGTTCGGCATCCTCGCTGACCAGCAAGACTGAAGCCCAACGTTTCGCGCATGGCTGTTGCGACGGCGGCGTGGGGCATCGCAGTTGCTGCGCTGCCTACAAAGGGGCAAGCCCCCTCACCGATGGATAAGAGGTGATCGTGGTACCAATCCTGGCGTAATTGGCACGTGTAAAGCATGTCCAGCAGATTTGGGCTTGGTCGCGCTGCCGAGCGATGGGCAAGCGAGCGAAAGTCTGCAATCGGAATGGACTCTTCTGGTGGTTCAGAAAGGAACAGGAATCCAAACGGCACATGCACCGCACGAGCAAATTTTTCTAGCTGCTTGATTGTAGGTTGCGCCTGTCCTGTCTCCCACTTCGGCAGCTGCTGGAATTTGGCCGCTAAGGTGGAATACTCTATTCCAGAGCGCTCACGAGCCCATCGGATGAGATCGGCCTTGACAGGAACGCGAACTGTTGGCATAGCGCCGCTCAGGTTTCCTCGTTTAACTCCCTACGCTACATTTAGCCCCCACGGCCTGCTGCACATGTGTTATATGTTGGCATGTGTCAGGATGCCAATCATCGGTTTCAGACAATACATGGCGTGACGTTGGATGCTCGGGGCGGGAGAGCTCCTACGATGGTCTGCATCTCACGTGCTCACAGTGCCTTGAAGCGTTACACGTTGGACGGACAGCATCGGGCAGTCACCCTTCTGCTGGGCGCCATTAGCTGTCGCGCCGTGATTGATTGACGACATGCTGTATTTGGACGTATGCAGGTTCTGGCTGAGGAACCGAACACCGGACACCGAATTTGTGACGTTTCTGGACTGCGAAGGCCGGCTGGAGTCCAGTCCGGGCGGCACTGAGCCGTGCTATGTGGATGGACAGCAGTGGCTGATGCTGCAGGCGTCGCTGGTACCATCGACTGCCCCACGACTTCGGCACTAATAGGGACAAGAACCTGACCGTGTGCCAGTGGAATGCCAACTAGTCCGACCCGATCAAACGGCTGTGCATCTAAGCTGATTGCAGCCTGATCGGTGATCTGTTGTTTGAGCGTAGCAATAGCACATGCCTACGTCGGAAAGGAAAACTCCGTTGGTATGCTGCATCAGGTGGCGAAGTGTGATGGGCGGCTAAATCGGGTGTAGCTCCAGAATCGACCGGCCTGATTGTTCGCGGGAAGCGGTTTGCAGTGGCTGGCATTCTACTCGGGTCGCGCACAGAGCATACGATACAGATGCTTATGGAGCCGCCCATATGTATGGCGCTGAGCGAGCTAGATTCGCTCCAGGGTGCCATTGCGGCCTATGAAGCAGTTGTAAGACTTGAAGGCGGCCGAGACTTCGAAACGCTGCGGCAGGAAATACGTGCCGGACACGACGTCAGCGTGCGGACGCGGGACGACAAAAAGGAAGACTGGCAGGAGTTCATGAGTATGCTTGAACGGTTTTCGGGATTACGGGCTTGGATGTCCAACGACCGGCTGCTATTGGACCTCAAGGGTGCCATCAGCGAGTTTGAACTGCAGGGCATCAAGGATCGCCTGCAGGGCGGCCGGCTCAACAAGGCCCTCCACGGAGAGCTCGCCCTGCGGCTACCGATCGGGTTCGTCTACACCGACGATAAAGCGGTCGTGCTGGATCCCGATGAATCGATTGTCGAGGCCATCAAACCGATATTTGCGACCTTTCGCAGTCAGGGCTCGATTACGCAAACCACCAAATGGTTGCAGATAAAGGGACTACGCGTGCCGACCCAAAGGCCTTATCCGCGGGGCACGTTGCATTGGAACCAGCCTCATATTGCCCAGATACGGCGCATACTCCGCAGTCCCCGCTACGCTGGCTGCTACGCGTACGGACGCTGGCGCACGCAGCTGCGACCAGACGGGGCCATCAAGTATATCAGCCGCCCCATGTAGGCGTGGCTGGTGTGCATTCGAGAGGCCCACGTTGGCTACATTGACTGGGAGGAATACCTCCACAATCAGGAGACGTTGGACCCGTTCCGGTCCAACATCAAACTACTCAAGGCACGTCAAAAGCCCCCGCGCGCAGGACCGACCCTGCTCCAGTCCCGCGTCCTTTGCGGCCATTGCGGCATCTGGATGCGTGTCAAGTACGGCAAATACAACGGACGGCGGCTGTCGTACTACACCTGCCACGATGACATCCACCGCCACTACGACCGGACCTGTCTGAGCACAAGGGGCGAGGCCATTGATGCGGCGGTCAGCCGTTTCCTTTTGGCTGCCGTCAATCGCGAGAACCTGGCGCTGACGCTGGCGGTCCGCGAACAGGTCTGGGCCGACTTTGCCGCAGCCGATCGCCAGCAGGCCCAGCGGATCGAGGCGCTGCACTACCAGGCTGCACTCGCCCGGAGTCGGTATATGGAGGTCGATCCCAAGAATCGCCTCGTGGCCGCTTCATTGGAAGCCGACTGGAACGAGGCTTTGACCGCTCTTAATGAAGCCACACGAGAACGACAAGAGCGCCGCGCGCACTACGAAGGCCTCCTTGACCACAGCATGGATGCGCGCATCCTCGAGCTGACCAACGACTTCACACTGGTCTGGGATACACCGGCAACCTCAAACGCAGAGCGCAAACGCCTCCTAGCGCTGCTCATTGAGGATGTAACCTTGATCCGCGACGACTACACGGTACGGGTCGACTTGCGCCTGCGGGGAGGACAAACCCACACCCTGCCACCAGTAACATTGCCCAAAACTGGGTCCGACGCCCGACGGCGTGGCATATCAAATGAAGCTCGGGTCAAACTTGAAGCGCTGCTCAAGGCAGGATTCCATGATGGTCACGCCGCCGAAGAACTCAATCGGCAAGGCTACCGGCACTCCAAGGGCGACCCATTCTTCCAGTCCCGTGTAGCAAAGATTCGAAGGCAATTGAACATCCCCCGCTGCCTGCCCAATCGACCGCCAACGCGCCACAATTCGTGAAAAGGGCTACGTCACCACAGCCGAAACGGCAGCCAAACTGCAGATTCCGAGGCACGACGTCTATGCTCGCGCAAGCAAAGGGCGCAGGATCGAACGGTACCAAATCCGATTGGGAAAACACTACTTTAGCATGTGCAAAGCCGTCGCCGAGGACGCAGAGGAACCACCAAAGAACGCCAAGACAGCATAAACCCATACTTCGCAATATGACACTCACTACTTGATATGTGTCCGACGGCGGTTGATGAAAACATAGATATCTCCCGATAACGGATCCCGCTTCATACCGGAACGAACCAGACCGCATAACCCGTTAAAACCCTTCCGCATGTCCGTCGGCCCGCGGCGCAGGTAAAAGTGGTGAGAAGAACCCAGCGCTAACATGAGCGGCCACCCTCACCATTAATCAACGCCGAAAGAAACGCCGGCGGCACCGCCGAAAATACACGCAAACAGGCGCCGCCCGGAAACTGCAACTCCATCAACGCTCCCCCGTCACGCCGAACAGGCGAAGAAACCTTCACAAACGTGTCGCCCACCACCTCATCCGAAGATGCCGCGTACTTGCGGCGCCAGTACATCAGCTGACTACGCGTTATGTCATGCTCCTGGCAAAATGCGTCTGGACCCCTGCTGCTACGCAAATAGCACGCGACCAACGGAAACATCACCTCTTATGTGCCCCTGACTCCCGTTGCAATGAACCGATCTCCCGGATTGGTGGATAAAAACTCCCACAAGGTCGCGCAACAAGATCACCCAGTTAAGATGCAGACTTTCGGACGGATACGATGCATTGGCCGGCCGTCCTGCTTTGCCTTGCTGCGTGGGCAGGGTGCATTGGCAATAGTGCAAGGAATGGTGTGCCAGACACCCTGCTAAAAAGCACCGAAATGGCCCTGGAAGTTGTCGCCGGAGCGCCGCCATTGGATACACTCCAACTGAGTCATACCATAAGTGCATCGGATCAACCATGTGCGTCGTAGGGCGGGCATCAGCACACTGATGTGGGCGGATGACATTGGGAAAATGGCCCGGGCATACAGCGCAGACATGGCGCATCACGCCTATTTCGGCCACATCGAGTCTGGAGGAAGTCTGACCACAGATCGAACGTACAAAGTAGGATTGGGTGTAAAAGCCTCAAACTAGACTACCATGCTGTTGAGAATTGGGGACAACCTCTTCCTGACGCTCCGCTACAGGGCATACTCCGTGGCGGATGAAGCCGATGGCATTCAGCGTTACCGCTTCCCGTGGAAAACGGTAGACATGCTGGCGAACGAGGTGATCCGCCTGTGGATGCAAAGCCCGGCGCACCGTTACAACCCCATAAGCCCGGCCTGTCTGGCAGCCGCCGCGAGAATCACAAATACAGCACACGAAACCATCTTTGGACGCTCAATCTCTCGGCACTGCCTCTGGAAAAGCTCGTCGCATCTCTCTAACGATTGCACCGCGCCGCATTAGCGCGGCTGGAATGCAATTCATTTCACAGCTGCCCAGCCCCCTACGATCAACATAATTACGATGTATTCTCGCGCATTGGTGTGGCACAGAGACGCGAGGGTGACGGCTGGATACGCATCATGCTAAACGCAGTACCGGCATGACCCTCCCTGAGCCATTCACGACGCGGCTCGGGGTCGACGCTGGCGCGCCTACGCCTGCTATCGACACGACCAAGGGCATGGGGAGCGTCCTACCATCGAGCGGACGCAACAACAGTCTACTGGATCGTAAAAGTCTTCTCTTCAGAAAAGACCGATCCAGAGTACGTATGATCCAGTGCCTGGATAGACCAATAGTAAGTCCCTGGCTCCAGATTCCTGATCACCCATTTGCGCCCGGTACCAACATTGCCAGGGGCACTGATTTGCCGTTTTCCATTGTTCGGGTTGGCCATGGCAGACAAGATGTCCGACGCACCCGGTGACGTGCCGATTCGAATGTTGTGCGTCAACGCGTTAATGGGGGTCTGCCGATCTAGGCCGGGAGACCAGGTGAATTCCACGCTGCTACCACGCACGTTGGCATCGGTCGCATCGGGCGGTATAGGTGCCAACTTGCTGGTAATGATGTTGTTACGAAGGATGCGGATCCTGGTCCCATCCTCCAGCAGATTGGGGGTCTCTCCAAACACCACCAAATCCAGATCGCGATCCAAATCGTAGTCCGCTATAACTGCCCGACCGCGATAGCCTCCCTTGAATTGATCATCACGTGACTTGACCATGAATGTGCCAGTCCCGTCGCTCAAGTACAACTGGGTCGAGATCGTGCTTACCGGCGAGATAGCACCAGTAATCACAAAGTCCTGGTACCCGTCGTTGTTGATGTCACCCTGCGAAATCTGTCCAAAATACCTTCCGGTCACCGGATCCGTTGGGTACAAACCCTTGATGCGATGCGTAACGCGCTCAAACTTCACATCCGTCGTGTCGTAGCGGTAATACTCCAACCCAGAGCCGAAAAACAGCGGCGAAATGAGCGCACCTGTGTTCAGAAAATCCATGTAGCCATCGGAATCAATATCGCCCCAGGCCACCGATGCGAACAGGAAGTTCTCAAAGCTCTGGGCCAGACGGGAAAACTGACCGTAGCTGTTGTTTTGATATATACGCGTGAAGGTGCCGCCATCATCATCCATACCCGTCAACAGGACATCCATGTCCCCGTCTAGCTCATAGTCCGCCAGATCTATCGTGCACCAAGCCGCATCATCTAATCCGCTGTTCGCGACCGCAAACCCGCCACCTTCCCGTAATAGGTTGCGGTAGTAAGTGGTAGACGGCTGATTGTCCTCATCCATGCCGCACACAAGGAGGTCTAGGTCACCATCGTGGTCCAGGTCACCCCAGACCAGATCCCCGGAATGCACCGGCTCCTGCGCCTCGTAGCGGGGCACAAAAGTGCGGCGGCCAGTCTGCTGGTAAATGGTGGTAACGATGTCACCTTCCCTGCGAACGCCCATCAGCGCCAGATCCAGATTACCGTCATTGTCAAAGTCTCCCCACGCAGCGCTGCTCTTCCACAGCCCCGGAAGGCTAACGGCCGAGGAAGGCTCCACATGCACCGCATCCACCTCAACAATCTGATCATCGATCGTCACCAGTAGCGTGGTATCATTCAGCATCCGGTAAAGAACCGTCGTCGGATTCGGCCCGCTCGCTTGCCCCCTTGCCCCCGTAAGCAGCATATCGAGGTCTCGGTCATTGTCGTAGTCCCCCATAGCCACATCACCAAAGCGCACAGGTAGCACATCGGTAAGCAGGATCTCCTGCACGGACGGCATCGGCGGCGGATCCTGTGCCAACGCGCCTGTAACTGCACAGACCAACAGGATGCAGCAAAGTGATGACCTCATAACGTCTGTCGATGGTGGTTCAGATTGAAAAACCGTTTCAAGCCTTGCCCGCCTAGCGAACCAGTACCAGGCGCTGAAAGTGCTCGTGGCCCCCCGCGTTCATACGCACGAAATAGACGCCCGCGGCCAGACGGGCACCATTCTCATCGGTACCCTCCCAAGTGACGCGGTGACTCCCAGCCGCCCGGTACTCTGTGACAAGCACCCGCACACGCTGCCCCAACGCGTTGTATACCGCCACATCGACACGCCCAGACTCGCGAAGTGAATAGGTTACCGTCGCCACCTCCCGGAAGGGGTTGGGAAACACCGACCCCATTTCGGTTTCCAGGCGCTGCGCTTCTTCGGAGGCTGTGGCCAATCCCGGAGCGCTGGAAATAGTAAACGACTGTTCTTCTGCAAACTCAGATCCAGCATAGGCCTGGTCTACCGACTGGACACTCCAGAAATAGGTGCCTGGCGATAAGCGGACAGTGCGCCTACGGACCTGCCACACGTTGCCTGGACCCGGCATTCGGCGAACCCCGGTCGATGGATCCGCATACGCTGGCATAACATTGCCCATCCCGGACTGTGTACCGATGCGCAGATTATACATCAGTGCCTCTGTCGCCGTCTGTACATCGTCGGCCGGGTCCCAAGACAGCACAACGCTTCCCGACGATACCTGTGCATTAAGTCCACTCGGCGGATTGGGGCGTGTATTCGAAGCACGTATCTCATTGCGGTATAGACGAGACAGCGGCTGCCCGCTCCGGTTGCTTCCGGTTAGGAGGAGGTCCACCACATCATTCCCGTCAAAGTCGCCCCAGATCCCCGACCCGCCAGACACGGCTGGCAGCCATATACGGTCAATGAGGTAACCGTTTTCTTGTCGGAAGATGCGAGCTAAGCGGCCACTGGACATATCCGTAGCTCCGGAAATCATCAGATCGATATCTCCGTCATTGTCGTAATCGGCCCAGTCAAGAGCGCCATTGAATAAATCGGGAATCAATGCCTTTTGCTCAACCACAAAGTTGCCGCCGCCATTGTTGCGAAACACTGCCGATGTCGGTCTCAGAAGGTTCACATAGTCCAGCGTAGCGCCAGTGATGGCCACATCTAAGTCCCCATCCGCGTCGTAATCTCCCCACGCCGTACTGCCGAAGAACACGTCTGGGAAGGGATGGTCCTGGGCCGTCAGGCGACCCGTACCATCATTATTGTAGAGCAGGGTGTGCACATCATTGCTCGCACCGATCCCTGAATGAAAAAGATCCAAGTCTCCGTCTCCATCGTAATCCACCCACTCCGATGTGCCCAAGGCTAACGCGGTGATGCGCGTATTCTGGCGAATGAAGTTCCCGTTACTGTTGCTGTACAGCCTCGAAAAAGGCGTGGACGGGTTGAGCAGCCCCGAAACCAATAGATCCTCGTCCCCGTCGTTGTCGTAGTCTCCCGGCACTACCGACCCTGCATATACGCCCGGCAGCTGCGTATTGACCTCCTCGTATGTGCCCGACGATGTGCCCCTGAACATGCGCAGGTTGCCCTCGAACGGACGAATCTCAAAGGGGGCAGCCGTGTGTGTGGTACCCGATATGATGACGTCCAGATATCCGTCCAGGTTGAAGTCCAGCCACCGGGCATCGCCACTCCAAAACCCGCCACCAGGCAGGTTGACCCGCACAAATTCCTGCTTCGGGTTGTCATTGGCTTGCGAGATGGGAACGATATCCCCGCCAATAGCCACATAACCAACAGATACATGTGGGATGAGGGCTGCCGTGTTGCCTAGGGTCAGGATGTCCATCGTCCCGTCACCATCTACATCCGCGTACGCCATCCTGCCGAAATCGACATCCTGCAGGTCAAGCTGGACGGGAGTGAAAGCGAACGGCACCTGTGCCAGCGTGCTGGTCACCAGGAACGCCATGCCGACGCATGCGAGCAAGAAACGTGATTTCAAAGTCATCGCCAAGGATTAGGTCGTGCCTGTTTGCTGTACCAACGCTACGGTGCTATGATCGGTATCTGAACCTTCGTGCGCTCCCAGATCAACGCCATCATCGAGCCGCCATCCACCGATTCAAATGCAATCGTAAACGCCTCATGAATTCCATCCACCTCCATGGCCTCCACCTCCACACGCAGCACATCGGACGCTTCTGAATAGCCGCCGATACCATTCTGGCCAAGCACGCTGTTCAGGATGATCGTCCACGTCTGTTGGCCGGGAATAGAAAACAGCGCATACGTGCCGGCTTCCACGCGCTCGCCATTGAGCAGGACCGGCGCCGTGAAGGTAATCTCTGAAGCCTCATTGGCGGCGGTCCGCCACAGCTCGCCGTAGGGAACTAGCTCGCCGAAGATGACTCTTCCGCGCCGCCTAGGTGAGCCGTAGTGGACCTTTACATACGCGTCCCCGACGCGCGTCCTGGCCAGCTGCATCGGGCTTAGCCGCCGCTCAGGTGCCTCGGTGACATCCAAGTCCCAGTCCTCTGGGAACAAAGACGTCTCCAAACCAGAGATGATGCGCAACGCATTCTTGTAATAGACTTTATGCAGCACTTCATCGGGCAGGTTCAGTCCGTACATCGTCCACCACGCATGACGCTTGCGGTAGTAAGGGAAGAACTCGTCCGCCGTCTCAAATACGCGGAAATACGTGAAGTACTCTTCAGGATTCCAGGAATCCTTGCCCATCATGACGCGGTCCTGGTATCGGATCATCCAATCCCGCGCGGTGTGCGGCTGGCGCCCGAGCTCGGCCACGACCGCGCCCAGCTCCGTAACCATGTTCGGAAACTCTTCCATCAGCTCTCCCAGGCGCTCCAGGTCGTTGCCCAACCAACCCAGATGCGCGTTGATAAACGTGGTTTCTGGATGCTTGCGAAACACGTTCCACTGCTCCTCCATGAGCGCTTCCCATGTGGGCTCTGGAGGGCGCTTCCTTCGCGGCCGTTCCTTCAGCTCAAACCACCGCTCATTGTAACGATCATGGGGCAGCCAAAACTGTGCCGGATCCGCGGTATGAATCAGCACCGGGATTCCAAGCTCGCCCGCCTTGGCCCAGATGGGGTCCAGCCTCGAATCATCGGTGGGCACACGAGCACCGGTGTCGTCGGTGACGTACATACCCAAATTCTTGAAAATCTTGAGGCCACGCGCCCCGTTGGCCACATCTTCGGCCAACTGCGCCGATACTGACGCTCCGAAGTCCAGCTCGCTGACGCGGCTGAAATCCACATTGGCAAAGTGGACAATGCGGCCCGGAGCTACTGCTTCCGTATTCGCTACGGCATCGGCCAGCGACGCGCCACTGCCTCCGCTCAGATTGACCATCACTCCCATATTCATGGAGTCCATGGCGGCAACGACGCCTCTGATATAGTCTTCCGTGGCCGATCCCATCTGCCGCTGATGGCCATGGACATCAACGAACGTGTATTTCGCCGCTGTAAGAGGATGCTCTGGCACCACCAGCGTGGACTTGGGCTCGAAGTCCTCCCACTGCATCGTCTGCGCCCAAGCTCCAGCTGGAATAAACAGCGCAGCGATCCAAAGCAGTGGCAGCGGCGTTCTTGTAGGCATGGCTTCGTGTCCTGCGCCGGCAGCGGTCAGCGCCGCGACGCTATCTTGCTGTGATAGTGGATGGCCGCGCGATCGTACGCCCGCTGCGCGCATAGGATCCTTGTGGCCACAATGCAGAGAGCACCCCGGGTCTGGACAGTTCGCGCGCCCAAGCATCCGCGGGTGCCATGATGCTCGACAATTGCAAGTATGGCTCAGTTGCCCAACGTGCAGTCACCCAGCGCCCAAGACTATCGCCTGGTGGCACCATTCGAACCCGTCGGGGATCAGCCGCGTGCCATCGCTGATCTGACGCGCGGCATCCAGCGCGGCGATGCGCACCAAACACTGCTTGGCGTGACAGGATCAGGCAAGACATTCACGGTAAGCAACGTCATTCGTAACGTCGGTAAGCCCACCCTGGTCATGAGTCACAACAAGACGCTAGCCGCGCAGCTGTATGCCGAATTCAAGCAGTTCTTTCCAGACAACGCCGTAGAGTTCTTCATCTCGTACTACGACTATTACCAGCCCGAAGCCTATATCGTCAGTAGCGATACCTATATCGAGAAAGACCTCTCCATCAACGACAGGATTGACCGGCTGCGGCTTCGCGCCACGAGCGCGCTGGTTTCCGGCCGCAGCGACGTCATTGTGGTCGCCAGCGTATCCTGCATTTTCGGCTTGGGATCGCCTGAGGAATATAAGTCCCAGATCGTGCAGGTAGCGCCAGAGCAACGCATCGGCCGCAACGAGTTGCTGGCCAGCCTGGTGGGCATCTTTTACCGTCGTCAGGAAACGGACTTTCTGCCCGGCACGTTCAGGGTGCGAGGAGACGTGGTGGATGTGTTTCCGGCCTACCTGGAGGACTGCGCCTATCGCATCACATTCTGGGGTGATGAGGTGGAAGCCTGCCAGGCGATCGACCCTCAAGAGGGCCGCGTCCTGCGCAGCGAGTCGCTTCTGACGGTGTACCCTGCGAAAATATTCGTAACCCCGGAAGATCAGATCGCCAGAGCGCTGGAGTCTATCGAGGAGGAGCTGCGGTGGCGCCTAGCCATGTTACGTTCCGAAGGGCGCATGCTCGAGGCGGCCCGTCTGGAGCGCCGAACGCGCTTCGATATCGAGATGCTCAAAGAACTGGGGTACTGCTCAGGCGTGGAAAACTACAGTCGGCACCTTAGCGGACTACCAGAAGGTCAGCGGCCCTGGTGCCTGATGGACTACTTTCCAGACGACTTCCTGCTGGTCGTTGACGAAAGTCATGCTACCATTCCACAGGTCCGGGCCATGTACAATGGCGACCGGGCCCGCAAGGTCGTTTTGGTGGAACACGGCTTCAGGCTACCTTCAGCATTGGACAATCGTCCCATGAAGTTTGAGGAGTTTGAAGCGCGCCAGCGCCAGACGATTTATGTGAGTGCCACACCAGGAGACTATGAGCTGCTGAAGTCGGGCGGCGCCTTCGTGGAGCAGGTTATCCGACCCACGGGCATCCTAGATCCCCAGGTCAGTGTGCGCAAGAGTGCAAACCAAATTGATGATCTTATAGCAGAGCTGCGCGCGGTAATCACGCGAGGCGAGCGCGCGCTCGTCACGACGCTGACCAAGCGAATGGCAGAGGACCTTGCGGACTACCTGCATTCCTACAGCATCAAAGTGCGCTACCTCCACTCCGACATTGATGCGCTAGCACGTGTGGAGTTGCTGCGCGAACTGCGGCTCGGAGTATTTGACGTCCTGGTAGGGGTCAACCTGCTGCGCGAAGGCCTCGACCTGCCGGAGGTGTCCCTGGTAGCCATCATTGACGCCGATAAGGAGGGGTTTTTGCGCAGCGATCGGTCGCTAATACAGACCGCAGGGCGCGCTGCCCGCAATGCGAACAGCCAAATCGTCCTGTACGCCGACCGCGTCACCGGATCCATGCAGCGCATGATGGATGAAACCCGCCGACGGCGTGAACGGCAGATCGCCTATAATGAGCAGCACGGCATCACGCCACGCACGGTATCCAAAGATGCAGAGGCTATCCGCCGCGGCACCGTCATCGCTGAAGAGAAAAAAGACTCGATCGCAAAGACACGGCACCCCGACGACGTAGCCCTGGATCAGGCCGCCCGCCTGGATCCGCTGGTCCGAACACTCTCAGTCGACGAGCGCAAGCGCCTTATGGCACAGATGCACACCGAAATGCTCCAGGCCGCCGAAGTTATGGACTACGAACGCGCCGCCGTCCTTCGAGACGATATAGCGCGAATAGAAGCATCACTGAAGCCAGCATGAACCGCGCGCAAACGGGCGTGGCTCATGCTGGCGGCCATCATGCTACGCCACAGAAACCTCGCGCCGTCACGGACAGTATCACTAGTTTGACCAACCCTAGCGGGCAGAGCCGATGAAGAAAGGACTTCACCCGAAATACGAGCTAATCACCGTCCGACTGGCTGACGGCACGGAGTTTCAGACACGGTCCACCATGAAGACAGACTTCTTCGCGTCTGAGGTAGACAGCACCAACCACCCGTTCTACACCGGGCGCAGGCAATATGTCGACACCGCAGGCCGCGTAGAGAAATTCCATCGACGCTACGGGAAACGAAAAGCAGCACGGCCGTAGCCTGAGTGGCTTGGGCTCTGGCCACTGCGGAGCATCGGCGTCCTTAATGGGCGAAGCAGCGCCGCCAGGACGGTCGTCCGTCCGCACCTTCGGGTCGTCGCCTGCTCCCCCGGCTGATCAAGTATGGCGGACATAGTTCAGCTCATTGCGGCTAAGCGCGACGGTAAGGCCCTTTCAAGAGATCAGATCAGGGAATTCGTCCAGGCTTACTCCAATGACGAGATACCGGACTACCAGGCCAGCGCATTTCTGATGGCCGCTTTCTGTCGCGGTATGACCGCTGCAGAGACCAGTGCCCTGACGTTTAGCATGCTTCGTTCTGGAACCATGCTGAACTTCTCTGACATCCCGGGCCCGAAGATAGACAAGCATTCCACGGGCGGCGTAGGCGATAAGATCTCTTTGATCCTGGCCCCCTTGGTGGCTTGCTGCGGGCTCATAGTGCCCATGATTTCCGGTCGGGGTCTGGGTCATACCGGCGGCACTCGTGACAAGATGGAAGCCATTCCGGGTGTGCGGACGGACCTCACGATTGAAGAGCTTCACGCGCAGCTGCAAGCCATCGGGGTAGCCATCATCGGACAGACGGCCGACATTGCTCCTGCGGACAAGCGTCTGTATGCCCTACGCGACGTCACCGCGACTGTCGAATCCATCCCGTTCATCAGCGCCTCGATCATGAGCAAGAAGCTGGCCGAGGGACTCGATGGACTGGTGCTGGATGTGAAGTGCGGTCGCGGCGCCTTTATGAAGACTGAAAAAGAGGCGCGAAGCCTAGCAGAGACTATGGTCAGCATAGGCCACGACTGCGGTGTCCCCACCACGGCCTTGCTCACCGCCATGGATGTGCCCCTAGGGCGCGCCATCGGCAACTGGATAGAGGTGGAAGAGAGCATCCGGTGCCTAAGGGGCGAAGGGGAGCCCGATGTCCTGGAAGTGACGCTGGCGCTGGCCGCCGAGATGCTATGGCTCAACCGCCTGGTGCCCAGCCGCGAAGCCGGATACGCACGCGCTCAGGCAGTGCTGGATTCCGGTCAGGCTTATGAGAGGTTCGCGGAGATGGCCCAGCAACAGGGTGGTTACGGAGCGGTGATCAGAGAACCGCACAGGTACGTCCGCAGAGCATCCAAGACAGTGATCTTGGCGCCCGCCACGGCGCGCGGATTTGTTGCGGACATCGATGCGGGCGCACTGGGGTGGATCGCTACCGGGATGGGCGTAGGGCGCGCTGTCAAAGAAGATGCCGTAGACCCGGATGCGGGCATGTTCCTGCACCTGCGACCCGGTGAATTCGTAGAACCGGGTATGCCTCTCGTATCTTTCTACACGCGCAAAGCTGACGAGGTCGGAGCCATTAGCCAGGCCATCGTTGGTGCTTATTCGTTTGCACCTGAGCCTCCAATGCACCGACCCGTAATTATGGACCGGTTGTACTTGGCAGGATGGCAGTCACAGGCCGCAACTGACGGCCAGTCGCCAGCATGACGCATCTTTCACGCACGGTGTTCGTCTTACCGGGTGATAGCCTATATTCGATGAACTGAGAAAACCTTTTTGAGGTATTTAGTATGGCTATTTGGGCACGGTTTAAACGCCTGATGCGATCGATCTTCGGCGGCGCAATCTCCGCCATGGAGAATCCTAAGCTGGTCCTTGAGCAAAATATCCGGGACCTGAACGATCAGGTTCCCAAGATGAATGAGACGATCGCTCAGGTGAAGGCTGCGGAAATCCGGTCTGAGCGGGCACTGAAACACGCCAAGGGCCGCGAGGCGGCACTGACGTCAAGAATCAAGGCGGCGCTCCGCTCCGGCAACAGGGATGCGGCCCGGAATTGGGCCCTGCAGCTCGAAAAGGCGCGGTCCGAGGTCCAGCAGATCACCGCGCAGCTGCAGCAGGCAAAGCAGGCCTACGCAAAGGCGCAGCAGGTCAAAGAAGTCTTTATGCGTGACCGCCAGCGGAAGATCGATGAGGCCCAGCACGCCCTGCGTGCCCACGAGCGCGCTAAGATGCAGTCCAAGGTGGCCGGCGTCTTGGAGCAGTTTGAGGTGGCGGGCGTTGATCAGACGCACGACGAGATGATTTCTCGCATCGAGGAAGATACCGCGCGCAATGAGGCGCGCATGGAGGTGGCTTTGGATTCTGTGGATACAGAGACGCTGCGCCTTGAGCAGGATGCGGAATCTTGGCACGCGGATGAGCTCGTGCGACAATTTGAGATGGAGATGAAGCAGGAAACGCTAGGCGACCCGACGGCCTCCGTGGATCCAGAAAGCACGCCGACGGAGAAGTCTATGGGGCTGGACAGCCAAGGCACGCAGCCAACGCCTCTAAGACGTGCCCGATAGCACCTCGCCCCAACCATTGGTTCACCGCGCACCTTGGAAGCAATGCGGATGACTCCCGAACAGAAGCGCCGGTTCATTGAGGAAGAGAAGGCACATCTGCGCAAGATGCGCGGCTTGAAGGTCTCCGCGCGCGCGCGGGCTATGCAGGCTGCCGCTAAGAATCGCATAAATGCCATGGTGACGGGATTCACGAGCATGGTGGATACGCATACTGAGTTTGTGGACAGGCTTCAAGACGAGACGGCGGTCAGCGAGGCGCGCCTTGACATGGCATTGGAGCAGAAGAGGGAATCGCTCGAAGATGCTCGTGCCGCGCGGCTGCGTCGGGCCGACGCGCTTGTAGCACAGCTGGAGGCGGCGGAACTGGCATCCAAGGAGGGCAGCAGCGCCTATGATGATCTGCCAGAGTCCTCAGAGCATGAAACTGAAGTTTGCCCCAAGACTATCGGGCGGATGCCCGGGGCAGGAGCAAGTGATGACGCGGGCCCTTGAACGGATGAAGCCAGATACAGGGATATGAGTAGAAAGAAGATCAATTACTACAAGGAGGTCTTTCTTCACCCTTGGAACCTGATTTATCTTTGCGCGGCACTGGGCATCTCATTTGTTCTGTCACTCCTCGTTTCCGGCGCTGCCCAGGGACTGGTTCTAACGCTTTTGCTGTTCACCGCCGCCTCGGAGCTGGTCCTTATGGGCTGGCTTACCAGGCAGCCGCGCTTTCGGAGGTTTGTCAAGGCCAAGCAGGCCAGACACTTGGCCAAACCGCCGACATCGCGAGAGCTGTATTCTGAGCTCAACAACGCGAATCAGCGCCGTTATTTTCGGCTTCGGGACCGGCAGAAGAAGATTGAAGCCAACTATCAGAAGTTCAGCTACGCGTCACAAGGACTTCTGGACAGTCATATCAAGAAGATTGACGGACTGGTCAGCTCATGTCTGTCTATGATGCATCAGCAGGAACGCTTCAGCCGGTACACTTCCGCATTGAGGGAAAGTGAGGTGCTAGGTGACTTGGCGAGGCTTAAGAAAGAGGCGGAGCATGCCTCTGACCAGGTTCGGCGCATCAAGCTCCGCCGACTCAGGGTGCTAGAGCACCGACTGACCCGTTTCAAGAAGGGCCAGGAGCAGCTGGAAATCATCAATGAACAGATCGAAACGATCGAGGATGTGGTGGACTACATCCATGAGCAGTCGATGACGCTGCAGAATCCCGAGAAGATTTCGCTGCAGCTGGATGTGCTGATGGCGGATGTGGAAGAGACGGAGGCAAGTCTAGGTTCCATAGAGTCCACCTTCGGAGACGGGTCGTTTGTCGGGCTTGATGACCTAGAGGGTTTTGGCATCTCCGAAGAGACCCCATCGGCGGCCGCATCCGGCGCACGCCGCAGGAAGGCAAGGTAAAAGGGAGGCCGCTGCGCTGCCGTTTTCCCTGCCGCTGTGAGTCGTGGCGGGTTACATACCGCTGCCGATGACCCTGTGGAACCATTGATCCTTACCGCGCGCCTCCTTATGCCTTCACCCTTCTGTTGATAAGACCGATTAAGGCGCACTGCCGGCGCCAGACGGGATGACTGGACTCATAATAATTGTGGTGGCAGCGCTAGTCTGCAGCGCGTTCTTTTCCGGTTCGGAGATCGCCTTCGTAGCCGCGAGCCGCCTTCGCGTGGAAGTTAAAGCGCGCCAGCGTGGATTTGTTGGGCGCCAGGTGCGACGGTTCACAGAAAACCCCGCCCGATTCCTTACCACAGCGCTCGTAGGTAACAATGTGTCGCTCGTGGTCTACTCCACCCTGGCCGCCTTGTTGCTAACAACCCCGATCCGAACGTTGCTGCAGCAATCCCTGAGTCTGGCAGGCGCGACTCTGGAAATCGCGACATTAGCAGCCCAGTCACTGATCGCAGGGACGCTTGTGCTCTTAGCAGGAGAGATACTTCCCAAGACCCTGGTGCAAGGTATCGCCTCGCGCGCCGTGTTTGTGGTAGCACTTCCTTTGTCGGCAGCCTACCGCATCCTGCAGCCGCTGGTAGTACTCGCCATGTGGTCGTCGCGGCTGTTGCTCCGCATGCTGCGGGCCGACTCCAGCAGCAGCACGCCATTTCCCCGACGGCAGTTTGAGCTGGTCATTGAGGAAGGCCGCAGGGAGGGTTCTTTGGACCTCAACCAGGAAGAATCGCTGATACTGGGTAACCTCTTCGAGCTACACCACAAGCGCGTCAAGGAGTCCATGACTCCGCGCACCGAGATCGTTGCGGTCGATGAATCCACGTCGGTAAATGCGCTGCGTGCCCAGTTCATAGAGTTCGGCTACTCCAAAATCCCCGTCTACCGCAACAACATAGACGCGATCGTCGGCGTGGCCTTCGCCCTTGACCTGTTCAGATTCCCCCAGACAATAAGCGAGATTGTCCGTCCAGCCAAGTTCGTGCCCGAAGCAAAGTCCTCCAAACAGCTGCTCAAGGAGTTTCAGGAGTCCAACACATCTATCGGAATTGTCATTGACGAATACGGAGGCACAGCGGGCCTCATCACGCGCGAAGATCTCCTAGAAGAGCTCTTCGGGGACATCCAGGATGAGTTCGATAGCGACGACATCACTATGCGCCGCATCGACAAGGAAGCGGTGCTCGCAGGGGGGCGCGCCGAAATCGATGAGCTCAATGAACGTTTCGGCCTAGACCTGCCTTCAGGCGACTACGAAACCATTGCCGGACTGCTACTTGAAGCACTGGGCACTATCCCTGCCGCCAGAGAGTCCTTCGTGGTGCATGGGCTGCGCTTCGTGATACAGAAGGCGTCAAGTCACCGCATAGATTTGGTGCGCATCGAGCTTAGCACCACACATGCTGGCGGCACATCAGACACTGCCACACACTCGCCTCCCCAGCGGGCTACACCTGGGAAGTAGTATCTTTGCCGCCGCTTCCGCCAATGTTGCCGCGCATCTGCGTATCCGCCTGGATGTTGCGGATGTTGTAATAGTCCATCACGCCGAGCTGCCCGTTGCGGAATGCCTCCGCGATGGCCGTCGGAATCATGGCTTCCGCTTCCACCACGCGTGCCCGCTGCTCCTGCACCGTGGCAACCATCTCCTGCTCCCTGGCCACCGCCGCGGCCCGCCGCTCCTCAGCTTTGGCGCGAGCCACCTGGAGATCGGCTTCGGCCTGATCCGTCTGGAGCTTAGCACCGATGTTTTCACCGACATCCACATCGGCTATATCGATGGACAGAATCTCGAAGGCGGTCCCAGAGTCCAGACCTTTGGCAAGCACGGTCTTGGATATGTTGTCTGGGTTTTCCAGAACATCAGTGTGCCCCTCGCTCGAACCGATGGTGGATACGATGCCCTCTCCGACGCGTGCGATGATCGTTTCCTCGCCCGCACCGCCAATGAGCCGTTCAATGTTCGCGCGCACGGTGACACGCGCAACTGCACGAAGCTGAATGCCGTCCTTAGCGATAGCGGATATCGGCGGTGTCTCAATCACCTTCGGGTTGACGGAGACCTGCACCGCCTCAAAGACATCGCGACCAGCCAGATCGATGGCAGTCGCACGCTCAAACGGCAGCTCTATGTCTGCCTTATCTGCCGAAATCAGCGCGTTAACAACCTGCTGCACGTTGCCACCGGCCAGATAGTGCGCTTCAAGCTTCGGCGTCTCCACCGGAATGCCCGCCTTGTGGGCCGTGATCAGCGGCTTAACGATACGATCCGGCGGCACGCGGCGCAGACGCATCCCAACAAGATCCTTGAACAGGTTTAAGCGAACACCGGAAAAGATGGCCGTAATCCACAGGCGCACCGGAACGAAATACAGCAACATCATCAGGCCGACAAGAATCAGCAGGATGACGAGAATAGCAGCCAACGAAGCTCCTTCCATTACTTCCCCTCAACAGGTTGGATGTTAAGAATGCAGAATATTGTTCCTACGACGCCTGGCGAAATGTACCGCTGCTCCCACCCGTCTTGGCCACCAGATGCACATCTTCAATGCGGATGGACTTCGAGACCGCCTTGCACATGTCGTAGATGGTGAGCGATGCCACAGTGACAGCGGTCAACGCCTCCATTTCCACGCCGGTCGGACCGATTGACGCGGCGGCCGCACGAACGGTAACGGAGCTGTTCCTTTGGCAAAGGTCAAAGTCCACTGTCACGGAGCTTAAGGCCACCTGGTGGCAAAGCGGTATCACCGATGCGGTGCGCTTTGCGCCCATGATGCCCGCTATCCTGGACACCGCCAGCACATCGCCTTTGGCTAGCGTGTGGTCCCGGAGCGCCGCAAATGCTTCGGGACCCAGCATTACGCGCCCTTGCGCCTCGGCCACGCGACAGGTATCAGGCTTAGATGACACATCCACCATCTGCACCTTACCATCGAGCGTGACATGCGAGAGTGCAATGGACATAAGCCAATGGTAAAAAGCGCTGGCAGTTAACGCGGCTGTCAGGAGGAAGTTGCCTTGCCCGAGTGCACGCGGAAGAGACGCAGGGCGCGCCGGTCGTCTCACAATCTGGCAGGTCTTGGCCGCGGCTCGTATATTTTTTGCAGAATTCGGCAAGTGGCTTTCGGTTAAGCAGCCCCGGAAAGGGTCTGGACCCGACCTAGCTGACGCCAATACCGTTCCACAGAACCCCACGCCCCAACCTTTCACAAGGCACCGCGCCCCTATGGCAGACTATCCTACCGTTCCTGAGCTTGTGGCCAAAGGCCTTAATAACAACGACGGCATTGCCTGTGCCACCAAACGCAATGGTGAGTGGGTGACGACCAGTGCCAGCGAATTCGCGAAGCAGGCGACGCTCTTCGCTCGCGGGCTCTATGCGCTGGGTATCCGCAAGGGCGATCGTGTGGGCCTGCACGCCGAAAGTAGCACCCGCTGGCTGATCATAGATCAGGCCATACTCAGCCTCGGCGCCGTCAGCGTGCCGATCTATACCACGCAGCCGGGTGAGCAGATCCACTTCATTCTCGATGACGCGGGCGCGAGCCTATATATCGTTTCCAACGAGTCCCTTTACGGCAACTGCCCGCCGTCCGTACGCGAGCTGCCCGTGCTGAAGCATGTTATTGGGATTTATGGGTCATTCGCGGATCTGAGCTACAACGACGTTATTGAGCGCGGCCGCGTCCAAGATCCCTTGCCGCCCGAAGAACTCACCGGAGAGGACCTGGCCACGATCATCTACACTTCGGGCACGACGGGCAGGCCCAAGGGCGTAATGCTGACGCATGGCAACATCGGCTCGAACCTGACAGCCGTGGCTGATCGGCTGCCCGTTGAGATTCCCGCCACTATGCTCTCTTACCTGCCCCTGTCTCATTCCTTTGAACGTGCAGCCAGCCTAGCATACCTGTTATTGCGCTGCCCGGTATGGTTTGTAGAAAATACAGAGGAGATAAAGGAGGATATCGCGACGGTTAAGCCAGCACACATGACCACTGTACCGCGCCTTTTAGAAAAAGTACACGCTGGACTCAATCAAGTCGCGGTATCTACCCCTGGCGCCAAAGGCGCCCTGCTACGATGGGCTCTCAGGCTGGCCGAGTCTCACGACCCTAGGCGCGGCAGGCGCGGTCTGAAGTATCTGTTGGCCGAGAAGCTGGTGTATTCCAAGATCCGCGACAACTTCGGGGGCAACCTAAAGGCGTTCACGTCAGGAGGCGCCGCTCTCGCCCCGAACATCCAGGCGTTCTTCAACGGAATCGGCATCATCTGCGGCCAGGGCTACGGACTGACCGAAAGCTCTCCCGCGATCTCCTACTTCACTCCCAGCGACATACGGCTGGGATCGGTGGGCACCGCGATACAGGGTGTGGAAGTGCGTATCGCAGAAGACGGCGAAATCCTAGCGCGCGGCCCGAACATAATGCAGGGCTACTACAACCTGCCCGAAAAGACCGCCGAAACCATAGATGCCGATGGCTGGCTGCACACCGGTGACATTGGCCGTATGGATGAGGATGGCCACCTATACATTACCGACCGCAAAAAGCAGCTCTTCAAGCTATCCACTGGCAAGTATATCGCCCCCACCCCCATCGAGATGGACCTGTGTAACAGTTCGCTCGTGGAGCAGGCCGTGGTCATCGGGCCAGCCCGTAAATTTTGTGCTGCGCTGATCACCGTGGATCCGGCAACGGTGCGCAGCAAGGTCGACGACGTCACCGATCCAGCCACCGATTCCAGGGTACGTACGATGCTGCAGGAGGTGGTCGATGAAGTCAACCGAACCCGACCGATATGGGAGCAGGTCAAGAAGTTCGCAGTCATCCCTGCGCCGTTCACGATTGAATCCGGCGAGCTTACGCCGACTATGAAGGTGAAGCGACGTGTGGTGAAAGAGCGGTATCGCGACCAGATAGAGGCTCTGTACGCATGACGTCATTGGCAATCACATCCCGAATGACCGGCTGCGGTGGTATTGATTATTAGCGAATTGAGACACCGAGTCGGATCCGCCCTGCTCTGCATCGTTTACGTGCAGCCCTGATCGCGCGTGGCCTCCGCCACGCTTGTCCTGTCCGTACCGCTGACCTGGGATCCATGGCTGAGAGTCTTTGCCTCGAACGATATGGCCTGCATGTGCGGCATGTGCGACATAATGTTGTGCCTGCCGTCTTGTATGAGCACGCCATGCGGAAGGATACGGCCACGGCCATCACACGCTTGGGAGCACTGGCGATCCGGTCTGGAGCGAAAACCGGGCGCAGTCCTGGAGACAAGCATATCGTCTCCCATTCCACGAGCCATGACCACATCTGGTGGGGGCCGGTCAACATTCCCATTGGTACGCACACGTTCGACATAAACCGCGAACGTGCTATTGACTACCTCAACACGCGGTCCAGCCTCTACGTTGTGGACGGATATGCCGGGTGGGATCCGCGGTGGCGCCTAAAGGTGCGCGTCATCTGCGAACGGCCTTACCAGGCCCTGTTCATGCGCCACATGCTGATTCGCCTAAACGACGAGGAGCTGCGGCAATTTGGCACGCCAGACCTGGTGATCTTCAATGCCGGAAAATTCCCAGCAAACTGGCACACGACATCCATGTCATCGAAGACGAGCATCGACATCTCATTTGAGATAGGTGAGATGGTGATCCTCGGGACCGAGTACGCCGGGGAGATGAAGAAGGGCGTCTTCACCGTGATGAACTATCTCATGCCGCTCCAGGGCGTGCTGTCGATGCACTGCAGCGCCAACGAAGGGCGAGATGGTGATGTCTGTCTGTTTTTCGGACTCTCTGGCACCGGCAAAACCACGCTGTCGGCCAGCGCGAGCCGGCGGCTTATCGGCGATGACGAGCACTGCTGGTCCGAACACGGGATATTCAACATTGAAGGTGGCTGCTACGCCAAAGCCATCCACCTTTCTGCTACCCGAGAGCCGGAGATCTTCAAGGCCATCCGCTTTGGCGCGGTGCTAGAAAACGTGGTGATTGATGAAACAACCCACGACGTGGACTACTCCGACACCAGCATCACCGAAAACACCCGTGCTGCCTACCCTATCAGCTTCATTGATAACGCCAAGATACCGGCGGTGGGTAGCCATCCGTCAAACATAGTTTTTCTGACGTTTGACGCTTTTGGCGTCTTACCCCCTGTAGCGCGACTGACGCTGGAGCAAGCGATGTACCACTTTATTAGCGGATATACTGCTAAGGTCGCCGGAACGGAGGTTGGCGTCCTGGACCCCCAGGTGACCTTTTCGGCGTGTTTTGGTGCCGCATTCCTGGTCTGGCATCCGAGCAAGTATGCGGAGCTGTTAGCAGAGAAGATGGACCGCCATAATGTGCGAGCCTGGCTAGTCAATACCGGCATGGTCGGCGGCATCTTTGGTCAGGCCGACCGCATCAGCCTTACGCATACGCGCGCGATCATCAAGGCTATTCACGACGGTGCGCTGACAGAGGTGCCAACCAAGCGCGACAAGTTGTTCGGACTTGAGGTGCCGATCGCCTGTCCAGGGGTGCCAGCCCGCATTATGGTGCCCCGTGCCACCTGGCAGAACACCGCCGCGTATGACCGGCAGGCCGCCGAGCTGGCAATGCTATTTCGGAAGAATTTCACAATGTACCAGGATCATTGCGCTCCCGGTGTTCTGGAGGCAGGCCCGCGCCTGCCATCCCGGTAGGGCCGCGCAGCACGTGCAGGATGTGAAGAGCCTGGAGACTCTTGCGGCATTGGCTGTCCGCTTGCGTAAAGATGCTACGCCCTTGGCCGTGGCTACACTGGTGCGCAAGGAGGGCTCCACGTATCGGCAGCCCGGTGCCCGGATGCTCGTCGATGGCGACGGGCATGCATCTGGCATGATCAGTGGCGGTTGTCTGGAACGGGAAGTCACCATGCACGCGCTGCAGGCACTCAGGCGTGGCGTGGTGTGTATGCGCCGCTATGATCTCACCGAGGACAACGCCCTTACCGGATACGGAGCCGGCTGCAGCGGGGTGGTGCATGCACTTATTGAGCCGCACGCAAAGAGCTTGGATATCCTCTTTTCGCCGTTGCATCAACGCGAAGGGGTGGTAGTAGCGCACCTGATCGGGTGCCAGGCGCATCCGCCCCTGTTGGGTGCGAGGCAGCTGTGGCGCGTGAGCGGGCCCGGATACACGAGTGAGGATTGGCCGTCGACGCTCGACGTGAGGCAGGAAGTGCGTCAGACCTTCGCTCAAGGCCGTCCACACGAGGCAGTCCTGGAGTTCGCCGAGGGCAGTGCCGAGGTGTTTTTTGAGCTGGTGCGGCCTCCGGTACAGCTCTACATCTTCGGGTCAGGCCCAGATGTCGCACCCCTAGTGACTATCGCTAAAGCAGTTGGGTGGCGTGTCACCGTTGCCGCTGGGAAAGCTCCTCGGACGCTTGAAATGATGGTACCGGGAGCGGATGCATATCTCTTTCTGATGCATCCAGATCAGGTCCTGCAGCATGTGGAGCCAGATACCAGAAGTGCAGCCGTAGTCATGAATCACAACCTGACGCGAGACACGATATTGGCGCAGACGCTCATCGAGAGTCGAATCCCATACGTCGGAGTACTGGGGCCGCGTGCCCGCGTAGCCCAGATGCTGCCGGCTGCAATGCTTTCCGACACTGCCGCGGCGCGGCGCATCTACGGGCCCGTAGGGCTGGACATTGGCGGGGAATCCCCGCAGGAGGTTGCGCTCAGCATCGTGGCAGAGGTCCAGGCTGTGCTTTCTGGAACATCCAGCGGCTCGCTGCGGGACGGCTCGGGCCCAGTGCACCAAGGGTCCGCGGTGTGTGCACCGCTGGGTGATTTGTTGTCCTGACCACCCGTGGCAGGGCGCATGCCCGGGCGAATCACTCACTAGGCTGGCTACCACCCACGCTGCTCTGCGGTAGCCAACAGGTACAGCACGGCCATCCGCACGGCTACGCCGTTGGTGACCTGATCCAAAATGATGCTGCGCTCGTGATCCACAACTTCGCTGGCGAGCTCTACACCCCGATTGACTGGCCCCGGGTGCATCACAAGCATGTCTACATTGCGGCGCAGATGGTCCGGCCTGATACCATATAGCGCGTGGTACTCCCGAATCGATGGGATTAGGCTCAAATTCTGACGCTCGAGCTGCATGCGAAGCGCCATCACCACATCGCAGCCTTCTAGCGCTTCGTCCAGGCGGTGCGTAACCCGCACGCCCAACGCATCCGCCCTATGCGGCAATAGGGTTGGCGGGCCGCAGACCGTGACATGCGCACCCAGCATCCTAAGACCCAGAATGTTGGACCGTGCCACGCGGCTGTGCACGATGTCACCCACGATGGCAATTCGAAGCCCTCTGAGGTCCCTGTGATGCTCGTACAGCGTAAAGAGGTCCAGGAGCGCCTGCGTCGGATGTTCATGTTGCCCATCACCCGCGTTGATGATTTGTGCTCTGGTGGATCGGCCTAAGAAGTGAGGCACACCGGGCGACCGGTGGCGGACCACCACCATATCCACCTTCATTGCCTCTATGTTGCGGGCGGTGTCGAGCAGTGATTCTCCTTTGCTTACAGAGGAACCCTTCGAAGAGAAGTTCACTATATCGGCCGAGAGTCGCTTTTCGGCTAGCTCAAACGATAGGCGCGTACGTGTGGAAGGCTCAAAGAAAAGGTTGCAAATTGTGATTCCGCGCAGCGTAGGCACGCGCCGTATCGGCCGCTCCAGCACGGCACGAAACTCTTTCGCCGTTTCTAGAATCAATGACACCTCAGCGGCATTGCACCCGGCCAGTCCCAACAGGTGGCGGTGCGGCCACTGCGTGGCGGTTTCCTGCTGGGTCGCGGGCATCCGACTCACGGCGTCGGAGTGACTGCACGCCGCTCGACGAGCCATACTCCCTCTTGGCTGTCACACTCGCTCAGGCGCACACGAATCTCTTCCCCGGCGATGGTAGGCACGGTTCGTCCGATAAAGTCGGCCCGTATGGGGAGCTCCCGCAACCCGCGATCCACCAATGTCAGCAGCCGGATGGATGCGGGGCGCCCGATATCCATGAGCGCATCCATTGCCGCACGAACGGTGCGCCCGGTGTAGACGACATCATCGATTAGCACGAGATGCCTGCCAGTCACGTCAAATGGGATACGGGTGGCTCGCACCACGCGTTGTCGAAGCCGTTGGCGCACGTCGTCTCGGTACATGGTAACATCCAGCACGCCAAGAGCAAGGTCGACGTCGTCCACATCCCCGATGATGGTTTTCAGCCTCTGCGCGAGATGAACGCCGCGCGTCTGCATGCCTACCAGCGCAAACTGCCTGCCGGACTGATCGTCGGGATCCATCAGCTCCACGATCTGCCGCGCCATCCGCTGGAGTGTGCGCTCCAGATCGTCTTCGTCCATCAGCCTAGCCTTAACAAACAAATCTGGATGGGGACCTGTACACATACGCTGGCTTGCGTATTCGATTCGATGCCGTATTGCAGGTCAGCACTGCTGTCAGCTGGTATCCGAAACTCCGAATATGCCAGTCTGCAGCCGCGCCGCCAATTTACGGCATTCTGCAACCTGGAGGGCCGAGCATCAAGCCGATGCGGGAACCGTTTCACGCGCGCTGGTTGCAGGCGGGCACACGGCAAAGGGTTCCTCCTTTCGCCCACCACCAGCCGCGCCCTTGCCCCTTCCACTCTTAACGCCGCCAGTCTGTGAGCCGCGCTCAAAAAAGTCCGCTTCAGTACTTGGATCCGGTCATGGTGTCGCGCCTGAGCAACATGGAGCTCCGGGCGCGCCTTATGGTGGAAGGGTTCATCACCGGTCTGCACAAGAGCCCGTACCACGGCTTTTCGGTTGAGTTTGCAGAGCATCGCCCGTACAACCCGGGCGATGAGCTGCGTCGCGTGGACTGGAAGGTGTTTGGCAAGACGGACCGCCACTACGTCAAACAGTTTGAAGAGGAGACCAATCTGCGCCATTATGTAGTGCTTGACACGTCCCCGTCGATGCGCTACCGGCACGCCGCTGCGCTGACAAAGCTGGAATACGGCGCATACTTGGCCGCAGCGTTGCACTTTCTGATGGTCAAGCAGCGTGACGCCACAAGCCTTGTAGCGTTTGACGACCGTGTGCATACCATGATGCGGCCCAGGGCCACAGCGCAGAATCTGCGGCAGATTCTTCTGCGTCTGGATCAGCTGTCAAGGCTTGCGCACGAAGGAAGGCGTACGGATACCGGCGCCGCACTTCACGAAGTTGCCGAGCGTATTGGTAGGCGTTCGTTCGTAGTGGTCATCACCGACCTGTTCGACAACGTAGGTTCGCAGGATACCGTGATGCGCGCATTGCGCCACCTAAGGCATTGCAACCACGAAGTGCTGGTGTTTCGCATCCTAGAAGATGCTACCGAGCGCGAATTTGCCTTTGACGATATACCCATGGTGCTGCGCGACATGGAGACCCGGGAAGAGCTGTCACTTCACCCTGCGCAGATGCGCCGGCCGTATACACGTGCCGTTCAGGCGGACAGTGAGCAGTTTCGCCGGCGCTGCCTGGAGCACAACATTGATTTTGTCGAGCTCGACACCGGTGCGCATTATGGCGCGGCACTGTTGGCGTACCTTAATAAGCGGCGCAGGTCCCTGTAGTCAGTGGGGCTGGCCGTTGGCATTTGACCATCCTTCTAGCGTATGCAGGCGCTGGCATGCGGCGCACTCGGTCGCGTATAAAAGAAAACCGACAAATTCACCGGACCTTACAATATTGCCTGCGGAAACCGCTTCCTATGGCAGAAGTGTTGCGTATCTTTTGCGGACTGCAGGCAGTACAGATTCTGCCAGCACCCGACATGCTATGGCGCTGATGGTGTTCGCATCTTCAGTGTCACGGATCCATTGGGTAGCGTTTGACTTGCGATGCGGCAATCAATACAGCGCTGGGATGCGTGTGGCTGATGGTTCGGATCATACCTGAGCAGCCTCATGATGGCTGCAGCATTCCGGTCCTCGTTTCGGACAGGTCAGTACGCTGTTCTTTGGTGGCCTCAGGCTGAATACCAACTCGGATATGTCTGACGACAATAGAGGCGAGCTTGTAACACAGGATTCGGGAGACAAGAAACAGCTTTCGACTCGTGCAATGCAAGACACACCAGATTCTAAGTCACAGCGCTCCAGATTTTCCTTTCGGGGTCGGTTGGCTCCGCGTATTTTTCTCGCCAATGCCGGGCTGCTTATCCTGACGGTGCTGTCGATCACCGTCACGCTGCTGCTCAACTCTTCCCGATCACACCAGGCCCAGACCAGTCAAGGTGCGGAACGCCTAGCCGAACTGATCGCCAACTCCTACGCGGAGATTGGCGAAATCTCTATTGGTAACATTGCTCGGACGGTTGACATCGTCCTAAATGATCCGATGATCGCGCAGGCGGCCAGCGCGGCCTTCCTGGTGCGAGCAGCGGAAGACGCTGGATACGACACTTCCAGCGTCATCGACATCCTTACGTCCATCGCGGAAGAAACCGTGCTGGATGAGTTCTGGATCACCGACCGGCAGGCATTTTCCTACCTGACCAATGTCCGCGACAGCGAGGGTGAGCTGGTACCGTTCGGGTTTGATCCCGACCCTTCAGTGCAGCCGCAGGCATCCAAATTCTATCCGCTCCTGAACGTGCCCCCCGACTCGTTTGCGGTAGTGACACAGCCCGTACAGGTGCGCGAAATTGATCGTAACACTTACAAGTACGTGGCGGTCAACGGCGCGGATTACAACCGGATCGTTCAGGTTGGCAACGAGCTGGCCTTTGGCAACGAGGAGCTTCTCCGCCAGGAGCATGCCCGGCGGCGCGCCGACGTATCGGGAGTCATCGAGGGCGCCCTGGGCGCTCATATGAGGGTGATGGGGACCATACTGGACCATTTTGTTGAAGCCGTCGATGCTGCCGGCTGGAGCTCGGATGCCATAGAGGGTGCGCTGGCCACACTGGTCGATCGCACGCATCTGGGTGAAATCCGTATCGCCTCGCCTGAAGGGATCATCCTGTTTTCCAGCGAAGGGCCGGACGATCGGGGGCTGCTGCCGCTAGTGGACACGCTGCGCAGCGTCAATCTGTTAGCAGAGCAGTGGGTAGATCATCCGACCGGACTACGGGACGGACGAGGTACTCGTTACAAATACGTCTCGGTGGCCCGGTCACACGGCAGACGCATCGTCCAGGTGGGCTTAGCAATAGAGGGCCCTGCCGGGAACGTGCTGTACACGGTATACCAGGGGGAAGCAGACGTGCTGGTCAGAGGAGGATTCCCACAGGCCTTGTGGGTGGTCAACCAGAGCAATGATCTGGTAGCAGCTGCGCAGAGTGAGCCGTTGCAATATTTGGCGGACGGATCGCTTTCGGCCTTTGCCGCCTTTGATTCGCTGATGGCTTCACCCACCCCAGCCCAGGAAGTGCTCGGCAGCGCCATGGCGACTGGCAATACAGATGTCCAGCGCGCAGTGAATCTTGGGCTGCTGGATCCGCGAGTCCGTGGCACCTGGGCCGCTTCACCCATATATATAGGAGCCGATCGCATTGGAGGTGTGTTGTTCTACGTGAACATGGATGACATCGCCGATGGTGTATGGAGCGAGGCCCGTAACAGCATGTGGATTGCGCTGCTGTTGCTCTTGTTCACGGCGCTTGCCACGTTCCTTGGCGTCCGCCTGCTGACGCGTCCTATAGAGGCTATCGCCGATGCCGCCCGCATGGTGGAGTCGGGGAATCCGCCAGACTCCGAGCAGATCCATTCAGCAACCAAGCGCGCTGACGAAATCGGAATGCTCGCACGTGTCTTTGAGGACATGGCGGTACAGGTCTTCAATCGCGAAGAGGTACTCGAGACCCTGGTATCTGAGCGCACCCAGGAGCTCCAGCTGACCAATGCGGAGTTGCGCGACGCGCAGCGCGCCATCACGAGAGACCTGGAGATGGCTAAGGTGGTGCAAGCGGCATTGGTGCGCGAAGGCGCGGTCAATGTCAAGACGTGCAGGGTGTGCGCCCGTATGGAGCCGGCGCTGCGTGTCGGTGGTGATTTTGTAGATTTCGTGGAATTTCAGCCAGGCCGCCTGTTTGCCGTCGTCGGCGACGTATCAGGGAAGGGCGTAGCTTCCGCGCTCTTTATGGCCGCATCGCAGGCTGCGCTCAAGTATGCTGTTATGGAGGGGGTGGGCACCATCAGCGAAATCGCCGACGAAGCGAACCGGCGCCTCTGTGACCAAAACCCTATGGGGCTGTTTGTTACCATCTTTATGGCGATCATTGATCTGACTACAGGGCGTATAGACTACGTCAGTGCGGGTCACGAGGCGCCATACCTGCTGACCTCAGACGACCAGCTGAGCAACCTGCCGCTGACAGGAGGACTGGCCATGGGCGTGCTGGACGACTTTGAGTACTCCAGCGAAACCATGTATCTGAAGCCGGGCGAGACCCTGGTGATGTACTCAGATGGGCTGACCGATATGGTCAATCTCGGCGGAGAGCTATTTGGTAAGAGCCGCCTGGAGGCTTCTATTGACTCGGCAGACAGCAAGGAACCGAAGGTTATCGTGGATCGGGTTTGGTCCGATATCCTTACCTTCTCCGCTGGAACGCCGCCGGCGGACGACATGACCTGCTTAGCACTCCAACATATTGAGGACAGTGCGCGTGTCTGAACATTTCTCTGAACGGTTCAATGTGACCCTGCAGGCACGACTCAGGGATCTGCGAAACTTGGCCGAGATGGTCGAGGCTTTCGGGCGCATGCACGACTTTTCGCAGCGAACGACCTTCGTCATCAACTTGGCTTTGGACGAACTGATCACCAATGTGCTGGTGCATGGCCAATTCGAGGTCGACGTTGAGCCGCTGATTGAAGTGGAACTGGCGGTCCCCGACGAAACTGCTATACTGGTGATCGTATCCAACGATGTCAGGTTCGACCCGACGGCGGACACCAACCCCGATACCGATTCCGATCTGCTCTCCCGTGGCATAGGAGGGCTGGGCCTGCACCTGGTAAAGTCACAAGCGTCACGCTACTCGTATGAATATACCGACGGCAGGAACCGGCTAACTTTGGAGTATGACAAGCCGTAGTTTGCACTCGTTGCTGTAAGCCCACAGCTCTCAATCAAATGGAGGTACCTAGTTGAACCAGAAACTGCAGATCACCAGTGAGCAGGTTGGCGACAGCCTGGTCTTGGTGCCGTTAGATCGCGTTGACAGCTCTGTGGCGCGCGACTTTGAGGACTTCCTTGATGCGCGGATGCAGGAAGGTCATACCAAGCTGATCGTGGATTTCAGCAAGCTCGGTTTCATCAGCAGTGCTGGAATGCGGGTATTGCTGATCAACGCCAAGAAGCTGAAGCCTTCCGGCGGTAGGTTGGTTCTGTGCAAGATGCGCGCCGGGATCCGGGAGATCTTCAGCATAAGCGGTTTCGACCATATCATCAAGATCTGCGATTCTCGCGAAGAGGCGTTGGCCGCGATGTAGGGCTCCGTGCGGGTGCCTACTGGCTACCCTAGCGTCTGGCTGTGCCGCGGCACAGGATGTAGTTGCACCTGCAAGCATTTTCTGTCCGTCGTCTGGCAACCCTTTCGCGGATCACCCAAGGCGCGATTCTGGCGTCCACCTGTCGCGATGCACTTGGCGCAGCAATGCCGTTGCTAGGCCGACGCGGCACCGGAACGAGTTGCAGGCCGCACATCGCGGTAATTGCGCTGTACTTGACCATTCACCACGGATCCGGCTGGAATCTCAGAGCGGACTCCCGTGGTTACGGCCATACGGTGCCGGGATTCACAGCCTTCAGCCGAAGCTGATCCGTGCCACGGGGTTATCCTGTCGGCTGCTACGCTCTGTCGCAGCCACTTAGTGCGGGCTTCGTTTTGCGGTGTGGCGTCGAGGCCTCGCATGCAATCTCGTCCTGGCACTACGTGGCAAGAGTCGCTACGCGGTGCGCCAGCTACACACCTGACTAGGTGCCTAGACCGCAGTGCCACCCACACCGGGGGCCACGCTGGCCGACTACAACAGACAGCCCTGCGGCTGCATGCCGCAGGGCTGCTGGTCACGCTATCTGGCCTTCACGGCAATCAGCTTTGGAGCTATTCCTCTTCGCCGTCCTCGCCATAGAAGGGTTCGGGGTTGAGTACAAATTCTGGATACGCTTCAATGCCGAGTTCCGCCACATCTTGGCCCAAGCGCTCCACCGTTCGCGAAACACGCACACCCAGGAACATGTCAATCACCCGCCAGATCACGTACGACACTCCGAAGACGAACACGCCAATGGCAACAATCCCCAACAGCTGAACACCGATGTTCACCTCGTCGTGCGTGATGGCCACAGCAAGCGTTCCCCAGATACCTGCAAAAAGGTGGGCCGGAACCGCGCCCACGACATCATCGATTCGGAACGTCTCCAATAGCCGGATTGCTGCCGTGCAGACGACCGCCCCTACAGCACCAATCACTATTGCCCAGTAGTGGTCGACCATGTCGGGGGCAGCGGTGATGGCTACAAGCCCAGCTATCGCCCCGTTAAGCACGGAAATTAGGTCAAACCGTCCGATGATGGGCCGGGCACACACTATCGCGGCCATGACACCAGCGGCTGCAGCCAAGTTGGTATTGACCAGGACGATACTCATCGAGGTGGCATCCGCAACCGATCCTAGCGCAAGCACCGATCCACCGTTAAATCCCAGCCAGCCCAACCAAAGGATGAACACGCCAAGCGTGACCACAGGTACGCTCGAAGGCGGCGTAGCGCGGGCAGAGCCATCTTTTTTGAATTTGCCGAGCCTGGCACCAACTACGATGGCGCCCGCCAAGGCCGCCCAGCCCCCGGTCCCATGGACAATCGTTGAACCTGCGAAGTCGGAAAACCCAAGCTCATACAGCCACCCCTCGCCCCATGTCCACGCTCCCACCACCGGGTAGATGATGGCCGTCAAGAATAAAGTAAATAGGAAAAAGGCCCACAGATTGACGCGTTCTGCCAGCGTCCCGGACACGATAGACGCGGCCGTGGCTACGAAAACCATCTGGAAAAACCAGTCACTCATCACGGAATAGCCATTGTCCGTGACCGCCTCTACAGCTGCGTCATTGCCGCCCAAGAGCGCGACTTCCGCATCTGACGGCCCGTAAAACAAGCTTATGGAGCCTATCCACCCGGTAACGTCAACATACATGAGGTTGTAGCCAATCACATAAAAGGCTAGTCCGGCTATCGAATACGCCCCCACATTCTTAAGGCAAATGACTGACGCGTTCTTTGTGCGCACCGATCCAGATTCCAGCATCGTGAATCCGGCAGCCATCCACATGACCAAGCCACCCCAGATGAGGAATGCGAAGGTGTTAAAGATAAACTGTGCTTCCGTGGTCATTGAGTTCTGCGTTTCGTGTGATAGTACGGATAGCGTGCCGTGCAGGTGGGTCCAAACGTAGGATCACAGCAGACCGGACCAGCGCTATACCAGCCATGCAGTTACATGCGCAGGACCATCAAGAGTTGTACCGTGAATTCGTCGTGGGTACTTCCCAGCTTATTGCTCCAGTACTGCACCTCTACACCTGCATGTAGCCAGCCTTCGCCTGTGACGTCCGCGGTGAGCTGAGGCTGTGCCAGAATCCACGATTTCACTTCGCCCCCCAGCTCATTAGTGACGCCACTGATGTATTCGGCATGGCCCGCCCAAGCCATCGAAATCGAGCCCAGCTTAAATGGCATCAGCCAACTAACATCGAACATGAATCCAACGTCATCTGTCTTGGGTGCACCCCCTTCGGCGACACCATCACTGGCATCCAGCATGGCTGCGAAATCAGTGTTGAGGAAAATAAATCCGGGTACAGCCCACGAGAGCTGCACCCCGGGCAGGATCTTGAGCACATCCGCATCGCCATCAAAGTTGATTCCGCCGACCAAAGAGATGTCGCGCACCGCCCCGATCCTTATCTCCTTACCGGTGACCTTGCCCAAGCTTAGCGTCGGGTACCATTCACCGTAAAACTCCTTGTCGTTGAAGCCGTCATCGGTGGCATCATCGATAAAGTCAATGAAGAAAAAGCTGCCTCCGAGCTTCCACGAGCTGGCATTCTGGAAGGTAAGTATCGACGTCGCTGACGATTCACCGCTTTCGGAAAATGGATTCACCAGACTTCCGTACTGCCATGCAAAATCGGTCTGCGCGGCACTGGGGAAGGCAAGCAAAGCCAAAAGGCCGGCTGCTGCGATCCAACGCATGCAAGGCAGAAAATCGCTCGTTCTCCGAAGACGTGCCATCGTAGGCCCTGTGTTGGTTGACGTCATCTCCTGACAAACGTGTACCTGCGGCGCACACTCCCGCCGGCTCCCCAAGATCGCCAATTCCGAACAAAGATTCAAGGAGCGGAGCATCACGGAACCCGCCTCGCCTCCCCAAGGGACCGAACAAGACCATCGGGGGCACCTCGCGGTACGCGCGCCGCCAAGCACCGGCGGCAGCCTGGAGCTAGCGACCTATGGCTTCCACACGCTTGATGCTTGGCACAGCGTGCCGAAGCGCCTGCTCAATGCCAGCGCGAAGCGTCATCGTGCTCATCGGACAAGCTCCACAGGCACCCAACAGCTCAAGTTCAACCACCATGTCACGGGTAATCCGGTGCAGCCGCACCGACCCCCCATCTGCCTGGAGATACGGACGGATGGAATCCAGGCCGTCTTCAATCCGGCAACGCAGTGCCTCGTCCGAGTTCGGCTCGTAAAACGGCTTTTTCATTCGCACAGATGCTTTGGCGCCATCTCGCCCGGCGACAGGAAATCAGATATACAAGCGAACCACCACATTCTAATCATAACGGGCATTCGGAGATATCCGCTCCAAGCGCCGAGGCGCTGCCCTTTTTGCACGACGCGTGGCCATGAGCTTCGTAAACACCCTGCTACCCACATTTGTACCCCCGCATCCATTCGGGCACAAGATGCCTTAACGGTAAACTATTTCTGGGGCGGCGGTCTGAGCATCCGCGTGGTCGGCTACTGCCGACACAACCTGGTTGGCTGCGGCCGTGAATGCCTTTGCTGATGTGCTCTTGGGCGCCGCTATCACTATAGGAGTGCCTTCATCGCCACTTTCCCGAAGCCGCTGCTCGATCGGCACCTCTCCCAGAAACGGAACCGATACCTCGTCTGCCAGCTTCCGTGCTCCACCCTCACCAAAGAGGTGGTACCTGCGCCCAGGCATGTCTGGGGGCGTAAAGTAGGCCATGTTCTCAATGATGCCCAATACCGGCACGTTGACCTGCTGAAACATGGCCACGCCTTTGCGGGCATCAGCAAGTGCAACCCGTTGCGGTGTCGACACGATCACGGCGCCGCTCAGCGACACGGTCTGCACAATCGTGAGCTGGATATCTCCGGTACCAGGCGGCAGGTCCAAAATCATGACGTCGAGCTCTCCCCATTCCGCATCGCCCAAGAACTGACGAACCGCGCTTGACACCATGGGACCGCGCCAGATCACCGCCTGCGCCGCATCGACTAAAAGCCCCATAGATAATAGGCGCACGCCGTACCGCTCTAGAGGCACGATCTTCCGATTCCGGTTGACGCGCGGCTTTTCATTCTCCACCCCGAACATCGTCGGCACGCTCGGTCCGTAGATGTCCGTATCCACCAGACCCGTTCGAAAGCCCTGCTGCGCCAAAGCCACGGCCAAGTTCGCAGCAACCGTACTCTTACCAACGCCTCCCTTGCCCGAAGCCACCGCTACCAGGTGGCGCGTACCCAGCTGCAGAGGAGATTTGGCACCTTTTCTTGCGGTTACGCGCACCCGCACCTCTACATCTGGGCCGTGCGCAGAGCGCACCGCCTCCTGGCAGCGCGCGACCAGGGTGTTCGCAAAGGTGCCGCCCGGGCGTGGAATGCTGACTGCAAAGGTGGCTACGCGGCCCCTCACCTCCAAATCCCGGACCATTCCCAGCCGCACGATATCCTTCTTCCGGTCCGGGCCGGCGATCGAAGCCAAGGCACCCAAGACCGATTTTCTTGTCATGGGAATCAGAACCGTTGAGCACTTAAAGACGCCCGGTAGGGACTACTGTTCCAATAGCATCCAGAACCAGCCCGTGCCTGAAGCCCCACGGACTGATACGGCTGGCTGAAAACCCCAACCCAGTCATCACCACTTCCAGTATTACCACGGCCGCGGGGAAGGCGTCTTCCCGGCCCTGCATCAGTGTCGGGTGCAATGCCCGAACCTGGGCACGCGTCATGCGCAGCAGTCGTCTTCGCCATCGGCTAACATCGCGGGCCGAAAGCTCTGGCCACGGCGGCTCTTCACGGTCAAGCGCTAAGGTGGACAAAAGCCGCTGCGTAATTGACGCACCTATTAGCGGACCCTCGAGGGGCACATCCACGATCCACAGCGCCTCCTTCATGTGGGCTACCGCACGGTCGATGCTTGTGCCATCTGGCGGCTGATGGCGAAAAAAGGACTCCACAAGCCGCACCGAATCCACATGCAGACTGTAGCAGGTCGTGGCGCCCGAGCGCGCAGCAACGATTTCTGTGGACCCACCTCCGATATCAAGCGTAACGCACGCCGATGGCTGCTGGGTCCAATACGCCAGTGCCCCGCGAAAGCTCAAGGTAGCCTCCTGAGCACCCGACAGAATCCTGAGCGGCGCGTGCGTGCATGTGCTGACCACCTGTGCCAACGCCTGCGTATCGGACGCTTCCCGCGAGGCGCTGGTGCCCGCTACCACAATGCGCTTGGCGCCAAGGCTTTCTGCAAACGCTTTGAACGATAAGAGCGCCGCTTACAATAAATTCAGCGCTGACGCGTAGGGAATCCCCTCGCCACTGAGCCGAACCATTGCCACCCTTTCCGCCACAGGCGTGAGACGGGGCTCTGCGTGCACATCGGCGACCAGAAGCTTGACCGTGTTGCTCCCGACATCGATGGCAGCAATCCAGATCGGGTCTGGTACGGTGTCGTTACCTGCAGGTCAGTAGGCGACCTGCGTCTTGAGAATCAGGCGTTAGATCCCACCTCCATACCGCCATGCCCCACTGCTCTGGGGCGGCGGGCTCGTTGTCATCGAAGAAGTCACCAAAATGGTGGGTGCGATCCGTGATGAACTGAACCACATAGTCGCCTTCGGTAAGATCCACCACTCCCGCAAAAAGTCGATTCTCTCCCTCACCGCCAGCTGGCAACGTATTGTCCCAGCTCATAGCCCAGATACGCTCCTGGCTGTCCGCACACTGAATCCAACCGTAGTCAAAGGATTGTTCGCCATCATCGGTGAATTCGCCCAGTGCACTGATGCCAAGGCGGACAGGGACTGTCGCGCTCAGCTCATGCCTCCTTCGCTCATTCTCCTCGAGCGGCCTCCAATCCACAATCAGCTCCGCGTCCGGCATCGCCCCAAATGCAGCGTGTGCATCTCTAAGCTGCGCCCGAACGGCTGCTATGTCGACCGCCATCTCTTGCGCATCCATCTGCGCAGCCGATTCCACTTCGGACTCCAGCGCGTCCAGTTCAGACTCCAACGCTTCCAGTTCGGACTCCAACCCTTCTAGAGCCTCTTCTGCTGCACTGAGTGACAATCCGTCACGCTCGACGATCACGCCCGAGGGCAACTCCCTTAGCACCGGAAACATCGTCACACCCCAGCGCTCTTCGTGATCCGGGGCACCCTCGTTCCAGCTGCCCCATGCATGCGAATCATCCGACTCATATCTCAGTGTGTAGATACCCGGATCCAGCACCAGAAAGGCCTCTACACGACGATTCTTGCTCGAGCCCCCTGCGCGCTCAGAATTCTCGTAGCGCATGGACCATACCTCGTCGGATCCGCTAGGCAGCTCCATGGTCAGACTCGCGTAGTCATACCGGCTGTGCCGGTACATCTCTCCGAGAGCATGCACCAATACAGGAACGCTCCGCGTCACCTGAAAGTAGCGTCGGATATCTCTCTCGTCCGTTACTCGCATAATGCTTATCACAGGGCGACGATGCATCCAAGGGTCAAAAGCTGTTACGGCGGCAGGGTTATCCACTCTGAGTTCCATGCCCCATGCATCCGGGTACCAGGGTGGATTCGCTCTCCAGTCCTCGTACGCATGTGAGCGGTCCGTCCTGGCCACAGCCCGATACACGCCGCGCGCCAGCTCAAGGTCCACATGCTGTTTGCGGTTTAGGACAGAGCCCCCTGCATACTCGGACCCGACCGCAGAAAAGGACCACTCGCGCTTCCCGCTGGCTACGCTTTCGATCCAGAACTGGTCTGCCGTTTGTCTGGATGAGCGCTCCTCCACCTGGCCCGTGGCACTGACGCTGATGGTTGCGAGCCCGGTGACCTCAAACTCGAACTTGTCATGCTGGCTGCTGCGTAGCCGTCTCGCATCCCACAGCAGGGATCCAGCAACGTCGCCCTCGGTACCGTCGGGCACAGCTGGCAGCCGTCGAACGCGTGCTTTCGCAGTAGCCGGTTGCAGGCGAAACTCCCAGTCTCGCCGCCCGGGGCCTACCCCGTGACCGGAATGCTCCACGAGCTGCCCGTAGGACGCGAAGTACGCCTTATAAAGGCCCGGTTCAAGCTCAATCGTGTCCGCTGATACATGTAGTAGCGGTCCCCTACCCTCTTTTAGCGGACGATGCTGCATGTCCCATACCACCTCCTGATCGTTCAGCCTCAGAATCCATGCGGCCGTCGCCAATCCTGCATCACCGTGACGGTTATCCGCTGAACCGGTAGCAGTGACACTCATGACGGTCGGCTCATCGACCAAGAAAGCTTCCTCAGTCAGGGAATGCGGCTTCATGCCCTTCATCACTATCCACCCTTTCGGCTCCGGTGGTCCCCGGAGGATCTGGACCAAAACCATCACCGTCAGCAGAGCCACCAAGAGCTTCAGCAATATGTTCCTCATTTCGTGTGTGGTCTGACCAGCGATTGTCTTTTCTGCGTGGGATACTGTACGCCTGCAAGACGCTTTTTGTTACCCAATCTTCGCTCGGTGGCCCCTGGCACCTGCTGCATTCAATCGGCAGGTGTAACATTTGCCTTGCCTGGCCAGTATCAGTAGCACCAATTCCGCACCTGGGAAGCTTGTCCACGATCCGCTTACGGACCCTGTTGCGTCTGCGACGCATTCTCGCACATCGTGGCTTCCAGATCGCAGCGTTTGCGTCGCTGCTTCTTGCGACGGCTGCCTACCAGGTGCTTAAAGGCGTAGGTCCTCACGCCTCTCCTGGACTCAGTCTCGCCTTCCAGGTGCTGGTGCTCGCCTGCTATGGAGTGCTGTGGCTGCTTCTTGAGAGCGTATTCTGTCGGGATCGCCCCACGCCCATACAGGCGTTCTGGCACCTTCTGGTGGGCGCGGCCGTGTATCTGGTAGTCTATGCAGCGGCCATCACCGCTATCACGGGCGGCTTCAACGAAGACGGCCAGCCTATCGCGATCTCTACCGCGTTTCAGTCGGTGCTTACTGCACCGGTGCTTGCAGCCTTCAGCATACTCCTTTTGCTGCGGTTGCGCGGACTCATCCTGCAGCGCAGGACCCGGGCCACGGTGCGCACCTGGCGCCTGATGGTCGGCGGCATTGTGCTTGCCGCAGCTGTAGAGGCCGTCGCGTCTGCCTATCCAGAGGCCACCATTCTCCCTCCTATCAAGATCACGCTTGGCGTAGGCCTTGTGGCGCTCGCGGCCATCAACGTATTTCGAGTTTCCTGGGTTGTACGTCTGACTGCTACGCAGAAGGCGTGGACGATCCTCATGGCCATCGGACTCATGGTGTTCTGCTTCTTTGCAGGCCTTTCCAGCGCGGGCGCCGAGTGGTTGCTCTCCAGGCCTTCGGGAAGTCCCCAGGCGTTATTGGAATTTCACAGCGCGGGCCTTGGCCAATTCGTCAACTTCGTGTGCCAATTCACTTTCGCGTACTGTTTGACTTCCATCCTGTCACTCACCTTCCATCTCCCGACGACCGGAGACTTCCGGCGACGGGAGGGCGAGATGGAGGCGATATACTCACTGACGGACCTAGTGCGCGAGGTCTTTGACCGAGAGCAGCTGGTGCATACCATCGTTCGTTCTGCTGCTGAGGCCCAGTCCGCGAATATGGCGTGGCTGGTGATGGCGAATCCGTATCCGCGGGTCGTTGCTGGACACAACGTAGCTCCCGAAGCAAGTCAGGAGCTCGTCAATTGCAACGAGTTCTGGAAAGATGCCGGAGCTGCGCGGGAACCCCTAAATCTCGACCGGGCCCTACTGGATCCACGCGTAACGGCCGACGCTCGAGCGGGCATCGAAAGCCTGTTGGTTGTGCCGATCGCCGCGCACCGTAAAAAGGTCCTTGGCATGCTTTTTCTTGCAAAGGACGTGGACGCCGGGTTTGTTGCGGACGATGTGAGAACCGCGCGTGCGTTTGCCGCGCAGGCTGCGTTGGCACTCGACAACGCGCGCATGCTCGAAGAGCTGGTTGAAAAAGAACGCCTTACCCGCGAGCTGGACATCGCCCGCGAGGTGCAGGGACGCCTTCTCCCCCAGAAGCTGCCCGCGCTGGACCGGATCGATGTGGCGGCCACCAGCCAGCCAGCTTATGAGGTGGGAGGCGATTACCACGACTTCGTGGCCCTGGACGGCGATCGGCTGGCTTTCATCGTGAGCGATGTGTCTGGCAAAGGAACTTCCGCCGCCTTCTATATGGCGGGCATGCAAGGCATCTTCCGATCTGTTGCGCGCATCGCCCCCGATCCACTGGATTTTCTCACACATGCCAATCTCGTCTTGTATGAGTCATTGGAAAGGAGCGTGTACATCACCGTCATCTATGGCATTATTGACCACAGGCGCCAGGCCATCACGCTGGCGCGAGCAGGCCACTGTCCAGCAGTCATTGCCCACCAAGGGTCACCGGCCAGATTCCTACGCTCCCGCGGACTGGGTGTCGGACTCGATCGCAGCTCGCGCTTCCGAAAGTCAATAGAGGTGGAAACGTTCGATATGGGTCCGGGCGATTCGCTTGTGTTCTATACGGACGGCCTCGTGGAGTCTCGCAACGGGGACGGCGAGGAATACGGATTCGATCGGCTGCTCGCGTGTGTGGAGGCTTCCAGGCACCTCGGCGCCGAAGACATACAAGCGTCACTCTTGGATGATCTGCAGCACTTCATTGGCAGTCAGCGCCGGTATGACGACGACCTTACGCTTCTGATCCTCAAGTGGCGCCACGGTGGCGGCCAGGCCGCGCTTGTGTAGATTTCGCTGTTGATCCATCAGTCGCAGACTCACTATGAAACTTCTTCGGGGACGATGAGCAATTTTTCTGTTGCCTTTACGCGCCAGGGCTCCATCCGTGTACTGTCCCTTACGGGAGAGCTGGATGCGCACACGGCCACGGAGTTTGAGAAGGCTATCGAGAGATGCAAGACAAACGGCGAATTCAGCATCGTAGTCGATGGCGAGCACCTTGCCTACATCTCCAGCGCGGGCCTGGGGGTGTTTATGGCCTTCATCGAGGAGATCCGCAGCGAGGGTGGCGACATCAAGATAGCCGCGCTGCAGGACCGGGTCTACAACGTTTTTGACCTGTTGGGCTTCCCCATCCTCTTCGAAATCGTTGGCACCGTAGAAGAGGCAACCCGGCTGTTTGCCACCGGGCCCCAATAATATCAGATCAGATCCCGGCCTGTCCGGAGACGTTGTGGGTGTCACCGTTCACACGATGGAGGTTTCCAGCTCGCTGCGCCATCTGCGTAGTGTGCGCGAATTTGTAGTGCAGCACGCCAGGCAGGCCCATTTCCCTGAGGACGCCATTGACGAATGCAGGCTAGCCGTGTGCGAAGCATGTACAAACGTGATCGAGCACGCTTATCAGGGCCAGCCCGGACGTTTGGTCAAGGTGTCGGTCGCGGTGGGGCCTGACCGACTTTCTGTTCGCATCACCGACAACGGCAAAGCCTTCGATCGGAGTACCTACTTCGAACCAGAAATCCGCCGGCTGGCCAGGGAGCGGCGCTCCGGTGGGCTTGGCGTGCACATCATTCGGCGACTCATGGATCGCGTGGAGTACCGGTCACGGGACGGAAAGAACGAGATACGTATGGTCAAGTACCGTCCGTAGCCGCCCCTGGCTCTGGCTCTGGCTTCGTAGGTGCCTGTCCCACATAGAGCGACACTACGCCAAAGGTGAGCGGTTGCGCGCGAAGGTTGGCAAATCCGGCCTCTTGCATGCGGGCCAGGAACGCAGCACCACTTGGAAAAGCGCGCATTGATTCCGGCAGGTATGTGTAGGCACCAGGCACACGAGAAACTGCCCGCCCAATGGCGGGAAGCACAACTCTGGCGTAGGCATGGAATAGGGATCGTAGCAGGCGGCTCGTCGGGCGACTGAACTCCAACACCACAAGCTGAGCGCCGGGCTGAAGGACCCGGAGCATTTCCTCAAGTCCGCGCCTCAGATTCTGAAAGTTGCGCACCCCGAACGCCACCATCGCCCCTGTAAACGCCTCATCGTCAAACGGCAACGCTTCCACATCGGCGACCTGGAAGGTCACACGGTCACCGACTCCACGCTCGGCGGCCTTGTGGCGTGCTACCTTGAGCATGGCCTCGGACAGGTCCACGCCGGTGACGGTGACGGCGCTATTCTGCAGAGCGGTCAGTGCCAGGTCCCCGGTGCCAGTCGCTGCATCAAGGATATGGGCACCTGGCGTGGCACGCAGTGCGCTGACAGCGATCCGGCGCCACGCGCGATCGATGCCAAGGCTTAAGAGCCTGTTGAGCAGGTCGTAACGGGGGGCGATGGCGCTGAACATCGCCTCCACCTGTTCGTGCTTGCCCGGCTGCTCACCTATGGGAGGAAAGAAGCGCATGCGCTATTGGCCCGTGCCCGGGCAAGCTACCATAATGCCGGTCTGGGACGAGCGGCTTATTACGTAAAATGCCAAGCCGGACGGCACCGAGACGCCGCAGCCGGCGGAGGCACGACTCAGGCCGAGCGTGCCGTTCTGATGATCCAGCGTGACATCCGCATGCGTGACACCCAGCGACTTATACAAGACACTTAACGTGGAATATTCTCTAAGGTGCCGACCACAGCGCGTTGCTCGTCGCGCCGCTCTAAGCATGCGCATCGCAAGAGCGAAGCAACAGCAGAACCGCAGTGATGAAGTACGCAGGGCGCAAACTAGGTCGGATAGCCGGTATCAGGTGCTTGGCCCCTCGCGCAAGTGCGGCCGCAGGCCAGGTGATGTACGCCCGGCCACAAGGCAGGTTTGCCGGGAGCCCGCGCGCAGGGGAGCGGCAAAGGGAACGGACTTGGGCTGTGCCTTCTGTGCGATCAATCATAGATGCCCCGTGCGCCGCCCATCTCGTCGAATTGGCGTATCCTGCATACCAGCGTAGATGATGGCTTAGGCAGTCGGCCTCAGCCACCCTGGGGCTAACAACGACTCCTACGGCATGAAGGACAAGAAGCAAGAGCAGTTGGAAATCCAAGAATGAAGACTCTGGTAACGGGCGCAACGGGCTTTTTGGGATCGGTCCTGGTTCGACAACTGCTTGAGGAGGGCGCCAATGTGCGGATCCTCAGAAGAAGCCATTCAAAGCTCGACCTCTTGGGCAGCTGTACCGGCGAGGTGGAGCACGTGATCGGAGATGTGCGTGATCCCTCCAGCCTAGCGGATGCACTCGAAGGGGTCGACAAAGTCTACCATGTGGCAGGCTACATCGCCGTGGCCGCCAACGATCGTAAAACCGTCGAGCGGATGCGCCGCATCAATGTAGATGGTACAGCCCACATGGTGGATGCCGCCCTTGCAGCAGGCGTTGAGCGACTGGTACATACCTCCAGCATCGCTGCAGTCGGCCGACCTGCCGATCCTGCTACGGTGGCCCGGGAATCCATACCGTGGAATCCTACACGGCTCACTTCTCATTATGCCATATCCAAGCGCGATGCGGAGCTTCAGGTGCACCGGGGAATTGCCGAGGGGCTGGATGCGGTGTTCTGCAACCCGTCGCTGATCTTTGGCCCAGGCCGCCTGGGAGAAAACACAATGCTTCTCTTTGAAGCTGTTAAGAAGTACCCACGGCTGCGCGTGCCGTCAGGTGGTACCAACGTGGTAGATGTGGAGGATGTCGCCAGAGGGCACCGGCTGGCTATGGAGCGCGGCATTCGGGGTGAACGCTACATCCTGGGCGGAGAGAATCTGCTCTGGGCTACCATCTTCGTCGAACTGGCGAATGCCGCAGGCATCGATCCGCCCACCCGACCCCTTTCCCCAACTCTTGCGATGGTTCTGGTCGCGGCGGTGCAATGTGGCTTCCGCCTTTTTGGGCGCAGGCCGCTCGTCGATCGCAAAATGGTCAGAGAAATGTTCGCTACGTGGCAGTACAGCAGCGATAAGGCCGCAACCGATCTGGGCTACACTTTCCGTCCATTTGCGGCCACGGCCGCCCGGATGGCGCAGGCGCCGTCATAGGTCACGCCGAAGCAGGATCGTCCACTGGCGCCCCGATTCCGGCAGGACGCGGGCATGCTGCCACAGGCCACTGCCATACAGTCCGTACCGCTGGTCGGTCACGTTTTCGACGCCAGCCACCAGCGACAGTCCATGTGGCAGCTTAACGCGCAGACGCAGGTCTAGCACCAGGTAGCTCCCGACACGGACGCTGTCGGCACGGGCAGCCAATCGAGCCGAGGACGCGCCGCGTAGACCTAACTCAAGCCTTAACAGATCGGCCGGCAGTCTGACGACGGCCACGGCCCGCGCCATCAGCGGGAGTCGGCGCAGCCCATGCAGGAGTCCCCCACCCACCCGGACCTCGAAGACCTCACCTGCTAAGCGGCGGGCCACTGTACACTCACCGCCGTAGACGACAGCATCCATGTTGGCAAATTGACCCTGCGCATCTACGCCGATTTCATTCCAAAGGCGCTGTGCAAAGAGGCGTAGCAGCATTGTTGTGCTGCTCGCCTCACGGCGCAACTCCGCATCCGCTTGCAGCGATCGCTCCGCAACCAACGTGCTGCGGCCACGGGTCGTTACGCTAAACGGCATCCGCACTGAGGGTGCGCTGTGAGCGAACCGCTCATACACGCCTGCCGGTCTGCCTGCTGTGCCCGCCTTGAGGGTCAGCTGCAGCTGGTCAGATAGCGACATCTCCATGCCGGCCGCAGCGCTGAGCAGCCATACAGACTCCTGCCCGTTAGGCAGTGCCGCCTGCATTCGTATCGCGCCGCTAAGCGTGGTATGCGCTTTTGCGCTGGAGCCATAGACAAAGATGCCAGCCTGGGTCAGTGCGTCATCTCCCAGCCTGGTCCGGGATGCATCTATCCCAGTTAACATCCGCAGGCCGGGCGCAGGCACTAGGTGCAGCCGGGCGCGTCCACCTAGGTGCTGTTCCCTATGCGCTGCCGAAGCCGACTGCGGCCATGCGTCCAGCGAGCGCACATGCGTCTGCACACCTGCCTCTATCGCACGCACTACCGGATGGCGCCACCCTTGTGCTAGACGCGCCCCGGCTTTCCACTGGGTTATTCCCTGGCCCGCCCCTATAGGGCGCGCCGCGTAGCTTGCCCAGCCGGATAGCTCCGCGCCCCGCCCGCGCACACGGGCACGCCCCTTCACAGCGCGAATCCCCACTGCGGCCAGCGGCGCCGTACCAGTGGCATCTTCATACGGATCACCGACTCCGTACATGCCAGAGAACTCATAGGCCAGCACCGGCCGCGCGCGACCCGCCACCGCAGCCGCTCCATAGCTGCGTGCCACAGCAGTGTAGCCGGCTTCCGCTGCCACTCCGTCCTGGATTGCTGTCCGTACCCTGACAGCGGCATGGGTCCCGGGACTCCACGCCAACGCATAGGGCCCAGGCGCCACCTCAAGCGCGAACGGCTGTAAGCGCCTAATAAGCAACGGACCCAACGGGCTTCCAGCGACATGTTCTGCGCCGTCCATAGTAACACCCACCTGTGCACCCGCCATCCCCCGCACCAGCGGTGCCAAGTCCACCAAGCTTCTCCGAGCCAAGTGCAGCTCTGGAAGAGTCGCCAATGCCAGACCCGGTGGCCATCGCTCCGCCGGATGATGCGCGACGGATCCGACGGAGGGTGCCACCGGCACCTCACGGTGCTCCGGTTCCAGTCGCAGAAGTGTACCAAGGCTTGTGCCTGAGCGGACAAAAATTCGCCAGCGCACCTCGCGATACCCGAAGTGGGTGGCAGCCAGATTGTAGCGGCCAGCCGGGACCGGCCCCAGCCGAAAGTAACCGTCCGCACCCGACGACGTCGCATGCAAAGTGCCCGTCAAAATGATCACCACCCCGGGCATCGGGTCACCGGAGTATGCATCGACTATGCGGCCTGAGATCAGCTGCGCATGCGCTACGGGCGCGCCAACGAGGGTGAGCAAAAGCAGGCTGCAGTGGGCGCAGATGCCGGCCTGCAGGCTGCTACATGCGGTCACCTGAATTCGAGCAGCTCAGGCGGAGAGCAGGCCACAAAGTCGACCAGACGCTGGCCGCTGCGCGAAAGGACGGGCGCGTCCCCTGAACCGGTGAGCAGGCCGCCCGTCAATAAACTATACGGCGCCGGGGATGGCTTTAGCACTTCCAGCTCTAGGTCATGTGTTTCAGTATGCAGCGCATCGATCTGCACTGGCAGTCCAGACTGAGAAAATGTAATCTGCCACGAGGCTGCCAGGTCAGGGGGCACCCCGAAGTCGGGAACCCAGCCCCGAAGCTGCGGCGACAGCCACGGGTAGCGCCGCAAAATGTCGAGCAGTCCATAGGCCGGGATCGTTACGCGAAAAAAGCCCGGGGTCCTCTTTACTAGGTCCCGCACGGACAGTGGAGCGTCTCCAGCAGCCGCTTCCATCAGCCGGCCGACATCTACGCCTGCTAAATTGAAACCGTTGTAGCGGCCATGGTGGTTTCTCTCACGGGGAAAATAGTCGTCATAACACGACTGGAAATACTTGTTAAGCAAGAGGCCGACCTCCAGATGCACATGCGCTCTTCGCCTGTTGATGCCGCGACCCGTGTATCCCAACAGGCCAAGCGGTTCCCCACGTCGCAAGTGATCTCCTACCCTGACGGAAATGGTCTTCAGGTGTGCATACAGAGAGTAGTACGGTGAGCCATTCCACCAGTGTTCGACAACCACATACAGGCCGTAGCTCGACTGCAGGCTGACGCGATTTGCATAGACCACCACGCCATCAGAGATGCTGCGCACCTCATCTAGCGGCTCGCCACTGTCTGTGCGCCTTACAGGCTTAATGTCGATGCCCTCGTGAAACCGCGCGTATATCACGCCCCACCGGGTAATCGTTCCGTTGCGGACAAACCCGTAGCGCCCGCCGTTCCAGGCTGGCGCAAGGCCCCGCTTGGGCCTTCGATCGGTGTACATGTAAAATGCCGGGCCGTCGCCTTCCCAGAGAGCCGTGTTATCAGTAGGCAATGTCAGCATTGCGGCACTGGAGTCGGGGATGGCCCGCGTCTGAGCCGCGACCATGTCCGTCGTTCCAACAGCCAAGAGCATGACGAACAGCTTCCAGGTCCGTGTCACACTGTGCCATTGCGCTAAAGAGCTCAATGTGGCGCCAACTGTTGAAACCCGCCGCCTCATCCGTTGCTCTGCCCCGCTACTGGGTGCACTGTAACTCAATACCTTGTAGCTCATGGGCAAAGAGATTCAGGAAGCAGCAGAGGTGCTCCGATATGCAGTCACAGGATACTCCGCCTCAACTTCGCCTCGCGCCACCTCCCTGAGCCGTCGCTTAAGAAGCGCACGCCGAAAAGAGCTCAGATAATCGATAAACAGGACTCCCTCCAAGTGATCGTATTCATGCTGGATCACCCGCGCCATCAGGCCATCAAATTCATTTGTATGCTTATTGAATTCGGCATCCCGGTATGCTACTCGAACCCTTTCGGGGCGCACCACCACTTCTCGCACGTCCGGGATGGACAGGCAGCCCTCTTCGAAATCTGACTCGTCTTCGCTCTCCCACAGGATCGTCGGGTTGACAAATGCCAGCGGCTCCGATAGCCACTGGGCTTGGTGTTCCTCGTCTATGTCCTCACACAACGCGGACAGATCAACCACAAAGACGCGCTCCCGTCTTCCGATCTGGGGCGCTGCAAGCCCGATCCCATTGGCAGCCCGCACGGTGGCCGTTAAGTCCTCGAGAAGTTCGCCCAGCGCTTCGCTGTTTGCAGGCACCTTACGTGTTTGTGCCCGAAGCGCTGGGTCACCAAACAGGCGGATCGGCCGTACCATCGCGCAATTAAAGCCTATGGCATGATACGTTCATAGAGGGTAGACCCTTTCTCGTCGAATGCCAACACATCGTACGCAACGGGGTTGGGACCTTCCATACCCGGCGAACCTATGGGCATTCCCGGCACCGCCAGGCCCACCACGTCAGGCTTCTCCTCCAGCAATCGTCGGATCGACGCGATCGGCACATGCCCTTCAATCACGTAACGGTCGTCCACCACCGCGGTATGGCAGGACTCGAGACCTCGGAGTACGCCATACTTCTTTTTGGTGGTCTGAAGCGCATCCGCGTTCTGGTTGATGGATTCCACCTCGTAGCCTGCCTCCTCGAGCAAGTCCGCCCACTTGATACAGCAGCCGCATGTGGGCGACTTGTACACCACTACGGCAGGGCCGCTGGTCGTTGGCTTCAGCATGTTCCATCCAATAGCTGCCGTAACGATCAGACAGGCGGCGAGCACGATCACTACGTAACGAGTCTTCATGACACTTCGGGGCTAGATCACGTGTGCCGTCACTGCACGAGCTGATCATAGGTGGTAAGGTGCGAAGGATCGACCTCCGCCAGGAGCGCATACGCCTGTGCACTCAGTGTCGATTGTTCAAAGACAGACGCCAGCTCCTGGTATTTGGTAGAAAAGAAGATGTCAAAGACGTACTGCCGGGCCAAGTCGTCGTAAAGCGCTTTCATGGTGCTGAGCACGCCCATCACTGCAGCGCGGGCCGCGTCCACGTCTTTGGTGAAGTGATCTAGGCCGTCAAAGTGATACGTGAAGTAGGCTTCCCGCAGCGGCCTGAACCGCGGGCCCGTTATCTGGTCCACAAGGCGGGACCGGCTGTCGGGATCCACCCCGCTCCATCCGGCTCCATTGGCCGAAGTGGCAGCCTGCTGGATGCGGCGTGCCTTCTGAAAAAACTCTTCTCCGCCAAATTCGCTGAACGAGTCGTAATCATAGCCGAGCATGATATACGCATAGTAGTCCAGCACAGAAGTAAGGTGGTTGTACCGTTCCGTTTCAAAAACGAGCGGCGTGCCTTGTGCGAAGGCGAACTCCCACTTTGAATCATTGACCTGCAGCAGGGTGGTTTTGGCTGTTGTACCGTATATCGGGCGTGTGCTGGTCAGCACCAGTTGTGCCCGGAAGGTGGTCTGCGTGTATGCTTCCAGAAAGACGATTTGCAGCGAGCAGTCGATAAGCTCATGCAACTCAAAACGGTCATCGGTCCAGGTATTCTCGTTGATATACTCCTGGATCAGCGGACCGAGGTTTCTGAGAAAATCGAATCCCGACCCTTCCAGCTGCCTATAGTTGACCCTGACGCCACACTGAAATTCGCGCCCCCAAGCCTGGGGGACCGCCATAGTGCAGGTCAAGAGCAGCAGCAGCAGGCGTGACAAAAAGCGGGCAGGCACGTTGGCGAAGAACGGTTGTAGAGGGCATAAACCCGTATTGCAGACCGACGGTTTCCTAGGGTGTGTATCGGTCACCGAAACGTCCATCGGATCTGCCGGGAACCCGGATGGTATGCGCCACCCACTCGGAGCTGGAGATTTATGTGGTGCGCCACGCGAATGTCAAGGCCTAGCCCAGCGCCCGCGCTGCGGTAAGTCTCCTGTGGCCTATGGCCAAACAGCGCCTCTGCAAACGCGTAGGCATATAGCACTTTCAGGTACACCGGCACGATCACCAGTCCGTTGTCCGCAAACCACAGAGGCTGTATTGCAAGGGCATCGACCCCGTAATAGGTGCGGCTTCGGAGCCTTCCGTCTTCGAAGCCGCGCGGCGCGAAGTGGCTTGGACTGTACAGCTGCGCCCGGTTTTGCGCGACCAGAGTCGCTTGGATACGCAGCCCGGTGTGGTATTGTTTGGAAAGTGACCAATAGTGTCCCAGCCGCGCGAGCACCGCACGCCGGGGCTGTGCCCGGCCGTCCCACAGGTCCAGGTCGGACGACACATTCAGCACGCTGCCGCTGTTAGGCATCAGATCGCGCGTATTGCGGCTGATACGATAGCGCAACAGGGCCGCAGGACCGACCGAATAGCGTCCTTGAAACGTGCGCCAGCTTCGCGGCAGCTGCGGGAGTATAGTCCCTGGCAGCGCAATCAGGCGGTTCTGTGCTAGCGTCTGCTCAAGCCGCAGGTGCAGTGACGTGCTGCGCACGTTGGATTCCAAGAATACCGGCAGGCTCAGGTTCAGGCGCACCCCCCGCCAAGCCTGTCCCCATACGCCAAGGACGGTATCGCTGTGATCACGGTAGAGCACCGAAGCAGCGCGGGCCTTAGAATACAGCTCAATGTCGGTCTGGAGCACATGCACATGCGTAGCCGCGGCCATAGAGACCCACAGGCGCGCCGCCTGGTAGTGTGCTCCCAGGCTGTAGGTCCATCGGCGAAGCGGGTCTGCCCCCTGGAGCGCCATTCCGGGCCCAAAGCCCAGCGGTCCGCTCCACACGGTGCCGTCGCCACTGTCGGTCCACGAAGGAAGCAGCGTGCGGGGCGCTAGGTACCTCAACGGACGATAGGGCACGGGTGCATCGTGGCTGGCATCTGCCGCTGCAGGCATGAGGGGCGCTGAGGTTTCCTCGCCGGTATGCATCGCGGGCGCCACCGGTCGCGCGAGAGCCAAATCAAATGGAATAACTCGAAGCTCATAACGCTCGTGCCCGTATTCCACATAAGCCAGCGTCGATGCGTCCGGCGAAATACTAGGCTCCATCGCGCCAAAGGGTACATTGGTGAGCTGCACTAGGCCGCTGACCGTAGCGCAGTAGATGTTGGATACTCCTCCCAGGTCCGCGGCAAAGAAAAGGTCCTGTCCATGCCAGAAGATGTCGTACACCGATGCATCCCGGAAGACGATCCAGGGCTCGAGGTCGGGCGCGCCCTCGCTCGGCCACGACGCCCGCCAAATTCCCTGGCGTCCCCCCTGCCGAAGGACCAGCGCCACTTCGCGGCCATCAGGGGCAGGCGCTAACTGCACGATGGTGCTACGCGGCCAAGCGGCGACGGGCTCAGCCTCGTCGTCACGTAGGCGCACCCAGCGGGTAAACTGTCCCCGGTTCTGTATCGCCCACCGCTCCGTGCCCGCATCCACGGGAAAGAAGACGCGCTTGCCGCGTGTCAGACGTTCGGCCCTGCCAGATGCCATATCCAGGCGGAATGCATCGGCCACCCACTGCGTTGCTACATGGCGACTGCGAACATAGCGAGAGAAGAGCAGCACGGACCCGCCTGAGGCCACAGAATAGGCACCATCCCCGGTCACGGCATGGAATGCCAACGGCCGCATCGCCCTCGTAGTGATGTTAACCACATAGAAGCCGGTGCGCAGGTTGTATCCAGAGGCATAGACCACCACTGTGCTGTCGGTGAGCCATTGCGGGCGCCTAACACGCCAGCCCTGCTCGGACACGATCGGGCGTCCGCGGACCAGGTCACCCAGGCGCCCCAGGCGCGTCGATTCCTGCTGTTGCATGGCCTGCCTTACGGCGCGGCCCAGCCTCCACGGACTAGTGCCCGTTCCGTGCCACAGCTCAAGGCCGGTCCCCAGGAACGGAAACCGGTAATGTAGCGCCCGGACTTTGCGAAAAAACGCTCCGTCATCTGATGCAGCGAGGTGAGCAAACAGGTTGGCACCACCACTGTAGTGCCGATCGGCGGGATACGTGTACGCGGGTGCTTCGAGCATCTGCGCCAGCGTCCATGGCCTGCCAGAGGCCATAGCCGCACGGATCTTCATCTGGAACTGCGCGAAGTTGAGCCGCCCTGCCCCTTCCTCCAGCGAGCTTTCGTAGTAGACGGCCGCGCCTTCTGAAAGCCCGGGGGGCAGCCCCAGATTAAGGGATCGTGCAAGATCAGGCGACACCCACCGAAGCACAGTTCCTACTCCAAACTCGCCTCCAGCGTCGGCTTGCGCAGCATGCACTAATTCATGTGGCGCCACGGCCTGCATCCAGGACGTATAGCGTGCGGAAAGCCGGCTGCCCTGGATGCCCGCCGTCTCTATCTCCTGCCGAAAAGGCAGTGTGGTCACCAGCCCGTTGCTGCGGTCGTTGTATGCGTTGAGCACCACAGGCATGCGCATCGTGCGGGCATGTCCAGTCAGGGCCTGGGTTCCGGGCAGCTCACGTTCGAGGATGGCGGCGGCCGCTCTGGCTTCCGCGTAGGCCCCATCTTCGAAAATGATGCGGAAGTGCTCGCTGCTAAGCACCTGGTAACGGATGCCAGGCGGCCTGGGGGCAGGCTGGTACAGCCGGGATCGATCGGGGATCTGCGCGGCAGCTGCATGGGGCAGCAACAGCGCAGTAGTGGCCAGGAGTAGGGCCGTGAAGCAGCTTTGGCGGGCCATGGTGCCGCTTGATGCGCACATCAGATGAGCTTCTCCCTCCAATCAAGCGCGGAGGGGGAGGGATTCGAACCCCCGGTAGGCGCATGCCTACAATGGTTTTCGAGACCACCCCGTTCGACCGCTCCGGCACCCCTCCGTGGGGAATGCAACGCCACACTGCAGACCATGTTGCGCCTCTGCCGTATTTGCCGCCGTGGCAGTCAACAGGCACGCCTTGCTACGCCTGTAGGCCCCTTAGAAAGCTCGAATTATCCGGCCGATTCGAGGTGCGCACCCACTAGGTGCTGTGCATGGCCCAGCGCCGCATCGAGCTTTTCTGGGCTGCGCCCGCCCGCGGTCGCCAGATGGGGTCGCCCGCCACCGCCGCCATCGATCTGCCGGGCAAGGTTTCCTACGATGGTGCTTGCGTTGTTGCCTTCTGCTACCAGATCGTCGGACACGGTAGCAACGAGATACGCTTTGCCGCCACCCGGGTCAGCGGCTCCTAGCACGCCGACACTTCCAGCGCCCAGGCGACGCCGCAGCTCCTCGCCCAACTTGCGGAGCGCACCCATCTTCACGTCGGCTACGCGCCCTATTGCGATGCGCCGCGCACCTACACGCACCGCAGCACGCACCAGTCCATCGAGACTCTGGGCCAGTCGCTCGTTGTGCAGTTGCTCCACCTCTTTTTGCAGCGCCTTGTTGGATTGCTGCAACGCCGCCACCTGTTCGGCCACCGGGCCGGGTGACCGCTTCAGCTGCCGCCGCACGTCACCAAGCGCTGCCAGCTCTTTCTGTACCAGATCTACGGCGTCTATCCCAGTGACGGCCTCCACGCGCCGCACGCCGGCCGCTACAGATCCTTCGGACCGAATCAGCAGAAGCCCGAGCTCTCCAGTAGCCTCCACATGGGTTCCGCCACACAGCTCCACGGAGAAGTCCTCGTCGAACATCACCACACGCACATGGCTGCCGTATTTTTCGCCGAACAGCGCTGTGGCACCACGACGGAGGGCCTCCTGCAATGGCACATGCGATTCTATAGCCGCTTGCACGTTGCGCTGAATCAGCTCATTGATATGGATCTGGATATGGCGCAGCACATCCGGCTTGACCCGCTCATAGTGACTGAAATCAAAGCGCAGATAGCCAGGGGCCACCAATGAGCCCTTTTGCGCCACCCCCGGACCCAGCACTTTGCGCAAAGCGCCGTGTAGAAGGTGTGTAGCCGTATGGTGCTTGCATATCCGCTGGCGACGTCCGTGGGCCACTTCCGCACGGACCGCGCCCACGATGTGCTCTGGAAGGCGCTCCACCATGTGGCAAGTCCGGCCCCTGACCACCTGGGTGTCGGTCACCTCGATCGTTTCGCCACCAATGCGGAGCACGCCGGTGTCGCCCACCTGGCCTCCCATCTCTGCATAGAAGGGAGTAGCGTCCAGCACGACCATAAAGGGTTTGGCCCGGTGCAGCGCGCGCACTGAAAGGCCTGTCACGGTGAGCTCATCGTAGCCCAGAAACTTCGAGTCATCGCCAGCGCTTACGGTCTGCCAATTCGTGCGCCCTTTGTCGGTCTTGAGCGCAACATTTTTGGTATGCAGGTCGCGCCTAGCCCGCTCCATTTGTCTGGCCATCAACTTGTTGTAACCCCGCTTGTCGACGTTGAGGTCACGCTCGCGCGCCAACAGCTGTGTCAGGTCCAGAGGAAAACCGTACGTGTCATGCAGCAGGAAGGCCAGCTCACCTGGTATCTTGCCTCGGGATGCGACCTGCACAAAGGCGCGGATCGCCTTTTCTTTGCCTCGGCTTGTCCCGTAGGAATGACGCAAGAGGGTCTTAGCCCGCGGTTCATCGGCTAGACGCGACTTTGCCACCCGTTGAGCGTCGGCATCTCCGTGCGTCAAAGCAGACACGTACGGTACCATCGTTTCAAACATTTCGATGCCTTTGCCCAACGTCTGCAGAAACGCTCTTTCCTCGCCGCGGATAACCTTCCTTATTCGTTCCTGATGGTGCACAAGCTCCAGGTACTGGTTGCCCATAGTCTGGACCAGCGGCTCGACCAGCTGATGCAGGAATGGTTCTCTAAAGCCGAGCGCCGTATACCCATAGCGCGCGGCCCGCCGCAGGATCCGGCGAATCACATAGGGACGCCCCAGGTTGCCGGGGATCACGCCATCCGCTATAGCAAATGCTATCGCCCGGATGTGGTCCGCCACGACGCGCATGGCCACGCGAAGCTCCCTTCTTTTCTCTGTATCCTTGACATCCATGTCATCATATCCACGGACGCCTGCGATTTCGGCCAGCGCCACGATGCGTGCCATCAGTGGCACGAACAGGTCCGTGTCGTAGGTGCTGGGGGTATGCTGCAGCACGGCCACGAGCCTTTCCAGCCCCATACCTGTATCGACATGTCGCGCGGCCAGCGGCTCCAGGACGCCCCCCGAGACGGCATTGAACTGGATAAATACCAAGTTCCAGAGCTCGATGACGCGTGGATCATCCTGGTTAACCAGTTTGCGGCCTGGCACGCGAGCACGCTCTTCGTCGGATCTCAGGTCCACATGGATTTCTGAGCACGGACCGCAGGGCCCTGTGTCCCCCATCATCCAGAAGTTGTGCTTAGTAGAGCAGTACAAGAGCCGCTCTCCAGGAAGGTGGCGGCGCCAGTATGTGGCCGCTTTTTCATCCGCCCTTAGGCCCAGGGTACTGTCGCCGCGATGCACGGTGGCGTACAGTCGGTCCTTGCTTAGTCCCCATCGCTCGGTCAATAGCTCCCAAGCCCAGGCGATCGCTTCCTTTTTGAAGTAATTGCCAAAGCTCCAGTTGCCCAGCATCTCAAAGAATGTGTGGTGGTACGTATCAAGGCCCACCTCTTCGAGGTCGTTGTGCTTGCCCGACACGCGCAGGCATTTCTGGGAGTCTGCGGCGCGCAGGTACGGACGCGATCCTGTTCCCAGGAACACATCTTTGAACTGGTTCATTCCCGCGTTGATGAACAGTAGCGAAGGATCGTCCTCTGGCACGAGCGGTGCACTGGGGACGATGGTATGCTGTTTCTGGGCGAAGAAGTCCAGAAACTCCTCGCGAATCTGAGCAGCTGTGCGGCGCGGCGGTGTTTTGCGGTCGCTTTGTGGCATATACGGTCAAAATGGCACGATTCAGATATACGTATTCTAACCCCGTTTTGTGCCTAGCAACGACCGCTTCCTTGGTGGCATTGTTCTTGCATCTCAAGCCGCTGTTGCCGCTCCTGCTGAGCGTGTTGCTGTGTCCGCCAACAGGGATGCCATTGGCCGGAACCCGTGGAGCTCGTCTCCGTACTGTACGCCCCATCACCTTTTGGTTTGGTCTATGTCGATACTTCGCGTCGTATGTTTGTCGGTTTGCAGTCTTCTTTTTCTAGCGGCCGGGTCCGCCCAGACTCAGTCGGAGATCATGATTGATCAGACCTTCGATCCAGCGGGCGCCACTTCACTGGTGGTCGACGTTACTGATGCCGATGTGCAGATCGTTTCTACCAAGGGCAGCGATCTGAGCGTTGAAATTAGCGTCTGGGGCAGCGATATGGAGCGGGCCCGTAAGTTTTTCAGAGAACTGAACTTCAGCGTAGATCTCTCAAGCGACAAACTCCGTATCACCAGCGACAAACAACGGCGCCACGGGCCATACTGGCGTAGTGATGGCAGCAGCATCGATATCGGGATCAGGGCTCGGATTCCCGAGACTTTTAATGCGAGCGTGCGCACCATCGATGGTAATGTGGCTTTGGATCATTTCGCCGGTAACCTGCACATCAAGACTGTTGACGGCGACATTGATGTTGGATCCGTAGTTGGCAGTGAGGAGGTGGAATTCCAGACCACTGACGGCGACATCGCAGTAGCGTCGCTTGACGGCGGATCCATTCATGCCAGGACGCTGGATGGCGACATCACCATGGGAAGCGCTCGCGGCATCCGCGTCGTGGTTGAGACCGTTGACGGAGACATCATCCTGAGTGCTGCCGAAGGCGATGTCAATGCTAAGTCAGTAGACGGGGACATCGCGATCGGCAGTGCCGAAGGCAAGTTCATTACGCTGAGAACCACAGACGGAGATCTCGCGGCGTTGTCTGTGAACGGGACGAATGTGACCGCCCATACTATGGATGGTGATATCGAGTTTGGCAGCGTACGCGGCGACAAGATCGCTCTTTCGGCGGTAGATGGAGATGTGGTCTTGGAGTCCGCACAAGGAGAGCTGCGCATTCAGACGGACGACGGTGACATCAGCGTCAGTCAGATGCAGGGAGGCAGCAGCGTTCTGCAGACCACTGCGGGCAGCATTGCTATTCGCCAGGAAAAAGGCAACGTCAGGGCTATCGGGATGGATGCTGATATAGTGCTGGATCTGGTCAGTCCTGCCGAGGTAGATGCCAGCACCAACGATGGCGACCTTATCATTTCTCTTCCCAGCTCCCATGACGCCCAACTGGAGCTGGCAGGAGACGACATCGTGGTGGATCCAGACCTGCCGCACACCCCGATCAAGGTTGGAGACTCCCGCTTGAGCGCGCGTCTAAACGCTGGTGGCGCCGTGATTTCCGTGCGCACGCGCAGCGGCAGCATCGTGCTGCGGCCTCTGGAGCAGTAGCGCGCGCCGTGACACGTACGTCTTAGGCAGTTGGCACTATGTGACCTTATCTGGCCCGCCGTGCTGATTCCAGCAGTGTGACGGGCCCATGTGATGATTGCTCTCACAGGCGGAGGCTAATTCTGCCGACTGCAGCGAGGATTGCTTCCAGAGATCCTGTTCCCAGCGACTACATGTCTGCTCTGCATCGGGGCTCGCCCGTGTACCCACCTACGACCGTACGCCACCAGTAGTCGGCCTGCGTCCAACTATGTGTCCGTAACGCTGCGCCAATGCAGCCGGCCGTGCTGAAGGTCTTCGCCAGCGGCCATCAGCCGGAAGTGCAAACCGATGCGCTTGACCTACGCTTCTGCCGGTATGGCCTGCCACTAATGGCGTAACCCATGCATGCATAATCCGAGGCAAGCTGGACACCCAATCCGATCCCCCCAAGGCTGGACGCTTGTAGAGGGCTGCTGGCGCCTGTCTCGGGGCCGAATAGAGATCTTTACAGGTGTGTGGTTTTGGCTGGTGGCAGTGGAGCAGTGGCGGTGTCGGAGGGGATCCGTCAGCCGCTTAATATCAGGGACTCAATCACCAACCGAGTTTCTGATGTCATACAAGCGAGTGTCTATGCGGGCGATTAGGGACGTGCTTCGGCTGCATTTCCGGGAGGGGTATAGCAATCGCAAGATTGCGAAGTGCCTGTCCGTTTCAGCCAGTACGGTGAGCGCGTATTTGGAGCGTGCAAAGCAAGCGGGTCTGTCCTAGCCTTGCCGTTTACCCATAACGGTGCGTCTCGCAATATTAGGGAGCGCAGGATTCACCGGGTAGTCTGATGGTAGATTTGTGGACGGTAGGGGATAACATATGGGAGGTTGTACCTCTAGGTCAGGTGGCATTTGGATTTCGCGAGGTCGATAGTCGGGGCACAGGCTACGGCCTCGAACGGGCCGCACCTTCCCCGTACTCCCACGTATGTGTATGCTCAAACGGTACGCATGGTTGTCATGAGGTCATCCTCTAGCAAGCCCAAAGCGAATACACCTGTTGTTAATCGGTCCAGCCCACGCCATATGATCTCGTTACCCGGTGGGCCATCCCGGCTGAGGTTCAGGTGACCCCCCAAATAGGCCACTAGGTGTACGGCTGCAACTAGCGTCTCTGGCGGTGGGCACCGAAACCTCTTTGCGTATCGCTCCAAGAAACGAAGCTCCGCATTGGTGAAGAACACATCCGCGGGCAAGTCTGGGGCCTCGCGCCCCAACAGCGTCAGGAGCATGACGCGCCAAGCGATGACACAATAGATGGCAATTGCCCGCGACAGACGCTCGGCCTTCCGTAAGGCCAGCTTTTCCACCTTACATCCGTGCTTGAGGACGCGGAAAAACTCCTCCACGCGCCAGCGGCGCACATAATAGCTCACCACCCTAAGGGCATCGTCCGCCGTCTCGACCTTTAGGCTGGTAAGTAAGTACCATTTGATGGGTTCAGCATCATCCGGCGGATTCGGCTCGGTAACACTCACCACATTCATGGATAAGGGTGGCCGTCCCTTACGTTGAGACCGCATGGTGATGCGAGCAAAGCGAATCTCCAGATGGGCTGTCCGCTGGGCCCGACCCTTCGCCTTCTTGCGCTTGGACAGACGGCGCAGATCCAACGTGATCTCACAAGCGGGCGGTTCTTGCGCAAGCTGGTTAATCAGCCGCTCTCCTGACTCCAGTATTCGATTATGCTTCACCTGGACCAGCATCTCTACCCGACCGGACTGCCGCTGCGCATCAAACAACGCAAAGCAGTCCGCTTCCCGATCCATCACGCACACCACACACGTATCGGCGGGAAGGGTCTCGGCGGCCTCGCAAATATCCGCATACCCGTCCAGCCACGGTTGCATCTTCGGCTTCAGCGGACCGGTATCGGGGTGTTTTATGCTGCAGCGCAGTACACCCAAAGGCAAACCGTATTCCGTTGTCGCCAAGGTCACATGCAAATGCAGACCGCGCGATTTCACACCCGTCTGATTGCTGCCGATCACCTGCAACCCTTCACAGGCCAACTTTGTATCGTAGTTGAGGCGGGATCCATCTTGGATACATAACACGACCTTCTGACTGCGCATCCGCTCCAGCGTCCGTGCCCGATGCGGCGACAAAATGTTCTCGGGAGTGACCGGTGAATCCGCCTTTTTGGATAAAAGCCGGTAACAGCCCCGAACATCGGCCAGCTCATAGTCGGTGTGCCGTGCAATGCCCTCACCCAGCACATCATTGAGCATAGCGGCGGTCTTCTCCAAGCGTTCCGACAATCTGCGATCTCCCAAGGGTGCTCCGCCAAATTCCCCCGATACCCACTCCGCGAGTCCCTCTTCCGGCTGCCGTATGCGCCTGCAGCTCTTTCCTCCAGCCAGGGTCTAACTCATACACAAAGACCGCCTTCGGTGTTCGCGGCTCATCTTCGGGGTGGCGTTTTTTGCTGGAGGTCTGCCCAATCTATCTGAAATTGGCGGCCTTAAAGCAGCTGCCGGTTCGCTCAGCGTCCACAAACGTCTCAATGATCCAGGGCCGATAGCCGTAACACGCTTCAAAGTCCGCCTCCACACGCCGCAACACATGACCCAGGACATGACTGGCTAGATTCCGACACGGACCACGAATCAACAAGCGACTCAGGCAGAGCACCCGATGCAGATGCCGTTTACGCTCGACATCACTCCAGCCCATCCAGGTGTCCCGACTGGCTAAACGCAGACACGAAGCCGAAAAGCCAAGGGCACCCAAATAGCCGTGCTCACTGTGGATGAGGTATTTGCGCTGGGCCCCAATAAACCGACTCACACCGCGTGGGTGGTCTTCAGCCAGCAGCGTGTTCCACAGCACAAGCTGCTCACTTTCGGTAACTAGACTGATGGATAGTCCATCAATGTCTTGCACCTGGTCCGGTAGCCCTGAAGACTGTGGTACCGGCTCAGGCAGTGTGCGTACATGCCCACTGCGCGGCGGTAGGGGCCGTGCCTCTGGCAACGCCACCAGCCCGCGATCGGCCAACATCGACAGCGCCCGGCTACAATTAGCCTCCTGCAAGCGACCACATGCGTCCCGAACATTGAAGGCCTCACAGGTGGCACGCGCCAACGCAGCCCGACTTTCCACGGGTTGGTCTGTGGTAAGGTGCCGCAAACGCGGCAGCGACGAAGGCCGGCTCAAGGTCCAGAGAATCTGATTCTGTATGTACATGCCGCTAATCTGAGCGACACTCTTGCCAATTGCAAGTCTATTCGGTGTGGTAAAACGGCAGAGTTAGCCTGGCGCACCCCTTATCGCTTTTTGTACTATCTTACGTTTCCGCTTACAAATGCAGTTGGTCTGCCTGCAGGAGCTGCACTTTCTATGTCCATTGGCGTATGGTTGTCGGCTCCTTGGCCAGCTCTAACCTGAACGGTGATTGCCATGACTGACAAGCTTACCTTGGTCGTATCGCAACTTTGGCGCAGGCATGGTTGGTGCCTGATTCTAGCTGGGTTGGCCTGCACACTGTCCGTGCAGACTGCCACGGCACAGCCGGTATCAACCGCGTTCGACATACTGAAGGCCTTGTACGAGTCTACTGACGGCGACAATTGGACGGACAACACGGGTTGGGATATAACCAGGGTACCAACTGCTGCAGAATTGGATACATGGTATGGAATCGACTACGACGGAGGGACCGAGGCTCTGCGAGGGGTTCTTTTACGTAATAATAACCTTGTAGGTCCGATTCCCAGCGAGTTGGGCAGCCTTTCCAAACTGGAACTCCTTGACTTATCACGGAATGCTATATCGGGTACGGTGCCCGCCAGCCTGGGCAACCTTTCCAAACTGAGAGGTCTTAACCTGGGGGGCAATAATCTTTCGGGCACGATTCCCAGCGAGTTGGGAAACCTTGCCAATCTGGAAAGGCTTACCTTACTAGACAATGCTATATCGGGTACGGTGCCCGCCAAGCTGGGCAATCTATCGAGTCTGATAGTTCTTAGCCTGGGGAGCAATAATCTTTCGGGCAAGATTCCCAGCGAGTTGGGAGACCTCCTGAACCTCGAGTGGCTCAGCGCAAGCTGGAATGATCTTTCGGGCACGATTCCCAGCGAGTTGGGAAACCTTTCCAAACTCAGAACTCTTGTCCTGGGGAGCAATGATCTTTCGGGCACGATTCCCAGCGAGTTGGGAAACCTCCTGAACCTCGAGGATTTCAGCGCAGACTACAATGAGCTTTCGGGCCCGCTTCCCAGCGAGTTGGGAAACCTTTCCAAACTGGAGTACCTGTACCTTCACAGCAATCAACTCTCGGGTCCATTCCCCGACTGGGTCGGAGCACTTACGTCTCTTCAGGGTCTTCTCTTGGATGGGAACAATTTCTCAGGTGGAATCCCCAGCAGACTGGGTGATCTGGTGGGTTTGACAAGCCTTCGGCTGAACAAGAATCCCATATCAGGTACAGTCCCCGGTGAGCTCGGGAATGCTTCGGCGCTGGAAGTCCTCCGCCTGGACTCCACTTCTCTAAGTGGATCACTGCCGACCACCCTCACGCAGCTAAGCAACTTATCAACATTCTACTTTGATGGAGCCCACGGCCTTTGTGCACCGGCGGACAGTGCCTTCCAGACGTGGCTGAACAGCATCCCGGATACAAACGGGTCCACCTGCGCACCTTTGGATCTTACAGGTACCATTGCAAATCAAACCCTTCCCAGAGCACAGCCCATTGCTCCGCTGGTCTTGCCTGAAGCCTCGGGAGGTGTGCCGCCGATCAATTATACGCTGGCTCCTACACTGCCGACAGGCTTGAGCTTTGACTCGGCAACGCGCACGATCAGTGGTACGCCGACGGAAGTCACGCAAGCTCCCTTGCCCTATACGTACACGGCGACCGACATGAACGGATCCGCCGACAGTTTGCACTTTACTATTGAGGTGTTTTCACCAGTGGACGCTGAGTACGAGACGCTGCCGGAATCGTTTGCCGTGCAAGGCCATTATCCGAATCCCTTCCGTGAATTGACCCGCATCGTGTTCGATCTGCCTTGGCCAGCACGCGTGACCGTTGAAGTAATGGACGTAACGGGCCGGCGTGTGCTTGCTGTTGCGCCGGTGGATCTGGCCGCTGGATGGGCGCATAACATTGCAGTAAACGGCATTACTCTTCCTTCGGGCCTCTACCTGTATCGCCTGATGGCCGTGTCGCCCGAGAGCCACGCAACGTATCTGATGGGCCGCTTCGTGCACGTTCGCTAAGGGGCCCCTTAGTCGTAAGCGTGCGGTGAACTACCATTGGATTTGGGATTGAGAACTCAGGAGATTTCCTCCTGTGACCTAAATCCTGGATCTGATGACGAAGCCGAGATGCACGGCGGAGCAGATGTTTCCGCTAGTGCAGCAGTTCGAGAATGGCACACAGACCATAGCGGCGTTCTGTCCTGACTCGACTTTATCACTTGTAGTGAAGTGAGAGGTCGGACCTCCCCTGTCCCCGTTTTTGGGGCGTTTTTCCGTGTGCTATAGAGCCTTGCTGATTACCGGAGTGCCTATTCCGATCCACTGCGCCACCAATTCCGGCTTCAAGCGCGCCACCCTACGTCTTGCGTCAGGGGCACGAAATCGGCCTTTGCACACATGTGTATGTGTCATGCCTGGTCGTAGGGTTTGATGCTCCGCAGGGCGTGTGTTTTGCGCATGGATTCACCCTTAAGTGAGATGTGGTGTGCATTGTGAACCAGTCGGTCAAGGATGGCATCGGCCAAGGTAGGATCTTCCATGGTGTCGTGCCATTGTTCCACGGGGACTTGGCTGGTCGCGATGGTGGACCGGCTCTGGTATCGGTCGTCGAACAGCTCCAAGAGGTAGCGTTGTTGCGTGACGTTCACTTCGCTGGTACCCCAGTCGTCGGTGATCAATACATCGATCTTTGACATTTTACGCAGGAGTTTCCGATCGGTGTCATCGGCGCGCCCGAGGTGCATATCCTGCAAGAGTCGCGAAAGTCGGTCGTATTGTGCCCGGTAGTTTTCCAGGCATGCCTTATGAGCCAGCACACAGGGTAAGTAGGTCATGCCCATGCCTGTCGCGCCGGTAATGATGACATTTTCATGCCGCTGAATCCACTGACAGCTAGCCAGATGCAACATGAGTCGTTTGCTGAGGCCACGCCCCTTTCCGTAGTCGACGTCGGCCATACTTGCTTGACACTCTAGCTTAGCGCGCCCGAGTCTCAGATTCCTAGAGGTTCGCTTCCTTCGAGCCTTCCGATAGGCCAAATGGCTGTACCAGGGCACCTTACATCAGGGACCTCAGCCGACCTCTTCCTGCATGTCTGGTTCTGTTGCCCGCCGCACATGGCCTGCCATCATACTGGTCTCGGGCGCAAGGAGCATCGCTGCATTCGGCCGCATATGCTTCCTATACCGCGCGCGCCTCGGCCATAATCTCGTCACCTAGCGGCTGGACGTACCTTGGCTCGTCCAATAGAGTGCCTCCACAGTTCTTCATGCATTCAGATCACAACCGGATTGAGTTCCAATCTGCTGCATATTTACTCAATCCTCTTTTCTGGAAAGGATTGGCCGTGTGCTTGCAATTTCGCGTTACCAGATAGTCTACTCCGTTGGACACGACTACGGGTATGTGAGCGGCGTCATTGTCAGCATTTTGGGGGACGGCACCACCCTCACGTAGCGCTGCGATCGACGGCAGCGTGGATGGTTGCTCCTAAATCAGCGTTATACCGACAAGCAGTGCATTCCTTTTTTTGAGTTGCGCTACCCCTTTGTTGCCTTAACACGCTTCTCCGGTCACCCATGGGGGCGACAACCATAATCAAGCAGGCCCTCCCGCAGCGCCACCAACTCCGCGTAATCTGTTGCCGTTGCGTAGCTAGTGGATCACGAGACGGTCGCGGCACCTTGGCTGATTGCGTGCGTTTCCGCATATGCGGTTAGCTTCCTGTGGTCCAAGGGGCGCGCGAGGTATGGGTCAGGGTCCCAGAGCAAATCTCTTCCCATATGCCTAGCGAATACGGGTGAAACACTCATTGTCGTGCGGTTGCTATGCTGATCTTAGGCGTGCTCTGGCAAGGCATGGTGTTTGGAGTCGGAGGTATGCACCAGCAGCCAAGTCACCGCTACATCGGGTCGCCTTTTGCAGTCCAGCATCTCCTCGCCGCTCTCGCGTCCGAAAGCTATCCTCGCCACCCTGGTGCACCGGCTCCAGACCTTCAGTAGGTGTGGTAGCTGCTCGATGTGTGGGCGTACCCTCAAAAGAGCCACTACCCTTGCCTTGAATGCACGCCGGTAGCCGCTTGTGGTGATGATCCTCGTCTCAGACAGGCGCGATACAGCCCCATGTGCACCACGGCAGACAGGGTGTTCGATCATTCAAGTTGGCACCAATCGTTCCCGGACGCCCCCAGTCACTCGCATCCTCTACGCCAGTCGCTACAGCAGAGCGCGGCACCTGCTGCCAGCTATCTACCCTGACCGACCGTGCTAGCAGATGACCTGATGATTGGAAATAACCCTACACCGCCCTGACGACCATGGCCGTTCCTCCACCCATGCCGTGACAAATCGCGGCAAGCCCGAGCTCCAACCCCTTCTGTCGCATTGCATGCATAAGCGTAACCATGATGCGGGCACCCGAACAACCGATCGGGTGGCCCAACGCGATCGCACCACCGCGGACGTTGAGTCTGTCGTATCCGACGCCGAGCTGCGAATGAAAGAGATGGCTGCTCAAGGCAAATGCTTCGTTGTTTTCGAACAGATCCACATCGCCGGCGTCTGCCCCCGCCAAGTGCAGTGCCCTCTTGGAGGCCGCCGATGGAACTTCCAGGAAGCGCCACGGAGGACCAGCAGCCCATGCTCCAGACAATACCTCCCAGCGCGGCGTGAGGCCATGCGCCTTTACAGCCTCCCCGCTGGCCACCAGTAATCCGGCGGCCCCGTCGCTGATCTGACTGCTCGTGCCCGCCGTGAGGACGCCCTTGGGATCAAATGCCGGCCGGAGCCTCCCCAATGCCTCGAGCGTCGTCTGCGGGCGTATCCCCTCGTCGCGCTCGAGCTGGAAATTACCCTTGCGGCCTTCAACGGTGAGCGGCACCATTTCGTCATCAAACTGCCCCGCTTCCGATGCCGCCATCGCCCGCTCATGCGAAGCACACGCGATGGCATCGAGCTCGGCACGCGTAGCACCAACCTCCTGGGCAAGCCTCTCGGCCTGCTCTCCCATGGCTTCGCCTGAGAAGGGATCCGACAAGCCATCGCCATGCAGCACGTCAGTTAGTGTCTCTTTGGGCCCCGCCAGGTACTTATAGCCCCAGCGGGCACGGCCCGAAAGGTAGAACCCTGCACCCGACATGGATTCGGTGCCGCCCGCCAAAATAATGTCCGCCTCGCCTGAGCGAATGTAGGCTGCCGCTGTCATCACGCTCTTCATTCCAGAAGAGCAGACCATATCCACGGAAACTGCATCCACTGAAGGCGGGATGCCTCCCTTCAATGCAGCCTGGCGCGCCACAAGCTGTCCCCGGCCCGCACGCAGCACGTTCCCGAGAATGACCAGGTCAAGCGCAGCGCCGTCGACCCTGGCGCGTGCCAGTGCTTCTCGCAACACGGGCGCCGCCAGCTCGGCTGGCCCCCATGCCTTAAGCGAGCCGCCAAAACGACCAATGGGCGTGCGGACCGCGGTAAGAATGTATACCGACTTCATGACTTAGCACTTATTGATCAGCGATGTTTGCATTCCCCTGTTCCTTCGTCTCACCCAACTGCTCCAGCATGGCGCTGACCGATGTTACAGGCGCCTGGCAGGAAAAGCCTTCACACACGTACGCCGTTGCCTTACCATCGATCATACGGTAGGGCACAAGGTATGGGGCTAGTTGCGCTGACCCCGGTTGCTCGCTAACCGGACGGAGGCACACCACCACGTTGGGCAGGTAGCGCACAGCAAGCGCCCGCAGCATCGCCCCGGTGTCGGGTGCGTGTGGATACCCGGCGATAATTACTTCCCGTGCTGGTCCCAATGCGAAGTCGAGCGCTGAAAACATAGCCATCGTTGCCGTCGGCGCACCTCGCATCAGCTGCGCGTGTGTTCTAGCGATAGTCCAGGCTTCTTTAATCAGTGCGGTGTCGTGGGTCAAGTGCCCGAGCCTCAGCAGATTCATCATCATCACGGCATTCCCTGACGCTACAGGCGAATCATACGACGGCCGCGAACGCACCAAGAGCTCTTCCCCGTCATCGGGCGTCTGAAAATATCCCCCCTGATCCGACCGCAATCGCTCACGGGCTGTGCGGCACAGTCCCTGTGCATCCGCCAGCCACCGTGACTCAAAGGTCGCCTCATACAACTCAATAAGGCCCCATACCATGCAGGCATAGTCGTCCAGCATCCCGGGAATAGCCGCGCTTCCATCCCTCCACCGGTGAAGAAGCCTAAATCCGTCTGACATCAGGTGGGATCGGACAAACGACGCGGCACTCTCAGCGGCCCCCACATAGACGGGCTCCTGTAGCACGCGCCCAGCACGAGCCATAGCCGCAATCATTATCCCGTTCCAGTCCGCGAGGACCTTGTCGTCTTTCAAGGGGCGCACCCTTGAGCTGCGGTGCGCGAAGAGCCTGTCAAGAGCGTCGCGGTGCAGGTCGTTGCCTGTTGGGACTGACGTGGTGTGCAACACGTTTTCCCCCGTGTACACACGCGTACGTTCATCTCTGAAGTTACCGCCAGACCGCACGTTGAAGGCCGCCTCCACCTCGGCAAAAAGGGACTCCCCGAGCACATCGCGCAGCTCCTGGTGAGTCCAGACATAGTACTTACCCTCGTGGCCCTCGCTGTCGGCGTCTTCAGCTGAATAGAAGCCTCCTTCGGCACTGACCATGTCGTGCAACACATACCGCAACGTCTCGTGCGCCGTACGCGCAAGAAACGGCTCGCCTATCGCCTGAAAAGCCTCCACACAGACCATCACCATCGTGGCCTGATCGTACAGCATCTTCTCAAAGTGAGGCAGAGTCCATGTGCGGTCGGTCGCATACCGGTGAAATCCCCCGCCCACATGGTCATAGATACCTCCGCTGCGCATGGCTGCCAGCGTCTGCCCCACCATCTGCAGTGCCACTGGCTTTCCTGTCCGTTTCCAGTAACGGAGCAGAAAGCGCAGACTCGTGGTCGATGGAAACTTAGGCGCGTCGCCAAAGCCGCCATGCACAGGGTCGAACGAGCCGCGGAGCGCCTCAAAGCCTGCATGCAGCAGGCTGCTGTCAGGCACCTGACCACTCATGTCTTTAGCCGCGAGCTCTGCCAATGCCCGGGTCAACCGATCCGCATCCGCCACGAGCCCTTGGCGTCGCCGGTCCCATGCATCCTGCACCATGGGAATCAGCTCCATCATGCCGTAGCGTCCCCCAACGGTAGTCTTTGGTATGTACGTGGCTGCAAAAAAGGGCTTGCGCTCCGGTGTCATGAATATGGTCAGGGGCCAGCCGCCCCTTTGGCCAATCAACTGGCAGACCGTCATATATACCGCATCAATGTCCGGGCGCTCCTCCCGGTCCACCTTCACATTGATGAAAGCCGCATTCATGAGCGACGCCACGGCGTGATCCTCAAACGACTCGCGCTCCATGACATGGCACCAGTGGCAGGTGGCGTACCCGATAGACAGAAACACGGGCTTATCTTCAGCAACTGCCCGCTCAAAGGCCTCTGGAGCCCAGGGCCACCAGTCTACGGGGTTGTCCTTGTGCTGGAGCAGATACGGACTCTTTTCTTTCGCTAGCCTGTTACTCATTGTCTCAATTGGGACATGTGTACGATACGGCAGCACTCATATTCACGATTCTGTGCCCCAGCATGGGGGCTTCCTGCCCTCTTAGAGAAATGTCCACCCTTGCGAAAACTATGGACGCGGCGGTGAAGCACATTGTACCCTTCATTGTTGCAACATGTCCATTGTTCGGTAGTTAAGCACACAAGGTACATATGTTTGCCGACTTTGGTATATCAAGGTATTCACCTCAGTGTCCTGGCGCCTTCAGGCCAACCATCACGTCCATCACGTTGGTATGCGTCGGGCCCGTGTAGAGTGCGCTGCCAGCGGCCTCAAAAAAGCGACGCGCATCGTTGTTGCAGAGCAGCGCCATGGGCTCCGCGCCCTGGCGCCTCGCCACGGATACCGTTTGGGGCGTCGCCCACGCTCCGGCTGCCCCACTGGTGCCATCCACACCGTCCGTCCCGCCACTCAACACCAAGGTGTCGATACCTGCGCCTTCCAGCACTATCGCAGCGGACAGCGCCACCTCCTGGTTGCGACCGCCCATTCCGGTCCCCGTCACAGTCACCGTAGTTTCTCCTCCCCAGAGCAGGCAGGTCCCTCTGGGCGACGCCAACACAGCTGTGGCCAGCGCTTCACCCACCATCCGAGCCTCACCGGTCACATCATTTTGAATTACCGGCACGTACCCCATGGCTCGGGCATATTCGGCAGCGCGGTTCAGCGCCACCCCGTTGGTGCCAACGAGTCGTACCCGCGGCGGTGCTAAGTCACCTGCCTTGGGCGTCTCGTGAAGCTTTCCTTGCGCGCCAGCCTTAAGGCGTACGAGTACCGACGCCGGCATGACGTCGACCAGACCATACCGCTCTGCCACGGCCTGCGCTCCCGCAAAGGTGGACGGATCAGCAACGGTCGGCCCACTGGCAATCACCGGCAGCGCATCGCCCGGCACATCAGAAACCGCCAGCGTCACCACCGTGGCAGGGCGAGCGGTATGAGCAAGCCAGCCTCCTTTTATGTGAGACAAGTGCTTGCGCACCATATTGATCTCACCAATGTCGGCCCCAGAACGTAGGAGCAACCGATTAACCTGCTCCAAGTCGTCGAGGCTGATGCCTGCCGCCGGGGCGCACCACAAGGCTGATCCACCGCCAGACAGCAGAACGAGCACCAGATCCTTCGGCCCGGCGTTTCTGACCGTGCTCAGCGCACGCTCCGCTGCCCGCACACTCTGTTCACTGGGCACCGGGTGCCCGGCCTCAAGGACCCGGATCTGCTCTGGACGCCGCTGGGTGGCTGGCAGCGCCGCTACATACCCTCTGGGTACCACTACCTCTCCAGCATAGCTCGTTCCCTCCAGCCCGGCCTCCAGAGCTCCCGCCATCGCCATCGCAGCTTTTCCTGCGCCCAGCACGCGTATCTCCAGGTATTGACCTGGATTCTTGCCCAAAGCGGTAGCTAAGTCAAGGCAACCGAGCATCCGGTCGGCCTGGACGCTGCGCACCGCGGCCATAAATATCGCCTTTGCGTCCCGGATCAGCCGCTCCATAGTCCCCTACCCCTACATTCTGTATAATTAGCCGCGTCCTGAAGCCACCGTTTAGCAACCTGCCTCGAATGAACCGTCGCCACTTTATCGCCGCCTCGGGTGCGGCTGCCACCCTGCCATTCGCATCTTTGGCCAATCACTCTAACCCGCGGCAGTTCCTGGAGGTCATCATCTACCACCTGCATCCAGGTTTGCGCCGTGGACTGGTAGCCGACTTTTACAGGGATGTGGCGCTTCCGACCTACAGGCGGCTCGGCATCGGCCCGGTGGGCACGTTTTCGGTTATGCACGGCCCTACCGCACCATCTCTCTTTGTGGTCGTTCCACACGACACCCTTGAATCGGCCGCCAATGCCGCCAGCACACTGCGCCAGGACGCCACCTACCTGCAGGAAGGCGAGGCCTTCTTGGGCGCACCGCTCTCTGATCCGGCATATGTGCGGCACGAAAGACTCCTGCTTCACGCCTTCACCGACATGCCTACGGTGGAACCTCAAGCCGAGGCATTGGGATCCGAACGCATATTTGAGTGGCGCAGATACGAAAGCCACAGCAGACGGGCTGGCCAAAAGAAGATCGCCATGTTCAATGAAGGCGGCGAAATCGCGATCTTTCGCAGGGTGGGACTGATACCGGTGTTCTTCGGCGACATGCTGTTTGGCGCTTCCATGCCCAACCTGACATACTTGTTGGCCTTCGAGAATATGGCTGAACGCGAAGCCGCATGGCAGCGGTTCTTGGACGATCCAGAATGGCATGCGCTAAGGGACGACCCGCAGTATGCGGACACGGTGTCCAACATCGCCAGCTACCTCCTTGCGCCCACATCCTTTTCTGAGATCTGATTTTTCGCCTGTGCTATGAGCTGTCTGCGCTGCAATCTTTCGTGTTCCATAGCCGGTGCACTGGTACTGACCTTCGCGCTCCTATTTGTGACGCTGGAGGCATTCGGCCAGGAGGAGCGGCGTGGCGTCCTTGGCGGCCCGGATCGGACCGAGGGGGAAGGGGAAGGGCCGTTTGAGCGCCTCATCATTCGCGGTGCCACCATGATCGACGGGACCGGCGCCCCGCCGCGCAGCCCGGTGGACATCGTCATCGAAGGAAACAGAATCGTGCGCGTAGCCAGCGTAGGCGCTCCAGGCGCAGCAATCAACCCAGACCGGCGCCCCGAAGACGCCACCCGCGAAATTGAAGCGCACGGCATGTATGTCATTCCGGGCATCGTTGACCTGCATGCGCATACGGGCGGCATACCCAAAGTGCCTGAGGCGGAATATGTGTACAAGCTCTGGCTTGCGCACGGCATTACCACCGTGCGAGGCGTGCCCACCGGACCTATGGAGTGGTCCCTGAACGAGAAGGCGCGCAGCGCTCGCAATGAGATTGTCGCTCCGCACATCGTATCCTTCCACCGCCCCGGCAGCGGCTGGGAAGGCAGCGTACAGACACCGGAAGATGCACGTGAGTGGGTACGGTTTGCGGCCGAGCAAGGCGTCGACGGACTCAAGCTCGGCTCCTATCGTCCAGAGATAATGGAAGCGTTGCTTAACGAAGCTGCTAAGTACGAGATAGGTTCTACCGCGCATTTGGGGCAGATGGGCGTGGCACAGATGAACGCGCTGGATGCGGCCCGTCTGGGGCTTACGGGCATGACGCACTTCTATGGGCTGTTCGAAGCCATGTATGATCAGGCGGATGTGCAGCCGTGGCCGGTGACGATGGACTACAACGATGAGCAGCAGCGCTTCGGCCAAGTCGCTCGCCAGTGGCAGATGGTGACGCCACAAGGAGCCAAGTGGGAGGCCCTGATGGAGGAGTTCCTCGCGCTCGATTTCTACATCAATCCGACGATGGGCATCTACTCAGCTGGCAGAGACGTGATGCGCGCGCGTAATGCCGACTGGCATGCCACGTACACGCTCCCCAGCCTAGCGGCGTTTTTTGAACCCAGCCGCGTAGACCATGGCTCCTACTTTTTTGACTGGACGACGCACGACGAGGTGGCCTGGAAGAAGTTCTACCAGGTGTGGATGCAGTTCCTTGAGGAATATAAGAACCGGGGCGGCAAGGTCACCGTCGGTTCCGATAGCGGATTCATCTATCAGCTGTACGGCTTCGGCACCATCTTGGAGCTGGAACTGCTCCAGGAGGCCGGATTTCATCCTCTGGAAGTGATACGCGCCGCCACGATGCACGGAGCAATGGAAATCTTTAAACCGTCTGGCAGGCCCATAGAGTTCGGAGTTATTAGGGCAGGTCTGCGCGCGGACTTGGTGGTTCTAGAAGAGAATCCGCTGCACAACCTTAAGACGCTCTATGGAACCGGCGCGGTGAAGCTTAACGATGAGACCGGGGAGGTAGAACGCGTTGGCGGCGTGACCTACACCATAAAGGACGGCATCATCTACGACGCGCAGGCACTCTTGCAGGATGTAGCCGACATGGTGGAACGCCAGCGCATTAAGCGCGAGGATTCGCTAGAAAACTCCAGCGAGGGGCAGTAAGAGCACGGCCAATACGCGCCAGCACCGCAGGTGGCCAGACCCCAGCTTGGCGAGCTGCAGCGCGCCCTAGAGGCGCAGAGCATCCCGGCTCGGCCGCACACCTACAACACAATGCGCGTTCCCACACTCCAGGTCCGCGGCAACCCTAGGAACACCGCCGCATCATCCGCGGTGCCCTGCCCAACGCCGTTGCCTGGATAGGCATGAAACCGTGAATTGTTGGTGGCATCCTGCACGTAGGTCGCATCAAAGAGGTTGAAAACATGCACAAATATGCGCGCCGGCACCCGGCGCAGCATGAAATCAACTTGCGCCTGCGCATCGACTACCGTGTACGGTGGCGTCTCCCATACGCGGGTCCCCGGCAAGACTTGTCCAGCCGGATCAAAGTCTGCAAAGTGCCGCGCATAGGAACGGCCGCTCACCGTCAGACGCACGGTGCGTAAAGGGAGCACGGTAACCGCATAAGCGAGTTGCGTCTGCGGCGCATCCCCCACCATGATGTCTTTCAGGTACAGCGTTATATCTGTCTGCGTCCCGGGATCAGACCGGTCCGGCGTGTACTTGCCAAAGACGTTGGCAGTGTACCGCCAGTCTCCCACAGAGAAGGCAGCATCTAGGCGCAAAAACGCTCTCGGCTGAAATGCCACCTCGCCTTCCACTCCGATATGCTGCGAATCCAAGCCCCGGATGCTGACCAGCTCCGCATTGCCGCTCTGCTCGACCAGGCTGCGCGTCACCGTACGGTCATCCCAGCGTGTACGGTACACGTTAAGCTTAGCGGTCAGTCTACGGTTCAGGGAACGGTATGTGGCCCCCGCTTCCAGGCCCACGAAGGTCTCGTTCTGCGGATTCGCGTTGACCGTCCTTGAGATGGCATCTATCACGCCGTCAAATACCGGCACCTTCGACACGATCCCCGCGCTAATAAAGGCCGACAGAGTACCGGTCAAGTTCGCGGTGACACCGCCTTTTAACTGGTACCCGGTCAGCGGGTCTGGATGCACACGAAAGGGCTGCCCGTTCTGTTCGGTATAGAAATCCTCAAAGGTGTACCCAACCGCTGAGTATCCCGCCACCGCAAACCCCGCCAGGCGGTCCATTTCCATCTGGCCCTGCACAAAGCCACCCACCCAGCTGACCGCAACGATGTCATTATAGTCAAACCGGTCCCCCAACACGAGCACGCGCCCGTCTTCGCCCCAGAAGTCACTGTCGCGACGCCAATAGCCGTTGCCGCCTAACAGGTCACGGATGGTGCTGTAGTGCTGGATCTCCGCCGTACGCCAGTCCACACCCGCCTCCAGGCTAAACTGGTCCGACACCCGATAGGAAAACTTTGAGATGCCACCTACAGTCCACTGCACATTGTGTCGGTTCCGGAGGATTCCCTGAGAAAGCCTATCTCTGTTACGCGAGATCATCGTGTCGTAGTCCGGTACCGGGGAAGGCCCAGCATCGTCGAATTCAAACGTTCCGTGCCTTCCTGAGCCTCCCCCTTTGCCACCCGAGTAATAGAGAACCGTGGAAAGGAGCGACCGTTCAGAAAGCTGGCCGAAGTGACTAAGACTGACGATAGGCTTGTGAAAAAAGTTCTCTATCTCGTCAAAGTAGCGCTTATTGTGCCGGCGCACTTCGCCAAACCCGTTGTGCTGGACATCCGTGTAGGTGACCCTCTTTAGCTCGCCCACGTTCTGATTCCACCGCCGCCCCCCTTCGGGAATCCTCTTGAGGATGTCCGAGATGGTGGCATCCGTCAGGCCGTCCTGTTGAAAAACTTTGCGGGCATACTCATGGTCATAGGCCGCCAGATTCTGCTTGAATAAGTTCTGCCCGTGGCGCTGAGACGCCCCGATCGCGAAAAAGTCCACCCTGTGCCGACTGGTAACGTTCCATCCGGCGGCCGCATAATAGGACCACATGTCGGTCCAGGTGCCGTTCACATATCCAGAGCCTATCTTGCGCACGCCGGATATCGTGATCGCCAACTTCTCCTTCATCAGCCCGGTTGACGCCATCAAGGTAGTTCTGCCCACCCCGTCGTTGCCGTACTCCTGCTTCACAAGAATTTGGCGGTCATGGTGGGCCGGGTCTGTGATGATGTTCATGGACCCGCCAATGGACGGCGTGGCAAGGTTCACCGCTGAGAGGCCTCGCTGCAGCTGAATGGAGTTGGTGACTTCGCCCAGCCCATCCCAGTTGGACCAGTACAGCCAGCCGCTTTCCATGTCGTTAACCGGAATACCGTTGATCATGATGGCCACGTTGCGCTGATTGAACCCGCGCACATTGACGCGCGCGTCGCCCGCGCCGCCTCCTTGCACCGTGCTGTAGACCGATGGCATGCTGTTAAGCACCAGCGGCACGTCACGCATGCCCAGTTCGCGCTGGATGCGAGCCTGGTCCAGGTTGGAGAATGCTACCGGCGTACTCCGATCCAGTGCTCTTGAAGAGAACACCTCCATTGCTTCCAGGGCCACGCTGGTGACACTGAGCGTAAAATCCACCTGTACGGTGGCGCCTTCCCGCACGGTGATAATGCGCGTAGCCTCATTGTAACCCAAAAAGAATACCGCGAGCGTGTAGGTGCCTAGTGGTGCGCCCACTATCTCATACCGCCCCGTAGCATCCGTCGCACCTCCCAGCGTAGTACCGGCCAAAAACACGGACGCCCCCGGGATCGGATTTCCGCTATTCTCATCCGTAACTGTGCCTGTGACTGTCGGCTGCGCGTATGCTGCAGCGACCATGTGCAGGGCCGCCAGCACCAAGACCATTGCGCATCCCAGACATCGCCCCTTACCCGTATCGATTGAAGTTCGTTCAGACATTAGAACTATACACGAGAGAAAACTCGCCCATAAAACTCAGGAGCGATGTCGTGGTTGCATGCCTGAACATGGTGAAGACACAGACATGATCGTGCTACTGGACTAAGCAATGCCAAGCAAGGTGCGCTTGACCAATACTAGCGCCATCAGAGGTTGCTTTGCAACTAGGTGGAGAGGTATTGCCGGGTCCTGCACAAGCAAAGCAAGAAGCGTTCGAGTTACTAAGACCTGTGCAAGTGGCTGACGGCATTGCTCAATGCGACGGACTAGGAGGCCGGCTTCGCTCATAGGGCGCTGCGGAGTGTGAGGAGTATGACCCGTCGGGTCTGAAGGGGTTACATGCAGGCCTTAAAGAAGTTGGCAGGCTTCCCAGGTTTGGCGTGGATGTCAACGGCTTTGGCCTGCAGGAGGCATGGCAGGCAGGAGTAAGACGACAAGTTCTCAGTAGCAGCGAAGCGTGTTGGAAAGATGTTCATGAAGGATTCCCGCAACTTCTTGGGACGGGGCGATGCCACGGTCAAGTGCGTGCGGATAAAGCGCATTCCGGTCGGATGCAGCATTGAGGTACACGTGATCTACGAGTGGGAATTTCCACTCGCAGGGCCGTGCGAGGACGCCGCGGTTGGCATCGATCCTGGCCTGGAGGCTCATTGCACGTAGTAGAATGGCGTGCACTACACACGCCTAAGTTCGGGTGAACGCAAACGCAGCAAGCGGCAGCGCAGGATGGCTCGCGCTCAGGAAAAAGGTAAGAACAGGGAGAAAGGCAGTTGCACGCAGGGAATCCTTCACGATTGCACAGCGCCGCAAGGCAACGGTGCACAACAGCGCGGCGGGCATCGTTAAGCAGACCTACCACGTGGCATGCGAAGACCTGCAGGTTACCAGCCTGACCTGCAAAGGTGGCGCTCGCAAGCCTGGTCAGAACCATGCCACGCTGGACCAGGCCATTGGGCTGGTGAGACAGCAGATTTCCTACATGATATAGCAAAAGCGCAGCACCGTCGTGTGTGTGCCGCCCCGCAACGCCACACAACAGTGTAGCCGCTGCGATCAACTACCCGCTGTGAAAATCACACTGCGGGTAATAAAGTACGTGTGCGAACAAGCTATTGATCGCGACCTCCATGCCTCGATCAATAGCTTTGGCGAAGGCGCTAAGCTCCTGAGCGGGGCGGGAGGCCTCACGAGGTGGAAGAACACGGAGTATGCCGAGTCCCTGGTACTGCTCAAGCGGAGCACTATACTCAGCTACTGCTCAGAATCATATGCGTAAGTGTTAACCTTCGTACATAGGTCGCTAGATTTATTTGCGGCAGCTGGAGTGGATCTGCGCCAGTGCGCAAGAGGTGCGTGCTACGGACGTCACAAGGCTTGATGTTTTCATTGCGGCTCGAGTCAAGTGCTTTCTCACCGGCGCCCGCCAGCGATTCTGAATTTGGGGCGTTCGGTGGGGGAACGGATCTTGTTTTGCGGTAGGCTACGCGCACGCGGGCTGTGAGATTGGCAGTTGGTGGACGGAAACAGGCAATGAGAAGCTACATTTGAGGCGCCACCAATCCGCCCGAGACATACGACGGCCTTCCAGGCCTCTGGAATTCCCGGTTATCCTGTTTACGACATACAATCTTTCAGGCTCTCGCAGCGGAAGGCGCCAGCGGAGGCGAGCGACGGTACAACATGCTTTCCCAGAGACTTCGCCAGTCGGGAATTGGGTAGCCCATCGTACGTGCCCGCAACGCCTCAAAGAAATCGCGGCGTACCTGGTAGGATGCTCGGCATTGCTTCCACAACCCTTTTACTTGGTCGAGCATCGTATGCAGGGCAAATGCCAACAGGCTGAGGGTAGCTAACAGGTTTGCCAGCCCATTATTGCCATGCCCGAAGTTGTGTTTGAAGTTCTGTCCGTGTCGTGCGATGCAGTTGAAGCACTCGTTCTCGATCTTCCAGCGCGCCCGCCCACAACGAGCAACCTCCTGCACATTGTGCTTCGTTACCGTCAGGCTGGTGAAAAGCGTCGTGTAGAAGGTCTGCTTGTAGGTGCCCTGCTTTTGGCGTACCCGCACGGTCTTTTCCACCCATGTGCCGTGTACAGCATCGTCCGTGTTCCGAATCGGCAGATCGGTCATTCAGCAATAGCAGTGCTCTTCGTAGCGACGTGTCTTCTTGTTCTGCACCCGGATCCAACCGGTGCTCTGGATATAGCGCTCGTGTAAAAACTTGAATAGCGTGCTATGCGACTTGGGTTTGACCACAACCAGGAAATCGGCGCCCGCATGGAGCACCTGTTGGCAGAAAGGGTGTGTAGCATATAGGGCATCTCCCAGATATACCAGACGATAGCGAGCCATGCGAGCTCCCCACTTCGTTAACCACCGCTTAGCGGCATTGATCTCGCAATCCTGCTTGCGACGCCGCACCGAGTGCTGGTCGCCAGGATCATCCTGTGTGCGGACAAACTCCGGCATCAACGGTACCACCCGGTTGTGCCCTGGCGCCACCACAACCGCTGCCACCATGGTATGGAAAAACGAGGAACGCTTATCTTTGCCCGTGCGACGCGAGGAGCATTGCTGACAATGGATTGTCCGAGAGGAATGAAACTCTATGCCATCAAGCGCCACGAGGATGCGATCCCTCAGACGTACAAACGGCGAAAAGTCTCCCTTGGAACGAAGCGTATCCAGCAGGTGCAGAAACAGGAACTGAAATGAATCTGGCACTAGGCGGTCCAGCAGGTTGCGGATCTGCCCGTCAGAGGGAATGCCTTGCATGCCAAACAGCGTCTGGCAGTTGGAACGGCCCACGTCGTCCTGCATCCTCCGCTGAAAAGCAAGAAAGGAGGGCGATGGCAGAAAGAAGCAGGCAAATGCGCTCAACACGGCATCGGCCAGCGTGTAGCGCAGATTGGGCCCCTAACGGTTATCCTCAAATGTACCGGCGGCCTATCGGATGCGTTTCAGCACATCGCGCAGCAGCTTGCTTGGTTTCATGGGTGTACCTCAGAGTGAAAGACGAGAGCACCCTATAGCAGGGCATCGCAGGACCGGTATTGCCAGTCCATACACCCATCATACACATATCGTCTGCTGAGCAGGCATTCCGGTAAACCCTACATGCACCCAAATTTAGAATCGCTGGGCGCCCGCGGCAGGGCTTGCATTGCAGCACATGGCAGCGTAACTTAACCAGCCAACCTGTTCCCCTGTTTTCCGCTTGCGCCATTCCTTTTCCACCATGAAATTCCGTGCGTCTTTCCTATTCTCTCTTTCTCTCCTTCTCGCGCTGCCAGTGCTGGCCCAGGATTACGCGGACGGGGATGAAACCGAAGCCCCGGCTGAGGACACCTTCCTTTCCGCCTTTCTTGCCGACTTTGAAGGCTCTTCCGATAAGCTGGTTCAGCTTGCTGGAGCATTCTCCGATGAGCAGTATTCCTGGCGCCCCGCCGAAGGTATTCGCTCTGTAAGCGAGATGTTTGTGCATGTGGCTAATGCAAATATTCGTATATCGCTCGCCTTGGGGTTTGAGCACGAAGGGATGGAGCGTCCATCCATGCAGGAGGCGGAGCAGATGATTATCTCCAAAGCTGATGTCATAGCCGACTTAACTATGAGCCAGGCGCATGTCCGTGGCGCTATCAAGTTGCTTATGGATCAGGACCTGAGCGAAGGGATGCCCATGTTTGGGCAGACGATGTCTCGATATCAGGTGCTTATGATTCTGGGCGGCCACAGCCATGAGCACCTTGGCCAGGCCATCGCCTACGCCCGCTCCGTCGGCGTGACGCCACCGTGGAGCGAAGGCAACTGACGGCACTACGACAGCGCCGCCACGCACCGCGCATCTGCCCCTGAGCGACCGCTGCACTGGCCATTGGCCTTCTGACCGCGCGCGTGGCATGCGGCACTGGCGGCCCGTGCCCTGCACGGCCCATAGAAGTCATTGTCCCCTGGAACGTAAGGGGCAGCACCGACACCGGTGCGCGTGCGCTCGCACCCGCACTGAAGAATGTGCTAGGAGGGTCGATCAACGTCGTCAACCGCGCAGGCGGCAGTGGCGTGATCGGCCACATGGCAATAGCGAAAGCTGTGCCCGATGGCTATACGCTGGGAGCCGTCACGGTCGAAGCCACCATGATGCACTGGACCGGGCTGACATCTGTCACGCCGGCCGACTTCGAACCCTTGGCGGCGCTGATGATCAACCCGGCGGCCGTCACGGTGCGAGCCAACTCGCCCTGGCAGGCACTGCAGGCACTTCTAGATGAGATCACTGCGCAGCCCGGTGAACACTCCGCTTCTGGCACGGCTAAGGGCGGCATCTGGGATCTGGTACACATCGGAATGCTGGACAAAGCCGGCATCCTGGAATAGGCCCTGCCATAGGTTCCCAGTCGCGGGGCGGCAACCGCGCTTCAGAAGCTTCTCGCCGGTGGCGTGTCCGTCGTTACCGCAGCCTTTGCCGAAACCGCCCAGCTGCGCGCCACTGGGCGTGTGCGCACCCTGGCAGTGACGGCCGAGGATCGGCTCCCTACGGCGCCAGACATTCCTACGCTGACTGAACTCGGCATCCCGTGGTCGCTTGGGGCATTGCTCCTGAGGGCGACGCCAAGCGATGTACCCCTTGCGGTTCGCGACACCCTAGTAAGCGCACTTGAAGTCGCGACGGCTGATCCGCCTTATCGCGAACTGCTTGAGCGCGCTGGATGTAACCTCGTGGATCTGACCGGGGACGAGGCGTGCAGGTTTGTGGAGGGGCAGGATGTCACCAACAGGGCGCTTCTTCAGCAAGCGGGGCTGGCATTCTGAGTATGGTGCGTCCCGGCGCCGGTGATGTGTGGGCAGCAGCACTGTTGGTGCTTTTGAGCGGTCTGGTCTGGGCCACTTCGGAGGCGTTTCCGTCGATCGAAGGAGGGCATCCGGGTCCGGCGCTGTTTCCGCGCGCTGCGGCCGTGGTGCTGGCACTCTGTGCTCTGGCCATGCTGCGTCCGCTCAGGTCGACAGATCAGCGGGATCATCAGCCCTTATGCCGCCGGGCCCTGGTACGCGTAGCCGCGGCCGCGGGGATCGTTGTGCTGTTTCCGCTGATGCCTCCAATTGCAGGTATCGGCGGCGCGGCATTGGGATGGGACTGCTTTTGGGCCTCCGCCTAGCCGCTGCAACCGTCTTAGCACTGGAGGCGACCGCCGCGGTGTTTCGTCTTGTTCGCCCTAGTTCTGAACGCTCCTTTGTATTGAATCTTATTTCCTAGGAAGCGGTGCTCGCGCTGCTCGCAGGTGGACTGTACGGGGCCGTCTTCGGTGCAATCCCCGGGCTTACCGCTACGCTGGCGGTGGCTCTTTTTATGCCGCTGGCCTGCTTTCTGGACCTGGCGCTGGCGCTTCCTGCCGTCATTGCCATCTCGTCCGTGGCGATATACGCTGGCGATGTGGATTCGGCCGTGGCCCGCATCCCTGGCATGCCAGCCAGTGCGGCCTATGTCGAGGAGCTCCACAGGCTGTGCCAGGGGCGCGAACCTGTCTATGGCCTGGACATCAGTGCCCACGGATCTTCGCTTGGCGGCACACTGGACACCGCTGTGCTTGTCGGCGGTGCCACCGGCATTCCCGCGGTAGCGACCCAGTTTTCCAGCTTTGAGTATTTCTGGATCGCCATCCTGGGCCTAGTGGCTGTTGCATTCGCATCGGATCACCGGTCCACCAAGGCGCTGGCTTCCCTCGTGCACGGCATGCTTCGGACCACCGTCAGTCTGGATCCGACGCTCGGCTATCTGCGGCCCCACTTCGGCAATCCAACGCGGACGGGCGGACTGGACTACATGGTGGCCATGATTGGGCTGTTCGGCTTTTCCAAAGTGCTAGCTCACATGGTGCGGCACGAATGGTGCTCCGAACCGAGATTGGCGCAGCAGAGTGCAGCAAGAGGCTTCTTTCTGGCGCCTTGGCGCCTGATCCGCCGCGCACAAGTGCTGGTGGCTCGCTCGTCGTTGGCTGGCATTGTGGCGGGATTTCTGCCGGGAGCAGGGGCCGACATCGGCGCCTGGATATCCACCTCACTGCAGCGGATGCGGCCACGGCGATCTGATGGCCACATCGTGCTGGCTGGGTCCAGCAGCAACAATGCGGCGGTGGCCAGCGCTTGGATACCTCCGCTCTCGCTCGGGTTACAGGGCGACACCGTCACAGCCATGGTCCTGGGGGTGTTTCTCATGAAAGGCATCACGCCAAGCCCGGCGCTTTCCGAGCAGGACGAGGCACTGGTGCTCACACTCAACGTGACCTTCCTGGCGTCTAACGTGCTGCTTTTCCCCGCCTTCGGCTTTCTTTCCGCGCGAATGGCACGCCTAACGCGACTTCGTCATTCAAACGGGCGATACTGGCAGACGCGAGGACTACCCCGACAAATCCGCTGCGTCAGGTCGAAGCGCCGATTGAACCCTCAGCCAAGGCATGAGTATGACTGAAGTCAAAGCACTCTTGGATCATGAGTTCCCGTCGCTCACGTCGCAGACGGAGGACTGTTGCATTCCGGCAAGTTTGCTCGGTGTGGAGTCGCAGTGTACGGCGTATTCTATCCGATACAGCTGGTGGTGTTGATGTCGTCGCTGGACCTCGACGCCACCATTCGACAGGATTATTGCTGAGGGGAGCGGAAAATGGCGAAGCTGGCAGCCTGGAGCATAGTCAAGCAGCATGGCAAGGGTGGCTCACAGCAGTCGGAACCACGGAGAGTCAGGCGCTCCAGCATCGGCCTGGAAAGATATCTCGAAGACTGGATTGTAAAAGACGTGACGCTAATCGGGGAGGGATTCACCTTGGTCGGCCGCCAAGTCTTGATAGATGACGGACGGCTCGATCTGTTAGCTGTTGACTCGCGGGATCGCTGGGTGGTGATTGAGATCAAGCCTGCGAGACTCGATTCTGGCGCGCTGGCACAGGCGCTCTACTATGCCTCTTCACTTGCCCGACTCGACGCAGATGAACTCTACGTAAAGCTTGAGCCCAACTTTGGCGAGTTCGGTGATGTAGAAACGCTGTCGACGAGAGTGAAGCAGCTACTGGATAGTGAAGGGATGGAGCGCGAGATCGCCCTGCTTCTCGTTGGCACCGGAACCCACTCCGGGTTGGAGCGAATGATCGAGTTTCTCGGGCGCTTCGACGTCCCAATCAGTGTCGTCAGTTTCGAGGTGTTCGAGCTGGAGGGTGGTCCGAAGTTGTTGATTCGTGAAGTCATCGACGAACTGACCAAGCGACCCCCTTCACATCGCCGGCTCAGTCTTGAGGCTATTCGTGGCTTAGCCATTGAAATGGGCGTAGTCAAGCAGTTCGATCGTTTTGTGGACATGTCCAAGGAGGCAGGTCTTGCGGTCCAGGCCCAACGGGCATCTGTGAGAATTGCGCCACCGGACGACCGCAGGAGGTTCCTCATGTGGATGCAACCACGGGCTGGCCGCAACGGGGGCGAATTGGGTATTTGGGTAGGCCCAAAGCAGTTCGCAGAGTTCTTTCCTGAGGTAAACGAAAAGGAGGCCATCGACGCGATTGGTAAGTACGAAGATGGTGCGTTCTTCGCTGGCGAGGCCCTTGAGGAGCGGCTCAATGAGATCGAACGATTTCTAACCGACAAGATCCAACAGGCAGAATCCAGGGACCTCTGATGAATCGAGGCCGTCAAATCGCGATATAACGCACACGGCTCCTCCCGCAGGTCGCGCTGTCGCGCATGACGTTAGGAAGTGGGGATACCCACCACCTCCAGCCGTAAGCGGTACACCTGCGCCCCGACTGTGGCTCTGAGTCCACAGCCATTTGGACAGATTCACAAAATCCGACCCAGAGTCCGGCATGAATCCGGCTTCTCGCTTTCCCCTTGGGTGCGACCCTTGGCTCCACCGGCTCCGCCCCGTGGTCATCCACGCGTTGTTCGCCGGCTTCGTAGCTACTATGGTTACATCTGACTTCTCTCCACCGTACATCCTCCGATCAGCATTTGGCCTACGCTTTGGTGACCCTCCCCGAAGGGATAGGTAATGGAGAGACCTCCCAGGTCCTGATGCAGTACGTACGTGCGTGCCTGGGTTCTTGGACACCGCGGGACCCTCCTCCGCCTCACCATTAACGGCAAAGAAGGTGTTGCCTTCGACCAAGATCAAAGCCTCGGCATCCCGGACAATAGCATTTTCGGTGCTCATTAGCCCTGCCCACCCGCACCTCTACCGACGCTTCGCCTGCACCCTCGCGGGTACCAACGCACGGCTCGAGGAGATGCGTGAATGGTTAGTCCTTCACATCGGGAGACTTTCACTCCCTGTACTGGCACCAAGTAGCCTAGCGCACGACCTAACCCGCTTTTTGGGCCGTCCCATGACGCTGGTCCTGATGGCTGCCACCGTGGCCACCATCGTACTGGGACTGCGGATTCGACGCCGTCGGCGCGGTCTAGGATGGCCGCCTACTACTGGTTGAGACACGATTTATATGGCTGGGTTAGGTAGTTTGCCTTTTCCGCGTGTATACAATCTGCGGCTCCATGGAATCTCTGACGACAAAGCGGTTCAGCAACTGGAGCAGAAGACTGCGACAGTCGGACAGGGCGGCTTACACGGAGCTGTATAATGCGACACATGCCGTTTTGTATCGGTATGCCTCATATATAACCCGGAACCGTGATGATGCGTATGACGTGCTTCATGACGTGTACATGAAGTTGTGGACCATTCGTGGGACGCTGAACCCTGATCTGTCGCTGAAGGCGCTGCTGTACCTGATGGTGCGAAACCGGGCACTTAACCGCATTAGCAGTACGTCGCGAACCCGAGAGGTGGCGATGTCGGAGACGGACGAAACGCAATCGCCAAATGCGGCGGCCGACCTCGAGCTCGGGGCGAAGCTGCTGAAGCGGAAGATACGCAGCTGGGTCATGGAGCTGCCTGAACGTCGGCGCGAAGCGTTTATGCTCAGTCGGTATGAGGGACTCAACCATCGCGAGATTGCCAAGGTAATGGGGCTGGCGCCGAAGACGGTCAACAACCATATTGTCGCAGCACTCGCGCACCTGAGGCAGCGGTTAGAGGACTATAATCGGGGGGATTCTGGTCAGTTATGATTACCGATCACTGTTTACCTGAGGAGATTCAGCCTGACGGGGCGGCTGGCATTTCCAGACCGGAGCTGGCGTCGGCATGGGCATCTGTGGCTGGCGCTAGCCCCCTTGCGGCGATATCTGGCCCCGACCCGGGACGAGTTCTGGCCATCGGCCAAATGCTGACGGCCCATGCGTTACCGTCTCGAAGAATGCGCTTGGTCACGATTCGTCGTCTTTCCATCGCCGCAGGCATCGCGCTGTTGGTAGCGACTGGCGCCATCCTGTGGTCCCAACCCGTTCATACGGTAGCTGACGCGGCGCTTGATGTGGCATTGCCAGACGGCTCCACCGCCTCGCTGGAGCCCGGATCCGAGCTTGCGTACCACCGCAGTCTTGGGCGATTCACGCGCCACGTGGCACTACAGGGCGCCGCCTTTTTTGATGTGCAACCCGGCGAGTCACCGTTTGTCATTCAGACTGCAGACCTGCGCGTCACGGTGCTGGGCACTCGGTTCAGCGTTGACGTGACCGGTGATGAGGCCGTCGTCTATGTGACCGAAGGGTCTGTTGAGGTCGCCGCCCACGGACAGGTACGTCGTCTGACGGCGGACCAAGGTCTTCGCGCGGATAGGCAGAGCGGTACGCTTACCGCGGTAGTCCAGAATAAGGATGCCACTCCCGACCTGTTTGTCCAGATCAAGCAGCCGTTGGGCGTCATGTTTGACGAGGTGGAGCAAATTTTTGAGGTTGAGGTTATTGCAGACGACCGCATCCGCCGCCATGTTCACAACTTCAAGCATGAAATTTCTACGGTGGACGCTCTGATCAGTGACCTATGCCGGAGCGTCACCTCTATGAACCTCCGGTATCGCCTGACTGCCACGGGCTTCGAGATTCTCGACCAGTAGCCGCCACCATGGGTACAATGCAGCCCTGCGTGCGCGGCATGCTGGCAGCCGCGTGCTGCGCCTGCCTTTTCGTCCTGCCAGCACGCGCCCAGCAATCGTACAACGTCGTTCTGCAGGGTGTGACGCTGGAAGAGGCGCTGGTGGAGCTGATGACCCAAACCGACCTCGTTCTGGGGTTCGATCAGCGCCTGGTCGCAGGTAAGTGGACGAACTGTGTCATCTCGGACGCTTCTGGCGAAGAGCTTCTTCAGTGTGTCCTCAAGGGCACGGGCCTCGAATATTTTCGGTTAGCTTCGGGATTGTATGTCCTGACTGAGCCTGCCGAGGTGCGCATCCGCCATGGCGCATTGCACGGCATCGTGGTAGACCGTGACACGGGCGAACCGTTAGAGCATGCCCATGTCATGCTGAATCCGCAGCGCGTCACCATCTCCAATCAGGACGGGCGGTTCATCTTCAGCGACCTGATGCCAGGGCTGTATGCGGTCACTACCACGTATGTCGGCTACTCGGCGCAGCTGAACTATATCCGCGTCACGGCCGACAGTGTAGCCCGAACCCGTATGGCACTTCGCCAAGAGGCCATCGTCGAGCGGACACCGGTGGTAATCAGCGGCACGGGGTGGCGTGTCCCATCCGATACGCTTGGGCGGCAAGCCCTTGTTAACGACGCCCTCCGCCAGGAAGCTGGCGGCCTTGTGTCGGATGTGGGGCGTGCCTTTGCTTCGATGGTCGGGGTACGCCTAAACGACGCTACCGCGGACCTGCATATCCAGAGCAGTGGCGCTGGCGAGCATCAGTACCGTATTGATGATGCGCCCGTATTCGTTCCGGTGAGTATCGGCGGACTGGTCGGCCCATTCAGCACGTACGCACTCAGCCGGATCACGGTACACAAAACGGGTTTCGGCGCGGATGTGGGCAGCCAGACGGCCGGTGTGGTGGAAGCTGTCCACGCGTTGGGCAAGCGCCCTGGTAGGCACCTCGATGTGCATGTGGACCCGATGAGCGTCAACGCGCGCGCCAGCCACGCACTCGAGGACGGGTCAGCCATTATGGCCGCCGGACGTCTGGGACTATGGCAGCTGTATGCACCGCCTGCGGTACACGGCATGCTGCAGCGATGGAATCAGACCGATCAATTCATGTACTCCGCCTTTCGCGCGGTGCCTGACCCTTCACAGTCCAACTCGTCGTTCTTCAGTCAAAGCGGACATGCTCCCGCGCCCAGCCTGCAGTTTTCAGATGCACATTTTGCGCTGAGGAAGCGCAACGGCATCCTGAGCAGCATCAATGCCTCTGCGTACTGGGGGCGACGGCAGCTGGACAGCGAGGAGGGATTCGGAGAACATCCTGTGGTGGTAGGCTATCCGGCACTATTGAAAGCGGCACCGGGCGTACAGGACCGGTACGTATGGAATAACGTGACGGGCCAGATCCGATACGAATCCGTGCTGGGGTCACGCATGATGGCGTCAGTGCAGGCGCGTGCCAGTCTGTTCAGCCTTCAGCATGACATCACCACGGCTCGGGCCATTCAGCGGGCTGCAGCGATGAGCAGTGCGTTGGCGGAGCGCGTGGATCTGAGAGACGACAACGGCAACAGGGTGCGTGAATATGGTCTGGCTGGGCGGATCTCTATGGCCGTCTGGAAGGGCTGGCACGTGGATGCCGGATTGGAGCCCGCCTATACGCACAGCCGTTTTCTGGTGCATGGAACGCGAACGGCTCCCATTGTCCACGCCTCAGGCGTCTGGCGCGTAGAGAGCTTTATTCAGAACCGTATCCCTGTCAGTGCACAGTTGACCGTAGACGCCGGGACACGAGTCACGTACCTTGCGTCACGCAAATCCTGGTTTGCAGAGCCACGTCTGGCGGTCCGTTACGATGCGCGATCAAGCGACGTAGGCCCGTGGTCTGCGCGGCTTGCTGCGGGACTGTACCGTCAGTACGTCACCCAATATGACGTTACAAGCCGCAGCGCGCGTGCCCTCCGATCGTCCAGCCGCATGTGGATGGCCCCAGACCATTCCGTGGCTCCGCCCAAGGCGGCGCATCTAAGCCTCGAGGCAACGGTCGCCCCTTCAGATTCGTGGACGCTTCGCGCAGGAGGGTACCTCAAGCAGCTTATGCACCTGTTGTCGATCAATTATGTGGCACCGGCTCCCGGTAGCGTATCCACAACCGCGTTACTTGGCGGGCAAGACCTGTCCGCTTTTCTTGAGGACGGCTTCTCGCTGCCTAGTCAGACGCAGTCTTCATTTCTTAGCTCGGGCACTGGTTATGCTTACGGGTTCAGCCTGTACACCAGCCGGCATCTGGCCCGCTTGCGGCTGCAGGCCGGATACGAGTTCAGTCATACGTCCCGCAGCTTCGGATCCCACTTCGAAGGGCGCACTGTGGTGGCACCATGGAACGAGCCACATCGACTGGAGCTGGAGGCCGACTTCGATGCGATGCCAAACCTAGTGCTACAGGCTCGTTGGCAGAGCATCTGGGGGCGTGCCTGGGGCTTTCGGCAGTCCTATTATGATTTCCTGGGAGCATATGGCCAAAGGCTTTTTGAGCTTCTGGAGACACCCCGGAGCGACGTGAACGACGACGGTTATGATGTGCTCAGCATCCCTGTCGTGGTGGAGCATATCCGCGCCTACCGGCTGGAGCATCCCGAAGAACACCGTCTCCCGGCGCTGCATCAGCTTGATGTCAGCGTAGCCTATACACGAAACGTCAAGGCTATGCGCGTGCAAGTTCGTGCGGACGCCATCAACGCCTTGGGCACCAGAAACGTGGTAGACTGGGGCTTGGTCCAGGGCGAAGAAGAAAGCGAGGAGGATAGGCCCGAGGGCGGTCTGCTTGAAATCCAGGAGCGTCACATGCTTCCGGTGACGCCATCGTTGGCATTCCGCCTTATCTGGTAACCTGAAGGCAGCGGCTGTGTGCTGCAGCTAACTGTCAGGCTTCGTCGGTCACCCGCGGCGCTGGCTCAGGCGCTGGATCGACCATTAGCGCCTCCGTCTGCATCTGGTGGAAGCGTTTCTGGAACAACAGAATCCCCGCCACGCCTCCACAGATGGCGATGTCGGCCACGTTGAATATGGGAAACAGCGCCAGAAACTGCCCGCCTATCAGCGGAACCTCGTCGGACACAAGTCCACTCCAGACGTTGAAATGAATGAAATCCACCACCTTTCCCTGAAAAAAGGGGCCATAATCGAATATCACCCCATAAAACAGGCGATCCACGATGTTGCCTCCAGCGCCCCCCAGGATGAGCGCCAAGCAGGTCGTATACGCCTGGTACCCCGTCCTGACGCGTAACAAGTAGATCAGTATGAGCACCGTGGCAGCGATGGAGAATGCGGTCACCACCGCAGTGGACCCCGGCATGATGCCGAACGCCATCCCGGGATTCTCCGTAAAGGTGAACTTGAACCAGTCGCCGAGTATCCCAAACGATTGCCTAGGCGGCCCATCCATGTTCAGTCGTACGACAATCTTGGTGGCCTGATCGAGGACCAGCACGACCACCACCGTCCAGATTAGCCGCATAAGGATCGGGCGTGGGTTCCTATCGGTACTGCTTCCTTTTCCCTTCCACCGACTTGGTCGTATGGGGCACCATGATGAGCCGCTGTTTGGCGATGGGCTGCCCCGTCACGCTGCAGATGCCATACGTTCGCGAATCGATCCGATCCAAGGCCCGATCGAGCGAATTGATGAACCGCTGTTTGTGGGCAATGAGCCGGTAGAGCTTTTCGCGTTCCTGGGCATCGGTGCCAGCGTCTGCCATATGGTAGCTGTACGCCGAGTCATTGCCTGACTGCTCCCGCGCATCTTTGACCTGCTCCATCATCCACTCCTTGTCGTCCATCGCGTCCTGCCTCTTGGAGAGCAGCAATTCGCGGAAAAAGTCCAGCTCCTCGTCGCTAAAGGGCGTCGAGGACGCCGCATCTGCGCTTGAAGCTTCAGGCCTGTTGTCGGCGGACATAACGTAGTCGTGTGCTTTGGACGGCTGATGCGGCGCGCGCACTCACCTCATTACTCCTAGTGTTACCTCTTCCCCTCCGAATTCGAAGTGTTCGACAGCTTCTCCGCAAGGCTCACGGGCAGATTTAAACGAACGTGCCAGCACCTCGTTTCGGATCCAGCGGATATGACGGACCACTGCGGCAGCCAGCATCGGTGATGCTTGGTACTGCACTGAGATGCGATCGGTGATGCCGAACCCCGCCCGCCTGCGCAGGTTCTGAAGCCGATTGATCAGCTCCCGTGCTAGGCCTTCCTTCCGCAATGCGTCGCTTACCCTTGTGTCCAGGGCAACAGTGATCCCGGCTTCGGTACTTACCGCCAGCCATCCTTTGATGCCTTTCGCATCCACCTTGAGGTCTTCGGGCCCGAGGGTGATGGCACGGCCGCCGATCGAGATTTCCACCGAGCCGGTTCGCTCGTATGTGCGCAGCGCCTCCTGATCCAACGCTTTGATGGCGGCCTGTACCTGTGGCATAAGCCGACCCAGTCGGCGGCCCAGCCGGCGAAAGTTGGGGCGCGCTGTGCGATGTACCAGCCTATCGTCCCCTGTGAGGTATTCTATCCGCTTAACATTAACCTCGCTCAGGATGATAGAAGCCACCTGGCTGACAACATCTTTCTGAACCGCATGGCCCTGTACGACCAGGATGCGCTCCAAAGGCTGCCTGATATTGATCTTGGACCTGTTACGCAGCGCGAGCACCATCGATGACATTGTCTGTGCCAGCTTCATGCGGTACTCCAGCGCGGCATCGACCACCTGGTGGTCTGCGCGCGGAAAGTCAGCCAGATGTACGGACTCCTTATGCGCGCAGTTTTCCCGGCGCAGCTTCTGATAGAGCCATTCGGCAAAGAATGGCGACAGCGGTGCCATCAGGCGTGCGACCGACTCTAGGCAGGTCCAGACCGTCTGATAGGCCGCCCACTTGGTGTCGGCATTCTGCTCCTCCTTCGAAGACCAGAATCGCCGCCGGGAGCGCCGGATGTACCAGTTGGACAGCTCTTCCACAAACCGCTCGATGGTACGGGCTGCCCGTGTAGGGTGATACGCCGCATTAGCTGCGTCCGCCTCTCTGGCGGTCGAATGCAGCCGGCTGAGTATCCAGCGGTCAAGCTCCGGTCGGCGCTCCAAGGGTACCGTCTTCCTGGCTCCGCTGAACCCGTCAATGTTGGCATAGGTGGCAAAAAAGCTGTACACGTTGCCCAACGTGTTGAAAAGCTTGCTACTCACTTCGCGAATGCCTTGCTCAGAGAATCTTATGTCTTCCCAAGGCGGCGAATTGCTCATCAGATACCACCGCACCCGATCTGCTCCCCACTTTTCCAGCACGGCGAAGGGATCCACAGCGTTGCCGCGCGTCTTGGACATCTTCTCGCCCTTCTTGTCTAGCACCAGTCCGCCGACTACGCAGTTCTTAAAAGAAGCCTTATCCATCACCAAAGCCGCGATGGCATGAAGGGTATAGAACCATCCGCGCGTCTGATCCACGCCTTCGCTGATAAAGTCGGCCGGAAAGCTTCGTGCAAAGGCTTCCTTGTTTTCAAACGGATAATGCCACTGCGCAAACGGCATGGCGCCCGAATCGAACCATACATCGACCGTCTCGGGCACGCGTCGCATCACGCCGCCGTCGGGCGCAGGCCAGGTGAGCCTGTCCACATGCGGCCGATGCAGGTTCAGGTCTGCATCGCACGCTGGCAGCTGATCGTTGCACCGCGCCCGCAGCTCTGCGATAGAGCCGATCGCCTCCGTGCAGGACGGATCTCTGTCAGATACCCACAACGGTAATGGGGTCCCCCAGAAGCGGCGCCGGCCCAGCGCCCAGTCCACATTGTTTTCCAGCCATTGCCCAAAACGTCCGGTACCAATGGCCGCCGGCTGCCACACGATGGTGCGATTGAGCGCCAAAAGCCTGTCGCGAACCGCCGTGGTCTGGATAAACCAGCTTTTTACCGGATAGCTCATCAGCGGCGTGCCTTTGCGCCAGTCATGTGGGTAGTTGTGGAGGCATGTTTCCTGCCGGTACAAGAGCTCGCGCCGACGTAAGTCGCGCATAAGCGGCCGATCCGCGTCCTTAAACCAGAGGCCTCCAGCAATGGCCACCTCCTTAGTAAAGCGCCCGTTCGCGTCTATGGGATTGAAGACCGGCAGATTCTCTCGCATGCTGGTGGCATAGTCATCGGCTCCAAAAGCGGGAGCGATGTGCACAATTCCAGTGCCCTCCCCGGTGGAAACAAAGGGTGCGGCTACTACGCGCCACGCGTTGTGCCCCTTAGCTACAAAATGCCCGAACACTGGCGAGTACCGCTCGCCAACCAGTGCAGACCCTTTCATGCTGGCCAGCACTTCATACTTGTCCCGGAGCTCTTCCAGGCGCTTGGCCGCCAAGATGAACTGCTGGCCCGGACGGCCTGCAGTACGCACCCTTACATAGTCAATGTCGCGTCCCACCGCGAGTGCCACGTTGGACACCAGCGTCCATGGCGTAGTGGTCCAGGCCAAAAGACGCACATCCTCTTGGGCTACCAGCGGAAACTCCACCACGATGCTGGGATCCTGCACCTCTTTGTATCCCAGGCTGACTTCGTGGGAGCTGAGCACCGTGCCCGACCCCGGGCTGTACCACTGGATCTTGTCGCCCCGGTAGAGCAGCCCTTTATCGAAGATATTCTTGATCAGCCACCATACGCTCTCGATGTAGCTGTTGTCGAACGTCACGTACGGGTGATCCAAATCCACCCAGTAGCCCATCAGGCGCGTCAGCTGGTCCCAGTCCGCCTTGTACTCGAGCACGCTCTGGCGGCAGGCCGCATTGAAACGCTCGATGCCGTAGGCAATCACATCGTCTCGGCCATCAAGTCCGAGCTTCTTTTCCACCTCGATCTCCACCGGCAGGCCGTGGGTATCCCATCCCGCTTTGCGCTCCACTCGGCAGCCTTTCATGGTATGGTAGCGGCAGAACACATCTTTGATGGTTCGTGCCAGCACGTGATGGATGCCTGGACGTCCGTTGGCAGTAGGCGGCCCTTCGTAAAACGTGTATGGACGTGCCGGGTCCTTCTGGCTTATGCTCTTGGCAAAGATGTCGTGCCTGTCCCAAAAGGCAAGCACCTGGCGCTCAAGCTCGGCTGGCCGGATGTTATGGAGATCCTCAAATGGCGGCATGCATGTTAGCCGGCATGGCTATTCGTTGGGGAGGTGTCATGCCATGCCACCCCCTCTGGTTCATAGTGGACTTGGGCTCAGGCTCCTTCGCGGATTGCTCGGACCACGCCGGACATCACCTTGGTCAGTTTCGGCTCCGCCTCTTGGGCCGCCGCCAGGACCAACGCAAGCGTAACCTCGCCTAGCGCATCTGGAAAGCACTCATCGGTGATGATACCGATCGCCATCACGCGCATCCCCATATGGCGGGCCACAATGACTTCGGGCACGGTACTCATGCCCACGACGTCTGCCCCTATGTTCCGCAGAAAGCGGTATTCCGCTTTGGTTTCCAGGCAGGGTCCCACGACAGAGACGTAGACTCCCCTTTCAAGCCGAATATTCATGTCCATAGCCACCTTGAGCGCTGCTTTGCACAGGCCCACATCATACGGCTCGCTCATGTCTGGGAACCGGGGGCCCCATGCATCCACGTTCGGGCCTACCAGAGGGTTCACTCCCTGCAGGTTGATGTGGTCGGTAAGCAGCATGAGGTCACCGCGTCTGAACAGCGGATTCATGCCACCGCAGGCGGTGGAGATGCACAGGGCCTGCGCGCCGAGCAGTCGAAGGACACGTATGGGAAACGTGACTTCTCGGGCACTGTAGCCCTCGTACACATGCATCCTTCCTTGCATCGCGACGACAGGCACGCCCTCTAACGTCCCGAACAGGAGCCTCCCTTGGTGCGACTCCGCCGTTGACACAGGAAAATGCGGCAGCTCGCCATATTCGATGGCGTCGTCGACGTGGATTCTGCGCGCGAGGCGTCCCAGCCCGGTGCCCAGGATAAGCGCCACATCCGGCTTGCTCGGGGTGCGGCTACGGATTGCGGCTATTGCTTCTTCAGCGTGCGCCTTTTGTGTGGCCGCGTCGGGAATATAGATGTCCATTAGTACTGAGGTTTTCTATCGACATTTCTCGGGCCAAAGATGGCGGTCCCGACCCGAATGTGGGTGGCGCCTTCTTCTATTGCCACCTCAAAATCGCCGCTCATACCCATTGACAACACCGTCATATTTGAAAGTGGTGCCGATTCCAATAGGCGACGCATCTGCTGAAACTGGGGTCTGACTTCTTCTGGGTCCGCCGCCGGTGAAGCCAGTGTCATAAGGCCCTTAATGTCCAGGTGCTCGTGTTGGGCTACTGCCTCGAGCATGGCAGGCACTGCTGATGGCGCTACGCCAAACTTGCTTGTCTCTCTGGACACATTGACTTGGAGCAGGCACGGCAGCACGCGCCCCATCAATGCCGCCGCCCGCTCGAGGCTGACCGCTAGGCGCATGCTGTCGAGGGCATGAAACAGCGCTGCATGCCGGACCACAATTTTGGCTTTGTTGCGCTGAAGGTGTCCGATCATATGCCACCGGCAGACGTCGTCGGGAAGGCCGGCGGCTTTGGCATTCAACTCCTGTGCTTTGTTTTCGCCCAGATCGTGCAGGCCGGCTGCTATGGCGGCCGCGACCAACTGCACAGGGTGGGTCTTAGTCACTCCCACCAGCGTTATTTCTTCTGCCCCGCGTCCTGCGCGCTGGCACGCGCGCGCTATGCGCCCACGAATCCTGTCCAGGCGACGCGATATCACCTGCACGTCCTCTTCTCGGGCTGTTAGCGGCAGCGGCATGCGTTATATGGAGATTCTGTGGAATAATGTCATCGATCCCACCGCGAAGTAGCGTATCCGATTGCGGCAGGGATCAACCACTTCGCAACCGTCACGCTGGCGAAGTGCGGCAATATTCTATCGTATCCTGCATAGTGCCCCACACACGGCCTGCGCGGTGCATTATGGCCATTGGCGTGCTGGCCGCATCACTATTCTCACACCCACAGGGCATTGCTATGGATGCGCACGCAATGGCACGGCCGCACCGCCCACGGATCGCATCCAACGCCTCACTACAAGGCATGGTTGCCATGTCAGGGCTCAGCGCGCAGTGCCGCCGTTGAGGTTTGTCGGTATATGCCGTGACTGCTAATCAACCCGATTGCCACAGCAGACCCGGTTACCACAATAACCGCCGTCACAAGAGGCAAAGCGTAAACCACAAACGGCACAGTGACAACATGGAATCAAAAAGACTGCTGCGGCTGGATCGTGTTTTCGCCCGGCCCTAGTGATGGATCATTTGCATATGATCATATAGTTCTGATATTATAGGATGCATGAAACGAGCCACACTGACGGAGCGCGCCGCGCGCGTGGCTGCAGCCAAGGTGCTGTGTCGGGAGCACAGCGCCGCAGAAGCGGCGCGCATGCTTGCCGCACGGTTCGACCTCTCCCGGGTGCAGGCTTCACGTTACGTCCGTGCGGCGCGCGAAGCGGATTCTTCGCTGGCTCGGGCGGAGGCTACCGCGCCCCTGAGTGTCCGAATTCCCGTGGCTCTGCTTGCGCGTGCGCGGGCTCGTGCACGCCATACCGGTGTGAGTCTGGGGGCGCTGGTGGCTCGAGCGCTGGCGCGTCTTTTGGACAGCGATTCACCGTGAATGCGTCCCATCCGCCTGACATACAAATCGGACCGGGCTGCGCAGCAGCGCATAGCCCAGGCCTACGAGCTGTCGGTGCAGCCCCGGATTTCGGACAACAATACCTCCTCGCATGAAGCAAGAAGAGAAGATCGCGGCCGTGATACGTGCGCGTATCCAGCGAGAGCCAGCGGCGCCAGCAGACGATTGACAGTCAACTGGAGGCCGTGCTGATGAATGCGCGTGAGCGTGGCTGGGCCATCGATAAGCAGCAGATCTTTGCTGACAACGGCTACAGTGGTGCAACCCTCGCTCGCCCCGGATTGGACGCCCTGCGCGACCTGGTCTCCCACGGCGTCCTGGCGTATGTGTTGGTCTTGTCTCCTGATCGGCTCAGTCGTAAGTTCGCCTATCAGGTTCTGCTTCAGGAGGAGTTCGAACGATACAATGCCCGTATCGTCTTCGTAGAAGAACCCGATAACGCGACGCCGCAACAGGTACTGTTGCGGCAGATTCTGTCCGTACTGTCAGAGTATGAGCGTACCCAGATTGCTGAGCGCTCTCGCCGCGGCAAACTCTATCGGGCCCGCCAGGGCTCTCTGAACATGATCAGCAGGTCCCCCTATGGTTATGACCTGATCCGCAAGACGGAGACCTCTGGCGCGCGACTGGTGATAAATGCGTCTGAAGCGGCGGTCGTACGTCTGATTTTCAAGCTTTATACCGAAAAGGGTGGCACCATGCCGACGGTGGCACGGAAACTGGATGCACTGGGCCACGCACCCCGGCACGCAAAGTACTGGAGCACTTCCACCATTTCTGCCATCCTGCGCAATGAGGCCTACATTGGTAAGGCCGCGTATCAGAAGACGACCAAGTTGGAGAAACGTGTTCGGCATAATCGCACCGGGCGCAGCAAGAACGGTGCGGTACGGCGTTTGTCTTCACGAACGGCTCGTCCACGAGAAGAGTGGATTACCTTGCGCGTGCCACCAATTGTTGACGAAGCAACCTTCCAACGTGCACAAGAGCGGCGCAAACATAACCGTCGCTTTTCCGTGCGAAACACGCGTGCGCCAAGTCTTTTGCAGGGGCTATGTATCTGCGCGCATTGCGGATATGCGATGGGACGGCTCCAACATAAGAACAGCCGCAGAAAATACTATCGGTGTATGGGGACGGAGGGCTGGCGGTTTCCCGAAGGTGCCGTATGCGACAACCCCTACGTTAACGCCGAAGCTCTCGACGCAAGGGTGTGGACGACGGTGGTGGGATTGCTGGAAGCTCCTGAACTCGTTCAGGCCGAGATTGGTCGTCGAGTCAAAGCGGCACGGGACAAGGGCCCAGCGCAACGGCGCAAGGGCGAGTTGCAAAAGGAGCGTCTGAGCTGTGGAAGGCAAAGCCGCCGACTGGTGGATGCATACCAGCAAGGCCTTATAAATCTGGACGAGCTGCGCGATCGAACCGGACCGCTGCAAACGCGACAGCGGGCCATTGAATCCGAGCTCAGGGCACTACAGGCCGATCGGATGGACGCCGCGTCTACCTTGACGCTCGCCCACAGTGTTCAGAAATTTGTGGCGCGGATGCACGAAGGCGAAAAGGACCTGTCCATCGAAGAACGGCAGCAGTTGGTTCGGCTCTTGGTTCGCGAAGTACGCGTCGGCAAAACTGAAGTCACCATATGCCATTGCATTCCGCTGGCACCCTCAGCAGACCCCAAGCAACGCTCCGACACGTCCCTGGCCTCACCGGCTAGCGAAAAAGATTTTTTGATTCCACGTCGTGTTAAAGACGTAACGGATAAGCGCCCAGGCGGCACCAAGCGCAAGCACCACACCGGATAACGTGGCTATCAGACCCAAACAAAGGTATTCCACCAGCATAATCAGATAGGTCTGTCGACGCGAAGCTCCGAGCGTCTTCAGCAACACTACCTCCCTGGTGCGGGCGCGGCGACTGACCAGCACAGCCCCGGCCATAGCTAAAGGCTGGCGAAATATTAACTTAGCCTGTCTGGAACCATCGGCTCCGTAACTGCGCAGATGCTATGCACGCCGATAACCGCTCCCGCCTGAATGTCGGAAATAGTCCTTATTTACGTTTCACGTAGCGCCCTTGACGCTGCTTTCGGTCTGGCCCTGCGCGAAGGGGCGCCGTACATGGACGTCGTGCGCCGAGCCGTTGTCGATGAGGCCATTGCGTACTCGAAGCGGATACGGGCTGCCCAGACGGCACGCCTGAAAGCCGGTCCACGAGAGCAGTCGTAGCCTTGCTCCTGAGCCAGATATACCGCTGCTATACAAAGAAGGCGGGCTATGCCCGCCTGCGGCGGATGTTCGTTAACGGTAAGTGGGTCCGCCACTGGGCGGTCGAACAATGCCGCAACGCACACAAGGCAGCAGAGAAGCATCCGAGCTATTTCACATTGACGAAGCTCTGGACGGCCGCCCGCTACGCCGATGAGCGCAATCTCGAGTTCGGCGTGACGGAGCAGCGTTCTGTGATCAGGGGCGTGACGGAGGGTTACAAGCGCTTTTTCAATAAGCACAATGCGCGGCCGCCGCGTTTCAGCGGCGACTTGGTGAAGAGCTTCAGGCTGCTACGAAAGCCCGAACGCGTCAGGCGCCAAGACTATCGCGTTCGCATCAAGGGCGTTGGGTACGTCCGTTTTACCGATCGGCGCGGGCTGATCAAGCGCTACGGCTGCAAGTTCGTGCGCATCGTGCGGTCGTCGCTGGGTACCGAATACACGATACAAGTCGTGTACGAGCGCCCCGAGGCGCCAGAGAACAGCTGCGCAGACACGCCGATGGCCGTGGACCTTGGCTGCAAGGCCATCGCGACGCTGGCGGATGGAAAGAGCTACGCGCCCATCAAAAGAGTGAGCCCTGCAGGGACGCTTTGCAGCGTCGGGCTGCTAAGACGAAGAAAGGCACGCGTCTGCGCCGAAAGCGGTTCGGTGCTTGGCGCAAGGAGGCCGAGCGCGTAGTAAGACGCAACCGCGGGTACCGCCACGAGGTGGCTGCCGACGTCGTCAAGCGATCCGCGAATCTGTTTCTGGAAGACCTGAAAGTGGAACGCATGACACGCGCCGGTGGCAGCCGCAAGACGGGGCTGAACCGATCGATGCGCGCGCAAGGGCTGTACGAATTGGTGCAGCTGTTGAAGTACCAATCCACTTTGCTTGGCGGCAAGGTGGAGCTGGTTCCGCCGAACGACACAACGCAGAGATGCAGCGCTTGCCATCACAAGCCGGAGGAAAGGCTACGCCTGGCTGACAGGAAGCATCGTTGTGCCATGTGCGGAAAGACCCAGTGCCGCGACGTTAACGCGGCGTTGAACGTGTTGTATCGGGGCCTTTGCCCTGATGGATGGGCGGCGAGCCTATCGTACGCCCAACACGTGTCTGCTCACCCGGACGCTGAGCGGCATCCGCTGTTGGATGCTGTGGCGGGTCTGGGGAGTGTACAGCATCGTGCTCGTGAGCTGCATCCGCAGGGGTGTTGCGCACCCACGAGTTTAGGCGAAATTGACCACCGGCCAACCAGGCAGATAGGTTAAGTTTTCGCCAGCCCTAAGATCCCAGCGATGATGCAGAACAGCGCCATAGAGCGCAGAATCGTGTTGACGCGGCCGATGACTGCATCAAGAACACGCAGGATCAGGTCCAGACTGATGGCCGCGACACTCGGATACTCCGCCGCCAACGTTGCCTGTAGCCTGCCCGCTGAGGCTTCGCCACCCGCGCGCGTGGCGAGAACATACACCTGGGGTACCGATTCCAGCACGCCTGCAGGGAAGACCCAGGAGAAGTTGGGCCTCATCTGCTGCCAGTCCACGCGCCAGACGCTGGTAAGGCGGGTAGTGACCGGCACTCCCTGCACGTCAAAGACAATGGTGTCCCCCAGTCCCAACGTCAGCGCGTCCTCTGTGAGCCCCTGTTCCACGGAGACGGGCACCGGCGCATCGGGGTTTGTATGCGTTCCGACAAACTCGCCTGCCACCACCGTTTCGCTGGTAGCCAGCGTGTCCCGGTATGTGGACCGGTACTCACGCGTGTGCGCCCATGTGAGCGCGGACGCACTGTCCGCGCGTATCTCGTTAATCGTCCGCCCTCCAATCTCCTTGATACGCATGGTAACCATAGGTGCTACGTCGGTGGCTGTAAGGCCCTGCGCCGTAAGCAGTGCCCGAACGCCGTCCACCTCACTTGGCTGGATATCGAACAGAATCATGTCGGGTCGATCCTCGCCACCGAGCCCCTCGAGGCGACTTATCACCGACCGTTCCACCAGCATCATTGTCAGTATGAGGAACGTACCCAGACCCAGCGCCAGAATCATCAGGATGGTCTGGTTGCCCGGCCGAAACATGTTCGAGATGCCTTGCCGCCACTCGTATCGCAGGGACCACGGAAGCAGCCGGCGCGCTCCTCTTGTGAGGCCTGCACCTACGAATGCCAGAAAGCTGAACACCAGCCCCAGCCCGGCGACATGGATCAGGCTTCGCGTACGCCTCCAGACTGCACTATGGAGCAGATCGCCAGTCCTGTTGCGGCCACAACGCACAGCGCAGCGCCTGCAGCATGTGAACGATCTCGGCTCGATGGTCGTACGCACCGCACTTAGCGGCCACAGTGTAAAGACCATGGTGACAACGAGGCCCGTCCCGAGTCCGACCGCTATTCCTTGCGGCTAGAGCCTACCAGACACATTCACAGGCAGAACATCACGCGTCACAACCGGCAAGAGCTGCTGGACCGATACCCCCAGCACACATCCGGCAATGCCCGCGAGAAGACCTAATGCCAACGCCTGCGCCAGGTACACGGCAAAGGTGCGCCCGGTAGTCGCGCCCAGACACCGCAATGCGGCGATGGCGCCCAGCCGCTTGGTCATATGGACATGGAGCGCGCTTCCGATGCCCAGCCCGCCAAGTACCAGCGCCAGAAATCCGACCAGCCCCAGGAACGTGGCCATGATGCCGAGCGCTTCCCCCCAGGCTTCCTTCTCTTCTTCGATGGTGTCCAGTCCCACCTCGTACGTATCGAGGTGGTTCTGCATGTCGTTGCGGAGGGACTCAGTATCAACGTCACCATCGACGCGGAAATAGACCTCGTAGGTGGCTCGTGCACCTCTGGCAAGCAGCGAGGTATCTATCTGCGCCAGGTCCAGGTACACGGCCGGATTCACCAGGCGCGCCATGCCCGATGAACGAGGCGCCGACACCACGGACCCAGCCACCCTGTACCGTATGCTTCCCACCTGCACGGAGTCCCCGAGTTGCACGCTATACGCGCGCATCACACTGCCATCCACCAGCGCATGCTGGCCGCGGTGCAGCGCGATCCTGGCGGACGGAGGATCCGTCTCGATGGTACCATAGAACGGGTAACCCGGCTCGCTGGCACGAATGGTGACTAGGCGAGCTGCTCGTTGCCGGGTAAAGAGCGCCATGGAAGCACAGGATACACGCCGGACCTGCGCGCCCCCAATGGAATCGATTAACGCCTCTGTAGCCGACTCAAACGGCCGGTTGCGCTCAAGGCTCATGTCGGCGCCCAACAGCACTTGCGCCTCCGAATCTATGGCGCCTTCCAAGTTCAGACCGAAGGAAGAGATGGCTACCACAGCAGCGACGCCCGTCGCCATGGAGCACAGGTAGAGCGCCAAGCGCCGCCGGCTGCCCATCGTGTCCCGCCACGCCATCCTCCAAGTCCAGCCGCGTAGCACGAGTTCAGGAATCCTGCGGATCGTCAGGAGACCAGCGTGCTGCCGCCGTCATGCGGCGCTCCGTCGAAGGGCCATAAGCGGCGTCTGGGCATACACGCCGCGCGTGCTCAGAAGACCCACGCCGAGCATCAAACCCATAAGGATAACCACGGCAGAGACTAGCGGCTGCCACGGCGCCCAGAGCGCCACCTGGAGCTGAAATCCTGTGACCGCCCATGTGACGGCCAAAGCCAGACCCAAACCAGTAGCCGCTACCACCAAAGCCAACAAGAGGTATTCGGAACACAGCACAGCATATACCTGGCGCCGGGAGGCTCCCAGAGTCTTGAGGAGCGCAACCTCCCTTACTCTTGCCTGGCGGCTGACCATCGTTGCTCCCGCGAGCACCATAATCCCGGCAGCCACACTGAACAAGGAAAGGAACCGAATCACAGAGCTGATGCGTCGGAGCACCTCCCCAAGCACACCCAGCACCAGGGGCAGATTAAACATGTGAAGGTCGGGAAATCGCTCTGTCGCAGCTCCGTAAAACATAGATACCGCCTGTGCGTCGGCGCCTACGAGCGCGTATGAACGGAAGTGAGGCAGTGCTTGGAGAGCTCCATCAGGCAGGACCAGTGAACCGCGACCGCCGTCTTGCCATCCCCCAGCCTCCATGCTGGGGGCAGGTACAACGCTGGAGACGTACACATCCACGGTATCTTCATCAAATACGACAAGCCGCACGGTGTCGCCCACCGCCAGGCTCAGCTCCGACTCCTGGGCTCTCTGGGTTATTCCTATGGGGGCGACAGCGCTGGAGCCATCCCACTGCTTCACGTAGTCACCCTCCAGGGCAATCAGGGAGTCTGGATGATCTCGGGCAAAGCTTGCTATTGACCATGGACGCACTTCTGGCCCATCAGCCATAGCGTTGCCCGGTGGCCCGAAAACTGAGTCCACGGTTACCCGCACAAAACTTGACGTGGAATGGATTTCGAGATCGTGGCTATGGATGAGCGCCTCCACTCCTGGCACATCTGACGATGGTACTCGCGTCAGCATCAGGTCCGGCATCGCATCTTCCAGGCTGTCGAATGTCGTGGCTTCGCGGCTGACGGCTCCCTCCACAAGGACCTGCGCCATAATCATGACCGTTCCCATCCCGAGCGCGATCACCATCATGAGGGTCTGGTTGTTGGGACGGTGCAAGTTGGCCATCCCCTGCCGCCAGACGTAGCTGCGCACGACGGGGCTGATGGCACGGCTAAGCCGGATCACGCCAAAAGCGACAAGCGCCAGGATGCCCAGGCATACGCCGATGACCCCCAGATACAGCAATGCGACAAGCATGCTGCCGGTCTGGGTCATCGCACAGATGAAGATCCCCAGACCTACAAGGCCATATGCTCCCAGCCGCTTCTTCACAAATGGTCGTTGGCCAAAGGCCGACCGCAGCGCTTCCAGGGGTGCGACACTACGCAGACTCGCAAGCGGAACCAGGGCGAAAACCAATGTGGCGCCTGTCCCCAGTCCAGCACCAGCAAGCAACCCACGGGGAGAGACGCTATAGTCAATATCTACCGGAAGCAGGTCAGCGAATCCCATAGGCAGCAGGACTTGCCCCAGCGATCCGACAACCCCGGCTAAGAGGCCAACCGCCAGTCCCATCATGAGCGCTTGAGCCAAGTAGATGCCAGCTGCCTGACCCTTGGACGCACCCATGCAGCGCAGCAATGCAATCGAGTCCCGGCGCTCCTTCAGATGCACCTGTAGGACACTGCCTACGCCGAGGCCGCCAAGCAAGAGCGCAAAAAAGCCCGTGATCCCGAAGAACCGCTCAAACAGGTTCAGGAATTCCTGCCAGTCTTCTTTTTCGTCGTCCCTAGTCCGCACGCTGAGATCGTGTGCGGCACGAATTTCCTCTCGCAGTGCTTCGAGGTCCTGGTCGCCGTCGAGTCTTACAAATGCTTCATATGCCGCAGCGGCGCTCTGGAGTGAATCCAATTCGCTCAGTGCCATGTATATGGGCGGCTCCATCAGCATCTGTATCGCGCGTTCCGTTCGCGACCCAAGCAATATGCCAGCGACCGCGAATCGCTTCCCGCGAATAGTCAGTGAGTCGCCCGGTGCTGCGCTGATGGCCGCTTGCACGCCCTGTGACACAAGGACACCGGCGCCTTGGCGAAACTGCTCCGCTGCTTCAGGCGGGCTCACGAGGAATTCGCCGTAGAGTGGGAAGTGCCTATCCATCGCCCGGACTCGCACCGTCCGCGTCAGCCTGGAGCGGTCGTGTCGCGCCTGGGCGGCAAAAGACACCTGACGTGACTGAGTGCCGCCTAGCTCACTCAGCATCGCAGCCAACTCTTCGGATATCGGTTCATCGCTCCTGATGCGCAGGTCGCCACCCAGCAGCGATCCCGCGTCACGATTTATCGTACGCTCCATGCTGGACACGAACGATAGGATCGATACCAGCGCAGCTACGCCGACCACCATGGCCGACAGAAAGAGCGCTAGGCGCCGCCGGCTGCCCCTGCTATCCCGCCAGGCCATCTGCCATGTCCAGGGATTGAGCACCGCGCCCTCCTTAGGTGTTGTTGATGGGCCCGAAAGCGTGTGTCTTCGTATCGGAAGCGATCGCGCCGCCTTTCAGGGACAGGATCCTGCTTGCCCGCGCCGCCAGCTCCAGGTCGTGTGTTACTGTGATGAGCGTCGTACCTGCTTCGCGGTTGAGATCCAGAAGCAGGTTTTCGATGGTAGCACTGGTTGCCGCGTCCAGGTTGCCGGTTGGTTCGTCCGCAAAGAGGATGGCGGGGCGGTTGATGAAAGCGCGCGCCATCCCTACGCGCTGCTGCTCACCGCCACTAAGCTGCGCGGGATAGTGGTGCCCGCGATCTCCCAACCCCACCTCATTGAGAAGCTCTTGTGCGCGTGCACGCGCCTTCCGGTCCCGCCGCAGTTCCGCCGGGACCATGACATTTTCCAGCGTGGTGAGCGTCGGAATAAGGTTGAAGGTCTGGAAGACGAAGCCCACCTTCTCATTGCGCAGCGATGCACGCGCGTTTTCGTCCAGGCGGGCGACGTCGGTTCCGCACAGCTCCACAGTGCCGCTCGTCGGCGTATCCAGGCCAGCGCAGAGCCCCAGCAGCGTCGTTTTGCCACTGCCGGAAGGGCCGACAATCGCGATCGTCCCGCCGGGTGGCGCTTCGAATGTGACATCCTTCAGCACCGTCAGGGACCCCGACCCACTCTTGTACGTTTTCGTCAGCTGCGTCACGCGCAGGATCATTGAGTCGGGCATCGCGCCACCATGGGAATTATTGTCGGCTGCGGGCAATAAACATTCTGGTGGCGCTTTCTGTTCTGGCCTCGTGCGGTCGATCGCCCAATCCGTCGCCGGCGCCGCCTGTCGCACCACCCGCTGCTGTAGAGGCACCCGATGCGGCGCCGGCACCCTTGCGTGTTGTATTCCTTAGCAACAGCATCACTGCGGGGTACGGCGTTGATCCGGCTCTGGCGTTTCCGGCGGTGATTCAGGCCAGGGCCGATTCGTTGGAGTGGCCTGTGAGCGTAGTGAACGCAGGGCTAAACGGCGAGACCACTGCAGGCGGGCCGAGCCGGCTACCGTCGCTCTTGCGCACCTCTCCAGACGTGCTGATCTTGGAGTTGGGCGCTAATGACGGGCTGAGGGGACTGGATCCCGCGGTGACGAAGGAGAATCTGCGCCAGATAATCGAGATGGTGCGCTCCGAGGTGCCGGGCCTTGTTGTGATTTTGGCTGGCATGCAGGTACCGCCGAGCATGGGCGCCGCGCACGCCACCGCGTTTCGGGGGGTTTATGTGTCGCTTCATCGCGAGACGGGCGTGATCCTGATCCCTTTCATCCTCGCAGGCGTTGGTGGCAATCCATCGCTGAACCTGTCTGATGGTATCCATCCCAACGCCGCTGGGCACAGGATCATTGCGGACCTGGTCTGGGAGACACTGGCTCCGCAGCTACACACGCGCTTACTTACCACCCAGCCGCACCTGTGAAGCCCTCGCCGCGAGCGTGAGCTGGCCACTGCTGCTAGGCATGCCACGTGCCTCAACGATAGGATAGTCTGCGCTGGTCCGCCTGATCGATCGGCTCAGGCTTTGGCGGGATGTCAGATGGACAGCGGGGGAGGCTCAGTCAGCGTAGGCATGAATGGCGATGACAAAGCCTGCAAGCGTCGACGTCCGCGGCTGCACGCTGGGAAACGCAACCTGCCAGCCCTGCCTTGCGGAGGATTGTGCCAATTCGGGGTCAGGAAGACTTCGCGTGCCATGCCCAGAAGGTACGAGAGGTGGGTGGGAATCATAAGTGCCGCCAAAGCGACCACGCACGATTGGGTAGGCACTATGTGTTCTACTGCCTCAGCTCCGCTTGCATAAAGCCGTGGACGTTACCGGATCAATCCAGAACCGGTAACGTTCCACCGCGCCGGAATCCTCTAGCCCCTCCTTCTAACGTCATGTACGAGGTTCCCGCCACTTCTGCATTTGTGCTCCTGTTCACGCCACCCGACTTTTACAAAGGGCAGGCGGCTGGCCGCTTTCTTGAGCAGGTGGACCTTACTGCTGGTGAGGGTCTGAGAAGCCAATTCAAGGAACACTGGGACGTTGCCTATGCTGCCATTGGATCGAGAAAAGCACGCGTACGGCAACTAAGCCAGTCCTACCTGCACAAGAATCCGACGGCGCAGGTCATATCTCTTGCCAGCGGACTGGATCCCATGACGTTAGCACTGGCCGAGCAGTTTCCGGGGGCGGCTGTCTATGATGTGGATATGAGCCAGATGGATGTTAAGGCCGATATCAATGCTACCATCGACGGTCCGAAAGTGAACTTCGTTACGGCAGACCTGGCTGATACGGCTGCGCTGCGACGCGTGCTTGCGGACCATGGGTGGGATGCAGAACTGCCCACGCTGGTGATAGCTGAAGGCATTACGTACTATGTTCCCGCCTCGGTATTTGCACAGACGCTGGGTACAGTTCGTACGAGCGGTGGCGCCCTAGTGCTCGAGTATTCTATTCCCGACGACGCGATCACCGACGTTAAGTACCGCAACGTGATTATCGACTTCTATAAGGAGCTCAGCAATCTATTGCAGATGCCGTTTCCCTTGGTGCGCTACTCCTTGGACTATGTGCAGCAGCTTGCTGAACAGCTGGGCGGTACAGTTGAGTTGACGCTCGCCGATTACCACGGCGAGCTCGCTCTCACGGGGCGCAACGAGTATTTCGAGACAATGGATTCCGGCGTGATTCGCGTGTCCCTCATAACATTTTGACAGCCTTGGATTCGTCATCGCGATCGACCTGTGGTGCAACCCGAAGGCTTGGTGGCATCCGTTAACGTGCTGGGACGGTGAATGCGACCGTGGTCTGGCGGGAAGCAGATGACGGGCAGCGCTGTGTCTGTAAGTCGACACGACTCCCGCAGTGGCTTGGATAGCTCTGAGGTTGCAGCTACGGTCTCCGAATCAATGACTGTCCAACGACAACTAGAATTGAGACCAGCGACAATTAGAATTGCGTTTCGGGAGGAGGAGACTCCCCGGCTTCGCAGCTCGCTGCTCCGCCGGGGAGTCTGTCCGATTTCGTAGGCGTTCAGGGGTCCGTACCGCGTTCGTTCGGGGTAAAGATACTGCTGTATGGGAGACATATGATTCAGGTATTTCCTTGTTTGATTGGCGTTGGTTGGAGGCTTCCAGTCATCCGCTGTGGTAGTGCTGCTGGAGCCTGTTTAGGGCGGCCGTCACCCCCACCATAGGCGTGCCGTTGGTTTCCGGCTGGCTGAAGGCAACGGGGCGGGTGGTCCGTAGGCTGCCCCGTTTGGTCGATACCGTTTCCTCGCGGGATCGCTTTCGTGCGGTCTCTGTAGCCATCGTACAGGCCCTCGGTGCGCTCTCGCCTGTGCTGGAGGCGTACCAGGGTGTCCGGACTGAGACCGTCGTAAGCGCCTTTCTCACGTGTCCCTGAGCATCATACGGCGATCCGGAACCGTGCAACCCAGAACACAGCAAGGACATCTCACCGCTGTTCGGTGGACTGAAGGGGGTCCTGCGTGCTCCCTGGTCCCGGCAGCCGCCTTCCAAGTACACGCTCAGGTCATGATGGATGCGAGTGGGCGTGCGCCACGTCTCCTGTTCGGATACACTTACTTGAAGGCGCTCGCGGCCAAGTGAAAAAGGCGCTGCCTCTAGAGGCAAGCATCAAGAATCTTCTTCAGCGCGGCTTTTTGTTGGAAAAGAGTCATTGCAGACGACTGTCCCAGAGAATCGTGGAGATCAATAGATATAATGCATGGACCTCGAACTATGAGACCCACGCAACCGCAGCTTCAATGCAGTGGTGTTCGGACTTCTTCCCCGGACGGGGAGCACATCTGGATGTGCTGCTCACGTCCCCCGCATCGGCCAACCTCACGTCGATCGTCGCGCACCACCTTGTCTCACAAACTGCTGCCGAGCGGTGTCTTAGCGTCGTTAGCAGATTCCGCCGCGGTAGATCGCAGCCACTTTTGAGCGAAATCCACGAAGACAGGGTTGATCTCAATGCCCAAGAATTCCACTCCCATCCTGTTGGCCACGACACACTCGGATCCAGAACCCGCGAATGGAATCAGTAGGCGCCCCTGGGTTCCGATGATTCTGGATCGGATTAGCCTTTGCGTCAAGGCCTGCGGCTTTTGCGTCGGGTGCTTTAGGGTGCGATGATCACGATGGGCCTCCAGGGCGGACGGTGGATAGACATTGTCGTCACACGTGCGGCACATGAACCAGCGCTCGGCACGCCCAGCGCCACCGGCTAGGGCTGCGAGCTTGATGACGTCTCGGGGTAGGGCACCCTCCACATGAGCAACGTAGGTAGTCTTGCTGCCGGTTCGCTGATAGCGGGATGGCGTGTTTGTGCGAACTTTCCCTGCAGAATTGATCAGGAACCCCTCGGTGTAGGGCTCTCGTATCTGGTCAACCTCCAACTTCGGCCGGGCATGCTCACGCTTCCACAGACATACGATGGACTCATGCGATCGTTGCCAAAACTTGCTTCTCGGCGCCGTCTTGTTGGTGTAATGCCACACCAGCCAGCGCTGCTGATGTAGCGGAAAGCGTACCGCAATATGGGCCACGTACTCGGGAAATCCATAGACATACAGCAGGCCGGATTCGGTGAGCAATTCAAGGCAGTCCCTTATCCACGCTACCGACCACTCTACGTACTTATCGAGCGGCATCGCCCCCTTGCCTTGGCCAAAATCCTTGCCGATGTTGTACGGCGGATCAGCGATTATGACGTCGAAACGTTCTCCCTGCTGCACCAGGGAATCGAGGGCCACCACAGCATCCCCGCACACGATTGAGCCGGTGCAGCCTGCAAGCCTTTTCGCTGACAGCCCCTGCAGGCCTTCCAGGTTGACGCCGGGTGGGTTAACAGCCATCAAATCAGGCGAGGTTGGTTCGTACTCGGGGTCTTACCTTGACCGCTTTCAGCAGTCGGTGGTTTGTCGTTCCCATGAGCTTCTCCCCACCGGTGAGCACAGACGGTACAGAAACCCGTGTCTGGGCACGTGTCCGACAAGAGTGAGCTAAGTTCCTGTCATGGGCCAGCCTCCGGTTACGCACCCCGAAGGTCACGCCGGCTTGAAAATCCAGCTCAGGATGGGCCGCCTCTACGCTGTGGCGAATCAAGTCCAGGGTGCCGGTGGCCGTTCTCTCGGCGCAGCGCACCAAGTACATCGACTCGGCAATGAGCGGGTTAGCGGACATGGAAGCGTGCGCCGCGCGCAGCTTCTGAACCGAGAGCTCGGGCGCCAAGCGGCCGGTATTGATTGCCGCAGGTCGATCCTTGAAGGGCATGGCATCGATTCGGGTACTGTTGGCGCAGTACCTGTGCACCATCGCATTCACGATAGCATCGCGGTTGCCCCAGGGTTTCCCCTGGGGCCCCGCACAGGTAGGGTCGGGGTCTGGCGCGCCAATCCACAGGACTCAGTCGGTAACCGCCTTGTCCTGGAATCACGTTTCCAGACCCCGCCACATCAAACCACGGCGTGCGGTTTTCCCGCACCGGGCTTTCCTGCTGGATACGCCGTAAAGTTTATACGCAGTTGGCGTGGGCGTGCTTTCGGCTTGTAATACGATATGTGCCACTGGTCGTACAGTCCCAGTCGCTCGTAGAACATGCGCCTATTCCACCGTTTCCAACCATAGCCCCGGCGTCCTCGGGCTCGCATCAGATGGCGCCTGATCTTCAGTTCTACCCAATTGCGGATGTAACGAAAGCATCGGCTGGATTGCCCTATCCGAAAATAGTTCAACCATCCCCGTAAAATCGGGTTGATACGTTCAATTACACGTGTGACCGGCTGTGAGCGAAAACGTCGGAATACCTCCTTGAGCCGCCGTAGCAGCTTCGTGCGCGCCTTCATACGGGGCACCGTCAGGGCGCCCCAGCGCCCCCGCTTCGTCCTGTACCGACGAATGCGGAACCCAAGAAACGTGAAACTCGCCCCTTCGGTCAGGTCAACCCTCCGCGTCTTCTCTACATTGAGCGAAACGTCAAGCTTAGCCAACTCCTCCAGCAAACGCCGGTAAATCCCCCGCTCCAGCCAGCCCCATTTGGGGTAGCCATCCACCACTATCACCAGGTCGTCAGCAAAGCGGGCGTACTCCATATGGAAGTACCCCCTCTCGCGGGTGACCGCCTTCGCACGCTCCAGCATACGATCCACCTCATTGAGGTAGATGTTGCTCAGAAGCGGCGAGATGACGCCCCCTTGAGGCACGCCTTTGTTGCCACCAGACTTCAGTATCCGCTTTAGTAGCCACAGAATCGCGTTGTCCTTAACACGGACAGCCACTTTCCAGAGTAGAATATGGTGACGTATCGTATCGAAGTACGACGCCAGATCCACATCTATTACCCGGGTCATTCCTTTGACCACCGCCGAGGTTACACGGTGTACGGCAGCATGAGGCGTGCGCTTCGGTCGGTACCCATAGGATCCGTCCTGAAAGTCGGCCTCAAAGATCGGCTCCAGAATCAGCTTCAACGCTCCCTGTACCACGCGATCACGTATCGTCGGAATACCCAGCGTGCGGAACTTGCCGCCGCCTTTAGGTATCCGCTTCTTACGCAATCCCGATGGTCGGTAGCGGTATAAGACAAGATCGCGCCGTATATCGTCCAGAAACGCCTCCAATCCCGACTCCTCTATGGCTTCAAACGTCATTGCGTCAATGCCCGGGGCACCGCCGTTTCGTTTTGCCATTCGGTACGCCTCCTGGAGCGTTTCCATCTTACATACATGCACGTACATGCCCCAAAAACGCCATTCCGGCTCTGCCTTGGCTTTACGGTATATTCTCCTCCTCAGGTCCTGCAGGCTTATAGTTGCGGCCTTCTTCATGTCTTCAGTGCCTCCCCGTTATTGTCGGAAAACATACCAGCAGCGAGGCGCCTTCGCTCCACGGGCATTACCCCGCTTCAGCGCTACTACGCACCTCTCCGCCACCCTCTCACCTTCGGTACACTTCCCGGTGCCACCGGTTATAGTACCTACCTTTCTCCGACGATTTCTCGTCGGGGCGAGGAGGGCTTCTCCAGTTGCTTTGCATGTCCTTGTGATCGTGCCGTCGCTACCACCCCGCCGAAGTGGAACAGTCGTTTCAATCAGATTTCGACCGCCCATGCTGCCTTCGTCCCACGGATGAGGACTCGGCCTTCGGGATACACTGACGAGGCCACCTGTGCGTTCACTTGCGTTACGGCCCGAACACTCGCAACCTCCCCAAGGGAGGCCTTGTCGGTAGGCTTCATGAATTAAGTTTCCCGCTTCCATGCTACCCGAGCTACAGAGCTCTGATTTCTACTCTGGCAGGACTGACTCCTGCCGAACATGCCAGCCTATGCTGGACACACATCCGTGCGTGCGCGTTAACGCACACGGCTCCTCCCGCAGGTCGCGCTCCCGCGCATGACGTTAGGAAGTGGGGAAACCCCACCTCCAGCCGTAAGCGGTTCACCTGCGCCCCGACTGTGGCTCTGAGTCCACAGCTCTTGGACAGATTCACAAAATCCGGCCCAGTGTCCGGCATGAATCCGGCTTCCCGCTTTCCCCTTGGGTGCGACCCTTGGCTCCACCGGCTCCGCCCCGTGGTCATCCACGCGTTGTTCGCTGGCTTCGTAGCTAGTGCTTGTCCGAAAAACAGGGCCTGCCTTGCGTAGATGGCTACATGGGGGTCAGCAGGGGGAGAGGTACGCCAGAAATAGGCGTTTTTGCGGGCTAATGGTCGGTCTAACTCACTCTGGACCCATTGTGGACCCATTCCTGCCAAGAGCTTGAATCCGCGAATGTTGGCTCAGATTTAGCTTTTCTCAGCGTAAAGCACGATATTGAGCTCTGAACCCGCCTACATTCGCCCGAGTCATACACATGAGAGCGGTCATTAAGTCCCAGTCGGATCTGGGGGTCACGCCGATTGAGCAGATTGAGCTGAACCCCAAGTCAAGGGACGATACCCCCGCGGTGTTGCGCGGCCTGCAGTCCCTGTATATGGATAAGGATGTGCGCGAACAGGTGCTGGAGGTCCTTTCGCGCAGGATTCTTCCCGACGTAGATCGGACGAAGGGTCGCCCTGGCATGGATTTCTGGCAGATCTTTGTGTTAGGTGTAGTGAAGTACGCACTCAACTGTGACTATGATCGTCTGGAGGATCTGGCCAACCACCATAGGGCGCTGCGTCAGATGCTCATGATTAGCGACGTCAGTAAGAAGCGGTTTTCTGTGCAAACACTGGTCGACAATGTGTCCCTGCTGACGAAGGAGGCGCTCGACGAGATCAACCAAGTGGTGGTAGCAAAGGGTCATAAGGAGCGTAAGCATGGCGCCAACGATGCCTTGCGCTGCCGCGCGGATTCGGCTGTGGCGCGTACCAACGTGGAGTGGCCCACGGACGTACGACTTCTCTGTGATGCATTGCGCAGTCTGGTTAACGGGTTGTACGGACACTGCAAGTCGCTAGAAATGAAGGGCTGGCGCAAGGCCCGCTGGTGGGTGAAGAGATTAACGAAAGCGTATCGCCGTTGCCGTAAGGCCCGTAAGAATGGCTTCCTCGACCGCGTACGTCAGTTCCTTGCGGTTGCGCGCCAGATCATCACAAAGGCGTTAGGGACGGTGAAGACGCTGAAGGAAGTGACCGACAAGATGGCGTGGTACCTGGAAGCCAGCGAAAAACTGGTAGACCAAGTGGACCGTCGCTTGCTGAAAAAGGAAGAGATTGACCACAAAGAGAAGATATTTTCTGTTTTCGAGCCGCATACGCAGTGGGTCAGGAAAGGAAAGGCCGGTGTGTTAGCTGAGCTCGGCATTCCGGTCTGCGTGCTGGAGGATCAGCATCAATTCATCTTGATGCACCACGTGCAGCACGACGGGGGCGATAAGGCCATGATCATGGGTTTCATAGACGAAGCAAAGAAGCGCTATCCGTCGCTTACGTCCTGCAGCATGGATAAGGGCTTCTACTCTGCGAAGAATCGCGACGCCTTGGATGAGCTGCTGGACTTGAACGTCATGCCCAAGCCTGGTTACCGCAATGCGAAACAACGCGAGCGGGAGTCTCATCCCGATTTTGTCAAGGCGCGTCAACAGCATCCTGCGATCGAGTCCGCCATCAACAACCTGCAACAGCGGGGGATGGGGCTCATACGTACCCACGGAAAGGAGGGCTTCGATCGGTCGGTAGGGCTGGCGGTGCTGTCGGCAAACATTCACCGACTAGGCAAAGTGGTCAGGAAAAAAGAAGCGAAACGACGAGCCTGGCATGCCGCTCGCGCGAAGGCCACTTAAGGCTCGCCCGCTCCAGCTTCGACTGAGCCCTTCTTTTTCTGTCTCCGACAAGCCCGCGACGGGTAAGCTGTATCCACTCTGCGCCGCCAGGAGCTAACGAAGCCCGGTTGAGGGTCAGAAATGGCCGTGCAGCGCTTCTGTTACCCTTCCCATCGCTCAGACCAGCGTCCCTATCGGGCCCCCAGCGTGCCCCCGACCTTGCTCCAGCCAGGCAGACGCCCAAAATGCCCTATTTTCTGACAAGCACTAGCTACTATGGTCACATCTGACTCCTCTCCATCGTACATCCTCCGATTAGCATTTAGCCTACGCTTTGGCGACCCTCCCCGAAGGGATGGGTAATGGAGAGACCTCCCAGGTCCCGGCGTAGTACGTACGTGCGTGCCTGGGTTCTTGGACACCGCGGGACCCTCCTCCGCCTCACCATTAGCGGCAAAGAAGGTGTTGCCTTCGGCCAAATGCAAAGCCTCGGCATCCCGGACGATGAAGTTTTCGGTGCTCATTAGCCCTGCCCACACGCGCCTCTACCGACGCTTCGCCTGTACCCTCGCGAGTACAGACGCACGGCTCGAGGAGATGTGTAGATGGTTAGTCTTTCACAACGGGGGACTTGCACCCATAAGCGTTAACTTGTTAATGTCAATGTGATCCTGTATGTTGCCAGCGTCTACACTGAGATATGGCCACCAAGGGGGATCATGCTGAGAACTGTAGACCGTTGCGGGCAACGACGACCAGGAATGTCCAGAAGCATGGCGTACCTTCGGCCGCGAAGTGGAGAGCGCACTGTCACCTCATCGTTGGTCGGGAGAATAGATGAAGTGGACCGTATCAATGGCAGCGGATGACAAGGAGTGGGGCCTGCTGGTGTCGTTCCTGCCTGCGAATTGGCAAGAACTAGCCGCCTCTACCGGCGCATTACGCGGCCTGCGTAAGGACAAGTCACCGGAAAGGCTCCTTCGGACATTGCTGATTCACTTGGGGTGCGGACACTCGTTGCGGGAGTCAGTCGCGCGGGCTCGTCAGGCTCAACTGGCCAACTTATCTGCAGTAGCGCTGCTCAAACGATTGCGTAAGTCACGAGACTGGCTCTATGCTATGTGCATGGAGCTGTTTCACGAGCATGGAATTGAAGTGTCCACAGGCGGCGGATTTCAAATGCGGGCATTTGACGCCACTGTTGTGAGTGAGCCTGGTCGCACTGGCTCAACATGGCGGCTGCATTACAGTGTTACTCTGCCATCACTGGGCTGCGATTTCTTTAAATTAACTGGAACGAAGGGAGCTGGCACGGGGGAATCGTTCAAGCAATTTCCAATCCGGGCAGGTGATTACATACTGGCTGGCCGCTGGTACGCTACCGGTGCGGGCATTGAGCATGTGACCACAGCGGGCGGCTACGTAACGGTGCGCGTCAATACCGGTGCACTGCGCTTTCAGAAAGCTTCCGGTCAGCCCTTTGACCTGCTGTCATCGGTAGAAACGCTGCAGCAGGCTGGGGCTGTAGGAGTCTGGGCCGCAGCCGTTAAAGCAGAAACGCCAGTGGTGGGACGCATTTGTGCACTACGAAAGACGGAGGAAGCAATCGAAGATGCACACAAAAAGATCCACAGGACCGCACAGCGTAAAGGAAAGACGCCTCGCAGAAAGACCTTGCGGTACGCGCGCTACGTCATCTTGTTCACCACCTTCCCCGAGGACAAGTATACCGTAAAAGAGGTGCTTGAGTGGTACCGGCTACGCTGGCAGGTTGAATTGGTGTTCAAGCGCTTCAAATCGCTAGCACAACTGGGTCATTTGCCCAAATCCGACGATAACAGTGCCAGAGCATGGCTCTACGGGAAGCTGCTAGTAGCCCTGCTCACCGAAAAGATCGTCCGTCATGCGCGGACTCTTTCCCCCTGGGGCTACGACGCGCAGGCGTACGAGCAGTACATGGAGGGACTTCAAGTTCGCGCTTAACCAAGTTAAGCGGACGATTGAGCCCGAGTGCTCATTATCTGAAATGATTCAACACTGACCTACTATTTCTGGGCAGTTGGCGGCACCTCCGAGAGTTAGAGTCAACCAAGTGGAACGCTATTTCCCAAGCTTTTTACAAGTTAACTCTTATGGGACTTGCACCCCTGTACTAACGCCAGTTAGCCTGGCGCACGCATCTGACTTCTCTCCACCGTACATCCTCCGATCAGCATTTAGCCTACGCTTTGGCGACCCTCCCCGAAGGGATGGGTGATGGAGAGACCTCCCAGGTCCCGATGCAGTACGTACGTGCGTGCCTGGGTTCTTGGACACCGCGAGACCCTCCTCCGCCTCACCATTAACGGCGAAGAAGGTGTTGCCTTCGACCACGAAGAAACCCTCGGCGTCCCGGACGATGACATTTTCGGTGCTCATTAGCCCTGCCCACCCGCACCTCTACCGACGCTTCGCCTGCACCCTCGCGGGTACCAACGCACGGCTCGAGGAGATGCGTGGATGGTTAGTCCTTCACATCGGGAGACTTTCACTCCCTGTACTGGCACCAGTTAGCCTGGCGCACCTCCGCAATAACTCTCTCGGCATCTCATAGGTTTTGGGCACCTGTATGCGCTGGACCCTCTTGCCAGCTGCCAATACGACCTTGCTCATGACAAGACCCACTGCCTGCTCCGCCAATCCCAATACCGCACCCTTCAACACTTCGTAGGACCGAATCGGCTTCGGAGCCGCGTTCCCATGAAAATGCGCACATACGACCTCCGACGCAATGAAAAACGCTGCGGACCCTTGCCCAATCGAGGTACCGTGGCATTTGTCAGCCTGCCATGGCGCACGAGGTTGGGGTATCTGACCGGATCGATCGGGTAGGTCTTCGCTAAGAGCGGAATGTGCCTCGCTCTGCGCGCTATGTGGATAAACGATAGATGTCCTCGACTCGCAAATCCTTGAGGGTGACACCGTGGCCGTGAGCGGCATCCAATGGACCAAAGTGCTGCAACTCGTTCGTCCCCAGATAGTCAATGACTACGGCATACAGCCTGGTAACTAGCTCCAGCATGGACGCGAAACACGTTCTGATCAGCCCGCCCTGCGCTCGGCCAATGACCGCATGCATTTTCGCGTGGCGCTCGCCTTGCTTTGAGTGCGTCAGGAATATCATTCATAACGGTCGTGTGCGGTAGTCCTGTTGACTTCTTCTCTGGTGCATGAGACCCTATCGTTGCCCTCGGACCCGTACTCATTACCGAACAGACCGACGTATATCTCGCCCTGTTCGACTTCGTGCAGATAGGTAGTGCCTGCACGCCGGTCGGAGTCTGTAACATTTCCAGAGGGACAAACCTCGAACCAACGCAGCAGCAGCGGATGCCCACGCAGGAAGCCGAGCACCGGCGCGCGCTCGCGCGAGCGTTCAGTCGGAGCGCTGCTGATACAGATGCGTATCGACGTCGTCGGCCCAGCCTGTTCAGCACCCGTTTCATGTCAATCTCCAAGATCAGAGCATGGTTAGATGCAGTGGAGAGCCGCCCCATCGCCAGCGGTGCAAGACTCCCTCTGTAAATCGCCAGAAAACGAGCAAGGCCGCACTGCTCCCAAGAGCCAGGGCACCGACGACTACGTCTCCGATCACAATGATCTGATTCTCACGGATGCCCCTGGCAATATACTCCGGGCACCAGCAGCGAATGTCTCGCCGTGCTCGACCAGGGAATGGTCACAGTACGGGAGGGACGTAGTCTGGCATGCCTGTGGGCGCGATTAGCCGTTGCGGCCCAATGGGGTGCGAGCAAATGCGGGTTGACGCGCAGACCAATATCCCGCTTCCGTCACCCGGCACTGCACCTTGCCCGGGAAGCACTAGCACGAGAGGTACTCCAATGCCCACGGCTGCGTCCGGTACAAGATTTGTGCGGAAGCCGCCTCAAGCCCAGGGTCTGAACCTCCTGTGTCGCACAGCATCTCAGGCTATGCCCTCGCGATGGAATACAATGCCCTTGGCCGACCATGTGGACTTAGCCCAGCTTCTGCTTGAGTTGCCCAACCAAACGGTTCCTTCTCGCCTCGTAAAACTCGATAAAGTCAGCCATTCTTGAAGGTACAGAACCCAGAAGGTGTTTCTCTATGTGATGGCTCTGATCATCAAACTCTTCAGCTAACCATTCGGCTGGCATGGTTGCACCCTTGCTTTTGTTCATCGCCGCGGACAGGAGCTGGAGATTGCCGAGCCGGTTCACTCGGTCTCTGAAGTCATAAATCTTATCCTCGGGAATCCCTGCATCCCGCAGCTTAGCCGTCGTAAATCTGGTAGCGGGGAAGATGTGGTCTACCTCTAACGGTACGTCTGGATTGACGTCTGGAAAGATCAGCGACAGAAGCGCAAAGGCTCGACCCTTCTTCGACTCCGTATCTGCGAGCTCTTCTATCTCTTCCTCGGCGAACGTAAGGCCCCCCATTTTCTCCCCAAGCTCAGCAGCAGGAAAGCCCTGGCTCGTGGAACTGCGGATTACCTTCCGCAGCGCCTGTAGCAGTGAATCGACGCTGCGCCAGACTCCGCTCTTTATGAGGCTACGAATCAGCCAACCGCGAATCGCCTTCCGGTCGGCCCTATACCTTGAGCTGCCAAGAAAATCCTTGCCATGCTCCTCCCGATGCAGGTAGTAGGCGATGGGTAATACAGCGCTATTGGCCGTTAGTCTGTCCCCATCAAAGCCGAATCCTGCAATCAGTTCGACAGTTAAGTAAAGTGTGGACTTGACAGATGACCACTCGCGTTCGAGCACCGCCATATTCTCGCGGTTGAAATTGTCGACCTTGAACTTCACACTTGCGATGTCGCTCAGCATCAGGCCCGCCCTGAGTATCAGGTCCTTAGAGAAGTCAAAACCCGGTACAATTCTGTTAAGATCGTCTACAAGATTGAGAATTGCGGCTCGAGCGTCAAGGTGTTTCCACTGTGCTACCGCTATCGACAGAAGAAGGTCGGAATGAGACAGCTTCGTGCCGCCATCATTCATGCGGATAAAGATCTGAACGACCTTATCCAAGCTCTGCTCATCCACCACGTAATACGACATCGGAGTCTCTTGCCGAACCCTTCGATACAACGTGTCAAGCGTGTAGTAGGCATTCTCAAGCCAATGCTGTTCAAGGTGCTCGGTCAGCCATTTGAGCATTGGTGGTCCACCGTCCATGCCGAGAATGTCGCTGACCCGAAACCAGCACTGAGCAGTGCCAGCAGCATCCTCGACAAACCCTTCACGATCGTTCTCGCGTCGGAAACTGAACCGATAGGCTGCACCCTCGTCTGCGTCTTTGCGGGGAGCACCCTCGTCTGCGTCTTTGCGGGAACCGCTCAGAAGATCCAAGAATAGATGCCGCTTCGGATAGGCATCCGCGCTTTTCCGCCACTTGTATTTCAGTTTCACCGCGAGGCTCCCCCGGAGGCCAACGTTGAAGGCAGTCAAGCGCTGTTGGCCGTCGAGCACCAACGTGAGCCGCCTATCGCGGATTTCCCCAAGCCCGGGGCAATGCGGGTTGTCGCGCTCATGGTATTCACGTACGAACCCGAAGTAGCGAAACTTACCGCAGTTTTTTCGGGCTACATCCCAGTAAAGGAAAGTCCCGAACGGAAATCCCTGCATCAAGCTGTCGAACAACCTGCAGATCTGGTCGGGCTTCCAGACAAACTCCCTCTGTATCGCGGGGAGCACGAGGTCGTTTCGATGGATCTCGTCCAGGGTCCTCTCAATGGTCTTGCCGATCTCGTACTTGGACATGGTAAGCTGGGCTTTAGTCAATGGGCGACACTTGGCGTTCCACGGTCGCCTCTTGTAGGGAACGCCCTAAGTATAACAAAGTCCATGGAACAGTCTTCCGTGTGCCCCGCCCAGCACCGGCCCGGCTCCACGGGCCGCCAGAGGCATGCTGACCAGTACCGCTGCCGACGACGACGGGCCGCCTCGGCCCAATTGGACTCAAGTTAGCAAGGGTCCACGCGCCAGCCCAGCTCCACTTCCGTCGCTTGGCGCCGCACCTTGGACGGAAGAGCCACCAGCACAACAGACGCCTCAGTACCCACCAAACCGTCGGGAAGCAGGATAACGCCCGTAGCCCTGCCCCGGCCGCCGCTGAGATGCTCGCGCTGAGCCTCCACGCGCAACGGCACACCCACCGGCACCGACCGACGAAAACGCACCTCCATGCGGGCCGCCACAGCGAAATTGTGGATATCCTCCACCAACGAGACACGGCAGATAATTTCGTCCAAGATGGCGGACTGGACGCCACCATGGACAATCCCCGGATAACCCTGATACTCCTGGGAAATGACATGATCGGCCCACACGCGGTCATCCCCGTTGTCGAAAAACCGCATGTACAGCCCGCGCGGATTGTCACGCCCGCAAACAAAGCAGTAGTTGGAGTTGGGCTGCGGCTTCACAGCCTATACCTCCTTGACCTCACCAATCAGCGCCGTCACGGAATCCTTGGCGTCGCCGAACAGCATCCGCGTCCGAGAAGCGAAAAACAGCTCATTCTGTACACCCGCATAGCCGGGACGCATACTCCTCTTGAGCACAACGGCAGCCCGGGACTGGTCTACGTTAAGTATAGGCATTCCATAAATCGGACTCGCCTGGTCATGGCGCGCTGCCGGGTTGACCACATCGTTTGCTCCGATCACAAGCGTCACATCGGCGGTCTCAAACTCATGATTGATCTCATCCATCTCGAAGAGCTGGTCATAAGGCACGTTCGCCTCCGCTAAGAGCACATTCATGTGTCCCGGCATTCGACCCGCCACCGGGTGGATCGCATATTTCACCTCCACACCCAGCTCCTGCAAGAGATCCGCCAGCTCTCGAACTTGGTGCTGCGCCTGCGCCACGGCAAGACCGTATCCGGGTACAATAATAACTTTCTGAGCATAGGCGAGCAGAATCGCTGTGTCATCAGCCGTCGTAGCCGTAGCCGTGCGGCCATCCAATGCTCCCGCCACGCTGCTGGCCGAAATGTCCGACTCCTGCCCGAATCCGCCCATCAGCACATTGAGCAGCGATCGGTTCATTGCCACACACATAATATTGGTCAGAATCAGCCCCGACGCGCCCACCAGAGCGCCGCTGACAATCAGCGCCGTGTTGCCAAGCACGAACCCGGTGGCAGCAGCCGCCAAGCCCGACAGGGAATTCAAGAGCGCTACAACCACCGGCATGTCGGCACCGCCGATCGGAAGAACGAACAAGATGCCCAAAAGCAGCGCGAGGCCCGTCAAAACCAGCACCCCGAAAAGCGACGGTGCCAAAGGCGCAAACACTGCGGCTGGACCGGCCATTGCCCAAACCATCGCCGCTATAGCACCGGCAGTCACCAGCCCCATCACCACGCGCTGACCAGGGTAGCTTAATGGGTTGCCACTGATGCGCCCGCTGAGCTTGCCGAACGCCACGAAGCTCCCGCTGAAGGTGACCATCCCGATAAGAACACTGATGGTGATCGTCAGGGTCGCACTCCAACCGGTGGCGCGGACCACCTCGGCCGCAGCCACCAGCGCAGAAGCTAAACCGCCAAACCCGTTAAAGGCAGCCACCAGCTCCGGCATGGCGGTCATGCGCACACGGCGCGCTAGTAACAGCCCAACAAGACCGCCAATTCCCAGCCCGACGATAACCTCTACCGGCGAGAGTATTTCTCGAAGGAACAGCGTGGCCACCACGGCCAGAAGCATCCCAAGCGCCGCGAGCTGATTGCCGCCTCGCGCCGTAGCCGGCGACTGCAGGCGCTTCAGACCTACAATAAATAGCGCCGCCGCTACCAGGTAGGCCAGATCGATCAGCTCAATAGTCATTTCGATAGATGCGCTACCGCTTAACGGGCCCTCTCTTGAACATCTGCAGCATTCTGTCAGTCACCAGAAATCCGCCCACCACGTTGATAGTCGCAGCGATCAGTGCCACAAGACCCAAGTACCGAGCCCACGGACCTTCCGTCATCCCTACAGCCACCAGCGCACCGACGATGGTGATCCCGCTAATGGCATTCGAGCCCGACATCAGAGGCGTATGCAACGTCTGAGGAACTTTGCTGATCACTTCGCGCCCCACAAACATCGATAGCACAAAGTATGTCAGATACTGGATCATGACGCGCCTATGCCTCCAGCAAGCTGTTTACTCGATCATTGACGACCTTGCCACCATACGTTACGCAAGCCGCCTGGAAGATAGCATCATCAAAGGCTGCCACGAACTGCCCGTCCACAATAAACGCACTCGCCATGGCGGCCACGGTCCGTGCATACAGGCTACTTGCATCATATGACATGGTGGACGGCAGATTTGTCGGACCCATAATGGTGACGCCATGCCGTGTCACGGTGGCATCCGGCTGCGTTAACACACAGTTGCCGCCCGTCGCAGCAGCTAGGTCCACCACGATGCTCCCCGGCTTCATGGCCCGCACGGCCGCTTCGGTCACCAACGTAGGCGCTAGGCGCCCTGGAATCTGCGCCGTAGTGATTACCACATCGCTCTTAGCCACATGCGGTACCAGAAGCTCAGTCTGCTGCTTGGCCTTGGCCTGCATCAGCGCACGGGCATAGCCACCCGCATCCTCCATGTCCTCAACGTCCAAATCAAGCTCCACGAACTGCGCTCCCAGGCTCTGCACCTCCTCGGTGACCGCCTCGCGTATGTCGTACCCCCAGACGCGCGCACCGAGCCGGCGAGCCGTCGCAATAGCCTGAAGGCCCGCCACACCTGCACCCAATACCAGCACCGTGGCGGGACGGACGGTTCCAGCCGCCGTGGTCAAGAGCGGGAAAAAGCGCGGCAGCTCCGCCGCTGCCAGCAGCACCCCCCTATACCCTGCAAGGGAGGCCATCGCGCTTAGCGCATCCATGCCTTGTGCACGCGAAATGCGCGGCACAAGCTCCATAGCAACAGCGGTGATACCTCTTTGAGCCAGTAGCTCGACCATACGTGGCTGCTCAAGCGGTTGCAGGAGCCCGACCAGCACACTCTCGGTGCGCATTAGCGCCATGTCGGCTTGCGTGAGCGGCTGCACGCAGGTGACAAGACCACAGGACAGCACCTCGGCACGCGACCCCACGCGTGCACCCGCGTCCATATACGCGGCATCCGGGCAATAGGCGCTTTCTCCTGCGCCCGCTTCTACGACAATGCGCACGCCCTTCTTGAACAAAGGACGCAAGCTTCCAGGGACTAGAGACACGCGGCGCTCACCCGCTGCCGTCTCCTTAACTACCCCTATCGTCATTTCGGCCCCATCATGGTGCGCGCCAATATACGATGTGTCAACCGTTAATCTGCTCAAAGTGGCGCATAAATGCTACCAGGTCCTCGACAGCTTCTAGGGGACAGGCGTTATATATGGAGGCGCGCATGCCCCCGACGGAGCGATGCCCCTTCAGCGCCACCATGCCCGCCTCTTGGGCGTCAGCAACAAAGCCCGTTTCGAGGGCCGGGTCCACCAGTCGGAAGGTAACGTTCATAACTGAACGCGCCTGTGGTCTCACCGTACCGCGATAAAAGTCCGTGCTGTCTATCATATCATACAATAACGCGGCTTTCTGCGCATTGACCGACTCCATGGCTGCCACGCCACCTTTGCTTTCCAGCCATCGGAGCACCTTTTCGACCACATAGACCGCGACCACCGGAGGCGTGTTGAAACACTTCGCCGCATGCGTCCCATAGTCGAGCATGGTGGGCAGTGGCGCATTACGCCTTTTGAGAAAGGATTTGCGCACCAGCACGAGGGTGACTCCGGCAGGCCCGATATTTTTTTGCGCGCCCGCATAGATCAGACCATAGCGGCCAAGGTCGATCGGACGGCTCAGAAAATCGCTAGAGGCATCACAGACCAGCGGCACCGGAGCCTGGGGCTCTTTGCGATACTGCGTTCCAAAAACAGTGTTGTTGGAGGTGAAGTGGACATAGGCGGCCGACGGGTCCAGGTCGTTTGCTTCCGGGATGTAAACGAAGGCGCTGTCTTTGCTGGATGCCGCACAGCGGGCCCGGCCCAACAGCCGCGCCTCCGCAAGCGCCTTGCTGGCCCATGTCCCGGTCACCAGATAGTCCGCCGATCCTCCCGGAGGCAGAAAGTTGAGCGGCACCTGATGAAACTGCATGGATGCCCCTCCCTGCAAAAACAGGATATGCCAGTCAGTAGTCAGCCCCAACAGGCGCCGCAGCGCGCCGCGCGCCGACGCCTCAATATCCATATAGGCGGTGCTGCGGTGGGAAATTTCCATCACCGAAGCTCCGGTGTTCCGGTACACAGGTAGCTCGCGACGGACGGATTCGATGACCTCTAGGGGCAGCGCCCCCGGACCCGCTGAAAAGTTGTGCAGCCGTGGTGAGTTTTCCATCACGCGTATGTTACAGCGTTACCAGTGTGGCCGCCAGCACATGTGGCTGGCGCCCGATTTCCTGGATCAGCAGCTCATCGGGTTCGCCATCGACGCGGATCCTGGCGCACGCCGTACGGCTCCCTGAAGCAAATACCAAATTCTCCATCTCCTGTACGTTGAGGTTTGCGCCGCGCACTATGTCGAGGATGGAGGCCAGCGCGCCGATCCGGTCGCGGTGGCGTACCGTCAACAGGTGCGAGGCGACAGACTGACGCGCGATGTTGAGGCAGTTCGGTACGAAGCCCTGCTCCGCAAAGGTTCGGATGACCCTTACCGTTTCATTTGCGGTAGCTTCCTGGGCCTGCCTGGTAGATGCCCCCACATGGTGCGTCACATACATGCCGGCATGGCTGGCCAGTGGCCACTCCAAAGGCCCCTCTTTGTAACGCGGTTCGTCATCGAACACATCCACGGCTGCTCGGATGCCCTTGTTGTTCAGCGCCCACTCCAGCGCCTCCTCGTCCACCACGGCGCCGCGTGCGGTGTTGATCAGTAGCGCCCCCGGCTTCATGGCGCGAAAAAATTCAAATCCAGCCAAGTGCCGCGTCTCTCTGGTGGCCGCTACATGTAGCGTGACCACATCAGACACGGCGGCCGCGTCAATCGGCGAAGGCGCCCGGGTCACCCCCGCGGCGTGGGCCGCCTGGGGCGTTAATGACCGGCTCCAAGCCACAACATGCATGTTGAGACCCAATGCGGCTCCTGCCACTAGGCGTCCTATAGATCCGAACCCTATCACGCCTAGGGTGCGCTGGCTCAGGCCGCGGGCTTTGGCATACTCTGCCTTATTCCACCATCCCTCACGTGACGCCTGGACCATCTCGGGGATGCGGCGATCGAGCGACAACATGAGCGCTACCGCCAGCTCCGCCACCGCGTGGCCGTTGCGGCCTGGGCAGTTGGCCACAAAGATGCCCATCCGACTGGCGGCATTGACGTCAATGTTGTCAACACCAGCCCCGGCGCGGACTACCAGTCCCAAAGACGGGCTGGCCTTCAGAGTTTCCGCATCCACCTTCGTCGAACGGACCACTAGGACATGCGCCGCCAGCGCATCGAGCGTCTGGCGCAGCGTTGCGCCTTCCACCAGCGTCATGGTTACATCGTGCCCCGCAGCCCGCAGCGAAACTAGGCTGGCGGCAGGCAGCTTGTCGGCTACGAGGACTCTCATTCGATGATGGTATCGAACATGTGTACAAGCAAACCGCTACGCAGCTTAGGCTCAAACCATGTTGACTTGGGCGGCATCAGCTCTCCAGCATCGGAAACCTCAAGGAGCTCCTCCATGCTGGTAGGATACATGGAAAACGCCGCGCCATCTTTCATGCGGTCCACGCGTGCTTCAAGCTCGTCCGTGCTCCGGTTTCCGCCGACGTACCCGATCCTAGAATCAGACCGCGGGGACATTAACCGGAAGGCCGGCTCAAGCACGAATTCGTGGAGGCGCGCCACATCCAGTCCACTGGCGACGCCAGCCCTCTGCGTAGGCGGCAGCTGAATCGTATGCCATTGCCCGCTGACATATACGCACACTTCGCCTTTACGTGTGGGCACAGTCTGCGTGCTGGGCGGTCCCAATGTCACTCCCGTTTTGCGGATGATCGCTTCTTTTGCGTCCCCGGCGAACGATATGACACGGTTGTAAGGTAGGATCACCATCTCCTCCGCGGGGAACAGCACGGCAGGAAACATGTCACTCCCACGCACCTTCATAATGTCATACGCCTGCGCCGCCGCACTGCACCGGTGGTGACCGTCAGCGATATACAGGTACGGCACTTCGGCAAAGGCAGTCACGAGTGCCTCGGTACGCTGTAGACGCCAGACGGTATGCCTAACGCCGTCTTCCGCTTCAAAGTCGAACAGAGGATCCTCTTGCTGGGCCCGTGCCACCTCTTCTGCGACCGCCGCATGGTTGCGGTATGTCAGCATGACGGGTTCTGCGTGTGTACGCTGGCGCACGATATGCTGCAGGCGGCCTTCCACCTTGTAGGGACGCGTCTTTTCGTGCCTGCGGATCGTACCGTCCTCATATTCAGACACCGTGACACATCCGAAAACCCCGCGCATGGCATGGTCTGGTGATGCTAGCCGGTAGATGTAGAGCGCAGGTACGGGGTCATGCACACTACTATCGCTGAACCGGTAGTCAGACAGGTTCGTCCATCCCTGCTGGAAAACCTCCTGCGCGTTCTCGACGGTGTCAGGGGGAAGATCTATCTCTGGAAGCACCACATGCAGGAAGCTCAGCGGGTTTCCCTCAGCCAGAGCTCGTGCCTCTTCTACGCTTACCACGTCATACGGCACCGACGCCACTGCCTTGACGGTCTCCGGCGTGGGCCTAAGAGCGCAAAACGGTCTGATAGTCGCCATGCACGCAATTGTCTGGTAGGGGCTGTACAAGCGGGGTCGCCCGTGCACTAGGCACATGCCACGACGCGCAGTATAACCGCTGCGGGCGCCCAGTGTGCCGTGGGGCAAGACTTCACGGAACTTTCACTGTTCGTCGCGAGCCGGGGAATCTTTGGTCCGAGGTTTTTCGTATCATTGCTTTCGAATTCGCGGGGTGGAGCAGCTGGTAGCTCATCGGGCTCAGGTTGCAGCGCAGGGCATGTGATCGGTTCGTTGCTGGTCGCGATAGCAGATTGACGTTCACCACGGCATCTTCTATTTGCCTTCTATGCTGCATTGGGCTGCGCACCGGGGAGACTCATGCGTGATCACCTGTCAAATTCGGGGAAGCCTCAGGTGGGGTAATCCCGAGCCAAGCCTCGGCGTGATGCTGGGGAAGGTGTAGAGACTTGACGGCAGGCACCCTAACGGTAAGGCCGAGGGTGAAGAGAAAGTCCAGACCACAAACGGTCGTTGGCCGGCAGCGGAAGCTGTAGTGGTAAGCATAACCCGAAGGTCGCAGGTTCGAATCCTGCCCCCGCTACCATGAGGGAGGCCGCAGCAGGTGCGGCCTCCCTTTTGTTGTGTCCACCGTGCGCAGCTGTAGCGCCTCCTGCATGTCCTTGGCGGCTAGGCTCGGCGCTTCGGTAGCGCCGTTCGCTATTGGCACATCAGGGCAGTGGTCACCGGCTGCGCACTATACGATGGAGCAAAGACGGCCGATTTCCGTAAGAGGTGCTCAAGGATTTGTCGCGCAATGAGGACCTGCTTTTTTCTGCTCATGCCTCTGATTTTCAGAACCTTTTTCGCGGCGTTGGTATTGGCCTTTGGCTTGGTACCAGAGCGCGCACACGGGCAGCAGGAAGCGACAACACAGGATTCGAGTCCGTTCAGCAGCGCGGCCCTTTTGAGTGCATCCCGGTGGGTTGAGCCCGGCGAGCCTTTAGCGCTTGGCGTACAGCTGGTGATGGAGGAAGGCTGGCACAGCTATTGGGAGAATCCCGGTGACGCAGGCGAGCCAACGGAGATTGCATGGCGACTACCTTCGGGTTTCACGGTTTCCGAAGTGCAGTGGCCCATCCCCGAAAAGATTGACGGCGGTCCACTCCGCTCGTACGGGTATTCCGATGAGGTGGTGCTGTTGGCCGAAGTCACCCCGCCGGACGACTTGGTGCCAGGAAGCACGGCTGAGCTTGCTGCGACAGCGAGTTGGCTGATTTGCGCTGATGTCTGTCTGTTTGCTGAAGAAGAGGTGGCGCTTTCCCTGCCAGTGCGTAGCAGCCCGGCAATGGTAGCAGCGCCTCCTGCGGCGATAGAACGGGCGCGTGCGCGTGTGCCCGTGGCACTGCCAGGATGGAGGGTGGAGGCCAAGGCCTATGCCAATAGCTTCGCGCTAAGCATCCTGCCTCCGGTCGGCACTGTGGCGGACCTTGAGGACGCGTACTTCTTCCCAGCCGACCTCATGGTGCTAGAGCATGCGGCGGCGCAGCCTGTCACTCGGGACGGTGATACGTTCCTAATGGCGCTGCAGCAATCAAAGTACGCCGAGGGCACCCCCACGCGGCTGCGGGGCGTGCTGGTCGCTGGTCCGGGCCGAGTGCTGGATGCGGACCGTCAGTACCGGGCGCTGGCAGTGGATGTCCCGCTCGAGGCCGGCGCCGTGGCAGCGGACCAAAGCGCCGGCAGCGGGCCCCTCCCGTTGTTGGTGGTGCTTTTGCTTGCGCTTGGAGGCGGGCTCCTGTTGAATCTCATGCCATGCGTGTTCCCCATCCTGTCCATCAAGGTGCTCGGGTTCGTTCAGTACGGACGTCTGGAAGCTGCTCAGGTGCGCAGGCATGGCCTGACCTTTGCGCTAGGTGTCATCGTCTCGTTCCTTGTGTTGGCCGCAGCACTGCTCATGCTGCGTGCTGCGGGCAATCAGGTCGGATGGGGCTTTCAGCTGCAGTCCCCTTCGTTTGTGGCTGGCATGGCCTTCCTGTTCTTCGCGTTCGGGCTGAGCCTATTGGGCGTCTTTGAGCTGGGCGCGTCTGCGCCCCGCTGGGCGGCTGGCGCGCTCGGGAACGGTGCGGGATATCGACGCTCCTTTTTGGATGGTGCGCTAGCTACTCTGGTAGCTACTCCCTGCACCGCGCCATTTATGGGAGCAGCGCTGGGCGCGGCCATCGTGATGCCAACCGCTATTGCGCTCCTCGTCTTTGCATTTCTAGGGATTGGGATGGCGCTCCCGTACATTGTACTGACCTGGGTACCGGGACTTATGGCGAAACTGCCACGCCCTGGACCGTGGATGGTGACGTTGAAGCATGCGCTGGCCTTTCCCATGATCGCCACATCCATCTGGCTGGCTTGGGTGCTGGGGAACCAGGTAGGCGTAGACGGAATGGCGCTCCTACTGGTGGGTCTTCTGCTGTTGGGTGTTGCACTCTGGGTGCTTGGCCGCTGGCCGGGTGTGCGGGTATCTGGGCGCGTGCGTATCGTCACGCGCATTGCGGCGGGCCTTGCATTCGTCATGGCCTTTACGGCCGCTTACCAGGGCGTACAGCTCCCCGCGGCACCGGCATCCGGCCTGACGACATCCGACCAGCAGTGGCAGCCCTTTTCTGCCGCATCCGTTGATGCGCTTTCCGCCGAAGGCCGACCCGTCTTTGTAGACTTCACTGCCGCCTGGTGCCTGACCTGCCAGGTCAACAAGCGCACCACGCTCGGTAGCAGCGCCGTCCGAGCTGCGTTTGCCGAGAAAGGAGTGACACTGATGCGCGCGGACTGGACCAGCCGCAACGATGCCATCACACGCGCCTTAGCGTCACACGGTCGAAACGGCGTTCCGCTCTACGTGCTGTACCCTGGAGGGGATGGCGAGCCCGCGTTACTACCTGAAGTGCTGACGGAGTCTATCGTGCTTTCGGCGCTGAAGTCATTGCCCGACAGGATCGCCGCCACCAGCCCCACCAGTCTGTAGCTCACAACCGTTGCTTGCACCATGAAACGATTCTTTTTATTGCCCACCGCTACCCTTCTAGCAGTGCTGCTTATAGCCACTATCGCGGCTCCGCATCCAGATGATGACGCCGAGATCGGCGCGCCGGCTCCGCTCTTCACTCTTCCTGGCACCGACGGCCAGGATTATGCACTGGACGACCTCAAGGGCAGCTTTGTTGTGCTGGAGTGGCTAAACTTCGGGTGCCCGTACGTCAAGCGGCACTATCGTACCGGCAACATGCCCGACCTGCAGAAAGAATACACAGATCGTGACGTGGTATGGCTTTCTGTGGTGTCCTCTGCCCCAGGCACCCAGGGCTACTACGAGGCCGACGACATGAATGTGCATAATGAGAGGATGGGGGGTTTGCAGACTACGATCCTGCTCGATCCCGAAGGCGATGTCGGCCGCCAGTATGGCGCCAAAACCACGCCCCACATGTACATCATCGATCCCGACGGTACGCTGATCTACAAGGGCGGCATTGATGATCGTCCGCGGGCCAGCGACGACAAGACGCGGGACGCTAAGAACTATGTGCGGCTTGCCCTAGAAGAGGCGCTAAGCGGCAAGGCCGTCACCACCGAGACTTCCCGCCCCTACGGCTGCTCGGTCAAATACAAGCGGTAACGCTCAGCGCGTCATAGGCGACGCAGGCCTTGGGGCCTGGGTAGCCGCTGGTCGGTCGTCAGTGCTTCATGCGGGCACTGGCTCCGGGACGCAAACAAGTCCGCCCGCTGCGGGCACATGCCACCATGATCAGGGTTTCTGCACTACCCGTCGCCTGCGCGCTGCTTTGGGTGGGCTGCGTCCTAGACGGGTCTCGTACCGTGCCAGAAGCGATGTCCATTGAAGCGGTGCCGGTCAACGCTGACTTCGGAGACTACTGGTACCGGGGCGCGGCGGAAATTTCGTCGTACGACCTGGAGCAGCTACGTTACGGGGAGATGCGAACGGGCAAAGCGGTCCACATCTTTGTAACCGAGCCCTTCTCCCAGTCCAGGCATGTCAAGCCTGACGACGAGTCCGCCGAACCGCACGACCACGTGACGGTGCTCAAGCTGAACCGGATTCTGCAGTTCACGACCGGCATCTATCCGTATTCTCTAATGTCGTCCGTATTCACACCGGTTTCTGGCAATCACGACCCGCATTCGCTCAAGGTTACCGCCACGGCCCAGGAGTGGTGCGGACACACGTTTGCGCAGTACGACCTCGAGGCAGACGGGTACAAGATCCGTCATCACTCCTACTTTGAAAGTAACGCCGATACAACAGTCCGTCTCCCACGGGCCATCCTTGAAGACGAGCTTTGGACCAAGCTCCGTCTGGATCCCTCATCGTTGCCGGTAGGCGAGATTCAGGTGATTACCGGTGCACTGCATCAGCGATTGAGCCATGCGCCTTACGAAGTGGCAAGCGCGCAGTCACAGTTCTTAGCTACGGAGGAATCTCCATCGGGTGAGCAGGCCTACGAGGTCGCATTCGAGTCTGGAGGACGCGTGCTGACTATACGGTATGAGGTGGCATTTCCGCATCGTGTGACAGGTTGGACAGAGGATGTCGTCGCTGCAACAGGCGAGCGACACCTAGTCTCCCAGGCCGTGCTGGATCAAACGCTGACCATTGACTATTGGAACCATAATCGTCTGACTGATGAGTCGTTTCGCGCCAAGCTCAACCTCGACTAGAGGATATATGCTGGGCTGGCCGAGACATCGGTAGCACAGCTCCTGGGTTGGCATGCAGCCGCGCGATAGACCCTCGTCGTCCACGGATGCTGCTGTCGAGCTTTCTGGGCTTGCCCAGATGTAGTGCAACGGGTTCGTGGGTACCGCAGAGAGACGGCGGGGGCAGCAACGGGTGCCGACATGCTTGGAAGTACTTCTTACAGCATACCCTCTTCAATGCATTAAATCTCACCGTCACCGTCGCACACTATCCCGCCGGAGCCTCCAAATGGAATCTCCCCAATTTATCTCCGAAGCGCAACATATACAATCAGATCAGTGTACTCGCAAATAGAGGCAGGGATTAGCAAAGAGAGCAGGAAGGGGCCGTTCCATCGAAGGGAGGGCGAAGCTCGACCGGAGATGGAACGGCGTCGGGCAGACTGAAACAGCGCTTTGGGCCCCAAGAGCTTCGGCGGCGGCGGGTCAAACGCCCTTTTCCATGCGCGCAGCCATCCATGATGCCGCATGTAGACGGTATCGTGCCCTACCGGTCGTTCTGGGGATACGACCGAGTCAATCCATCACCTTAGGCTGGACTGCTGGGAATCGCTGATCTAGGCGCACCGGCTTCTGCTGTTGGGTCTGGCTCAGACCTTCGTGCACCATCCACAGCGGCCGCTACAGCCTACCGCGCGCCAATGAAGACCTCCGCCGGTGTGCGGTAACCCAAGCACTTACGTGGACGATCGTTCAGAATCGTCTGTACCCGCATTACCGCTGCCGGCTCAACAGTGCGGAAGTTGGTCGCCTTCGGTAAGTATTGCCGTACCAGGCCATTGGTGTGCTCGTTCAGGCCACGCTCCCAGGAATGGTACGGCCGCGCAAAGTAGAACGACGCTGAAAGGGCCCGAGCGATTTGCTGGTGATGGGCAAATTCCTTCCCGTTGTCCGCCGTGATGGTAAGCACCCGATCCTTCACTGGTTTCAGACACGCTACGATCGCGCGGCGGACACCGATCGCAGCCTTCGAAGATACCAGCGCAAGAAACGTGAATTTCGACGCACGGTCGACCATCGATACCAACGCACCCTGGTGCTTGCCCCCAATGATCGAATCCACCTCCCAATCGCCTATACGCGTCTTCCTCTCCACTATGGGATCCCGTTCGCTGATGTCAACACGATTCGGTATCAGGTCGCGCCCGGCACCGCGCTGGCTACGCCTGTTGTAACGCTTACTGTTACGGCGAAGCAGCTTGTACAACGATCCGCCAGCTACCCTGTTGCTCCAAATGAACCGGTAGATCCATGTGGAGCTCACCGCTAAGACCCCATCATGACGAAGCCGACCCGCAATCTGCTCTGGACTCCAGTGCAAGGCAAGCTTCTCGCGCACCATGGCCCACAGCGCTGCGGTCATCTTACGAGGATGCAACAACGCTTTCTGGCGCCGCGCACGAGCCAGTCGATCTGCCTGCTTATACCGATAGCCTCTACCTCCACTGTTGCGCCGCACCTCCCGACTGATCGTCGATGGCGAACGACCCAACTGCCGCGCTATGCCGCGTATTGAATCCCCCCGCTTCTTCAACGCATGAATCTGACACCTTTCCTCATACGAAAGGTGACGGTAGCCCTTTGCCATCTGATACCCTCCAATGATGAATCCACAATACATACCAACAGCCTCTGGACCTTACGGCTCCATAGGGATGTCCACGCGCTCGCCAACCCATTGCTCTGCCGAATCAAGTGTTGCACTTCCTTGTTAAATGGGCCTCAGGAAAAAAGAAGCGAAACGACGAGCTTGGCACGCCGCTCGCGCGTAGGCCACTTAAGACTCGCCCGCTCCAGCTTCTGCTGATCCCTTCTTTTTTTCTCCTACAAGCCCGTGACGGGTACGCTGTATCCACTCTGCGCCGCCAGGAGCTAACGAAGCTCGGTTGAGTGTCAGAAATGGCCGTGCAGCACTTCTGTTACCCTTCCCATCGCTCAGACCAGCATCCTTATCGGGCCCCCAGCGTGCCCCCGACCTTGCTCCAGCCAGGCAGACGCCCAAAATGCCCTATTTTCTGACAAGCACTAGATACGCATCTCACCCATTCCTTCCCCCGCAATTCTAGTTGTCGCTGGTCTCTCAATTCTAATTGTCGCTGAACAGTAGGACAGCGGCGGCGGGATCTGGGAACTGAGTGTTGAGCCTGCTGTTTTATGGCATGGCCGTAGCGCTGGAGACGCCAGCCCCGGCACACTTTAACTAACCTGCCCCGAGGGGGCTTGATGCTATGAACGCTCGCTAATTCCTTTCTACCCGCTTGCTTTATCATCGTGGCCATAACCGGCTTTGACGGCCAGCCGCCTGTGGTTCCGCCGGAAAGCCCGGTACTGCAGAACGGTGCGGACAACGTTAAGTACCTCTCTTAAATCTCACCCGCTGCTCATGGCGAGATCACTCCGATCCGTTTGCTGACCAACAATGGAACTACGCTATCGGAACATTCAGCGATGGCAGAGTTTTGCGTATTACTACACAATGCAAGTAGGAGGCAGATCAAGGAATTCCGGGCTTGCGTACTCGGACTCGAGTGCTAAGGACAGAGAAGTCGATACAAACTCGCATGGTGATATACTCATCAGTTGTGAAGACTGACTCACTAGATTAGCCTACGATGCCACACCCTGCACAAACTGCCGCTGTTCGTGCGGTTGCCCTGTTCGCTCTTACCTTGATGCCACTTGCTGCCTCAGCGCAAGAAGGGGCGGTGCGCTATAGCCATACCGCGCCGATTCTGTATGGAGCACCAGACCCAATCCTAGAAGCGATTGCGGCGGAGGACGGTACGGAGTATAGCCAAGGGCCTAGCCACGTAACAGTGCCCAGGATGTTGGTCTTCGACTCCTCATCCTCCCTCATGTATCCTGCTATCAATCAGATCGTGGTGCCCGGTGATCGGCCGGAGTGGGAGTACATTGATACGACGTATGTCAACTTCGCAAACGGTACGTACAAGGAATCACGGGAATTCAATGCTGATACCTACCTCGTTGATGGTGAGCAGCCCGTAGTATCCTGGCGCTTGCCCAGCGAGGAGCGTATCTATCTCGGCCACCGCATCATGAAGGCAACCGCGGCAGTAGATTCCGCGGTCATTGAAGCTTGGTTTGCACCCGAGATATCGGTACCGGCAGGGCCGGGCTTGTATGGTGGCCTACCGGGACTCATCCTTTTGGTTACCAATGTGACAACCGGAGAAGTGTATGCGGCAGAATCCGTTAATCTGGGCGATCTGCCCCAGATCACGGCGCCGACCAGCGGGCATGTGGTTTCCGACGACAAGTACGATCAGATAAAGAGGGCAGAGCTGGCGGCGGATAAGCGTTTTCAAAGCCGGATGAGGCGCAATATAGAAGAGGGTCGGGTGAGGATCAGGAGGCAATGATGGTCTGCTGTAAGGCAAGAAGCTATTTCTTGCTGGTGCTGCTGTCACATTGTCTCAGCGCTCTGGCACCGTGAGGCATTTTATCGTGCGTTCGGCAGGATGATTTCATGCGCCGCTTCGCGGCGCGCCTTGCTATTGGGTAGGGAGAGGCGAGATGTTGCGGACCGGCAGGCACGGTGCCAGTGCATCGCTCCGTCCAATCATTGACTGCATGGGAGAAAAGTCATACAAGAGCTCTGAGAGCAAGACGGAGCACTAATACTGGCAACGCTGATGCGTCCATCTGCATTTGTCCGTCTTGCTCTCACACTTCTGACGCTAATTGTAAACGAGACGGTTAGGGCACAGTACTATGCCGTAACGGGTGCCGTGGCCGATTCCTCGGGCGCGCCGCTGTCCCAGGCCACCGTTGTAGCACTACATCGTACAGACTCAACTTTGGTCAGCTTTAGCACTTCACGCAGCGACGGTCACTTTACGCTGCGCCGCTTATCGTACGTTGCCGAATGCGAAGCAGCCGGAATCATCGTTACCGACTGCCGGTCGGCGACAGGGTATGGCGGATTCTGGCTCGGATGACTGGGTTGCGTATTCCGCTCCAAATCGACCAGCGGTTCCACGGGTAATCGACCACTCGTTCCACGGCAAATCGACCAGTGATTCCACGGTTAATCGACCACCTGATCCGCCGCGTGCCGCCCGGTGGCGGCGGGGTGTAGGAGGGCGGCATATGGGACTGCCAAATTGGCAGTCTGGCAGAGTTAGTAACGGGTTATTGTTGCCTGTCGCGGGTGATGGCGGCAGGTCGAGCGCAGGTGGTATCGTACCCTCTTCACTTACCAGGCAAGGGGTACTTATGCCAAAAAAGAGGGTTGCGATGCGTGTCTTGTGGGACGTTCTGCGGTTGTCTGCGGAGTCTGATCTGAGCGTACGTGGTATCGGTCGTGCGCTGGGAATATCGCACAGCACGGTACTTGGTTATTTGCGTCGTGCTAAGGCAGCGGGTGTGCGTTGGCCTTTGCCCGAGGGTATGACGGAGGCCAAGTTGAAGGCTTTGCTTTATGGTCCGCCGGAGAGTGCCAGAGAGACGCGTCCGTTACCGGACTGATCCGAGGTGCATCGTAAGATACAGCTCAAGGGGTTCACGCGACACCTGATGTGGGAGCGGTATAGGCGGGACCACAGCGATGGTTACGGCTACAGCAAGTTCTGCGCTCTTTACTCTGCCTGGAAGAAGGAATTTGGCCAGGTGACGGTTCCGATGGATCATCCTGCGGGTCATACGGCATTCGTGGACTATGCAGGCATGCGCCTGGAGGCGATAGACCAGCTTACGCGTAAGCGGCGCCGGGTGGAGATCTTTGTTGGCGTGCTGGGATTCTCCAATTATCTCTACGTTAAGGCGACGTGGACGCAGCGTCTTGGGGACTGGCTGGGCTCGCATCGTCGCATGTTCGAGTATTTCGGGGCGGTGCCTTCCTATGTGGTCTGTGACAATTTGAAGAGTGGCGTGCGCAAGTCCCACCGGTACGATCCGGAGATCAATCCGTCGTATCAGGACCTTGCGATGCACTACAAGACCGTGGTTGTGCCTACGCGTCCCGGGAAACCCAGGGACAAGGCTAAGGTCGAGCAAGCCGTGTTGCATGCAGAGAGGCGCATTCTGGCTCCGTTAAGCGATAAGCGTTTCATCGGTCTAGCGCACGTGAACCGGCACATTCGTGTCCATCTGAAGGAGCTTAACGAGCGGCCTTTTCAGAAGCTGGAAGGCAGTCGTAAGAGCTGGATTGACACGTGGGAGCGATCAGCGATGAAGCCCTTGCCAGCGGAGCCGTACGAGCACGCGGAGTGGCGCAAAGCCAAGGTGCACAGAGATGCGCACATCGAGGTGCGCTGGCACCGTTATAGCGTTCCTTATCGATATGTAGGTCGTTCGGTACAGGTTCGCCTTACAGATACCACCCTTGAGGTATTTATTGACGACAAACGGGTGGCGACGCACCCGCGTAGCCACCAGAAAGGGGTCACCACCAAGGATGAACACATGCCGGACTCCCAGCGCCAACTGAAGGATATGAGCCGCTTCGTAACCGAGGCAGAACGTATCGGGCCGGACATACACAAGGTCGTGCAGCAGATCATCGATGCTGAACGGCACCCGTTGATTCGCTACCGCACGCTCATGGGCCTGCTCCGCTTGGCTCGCATCTACGGTAAGAGCCGCATGGAAAACGCGTGTACGCGGGCAATCGCTATCGGCACCCGCTCGTACAGGAGCATCGCGTCCATCCTGAAGAATGGACTCGACAAGCATCCGCTGGACTCGGTGTCTCCGCCTCCCATAGACCATGACAACATCCAGGGCCCAAGCTATTACGACACCAAATCGGATTCTCCTCACCAAACCTCGAAGGACTGATGCTCCTACACCCTACCCTTGACAAGCTCGAGCAGATGCGTCTGCATGGCATGGCGCGCGCTGCGTGATCAGCTTACCCAACCGGAAATGGAGCAGCTCCCGTTCATGGACCGCCTGGGCCTATTGGTTGACCACGAGGAGATCGTGCGATACAACAAGCGCCTGCGGTCGCGCCTACGCCGCGCCCGGTTACGCCAAGAGGCCTCCATGGCCGATCTGGACTATCGTCGCGGTCGCAATCTGGATCGGCTCCTGATGGCATCGCTTTCCACCTGCGACTGGGTGCGCAAACATCACAATGTGATCATTACCGGACCCACCGGTGTCGGCAAGAGCTTCGTGGCGTGCGCGCTGGCGCATAAAGCCTGCATGGAGGGGTTCACCGTACGCTACCACCGACTGCATCGTCTTCTGGAAGATCTGCAACTCGCGCACGGGGACGGACGCTTCCTGAAACTGCTGAAGCAGTTGACGCGCTTCCACCTCCTGGTTCTCGATGACTGGGGGTTGTCACGAATCAATGCGCTGCACCAGCGGGACCTGCTTGAGCTTATCGATGATCGGTATCAGACAGGATCCATCGTCGTTACCAGCCAGATGCCTGTGAGTGTGTGGCACGAAGGCATGGAAGACCCAACACTCGCAGATGCCATCCTGGATCGCCTCATTCACAATGCACACCACATCGCGCTGAAGGGAGAGTCCATGAGACAACGTCTGCCACAATGGCAGAACCTTCCAGAGAAGACAAGCGTAACTGAAGCCAGACAGCCGTGAAAATGGTACCCAGAACAGTTACGATGCTGAACCACCCAGCGCGGACTCAGCGCGGCGGATCAGGTGGTCGATTAACCGTGGAACGAGTGGTTTTTTTCGTGGAATATGCACGCGTTAGCGCACACGGCTCCTCCCGCAAGTCACGCTGTCGCGCATGACGTTAGGAAGTGGGGATACCCACCTCCAGCCGTAAGCGGTACACCTGCGCCCCGACTGTGGCTCTGACCCAACTTCGTCACTGGTAGTGACATGAAAAGCCAGATCTCACATGCTCCCATGGGGGGTGCGGTTGTTTGGGTGCTATGAAACCGTGGTATTTACCGGAGCGGTCGGTCGTGATTTGGGGTGGTTGCCCTGTTTTGCATGTCCTTCGTCATATTGAGCCACCGTCATTGGGCCTCGTCGGTCCGAATCAGACACAGCTCACGCTGCTCATTCTGAAGTGCATAGGGGTGCCAGGCATGAGGAGCGTCACAAGATTCATGGGTCAGGAGGATTTTCCAGATCGTACGGCTTATCGGAATATTCCTCCTTGGTTCTTGTCGCAGCGGGATTATAGCTCATGCCCAGACACTGGGTGATCCGCTGCATAAATGGCGTCAACTTCTGATCCACTCTCAGGACGAGATAACAGTGCCTACTCTTTGGTAACACAGTGGTAATTCGATGAATCTGGTTGAGCCTGAATCGGAGCGTATCCCAGCTTTCATCGATGAGGTTGGCCTTGAGTATTGTGCGAATCAAATGGGAGACATGGTAGGCCAGAACGGTAATGAATAGATGCCCTTCAATCCGTTCATCGTTGCTGTGATAGATGGGCCGTAACCCGACATCGGACTTTATGACTCGGAACGTGGCCTCAATCTCCGTGAGCCGCCAGTAGGTGCGCGCAATCTTTTTGGTAGACCAGGTGGTATGGCTGGTGCTCAGCACATACCCTCCGGCGGCCTGGGTGCTTTTCTGGTGGGAGATACGCGCGCTAAACGTGACCGACTCGGCAAGTTGCGTCCCCTCCTTTTGCTTCACTTCAACCTCATACAGGTGGGCCACCGATCTGTATTTCTCCTGCAGACGACCGACCTTACGTCCCACTTTCTCGATATTTTTCAGGCGTCTGGGGAGGGGCAGTCCCTCATTCATGTATTCCAGCGCAGTTTCAAACTGATGGCATTGCGTCTGTTGGTCCTGCTCTTCAGTGGCATTCCGGGCTTCGCTGCGTACATAGACGCGTGACGCTCCCTCCTCTTCGGATAACTTCCAAGCCTGGACTTTCACCTCATTGGCGGTGAGAAACTGGTGATCTGGTGCCTCGGTAGGCATCAGATGCGCCCTTGTTCGGTCCACACAAATCCAGTAAAGGTTGTTTTCCTTCAAGTACGCCAGACTCGCCTCGGTGGCTATACCGGCATCCATGAGAACGGTGGGCGTCGCTCCGTTCAGGTTCTCAATGGCCTTTTGGAGCGTAGCCGACTCACTCGCCAGGCCAGGTAGCATCTCCACACTGCGCGGAAATCCCGAGCCATCGAGCGTCAGCGCCAGCGTGACCATGGGACAATCGGTCCGCTCTTCCTTGCTGAGCCCACGACGAAGGAGCTCCCCTATCTGCCAACCATGATAAAACACATTGGTCAGGTCATACAAGGTGTTCGTCTCGTCAATATGCACCAACGTCTTGGTGTTTCTAAAGAGTCGGTTGGTAATCTCATGCCGGTGCCTATACAACCGGTCTGAGCATCGGTACAGCATGCTCAGACTTGGCGCCTGAATGTTTAGCAACTCCAGGATACTGGAGGCCTGCGTCATCCACTTATGGGTGTGTCGTTCACTGCCGGGCGAGAGCATGCGTCCGACGATTAGCGCACAGGCGCGTTTGATATGGTTTTCCGAGAAGTTGAGTTCACGCAAGAGTTCTTCCATGCCCACCAGTTCGAGCGCTTGCAGCGCTAGGCACTCACCTCCGACAGTCTTGGCGTCAGGGTTGTGGACCTTGTCTGTGAGAATGGTGTCGCGATCATTCGGGTCTTTTACATTGATGTCAAAGCCTTTGTCCAGGAGTCTTTTGACGATATCATCGACCGTGTTCTGAAAGTGTTCATCGCCTTCCTTGAAGGGGGTGCAGGATTGTCCTTTCAGTCGGGCGACGACCTGTTTAGCGAGTTCGGGCCAGTCGGACTTGGGCATACTGAAATCCCGTCCGAGGTTGAGTAGGGTACGGTGGGTGGATTGTCCTTCGACGCGTACGGATTGAAGGAGCGCGAATGAGGTTCGCACCTGGCCGTTTTTGCGGCGGTATTTAGAGGCTCGTACGAAGATGGCTCTGCGCGTCTGGTGTGTGCATGTGTAACGGTAGCGTTGGCGGCGGGTTCTCGTCGCACAATGCTTCGCACTAAGACGACATTGACGGCAAAATAGCCCACATCCGACCCAAAAACGACAGAAAACGGCGCTGACATCGGCTTCCCAGAGGAAAACAAGAAGTAATTGACCCGAAGTCGAGAAATTGTAAATCCGAGTGATAAAGATGGGTTAAGTACTAAAAGTGCCGCACTTCTTGGTGGCACATAGGGCTCCCCAGACGGAAACGAAGGGCGTGCGGTACACGCCCGTACGTGCAGACGAGCGCAAACGCATCAAGTGGCAGCACAGGATGGCTCGCGTTCAGGAACACAGCAAGACCAGACACAAGGCCAAGGCAGCTGCATGCAGGGAATCCTTCGGAATCGTTCCGCGCCGCAAGGCAACGGTGCACAACATCACAGTGGGCATCGTTCAGGAGAGCAGCAACGTGGCGTGCGAAGACGTGCAGGTTGCCATCCTGACTCGCAAGGGGACGCTCACAAGCGTGTTCAGGACCACGCCACGCTGGACCTGGCCATCAGGCTGGTGAATATGCCGAATCCCTAGTGGTGCTCAGACAGCGCACCAAACCCAGCTATAGTGCAGAGTCATGTGCGTAAGCGTCAACTTTCGTATATAGGTCCCCAACTTACAGTTACGAGTCCCATGCAGACATTTCGACTTGGTTCATGGCTGTGCCCGGCGCAGCCGGGCCCTCGCCGGGCTTGGGCGGCAACCATAGTGATGCTCCTTATGGCGCTTGGCGCAGATGTGTCCCACGCGCAGGAGGAGCCGACACGGGCAATTACGCATGTTGCGGGCGACCTCTACCGGTTCCAGAACGGCGTCCACTATTCGGTGCTTCTGGTTACCGAGGCAGGCATACTGGCAACAGACCCTATCAATGCTGCAGCCGCTAGTTGGCTTAAGGAAGCTGTTGCTGAGCAGTTCGGGCAGCCGATTCGCTATGTGGTGTACAGCCATGACCATGTTGACCACATCAGCGGAGGTGAGGTGTTTGATGAGGATGCCATCATCGTGGCCCATGAGCAGGCCAAGGCGGACATCATCGGTGAAGAGCGGCCTACCGCGGTTCCAGAGATCACCTTCAGCGACAGGATGACGATAGAGCTCGGCGGCAAACAGGTGGACCTCATCTATGTTGGGCTCGGCCACTCGGACAACTCTGTTGTGATGCACTTTGTTGACGAGCGTGCGCTCTTCGCCGTGGACTTTATCCCGATTCAGTCACTGCCATACCGGGATCTTGCTGACGCATACTTTCCCGAATGGATCGAATCGATTCGGATTGTGGAAGCGCTGGACTTTGACATCCTGGTGCCAGCCCACGGTCCGATCGGCACAAAAGCCGACGCCACCGATCACCGCAGGTACCTGGAGGCGCTGTTTGATGCCGTGCTAAGCGCAGCGCGGGCGGGACAGACGCTAGAAGAGATGCAAGCATCCATCACGCTGGACGAATTCAGTTACCTGGACCAGTTTGAAGCCTGGCTTCCGCTCAATATTGAAGGCATGCACCGCCAGGTAAGCCTTCACCGGCGCGGCAACTGAGGCCGCAGCGCCATCGTTCCGATTGGGCGGCATGCCTCAGCGCAGTCCGCTTTATTTTCCTCAACCAGCGCGCCCTTTCATATGCGGGCTCCTTAGCGTAGGAAGGCCCCTCGCAGTCCGCCGTCGACGGTGAGCACCTGCCCAGTCGTCCTGCTAAGCCGCTCCCCCAACAACAGAAAGATCGCTTCGGTCTGGTCCGCTACCCGGACCACGGAGCCGGTGAGGTTGCGACTGGAATAATAGGCCGCCAGGCGGTCGCGCAGCATAGGCGTACCCTCATCCGATGCGAATGGCACTCCATAGCGCATCAACGACGCAATGATGCGCTCCCGCGGAAACATGGCACTACCCTCGAGCACCGTAGCTGGCGCTACCGCATTAACGCGAACGGTCGGTGCCAACTTGCAAGCCAGCTCCCGGACCAGGTGATTGGCGGCCGCCTTGCCCGCATCGTAAGCAATGCTGCCACTCTTGGGCACCACCGCATTAACACTTGTGGCTAGTACCAGGCTGCCGCTGAGCCCCTGCGCCTCCCAGATCGCCGCCGCCACGTCCGCTACTAGGTACGGCCCCTTCACGTTGACCGCGTACATCCGGTCGAAAGCCTCATCCGATACGGTACCTTCGGCATCTGGCGTCACGAAAAGCCCTGCGGTGATCACCACATGGTCAAGCCCTCCGTAGGCCATCAACGTCTGGCGCAGCGCAGCTGCAATAGACGCACGACACGTGATGTCGCATGAGAGTCCGATAACATTGCCGCAGCCCGACAGGCCCGTACCTGCCACGCCGATGCCCATACCGATCTTCGCCTGCGCCTCTGCCACGGTCGCCTTGAGCGCACTGGCATCTGTATCGAATCCGGCAACCACCGTGCCTTCCGGGAGAAGGCGACCAAGCGTCGCCCGACCGATCCCACTGCCCGCGCCGAATACTGCCGTGATGCGGCGAGATAGCTCCAATTCTGGGGGCATCCTCTGTAGCTTGGCCTCCTCCAACTGCCAGTATTCGATGTCGAATGCCTCCTGGCGGGGCAACGCCACGTACGTGGATACCGCCTCCGCGCCGCGCATCACCTCGATGGCCGCCCGGTAGAATTCGGCCGTCACACGGCTCTCGCTCTTGGACTTGCCCCATGCGATCATGCCGAGGCCGGGAACCAGGATCACGGTCGGCAGCGCCGGCCGCATCGGCGGAGAGTCTTGGCGCCGATGCGCGCGATAGTAGGCCGCATAATCCTCCCGATACCCCTGAATACCACGGTTCAGCTGCTGCTTCAGATCGTCCAGCGTGCCTCGGGCCAGGTCACAAGGCACATACAGGGGCTTGATGCGGGTGCGAAGAAAATGGTCTGGGCAGGAAGTGCCAAGCTCTGCCAGCCGCGGCGCATCTCTGCTGCTAGCAAATTCCTGCACCGTTTCGGACGTGTCGATGGTAGCGATGAGGCGACCGCTTCCGCTCAAGCGGCCACGAAGCCATGGCAACAAAGCCGCCAGCGTATCCAGGCGCGTTTTTTCTGGGATCGACTTATGCCGTACTCCCCCAAAGGCGGAGGAACAGGCGCCGCGGTCAGCAAGAAACTTAGCAGCCTTCTCAATGAGCCGCAAGCCCAGGAGGTAGCATTCTTTGTCATCGTCGGCCCAGTTGATAAGCCCGTGCCCTCCCAGAATAGCGCCGCGAGCGTTTGGACGGGTCCGGCAGAGTTCTTCGAGGGCCAAGCCAAGCTCAAAGCCGGGACGCTGCCAATCCACCCACGCGACTTCGTCGCCGAAGATTTCGCGCGTGAGCGCCGGCCCATCAGAGGCGGTAGCCGGCGCGACGCACGCTACCGGATGGGAATGATCCACATGTCTGAAGGGCACAAACGCATGCAACGGCGTGTCAATGGACGGCGCGCGCGCGTTGAGGTTGTACGTGCAGTGCGCATATAACCCCACCATACGATCCTCGGCAGCGGTCTTCGGACCCCGCGGCGCCATCGTCGCATACAGCTCCTTGAGCCCCTCGAGCTTGTCCATATACAGCGAAGCGAAATGCTCGCGGCCAGCCGTTCGAAGATCGCCTCCAGACCCCTTCACCCAGAGCACCGCTCGGGACGCTCCCGTGAGCGGGTCCTGCTCCACAGACTTCGTCGAAGTGTTGCCCCCGCCAGTATTGGTGATGCGCCAGTCGCGGCCCAACAGGTTGGAACGGTACACTAGGCGGCCCAACGTATCCAAGCGCTCTGCATGCGAATCGTCCCAGCAGCTTTCCCAATAGTGCTTCATCATATCAGTGTATTGCACTTGTCCGTTGCCTATGCGGATGCCTTAAGTGCTGCAGTCGAGCGGTAGCCTCTCATTCCGTACAGCAGAATCACCACGAAACAGGCCAAAGGCACCAGGTAGGCCAGATGTATGCCGAAGAGGTCGGAGACGCGACCCTGAATGGCAGTAATAACAGCGCCTCCCAAGATCGCCATGATCAGCCCTGAGGCACCGATCTTGGTGTCTTCCCCTAGACCCTCTACCGCTAACCCATAAATGGTCGGAAACATGAGCGACATGCATCCAGAGATGCCTACGAGCGCACAGACGCCCACAACTCCGCCCACCAGCGCTACCACCAGGCTGAGTGCGATGGCCAAGGCCGCTGTAATCCACAACAAATCTTGAGGCCGAAAGAACCGCATCAGGTACGTGAACGCGAAGCGCGACGCGGAAAACAGCAGGATGGAAGCCAGATACCACGTGGCCGCGTCAGCTTCGCTCCCACCCAGATCGTGCATCACATACCGTATGGTAAATGACCACACGCCGATCTGTGCACCCACATAGAAAAACTGGGCCACCACGCCGAGCCCATAGTGCCGGCGGCGCAGCAGCCGGCGAAGAGTGGACAATAGACGTAGAGACTTGTCCTGCTCCGTTCCTTGCGGAAAACGCGTCACAGCAAACAGTATCCATACGCTCACGATGATGACCGCGACTGTCACGTACGGGCCCATCACCGCCGACAACTCCGCCTGCTGTATCGCCTCAAGCTGCGCACGGTCCATCGCAGCACGCTCTTGCCCGCCCGCTTCGTTGAGGTTGGAAAGGATAAAGAACTTCCCAAGCAGCACGCCGGTAATTGATCCGATCGGGTTGAATGACTGTGCTAGGTTCAGACGACGTGTCGACGTCGCCGCCGGTCCCATAACGATGGCGTAAGGGTTGGCGCTGGTTTCAAGTATGGACAGCCCTCCAGCCAAGATGAACAGGGCCACCAAAAAGTGGCCATATACCATGGTGCGGCTTGCTGGATAGAACAGCAGCGCACCAAGCGCAAAGAGCCCCAGCCCCAGCATCACGCCCGACTTGTACGTAAAGCGCCGTATGTACATGGCTGCTGGCAGCGCCAGGCAAAAGTACGACCCGTAGAAGGCGATCTGAATCCACGACGTCTGAAAGTCCGACATGCTCATGATCTTCTTGAAAGAAGCCAGTAGCGTGTCGGTCATGTTGTTCGCCAGCCCCCACAGCGCAAAGAGGCTGCAGAGCAGCACAAAGGGGATAAGGTACTGGCGCGGGACGATGGAATAGCGCCCGGAATCAGCAGTCATACCTGTCTCCCTTGATGTTGAGTCGGCTCATACTTTGCCCCTGCCCTCTGGCTGCAGCATCGCCCGCCGGTAATGCTCGTCGGCGCGGGACGCGATACGGTCCACCTCTTTGGGATCCATATACCGGAGACCCCCCAGCGCTGCAGCACCCACCATGATGGCGGCAGCCTTCTCAGCCATGGCCAACGCCGCGCTGACATGGGCCGGAGTACTGCCGGTGGCAATGATTCCGTGGTTTTGAAGCAGTATAGTCCTCGGTATCGTGCGGTACCGCCCCTGGAATGCCCGTGCGACTTCGCGGATGCGTCGGGCCAAAGCAAGCCCAGGATCCACGTAGGGGACCAACAGCGACCGAGCTCCGCAATACACCACCTGGTCAGGCAGGATGCGACGTATGGCAAACTCCGCTGCACGCGCCGATGCCAGCACCTGATTGGTCGCGATGGGGTGAACATGCCCGACAAACCGCACATTGGGCAGAGACAACAACCACGCATGAAACAGCGTTTCCACCGACGGCTTTAGAGCAGCGGAATCGCAGCGTGCGCTCATGAGCAGATCTTCGACTTCCTGATCCGTCCATGCCCGCTCTTCGCGCAAAGCCTGAAGCAAGGCGCGCGTTCGCACCTCCACTAGCGCCTCAGGGCGCAGCGTGCGCAGGCTTGTACCACTGGCCTTGATAAGGATGCGATCTGGGCCAAGCTGCCCGGAAATGTTGCCCTCGCCGCATATCGCCATCTGGCGCTTATCGCCAAGCTCATGTGCCAACGCCAGTAGCTGCTCTCTCAGCCTGTGCACGGCTTACAGCCCCAAATGCTCGCCACATACAAACGTCTCAATACCCAACGCGCTGAAGGCCGTGGCTTTGGCTCCCATCGCCAAGGCGACCGCACGCTCGTCGGGGACGTAGGCCACCTGGATGTGGTTGGATTTGTGGCGCGCCATCATCTGGTCGCGGCTGACGCCACTGGTCACCGCATGCATGATGGGCCACTGGGGCGTCGTCAGCTGCCAGCGGCGCTGTGTCTCTTCTGGAGGTAAGGCCACCACGCGGGCATGCCCAATATCGGCTTTGAGCGTATCGTCTTCTACGAAGATACGGCTCCAGATCACGTGACCGGGTCGACTCACCCCCTTGAGCGTGCCACCCCCCAGCCGAAAATACATGGGCGGCTGGCGCTCGCTGGTGGCGCCTGCATAGCCGCCTACAAAGTGCGCGGGGGGCGCTGCGCCGCTGATTTCGAAGACCCAGACAAACTCCTCACCGAACGGGCTACCCCACCGGATATCGTGGAGCGTGGTTTCTGGCGGATACTGCAGCATCTGCCAGAGGCGGTGCGTCACCAGCGCATCCAGCCCAGCGCATTCATCGACCTCATTGAAGTGAGGCAGCGCCACACCCGGGTACAGCTCCCGCCTAGTGCCCTCTTCGTATACGGGAGGCCGATCCGTGTTATTGAGCAGACCCTCGGCAAGGTCGGAAGCGGGCAGTAAATCTTTGAGGCCTTGCTGGTACTGGATACCGACGCAGTCACAGCCAAAACGATCCGCGATACGGACGGCGGCGATGTACATCTTGCATTGCAGGCGCAGCTGCTGTTCGGTGAGGTGCACCTGCTCGTTTGGTCCTAGGACAAAGCGCATGCCACGCTGCCGCAGCCACGCAAGGCATGCGTCTGCCTCCTGGCGCGTGACACGCTGCGCCTCATAATACAGCGCACTCTGGCTTAGGCGCTCTTTAAACACTCCGGTGGTGTTGAGTAGGTGATCTGGGATAATTGCATTGAACATCCCCATGCAGCCCTCATCGAAAACGCCCATGATCGCCTTGTCGCGCCGTAGTGCATGCGCGCATGCAGTGCCCGCGGCAGCGGCAGCGCCGGGCACTTTTTTGGGCCTGAAGGGCACCACATGGCGCAGGTCATACGTCACAGAGCCGATGTCGAGCCAGCTCTTGAGACCAGCCGTAAACTTCACATCGGAAAAGTCGTCGCTCCAGAGGGTGCTGTACTGGATGCCGGCTTTCGTCAGACAGCCGTTCATGTTCAACATGCCCACTAGGCCGGGCCAAGTGCCACTCCAGTTCGCGACCGTAAGGATCGGTCCGCGATGCGTCGTAAGCCCTGCCAGCACATGGTGCGAATACTGCCATGCGGTAAACACCAGGACCAGAGGCGCATCGGCCGGAATGGATCGGAATACCTGAATTCCATAATGCTGGCTGTCAATGAATCCGTGCCCTTTGGACGCCTGCATGGGATGCGCCCGCCGAACCGTAGCGCCTAGCACTTCAAAGGCACGGCGCACCTTAGCTTCGACGCGTCGCTGCTCTGGCCAACACTGCCGGTTAGCTGCCAGACGCAGGTCCCCGCTGGCTAACAGCAGCACGGCTTCTGTAGATTGCATAGACTGTGGCGATGCGTACAGTATGGAAATCTAAGGTACTGTGTGCTGAGGGTCAACAACAGCCTGAGCATGGTCCAGCGCGCGCTGCAAGAGCCTTTTGCCAATAATTCTCGAACAGCATAGTCTGCGCTGGATTACCACCGCGTATTCTAAGGATATCCCTTGTTCATAGCCGTCGGTTGCTACATAGGGATGCCGCCCCGGTCATGCGGTGATCGCCTAATTAGTGGGCTGGTATCTTTGTCGTGGCGTCGCGGCGTCACCGCGCTTCCGCATTCGACATGACCAGACAAACAAGACAGCACATCCGTGCGCGGCACCAGATACAGATTGACCGTGTCCGCGCCAAGGAGGACCCGCTGGCCTCCTTCAAGGTGCATGTGGAGGTCGGTCTGGGGGGGAACTCGGCCAAAGGACGGGTCGTCTGCACTCGGACGCGGCTGATATTTTGTGTGCGCACACCCATGGGCATACAACTCACGCTGATGTGGCGCGAAGAAGTCGAGGCAATCACGTCCGGTATGCGGAAGGGAATGCCCTACGCGCAGTTCCTAGGACAAAAGTCCCGCATCCTGGTGCTGTTCAAGCACAAAGAGACACGTGACCGCTTTCTGCAACTGCTGAGCCAAGAATCGCGTGAGGCGTAACCTGGTGCTGTTTCGGTCGTTTAAGCGTGCTGGCTGGTCGTGCGCAACGCCCCTCTGGCATGGCGCACGTTCGCGGCATCTGATCAAGATTATCCGCTAATGAGCTTCATGGAGCCCCCACCGACTCGCCGGTTCCGCACCATCTGGATTTCCGACTTTCATCTTGGGATGAAGGCCTGCAAGGCGGACTATTTGCTCGACTTCCTGCGTCATCACGAGTCGGACATCCTCTATCTCGTCGGAGACATCTTTGACGGGTGGGCACTTGCCCGCTCGTGGCACTGGGTCCAGAGCCACAACGATGTCATTCAGAAGCTGCTGCGCAAAGCGCGCAAAGGGACGCATGTCTTTTACCTGCCCGGCAACCATGATGAATTCACACGGGACTATCTGGATCTCAACTTCGGGCAGGTGGCAATAAAAGAGATGGTCCTACATGTCACAGCCGACGGCCGCAAGTTCCTTGTATTGCACGGAGACAATTTTGACGGCATGATTCTCCATGCGAGGTGGCTGTCGGTCCTAGGAGCCAAGATCTACCGAGGGCTGCTTTCGCTAAACCGGGTAATCAATTTTGTGCGACGCGTGTGCGGGCTACCCTACTGGTCACTGGCAGCCTTCCTGAAGCACAGAACGAAGCGGGCTGTCCAGTTTATGGCCGACTTTGAGGCGGCTATGGTGCGGCTGGCGCGCTCCAAAGAGGCGGACGGCGTCGTATGCGGCCATATTCATCATGCAGAAGTACGCGAAATTGACGGCATTGTGTACGCCAATTGCGGGGACTGGGTGGAGAGCTGTACGGCACTGGTGGAGCACTTTGACGGATCGCTGGAGCTGATCCGCTGGGCTAAGCTTGACCATTTGCCACGGCGAAAGAAATATAGGCGCCGCGGCCAGGAGCCACCCACCGTGTCCACCATTGCTCAGACCATGGATGCAACGGCATGAAAGGTATGCTTTGAATGAATTGAACTGCCTGTTTATTATACAGGGGGAAGGGCGGGGCCATCTGACCCAGGCGATGGCTCTGGAATCCATGCTTTTGCGCGCGGGGCACCGCGTGTGTAGCGCCGTGGTGAGCAAGGGCGCCACGCATGAAGTGCCGGCATACTTCGAAGAGCATTTCCAGGCGCCGGTCACCTATGTGGAGAGCGCCCACTTTGTTGTGGATCCTAAAAGCCAACGTATTGACTGGCCCAGGACGCTTGCCGCCAACAGCGCGCGCTGGAATCAGTTTTCGGAGACCTTCACGGTTATCGGTGCGGAACTCGCGCGGGAAAAGCCGGATGTGGTGATCAACTTCTATGAGCCGCTGGGAGGCCTTTATATGATGCGCCACAATCCGCGTATACCGATGGTTGCAATAGCGCATCAGTTCATGTTTCTGCACCCCCGGTACATTTTTGCGGAAGGGTTTGCCTTCCAGCGACACTCGGCGATGTTATTCACCCGTCTTGCCGGATGGGGGGCTACGCGGCGACTGGCGCTTTCACTATATGACGCTAAGCCGTTACCTGCCAAACGGATGGTGGTAACTCCGCCCCTATTGCGAGATGAGCTGTTTGCCGTCACGCCCTCGGATGACGATGACTTTTTTCTTGTATACCTGTTCCATCACAGCCTAGCTGGCGCCGTATCAGACTGGCATCGCCGAAATCCGCATGTACCGATACACTGTTATTGGAACAACCCGGAGGCCGACGAAACCGAGGTGCACGGAAATTCGTTGGTATTTCACCGTCTGCACGGCAGGCGTTTTCTGGAAATGATGGGTATGTCTAAGGGCGTAGTCACCACAAGCGGCTTTGAAAGCCTGGCAGAGGCCATGTACCTTGGAAAGCCTGCTCTGCTTAATCCAGTACGCAACCATTTTGAGCAGTACTGCAATGCCAAGGAGGGTGCTCGGATGGGTGCCGCGGTCTATTCTGATGATTTCAACCTTTCATTGCTGGAGCGCTTCATCCCCGACTACCGATTTGACGCGAAGCATTACAGGCGTTGGGTACTGCAAGCTGAACATATGTTGGTTCAGCAGGTAGAATCTGTTGTGCTTGGGCGCTGACTTGGCGCCTCGTTTGCAAACCGCAACATGACAAGCTTGACTTTTTAGCACAGAGTACCTTTCTTATGCGCGGAACCACAAGGTATTCGCTTGAGTCTTGCATCGCAGCACCGCACGGATTGTTTCCCGTTTCCCAAGCCTTCACCGCAGCCCTTGGTCCGGTTCCGCGCGCTGTCGGTGAAGACACGCACGGCCTAGCTTGTGCTATTCAAATTCTTACGTCCATGTCCAATCAACTCGTAAACCTGGAAACTGCGCCTACTTCCAAGGGGAAGAAGGAGAAATGGGGTACCCCCATTCAGCTATTCTTGCCCATCCTGCAGGCTCTGCGCGACAGTGAGGTCAAGACGATCCCGCAGCTTGTCACACCTATTCGGGATATGCTCGATCTGACAGAGCATCAGGTCACCATATATAATGACAAGAACAGGAAGCCAGAAGTGGAGGTTAAGATCAGCACCGCTATGGTACACCTGTGCGGGTCCGGGCTTGTTATACGGCCACGCAGGGCAGCGGTGCAGATCAGTTCAGAAGGGTTGAATCTGCTGGCAACCAATCCTGAAACGATCAACTACACCACGCTGCGCGAGCGTACCGGCTACAAGACCGGCAGTACCAAAACAAAGCGGGGGACAGAGGTTAAGGGGAGCGAGGCGGTAAGCGAGGCGATAAGCGAGGCGGTAGCTGTCGCGCCCGCGCTGCGGACCCGCACCACCAGCGCCTTGGCAGGACCCACGGGTCGCAGCTCCACGATGGAAACCATCGCACGTACCTCTGAGGCGCTTGAGTTTGCGCTGGTGGTAGAATTGACCGATATGCTTGGGCGTGCCAGTGCTGCCGAACTGCGACGCGGCATATGCAGCGTTCTCGAAAAGCTGGGCTATGGCCAAGCGCGCGGTGAGGATACCCTGTTGAAAGGTCCGCTGGGACTGATCCGTGCTTGCGTACAGGTCGATACTGACAAACAGCCCGATGTGGACGAGATGCGGGAATTTGTGCGTATCATCGATACGCATCGTGCCGATATCGGCATTTATGTTTCAGCCCCGGGCTTCACGGAGGAAGCCCGGGGATACCATATGGCCTCGTCCACGCAAATGGTGCTTATGGATTGTCAGAGGCTCGCGCAGCTGATGGTGCAGCATGGGATTGGTATCACGGAGGTTCGGTCCTACGAGGTCCTGAGCCTTGATAAATCCAGCTTTTCTATTTCCGACTAACTTGTGCTCACTCTTTGGCCACGGCCGATCTTGACCGATACAATGGCGGCGGATTGTCACAGCATTACGTCTTCGCGCAGCACCGGTCTTTGGCCCAGTCTAATGAATAGCAGCGCAATTGCTCGGCTTGCCGAGCAGGTTTTTCTTTCCAGCACGTAAACCAAAATCTGCTAACTATGGCCTCTCCAGAACCTATGGGATTACCAGTAGCTAGGAAGTTGTACAAGCCGGCGCTGCAGTGCATGGCCGACGGCAAGCATCTTACGCATCCGCAGCTGACTGATCGGCTTCTTGAGAAGTTTCCTGGCGCGTCATCAGCGCCAGGCAAGAAAAACTACCAGCGGCTTATGGCATGCCTGGGCGAACTGAGAAAAGCGGTGCTTGTGACAATGGTGGGCCGCGGCGTGAGTGCCATCACCGAACGCGGCAAGCAACTGGTGGAAGAGGATCCGCCCAAAATCACCCCCGCTCTGCTTAGGCGCTACCCGGAATACGTGGAAGCGGAGGATGAGAAGCGTGCTAAGGATAAGGCGCGGACCAAGCGGTTCAAGGCCGGATCCCCGCCAGTGCAGGGGCAGAGCCCCGCTGAGACGGCGTCCGATGCCGCGGCTGCGCCTGTGAGCGTGCCCAGCGGCACCGTGCGCGTGCACGCTTTTGGCTCACGGTCTCCTTCTGTCCCAAACCGGCAGTCCAGGTCGCACCTTGAGCAAAGACTGATGGCCAGCGTTCAGGCCCTCAATGACGAGTTGGAAGCGGCGGTTGAGGAGCTGCTGAATCAGATGGAAGAGAAAGAGCTTGTGCATGCCGTTCGGAAGCTGCTCTTAAAGATGGGTTACGGTTCGGGCAGCATAGACGAAGAGGTCACCGGGGCCCTTGCCCGTGGCACCACACTGAAGGATGCTTTGGGGTTCAACCAGGTCTATATCCAGGTGACTTCCGGGCAGAAAGCCCAAGCGATAGACCTGCAGGGATTCGTTGGTGCGTTCAGTGCGGCTCATGCAGAGCGTGGCATCTTTGTATCAATCGCCGGATTCACGGGCGAGGCCCGCGGATTTGCTATGGGGATGAGCAATAGTATCCAGATTATGGATGTATCAGCCCTGTCACGCCTGTTGGTTACCCATGGTGTGGGCATCAAAGTGCATGCGCGCCATACTGTGAAGCGGGTTGATCCTGCCTATTTCGAAAAGCTGCGCGCATAAGACTCCTGATGTCTTACCTAACCACAGTGTCGTCCCACACCGAATCACCGCGCCCGAATCTCATTGGATCTCATAAATAGCCGGTAGAACGTTCGTCGTATGGCTGCTGCTGGATTACACCATATCATGCTGCCGGTGCTTCAGGCGCTGGGCATGGTAGAGGAAGCAAGGACGCGCGACATTCCGCGGCTCTTGCCGCGCGCGTCTCTCGGAGGTCGCTCGGGGCGCCCAGACATGAGCAAGGTTACTAAAGCGATGCTGCACCTGCAAAAGGCCGGTCTGGTGGAAAGAATTCAGCGCGGAGTCCACAAGATTTCGGAACGGGGGCGGGACGTGCTGAAGAGCCCTCCCGCCGCACTGTCACGCCAATACTTGCGACGGTATCCAGAGTACCAGACCTATGAGGGACGCGTTGGGGCACGCAAGCCAACGGCACCCTCGTCCATACCCATCCACCAGGAGCATCAAAAGACGCTATTAACGTTTTCCGACGAACGTACGCCCGCGACTTTGTGGTCGGAGCCGATCGTTGAATCGCCGGTGGTTGAGCACGATGACGACGCGCCCAAGAAACTGGAGAAGACAAAAATCGTCAAGAGCCCGTATCATGCGGCGCCAGCGGAGCGCAAGTCCCAGTCCGTGCACCGCGTACGGGGTCGTACCCGAGTGCTCCAGACTAGGATAGCTCGTGCGGTGGAGTCGCTTCATAGCGAACTTGAGTCTCACTTGGTCAAGGAGGTGAGTGCGTTGTCTTCCGAGCAGCTTGTCACCTTGGTGATGGAGATTCTCGCTGCATACGGACATGGAGGCCCCAACCCAACCGTCAATAGGAGCGAAGCAGAGGGACTGGGACAGGGCAGCGCTGTTCTGAAGGATGCACTGGGTGTTAATCGCGTGTATGTGACAGCCACAGCCAATGGTACGGTCAGCGCAAGCGACCTGCAGCAGCTTAAGATCGGTCTTATGACTACTCGTGCTCCTGCGGCCGTGCTGATATCCAATGGGGAAGCACCACCAATCGCTATGGGCTTCTCGGCTGGCACGCGTCAGCGTGTATCGGTATTGGATCTGGAGGAGATCGCGTTCTTGATGATAGAGACCGGCCTAGGTATCACAGAGGACTCCGGCTACGAGATCCGAACCATTGATGAATCGGTGTATGGGCACGCTTTGCAGCCTGCATAGCGGCGGAACATCGCGCTGGCAGCGCAGCGACTGCCTTACATCTGTCTGGTTTCTACTGCCGGTTCTGGCAGCCTTGACGCTGTGGTCTTGTACTTCGCCCCGGGCACCTAACGTGGTCATCATCTTTGCGGACGACTTGGGATACGCCGATGTCGGCTCGCACGGTGACCCTCCATTTGCCACGCCGCATCTGGACCGGTTAGCAGAAGACGGCGCAACGTTTACTTCCTTCTACGTTAGTCAGCCGGTATGCTCCGCGTCCCGCGCGTCACTCTTGACTGGCAGCTACGCCAATCGGCTTGGCATCCACGGTGCGCTTGGGCCTAGCAGTCGTCACGGAATTCACGACGACGAGGTCACGATCGCAGAGCTGTTCAAATCGCAGGGTTACGCCACGGCTATCTTCGGTAAGTGGCATCTGGGGCATCATGCACCCTTTTTGCCTGAACGCCACGGGTTTGACCAATTCTATGGCATCCCATACTCTAACGATATGTGGCCATTCCACCCAGAGAGCCCGCATGCTTGGGGAGACCTGCCTACGATCGAGGGCGACTCTGTCGTAGGATTCAACACAGACCAGACCCGTTTCACGACCGACTTTACCGAGCGGGGTGTGGCATTCATTGAGGCACAGGCTGGGGCGGGCCGGCCGTTCTTCTTGTATCTGCCGCATCCGATGCCGCATGTACCTCTTTTTGCAGCTAAGGAACGTGCCGACAAGAGCGGAGCCGGCTTGTTCGGCGATGTGATCAGCGAGATTGACTGGTCGGTGGGCAGGATCATGGCTGCGCTGCAAGAAGCGGGAGTAGCCGAAGAGACGCTGCTCATCTTCACTTCCGACAACGGGCCCTGGTTAAGCTATGGTAACCATGCCGGGTCCGCATATCCGCTTCGCGAAGGCAAGGGTACAACCTTCGAAGGGGGTATTCGTGTGCCGTTTCTGGCACGCTGGTCTGGGCACATCCCAGCGGGACTTCGTGTCGATGCTCCGGCAATGACGATCGACCTATTTCCCACGCTGGCAGGTTTGGTCGGGGCGTCTCTGCCGCCGAACCCTATTGATGGGAAGGACATCTGGCCGCTGCTTTCGGGCCGTCAGGCCGCCGCTGCACAGGAGGCCTATTACTTCTGGTATCGCCGGAACCATCTGGAAGCTATGCGCAGCGGGCGCTGGAAGCTGCACTTTCCGCATCGGTACCGGACGATGCGCGGCCAGGCACTCGGCCATGACGGCATTCCGGGCAAGTATATCCAGGACAGCATTGGCGTTGCGCTCTTTGACCTGGAGTCCGATATAAGCGAGTTGCACAACGTCGCGGCAGCCCACCCGGAGGTGGTCGCGCGTTTGGGTACTATGGCGGACTCTATGCGCCATGAGCTGGGAGATGCGCTCACGGGAATCACGGGCGCTCGGACGCGTGAGCCAGGTCGTCTTGCCCAGTAGGGGTGCGTAAGCAGCGCGGGCAAATCTATTTGTCCTGCCTGCGCCTGCGGGCACCCACTTGATGGCTGGTCGCACCTACAGGCATGCACCCGAGTGATGGCCTCGACAACATACTCCATCGATGCGTTTGCATCCGGCGGGCATGCCAGAGCGCTGCGTTCTAAGGAATCGCTCATCGGGCCATGAACAATCCGCGCGCTGACATCGGAGTCGTCGGTCTAGCCGTCATGGGGCGTAATCTGGTGCTCAACATGTGCGACCGCGGCTACGCGGTGGCCGTACACGACAGAGATGCCCAGGTGATGGACCGGTTTCTTGCCAGTACCGCACCAAGCACCCGCGTCATAGGGGCGCATTCCATGCACTCGCTGGTAACGCAGCTTAAGCGACCGCGCCGGATCTTGCTCATGATCCGGGCTGGCCATCCCGTGGACGCCTGCATTAAGACGCTGCTGCAGGTTCTTGAGCCTAGTGATATCATCATTGACGGCGGCAATTCGTATTACAAGGATACGACGCGCCGCGTGGCCCTAGTGGAATCCAAAGGGCTGTTATATGTCGGCACCGGCGTTTCTGGCGGTGAGGAAGGAGCACGCCATGGCCCTTCGATCATGCCGGGTGGCAGCGCCGCCGCCTGGCCTCATGTGCGTGAGCTCTTGCAGGGCATCGCTGCAAGAGCGGATGAATACACCCCGTGCTGCGACTGGATCGGTCCTTATGGAGCCGGCCATTTTGTCAAGATGGTGCACAACGGCATTGAGTATGGAGCCATGCAGATCATTGCCGAAGCCTACGCTGTGATGCGGATGCTCCTGCGGATGGACAACACGGCAATGAGCCGCGCGTTCGGTCGCTGGAATGAGGGCCCTCTGCATTCGTATCTGATAGAAATCACACGCGACATCCTAGCATACCGCAACGCTGACGGGTCCCATGAGATCGATGCCATCCTGGACAGCGCGGGACAGAAAGGCACCGGAAAATGGACGGCGATGGCGGCGTTGGAGTACGGCATTCCGCTCACCACTATTGGCGAGGCCGTGCACGCACGGTTTCTTTCAGCGCTAAAGGAGGAGCGCATGCAAGCCGAAGGAGCTTTGGCGAAGGGTGCAGTCCGGTGGTCTGGCAGCCGCGAGCAATTGCTAGACGCCCTCGAAGGCACCGTGTTCGGTGCCATGCTACTGTCTTATGTCCAAGGGTTTATGCTGCTTGCTGCAGCATCTCGCGCGAACGACTGGAATCTAGACCTGGGACGAATCGCCCTCTTGTGGCGTAGCGGCTGCATCATACGGAGCAGCTTTTTGGAGCATATTAAGGCGGCATTCGATCAGGATCTGCCGCATCGTAACCTGCTTTTTGCGCCGTATTTTCGCAATGCTCTAGGGAGTGTGATCAAGGACTTCCGATCCGTCGTGGCCGTCGGCGCACGGCACGCCATACCTATTCCCGCGATTGCCAGCGCGCTAGCTTATTACGACGGATTTCGTTGCGGATCCGGCTCTGCGAATATGATTCAGGCGCAGCGGGACTTCTTTGGTGCGCACACCTATGAGCGTGTCGACACGCCCCGCGGCGTCTTTCATCACACCCGGTGGGGCGGCACCGGAGCCAACACCCCGGCTGGCTCTTATGACGCATAGGTTGTGGTGCGGTGCATCGTCGATACCGATGCCGGACCAGATGACCTCATGGCGCTCGCCTATCTCTTAGCCACGCCTGAAGTGCACATCGAAGCCATCACGACCGCGTACGGGTTGGCGCACACGAGACGCGCAGCGGAAAACATTTTGCGTGTCTTAGCGCTGTGTGATAGAGACGATATTCCGGTATATGTGGGCGCCGATGCTCCGCTTGTTGGTACGGCGGCCTTTCCGGTACGCTGGCGGCGCGTGGCGGATGAGCTGCCGGGCATCAGACTCCCGCGTTCGCGCGTGCAAACACGCCAAGAATCCGCTGCGGCATTTCTGTGGGAGCGATTGCTGCGCGTCGCGCAAGAACCAGTTCACATCCTCACTCTTGGTGCTCTGACCAATCTGGCTGCCGTCTGCGCTGAGGAGTGCCCGCGCGTGAAAGAGTTAGTCACAATGGGTGGTGCGTTTGGTGTGTCAGGCAATGTCGTAGGCGGCGCCAGTGGCGTATCGTCTGCTGCCGAATGGAATATTCATGTCGATCCGCTGGCCGCTAAGGCAGTATTCTCGTCTGGCGTAGCGCAGCGAATTGTCACGCACGATGCTGCGCTCAATGTCCCCATCACTTTCGCATTCGCAAGCACCTTCAGGACCCACGGCTCCGGCCCCCTTCATCGCCTGGTCTGCGAGCTGCTTGACCTGATGGCGCCGCATGTGTCGGGCGGCACATACTATGCATGGGATCCACTGGCTGCTGTCGCCCTGATGCACCCTGGCATCTTATCTATGCATACGCATGCCATTGAGGTACTTCCAAACTCCGGCGTCACGCGTGTTGCCAAAGCGGGTCCACCCAAGGCCGTGGCGATGTCAGCAGACCACAAAGGTTGGGAAGCGGCATTCCTGAGTGCGTTCACGTGAGGTATCCGGCCCCGAGCGCCGCCCCAGCATCGAGTCACCAATTCCGACTATTCCTATCCAAGTCGTCTGTGACACCCCATCGCGGCGCCCAAGCCAATGGAGGTGGGTTTTTGCCAGGTGACGCTGCCAGCAACAGGCGGGTCTGCCGAATGCCCCGTCAAGGTCACTGCGGTCCGCGTTCGTGAGATTGCGCCGCCCAGAGGAGCAAATCGAGTTGAGTGGTTTCTGGTAACCACCGTGGATATTGCATCACTTCAGAAGGCAAAGCAGATACTGGAATACTACACCCTTCGCTGGCGCGTGGACGACTGTTTTCGAGTACTTACGGCTGGTTGCCGCGTCGGGCGCTGGTCTCTGCGGCGTGGAAATACACGCATCCTCCGCGGCGCAGCGTGGCCTTGAGCCGTCGCCAGGAGCACTGCACGCCGGCCGTGATTGCCATTAGTTGGCGGGCCCAGCAACGACTCCACAAACGGTACCAGCGGCTGGTACATCGCAAGGCACCGTCGAAAGCTATCGTGACCGTTGCACGCGAACTTACCGGCTTTCTCTGGGAAGCTATGCAGACGGTGCCGCCACTGGCGGCACCGTCTCAGGAACCACGTATCACCCCTTCAACCTGAGCCCCTCTCGGGAACGGGGATTCTGAGCACGGATGGAGAATCCATGTATTCAATGTGCGGTAGCCCTTGCGGCGAGCCCGGGAAATCAGATTGTGGTAGCTCCCGACGAAATCGATATCAGGCGTTACGGTTGGCTCTGCCGACTTAAGCACGCGAACACCAGTTTGATCAGCCGTCGACTCAGCCAGGTCCCCTTTCCCGAGAGTGGTTCCGTGAAACTCATGTGAACTCCACGCACATATCGTCCGTTCGGTTGCAAGTGTCCGTACTACACCAGTGGAATTACATCATCCAACCGCAATAGACAGTAGAATAGCTCATGCCCTGACTAACTATCCAAGCTAAGTTAATATTTCGCCAGCCCTTAGGACAGCGTAACATTCGCCTCCAGCGTGAAGCTCAGGCCTCCCGCTTCGAGGGCTATGCTTTACTTGTCGGGTAACCGCGTGGCTGAGGGCCAAGCTCTGCCTGCCCCATGCACCTTGAAGGCTCGTTGTTAAGCTGCTTGAGTGAGTACAGAGCAGGGCTAGGCGTTGGGTACTGAAGGCCGACGCACCAAGGTATTACTGTGCAAGTGTCCAGTCGATAAGGGTTCGCCCCCTGCACCGCGGGTTTCAAACCTCCGACGGTTCCGCTTTGGAGCGCTGCGTCATTCGCTTTGGCGAAGGCGTCGTATCCGAGCCGCAAGCGGCCTCGGATGCCAGCCGGTAGACTTGGATGCCGTTCGAGTGTATATGGGCACGAAGCGGCAGGAACAACCGTTGTTTACGAAACATTAACCGTGAACTGGAGCAACATTCACGAAGGGCACTTTCAGGTTCATGTACAGCTCGATCACGGTCGCCAATCACTTTCTGCGCAAGGGCTGGGCGGAACACATCCCCATCACACCGATGAAGATTCTGAAGCTGGTCTACGTCGCACACGGCTGGCATTTGGGTTGGAAGGAAAAACCTTTGATCTATGACCCGATCATGGCGTGGCGTTATGGCCCGGTCATCCCGAACCTATATCACGAGGTAAAGGAATACAGAAGCAGAGGCATCACGTCTAAAATTCGGTCAGCCTTCGAATCGGTCTACAAGCAGCGCCTGGATGACGACACGGCTTCGTTTCTCAACATGATCTGGGAGCACTACAAGAGTTTTACTGCCTTCGAAATGTCGAGCCTTACGCACCAGAAGGGGTCGCCTTGGGACCGCGTCAGAGAAAAAACCACGAATGCTGCTTTGCGCACCCGCAGCATTGCGATCAGCGACACAATTATCAAGGATTACTACGAGAATAAGATCAATAGCGCACTGGACCAGCCGACGAGCGCAAGCTAGTCGGAAGCATCGGGCACCAATCGTATGTGACAGGCTGCGGCTTGTTCGCTTATGAATACAGAGACAACCTCGATGGCTAACGAAGGGCAAGAACGGACGGGCGAGCAGTTTCGCAGAGCACTCAATAGTGAAGGGCGGGCAACTGGGGATAGCCAGTCCAGTAAGGAGCACGTTTACTTGAAGCTCGCCGAACTGCAGCTGCGGCTAGCCGTGCAGCGGTGGCTTCCAAAGCTCGTCGTAGGAATGGTGGTGGGCTGGCTTGGGTTCGTTATAGTTGTAACTGTACTGTCTGGCTATGAGATACTCGACTACCATGCATCTGTTCTCGTGACCTTGCTTGGCTCGGCAACGGCTTCCATCATCGGTCTGCTAATGAAGGTGGTGGGCTATGCGCTGCCAGAAAAAGGGAGGCGGACGTAATCCCGAATCAAAAGGCACGCGCTCGGGAAGCCGATGTCGGGCATTGGATTTCGGGCTTCGCAGGCTGGTCCCGGATGCTCCCGTAACGATAGGGGCCCCATCCGCGGCTACGTTTCAGCAAGTACAATCCGGGACCGCACTCGAGGCCGTTATGCCTTCTGTAGGAAAACTGCGTGTGCCACGGCCAGTGCGTCGTCGCCCGTTTCCTTCATTCTGAACGCGTTACCAGGCTGTACAGGAGGGGAATCACAAACAGCGTGAGCACGGCGGCACTGGCTAGTCCGTCCGTGATGGCGATCGCCAACGACCACGAAGCTCGGAGCCTTGGCCAAACCCCAGTGTCAGCGGCAAGAAGGCCTGCACCGTGGCGATTGTGGTCATCAGAATCGGGCGCACACGGTCACGTCCGGCTGCGATGATCGCGGCCCGCACTTGCACGCCAGCCGTGCAGTGCTGGTTGATTAAGTAGGTCTTGATAATAGCGTCAACAACCACGATGCTGGCAAGAACCACGCAGCCCATCAGACCCATCAGGTTGATGGAGTGCCCCGCAATGCCGAGAACAAACCATATGCCCGCGGCCGCCAGAGGCACGCTGGTCATGATGATCAACGGGTGAATGAGATTCTCAAGCTACACTGCCAGGATCAGATATACCGACAAGAGGCTCAGCACCAAGCTCACGGCTACGTCCTACAAGCTCTTTGGGGGCACCTCTGCGGCGCCACCGAGCCGGTGCCGCACAGAAGGCGGCAGGGTAGCCGCCATCACGTGGTCTGCCGATTCGATGGAAGTCTATTAGATCGTAACCTGGAGCCACATCGGCGGCTAGGCGAATCGCCGGCGCCTGGATTACGTGCGCCAGCGCCGCCGGAAGGTCGATTTGAGTGGCCGTCGCAATAGTGCAGACGGGCATCATACCGCTAGGCGTGGGGATACGCTCGGTCAAGAGACACTCAATAGAATTCACATGCCGCGAGCGCAATCCGTATCGACACTTCCTCGTTGACCATTTTCAGAGCGGTAACCTTAGTGCTGCGCGCACCAGCTTTCAGGTATTCGGTGATGCTCCAGGGAGTGACGCCGTAGCGGTGAAGAACCTCACGATTGACGGCCAACTGTAACGTCGATACGGAAGCAGCATCGGCGCGCAGCACAATGATGGGTTCCGGCCGCGACTGCAGCCGCTCCAACACCGACCCATGACGGTTCCAGAGTCCCACCGCGCTTCGCTAAAAAGATCAATGAGCAGGTCCACATTGCCGATCGAGAACAGGGCTTGCAGATGGTCTCGTTCCGACCCATGCAACCGGCAGACGACATGTGACCGAAATTGGCATAATATTCACGGAACCGCCTTTGGCAAGGGATCGGAGTTGCGTCGACGGCTAATCTAACTGATGTCTGCATGCTAGGTCGGCAGGACCGACCGTAAGGCCTGATACTATATTCGTCGGGAGTCACCATGATCTGCACTCGCGGGCTCGCCGCAAGGGCTACCGCATTGCGCGCTCATGGGTTCTCCATCCGTGCTCAGGATCCCCTTCCCAACAGGCGTTCAGGTTCAAAGTGTTATACGTGGTTTCAGAGACGGTGCCGCCAGAGAGAGTGGCGAAGTGGCACGTAGTGGCCTCCTCTCCTGGATGCGACGGTCATAGACTTGCTGGAGCAGGTTAGATCAGCACTCCTGCAGGTCGGGCACCGATATAAGTATCGGCGCATCAGGGCCGCAACGCACTTGTAGTACCCCCACCTTGGGCAACGCACTCAGGAGCCCAGCTACCTTCACGAGGAACCCTTTGGCAAGCCAGTTCAGTCTATTCTGCGCTTCACCTCCTGGCGCAAGTGGTTGTAGATAGCTCGCAAGCCGTACCTCCGCCTTAGGCCCAACAGTCCAGCTATTCCGAGCGGTTTCAAGAGATCCCTTGGCGCATCCACCACCATTTGGGTGGGCTGCTCATCGAACATGTACACGAGCAGCGCAACGAAGCTGCGTGCCACGGGCGCTTCGTGCGGCACATCTGCAACCACGCTGACGCGCCCGTCGCGAACGCCAACCACCAGAAAGACGGGAGACTGGCATTCCTCGATCAGGTGCATGCCCGCGTCCCTGAGCGGATAGTAGGCCCGGGGCAGTGGCGGCAACGCCTCCGCATACTCCAACAGGAATTCCACGCGCATCTCGTCATCGGCACCTTGGAAGTCCCGAATGACCTGTTCCAGCGCGGACATGCCCCTCATACATTCGTATTGGAGCGCGGCACGATGCCCCATCGGCAGCACACCCTTCCCCAGACATCCTGGCCAGTTACCACTGCAAATCGGCGCGTCCGCCACCCCCGAACAGCGCCAGAATCAACCCCAAAAGGGCCGTATAGATGGAGTTGCCGATGCACAACACCATCACAAGACCTGCCGTACGGGCGCCGGATCCCAACGCAACGAGGATCGCGAGGATGCAGTTGTGCAACAGCGCCGTAACGAAAGCCGTTGCCAGTGCCCGCTGCGGCACCATGATGATCGCCGCGCGTTCTGGGCTGGCAAAAATGCCGACCATGAAGCCCACCAGCGTCTTCGCAAACATTTGGATGCCCCACGTCCCGTAAATCACATCCAACACCAATCCGGTAGCGAATCCGGCAATCGACCCAGAGAGACGTCCTCCCACCAGCGCTATCCAAGCCACCACCAGAAGTACCAGGTCGGGATACGCATCCAAGAACTGCAGGCGTCCCACGAGCAGCCACTGGAGCAGCACAGCAGCCGCTCCCACCAGGACGTAGCGCACTAACTGCCGCATCGAGCGCTAATAGTGGTCGGCAAAATAAGCGGAACCGCCCTCCCAGCGTTCCGTTTGCGAATGATTCACTGGTATATCCGATATGGCACAATCAAGGAAGGTAACACGAAGAAGGCGCTCGCGCCACACGCGAGGGGTACGCGGAAGGTCCAATCGCACCCGGCACCGTCCAGTGATGCTGTTCAAGTCAGCCAATTACTTGCTGATGGCGCTAGGCGTCCTGGCCATCGTAGTTGGCTTCGCCATCATGCGTATTGAGAACGAGGTTGACGGCTTCATCTCACTCTACGTTGCACCCTTGATGATCCTGGGCGGATACCTGGAGATCATCTTTGCCATTCTGTGGCGCCCCAAGAGCGAGCGTGGCGCTACTCATACAGCAAGAAACTAGCCCGCGCGTCCACAAAGGCCGCCACCTCCGACTCCCATGCCCCGATAATAGTCTCAGGGGATGCACCAGCATCGAGCAATGCGCGCAAGCGCTCGGTGCCGCTTAGCTTGGCCAACCACCTGGGGCGCGTCAAAAAAGCAGACCTGTCAGGCGCTGCCCGGTAGAAGGCGTGCAGAATATGGATGCCGGTTTCCACAGGCTGGTACAGCCTACGATCCGTCACGTGAATTCTGATCCCTTCGAGCGACTGCCCGCTAAGTTTCGGGTTCATGTCCATGCCGGGCGTGGGCTCAGGCGCAAAGGCAGCCGCAGCAAACCTTACCCCAGGCAGCGTAGCACCCGTCAATGCGCTTACCAGCGCCGGGCCATCCGCCCACGGCGCCCCGAGCAGCACGAACGGAGTCCGAGTACCTCGTCCTTCGCTAGCGGAGGTCGCTTCGAAAAAGCATGTCCCTGGATACACCAATGCCGTCTCAAAGCCTGGAATGTTAGGACTCGTATTGACCCATTCCAGCTGCGTATCTGGCCACTGCATCGCACGCTCATATCCTTCCATCGGGATCACCTCCAACCTGAGCGACTCCAGGCCCGGCAACAGTCCTGCGCCTTTGATCATGCGGGCAAGCTCACCCGAGGTCATACCGTGTGCGATCGGGATAGCATACTGTCCGACAAACGAAGTCTGCTCCGGCTCTAAGACAAAACCCGACACGTAGCTGCCTGAAAGCGGGTTCGGGCGATCTAGCACTATAAAGGGCAGATCCGCCGCTGCAGCCGCCTGCATGGCGAGCCCCATCGTGGAGATAAACGTGTAAAAGCGCGCACCTACATCCTGGATGTCGTACACCAGCACATCTAGCCCGCGCAGCATCGAGCTCGACGGCTGGCGCCGCTCACCGTACAGGCTGTACACCAGGGCTCCGGTCTCGGTGTCGCGCCCGTCAGTGATGGGCACACCATCCTCCTCGGTGCCACGCCACCCATGCTCCGGCCCGAAGATGGCCCCCACCGTGACCCCTTCCGCCTCATGCACCAGACTGACCAAGTGGCGCTCTCCAACACGCGCCGTATGGTTGACGATTAGCCCTACGCGCTTTCCCTGCAGGTCTGCAAAGCCGCGCTCGGCCAGCACTTGAGCACCGGTCTTTACTGCCACCTGCATTGGCGCCAGTCCCACACAGAACAACATGACGGCTACAGTCTGTGCCCAAGACCGCCAGCTCAGGCAGCCAGGCTCATGCGATGCGTGCAATTCCTTCATGGGGGTAGCAACAACATGAGATGCCAAGGTGTGCGGCCGCCGATGGGGCGATACACGGAGCTGTTACGCGCACCCATGCAAATTGTCACGCAAGTAGTGTCGACTCTGCTAGCTCAATCTTGCTCCACGGCACCATCTTGCAGATGGCTCACGCAGTGCGCCTGTGTACGGTAGGCCGTCATTTACGTGCGCAGCAGGTCGCGTGCCGCAAAAAAGAAGGCGATTTCGGCCTTGCCGCTCGCGACCGAATCGGAACCATGGACCACATTTTCTCCTTTTGACGAAGCGTACTCGCGGCGCACCGTGCCAGGTGCCGCCTGCGCAGGGTCCGTTGCGCCGATCAGCTCTCGAAAATCCTGCACTGCATCCTCCTTTTCCAGCGCCAGCACCACTACCGGACCTCGCGCCATGAAACCGGTAAGCGACGAAAAAAACGGCCTAGTGCGGTGAGCCGCGTAGAAGGCCGCAACGTCGCGCGGCGTTAAGGCAACCATGCGCATGCCACAGATCGTAAATCCTGCGGCCTCGATGCGCGCCACCACGGTGCCGACAAGCTTCTTTTCCAGACAATCCGGCTTAAGGATCGCCAAGGTTCTCTCAAGCGCCATAAAAGTCAATTTGGCCAAGTGCTATTGCAATATACGGAGGGAGGCGTGGCTGTTCCCCAATGCCGCGCATTCCCACAATACTTGGCGAACACGTATTTTGAGCCGCCACCGCTTCAACATCCGCTGCCCTATGTCCCGACTGACGTTGCTTCTTGCCGCTATCATCGCTTGCGCCGGCTGCCAAGACGGCGCTATGGAAGGAGAGCGACCCAACATCGTTTTCATCTTTACCGATGACCATACCGCACGTGCATTAAGCGCCTATGGCTCTGTGGTCAACGAAACCCCGCACCTGGACCGTATCGCTCAGGAGGGCATGCGGTTTGACCAGTGCTTGGTGACGAACAGCATCTGCGCGCCGAGTCGCGCTGTGATCCTTACGGGCAAGCACAGCCACATGAATGGGCAGCTGACAAACGGACAACGTTTTGACGGGTCGCAGCAAACGTTTCCAAAGCTGTTGCAGCAGGCGGGTTACCAGACCAGCATCATCGGTAAGTGGCACCTGCGCAGCGCACCTACAGGCTTTGACCACTGGCAGGTGCTTCGAGGCCAAGGTCCTTATTACAATCCCATGTTTCTGACGCCAGGTGACACGCTGCACCTGACCGGATACACGACGGATCTGATCACAGACCTGACACTCGAATGGCTGGAAGAGGGGCGCGATCCAGACAGCCCCTTCATGCTGATGTACCAGCACAAAGCGCCCCACCGGGAATGGCACCCGGGACCGGATCACTACGACTTGTATGAGGACACCGACATTCCAGAACCGCCGACGCTGTTCGACAACTACTCTAACCGTGCCTCACCGGCCGCGGAGCAGGGAATGACCATCGCGCGCCACTTGGATGTCACGGACCTTAAGCTGCGGGCACCACGCAGCATGAATGAGGAGCAGGCCGCGGTCTGGGAAGCCGTCTACGGCCCTCGTAATGAGGCATTTCATGCCGCCAACCTACAAGGCGATGACCTGACGCGATGGAAGTACCAGCGCTACGTCAAAGAATATTTGCGCACGGTGGCCGGGGTGGACGACAACGTGGGGCGCCTCCTGGACTATCTCGACGAGTCAGGCCTAGCCGACAACACGGTGGTGATTTACTCGTCGGACCAGGGGTGGTACCTGGGAGAGCACGGCTGGTATGATAAACGGTGGATGTATGAGGAATCCCTTATCACGCCGCTATTGATCCGGTGGCCCGGCCATGTGGCGCCTGGCAGCACCACCGATGCTATGGTATCTAACCTAGACTTTGCCGCAACATTTCTGGATTTGGCGGGCGCCGAGGTGCCGGCTGACATGCAGGGTCGTAGCCTCAAGCCCATCTTTACAGGGCAGACGCCAGAGGACTGGCGCACCAGTCACTATTACCACTATTACGAGTATCCCGCAGTTCACTGTGTGGAGCGCCACTACGGCGTCCGCACCAGGACCCACAAGATGATCCACTACTATAACCGGGGTGAGTGGGAGCTTTTTGATCTGGCCAGTGATCCCATGGAGCTCACCAGCGTGTACGACGATGCCGCCTATGCAGACGTCGTCACCGAGCTCAAAGCCGAGCTGGAACGGCTGCGCACGCACTACCAGGTCCCAGAGGATACACGTCCCACGGGTCCCTGCATCCCGAATGAGCGCGGCGTGCCAGTACCCCCTGCCGAATAACCGCGAGGGCATTCATGAAACACCCGACGCGCTTTTGGACGCTTACCGCTGCGATCTGTGCTACAACATGGGCCGCGCAGCCCACCTTGTCGCAGATACCGCACCCGAAGGATGTGTTCGGATTTATGCCTGGAGACGACTACAAGCTAGCGTCCTATGAGCAGATGGTGGCGTACTACCGAGCGCTGGATGAGGCCAGCCCGCGCGTCGAGCTCCGCGAAATCGGCGCGTCCGTGCTCGGCCGCCCGCTCCTGTTGCTCTATATCTCCAGCCGCAGAAACCTCAGGAGACTCGATCAGTGGCGCGCAATCAGCGAAAAGCTGGCTCGCGCCAGAATTGATCCCGAAGAGGCGCACAGACTCTCAGAGCAAGGTAAGGCTATTGTATGGATTGATGGCGGGCTGCATGCCACCGAGGTGGCTGGCGCGCAGATGACCCCCCTGTTGGCCTATCGCGTCGCCACCGAGGAGTCGCCCGAGATGGACCACATCAGGAACAACACTATCCTGCTACTGATGCCTGTCATGAATCCAGACGGGCTCGACATCGTGGCAGACTGGTACCGGCACACCGTGCACGGACCTTATGAAGCAACGCGGCCACCGTGGCTCTACCACTACTTTGTGGGCCACGACAATAATCGGGACTGGTTCATGAACAACATGCCCGAGTCGAAGGCGGTAACAGATATCCTGTATAATGAGTGGTATCCGCAGATTGTCTACAACCACCACCAGACCAGTCCCAGCTACACGCGTATCTTCCTGCCGCCGTTTGCGGATCCGGTCAACCCAAGGATCCACCCGGGTGTGACGACCTCCGTAAATATGGTGGGCACCGCCATGGCCAACAGGTTTGCCATCCAGGGTATGCCTGGTGCGGTATCCGGTGTGATTTACAGCATGTGGTGGAACGGCGGCATGCGCACCGTGCCCTACTTTCACAACATGGTCGGCATTCTGACCGAAGTCGGGCATGCCACGCCGTCGCCCCGTTCGTATGACCCGGACTCCATCCCTTCTACCGTCGCAGGCGGCCTTTCCACCCGGGGGACCAACATCTTCTATCCGTATCCATGGAAGGGAGACAGTGTGCGCTTTTCGGTCCCGGTCACATACATGGTTACCGGTTCGATGGCTGTGCTTCGCCTTGCAGCGGACCTGAAAAATCAGTGGCTGCTTAACATCTATGAGATGGGCAACGATGCCATAACAGCGAGGGAGAAAGGTATTCCTCACGCCTACATCATCCCAGCTGAGCAATGGAACCAGGGCGAAGAGCTGGCGCTGGCGGAAGTTCTTCGCATAGGGGGCATCGAGGTGGGACGTGTGGAGAAGCCATTTACCTATGACGGCCGAACCTTTGGTACCGAGTCATTTGTGATACACGCTTCGCAGGCCTTCCGTCCTTACCTGTTGGACCTTATGGAGAAGCAGGAATACCCCAGCGGCCGGCGCACGCCGTACGACCTGGCAGGGTGGACGCTTCCAATGCAGATGGGCCTGGATGTTATTCGTGTGTATTCGGATACCTTTTCGGTAAAGGGCACGCGCGTCACAGCGGCGCTGGGTCCCGAGGCCGGTTCGGTGCTGGGTGACGGCCCCGTATACACGTATTCACGTCGCCCTAACCGCAGTATCGCCACCACCAATCGGTTGCTTGCCGCGGGCCTAGCAGTGTCTGAGGTAGCTGATTCCGGTAGTGCATACATGCCCGGTACATTCGTGGTGGTGGCCGAGACAGAAGGAGCACGCGCAACGCTGTCCGAAGAGGCGGCTACCAGCGGCACCTCCTTTGCTGCAGCTGAAGCGGTGCCAGCCGAGTCCCGACCACTCTCTACTCCTTCGGTTGGTCTGTACAAGTCCTGGGTCGCCAACATGGATGAAGGCTGGACGCGCTGGCTGCTCGGCGAATACGACTTTAGCGTCGACACGCTGCACGACGCTGACATCCAGCATGGCGATCTGTCCCGGTTCTCCGCCATCGTGCTGCCCCATCAGAGTAGCGGCGGGATCCTGCGCGGCCACGCAGAAGGGTTTATGCCGCCGGAGTATACAGGCGGTCTCGGATTGGCTGGTGCTTTGGCACTGGAGCAGTATGTCGAAGGAGGCGGCACGCTGGTGGCGCTGGATGGCGCCAGCGACTTTGTGATTGACCAGTTCGGGCTGCCGGTGCAAAACGTCGTTGCCGGTACATCGCAGAACTCCTTCTTTATTCCCGGATCTCTGGTCAGCATCACGGTAGATACCACGCACGCCTTGGCCTACGGCGTGCAATCCGACGCTGCGGCCTATTTTGTTCGCAGCCGTGCCTTCCGTTCCATCCAGCGCACCGGCGAGGGGGAAGGCGGCCAGATGGAGCTGGCGCCCGCGCCAGAGCTTCCAGTCAACGTCATTGCCCGCTATGCCGAGCAGGATATCCTGCTAAGCGGATGGGCTCGTGGCGCCGAATCACATATCGGGGGCGAAGCCGCACTGATGGAAGTGCATGTGGGCGCAGGTCGCGTCGTGTTGTTCGGATTCCGTCCGCAGTTTCGGGGGCAACCCCGCGGCACCTACAAGTTGTTCTTTAACTCGCTGTTTCCAGCGCCTCACACCACCGAGCCATGAAAGTTTCCCGCACTGTTTCCCGGCGCTCGTTTCTAACGCATTCCGCGGCTGCACTGAGCGGCGTCATGATTCTGCCGCGCCATGTACTTGGCGGCCCGGGGTATCGTGCCCCTAGTGATCGCCTCAACATTGCCGGTATTGGTGCTGGGGGACGCGGCACGCAGGTCTTGGCTGGCGCCTGCGGCTACGACGAGGCGACCGGCGCCACGCTGGATAACGTCGTTGCTCTGGCGGACGTGGATGACGCACGTGCAGCACCCACGTTCGAGCGTTATGCCAAAGCCTCTCGGTTTCGCGACTTTCGTGTTATGCTTGACGAGATGCATGAAAGCATCGACGCGGTCACGGTAGCCACTCCAGACCATATGCATGCTGTAGCCGCTACGGCCGCTATGCAGCTCGGAAAGCATGTGTACGTGGAGAAGCCGCTGACGCATGATGTCTACGAAGCCCGGATGCTTAGTGAGGCTGCCCGCCGTTACGGTGTAGCCACCCAGATGGGAAACCAGGGCAACTCGGGCGAAGGCATCCGTCAGCTCTGCGAATGGATCTGGGCAGGCACTATCGGTGATGTGCATACCGTACATACGTGGACCAACCGACCCGTGTGGCCTCAGGGACTGGTTCGCCCCAGCAAGACTCCCTCGGTGCCGGATTCACTTGACTGGGACCTGTGGTTGGGGACGGCTCCTGAGCGGCCGTATCATCCGTCGTATCTGCCCTTCTCATGGCGTGGCTGGTGGGACTTTGGTACAGGAGCGCTGGGGGATATGGCCTGCCACATTGTGGACCCGGTCTTTAAGGCACTAAAGCTGGGGCATCCCACGACGGTGGAAGCCAGCGCCTCCGTATTCGTAGAGAACTGGCGACCCATTGACAACCTAGGCAGCGCTCCGAACTCTTCGATAATCCGTTTCGAGTTTCCCGCCAGAGAGCAGATGGGGCCGTGCACGGTTATCTGGTACGACGGAGGGCTATTGCCGCCTCGCCCGGACGAGCTGGGCGAGGATGAGGTGATGGGAGATGGAGGTGGCGGATGCCTTTTCGAAGGCACGCAGGGCAAAGTAATGTGCGAGACGTACGGTTTCAACCCGTCCCTTTTGCCCACCTCCAGGATGGACGACTTTGAGGCGCCTGCTGCGCAGCTGCCGCGTGTGAAAGGAGACATCGGCGGACATCAGCGTGCCTGGGTCCAGGCCTGCAAAGGAGGCGACCCCTGCAGCTCCAACTTCGACTATGCGGGACCGCTGACAGAGATGGTGCTTATGGGCAACTTAGCGCTGCGCAGCTTTATGCTCGCGGAATCTTATGAAGGAGCCGGCGGAAGACGGCGGACGCGATATCCGGGCCGGAAAAAGCTCCGCTGGGATGGCGAGAATATGCGCATCACCAACTTTGAGGCTGCCAACCAGTTTGTGCGGCGCACGTACAGGGACGGCTGGTCGCTGGGTATGTAGTCAGACATGCCGTTCGGCATGGTATGAGCTTCGAACCAGGGGCCCGCTCTCTACGTGCTCGATGCCTTTGGCTTCACCCACCTCCTTGTAGGCGGCAAACATGTCGGGATGAACAAACTCTACCACCGGCAGGTGCAGCTTGGTCGGCTGCAGGTATTGGCCGATAGTCATCACATCCACGCCTGCGGTGACAAAGTCATCCATAAGCGTATGCACTTCTTCCTCCGTTTCTCCTAGTCCCACCATGATTCCGCTCTTGGTGCGCAAGCCTTGGGCCTTGGAGATGCGCAGCACCTCGAGTGACCGTTCGTAGTTCGCTTGAGGGCGCACCTGGCGGTACAATCGGGGGACGCTTTCCACGTTGTGGTTGAGGATTTCCGGGCGCTCATCGAGCACGATTTGCAGCGCGTCCCATAATCCCCGGAAGTCGGGAATCAGCACCTCCACCGTGCAGCCTGGAATCTGTTCGCGCACGCGGCGAATCGTTTCCGCAAAGATGGGTGCGCCGCCGTCTTTACGTTCATCACGGTTGACTGACGTGACAACCACATGGCGCAGTCCCATGATGCGTGCTGCTTCGGCGACTCGGCGCGGCTCATCCCAGTCCAGTCCTGGATCGGGCCGACCGGTCTTGACCGCACAGAAGCCACATGAGCGTGTGCACACATTGCCCAGAATCATAAAGGTGGCCGTACCAGCTGTCCAGCATTCGCCCATGTTGGGGCACCGCGCGCTCTGGCAGACCGTGTGCAGGTTATGCTCATCGATCAGCTGCACGATTTTCCGATAGGTGGCGCCGTATGGGAGCTTTACGCGCAGCCAGTCGGGTCGCCGCTGGCGCTGGGTCTTCTCCACCACAGGTAGCGCCATAAACTGATTGCTGGCCGCCTTCATCCCATGCCGTTTCCTTAGCGTGATCTGTCCTGGCAGTCGTGGGGAGCTGGTGGTGTGGGCAGTCAACGTAGCGGGGTCTTGTGCGGTCGTACAACCCCGTTCATACATCCATTGATCCTGTGCTATATTCCCTTTAGACGGTTGCAAAACCATCCTGACTGCCTGCTCTCTCACCTTCGATCCAGCCGCGAATGAAGAATGCCGTAGCCCGGACCCAAACTATTGATCCTTCCAAGGTGCGCGACATATTCCTTGCGTACACCAATGCTAAGGGCATGTTACCTTTGGTGCTCGATATGCGACGCAGTCGCGGCATTGAGTTGTATGACCAGCTTACCGGGCGCCGGCTGTTGGACTTCTTCGGGTTTTACGCCACTAGCGCTCTGGGCATGAATCACCCGGCACTCACGGGTGACGCCGACTTTCTTGATCGCCTGCAGGAGGTGGCCCTCAATAAGGTTACGAACTCCGATGTGCAGACGGTACATATGGCGCGGTTTCTGGACACATTTGGCCGGGTCGCCATGCGGGACTGTTTGCCGTATGCGTTCTTTATTTCTGGAGGTGCCCTAGCGGTCGAGAATGCTCTGAAGGCGGCCTTTGACTGGAAGGTGCGCAAGAACTTCGCTAAAGGGTACCGAAGTGTGAAGGGCCACCAGGTGCTCCACCTGGAGGAAGCGTTTCACGGTCGCTCTGGCTACACACTTTCGCTTACCAACACGGCGGATCTGCGCAAGACGAGGTACTTTCCAAAGTTTGACTGGCCGCGCATCGTGAACCCCAAGGTGGTCTGGCCCCTTGAGGAGCATCTTGAGGCGGTTATTGCGGCCGAGAAGCTTGCGCTGGCACAAGCTAAGCGGTACTTTGTTGACCGCCGGGACGACATTGCCTGTGTGCTGTTGGAGACGGTTCAGGGTGAGGGTGGCGATAACCATTTTAGGCCCGAGTTTTTTCGCGCGATTCGAACGTTATGTCTCGAGAATGACGCGTTATTGATTCTAGACGAAGTGCAGAGCGGTGTCGGAATCACGGGCACATTCTGGGCTTATGAGGGGGTGGATGCGGAGCCCGACCTCATCGCATTTGGCAAGAAGACGCAGGTCTGCGGCATCTTGGCTGGGCAGCGGCTTGACGAGGTGAGTGGTCATGTGTTTGAGGCATCCAGCCGAATCAACTCCACATGGGGCGGCAATCTGGTAGATATGGTCCGCTTTGATCGCACGCTGGAGGTTATTGAGGCGGACGGACTGGTACACAATTCAAAGGAGGTAGGCGCGCATCTTCTGTCGTTGCTGCAGGAGCTTGCGGCGGACCATCACGGGGTCACCAATGTGCGGGGTTGCGGCCTGATGTGCGCCTTGGACCTGCCTAGCCGCCCGCTGCGTGACCGTGTCCTCAAGCGCTGCTTTAAGGAGGGCCTGATCCTTTTGGGATGTGGCGTGCGGTCCATCCGCTTTCGTTCGCCTTTGACTATCACGCGGTCAGAGATTGATGAGGGCATAGCCCTTATGCGCCGCGTGCTCGCCGCAGAGCTCGGACAATAACTGTCGCGCAGACGGCATACGTTTGCCAGAACCGCAGCCAGCGGGCTGGGCTTGGGAAATGCCATGAGCCGGCCACGTCGGACTCATGTAGCGCCCCACGCGATGTTCTTGGCGCTAACGCAGGGCATTATATCCTATACACCCGGGTAGGCATCATGTACTACAGCACCGACTTTCAACACCTGGGGAGTCTTTGTAACCCGCATCCGTACATGGCATCTAGTAGAATACTACTGACCAAGTGATTAGCCTCCGTACTGGTAAAGAAGGATCAACCAGCGATTGGCATAGCCCGCAACGTTATTTCTGGGCATTTCACCAATGAGAGGGACATAGAGGGTGAGGTACGGAAGTTGGTCTTTGCCTTAGGATTCAGAAACGATGTGACCGTACCCGTACCTGGGGAATGGTTTGCGGACATCGTTGTACCTCAGTTCAGGGTTCTGATCGAGGTGAATGCTCGTGGACATGGCGATGATCCTTATGCGGCGAGGGGGAACAAGAGCCCGTATGCACAAGGGGGACGCTATACGCGTGCGCTGCACAAGGCAGAACAGGAGCGGTTAGGTGGCAGCGCGGAGTTTGCCCGTCCATGGATCGGCATCGTGACCGACGGCGATACCTGGAACGCGTGGCCGTTTGATAGCGATGCTGATCGCTTCGGGGATCAGATCGGGGATGTGCTAATGCCTGCCCCAGAAGAGCTGCTAAATTAGTTGCGGCACATGTTCGGAGACGAGCCATATCGGAGGCTGCCGGTCCCTGCCAATCCGTCGCGCAGGTTCGAGCGCTTACGCGATGAGCTGGGGAAGATTTACCGGGAGCTCTCTGGGAGCCGCTATGCGCACACCAAGACCAAGTTCGAGCTCTGGGCAGACATTCTGGAAGCGTCCAGTATGCGCCCAGACAATCCTGCCGCTGCGCAGAGGCTGTTTGTGGCTCATTCGTTTCTGGTGGCGTTGGCGAAAGGGGTGATTCATGCACTGAATCATCCAGACACGACACCCGACTCGCAGGAGCTTTTCCGTGAGGACTTTATTGCGTGGATAGTAAGCGACAGGGGTGCCGGACAACAAGGGCGCCAATGGGCGGACGCGCTGCTGAAGAAGATCCACAGTCATGACTGGCGCAAGCGGAAGGGCGATGTGCTGCGCCCCCTGTATGAGACGTTCGTTGATGCCAAGGATCGTGCCGACTTCGGAGAATTCTACACCCCGGACTGGCTGGCGGAAGGTATTGTAGCGGAAGTGCTAGACGACGACTGGTGCGAGGCTGCCGTCGAGCAGGCGCTCGACATTCTTGCCGACGGCTCGGAGCTCAAGGGCCGAGGCGTGCTAGATCCCACATGCGGCTCGGGTACGTTTCTGTACCATGCAGCGCTTCGCATCCTGAATTCGGATGCCATTATCAGGCGCCACCTGTCGGACGTGCAGAAGACGGATGTGGTGGTAAAGCTGGTAAACGGCATTGACGTGCATCCTGTAGCCGTAGAGATGGCCCGTGCCTCCATATTGCGCGCCTTACCAACAGAACCCACCAATGGTCCCGCAGCCATCCAGGTATATGAAGGGGATTCCTTAATCGCTGGCAGCGAGCACAAGGGATCCTTGTTTTATGAGCACGGCGACCGTTATGTGGTGAAGTCCCCTGGGGGCAGAACGATCGTGCTTCCTAATGCATTCGTCACCAGTCCACAGGCAGCTCAGGCTTTCGGAAGCATCGTACGCGCAGCTGAGCAAGAGCATGCCTTACCCCGCGAGGCCGCGTTGCTTGTGCCTGCCAGTGACGTGAAGCTGCTTGAAGAGGCACGGAAGAGACTTTCCCAAATTATTGAACATGAAGGCGATTCCGTGTGGACCTGGTATGTGTCTAATTTGACGGGTCCGCTGCGGTTGGCTAGGCGCAAGGTTGACCGCATCGTAGCTAACCCGCCCTGGGTGTCCATGGCCAACATACAACCCAGCTCCAGGGAAAAGGGCAACCGGAAGCAGATTCTGGAACAGCTGTTTCAGCGCGATGACGCGTACATATGGTCTGGCGGTAAGAACGCACCGCACAACGACATTGCCGCGCTGTTCATCATCCATTGCCGTGAGCTCTACATGCAGAACACCGAGAGCGACCCGGCGGCATGGCTGGTGCAGTCATCGGCGATAAAGTCAGAAAACTGGTCCAAGTTCAGAGAATTGCACGAAGACAGCCTGGCACAGTCTATCGACTTTAAGGCGGTCAAGCCATTCGGCGGCACACGCACCGGCGTCGTGCTGTTTGAGCACCTCAAAGCTCGCGTGTTCGGGACAGGTAAGCAAAAGCGGCTGGAGACACATCTGGTCGCTGCCAAGAAAAAGCTAAGGGCTAACATGTCGCTGGCGGAGGCGCTTCCATTGATCAGGGTGATGCCGACGCCTGTGGGGTTTCCCAGGCTTCCCTCGGGCTATCGTGATTATAAGGGTAAGATGCTGGTCAGACAGGGTGCCACCCTAGTGCCGGATGTGCTCGTTGTAGCTGGCGGCTGGGATATCGGGGACGATGGCACCGCCAGCGTGACCACCACGCGGTCGATACAAGGGGTATGGAGGTCGGTAGCTGTACAACATGGACGCTTTCCTGCACACTGGATACAGGATTTTCTAAAGAGCAAGTACATGCTTCCGTTCGGCGTCCTGCCGGGAATGCCCAAGGCTATCCTGCCATTAAATGCTGACGGGCAGGTTCATGACGATCCCTGCGCAGTCAGCGAGTCGTGGGCAAAGCTGGATGCAATCTACCAACAGTACCGTGGACAGGGCAGCAGCACCCCGAAGACACTGCGCAATCGAGTTGATTACCACGGAATTCTGTCGACGTTGCTACTCCGGCGACGTACTGCTACCGGGAAGGTTATGGTACTGCATCCGCTCTCAGGGCAAATCATGAGAGCATGCCGGGTTGTGCCCAGCACAGCGGTAGTGGGCCACGCCCAGTACTATCTGATGGCCTCGGACGAAGAAGAGGCCGCCTACTTAGTCGGCATATTCAATGCTCCAGCCATGCGCCAGGCATTTGTACAATGTAAGACCAGCAGCTTTCATTTCAATGCCAAACGGATCTGGACGACCATCCCGATTCCGAGGTATGATGCGCACAGTGCTCTGCACAGAGCTATCGCGGACATCGCTCAACGCGCAGAGACGGTCGTGGAGCACTGGCTGGCTGGCAACTCTACACCTGCGCTGAAGCAGATCAAGGCATCCAACAAGATCCGGTCCATGCTGGATGCACACGGACTTACCAATGAGCTCAATGCCGCAGTCCGGCAATTGCTTCCAGAGCACACCACGTAGGTACGGCTCTAAGCTCGGTGAAGAGGCAGCCCGTGCTGTCTACACCCGATGCAGCGAAGGGGCTTAATCCTTGCGCGGAGACACGGTGGTCCACACGCCGGGTACGCTAGCATGGACGGAGCCGTCGTACATCGCCTCGACCCTTACGGAAGGGAGGTAACACCGATCAACATATACGGCGTGAAACTGTACCGGGATGGCAAGCAAATCGCCTGCCGGGAGCAAGAAATATGAATGCACCCGATCATCTTTGACATCCTGGAAGTCGCACTGTTCTTGGCGGCAGCGCAGGGCATGATATCCCTATGCTTCCGGGTGGGAATCACGTACTATAGCACCGCATTTAAACACCTGGGGAGCCTTTCTAACCCGCATGCGTACATGGTACCTAGAAGAATGCTACTGACCAGCCTCCATAATGGTAAAGAAGGATCAACCAGCGATTAGCATAGCCCGCAATGTTATTTCCGGGCATCTCACCAATGAGAGAGACATAGAGGGTGAGATACGGAAGTTGGTCTTTGCCTTAGGATTCAGAAACGATGTGAACGTACCCGTACCTGGGGAAGGGTTGGCAGACATCGTTGTACCTCAGTGCAGGGTTCTGATCGAGGTGAAGGCTCGTGGGCATGGCGATGATCCTTATGCGGCGAAGGGGAACAAGAGCCCTTATGCACAAGCGGAACGCTATACGCGTGCGCTGCACAAGGCAGAACAGGAGCGGCTGGGTGGCAGCGCGGAGTTTGCCCGTCCATGGATCGGCATCGTGACCGACGGCGATACCTGGAACGCGTGGCCGTTTGATAGCGATGCTGATCGCTTCGGGGATCAGATCGGGAATGTGCTAATGCCTGCCCCAGAAGAGCTGCTGGATTAGTTGCGGCACATGTTCGGCAACGAGTCATTTCGGAAGCTGCCGGTCCCCGCCAACCCGTCGCGCAGGTTCGAGCGCTTACGCAATGAGCTGGGGAAGATTTACCGGGAGCTCTCCGGGAGCCGCTATGCGCACACCAAGACCAAGCTCGAGCTCTGGGCAGACATTCTGGAAGCGTCCAGTATGCGCCCAGACAACCCTGCCGCTGCGCAGAGGCTGTTTGTGGCTCATTCGTTTCTGGTGGCGTTGGCGAAAGGGGTGATTCATGCACTAAACCATCCAGACACGACACCCGACTCGCAGGAGCTTTTCAGTGAGGACTTTATTGCGTGGATAGTAAGCGACAGAGGCGCCGGACAACAAGGGCGCCAATGGGCGGACGCGCTGCTGAAAAAGATCCACAGTTATGACTGGCGCAAGCGGAAGGGCGATGTGCTGCGCCCCCTGTATGAGACGTTTGTTGATGCCAAGGACCGTGCCGACTTCGGAGAATTCTACACCCCGGACTGGCTGGCGGAAGGTATTGTAGCTGAAGTGCTAGACGAAGACTGGTGCGCAGTTGCCGTAGAGGAGACGCTTGGGGCACTTGCCGACGGCTCGGAGCTCAAGGGCCGAGGCGTGCTGGATCCCACATGCGGCTCGGGTACGTTTCTGTACCATGCTGCGCTTCGCATCCTGAACTCGGATGCCATAATCAGGCGCCACCTGTCGGATGTGCAGAAGGCAGATGTGGTGGTAAAGTTAGTAAACGGCATTGACGTGCATCCGGTAGCCGTAGCGATGGCCCGTGCCTCCATATTGCGCGCCTTACCAACAGAACCCACCAATGGTCCCTCAGCCATCCAGGTATATGAAGGGGATTCCTTAATCGCTAGCAGCGAGCACAAGGGATCGTTGTTCTATGAGCACGGCGACCGTTATGTAGTGAAGTCCCCTGGGGGCAGAACGATCGTGCTGCCTGGCGCATTCGTCACCAGTCCACAGGCAGGTCAGGCTTTCGGAAGCATCGTACGCGCAGCTGAGCAAGGGCATGCCTTACCCCGCGAGGCCGCGTTGCTTGTGCCTGCCAATGACGTGAAGCTGCTTGAAGAGGCCCTGAAGAGACTTTCCCACATTATTGAGCGTGAAAGCGATTCCGTCTGGACCTGGTATGTGTCTAATGTGACGGGTCCGCTGCGGTTGGCTAGGCGCAAGGTTGACCGCATCGTAGCCAACCCGCCCTGGGTGTCCATGGCCAACATACAACCCAGCTCCAGGAAAAAGGGCAACCGGAAGGACGTTCTGGAACAACTGTTTCAGCGCGACGATACGTACATCTGGTCAGGCGGCAAAAATGCACCGCACAACGACATTGCCGCGCTGTTCATCATCCATTGCCGTGAGCTCTACATGCAGAGCACAGAGAGCGACCCGGCGGCATGGCTGGTACAGTCGTCGGCGATAAAGTCAGAAAACTGGTCCAAGTTCAGAGAATTGCACGAGGACAGGCTGGCACAGTCTATTGATTTCCAAGCGATCAAGCCATTCGGCGACTCACGCACCGGCGTTGTGCTGTTTGAGCACCGCAAAGCTCGCGTGTTTGGAACAGGTAAGCAAAAGCGGCTGGAGACTCATCTGGTCGCTGCTAAGAAAAAGCCAAGGACCAACATGTCTTTGGCCGAGGCGATTCCATTGATCAGGGTGATGCCGACGCCTATGGGGTTTCCCAGGCATCCCTCGGGCTATTGTGATGCTAAGGGTAAAATGCCCGTCAGGCAGGGTGCCACCCTAGTGCCGGATGTGCTCGTTGTAGCTGGCAGCTGGGCTATCGGGGATGATGGGATCGCCAGCGTGACCACCACGCGGTCGATACAAGGGGTATGGAGGTCGGTAACTGTGCAGCACGGACGCTTTCCTGCACACTGGATACAGGATTTTCTAAAGAGCAAGTACATGCTTCCGTTCGGCGTCCTGCCGGGAATGCCCAAGGCTATCCTGCCATTGAATACCGATTGTCAACTGCATGGCGATCCGTGTGCAGCCAACGAGTCGTGGGCAAAGCTGGATGCGATCTACCGGCAGTACCGTGGGCAGGGAAGTAATACCCCGAACACGCTGCGCAGGCAAATCGACTTTCACGGGAAGCTGTCGGCGTTACTACTCCGACGACGCGCTTCCACCGGGAAGGTCATGGTGCTGCATCCGTTATCTGGAAGCCTAATGCGGGCTTGCCGGATTGTGCCCACCGCAGCGGTAGTGGGCCACGCCCAGTACTATCTGATGGCCTCGGGCGAAGAAGAAGCCGCCTACCTGGTCGGCATATTCAATGCCCCAGCCATGCGACAGGCATTTGTGCAATGCAAGACCAGCAACTTTCATTTCAATGCCAAACGGATCTGGACGACGATCCCGATTCCGCGGTACGATGCGCACAGCGCTCTGCACAGAGCTATCGCGGACATCGCTCAACGCGCGGAGACGCTCGTGGAGTGCTGGCTGGCTATCAACTTTACGCCTGCGTTGAAACAGATCAAGGCATCCAACAGAGTCCGATCCATGCTGGATGCACATGGGCTGAACAAGGAGCTGAATATCGCAGTCCAGCAGCTACTTCCAGATCACGCAAAGTAAATGCTGTGCTGAACACTGTGAAAGGGAATAAGTGCAGCGCTGCGGCATTTTGGCGGAAGACCATCTTCCCGATCGCAAACATCGCCTATTTCCAGCATACCGACTAAAGTTAACATAGGCGGCAGGATTGCGCTGCGTATAGAGAACACCTTCCGGGTTCTTAAGAGCAGATGCAAGATAGAGTAGCTGCGCATGCTGCGAGCAGACCGTCTGCGGCGATCTGCCTATTCCGGTCAATAGCGTCACCAAATCCGATGACGCGCACCATCGATTCCGGTGCAAGCGTGCCACTTACATACTCATATGTGCATGGTTAGCTTCGAGGACTGTGGAGCTGATGTGATCGGGCGTAAAGCGTCGTAGGCGTGCCACCATCACACGGTCAGCGTGTCCCGGTTAACCCACATCGCTCTGCTTAACCCCGTGAGGCAACTGGGGTCCTTTGCAGACCCAAACAAGCAGCCGAACATACGAGTGACCGTGCTGATGAGCGTAGAGCTGCCCATTACCCATAAGGCGCAACCGTCTGCACGTCAGAAAGTACAATTATGGCAGATGGCTGCTGAGCGAAGCAGGATCGTCGCTGCCCAGCCCGCCGCCGTATATCGGAGAGCAAGCGCCATGTTGGCGAGCGGTTGAGATCCAGGATGCATGCTGCTGCAGAATACCGCGCACACTGTCCATCAAGATTGACCGTCACCGCCATGGCCATAGCTCACGTTTATGAGTGCCAGCACTGTGGCAGGTCGATAGAGACATGGAACGAGGATAGCCCGTACTTCTTAGACGAGCAGGGCAACAAGGCCTACGCTTACCATCCTGGGATTGACCGCTACATGATCATTTGGAATGACTCTCCCCACCTTTGCCTTCCGTGTGGCCTTGAAATCATGGTAGACTCACGCAGTCCGCGCAAGACATGTCCCAAATGCACATCACCTGAAATCACGGACACATGGGAATTGGACAGGAAGCCATGCCCTGACTGCGGTGACGGCTCCTTTACTGCAACTGAGTTCACGGTATCGTAAACGGCATGCCGTGGCGCCAGATCACTTGGCAATGATCGAGCACCACAACGCCGACGTTGCTGTCGCTTTCGACGTTGCGGCACGATGCAAAGGTCGCTGCTTCCGCAGTCTCCGAGCGATGCTCGGGCACTGGAAGGAAGACGTAATATCTGTGACATAACTCGCGCAGCTGCCTACCGCCGCGCCAAGACATTGGTGCTGGAGAGGAAGTACCCTTTGCTCGGCTGGTAAAGTGCCCAGCCAGACTGGGCTGGGCAGGCCTCCCGCAAGAGACCGCATCGGTCACATCCACCCTGATAGGAGATAATGTCGTGAGCAACGTGGCCCACTGCCCGCGCGCATGTCTCCGAGCGCTCTACGCCACCTCGCGAAACCGGTCCTCTGAATGCTCCTCCGCCGCCACAAGGCTGACATCCGCTATCGCATCTCCCTCCTTAAGCCGGATGAGACGGACCCCCTGCGAATAGCGCCCCAGCATCACTATGGAACTGGCCTTAAGCCTAATCAGCGTGCCGTTCTGCGTAACGATCATCAGCTCATCACTCTCCTGAACGGCCCTGACGGCCACCAAGGGTCCCGTCCGTGTCGTGGGCTTCAACGACCACACGCCGAGGCCACCGCGAGCGTGGTCAGGGTATTCGGCAAGGCGGGACCTCTTGCCGTAACCGTGTTCGCTGATGGTCAACACATGTGGCTCCTCTCCTTCATGCACTACGGCCATGCCCACTACATGCTCGGTACCTAAGAGTCGCATGCCACGAACACCAATAGCATTGCGCCCTATCGGGCGCGCATCGCTCTCGCTGAACCTGATGACGCGCCCCGACGAGGAGGCCAACAGAATATGCGCTGACCCTGATGTCAGGCGTGCCTCCAGCACCTGATCTCCCTCCCGGACCTGTATCGCAATCTTTCCTGTACTCAGCGGACGACTGAACTCCAATAGCGAAGTCTTCTTGACCTGGCCGCCACGCGTAGCAATAACGATAAAGCGGGATTGTAGGAATCCCCGATCCCTGAAATGTTTCTTAGCCACCGGGAGAATAGTCCGTACGCGATCTTCAAGCGCGATCTGGATCAGGTTGCGAATGTTGCGTCCTTTGCCAGTGCGGCTACCTGCGGGTACCTCAAACACACGCAGATAATAGCACTGCCCGTGGTCGGTAAAAAAAAGCAGGTAGTCGTGGTTGAATGCCACGAACAGGTGCTCAAGGAAGTCGTCATCACGCAGCCCGCCTGCCCGCTTGCCGATGCCGCCTCGCCCTTGGTTGCGAAACTCGCTGGTTTTTGTCCGCTTGACCAGCCCCTGGCGCGACATGGTTACCACCACCTGGCGATCTGCGATCAGGTCCTCAATGAGCTGATCTTCTTTGCCTGCCTTGTCGATCTCTGTCCGCCGCTCATCGGCGAACCGGGCACGCAGCTCCAATAGCTCATCCTTTATGATAAGCATACGTAGCGGCCTGCTTTCCAGGATGGCGACCAGCTGCTGCAGCACTCGCTTCACTGCTGCAAACTCAGCCTCGATCTTCTCCCGTTCAAGGCCAGTCAGGCGCCGCAGGCGCATCTCGAGGATTGCGCTTGCCTGTGCTTCCGAGAGCCACTGCTCCATTCGGTGACCCGGGGGTTGGGCAGGTAAGCGCAGCCGGACTCGTTGCTGCTCAGTCAGATGCGAAGGATACACTCCGCGCATCAGGTTCGTGTGTGCCTCGTCCGCGGATCCCGATTCGCGGATAATCGTGATAACGGCATCTAGATGGTCCAGCGCGCGCGTCAGGCCTTCCAAGATATGCGCCCGCTGCCTAGCCTTATTCAGCCGGTGCCGGGTACGGCGTTGGACCACTTCGTGGCGATGGTTCACAAAGTGAACGATCGCGTCTTTCAATTTGAGGGTCTTCGGGCGCCCGCCCACCAGCGCGACAAAGTTGACACCAAACGTCTGCTGACACTTGGAGTGCTTGTACAGCTTGTTTTGCACCACTTGGGGATGCGCATCTTTTTTGAGCTCGATGACGATCCGCATGCCGTCTCGATCGCTCTCATCACGCAGGTCACTGATTTCATCTAGGCGCTTAGTGCGCACCAAGCCCGCGATTTTCTCTACCAGCGCGCTCTTGTTCACCTGGTAGGGTATTTCGGAGATGATGAGTGCCGTACGGTCACCGCGCAGCTCTTCTTCGTGCATGCGTGCCCGCACTACGATCGGCCCTCGACCCGTGGCGTAGGCAGCCTGGACGCCCGCATAGCCGTAGATGATTCCTCCGGTCGGAAAGTCTGGACCGGGCAGGTACTCCATCAGGCCCAGTGTGTCGATCTCAGGTTCATCGATATACGCGACTATGGCATCAACGACTTCGCCCAAGTTGTGCGGCGGAATTTTCGTCGCCATGCCGACGGCGATGCCATCTCCGCCGTTGATCAACAGGTTGGGTACGGAAGCCGGAAGCACCTGCGGCTCCTGCAATGAGCCGTCGAAGTTCTCCCCAAAGTCCACGGTACCTTCCTTGAGGTCGCGCAGCATCGCTGCCGCCAGGCGGGTCAGGCGCGCCTCCGTGTAGCGCATCGCCGCTGCCGAATCCCCGTCTACCGAGCCGAAGTTGCCTTGGCCGTCCACCAGCGGGTGGCGCAGCGAAAACGGCTGCGCCATCCGCACCATGGTGTCATACACCGAGGCATCACCGTGCGGGTGGTACTTGCCCAGCACCTCACCCACGATACGCGCACTCTTCTTGTATGCCGAGCCGGGGGCCAGCCCAAGCTCACTCATGCCGTACAGCACCCTGCGGTGGGCAGGCTTCAGACCGTCCCGAATATCCGGCAGCGCCCTCCCCACGATCACCGACATCGAATAGTCGATGTAGGAGGACTTCATCTCGTCCGTGATGCTCACGGGCGTGACCCGCTCCGTTTCGGACCCCATTATGCCGTCAGCATGCGGCGTCGCCTTATTACTTGCCAACTATGCGCTGAGAAATGTCAGATGCGTTGACCTAATTCGCAGATTTGCCATACGTAAATTACGAAATCTGCCGCCCTGATGCCAGACGGCCGGAAGCATGCCGGTTGCGTGCATGGGTTTTCAGGATCAATTCACGTTTGGGCCGATTCCCCGTGGGGCTGGACCACTCAGGGATAGGGGCAATTCTCGCGCTCCTGAAATAGGCAAAAAGAAGCTACGCTACGGTCTCCAGGGACGGCAATCGTCTGGTATGGTCCAAGCCGACCCACATACACTACTGATGTCGGCGAATCCATCATTGCTCACGATCGGTTGCGCTTGTGCCGACAAACGTAATTCAAGCGCGCTGCAGATTGAACAGCCAACAAGGACCAGGAATGCCATCGACGTGCCGCTCTTCCAGGCGCGCACACATGGCGATTGACCGTCAGCAAGCAACGATACGCCCTCTGCTTCCATTGGACCTCGTGGCAGCGCCAGATTGGCAGGAGCCTTCCTACCAACGCGTCCTTCAGTTACATTCAAGCCTTGGTTCGCTATCTAGAGCGGGCATCCGATCCACCCCCTACGGCCGATTATCGAGTCTCTACCAGCAGACGACCTTCAGGGCATGAGTTCCGCTGCCTTGATAAGGTCAGCCAGAAGCCCGGCCGCAGTCACGCCCAAACCGGCGCCTGGGCCTTGAACGATGAGCGGCGTATCACTGTACCGCTTGGTATGGAACACGATGATGTTGTCGCGACCGGGAATTTGTGCAAACGGCGACGACTCCTCCACGGCTCGCAACCCCACCACAAGTGCCCCTCGTTCGTAACTGGCCATGTACTGGAGACGCATTCCGTCCCGCCTGGCGGCCTCCACGCGAACATTCCATTCTCCATCCATCATGGCTATCTCTCGCATGAACACCTCCGTGCTTACATCATCCAGACCCGCTGGTAGCAAAGATTCCACCTGCAGGTCACAGCGCTCGACTGCGTGGCCCATCTCTCGCGCGAGCAGCATGAGCTTGCGCGCCGAATCTTCTCCGCGTAAATCCTCCCTAGGGTCAGGCTCTGTGTAACCCAGGCTGTGTGCTCGGCGCAGGACCTCAGAAAATGGATGGCCCTGCTCCAAACCATTGAAGATGTATGAAAGCGTACCAGAAAAGATGCCTTCAACCTTGTACACCTCGTCGCCCGATCGAATCAGGTCACGCAGCGTAGATAATACCGGGAGCCCTGCGCCGATCGTAGTCTCGTACCGATAGGCTACCTCGCGGCGGTATGCAATCCGCTGCAGCCGCCGGTAGAAGGGCATCTCGCGCGTGTTGGCCAGCTTGTTTGCCGTCACTATGCCAAACCCCATTTCAAGGAATTCTGGATAGCATGCTGCCACCTCTGCAGATGCTGTGGTATCCACCACAATCAGGCGTTCCAGGCGGCTGGCACCGAGCTGCTCCGCCAACCAATCCAGGTTCGCTGGGCGTCCTTGCCTGAGCGCGTCCATAGCGTGACACTTTTCTATGCCGTCAGCGCTCCAGACCATGCGACTGGAGTTGGCCACGCCCACCAGCTTAAGATTGAGGCGCACCGACTCTAGCAGATTCTCGTGCTGGTCATTCATGATCTGCAGCAGCCGGGTCCCAACACGTCCGGGCCCTAAGAGACATACATGCGCGCGCAACCGTGCCAGCGGGAAGGCTTCATGGAGCGCGCGCACCGCCCTGCGCACTTCGTCATCGCGCACCACTGCCGAGATGTTGGTTTCCGCCGCCCCCTGGGCGATGGAAAGGACGTTTACCCGGCTGCGCCCAAGCGTAGAAAACATACGCCCAGCCAGACCCGGGTGAAGCCGCATATGGTCACCAACGGCCGATACCACTGCGCAGTCAGAGATAGCGAAGATGGCATTTACATCGCTGCGCCGCCTCTCGGCTGCAAATTCGTTAGACAGGATGTCCACGGCCTTAGCGGCGTCCTCTTGGCGTACGACCAGGCAGATGCTCTGCTCACTGGATGCCTGCGCAATCATGAGCACGTTCACTTCGCTCTGCGCCAGGGCCACAAAGACGCGCGCCGCAATGCCTGGCACGCCTATCATCCCACCGCCTTCGATCATCACGGCGGCTACGGATCGGATCGTGGAGATGGCCTTGACGCGCAACCCCACCTTGGTGGAGTGAGCAGAAATGAGCGTGCCAGCGGCCTCGGGATTCAACGAGTTCTTTATGAACAACGGTATGCTGGCCTCCTGCAACGGGCGCATGGTGCGCGGGTGCAGCACGCGAGCACCGAAGTACGCCATTTCGGCCGCTTCGGTGTAGCTGAGTTTGGCGAGGGGGAAGGCTTCAGGCACATCACGCGGATCGGCGCTGTGCACGCCATCCACATCGGTCCAGATCACTACGCGCTCCGCCCTGAGCGCGCCTCCAATGATTGTTGCCGTATAGTCGCTGCCAGACCGCCCAAGTGTAGTGGTATGACCATCTGTTGTGCTCGCAATGAATCCTGTTACCACGGCGATGTGCCATACGGGCAGGCTGCACATCCGCTGCTGAATAAGGTGCGCGGATGCTTCAAAATCCACTCTTGCCTCGCCATAAGTCCGATCGGTGCGGATAATTTCACGCGCGTCCACGACACTGGCCACCTCGCCAGCCGCCCGCAGTGCCGCTGCTATAAGCGGTGCGGATGCGCGTTCTCCGAGGCTGACGAGCGCATCTCTGGTACGCATGGTGCATTCACCTAACAGTGCGATACCAGTAAGCCAACCAGTCAGCAGGTCCCAAAGACGGTCCAGGCGAGCATCAAGGCTCGGCCGTTCTTCGGTCAGGGCCAGATGCCGGGCCGCGTCCCGATGCCGGCTGCGCAAGAGGCCGGGCGCACTTTGGTAGATCTCTCCGTTGCGAACGGCATCATTGGCCGCTTCCAAGAGCGTATCTGTGACGCCTCCGAGAGCTGAAACCACCACCACAGGCTGGACACCTGGTTCTCGGTCCTGAATGAGGGATACCACGTCGCGAATGCGTTTGGCAGAGCTTACCGAGGTGCCGCCAAATTTGTAGACCTGAATTTTTCGCCCCATGGGTCCACTGTTGTAGGTGGTCACTGCCAGCCGTGGCAGCAAGGCGCCAGCACTGCCGCTCCGTCCGCTTCGCGCGCCCGTCAAACGCAGCGCTGCGCAGCCTGGGTCCGCACGGGATCTTACTGAGGGTACTCGGGTTGATACAGCTTCGGGGCCATAGCTCAGACGGCAGAGCGCTTGAATGGCATTCAAGAGGTCAGGGGTTCGATTCCCCTTGGCTCCACCGCCCCGTCAACGAGATCTTGGCTCACATTATTAGGGCGGCGCGCAAACCTTGTCCCTCGTATTGACTGTTGCGACATGGCATGCCTGAAGGCAGCGCTATGCGGAAACGACGAGTCTTTGGCGATGCCTTGGTCTAGTCCTTCGATCGTTGTCGGCCATTGCCCAGGTCATTCCCTGATGCGCTCCTGCATTGGTCTTACGAATCGCCTGAACCCCATACGCGAGTGGCGCCCGATGCGCATGTTTGGGCGTACACGATGTCGTGGACTGGAAATGGAGATCGGCTTCGACAACTCCTCTGGTGTTACGAGACGCGTATTCATGGAAACCCTCGGCACGGGCGCCCCAAGGCACAATCAGAAGACAATTCTGCGCTCGGCACACTGCGATGCGCAATAAATAGCTAAGATTCGGCGCGGAGTGCACCGCCATCAGGTGCAGCCCAAAATCCGTTCCATCCTCATGCTGGCATTACCAGGAGCCACATCACGGCCTTGGTCGATCCATGGACAGACGACTCGTTGCACCACAACCATCTTAGCGTAATCAACCACGAACTGGCCAGCCTCACTTATGCCCGGCAGGGAAAAGACGACGCGGTCAATCGCCTTCCTTGCGCCATCTGCGTGCGCCTAGCATGCTGGGAGCAGCGGACGCAGCGCTAAATGATCAAACCGCTTTTACGCCAGATTTAGCAGGTTCGGGGGCATCGCGTCCAGACGCTGACTCGGGATGCGCCTGAGCACGGGGTAGTAACTGACTTAGTGGACCGCAGCCGCGCGGCCTTTAAAGGCGATGCGGCTGGCCGAAACCTTGCTTAAGCTAAGATCGGAAAGCGTCGCACAAGTTTTAGGCACACAGAGGCCTAAAGCGGTCAACACCTAGCGCCCAATCCTACGTGCTCAGCCCCAAATCATCTAGGAGATCCTTCGCAACCTGGAGCACCTCGGCCGATTCACGGACCATTTCGCCAGCATACTGGCGTAGGGCTACGACGAGGGGGACAAGCGTCTCCGATTTTGCCTTGTCGCTTGCAAGAATGTCGACTACGTCATGTGCCGAGGCACCGGCTTTAATCAAGAACGTGACAAACTCCAGTATCTGGCGCATCATTGCGTCGTCGCTATGAACGAAGACCGTATACGCAGAACGAAACACACCCATAGCCACCTTCAGTTTGCCTTGAGCTAGTAGTGCCCTTGCTCGCAAATACAATACTCGCCACCTGAGGTTGTTGTGCTGTCCTCCCGTCAAGGAGCGAAGCCTCCGTGTGATCTCTGTGCATGTATGTAGAGTAGCCTTTGGACGATCGATCATGAGTTGTATCGCGCCTTTGTATAGCAACGCATTGGCGACTTGGATCTGCTGAGTCTTTGCATCGCTGCTGCCAATGCGTACAACCACCTCGTCGTACGCCCTGATCGCTCCCTCCAAGTCTCCGAGATATCGCTGAACATGTCCCTTGCTGATTAACGCCATGGCAACCGGATGCTGCAGAGCCTTTGCATTGCTGCTGCCAAAGCGTGCAATCACCTCGTGGTACGCCCTGATCGCCCCCTCTAAGTCTCCACGCTTGTGTCGAACATGCCCCCTGCCGAGCAACGCCATGGCAATCGGATGCTGTAGAGCCTTTGCATTGCTGCTGCCAAAGCGTTCAACCGCCTCGTCGTATGTCCTGATCGCCCCCTCCAAGTCTCCGAGATGCTCGTGTGCTATGGCATTCTCATTAAATGCTCGCGCAATGCTAGCCTTCAGCACTCGAGGCCAATCTGCGCCATGAGCGGCAAATACTTTCTTCGCAGCCTCGATTACTTTCTCGTATGCTTTCGCGTTGAATGCATCGACAATCTCCTGCAAGGGTTGCTCCTGCGATTCGGTGCCGCCTGCTACCGCAACAGCGCGAGCAAAGGAGCCGGTGTGACCATGTAACAGTTTCTCAACACGTAGATGCGCCATGCAAGAGCAGTCACTGTCAGTTACTGGCAACCCGGCCCGCGCCTGCTTCATTCCTTCGAGAAAGGTCGTCGAAAGCGGCTCTTCCAAGCCCAACCAGCATGATCCCTCGGTAAACTCGGCCTTGCTGTAGAATGCCGCCATGAAATGGATCAGATTTCGCACGACAGCCGCCTCACCGCGTTCACGCCGTAGCTTGTAGTAGATGCAGTAGAGTCGTTCTGAAGCGGTATACAGACGCTTATTGCCTCCACCTTCCCAGATCACCGCGCCACGGGTGACCAGTCGTCCAAGCATAGTTGACACTGTTCGGATATCCATGCGAGCCCGCGCCGCGACCTCGCTAGGTGTCGACAATCGCCATAGATCAAGCAACGCGATATAGACCCGCCGCTCTGTCTTCCCAATGCCCTCAAGATAACTACGGAAATAATCGGTATGGTCGTCAATCAGCGTTACCATATCTTTCATCAATCGACGCAGCGACCAATTCTGCGCTAACCCACCCATGGTGACTAGTAAGCGTGGACTGCCACCAGTCAGGATTTCAAGTGGCCTCATTTCGCGCATGGTCACGGCATCGCCGCTAACCACCTTCCACAAGCGGCGACATTCTTCAGTACCCAGTGGGTCTAGGTAGATGGTCCGAAAAAGCTCGAAGAATGGATGGCTAGCGTCGTCCAGACCCTTGAAGCGACTGGTGGCCGAGACTAGCAGCATGATCTTGGGCTCCATCTGCAGCATTTTGCGCAACTTCCAGCCGAAATCCTTACTCACATCCATGCTGAGCGACTGCAGGTTCTCAACCATGAGCACGAGCTTTTTGTTCAAGTAATCCGCAGCATCCAGAACCGCCGCACAAGCGTTCTCTGCAAGCGACTGCTCACGCCATCGAGTACTCAGGCAGGCGTGCGTATCGCGTAGTTCTCGTGCAAAATCGGAATTTCGCGTAGCGATCTCCGTAGCAAGATGAAACAGTGTCTCTAACCAGAAGTCGGCTATATTGAAGATCTCTTGGCTCTCCTCCATGAACCGGACAGGCAACAGGCACCCAGAGAATTCAGCGGCTGTCCGCAACTCTGCAGCGACGCGAGCCAGTAGCATGGTTTTGCCCCAGCCACGAGGAGCTACAATCAGCACATGCTGGCAGGAGAGCGAATCAATGTTCCCGCTCAGGACTTCCAGTACCACATCGAGCTCACGCTTTCTGACCACGAACTGCGTTCTCACTTCGTCGTCAGATTGGAGTATCCCTGGATTGAACTTGCGGACTGTACGGTGAGCTACTTCGGGCATTGCAGGTGTCCTTATTGTTCGCTGTTGGGACGGCGGTTTTCCAGGGGGATGTAATGGCCGCGGAAGCGCGCCGCCCACCAGTCTTTGAGTAAATGTGACAAATAGCGGTAACCATCGGCTCCCTCTGTGAGATAGCCATCGTGCACCAGGATGTCGATCACTTCCGCGATGCGCCCCGGCGCATCGTTAAACAGCTTCTCGAGATGCCGCCGTGAGCTCGGCGTGAATACATCCTCAAGAGCCGCTGCAGCCAATATTTCTACGGCGATGGTGTAATCGTCTCCCAACCCATCCTCAAGGCGGCTCTCATAATGACGGAGGTCCATCTGCCCCGGCGGGCCTAAGAGTGAGTTCTGATACACTAAGTCGACATCTTCCACTGTCACTCGGTCTCGCCCCAGCATGGTATACTCGTACAGCCGCGCGAAGAAGGACTGTACATGGTGCGGGATGCCGATGCCAAGCTTATCGTATACAGCGGCTGCCACGCCGTCCTCAACCTGAAGTTGGCAGGTTTCTGCGAGACGATGAAAGCACTGGATGCTAGTATCACGGTCCCATGGCCCCACGCGGAAGGGATGAAGATAGTTGATACGATCAGAGATGCCGAGGCGCCACACGAGAGGCTGAAGTCCGATACTACCCGAGACGATGACAACCAGCGATCTGCTGTTGATACTTTGGAGTGCTTGGCGCAACCAACTCAGAAATGTTTCGACCCGTTGTTTGCTTTCCGATTCCCCCGACTCCCTAAGCATGCGCTTTAGAAAGATTGGTAACTCGTCGATCACGAGGAGACTTGGTTTGTCCTGTGCGGCGCAAGCGAGTAGCAGTTCCTTCCCGTGCCGCCGCCAGTTTCCAGTCGTCAGGCCAGCCCTGAGCTTGGCTCTAACGCGATAAACACTAACCTCCTCAATGCAGTCAAGGAACCAGCTTCCAACCTTGGAGAAATGGTGCGACTTGGAGGAAGCAATCCGCTGTGCGGCCTGTGCGACATCTGCAATTACGTCTTCCTCGCAGGTCGCAGCTTCCGCATCGGTGAAAAAAAAGTTCCAACCCTGAGCCTCGAGTCGCTGCCCTAATTCCTGAATCACGCTAGTCTTTCCCATGCGCCGCTGCCCGGTCACCAATACGTGGTTACCGTCGCGAACTAGCTTTGACAGAATCGTCAATTCGTTCTCGCGATCAAAGAAGTCGTTGCCGCTTACCCAGCGGCCAGTGGATATTCTCATGGACATCTCCTTGTTTAGGGTTACGATCTCATTGATACTTGCAGATGTCACGATTGTTGTCAACAATAGTGTTGTACCAGGGCTAATGGTGGATGTTCCAAGCCTGCAGCAAATGTCTTGCTCGGGTCCCTTACTGCCGATACCCACAATCACTCCTGTAGCTGGCGTAATCAAGTCATCACGGAGCACATACGGTTTAGCTACCGCGGGCGCTGTGTGTCTGAGTGGGGCTGAGCGCGACGCTTTTCCCCGGCTCCTTCGGTCGACTCCCCTTGTGGCTGTTCCCCTCAATGCCCGAGCCCGGTGTCTGCAACCTCGCGGGCTCGCTCCCGGGAGCACTCAAAGGCGCGCAGCGCTGCACGTTGCTCCTTGGACAGTGCGTGCACTCGCTCCGGCGTGGCCCGCTCCAGCGCATCGCGCGTTGCACGCAGAGTATTCGTGCGCTCTTTTACGGCGCTCTGACACTCCGTAATAGCACGCCCAGCAGAACGCTTGACCCGCGCTCTGATATATGCTCATACCTTCGGCTCGAGGGTTGTGACACGGAGACTGTCCTTAGCGCGCTCCCTCGCAACCCGCTGTCGAAGGCGCTGCGACCGCAATGGGGGCGGCAGCTCCACACGCTGCCACATAACAGCCATCGTGCCCTCTGGGCCTAGCTGCGTGAGCGCAGCAGTAAGCGAATCAAAGGTCGCTGCAGCATCGAAACCGCCCGAAGAGCGCATTTTATGCAGGCGAAGTACACAACGTGGAATCAACGAGTCCGTGGTGCTGCCGCTCGAGTGCAATGCCGGCTTGGACCATGGCGCGGCATGGTGATCGGCTGAAGGTGCCAGCGGTCTGCAATAGCACACCGTAACGTCGACCTTACCCATGTGTACTTCGCTAACGAGCAGTCGAATCCGTTGCTGCCGCTCGTGATGGACAGGGCGTTTTCGCCTTCGGATATGCGCGCCATGAGCTACTGCACACTTTCGGCAAGCATCAGGGAGGTCGAACGGTCCAGCTCCCGGGCCTGCAGCGCGTTCAGCTCGGAGGCCATCGCCCGCTGCCGCGTACGTAACGGGCCAGTGCGCTCACGTAACTCCTCCAGGCTGAGCAGCCTTTCCTGGTACGCGTCAATCAGCCGCTGGCTTTTCGCTTCATAATCGGCGCGCTGAAGCCTCATGCTGACATCGCGTAGCTCAGGAGCCGCATCGCGGCCTTGTTCGATCCATGGACGGACGGCTCGTTGCACCACAGCCATCTTAGTGTATCAATCACGCGCTGGCCTGCCTCACTTATGCTCAGCAGGGAAAAGACGGCGCGGTCAATAGCCTGCCTGGATTCATCCACGTGCGCCTGACATGCCGGGCGCAGCGGACGTTGTGCTAACGCATCAAACTGTGCTGCCGCCTGATTCAGCCGGTCTGGGGGCAGCGCGTCCAGAAACGGGCTCGGTATTCGCTGGAGCGCCTTGATCTGTGTCCTGGAACGACCGGCGTGGGTACGCTGGCCCTGCGTCCAGTGCACAAGCATGCCAAGTGTAGAATTGGCCCACAGCGCGTACGCCTTAAGAACTCGAGGATCAGAATGACTCAGAGTTGTCCATGCACTACCACCCATGACCGATCTGCCAGTCGTCGCCGCCAATAGCCGCTGCGAAGTCCAGCTCATGTTGCGTGCATATAAAAGCGTACTCTTTTGATTGCGCATAGCCTGCACTTTGACGTCTTCCGCCACCGGGCTACCCTTATGCGTCGGGCCAATTCTTAGCGTTGTCTGCTTTCGGCTATTCGCTCTCCAAAGCGCGCGGTCTGGTCCGACAATATCCTGCGGACCACCTAGTTCGATGAACTCAAAAGCTCCGATCGGGCCGCAACCACGCATATGACCGATAATGTGGTGCGTTGGACCTACGCCAAATATCTGCTCCATGGGCAACATTTTAATGCCCAAGGATTCGTGGAAGCCCTCGTATGCGATCTCGCCCGTACACAGTGCTAGTGCGGCCGCCACGAGGCTCGGCCAAACCACGCCCGCGGGGCTCCACGGTGCGCCCTTCATGCCCGTGTCAAATAGCAAGACCTGCCCAATCTCTGCTTCGCCCACGGTAATGGGCGCACTGCGTCCAGAGATCTGAAGAGACTCAACTTGGCTCAGAATTGCGCGGCCGATCTCGCCGGCCGTCCCGACACGCGTGGGGGAATCGTACAGAGTAACAAAGTGGATGCCCGACTGGCTCGGTTGCCCCCTGTATCTTGTACGTGACGCTTTTGGTGTGCATCCTGAAGGTGATCACTGAGGTGGAGATCTTAGCAACCGAGGTTGCCTGATGATGTCCTGGGCTTGGCCAGCCCAGCCTTTGATCACTGAATGCGGTGCACTTCGCTGAGCGTCGCATCACGGCGAGTCAACTCTCTGGGAGTACCAATTGCCCCTTGCTGTCTTGAATGCCTGGGGGGGAGGTGTGCCCCAGAGAGTGCTGTGATACACCTCCCGAAGGAAGTCTGTGCCTTTGAGCGCCGATACAGGGACTGATGGAACGTCGCAGCGACTCGCCACCGTCATTTTCCGTCAACCAGACGCACACATCCCATGGCTACTCATCCTCAACCGACCTTTTTCGTGGGCATTGACTGGGGCTCGACGTCCCATCAGGCCTGTATTCTCGCATCTGACGGCACGGTCCTCGGTGAAAGGGCCTTCCCTCACTCTGGCGATGGGCTTTGCCAGCTCATTGACTGGATCCTCAGCTGCGTGTCTGTTGCGGCACGCTTTATTGCGGTCGCCATCGAGGTTCCGCACGGCCCGGTCGTCGATAGCTTGCATGATCGCGGATTTCAGGTCTTTTCCATCAATCCAAAGCAATTGGACCGCTTCCGGGATCGTTTTTCCCCTGCGGGCGCCAAGGATGATCGCCGCGACGCTCGTGTATTGGCCAGCGCCATTCGTACGGATCCCGAGTGTCTGCGGCGGACCGCCCCACTCGATGACACCGTTATTGAGCTTCGCGATTGCTCGCGCAGGGCCGAGGACCTCAAAAAGGAGCGTACCAGGCTGACCAACCAGATCCGTCAGCAGCTCTGGCGCTATTACCCGCAGTTCCTTGAACTCAAAGTAGATCTTTCTGCCGCCTGGGTCTTGGAGCTCTGGGATCGTGCGCCCACGCCTAAGCGGGCCCGCCGCATAAGGGTGTCCACCGTGGCTAATCTTCTCAAAAAGCACCGCATCCGACGCTTCACAGCAAAGCAGGTTATCGACATCCTTCGGTCCAAACCTCTTACCGTACCTGAGGGAGTTACGGCGTCTGCAACCTCCTATATCGGTTCACTCGTACGGAGGGTCGACCTGATTAGAAAGGAGTTGACCGCGGTAGAGAGGAAGATTGAAGCCATACTTGATTCACTCAAGGCCTGTGCCGAGCCCGCCGATGACGAGTCCACGCCGCAAAAGCCCGATACTTTGCCGGATGCTACCATTCTCGCCTCGCTGCCGGGCGTTGGTCCCGTAGTCCTTGCCACCCTGCTTTCCGAAGCGTCTGGTGCACTGCAAGCTCGGGATTATCGAGCTCTCCGCTGCTTATGCGGCGTTGCGCCGGTTACCCGACGATCTGGAAAGAAGCGATACGTCGTCCGCCGCCGGGCTTGTCACAACCGCCTGGTAAACGCAGTCTACCATTGGAGTAGAGTGGCCGCCCAGCGGGATCCCGTAAGCAAAGCAAGGTACAGAGCCTTGCGCGCCCGCGGCCATTCACACGGCCGAGCACTGCGCACCGTAGGAGACCGATTACTGCTTGTTGCGTGTGCCATGCTGCGAAATGCCACCGTCTTTGATCCAGACCGGGTAGCGGCAGCTCACGCAAACGGATGACGCGGAAAAGGAGCCTGCACGTGGCATTCTCACATGTAGAAGATATGTCTATCATGTAATACCGTAATCAACATAACGTTTTGATACGCTACCGCGATCTGTAAGCGGAGGCCTTGTTGCTAAGTGTTCCGATGTAGCGGTCCTGTTGGATCTTCACTTGTAGCAGCTAAATGGCGTGGGTCTGCATCGGTATCTCTTGGCCGAGCACCATGCATGGCGCTGCCGATGTCCTGGAGCACGCCTTTACGTCCAGCTTGAAAGCGTGGCCAGGTAGGACACAAGTGCACGACCGCTTAGCACCTTGTGGCTGCCCGCTGTACGCTGGGTGCCCACTTTCTCTGCCATTGCCCGCAAGCGCTCTGCTGTGTGAATGATTCTGATAGGTGAGGACAGCTTGGGCATACCGCGAACCGTGTCGCAGCAAAGCCTAGGCGGTTTGCCTATGTCGGTAGGTGGACCGCCATTAGTTGGAAGAGGGCAAAAAGGGGATTCTGGGGCTTCGTAGTCGGGTCCTAGCATCCAAAAGCGCCTTTTGGAGCGTGGGTAGGTGTTGGTGGTTGGGGATAATCTTCCGTTTGGGTTCTGGAAACATGAGTGCCAGCGTCATCCAGCGGTGGACCTGTGCCGAGTTTTCCAACTGCAGACATTGCGCGTCAATCTGCCGACCCGGTCACTCGCTACGTCTCCCTATACACCCTTCTCCATATGGCCTTGACCGCTTCCACCAGGCACCGAGCATCCAGCCCGTGTGCCCAGATCAAGACCCCGGTCACGGATGACCCGATTGGCCTCTGAGCCCCACTTTTTCCCTGAAATGGCTTTGCTTAAATGGTAGGAAGTCCCCCCCCCCCATTTCTTGTCCAGGCCCTCCGGGTACCAACCAGCAGCATTTCTTCCATACCAGTATCTGCTGATAAGGCTTTCTTGCCCAAGGCCTTACCCGCAGCTACTACTACAACGATGATGCTCTCAAAGTATTCTTCGACCATCTGGCGCGTCTTAGCCCAAGATTTTGCCATCGCTGCTGTCAACGGCAACACAAATCCGATGCGTCCCCCTATCTTCACCTTCTTCTTCGCAAGCGCAAGAAATGATGGCGCCATGCCTGCCTTATTATCGACCGGCTCGTTGCGCACCAGATGTTTCCAGCGGTTCTGGCATGCCTTACGCTCGACATCCGTAAGGCCCGCTACGTCAAATGTCGCTTGGCCTCCACGAGTCCGAGAATAGGGAGGATTCATAAGAACCCAGTATGCACCACCGTCTGGAACACGGATAGGCTGTTCCTCGTGGGCCTGCCCCACAGAAGGTTCTGCAACCCGATCGAACATATTAGGCACTCCGTTAGAAGCGAAGTACTCCAACGACCCCGTGAGAGCCTTAGGGGTACCAACTTCCGCCCATCCAATCTGAGTATTGCCATATGGCTCCCCTGGACCCAGTGCCGCAAGGGACGACGTAGTCAGATGGGCAGCAATGGGGCTGATATCTACGCCCACAAGCCCATACTCCATTGCATCGCGGTGCAGGATCCGCGTGGATTCTTCGCTGCCTCCTAACTGCTCATGAAATGCAGCGATACGACGATAGCCAGTCCTAAGTAACGTGCCTGTTCCACAGGCAAGGTCAACAAGCCGTCTATTGCGCAGCAGCTGTCCGTTGGCCCAATCCTGCTGATCAATGCCGTCTCGTAATATGGTCAATGTGGCAAGTAATTCTGCCGTGGCTGCTTGGGTATAGAATGCGGCAGCCTGCTTACGATCTGCGCTCAGCTTTGGGAACAATTCCGCACCAACGTTGATGTGCCTCCCCAGGCGAGCTCCTTCAATCTTACTTACGGCGTAAAGCAGTTTACGAAGGGCATCCGTCGTTGCTGTAAGGCTACCCTCCGCGCATATTTGCAAGGTGGTTATCGCTGGTTGAAAGATGGAATGCCAGTTGGTCGTGGTCAGGCTTCTCCAATGTTTGAGTTGCTGCACTGCGGAGGGGGCGCGGCCCAGCATCAGTGCCGGGAAAGTCGCGCCGTCTCTGTTCGCTAGGTGATTCTGGGTCAGAAGCGCATTGAGCCAGACGACCATGGAAGTCTGGAGCCCAGCCAAAACCGTCCCCTGCCGTACGATTGTTTTGATTCGATCACGGTGCGAGCAGGTCAGGGATCGCTCCAAAATCGCGGCGCCACCCTTAACAAACTCCGCTACTTCGTCCGCTACGATCTCAATGTCCTCCTGCGGTACTGCCGACCCGGATACAAAGGCAGAAAGATCGTAAACCGTGCCTGGTAGGAATCCAGCTTCGGGCCACTCAAACAACAACGGCGCCGAACCCGCAACGAATCTCTGAGGCCGCTGATGCAAGGCGTACTGGAATGGATCCCCATCTCGAAGTGACCTTGCAATCTGGGAGAGGGAAAGGCGTCGGAACCGAGTGGGAATATGAAGCGAGATGGCTGTCCGAACAGTGCCCCAACCCTCCGCAAGTTGCATCCCCAGCCTACTAACGGCATCCGTGCGGGCATCGCGCGCATCGAATGAGCTCTCGATGACAACGGGAGGTACAAATGAATCCGCAACGAGAATGTCTGGCCGCTGCGCCGATTTCGGTACCAGGTCCATCCTCTCGACCATGACGCGTTCTGGAGCCATCCCCCATCGCACAGTGGTGCCACGCAATGCCTCGCCCAACCCCTCGTTGAAGGTATGCTCGGTTGTCCGTCCAATCAAATGCATCACAAGCAAATATCTGTCGGACTGATTTTCTTAACGCTCACAGGACCAAAGTCATGTAGACAAATATACGGCTCTCGCTCGTAAGTCCGGTAGCGCCACCGCGGCCGCAGCGACTACAGGCGCGATACCTGACTCCCGTGGGCATCTCCAAAGTACATCGTTGCGCGGCGGTTTGCATGCGTATCAGTCGACCGTCATGGGTCGGTGCGCACGCGATTGATAAGCTGCTCCAGGCTCAGGACCACATCCGGGTAACGAGCCGCTAGATCGTTGTACTCGCCGACATCGCGATGCAGGTCATACAGCTCCACCCAAGAGCGCTCGGAGTCTTGAAAACGCAACAGCTTCCATTTACCGCGGCGCACAGCCTGCACGAAATGACCGCCCCACTGATTGTCAAACTCCCAATAAAAGTACTCATGCAGCGGCACGTCGCCCTGCCCCGCCAAGAGATTCACCATCGAGAGCCCGTTGGTCTTCGGCGCCGACACGCCCGCTAAGTCGGCAAAGGTGGCCAGAAAATCCCAAGAACCCCACGGGTGATCGCTAACTACGCCACCAGCCACATGGCCGGGTCCCCAGGCTATCATGGGTACCCGGATGCCTCCCTCGTAAAGGTCCCTCTTGAGCCCACGCAGCGGACCATTACTCTCAAAAAAGCCGGGATCCGCTCCACCCTCTACATGAGGGCCATTGTCGCTTGTGAAGAGAACCACGGTGTTGTCCCCAAGCCCCAAGTCACGCACCCGGTCAAGGATGCGGCCCACCTCACGGTCAAGCCTCGACACCATGCCAGCAAAGGCGGCATGTGGCTGCGGCTGCGCCCTGTAGGTGCCGATCACGCCACAGCATGGAAACGGCTTTTCGGGGAGAAGAAGGCTTTTTCCTGACGTGTCCTGGTACGGTGCCATCGCGTCATCGGGGACCAGAAGCTCGGCATGGACCAATGCGAACGGGAGATACAAGAAGAATGGGCGCTCTTGATTCCTCTCAATAAAATCCAGTGCCTCCTCAGTGAAACGGTCATGGACATACTCGGTCGTATCGGTGGCAATCTTGACCGTGCGGCCGTTCCGAATGGCGAAAAGGTGGTCGGTGTAGTAGGAATGGGCATGCACATGGCCCAAGTATCCTAGAAACTCATCAAAACCCTGTCGGTCGGGCGCCCCTGCCAACGTGTCGCCGAAACCCCACTTGCCAAATACGCCGGTGGCATAACCGGCCTGCTTGAGGACCTCGGCGATAGTGCTATCGTCTTCAAGCAACCCTGGGCCCCGGTTCGATCGCGTATGGGAGTGCGCCATGTCCGCCCCTGTCAGTAACGCTACCCGCGAGGGCGCACACACGGTGTGTCCGGCATAGAATTCTGTGAAACGCATCCCTTCGCTGGCCATCTCATCCAACCTGGGTGTTCTGATCTTCTTCTGACCGTAAGCGCCAAGGTCTCCGTAGCCCAAGTCGTCAGCCAGGATGACGATAATGTTCGGGGGTGCACTCTGGCGGTCAGCCGCGTCTCCAGCAGCCATAGCACCCAGACATAGCGCCGCGATCAGCGCAACAAGAAGCAGACCGATACAGTTTTGCGGAATGATCTTAGATGGGGCTGCAGCCATGTCGGTAACGGTGTAAGCCGGGTTGATTGCGGGTTAAATGCAGCAAGGTGACTCGTTCCTCAGACCATTGCACTTGGCGTCACCCCCTTCGCTTAGAGATCGCCATGTGCACCGGCTGGGCAGCCATTCACCGACGGAAAACGAATCCGCCCTCACCAAAACAAGATACTATGCTGCATTGACGATCGGGAGGCACCCGCCATGCCTGCCGACCGAATTCCCGTGACACCCTCAATGCCGCGCGCAGATCGGCAGCAGATACACCTGCGCCTAGTGCAGGCGCTGCTCACGCTGCTAAACCCATCCACGAGACACAATCCATTATCTTCTTCTGAAGTGTTCAGGGGAACGGTGTTGGACTTTGGATTACAGCGTTGCAGCACTAACTTTGCAGGAAGTTCTCTCGATAATTTCGGACTCTTGGGGAGGCTTGTATGCGCCGATTCAGGGGCACATATTCTTGTGGCACCAGCGTACGGCGCCGCTAGGCCATACGGCCTGATCGGTTCGACCAGGAGGTCCGCACCACCATGTACGTTATCCTCTGATGTTTAAACCATCATCCAGATTCCTTCCGCTTTGCGCGGCTCTCGCTATAGCAGTCGCTGCGTGTGACAATGCGCCGGTACCGCCGCCAAGCGGCGAAGCTGTAGTGAACCGGTTGGATGTGGTGCTGAATCCGTCCGGCTTTGTGCCGCTGGCAGCACAGGCTACCCTGGAAGCCACCCGGCCTGTGCAGGTGGAGGTGTATATCCAAGGACGCACCTCTGGCGCCGCAGACGTGCGCCACCGATTCGACAAGGCTGCCCGAACACATGCGCTGCCTATCCTGGGACTATATCCCTCCACAGATAACGAGGTAACATTCCTTCTTTTTGACGCATCCGGGGAAGATCTGGGTTCGGTCACCCGGACAGTGACGACCGATCCGATGGCCCCAGGCATGCCGACTGTGAGGATCGACGTCAAGCGTCCAGGATACCTACCGGGGATGAACCTCATCAGCTACTTTGGAGTGACAGGCGACTTTCTGCCAATGACACCGGTAATAACAGACGCAGACGGGTCGGTTCGATGGTACGCCGACTTCGGCGAACACAAGACGCTCAATCAGCTGTTTTACGATGTGGGCATTGAACGGCTGGCCAATGGTAACCTCTACTTCGGCGACGGCAACAGCGGGCGCATCTACGAAATCGACATGCTGGGGTATGTTGTGAACGAGTGGCCGATACCGGGATACACATTTCACCATAATGTGCTTGAGATGACGCCTGGAGGCAACCTCCTGGCTACCGTGAACCAGCAAGGCTTGGCCACGATTGAAGATCAGATCATAGAAATCGGCCGCACCAATGGCGATATTGTCAATAAATGGGACCTGCGCGAATCGTTGGACATGACCCGACGCACGATGGACCCCAGCTCCCGCGACTGGTTTCACGCGAACGGGCTGGCGTATGATGCGGTCACAGATGAGATTATCGTCAGTGGACGCGTGCAGGGCGTCGTCCGGCTTACACGCCAAAACGAGGTGGTATGGATTCTGGCACCACACACAGGCTGGGGCACAGCCGGAAACGGCGAGAATCTGAATCAGAAGCTGCTCACACCGCTGGATGCCACGGATTCACCGATCACGGTGACGGACGTGGTGGAAGGTTTTATGGCCCACCCGGACTTTGACTGGCCCTGGTATCAGCATGCACCAAAACTGCTTCCAAACGGTGACCTTCTGGTGTTCGACAACGGACATGCGCGCCACTTTAGCGAATCGTCTCCGCGCTACAGCCGCGCGGTGGTGTATCGGATTGATGAAGCCAACATGACGGTCCGCCAGGTGTGGGAGTACGGCAAAGCGCGCGGCATTGCAACGTATTCCCACATTGTTTCCGACGTGGACTACCACCCCAATCAAGATAACATTGTCTTTATGCCTGGCGCTGCATGGTCCGGCGCCACTCCGGTCGGCAAAGCTATGGAAGTGGATGTTAACAGCCGCGACGTGTTACTCGAGTTTGAGGTGCGCGCAGCTAATGCCGCCTGGGGCATCACCTTTCACCGAATCGAGCGCATGCCGCTCTATCCGCCCAATCAGTGAACCCTTCTGTAGGACCCCACCTCGGCTTCTTGGGCTAAGCCAACTACCCTTTCCACCAGAATTGCAACGCTCACGATGCGAACGATTGCCCTTCTGATCCTGAGTTGGATCACCACCACAGCACTGGTCCACGGTCAGGTGCGCACCGTGGGAATATTTCAGCATGACGAAGGCCGGGCAGGCGGATACACCCTATTTGAGCCGATCCTATATCCCGTCACGTACCTAATCAATGAGTACGGGGACATGGTGCACCGCTGGGACCACGATCGACTGCTGGGCACCGGGTTACACCTGTTGCCCAACGGGAACCTGCTGCGGGCCACCACCACTACAGACTCTTGGGTGGTGCAGGGCGGACAGGGAGGACGCCTCCAGGAAATCGATTGGGACGGCACCGTGGTGTGGCAGTACGATTACGTTACTCCCAAGGTGATGCTGCACCACGATATCGTACCGATGCCCAACGGCAACGTGCTGGCAACAGCGTGGGAGCGGATGAACGCCACTGAGCTTCATGCCGTCGGATACGACACAACCGCCCTGACCACAGACACTACGCTTTGGACCGAACGGATCATAGAATTCAAACCCCTGCCACCCGACTCTGCGGAAATCGTGTGGGAATGGCGTGTCTTTGACCATCTGGTACAGGACCACGACCCGGCCAAACCCAACTACGGAGCGATCAAGGACAATCCGTGGCGCATCGATGTCAACACAGGGACCGGAGGGTCGTGGATGCACTTCAACGGCATGGACTACAACGCAGACCTCAACCTGATAATGGTGAGCGCTGGCAATTTCAACGAAGTCTGGGTCATCAATCGTAAGACCACCACGGCGGAAGCACAGGGCTCCAAGGGCGATTTGATGTATCGGTTCGGTAACCCGGAGATGTACGACCAGGGTGGCCCCGCAAATCGCATATTCTTTTTCTGTCATTCGCCGCACTGGATCGACGCCGGTCTTCCTGGGGAAGGCAACATCATGGTGTTCAATAACGGGCGCGGGCGCCCTGCACCAGCGTATTCCATAGTGCACGAGCTCGCACTGCCCTACTACGTCGACTATGATGGTAACATATTCTTTAACCTGACTCCTGACGGAGCATTCGAGCCGCCGATCGACATCTGGAACTACCAGGAAGGACCCAGCTTCTTCTCCCAAATCACATCGGGGATGCAGCGCCTTGCAAATGGCAACACTGTGATACTAGAAGGGATGAATGGCCGGATCTTTGAGATTGACTCTGATGATGATAAGGTATGGGAGTACGTTAACCCGGTCGAACGCCACGGGCCTCTGGCCCGTGACGAGCCCATCCCCACTTTTATTCCCAACGATCCGAACCCGGATCCCATCTTGGCCAATGTGCTCTACAGAACATACCATTACGCTGCGGACTACCCAGGTCTACAAGGGCGAGACCTGTCATCTAAGGGACCTATCGAGGCGCCACCGACCTCGCGCGAACGTGAAGAGGTGCTAAGCGGCATAACATTGTACCAGAACTACCCCAATCCTTTTAACCCGACCACTCAGCTGAGCTTCAGGCTCTCTAGCCCGGCCAATGCCCGGCTGACCGTCTATGACCTACTCGGCCGCGAGCTTTCTGTGCTCGCGGACGAACCCTTTGGCTCCGGGCACCACGAGGTGTCCTTCGATGCATCTGGGCTCACCAGCGGCGTGTATCTTTATCGTCTGACCAGTGATGGCACACTAAGGCAGCGACGCATGCTCGTCTTGAAATAGTCTCGTTCGCACCCGCAACGCTGCTGCATTTGTCGTTCCACGATCCAGATGCGCCATTGTGCCCGGCGCTATGCGCGCTGTCAGACGGAATCAACTGGCCCGGACGAACGTCTATGCAGCCGGGTTGGAACATCTATGAAACGTTGACCCTACGAGTGCACCCCTAGGTTGTGATCCGCAACGCCTTAACGCTCTTGACCGTCTACCTCCTCTGCGTGTCTTGCGGCACGGACGGAGCACGGGTGCCCCCGGTGGCGGATGCCAGACCCACCCTTGAGCATGCTGACGCGCCGACATCCGCAGCCCAGATGACCGCACACGGTGCGGCGTTACTGAATGGGCTGAGCACAGAACAGCAGGATGTAGCCCTGTTTGCGCTGGATGATCAGGAAGCGCGCACCCGGTGGAGTAACCTTCCGGCATCCCTGTACGACCGGAGCGGCGTCCGCATGGGCGATCTGGACGACGAGCAGCGCCGGATGGTGCACGCCCTCTTGCGGGCTTCCACAAGTAGCCAGGGATACCAGAAAATCGCTGCAATAATCTGGATCGAAGATGTGCTTTCGGCAGAAGCCAGCGCCCAAGGACCCGTAGGAGAGCGCATGCGCCGGCTCATTGAAAGCTGGGACGCAAGCAACTACTGGCTCTCCTTCTATGGGGACCCGCGCGCCGACAGCCGCTGGGGCTGGCTGCTAACCGGCCATCACCTCGCCACCTCCTTTACGGTGGTGGACAGCCAAGTCGCATTTACGCCGCTCTTTCTTGGCGCTGAGCCGTATGAAATCATGACCGGCCCGTACGCAGGGTTTCGTGCGCTGTCGCACGAGGTGGAGCGCGGGTTCGAGCTGGTGCAGTCCTTGACCGACGTACAACGCCAGGAGGCGGTAGTGTCTGATGACATTCCAGGTGATGTACTTAACGGACCCGGACGTAAAGCCCTACTTCAGGAGCAACGGTACGAAGGTGTCGCAGGCTCTGCACTCGACAAAACCCAGCAACTGCTGCTTTGGCACCTCGTAGAGGAATATGTGCGCAACGCGGATCACGATGCAGCTAATGCACAACTTGATGCCATTAGGCAGGATGGGATGGATGCGCTGTACTTTGCATGGATGGGTCCGGCGGATGACATCACCAAGCGCTATTATTATCGTGTGCATGGTCCATCTGTCCTGATCGAATATGTGCGTGAACGCGGCGTTGGGGGCACAGCCGCCAACCACGTTCACAGCATCGTTCGCGACCCGGGCAATGACTATGGCGAAGACTGGCTTCAGATGCATTACGAGGAACACCATGAGCGTCGGGCGCCCAGACGCTGACCTTGCCGCCACGAGAAACTCGAGCATTAGCGCATCCCACTTCGACATATGCCGCTTAGAGATCTGAGAGCACAGGCGCAGCCGCGCAGCAAGGATGCGATGATCCGCCATCTGAACTCGTTCGAGCTCAAACCGCGGTTTACTGCGGGCATCTGGTTTTTTTCTCCTGCTAACTCGCGCTTCCACGGCAAATACAAGCCAGACCTGCCCATCGAGGGCCGCCTTGAGATCGCCGCCACCCTTAAAGGATATGGCCTAGAAGGCCTTGAGGCGCACTATCCGAACGAAATCAACGAAGAGAATCTCGACCTCTGGCAGTCATTCACAAAGAGCACGGGTATCCGCCTTATCACGGTGATCCCTCTCTTATTTTATGACCCTGAGTTTGAGTTCGGCTCCCTGTCCAACCCGGATGGCCAAACGAGGCGCAAGGCCATAGAGCGTACAGTCCATGCATTGCAGCTGTCCAAAGCGCTGGACTGTGACTTCTCAGTGGTGTGGCCTGGCATTGACGGCTACGAGAACCCCTTTGGCATCGATCTGGCGGCTATGCGCCACCGGTTTGCGTCGGGGCTTGCAGCCGCCATGGATGCCGTCCCCGGCGTGCGTATCGCTTTTGAGCCAAAGCCGTATGAACCCCGCGGCCGCATCCTGTATAGCCTAACGCCTGAAGGCGTGCTCCTGGGGCAGCAGGTTGAAAGCATGCTGGAGCACAAGGAAAACGTAGACCTTCTCGCACAGGGACACCGTCTTATGTGCATGAACCCAGAGATAGGTCATCTGCTTATGGGCTTTGAGGATGTTTCGTATGCCTTGAGCTGGCCTCTGTCGGAGGGTCGGCTGGCGCATACGCACTGGAACAGCCAGCCGCTGGGCAACTACGATCAGGACCTGAACGTCGGCCTTGTGGCACCCGAACAGATGGAATCCGGGCTATACATGCTCAAGATGCACGGGTATAAGGGGTATTTCGGGCTCGACATCAATCCAGAGCGAATGCCTGTGGATGTGGCGCTGAAGATTTCCATGGACGCTATTCGTGCTGGGTGCGACCGCATCAACAACTTAGATCATGCGCGCATCATCGAAGCAACGCGATCACCTGCGGACCACCGCGGCTGGCGCGAAGCCTACTTGCTGCGTACCCGGGCGCCGCACTATTCCTCGTTACCGCCGATTGCCAGCACGCTAGCTACGGCCGAACGCACCAGGCTATGAGTAGCAATATGACCGTCTGGTACGCTTATCTGCAATGCTTTCTTGTGGGCGGCCCTAGCCTCCTAGCGGTTCTGTATGCGCGTTTGTGCCTTTTAAGCCTCTTATAACGCCGTGCGCCGCAGAGTAGAACAGGAACGGCCGACCGGCAGTAATGGAAGAACGTTGCTAAGGCGCCGGTCTTGGATTGACGGAAGCATCCACAACACCCCTACCAACAACCGCATGCAGGACTCTTGATTGATCTGACCGTAACGACCAAACAGGTAAAACAGATTGAAGAGGCTACCATCCTCTTTGCTGGAGACTCCGGGGATGGGATGCAGCTGACCGGCTCTCAGTTCACGCTCGCGACTGCGTTTGCTCACAACGACTTAGCTACGCTGCCAGACTTCCCAGCGGAGATCCGGGCTCCAGCGGGGACCACTTATGGAGTAAGCGGATTTCAGCTGCACTTCGGGTCGGTGGATATTCGGACTCCCGGTGACGAGGTGGACCTATTGGTCGCGATGAACCCCGCAGCCCTGAAGGTCAACCTATCGCGTGTCCGTCTCGGCGGCGCCATCATGGTCAACAGGAATGCCTTCAAGCCGCAAAATCTGAAGCTGGCCGGATATGGAACCACGAATCCGCTAGAAGACGGCACCACGCTACAGGGCTACCGGGTGTTTTCGGTGGAGATCTCCAAAATGACGGAGCTTGCTCTGAAGAACTTCGGGCTTGACCGTAAAGTGGTGGATCGCAGCAAGAACATGTTCGCGCTTGGGTTGGCACTGTGGCTCTACTCACGTCCCCTGGAGCCCGCCCTGGAGTGGCTGGGCAAGAAGTTCGCTTCGCGCCCGAAGATTCGCGACGCAAACATCCATGTGCTGAAGAAGGGATTTCATTTCGGCGAAACCACCGAGGACTTTATTGTCCGTTACGAGGTGCAGCCCGCCGCGCTGCCGCCTGGCCGTTACCGCGCCATCCGCGGCGGGCAGGCTTTGGCGCTCGGACTGGTGGCTGCCACGGCCAAGAGTGGCCTCAAGCTCCTGTACAGCAGCTATCCAATCACGCCCGCCTCGGACCTGTTGCATGAGCTAAGCCGGTACAAGAATTTCGGCATCAAGACTTTCCAGGCCGAAGACGAGATCGCAGCCATCGGAGCCACGATCGGAGCCAGCTTCGGCGGCAATCTGGGGGTCTGTGCCACCAGCGGCCCAGGACTCGCATTAAAGAGCGAGGGCATCGGTCTGGCGGTGATGATGGAGCTTCCTATGGTGATCGTCAATGTGCAGCGCGGTGGCCCCTCCACCGGACTGCCGACAAAGACAGAGCAGAGCGACCTCTTGCAGGCCATGTACGGGCGCAACGGCGAGTCGCCGCTGCCCATTATCGCGCCTCCCACCCCGGGGGACTGCTTCTTCGCCGCATACGAAGCCTGCCGCGTCGCGGTTAAGTACATGTGCCCGGTCATTCTGATGTCAGACGGCTACCTAGCCAACGGAGCGGAGCCGTGGCGCATCCCGCGCTCGGCCGGCCTGGAAGACTTCCCGGTCACCTTCGCGTCAAAAACCAACCGTATCTTCGAGGGCAAGCCGGCCTTTTTGCCGTATGTGCGCAGCGAGGACACGTTGGCCCGCCCATGGGCCCGACCCGGCACCAAAGGGCTCGAACATCGGCTGGGGGGACTTGAGAAGGAGGACGAGACCGGTAATGTCTCCTACGATCCAGAGAACCATCAGCGGATGACCCAGCTGCGCAAAGCGAAGGTGAACCGTATTCAGCAGGAGATACCGCCGCTGGCTACGTATGGTGACGAAGCCGGCGATGTGCTGGTCATCGGATGGGGATCCACCGAAGGTGCGATCCGGGTAGCTGTAGACCAGGCCCGACGGCAAGGTCTCAGCGTTGGCGCCGTCCAGATCCGCTATCTGAACCCATTACCTCAGGACCTGGGCGCGGTGCTGGCACGGTTTGATCATCACCTTGTGCCAGAACTCAACATGGGACAGCTAAGCCGCATCCTTCGCGACCGGTTTCTGTTGCCTATGGTCTCATTAAATAAAGTACAGGGACGTCCCTTTATGGCCACTGAGATTCTTCAGTCGATCACCGACCTGACATCCAGCGCATAGCCACCATGCCCAAGACACGCAAACCTGCCCTACCGCCTGACCGCTCAGCGAGGAGACCCAAACGCCCGGGGCGCGCTGGACCTCCCGGCAAACGGCTACCTCCTGGCATGCGCCGGCCCGGCGCTAAGCGAGGACTCACGCGGAAAGACTTTTCAAGCGACCAGGATGTCCGGTGGTGCCCCGGCTGCGGTGACTATGCGATTCTGGCCACCGTGCAACGGCTGATGCCGAAGCTAGGCGTAAAGCGCGAAAAAGTTGTCTTCATCAGTGGCATCGGTTGCTCGAGCCGCTTCCCGTACTATATGAAGACCTATGGCGTCCACTCTATTCACGGGCGCGCACCCACGCTGGCCACAGGCCTTAAAGCGTCGCGCCCAGATCTGGATGTCTGGATCGTGACTGGCGACGGCGATGCGCTTTCTATCGGCGGCAACCACCTGATCCACATCCTGCGTCGCAACGTGGACACGCAGATCTTGCTATTTAACAACCAGATCTACGGGCTTACCAAAGGCCAATACAGCCCCACATCTGAGCTTGGCAAGGTTACCAAGAGCAGTCCTTTCGGGTCGGTATCACCGCCCCTTAATCCGGTAGCTATGGCCTTGGGTGCCGGAGCAAGCTTCGTTGCGCGTACGGCCGATCGTGATACCCGTCATATGGCGAAGATCCTGCAGCGGGCACACAAGCATTCCGGCACCGCCATGGTAGAGATCTACCAGAACTGCAACATCTACAACGACGGAGCCTTCTTCGAATTCACCGAGAAAGCCACCAAGGCTCAGCGCACGGTGATGCTGGAACACGGGAAGCCCATGGTGTACGACCAAGGGCAGCGTGCCGTCCGTCTGGATGGCTTTCGCCCCCTGACTATTGACCTCACCAGCGGCAGGTGGTCCATCAGTGACGCGGCCGTTTATGACGAAACCAGTCGTGAGCTGGCCGGGATAGCGGGTCGTATGTTCGGCAGTGACACGATGCCGCGCCCCTTCGGCGTCTTTTATCGCGAAGAGCGCACGACCTTTGAGGCACGCTTGGAGCGCCAGATTCAGGAGATCACCAAGAAGCAGGGTACCAGCGACCTGGACAAGCTTCTAAATGAGGCAGACGCTTGGGAGATCGTCTAGCCACGCGCGGCAACCCGCCTGCTCAGCTCGACCGTCTACGTCCATGAAAGCTGGCACGTCGTCCCTGATCGTGGCTGCCTTTGTCGGCCCAGGCACCGTTCTAACGTGCGCAACTGCTGGCATTGAGTTTAGCTACGCGCTGGCGTGGATCCTGGTATTCTCGGTAGCGGCGACCTTTGTGTTGCAGTCTTTTTCTGCGGGCGCGGGGATCCTAGCTCAGAAGGGGGTCGGCGAGGCTATGCGCGAAGCTGCGCGCAATCCGCTCACGCGCACCTTAGTGTTTGTCCTCGTCGTGCTTGGGCTCTGGGCGGGCACGGCGGCTTTTCAGACTGGAAACCTGTTAGGCGCGACGGCTGGATTGGGGTCCTTGATGCCAGGCGGTGCTTCCCGGATCGCACTGCTTCTGGTCCTAGGTGGTATAGCCGCCATTTGTCTGGCGCTCAACCTACGCCTGCTCACCCAGATTCTGACAGGGATGGTGGCCCTGATGAGTGCAGTGTTTCTTGTCACCGCCTTTCTGGCTCCGGTGGATTGGGGCGCCGCATTGTCGGGCCTCTTCGTGCCAGTCCTGCCAGAAGGCAGCCTGATCAAAGGGTTAGCACTGGTCGGGACCACCGTAGTTACCTACAACCTCTTCCTACATGCCAGCACGGCCAAACGCTATTGGCGGTCAACGGATACACGCAAGGCTTGGCGCCGGGAGACGATCGGGATGGCCATATTCCTGCCGCTGGGTGGGCTGATATCCATAGCCATCCTGGTTGCTGGAGCCACGTTTGAGGCGCCTGCTGGCGGCATAGGTGGCATCGCCGACATCGCTCCCATCATTGAGCCCGCAGCGGGCGGTGCAGCCCGCCTGCTGTTTGGTCTGGGACTCTTTGCTGCCGGGATCACGTCTTCCGTCACAGCGCCGCTGGCGGCGGCCCTTGGGGTACGGGAGATCTTTGATTGGCCTGAAAATCCGCGCGACTGGCGGTTTCGGATGGTTTGGATATCCGTGCTCGTGACCGGGTTGGCATTTGCCCTGGTGGGGCGCAACCCCCTCGAGATCATCATTGCCGCGCAGGCGGCTAACGGCCTGCTGCTGCCGTTTATGGCCGGATTTGTGCTGCTACTGACGGCGCGTCAGCGGCAAGTCACGCTTCCCGCATGGTACAAGGGGGTCGGCATCATTGTGGTACTTATCACTGCCGGGTTGGGCGTGCGCACGCTGCTGTGGGTCTGGTCTCAGCTGGGCCTGTAGCCGCTGGAATACCTACCGTGGCCAGCCTGCCAGCACCATGTGGCCAAAACAACTGGCAGGGCATGCGCAGCAGTCACGGATGCGCCGCTGCTCAATCCCAGTGCCGTGCGTATCCTTGCATTCCTAATGGCTAACAGCGGACACGCCTTGGGTTAGGCGCAAGAGCTGGTGGCACTGGCTATTTGGGCACGTCGCCCCACGCCTTCTTCAGCGCGAGTTCACGGCGTCGGATGGAGTACTTCGAAACGTATATGGATCCCTGAAAGAGCAATATCAGCGGTACCCACACCAACATCATCGACAAAGGATCTGGCGGTGTCATCAGCGCGGCGACAAACATGAGACCGGGAATGGCATACTTGCGCGCCGAGCGAAGCCGCTCAGGTGTGGCAATCCCCACCTTGGATAGAAAATATACGACCACGGGCAGCTCAAAGAGGACGCCTGCACCAAACACCCACCACGTTACCATGCTGAAGTAGCGAGCGATATCGAACTCGTTGATGATTAGATCCGAAATCTGATACGCATAGAAAAACTGCAGCGCAAAGGGCGTCGTAATGCAATAGCCGAAGGCCACGCCCAGAAGAAAAAACAGCGTCGCGAAGAGCGCGGAAAAGCGCATGCCCGACTTTTCGCTGGGGTAGAGTCCAGGTTCAATAAACTTCCATATGTAATAAATCAGCACCGGCGCGCCAGCCACTAACCCCACTGCCAGGATCGCACCCATATGGGCAAAAAACTGACCGGTTGGGTTACGGCTCTGCAGCACCAGAGTCTGCGCATCAAAGTTGAGGTAGTTGTAGATAAAAAATTCCGCCTTAGCGGGCCCCATCAGCACCTCTTCGACGATGAAGTCGCTAAACACGGCAGCCACGATCGTCATTAGCACGATCCCGGAGCCCCCCTTGATCAGTGTCCAGCGGAGATCCTCGAGGTGATCCAGGAAGCTCATCTCGCTGCCCAGCGCCGATTCGTCCTTCGACTGGGTTGCCGAGGGAACCGCTGGGTTGCGCCGGGCGGATCGATCTCTCCGCCGACGTATCAGCTCTTTGAGGCGGCTTGCCATAGTCTAGGCCGTGTTGGGGATCTCCTGCCGGCCCTGGCGCAGGTTCAGTCCTAAGAGCGCATCGACATGCAGGCCCTGCGCCTCCAGGCGGCTGCGCCCCTTGCTCCAGGTATATTCGAACAGGGTCAGGATTCCGTGAACCCGGAATCCCTCTCCCTGAAGCAGTCGCAGGGCGCGCAGCGCACTGTCACCGCTGTTGAGGATGTCGTCTAGCATCATGACGGGCTCCGTCTTTGTTATTGGTCCCTCCACGATGCGTCGCCGACCGTAGCCTTTGCGTCCCTCACGCACAAAGCCGCCGCACATTTCCGGTTTCCCGGGCGCGCTCAGCGTGGCACATACCACCGGATACGCCCCCAACCCAAATCCGGCCACCTGCCGGATGCCGCGGGCGCGCAACCGCTCCGCCAACAGGTGGCCTACGGCCTGGGCAATTGCGCCATCTAGCATCGGGATGCGTGAATCTAGCAACCACTTCACGGGCACACCATTGGGGTCGGTCAGGACATCCCGCTCGGGATGCACCAGTGACAACCTGTATAGGCGCTGCCCCAGCGTTGACATCTGGGGGCTGCTCAATGGCACATCATCCATCACCCGACCGTGGTGCTAGAACAACGTGTGTACGAAGGGACCGGCAGGCGGTTCAGGCAAGGGCGAAGTCATACAGTGGATAGGCCTCGGCAAGGTCACGCACCTTCATGCGGGTCTCGCGCTGTACCTGGCGATCCTGCGGTCGCTGTAGGACACGGTCGATTAGCGCGACCACCATGCGCATTGAAGCCTCGGTAAAGCCGCGTGTCGTCACCGCGGAACTGCCAAGCCGGATCCCACTGGTAACAAAAGGACTCTTGTTATCGAAGGGTACCATGTTCTTGTTGACCGTGATTTCGGCCGCCTGGAGCGCATTTTCGGCGGTCTTGCCCGTCAGGCCTTTGTTCCTGAGGTCAATGAGCACGAGATGATTGTCGGTGCCGCCACTGATGACGTGGTATCCTCTGGCCATAAACTCTTCGGCCATGGCCGCCGCGTTGCGCTGCACTTGGCGCGCATAGTTCCTAAATGAAGGCGAGAGTGCTTCGCGCAGTGCCACCGCTTTGGCAGCAATGACATGCATAAGCGGACCGCCCTGCGTGCCGGGAAAGACGGCCGAATCAAATAGCTCACTCATGCGGCGTACGCGCCCGCTCTTGGGCGCTACCCTGCCGAAGGGATTCAGAAAGTCTTGGCCCATCAGGAGCATGCCGCCACGCGGTCCGCGCAGCGTCTTGTGCGTCGTCGTCGACACGATATGTGCATGCGGCAGCGGATCGCTCAGTACGCCCGCGGCTATCAGGCCCGCTGGGTGCGCCATGTCCATCCAGAGCAGTGCCCCAACTTCGTCCGCGATGGCTCGAAAGGCCTCATAGTCAAAGTCACGCGCGTAGGCGCTGGCGCCGATAGAAATCATCTTTGGCCGCACCGCTCGTGCCTTCTCGCGCACACGGGCCATATCAATGCGTCCCGCCAGCGGTCCATCTCGCTCGACGCCATAGTACTCTGCGTTGTAGAGGATGCCGGAAAAGTTCACCGGGCTGCCGTGCGTCAAGTGACCACCATGCGCCAGATCCAACCCCAGAAACGTGTCCCCCGGTTTGAGCAGCGTCAGGAAGACAGCGGCATTTGCACTGGCGCCCGAGTGGGGCTGGACGTTGACCCAGACGCACCGGAACAGCGTTTTAGCTCTTTCCTGGGCCAGGATTTCAGCCGAGTCGACGTGTTCACAGCCGCCGTAGTATCGCCTTCGGGGCAGACCCTCGGCATACTTGTTGGTCAGTGGGGTCCCCATAGCCTGCATGACGGCTCGAGAGACGAAATTTTCTGAAGCGATAAGCTCAATGCCGCCATTCTGGCGAGCCACCTCGCGCTCAATGGCGCCGAATATTTCAGGATCGAACTGTGCCAGTGCTTTCATGGGATCTCGCGGCTATGGATTACAGGGCCCCGGTCATAGCGAACACCAGGATGTTGGTGCCCATCTGCAGAGCTTTTTCGCGTAGCTCGGGCGGGTTGTCGTGCACCGTCGCCGGCTCCCACCCGTCCCCCAGGTCGCTCTCATACGAGTAAAACACACACAGCCTGCCGGTCTCGTCAAACAGCCCGAACCCCTGGCTGGGTCTGCCGTCGTGTTCATGAATCTTGGGTAACCCCCCGGGAAACGAATAATGAGCGTGATAGATCGCATGATCGAATGGTAGTTCGTCAAATTCCTGGTCTGGAAGCACTTTGCGCAACTCGCGGCGAATCGCGGCGTCGATGCCGTAGTTGTCATCCACATGCAGAAAACCCCCTTGGAGCAGATAGCGGCGCAGGCTGCGCACCTCTGCCGGTGTTAGCACCACATTGCCATGCCCGGTCAGATACAGGTAGGGGTATGTAAAGAGCTTGTCACTGGAGAGCTCCACCACATCTGGACGGGGCGCCACATCCAGCAGCGTATGGGTCCGCACATAGGAAAGCAGCTCGGGCAGCGACTGCTCATCACTGTACCAGTCTCCGCCTCCGCCGTACTTGACGCGCGCGATCGCGAAAGCGTGGTCTTGCGCCACAGCGGTTGAGTCCAGCAAGACACAAACGCCCAAGGCAAAAAGCCAGCAGCAGGTCTTTGTCATTCAACTCCCGGTAATGTGTGCGCCATGGCACGCCGCTGACCCCGACCCTGTATCCTGTTGCCGAAAGCTTCGTATAGGGCAGCAAGGTCAATCACAGTGCACCTGCAGCATCATGAAAAACGATTTCCTTGTAGGCCGCTTCCTCAGCAGCCACGCTGGCGCCTACCATCATGCTCCGACGATCTATGGCGAGGGAACGCACCTTAACAGCGATATGCTTGAGAAGCGGTTCAGCGAACGCGCTGGCCGTTTTCGTGCCGAGCGCCAGCGGTATGCGCTCCGCCTCCAGACGGGTCTGGCCTTAGCTGTGGTACTCACCATTGGAGCTTTCAGTCTGGACTTCAGGCCGCCAGAGGCCGCGCCCGTCAGGGTAGAAAGCCAGGAGGTGGTCACGTTGCAAGAGATTATCCAGACCCGGCAGCAGACCATGCCGCCCCCGCCGCCACGTCCGCCGGTTCCGGTGGAGGTGCCTGACGACACGATCCTAGAAGATGACGACCTACCGCTTGGCGAGCCGCTGGATCTGATGCTACTTACCAGTGCACCGCCACCGCCACCGCCCGCCTCAAAGCCCGTGGTGGATGAAGACGAGATCTTTTTGGTAGTAGAAGAGATGCCGGCGATCGTGGGCGGACAGGCTGCTCTGTTTGCCGCGCTGACGTACCCCATGATTGCGCAGCGTGCTGGCCTCGAAGGTACGGTGGTAGTACAGGTGACTATTGGCCCCGATGGCACCGCTTCTGACCCCGAGATTCTCCGCTCTGCCCACGAAGTGCTGGACAAGACGGCCGTTGAGGCGGTCCTTAAGCAGGAGTTCACCCCTGGCCGGCAGCGCGGCCGTGCAGTGCGTGTCCGCATGGCGATTCCCGTAAGGTTCAAGCTTCAGGGATAGGAAACTACCTGAGCCGGATGCCACGGCCAAAGTGGTCGGGTGACACGAACCGGGTATGATAGTGCTGCCAGTCCCATGGATGCCGCAGGTAGACAGGTTCCTCCGTTAGCTGCCCAGGTACTGGTGCGTATCCAGGCTCGTCGTGTGATGGTAAGGGACGCACATACTTACTCGCAGTCGTGTTCAGGTTGCCGTCTTTGACCCAGCCATCACCGATCAACACGAAGTCTCGCGTCATGCCCTCCTGTAGCTCTGGAACCTGGGCAAAGCGCAGCGCCAGCTCATCGCCCGCGTTCATGATCACATAACGGTCATCTACCTGATCTAAGAGCTCGCCCACTTCGCCAAAGCGGGTATAGTATCCCACTAGGTCGCGCCAGATGGGCGCGGTGCCAGCCAACGTGTTGTAGTGCGGAAGCTCAGGTGAGGACCGGTCGGCTTCTGTCACCAGAGAAAAGCCTCGGTAGCGCAGCGTAGCCGATTCGGTCGTCAGGCGCACGGTCGTAGCACTCTCGTCAGGCGCTTTCGCCGCCCAGCGCAGCGCATCCCAATAGATTTCCAGGTTCGTATGCAGGCGGATGCGGCGCTGCGCGTCCGACGGGAAGAGCCCTTCCAGGTCAATCAGTATTGTCTTGGTTTTGCCAGAGGGGAATCCAAAGTTTTCCTGACTAGTGACCCACGTTCCTTCCGCTGAGAGGACCTCCAGACGCAACGGCCGGGGAGGCTCCTGTGTCCCGTGGCTGATGGCCACATTGACGGAGCTGTCGGTGGGTCGGATCCATCCGCTGGCGACCAGCCAACTTGCATCTGGGGGTGCAGATCCTAGATCAATTTCAATGTAGTGGTCACGCGTGATGCCCTGGTAATCGCCACGCCCAAAGAAGTCCAGATACTTCTGGTCCTGCTCTGCGACGATGTCGCCAACTTCGTCACCGGCATCGGTTTGTACGCTGCGGACCGGCTGCAAAGGCCCTGTCACATGCACAGCAAACTCGGGTGGCGGAAACGCGAAGCGCTCATCCAGCAGCACCTCTGTGGATGCTGGATGGTCGACGACCATGAGTGACACGTGGTCAAAGAAGTGCGTCTCCCACAGCTCCGCCGTGATGCGCACATCGTAAACGCCATCCACGGCTTTAAGCTGGTCTCCCCGAATCCGGACCCAATCTTCGGTGGTCATCACATTGGCTGTTTCCAGCGCGTTGATTCTCAGGCCCAGTGGGGAGCGCCAGATAAAGTCCGTCACAAACGCTACAGAGTCGCCGTTGTGCGTGAAGAGCCACGGACACGATCCGATGAGTCTTTGCTGCGCCGAGACGATCTGGTCTGACTGCAGATCGAACTCGGCTTGGACCGACCCGTTGGGCCAGGTGATTCGTGCGACATCCGCCAGGAGATGATCTCCCATACCGAAATGAAGGATCGGCTGAGTTATCGGCTGCTTCTGGTAGAGGGCTCCAGCGCGCAGCTCCACTTCGCCTCCGATGCCGAACGAATTGATGCGTTGGTCGCCGACCGCCCGCGCCGCCCGCGGTCGCACCTGTTTCCAGTGGTATCCCCGCGGTGAAATGATTTGTGCTCTTACGGGCTGCCCATTCGCGTCCAGGCCCACAAGATCCAGCTGGCCAGCCTGCCATACGGCTGCTATCGAATAGGTCTGGACCTCCGGTCCCGCTTCGTGAAGCCGAAACGCATATTGGGCATCCTGCAGCCAGACACGGCTGCCCTCGTTACCGGTCAGCACTAGGTCTTGGCCGCCGTTGTTGTCCAGGTCCGCAGCCATGAGCCGAACAAACCCTTCCGGCGCGGTAGCCAGCTGCTCGGTCGCCCAGCTTTGGCGAAACGTGGCCCGGATTATTGCTCCCTCGGAGCTTAACATCAGCAGATCTACGATACCGTCACTATTGCTGTCGGTGACGGTAATATCCAGTATACGCTCCATTACAAGCGGTCCTTCCCACGGCGAAAAGCGGCCTTGGCGCTCGTTGGACAAGAGATGCAGTCGATCCTCGTGGTCTACCCACGCGGCGTCGGGGTCTCCGTCATTGTCGAAGTCTGCCCAAGCGAAGTTTCTGGGCGCAGGTCTGTCCCCGAAAATGTCTATGGGCTCGAACGTGCCGTCCCCATTATTGCGTAGCGTATGGATGCGGTCTGCGGCAAGGATCAGGTCCACATCTCCTTCCAAATCAAGGTCCGCGGCCCATATGGCGGAATAGCTCCCGCCGGTGACGGAAGCAGACAGTCCGAGTGTAGCGGTCACGTCCGTAAAGTTCTCCATCGAGTCCTGGGCAATTATCCGCAGGCCTTCCGGCCCAGCCAACGCCAGGTCCGTCCGAAAATCAAAGTTGTAGTCTATGCCCGCGACTACGTGAGGACCCGGGGCTCCCGGAAAGTCCCACCGCTCACCTCGCAGGGTGGTCAGCGCCTCGCCATCACTCAAGAATATCGCTGGTAATGCGTCATTGCCCAGTGCCACCGCTCCGACCCAGTGCTGGGGGGTACCTTCCTCATCGCGCATCGGCTCTACTACAAACATCAGGGAGTCGTCCGGTACAGCGGGCGCAGGCTTTGGCGGCTCGAGCAGCTGCAGCTCAATCAGCGGCTCCGCGATCGTTTCGGTGGCTACGCGAAGCGCTGCGAGATCCTGCCGGTATCCAGGTTCGCTGAGCAACACGTTGCTAAGAAATCGCAGCTGCAGCTCTGCCCCCTGCATATCTTGGTCCTCTATAGCTTGAAAAGCCACACCCAGCTGCAGGACGCTTTCTTCGCCAAGGAGCGCTACCCGCTGCGACAGGGCCTCTTTGAGCGCCGTCTCCACGGATCCGCTGGCCATCTGGCGGCGCAGCTCTGCTAGGAGTAGCACGAGGTTATCCGGCTCAGCCCTTACGAGCAGTCGCAGCCATCGATCGCCTTCTGGCGAATCTTCGCCGATAAGTTCGCGCAGCGCGTAGACCGACCGCAGGCTAGTGGAGTCACTGGCTACAGCTTGGCGCAGGTAGGTCGTGGCAGCTTCGCTGTTACCGTCGCGCAGTTCCGCCAAGCCAGACAGGAAAAGCACGTAGTTACCTGACGCATCATGCGCTCGTGCACTAGCCAGCAATGCGGCCGCTTCCGCCGATTCGCCACGCCTGAGGGCCATGAGGGCCAGATTCGCCCAAGCGGCAGACTCGCCAGGTACCAGTTCGGTGACATACGTGAGTTTGGCCCGTGCCCGCCTGTCTTCTCCCACCTCCATAGCTGCAACACCCGAATAGAATGCTGCGATCGCTTCGCGGTAGGTTTCAGATCCGGGCGCTGGAAGTCTGCTCCCGCACGCCGCAGTCGTCGCGACCATCAGCAGGAGTGCAAGTGGTGGACCAAATCGCTTCATCGTACTGGAATGGCTGTTTTCTAGACGACTACCCCTGTGTGCCATGCACCATTGTGACGGTCGAGTACGTGGACGGCGTGTAACGTTTCAACGTGCGGAACGATGCCGCAAGATCTGGACGTCTCACCTCTTGTGGAGCATGGCCGGTGGCTACGGGATGCATCGCCGCTCGATGAAACTACGCTTCTGCAGACCTTCTGCGAACGGGGGTTCGCCGCTTGGGCGCCATCGGTTGCAAGGCATTTCTTTGGCCATCGGCTAGTCCGGTCTAAACAGAGAATGAATGACTGCCAGTTCACGTGTGCCGCACCAATGAGTGCGGCGCAACTTTAATCGTCCATTTTCAATCGGATTGGACGCCCAAATTCCCGGGATGTGCACTCGTTCATATCCGGAGACGTACCAGCATGAAGGAAGGAGGCGTGGACATGCCGCCTACGCTCTTAGCTTCTCTGCTGGAGACCCATCCTGCCGAGCCTGACGTAGTCTGTCTGATTCGCCGTTGTAGGACGGGCTGTTATGGGATGCTCCATTTGGAAAATCTCGACAACAACCCTCTGCACCGCTCCATCACCGAGGGTCTGAGTGGCAGTACCTGACTCTTAAATTGCAGCAAAGACCGATGGCCTAAGTGGGCTGCAGGCTACATCGTGCTGGGTGGCATCATGGGATGACTCCCTGGTAAACCGCCAACAGCCGGCTCTTCATTCGCCACCCATGCCGCGCGCAGGTACGCCACCCTGTGCCGATTGCCAGCGCGCGAATTGCTTTCTGCATCCATGAATGGCCCTCAGGATCGGTCCTTGGAGTGCACCACTGTGACGAGGCCTTATCCATAGATTTACCTTTCGGTGTGATGCGGTACGCATTTTCAGCCCGGTGGTCAAGGAAGATTTCCGCCAGGGTGCCGTCCTTGAAGGCTTTCCATTTGTCGTCTGGCGTCGGATTGGCTGGGTGCTGCGGTCGGGCAACGCTGGAATTGGTTGTCAGATGTCTCCTGGAGATGGCGTCGTAAGACAGCCGGAGCGCGAATTGGCCTACTTGGGCACCGCTGGCAGTTCTAAATCTAGATTCACGTTGAGGGGTAGGTTATATCGTCATCCGCCCCACCTGGAGCTTTCCGCTGCCAGAACCTCAACGATTGTTCGTCAAAAACAGGATAACCGAGGATGCCAGGTATCTGGAAGGCCGTCGTAGTCTCTCAGGCGGATGGATGGCGTCCCAAATGTGGCTTCTTGTTACCCGTTCGACCCATTCAACAACCTCCTCTGCAGCTCGCGTGCGTGTAGCCTACCGAAAATCCAAATTCGGAATTACTGGCATGCTCCTGCAATGCTCGCGATTGGTATATCGCGATTGGTATATTTCCAGATTCCCTATCCTGCAGCCTATATCTATTCCATCCTATGCGAGGACTTGGTGCTATGAGAATCTTGTGCGCAATGCCTTCTATGGTTGCGCTACTTACGGTAACGGCACCGCAGAGTGCTGGACAAGTGCTTCCCGGGCCACACGGCCCAGTCGAATTCATTGGGTTGCAGCGTTGGGATGCTCAAGAGCTGTTTGACGCCATCCAGGCACTGGAGCCGGACCGTCCCTTCCACGCTTGTGCAGCCGTCATGGAGGAGAAGCTAGGCTTCGCCGATGCAGCCGCTTTCCTCTATTTTTCTGGTGATGTCGATTCCATCGACCAATCCAGCAACCGTTACACAGTTGTGGTGGGAATAGAAGACAGTGCCCAAGTGCAGTACCGTCCACCAGGAAATGCAACGGTCGATTTACCGCAGACCTGGAAGGATCTGGAGGCAGTCGTCGGCGGAGACAGGAATATGCTGACTGTAGCCACGCGGTTGTTTCGCTCCCAGAGGTTCGCGCACGAGTTTGCCGAAATCATGGGCGCTGATCCCGATAAACTAGATCAGGTGTGGGACCTGATCAGCCGCGCAGACGGAAGCGAGGATCTCCGCCTTGCCCACGAGGTGCTTGCTAAAGAAGCATCCTGGTCGAAACGGGCGATAGCAACGCTCATACTCGGCAACTTCATTGACGATGACACCTCGTGGCTTGGTCTGGTGAGCGCCTTGATTGATTCCAACGCGCGAGTTACAGGCGTAGCCCACGGCATGCTCTACGCAATGAAAGAGCGAAAGCGGGACCCCGTCGAATGGTCTGCGGCCCGCAGTCCCCTGTTAGCGCTCTTCGGCGGCACAAATCCTTGGGCTTTCAGCGAGACGCTGGAGGTCTTGGTGGCCACAAATATTGATCCAGAGTTTGGGCAGATGTTGGCTCGCGAGCGGCCCGATCTGCTACTTGCGTATGTCGGGGCCGAGCATGTGGATACCCGCGAGCCGGCGATAGCCTTTCTGAATGCCGTGAGTGGTGAGGATTACGGAACGGATCTAGAGGCCTGGACAGCATGGATTAGCAGTGAGCGTGACTGACGCACAGTCCGACCGTTTTCGCTTTCTCTTCGACGCTGCCCACAGTGCTAGCAGTATGACATATTCGCGCGACGCTGCCTCGACCACGCTCAGCAAGCCGAAATGTCCACCCACCCGATCATCGCATTCTCAGCGAAACCGTTCCGCATAGTGCATTGAATGCGGGAGATTTGACCTGCTTATGTTTGGGTGTGGTCCTCAATGGCCGTGGGGAAACCTTGGTTGCAGGTTGGTTGAGATATCCCTACCTCGGCAGAACAGCTATATCCGGTAACTCGCGCAAGCACCGGTATGCGCCGACGTTCTCTGGGAGTTAGCTTGTGGGTGCGGGCGATCTTTTAAACAAGACGAGCCTGGTCTGCGAGCGAGCGGCCATACGTTTGCAGTGCGGTCTGGAGGTATGGTACGTTATCGTGATGTAGGTGGCCTTGCTGGGCAGGTCTGCCAATGCGTGCAATTGCAGGTCATCGGTGCATTGATTCGCAACGGTTGGCCAGTAGCGAAGAATGGGGAGGAATGGTCTTACCCCGCGTATTCTTCTATGGAGGTGCCGGGGAATGAATTGGTTGCCACTGGTGGGGTAGCAGTAGGTGGCTCTTCTTGGACGAATGGCCAACAGCAATGCGCGGTAGCGTATCCTCGAGCCATTTTGCGGGATTAGCGCCGTGCAACCCGCACGAGGCTAAGACCGTGTAGGAGGTGGCCATCTGCTTGGCTTTGTAGTCGGATCCTCAAAAGGAGTAGTTCTTGCGGCCAATCACGACCAAGCATAGGGCCCTCTAGACGCCATCGCTGTCAATTTCCTGGCATCCGTCGTCGGTATATTGGCACAGCCGGTGCCATCGAGCAAACGCGTACTGGATGGCCTTGCAAGACAAGTCCTTTCGCAGCGTGGTTTGCTGCTGGAGCCACGTCTTAAGGTCGCGTAGTACGCGTTTTACCTTTTGCTGCTGCGCCATGCGTCGTTGTTCTGCAGAGGCATATCGGCTGCGAGCATTTGAGGGGCAAGCAAGGCCAGGTTAGCAGGATAACCCTCGGAGCTTGGCGGCCGCGGCAGCGGCCCTGTCGTCAACCTCTTCTGCAGATGTACCTGGTAAGATGCGAATAAAGCCAGCCACGCTAGATTTGTATGCACTTTGAGGGGTTGGTTGTATCGTCATCCGCCTCCGCTGGAGCCTTCCGCTGCCAGAGCCTCAACGATTGTTCGTTATTAACAGGATCAGCGGGAATTCCAGATACCTAGTAGGCCGTCGTAGTCTCTCGGGCGGATGGATGGCACCCCAATTGTGGCTTCTTCTTACCCACTCCAGCCCTTCAACAGCCTCCTCGGCAGCTCACGTGCGAGTAGCCTACCGCAAAACGACCCGTTCCTCCACCGAAAACCCCAAATTCAGCATTGTTGGGGCACCGCACCTGCAGTTGCGCGGCACCCCACCTTTGGCGCATCTTTCCCCTTGGCTGGACCATAGCGCAGCACTGCGCCATAAGCGATCAGCCCACGTTTCCAAGTAGCATGAAGTATCTGTTTTCCGTGATTCGAACCGTCCAAGTCGCGCTTTGCGCGGCCACCTTTATTCTGTGCTTCGCTGCAGCGGCACCAGCCCAACACGCCCCGGCTCCGTACCGCCTGGGCGAAGCCGTGAGCGCAGCACAGACAATGCTGACCGAAACCATGAATGCACGCCCGGTTCCGGGTCTGGCCATTGCCGTCATGGTCGATGGCCAGCTCATCTGGTCTGAAGGGTTCGGGCACGCCGACCTCGAACAACGTGTCCCGATGTGGCCGACCAGCAAGGGACGCATCGGGAGCGTTTCAAAACCCATGGCCGCAGCCGCTGCCATGCGCCTCGTGGATCAGGGGCTGCTTGACCTCGATGCACCGGTCCAGCAATACGTTCCCTACTTTCCTGAGAAACGCTGGACAGTTACCACACGGCAACTTGGCGGCCACCTGGCCGGCGTCCGACACTACCGAGGTGCCGAAATGCTCAGCGCCATACCCTATGCCACCGTGAAGGAAGGCATTGACATCTTTGCAACAGACTCGCTCTTGCACGAACCTGGCAGTACGTTCTTCTATACGAGTTATGGTTGGAACCTCATCAGCGCTGTAGTGGAAGGAGCCGCCAGCAAGCCGTTTCTCGAAGTTATGCGCACCGAGGTGTTCGGACCTTTGGGCCTGAGGCAAACCGTCGCGGATCATCCCGACAGCCTGATCTCGCAACGCGTACGATTCTATGACCGAAGTGCCGATGAGGGCTTTGTCAATGCCACATATGTCGATAACAGCTACAAGTGGGCCGGCGGCGGCTTTCTCTCGTCAGTCAAAGATATGGCTCGGTTCGGCAGTGCCCACCTGGAGAGCGGATATCTTTCGGACTCCGCCCGCGCTGTGCTTTTCACCAGCCAAACCACGGCCGCTGGTGAACCCACTGGGTACGGGTTCGGCTGGCGCACATCTGAACATGAAGGTTTCGACTTCTTGGCCCATGCCGGTGGGTCGGTGGGAGGCTCCACCCATCTGATTATGCAGCCCGGCACGCGCGTGGTGGTGGCCACACACACCAACCTCTCCGGCCATAGCCTCGAGGATGTTACCACGCGCATAGCCGTCCTATTCGCCAGCTCCGTCACCGATGATCACCCATAGGTACGCGGTACCCCTGCTCTTGGCACTCATTGTATGTAGCTGCACGCCCGACACTTCGCCGCAGCAGCCCACGCCACCAGCCGGCATCCTTACCGCTGGGTTCGTAGTGCTGGAAGGAGTCTACAACTCGGAGCTTATGGCGCCCTACGACATACTGCACCACTCGATATTCCGCGACTCTGTCAACTACATCGCGCCGTTTGTCGTCTCCGCGGACGGAACCCTGCTGACGACGTTTGAGGGAATCGACATCATCCCGCATCACTCGTTTGAGACGGCCCCGCCCATTGACATTCTGGTGATCCCCAGCACCGCGCAAAGTATGGACGCGGACCTGGCGGACACCACCTTTATGGGATGGCTGCACCACACGGTGCAGCATGCGCGATTCGTGATCTCCGTGTGTGACGGTGCGTTTCCGCTGGTCGCCACGGGACTGGCAGACGGCCGCGAGGTGACCACCTTCCCAGCAGATAGGGGCCGGTTGGCGGAAATGTTTCCAAAAGTCAACGTGCTAAAAGATGTGCGCCTGGTGGCCGACGGCAAATTCATTACATCCGTGGGCGGGGCGCGCAGCTACGAACCTGCCTTGTACCTTACAGAAATCCTTTACGGCGCCGACCATGCCCGCCAGACTGCCAAAGGACTGGTGCTGGATTGGGACCTGGCGCTGGTGCCGCACGCTGTGACGCCGTAGCGGCGCTCAGGTAGAGGCGCACGCCATGCGCAACATGCGGTGCCGGTTTTCGGTATACAGTGGCTATCCATATGTATACCACTTTCTGAGTTTATCGCATGACACACGTGTTACGCGCACTTACCGCCGCGCTCCTGCTCGTTCCGGCGGCGTATGCCCAGGAAACGGCCCCCATGCCCATGGGGCTGCCCGACATTCCATTTCAGAAGTTCACGCTCGACAACGGGCTGACCGTCATCGTTCATGAAGACCGCAAAGCACCGATCGTCGCAGTGAACCTGTGGTACCACGTCGGCTCCAAGAACGAGCCGGAAGGCCGCAGCGGTTTCGCTCACTTGTTTGAGCACCTGATGTTCAATGGATCGGAGAACTTCAACGACGACTATTTCCAGGTACTTGAGCGTGCAGGAGCCACCGACCTTAACGGCACCACCAACACCGATCGAACCAATTATTTCCAGAATGTGCCAACAAACGCCGTGGAGCTGGCCCTCTGGATGGAGTCGGATCGCATGGGGCACCTCCTTGGAGCCATCGATCAGGAAAAGCTGGACGAACAGCGCGGTGTGGTGCAGAATGAGAAACGCCAAGGAGAAAACCAGCCGTACGGCCAGGTCTACAACCGCATAGTCAACGCCACATATCCCAAGGGCCACCCGTACGCACACACCGTCATCGGATCCATGGATGACCTGAATGCGGCCACCCCGGAAGATGTACAAGACTGGTTCAAGACATACTACGGCCCCAACAACGCGGTCGTCGCCATCGCAGGCGACATCAATGCGGAGCAGGCCAAGGAGCTGACCCAAGAATATTTTGGCGATATACCCCCTGGGCCTCCAGTAACCCACTTCGATACCTGGATCGCCAAACGAACCGGCGAGCAACGCGAAATTATGCAGGATCGCGTCCCACAGGCCCGCGTCTATAAGGTATGGAACGTTCCCGAAGCCTATTCGGAAGACGCCCATCTGCTCGATCTGGCAGGCGCGGTCCTGGCAAGCGGAAAGAACTCTCGCTTCTATAAGCGCTTGGTGTACACCGATCAGATCGCCACGGCCGTGAGCGCCTATGTCTCCAGCGCCGAGATCGGCAGCCAGTTCTATATCGTCGGCACCGCCCAGCCGGGCCAGGACCTTGCAGCCGTAGAGGCAGCGCTTGACGAGGAGTTGGCGCTCTTTCTCGCATCGGGCCCGACCAAAGAAGAGCTCAGCCGCGTCATTACGCAGGACAAGGCCGGATTCATCCGAGGCATTGAGCGTATCGGCGGGTTCGGTGGAAAGTCGGACATCCTGGCGCGTGGAGAGATCTACGGCGGCGCTCCAGATGCCTATAAGCGCGAGTTCCATGACAAAGACGCGGCCAACCCCGAGAGTGTCCGTGCAGCCGCTGAGCGCTGGCTCTCCGATGGGGTCTATGTCCTAGAGGTTCACCCGTTTGCGCAGTATGGTGCGGCTGCCGAAGGTGCACCGCGCGACATGCTTCCAGCGGTAGATGCTCCTCCTCAGGCCATCTTCCCGACAATTCAAGAAGCCACGCTATCCAACGGTATCACCGTCCTTGTGGCCGAACGGCATGCCACACCGATTGTCGACCTGACCCTCTTTGTGGATGCCGGTTATGCCGCCGATCAGGACGGCCTACAGGGCAGGGCCAGCCTCACTCTGAGCATGCTGGATGAAGGCACCACATCCATGACCGCGCTGGAGATCAACGATCGTCTGGCCAACCTGGGGGCGTCCCTCGGGACTTCCTCATCCGTGGACGGCTCCACGGTGTCTCTGTCTGCCTTGACAGAGAACTTGGCTGCCAGTATGGATCTCTTCGCCGAGATAGTGCTGCAGCCGGCATTTCCGCAGGCCGACTTTGATCGGCTCAAGAAGCAGCGGCTGGCCCGGATTCAGCGGGAGAAGTCCTCTCCCGTGCAGATGGCACTCCGCGTATTTCCAAAGCTGCTCTACGGCGACGGCCATGCATACAGCCTGCCGTACACCGGCAGTGGTACCGAAGCCTCTGTAAACAGCCTGACGCGGGAAGACCTAGCAGCGTTTCACAGCACATGGTTACGGCCGAACAATGCCACGCTGATTGCGGTGGGCGACATCACGCTGGCTGAACTCATACCCCTGCTGGAGTCGCGGTTCGGGAGCTGGGAAGCCGCCCCGGTGCCGCACAAGAACATTGCCGAAGTCGCTCACAAGGAGACGTCGTCCGTCTATCTGCTTGACCGGCCAGGATCCCAACAGTCTATCATCTTTGCGGGCCATGTTGCGCCACCATCGAATACGCCAAACAATATCGCCATAGAATCCATGAATACGCTCCTGGGCGGCGCGTTCGTCTCCAGGATCAACATGAATCTTCGCGAAGATAAAGGATGGTCCTACGGGGCCAGCTCACTGCTGCTTTCCGCGCGGGGGCAACGGCCGTTCATTGTGTACGCCCCGGTGCAGACGGACAAGACGAGTGAGTCCATCACGGAAATCCAAAACGAGCTTCGTGGCATCCTGTCAGACCATCCTCCCAGCGAAGACGAAGTCCTGAAAGCGCAGCAGAACCTGACGTTGACACTTGCAGGTCAATGGGAAACCAATGCCGCCGTAGAGGGTGACCTTCTAACGATGGTGCAATTTGACTACCCGAGGGACTACTACGACACGTACTCCTCACGCGTGCATGCGCTCAGCGTCAATCAGGTGGCCCAGGCTGCACGTGAAGTGATCCGTCCTGACAACCTGGTGTGGATCATCGTCGGAGACCGCGCGGCTATCGAGGAGGGCATCCAAGCCTTGGGCCTCGGAGAAATCACCGTCATTGACGCCGATGGCAACATCTTGAGCGATAGCTGATCCGCCCGATGCCTGACTGCGATGCTTTGAATGCAGGCATCCGCCAGCCCAGCAGCGGGTGGCAAGGGCGTAACACCATTTACTGACCGAATTTATTTGACTGCGCCGGGTTGCCACATATGGCGACCCGGTGCGCCTTTATTGACCGACACTAGGAGCCATTCCTGGCGATAGTTCTCTTTTTTCATCCAGGCGGGAGCGCCACCTTTGGCTGTGGACGCTTGCGGCGATTGCCGCGGTCTACTCGACATTGGGCCTTGGGAGCTCACTTGTGGCGTTTCTTGGTAACAGCGGGCTGCTGAGCGTTTGGGCCTTCCTGTTGGGATGCCTCCTGGTGCTGACTACAGCGATCTCCCACGGTCTGCGAAGACGCCCCAGCCGCGTGGAGGTGTTTGTAGGCGCCGGCATTGCCGCCGTCTATCTGCTGATATTCGTCCGTATGAGCGTGGCGACGGAGCGTTCGCATCTGGTCGAGTATGGCGTTGTGGCGATATTTATGTACGAAGCCTTCAAGGAGCGTGCAAAGGGCGGTCGATTCGTGCCGTTACCTGGGGTGATTGCGATACTCGCTGCTGGCTCCGTGGGCGTGCTTGACGAGTTTCTTCAGAAGCTGATTCCTGCCCGTACCTTTGACCCCGTGGACATGATGTTCAACTTCGGGGCGGCAGTGCTTGCCGTGGGCGCCAGCGCTGCATTGAGCTGGGCACGTCGCAGGCTTTCGTAAAAAGCCTGTAACAAGATTAGCACGCAGCGCTAGGATCAGCGACTTGGTGACTGGATGGGTCCCAATCCCCCAACCCAAAGCGGTCCCCTATCTTGCCTCCTGAGGGAGCTGCCAGTCCCAGTTGCCTAAATCCACTTTATTCGAATATCCGGGCCTACACCTATGCCGCTGCCGCACATCGTTCACACCAAATCCGTCCTTAGCAACGGACTGACTGTCATCTCGCATGAAGACTGCAAAGCACCGATCGTAGCCGTGAACGTGTGGTACCATGTCGGATCCAAGGATGAGCCGGCAGGGCGAAGCGGCTTCGCTCACCTCTTCGAGCACCTGATGTTCAACGGATCAGAGCATTTTAACGATGACTACTTCCAGGCGATGGAGCGAGCCGGCGCTACGGAGATCAACGGGACCACTAACAGGGACAGGACCAACTATTTTCAAAACGTACCGACGGCTGCCCTTGAGCTGGCACTCTGGATGGAGTCCGACCGCATGGGCCACCTGTTGGGTGCGATTGACCAGGCAAAGCTGGATGAACAGCGACGTGTGGTAAAGAATGAGAAACGCCAAGGTGAGGACCGGCCGTACGGCCGCGTGCACGAAATACTTGTTCGGGCAACCTATCCAAAAGGCCATCCCTATGACCACACCGTGATCGGTTCCATGGAGGACCTGGATGCGGCCACGGTCGAAGATGTGCACAGCTGGTTTGAGACATTCTACGGACCCAATAATGCGGTGCTGGTGATCGCGGGGGACATTGGGGCAGACCAGGCGCACACACTGGCGGACCGGTACTTTGGAGACATCGCTCCCGGACCTCCCTTGTCCAAGTTTCACTCTTGGGTCGCCAAGCGCCGTGGTCTGCAGCGTGAATCGCTGCAGGATCGCGTACCCGAGGCCAGAGTCTACAAGGTGTGGAACGTGCCAGCCACCTATACGGAGGACTACCGCAGGCTGCAGGTGGCCGCTGCCGTCCTGGCCCGTGGAATGAATTCCCGCCTCTACAAGCGCCTCGTCTACGAAGACCGGTTAGCGACCGGCGTTAACGCCTCCTTAAGCCCCGGGGAGATCGGCAGCCAGTTCGTTGTCGCCGCCACCGCCCACCCGGGCAAGGATCTGACGACCATCGAAGCGGTGCTGGACGAAGAGCTGTCTCGGCTTTTGGAATACGGTCCGACCATGGAGGAACTACAACGGGTAGCCGCAGGCTATGAAGCTACGCTGGTCCGGCGCATGGAGCGGATCGGCGGGTTCGGAGGTAAGTCGGCCATCCTTGCCCAAGGCGAAACGTTTCGCAGCGACCCGGAGGCCTTCGTTACGGAGTTCCGCGCACGGCAGTCTGTAACGACAGACGAGGTCAAAGACGCTGCCTGCCAGTGGCTTGCCGACGGTGAGTTTGTTCTTGAGGTCAAACCGCTTGCGCCGCTCGTTGCGAAGCCCTCCAAGGTCCAGCGCCATCGACCGCCCGCGGTACACGCGCCACGCGGGGCATCGTTTCCGGTAGTGCACCGCGCCACGCTCTCGGGCGGCATCCCGCTCCTTCTGGTGGAGCGACGCGAGACGCCAATAGTGGAGATTTCGCTTCTTTTCGACGCGGGCTACGCAGCAGATCATTACGGCATTACCGGGACGGCGAGCCTGACTTCCCAACTCTTTAGCTTAGGAACCGCCAGCGTTGGCGCACTGGAAATCAGCGACCGTCTGACGCGTCTGGGCGCCAGTATCACCTCTGGCTCTAACCTGGACGGATCCACTGCCTGCCTGTCTGCTCTGAAGGCGCACCTGGAGCCCAGCCTAGACCTTTTTTCGGACATCGTCCTGCATGCTGCCTTCGCGAAGGAAGAGTTTGACCGCGTTCGAAAAGAGCAGTTGGCACGCATTCAGGCCGAAAAGTCTTCCCCGTCAGCTATGGCGCTGCGCGCTTTTCCCAAGCTGCTCTATGGGGAAGACCACGCTTACAGTCTGCCGCTGACGGGCAGTGGTTCAGAGGATTCTGTTGCGCAGATCACGCGCGAAGATGTGGCAGCCTTTCATAGAACCTGGTTGAATCCGCTTGCGGCCACAATAGTGGTGGTCGGAGATGTCGGGATCAGCCGAGCAGTCCGGTTGCTAGAAGACCGCCTTGGAGATGTTCAGGGATTCCAGTCCGCGCCAGCCAAAAATATCGGTACCGCTTCGCACCGGAACAGCCCGGCGCTGTATGTGGTCGACCGACCCGGATCGGCGCAGTCCATAGTCTTTGCTGGCCATCTGGCACCGCCGCACAACGCGCCTAACAACCTTGCCATCGAGACTATGAACCTCATTCTTGGCGGCACCTTTACCTCGCGCATCAACATGAATCTGCGCGAGGACAAGGGATGGTGTTATGGAGCATCCTCTACCGTAGTCCCGGCACGCGGCCAGCGCCCCTTTGTCGTGTTTGCACCGGTCCAGGCCGACAAGACCGGTGACACCATACGGGAGATTCAGCAGGAACTGCGTGGCATCCAGACAGACGCTCCCCCCACCGCCAAAGAAGTGCTTAAGGCACAAGAAAGCCTGACCCGTGCGTTGGCAGGTCGCTGGGAAACGTGCGCAGCGGTTGAGGACGCACTCATCAGCATGGTACAGTACGCCCTGCCAAACGACTACTACGACTCACTCGCTGGGCGCCTCCTGGCGCTTGATGCCGAAGACATATACGAGGCCGCCCAGGAAGTTATCCAGCCCGAGCGCCTGATCTGGGTCGTGGTAGGAGACCTGGCATCCATCGAGACCGAGCTGCAAGGCCTGGGATTCCCCTCAATTACACTGATTGATGCCGACGGCAACCCGCGCGATAGCAGATAGCAACTGAGCCCGGCAAGGCACGCACGGGTCGCGCGTTTCTAGCTTATTCGCTACGGTCTGACGCGCGGCTCAGCATGCCAGCCACATCGATCCCTGTGGAGGCCTTCAGGCTCTCCAGGAGCGCGGGCGTAGCGCCAGCAATCTGGTTGAATACCGCGGGGACGCCCGTACCATGGCCGCCGTCCACCACCGTGAGCTTATCTATGTTCAGGTTATCCACGGTCTTAACTACCTGCGTCAGGATGTCTGGCAGCATCTGAATCAGGAACAGCCGCTCGGCGTCGTTTCCGGCCTCATTCCATAGCGCTAGCTTCTGTCGCAACACTTCCACTTCGGCTTGGCCATCCTCCAAGATGCGGGCCGCATTACCTTTGGCGATCTCCTCTTTGGCCTGCCGCTCGGCTTCTGCTGCTACCACCACTTCCGCACGTACACGCTTCCTGGAAAGTTTGATCTCTTCTTCGGCAAGCTCCTGTTTGGCTTGCGCCTCGGCTACGCTGGCGGCGACGGCAATGCGGGCCTCTTCCGCCCCGGCTGTAGCTGCAAGTTGGGCTTTGAGAATGCGCACCTCGTTCTCTGCGCGCTCGATCTTCATTTCCGCGCCGGTCTCGGCCAGGCGGGCCTCCTCCTTCTTTCGCGCTTCGGCTACGCGCGCCGCAGCGATGATGGCCGCAGATTGCTGCCGTCCGATGGCGTCCAGATATCCTACGTCGTCTTCCACGCTCTGAATCTTCATCGTATCCAGCTGCAGGCCGAGCGCGCTGAGATCGTTGTCCGCCTCTGCTAGAAGCTCCTTTCCGAACTTCAGCCGATCTTCATTGACCTCCTCGGGCGTCAGTGTCGCAAGCACCCCGCGAAGGTTGCCTTCCAGCGTCTCTTTGGCTATGGTCTGCACCTCAAACAGGTCTTTGCCGAGCAACCTTTCGACTGCGTTGGCCAGCTCCGTCTCGTTTGAAGCGACCTTGACGTTCGCAATTGCGCGGACGGTCAGCGGAATGCCGCCCCTGGAATAGGCGTTAGTAACGGTCAGATCAATAGGAACAGTGTTGAGACGGATGCGATCGACTCGCTCCATGATCGGAATACGGAATCCCCGACCGCCCTGAACAATCCGGTATCCGACCCTTGTGCCGTCCTGTAATGTGCGCTTGCGGCCACTGAAGATGAGCGCCTCGTTAGGCTGACAAAGATGAATGTTGGCTTTAACGATGCCCAAAATGACGAAAAACGCCGTAACGCATACGCCACCCAGGATGAGTCCCAGTTCCATGTTGATCTACCGTCTAGTGTTAAATGCCGCGCAGATTAGGAGGCTTTGACCACTTCTGCGACCGCTCCGTCCACGCGAACGACCACCACTTCGTCACCTTCGGCATAATCCGTCTGCTCCCCTTCATACGAGCGCGCTATAAGATGGATGCGCTGTCCTTTGCTAATGAGTGAGATTTTACCTTTGTCATCTGCTCCAAACGGAATGAGCACGCTGGCAGTGCGCCCATCGAGATCGCTGGCAGTCAGCGTACTCGACACGTGTTCGTATCCGATGCGCTTGATAACGAAGTTGCCGATCATTCCGATGCTAAGGCCGGTAACCGTCGATATCACCGCGCGCATGACCTCACTCACCCCGGCCAGAGGCAGCAGCACGCCGCAAAGGCCAAAAAAGGCCGCAAACAGGAATACGGTGCGAAGAGAAAGCAGGTCTACCCAGCCGCCGGCTGCGCCCATGTCCATGTCCGCATCGGCATCCGCATCAAAGTCCGCGTCCGCATCTCCATCGGCACCGCCAATAATCGAGGCCAGAACCGCGGCCCCGCCGAATACGAGTGAAGCCCAATACAGTGCATCCATCGTGCGAGTATCGTCTGGTGAAATGCCGGAGCGCAGTCAGAAAATATGCCTACCACGGCACAATCGCACCAGCGGCGGCTGCCGATATCAAAGAATTTCCACCATTGCGGCACCCCTCCCCTCGGCTGTATCGCTTACCTCTTCAGCTGGGTCCGCGACGCAACCGCCGACTCTGGGCCCGTGACTAATCTTGGGTACGCGTGGCTGTATCCGCTCAGGGCCGTTTTGATTTGGTCGACCAACCTGACCCGGTCGGAACCCGTCATTACTCGGTAAACGGCACCACAATAGACAACCTGTGTGTCCACACGCGCGCGTCGATCAGATCCAAAGCTCCGGCCGGCGCAACGACGAAGCTGGCATTGGCGCTGAACCGCTCCGCCATTCCCACGCCCCGCTGTGCCAGCCCGGGCTGCCCGGTTCCCCAGGTCAATAAGCTCAGATACTGAAGACGCCAGCTGGTAAAATCCCATCCCACACCCGTGCTCAGCGTCCACTCGCCCCAAGATTCATTCAGGACCCGTTGGGAGCGTTCCACGAAATTCTCCTGCTCCAGCCTGTAGCGGATCATATGGAGATCCAGCCCCATCCCGAAGCTTAAGCGCCTGCCGGCTTGCTTAACACCCATCCGAAAGAATCCGTTGTTGAATCGGAAAAAGTTCTCCACCGTCATGTCCCCGGCCAGGATGCCCGTCGGCTGGCCATCCACGACGATATTTTCTTCCGCATTCGCCCATGTGTGGCTCCAGATAGGCTCGTAGATCAGCTCAAACGCCAACGTGGTGTGGCCACGCTTGCGCGAGAATCCGATACCGACATTGTAGGCACCCGTGTTGCCAGGGTCACGCGGAATCTGCATCAGATCGTAGTTCGGGATCTTAGGGTGCGTCTTCCAGTCTCCTACTAGTCGTGTTCCCAGCGTCCAGCCACTTCCTAGTGGCTGCGTCATCCCAACGCGCAGCGCCACGCCATTTGTTTCGTCCTTTTCAAGCCGCTCTTCCGTCTGCCACTGCCACTGGTCTTCTTCGGAGTCGCCAGCAGTCCAGATGACTGCCGTCATCGCGTGTGCCATCCGAAACCGGTGGTGCTGCAATACCACCTCTGCGGTGCGCCCGCTGGGCCAACGCTGATGGAGCCCAGCCTTATAGACTGCCATCCGACCATCCTGGTCTACGTTGTCTCCCTGGCTGTAGAGCAGCTGCACACCCTCAATACCGTTCAGACTGCCCCGAAACAGGCTCGCGCCGAAGCTCAGGCCGCCTCCCAGTTCTGCGCCCCCCAGTACCGTCAGGTACAGGTTGTTGCGGGTGAGCAAGCTTCCCTCCTGAGGCACCACCGATACGAATGAACTGGTGGGGTCCGTAAGAAAGGCGCAGCATATGTTGACTACCCTGCGCGCCATTTCCTGCCAAGCCACCGTCATACCGGCAAAGTAACGCCCGTGGCGCACCACGGCGCTCAGCGGCAGCGTGCGCGTCGTATATCCCTGCGGGCCTCGTGTCGAACGAATCGAGTAGTAGTACGGGTTGGTGGTAAGAAAGCTGTTTGGCACATCGGCCGCTCGCGCCGGATTGTAGAACGGGTCACCCAGCCGGTCCACCAGTGCGATGCTGACGCCGCCCATTGCCGCGTTTTCAGACGGGAACAGCATGAACTGGCTTCCTGTCGCTACGGGGATGGACTTGACGGCCACCTCCTGCGCTGTGGCGACAGCGGGCAATAGAAGAAACGCGGAAGTCAAAAATCGGCACAGCGCCATAGCTAAAGGCGTAAAGGTGCAGTTCTTGGTAAATCATACTACCAACCTTTTCGACATTCGTACCTAAGGGCGGGAACGTTTCACGCAGAGCTCGTCTTCAGTCTGCTGTCATCACCAACAGGGGAACACGGTCAAATGCCAGGTAGCTGGGTCGCAGCCGCTCTAAATTGTAAAAGCGCTCCACATCGACCACCTTGTGTGGCGCATTGATGCACTCGAGCGATCTGCTGCCATAGATGCCGTCCTGTATATTGACCAATTGCCCCGACGATCCTTCCAGAATTAGATCCAGTGCAAGGTTGCCAAACGCCATAGGTACAATGCTATCCAACGCATCTGGGGCCCCGCACCTGACGAGATACCCCAAGCGCTGATTAACCACGTTGATGCGCTTACCGCCGTTGTACTTGGGCGAGAGTCGTTTAAGCTCGGCGCCCACACGGATGCCGATGCCACCAAGCTTGGCATGGCCATACTGGTCCTTTTCCGCACCCAGATAGGACATGGACATGTCGCCTTTGATTTTGGCACCCTCGGAAATCAGAACCACGGAGTACTTGCTATCGCGACGGTTACGATCGTAGACAAGCAGCTCGGCTAGGTGCTCAATATCAAAATCCACTTCAGGGATTACGCACCGGTCCGCGGCACCCGCCATCGTGGGCATAAGTGCCGAATAGCCCGCATATCTGCCGAAGACTTCAATGACCAGAAACCGCTCGTGTGATCCGGCGGAGGTGCGCAATGTATGCGCAAGCTCAATCGTGCGTGTCACGCATGTACCAAACCCGATGCAGTAGTCGGTTCCAGGCACATCGTTGTCCATCGTCTTTGGGATCGCCACCACTTTGACGCCTTCTTTGTGTAGACGATATCCGTAGCTGAGCGTGTCATCGCCTCCGATAGGAATGAGGTAGTCCAGGCCCAGAAAGTCGATATTCTGCAGCACCGTGGCGGTCACATCGTTGATCTCATCGGTGTAGGTGTCCCGCAGGTGTACGGGAACGTTCGACACTGGCAGGTGACTGGGCCGCGTCCGGGAGCTATGCAGGAAGGTCCCGCCCGTACGGGCTGCCGGATTGACGATATTCTCTGAGAGCTCCTGGAAGTTGCCGGAGTTGTCCGCTTCCTTGTCTGGAATGATTTCCACTAGGCCAGCCCATCCGCGCCGGATGCCCACCACGCGATAGCCTTCCCGCATGGCGCGAACCGTTACCGCACGGATGGCGGGATTTAGGCCCGGCACATCACCGCCACCTGTAAGGATTCCGATAGTGCCCTTGTAAGCCATGAGCGTTTGCTAAGGAGTGCTGAAAAAATGTCTATGAGTCTTACCCTTCCTTCCTGCATCGGTTTGTCCAGGCGCATGGAGACTTATGGACCCGGTGTGTGTCCGTGCTACTATGCAGCGTGGAGAGAAGCGGGAAAGACTCAACTACGCCTGGCATCAGTTAGCCAGCCCTCACCCACATACAAACCCAACCAGCAGCAGGCTGGCTGGGCCTTGCCTACTGGGGCAACGATGCTGGCAAACCTGCACCAACCCGCTTCACGCGACAACCCGAAGGCCCTAGACCAAGTAACACGGTTTCCTTTGCAGACCAGCCCTCGCCTCGCGCCCGGGCGGATGCTTCAAACTGCGTGGTCTATAGCTGCCCAGGCGACATCTGGACCGTATCAGCATCCGCTCGAGGGAATAATCTGCGGTCACAGGGCGTCTAACAGGCGTCAACCAACCATACTGCATACCATCGTGTTGTTCACCCGCAAGCTGTTCCCGTTGTTTGCCTTGGGTATCACCCTGGGCCTCTTCGCGTCCACTACCGCATCCGCGCAGAATCCAGAGATCGCACTGCCCAGTCCGCTGGACCAGCGTATGGCCATCGATACGGAATCCGTCATTGAACTTCTTGCACTGGAAGGAGCTGTTGCCGATACGGTACGTGCACTGCTCGCAGAGCGTGCCGAGATGCTCACCAAGATGAGGGAAAAGGTTCGAGCCAACCGCCGCGGCCAGCGCCAAGTGGCAGGCGGGGCACGCGAACTCTTGCAAGCTATTGACAACGAAATCAACAAGAAGCTCGCCAATGTCCTGACCGAAGAGCAGATGGAGGTGTACGCGGCGTTTCGCGCAGAGCAGCGGCGAGACCGTCGCCGCGATCCGCGGCGCTGAGTGCGTTTCCTGTGCCCCTGAACGCTATGCCGGGCCACTCGTATCAGTACTCTCCACCCTTCTCCTCCCCGTGTCGACCACGGCTTGGTCCAGCGGCGAGGGCGCCTGCCGCCTTCGCGTGAATTTTCTTGGGGCGGCTCCAGTGCAAATACGATCACAGTCAGCACTGCTGTGCGATTGCCGCGCGGTGGCGGCTGCGCAGCCCGGCGCCATGTGACTCTTTCGCCGCAGAGCGAGCATAAGCTGATCCTGCGTGCGAAGCACGGAGACATGGATGCCTTCGGGACGCTGGTGCGGCGCAACCAGGAGGCTGTCACACGCACGGTGGCAGCGATGCTGGGCAACAGCGCTGACGTGGACGATGTGGTTCAGGAGGTGTTTATCCGCTTTTATGGTGCACTTCACCGCTTTCGCGGCGATGCCGCAGCCGGCACCTATCTGCATCGCGTTGCCATTACACAGTCCCTTGATGCCTTACGGCGCCACAAGCGGGATCAGGCGAGGTTCACGCGCATGGACACACCAGATGCGATCCACGCACAAAAGCAGATGGCAACAACGCAAGTGGATTTTGATCGAGCCGAACAGGTGAACAGAGCCATTCAGGAGCTGCGACCTCACCACCGTTCAGTTGTCGTCCTGCGCCTGGTAGAAGGTTACAGCACACGCGAGGCGGCAGCTATTTTGAAGATCCCTGTGGGTACCGTGCTTTCAAGGCTGAGCCGTGCTACCGCCGCGCTACGCGAGTCACTCCGGCATCTTAGAGATGATGGCGCGTAAACGCAGAGAGTTTCGTGTGCTGGATGCGGCGTTGTCAGGTGACAGCGCCGCCTTAGCATCGATATCCCGTTCCGCGGCCCTTACGGCCGAGTATGCGACACTTGTTAGGATCCGATCCTTAGTGAAAGAAGAATTAGCGACCGATGCACGCCCGAATCCGTTTATGGCGGAGCGGGTGGTGCAGCACCTGCGCTCCCAGGCTTACCGGCACCAAGTCTATTACGGGGCGTTACTCAGGGCTTTTCGTCCGGTGCTGGTGGCCGCACTCTTGCTCGTGGCTTCGATGGCTGCGTACAACATCGCGCACTGGAGTGGTAACTACAGTGCGTCGCGTACGGCAGAACGGATGCTGGGCCTGCCGCCAGTGACGCCCACCGCAGCCTTTGCCGCCGATTTGCCAGTCGTGTTACCCCAAGAGCCGTGAGAGTGCATCACAAATCGCTGCTGATGCTGGGAGCGATGCTCTTGGCGGGCATACTCTTGGGTGTTTCCGGCACGAGCATGCTGCACAATCACCGTGCGGCGGAGCTGCAGAAGGCACGACAGTCTGGAGGCGTGATGCGCATGATTCAAGGGGTGGTCGGCGTAGAAAGCGAATCGCAGCGCCTGCAGATACAGGAAGTGGCAGAGCGCTCGGAGCAGCGCTTCAGCGCGGCGCGGCGCGTGTGCGGCGACCTGTTCGCGACGCAACGCGACAGCATGGTGACAAGCCTCAGGACTGTGCTGACCACAGAGCAGCAGGAAAAGCTAGATGCCTGGATCGGTAAAGGGCAGAGGGATCAGAAGCGGCGGAGCCGGCGCGATGATCAGCACTATGAGCAGCAATAATAACCCGGGAAGACCAAGTACGTCCTATGAGAAAGACTATCGTATCCGTTATCGTGGTCGTGATTGTCTTGGGCACCGCCGCCTTCTGGTTTTTCAGTAGGGACAGCGGCGCCGAAGTGAGTCCCTACCGCACCGTTACCCTAGAGCAGGGGGACCTAGAAGCCGTAGTGGCTAGCACGGGGACCCTGAACCCGATCACAACCGTGCAGGTGGGAACACAGGTGTCGGGGATCATTTCGGAGATCTACGTCGATTTCAATGACAATGTGCGGCGCGGTCAGATTATCGCGCGCATTGATACCACGCTTTTGACGAGTACCGTGCGCGACGCCCGGGCCAACCTGGAACGTAATCGTGCCCAACTCCGACAGGCGGAGCGCGAATTCGCCCGCATCACGCCCTTGTTTGAAAAGCAATTCGTGACCGAGGTGGAATACAACCAGGCCCAGTACAACCTGGATATCGCCATAGCGTCCACCAAGTCCGCCGACATCAGTCTGGAGCGCGCCCAGCGGAATATGGATTATGCGACGATCTATGCCCCGGTCTCTGGGACGGTCATTGAGCGCAACGTCGATGTTGGTCAGACGGTTGCCGCCAGCTTTTCTGCTCCGCAGCTGTTCCTTATCGGACAGGATCTGTCCAGCATGGAAATCCTGGCGTCTGTTGACGAAAGTGATATCGGTATGATTCAGCAGGGGCAGTCCGCACGATTCACCGTGCAGGCATATCCAGAAGAGACGTTTGTGGGCGTCGTAGACCAGGTCCGGCTCCAGTCGACCACGCTCGAGAACGTGGTCAACTACACCGTATCTATTGAGGTAGACAATCCAGACGGCCGCGTGCTGCCAGGTATGACGGCTACGGTCGACTTCCTAATTGAGACCGCCTCGAATGTGCTGAAGGTTCAGAATGCTGCGCTACGATTTCGCCCGACCGAGGGGATGATAGCAGCCTTGAGGGCGCGGAGGCAGGCTGAACGTGGGGCTGGTGGTGATTCCACAGCGCGTCCCGGCCGCGAGGGCGCCGGTGGCGGACCCACCGCCGCTGGCGGTCAGGGTCAGACTGGTAGCGGCTTTGGTGGATTCGGAAGCGGTGGAGGAGGCGCCTCAGACTTCGCCATGCTTTGGTACCTGGATGAGAGCGGCGAAGTCTCCATGGCACCGGTTCGCACGGGCATCACCGACGGATCCATGACAGAGATTATCTCCCGGCGACTCAAGCCGGGCATCGAAGTGATTGCTGGTGTTACCGTAACTGCAGGGAATGAGCGGTCCTCCAACCCTTTCCAGCAGAACAACACACGCAGACGACCTGGCGGCTTTTAGAGGGGGCATGAACGACAATAATGTGGTGATGCGAACGCAGGGCGTTTGCAAGGTGTACAGTATGGGTACGACCCAGGTGCATGCGCTGCGAGGCGTAGATCTTACTGTGCACCGTGGAGAGATGATTGCCATCGTTGGCGCCTCTGGGTCTGGAAAATCCACGCTGATGAACATCATTGGGTGCTTGGACTACCCTACGTCCGGCACCTACTACCTGGACGGCGTGCAGGTGGAGAAGATGTCAAAAAATGCGTTGGCCGACATCCGCAATCAGAAGATCGGCTTCGTGTTTCAGGGCTTCAACTTACTTGCGCGCACCTCCGCCTTGGAGAATGTCGAATTGCCGCTTCTTTATGACCGCAGCGGACGCAAAGTCAATCCTCGCAAGGCGGCTCGCGAGGCCCTTGAGCGTGTCGGTCTGGGGGACCGCACGGACCACGACCCAAATGAGCTTTCCGGCGGACAGCAGCAGCGTGTCGCGATTGCGCGGGCACTGGTGTCTTCCCCGGCGATTCTTCTGGCAGACGAGCCGACCGGCAACCTGGACAGCCAGACGTCCATTGAGGTGCTGGCACTGTTTCAGGAGCTCAACCGCCAGGGAATGACCATCCTTGTCGTCACACATGAGCGCGACATTGCTACGTGCGCGCAGCGCATCATCGAGCTGCGGGACGGCTACGTGATTCGCGACGAGGCCATACGGTCGCGACGTGATGCTATAGGCGAACTCAAAGTAAAACCCGGGCCTGAGGCCCTGCCAACATCATGAAGGGATCTACACTTATCAAGGTAGCTTCGCAGAGTATTCTAAAAAACAAGATGCGCACGCTGCTCACTATGCTGGGCATAGTGATTGGCGTGGGGGCAGTCATCGTCATGGTGGCCATTGGTCAGGGGGCGCAGGGGCAGATCCAGCGCCAGATAGATAGCCTTGGCACCAACCTCATCGTCATCACGCCGGGCGCAAGTTCTTCCGGTGGGGTCAGCCGCGGCGCGCAGACCTACAACCGCCTTAGCATTGCTGATGCGGACAAGATTCGTAACGAGTCTCTCTATGTCAATGCCGTCTCGCCTGTGGTATGGACCCGGACGCAGGCTATCGGCAACGGCAACAACTGGCGCACTTCTATCAACGGCGTCTCAACCGACTATCCGGTGATACGCAACTGGGACCTTCAGTATGGCCGCTTCTTTGATTCAAGCGAGGTGCGCGCTCAGCGCCGCCTGGTAATACTGGGACACACTGTGGCTGAGAACCTCTTTCCGGGTGAAGACCCAACGGGCCGGCGTATTCAGATACGCAACGTGCCGGTGGAGGTGATAGGGGTCCTCGAACCCAAGGGCCAGACCGCCAGCGGCTCCGACCAGGATGATGTCATCTTAGCGCCCTACACATCCGTGCAGACGCGTCTGAGCGGCTGGAGCCGCATCTTTCAGATTATGGCCAGCACGTCGACGCCTGCGGAACTCCCGCGAGCTCAGGAGGAAATCACATCGATCATGCGCGAGTCGCACCGCCTCTCCGAGTGGGAAGAGAACGACTTTACGGTGCGCAACCAGAACGACATTGCCGATGCGGCACAAAGCACTACCGAAGTTATGACGATGCTTTTGGCCGCTATTGCCTCCATCTCCCTCTTGGTGGGCGGTATTGGCATCATGAACATTATGCTTGTTTCGGTAACTGAGCGCACGCGTGAGATAGGAATACGCATGGCGATAGGCGCCCGCGGGCGCGACGTAATGACCCAATTCCTGGTCGAAAGCATAGTGATGAGCGTGATCGGAGGCATGCTCGGGGTGGCCATCGGGTTTGGCGCCGCTTCGCTTGTGGCTGGCGCCACGGGCTGGAGCACGGCCATCAGCCCGGAGACGGTGGCGGTCGCGCTCCTGTTTTCGGCTGGCGTGGGCATCTTCTTTGGATTCTATCCAGCGCGCAAGGCGGCTGGCTTGAACCCGATTGACGCACTCCGCTACGAGTGATGCGACGAGCCGGGAAGCATACCCGGGTGCAGCGTCTGCTCTTGCTTGCGCTGACGTTGGCGATCGTCGGCTCGGGGACCGAGCTTCTGCTATTGGGCCATTACGAGAGTACGGAGCAATGGATACCTCTGGCCGCTATGGCACTGGCCGTACCCGTGCTGCTTTGGCGTGTTCTGGGCCGGTCTTCGGTCAGCAGGCGCGCCTTTCTCATGGTCATGGTGGCTCTTGCCTTGGTCGGCATGGTGGGGCTAGTGTTGCATTTCCAAGGCAATCTGGCGTTCGAACGCGAGTTGCATCCCACCAGTAGCGGCATGCCGCTTTTTTTTGCAGCTGCTCGGGGCGCCACGCCACTATTGGCCCCTGCCATCATGATCTACTCAGGACTGCTCGGCCTGATTTATCATCTGGTGTCCAGAAACCACTTGAACGCTTGACATCCGCAGGAATTGAAGGCAAGGTGTCGTGAGCTTGTGCTCTGGCCCATGCGCAATCACGTATGTGAGAAGCGCAGCGGACGCGGTTCTTGTTTTGCAACCAGTAGGAGCCGATCGGGCCGCGGTTACAAAGAATTTGGAAGGATGGACGAGCCGGCTCGGCTTCTGCGAGCTTAGGGCTGGCGAAATATTAACTTAGCCTGACCGGAACCATCGGCTCCATAACTGCGCAGATGCTATGCACGCCGATAACCGCTCCCGCCTGAATGTCGGAAATAGTCCTTATTTACGTTTCACGTAGCGCCCTTGACGCTGCTTTCGGTCTGGCCCTGCGCGAAGGGGCGCCGTACATGGACGTCGTGCGCCGAGCCGTTGTCGATGAGGCCATTGCGTACTCGAAGCGGATACGGGCTGCCCAGACGGCACGCCTGCAAGCCGGCCCACGAGAGCGCTCGTAGCCTTGCTCCTGGGCCAGACATACCGCTGCTATACAAAGAAGGCGGGCTATGCCCGTCTGCGGCGGAAGTTCGTAAACGGTAAGTGGGTCCGTAACTGGGCGGTCGAACAATGCCGCAACGCACACAAGGTAGCAGAGAAGCATCCGAGCTATTTCACATTGACGAAGCTCTGGACGGCCGCCCGCAGAGCCGATGAGCGCAATCTCGAGTTCGGCGTGACGGAGCAGCGTTCTGTGATCAGGGGCGTGACGGAGGGTTACAAGCGCTTTTTCAATTAGCACAATGCGCGCCCGCCGCGTTTCAGCGGCGACTTGGTGAAGAGCTTCAGGCTGCTACGAAAGCCCGAACGCGTCAGGCGCCAAGACTATCGCGTTCGCATCAAGGGCGTCGGGTACGTCCGTTTCACCGATCGGCGCGGGTTGATCAAGCGCTACGGCTGCAAGTTCGTGCGCATCGTGCGGTCGTCGCTGGGTACCGAATACACGATACAAGTCGTGTACGAGCGCCCCGAGGCGCCAGAGAACAGCTGCGCAGACACACCGATGGCCGTGGACGTTGGCTGCAAGGCCATCGCGACGCTGGCGGATGGAAAGAGCTACGCGCCCATCAAAAAGAGTGAGCCCCGCAGGGACGCTTTGCAGCGTCGGGCTGCTAAGACGAAGAAAGGCACGAGTCTGCGCCGAAAGCGGTTCGGTGCTTGGCGCAAGGAGGCCGAGCGCGTAGTAAGACGCAACCGCGGGTACCGCCACGAGGTGGCTGCCGACGTCGTCAAGCGATCCGCGAATCTGTTTCTGGAAGACCTGAAAGTAGAACGCATGACACGTGCCGGTGGCAGCCGCAAGACGGGGCTGAACCGATCGATGCGCGCGCAAGGGCTGTACGAATTGGTGCAGCTATTGAAGTGCAAATCCGCTTTGCTTGGCGGCAAGGTGGAGCTGGTTCCGCCGAACGACACAACGCAGAGATGCAGCGCTTGCCATCACAAGCCGGAGGAAAGGCTACGCCTGGCTGACAGGAAGCATCGTTGTGCCATGTGCGGAAAGACCCAGTGCCGCGACGTTAACGCGGCGTTGAACGTGTTGTATCGGGGCCTTTGCCCTGATGGATGGGCGGCGAGCCTATCGTACGCGCAACATGTGTCTGCTCACCTGGATGCTGAGCGGCATCCACTGTTGGATGCTGTGGCGGGTCTGGGGAGTGTACAGAATCGTGCTCGTGAGCTGCATCCGCAGGGGTGTTGCGCACCCACGAGTGCAGGCGAAATTGACCACCGGCCAACTAGGCAGATAGGTTAAATTTTCGCCAGCCCTTAGGAATTGAGATGGTCTGTGGCGCGGCATGCACCTGCACCGGTATCTGGTGACATAGCGCAAGTCTCGGAGGTTGCTCGCACCGGCCATTGGCTATGTGCGTGAGGGAGCTGGCAGTCACGCGCCAAAATGCAGCACGCCAGCGCGTCCCTCCCCGATATTCACATGCAGTTCACGATGCATTGTGCCCCTAATCGGGGTTGGCGGGTTCAATGCTATAGGCAATTCGTGGACCGGGCATGGACACGCATCTATTTCGCGAGACGATCACCGCCCGGGTAGCGGTCTATGCCCGAACCTGCTGAGGGTAACGGCGCGTAGGCATAGGCAGAAGGCGCCACCCCAATTGGTGGACGCAGGCCGTGCGGCCCAATCTCTAACGGAAAACCCAAGATGATTCCCACGCATGACACAGACATCTGAAGTACTCATTGCTGTTGCATTGGCCATCGCGCTGGCCGCCTGCTCAGGCTCCAGTTCGCCGGACGCTCCCGATACGACCTCAGATGCCCAGCCGGCGGCGACAGAAGACAATGTACAGGAACCCACCGCCGAGGCCGAAGACTCTGTCGCCATGGTGAACGCGAACCTTGCGTCGCGCGACGACCTTGAGCAGCATCTTGGCAGTCAGGTGGCGGAGGCAGTGTTGGGTGCCAGGCCTTTTCTGACGCTATCCGCGCTCCATGCTGTTCTTGTTGAGGCTGCAAGCGAAGAAGCCGCAAACGAGCACTTGGCCCTAGTCAGCGTGCCCATCAACTTGAATACGGCATCAAATGAAGAGATTCAGCTGATCCCGGGCGTGGGTCCGCGCATGGCTCACGAATTTGAGGAGTACCGCCCCTACACCGCGATCGCGCAGTTTCGGCGTGAGATAGGCAAGTACGTAGACGACGATGAGCTGGCTCGCCTTGAAGCGTACGTGTTTGTGCCAGTGGCTCTGAACAGCGCATCAGACGAGGCCATCCTGGCCATTCCTGGCGTGGGCCCGCGCATGCTGCACGAATTCAAAGAGTACCGCCCCTACGAGAGCATGGCACAGTTTGAGCGCGAAATCGGCAAGTACGTAGACGACGATGAGCTGGCTCGCTTGGTGCGATTCGTGACGTTGTAGGCGCAGGCTGCTGTGCTGGCGCTTCGCAAAGCGTTGTGCCAGAGCTGGATGGCTGGACATTACCGTGGTGAATGATTCCGACGAAAGCAGGCATGGATCCTGGCAAGACGGCGGCAACAAATATCTTGGTGCTAGGCAGCGTCCTCACCATTTTGGGGGTCGGCACATGGGCGCTTGCAGCCGGTGCTACTGCCATGTTCATGGTACCGGCGTTGTTTGGCGCCATCTTCCTCCTGGTAGGAGTCATTCTGCTCAAGGTCCGCGACTGGCATCGCCCACTGCTCTGGCTTTCCGTGCTGATGGCCATTTCGATCATCTTCCTTAGCGTTCCCATCATCGTGGAAGCGCTTCGCATGAGCGACGGCTTATCTACGTCACCGCTTGCGGCGCAACAGGCCGTAGCAATGCTTATCTGCGGCGTCTTTATACTGATCTCTATCCGCCGGCTGGCACCTCGTCAGCAGCCCAGGTAGTGCAGCGCCAGCGCATCTACAGCGGCGCACCGTGGGAATCAACGGCGGGGTATGCGCGTGCTGTGCGGGCGGGTGACCATGTATTTGTTGCGGGCACCACATCGGTAGACGACGCCGGCCAGGTATTCGCGCCTGACGACGCATATGCGCAGTCCTGCCGCATCTTTGCGATTATCGAGGCGGCGCTACAGGAGGCGGGTGCCAACTTGGCGGATGTGGTGCGCACGCGCATCTTCGTGACGCACATCGCCCGCCATGCGGACGCTGTGGGTCGTGCTCATCGCGAAGCTTTTGGAGTGCACAGGCCGGCCGCCACGATGGTTGAAGTCCCCCGCCTGATCGACTCCAAGCTCGTCGTTGAGATCGAGGCCCACGCGGTGGTGTCACCTGCCAAGTGATTCAGGTCAATGAAATGTGCCCATCCGGCTCCTGGACGCAACTGGCGGAGCTAACCCGGTATAACGCCAGGACTCAGGCAACGAGTGTCACCTTTAAGCGCAGGAAGCGAGATGGCTCGTGGCGTAGGCAACAGACTCCTCTAGATCCATGCGCCGCTCGCAGCCATAGGGCCTTCCACCACGGCCATTGCACCCAGCACACTGTCGCTCTCGTGGACCTAACGAAAGATCTTGCGCTTCTTGCGGCTTCGCTCTTCCAAGAGGTTGACCACCTCTTGCAGCTTCGCAATAGCGTGCGCGTTTTCCTCCACTCGGGTCATTATCTTGCCTGCCCATTCGCTGAGTGCTGCCTTCTGTGCCGTTGCGGCTCGCTCGGTCCGCTCGATCATACGCTGCTGCCCGCCGAGGACGGCCAATTGCATCTTTTCTACTGCCGTCGCTACGCTCTCAGGATTGGCGCGTTGCAAGGTAGTGACCGCGCCTTGGAGAGCGGTTTGCATGGCTTCTAGAGAAAGCACTGCACTGCGCGTGGCCTCGGCTAACCGCTGAATGCCTACGCTGGCACTGTTGATGCCTCGACCGGCACTATTTAGTGACTGTTCGAGCTTTACCTGGCGCTCAAGCTGACCGATCAGGTCGGCTACGCGTCCTTGGTTTTCTTCGATGCGACTTTCTAGATCCTGAAGAAGTGTCATTACGTTGTCCCTTAAGTTTTTGCCTGAGCCTGAAAGCCTGACTAGGGTTCGTCCACCGTCTAGCGATGCGCTTTAGTCGTAACGTCAGCTGATGGTCACGCTGGATGAGGCGAGCAATGTGCGCGTCACGCTCGGTAAGATCGGTTTCACGGGCTTGCATCACTTCATGGGCGAACGACCACCGCCGTTCGGCTCTCGCCAATTTATCCATTGCAACCACCAGCGGCAATTGGAGCCTCTTAGCCCGCGTGGCCGCAAGGTCGCACAAGGTGCCCAGCGCAGCGATCATATCTGACCGGCTAAGCCGATACCGGTCGACACTTAAGCGAACAAATGCAGCCAGATCGTTAGCTACCAATGTAACGTCTGGATTTGGGCACATCGTTTCCGCCACTGCCCGCGACATGAACAATCCGGGATGATCGGGATAGCTCTCAAGAAAACGGATGGACAGGCCCCGAAGCTCACCGGCATCTATGGCTGTTTGCACCTTCTCTGCCATGCCGAGCCACTCCCTAAGATCAACCTCTTTCTCATCGATCAACTCCTCCATCCGCTCCGCACCCAAGCCTTCCTGGAGGTAATCTAGGATTCTAGAACGCACATCCCCGTCGCTCTTGGCATGTCGTGCGAGCTGAATGGATTCCTGGATCATCCTGCGCCTGGAGCGCTCAATCACGTCGTAGGTAAATTTCACAAGCACCCGTCCCAGCATCCGGGCAGCTTCGACCGGATCAGCCAGGTGACGCCCTTGGAGCTCTTGCTCGATGGCCATGCCCCTTGCGGGCTGCGCCCCGTACACGTATTCAAGCAGGGAAGTCTTACAGCGCTCGTAGCTGAACCGTGACACCACAATGACAAACTTGCTTCCACCCCAGTCGACTTCATAGTCCTCAATTATCCCGATCCTCAGCAGACGATACAACGCCCGTTCCCGCGCCTCCTTGCCTTCACCAAAGGGCAGCTCCAGCGTCCGTTTGCTAGTCAAGTCTCCCAGCGTGGCCAGCACCTTATCGAGATCACGAATCTCCTTGTCTTTGCCACCGAAGCTCTTCAGGTGAAAAAACAAAGCACGCATTATGTCATCTTTGGTGTCCCAGTCATTCTTATCACGCTCGTATTTGGCCCTGACAGCATTCAGATCCAAAGCCGGATCCAGCAACTGATCCGTCCGCTCCTTGTCATATTCATTGAATATCACAAGGCAGTGTGCCTGCCTTCGATCTCTACCAGCACGACCTGCCTCCTGGTAAAAGCTCTCCAACGACAATGGCATTCCGTAGTGAATCGTGTATCGAATGTTTGCCTTATCAATACCCATGCCATAAGCCTTGGTCGAGACGAAAATGGAGATGTCATTAGCACGAAATGCCTTTGCATTCTGCACTTTGATGTCTTCCCACCGATTCCTATCAAGACCTTTGGGGGGCTTGCCCGAATACATCCTAACCGAGGCTTGCGTCACCGCCTTAACGACATCGTTCGTTCTCGCTATGCCATTGCTGCCGCCCACCGTTTGAACAAACACGATACCAGCATTGGTCTTGCGCCCTGCGGGACGATACAATTCTGCCTTGGGCAGACCAAAGCGGCCAGGGAGCGCGATAAGGGTCCCCCGCAAATCGGCTTCGAAGTTTTGGGGGGTCGACCGAACGACTTCGAACGTCAACTCCTTACGGTCAAACGACTCGGGACGTACCAACGCATCCGGCGTTCCCTGGTCGATATTCATGTCCACCAGCATGTCGCGCAACACGGCCCGTGACGCTGTTCCGGTCAGTGCCAGAATAGAAGGCGACTCTCCATACTTGTCCTCCCCGGTGCTTTGAAGGTTTAAGGCAAGGTGCAGGTACGATGGCCTGAAGTCATGCCCCCATTCACTAACACAGTGTGCCTCGTCAATTACCGCCAGATTTACGGGCAAGACCTGTTTTAGTGCTCTTAGTGCGTCGCGAAATGTGCGTATCTGTAGCCGCTCTGGCGAAATCAGCACGAAATAGTACTCACCTCGCTCTACTCTTTGCTGTACTAACGCACGCTCTCTCCATCTCCCGGCACCTATCCCGCCCACGATCCTGGCGGCAGCGTCAATGCCGTACTGGCGCAGCCCCGCCAACTGATCGTCCATCAGCGCCTTGATCGGATCAACAACCAGCGTGACGCCGGGCATAAGGAGGCCTGCCAACTGATAAATGATGCTCTTACCTGCCCCGGTAGGCAAGAGGACCACACAATCAATCCGACGCAGCGTAGTGAAGACAGATTCGCCCTGCATCGAGCGAAACTCGTACTTGCGAAATATGGTACGCAGAAAAAACCTCAGCGCTGCATGCGCACCATCGTAGGATTCCAGCGCCACAGAGGGACGAGGAAGATCTGTTACGGGCTCCTTGGCAAAAGCAACGGGCAGAAAGACGGATCGCACAACGATGTCGGCCGCTGGCTTGCGCGGAAGGCAGTGAAACGGGCTTAGGTGCCTCTCAGCGTCAATGCGCAGTTTGTCGCATAGGTCCGGTGCACTCTGCCCCGCACCATCTCTCGAATCTTCCTTGGCACTACGAAAACACTCTAGTCGCGTTCCATCCTCTCCGTAGATCACGCACTTCGGCGGCACTGATGTCCCTCCGTACAGCACATCATAGGCCGTCAATAGAAGAAGCAGATCCATAACCCCAGCCACGGCCACCGCCCCTGCTCCCACCAGCGTTATTTCCCAGCGTTTCTCTGGATGCAGCCACCCATACGCCAGCGCTTTGGTGACGGCGAGCTGCACCTTAACTGCAGTGGCACAGTCCAAGAGGATAGAAGCACACTGCTCGCAATCTTCAGAGCCTTTGGCGGATTCCAGTGCCGCTCTGACACGCTTATGTGCATGTGCATAGGCCTGCCGAATGCTTTCCAGTGAGGTACCCGTCCCGGACTTCATCTCGGCATTGGTTATACGAATTACTTTTATGCCAAGCGATGCCAGAGACCGATCTCGTTCTGCATCTACATGCCGACTGGCTGCGTGCTCGGGGCCATCAATTTCAATTGCCAGCGGAGGGTCTCCCGGATGGCAATACAGGAAATCTATACGCCGGTCGCCGGATTCGTCCATCCCGCCGGACTCAAGAAGCAAGTCGAGAGGCGCCTGCGGCGTAAACCAGTGACCTGCTGAAGGCCCCAGGTTCTTCGGCACCCAGTCCGTCAGAAAGTGGTGTTCCAGTTCGCTGCTAATCAGCGTGGTATGTGCGTCCGAGCGCCCCCTTAATGAACGCTCAAATTCAAAGTCGTCGCGATACGTAACACGCGCCAAGAGCGCAGAAGAATCGAGGTCCAATCGATGGCCCGCCTTGAACTCCCACCCCATCTCGACTTTACCTTCCTCAAGGTTGTCGACTCTGGCCAGCCACCCATGCTCAGCTAGCACCGCATGCTCAATTCCCAGCGTCGGCAGTGGCGTGCAACCTCGCTGAAGCAATTTCGTCAGCAGCGCAGCCACTAGGCGCACGTGGTCTGCCACCCGTTGTCGCAGCCTTTGGCGATCAAATAGCAGGAGGCACTGACTCAGTGTTCGTTGCAGACGCTCATCGAGAGCCACTTCGCTGCGCACCACGCCTGGCATTGCTCCGACGGACAGGTATTCGGAAACATAGTCAAGTCGCGTCGCACTCTCGTGCCAAACTACCGACTGCCAGCCCATCTCGTGCCTCAGCGGACGAGACTGGAGCGCCGAACGCATCCCTTGCGCCAGCGGAGTCCGAATATCTTCTCGTGGTTTGGCAGCCTTCGGAGCTGAAGGCGCGGATGGCGTTTGAGGCTTGTCAGACGATCTCTTGGCCGAGATTTCATTTAATTCGGCCATTAGTTCGTCGAATGTCATACCCTTCGGCTTCGGATACTGCTCCGAAAGGTTGCGCGTGCCCCGACACCCGCTGCTATGGTAATTGGGGCACCCCCAAAAATGACTGCCCCTGCTGGGCGCGTACTTTACTTCCATCCTGCTGCCACATCTCGGACAGAGCGGGTATCGACGGTCGAGGGCCATTGTGCTCAAGCTGTTCAGTTAACGCCCTTTGGGTAGTATCGAATCACGAAACCGCCACACTCGCATCACACATGGCTGAGACCACCTCAATGTCCCGTCCACGACGGATGATCTGTCCTGTAGGGCTGGTCCAAAGACCGATGCCTGCGGCCGCCTGCTAAGGGGCATGAACTCCTTTGAAGTCGCAACACAGACATCAGCATCGCCCAACCGATCCTGCAAGACAGCAGCAAAGGAAACCATGAATCATCCCTGGACGCTCCCGAAATAGCCAGCGCAATAGACTGTCGACGGACCATCGGGTTAAGGCAGAACTGACAGCATCATTCGATAGCGAATCATATCAACGAATAAGTTCTGCTTACCTGATGGAAGCCCCGATCGCTGAACCACCCGTAATCTAGGTTAAGGTAGCTCATTACCAGCTGTGTTGGAACAGCGGATCTGACTCCGAAGACTATGTCGCAGTTATCCATGGCGAGAATAGAAGTTCGGTGACGATGGTGATGCGCCGCAAGCGGCCTGCACTCTTCGAGGCAGTGGCGGGAGCCATCAAGCAGACCACGCCGCGCGAGAAACAACACATCAGGCCAGGAATGGAATCGTCAGCGGTCCCTCTGGCATGATCGCCACACGCCCATCCCTATTGCCCAGGCGGCGAAACTCCCGGTCGATCGCTTCGCGTACGTCACGTACGGGCTCAAGGTGCGCGCGGCGCACCGCCTCGGGCGGCAACGTGCTAAACAGCTGAACACGACAACGCTCCAGTACCTGAAACAGCTTCTGCGACTGCCACTGGTCCGCTTCAGCAGCCGAATGGCGGATCGCGCGCCCGCCAGCCGCGGGCGACGAATAACGAAACAGCTGCCGCTTGAATGCTCCATGGTCTGGAAATCCGTGCCCGCACTCAGCAGCAGCCACGATCAGGCCACCCGGCAAAGTGATCGCAGCAGCAGCACATATACCCTTGACGCTCTGATACAGATTCAAATCCAAGGGATATCCGCTATTGGTCGTCACCACCAAAGGAAACGGTGCATCCACCTGGGCCATCGCGCACTGCTTCGAATAAGCGCATCCGGCCAGATGCGCCTCCATAACGGCGCCGCAGAAAAAACCCGTGATCGCTTGGTCATCATTCAGCGTCACGTTGATGAGGAAGTCGGCGGGCACCAACGCACCCCCTGCGCGGACTTGCGCCTGCGTTGGGTTATCCTCCAAAATCCCCCATGTGCTCTGCGGATGGGCAATAGTGTCATATCCATGGTAGCACAAAATCGCGTCCATGTCCGCGATGCCGGGGAAGACAGCCTTGTAACCGCCCGAAAAGCCTGCCATAAAGTGGGGCTCAATAAATCCGAGCAGGATCCGGCGGTCCGCCTGCACATATGCCGCATTGAGATACACATCGTAGCCGAACGGGCTACGCCCAGCGCGCACCATGGTGGAGCGATCCCGCGCATCGTGGTTGATGATCCGCACCGAACGCACTACGTCGCGGCCCACCATGCGGATAAGCTCCGCTTCGGTGTTGGCGCGGTGCGTGCCAGTGCCAACAATGATCGTGTAATCCTGCGGTGGAATGTGACGCAGCTCGCCAAAGAGCCACGGCAGCAGCCGGTGTGTAGGGAGCGCCCGCGTGATGTCTGGAATTACTATCGCTACGGTTTCCCCGGGCCGGATCAAGTCCTTTAGCGGCCGGGAAGCATACGGTTGGCGCACGGCCCGAACGAGCCCCGCATGCTCGTCACGCAAGCCAGAGGTATAACGCGGGCGCAAAATCGTGGCGTTGAGCCCTTGCGTATCCAGCCCCAGCCCCTGGCGGCCATACTGCAGCAAGACCGATGTAGATGACCTGGACATAACCACTGGGCCCGGTAACGTCCCGCACCAAAACCTCCCTGGGCTAGCCGTCTTGGTCCACAGCTAGGCTGTCTTGTTCCGCCTCCTCGTCCGTGAGCGTATCCGCCGGTGTGTCCGTACCGGGCTCCGAGACCGCCGGCACGTTGGTCATTAGCGAGTCTTCCTGCGTATCCACAGCGGGCGTTTCGGCTGGTAAAGGTGACAGCGGCGTCGCTGCCGAAGTCGGGTTGCGTTCCACCAGATCGGCCAGTGCTTCAAGCGTGTTCATCTGCTGACTCTGAAACACGGGTTTGATTACGGGCAGGATCGCACGCCAGTGGAACGCCGATGCCTGTAATGTAACCGCCTGCACAAACCGGGTTCTGTCACCCTCTTCGGTGAAAGTGACCACCCCAGATGCGGTGAAGTTCGGCATATCCATCTCAAAGGCATACCGCTTCTCGGGCACCACCTCTGTCACCGTCTCTTCGATGGTACGGCCATCAACAAAATGCAGCCGGTGGCGGCTGCCAGCCTCGAACAGTTCGCCGCTCAGGTGCTCAAAATGGGAGAATTCGGGCATCCACTCACTCACCCGATCCCCATCAATAAATGTAGCCCACGTCTCATCCACCGGAGCCTGCACCACATGGGTAGTCGTACAGGTGACCTGCGGCACTGTGGCACCCAGAATCACCAAGGCGACGATGATTCCACCGAGGATGATGCCGAGGATATGCAGAACACGTTTCATGGTCGAGCAAAGGCAGTGAGTTTGGAGAAAAGTAGCGATTTAGCGCACCACATGCGTCCAATGGGCTGCGCCTCAAATGCGTGACATCGTCAGGTCGGTGGCGCCCAGAAAGATTGCAAGATCCTCCAACGCTGTGCGTAGCCCCTGGCGCAAGCTTTGTGACGGTGTGAACCCAGCTTCGAAGAACACCTTCTTCACCTCCAGCAAACCGCTTGCACGGTGCATCTTGGGGTCGAGCCTGCCCACAAGGCGCCCATCATGCAATATCGGACACACATAATAGCCAAAAACCCGTTTCGTGGCTGGCACATAAACCTCCAGACGATAATCGAACCCCAGCAGCTCACGCGCCCGTCGGCGCTGCCACAGAAACGAATCGAAGGGACACAAGAGCGTCGTCCCCTGCGGTTCGGGCGCGCCATCGAGCGTGTCCAGATGCTCCGGCAGCGCATAGAATCGCTCCCGAAACCCCTCTACTTGCATGGATACTATCCGACCCGCCTTTAGGTTGCGCGCCAGAATGCGGCGACGCAGCGCAGCGTCGGGCCTAGGTCCGGTCCAGTAGTTTACGAGGTGCGCTTCGCTCGCGATGCCGTTGCCGCGCAGTCCTTGTAACAGCCAGTTATCTCGATATTGGGCCGTGCTCGCCGGCGCGACCGCCGGATACACACGCTCGGCTAAGTCGTAAACCTTCCGAGCATGGCGCCTCCGTGCCACAGCCACACGCCCCTGATGCCAAAGGACGAGCAGCGACTGTTTGTCCTCTCTGGTGCGCTCGGGTGTGCTTTGCCGAATTTCTGCCCGCTCCATCGGCCCTTTTGCGCGCAAGAGTCTGAGTACCCGCCGCTTGGAAGCCGGCGATGTGCTCCACCTGGCAAACCATGCCGAACGCTTCCACGCTTCGGGCGGAAAGCGTCGCATCCGGCGCAATCCGAGAGGCAGATGCGTTATTGGAAGGAGGCTCGCTTCGTGGCCCCAGTATTCATAGGCCCGTCGCTCGTCATAGACCCACGCATCCAACTCGGCCCGGTCGTAGGGCCCGAACCGGCTCCATAGCGTCAAATAATGGGCTCGATCCAATGCATTGATACTGTCAAGTTGTAGCCCCCCGGTCCGTTCCAGATGGTCGGTGAAGCGCTGCCGGGTGAGCCGCTCCGCTCCACGCGGCTGCCCATACCCCTGCAGTTGCAGCCACTGGCGGACAACAGATGCGGCAGGAACGGTCATAGCGGCGCCGGGCAAGGCCCGGCCATAGGCAGACTGGGAAGGTTAATATATGAGTCCCAACTGCCGCCGTACGGTCTGGCAGCCGACGCTCCCGCGTGGTCTCCTACCAGGCACAACGGAGACACTTCAGGGCAAAAGCCGCGCTTGGAAGCGCTTGCCAGATCAGGAATCTGGCACAAAGCCTTGCGCATGGGCGACCCAGGCTGCTGCACCATCCCTCGCGGGTTTGAGTATACCATGGTACAACTCGTAACGAGAGATCCCCAGCCATGGACCCAGCCCCTATGCCGCGGCGCCAGGGACGCGCCGCAGCCACCAACACACCCAACAGGTTTGAGCCCATCACGGTTGTGATGGACCCGGCCGCCCTGGGGCCCGGCGAACTTAGGCAGGTGCCCACCACCTTTTTCAAAGACACGTCAAGGTCCATCTTTTCCCGCAACAATTCACCGGACGTTCCTTTTACGTTCAGCATCAATCCGTATCGCGGGTGCGAGCATGGCTGCATTTACTGTTATGCACGCCCCAGCCACGAATATCTGGGATGGTCCGCTGGGCTGGACTTTGAGACAAAGATCCTCATCAAGCACGACGCGCCCGCACTCTTGACACAGGCTTTTAAGAAGCCTTCCTGGCAGCCGCAGGTAGTCTGCCTTTCGGGCAACACGGATCCGTACCAGCCGGTGGAGCGGCGCCTGGCGCTCTCGCGCGGCTGTCTGAAGGTGTTTCTCCGATACCGCAACCCGGTGGGCATCATCACCAAGAACTATCTCGTCACGCGTGACCTCGATCTCTTGCGCGCCTTGGCGCGCCGCCACCTGGTCCACGTCACACTTTCGGTTACTACCCTACGCCCGTCCATCGCGCAGGCTATGGAGCCGCGCACATCCATGCCACAGCGGCGATTGGAGGCGGTGCGCAAACTCGCCGATGCCGGCGTCCCAGTCAGCGTCATGGTGGCGCCGGTCATCCCCGGGCTGACCGACGAAGAGATGCCAGCCATCCTGGAAGCAGCCGCCAAGCACGGCGCGCAGCGGGCCTCCTACGTCATGCTTCGGCTGCCGGGACCGGTAGCACCCCTCTTTTCCGATTGGCTCGAGGACGCATTCCCGATGCGCAAAGGTAAGGTGCTGGGGCGTTTGCGGGAGCTGCGCGGCGGCCGCCTGTCTGACGGCCGGTTCGGCCGACGCATGCGCGGCGCGGGAGTCTGGGCAGATACTTTCGGAGCTCTCTTTCGCTCCTGCTGCCGCCGCTTGAATCTGGATCAACCTTCTTGTGACCTCGATACGGGGGCGTTTCAGGTACCCCAGGACCACCAGCGGTCGCTGTTTTGAGCATCACAGGCGCAAGGACCGACAGGATGCCGTCAGAGGCCAGCTTCCACACTGCGGTGCATGCGTGGTTTGACCGAACATTCGCGCAGGCTACCGAAGTGCAAGTGCAAGCTTGGCCGCACATTCAGGCTGGCAAGAACACGCTTGTAGCGGCACCCACCGGCTCTGGCAAGACGCTGGCTGCATTCATGAGCGTGCTGGACCGGCTCTTCAGGCGGGCCTGGGCACAAGATGGCCTATTGCCAGACGAAACCTATGTGGTGTACCTCTCGCCGCTTAAGGCGCTGAGCACCGACATCCACTTGAACCTTGAGCGCCCGCTCCAAGGCATCAGCGCCGCTGGCAAGGAGCTGGGCCTGATTGCCCCGGGCATCACCACCGGCATACGCACCGGTGACACCAGTGCGTCGCGGCGCGCAGCGATGACTCGAAGGCCGCCCCATATCCTGGTCACTACTCCAGAGTCGCTCTATCTGCTGTTGACCGCCGCGCGCAGTCGCGCGGCCCTTCGAACCGTACGCACCGTCATCGTCGACGAAATCCATGCTGTGCTGCCATCGCGGCGCGGTGCCCATCTGGCTCTCTCCCTTGAGCGGCTAGAGCACATAGCCAGCCAGCCGCTGCAGCGGATCGGCCTTTCGGCAACCCAGCGACCGCTGAGCACCGTGGCCGCATTTCTAGCCGGAAGTGGCGCGGGGGGCGCCTGTGCATGTGTCAACCTGGGCCACCGACGACCGATGGAGGTGGCTCTAGAGCTGCCTTCCTCCCCACTGGATGCGGTAATGGCCCACGAGGTGTGGGACGAAGTCTATGACCGCTTGGCGGAGCTGGCGCGTGCACACCGTACGACCCTCGTGTTCGTGAACGGACGCAGGCTGGCCGAACGCTTGGCGCGCCACCTCGCTGAAAGGCTCGGAGACGAACTCGTAGCGGCCCATCACGGCAGCCTGTCGAGAGTTACGCGGACCGCGGCCGAACAACGGCTGCGACAGGGCGCCCTAAGAATTCTTGTAGCTACCGCATCGCTGGAGCTGGGCATCGACATTGGTGCCTTGGACCTAGTGTGCATGATTGGTTCGCCGCGATCCATAGCCACCTTTGTACAGCGCATCGGACGCGCTGGGCATCAGGTGGGCGGCATCAGCCATGGGCGCCTGTTTCCGACTACGCGCGATGATCTCGTCGAATGTGCGGCCCTGCTGCATGCTATGCGGCATGACATGCTGGAAGCGGTGACTCCGTTGCCCGCTCCGCTCGATGTGCTAGCACAGCAGGTCGTGGCCGAATGTGCGGCTGAGCCATGGGACGCTGACGAACTGTTTGCCCTCGTGCAGGGTGCCTTCTCCTACCGTACCCTATCGAGATCTGTCTTCGAAGAGGTCGCCTCCATGTTGGCGAACGGCTTTGTGACCCATAGGGGCCGGCGCGGTGCGCTGCTCTTTTATGACCGCGTCAATGGACGGTTGAAGGGTCGTAAAGGTGCACGTCTGGCGGCGTTGACCAGCGGCGGCGCCATTCCAGATAACGCCGACTTCAGGGTCGTCCAGGAGCCCGAGGACACGTTTGTAGGTACGGTAAACGAGGATTTTGCCGCAGAGAGCATTGCTGGCGACATCTTTCAGCTTGGCAACACTTCCTGGCGTATTCGGCGTATCGGGTCCGGCACCGTCCGGGTAGAGGATGCGATGGGTGCTCCGCCCAACATACCGTTCTGGTTTGGCGAAGCGCCCCTGCGAAGTGATGTGCTGTCGGCAGCCGTTTCGCGGCTGCGCCAGAACATCGTGCCCCACCTGGAGAGCCGGTCCATCGGTGCTAAGTGGCTGCAAAAGGAGTATACGTTACCCGAAGCGGCTGCAGACCAGATTGCCGAGTACCTGCGACAGTCTTACCGGGTGCTCGGAACGCTCCCCACGCAGGACCGCATCGTAGCCGAGCGCTTTTTTGATCAGTCTGGAGGCATGCAGCTCGTACTGCATGCGCCATTTGGTGCACGCGTGAACCGAGCATGGGGGCTGGCGCTTCGCAAGCGGTTCTGCAGAAAGTTCAACTTTGAGCTCCAGGCTGCCGCGACAGAAGATGCCATCCTACTTTCGCTTGGGCCGCAGCATTCCTTCCCGCTTGGCGACATCGCGCGCTACTTGACGCCACAGACACTCCGGGACATCCTGGTCCAGGCGGTCCTCGATGCGCCGATGTTTCACACGCGATGGCGCTGGAATGTAAACATTGCGCTGGCCGTCCCGCGTCGCCGCGGCGGTCGCAAGGTGCCGCCCCCGTTGCAGCGCATGCAGGCGGAGGACATGCTCTCCGCGGTATTTCCAGATGCCAGCGCCTGCCTGGAAAATCTGGGAGGGGCCCGCGCTGTTCCTTCTCATCCTTTGGTGGACCAGACGGTACGCGACTGTCTCCACATCGCTATGGACGCTGACCAACTGGGCACTATCCTGGATGGGCTGACTGCAGGCACAATCGAATTTGTGCCTTGCGACACGGTAGACCCTTCGCCGCTCACGCACGAGATACTCTCCGCCAAGCCGTACGCGTTCCTTGATGATGCGCCACTCGAGGAGAGGCGCTCGCAAGCCGCGCAGCGCCGCCGCGCGCTCGAGCCTGTGCTGGATTGCGCCGTGGTCGATGCGACCGTGATGGCCCGCGTGGTCAAAGAAGTGCAGCCCGCAGTCGGTAATGCTGACGAGCTGCATGACTTGCTGGTGACGGTCGGATGGTGGCCCCGCCCGCCCGATGGCCGCTGGAGCGAGCATTTTCAGACTCTGCAGTCAGCTGGTCGCGCTGTTGTTGGTAGGCTCCCGTCCTCGGGCCAAAGGCTGTGGCTGGCAACCGAGCGTCTGCACGAAGCTTGTGCGCTCTGGGAACTGGAGCTCACGCCCCCTTCCTTACCGGCTGGGACCACGTCTTGCACACCATCAGAAGCCGCAGGTAGGCTCGCCCGAGGTTACCTGGAAATCAGCGGCCCGGTGACAGTAGCAGCCCTTGCACACGTTATGTCACTTTCAGAGGCCACAGCGCGCAGCGCGCTGGCAGAGCTGGAGCGAACAGGAGAGGTGATGCGCGGCAACTTGGCTGCGGACGAAGCAGAATCATGGTGCCACCGGCGTCTATTGTGGCGAGCGCATCGCGCTACGGTGGCCACGCGGCGCGGCAGTGCGCGCTCCGTGCCAGCCGCGCAGTATATGCGCTTCCTGTTGGCCTGGCAGCATGTGGCACCGGGGTATCGCGTGGCAGGTCTCGAGGGGCTATTTGGCGTCGTAGCCCAGCTCGATGGATATAGTGCCGCGGCGGCAGCCTGGGAAGCGGACCTCCTTGCTGCCCGCGTAAACGAGTATAGTCCAGAGCTTCTAGACATGTTGTGCTTTGCTGGACGAATTGGGTGGTGCAGAAGGGGCGCGCACCCAGGCACCGCTGTCGCTCCGGTCCGCAGGACACGTGTCGCTTTGTTTGCGCAGGAGCATGCGCAGATCTGGGCCACGGCCCCCACCGACATGGCACTGTCGAGTGATGCGAAGCTTGTGGCCAACGTACTGCGGACGAAGGGAGCCACCTTTCTGCAGACCATCAGCAAGCAGACCCGGCTCCTCCCGACGCAGGTGGAGGCGGCACTCGGAGAGCTCGTCAACAAGGGTCTGGTCACCAGTGACAGCTTCGCCGGATTAAGGCTGCTGCTCTTGCCTGTCGATATGCGGCGGCCCGGCCGTCGCCTGCTGCCGACGAATGTGAAGGCACCTGGCCGCTGGTCGCTAGTAAACGCGGAGCATCCTTCTGGCGATGACCGGACCGAAGAGGAGCAAGTCAACCTTGTGGCGCGCATACTGCTGCGGCGCTATGGGGTCGTATGCCGCCGTGTGCTTGCCCGGGAGCTGGGCCTTCCTTCCTGGCGATTGCTGGTTCGAGCATACTGGCGCCTCGAGGCGCGCGGTGAAATTCTTGGCGGCCGCTTTCTAAATGGCGTGCCTGGAGAGCACTTTGCGTTGCCAGAGGCCGCAGGCCTATTGCAGAGGGTTGGCAGGAGTAGCGAACTGTCAGTCGAGCCCGTCGTCATCAGCGCCGCTGATCCACTGAACCTGGAGGGCATCCTGACGCCAGGCAAGCGTATACCCGCGCTTGCCTCCAACAGGATCCTCTTCACCCAGGGAAAGGTGGCCGCTACGCTCGTTGCTGGCACCGTCACCTTCCGCACGGGCACAGCGGAAACCGCCAAGCTCAAGAAGGCCCTTCTCCGACAGCCCGGCGCCGCGGCGCTCAGGCCACGACGTCGCCCAACGGCAGGCGCCGCATCCAGTAGACAACGGGACGCTAACGTTATAGCCGTGCCGGGCACTGCTGCATGAGGCTGGAGCCCTTTAACCTAAAGTGTCCAGTGCAAGATTTCAACGCATGTGCTCGGCTGCGTGCCTGCCTGTAGCTCCGGCCACAATTCGCCTGGCAAGCGCACCCCACCATCGGCTGCCATCGACTTCTGCAACCACCTTGACTTAGGAGCGACGCTAATGGGGCCTTATGCTTCGGCGATAGTATGCGTCAGCGTCACCTGAAACAGGGCGGCTCCCGTGCCTAGTGCAGTGATCGCGCACCAAGCCACGAGCGCTGGGCACTTGGACGAACTGCCTGGTACGTAACAACCGCCCGTGCCTGTGCCCTAGCCGGGGGTGGGCCGTATTCGAACCGTAACCGTATTCGAATCGTAGCATGTCGGCACCCATTCTGTGCGATTTCGAGTGCATCTTTTTGGCATGCACAGGTGCTGCGACTCCCCGCAATCACTACTGATCTACCTATGGACCGACTTGAGCTGGGCGCATTCTCGGTAAGTCTGGCTGTCAAAGACTTGGCCGTATCCCGTGCGTTTTATGAGTCGCTGGGATTCTCTGTGACGGGCGGAGGCGACGACTACTGCATGCTGCGCCAGGGCACGGCCCTAGTGGGGCTTTTTCAAGGCATGTTCGAGGGTAACATTCTGACCTTCAACCCAGGCCTGCACATCAAGGAGGATCCTTCGGACAACCCGCTGGAGGACTGGCGCAGCGAGCACTTCACCGATGTGCGTGCCATCCAGGCACGCCTCAAGGCTTCTGGCGTCACGCTGATGACCAGCGTGGACGAGAGCCAGAATCCAGACGGTCCCGGCAGCGTAGTATTTGCAGATCCTGATGGCAACATGATCATGGTCGACCAGTTTTTTCCTCGACCCGGCACTGCCGACCGGGCCACCGGGGATGTGCAACCTCCTGACTGCTGAACCTCTGTAGCCGATGGCAAGAGCACTGACTATTGACCTCATCCAAATGCCGTGGTCTCAGTCGCCGGCCACCTGGAAATACCACGAGCCTTCCGTCTGGCGCGCGCTGGTGGAGGCGACGCAGCACCCGAACGGAAGCGTTCATGTGCAGGCGCAGCCGAGCTCAAACGACACCCTGAGTGGCGAGCTGCACTTGTTGGGCGGAAGCTTTGAGGCCACAGTGAGCATAGCCCGCAGTGAGGCATCCCCGGCTGTCAGTGCTGATCACATCGCAGCATGGCAGGCAGCAGCCGAGCGCTACTTCACTGCTGCAGAGGCCAGCGTATACGAGGAAGACACATCCGTGGTCACCCAGGTCCAAGGTCGCCTGCCAGAGAAGGAGAAAGGGCGCGTCGAGGACCTGCTTCGACTCTTGTGGGACCAGCAGCTTTTCGCGCTACGCATCTCCAGTGGCACGCTTGGCGAAGGTGACGTGGCTTTGTAAGCGGGAACCGGGAGTAGAATGGGGTGTTACATATATGCCTTAATGTGTCTGCCTGCTGTACATATGCGACAGGCACCTAATCAGAAAGCCAGCTATTATCATGACTAGATACCGGAGGCACCTGCCGAGACGACAGCAGGAATTTGCCGATTACGTCCGCACGTACATGGAGGAGAATAACGGTAAGTGGCCGACCTATCGTGAAATCCAGGATGCCCACGGGTGGAAATCCCCCAACAGCGTCTCCCAAAAGATCCGGGCGCTCATCAAGAAAGGCGTCCTAGTAAAAGACAGGGTGGGCTATCGTTTCACGGACGACAAGCCACAGGAGCCGGGTATACCTATCAAGGGTGTCATCGAGGCAGGCCAGCTTCAGGAGGCCGTCGAAGCCGACCTCGGCACGGTGACGCTCGACATGGTATTTCCCGAGCTCCACCGCATGTTTGCGCTGCGCGTCTCGGGACAGTCCATGGCTGGTGTGGACATCAACAGCGGCGATTACGTGTTACTGGTCGATGAGGACATCCCCGATGGTGGCATCGGTGCCGTACTATACAATGGCGAAACCTCGCTGAAACGTATATATATGGACGACAACGGTCTGCGCTTGGAGCCGGCCAACCCGGAGTACGACAACATCATTATTGAGCCGGACATTTTTGAGGAGGTGACCGTGCTAGGGCGCTATATCGGGCACATCAACAAGGCTGGCGTGCACAAAGCCTCTCCTCCGCGCACGCGGCAAAGCAACAGGCCTAGGCTCTATCGTTTTCGCCCGCGTTAATGCGATCAAGCATCAGTCGTCTAAGCGCTGCTCATAGGGCACCGGACGGTGGTGCTCGGCGACGCGCTTGAGCTGGCGGAGGTACATGGCCCAGCAATAGCTTGACACTCTGCAGTGCGCGTTTCTAGACGGCCATCCGGTATGCGCGAACCGGACGGTGGTATACCCTTCGTGATCCCCAATGAAGAGCGCTATGCGCAGGCATGTACCCAACCAGTCTGGATCTGCATCCTTAAAGACCCATTCCACAAGCCGGGGCGTTTCGCACGCGACGACTTCGCCCTGCCAGCGGTAGCCCGGCCCGAAGTCGAAGGTATACCGCTGCCCTGCGGCTGGCAATCCTGCACAATCGAGCGTCCACCAGGCATTCAAACCCGCTGGCGTGGACACCAGCTCAAACACATGTTCGCGTCGAGCTCGAATAGTCAGGTCGTAAAAGAGATCCGCCATACTTCAGACGACAGCAACCCAGCCACAGCCTTGGCCTTAGCCAACGCAAATGCCAGCCTGGCTCGTGCTACGCAGGCGTACCTGTGCTGTTGCATGTGACCAACGGTGACAGTGCGGCCACGCTGCTTCGGGCGGGCGGCTGCCAGGGCAGGATCCTGCCTTGGCGGGATGTGCTGCATGAAGGGCCGGTGCCAGCGCTTGATCTGGCTGAGCTGAGCCGGGTGCGCGCGGCATTTCTGGCGGGTCGCGACTGGGGTGAACTTACCGAGCTTCAGGCCTCGTTCGAGTCGCGGGACCGCGTATTGAATGGCTGTGCCGAGTTTGCCGAAGTGGTGCTATGGTTCGAGCATGATCTTTACGATCAGCTGCAACTGGCCCAGATCCTGTCCGTGCTGGCCCGCCACCCTCGGTGCCGAACCCGCGTCTCGCTCATCTGTATCGATCGGCATCCAAGTGTGGCCCGCTTCCGGGGTCTGGGGGACCTCTTGGCGGAGCATATAGCACCGTTGCGCGAGGCCAGGACTGCCGTGGACACGTCTATGTTCGCGAGCGCATCGCGCGTGTGGCAAGCGTTTACGGGATCCAACCCAGCAGTTGTGCAGAGCGCTGGATCTCTTTCGGCCGCGGCGCTGCCATTTATGCCGGCTGCGATACAGCGGTTTTTGCAGGAGCTGCCATCCACATTTAATGGTCTCGGGCGCAGCCAGCACCATGCGCTTTGGGCTATCGCGTGCGGGTGTTCTGATCCCGTGGCCCTGCTTCGCGCCCACTGGGAACAGGAAGAGGCGCCTTTCATGGGGGATTGGTCGTTCTGGCATCTGCTTCGGGTGATGGCCAAACCACCAATTCCCTTAGTTGCTGTTGCAAACCAAAGAGGCTGGCACGACCTTAAGGGAGCTACGCTTGCGTTGACCGATGCGGGCAGTGAGGTGCTGGCAGGCCGCCAAGATGCGGTCTGCTTGCGCGGCATGGACCGCTGGTACGGCGGTACCCGCTTGGCAGGACGCCATGTGCCTTGGAGGTGGGATACGGCCCAGGAACACGTAGTGAGCTGCTGACCTGCGGCAACCTATAGGGTGCTCAGTTGTACCACCTTTGGACTGGCTTCGCGGAAATTATCGCGTCCTCGCCTACCGTCGACTCTTCCATACTCAAGGCTTATGAGTCCCACGCTGCGCACTGTACTCGCACCCCTTGCGGGCTATCTCACGATGGGCCTAGCGGTGTTTTTGCTCTTTACCGGCTCCTATTTGTTGCTCGGGGCGGAAGGATCATTCAAACCCGGTTCGTGGGAGCCCTCGAATACGTGGCTGGCAATTGGCGTTGTTGTAGGACTTAGCGCCGCCTTTCTGGGAGGCACAGTGGCACAACTCATTGACCGGACCGGAAGGGGTTCCTGGATCCTGATAGGGTTTGTCGCAGTGCTGGGCCTGATCACGGCGATATTTGCCTACATCAATTTTCCAGAGGCTATTGAGCCTCGCACGATTGCTGTTCCCAGCAGCATTGACGCTATGAATGGTGCGATTTCGCCCCTCTGGATGGAGTTTCTCAACCCGATTCTCGGGTGCGCGGGCATCTATGCAGCGAAGCTTACGATGTGCAAGCAATGCTGCAATGTGAAAGACGGCTGATTCGCCGCGCCTGAAATCCCCTGACGCTGCGGTCCCATTGGGCCTGGCACCCTTCTTTGCTGGAATCACGTACGGATGTATCTCATCTTGCAGCTGATTCTCTGGCCTCTTCGCTTTGCCGCGAAGAACTTCCGGGCGCTGTTCGCCGCGCTGCTGGGCTATAGCATCATCGGCATCGCACATGTTGCGACAATGTCGGTAGCCACTCGCGCCCTTGGCGCCGAACGGCTGCTCCATGCCGAGTCGTGGGAGGCGTCGGCTGGCTGGATCACTGCAACGCTCATCGCAACGACTGCCGGTGCATTCGGGGGCGGCAGCCTAAGCCAGCTTGTGGACAAACGCGGCCGCGGCATTCGATTCCTAACCGCTTACCTGGTGGTTTACTGTATGGTAGCACTGCTTTCGTCCAGCGGACCTGAGCCCACGCTTCTTCGACAGGAAACGCCCACGCTGCTGGAGCTGGTGGGCTCAACCGTGGTACGCCCCCTGTGGGTGGAGGTCTGTCAGACGCTGGGCGCCGCAGCAGCGGTGCTCTTCGCAGGAAGGATGGTCAGACGCCGACAGGAATGGACCGCGACCGGGGGTGAATCCTAGGCAGACCCTGAGGCTGGGGTCAGCAATCAGGCGACGTTGAGAAATCCTGGTACGTGATAAGCGCCAGGGGGGCACCGAACGGATCCAGGATGTGGGCCATGCGCCCTACTTCGGGCACATCAAATGGCCCTGCATTGACCGTTGCCCCAAGCGACGCAGCCGCGGCAGCACGCTGATCCACATCATCGACCGTCACATAGCCGTGCCAGTGTGGCGGCACACCCGCTGGGAGTGACTCCATGATGCCTCCGATACCTACGTCGCCAACCATGATCCGGCGATAAAGGCCAAATGGCGTCTCAGTAGGAGACATCTCCCATCCGAACAACCGGCTGTAGAAGTCGGCAGCGGCAGCACCGTCGGTGGTGCTAAGCTCAAACCAGCTGAACAGCCCGTGCTGGGTGAAGGCTGAAGCGAAGTCGGTCACCCCGCTGGACTCCTTGTCGGGAGCGGCATACTCTAAAGCATAAAGCACCGCGCCCTGCGGATCCATGATACCGCAGAACGGACCCATCGGCGTGTCAGTCACCGGCACCACCAGACGCGGACCGAGCTCGGCTACCAGGGCCCGCACATCATGCACGGTGACATAGAATCCCCAGCACTGCGGAATGTCGTCGTGGGGACGCTTCATCAGGCCCGCCGCATTGGTGCCATCCATGGTGGCCACATGGTAGGTACCCCCGCCTTCCATCTCCATAGGCATGGAATAGTGCTGCCAGCCAAGCAGCTTGGCGTAGAAATCGAGTGAAGGCGCTGGATCGGCAGCGAGATATTCGCTCCAGCTTATCGCACCGTGCGTCAGGAAAGGGTTCATCGTAGGAAAAGCGGGGTTGGTAGTCATTGTCGCGCAAGTTACGGTTCTGTGATGCAGCTAAGGCCAGCACTGCTCTCTTACGGTACCAGGTACCTAGCGTGTTTCAGGTTTGTCGAGGTTGCGAGGCCGCCCGCCCCACAGAGGAGCGTGCCAGCGTTCCGAAGGGTGTCGGAGGCGGCTTTGAAGTCTCTCTCAATAGTACGGCTGCCACGTCCACACATATGCCCTGCCTGGGGGATCAAATCTGCTGCCTTCGGTACAGCTCTCGTTGGCTGTTACGGAACCATGTTGGAGTTGACTCCCTTGAATCGAACAATGATGCGCAACGCCAAGCAGGTTCTGAAAGACAGCGGATGGTGTATAACTGTGCGTCTGAAGCCGGCACCATCGTTCCGTGGCGAGCGACTGGACGGAATTTGCGCCTCCTCGTGTGCGCGAAGGGATCCGCTATCATCCAGCGTTCCTCGATGCGCAGCCACGCCATACGGTAGCCATAGTAACCAAGCAGCTACATACAAACCCCAGCGTTACTCGACTACCCTGAACGCAACTATTATGGGACCGCTATCCTCTTCCCTCAAAACTCCGACTGCCTTACCTGCGCGAATTGCTTCCAACGTTAACCCGACCGGCAGGTTAATTACGGCCACATCCTTCCCGTCCGCGCCGATGATGATGCACTCGGCGGTGGTTGCACCGCGAGCGGCACTGGCCTGCACCCAAATGCGGTCCTTTTCATCTACCACGAAGTTTTCGAATACCGGGCGGGTCCGAGGTATGCCAGACTTACGTAGTGCTTCACGCTTCTCTCGACTCCACCCCTCCATGGCAGTATCCAATTCTCGTTTGGTTACGGGTAGCGGCTCGTACTGACGACTATAAGTTGTGTCCCTATCGCCATTTAGGAATCGAGCCTCGATACTAAAGGCATCGGACCTCCCGGCGTACAATTTCCCTGAGGGACTCACAGTGACCACGTTCTTTTGGCCGAAGGGCTTAGGCGACACACTTATGCGACCCCCTGCAAGCACAACGACTCGTTCGGCGGCAGGAAGTGTCACCAGCGGATCACCGCCAGCTTGACCATCCTTGTCTACCAGCCTGGCATTCACGTATCGCGTCTCGTCATTGCTGCACTCGTCACAAAACCCGTACGGTGTAACGTATAGAAAGACGATGCCCTCTGTGCCCACACCGACCAGCGCTATCGGATGCCGTTCATCGTACGCTGCTACACGAATAATATCTCTGAATTCGAACTTCCCGCTTGCACGTTGCTCAAACACCGACAGTCGGTCCAGATCCCAGTCCCAGACATAGACTCTATCATCTGGACCCACGACTACGTTGCGAATCGTAGCAAATTCTCCGGGCCCTTCCCCTCGACCACCTAGAGTTGAAATCAGCTTACCGGTTTCAGAAAACACCTGTACGACAGGGCTCTGAGGGTCTGTCACATAGATCCGCCCTGCTGCGTCGAGAGCAATGTCGGCGATGTGACCAAAAAACACATCACCATCGTCTTCGCCGAGGCGGAAGACTTCCTCCAGCGCAATGGAAACAGGCTGAGCCGTAGCATCAATGTGTAGTGCTGCAAACAAGCCCGGCACAATGAGGGCGCTGACGCCCACTATGTAGCGGGCGAAAGAGCGCACATCAACTGCGCGCCAGCGATTCCAGGTACGCGGGGTCACGCCTAGCGCCTTCGGCACCCCGTCCACACGACATTGTATGTCGTTGTTATCAGTAGAATAGCGATCAATCTGTGGCATAGATCATGTTGGTTTGTGCCAGGCTTGCGGTCTGCGTATCCGTCTGCACGGCTGCACTGCGGCACCTTCACTCGCATCCTCTTCGGCGCAACCGCAGTAAGGCTACCGCCCATCAATATCCCTCCGCACCCTCGTTTAGGACGCTTCCAGAGTTTCGGTTTCATTCCACGTACGAAGAAATCATTCTTCGCGCACGCGCATCGCTTTCTTCGCTTCAGCGACGACTTCACTCACGGTTAAGCCCGTGAACCCGGCGGCCCGCAAACCTCTAATAAAATCCGGGTCGACTTTATACTTGGCCAGAGCGAGCAAGCCATCTATGGTCACATCCAAGAGGCCGAGGTCCCGCATTGCTCGGATGTATTCCGGCGTAACATCATGCTTGACCAGTTTAATAAGGTTACTCGCGGTCAAGTCAACGAAGCCTATGGCCTGGATATCTCGGATGTATTCCAAATCAATGTCAGCCAAGACGAGAAGCTCGTGCGCACTCATATCCCCCAAACCAGCCGCCTGAAAGGCGCGGATCCACTCTGGATCAACGTCATTGTGAGCCAAAACGAGAAGCTGGTGGGCGCTCATATCCCCCAAACCAGCCGCCTGAAAGGCGCGAAACTGCTCTGGATCAACGTCATTCTGGGCCAAAACGAGAAGCTCGTGGGCACTCATATCCCCCAAACCAGCCGCCTGAAAGGCGCGAACCTGCTCTGGGTCAACGCCATTCTGGGCCAAAACGAGAAGCTCGTGGGCGCTCATATCCCCCAAACCAGCCACCTGAAAGGCGCGAACCTGCTCTGGGTCAACGTCATTCTGAGCCAAAACGAGAAGCTCGTGGGCGCTCATATCCCCCAAACCAGCCGCCTGAAAGGCGCGAACCTGCTCTGGATCAACGCCATTCTGAGCCAAAACGAGAAGCTCGTGGGCGCTCATATCCCCCAAACCAGCCGCCTGAAAGGCGCGAACCTGCTCTGGATCAACGCCATTCTGGGCCAAAACGAGAAGCTCGTGGGCGCTCATATCCCCCACACCAGCCACCTGAAAGGCGCGAACCTGCTCTGGATCAACGCCATTCTGGGCCAAAACAAGAAGCTCGTGGGCACTCATATCCCCCAAACCAGCCGCCTGAAAGGCGCGAATCTGCTCTGGATCAACGTCATTCTGGGCCAAAACGAGAAGCTCGTGGGCGCTCATATCCCCCAAACCAGCCGCCTGAAAGGCGCGAATCTGCTCTGGATCAACGTCATTCTGGGCCAAAACGAGAAGCTCGTGGGCACTCATATCCCCCAAACCAGCCGCCTGAAAGGCTCGGATCCACTCTGGATCAACGTCATTGTGAGCCAAAACGAGAAGCTCATGGGCACTCATATCCCCCAAACCAGCCGCCTGAAAGGCGCGAACCTGCTCCGGATCAACGCCATTCTGGGCCAAAACAAGAAGCTCGTGGGCACTCATATCCCCCAAACCAGCCGCCTGAAAGGCGCGAACCTGCTCCGGATCAACGCCATTCTGGGCCAAAACAAGAAGCTCGTGGGCACTCATATCCCCCAAACCAGCCGCCTGAAAGGCGCGAACCTGCTCCGGATCAACGCCATTCTGGGCCAAAACAAGAAACTCGTGGGCACTCATATCCCCCAAACCAGCCGCCTGAAAGGCGCGAACCTGCTCCGGATCAACGCCATTCTGGGCCAAAACAAGAAACTCGTGGGCGCTCATATCTCCCAAACCAGCCGCCTGAAAGGCACGAACCTGCTCTGGATCAACGTCATTCTGGGCCAAAACAAGAAGCTCGTGGGCACTCATATCCCCCAAACCAGCCGCCTGAAAGGCGCGAACCTGCTCTGGATCAACGTCATTCTGGGCCAAAACAAGAAACTCGTGGGCGCTCATATCTCCCAAACCAGCCGCCTGAAAGGCACGAACCTGCGCTGGATCAACGTCATTCTGGGCCAACACGAGAAACTCGTGGGCGCTCATGTCCCCTAAACCAGCCGCCTCAAAGGCGCGAACCTGCGCTGGATCAACGTCATTCTGGGCCAACACGAGAAACTCGTGGGCGCTCATGTCCCCTAAACCAGCCGCCTGAAAGGCGCGAACCTGCGCTGGATCAACGTCATTCTGGGCCAACACGAGAAACTCGTGGGCGCTCATGTCCCCTAAACCAGCCGCCTGAAAGGCGCGAACCTGCGCTGGATCAACGTCATTCTGGGCCAAAACAAGAAGCTCGTGGGCGCTCATATCTCCCAAACCAGCCGCCTGAAAGGCGCGAACCTGCGCTGGATCAACGTCATTCTGGGCCAACACGAGAAACTCGTGGGCGCTCATGTCCCCTAAACCAGCCGCCTGAAAGGCGCGAACCTGCGCTGGATCAACGTCATTCTGGGCCAAAACAAGAAGCTCCTGGGCGCTCATATCTCCCAAACCAGCCGCCTGAAAGGCACGAACCTGCTCTGGATCAACGTCATTCTGGGCCAAAACAAGAAGCTCCTGGGCGCTCATATCTCCCAAACCAGCCGCCTGAAAGGCGCGAACCTGCTCTGGATCAACGTCATTCTGGGCCAACACGAGAAACTCGTGGGCGCTCATGTCCCCTAAACCAGCCGCCTGAAAGGCGCGAACCTGCTCTGGATCAACGTCATTCTGGGCCAAAACAAGAAGCTCGTGGGCGCTCATATCTCCCAAACCAGCCGCCTGAAAGGCACGAACCTGCTCTGGATCAACGTCATTGTGAGCCAACACGAGAAACTCGTGGGCGCTCATGTCCCCTAAACCAGCCGCCTGAAAGGCGCGAACCTGCTCTGGATCAACGTCATTCTGGGCCAAAACAAGAAGCTCGTGAGCGCTTAGATCCCCCAAACCAGCCGCCTGCATTGTGCGAGCATACTCTGGGCCGACCCCATTCTGAACCAGAAGTACAAGGTCATCTACGGTCAAGCCTACAAGGCCGAAGCCCTGCATGGTCCGGATATATTCTGGGTTGATATTATGCTCGGCCAAAGTGATGAACTCACTCACATCCAAATTGGTAAAGCCCAGGCTTTCGATCGCATAGATAAAAGTGCTATCAATGCCGTACCTGTTGCGCAGCATCCTGCGTTGCGCAGCGGTAAGTGTATCCGTAGATGGAGCATCCCAATTCGTGTCGACGCTCAAGCCGTAGTCAAAGCTGTCGTCGATAGCTACACGTAAATTGGAGAGTCGATCCGCTCCAATGGTAAAGCCGAAATCGGGATCACTGATGAGGGCCTCGGAGACAATGTAACCCACATCGTTGGACATCGGCATTGCGTCGGCCGCAACTTCGTTACCCCCTACGGTCGGCAATATCTCATGTTGGCCTTGGGCGGGATACAGCGCGGACAGCGGCAACACCACGCATGCCGCTATCACGACAGCCATGGTCATTCCAGCCGAGCTCAGGCTCCGACGGTACAACGACGAATTAAGAATGGCCGCTAGGCGGCTTTCCAACTGGGCGTGCCGGGCCATGGCCACCGCCGCCACCGCCGGTCTTTTCGCCAGATACAACGAACGAGCAGTCTCCAGCAAGATCTCGGCATACGTAGATGGCTGCATGCCGGCAGACAGTACCAAGTCGTCGGAAGCCCGCTCCCGCTCAATGTGCGATTGACGAGCAGCTACCCACACCAAGGGATTAAACCAGTTGAAGGCGCAGGCAACTTGCGTTAAGAATTGCATCAGGCAGTCGCGGCGTTTGACGTGCGCCAGCTCATGGAGTAACACCATCTGGCGGTGCTGGTCGTCCCACGTCTTTGCCACCTCTGGCAGGATGATGACAGATCGCCATAGGCCGACGCTCAACGGAACAGCCGTCCACACGCTCCAACGAAGCCCCACCGTCCGCCTCAGGCCAAGCCGGTTGGCCATATCTCCAGCCAACGTGTGCCAATCGTCGTCGCGCACAATCGTTCCTCGGCTAACGAGAAGGTGCACGCCAGCGTGTGCAATGGCCATCCGAACCAGCACGAACAGCAGCCCCGCCAGCCACACCAGAAACACCCAAGTCGACCAATGGAAATCGAGACTTGTAAAAAGGCCCGATGCGGCCGCGTCCAAAGGAGGAGGGGCTTCAGCCCGCTCCACATGCGCCGATGCCGCAGCCGCGGGAGTGGACCCTTCGCTGACTGTCGACAGCGTCGGTGACGCCTTAGCCGGCACAGCCATCGGAGCATCCAGAAGCGGAAGTGGGGCCGATCTCACTTGCGGAACCGCATGCCGAGCTTCCTGAAACGGAACGGCCGTTTGGGGAACAAGGCCGGTCTGCCAATGCGGCAGCAGTGCCGATAGCACCGGCAGCGCGAGCAGACTCAAAAGCCCCGCGCACCACACCATATGGCGGACTGCTGCCGAACTGCGCCGCAAGGCACATACCATGAGCGCGGCCACAGTCAATAACAGCATACCCTTGACAAACAGCACCAGCATCGACGCGAACCAAGCACTCATGTTGGCAGGAAACTGGGAGAACTCAAGTAACATGTCCATAGCTATTGCCCTTGTTTTCTGGCCTGTTCAATCAAGCCGGAGAGATGATCGAAATCGCTTTCGGTAAGATCCGCTCTTTTCAGGTCGAGCAGCGACGCTACAGCTTGCTTCGCCGAGCCACTGAAGAACATTTGCACCAAATAGTTCATGGCTGAACGACCTGCTTCTGCAGGAGAAAGCGTCGGCACATAGATGTAGCGCCCGCGCTGCCGGCGGTGGTGGAGATGGCCCTTCTCCTCCAGGATGCGAAGCATAGCCCGCACACCCGAATAACTCGGGGGATCCTCGATGCCCTCCATCACTTCGGCGGCCGTGGCCTGATTCTGCCGGTAAATGAACGCCATAATCTGACGCTCGCGGCGCCCCAGGTCCATCGGAGATGTACTCGTTTTCATTGGTTCACCCGTATGGGAGTAGGCTCAGCAGTCTGCTAGACAGATGCTAATATACTAGCATCTACGGTCAATGTCAAGCGAGGTTGCACACGCGTCAGAGCTCCATGCCAGTTTCTTGTGCTCCGTCACGCGTTGATTTGCGGTTAGACAGACTTAACCCGACTTCGTCACGTTACCCAGCCTCACGGCTATAGGCCAGCCTAACGTGCATCCCGTAGGGCCGGAATCGGACAATACTTGGTCGTTATTGGGCAACTATCGTGAAGCAACAACGAGTTCGGCGACATACGACTGCAAAGCGCCACATATGTCGCAATTGGCCACCATTCTAGGGGTTGTGGGCAGCAACCATGCCCATGGAGTGTATTTTGAAGTCCGATGAATGTCTGGGCGATCACATCGCACGTCAATAACGGCGAGGTGCGCTGGGGTTACCGCCTCGTGCATTCGAACGGCATCGGCGGCATGATTCGGCAGACCCTCCTGTTAAACTCCGGTGTAGGTGTCGACGTGCAGCGTTAGAAATGGCCCCACTCGTGGAGCTCATCTCGTATCGCTACCTGCGGCAGTAGGTGATGAACCCAATTGCGGAGCGAATGAAGGTCATCGAGGCGATCTGTGTGAAGCTGCAAGGGTCGGGGGATCTATCGATGCGAAGTCGAACACTACGGAGTCAGCGTTTGCCGCGGCGGACGTTGATACGCTGGATTAGTCGGAGCCCCCGTGTTAAGCAGTAGGCGAACGCGTCAGCCTGAAAGCCCTGCAGTAAATGGGATTCAAGCATATGCTGATGCAGGCCAGTGTCGGCGAGCGCGATGCACACGTCGCACTCAGCGCCGTGGTCGCGCGGATGCGCCGCCCATCCAGTGATTAGGCCATACATGCCTGGCTGCACGAGCATTTAGGATTGTAGGAGCCCCTGGGACTTAACCTTTACAATGGCGAATCACTTGCGAAGCTGTACCGAATCCATTATGTGCTCTACGCGCACCGCCGCGCGTTCATGCGCGGATTGTTTGCCCAAAATCGAACCCTCTGAATCTGCAGGATACCGTGAATCTGTACGGCCTGACCCACACGCACTACACGCGTACCCAGGCTGGCGAGCACCTGACGTACGTACGTTCTAAGCAACGGCGCTCCGATAGCCCCTTGGTGACGCTTGCGCTGGCACCTAGGCGAGCTGTAAAACCAACATCAGATGCCCGTCACCATGGCAAGCCCAGCGCACCAGTGATGAACTGCATCAAGGGCGCACCCTGGAGAAAACTCGCCTCGAGAATCTCAGGCAGATGCGCATCCAAAACCTCCTCCTCTGAGAGCGGCCGCGAAGCAATAAAGTGCTTTCGGCGAAGATCAGCAGCACAAGGGAGATCTTTGGAGAATCCGCGCGGCATACGCTTGAGCCGTTCGTCATCGGTGGACAGATGCATAGGACCACCCAAGGCATCTCTGATGGCGCGCCACCGAGGCGGATCGTCCACTATCGCCCGCCGGATAGCGGTCAGCGTGCGTGTGTCGGGTCCCCAGATGCCAGCGGCAGCAAAGCAACTTTGGGACTCCAAATGAAGGTAGAATCCCGGCGCATGCGCACCGCGCCCAGCCGCATGCCGAAAATGCACACCAGCATGGGTCTTGTACGGTGACTTGTCCTTAGAAAAGCGCGTGTCACGATAAATCCTGAACAGGGATCCACCGACTTTTGGCACCGCATGGTAATGCGGGCTGATGCGGTGAAGTGGTCCCTCAAAATCACGGATAAGCTGTAGCAACGGCTCCTTCACATGTCTGTCGTACCGCCACCTGTGAGCCTTAAACCACGCGCGATCGTTGTGGGCGGCAAGGTCCACCAAAAACTCAAACAGCTCCTTAGCAATCGGCATGCACTACGGCATTTGTTCAGGCATCGCTACATGTTACGCTCGGTCCGGCTGGGTGGATACGTCTGCACGATATATTCGGCAAATCCTTTCCACTTCGATCCGTGCACCGGAGGCACAGCTACTTCGGCCTGCCCCGTTACCGCAACGGCTACGCTCCAGACGCGGCGCGTAGCACCTGTGCACTGCCGCGGCAGTGGCCCACTGCCTACCTTTTGGCAACAATCAACGTAGACTATGAAGGACTGCAGTTTTCGAACGCACGCTATCCATGGCGGAGAGGGGCGCCACGCGCCCGGGCGCCCAGTATCCCCGCCCCTGCATATGGCCAACTCGTTCATGACCGAAGCCGATATGGACTTCTCGGCCGAACGTCTCACGCCGGATGCGCCCTATATCTACACCCGGTGGGGTAACCCTACCGTCGCCATGCTGGAGCAGCGCGTAGCACTCTTAGAAGGTGCCGAAGAAGGCCTGTGCTTTAGCAGCGGTATGGCAGCTATCACCGGGCTTTTCACCCACCTCCTAGGAGCGGGTGACCACCTGATCATGTCGGATGTGGCGTATGCGGGTGCCGTCGAATACACCTACGACCTGTTGCCGCAGATGGGAGTCGAAGTGACCCATGTTGATATGTCGGATACCCAGATGGTCCAGGAGGCGGTGCGCCCCAACACCCGCCTCATCCATATGGAAACGCCCTGCAATCCGATCCTGCGCCTAGCGGACATCGCAGCGATTGCCCAAGTGGCCCACAGCGCGGGCGCGCTCCTGGCTGTAGACTCCACCTTCGCCTCCCCAGTCCTGACCCGACCGCTGGAGCACGGAGCAGACTTTGTCATCCATTCCATGACGAAGTACCTGGGCGGCCACGGCGATGCGATTGGCGGCATCATCGTCGGACGCCATGCCCTGGTTGGCCCCATACGGACACGCATCGGCATCCACGCCGGTGGCGTGCTGAGTCCCTTCAATGCATGGCTCATTCTACGCGGTTTAGCAACGTTGTCGCTGCGTATGGACGCCCACTGCGCAAGTACTTTGGAGATAGCCACACGTCTGGCGGACCACCCGCGCGTACATCAGGTAACCTATCCGGGGCTGGCCGACTTTCCGCAGGTCGACTTAGCCTTGCGCCAGATGGCAGGCCCCGGCGGGATGCTGACGTTCCAAGTTCAGGACGGCGAAGCAATGGCACGTCAGCTGCAGAAGCGGCTCGCACTGATCAGCTATGCGGTATCCCTTGGGCATGTGCATAGCCTGATCTACTACATCGGTACCGATCCCATGATGGAGTCGTCCTTTCACCTTAAAGGAGACAACCTCCGGTCATATCGGTCCTTTGCTGGTGATGGGATCTTTCGCATATCGGTAGGACTTGAGGATCCAAACGACCTCTGCGGTGACCTGTGGCAGGCGCTGGGCTAGCGCTGCCGCCAGCGGACAGCGTGCTCAGCTGCGGCAAAGCCGGATCGTACGGCCCCCTCGATGGTGGCCGGGAGCCCCGTATCGGTCCAGTCTCCGGCCAGGACCACATTCCTTACCCACGTAGATGTGCCTGGTCGCCGTATTGCATTGCCTGGAGTCTGCCGGAACGTGGCCTGCCTTTCCTTTATGATACGCCAGCGCGGCAACGGATCTTCGGGTATGCCCAGCGCCTGAGCTGTGTCGCGCCAAAGGCGGCTCGCCAGCGCCGCCCCATCCTGCCGTACCAGTGCTCCGGCCGCGCTTACAGTGACAGAGGCAATATCCTCACGCAGAAAGACCCACTGCGCCATGCCTCCCACTAGGCCCGTCAGTGGAGCGGGCCTGTAACGCACCGCCTCGGGATGCTCCAGACGATAATGAGCGTTCACGATGGCACTATGCCCACGGGGCACCCGCAAGCTGCCCAAAAGTCGCTGGGCGACCTCTGGCGGGACGCCAAGAATCACGGTGTCACGCGGCCCGCACTCGACCGTGGCATGGCCGAATACCAACTCCACCACCACGTTGCTCCGCATGGCCAGAGCCTCAAGCCTTGTCGACAGATGCACCTGTGCGCCCTGAGATTCGATCAAGGTGATAGCCGGCGTCACCAACGCTTCTGACAACCCCCGCCGCGCGACGCAGGGTCGGCAATACCGTTCGCCGCGCAGAAACGTTTCCAGAAGCACCGGCCGTAGCAGGCACGCCGCGCCTTCACTCGCCGGCGCATTAAGAGCGCCCACGGCCAATGGCTCCACAAAACGCTCGAAGAGGCGACCAGCCTTGCCTGAAGCTTGGTGCACCGTGGCATCCGTAGGTGCGACCAGGTAGCGCAGCAGTCGGAGATATTCCCAGGCGCCCGTACCCGGAATCCGGCGCTGACGACTGAATACCTGCCCCAAAAAACGGACCGAGCCCGGACGCACACACCAGCGCTCGCCACTGCGCACATCAACAAACGGAAATTCTGCCCGCCTTGGCTCAATGAAGGCATCGCCAGATCCTATCCACCGCACGTACCGGGCCACCGAGCGATTGCCGCTCAAAAGCAGGTGGTTACCATTATCTATGGTGCGATCCAGCCGGGCGTCATAAAAGGAGCGGCACCTGCCACCCGCATGGCGAGCCGCCTCATACAGGCGCACAGGAACACCGCGGCGCACCAGGGCAACCGCAGCCGCCAGCCCAGCCATGCCAGCCCCGACAACATGCACCACGCCTGACGCACTCACCGTAGCCCGTCACGCAGGATGAGCCACACTCGACGAGCCGCGCTAGGTCGCACCCCACGATCCCAACGGCGCCACCCGTGGGCCATCAGACAACGGAGCGTATCCTCATAGATGACTTTCATCAGGGCAGGAGGGCGCGTACGCCACCAGGGCAACTCCTGCATATAGCGCTTAGCCTCCGCAAACTGATGCAGCGCTGTCTGCGCCAAAGCGGCGCAAGCCGGTGCCACGCCAGGACGCTCCAAAAGGCCAGTTACCTGTTCATCCCAGGCGCCGTACCTTGCCAACAGGTCCTGAGGGAGATATAATCGATCCAAGCCGAGGTCCTCTTGGACATCGCGCAGGATGTTGGTGAGCTGAAAGGCGTTTCCCAAAGCCAGTGCAAAGCGTCGCCCGGGAGGCTGACTCAGCCCGAAGATGTGGATGCACAGCACGCCGACGGACCCGGCAACCTGGCGGCAGTACCTGAAAAGCTCCCCGGTCGTCTTTATCCGAACACGCCCTTGGGCATCCCTTTCCATGCCGCTGATAAGAGCGTGAAACTCCTCTTTGGGTAGTCCGAACTCGTGTATACCGTCCTTCAAGGCTAGTGTCACCGGATGTTGGGGCACACCCGCAAACAGGCGGTCCACCTCCCTTCGCCACTCGGACAGGGCACGCTGCTTCGCCTGGGGCGCCCCCGGACCGTCTGCCACGTTGTCTACAAGTCGCGCAAACGTATACACGGCATAAATGGCGCGGCGGCGGCGCCTGGGCAGCACCCGCATCCCCCACGAAAATGACGACCCGGAATCGTCCACCACCTCCCGCACAAATGTCCGAGCTTGTACGTACTCGTCCAAAGCCCCCACGGCGCTACCTATATGGAGGTGGACACGGACCACGCTCGACGCAGAACTGCGCGTTGCCAGACTGCCGCGGCTAGGCCGCGAACTACGCACCACGCCTGGGCCCTAGGCCCAAGCACAATGCGCTCCGCCAACGGATCCCGCAAGGCAAGCCTTCGGGTCAGCATCTGCGCCATGCAACAGATCACTGACGCCTCCATAGCCAGCCTGAAGCTGGCGAGTTGCACGACAAGTGGCGCCGCCTCCTGCAACAGCGCTCTTACGGACATAAGACAGCGATCTAAAACCCTGCGCAGCCCGGGCGTAAGGTGCCTTTCGCTAAGCATCTCATACGATGCTCCTTCGACGCGCATCCACTCCTGCGGCAGATAGACCCGGCTCAAGGTCCGATAGTCCTCCCCGCAGTCCTGCAGATGATTGATAACCTGAAGCGCACAACAGAGACTGTCGGAGGCCGAGTACGCCGCTTGTGGCCCCCCGTGCAGGTCGACAAGAAAACGCCCAACCGGCACAGCAGATAGCGTGCAGTAGTCCATCAGCTCATTCCATGAAGCATGGCGTGACCTTGTCGCATCCCATTCAAACGCGTGCACCAAGTCCAGGCCATAGTCGGTTCCGAGCCCACGCTTACGGAGCATGCGGCCAAGCTCGCTGGCTGGGGCCAACGTATTGTCGACCGCTGCGTCCGATGTGAGCGCACCCGCAAAAGCACGCAATGTCGTGACCTTGGTCTCTGACGTAAGAGCAGCACTGTCCGCGATGTCGTCAATGGTGCGCGCAAAACGGTAGAACGCCATCACCACAGGTCGATGACGGGCAGGCAGCAGGAGTGAGGCAACAGGAAAGTTCTCGTCGCCCGCTCTCTTGCCGCTCGAAGGCCAAGGGGTGGCTACCTGGCGCACACCTCCCTCACGGGGCTGCGCTCGCTCGTCAGATCGGGCTGCACGGCGTGGGCGCGTCACATGTCCTCGCCTGCGCACGTGGAAGAGTCCGATGGTTCCGCAGGGGGCGCCAGATGGCGCTGCATACCGCCACACGTGTCTGCCCAGCCCTGCACGCAGCGGGCATAGAAATCCTCGGAGCCCGGCGGAAAACCGTCATGCGTAACCCTGAGCAAAGAGCCCTCAGCGCCTCGCTGCTCCACCTCGAAGGTGACCACAAAGTCCGCGTCAATGGGCAGTAACCCATCTTTCGCATAATACTGGTAGTCGACCAGCACTAGGCGTTGTGGCGACTCAAAGGTGCGGATGGTAGCAGACGAGACATAGTCTGGATCATCAAGGTCGCCCCAGGCGATCGCATAGAGCCCACCGGTGCGAGGAATGACGATGGCGCTCGATGCGCTCCACCATGCACAGATGTCTCGCGGCCGATGGAGTATGCCAAAGAGTACCTCAGGCGCCACACCAAACTCCTCTTCGTGAACCAGAGTACGCCGGGCCATACGTCAACGCAGAAGGGGCAACGATAGCCATCTCAACAAACGGGGCCGGGTTGGGTTCAAAAGTAGTACCGTTTTGCATCCCTAATGGCTAAGAACACCCGCACGACAATTCAGGTTTCGGGGATGACGTGCGCCGCCTGTGCCTCGCGGGTGACGCGGTCGCTCTTAAACGTAGAGGGCGTAACGGATGCACAGGTCAACTTCGCTACCGGCACAGCTGCCGTCTTGAGCGGAGCCGCAACGGACAGCGAACATCTGATGCGGGCCATCGAGTCCGCCGGATACGAGGTGAGTTCCAACACGCTTACCCTCCATCCGCCAGAGGGCTCGCCGCCGGGAGATGTCCGTCCCGCTTTATCGCTCCCTGGCGTTCGCAGCGTCACAACCGGCCCGGGCGGCACGCTGCAGGTCACCTTTGTGCCATCCATGGCGAGTCGGACGGCCGTCATCGCAAAGGCCCGCGCTGCTGGCTACCGTGTCGATGCCACCGGTGCCCCCTCAACTGAGGAGGCAGAAACGTCTGTGCACTGGCGCGTGCTGGGCGCAGCGCTCCTTAGCGCGCCCGTCCTAGCCATCTCCATGGTGCCGGCATGGGCCTTCACCGGGCACCAGTATGTGCTCTGGGCGCTGGCGACGCCCGTAGTGTTCTGGGCCGGAGAGAGCTTCTTTCGCAGGGCCTTCGCGGCCCTTAGGCACCGATCAGCCGACATGAATTCGCTGGTTGCTCTCGGAGTCGGATCCGCATACCTGTACAGCGTGGTGGCTACCCTCTGGCCCCACCAGGTCGCGGAAGCTGGCAAAGCACCCGCGGTATATTTTGAGGCCGCAGCGGTGATCGTGACGCTGGTCCTGGTCGGACGAATGCTAGAAAGGCGTGCAAGACAGCGGACACACGCAGCGCTCAAGGCGCTGATGGTGATGCAGCCAGCCACAGCCCGCGTAATGGTAGGCCACCAGGTAGAAGACCGCGCAGTGGAGGACCTTCGTGTCGGCGATCGGGTGGTAATCCGGCCGGGCGAGCGCATCCCGATAGATGGCCAAGTCACCGAGGGCGCGGCCGCTGTTAATGAAAGCATGATAACCGGCGAGCCGCTACCGGTACGCAAAGCGGAGGGGGACCCGATCACGGGTGGAACCCTGCTGATAGAGGGCGCGCTAGTGGCGCGCGTGATGCACATCGGCCGCGACACCGTGCTGCAGCAGATCATCCAGCATATGCGCGAAGCGCAGGGCCGCCAAGCACCCGTGCAACGCCTAGCCGACAAGGTATGCGCCGTCTTTGTGCCAGCCGTGCTTGTTGTGGCCGCGGCCACGCTGGTGGGATGGCTTCTATGGGGTCCAGAGCCGGCACTGTCTCGAGCGCTGGTGGCATTCGTTTCGGTGCTAATTATCGCCTGTCCCTGCGCGCTGGGGCTGGCTACGCCTACCGCCATCGTGGTAGCTACCGGTGCTGCCGCACGCCATGGGGTACACTTCAAGGGTGCAGATGCAGTCGAGAGAGCGGCCGCTATAGGGCACCTCGTTATGGACAAGACCGGCACGCTGACCGAGGGCCTTCCCATGGTACAGTCCATCCGCCCGCTGGGGGACAGGAGCGCAGACCGTCTGCTGCAACTCGTCGCCTCCATTGAGGTACGGTCCCAGCATCCTGTGGGCATCGCCATCGTGGAAGAGGCGGCGCAGCGCACGCTGGCGCTGCTTCCAGCAGATGACTTTGAGCATGCGCCGGGCTTGGGCGTGGGTGCACATGTGGACGGGCGGCACGTCATAGCTGGCAACGCCACTTGGCTGCGTTCGCTTGGGGTGCCCACGGCAGCCGTCGACCGCGTAGCACGCCAAGGCGCGCGCGTTCTCGTAGCAATAGACGGCAGGCTCGCCGGTGTCATCGCCATCACCGACCGCCTGCGAACTCAGGCGCGCCCTGCCATAAGCATGCTGCGCAGCCTGGGTGTCAACGTAACGATGGCTACCGGAGACACGGCTGCTGGAGCGCGGCCGGTAGCCGAGGCCGCGGGCATTCGCCATATCGAGGCCGGTATACTGCCAGACGGCAAAGCCCGCATCATACGCGCGCTGCAGTCCAAAGGCGACATTGTAGCCATGGTGGGCGACGGTATCAATGATGGGCCTGCACTGGCCGAGTCGGATGTGGGTATCGCGCTGGGTGCTGGCACGCATGTGGCCATCGAAGCGGCTGACGTGACGCTAATGCGCAACGACCTTCGAGCAGCAGCCTCAGTAGTGAGCCTGTCGCGCAAAACGATGCGCGTCATCCGTCAAAACCTGTTTTTTGCATTCATTTACAACGCTGTTGGCATCCCGATCGCTGCGGGGGCGTTGTTTCCCGCCTTCGGAGTGTTGCTTAGCCCCATGATTGCCTCCGGTGCTATGGCACTTTCTAGCGTGTCGGTGGTCGCCAACAGTTTGCGCCTGCGTGGCGCGATTCAAGGCCTCTTTAAATGATTCCGTCCTGGGCTCCCAACCTGCATCCAATGGTGGTGCACTTTCCTGTGGCGATTTTGTGTGTCGCGGTACTTTTTGACGTTCTGGCCTTGTTTTGGCGGCGTCGGTGGGCTCCGTTGGCCCTCGCCTTGTATGTGATCGGCACTGTTTCGCTGGCAGCCGGTTACGTGTCTGGTCGGGCCGCTGCCGACTCGGTGATGGTGTCGGGTCAGGCCAATGTGGTGCTTACCACGCATGCAGACTGGGCGCTGGCGGCGCTGTGGGTCTTCGGGGTCTACACTGCTCTACGCCTGCTTCTAGCGTGGAAGACGACATGGTCAGAGCAGCGCTTGGTTCATGTGCCGCTTGTGTTGGCTGCGGCCGCGGGACTCTTTGTGATGTTTCAAGCAGCAGAGCACGGCGCGCGCATGGTATATGAATACGGCGTCGGCGTGCAGGCCGCGGATTCCGCTGCGGTGCTGCTGGACCGCAGCCGCCGGGAACTGGCTCGGCTCCAAGGCCAGGCAGAGCTTCCTGTAATTCAGGACGACGGTTCTTGGCAATGGGCCCCGGGACCACACGCCCAAGAGGCCTTCGAGCAGGGCTTAGTGCCGCTGGCAGGACGTATCGAAGCTGCAGCAGTGGCCGACACCGCAGCAGCGCTGACAGCTGTGGAGTCACCGGCCCTGTATGTGCTTCTGCAGTATTTCGAAAGTGTCCAGGTCGATGCGGAGCTGGGGCTGGAGGGATTCGACGGGTCTGTGCAGCTGGTCTACAACGTGGTGGGCCCTATGGATTACTACTTCACGGAACTGGCTGAGGGACGCGTGCGCCAGGGACTTATAGATCAGGGGGTCCGCACTGTACTGGACGATCAGCCCTTTGCTCCTTCCAGATGGGAAACCATCCGCGTCGTCAGCGACAGGACCCATTTTCGGGCCTATGCTGGCACCGTCATGATTGCCCACAGCCACGGTGCAACGCCGAACGCTGGGTCCGCAGGGCTGCGGATTGACGGGACAGGAACCGTTCTGGTCGGCAGGCTGGAGGCGCTTCGGCTGCGGTAGACTGCCATCCTGACATACTTTGTGGGATTGGTACGCTTTTCGACTTCCAGGACGTGTGGCGGGCATGCCCTGCCCTCTGCCATAATTGACACGCCACTTGGAGCAGGCAACCATGAACACGGACAAGTTTACCACCAAGGCACGGGAGGCGCTGCAGCTGGCGCTTACCAAGGCTGCCGCGCGCCAGCATCAGACCCTGGTGCCCGCACACCTTCTAGAAGGGCTCCTAGCGATACCGGGGGGCCTCACCACCACGATTCTACAAAAGCTCGGCGCCAACCTGGGGCAGCTGCAGACCGAGCTGGAGGCTGCCATGGTGAAGCTGCCCAAAGTCTCGGGCGGCGGCGTCTCGAGCCAGTACATTGGTGACGCTGCTAAGCGCGTCATGGATGAGGCTGGCCAGCAGTCGCAAGCCTTGGGCGACCAGTATATGAGCAGCGAGCACCTGCTCTTGGGCTTGGCAGCCTCGAAGGATGCGGCGGGCGAAGCACTGCGCCGCCAGGGGGCCACAGTAGAAGCTATCCTTCCTGTAGTGCGCCAGGTGCGGGGCAGCCAGCGTGCATCGGACCCTCATGCAGAAGACCGATACCAGTCTGTGGAACGATTCACGCGCAACCTCAACGAGATGGCCGCGCAGGGCAAGATTGACCCTGTCATCGGGCGCGACGAAGAGATTCGCCGCGTACTCCAGATCCTTTCGCGCCGCAAAAAGAACAACCCGATCCTTATCGGTGAAGCAGGGGTTGGAAAGACCGCGATTGCCGAGGGAATTGCCATCCGCATCGTGCAGGGTGACGTGCCCGAGGGTCTTAAATCCAAGCGGGTCCACACGCTGGATATGGGAGCACTGATCGCCGGAGCCAAGTATCGGGGCGAGTTTGAGGATCGCCTAAAGGCCGTCATCAAGGAGGTAGCCGAATCTGCTGGACAGATACTGCTGTTCATTGACGAGATCCACACGTTGGTCGGCGCGGGCAGCGCAGAAGGCGGCATGGATGCCGCCAACATCCTGAAGCCGGCGCTAGCTCGCGGCGAGCTGCGCACCATTGGGGCCACCACGCTGGATGAGTACCGCAAGTATCTCGAGAAAGATAAGGCCCTCACCCGCCGCTTTCAGACGATCGTGGTGGACGAACCCAACGTCGAGGACACGATTTCGATTCTTCGCGGCCTCAGGGAGCGGTACGAGGTACATCATGGCGTCCGCATCAATGACAGCGCCATCGTGGCGGCGGCGGAGCTTAGCAACCGCTACGTGACCGACCGCTTCCTGCCCGACAAAGCCATCGACCTGGTCGACGAAGCCATGGCTAGGCTGAGAACCGAGATTGACTCGCTGCCCGAGGAGCTGGACGACCTGGAGCGGCAGTCACGACAGCTGGAGATAGAGCGGGAAGCCGTCAAGCGCGACAAAGACCAGTCAAAGCTGGCCGCGCTGAGTGAGGAGCTTGCCAATGTCGAAGCGGAGCAGGCCGCGCTGCGGGCCAGGTGGACCCAGGAGAAGTCACTCATCAAAGAGATTCGCGCAGCCAAGGAGCAGATTGAGGAACTCCGCATCAAAGACGAGGCACTGTTGCGCGACGGCAACTACGAAGAGGTAGCCCGGATCCGGCACGGAAGCATCCCTGCCCTTGAGCAGACCATCGGTGACGCGCGTGCGAAGCTGGCAGAGGTGCAGAAAGACGGGGCTCTGCTCAAAGAAGAGATTGACAGCGAAGATGTCGCGGAGGTGGTGTCCAAATGGACGGGCGTGCCCGTGTCGCGGATGCTCGAAAGCGAGCGTGCCAAGCTGTTGCGTATCGAACAGGTACTGCGCAAGCGCGTGGTGGGCCAGGACGAAGCCATCACGTCGGTCGCGCATGCGGTACGACGCGGCCGCGCCGGTCTCCAGGAGGAAGGACGCCCTATAGGCTCCTTCATCTTTCTCGGATCTACCGGTGTCGGTAAGACGGAGCTGGCCAAAGCACTGGCGGTGTTCCTTTTCAACAAGGAAAGCGCGATGGTTCGCATCGATATGAGCGAATACCAGGAGCGCCACACGGTCAGCCGCCTAGTGGGCGCACCGCCCGGATATGTTGGCTTTGAGGAAGGCGGGCAGTTGACCGAGGCGGTCCGGCGGAGGCCCTATTCGGTGGTCCTGCTCGACGAGATTGAGAAAGCCCATCCAGAGGTGTTCAATACGTTGCTGCAGGTGCTCGATGATGGTGTGCTGACCGACAACAAGGGTCGCACCGCCGACTTCAAGAATACCATCATCATAATGACCAGCAACCTGGGCTCCGACCTTATCCGTGAGCGGATGGAGGCTGTAGCAGCTGCGCCGTTCGGCAGCCTGCAGGTGGACCTAAAAGAGGAGGTGATGGACCTGCTCAAGAGGCGGCTCAGGCCAGAGTTCTTGAATCGCATTGACGAAATCGTGGTCTTCAACGCGCTCGGGATGGACGAGATATCTCAGATCGTGCGAAACCAGTTCGAGCACATCAAGGAGCTAGCGCTGCGCCGAAAGGTGGATCTGACCCTCGGCGAGGATGCGGTGGCCTATCTTGCTAAGCGCGGGTACGAACCCGCCTTCGGCGCCCGGCCGGTGAAGCGCGTGCTTCAGCGCGAAATCGTAAATAAGCTGGCAGAGGGCATGCTTTCCGGCTGGATTCGGCCGGGTCAGCATCTGAACATCTCCGTGGCGTCCGACAAGAGCGGCCTCATTATCGGAACGGACGGTGCGCCGGCGGCGGGTCCTTCCCTTTCATTTTGACTGAAACCGCAGCGGGTCCCGCCATTACAATACCATAGTTATCATACCTGTCTTAGCACCGGCATGCCGCATGCAATTGGGCGGTATGCTGGCATCGGCCATCTTGCAGCCGAGCGCCCTGGGTATTATGATGGGCGCGGTGCTTTTCTCAGCTGGCTGGCATAGAGTGCGCTGGCCACTTTCCGTTTGGCGCATGTCATGTATTTGAGCAAGCTTCAGATACACGGTTTCAAGAGCTTTGCAGAGCCGACGAGTTTCCATTTTGACCCGGGCATCACCGCTATTGTAGGTCCTAATGGATGCGGTAAGTCCAATGTGGTGGATGCGTTGCGCTGGGTCGTGGGTGAGCAGCGGGCGCGCGTCCTGCGCTCTGGCCGGATGGAGGGTGTCATCTTCAATGGCACGTCCCGCCGCAAGGGACTGGGAATGGCCGAGGTGATGCTCACGATCCAGAATTCGCGCGGCGTGTTGCCGACCGAGTATTCTGAGGTGACGCTTGGGCGCCGCCTGTTCCGTTCCGGCGAGTCGGAGTATCTGCTCAACGGTACGCCGTGCCGGCTGCGCGACATTGTGGACCTGTTTTTGGATACGGGTATGGGGGCTGGCGCATACTCGGTGATCGAGCTCAAGATGGTGGAGGACATCCTTTCGGAGCGCGCTCAGGACCGGCGCCGGCTCTTTGAGGAGGCGGCTGGGGTGACCCGGTACAAGCTGCGCCGCACCCAGGCGCTCAAGAAGCTGGACGGCCTGCAGTACGACCTGACCCGTATTCAGGACCTAATAGAGGAACTCTCTGGGCGCCTTCGGCGCCTGAAACGGCAGGCCCGCGCCGCGGCGCGCCACAAGGCATTGACCGAGCGTGCCAATGCGCTACAGCGTACTCTGGCGGCTTGGGAGCACCGGCGCCTGGCGACAGAGGTTGCTGCGATCGAAGCCCAGCGCGTGCGTGCGAGTACGTTGCGTACACAGCTGATGGCTGAATGCGGCAGCCGCGAAGCAGCGTTGGCGGCTCTACGCAAGTCTGTCATCCATGAAGAACAGACAATGGTGGATGCAGATCGCTGCCTGGCCACTCACCAGGAGCGCACCACCCAGCTCGAAGGAGAGCTGCGCCTTAACGCGGAGCGGCATGCCACCGCATCCAGGGATTTGGAGCGTGCACAGCGTGGACGGGCGCATGCACATGTACAGATCAATAAAGCGGATGAGGCGCGTGCGCAGCTGCTGAAGGAACAGACCCGCTTGCAGGTGCAGCATCGAGAGGCCTCGCAGGCGCTCGCCAAAGCGCTGGGGGCCAGGGATGCCGCGCGCCAGGCGTTTTCGGAGGTGCGCATCCGCCTAGGAGAGCGCCTCAAGACCCAGACTGCCCTTGCTGGTACACGGGCGGCACACGAACGCCAACTGGAGCGGCTTTCCAGCCGCGCGGCGCTGGCCAAGCAGGAGCAGATCCGACATTCTGCGGACGCGGCTAAGCTGCAGCATGCGATAGCCGATGCGAAGACTGGCAAGGCGGTGGCCACCACTGCCCGAATTGCAGCCCTTGCAGCCCTTGATGAAGCCAAGACGGCGGCTAACGAAGCCGCTTCGGCGCATGATGCGCTTCAGACCCGTATCGACGAGGCTACGCGGAAGGTTGCGGAGCATGCCCGGAAGGAGGCTGCCACCGATGCCGAGGCTTCACTGCTGGATGCACTGATAGGCAGCTATGAGGACTTTCCTGAAAGCACTCGCTTTTTGGCTCGGGCTAACAAGCGCCTGCGGACCGTGAGCGATGTGTTGACGATAGATGGCAACTTGCATCGTGCGCTAGGGGCAGCGCTGGGTGAACTTGCTTCCTGCATCATTGTGCAGACGGCAAAGGAAGCCCAGGATGCGGTGGCGCGGCTGAGGAATAATAAGAAGGGGTGCGCGCTGTTTGCGATTCTGGACCGCCTGCCAGCAACCGTGCCGCCACATACGGAGCGCAGCAAAGAGAAGCCCTTAGCTGACCTGGTGACCGTGACGGACAAAGCGTATGAGCCGCTTGCTCGACTTCTACTGCGTGACATCTTTCTGGCGCCAGCAGAGGATGTCAGTGACTGCTCGTCGCTGCCTGTTTCGGGACGGCTGGTGACCGCTGACGGACAGTGGGTAGATGAGCGTGGATTGCTGCTCGCAGGCAGCGAGAGCATTGGCGCATCGGCCCAGCAGCTAGACCGGAGGGCGCGTTTGGCCGCTGCACGCGAATCGCTCACCGATACGCGTGCCAGCAAGCACGAGGTAGAGCAAGTACTGAACGTGCTTCGGGCGAGGCAGCAGGCCCTGTCACTGCCGACACGCCGCGAAAAGGTCATCGCAAGCCGGCATGCCTTCGCCGCCGCTGCCGCGGAGGAGTCGCGGCGGACCGGTGTACTAAACGCCTTGGTGAAGGAGCAGAAGGACCTGCAGGAGCGCATCACCAATGCGACTAAGGGTGTCAAGACGCGGGCCTCTGCCTTCGCTGCCGCTGAAGGTCAGGTGCTGCGCGCCTCCAACAAGCTACAGACGCTCAAGGATGCCATTGCCCAAGACCAGGAAGCTCTGGCGGCCACTGAGGCCGACAGCCAACACATGGAAGATCATTATGCGGCAGCGCGTGTGGCGCACCAGAGCGCTGCTGGCGACCTGGATCAGGTGCGCCGCGATCTTGGGCGCACCGCGGCAGATCACGACGAATCTGTGGCCCGCGCTAAGGCCCTGGCAGAGAAGGAGGCACGCATTGCAACGTCATTGGATGCACTAGGAAAGGCCACCGAAACGCTCAAGGCCGACCTTGTGACCGAGCGGGAGCGCCGACCTGCCCTGGAAGAAGCCGTACGACGTGCCAAAACTGCACTGATGGAAAACCGCGTTCAAGCGGATCGTCTGGAGAAAATCCTGCGCAAACTCCGGCGCGCTGGTGACGAGGCGGCGCATGAAGAGCGCGCGCATGCGGTCCAGCAGGCGACACTTAACACCCGATTGGAAGAGGTGGCGGCCAGCGTACACATCGAAGGCGGCGAAGAGATCGATGCGCACTCTTTCCCAGAGGGCAGCAACGAACAGACGTTAAAGGCTGAGCTGCAGTCAGTGCGCAACAAGTTGGGCAACCTGGGCGCCATCAATGCGATGGCACTTGAGGAATACGAATCGGAGAAGATCAGGCACGACTTTGTACGCCGTCAGTGGGATGATCTGAAGGAGTCAGAGTCGACCCTGCTGAAGACGACAGAAGAAATTAACCGTGCGGCAGCCCGTCAATTCAGGGCTACCTTCACGGCTATCCGAGCGCACTTTCGCAAGCTTTTTGTCGAGCTTTTCGGCCTTAGCACTACAGCGGACATTAGCCTGGCCGACGATCGGGACCCGCTGGAGTCACCCATTGTCATCACTGCGTGCCCGCACGGCAAGCGGCCTATCAGTATAGCACAGCTATCCAGCGGTGAGAAGGCGCTTACCGCCATTGCTCTGCTGTTTGCAATCTATAAGGTCAAGCCCAGTCCTTTCTGTTTTCTAGACGAGGTCGATGCGCCATTGGATGAGTCCAACGTGTATCGTTTTATGCACCTTGTGCGCCAGTTTACAAATGATACCCAGTTCGTGCTGGTCACCCACAACCAGCGAACGATGGAGATGGCGGACCGCCTGTACGGCATAACGATGCAGGAGGCCGGCGTGTCGCAGCTTGTCGGCATCCGGTTTGACGAGGCGATCGCCTTGGCGACCGCCGACTGATATGGGCTAGGCCTCCCCCTTGCTTAAGCGATCGACTTGACAACTACGTTTGTGTCCGTTACCTTACGGGCATGCAGGGGCCTCTCGGGATCTTGGAAACGCTTCGCAGAGCCGTGCCGGAGGTGTCGGCTACGGTAGCTGCGCATCGTGATAAGAGTCGGCGTGCGCTCGCGGGTATGGTGTGCGATCAATTCCGCTTGGTCGATGCATGTGGCGAGAAGCGGCTGGCGGGCTGCATGAAGGCCCTTAGGGTGCTGCATTCTGAAGAGCAGATTGCTTTACCCCCTCCACAGGTGAAGCTTCAAATCGCCAAGCCACGGCTATTGGGTTAACCGGTACGGCGGTGAGCCATTATTAGTGGAAACGCGGCACGCTCAGGGGGGGGACAATGCACCTGAGCTCCCTAACCACAACGCACTTTATCGATGCCATTAGAAGGACGAAATGCTGTAATACCTGCCGTATCAGGTGATGCTCTGACGAGCGTCGACGACTGGCGGTTGTATCTCTTGAAGCAATGCAACCTGATCATTGAGCTTCTGGGTCGCGAGTGGCCCGATCCTCCATTGCAATCTCTGGTGGCAGCTAACGATGCGGGTTCAAAGACGCAGGGAAACACAGATGGTAAGTCGGCTGTACCGTTGTGCTCGACATACGTCCAGGCGGTGCAATACCCCTTCGTTGTGGGCGTCACCGAAGCCGGGTACAAGGGGATATTGAGCCTGGCAGCCTGCTCGTTGCAGCATACGGAGGCATTAAAGGGAGTGCTGGAGCAGCTTGCGCGTCGCGGGTTGCGCATGAGCGAGAGCCTGTTGTACGTAATACCGGGCGCCGTGGGACTCAGGCGGGCATTGGTGGCCCACTCTGGTGACCGCATCGTTGTGCAGCGCTGCCTTGCTGAGAAGCGTGCGCGGGTACTGAGCTTTCTGCCGCAGGAGTATCGTCTGAAGGTGGGCCGTGCGCTGCATCATGCATGGGGCGCGCTGGAATATGGTGATGCTCTTGGGGCCCTGAAGCGGCTGCAACAACGGGTGCACCGCATCAATGAGTCGGCTGGCCGCGCGTTGGCCAAGGGGCTGGAAGAGACGCTTGCATATTCCGATGGAAGTGCGCCACCAATTCCGGAGCATGCGCGCCATCAATTCCGGAGCATGCGCGCCATCAATTCCGGAGCATGCGCGCCACGTACATGCACATGTGTGCATGGTAGTTGTTGGGGCTGTTGGAGCTGGTGTGATCGGGGGTATAACGTCGTGTAGAAGGTCCCCTTGTCATCGTTATTCTGGGTCTTTGTTTAATCAGACAAGAGGCCCAGAGCCATGGCAACCCGTCGTATTCCCATGAAGAGAGTTAGGCGCATTTTGGTGCTTTACTTTGAGCGATCCTACTCTGAGCGCCGCATCGCTCAGCATGTAGGAGTTGGTCGTCGTACGGTATCTCGCACGCTTTCGCGGTTGAAGCTGTCGGGATTGACCTGGGCGCAGTGCAAGGAGTTGAGCGATATCGATCTACAGAACAAGCTTCACGGCTCGCCTGGGCCGCAGCGCGCCACGGATCGTCCATTATCGGACTGGGATAAGGTTCACCGGCAGCGGCTGGAGTTCTCGTATTTGACGCTGCGAGCGCTATGGCTCGAGTACAAGGAGGAGCATCCGAATGGCTTGGAGTACAGTCAGTTCTGCAAGCGGTATGGTGACTGGCGCAGGAGTGATCCGAGCGTGGACATGCGCCTGGAGCATCGTGCGGGCGACAAGCTTTTCATAGACTACTCGGGCAAGCGGCCGTCGCTTATTGACCCGTCAACGGGCAAGGCGCGCGAGGTGGAGCTGTTCGTAGCAGCGCTGGGCGCTTCGCATTACGTTTATGCGGAGGCCACGCTGACGCAGAAGCAGAAGGACGTGTGTATGTCGCTTCGCCGCTGCCTGGAGGCGTTAGGGGGCGTTCCCCGCATGGTGGTGCCCGACAACATGAAGACGGCCGTAGCCCGCGTGAACCGGGGCGACGTACCGAAGATCAACGCCAAATTTCAGGAGCTGGCCGATCATTACGACTGTGCTGTGGTGCCTGCTCGTCCACGACATCCACAGGACAAAGCTATCGCCGAGAAGTCGATTCAGCTTGTTCAGAGGCAGATCTTAGCACGGCTTCGGCATGAGCGCTTTCTGAGTCTTACCGATCTTAACACCGCCATACAACGCTTGTTGGTGGACCTCAATGCCCGGCCCTTCCAGAAGAAGAAGGGCAGCCGTCAGAGCTGGTTTGAAGAGGTGGACAAGCCAGCCCTGCGTCCGTTACCGCCAGCGCCCTATCGTTATTCGGAATGGACTAGCAAGCGGAAGGTGCAGACCAATTATCATGCGGCGATCCAAAACGCCTACTACAGCGTGCCCTATAAGTACGCTGGACGCACAGTGTACGCGCTTGTGGGCGAGAATACGGTACAGATCTTCCTTGATAAGGAGGATGATATGGCTATTGCCTCGCATCCCCGCTCCCCCTGGAAAGGGGATTACGTGACGATAGAGGACCACATGGCCTCTCAGCACCGCGCGTACAGCTCTTGGACACCGGAGCGATTCATACGCTGGGCCGCCACATTCGGGCCCAACACGCAGACGCTTATTGAAGCGAACTTCGGCCGTTTCCGCATCCCCGAGCAGTGCTACGTGCGTTGCAGAAGCCTGCTGAACCTAGCTAAGAAGCATGGCGCACCAGTCATGGAGCAGGCCGCTGAGGAGGCGCTCGAGCGCGGAAGGCTCAGCTATCCCGCGGTCAAAGAAATCATTAACCAGCTTGTTCGCAAACGCGGCACCAAGCAGCACCGCACCGTGGCTCACGACAACATTCGCGGCGCCACCTATTACGGCTCCGCATCAACCCAAGGAGGGGACCCATGTTAATCCATCCCATCGTAGCTAAGCTTGAACACATGCGCCTGGTTGGCATGGCCAGCGCTTTGCGAGATCAGCTCGTAACCCCAGATATGGCCGAGTTCGGCTTTGAGGAACGCCTGGGACTGATGGTCGATGCCGAGATGGCACGGCGCGAATCACGTCGCTTGAATCTGAGACTCGGGCGCGCTAAGCTAAAGTGTCAAGCAAGTATGGCCGACGTCGACTACGGAAAGGGGCGTGGCCTCAGCAAACGACTCATGCTGCATCTGGCCAGCTGTCAGTGGATTCAGCGGCATGAAAATGTCATCATTACCGGCGCGACAGGCACGGGCAAGACCTACTTGGCCTGTGCGCTGGCTCATAAGGCATGCCTAGAAAACTACCGGGCACAATACCACCGCCTTTCGCGACTCTTACAGGATATGCACCTCGGGCGCGCCGATGATACCGATCGGAAACTCCTGCGTAAGATGTCAAAGATCGATGTATTGATCACCGACGACTGGGGTACCAGCGAAGTGAACGTCACGCAACAACGCTACCTCTTGGAGCTGTTCGACGACCGATACCAGAGTCGGTCCACCATCGCGACCAGCCAAGTCCCCGTGGAACAATGGCACGACACCATGGAAGATCCTACCTTGGCCGATGCCATCCTTGACCGACTGGTTCACAATGCACACCACATCTCACTCAAGGGTGAACCCATGCGCAAAACACACGCCCTGCGGAGCATCAAACCCTACGGCCAGGTATGACACATACACATGTGTGCAAAGGCCGATTTCGCGCCCCTGACGCAAGACGTAGGGTGGCGCGCTTGAAGCCGGAATTGGTGGCGCAGTGGATCGGAATAGGCAGACGCTCACCTTGCACCGTGCCGGGGCCTATGTGGCATTGGGGCGCAGCTTAACGACGACGCGCGTGATTACGCGTCTGGCGCAGCGACTCTGTGGGCGCCTGCGCCAACGCTCAGACTGGATGCCATCGGATCAGCGCAGTACCTTTATGGCCCTTGACCTGATGGCCATGGAAGCAGGGATGTACCGCTTGGGCCACGCCGCGTATCTTCCGGCGCTGCGTGAGCAGCTTACCGGCTTAAATCAACCCCACTCTACGAGAAAATGAGCGCATTTACGATCACAATCACGGCTGACGGGCGAATAACAGGGATCCAGGAAGCCTTTTCGAAGATGAGCTTGGTTGATCTCATCGCTCGCGTGGTCAACTGGCCGAGTCTGCATCTGAAAATGATCATGGCCGTCATGGCTGCGGAGGTCGAGGCGCTTTGCGGCAAACGCTACAGCAGGAAGGGTGCCAGCCAGAGGCCTTGCTACCGGCATGGCACCAACCCCGGTACGGTCCGCATTAGTGGGCGCCGTGTGCCGATCAGGGTGCCCCAGGTACGCGACGTGAAGGTAAAGTGCGAGCGTGTCCTGCGCAGCTATCGCGCGTTTCACGAGGCGACAATCAATGAAGATGCGCTCATGCGCACCTTGTTCTTCGGCGTCAGTCAACGCAACTACGAGGCCATCGCGGACGAGTACACCGATGCGTTCGGGCTGAGCCAATCATCGGTAGGTCGCATCTTCCGGCGCAGCGCTGCGAAGGTACTGAAGGAATTCTATGAACGCCCGCTGAACGACTACGATCTGGTAGGTCTGTTCATCGATGGCAAGTACTTTCGCAAGCACCAGGTGCTCATCGCCATGGGGCTGACCTCTGAAGGTAAGAAGGTCGTTCTTAGGTGCGTCGAAGTGGGGTCCGAGAGCCAAGAGGCCACCAAGGGGCTCTTAGAAGACCTGCTCGACCGGGGTCTGCAAATACATCAGGGCCTGCTCTGCGTCGTCGACGGCGCCAAAGGGATCCACGCCGCTATCAAAGAGGTCTTCGGCGGGTTCGTGCAGGTGCAGCGCTGCTGTTGGCACAAGCGGGAAAACGTCGTGGCCCACATGAGCAAAGAAGATAAGCTCGTATATCGCGCGCCTGCAGAAAGCCTATCAGATTCCAGACTACAGAGACGCGAAGGCGGAGCTCCTATCGATCAAGGACGACCTGGAAGCCTCCAACCAACTCAAGGCCATGAAGAGTCTGGAGGAAGGCATGGAGGAAACGCTCACGATCCAAAGGCTCGCAATAGCCAAAGAGCTCGGCCAAAGCCTGCGCACCTCCAACTGTATTGAGAATCTCAATAGTACCCTCGGCAGATTGACGCGCAATGTTTGCAGTTGGAAAAACTCGGCACAGGTACACCGCTGGACGGCGCTGGCGCTCATGTATGCAGAACCCAAACTGAAAACCATCCCCAATCACCAACACCTGCTCAAGCTCCGAGAGGCACTTATGAAGGCCAAGACCCGACTGCCAAACCCCAAAATCCCCTTCTCCCCCCAGCCACGTTTCCACTACTTTTGGCCCACCCCCTTACGAAACAGCCGCTCGCGGCGAAACTGGGGATGGAAGATGCCGAATCCGGTGAACGAACTGCGGTTGCCTCTGGTGAACCTCAGCAGCGCAGGACACTAAGCGCTGGGCGGGCCTATCTTCGTTTATGTCTCGGACCCGTTCATCGTGGGAAAGGTCTGAAAGATGTAGTCCGTCATGATCAGCATGTTCATGCTTTCCTTGTGCGTCGAGTATGGTATCAATCCATGAAGGGCGGCGTGACGATTCGGGACCGGCATCTGCGCGAGTTTTGCCCGGTTACCTTTTACCGACTCGTACATGTGGTCCACAAAATAGCCGAAAAGGTCAATGGCGAATGGTTCTCCAGACACGAAATCCGCCAAGGTTCCCGTGCTTGTCAGTTTCTCAATTTCTTTTTTACGTACGCGTCCGAGCCCGATCACCCTCTCGATTTCGGGAAACAACACGCAGCAGACGCACCGGTAGTATCCAGCCGCATGGGCCGATAAGGCTTCCCGGTAGGTCTCCTTCGCCTCATCGTCTATGAGATAGTCATTGAGCCGCAACTCCAGATCGTCGCGAATCTCACTCCACCGGGTGCGATAGAAGTCGTCGAGACGTTTATCTAGGAGGACAAGGTCGTCGCCGCATTCTTTGACATAGTGGAAGGGTGTGGTATGATATGGAAGCCATCCCACCGCCTTAAAGGCCTCCCCGGTGAGGGCCCACTCAATGAACGCTCGGCCATAACGTACGAGCTCGTCCATCTGTTTCGCCAGACGCTCGGGGAAGGGTTCGAGCCCGTCCATCTGCTCATCCAAACGCTCGGCGAAGAGATTGAGCTCGTCCATCTGTTTCTGCAAACCCTCGGCGAAGGGTTTGAGCCCGACCATCTGTTTCGCCAGACGTTCGCGGAAGGGTCCGAGCTCGTCCATCTGTTTCGCCAAACCCTCGGCGAAGAGATTGAGCCCGTCCATCTCTTTTTCCAAACGCTCGACGAAGAGTTTGAGCGCGTCGGCGAATCGCTGAAATGCCGCAGACAGCTGGGTAAAAAAGTCGTTCTCAGAGGTCCCCATGGTGCATTTTGACCAGTTTGTTGGAAGTGCAGATCACGGAAGTCTCACACCGCGCGCTGCGGCAGACCGGCCCGATCCGGGATCGCATAGACGCATAGGTGATGGAGCGGCGATCCCAAGCCACAAGATAGTGGATCAGTAGTTCAAAAGTTTGATGCACGGCAAGAAGTCACCGATTCTAAATTTGAGGCGTTCGATGGGGCAACGGATCTTGTTTTGCGGTAGGCTACGTGCACGCGGGCTGTGAGGTAGGCGGTTAGTGGAAGGAAACGTACAATGAGAAGCTACATTTGAGGCGCCACCAATCCGCCCGAGGCATACGACCGCCTTCCAGGCCTCTGGAATTCCCGGCTATCCTATTTATGACATACAATCTTTCAGGCTCTCGCGGCGGAAGGCACCAGCGGAGGCGAACGACGCTACAACATGCTTTCCCAGAGACTTCGCCAGTCGGGGATTGGGTAGCTTATCGTACCTGCCCGTAATGCATCAAAGAAATCGCGGCGCACCTAGTAGGATGCTCGGCATTGCTTCCACAACCCTTTTACTTGGTCGAGCGTCGTATGCAGGGCAAATGCCAACAGGTTGAGGGTGGCTAACAGGTTTGCCAGCCCATTTTTGCCATGCCCGAAGTTGTGTTTGAAGTTCTGTCCGTGTCGTGCGAGGCAATTGAAGCACTCGTTCTCGATCTTCCAGCGCGCCCGCCCACAACGAGCAACCTCCTGTACATTGTGCTTCGTTACCGTCAGGCTGGTGAAAAGCGTCGTGTAGAAGGTCTGCTTGTAGGTGCCCTGCTTTTGGCGTACCCGCACGGTCTTTTCCACCCATGTGCCGTGTACGGCATCGTCCGTGTTCCGAATCGGCAGATCGGACATCCATCGATAGCTGTGCTCTTCGTAGCGACGTGTCTTCTTGTTCTGCACCCGAATCCAACCGGTGCTCTGGATATAGCGCTCGTGTAAGAACTTGAATAGCGTGCTATGCGACTTGGGTTTGACCACAAACAGGAAATCGGCGCCCGCATGGAGCACCTGTTAGCAGAAGGGGTGTGTGGCATATAGGGCATCTCCCAGATATACTGGACGATAGCGAGCCATGCGAGCTCCCCACTTCTTTAACCACCGCTTAGCGGCATTAATCTCGCAATCCTGCTTGCGACGCCGTACCGAGTGCTGGTCACCAGGATCATCCTGTGTGCGGACAAACTCTGGCATCAACGGTACCACACGGTTGTGCCCTGGAGCCACCACAACCGCCGCCACCATGGTATGGAAGAACGAGGGACGCTTGTCTTTGCCCGTGCGACGAGAGGAGCATTGCTGACAACAGATTGTCCGAGAGGAATGAAACTTGATGCCATCAAGCGCCACGAGGATGCGATTCCTCAGACGTACAAACGGCGAAAAGTCTCCCTTGGAACGAAGCGTATCCAGCAGGTGCAGAAACAGGAACTGAAATGAGTCTGGCACTAGGCGGTCCATCAGGTTGCGGATCTGCCCGTCAGAGGGAATGCCTTGCATGCCAAACAGCGTCTGGCAGTTGGAACGGCTCACGTCGTCCTGCATCCTCCGCTGAAAAGCAAGAAAGGAGGGCGATTGCAGAAAGAAGCAGGCAAATGCGCTCAACACGGCATCGGCCATCGTGTAGCGCAGATTGGGCCCCTGACGGTGATCTTCAAATGCACCGGCGGCCGACCGGATGCGTTTCAGCACATCGCGCAGCAGCTTGCTTGGTTTCATGGGTGTACCTCAGAGTGAAAGACAAAAGCATGCTATAGCAGGGCATCGCAGGACCGGTATTGCCAGTCCATACACCCATTATACACATATCGTCTGCTGAACAGGCATTCCCGTAAACCCTTCATGTATCCAAATTTAGAATCGCTGGCAAGAAGTTGGTTGCATTGCCATCCGCCTACTCTGGAGCCTTCCGCTGCCAGACCTTCAACGATTGCACGTTAACAACAGGATTACCGGGGATGCCAGATACCTGGAAGGCCATCGTAGTCTCTCGGGCAGACGAATAGCGATCCAAATGTGGCTTCTTGTTACCCGTTCCAGCCCTTCAACAGCCTCCTCTGCAGCTCGCGTGCGTGTAGCCTACTCAATAAAAGACCCGTTACTCGGCCGAAAACCCTAGATTCAGAATTGCTGGGTCACATCAATGTGGATCGGATTATGAAGCCAGGGAGTCTCCTTCTCCCGAACCGCAATTCTAATTGTCGCTGGTCTCAATTCTAGTTGTCGTTGGACAAGCATTGTGTTTCCGCTCATCTGGGCTATGTATGCCGATGTGGCGGACTATTCCGAATGGCGTTCTGGCCGCCGGGCAACAGGGCTGATATTCTCATCGTCGTTGATATCTCAAAAGATAGGCTGGACCGCCGGCGGCGCTGTCTCGGGATGGATACTGGGGTGGTTCGGCTTTGAGGCCAACCTAGTGCAGCCCGACTCCGCGCTCATGGGTATCCGCCTCTTGATCAGCGTGCTTGTTGCCGCAAGCGCCCTCCTATCTGTCGTGTTTCTGTACTACTATCCGCTTGGCGAGTCACGCATGCAAGACATCATCGGCAACCTGGACCGCCGCCGCACCGCTTACGAAGAGTCTAGCGCCCAGCCGAAAGCCTCGGCATAATATCGCTGCACTTAGCAGCGCACCAAGCAATCGGCCGCGCAGTGTTGTTTTGGTTAGGAAAGAGAGGGGAATGGAGCCTTCGCCTGCTCGCACCATCGCCCAAGCCTCCCGCTTCTATGGTGCTCAAAGAGCCTGTCGCAGGTGTTCAAGCATAAAGTCCGCTACCATGCGGTTGCCTGCATCATTCAGGTGAACACCGTCGGTGGTGAGCACGCCTTCGTATGCCCCTTCAGGGTTGAGTTCGGCTAGTGCTTCCTCAAATGCCTGCCGCAGGTCGCAAAGCGTGGCACCTGTCACAGCGGCCACCGAACGGGTGAGCTCGGCATAATCTCGCAGGAGGTGGTTGGGGGGCGCCTCGCTATTTGTATCCTCTCCGATGACGCTGGGCGTGCACAGTAGCACATCTACGCCCGCCTCCTGGATAGTCTTGACCATGACTGTGAGCCCGTCCCGATAGGTGACCGCATCCGTGCCGGTCACACTCTCGAATTCGAAGTGGTGCCATACATCATTGATGCCGATGTAGATCACAACGTGGGTTGGGCCATGGGTCAGCACGTCTTCATCCAGGCGTGCCTGCAAGTGGGGCACCTTGTTGCCGCTGATGCCAGCACCGATGACTTCGATGGTGCCTGGGGCATGCTCCGCATCAAGCTCTTCCGCAACTAGGCTGACATAGCCACCAGGCTGGGCCCCGGCCTCGGTGATCGAGTCTCCGAAGAAGACGATGCGGGTCTCGGGCTGCGCGCAGCCAGCCGCCAAGAGCAGAACCATGGCCACCAGCCAGCCAATCTTGGGATTCATGAGTGTCTTGTAGTCTGTTCAGCGCCCAAGATAGCCAAAGCTGCCGCATTGCATACGCCGCATGCGCGGTGTTTCTTGTGTAGTGGATGTCTGCGGGCTGCCTGACAACTCCCGGTGCGCTGCTAAGCCGATCAGTGTTGCCTCCTGGTCAAAAGCTGGCTGTCTTGCCCAGTGCAACAGAGGTACCCCGACCCGCCATCGTCGCCCCGTGCCACTGCTTTCTGGAACGCTTGGTCATGACGGGCCGCTCACGTCAGGTTTGCCAGTGCTGCGGGCCTGAGCGCGGGGCACAGTCTTGCACGAATCGAAAGATATTGTACTTCCATGTGGCGCCAGCCGGCCAAGGGGCTGGCGAGGATGTTGCACATGACTGGGGCAGTCGTATAATGTTAAGAGGTTCCGCACAATTTTGCGGCTAACACAATGTGGGCTTATATAAGGTGCCTGCTCCTTCTGCTTTCTGGCCGATAGTGGTTCTCACTGGTGGCAGCCATGGTTCTCGGCGCTGCGGCCTAGTGCAGCATCTGGATCAGCTCACATCCACTCCCTCCCGGTGCATCGAAGGTGGCCCAGGTTAAGGATTGGTACGAAGGCGCTCTTATCCAGACCCAGGAGCGGGGTTTAGGGAAGTTTCATAATGCCGAGGTCCTTGAGGCCATGGCGGCCAAGTACCTGCCCGATTGGTCGCAGGCCGTCACGGTGGATTTGGGCGACGGCGTTACGTGCGTCACCACGGTACTTGGCCCAGGTCAGCCTTCCACCACACATTCTCACGGCGAGCTCGGAGCTGTGCGGGCCGTAGATATCTCGACAAGCCGACTCTGGGAGCACCTTTCATTAGATGAATGGCGAAATGGGTACGACATTCTACAATGAATGGCAAACAGTGTGGGCTTCCATACTCTTCCCTTTGATCATCACAGTGATCGCCGTCTTCACGTTGCACTAAGATAGACTGGATTTGCTATGCGCTATTTCGTGTGGGTATTTTTGACTGGAGTGCCTCTGTTGGCAAAACCTTCGCCAGCACAGCAGCCGCCTGACCAGGCGGCCATCGCCGCGTAGCTGCGGAGCTCAGAGATAGACGTTTCCCAAGAGGGTATCAGCGCTGTCTATTGTATTTCCCATCGGAAATAGACACCGGAGCTGCGTGACGCGATACGCTACGCACTGGAGGCGGAGCACCGACGGGATCGTTACGCGATACGGGCTGGGGAATATCGATTCTATGGCGAAAGCTTAGCCATGTTACTCATAGGGTTCGGAATGGATATGCGGGACCCTGCGGCCATACCAATGCTGGTGCTGGATGCTGGTCGGAGTCATTCAGCGTACAGCGCACTGGTGACCTTCGGGCGCCAGGTCTTGCGCGAAGGAATGCGGGTTGCACAGAATGAGGATGGCACAGGGTTTCATTTCGAAATCAGGGGCTACATTATCACGCTACGCCAGATGGTGCTGGCAAGAGTCGTGGAGTGTTTCACGCCCGAGCTTCGGGCTCGCCAGCGCACATGTGCACTGACTGGCCGCGAAGCGGAGTCCTACTTCCAGCACGAGTACGACCAAGGCATGGAAGTCAGCCGTGCCGGGTCAGGTGATGGCCATCACCATGTCGGAAGCCGCGGCCTTGCTCCCCGGTACGTGACGTAAAACCAGTGGCGCGACCGTAGCTAGCTGCGATCAGGCCAAGACTCCAGCCGGCGCGTGGAAGTCTTCCTAGAACAATCCCCGCTGCCAAAATTCTTGTGGCGCACGAGTGCGACGTACTTGGTGTACGTGGCTGACGGCGTCTTGGCCGTCAGGAAGCCACTCCTCTCCTTTCTTGGCGATCGCCTGGATGCTCGCACTACCGCTATCCGACGCCTTGCGCACCCACAGGTGCGTGAGCTTGTTGCTCAGACACTGCACTGCGCTTTTCTTGGCGGCATCACTATTGCCGCAACGAATAGCGATACCTGCCGCTGAGTAGCCGTAGACAAGTTCACTGTAACACCGGTCTTCCATCGTTACGCACTTGGCAGGTTTCGACTCAGGAATCATTTCCGACAGAGTCACGAATCCTTCCGTCGCTAAGGCCCTCCGAGAGGGGTGATGTAGGGCAATTAGCGTGTCTGTTTTTCCACCGCCGCAGGTCCTTTCTTATTGGCGTACGGCCTTGTCGCTCCTTCCCGCCAGCCGAGCAGTCACATCGCGACCAGTTCGCGAAGCGCGTAGGTGGGGTACGTCATGGCGAAGAAGTTCCTAGGATTGTCGTGCAGCGGGCGCTGGTCAGCTCGAATTATCACTTCGTGGAGGTCGGCGGCAAATTGTGAGAGCGACAGCTCGCCTGATCGCGGTTCGGGCGTGAGTGCTACGACTGGGTGCTGAGAAGTGAGACCGAGTGGCATAGCGATTGGGGACACGGCTGGAATCGGGCGGGTCGAGCGCGCGAGTACGGCTATTGATTATGCCAATAGTTGAAGGCCGAATCCGGGTCCACCTCTAATGCGGCCTTGTAGAAATTGAAGTCTACAGTAATGAGGGAGACTCTCGTGACACGAGGCACGACAATGCAGCATCTGTCAGGCCAAGCCGGGGAATGTCCCTGTCCGCGGCCGCGTCGGCACTGGCTACGACGATCTCGCAGCTCTCGCCGATAAAGATGCGGAGGGTCTCCAGCAGTCGGGACCTCTCCGGCTCCAGGTGCTGCCCCAGGAGATTCGATGCCTCCGTGAGCGTGTTGGGGGTGAGCAGAATACGCTTGTAGGGACTTACCACCGCCAAAACTTTGTCGAAATCTTCGCGGACGTACTCACCCAAGCGCTTTTGCTTATCAATGATGCGCGGATCTAGCGCCCCGGCAACGAGCAGGCATCCACGAAGATACTCCTAGAATAGGCCCTTCAGGCCGGGTATGCGACATCGCGGTGCGTCAGGGAAATGGCTGACCCATCGTCACGCATACTGACAGTCTTGTAAGTCCTTCGCGGCTCACGCAATAAGCCCCGTAGATTGGGTGAATCGGATTCCCACACACGCTGAAAGCCGATTGTTACCTCCCACAGGGCCTCAGCGTCCTTGAATACCAGCTCCTCCAATCCAACCCGAGCAATCGGTTCGTCCTTGAAGAGCTCAAGAACAAACTCCTTTGCCTTCTGAACGGCCTGACTCGGTTTCATATTCAACTCCTGGCTACGCAATCGCCATTGTGGACTGTCGATTTCGGTTGATCGCGCGGACAGACTACCGGATGCGCACGGACGTTTCACGTCGGCTAATCCCGCTGTGTCGCCTCACGGAACTGGTCAGAGGGCCTGCCCCTGCCGAGATAATTCTGGAGCTCCTCTTGCATCAGCCGATCTTCGGATCCCGTCGCAGCCATCTCCCGTATGGCCTGCACGACGCTCGCAAACGCTGCGCTCTTGCGGAGTCCTCGCGCACGCACCAACGTATTAACCCCGACCAGATCCTCCTTGTTCCAGAACCAAATAGCCCCGTGTTAACTGCCAATAAACGGAGTGCCTCCTCCAGTCGTTTAAGACGATCTGACCTTGCGCTGACTCCATTGGTTCAGGCAGAACCCGCTGACCGAGCCCCCAGACTGACCGTCATCACCGCTGCGCTTTGCCTTCCCTTTCGCGAGCAGGTCGTGGCGACCGAGCAGGTCTGCATCCTTGAATTTGCAGGACAATGCGAACTCAAGTTTGTCAATTGCGCCCCATGCGCAGCGAAATCGGGGTTTATTTTGTGGCAATATAGCCTCAAATTATGTGTTATACCTATGATTCATATGGCTTTGATACCTTTTGTTTCTCAAAATACCCACTGTAGTGGAATCATAAAGAACCATTTCGCTGCTAAGCCGTATATTGACGCATGGGCACCCGATACCCGCACGCTCACACGCATGTACATCCGCGCTAAGACACGCATCCTTAAATCAGGTGCCAAGGCCACCAGCTACGCGCTGGTCGAATGGCACCGTATCAAGGGCGCTCCTAAACAGCGGACCGTCCTCAACCTGGGCCAATCCTTCGCAATCCCCAAAGAACAATGGCGCGCATTGATCCTCCATATTGACGAGGGCTTACGAGGGCAGAGCCGCCTAGCGTTTGAGAGTGAAGGCCTCCGCCATGCCAGCGAGACCATCGTTGAGAAGCTGCTGGAAAAGGGCTACAACGTGGACGACCCGCGCGACGACCGGGATGCCGTCATCATTGATGAAGTCCATCATACCGACACTCGTACCGTCGGAGGCGAACGTGTGGCGCTGAAAGCGTTGCAGCTGTTGGGATTCGCAAAGTCCTTGCGAATGCTGAAGTTGCGCGAAGATCAGATTCATCTGGCGACGGCGCTGGTGGTCGGGCGCATGCTCTTGCCCGGCAGTGAACGACATACGCATGAATGGATGCACGAACGGTCCAGCATCCTGGAGTTACTGCACTGCGACCTCCCCAGTCTGAGCAGCCTTTACCGTATCGGAGATGCCCTCTACGAGCACCGTCAGTCGATCATGGATGCACTCTTCGGCACCACGAAGGAGCTCTTGGGATTCAGCGAAACCATTGCCTTCTTTGACCTGACCACGACGTGGAATCAAAAAGTCGTTTTCGCTGGCCGGTGAGGCCAGGGGCGTGTCGGAGCGTTGCTTGGGGTCTGCTGAGGGTGCCAGCGGAATGCAATGGCATACGGTGACTTCAGTTTTGCCGACGCGTACTTCGCGAACCAAGAGCCGAACCAACTGCTGCCGTTCCGTGATGGACAGGTCCTTTTCGCCTTCGTGCATCCGCGCCACAAATTTCTGAACACTGTGGGCGAGCGTCAAGGTAGACGCGGCGTCCATCCGATCGGCCTGTAGTGCCCTGAGCTCGGATTCAATGGCCCGCTGTCGCGTTTGCAGCGGTCCGGTTCGATCGCGCAGCTCGTCCAGATTTATAAGGCCTTGCTGGTATGCATCCACCAGTCGGCGGCTTTGCCTTCCACAGCTCAGACGCTCCTTTTGCAACTCGTCCTTGCGCCGTTGCGCCGGGCCCTTGTTCCGTGCCGCTTTGGTTCGACGACCAATCTCGGCCTGAATGAGTTCAGGAGCTTCCAGCAATCCCACCACCGCCTTCCACACCTTTACGTCGAGATCTTCGGCGTTGACGGAGGGGTTGTCGCATACGGCGCCTTCGGGAAACCGCCAGCCCTCCGTCCCATTACACCGATAGTATTTTCTGCGGCTGTTCTTATGTTGGAGCCGTCCCATCGCATATCCGCAATGCGCGCAGATACATAGCCCCTGCAAAAGACTTGGCGCACGCGTGTTTCGCACCGAAAAGCGACGGTTATGTTTGCGCCGCTCTTTGGCACGTTGGAAGGTTGCTTCGTCAACAATTGGTGGCACGCGCAAGGTAATCCACTCTTCTCGTGGACGAGCCGTTCGTGAATACAATCTCCGCACGGCGCCGTTCTTGCTGCGTCCGGTGCGATTGTGCCGAACCCGTTTCTCCGATGTCATCGTCTTCTGATACGCCGCCTTACCAATGTAAGCCTCATTGCGCAGGATGCTGGAAATGGTGGAGATGCCCCAGTACTTTGCGTGTCGGGGATTGTGGCCCAGTGCATCCAGTTTCCGTGCCACTACCGGAATGGTGCCGCCCTTTTCGGTATAAAGCTTGAAAATCAGACGCACGACCGCCGCCTCGGAGGCATTGATCACCAATCGTGCGCCGGAGGTCTCCGTCTTACGGATCAGGTCATAACCGTAAGGGGGCTTGCTGATCATGTTCAGAGAGCCCTGGCGGGCCCGATAGAGTTTGCCGCGGCGAGAGCGCTCAGCAATCTGCGTACGCTCATACTCTGACAGGACGGACAGAATCTGGCGCAGCAGTACCTGCTGCGGCGTCGCGTTATCGGGCTCTTCTACGAAGACGATACGGGTGTTGTATCGTTCAAACTCTTCCTGAAGCAGAACCTGATAGGCGAACTTACGACTGAGCCGATCGGGAGACAAGACCAACACATACGCCAGGACGCCGTGGGCGACCAGGTCGCGCAAGGCGTCCAATCCGGGGCGAGCGAGGGTGGCACCACTGTAGCCGTTGTCAGCAAAGATCTGCTGCTTATCGATGGCCCAGCCACGCTCACGCGCATTCATCAGCACGGCCTCCAGTTGACTGTTAATTGTCTGCTGGCGCCGCTGGCTCTCGCTGGATACGCGCACGTACACGGCCGCGATCTTCTCTTCTTGCTTCATGCGAGGATGTATTGTTGTCCGAAATCCAGGGCTGCACCAACAGCTCGTAGGCCTGGGCTATGCGCTGCTGCGCAGCCCGGTCCGGTTTGTATGTCAGGCGGATGGGACGCATTCACGGTGAATCGCTGTCCAAAAGACGCGCCAGCGCTCGAGCCACCAGCGCCCCCAGACTCACACCGGTATGGCGTGCACGAGCCCGCGCACGCGCAAGCAGAGCCACGGGAATCCGGACACTCAGGGGCGCGGTAGCCTCCGCCCGAGCCAGCGAAGAATCCGCTTCGCGCGCCGCACGGACGTAACGGGAAGCCTGCACCCGGGAGAGATCGAACCGTGCGGCAAGCATGCGCGCCGCTTCTGCGGCGCTGTGCTCCCGACACAGCACCTTGGCTGCAGCCACGCGCTCGGCGCGCTCCGTCAGTGTGGCTCGTTTCATGCATCCTATAATACCAAAACTATATGATCATATGCAAATGATCCATCACTAGGGCCGGGCGAAAACACGATCCAGCCGCAGCAGTCTTTTTGATTCCATGTTGTCACCAATGTGTTCTACACGGGCCGCAAGAAAGGGGACTTGCTGCGGCATGGTCGCAGCAAGGAAAAACGGTCTGATTGCCCACTGGTGACGTTGGCCTTGATGATTGATGCATCGGGGTTCCCCCGCACGGCGGAAATCCTCCCGGGCAATGCCAGTGAGCCTGCCACGTTGCACCAGGCTATTGCACAGCTGAACGGAGCCAAGCCCACGGTGATTATGGACGCTGGCATCGCTACAGAGGCCAATCTGGCGTATTTGAACGAACAGGATCTGGACTGGATCTGCGTGCAGCGTACGAAGACCCCGCCGGTACCCAAAGACGCACCGGATCAAGACTTCAAGACCGCCAGCGATGTCGACGTGCGTGCCTGGGCACTCCCAGACGAAGGAGGAGAACGGCGCGTGTATCTGCACAGTGAAGCCCGACAAGCAGTCAGCGACCAGATTGTTGGAGCAAAGCGTGTGAAATTCGAGGAGGCCATCGCGCACCTGAACGCGGGACTGGCGCAGCCCAGACGTCTGAAGAACTTCGATAAGGTGCAGATCCGGGTGGGCCGACTCATAGAAAAGTACAAGCAGGTGGCCTACCAGTATGATGTTAAAGTGACCAGGAAGGCTGGCAGCACCCACGCCGAAAAGATCTGCCTCACACAGAGGCCTGCCTACGAGGCATGTACGGAGGCCCTCGGCGGGTATGTACTGCGCACCAGCCACGCGGAATGGTCGGTCAAGACAATCGCACAGACCTATTGGCAGCTAGGAGAGATCGAACGCACGTTGGGCACCATGAAATCCGATCTTGAATTACGTCCGATCTACCACAGTCGGGACCTTCGCATAGAAGCCCACCTCTTCCTGTCCATTCTCGCCTTTCACGCAGCGCATCTGATACGCAGCCTATTGAGAACCGTCGACATCCACAGCAGCTGGGGCACACTCAAGGTCAAGCTCAACCAGATGCATCGTGTAACAACCGTGCTCCCACAAAACGCAACCCATTGCACCCTGCTCAAGAAAGACCAGGACCTCAAGCCGTTCCACCGTAAAGTCTTCCGCGCGATGGGGCTCAAAACCGGCACGTACACCCGCAGAATGAAAGCAAGACGCCCCGCTAAAGGGCACGCGAACATGTAACACACACGGGTAAAACCCGCCCTTCTGACCATCCCTGTATGTCAGGGATGTGTTATCTCACGTAAAAAATCCACTACATTGACAAACTTGGGCGAAGAGGATGGCTGCGTCTACCGGTGCCGCGGCCATGCCGGATCGTGGGGATAGTGCCAGACGCGCGTCCGTTGCACCACGATTGGAATGAGGTCACCCAGACCATTATAATTAAGCCTACGGCTGGGCTGGCACTTGTCCTTGATGATGCAGAGGCTCGCTCATGGGTTGAACGCCTGGCATCAGACAGCGCAGCGAGCGATGCGTGGATCGGGGACAAGCGCAGGGCGCTCACCTGAATAATCCGATCCAAGCTGGACGGGTAATCCGAGGTAAGCTGGACACTTGTTGAGGGCTGCTGGCGCCTGTCTCGGGGCTGAGTAGAGGCCTTTACAGGTGTGTGGTTTTGGCTGGTGGCAGTGGAGCAATGGCGGTATCGGAGGGGATCCGTCAGCCGCTTAATATCAGGGACTCAATCACCAACCGAGTTTCTGATGTTATATAAGCGAGTGTCTATGCGGCCGATTAGGGACGTGCTTCGGCTGCATTTCCGGGAGGGGTATCGCAATCGTAAGATTGCGAAGTGTTTGTCCGTTTCAGCCAGTACGGTGAGCGCGTATTTGGAGCGTACAAAGCATGCGGGTCTGCGTAGGCCTCTGCTGGAGGATTTGGATGATCATGGTTTGGAGTCATGCGTGTATGCGGAGGCTTCTGTGCGCCACAAGTCTGAGCCGAGCATGGCGCTGAAGTTGGTCTGGCAGTCCTACCGTGCAACGTATCCGTCCGAAAGTCTGCATCTTGAATAGCTAGTGCTTGTCAGAAAATAGGGCATTTTGGGCGTCTGCCTGGCTGGAGCAAGGTCGGGGGCACGCTGGGGGCCCGATAGGGACGCTGGTCTGAGCGATGGGAAGGGTAACAGAAGCGCTGCACGGCCATTTCTGACCCTCAACCGGGCTTCGTTAGCTCCTGGCGGCGCAGAGTGGATACAGCTTACCCGTCGCGGGCTTGTCGGAGACAGAAAAAGAAGGGCTCAGTCGAAGCTGGAGCGGGCGAGCCTTAAGTGGCCTTCGCGCGAGCGGCATGCCAGGCTCGTCGTTTCGCTTCTTTTTTCCTGACCACTTTGCCTAGTCGGTGAATGTTTGCCGACAGCACCGCCAGCCCTACCGACCGATCGAAGCCCTCCTTTCCGTGGGTACGTATGAGCCCCATCCCCCGCTGTTGCAGGTTGTTGATGGCGGACTCGATCGCAGGATGCTGTTGACGCGCCTTGACAAAATCGGGATGAGACTCCCGCTCGCGTTGTTTCGCATTGCGGTAACCAGGCTTGGGCATGACGTTCAAGTCCAGCAGCTCATCCAAGGCGTCGCGATTCTTCGCAGAGTAGAAGCCCTTATCCATGCTGCAGGACGTAAGCGACGGATAGCGCTTCTTTGCTTCGTCTATGAAACCCATGATCATGGCCTTATCGCCCCCGTCGTGCTGCACGTGGTGCATCAAGATGAATTGATGCTGATCCTCCAGCACGCAGACCGGAATGCCGAGCTCAGCTAACACACCGGCCTTTCCTTTCCTGACCCACTGCGTATGCGGCTCGAAAACAGAAAATATCTTCTCTTTGTGGTCAATCTCTTCCTTTTTCAGCAAGCGACGGTCCACTTGGTCTACCAGTTTTTCGCTGGCTTCCAGGTACCACGCCATCTTGTCGGTCACTTCCTTCAGCGTCTTCACCGTCCCTAACGCCTTTGTGATGATCTGGCGCGCAACCGCAAGGAACTGACGTACGCGGTCGAGGAAGCCATTCTTACGGGCCTTACGGCAACGGCGATACGCTTTCGTTAATCTCTTCACCCACCAGCGGGCCTTGCGCCAGCCCTTCATTTCTAGCGACTTGCAGTGTCCGTACAACCCGTTAACCAGACTGCGCAATGCATCACAGAGAAGTCGTACGTCCGTGGGCCACTCCACGTTGGTACGCGCCACAGCCGAATCCGCGCGGCAGCGCAAGGCATCGTTGGCGCCATGCTTACGCTCCTTATGACCCTTTGCTACCACCACTTGGTTGATCTCGTCGAGCGCCTCCTTCGTCAGCAGGGACACATTGTCGACCAGTGTTTGCACAGAAAACCGCTTCTTACTGACGTCGCTAATCATGAGCATCTGACGCAGCGCCCTATGGTGGTTGGCCAGATCCTCCAGACGATCATAGTCACAGTTGAGTGCGTACTTCACTACACCTAACACAAAGATCTGCCAGAAATCCATGCCAGGGCGACCCTTCGTCCGATCTACGTCGGGAAGAATCCTGCGCGAAAGGACCTCCAGCACCTGTTCGCGCACATCCTTATCCATATACAGGGACTGCAGGCCGCGCAACACCGCGGGGGTATCGTCCCTTGACTTGGGGTTCAGCTCAATCTGCTCAATCGGCGTGACCCCCAGATCCGACTGGGACTTAATGACCGCTCTCATGTGTATGACTCGGGCGAATGTAGGCGGGTTCAGAGCTCAATATCGTGCTTTACGCTGAGAAAAGCTAAATCTGAGCCAACATTCGCGGATTCAAGCTCTTGGCAGGAATGGGTCCACAATGGGTCCAGAGTGAGTTAGACCGACCATTAGCCCGCAAAAACGCCTATTTCTGGCGTACCTCTCCCCCTGCTGACCCCCATGTAGCCATCTACGCAAGGCAGGCCCTGTTTTTCGGACAAGCACTAGCTAGAATTATTGCCCGACCTTGTAGGAGGTTCTATTGACCAATCCATGAGGTCTTAGCATGGCAACGAGAATTAGGGGCACATCGGCGGTGATGTTTCCGTTGATCGCGCGTTATTTGCGTGGAACGCAGCATGCGGAGGTATTTTGCCAGGAGCATGGCATAACGCGTAGTCAGCTGACGTACTGGCGCCGAAAGTACGCGGCATCTTCGTCTGAGGTGGTGGGCGACACGTTTGTGGAGGTTTCTTCGCCTGTTCGGCATGACGGGGGCGCGTTGATGGAGTTGCAGTTTCCGGGCGGTGCCTGTTTGCGTGTATTTTCGGCGGTGCCGTCGGTGTTTCTATCGGCGTTGATTCATGGTGAGGGTGGCTGCTCATGTTAGCGCTGGGTTCTTCTCACCGCTTTTATCTGCACCGCGGGCCGACGGACATGCGGAAGGGTTTTGACGGGTTATGCGGTCTGGTTCGTTCCGGTATGAAGCGGGATCCGTTATCGGGAGACGTCTACGTTTTCATCAACCGCCGTCGGACACATATCAAGCTTCTGGTGTGGGATCGCAGCGGGTTTGTGCTCTACTACAAGCGATTGGAGGAGGGCACGTTTGAGCTTCCTGTGACGGGCACGCCGGATTGGACGCAGGTTGTTTGTCTTCTAGAGGGGGTGTCACTGAGGTCTGTTCGTTATCGTCGGCGTTACTCGCGCCCGGTGGCTGCCAGCGATTCTAAATTTGGGTGCATGAGGGGTTTACGGGAATGCCTGTTCAGCAGACGTTATGTGTATGATGGGTGTGTGGACTGGCAATACCGGTCCTGCGATGCCCTGCTATAGCGTGCTTTTGTCTTTCACTGAGGTATACCCATGAAACCAAGCAAGCTGCTGCGCGATGCGCTGAAACGCATCCGATCGGCCGCCGGTACATTTGAAGATAACCGTCAGGGGCCCAATCTGCGCTACACGCTGGCCGATGCCGTGTTGAGCGCATTTGCCTGCTTCTTTCTGCAATCGCCCTCCTTTCTTGCTTTTCAGCGGAGGATGGAGGACGACGTGGGCCGTTCCACCTGCCAGACGCTGTTTGGTATGCAAGCCATTCCTTCTGACGGGCAGATCCGCAACCTGCTGGACCGCCTGGTGCCAGATTCATTTCAGCGCCTGTTTCTGCACCTGCTGGATACGCTTCGTTCCAAGGGAGACTTTTCGCCGTTTGTGCGTCTGAGGGATCGCATCCTTGTGGCGCTTGATGGCATCGAGTTTCATTCCTCTCGGACAATCCATTGTAAGCAATGCTCCTCTCGTCGCACGGGGAAAGACAAGCGTCCTTCGTTCTTCCATACCATGGTGGCGGCGGTTGTGGTGGCTCCAGGGCACAACCGGGTGGTACCGTTGATGCCAGAGTGTGTCCGCACACAGGATGATCCTGGCGACCAGCACTCGGTGCGGCGTCGCAAGCAGGATTGCGAGATCAATGCCGCTAAGCGGTGGTTAACGAAGTGGGGAGCTCGCATGGCTCGCTATCGTCCGGTATATCTGGGAGATGCCCTATATGCTACACACCCCTTCTGCCAACAGGTGCTCCATGCGGGCGCCGATTTCCTGTTTGTGGTCAAACCCAAGTCGCATCAAACGCTATTCAAGTTTTTACACGAGCGCTATATCCAGAGCACCGGTTGGATTCGGGTGCAGAACAAGAAGACACATCGCTACGAAGAGCACTGCTATCGCTGGATGACCGATCTGCCGATTCGGAACACGGACGATGCCGTACACGGCACATGGGTGGAAAAGACCGTGCGGGTACGCCAAAAGCAGGGCACCTACAAGCAGACCTTCTACACGACGCTTTTCACCAGCCTGACGGTAACGAAGCACAATGTACAGGAGGTTGCTCTTTGTGGGCGGGCGCGCTGGAAAATCGAGAACGAGTGCTTCAACATCCTCGCACGACACGGACAGAACTTCAAACACAACTTCGGGCATGGCAAAAATGGGCTGGCAAACCTGTTAGCCACCCTCAACCTGTTGGCATTTGCCCTGCATACGATGCTCGACCAAGTAAAAGGGTTGTGGAGGCAATGCCGAGCATCCTACCAGGTGCGGCGCGCTTTCTTTCAGGAAGTGCGCGTGCTTACGACGAGATATTGCTTTCCCGACTGGCGAAGTCTCTGGGAAAGCATGTTGTACCGTCGTTCGCCTCCGCTGGCGCTTTCCGTCGCGAGAGCCTGAAAGATTGTATGTCACAAATAGGGTAAGCGGGAATTCCAGAGACCTGGAAGGCCGTCGTATGCCTCTGGCGGATTGGTGGCGCCTCAAATGTAGCTTCTTATTGCCTGCTTCCGTCCACCAACCGCCTAACTCACAGCCCGCATGCGCGTAGCCTACCGCAAAACAAGATCCGTTCCCCCACCGAACGCCCCAAATTTAGAATCGCTGGGTGGCTGCGGAGGGCTGAATTTTTTTTCGTGTAGTATCTTAAACTGGGGGATTGTATGCCTATAGTATAGTCAAAGCTTCATGCTCGCACAGACCGCTCTTCGGCTCCGGCTGGGGACTCGGCATCTATTATCGCTTCGTTGCGGGAGCAAATAGTGGCGCTGAAGGCGGAGAGTGCCTCGTTGCGCGAGAAGTACAGCAGCTTGCATGACCGTCTGGACGCGGTCAAGGCTGAATGCGACGAACTTGTGCGCCTGATACACGGAGCGAAGAATGAGCGCTTTGTGCCGCAAGATGGTGCGGATCCCACACAGAAGCCCCTGTTTCCCGAGTCTTCCGACGACGAAGCGCCGTCGTTAAAGATGGACACGGCGACTCCTGTGCCCCCGAAGCTCAAGAAAGCATCGCGGAAAGCGAGGCGGAAGTTCCGCCGCCTGCAAAAGAATTTCCCGCGCCACCTGAGGCGCGACGTGACCGTCGTGGAGTCCAAGGAAGATGTCTCGGGCATGCAGCGCATGGGCTACGAAGATAAGGAAACGTTAGAGTACGTGCGCGCGGAGCTGGTCGTCAAAGTGCTCAGGCGGTACAAGTACGTTCCTCGTAGGAAGAAGAAGGATGCTGACGGCGAGAATTCGGACGAGGAGGACGGTCCCGGCGGCATCATCATCGCACCGTTGCCAGAGGTCCTGAACTAAAAGTACATGGCTGAGCCAAGCCTGCTCGCTTACTTAACCATCGCTAAGTACGTATTTCACCTTCCCCTCTTCCGCCTGCGAAAACAGTTCTCACTCCTCGGAGTTTCGATTTCCACATCGACCCTGAGTGACTGGGTCTCCCAGGTAGCATTCCACTTGATATGCCTCTATCATGAGCTCATAAAAGAGTCCCTCAAGAGCGGATACCTCTGCGTGGACGAGACGACCATGCCGGTGCAGAATCGCAGCAAGATCGGCAAGCACCACCGTGGGTATTACTGGGTGTACCGGTCACCGGAGCGCCGATTCGTGTGGATGGAGTATCGTAAAGGCCGCGACCAGAAAGGGCTGCTCTACACTTTCCGGGACTTCAAAGGGCATGTTCAGAGCGATGGCTACGCCGCCTACAATGTACTTGGTCACAATCCAGATATCATCTTGCACGGGTGTTGGGCCCATGCCCGACGTAAGTTCGTCCAAGCACAACAGAGCGATCTGGAACGGGCCGAGCATGCCCTGACGACGATCCAGCAGCTGTACAAGATAGAGCGCAGGCTGCGCGAGGCGAACTGCACGCTGACCGAGCGCTACCAAGCGCGTCAAAAAGAGGCGGTCCCCATCCTGGAAGGACTCAAGGCATGGCTTCAACAGCACCCTGGCACGCCAGCCAGCGCTTGGGGCAAAGCCGTCAACTATACCCTGAACCGGTGGGACAAGCTGTTCCGGTACGTAAGCTTCGGCCGGATCGAAATTGATAACAATCTCGTCGAGAACAGCATCCGACCCTTAGCGCTGGGGCGCAAGAACTACCTGCATGCCGGGTCACACAAAGCAGCCCAACGCGCTGCTATCATCTACTCGCTGCTGGGCACCTGCGAACTGCATGGCATTGATCCACAAGCCTGGCTAGAAGATGTGCTAAAGCGCATGCCGACGCACACCACCGCCATCGGCGAATTGCTGCCACATCGGTGGACCAAGCGTGAAAGCGCCCCCACCTCACAGATGCCGCTCCCACCCGTGCGCGCCAGCGCATAAGCCCCTCTGTGCCACTTTTGAGCGCACGACCTGCACAGCAGTGCACCGTCACGCGAGCGCCCTGCGTGCACCCACCACTAGCTCCCCTGGAGCACCCATCAGGTCGCTTGGGCAGCTGCCGTAACACAGTCACGCCAGCAAGGTAAGCTGCCAACCGGCTGCGCCCAGCGTCCCTACGACCCTGCAGCGCTCAGCCTGGCGACAAAAATCGACACAAAATCGCCTCCGCGCGGCACTAATCAGCTGAAATAAACGGATTTTCGGACGGATACGGCACAGCTCCGCTTGGCCTCCAGCGGCACCCGCCACCCATTGTAGCAGACTAGGATGTCCGAGCGATTGTCATCGGCGTGTCTGGATTCGGTGTGAACAGAGACACCCCACGCCCGCATTCGAGCTTCCAGATCGCTGGATAATGCATCGCGACAGCTCCCTTCCGGCTTGGGGGATTGCACCCGGCCGTATGAGTCTACGTTCCAGTACTGGCGCCAGTCGGATGTGCTGCCGGCTCGGATGCTATTGGCCAGATTTCTTAACACATCCACCGTCAAAGCTTTGGCTCTTCTCCTTCGCCCGGACTGGTTGGCGGTCCATTGGACAACACAGCGTGTACCTTCTCGACCTTACCAGTCTGAAAAGTCGCTGCACGCAATGTCTCGCCCTGGTGATTTGCGGCTGCAAGGATTTCAGGGCGCCACGAGGCAAGGCTGGGTTCATTGGACAGTGCGTCCAGAGCATTGCGCACCTCTCCTGTAGGCCACACCGCAAGCGCCCGCAGTGCGCTGCTAACAAGAGACTGCGCCCTGCGATAAACGAATGCGGAGGATCCCCCGGACGGCCCCGGTGAACAGTAAGGTCCGATCAACCTCACCATTTGCTCAAGAGCCGTATTGGACGGCTGTACCCTGCCGTCTCGCGGGAACCAGTTGATGGCACTGATTAGGATGTATGTGCGGTCCTGGTTGCCACACAAATATTCTGCCATGTCCTTCGCGTAGACTTCTGGCGCAACGAAGAGTCCAGCAGCGAGCCAGTGGACTCGTTGCTTCACCGTCATGGACTTAGCCTTGAGTTTGGCCTTTATGACTTCTTGCAACTGATCCGGCGAATGTATGCGCAAGGCCGCATACATTAGGAACCGCAGGCTGTGTATATACTTACTGCGCACTGACAATTTCTGGAGCAGCGGAATCGTGATAAGCTTTGCAATGTGTTCAAGCCCGCTGTCACAGGTCACGGTCTTAAACCACGCGACCATCTGCGAATCACTCTTCCACGCTACTGCAACGTACCTCACATATACATCTGCTATCATTTCGGGTTGCTCGATGCACAAGTCGGTAAACCACTGATCACGATCGCCGATGGGCGCATAGATCATCCCACCCTGCGGCAGTAGCAAATACGCATAGAAGTACATCGCTATGGCGCGACGCTGTTGGGCCGCATTGCGCCACTGAATAATGCCACTGGAGTGTTTTTCAACGTCAGCAAGTCCCGCGATGCACGGCAGTGCCAACGGGTGCGATTCCTGTTGCTTGATGAGGCACAAAACCTCTTGTTCCCCTGGAGTATCCATGTCGAATGCAGCCCGGTGAAATGCACAGCGTACGACAGCGTTCGCCTCACTTGCATTCCCTAGCAGATGTCGCAACCGCTCGACAGGCGTATTTCCTATTGCCTCCTCTCCGATTCCCAGGAAGGCGGCGGCCAGCCGGCGAAGCATGGCGACTGGGATACCCGACACGTGAGTTATCGCATCTTTCGGGTTTCTCTTCACCTGATCCAGAACCTCCCTGCCAAGTTCAGTCAGTGTGCGCGGCTGGTCCTCTGTCACAGGCACCTCCGTTGCAATCACCCTGTACGGAAATGGCGATACGGAATCAAGCAATTTCTTAAATTCCGGGGGTGGAGGGAGCACCAATGGTGGCTTACACCTCAAACCGAATCCGGCAGCTTTCACGAGTTGTGCAACTTCTGCTTCCCGGCTTGGGTCCAAGACTATGGCGTTGCCGAAACAGCAGTTAACATCTAGACATGCAGGCAGCACCACATCGTACGGCAAGGGATCACCGATCTGCTCAGCTAGGATCTTTATTGTTTTGTCGATTCGCTCGGTGAGTCTTGGCCACCAGAACCAGCTGAATTCAAAGCTGTCCGTAAGGCTGAAATCAACGACCAGTACACGCAGATAATCGGGCGACGCTTCACCGCACTGGCGCCGCTTCATCTTGCATCCTATCTTCCGTCCGATCTGGCTCCGCGCCGTTTGTATGGGTTGCAGCTGCTCGAAAAACAGTCTAGTGTCGGTGGACCGGCTCGGCTCCTTGACCCATACGTTCCGGTCTTTTGGATAGTGGACCACTGAATTGAGGGTGGCCTTGATCTTGAAGGTTTCGTCGACGCCTTCGAAAAGCCTTGTACTTCCCTCCCCCGCAGTTTTCATCCATGCATGTACATCCTGTTTAAGCTGGCCTAGCCATGGCCTTAGAACACGGTCGCTATTGGGGATGTCATGCGGATAGAATCCATTGTCATTGTGGACTTCGAGCTCCACGCGCACATCGAACCCTCGGTCACACGGCGAATACCTGAAGAGCGGCGGAACGTACCACTCCACGAACCGATAGCCATAGTGATCTATCGGACTATAGACTTCGACTCTGGCCCGCAACGCTCCAACTCTGATGTCAATGTCATGCCTCGCAGAGCTCGCACGTGCCTTGATCCGCGGCTGCCCCATCACCCAACTACAGTCCAGCAGGTACAGCTCCGCCAGACGCTGTGAGAACCTCACGGGGTCCTTTTCGCGGAGCAACTGCATCCCAATCTTACCAGCGGAGCGGAGAGTCCGGTTAAGGAACTTAAGGCAGAGCTCAATACCAGGGTAGTGGGCGTTGCCAAGTAGCCTGAATATTTCTAACGGGCTTTCGACGATCTGGTCGTGTTCTCTGCGCCAGTCCAGCGTCGCATCTATTGTCCTGAACCTACCTAGCGCTCGTAGTACGGCATAATCGATCGGATAGCTGACCATGACGGGGCAAATTCGGTTAGCGACTTGTTGGGTGGCGCAAGAACCAGTTGCGAATCAACACGTTGGCGGTGTTGTGCTTCGCGTCCGCGGTCTTTCGCGCTGCAGAGTGGTACGCAGTGCTTGTGGCGCTGTTCCGAGCTTGTTGTAGCTAAACTGCACGGGACGCAGGTCGGAGACTAGCGGCACCAACGCTTCGATTAACCGCGTGCGGGGCGAGGATGCCAGGTACTCCGATACGATCATCCCACCTCATTCACCAGTTGGCATTCGTGAGCGGCCGCTGGGAGGCTGGCTGGCGATCTGCGAGCATGCCCCAGATTGGTTGCACGAATTCGCCGGAATATGCAAACTGCATTGAGAATCTCAATAGTACCCTCGGTAGACGGACGTGCACTGTGTACCATTGGAAAAACTCGGCGCCGATCCACCGCTGGGTGGCACTGGCCCTCATGTTTGCAGAACCCAACCTGAATCTGATTCCTAACCGCGAACACCTGCCCAAGCTCTGAAAGGCGCTACTGGCGGCTAGAGATCAACCCCCCAAAACCCAATATCCCCTGAGCCTCTTGCAAAAACCTGAAAAACGGCAAGTATTCCCTCCGCAGGCGCGGGAGAAGAGGTGGCGCCTCCGTCGTGGGTATCGTAATAGTAAGCGCCCGTTAGGATATACCTTGTAGGGGAGCGCGCCTGATCGCGAATGTGGGGTAGTCACGGAATTGCCAAGCAACAATGCAACTCGATTGGTGCCACGCAGTAAAATACGTGCTGCGTGTGGAGCGCGGAGCATTTATGCGCAAACCGGACGGAGTCGTCCAGAAAAAGCCCGAGAACGTGCGCGAGGGGCTTGGTGTTATCCGAGCAATGTGGCGTTGAGCGAGGTCGCGGTGTTGGGCGAAGACAATCCCTAACAGGCTCTTCCCCTAATCGGATGGGTCCGATGTTGTAACCATCGGGAACCGATTTGAGGCGATGCGGAATTATTGTCGTTTCTGGCTTGTTTCTAGGCCATCATCGCGATAGCACCCATGTACTCCAACCCCATCAACGCTATATCGCAGTTGAAGAAAAATATCGCTTACCTGTTGGGCATCCGTGCTCCCTGGGAGGTTTCCGACGTGACCTTTGACCATGAGGCGCGAGAAGCGTGGATCCATGTATCCTACGAGGACGGCCATCAGCTTCCTTGTCCAGAGTGCGGCTCACCGTCTCTGGGCTATGATCGCCGTCCTCGGCAATGGCGTCACTTGGATCTGTGCGGGTATCGCACTATGGTGGTTATGCTACTTCCCCGCGTGGCATGTTCAGAGCATGGAGTGCGCACCGTGTCAGTTCCGTGGGCGGAGCCTATGTCACGGTTTACGGCGGAGTTTGAGGCGCTGGTGATTGATTGGCTGCAGGAGGCGAGCATATCGGCGGTATCTCGTCTGATGAAGGTGAGTTGGAATGCGATAGATGGGATCATGCAGCGTGCGGTGCAACGCGGTCTTGCGCGCAGAGAGGAATCCGATGTGTGCGCCAGGCAAACTGGCGTTAGTACAGGGGGTGGAAGTCCCCCGTTGTGAAAGACTAACCATCTACACATCTCCTCGAGCCGTGCGTTGTTACCCGCGAGGGTGCCAGCGAAGCGTCGGTAGAGGGTATCCGTCCGAAAATCCGTTTATTTCAGCTGATTAGTGCCGCGCGGAGGCGATTTTGTGTCGATTTTTGTCGCCAGGCTGAGCGCTGCAGGGTCGTAGGGACGCTGGGCGCAGCCGGTTGGCAGCTTACCTTGCTGGCGTGACTGTGTTACGGCAGCTGCCCAAGCGACCTGATGGGTGCTCCAGGGGAGCTAGTGGTGGGTGCACGCAGGGCGCTCGCGTGACGGTGCACTGCTGTGCAGGTCGTGCGCTCAAAAGTGGCACAGAGGGGCTTATGCGCTGGCGCGCACGGGTGGGAGCGGCATCTGTGAGGTGGGGGCGCTTTCACGCTTGGTCCACCGATGTGGCAGCAATTCGCCGATGGCGGTGGTGTGCGTCGGCATGCGCTTTAGCACATCTTCTAGCCAGGCTTGTGGATCAATGCCATGCAGTTCGCAGGTGCCCAGCAGCGAGTAGATGATAGCAGCGCGTTGGGCTGCTTTGTGTGACCCGGCATGCAGGTAGTTCTTGCGCCCCAGCGCTAAGGGTCGGATGCTGTTCTCGACGAGATTGTTATCAATTTCGATCCGGCCGAAGCTTACGTACCGGAACAGCTTGTCCCACCGGTTCAGGGTATAGTTGACGGCTTTGCCCCAAGCGCTGGCTGGCGTGCCAGGGTGCTGTTGAAGCCATGCCTTGAGTCCTTCCAGGATGGGGACCGCCTCTTTTTGACGCGCTTGGTAGCGCTCGGTCAGCGTGCAGTTCGCCTCGCGCAGCCTGCGCTCTATCTTGTACAGCTGCTGGATCGTCGTCAGGGCATGCTCGGCCCGTTCCAGATCGCTCTGTTGTGCTTGGACGAACTTACGTCGGGCATGGGCCCAACACCCGTGCAAGATGATATCTGGATTGTGACCAAGTACATTGTAGGCGGCGTAGCCATCGCTCTGAACATGCCCTTTGAAGTCCCGGAAAGTGTAGAGCAGCCCTTTCTGGTCGCGGCCTTTACGATACTCCATCCACACGAATCGGCGCTCCGGTGACCGGTACACCCAGTAATACCCACGGTGGTGCTTGCCGATCTTGCTGCGATTCTGCACCGGCATGGTCGTCTCGTCCACGCAGAGGTATCCGCTCTTGAGGGACTCTTTTATGAGCTCATGATAGAGGCATATCAAGTGGAATGCTACCTGGGAGACCCAGTCACTCAGGGTCGATGTGGAAATCGAAACTCCGAGGAGTGAGAACTGTTTTCGCAGGCGGAAGAGGGGAAGGTGAAATACGTACTTAGCGATGGTTAAGTAAGCGAGCAGGCTTGGCTCAGCCATGTACTTTTAGTTCAGGACCTCTGGCAACGGTGCGATGATGATGCCGCCGGGACCGTCCTCCTCGTCCGAATTCTCGCCGTCAGCATCCTTCTTCTTCCTACGAGGAACGTACTTGTACCGCCTGAGCACTTTGACGACCAGCTCCGCGCGCACGTACTCTAACGTTTCCTTATCTTCGTAGCCCATGCGCTGCATGCCCGAGACATCTTCCTTGGACTCCACGACGGTCACGTCGCGCCTCAGGTGGCGCGGGAAATTCTTTTGCAGGCGGCGGAACTTCCGCCTCGCTTTCCGCGATGCTTTCTTGAGCTTCGGGGGCACAGGAGTCGCCGTGTCCATCTTTAACGACGGCGCTTCGTCGTCGGAAGACTCGGGAAACAGGGGCTTCTGTGTGGGATCCGCACCATCTTGCGGCACAAAGCGCTCATTCTTCGCTCCGTGTATCAGGCGCACAAGTTCGTCGCATTCAGCCTTGACCGCGTCCAGACGGTCATGCAAGCTGCTGTACTTCTCGCGCAACGAGGCACTCTCCGCCTTCAGCGCCACTATTTGCTCCCGCAACGAAGCGATAATAGATGCCGAGTCCCCAGCCGGAGCCGAAGAGCGGTCTGTGCGAGCATGAAGCTTTGACTATACTATAGGCATACAATCCCCCAGTTTAAGATACTACACGAAAAAAAATTCAGCCCTCCGCAGCCACCCAGCGATTCTAAATTTGGGGCGTTCGGTGGGGGAACGGATCTTGTTTTGCGGTAGGCTACGCGCATGCGGGCTGTGAGTTAGGCGGTTGGTGGACGGAAGCAGGCAATAAGAAGCTACATTTGAGGCGCCACCAATCCGCCAGAGGCATACGACGGCCTTCCAGGTCTCTGGAATTCCCGCTTACCCTATTTGTGACATACAATCTTTCAGGCTCTCGCGACGGAAAGCGCCAGCGGAGGCGAACGACGGTACAACATGCTTTCCCAGAGACTTCGCCAGTCGGGAAAGCAATATCTCGTCGTAAGCACGCGCACTTCCTGAAAGAAAGCGCGCCGCACCTGGTAGGATGCTCGGCATTGCCTCCACAACCCTTTTACTTGGTCGAGCATCGTATGCAGGGCAAATGCCAACAGGTTGAGGGTGGCTAACAGGTTTGCCAGCCCATTTTTGCCATGCCCGAAGTTGTGTTTGAAGTTCTGTCCGTGTCGTGCGAGGATGTTGAAGCACTCGTTCTCGATTTTCCAGCGCGCCCGCCCACAAAGAGCAACCTCCTGTACATTGTGCTTCGTTACCGTCAGGCTGGTGAAAAGCGTCGTGTAGAAGGTCTGCTTGTAGGTGCCCTGCTTTTGGCGTACCCGCACGGTCTTTTCCACCCATGTGCCGTGTACGGCATCGTCCGTGTTCCGAATCGGCAGATCGGTCATCCAGCGATAGCAGTGCTCTTCGTAGCGATGTGTCTTCTTGTTCTGCACCCGAATCCAACCGGTGCTCTGGATATAGCGCTCGTGTAAAAACTTGAATAGCGTTTGATGCGACTTGGGTTTGACCACAAACAGGAAATCGGCGCCCGCATGGAGCACCTGTTGGCAGAAGGGGTGTGTAGCATATAGGGCATCTCCCAGATATACCGGACGATAGCGAGCCATGCGAGCTCCCCACTTCGTTAACCACCGCTTAGCGGCATTGATCTCGCAATCCTGCTTGCGACGCCGCACCGAGTGCTGGTCGCCAGGATCATCCTGTGTGCGGACACACTCTGGCATCAACGGTACCACCCGGTTGTGCCCTGGAGCCACCACAACCGCCGCCACCATGGTATGGAAGAACGAAGGACGCTTGTCTTTCCCCGTGCGACGAGAGGAGCATTGCTTACAATGGATTGTCCGAGAGGAATGAAACTCGATGCCATCAAGCGCCACAAGGATGCGATCCCTCAGACGCACAAACGGCGAAAAGTCTCCCTTGGAACGAAGCGTATCCAGCAGGTGCAGAAACAGGCGCTGAAATGAATCTGGCACCAGGCGGTCCAGCAGGTTGCGGATCTGCCCGTCAGAAGGAATGGCTTGCATACCAAACAGCGTCTGGCAGGTGGAACGGCCCACGTCGTCCTCCATCCTCCGCTGAAAAGCAAGAAAGGAGGGCGATTGCAGAAAGAAGCAGGCAAATGCGCTCAACACGGCATCGGCCAGCGTGTAGCGCAGATTGGGCCCCTGACGGTTATCTTCAAATGTACCGGCGGCCGATCGGATGCGTTTCAGCGCATCGCGCAGCAGCTTGCTTGGTTTCATGGGTATACCTCAGTGAAAGACAAAAGCACGCTATAGCAGGGCATCGCAGGACCGGTATTGCCAGTCCACACACCCATCATACACATAACGTCTGCTGAACAGGCATTCCCGTAAACCCCTCATGCACCCAAATTTAGAATCGCTGGCAGCCACCGGGCGCGAGTAACGCCGACGATAACGAACAGACCTCAGTGACACCCCCTCTAGAAGACAAACAACCTGCGTCCAATCCGGCGTGCCCGTCACAGGAAGCTCAAACGTGCCCTCCTCCAATCGCTTGTAGTAGAGCACAAACCCGCTGCGATCCCACACCAGAAGCTTGATATGTGTCCGACGGCGGTTGATGAAAACGTAGACGTCTCCCGATAACGGATCCCGCTTCATACCGGAACGAACCAGACCGCATAACCCGTCAAAACCCTTCCGCATGTCCGTCGGCCCGCGGTGCAGATAAAAGCGGTGAGAAGAACCCAGCGCTAACATGAGCAGCCACCCTCACCATGAATCAACGCCGATAGAAACACCGACGGCACCGCCGAAAATACACGCAAACAGGCACCGCCCGGAAACTGCAACTCCATCAACGCGCCCCCGTCATGCCGAACAGGCGAAGAAACCTCCACAAACGTGTCGCCCACCACCTCAGACGAAGATGCCGCGTACTTTCGGCGCCAGTACGTCAGCTGACTACGCGTTATGCCATGCTCCTGGCAAAATACCTCCGCATGCTGCGTTCCACGCAAATAACGCGCGATCAACGGAAACATCACCGCCGATGTGCCCCTAATTCTCGTTGCCATGCTAAGACCTCATGGATTGGTCAATAGAACCTCCTACAAGGTCGGGCAATAATTCTAGCTATTCAAGATGCAGACTTTCGGACGGATACCGTGCAACGTATCCAGACGGCTACGGCTACAGTCGTTTCTGTGACCTATATCGTGCTTGGCGCCACCGCACGCAGGTGACCATGCATCTGCACCACAAGGCGGGTGAGAAGCTCTATGTGGACTTTGCGGGCATGACGATAAAGGTGCGTGATCAGCCGAAGCCAGCTCAGGTCTTTGTGGCCACGATGGGTTTTTCCAGTTACACGTATGCGGAGGCCACCGGAGACCAGACGCTGAGGAGCTTTATTGGCGCACATCGTCGGGCCTTTGAGTTTTTCGGTGCGGTACCGGCGGTGGTAGTGCCTGACAACTTGAAGGCGGCAGTCAAGAAGGCGCACCGTTACGATCCGGAAATCAATCCTACCTACCAGGAGATGTGCGAGCATTACGATCTGGTAGCGCTGCCGGCTCGCGCGAGAAGAGCAAGAGATAAGGCCAAAGTCGAGTCTGCGGTCAGAGTAGTGGAGCAGTGGATTCTGGCCGCCCTGGGTACTGTCCCTTACCTCACGCTGGATATGCTCAATGAGCGGATTGCGAAGGGGTTGGTTACCCTGAATGACACTCCTTTTCAGAAGCGCGAAGGGAGCCGTCGCAGTCAGTTTGAGGCGGTGGATTTGCCCGCGATGCGCCCTTTACCCTCGAAGCTCTTTGAGTATAGGGAGTGGAAAGTGGCCACGGTGAGCTTTGATTATCACATGGCGGTGAACAAGCGGTTCTACAGCGTCCCGTATCGGCATGTCCAGCGCAAAGTGAATGTATGCGTGAGGGAGGTTACCGTGGAGATATACCTTAGCAATCACCGTATAGCATCCCACATGTTATGCCCCAAGGTCTACGGATGGAGCACACATCCTGAGCATATGCCTTCGAATCATCAGGAGTACGCCCAACAGCATCGCCTGCTTGAGCGTGCCGCGCAGATCGGTCCGAACACGGAGAAGGTGGCGTTGACCATCATGGAGCGCCGCAGGCATCCTGAGCAGGGCTTTCGCTGGGGGCTCCTGGACCTTAAGCGCGCCTATCCGCGCGAGCACATCGAGGCGGCCTGCAAGTGGGCATTAGTGCACCAGATCTTCCGCACAAGCAGCATCGCTAATGTTCTCAAACGTGGCATTGAGCGGCTTACCCTGTACCAGGCAGAGGAGGACCCGCCCATCATGCACGACAACATCCGCGGTGCCCAGTACTACGCCGACCCCCCTGACAACCACGCTTAGTTCCATGTTGACACACCCAACGATAGAGCAGCTCGAGAAGCTTCGCTTCTATGGCATGGCCGACGCTTTGCGCGATCAGCTAAACCATCCTGGCATTGAGCAGGTGGCATTCATGGACCGCCTCGGTGAGATGGTGGATCGCGAAGCCAACCGGCGTGAAAGCATTCGATTGAAATCACGGCTTCGCCGCGCTCGGCTACGGTAACAGGCGTGTATGCAGGACATAGACTATCGCGTGCATCGCGGACTGGACCGTCGCCTCATGCTGTACTTGGCCGGATGCGACTGGATACGCCAAAAGCAGAACGTGATCATCACCGGCCCCACCAGCGTGGGCAAGAGTTATATTGCCTGTGCGCTGACCCACACCGCCTGCATAAAAGGCATTAAAGTGCGCTATTTCCGGTTGCAACGAATGCTCGAAGACGTCGCGCTGGCGCGAGCAGAGGGCCGGCTCCTGAAGCTGCTGCGTACGTTGTCGCGGCTTAGCGTGCTGGTTGATGATGATTGGGGGCTGAAAAAACTCACCAACGCGCAGCAAGATGATCTGCTGGAAATCTTGGATGACCGACACCAGGTCAGCTCCACCATTGCTACCAGCCAGCTCCCGGTGGAACGCTGGCATCAGGCCATGGAAAATCCTACGCTCGCCGATGCTATCCTGGATCGCCTCGTCCACAACGCGCACCGCATCCAGCTGACCGGCGACTCGATGCGAAAGCAAATGGCTAACGTGCACATGCCGGAATACCCGGAAGACTCATCTTGATTCTAACCAGAAACTCCCAGCAACCACAGGGCATGGCAGCTTACGTCACCATCAAAACACGGCTGAACAACCTCCAGCGCGGATCTCCAGCTTTGATCGGATTGGGTGCACGAATTCGTCGGAATATGCACCAGGTCACGGGGCACACTAAGGAGACTGTTGAATGGAGACGAATTGCTGCCGCCTCCGTACCCATTCTCGGAGTTCCTCGATCGATGGAATGAGGGTTTCAAGTAAGGCGCGAGCAGGCACTGGATTCTTTCCCGCCCGACACTCCTGCAAGTCATCCTTTTTGCCATCTCGCGTTATTTTCGATCGCGGTTAATACTCGCCCCTTTGTGTGCCCCGACCTTGGAGACCGGCAGCCCTCAGTGTTCTGACTCGGTCAGCTTCGGAGGTGAGATGGGCATCGGCCTTCCCTGCATTGCAGCATACAGCACTGCCTTGTCCACACTGGTATGCAGCTCTTTGAGGATGCATACCTTGTCGAGCGGCTAGCGCTACCGCAGTCGTGCACGCAGCACAACCACTGGGTTCAACCATATGTTGGCGAAATACTGTTTTCCCAGATTCATGCCACGGACGGAAGTAGGCCAACATTGCGGCGCGCCCCGGTGTGCAAAGCGGCACGAGCCGCGACGCTCTTGCCTGCCGCCACTGTCGTAATCCCCAAGACCGAAATACAGTAGGCCTGCCCTGCCAACTCTCTACCGCCCATTCGTTATGCAACAACTCTATTATCGGGCCTTCCCGCTGAGCCTAGCGCTGCTGTTCGCTGCTGCAGGCGCTGCGCAGGTACCCAACTACATCTTTGAGCAAGGCCAAGACGAGTACGACTGCTTCAGGATCCCTGCAGTGATCAATGCTCCAGATGGATCCGTGATAGCTTTTGCAGAAGGCCGCCGGCATAGCTGTTCGGATACGGGCGATGTGGATCTGGTGATGAAGCGATCCACGGACAATGGCCTCACCTGGGGTGCATTGCAGGTGATCTGGGACCAGGAAGACAACACCGTGGGCAACCCGGCACCGGTAGTGGACGCCGAGACGGGAGGACTATTCTTGCTGTCCACCTGGAACCTCGGGAGCGATCGTGAACCCGACATCATCAGTCAGACGTCGACGGATACGCGCCGCGTGTTTGTGCTGGCGTCCAAGGACAGCGGCCACACGTGGGATGAGCCAAGGGAGATCACCGCCAACGTGAAAGACTCTTCCTGGACCTGGTACGCAACCGGTCCGGGATCCGGGATCCAGCTGCAACATGGTTCCCACGCGGGTCGCCTCATAGTAGCCTGCGACCATATAGAGGCGAACACCCGACACTACTACTCCCATGTGATCTACTCCGATGATCACGGGCAGTCATGGCAGCTGGGCGGATCTACGCCGCAGCACTTCGTTAACGAGTCGGAGGTCGCAGAACTCGAAGGGGGCGGGCTACTGCTCAACATGCGCAACTACGCCCAGGGCGAGAGGCACCGCAAGGTCGCCCGAAGCTTTAACGGCGGAGCCACATGGAGCGACCTGGAGTCCGATACTACCCTAGGAGCCTGCGATGCAGTAGCACCCGTTATGCATGGTGGCGGTGCTTGCTGACGTGGCATCTTTGGAACAGTCACCCTGTACCCACTGCATATATGCATCTTTATGATTGTAGGTACATATATGTGTGTGTTAGCGCTACTTGCCGTCCCTTAAGCCCATGCCGACAACGTTTCGCCCGTATGCACCAGAGGATCCGGTGGTGATGCCACCATCGCTCCAGGACTGGCTTCCAGAGGATCACCTGGCTTTTTTCGTGTCTGACTTTGTAGACCGCGCGGACCTTGCGCCCTTTTTTGCTCCATACGAGGGGGATGGGCGCCGCAATAGACCCTATCATCCTGCCATGATGTTGAAGGTGTTGATCTACGCTTATGCCACCGGCGTCACCTCATCGCGGCAGATTGCGCAGAAGTTGGAGACTAATATTGCCTTCCGTGTACTGGCGGCCAATAACATGCCGCACCATCGTACGATTTGTGCGTTCCGGCAGCGTCATTTCCAGGATTTCCGTGCTTTGTTTGTTCAGGTCGTCTTGATGGCACAGAATTCTGGCTTGATTGATTGGGGGAAGGTTGCGATTGATGGCACCAAAGTCAGGGCGAATGCGAGTAAGCGTAAGGCGATGAGCTACGCGCGACTGAACAAGGAGGAGAAGCGGCTGCAGTCAGAGGTTGACGCGCTGTTGGCGCAGGCGCAGGAGGAGGATGAGGTAGAAGACGCGTTGTTAGGAGAGGAAGTGCGGGGCGACGAGTTGCCGCCGGCGCTGTCTACTCGCGCAGATCGTAAAGCTGCTCTTGATGCAATGGAGGCGGAGCGCACGCGTGCGAGCAAAGCGATTGGCAGCAAAAAGCAGGGGGTTGACACGACACAGCCCACCGAGGCAGTGGATTCGTCCCCATCGTCTCCAGAATTGCCGACGGATACGACCGACCTGTCCGTAGAAGTCCCCGCGGATAGCAGTGTGGAGGAGGAGATTGCACGCAGGCGGAAGAAGCTTGCCAACATCCGAAAGGCTAAGTCCAACTTGAAGGCCAGACAGCGGGAGAGGGATGAGGCTAAGGGGCGTAAGCCAAGTCAGAAGCGCAATCCGAAAGGGGGTCCAGCGTACAAGCGTCCGTTCGGGGAACCCGAAGCCAAGGCACAAAGCAATTTCACCGATCCCGAAAGCCGCATCATGCTGACGAGCCAGGATGGCTTCCAGCAAAGTTACAATGCACAAACGGTAGTGGACGGGCGCAACCAGTTAATCGTGGAAACACGCGTGACTAACCAGGCTACAGACCAAGATCAGCTTTTACCGATGGTAAGGGCCACCCAAGATACCTATGGTCAGCAGCTCGCTATTGTGATAGCGGACGCAGGCTATTGCAGCGAGGCCAATATCACCGCGTTGAACACCCGCGGCATAGATGGCTATATCGCCGTCGGTCGGGAGAGCGGGAAGGTGGGATCCATCAATCCAGAGACACGGCCCGCTACGGCACGCATGTGGGACAAGCTGCGTACGAAGGAGGGGCACGCGGTCTACCGCGAGCGCAAGTGGCTCTCGGAGGCACCCAACGGTTGGATAAAGTCTGTCCTCGGCTTTCGACAATTCAGCGTTCGGGGACTGAAAAAGGTTGCTGGCGAGTGGGACCTGGTGTGCTTAAGTCTGAATCTGAGAAGGCTATTTGCAATGCAGGTGGCAAATGTGACGTAAAGGCAACAAAAATCAGGTGAATAGGGCTGCTCCAAGACAAGAAAGGGCTGCCAACGGACACCATTTGCCTTGGGCTGTACGGCTGACCAGCAATCCGGCCCACGAAAGCAAATGTGATCGTTCCTACGGCGCATGCCCCTAGTAGAACCTATCCGCCAGGCGAGCCTACAGCGCTACCAGTTTGCCGACGAAGGGCAGAGCATCCTCTTGTTTTCCAACCCCGCAAGTGCCGAGCGGCGTGAGAATATGACCGTACGCGCCAGCTTTGATGAAGGCAAAACCTGGCCGTAGCAGATGCTTATCTACGGACCCATGGCCGCATACTCCGACTTGGTCCGGCTACCAGACGACGTTATCGGCCTATTGTACGAGGCTGGCCCGGACCAAGCCACCCCCTATCATGGCATCGCCTTCAGGCGAATTCCGCCGAGTGCCCTGAAATAGGCCCCCCAACCTGACTTTTTGAAATGGCTCTCCACGGGTCTCTGTAAGCTCGGAAACACGCGCGTAAGCACGCTATTGACCCAGTCTCACTGGGAACCGCCCACTGCGCATACACACACGTGACCAACAGCGTTACACATTGCCAAGAGTTACCTACATTACCGCTCCAGCGCGGCAGCGATCGCTCAAACCCAACTAGGAATGGTGCAATCCCAAAGGTCCAGGGCCCACCGATGAGCCAATATCCATCAGAAGGTGACTTTCTTGGTAGCGGCACCGTGCTGCGCGGCTACGAAATCAAGTCAGTAGTCGGACGAGGCGGTTTCGGAGTTGTGTACAAGGGGCACCACAGGATATTGGATTCTGATGTGGCAATCAAGGAGTTCTTCCCGCGTGAGTTGGCACGGCGCAGATCTGGGGTCGTCCAGCCTATGGAGTCAGGATGTGAAGAGTCCTTCGAGGACGGCCTCCAGCGCTTCATGGCTGAGGGGCGCAGGTTGGAGGCGTTGCGAGATCACCCGAATATTGCCATATGCCGTGATTTGTTTCTAGCCAACGGCACGTCCTACATGGTGATGGACTTCGTGGATGGGCTGCCGCTGTCTGCGTTGCTGGGGCAGCGTGAAAACAACGGCGACCCGTTTACGGAGGAGGACTTGCTTGATGTGATTCTACCGCTGCTTGCTGGCCTTAAGCGAGTGCACGAATCAGGATTATACCACCGAGACATCAAGCCCTCAAACATCCTGATTCGGCGGCAGGATAACCAACCGGTGCTGATAGACTTTGGTGCGGCGAAGCAGGAGTCATCGGGTGCAACGAAGTCCATGGCGCCCTATACCGACGGCTACGCTGCTATGGAGCAAGTCGGTGAAGGAACCATCGGGCCATGGACTGACATCTACGGCGTTGGGGCGCTTATGTGGCGCATGGTGGCGGGTGGCAGTCCTCCATGGGAGCCACCTAGTCCAACAAAGGTCCAGCATAGGGCCTTGGCGGTCCTACAGGGCAGAACCGATCCGTTGCCGCCTGCCAGCGCTGTTGGGTCAGGAAGATTTTCGCCGAGGCTACTCAAGTCCATTGACCAGTGTTTGGCAATCTCGGATTCCTCTCGAATTCGCTCTTGCGATCAGCTACTTGTTAAGATACGAGAGCGCACTGTAGTAGCCGTCCCACCGCCTGCTGCAACGACAGGGAGAGTACGAAAAACCGTTAGCCAATCACGTTTGAAACAGCAGGTACGCACAAGGCGAAATCAATTCGCGGCTTTGCGTCCGACTACACGTGGTCTTGTGTTGCTCGTGGTATTGTGTCTGGTTACGGTCGCGATCGCTATGATTGCGCGAGGAATTGACGACAGTGTGCCCCTAACTGTTCAGACGGTGCCAGCAGATGCGCAGGTTGAACTTGTAGGCCATAGCGATACGTATAGTGCTGGAATGGCGCTTCGTCCCGGAACGTACCGTTTGAAGGTCAGTCAGCCAGGCTACGAATCGAAATCGGTTCAGATTAAACATGGAGCAGAGCCCACCCGCCGCCAAGTCATACTGAGCCCGATTAGCCCATCGCAGCCCAGGGATTCAGGCTTTGTGCTTCAGCCTGGTCTTGGTCAGATCACACAGAGACCTAACAATCCACTACCTCCAAGAAAATCCTTTACAAGAGGATCGGACATGGACGAAGTGTTGGCGGTGCAGGGTACTCCCACAGGAATTAGAACGGACAAAGCCTTCGGTGTCGAATATTGGGACTACGGTGACCCCGTTCGGAGCTCAATTACATTCGATCTGTGGACCAAGCGGGTCAAGGGATGGTCGGACAGTGAATGGTCGGACAGTTCACGCATCCTTAAGGTGCAGATGCAGCCGAGACGGATCGTTTCAATGCTTAGCTTCACAAGAGGATCGGACATGGACGAAGTGTTGGCGGTGCAGGGTACTCCTACAGGAATTAGGACGGACCAAGCCTTACGCGAAGAATATTGGTCCTATGGGGGCTTCTTTTCGAGCAGGGTTACATTCGATCTGCGGACCAAGCGGGTCAAGGGATGGTCGGACAGTTCAGGCAACCTTAAGGTGCAAATGCAGCCGAGGCGAATCGTTTCAGCGCATAGCTTCACAATAGGATCGGACATGGACGAAGTGTTAGCGGTGCAGGGTACTCCTACAGGAATTTCGCAAGGCTATGGCGAAGAACAGTGGGGCTACGGTAATAGCGAGGTTACATTCGATCTGCAAACCAAGCGTGTCAACGGGTGGACGGACTACAGAGACATCCTTAAGGTGCAGATGCAGCCGAGGCGGATCGTTTCAGCGCATAGCTTTACAAGAGGATCGGACATGGACGAAGTGTTGGCGGTGCAGGGTACTCCTACAGGAATTAGAACGTCCCAATCCTGGGGCGACGAACAGTGGGCCTACGGGTCGAGCAGGGTTACATTCGATCTGCGGACCAAGCGGGTCAAGGGATGGTCGGACAGTTCAGGCAACCTTAAGGTGCAGATGCAGCCGAGACGGATCGTTTCAGCGCGTAGCTTCACAAGAGGATCGGACATGGACGAAGTGTTGGCGGTGCAGGGTACTCCTACAAGCATTTGGGAGTGGACATCCGGTGGCGAAGAATATTGGGAATACGGTGTTTCGGAGCCCTTTCCCAAAGAAGCTCCCGGGTGGAGCACAGTTATATTCGATCTGCGGACCAAGCGGGTCAAGAATTGGTCGGACATGCCAGGCAACCTTAAGGTGAACTATTAGGCGTGAAGGTCTGTTTCGATCTGATCACGGGGTGCGGCAAGCTCCCACCGTGTGTGCCGCGTGTAAGTGAACGCTTGCTAAGCACCAGTGTTGCCGCACTTACTTGAGCAGAGTGTGGTTGAATTCTTCATGCAGTTCTGAAAATGGATGCCAACGCCGGCCCGCTCGTCCGTCAGGCGATGCTGGCACGTACCGATCCGAAAAGGTTGGAGTTACCTAATTGCTTCCAAAAACGATCCCCAGACCAATACCTACAGCTCATGAATATTCCGTCGACATTGGCAGCACTAGACCAATGCTTCGCCCCGGGTGCCTTTCAACCCTGAAATCGGATAGCATTCGCTAAGTTGCCTGCATGAATCTGCTTGAATTGCAAGAGTCGACCAGTCGCGCTGTCGGCGCCCTCGCTGCGCTGCTGGCTGGCTCTGGAGTAATAGCGATCCTTACCGCTCTGCTCCCGGTACCGGAAGTTGGTACCGCCCGCATCATTCTTTCCGCCCTACTCTTGGATCGGGGAAGCGACCTCTACCCGCTGACGGTCCAGAATGTGATGTGGCTAACGTTCTTCATAGGTCTGGGTGAATTGTGGCCTCGGTTCAGGCGCGCACGTGCGGAAATCAGGCAATTTGGCATCGGGCTGTTGCCAGACGATCCGGCCACCATCCTTCGGTCGAAGGATCTGATTGCTATCTACCGAAGAGTCATGAAGGCCAAGCGTTCCACGCACTATCGCCTTCAGCGACTAATTTTGCGCGCAATTCAACAGTTCCAGATCAGCAGGTCTGTGGCCCAGGCGAATAGCCTGGTGGACTCCAGCCTTGAGCTCATGCAGCACGAGATCGACCTCAAGTACAGCATGGTACGCTACATTACTTGGCTAATACCCACGCTGGGTTTCATTGGGACGGTCATCGGCATCGCGCTGGCCCTAACGGCGGCTAGCGACATGCCGAGCCTAGATGATGCGCAGGCTGTGCAGGCTTGGTTTGGGGCCATGACCGCCAAGCTGGGGGTAGCATTCAATACCACGTTCATGGCACTCGTGATGGCCGCAGTCTTGGTGTTCCTGCAGCAAATTGCCCGGGGCAAGGAGGAGGCTGCCCTCAACAGCGCGGGCCAGTACTGTATGGACAACCTCATCAACCGGCTCTACGAAGAGTAAGAGCGGATCCAATGGCGAAAAAGCTCAACAAGGACGGACTACCGACGGATGTGCCTTCGGCGGCACCGCCAGCGGCCAAGGGCCTGTTTCGTGGCCTTGAGTCCGGTCCGAAGGATGACACATCTGACAAGGACCAGCTCCCGCGCGGTCGCAGCGTAATAGGGCGTGGAGAGTTGCCTACCAGACCAGCCGTTCGCCCGCATGCAGACTTGGATGCCTTTGCACCTGCGGGCGGTGAGCCGCGCACGGTTGTCGCCGTGGGGCGAAAACGGTATGCCAGCGAACCCAGGGACCGACTTTCGGTGTCAGACCCCATGGCTGATCCCGTCGTGGGGTGGCTTGTGGTTGTAGGCGGGCCCGGCCGCGGGTCGGCTGTAAAACTGGGAAGCGGGCAAAACTCCGTGGGAAGGGGGCCCAAGGCCCGGGCACGGATCGACTTCGGGGACCGGCATATTTCGCGAGATTCGCATGCCATTGTGACGTATGATCCCAGGAATAATCGGTTCCACATCCAACAGGGTGCGGGCACCAACCTGACTTACCTGGGTGGAGAGCCGGTTCTGTCTCCTGCGGCGTTAAGGTCCGGCAGCGAGATTACGCTTGGCGAGACCACGTTGCGCTTCGTTGCCCTCTGCGACGAACACTTCACATGGAATAGAGGAGGTTTGTCCCAATGAGGCAGGCCGCAGTAGCATGGGGTACGATCAAAGGAGACCGAGAATCGCAGCAGGACGCTGCGAAATGGGTGGAATGGAAGAAGGGCAAGTATCTTCTTGTGTTGGCAGACGGAATCGGTGGCGCTGCCGGGGGAGATGTCGCGAGTGAGACTGCGGTTGCCGGCTTTGTAGAGTCGTTCATGAAGAACCCAACTGTTGCGGTTCGTAGTCGGTTGCTGGCGGCGCTGAAGGATGCCAACGATGCCGTCTGCGACGAGAAACGGCAGGCGCCAGCTCTTGCCTCCATGGGCACAACCTTGATTGGAGTTGCAATAGCAGAAGCCAAGCTGACTTGGGTGAGCGTGGGAGATAGTCCCCTCTGGCTGATCAGAAATGGAGCTATTGACCGATTGAATGAGAATCATTCCATTGGCGGGCTGCTTGACATGAGAGCAGAGGCGGGGGAAATCACTGCCGAAGAAGCGGCGAATTCTCGCCAGAGAGGGGTTCTGCTTGAAGCGGTCCAGGGTGAGGACATAAAGTATGTGGATGCACCTCTGGAGGGGTATGACCTACGGCCTGGAGATACTGTTATTGCCGCGAGCGACGGTGTCGAAACTTGCTCGGGCGAAGAGCTTACTGATATTGTTGCGGCAGGCAGGCCCTCCGCTACAGACATTGTCGGTGCAATTCTGGATGCCGTCGCGGAGCACGAGTGGCCTGGACAGGACAACGCAACGCTGATTGTATACCGACCGAGGTAAGGAAGACCATGAAGACACGTAGCCTCAGTATCGTACTTGGCGTAGTACTGGCCGCGGGATTGGTCGCACAACGGGCGGAGTGCACGGTATTCAGATTGGTAGTCCAGGCCGAAGGGGTAGTAGTCGCACAGGGTTTTGGAGTCCTTGTAGCCGAACACCTTCTTTTGACAGACGCTGATCTGATTGACAGCGGAGACCAGGTCCTGGTCCAGGATTTCGCAAGCGGCGCGCGCTATGCGGCGACAATTCATACACGCTCCAGGGGGCTCGTACTTCTTTCGGTACCGGGCCTGACTGGCACCGCGGCATCCATTGCGGAAGGATCCCCAGACTCTGACAGCAGCGTGTACCTTCTGGTTGCCGATGGGACGCGTCGGCGAGGATTACTGCTGTCGATTGCATTCTCGGACAGCACGGCCTCGCGGTTCCACTTAACGATGACCGTTGGGCTACATGAGGTCGGGGCGCCGCTGATGAACAACTGTGGACACCTTGTTGCCTTGGTAGCCGGTGAGCTGGGGATGAGAGATGAGGAAGCCGAGGACAACATGGTGCGTGGCTGGTCTCGCCAGAATCTTGTTGCGTTCTTGCAAGAGAGCCAGATAGACTTTCTGACCGAAGACGAACCGTGCCCATCCGCTGAAGAGCAGTTGGAACAAGCTAAGGCTACCAGTTCAGCGCTCGAAGAGGAGAGGCAATCACTTGAGGAGGAACTCAAGCAACTGGAAGAGTCTGTAGAGCAGGATCAGCAGCGGAGTGCCGAAACGATCGCCGCAGTAACTGCACAAAAAGCTTCGCTTGAAAGGCGCCTTGTGGAGACCGCTACCGAGCTGGCTGAGCAAGATTCCGTTATCGCGGAGAAGGATAGGCTTCAGTCTGATTTGGAGCAGATTCGGGCGGCGCGTGACTCACTTGCGCAGCAAGCTGAGGCAGACCAGAAGCAGGCACAACGGCAACTGCGCGCGCTGACCGGCGCAGGAATTGCTCTGATGCTGTTGGCGGCTCTGCTGGTATGGTGGTTTTGGAGGCGTCGCAAGCAGGCATGGGATGAGTTTAGCGAGACTGATGCGAAGCTCAAGGAGGCAGAAGACGAAATCGAGCGCAAGTCCGCTTCGTTTCCAGACATAGTGCTTTCGGGCAGCGGGCCGGCTGGGGATGAGTTTCATGTTAAGGTGAACGGATACGCCTTGGTGCAGAGCGAAGCCGGTGCAATCATAGGGCGATCGTCTTCGCAGTCGGACTATGTTATTAGCGAAGCGAGCGTTTCAAGGCGGCATGCACGTGTGCGCGTCTCAGGGAAAAGTCTTACGATCGAGGATCTTGGGAGTCTCAATGGAACAAGTATCAACGGTGAGCGCCTTGCAGTAGGCCAGCCCCAGCAAGCTGCCAGCGGGGCCACGATTGGGATAGGCGATGTGACTCTCAACGTTCAAATGCTCAAGCCGTGAAGCCTCTGCGTCGCGAACTCAATGTGTTCTCCATCTCGGCACTGGATCTGTTTGCGTCCGGGATGGGAGTCTTCGTGCTACTTGCCATCATTGCTATTCCGTTTTTTCCCAATACCGGTGATTCTGAGGTTAGGATAGAGGACCTGGAAGGCGAGCTGGAGGTTGCCCAGACTCGTGTACGGGCCTTGGAAGGCCTAATGGCAAGGATGCAGCAGGAAAGCGATATGCACTCTGCTGTAGCCGTGGCGCTTTCGGAAGCCCAACAGCAGTTGGAGGATGCGAGCTCGCAGATACGTGAGCTCGAATGGGCATTGGCGCAGGGGCAGGACGCGTCTCGAGAATTGGAATTGGAACAGCAATTGGCTGCGATGCGGGAGGTTTTGGCAGAGGCGCAAGTACGAGTATCGGACCTGGAAGCGGCAAGCCGCGAGTTGAAGCTGCCACCTCTGGACGTAGTGATTTGCCTTGACGTGACCGGTAGCATGACGAACCAGGTTGAGGGTATCAAGCGAGAGATTGCTTCACTGGCTCGGGTGCTGGACAGAGTGGCGCCTTCGGTTGGAATCGGTATTGTGGCGTTTGGCGATCGGCGGTGGACGCAGCCAATTCACCGCTTGGCCATAGTTGAAACCACGCGCTTGTCCAGGATCACGGCATTCATCAATTCGCTGCGCGCAAACATGGATCCCAACTGGTCGCTGAATCTTGATCAGCCGGAAGCAGTCGCCACTGCCATGAATGAAGCCATGTCCATGCCTTGGCGCGAAGCCAGCGAGAAACGCTACGTGATAGTAATCACGGACAACGCTGCATATCCAGAAAGGGTTACCACAGCGATCGCAGCGGCCAGAAGCTTCGGAGCACAGCAAGGACACTTCGTATCTGCCGTGCGTGCGAATTTTCCGTACGATCCGGTCGCGAGAGAGGCGGCCCTGCGCTTTCTAAGGGATTTGGCGCAGGCTGGGGGTGGCAACTTTGTGGATGCGGCAGGCGGCGAGTCTATGCTGAGCACTATTTTGCTGGCCATACTTGGGACGTGAGGCGTCGTTTGCGGGGAGGCTATGTCTACCCCTCGGCTACAATTCCAGCTTAACAAGGTGTCGTCACGGTCGATTACACGGAATCCAGCCTTTCGCGCAGTGATTGGTCCGTGTGGATAGTGCAGCTAACACGGCTGTAAGGCCCGACTAAGTGCGTTGATTTGCGGGGACTCCCTACCATTTAAGCGAGCCAAAAAGTGATAACAACGCCGTCCAAAGCGAAGGATCTGCATTTGGGTGTTGGAGGCAGAGCAAGTGGATTTTCGCGGAGCTGTGAAGCTGCCACTGGGGACTCATGCGCTGGATTGCGGCAAGAATGGGGAGAGGGGACCCTGGCATTGCGCCAGCCCTTCATTCCTATCGACTTGCAGTGTCCGTACAACTCGTTAACCAGACTGCGCAATGCATCACAGAGAAGTCGTGAGTCCGTGGGCCACTCCACATTGGTACGCGCCACAGCCGAATCCGCGCGGCAGCGAAAGGCATCTTTAGCGCCATGCTTGAGCTCCTTACGACCGTTTGCTACCACCACTTGGTTGATCTCGTCGAGCGCCTCCTTCGTCAGCAGGAACTGCAGGCCGCGCAACACCGCGGGGGTATCGTCCCTTGACTTGGGGTTCAGCTCAATCTGCTCAATCGGCGTGACCCACAGATCCGACTGGGACTTAAGGACCGCTCTCATGTGTATGAATCGGGCGAATGTGGGCGGGTTCAGAGCTCAATATCGTGCTTTACGCTGAGAACAGCCAGATCTGAGCCAACATTTGCGGATTCAAGCTCTTAGCAGGAATAAGCCCACCATGGGTCCAGGTTGGTTAGACCGACCATTAGCCAGCAAACACGCCTATTTCTGGCGTATCTCTCCCCCTACTGACCCCCATGTAGCCATCTACGCAGGACAAGCACTATTTAGAGGCTCATACGAAGATGGCGCTGCGCGTCTGGTCTGGGGTGGTGCTACGGCCCCGTTCGCGGTGGGTGCCCGCAGCCCGACGTATTTCACTACAACGTCATTTGCCCAATATCGCCCGATTCAGGTAGGAATAAGGGCGGAAAAGGCACCGAAATCGGCCCTCCAGGTGGAAAATGAGGACGAACGTGACCCCGGAACCAGGAGACCGTCAGCCCAAGTGACGAAGATGGGTTTAGCACATCTTCCAGCCAGGCTTGTGGATCAATGCCCTGCAATTCGCAGGTGCCCAGCAGCGAGTAGATGATGGCAGTACGCTGGGCTGCTTCGTGTGAGCCGGAATGCAGGTAGTTCTTGCGCCCCAGTGCTAACGAGCGGATGCTATTTTCTACGAGATAGTTGGTGCCTCCGTCTGCACGGCGGCACCCAGGGGCCTACCCTCATTTCCTGTGCAGCATAGCTGCAGGAAGGATACATCATACCAGTATCCCTCCACGCCTTTGTGGCGCACGGATACTCGAATCAGACCCCATCTGCTTCCTCAGCGGGACCGCCAGGTGCACTACAGGCCCGCAAAAGCAACAGCCGCCAGAGAGGCCTTCTGGCAAATGCTGTTAGCGTTCTGGACGTACGCTGCCCGCCCCGCACTGCCAATCACGACCCCCTGATCGTGCAAAGGCGACAAGTGCCGCGCTTGCGCCGCGACCGGTCGCTACAACAACGAATTGCTTACCAGACTGCGTCATGTACGTCATGGGATTCCCGTATACGGGACCCGGCGTTGCACCGCGCCAGAGTTCGGCACCTGAGGCCTTGTCGAATGTATATAGGTACGGATCGCCCCCGCCGAGCATCACTAGTCCTCCCCTTATCACCAGAGAGCCGGCATTACCATACGTGCCCAGGCGCTCTGGAAGGTCCACGCCGCTAAGTAGTGGGTGGGAACGTATCACTTCGCTCCCCTCCCCGAATGGCACCTTCCACACCATTTCCCCCTTGTTGAGATCTATTGCCGCTAGGTGTGCCCAAGGGGGCTTAGTCAGAGGGATCGGGCCAAGCTCACTCTTTGGGACCTGTACCGCGCCCGGTCCTCCGGCCTCACGGAACATGACCAGCGTGGCGCCAAAGGGACAGTTGTTACTATAGGCAACATCTACGCGCGGGTCGTCGCCTGCATTCTCGCAAAGCTGGTTCGTATCGGCCTTCTCCGATGTCCGCACGTACAGGATCCCAGTTTCTGAATCAAACGCGGCCCCGCCCCAGTTGGCCCCGCCACTTGCTCCTGGGCGCTGGAGCGTCCCCTGGAGGCTAGGCGGAGTAAATAGCGGACCCATGCGAAAACGCCGCATCCTGGCCGTTGCGAGGGCATGGATTTCCGGCGTCAGGTCATTCGCGTCATCTAGCGACACCCCTTGGATTCCAAATGGCGGTGGTTTGGTCGGAAAAGGCTGTGTTGGATAGAGTACTTCGCCCGGTACATCTGTCGTGGTATCTACCGTACACTCCTCAATGGGCCACACCGGTTCACCTGTTACGCGATCGAAGACGAACGTGAATCCATGCTTTGAGACCTGAGCCACTGCATCGACCTCGCGTCCGTCCGGTGCAATCGTGGCCAAGTTTGGGGGCGCCGCTAAGTCATAGTCCCACACGCCGTGGTGCACGGTCTGGAAATGCCATTGCCTCTCGCCCGTTCGGGCATCAAGGCATATTAGCGACTCGGCGAACAGATTCGCTCCTTTGCGGCGCCCTCCCCAGTAGTCGCTACTCGGCGTGCTCGTCGGTACGTAAAGGAGACCGCGATCGGCATCGATGGACATCAGCCCCCAAACGTTGGTATGACCGGTATAGCGCCAGGATTCTTCCTCCCATGTGTCAGCGCCAAAATCTTCACTCGACTGAGGCACCGTGAAAAACACCCAGCGTCGCTCGCCGGTTCGGACGTCAAATGCCTGAACCGTTCCTGGCGGGTCGAATTCGCGCTGCACTCCGTCAGGCACACGGCTTCCGACGATTACAAGATCTTCGAACACTACCGGGGGCGATGTCTGATCAAACTCGTGGCGGCTGACCGGGCGCCCATGCCCTTCGGTCAGAATGGTGCTTCCTCCTTCACCGAAGGCAGTATCCAGATCGCCGGATGCGGCATCGATCGCATACAGTCGATCCCGGCTGTTCAGGAAGACGCGCGCTTCGGTGCCCTCACTCCAATAGGCGACGCCTCGGTGTTTAAAGCCGGTCGGCCCTGCGCCCACAGGGCCGCCCTCGTATGCCCTTGGATCAAAAGTCCAGAGCTCCGTACCTGCGTCAGCATCAAGTGCTACTACCCGTGTGTACATGGTCGATACGAACAAGACTCCGTCGATCATGATGGGCGTAGCCTGAAACTGACCCGGCCGCGAACCATATTCGTCGTAAGGAGCCTCGCTTGGTTCCCATACCCAGGCTACTCCGAGCTCACCGACGTTAGCCGTCGTGATTTCGCTGGCGGAGGAGTACTTAGTATGCGCCTGGTCGCTGCCAACGAAAGGCCACTCAGTCATGACTGCGGGGTCCTGAGTGCAACTAGAGATAGTGAGCAGCACGACCGCTGCGGAAATTAGTCGATCCATGAGAAGTACCTCGGGTGGACACAGGATCTGGACTGGGAGACACGATACGCGACCGATCAAAACAATACAAACCACTTCTTCCAGATCTGCGATGCCATCTACCAATGCCAAGTCTGACTGCGGGTTTGCATGTAGGCCTCAACGTGCGACACGTACAGCGGGCTGGCTGGCCAGCCCACATGTCCACCGCCGTGCGTCTCCTGCGCACCTGCATCCGGTGGGCTCAAGACTCCCAAGCCGTGCCCTGCACGAACGTCAGGTAATATAAGACAGAGCGGTCGCGTAGTCTGGGGCGCGCACGGTTCGGGTTGCCCCAAACAGCGATGTACGTCATGAGGCAGGTAGTCTACTTCGGCTTGGATGCCTGCTTTTACGAACGCGTTCTGGCAGGGTGATCATTAGCGATCGGCTCAGGACATGTGAGCCGACGATAGTGGGTCGCATGGTCGCTGTAGCTGCGAAGAATAAAGAGGCTCTTCTCCTAATTGGATGGGTACTATGTTGTAACCACCGGGAAACGATTTGAGAGGATGCGGATTCCTTGTCGTTTCTGGCTTGTTTCCAGGCCATCATCGCGATGGCACCCATGTTCTCCAACTTCATCAACACTATATCGCAGTTGAAGAACAATATCGCTTATCTGTTGGGCATCCGTGCTCCCTGGGAGGTTTCCGACGTGACCTTCGCGCATGAGGAGCGAGAAGCGTGGATCCATGTATCCTACGAGGACGGCCATCAGCTTCCTTGTCCAGAGTGCGGCTCACCGTCTTCGGGCTATGATCACCGTCCTCGGCAATGGCGTCACTTGGATCTGTGCGGGTATCGCACTATGGTGGTTATGCTACTTCCCCGCGTAGCATGTTCAGAGCATGGAGTGCGCACCGTGTCGGTTCCGTGGGCGGAGCCTATGTCACGGTTTACGGCGGAGTTTGAGGCGCTGGTGATTGATTGGCTGCAGGAGGCGAGCATATCGGCGGTATCTCGTCTGATGAAGGTGAGTTGGAATGCGATAGATGGGATCATGCAGCGTACGGTGCAACGCGGTCTTGCGCGCAGATAAGGAATGCGATGTTGCCCATATTGGCGAGGATGAGACCTCTTTTCGCAAGCGCCACACATATGTCACCATTGTTTCGGATGCGAAGCCGGGTACGGTGCTGCATGTGGGCGAAGACCGTAAGAAAGAAACACTTTCGCAATGGTATGCTGGACTCACTGTGGAGCTGCTGGAGGGGATCGAGAGTGTTAGCATGGACATGTGGCCAGCCTACATCAACGCCACGCTGGAGCACGTGCCAGAGGCGCAACGGAAGGTAGTCTTTGGCAAGTTTCATGTGGTGAAGAGTCTGGGAGCTGCCGTAGACAAGGTTCGGCGCCAGGAGCACCGGGCATTGATGAAGGAAGGTCGGGACGACCTCAAGGGAACCAAGTATGATTGGTTAACTCACTCGGCCAACAAGTCTGCTAAGCAGCAGGTGCGCTTCGAGCAGTTGCGTACCAGCACGTTGAAGACGGCCCGCGCGTGGGCCATCAAGGAAGCGGCTATGCAGTTGTGGCACCGTGTCCACCGCCCATGGGCGCGTGAGGGGTGGGAGCGATGGTTGTCGTGGGCCATGCGGTGTCGGCTGGAACCGGTCAAAGCAGCCGCCAGAACCATCAAGAATCACCTATGGGGTATCCCTCAATGCGATCATCCTGAAGGTAAGCAATGGCCCCGCGGAAAGCATCAACAGCCGGATCAAAACAATCAAAGTGCGCTGTAGGGGCTTCCGCAACAAACGGCGATTTGCCAACGCCATTTACTTTCACCTCGGAGGCTTGGATCTATACCCCGAAAGCGTCCGCCGGTGAGCTCACCCACTAAACGAGGGGAAGTGCCAACAAAGTATCCATGCAATACTTTGCTGCTGTTTTATGCAAATCTTAGACGTGAATTATGCGGGAAAAAGCAGCGATTCTAAATTTGGGTGCATGTAGGGTTTACGGGAATGCCTGTTCAGCAGACGTTATGTGTATCATGGGTGTATGGACTGGCAATACCGGCCCTGCGATGCCCTGCTATAGGGTGCTTTTATCTTTCACTCTGAGGTACACCCATGAAACCAAACAAGCTGCTGCGCGATGTGCTGAAACGCATCCGATCGGCCGCCGGTGCATTTCAGGATAACCGTCAGGGGCCCAATCTGCGCTACACGCTGGCCGATGCCGTGTTGAGCGCATTTGCCTGCTTCTTTCTGCAATCGCCCTCTTTTCTTGCTTTTCAGCGGAGGATGCAGGACGACGTGGGCCGTTCCAACTGGCAGACGCTGTTTGGCATGCAAGGCATTCCCTCTGACGGGCAGATCCGCAACCTGCTGGACCGCCTGGTGCCAGATTCATTTCAGCGCCTGTTTCTGCACCTGCTGGATACGCTTCGTTCCAAGGGAGACTTGTCGCCGTTTGTACGTCTGAGGGATCGCATCCTTGTGGCGCTTGATGGCATCGAGTTTCATTCCTCTCGGACGATCCATTGTAAGCAATGCTCCTCTCGTCGCACGGGGAAAGACAAGCGTCCTTCGTTCTTCCATACCATGGTGGCGGCGGTTGTGGTGGCTCCAGGGCACAACCGGGTGGTACCGTTGATGCCAGAGTGTGTCCGCACACAGGATGATCCTGGCGACCAGCACTCGGTGCGGCGTCGCAAGCAGGATTGCGAGATCAATGCCGCTAAGCGGTGGTTAACGAAGTGGGGAGCTCGCATGGCTCGCTATCGTCCGGTATATCTGGGAGATGCCCTATATGCTACACACCCTTTCTGCCAACAGGTGCTCCATGCGGGCGCCGATTTCCTGTTTGGTGGTCAAACCCAAGTCGCATAGCACGCTATTCAAGTTTTTACACGAGCGCTATATCCAGAGCACCGGTTGGATCCGGGTGCAGAACAAGAAGACACGTCGCTACGAAGAGCACTACTATTGCTGGATGTCCGATCTGCCGATTCGGAACACGGACGATGCCGTACACGGCACATGGGTGGAAAAGACCGTGCGAGTACGCCAAAAGCAGGGCACCTACAAGCAGACCTTCTACACGACGCTTTTCACCAGCCTGACGGTAACGAAGCACAATGTACAGGAGGTTGCTCTTTGTGGGCGGGCGCGCTGGAAAATCGAGAACGAGTGCTTCAACATCCTCGCACGACACGGACAGAACTTCAAACACAACTTCGGGCATGGCAAAAATGGGCTGGCAAACCTGTTAGCCACCCTCAACCTGTTGGCATTTGCCCTGCATACGATGCTCGACCAAGTAAAAGGGTTGTGGAGGCAATGCCGAGCATCCTACCAGGTGCGGCGCGCTTTCTTTCAGGAAGTGCGCGTGCTTACGACGAGATATTGCTTTCCCGACTGGCGAAGTCTCTGGGAAAGCATGTTGTACCGTCGTTCGCCTCCGCTGGCGCTTTCCGCCGCGAGAGCCTGAAAGATTGTATGTCTCAAATAGGATAAGCGGGAATTCCAGAGACCTGGAAGGCCGTCGTATGCCTCTGGCGGATTGGTGGCGCCTCAAATGTAGCTTCTTATTGCCTGCTTCCGTCCACCAACCGCCTAACTCACAGCCCGCATGCGCGTAGCCTACCGCAAAACAAGATCCGTTCCCCCACCGAACGCCCCAAATTTAGAATGGCTGGGGAAAAAGGGAAACAGCCAAAACCCCAATAAGAAATCCCACCCAACCAGAAGCAACCATAACCCAGAGTAATTTAAGCCAATCTGAGTCGTCAATTGCTCGCTTAATCAAAACGCCGATGGGACCGAGCGCAAAACCAGAAGTACCCATAACCCCGAGTAATTTAAGCCAACTTGGGTCGTCAATTGCTCGCTCAATAAAAACGGCACTGAGAAAGACCGGGTACAGAAACCACAACAATATCAACCAACCTGGTTCGCCATCGTCAAATGCTCCCTTAGTCCAAACATCATGCGATTTGAACGCGATAATAAGCCCCCACCCTATGACCATTAATAACCTCCACCAACTTGGGTCGCGACTTTCATGCTCAATCCAAGCCCCAATGAAAATGACCGCGGACATAAACCAGAGCAATACCATATATGACTTAAACGAACGTGGAGGCCAACGCAAAGCCGCGGATTGGTTTGGCCTTGTGCGTACTTGCTGTTTCAAACGTGGTTGGCTAACGGTTTTTCGTACTCTCCCTGTCATTGCAGCAGGCGGTGGGACGGCTACTACGGTGCACTCTCGTATCTTAACAAGTAGTTGATCGCAAGAGCGAATTCGAGAGGAATCCGAGATTGTCAAACACTGGTCAATGGACTTGAGTAGCCTCGGCGAAAATCTTCCTGACCCAACAGCGCTGGCAGGCGGCAACGGATCGGTTCCGCCCTGTAGGACCTCCAAGGCCCTATGCTGGACCTTTGTTGGACTAGGAGGCACCCATGGAGGACCGCCACCCGCCACCATGCGCCACATAAGCGCCCCAACGCCGTAGATGTCAGTCCATGGCCCGATGGTTCCTTCACCGACTTGCTCCATAGCAGCGTAGCCGTCGGTATAGGGCGCCATGGACTTCGTTGCACCCGATGATTCCTGCTTCGCCGCACCAAAGTCTATCAACACCGGTTGGTTATCCTGCCGCCGAATCAGGATGTTCGAGGGCTTGATGTCTCGGTGGTACAATCCTGATTCGTGGACTCGCTTAAGGCCAGCAAGCAGCGGCAGAATTACATCAAGCAAGTCCTCCTCCGTAAACGGATCGCCGTTTTTTTCACGCTGCCCCAGCAACGCAGACAGCGGCAGCCCATCCACGAAGTCCATCACCATGTAGGATGTGCCGTTGGTTAGAAACAAATCACGGCATATGACAATATTCGGGTGATCTCGCAACGCCTCCAACCTGCGCCCCTCAGCCATGAAGCGCTGGAGGCCGTCCTGGAAGGACTCTTCACATCCTGACTCCATAGGCTGGACGATCCCAGATCTGCGCCGTGCCAACTCACGCGGGAAGAACTCCTTGATTGCCACATCAGAATCCAATATCCTGTGGTGCCCCTTGTACACAACTCCGAAACCGCCTCGTCCGACTACTGACTTGATTTCGTAGCCGCGCAGCACGGTGCCGCTACCAAGAAAGTCACCTTCTGATGGATATTGGCTCATCGGTGGGCCCTGGACCTTCGGGATTGCACCATTCCTAGTTGGGTTTGAGCGGTCGCTGTCGATCTGGGGCAGTAATATAGGTAACTTTTGGCAATGTGTGACGCTGTTGGTCACGTATGTGTATGCGCAATGGGCGGTTCCCAGCCAGACTGGGTCAATAGCGTGCTTACGCGCGTGTTTCCGGGCTTACGGACCCAACTTCGTCACGGGTAGTAAAATGCAAGGCCGGACCTCCCCTGTCCCCGGTGTTGGGGGGCGTTATATCCGGGGCTAAGGGACCTTGCTGTTTACTGGGGCGGTCGTTGCTGATTTAAAGTGGTGGTCGCCCCTGTCTTGCGTGTCCTCCATCGTATAGGGGCTCCGTCATCGGGCCTGATCGGTCCGAATTGGGCACAGCTCACGCTGCTCCTTCTGGAGTGGGTACTGGCGTGAGGCATGGGGAGCGTACCAGGATTCATGGGTCAGGAGGTTTTTCGAGATCGCTCGGCTCACCGCAGTACTCCTCCTTGGTTCTAGTCGCCGCGGGATCGTAGCTCATGCCCAGGTTCTGGACGATCCGTTGCAGCAAGGGCTGCCGTTTTACCACACCCAACAGAGTTAACTTTGGCAAAAGTGTCGCTTAGATTAGCGGCATGTACATAGTGCTTGTCTGACAAACAGGGCCTGCCTGCAAATTCCGATGGAAGTGCGCCACCGATTCCGGAGCAAGTGCGCCACGTACATGCACATGTGTGCATGGTAGTTGTTGGGGCTGTTGGAGCCGGTGTGATCGGGGGTATTATGTCGTGTAGAAGGTCCCCTTATCATCGTTATTCTGGGTCTTTGTTTAATCCCACCGTATTCACCAGCGGGAGGTCGTGGGCGGCCGTTGAGGGGTAATGCCTGGGAGGCAGGGGTATGACCCGTTGATGGGGCCTAGTCGTGGAGCGAGAGAGCGATTTCGCGGGTTTGCGGCGCGCTCAGGGTGTCTTTTTGCCGCTCAGCGGGGCGAATTAATGTCGTGCGGGCGTAGCTTGGCGCTGGGCTCTGGTTGGTCGCCCTTGGGGAGGTGCGTTAACGTGGTCAGGAAGCCGGGTGGTGGCCTCTTAGCACCGTTTAGGCAGACTCGGCCAGCACAGGGTCTGCCAGCGCAGCTTCCATGTGTTTTCCCAGTAGGTCTCCCACAGCTTCTTTGCGGACACGGCGAGATAGAAGTGCAGCCGCCGTGCATGTCTGGTCAGGCGTCCCCCTACCTTGAGCACGTTCTCCCTGAATCTGCGCACATGCATGAGCGGCGCGTGTACGGGCTCAGGCTTCATCTGCTTGTCGTGCTTCTCGGTGTTTGCTTCGGCGGTGCCGTTGCTACTTGGCTCTGCCGGCGGACCAACGTCTGTTGGTGGGGCTTCTGTGGCGGTCGGTAGTCCCAGGGGCCAGTTTCTGGGAGCCAAGTAGTCGGGGTCGATCATTTGGCAGCGCCCGATGTGGATCAGTTGATAGGCCATCACATTCAGTAGCAAGCGTACCGCATTCTGAGGGCGCACCGTCTTGGTAGCCTTCTCGTCTTGGATCTTGTTGTCGCTCTCGTCTTGGGTCTTGTTGTCGCTCTCGTCTTGGATCTTGTTGTCGCTCTCGTCTTGGGTCTTGTTGTCGCTCTCGTCTTGGGTCTTGTTGTCGCTCTCGTCTTGGGTCTTGTTGTCGCTCTCGTCTTGGGTCTTGCTGTCGCTCTCGTCTTGGGTCTTGCTGTCGCTCTCGTCTCCGAGTGATTGCTTGACCACTTTCTCGAACATGTTGGGGCGCGCCGCCGAGGACAGCAGACAGGAAGCGTATGTGATCTCTGCGTGGTGTGCTTCCGCTTTGCCTCGCATCCGGTAGAAGTCAGCCAAGCTCTGGGCATCGCATTCTTTCTCTGACAAGGACGTGAGCAGAAAGTAGTATTCCGGCTCGGACTTGGAGTGCGTCTTGGGCACCATCACCACGCGCCGGGCCTCGTTCCAAGACTCCGCTTTATAGGTCAGCTCTATGCAGTGCGTAGGTGATCCGCCGTACTTGGCCACGGTCTTCTTCATCAACGTTTTCAGTTTCTTGTTCTTTTTCAGGTGCATGACGTAGTCGATGCCATCGTTTTCGAGGCGCTCGTACGTGATGGGGCTGTTGAAGCCCGCGTCGGCACGCACGACAATCCGTTCGGCGACATGCTTTTGCGCTGCTTTCGCAATCCGGTGGATGAATTTATGGCTATCTCTTGCGTCATTCATAGCGCCAGGACGCAGTTCTGCTCCCAGCACATCCCCCGTGGGCCCGCATGTGGCCACCATAGGCAAATATATCCTGTGCCTATAGTGCGCATTATATTCGCTGCCTTCCTGCTTCCCGTACACTTCTACGGGATAGCTATCCACGTCGATGACCAGCTCCGGCACGCGCTTGCCTCCGTTGCGGGTGTATATCGTCTCCATTCCCAGCCGGGTGACCGTGTCGGCTAGATGCTGGAGCTTGGGCTCTTCGCTGAGCTGGTCAATAGTGCGTGACAGCGTCGGCTGCGAAGCTAAGCGGTGTTTGGCCTCTAGCACCTTTGCACCTCGCTGGTTACGGCAGGCCACGCGGAAGGCGGGGTCGTTCTTTAAGGCTTCCGCTGAGCGCAGACGATCCCATCCCTGCATGAACGACAGCAGCACCTGCTGCAGCAGCTCAGGCAGCGAGTGCCGGACACGGCGCTCGTCGCGGGAGTCCTTCAAGCCCTCCATCAGCATCGACATCAAGCCCGTCAAGTCCAGCAGGCGACGACCAATAAAGGCGCCCGCATCGGACGTCACCTGATCGGGCTTATCAAAACTCACCTTAACCGAGCGGTTGTGCGACGCGAACGTTTTCAACGTGTTGGATGCGGACATGGGCTCACTGGATCATGGATGGTACGTGTAGCGGTCCTTCTGGCACCGTGACGCGCTCGTGCTGGTGTGCGCAAGCCCGCCCAGCGGTAAGGGGACCCCCTGCCTCATGGCTGCTGCACCGTCCTACACGCTGCAACAATGAGGCTGTCCAAAGGTAATTAGAGGTTTTGTCAAAGTCAAGTATGAGAGTCACATCGTGCGTAATGCCGCTTCGCGTGCCACGGTCCGCAGCCCTTCGGCCATCGCCGCCAGGGCCCATAACCCTGGCACGGTGCTCCCGGCTCGCCGCAAACAGCCCATCACCATCCTGCACCCAGTGCCCTGCATGCGACCGATGCAGGCCGCACTCGCAATGCCGAATCGGCCATGACCATGTCCGCCGTCTAGCAGACCGATCCGCCTGCCTCTTGGTGCCCCTCTCAAGCTCGCCCAGGCGCAGAAATCCCGGGCTCTGCCCGGAAAGTGGATGCCTGCTAGGACGGGCAAAAGGGCCCAAAATGGGCCACGTCTCGTTCATCCACCGGGTGAATCCGTACTATCCCTCCAACTGCCCCAAAACACGTATAAACTATGTTTATACTATGGCCTAAATGCAATTAAGTGGGCGAGCAGAAGCACGCCAAACTCTTGTTTTGGGGCCATCCGCTGCAAATCAATAGGCAAAAGCCTCTTTATTCGTTGAAATGGACCGTATAAACGCCCTTCTAGTTGAAATTTGACGCACTCAGGGTTATATGTATTGTAACAAAGTATCCATGCAATGCTTTGCTGCTGTTTTATGCAAATTTCAGACGTGAATTATGCGGGATGAATATGGGACCATATAAACCCCTTCTTAACTGAAAAACGGCGCACTCAGGATTACATGCATTGTAACAAGGTATCCATGCAATACTTTGCTGCTGTTTTATGCAAATTTCAGACGTGAATTATGCGGGGTAGACATGGCTTCGTACACATGCTCATCAATGGCATTAAGGTTCTTGATAACGTCCATGCAGAACCATGCTCCTTGCGCTGTCGCCTCCCCCAACACAAGACGGTCTTTAGCAATTGGCCGGGAATGCCGTCGGTCAAAAGTGTGGTCTCGCCTCGATGACAGCTCAGTCTCCTGCGCTCGCGGTCGGCCAAACCTTTCAACCAAAATCAGCGCCCCAATGTCCCGCTGGGCTCGCCCGCTGTTCTTCGGCATGAAACGTCCTAGAATCGGCAGTCGGGATAGTATGCGACGCAAAATCATGGTTGTGACAGGTGTATTGGTGGTCGGCTGCCCCCTGCATCGCAAATGGTAGGCCCGGCGCCCTGAAGCAGCCCGCCACATATCATGTGTACCTTCATCACCGTAACGAGTTGTGCGGGTTAACCACCCATCACGCCCATTTCCCCCAAGAACTGAGACGGAGCCTTAGGGAAACCGTAGTAAGTGTTCGACCTCGTAATCGTTAAGGTCTCTCGCGCCCGTGTAATTGCCACGAAGCAACTCCTTCGTTCCTCCTCGAGTTGCTCACTTCTCCTTCCCGCTTTGACCGCGCGGTAGTACGGGAAGACTTCCTGTGCCATCCCAATCAGGTAGACATGATCGAATTCAAGGCCCTTCGCTTGGTGAATAGTCATGCAGCGAAGTGCATTAGTCCCAGGCGGTGCACTCATCGACCGCAGATCCAGCTGTTGCAGGTAGATGTTCAGCGGAACGTGTGATCCACGTTCATGAACGATGTCACGATGCAGACCGTCCCAGGTAGCGACTTCTTCTTCGGTCAGCTCTACGTGATCTGCACCACTCCACGAACGCCACCCTTCGTTGAGAAACTCATCAACAATCTCTGGGAACCGGAGGCGATCCAGCAAATCGGCTCGGATGCAGTTCAGCACGATGTCATTTCCACCCGCAGCGGCCGCCACATCGATCCAAGCCCGTAGAAAGTCCCCACCGGCAAGGGCTGCGGCTGCTTCGACCATGTCTGGCTCTAGAGCCCTGCCTTTCAGCCTTTCCCACGCTAGGCATGCTCTGCGCAGGACGACCCTATCATGCCGGAAATTGGCCAATCTTAGGGCCTCCACAAGAACATTGAGGACGGGCGATTCGAATTCGCTCTTCTTTTGGGGTACATACACGTCAAGTCCTGCATTCCGAATACCCTCGGCGGTGCGCCGAATCAGTCGGTTAGTCCGGCCAAGGACGGCGCAATTAGCGGCGATGAGTCCTCGGTCGCGGCAATCCCGTGCTACGAACTCCGCCTCCAGTTGGGGTGATGGTAACGCCTTGCAGCGCACAAGGCTAAGACAGGTTTGCCTGGGCTCACGTAAGGAGGTAAGCGCCTTCTTCAGATCGTCTCGCCGTGTGTTGTGGACGATCAGCTTGTTTGCGTGGGTAACGATCTCTGGCGGACACCGGTAGCTTTCTGGCAATTGAATGATCTCCAGTTTGTAGTTCCTGCGCAGATCCTCAATGCGCTTGGGGCTCGCGCCATTCCATTGATAGATGATCTGATCGTCATCTGCTACAACGAACAAGTTGTGGCGTCTGTCGGGTGCGACTAGTCGAAGTAGCTCGAATTGCGCTCTGTTGGTATCTTGGAATTCATCAACAAGAATGTGCGTCCAACTTAGTCGGACCACGCGGGCAATGGCTGGCCTTTCTCGGAGGAGCCGAGATGCGAAGTAGAGTAAGCTACCGAAGTCGAGCCGGTTCGCTTTGATAAGTGCACGACTGTAGCGTCCAAATAGCTCTGGCAACCATCGAGGAGCGGTTCCCAATGAGGCGGATGTCCCTTCGCCCGAATAGGATTCCGAGAACAGTTGATCGATGAGGTTGAGGATATGCTTTCGATCAGGCGGCAGGCCCCATCTACCGCCGGGCAGGTCGTTGACAAGATCTTCGAGGATGGCGATTCGATCTTCGTCCTGCGCAAGAAGTTGGAAGTCGGGCCGTATTCCAAGGTGACTTCCATGTTGTCCCAGAAGATCGGCCGCGAAGGAGTGAAACGTGCACAAGCGTGCCCGATCAGCGTGTTTGCCCAGCAGTTTATCCACACGCTCCCGCATTTCGGAAGCAGCCTTGTTGGTGAAGGTCAGGGCAAGTGCTGAAGCATTCTCGTCCTCTTCAAGTAGCCGGGCTACGCGCAGCGTAAGTACCCCAGTCTTGCCAGAACCGGGGCCAGCAAGTACCAGAAGCGGGCCGCCGCTCCACTCCACAGCCTGGCATTGGTTCTCGTTGAGATTCTCGAAGGAGATCATAGCGAAATCCCTTGCGCCAGCGAAACGGCACTTTGCAGCACGCAGAGCATCTCGCGGGGCACACCCTTCTTACCTCGCTGCTCAATGTCGATGGCAACATCAGCCGCGGCTCGGGTCTTGGCCCGGCCGGGAAGGCTTTTCGCGAACTCGCGCCAATATTCAGAGTCTCCCGGTTGTTTCGTGATCTTGCGCAGGGTTTGCTCGTTCATGTGCCGCCGATAGACGTCATCATAGCCGTTCTTGAGCAGGTTTGTTTCGATGTTGGGGTACGGAAATCCGAACCTGTCTGCCTCCTTAGCGCCGTCGAGATTTGATTTGAGCTTGCGCTCGACCTTTTTCCGATTCGTGTCGTCATCCCCCACGCAGTACCAGGAAATCCCGAGCGCGTTGGCCACCTTGGTAAGCATACCGACATCGGATTGGCTGAATTCGACTAGCCGTACGCCTTCCCTGTGAAGGTTCAAGCCAAGTGCTCGGGCAGCGGCGGGATACACCCAAGTCTCGGTTTCACCCTCCACCAGAAGCCAGCATCGGGCAAACAATAGCTCGCCGCGCGCCCGCCGTATATGATAATTGAATTTCCGTTTTTCTTCTTCACAAAGGTAACAGCGTGGAACACGAAACGCCTTGATGCCATCCGAGGTGCGAGCCAGACGGCAGATGCCGAGGATATCGGTTTCAGCAAGCAGTTCGCCGCTGTGCGTTGAGATCAACTTCTGTCCAGTGAAGCCCTTAATGACCTCCCAAAGCGCCCGAATTGCTGACGGATGCAAGTGAGCTTCCGGCTCCTCGAGTGCGAGGACGGAAGCCCCCTCCGCTTGCATGTTCAAAAAGGCTGAGAACAGCATCAGAACCGCGAGGCTTTGTGTGCCTTCACCATGGCGACCAAGCGGGATCTTCGCCCCAGCAGTAGTCCCTAGTTGGACATGCGCCGTCGCGAGCATGTCGAACATGCGACCCGGAACAGCCTCGATGGAGACGGCCTCGTCGGCAGCCAACGGAATCATTTCCTGCACGCGCATGAGTCCGTCTCGTACCTGCTCGAAGCTGGCATGGGATGCAACCACGAGATCGTTTACTTCCTGCAGTTTTTCCTCGATCTCGGTCTTCCGGTCAGGGGAGAGCTGCGAGTCCTTGAGAAAGGGTCTCCAGAATGGTCCTCTCGCATCGAAGTGGCGGGCCGCGTCACGCAGTGCAGTCAGATAGTAGTAGCGAATCTCTTGTTGCAGGCTCGTTAAAGCTCTCGGGCCCGCGCGCGTAAGCTCTTGTCCGTCTAAAGCAAGAAAGGCCCAGTCCTGCGCGAAATCTCTCGTTTTCTGATCATACTTACAAGTGATACGCAAGCGAACCTGATTGCGATCGTCGGCATCACTTTGAAGAATCCCCGCGCGGCTGAGTTGGCCCACAAGACGGTTATCCCATTCGCCTTTTCGTCGCTCAGAGAACGTCAATGTGATCTGAATCGCATCCGACGAGGTGGGCTCAGCGTCGCTGTCTGGGAGGTGAAAGTCCAGAGGATCGAACACGACGCGGCGCCCGGAACTCGAATCCCGAAGACACAACTTCAGCGCGTCGAGTACCGAAGTCTTACCGCTGTTGTTCTCGCCGATTAAGACGGTTACTAACCCCAACTCGAGATCTAGATTCTCAATGCCGCGAAAATTCTGGATTCGGACTGCAGTGATCGTCATATCTGTCGTTGGCTTGTAACTGGTCAGCTGAACCAGTCGGGTCACGCCTCAGTAACAACAAACGGCTAACATCGGTCACGCAACGCGGGAACTACGCTCATCAAAGTCCAAAGTACAACATCTGCAGATAGTTTAGCGTGCTCGTAAGTGGGAAAGCCACGGCCTCGGCAAACATGCCCCGTCCAGCCGGGAGACTCACCCTCAGGACGAAGTCACATTCAATCCCTGTGCTGCCCGCCCTCACTGGGTTTTGGGCGGACCACCAGTCAGCGCGGCGCCTCCGGCCTCGGATGGAGCCGCCCGCCACATGAGGAATACCCTGGACTTGGCCTGCGAGGCTCGTCCGTTCGGTGTTCAATTCCCGTGCAGCAACCTGACCACCTCGCCAACGGTTATTCCACCCACATGGCGTTCGAGCTCTGCTTCACGGGTGGGCACGATCGCCTGTTCAAAACGATACTTTGCGCTTTCCGTAAGCTCGACCATCTTGACACCAACCCCGTTTGCGTGCTCTAAGGCCCCGGCGTCGACACACTCAAACGCCATGTGCCAGCCACTGAAACACTGCTGTCCAGAGCTTCTTCGATCCATCTCTGCTCTTGCCGTGAAGTAGGGTGAACGACTTGTGCAAGCATAACGCCCATGTCAGAATTGGTGCTTTGCGGAAAAGCCCATAGGAGAAAACATCTAGAATAAGAGCTGAAAAGCGTTTCACGTCTGGAGCACCGCAGTCAATGAGGTGTTCCCGGCGGTGGCAGCCAAGGCGCCCAGCACTCTCAAATGCCAGAGGCGCTTGGCAGGCGATGTAGGTGCATGTCGGGCAACCGTCCCGCTATAGTTGGAGTGGACGCGTCAGTGGGGATTCGCAGCGGTGCTGGAGAAAGTAAAAGACACCGGGCGAGCGAATGTTCGGTAGGCAACAGCTGTTTCAGCGGCTGTCTAGATGGCGCTGCGACCCAGAGGCAGATAGACCCGGAGGTCTGGCAATAAGGGCGCCCTCCCGGTACCGAACGAACCAGGGCAGAACATCCAGGAACGGAACATGGCGAATGCAATTTAAAGGCGGCACTACAAGAATGGGCATACGCCGCATGCAAGGGTTGCAGCCGACGGCCTTTGAGCAGCAGGTCCTCCGCGAAATCACCACCTGGAAAACGCACCAGCCAGGCCCGGTGGGCCGTGCTGTGGCCATAGCCAACGCGGGCCTTCAGCAGGTGGCCGGGCTGGCTTTCCGAGTGCCGGGCCTGCAATGGACCATCGACAACGTCTTTGCAGGTCTGCTGCAGCTGGTCAATGAGCTGGCGCAGGATACGGTGTGGCAGGAAGGCATCTACGCAGCCTTTCACCGTCAAGGGTATTCTGTGCGCAGCATTGAGGATATCCGAGACCTCGATTTGGAAGCTGCAGACCGGGCGATGCGGAGCGTGGATGTCAAGTATCGTGCCGTAACTGCGGCGCAAGGCGTCGCTGCTGGCGTGGCTGGCCTCGCCGGAATCGTGCCCGACGTCGTGGGGCTGGTGGCACTTAACCTGCGCGCCGTTGGCGAATACGCTACGTGCTGCGGCTTCGACATGGCCCAGGCGCACGAACGAACCTTCGCGCTGCAGATCCTCAATGCCCAGGCAAGCGCTGCCAAGATGGGCGACAGACGGCAGCACCAGGAAGAAGGGCTGGTGCCACTGCGCCATGTGTCACGCGCCGTGGCGGATCACCACACCCGGCAGACGGCGCAGCAAGTGGCCGTGTCCGCATCTGTCAAAGGCCTGACTCGAGCGCTTGGTAAGCGCCTGACGGCCATAAAGCTCGCGCAGGTAGTACCCATGGCTGGCGCGCTGATCGGTGGCGGCACCAACGCGCTCTACACTACCCGCGTCTGCAGCGCTGCACTGCACCTGTATCGCGAACGCCGGCTGGTGGAACGATACCCCAAACGCGTACTGGCTAAATACCGCCATGCGGCATAGACGGAATACATACTGGGCCTCGGCGCTTGTAGCTCTCCTGGTCGCCGGATGCGCTAAGCAGCCACCCAACGTCGTGTTTATCCTGGCGGACGATTTGGGCTATATGGATGTGGGCGCGTACAATCCAGACACCTTCTACGAAACACCCAACCTGGATCGGATCGCGCGCGAAGGTATGCGCTTTACTCAAGCCTACGCGGCCGCGCCCGTGTGCAGCCCCACACGGGCAAGCATCCAGACAGGGATGCACCCGGCCAGGATGCGAACTACAGACTACTTCGGGGCTCCACAACCGGAAGAGGTCGGTCAGCATTGGCTCGATACTAGGCCGCTGTTACCAGCCGGCTATATCGCCTCGCTGCCACATGAGACAGAAACCCTCGCCGAAGCACTGCGCGCCGAAGGCTACCGCACCTTCTTTGCGGGCAAATGGCACCTGGGTCCAGAAGGCTCATGGCCGGAAAATCACGGATATGACATAAACATGGGCGGACACCAGAGCGGAGGACCCTACGGGCCAGGACGCTACTTTGTACCCTACGGCAATCCGCGCCTAAGTGACGGTCCCGAAGGTGAACACCTGCCTGCCCGCCTGGCTCAAGAAACCGCCGCATTTGTTGCGGACGCCCAAGACGGCCCGTTCTTCGCGTTGCTGTCGTTTTATTCAGTGCACACTCCGCTGATGACCCGCCCCGACCTGGAAGCCAAATACCTGGCGAAGCCCGCTCCTGCAACCATGTGGGGTACCGAAGGCGCCCGCCGGGTGCGGCAGACGCAGAATCACGCCGTATATGCTGGCATGGTGGAAGCGATGGATGCCGCAGTCGGCCAGGTCCTCGACACGCTAGACTCACTAGGACTCGCCAGACGTACGATAGTGGTCTTTACGTCCGATAACGGCGGGCTGAGTACCTCGGAAGGGCACCCGACAAGCAACCTGCCCCTGCGCGCAGGCAAAGGATGGCTCTACGAAGGCGGCATCCGCGAACCTACCATGGTGCGCTTTCCTCCGGTCGTGCGCGCCGGATCCGAATCGGCCGTGCCGATTATGAGTACAGACTTTTTTTCAACAATTCTGGAACTGACAGGCGCAGCCCCCCGCGTGACCGATGGTACAAGTTTTGTGGGCCTGCTTGAGGGTAGGGGCAGGCCTGAGGAGCGGCCTCTGCTGTGGCATTATCCGCACTACGGCAATCAGGGAGGCGCCCCGTCAAGCGCGATTCGGAGCGGTCCCTGGAAACTGATACGCTTCTATGAAGATGGACGCGAAGAATTGTACCATCTGGACGACGACATTTCCGAAAGTATCGTGCGAACTGAGGCCGACACATTGCAGGTGCTGTCATCGCAATTGTCCGAATGGCTAACTAGCATTGACGCGGCCATGCCTTCGCGCCATGCTGACGACAACAGCGCTACGCAGATTCCGGTGGAGTGAATGCGGTCGCCTTATCACGATACTGCCCCCTTGGCCCCTATTCGCGGCAGTAAGCGTAGGCGGGTGTGCATCCTTATGCGCAAAGCTGCCCACGCGGCAACCACGCACTATCCGGCTTCGCGAATCAGCGTGCACAGCGCCCCACACGGCGCCAGCATCCGCGCTATCAGGGGAGTGAATCCACGCATCCACTACTGATATGGGCTCAGACTACGATCCGGCCGACACCACATGCTCGTTCTGCGATCGCAACGCCTACGAGGTCACCATGGTGCAGGGCGACGGCGCGTTCATCTGCGAGCAGTGCATACATGCAGCCCTAGAGTGCGTCCAGTCCGAAGACGACGAATACGATGTGGTCCCGGAACCACAGCGACGCCGCGCACAGTGGGAGCAGACCAGCCCGAAAGCCATCAAAGAGGGGCTCGACGAATATGTCATCGGACATGAGCATGCCAAAAAGACGCTCGCCGTTGCGGTATACAACCACTTCAAGCGAGTCGAAACGCGTAAGGGTACTGGCGGAGTCATTGACGTAGACCTTGAAAAATCCAACGTTCTGCTGCTCGGGCCCTCCGGGACAGGCAAGACCCTCCTGGCCCGCACCCTGGCGCGTATCCTCGATGTGCCTTTCTCCATTAGTGATGCCACCACGCTGACCGAAGCCGGGTACGTGGGTGAGGACGTGGAAACGATCCTCACCCAGCTCTTATCAGCGGCTGACTACGACGTGGAAGCTACAGAACGGGGAATCGTCTTTATCGACGAAATCGACAAGATTGCGCGCAAAGGGCAAAACACCTCGGTAACGCGCGACGTCTCCGGTGAAGGCGTGCAGCAAAGCCTGCTCAAAGTGCTCGAAGGCACCATCGCCCGGGTGCCACCCAAAGGGGGACGCAAACACCCGGAGCAGAACCTCATAAGCATCAACACCCGGGACATCCTGTTTATCTGCGGCGGTGCGTTTGTGGGGCTACCCGCCATCATCGCACGGCGACTCAACGTGAACGTCATCGGCTTCGAAGCCGACAGCAAGAAGCGTATGGATCACCATTCCCCGGATATCCTGGAACATGTGATACCCGAGGACCTCCTGAAATTCGGGCTGATCCCTGAACTTGTCGGAAGGCTATCCGTGGTCGCTGCGCTGCGCCCGCTCACCGATGAGGCCATGAAGCGTATCCTGACAGAACCCACCAACGCCCTGATACCTCAGTACGAAAAGCTGCTGCGTCTAGATCGCCTGTACCTCCAATTTGATGACGAAGCCCTTGACGCGATCGTAGCCAAAGCCCAGCAGCAAGGTACCGGCGCTCGCGGCTTGCGTAGCGTTATGGAAGACCTGATGCTGGACATCATGTACAATGCTTCAGCATATCAGGTGAACATGGAATGTCGGATCACAAGAGAAAACGTGCTGCACGGATCCGCGCCAGTTGTTCGTAAGCGTTGGGCTTAGGGTCGGAGAGCTGCTCTGAATCGCCTCGGTCTACTCATCCTGTGTGTTGGCACTGCGCTACAATCCGCAGCAGGCCAGTCGCACCTACTGGGAGCAAGTACCTCTACCCGCGTCAGGAGCGTATCCTTCGATTTAGAAGATGCGCAGGATGTGGACCTGGCAGCCCTTGCGGACCTCATTGCCACAAAGGGGCCTAGTCTGACAGACCGCCTGCCGTGGCCGTTTAACAGGCGGAAGCGATTGTTCTTGCTAGATCCAGTGGAGCTGCAGCGTGACGTGGTACGCCTGCGCAATCACCTGCAGGACCTCGGATTCCTGCAGGTGCATGTAGACTACGCCGCCTCCACGTACGACGCGACCAGCAATGAGATACGCGTACAGTTCACTATCCGGCTAGGGCCCCCGCTCATCATTCAGGATGTGGGCTTCCATACGGTCGATGGATACCTAGTACGGACATTCGAAGGCGCAATGCGCGCGCGTTGGATCGCCTTTAGAGACCGAACAAGCTTTCGGACCGGTGACCGCTTTACTGCCTTTCGGGTGGTGCAGATAGAAGATGAGGTGCTCAGCTGGCTCAAAGAGCAGTCGTACGCCTTTGCCACGCTTCATACCGTTACCACTATCGATTCAGTCTTCAACACCGCTGACATTGACTTTCTAGTCGACCCGGGCGTGCCAGGTACCATTGATAAGATTGTTGTAGAAGGTAACCGGCGTATCAGCGACTTTCTGGTGCGGAGGGAACTGCCCTTTAAAGAAGGAGATCCGTTTTCAAGCCAAGACCTGCTAAAAGGCCAGCGAGAGCTTTTTGCCCTGAACCTCTTTCGCGTAGCTCAGGTGCAGCTGCCGCCACAGGAACGTGACTCCACCGTCACGGTGCATGTGCAGCTCAGGGAAGCGCGCATCAGATTTCTTAGCGCGGAAATCGGTATTAACCGCCAGTTCGGCCTCTGGGGGAACGGGCGATGGGCTCACCGAAACTTTCTGGGAGGTGCCCGCGTGCTGGCCGCTTCGGCAGAGCTTCAGACGGGGGTATGGGCTGGCGCCTCCAGCTATTCACGTCGCCTGCTGCGCGCATCGGTGGCCTTGACACAACCCTACGTGCTGGTTTCGGACCTGGTAGCCGTTGTGGAACCCTATGGGCAGCTTGAGCGCGATCCCCTGCTGGCACCCACAGAACAGCCCTTCGGAGTGAACCGGCGCGAATACGGGTTCAACACCACGCTGATTTATGGGCTTATCGCGACGCGTGCCGTCAGCCTGCAGCACAGCCTGGCACGCGCCACGACGTTCTCAGGAGCCAGTACCAGTATAGCACGGGATGCCTACGGCAAAGAGGTGCTATCTCTAAGCGGAACGCTAGGGTGGACAGACAACCTGCTCAATCCGCGGCGCGGATACATGATTCGCGCACTGGCTGAGCACGGCGGCGGGCTGGAGCGTTGGCTGCGGCGGCGAAGGATGGGCCTCCACTACTCCAAGCTTAGCCTGGAGGTGTCAGGGTTTATCCCACTGACACAGGACCTGTTTATTGGTGCGCGCGCGGCGCATGGCCGCGTATGGCCGCTGCATGCCTCGGAGGTCAGGCTCTACGCGGATGGCAGCACGTTCAGCGTGGCCGCCCAGTTTGTGTCACCTACAGAGAACCGCTTTGATCCGGTACGCTTCTATGTCGGTGGCCAGGATGTGCGTGGCTGGAGCCCGGGTCATGTGGGTCCTAAAGTGAACCGAACCTCATTTGTTGAGGAAGATGCTATGGCCGGTGGTGACGCATCAGCAGCTACAACCACGGCGCGCTATGAGCCTGTGGGTGGGCTGACCCGCGCCTCAATGGGGGTGGAGTTCTGGTACAGGCTTGGGGGGCCATGGCGGGTGGCGCTCTTTTTGGACGCAGGGCAGGTGTCTTCCTCGGTCGTACCGGCCGCAGCGTGTCCTGCCCGAGTATATCTAGATGCGGCGCTGTCTGTTCCTGCCGAGGTGCAGTGCGGGTTTGAAGACGACGGGCGAATTGACTGGAGCGCCCTCCGCTATGGCACCGGGGCGGGCGTCCGCTACGAGACGCCCATAGGCTTTGTGCGACTGGATGTGGCTGCTAAGATCAATCCCGATGAGCTCGATCTGCAGTCGCCGCGCGATGCTTTTTTGGCCGAGCAGGGACTGGCGCCCGTCAAGCGCGCTTGGTTAAACCGCTTCGGTCTGAATGTCAGCATCGGGCAGGTGTTTTGATGGAAATGGCCACCAAACGACGAAGACGCGCCCCATGGTGGCTGATGGCTCTGGTACCGGTGCTAACGCTGATGCTGGTGCTGCAGACGCCCTGGGGGCTGCGCACGGCGCTAAACGTTGCGCTCAACAGCGCGGGCGTCTCTGTGGCTGGTGCGCACGGGAACTGGCTTCGCCACGTCGAGCTGATCGGCGTCACCGTGGCCCAAGACGGCCTTGACCTCCGCGTAGACACGCTGGAAGCTACCTACGACGTGCTGGCGCTCGCCCAAGGCCGAATCCACATTCGTCAGCTCGTACTAACAGGAGCGTCAATGGTACTGGGGCGTGCCGAGCGCACGCAGCCTGACGGTGGGCCTCCGCCTCCGCTTCAGGTGCAGTCGTTCACGATGCGGCGATCGCGCCTGGTCCTGCCGCTGCAGTCTGATACAACGCTGCTCATCGTGGTGGACAGCACGCGTGGCTCGCTGGCGATGAGACCTGATTTTAACGTAGCAGTGGCGTCTATACATCTCAGGGTGCATTTCGGGCAGCAACCGCTAGATGTAACCGGCGCAGTATCTCTGGCTGACGGCATGCTGGTTCTGGACAGCGTGCGCCTATTCAGCGACGCCTCTGATGTGGTGGTGGCTGGGCGCGTGCGTCTGCCCGCACCAGAGACCACCGCGTCGGCCGACCTCTCCCTCGTTGCCACGCCGCTCATGCTGCGCGAGGTCGAATTGATTACCGGGCTGAGCGGCGCTGATGTGCCGTTGTTCCTGGATATGGTTCTAAGCGATGAAGAGGGGCGCTTTCACCTTTTGGGGGATGCTCGTGTAGGCGAGGCAGGTGCCGCCGGCCGCCTTGCAGTGGATGCGATCATGTCGGTTCAAGAGGGCGTTGCGGTCCGATCGGCCAGCGTGAGCGGCCTCGACCTCAGCCTTATTGATACTACGCTGGTGGGCAAGATAAGCGCCCACCTGCATGGGCAGCTACATGCAGATAGCGTACAAGGCATGACAGGGCAGCTGACTCTGGAATTGCTCGAAGGCGATGCGCAGGGCTTGATGCTACATAGCGGGCAGGCACAGCTCACGCTGCATGAGCAGACAGCCGCGCTGGAGTTTCTACTTAACCTAGATGGACTGCAGCTCGCAGGAGCGGGCACGGCCCGTGAACTGGGCCGTGAGCCTGCCTATGTGCTCAATGGTACCATCGGTGCGCTGGATCTGCATCGCCTTCTTGGACTGCCTGTCGCGAGCGACCTTGCGGGTACATGGGAGGTGAGCGGCAAGGGTGCGCGCACCGCGGCGGCGCGCGTGCACGTAGGCGGCGCTATCGGCTCACTAGCGCTGTCAGGCGCTGTGCTCGAGGTTGACCTCGATGGCGGGGCGCTCAAGGCCCAGGCCCGTGTGGATGCGGATTCCGGCTACTTAGCAGTGGACGGGACCGCTGCCTGGGGTTTGAGTCCTATGGATCTGAGGGCTACCGCTCGGTTGCGCGCGCTGGATGCTGGCGCGATGCTGGCGTTGGACATGCCCAGCCGATGGACCGCAGATGTGCATACGCACCTGCGCGGCAACTGGCCGCCAGACTCGGGCAAGGTAGCAATCACTCTTAGAGACTCGTACCACGACAATCTCAACATTATCGGTGCGGTGGCTCAAGCCTCGGTGCGTGGCACCGATTTGACCGCCCAAAGCGACATGGACTTAGCGATAGGCAAGGTGAGCTGGGCGGCCCGTGCCCGCCTATTGGGTACAGGGCCGGCTTTGGATCAGGTGCGGATAACCTTTGACAGCCTGGATGCCGGACCATGGGTCGAAGGTTGGCGCACCGCCCTTAGTGGGACCGCGCGGGTGCACGGTCGACGGCCAGATGGGTTCGACGTGGCGCTGGTGCTTCGGCCATCGATGGTGAACACGCTGCCCGTGGATTCCGGGCGTATAAGTGTCATGCTGGAATCGAACCGGCTGGCAGGATCCGTGGCCGTCTTTTCGCCAAGTGGAGCTATTGACCTAGCATTTGAGGGTGCACCAGGAGATTCAGTGTTTGCGCTGACGCGTGGCGACTTTAAGGCGCTGGATTTGGGCGTGTGGTTAGGCCTTGATGAACTCCAAACCCGGCTCACTGGAATGGTTGACACCGCTGGAGTGACCGGCATGCGCCCGTCGACCTTATCTATGCATGGTACCGTGCGCCTTGACTCTTCAACAGTCAACGGACAGATGCTTGATGCGACCACGGTATCGGTCAAGGCAGACAGTGGCGCCTACCACATGGAGGCTGCTACCACTTGGGCTGGCGGAAGCCTCGTCCTGGACTCTGTGGTAGGGCGATGGTTTGATGACATACCAACCTATGGAGCACGCGTTGCCGCGGACAAACTGAGTCTGGATGCGCTGTTTGGGATCCCGGCCACCTTCAGCGGCCGTGTTGCCTTAAGCGGCGATGGCGTGGCGCCAGAGGGTGCCGACCATCGGGCAGAGGGGCGGATGCATGTGATTGCCACCCATTCCAGATACCAGGATCTTCAATTCCATGATGTGGAGATCGACTTGGCGCTCACCGATGGCGTGGTGCGGGTTGACACGCTGCGCATCCATTCCAATGGGGTCCGGCTGGCCGGAAGCGGCGCCATCCCGATCTGGGGCCGCGAGGTCTCCGGCCGCCACTTTGTGGCCCATGGTGCGGTGCTAGACGCGGCGGCGCTGGCGACGCTTTTCTTTGAGGCGCCTCTGGCAACTGTGCCCGCACCTGGAGACACCATCTGGTTTGCCACTACCAGCCGCGGCGACACGACGAAGATCGCAGGCCACTTTCAGGTGGCAGGCGTTAGGGCGGGACCATTGAGGGTGCTTGAAGCCAAAGGAGGGGTCCAGGTATCTGTCGCGGCTTCGGGCGATGGGCCACGCATAGCTGCTATCGACAGCATCTGGGGAGACTTACAGCGGGCCTCGATCCCCAGCCTTATGGCGCGCAGCGCGCATATGCGCGCAGACCTTGCAGGGGACACGCTGAATTTTCAGGCTAGCGTAGTTATCGACGACACGCGGCACGCGGAGCTAGAAGGCATGGCAGATCTCACCGCACAGCGTATTGGGCTGCGCACGATGGGTATGACTCTGGGCGAAGAACGATGGCATCTGGATCAGGCCGCGACCATCTCCTATGGTGATGAGGTGCGCGTGCGCAACCTCCTTCTTGTTGCCGATGCCCAGGAGGTGGCCCTCGATGGCGTCATCAATCCCACGGGGCGTCAGAGCATGGTGCTGACCCTGTTTAACGTGCAGCCAGCCGCGGTGGCAGACCTCTTCGGCTTTCCTGGACTCGGTGGCGTTATCGAAGGTGACCTCTTCTTTACCGGAGAAGCCACAAGTCCAGCTTTGGATGGCAACATTTCTATGTCGTTGGAAGCCTTTGGCAGGCCTGTGGGAGAGCTGAACGCTACCGTTGGCTACGCTGACGGTAGCTTGGAACTCGATGCTATGCTGGCCCATGTTGATCGGAGCTCACTTGCGATGCGTGGCTACGTTCCGGCGGACCTGCGGCTACAGAAGACGGGAGCGTTGCCCGAAGGGGCGGACGCGGTCGCGCTGCAAGTCAACGCGCAAGGCTTCAACGTAGGATGGGTTGAGCCCTTTCTGGATCCAGAGTTGGTAGGAGATGTGGAGGGGCGCCTGACCGGATCCGTGACGGTGGATGGTACCTTGTTGCGTCCGCATGCGCTAGGGAGTATCGTGCTGGAAGACGGCAGGCTGGAGCTTCCAGAGCTGGGCATCACTGGGGAGGGCATGCAGGCGCAGGTGATGCTTAGCGGAGACTCCGTGCACCTGAGCCACCTTGCCGCCACCAGTGGGGGCGGCACGCTTACCGGGCAGGGCACCATCGCGCTGGAGGACCTGACGCTCGGGGAGTACGATCTGAGCGGTGAAGCCGATCAATTTCGTGTGATCGACAACGAAGGCTACCTGGCGCATGTCTCAGGCGACCTTCGGTTGCGCGGCACTACAGAGCAGCCGAAGTTTACGGGAAGCATCCGCCTCATTAACGCCGACATACGTCCGACCGAAGCCGCAAGTGATGTCTATGACCCGGTAGTCTTCACGCCCGAGGATGTGCGCATGCTGGAGCGGTATTTCAACATTCGGGTCGATGAGGCGGACACGACTACTTTTGTGTTCTACGATGCGCTGACGATGGCGTTGTCGGTGGTTGTGGGCGAAGATGTGTGGATACGGTCCCGCGCCGCGCCGGAAATGAATGTGCCGTTCCAGGGGGTTCTGAACATCACGAAGGTACCCGGGGAGGATGCCGAGGTGGTCGGCTCGGTCCAGGTGGTGCCGGCTCAGAGCTACGTACGCCAGTTTGGTCGCCGTTTCGACATTGATACGGGTCGCATGACCTTTACGGGGTCAGCGCTCAATCCGCTTATTGAGCTGCGGGCTTCCTATGAAGCATCGGGGCACAGCGGTCAGGAGCGTCCCGTCATCATCTTTCTTGACGTCTCGGGAAGCATTCTGGATGAGGGTGCGCTGACTTTGCGGCTGAGCAGCGACCCCGCTATCCTGGATGAGTCGGACATCATCTCATATCTGGCTACCGGACGTCCGGCTGCAGAAGCATTTCAGCGGGGCGAAGGCAGTACGCTGCAGTTGGGACGAGACATTGCGGTCAGTCAGCTGACTAACCTCATAGCGGGAGCGGCCGGTGCGGAGCTTGGGCTCGACATCGTAGAGATTAAGCAGGAAGGCTCACGTGGCGTTACGCTGACTGCTGGCAAGCGCGTCTCTCGCTACATGTTCGCGTCGATTAGCTGGCCAATCGCTATTGGTCCAGGGGGCGCCGTGCAGCCCGGCTCGGGATCGACTGGCAACAAGGAGATAGCAATCGAGTATTCACTTTTTCAGTGGCTCCTGGCACGCCTTCGGGGTGACACCGAGTCGCTTGGTGCCAGCCTTGTCGTACAGTATGCTTACTGATTGCGCCCCATGCCCACCGACGTGGTAGTTCGCAGCCTGGAGCGTGCAGCAAGCCTGGCGCAGTTTGTGGCGAATTTCTTAAGAAAGTGTTTCCGTCGCCCTTTTGAGGGGCAGGAGCTCGTGCGCCAGATGGATGAGACGGGGTCGAAAAGCCTGCTCCTGGTGGTGGTTACGGGCCTATCAATCGGGGTGGTGCTCTCGATGCAGAGCCGCGGCACGCTGGCCCGGTTTGGCGCTGAGTCCGTCCTTCCCAGCATGTTGGCTTTATCTGTCATCAAGGAGATCGGGCCGGTGATCACCTCGCTGGTGCTGGCAGGGCGGTTGGGCGCAGGCATCGCCGCGGAAATCGGCTCTATGCGCGTGACCGAGCAGATTGACGCCCTGGAAGTCGCCGCACTCAAACCGTTCAACTATCTGGTGGTGACGCGCGTTCTGGCGTGCGTGATCATGTTTCCCGTGCTAACGACCTGCTGCGACGTGGTAGCGCTGATGGGAGGCTTTCTGGAATCGGTGATGTCATCGGGCACCAACTACCGGCTGTTTATTGACAGCGCGTTCGAAAGCGTGCTTTTGACGGATATGATCTTCTCAACCCTTAAGACCAGCATTTTCGGCTTTATCGTCGGCATTGTGGGCTGCGAGATGGGTTACCATGTGCGCGGCGGCACCCGCGAGGTGGGACAGAGTGCGATGCAGGCGGTCGTATTGTCTTCTCTCCTTATTCTAGTCGCGGATGTGGTGCTGGTGCGTATCTCCCTGGCGATCTTCGGAGGCTAGGTCGTGGATGCTGCCGTGCCGCCTGACGGTATCGCCATATCCGTGCGCAACCTGCACAAGGCGTTCGGGGCGCTAAAAGTGCTCAGGGGCGTATCGCTAGATGTGCGACAGGGGACATGCGTGGCCGTTATGGGGGGCTCTGGAACTGGCAAGAGCGTGCTAATCAAGCACGTCGTCCGACTGCTTCGGCCGGATAAGGGTACGATATGGGTGTTCGGGCAACGTGTTGACGAGATGGAAGAGGCTGTGCTCAACCAGCTTCGCCTGCGGATAGGGTTCCTGTTCCAGGGCGGCGCGCTGTTTGACTCCATGACGGTGGGAGAAAATCTGGATTTCATCCTGTCAAGGCATACGCCGTTTCCGGCATCAGAGCGTCAGGAGCGCATCAGAAATGCACTAGCGTGGGTTGCGCTTCCAGACAAGGCTTCCAGCTACCCGGCATCGTTGTCGGGCGGCCAGCGCAAGCGCATAGCATTGGCGCGTGCTGTCATCTTAGAGCCCGAGATCCTGCTTTGCGACGAGCCCACGACCGGGCTAGACCCGGTGTCTGTGCGCATGGTTTCTGACCTTCTGGTGAGGCTGCGCGACGAGCTCGGCATCACTATCGTATCAATTACGCACGACCTGCTTTCTGCCAGGATCACTGCGGATCGTGCGTGTTTCTTGCACGAAGGCCGCGTCATTGCAGAGGGTACACTGGAGGAGCTGCAGGAGGACGCGGATCCGGTGCTTCGTGACTTCTTCGGAGACTGAGGAACATTGATGTATCAGCCACAAGAGCCATGAATAAGAAAGCGCGCGTGGGGCTTGTCATCGTTCTTGGCGGCGGCCTCTTTATTCTGGTCATATTCCTGGTGGCCAACCGGTCCTTTCTGCTGAGCGATCGTTTTGAGCTACGCAGCGAATTCAATCAGGTGGCTGGCTTGCGCGCTGGCGCGGGCGTCCAATACCAGGGCGTCAGCGTCGGCACGGTGTCCGCGGTTACGCTACCGGTTGCGCCCGGCGCCCCCATCGAGGTGACTATGGGTGTTTCATGGGCTGCCCGCCACCTGATCAACAGCCAGACGCAGGCCCAGATCAAGACGGAAGGGATGCTCGGCAGCATGATCGTGGTATTGGTCAACCCACCCATGCCGCCTGACATGCCGGACCCGCTTCCGGTGGAGGACGGTGCTACCATTAGTGGCGAGGATCCGACAGATCTGTTCGAAATCACGGACAAGGCGCTGGAGTCGGTGCAGCGGCTTGAGCAGGCCACCGCGTCTGCTTTCCTGATCGTGGATGATGTGCGAGAGGGGAAGGGTACGCTGGGCAAACTGGTGTATGACCCGGCGCTTTACAACAGCTTGGTGGCGACCGCAGACAAAACGACGGAGCTGCTGGAGCATCTGGGCCATGATGCCGAAGCGCTGGTGGAGCTGGCCACCCAGGCCTCAGAAGGTGTGAAGTCTATCTTTGACAAGGTGGATCATGGCGACGGCACGGTGGCGCGCCTGCTCAACGATCCAGAGATGTATCAGCAGGTGCTGGGGGTGGCAGACACGTTGGCGGCCATCGCAGCGGCCACGCGCATGCTGATCGCCAGTGCGGAGAGCGCCACCAGTTGGGGCGCCTTAGGGGCGTACCGTTTTGCAGAGCTGATGGAGGCGGGCAAGCACAACTGGCTATTCAAGCGGTATTTTGAGGAGCGTGGATACACGACGAAGGCGCCCTTTGAGATCCGCGAAGAGGCGATCGTGGAAAGCTTTTTGCAGCTGCAGGAAAAGGAGCGCGAGCTTATGGAGTGGGAAGCGCGGTTGACCGCACTATCGGCGTCGCTGGATTCTACCGGCGTTGTGTCGACGCAAGACGATCGGTAAGCAGGCGGCTCCCTTGGCATTGGCGCACTCTTGGCAGGTTAGGCCTCGGTTTTCGTGCACCCATTCACTCTTGGGGCTGTTGATTCGGCGCCTGGTAAAGGATGTGCGACTGGCGGAGGCCGTGGTGCTCGTGGTGCTTCCGTCACTGATCTTGGTGATCATTCTTTTGCAGTTTCTGGCGTGGACTTGGCTAGCTCCTGTCATCGAGGCTGATGTGTCGGGTCCGGTGGCTGCCCGCTTTTTTGAGGCGCAGATCTGGGGAGCAGCGGTGTTCCTGTTGACATGCATCGCGGGCTGGGTGCCTGGTGTGCGTGTTCAGCTTCGCGGCGAATGCTTGGAGGTTCGCCAAGGGCGAAGGGCTCGGTCGCTTCACTTGTCGCTAATAGTCCACAGCGTTACCGTTACGATGCTGCAGTGGCATCGGGAGTATCGCCCGTACGAGGAGGTGGAAGCCTATGTCAGCCGACTGACTTCACGCGTGCTGATGCTGGATACCAATGAGGTGCAGATAGCTATCGGTCTGCATCGGAGCGACTGCGACGAATTGGCCAAGCTGCTAAGCGAACACATGGCGGCACGGGAGAGGACGGCTGCTGCAGCCAATGCTGCCCGCTGAAATGGAGTTTGAGCTAGTCCACCAGGATGGCCCTGCACGTGCTGCACTGCTCACCACGGCCCATGGCATTGTTGCTACGCCGGTGTTTATGCCTGTGGGCACGGTAGCCACCGTAAAGGGCATCACACCCCGTACGTTGATTAGCGACGTTGGCGCGCAGATTATCCTTAGCAATACGTACCATCTGCATCTGCGGCCAGGGTCCGAGGTGGTGCAGGCTGCTGGGGGGTTGCACCGCTTTATGGGTTGGAAGAGACCGATACTGACCGATTCCGGGGGCTTTCAGGTGTTTTCGCTGGCCGCCCGGTGCAAGGTGTCAGATGACGGTGCCACGTTTCAGAGCCACCTTGACGGGTCCCGTCACCACTTTTCGCCAGAGTCGGTCATAGAAGTCCAGCGCGCGTTAGGCAGCGACATCATGATGGTGCTGGACGAGTGTCCGCCTGGAGGCGCGCCGCGTGCTCAAGTGGCCAGGGCATGCGCACGGACGATCGGGTGGGCTGCCCGCAGTCTGGAGCATTATCGGACTACCAAGCCACTGTACGGGGCGTCGCAGGCGCTGTTTGCCATCGTCCAGGGGGGCACGCGTCCCGCTTTGCGCACGGAGTGCGCCGAGGCTCTGGTGGCGATGCAGTTTCCAGGGTATGCGATCGGAGGGCTATCTGTGGGGGAGGCTCCAAGCGACATGTATGCGACTACGGAGCACGTTACGCGTTTGTTGCCAGCCGACAAGCCCCGATACCTTATGGGTGTTGGGACGCCCGCCGATCTCTTAGAGGCTGTGGCTCGTGGTGTGGACATGTTTGACTGTGTGATGCCTACGCGGAACGGGCGCAACGGCATGGTTTTCACCTCGCGCGGCGTGATCAACATCCGCAATGCGCGCTGGGAGCGGGACTTTTCACCTTTGGATCCCGGACTGGACGCGTATGCCAGCCAGAATTTCTCGAAGGCGTATGTGCGCCACCTGTTTCAGGCGCGGGAGATTCTGGGACTTCAGTTGGCGTCTGTACAGAATCTGTTACTATATCACTGGCTTATGCGCAGCGCCCGCAAGGCCATCTTGGATGACTGTTTCGCCGATTTTCAGGCGACGATGCAGCCGCGCGTCAGCCGGCGCCTATAGGCTCGGGAATTCGGGCCCGCCGTTACCATTCGCTCTTGCCACTCCGTTGGCATCGAGGGACTCTGCTCCGCAGCCTGCGTGGGCACATCCACTATGGCGATCGTTATTGAAGTTGGTGGTGCGAGCGCCGCTGGCCACGGTAGCGGCGGCTCTCGCCTGCATGGGCAGCGTCAACGGTTGGGTGCTCTTATTGACCAGCATCCACTAAACAATGGTGAAGCAGCGGCTGTCGATGGATATAGGCAGTATGTGCATCCAACTATCTGCAGTTGGAGACCCTGTAGACAGCTATCCATGCCCCATAGGATTGGGACACGATTCCACGTCAACTGTCCCGTAGGCTGCATTAAACGCGGGAGGTTTGCCCTGCGTTTATCCTGGTACGGTCCTCTACGGCTATGCTATGCGGTATCCTTAGTTGTAGGCTGATTGGGGTATCCTTCCCTTTGCGGGGGCACCAATGGCTGGTAGCTCGCGCAGGTATCGGTATTCACCAATATTCATTGGGAGCCTCTTGCAAAAGCCCGAAAAACGGCCAGTACTCCCTCCGCAGGCGCGGGGGAAGAGGTGGTACCTCCGTTGTGGGTATCGTAATAGTAAGCGCCCGTTAGGGTATACCTTGTGGGGGAGCGGGCCTGATCGCGAATGTTGGGTAGTTACTGGATCGCGAAGCAACAATGCAACTTGATTGGTGCCGCGCAGTAAAATACGCGCTGTGTCTGGAGCGCGAAGCATGTATGCGCAAACCGGACGGAGTCGTCCAGCAAAAGCCCGCGAACGTGCGCGAGGGGCTTGGTGTGATCCGAGCAATGTGGCGTTGAGCGAGGTCGTGGTGTTGGGCGAAGACAATCCCTAACATAACGGGACAGCCATGTCCACTGGAGCAGCGAAGCTATGTTCTTGGATAAGTCGCCAAGTGATGCTCTTCTCCTTTGCGGAGGAACTGCTCGGTTCTCTGACCGCGCCGCAGAAGAAGCTACTGGGCGTGTTGGAGATCGCTCGCGTTGAGCGCTTTATTGACGATGATTCGAAGGCCTTGCGCGGGCGTCCGCGGAAGAGTCGTGCGGCGCTTGCGCGGGCGTTTGTTGCTAAGGCGGTTTACAACATCGATACGACACGCGCGCTGATCGAACGGATTCGCTCGGACCCACAGCTGCGCCGCATCTGTGGGTGGACGCATCTACACGAGGTTCCCAGCGAGTCGACCTTTTCACGCGCTTTCGGGGAGTTTGCGCAGTCGTGTCTGCCCGATCAGGTGCATCGTGCACTGATCGACGAGTCCTACGAAGGAGAGATCGTCGGACATCTTTCACGTGATTCTACGGCGATTAAGGCGCGCGAGCGCCCTGCTACGAAGAAGTCCGCGCTGGCCAAAGACACGCATGATCAACCGTGTAAGGGAGAAACACCTCCAAAAGAGCAACGACGCCTTGTACGTCAGTTGGACATGAGTCTGCCGGAGATGGAAGAAGATTTGCCCGGGGAGTGTAACCGAGGCGCTAAGCGCAATGCCAAAGGTTAACGGCAGAGCTGGAACGGCTATAAGCTGCACGCAGATGTGGCCGACGGGGGTGTACCAATCAGCTACCTGGTAACGTCTGCGTCGGTGCATGATAGTCAGGTGGCCATTCCCTTGGCTACGAAGTCTGCGAAGCGGGTCACGAATTTGTATGATGTGATGGATAGCGCCTATGATGCGAAGGAGATACGCCTCCACAGCGAGAGTCTTGGGCATGTGCCGATCATTGATGCGAACCCGCGTACACGCGCACGTAAGGCGGCGAAAAAGCGTGAGGCGAAGGCGCAGCGTGCGGCCGGATGGGTACCACCAGAGCGCGTACGCTACAACGAGCGTTCGACCGTCGAGCGCGTCTTTGGTCGCCTCAAGGACGAATATGGCGGTCGCCATATTCGCGTACGTGGTCATGCGAAGGTGCTATGTCATCTTGGGTTCGGCATACTCGCGTTGACGATCGACCAAATGACGCGCCTTGTGTGCTAACTGGCTTCACCGGCGCACAGAATTGCGGTTGTAGTGGCACGTGTAGTGGGATAGGTATGCGTAATTGTCATCGCTAAGGCCCGAAATCTGTCTTTTTGAGGTCAACCTCACTGCGTTAGTCAACGATTCTGGTGTACGTCTATCGCCTTGGGATCTCTATTGCTCCAATCCCCGTAATGCACGTGACATTTAGGCGCCGATTGCTGGTGCTGGAGGAGGAGCCAGAAATGCAATTTGCAAGAGGCTCATTGGGAGTCGGATTGTCGGTGCGGGCGGTTTGCCATTGAGGGCGTACGTGGTCAACTAGCGATTGGTAACGGTGTTGCAGTGCGGGCTGGGATCGTGGGCCTCTCAAGGCGTATAACCAAACCACTAACATTTGCGTGCCACCATTTACCGCATCATCCAATCCGAACCCTTGATTCGACCATGAAGTGTCAAACCTCTGCAGCCCGTTCCATGCTCCTCTATTTCGACTGCACTGGACAATTATACCGGCTAACTGGAGCGTTCCGCATGCGATATCGTCGCATGCTATGCGTAGCGATCATACTGATGGCGCTGGTGATCACACACCCGGCTGCTAGCCAACCGATGTGGACTACGCCCGCCTGGATACATGTAACATCCTAAGCATTTTCGCCCAACGGTACACGCTTGGTCATTGAATTGAATGACTGTACCTTCCGCCTAGTGGATGTGGCCGCGGGTCAACGAGGTGGGCCGGCTCGTGGGCGCCATGATTGGGAGAGCCTCCGTGGGGTTGTCGCCCGACGGTACGCGCCTTGTGACTGAATTGCCCGACGGAACCGTCCGGCTGTGGCAGATAGTGTCGCAGTAACGTTGCCTGGCTCGATACCGACGTAGACGTAACATGGAAAAGAAGCGCCTATTCACCTCCAAAGCGTAACGCGTTGTGGTGGTTGGCCCGCTCCGCCAGGCAATCATGGTCGCAGTTGAGCGCGCACTTGACCTGACTGCTACACGGCCACTCATGCAAGGTAATCACCGGCTTTCTGACATGTACCAACTGCGACGTGGGTAATCAGCTAGTTATTATCGAGAATAGGCCCGAATGACGGGGCGCAACATATCGTCAGTGTTGGTGGCTCCGTCTACGATCCACCCGGGCATCGCTAGGGGATAGCAGCTGAGCCTGCCACATCATGCGTGGCTACGGAAGAAGAGCGGTGGTCAGTTTTGACGTCGATGCATGGCTAGGCAATGGTCGTTGCACCAACTGTTACAATTCAAGAGCAAGAGTAGCAAAGTTGGCTGTCTTATCTGCCTTAGTCCAGCTGAACCAGCGCTCGAACGCGGGCGTATGAGCTGAGCTGTGGCCAGAAAATTCAACATCCCCCAGTTCTACCGCGGTGGCATCGTGAGCGCCGTCAAACAGGCGCGCGCCGCGCGCGATCCGCGCAAAAGAGACCAGTCCCCCACCATCCTGGACTTCGGTCCGGTCGTCTTTGGTCTGGCGCGAAGCTTCGGATTCTGCTACGGCGTGGAGAAGGCCATAGAGATAGCCTACCGGACGCTGCGCGAGCATCCACAGCGCCGCCAGTTCATGCTGTCGGAGATGATTCACAATCCTCATGTCAATAACGACCTTCGGCGGCGAGGTATGCGGTTCTTGCGGACCACAACCGGAAAAGAACTAATTCCGCTGCGCGAGCTGCAGCCCAATGATATTGTCCTGATCCCGGCATTCGGGACCACGCTGGAAATCAAGCAGTCTCTGGCAGAACGCGGGCTTAACGTCAAGACCTATGATACGACCTGCCCTTTTGTGACCAAGGTATGGCGCCGAGCCGACCAGATCGGCCGCAAAGGTTTTACCATCGTGGTACACGGCAAACGGTATCACGAAGAAACGCGAGCCACGTTTTCGCATGCGCGGCAGCAGGCCCCGGTAGTTGTGGTGCGGGACATAGACGAGGCCCGGGACCTGGGGCGCATCATTGCACAAGAGGCGAAGCGAGAATTCTTTTTTGAGCGGTTTGCTGATCGCCACAGCCCCGGCTTTGACCCAGCCAAAGACTTGAAGCGTATCGGCGTAGTAAATCAGACTACGATGCTGTACCGCGAAACCGTGGCGGTTGGGGCCGAATTGCGCCGGGCTCTCGTGCGACGATACGGCGCGGATGCGATCCGAGAGCATTTCGCTGACACCAGTGACACGCTCTGCTATGCGACGCACGAGAATCAGGAGGCGACCCGTGCACTCTTGACGATGTCTGCGCATCTGGCGCTCGTCGTAGGGGGCTATAACTCCTCCAACACCAGCCAACTCGCAAGCCTCTGCCAGGAGGTTGTTCCGACGTACTTCATCCGTGATGCGCAGGAGATCCTTTCTTTGTCGGCGATTCGCCATTTTAACTATGCCGCCCAGACGCGGCATGTGACGAAAGACTGGATGCCCCAACAGCGCCCTGTTCGTATTGCGCTGACGGCTGGCGCGTCGTGCCCGGATGCGCAGCTAGATCAGGTCATCGACCGTATCACCGGGATGCTGCCGGACGCTCGGTGCGGCAAGGAAGTTCTCGAGGAATGCTATGCGCCCCTGGCTGCGTAATGGCGCCATGGTGGCGCTCAGCCTGCTCCTGGTGACAGGAGGAGCATGCGAAATCTTCGCACCGCGGATGCCGGAACCTCCGGCAGGTGAGGGAGGCACGTTTATCCAACCCGATTCGCCCGACGCGGTGATTGCTAACATCCAGGCAGCCATCCAGGAGCTGAACAGCCTCAGCTATCGCAGGTCGATGCATATGGAGCTGGAGTATGTGCCCACGGCTATCGCACAGGCACGGGATCCGTCCCTGTGGGCCGACTGGGGATATGCCGAGGAAAACAGTTATTACACCACGATTTCTGAAGCGGCTCGTCGAGGCAGTGGTCACCTGTTGCGGCTTAACAACGTCGCGAAAGAAATAGGGGACCGCCACTACAAGATGGATGCGAACTATCTTCTGGTTATCCGGCATCTGCGTGCGGGTGTCCCCGATTCTCTGCAGGGCCGACTAATCTGGGAGATGGAGCCCGATGAGAACGGTCTGTGGGCACTCAGGCGCTGGACCGACCAGGAAGTGGGCGGGGTGGCATCCTGGAGCGACCTGAAAGCGGAATTCGCCAAGTGAGTCCCAGTCATGCGCAGGCTGTCTGTCTCCGTCCTGTTTGTGATGTTCGGCTGTAACCCGTTCGCCCCCAGCCTAGAAGACGGTGACCCCTATGCGCACCTTCTGGGTGATCCCACCACGATTGACGGGTACTTCACGGCATTTCAGAGCGCCTACGAGCTGCGCGACATCACCCTGTACGAGCCGCTGATCGATTCGGCGTTCGTGTTCCTCTATACCGACTTTGATGCAGGCATCGAACGCGAGTGGTCCTTCATACAAGAGCTGGAAACCACGCGACGCCTGTTAAGAAACGCCGTAGGGGTGCAGCTCCAGTGGAACCAAGTGATTAATCAGCAGGAGCTGGAGCCGCATGTGCGCACGCGCGTAGTGCGCAGCTTCAACCTGACGGTGTCGCTAGAGGGCGGCGAGGTGTTTCGGGGGGACGGCAACGTTAATTTCCTTCTTGTGCGCAACGACAGCACAGACGCCTGGAGACTGCAGCGCTGGCGCGATGAAAGCGAGCTGTAATCCATCACCGTAAATCCCCGAGAGCAGCCATGCAGAATGCACTAAACTACGCTAGAGCGCACCAGGACAGGTTCCTGGCCGAGCTGTTCGATCTCCTTTCTATTCCGTCGGTCAGCACGGACCCGGCCTTTGGTGACGACGTGGCGCGTGCTGCCGAGTGGCTTGCAGGCCATCTGGCATCGCTGGGGGCAACGGGTGCTCGCGCGCATCATACCGGCGGACATCCCATCGTGGTTGGCCAATCTGCTGGACCACGTGCTAAGCCTACCATCCTGGTGTACGGGCACTATGATGTGCAGCCGCCGGATCCTTTGGACCTGTGGATATCGCCACCCTTTGTCCCGGAGGTGCGCAACGGTCGGATCTATGCGCGTGGCGCTTGCGACGACAAGGGGCAGCTCTTTATCTGGCTGAAGGCGCTGGAGTCATACGTCAAGACAGAGGGCAGCCCACCGGTAAACATGAAGTTCATCTTAGAGGGGGAAGAAGAATCTGGTTCCACACATCTGCCCCCCTACATCAGCGGCCACGCGGACAGCTTAGCAGCTGATGTCGTGCTGATTTCCGATACCGCCTTGTTCGCACCGGGCGTGCCATCCATCACATGCGGATTGCGCGGCATGGCGTACGTGGAGGTTTCGCTTACCGGTCCAGACCGGGATCTGCATTCGGGCACGTACGGCGGAGCCATTGAGAATCCGATCAACGTGCTGGGACGCCTAATCGGGGGACTGCATGATGCAGATCATCGCATCGCGATTAGCGGGTTTTACGACGATGTCCGGCCCCTGTCGCTGGCCGAGCGCGCCGGGTTTGCCCGGCTGCCATTTGACGAAGGCGCATGGGCAAGAGAGGTTGGCGTGCAGCATTTGCGTACCGAAGCAGGGTTTACGGCCCTGGAGGGGGCCACTTCGCGCCCTACACTTGACTGCAACGGCATCTGGGGCGGCTATACGGGCGAAGGAGCCAAGACGGTACTCCCTTCGCGAGCCAGCGCGAAAATTTCGATGCGTCTGGTGCCGGACCAGGATCCAGCCGACATCGGCTGCAAGATCCGAACACATTTCGAGGAGCACGCGCCGGCCACGATGCAGGTCAGCGTCCAGGAGCTGCATGGTGCGGTACCGGTGCTAGTGAACACGGACAGCGCGGCGATGGAGGCAGCAGCCCAGGCCCTAAATGCCGTATACAAGCAGCGGCCTCATTTCGTACGCATCGGAGGCAGCATTCCGGTGGTCGCTGACTTCAAAGAGCTGATGGGGCTAGACTGCGTGCTGATGGGCTTCGGCCTTGACTCGGATGCTATCCATTCTCCCAACGAGCATTTTGGCGTGGATCGCTTTCAGCAAGGCATCGAGGCTGCCATCCGTTTCATGGCGCTGTACGGATCCAACGTATAGGCTTGCCGTAGTACCAAACGCCTGCCCGGGTGGCGGAATCGGTAGACGCGACGGACTCAAAATCCGTTGTCCGACAAGGACGTGTGGGTTCGAGTCCCACCCCGGGTACTTGCAACGCGATGCGAATTTTAGTCGCATCGCAGCCGACCGGGTCGGATTTCGGTGGGCTGGCCGACACAGCAAGGGTTGCAACGTAGGTGTTCTTCTTATCGGCGCATGGCACGGGAGCAACAGAATCCGTCCTGCTGCGGGGTCGGCAGGTTCGTGGGCACACGAAGATGGCAGGCAGCGGCTGAGCCCACGTCCAAGCGCGGCTGATACGCCAGGTGCCATTGAGGCCTTGGTGTTCCGCGCGCTTTGTGTCGGGAGCCTTCTTCAGGCTTACTTGTGATCTTGCCTAAGTATCGATCTCAGACCTATAGACTCTGTGCCACCACCGCGGCGACTTCTTCTTTGGGATTAATGACCAAAGTACATAGGCGAAGCCTACCTTATTCATAAGCGGGAGGTCGTGGGCGGCCGTTGTGGGAGATGGCTGGGAGGCAGGCGTATGGCCTGTTGATGGGGGGGGGGGGGGGACTTCCTACCATTTAAGCAAGGCCATTTCAGGGAAAAAGTGGGGCTCAGAGGCCAATCGGGTCATCCGTTACCGGGGTCTTGATCTGGGCACACGGGCTGGATGCTCGGTGCCTGGTGGAAGCGGTCAAGGCCATATGGAGAAGGGTGTATAGGGAGACGTAGCGAGTGACCGGGTCTGCAGTTGGAAAACTCGGCACAGGTCCACCGCTGGATGACGCTGGCACTCATGTTTCTGGAACCCAAACGGAAGATTATCCCCAACCACCAACACCTACCCACGCTCCAAGAGGCGCTTTTGGATGCCAGGACCCGAATACGAAACTCCAGAATCCCCTTCTAGCCCTCTTCCAACTAATGGTGGTCCACTGCGGACATAGGCAAACCGCCTAGGCTTTGCTGCGACACGGTTCGCGGTATGCCCAAGCTGTCCTCACCTGTCAGTATCATTCACACAGCAGAGCGCTTGCGGGCAATGGCAGAGAAAGTGGGCATCCAGCATACAGCGGGCAGCTACAAGGTGCTAAGCGATCGTGCACTCGTGTCCCATCTGGCCACGCTTTCATGCTGGACGTAAAGGCGCGCTCCAGGACATCGGCAGCGTCATGCATGGTGCTCGGCCAAGAGATGCCGATGCAGACCCACGCCATTTAGCTGCTACAAGTGAAGATCCAACAGGACCGCTACATCGGAACACTGAGCAACAAGGCCTCCGCTTACAGATCGCGGTAGCGTATCAAAACGTTATGTTGATTACGGTATTACATGATAGACATATCTTCTACATATGAGAATGCCACGTGCAGGCTCCTTTTCCGCGTCATCCGTTTGCGTGAGCGGCCGCTACCCGGTCTGGATCAAAGACGGTGGCATTTCGCAGCATGGCACACGCAACAAGCAGTAATCGGTCTCCTACGGTGCGCAGTGCTCGGCCGTGTGAATGGCCGCGGGCGCGCAAGGCTCTGTACCTTGCTTTGCTTACGGGATCCCGCTGGACGGCCACTCTACTCCAATGGTAGACTGCGTTTACCAGGCGGTTGTGACAAGCCCGCCGCCGGACGACGTATCGCTTCTTTCCAGATCGTCGGGTAACCGGCGCAACGCCGCATAAGCAGCGGAGAGCTCGATAATCCCGAGCTTGCAGTGCACCAGACGCTTCGGAAAGCAGGGTGGCAAGGACTACGGGACCAACGCCCGGCAGCGAGGCGAGAATGGTAGCATCCGGCAAAGTATCGGGCTTTTCCGGCGTGGACTCGCCATCGGCGGGCTCGGCACAGGCCTTGAGTGAATCAAGTATGGCTTCAATCTTCCTCTCTACCGCGGTCAACTCCTTTCTAATCAGGTCGACCCTCCGTACGAGTGAACCGATATAGGAGGTTGCAGACGCCGTAACTCCCTCAGGTACGGTAAGAGGTTTGGACCGAAGGATGTCGATAACCTGCTTTGCTGTGAAGCGTCGGATGCGGTGCTTTTTGAGAAGATTAGCCACGGTGGACACCCTTATGCGGCGGGCCCGCTTAGGCGTGGGCGCACGATCCCAGAGCTCCAAGACCCAGGCGGCAGAAAGATCTACCTTGAGTTCAAGGAACTGCGGGTAATAGCGCCAGAGCTGCTGACGGATCTGGTTGGTCAGCCTGGTACGCTCCTTTTTGAGATCCTCGGCCCTGCGCGAGCAATCGCGAAGCTCAATAACGGTGTCATCGAGTGGGTCGGTCCGCCGCAGACACGCTGGATCCGTACGAATGGCGCTGGCCAATACACGAGCGTCGCGGCGGTCATCCTTAGCGCCCGCAGGGGAAAAACGATCCCGGAAGCGATCCAACTGCTTTGGATTGATGGAAAAGACCTGAAATCCGCGATCATGCAAGCTATCGACGACCGGGCCGTGCGGAACCTCGATGGCGACCGCAATAAAGCGTGCCGCAACAGACACGCAGCCGAGGATCCAGTCAATGAGCTGGCAAAGCCCATCGCCAGAGTGAGGGAAGGCCCTTTCACCGAGGACCGTGCCGTCAGATGCGAGAATACAGGCCTGATGGGACGTCGAGCCCCAGTCAATGCCCACGAAAAAGTTCGGTTGAGGATGAGTAGCCATGGGATGTGTGCGTCTGGTTGACGGAAAAAGACGGTGGCGAGTCGATGCGACATTCCATCAGTCCCTGTATCGGCGCTCAAAGGCACAGAGACCTGTGGAAACCCGGCCCTCTACCGCGATCACGGTGATCTGGCCTTACCTGCATGACATCCAGGACACAGCTTTCGCTGCTCTTTCTGGGGTGCGTGCGGTCTTCAGACATGAGGCGCGCCACAGGTTTCATTGGTACGACAACTAGGCCGCAGAATGGCGTAGTTGCCAGCCGAATAGCCGTTCGTCCACACCCGTGTCGTGCTGCTCCTGGATGCACACCCGTACCCAATAGGTCTTACTGTGAAGATTGTGCCAAGAAGGGTGCAGCCCCGGCCCCACGGCCAGAAACGTTTGCTTTGGGAGTCTTGCTATGTCTATATTTATTTTGGTTGGGATAACCGCTCACCAAACGTCATGCTATCATGCGTTTAACCTCTTTCGTTTTACCCGTCCTTTACGCCATCATGACCGTAGCTAGCTCGTCGCTTGCGATTCCAGCAGATGGCCCTGTGCCAACGACTAACGCAGACATCGGAAAATGCGTCGCGTCAACGGCTCAGACGGATGCCGACCCGATCAGAGCCCTGACCAATAGGACGGTGGCATGGCAACTTGCAGGATCAGCATCACTGGCTGTTCCAGTGTGCATTTTACCTGGAGACCCTACGGAAGAAGATAGACACGAATCTGCAGACTACCTCGTTGGTTATGACTGCGACGTTTAGAGACGATTTGAAGATGACAACAACGGAAACATCGCTATGGTATGCATGGACGAATAACCGTCGCTTGCACCTGCTTCCAACCGTTATGCACCGCACGATTTGTGTTGCAATCATCCTGTTGCCTGCGATAGCCTCGGCACAGCAAGGGACTGTTCGCTATACCCATAGCTATTCTACTATGGCATTCCCCACTGACCAGCTAAATGAGTTGTTCCTCAAAGAAGGTATTGGCGATCCAAAGTGGTCGCCTCTTGATTCTGGCGAGTTTAGCCTAGCCAGAGTCCTGGAATTCGATCCTTCTTCTTCTCTTATGTACCCTGATTCGGGGGTATCATTCAGGCCAGGGAGTCGTACAGCCAGGCCAGGGAGTCGTACAGCTGATTCTATGGAGGTGGGATGGGAGTTCGTTGATTCGACGTATGTCGATCTTAACACCAACACATTCGTCGAATCGAGGAAATTCTACCGCTCCAAGTACATCGTCAAAGGTGAGCTACCCTCCGTGCCATGGCAGTTGACCACCGACGAGCGAACGTATCTGGAGTATCGCGTCATGAAGGCGACGGCAATAGTGGATTCAGCGGTTGTGGAAGCATGGTTTACTCCAGACATACCTATTTCCGCCGGTCCAGGCTTATATGGAGGCTTGCCAGGCCTCATTCTTATGGTAACAAATGTCGGACGCGGCGAGGTATACGCAGCCGAGGCCGTCGATCTGGTGGATGTGGTGCCGTCTATCCGGCATACGCAACCGACTGTAGGACGTGAAATGTCCCCCGAGAAATACGATCAACGCGTAGCATCGGTGATTGCCGAGAACCAGCGAAAATGGGAAATAGTCAGAAAAGCTGTAATCACGTCCGTGCCCGGTAATTAATCCTGTGGGGCCCTTAGCGCCTAACGAATCGAGTAGACCAAGGCGGGCAGCTGTGGCTGGACATAGCCAGTTGCCTGCCTACGTCTCTGAGACACGGTGCTGGAAGCAGTTGCAGTGCACAACAAGAGAAGAGTCCATGAGCAGGTGCATGGCGCTCAGATGTTCAATGACCTTCCTCACACTGTTTCTTTGCAGTGTGGCACATGGTCAGCGCTTCGCTGCAACGGGCTCGGTGACGGATTCAGCTGGTACGGCACTGGTCCAGGCAACGGTGGTGGCGCTCATGCGTGGGGACTCGAGCTTGGTACAATTCACGACCTCTCGCGGTGACGGATCATTCGTGGTGCCACGCCTGGAAGCCGGCGAGTACGTTTTGCAGGCTTCGTTTGTCGGCTACCAGACAGTGTTGCATGATTTTGACGTTCGTAATACGGATGTCGATGTCGGCCGCTTGCAGCTACCGGTTCAGGTCGAAGTGCTGGAAGCGTTTGTAGTGACCGCGGACCGTCTGCCTTTCGTAGTCCGCGGAGACACCATTGAGTACAACGCCCTGGCCTTTCTGGTGCGTCCACACGACATGGTGGAAGACTTGCTGCGGCGCCTTCCCGGTATCGATGTAGATCGAAGCGGAACGATTACCGCCCAGGGCGAAACCGTCGAAAATGTAATGGTGGAGGGGAAAGAGTTCTTTGGTAACGATCCGTCGATAGCTACAAAAAACCTTCCAGCCGATGCGGTAGATAAGGTTCAGGTATACGATAAGCCATCTGACCGGGCTGAGTTGACGGGCGTGCCCGACGGGCAGGAGGAGAAAACCATCAATCTGGCACTTACCGAAGAGGCCAAGCGCGGTGCTTTCGGACAGAGCACAGGCGGTCTCGGGGGCGCGCAATTGAATCAGGGGCGCTACTTCGCACGGGGCAGCGTATTCCGGTTTGCCCCCCGCACCCAGCTTGCCCTTATCGGCAGCGCGGAAAACGTGAACCAGCCAGGTTTCAGCTGGGGGCAGTTGGGCAGCTTTGGAAGAGCAGGCAATTCCTATCTCCGCTCGGGTGGTATCGACGGCTATTCGGAGTCCCTTGGGGCTGGCTTCAACGCGAACCGGGACTTGGGATCTAAGACTACGGTCAATGTCAGTTATTTCCTGGTGGATGAAGGCAATACGCGCAACGGCACCATCCAGCGCCATCAGCTCTTCGGCTCCGAAGTGTCAGCCTTCAGTGATGAGTCAAATAGTCGACGGACCAGCAATCTGGCCCATGAGGTGGTTCTGAACGCGGATGTGAATCTAGGCGAAGGGCACGACATGGTGCTCCGCGGCAGTCTCTTTAAGGCGGTGTCGTCTGTTGGACGCACGGGTCTGGAAAGAGCGGCCAATCCGTCTGGAATCTTGCAGAACGCGGCTGCAACTACCTTGGACGATGAGGCCGACAACTTGAGCGGCACCGCGCATCTTACCTGGCGGAAGCGCATAACGGAGAACGGCCGCAGTCTCATTTTCGAAGCTACAACCACGGCCCGGGATGCCAGCGAAGCAGCGGACCTGTACACGGAGATGCGCCTCTATAACCTGGGGGACCTGCAAACACGAGAGGAACTATATCAGCTACAGGAACTGCAAAGTCGTTCCTTCAAACATTCGCAGCGCTTTGAGCTGCTGCAGCCCTTACGCTCGGGCCGAACACTCTCTGCTTATGTGCAGCGCTCGGCAACCAGCCGACGAAGCGATAAGACATATTTCGACTTCGTAGACGGCCATCAAGTTCTGAATTTGGTCCTCAGCGACGGCTTTTCTGAAGACTACGAGTATCTGCGCTCTGGCGTGAGTTTCAACTTGCGTTCCCTAGACCGCTCGTGGTGGATAAGCGGCGATTTGGAAGCACAACACTCGAGACGCAGGGGCACGGTCACGGGTATTGATCAGGCCGTCACGAACACATACACGCATGTGCTACCCACCGCGGTAGGCCAAAAGCAGCTGGGGGGAAACGGGTCTCTGAATCTCTTTTACAGGACTAGTACGCGCGAACCTTCCATCCGACAGCTGCGACCGTTTGCTGACAACAGCAACCCGCTTCGCACGTACATGGGCAATCCCTCGCTTACGCCGGAATACCGGCATGATCTAAACCTCCAGTACTCACTCAAACCCAGCTATTCTGGACTCACTCTGAGCACTGACATGGGTACAGCCTATACGCACAACAGCATTGTTCGGGTGCGGACGGTGGGCAGCGGATTGCGTCAGAGTGTGAGCGCGATCAATTCGGGCGCAACCTGGTCTGCGGACGGCGGCTTCAGGGTTGGCATGCCAATACGGCTCCTGGGGATGGAGTGGGGAATAAGGGGTAGAACAGACCTTGAGATAGATACGGAGTTTATTAATGATCTAAAGAACGAGAGCCGACTGCTGCGCAACAGCTTGCGTCTCGACCTCGACTATTATTTCCGTGACCTGCTGGAGGTCACCACGAGTGGCAGGATCACCTGGAACAACGTAAGCTACTCGATCAGTGACGCGTTGAATCAGCGTTATGTCAACAGCAGGATCAACGCCGAGGTTAGCTGGCATCTTTACGACAACTGGCTGCTCGAGACCTCGCTGCATTACCGAATACTAGACCGCGATATCTTTGACGACAGCCAGAATATGGCCCTTTGGAATCTGATGCTGTCTCGTCTGCTCTTAGCCGGGAGGGGGAACTTGCGACTCGAGGTCAATGACGTGCTAAACCAGAATCAGGGTGTCACCTTTACAAATGCCGCGACCTACATCCAAGAGTCACGCATCGAATCGCTAGGCCGCTACGTTATGCTGAAATTCACCTATAAGCCCAAACTGATGTAGGCGCACGCAGCATTATGTACCTGCACAGGCATTCTTCTGGTAGCCAATCTGGCGGATTCTGCATACTGCACTCGCTATGCGTCAGCTAAGAATGAATCAAGTTCGCCTCGGAATTAGTGTGGCGGCTTAATGGCCCAATTAACGCGCGAGGTTGTCCTGCTCTTGGGTTTATCTAGGGGCCTGAGCCGTAGGAACGATCACATTTGCTTTCGTGGGCCGGATTGCAGGTCAGCCGTACAGCCCAAGGCAAATGATGTCCGTTGGCAGCCCTTTCTTGTCTTGGAGCAGCCCTCTTCACCTGATGTTTGTTGCCTTTACGTCACATTTGCCACCTGCATTGCAAATAGCCTTCTCAGACTCGGACTTAAGCACACCAGGTCCCACTCGCCAGCAACCTTTTTCAGTCCCCGAACAATGAATTGTCGAAAGCCGAGGACAGACTTTATCCAACCGTTGGGTGCCTCGGAGAGCCACTTGCGCTCGCGGTAGACCGCGCGCCCCTCCTTCGTACGCAGCTTGTCCCACATGCGTGCCGTAGCGGGCCGTGTCTCTGGATTGATGGATACCACCTTCCCGGTCTCCCGACCGACGGCGATATAGCCATCTATGCCGCGGGTGTTCAACGCGGTGATATTGGCCTCGCTGCAATAGCCTGCGTCCGCTATCACAATAGCGAGCTGCTGACCATAGGTATCTTGGGTGGCCGTTACCATCGGCAAAAGCTGATCTTGGTCTGTAGCCTAGTTAGTCACGCGTGTTTCTACGATTAACTGGTTGCGCCCGTCCACTACCGTTTGTGCATTGTAACCTTGCTGGAAGCCATCCTGGCTCGTCAGCATGATGCGGCTTTCGGGATCGGTAAACTTGCTTTGTGCCTTGGCTTCGGGTTCCCCGAACGGACGCTTGTACGCTGGACCCCCTTTCGGATTGCGCTTCTGACCCGGCTCGCGCCCCTTAGCCTCATCCCTCTCCCGCTGTCTGGCTTTCAAGTTGGACTTGGCCTTTCGGATGTTGGCAAGCTTCTTCCGCCTGCGTGCAATCTCCTCCTCCACACTGCTATCCGCGGGGACTTCTACGAACAGGTCGGTCGTATCCGTCGGCAATTCTGGAGACAATGAGGACGAATCCACTGCCTCGGTGGGCTGTGTCGTGTCAATCCCCTGCTTTTTGCTGCCAACCGCCTTGCTCGCACGCGTGCGCTCCGTCTCCATTGCATCAAGAGCGGCTTTACGACCTGCGCGAGTAGACAGCGCCGGCGGCAACTCGTCGCCACGCACTTCCTATTCTAACAACGCGTCGTCTACTTCATCCTCCTCCTGCGCCTGCCCCAACAGCGCGTCAACCTCTGACTGCAGCCGCTTCTCCTCCTTGTTCATTCGCGCGTAGCTCATCGCCTTACGCTTACTCGCATTCGCCCTAACTTTGGTGCCATCAATCGCAACCTTCCCCCAATCAATCAATCCAGACTTCTGTGCCATCACGACGACCTGAACAAACAAAGCACGGAAATCCTGGAAATGACGCTGCCGGAACGCACAAATCGTACGATGGTGCGGCATGTTATTGGCCGCCAGTACACGGAAGGCAATATTAGTCTCCAACTTCTGCGCAATCTGCCGCGATGAGGTGACCCCTGTGGCATAAGCGTAGATCAACACCTTCAACATCATGGCAGGATGATAGGGTCTATTGCGGCGCCCATCCCCCTCGTATGGAGCAAAAAAGGGCGCAAGGTCCGCGCGGTCTACAAAGTCAGACACGAAAAAGGCCAGATGATCCTCTGGAAGCCAGTCCCGGAGCGATGGTGGCATCACCACTGGATCCTCTGGTGCATACGGGCGAAACGTTGTTGGCATGGGCTTAAGGGTCGGCAGGTAGCGCTAACACACACATATATGTACCTACAATCATAAAGATGCATATATGCAATGGGTACGGGGTGACTGTTCCAAAGATGCCACGTCAGCAAGCACCGCCACCATGCATAACGGGTGCTACTGCATCGCAGGCTCCTAGGACTCTTCTGCGCGAGCGTTTTCCTACTCCTGCAGCTGGTGAACGAAGCTGTCCGGACGCGGCAGGGGGAGTCAGGGCGTCCAGGGCACCTTTTAGCAACGTCTGTTTCTGCAAGGGTATGTGGATGCGTTTGGTCGTTTGGGATGGTCGGCAACGAATGAGCACCGCCCGCTGGGGGGTAAGAACGAATTGCGGGCTTTAAAGGGACCGTGGGGCCACGCTCCTCAGGTAGCGCTGGTGCGACCCCAGTGATCAGTTCTCAATCGGCCAGAAAACGCCAAACCGCAGAATCGTAGCCGGTAACGGGTAAATTGGAATGAGTTGATTCCCTGCCATTAGGACGGTACCGCTAAGCACATTCTCGTAAGCGACAAACAGCACGGCTGTTCGCACGCCAGCCTCAGCAACCACATCCACAGCGGCGGACGCAGGAAGGCGGTGCCCAGCCTCAAAAAGTGTCTCATCCTCAGGAATTACCAGTAGACCCGTAGGCGAATGCAGTGTTCGGCTTGCCATCTCTGACCACAGCCGCGCACGAATGAACAGGTTCAGTGCCAAATCTCCCCGAAATAACGTGTAGCGGATACCAAGCCGCCCGTGCCCCGAAAGGCGCGGCAGGATGGCCGCTCCCAATGTCGTCTCGCCGCTACCGGGTGCAACCCAGAGTCCCTGCAGCTGCGCATAGAATCCGCGCCTTGCCCTTCGCCTAACGCCAAGGTCTACGGCAGCTCCCGCTCTTCGCACGCCATTCTGGCTGGAACGGACGACGAGGCTGTCGCTACGTGCGCCGTAGAGTTCCGCCACGCGGCGGCTCAGGCTCCCGAACACGAATCCTTCGACACTGAGTGCACCCCAAGTGGCGCTCGCCCCCAGCCGCGCAAGCATGGTACGGCCCGTCGGCGCACCAGGCAAAGGATCCACCGTCTGCCCGAATCCGTGTGTCATAACGCGCGAAGGCGTCACGCTGGCCATATGCGCCTGTAAGAAAAGGTGGCTTCGATAGGAGACCGCGCCGCGGAAACCTAAAACGACGCTGCTGCCCTCAGCACGAGCACTCACCTCCTCCGTAAGCCTTATTCCACCTATGCTGACCGAGTCGCGCAGCGACGCATGCCACACGAAGCGTCCATCCTGTACAACAGCGCGTGCTATCGCACGCATGCGGTGCGCACCCCAATGGAAACGCTGGCGCACGCGAACCCCCCAGCGGCTTTGCGTCACTTCAGTGGTGTTCTGAGCCGACTGGGTGTAGCGCAACCTAGCGTATGTGTGCCAGCCCTGGACGGTCACGGGCGACATATCCTGCGCCAATGCCATGCGCAGCGTCAAGGACCCATCGTGCCGGACATCCCGTCGCACAGCACGTTCATCACGCACCGAAGCAATAAGCCTGTTGTACACCGTAGCATACGAGGGAACGGGCACAACGCCCCCGTGCGCCCCCAGGCGGCGCTGGTTGTGCAGATACAGGAGCTCCAGCGACCAGGCTCCTGGATTGAATCGGCTTCTTACCATCACCTGCCTCATCCGCTTAAGCCGACTACCCGGATACTCACCCCGATGGGCAGCCCCGGCATACGCAAACAGTCCCTGCAGCGTGCCGGTGGTTCCTAAGATCGTCTTCTGCATCTGCTGCGCATGCATCGCCGTCACGCGTTGCAGTCCGTTGTCGCCCGCCTGATAGTGGAGCTCCGTCCGCGGCCGTCTGTTATGAAACGAACGAAGTTGCGTGTGCACGGAAACGGGTCGGCCGTACCCCCCAGCGACCACCGCCGGGGTGTGCAGAAGCGCGGTGGGCAGCAGATCTAGGCGCGCGCGCCCTGTCAGCGGGTCGTCAAATGGTATACCGTGCCAGTAAGCCGCAACGATGTTCGGGCTTCCGCCCAGATAGCTCCATCCAGCCGGCCAGCCAAGAGCGCCGAAGTCGTATACAAAGGACCCGGCGTGAAGTGACAGCGTCGTTGTCAGGTCATGATCAAAATGGAGCAGGGAATCCACCGGGCCCGACTCCGCATCCGGTGACTCAAAGCCTACATCCTGCCTTGGACCTAGGAGCAACGATTCCGGCAACAGCGAGTCGGGCCGCACCTGGGCCAGCGTCCCCACAGCAGGGGTTAGCGCACAAAGCGCATGCAGCAGGATGATGCGTAGCGGATTCACCGGTGGTGGGGGACTCCCACTAGGGTCAGGGTAATGCGCACGGTGTGGTACATAAACGCCCCTCCTCCAGGTCACTGCTATTGGAGGCAACCGCCTCTCGCGCTGGCACGGATTCGAACGGGCCACTGCGTAAGTAGATGGTACGCGTACTGCGCCCGAAGTGTCACATAGGCAGATGACGTGCGAGCTCCACCCCGAGAGGAGCCCCAAGTGCCATGGGCACGCAACTCCATGGCGCATTAACGGCGCTCGCTATCCTGCCTGGTCTATAAGGGCGGCATGGCTGCACGCAACCACCTACGCATTGGCTCGTGGCGCGGGAGGGATGCTTGTATCAACAGAACAACAAGTTTTACAAAGCAAACGCAGCCAAGGCCCCAGGCACCTGAGGCTCTGGCTGCACTCCTGACCCGGCACCGCACGTAGCCCTGCTCTGTTGGGCTACCCACATGCCTACGTCGTTATGCCTGAGACGTCGTCAATTCAAGAGTATCTACGATCTGTAATCCCGTAAGTGTCACATGTATATCGATTCTTCGAGAATAATTTTCCCCTGCAGGCCTGGACGTGAGAGTACGGCGAAAAGGGACGCCCTGAGCCGCGGGAGCGGAACTTCTACTGTGGCGCTGGGGCGGAGCAGACCAACAATACGGCAGATGCATTACAGCAGCCCCGAGCAGCACGACTTCGTGGAAAACAAGGAGGCCATTGCAGCGCCCACAAGCCAACAATGGCCACCCATGCCGGGCCCGTTAAGAGCCCTTTGAGCCTGCGTCTACCTATGGAAGTGATCGGACACGAAAGGTGGAGCAGCCCGTTCTGCCTACCCCGAGCGCCTGTGGCACAGGATGCCCTTGGCGTAAGGTGGAACCCTGCGACCCTTGTTGCATGTGCCCAAACGCTGCGGTGCCCATTCCAAGACTGTTCCGCGGCATTGAGCTGCCGTCAACCTCGTGCTACGCGCACTCACTGGGGCATCGCGCGCACTATTAGAAAGCCTCGTACTCAGTGCAAGCACGGCCTGCTTCCGCGGGCCAACTCGGGTCGTAAGCCATAATCCGCGCCTCGCGCCAGACTTGCCCCCTGATCCGCCTCCCAACCCAGTCGCCGGTCCGACAATCCCACTTGAGCCTTGGAAAACAACATGTGCACCTGCTTGAGCCGCGGGCATGTCGGGCGAAGTAGAATGACCGGGTGCGTGCAGGCGTGGCAACAGGATGCGGGAACCACAATCGGACAACGGCATAAATGAGCCTTGCCCTTTTGCAACCTTCAACACCGTCCCCATTGCCATGCGAGTCTACACCTTAGCATCTGCAATCGCTGTCCTTCTACTCTGCGCGGACTTAGCCCAGGCCCAGCGGCCCGCGTCCCCACGGGGCGAATCCGCCACGCAAATCGGAGAAGCCTGGATTACGGTTGACTACAGCCGCCCGATTCTTCGTGGCCGCACCGGCATTTTTGGTTCTGGAGATACTTACGGTGACCGGGTCACCGGACAAGCCCCCGTCTGGCGTGCTGGAGCCAACAAGTCTACGCGCTTCAATACGGAAGCCAACCTGGAATTCTCAACCGGCACGCTGCCAGCAGGCGAATACAGCGTATTTGTCGACTTGGCTGAAGACGAGTGGACGCTCATATTCTCCAATCACCAAGCCAAAGAGTCCGGCCGGGAAGAGGGGCCGGGCATCTGGGGCGCCTATGGATACTCAGAGGATATGGATGTTCTGCGTGCCCCCATGACCCTAGATGAGCTTTCCGTGTCTGTGGACCAATTCACTTTCGAGTTTGTGGACGTCACGACCGAAGGAGGGTCGCTGGCGATCGTGTGGGAGCGTACTATCGCTGCTGCCTCCTTCACGGTTGTGGAGTAGAAGCTGTAGAAGCTCAGCCCGCGTTGCCGCGCCCGCCACGCGACTGAGCATTCCTTCGCGAAGGGTCCACTCCTGCGCCTTCTGAGATCTGTTGCCCTCGCAAGGATTCGCGCGCTAGGCTGTCCCGCTAACCCAATCGAAACGGCGCTGGCCAAGCTCCGCCGCCCAACATTCCCACGACCTTGCAACACCCAGCCTAAAGCCAACAAACAGCGTCAAACCGCCTCTGCGGAGCACCATTCAGCTGAATTGCGTTCAAATATCCAGGCTTCCAGACGGATAGTTTATGCCCCCGCTGTGGAGTGCGCAATCTGGCCAACCCATAGGTTATCCACTTCCTGCCTGGCTGATGGGGTTGGGTACCGAGTGTGCTACGGAGCCGCAGGGGTCAGGCGGTCGTACAGGCATCCATGCGGAAGGCCACCTCGGGCTTTCCGCTACGAACCGACCGGTGCCGTGCTCCTCACGTATGTGCGACCCGAAACGCCTAGACCGCCCTGGAAACGCCAGTTTACCCACTTGGACCCGATACGGCCAGAGCCGCCATACATAGCGCACAGCACGTAGTCCTAGCGGCTTACGGATGCGTGACTTACCGTCACGCGCCCCTTAGTTAGCTCCCACAGGTGTCGGGGTGCCCCGCCTGACCCAGGTAGCGATACCGGCCAAGCTGGTATAGCGAATCAGCTCCTTTTCCATAAAGCGCTGGTTGGGTCCTTCATCGGAATTCAACGCCATGCGCTCCAACACAGACACCTGAGGCATCCCATCCAGCAGGTGCGACCATGTACGCGCACCCAACCCGTATTGACTGCGCCCGGTGGCAATCTCGTCAAAGTAACCGACCCTATCCACATGTCCCACCCCCTCTCTTGTATCCCAGTCTATGGCGATGCCCACCGCCGAAAATGACGCACCACGTACTGCGGCGTGCTCACGCACAGCGACCTTCGCGCTGTCAATCACGCCAGGCAAAGCGGGATCGTTACACCACCCACAGGCCGCAGAACCGAAATACACCAAGACGAGCTCGTGTTCCAGCGGCCCCGTGAATGATGGCGTGTATTGCGTTGAGTCTTCGTGGTGCGCATCCGGCCACTGGACCGTGATGGCCGGGAAAGGCAGAACGCCTAAGGCTGCTAATACAAATGTCGTGGATAACACCAAAAGAAGTACCCTCCCTTTCTTTTTCTTATTTCTGCGATGTCCGTCCGCCGCCGTGTCCGTCACCGTGTTGTGTCTGGTATAGGATGGATCCCCAATTGAGGATACGGGTCGGATTGGGTAGTGTACAGATACTCCTGATCTATGGCCCGCACACGCCTTGCCACCTTATTTGATTTGACCGGACGCGTCCCCAGATACTCGCCCCGTCCCGATAACACATCCACTTTGTAGAAGTGGTGCGCCCAACGATATTGGGCTTCCTTGGGCCGCATTTCAAGACGAGCCAGCCAGAACGAGTCTCCGCGCGCTCCCCCCATAATCTCGATATCTTTCGATTCACCAACAACAGGCAAGGGTAGGGGGACGATACCTCTCGGATCGCCTTGCTTATCATTCAGCACTAGTCTTGGTCCTATTCGTGCATCTCCAAACCTGATCCGCCAGATCATGTCTCCCGACTCGGTGAATGCGGTCGCTATCGGAGCGCTGGGCTGGGTAAACAGAAGAATGCGATGCGTCTCGTTGCACTCCAGGCTGCCATAGTCGGACATAGTCTTTCGAATAATGAATTGGGGGTGCCTGGAGCCCACACCGAATGATGAGACGTATTTCCCCTCCAACGTGTGTTTGTGGATTACACCCTCGTGGTCTTCGGAGTATCCTGTGGTGTAAACGTGCCCTTGCATCGCGCACATCTCGCCATTATGGAATTCAACGCTAGCCCTGAATGATGTCTGGAATACATGGCTGCCATCCAGGCTCTTCTTGAACACCGACACGCTGCGCGGAACGGACCCAACCACCACATGCACATTGTTGCCTGTACCCGTAACGGTAAGCTTTGGAAACGCGCCTAATTCGCCCGGTCCTGCCCCAGGGCCACCGATGATGTCTACCAGATGGCCCTCAAAAGTATAGGCGCGAACATGCCTGTAACTCCCATCCAAGTAGTACACGAGGCTGTCGCCGACCGCTACATCGGCTGCCCAACCAAGCATCTCGTCTGGGTGTCCCTCCGCTACGCCGACCAGGTACCCGCCACGAAGCGCATCCAACATCCAGAACAGTGTGTCCTGCGGTTCATCATATATGATGAAGCGGGGATCTGTGACCGAAGGGATGCTGTCAGGTGGTGGATACCACTGGACACTACCGACTTCAATTGGGAGAGTTGACAGACTCGTTTTATCCGGGAAATCTGACAGGTCTATCGGCTGGTAGTCGCGCGTCGTAGGGCCCTGTCCGTCGCGACCTCCATCTTTCTGGCAGGTCGTTAGCAGCAGCGGTAACAACAGTGGTAACAGCAGTGTCTGCCTCATCTAAGGTTAGTTACTACCGCAGCGGATTTGGACGCACATCACCTCGTCTTCACTGTCGCCGTCGAGATCTTCTTCCATATACCCGCAACCATCCGCAGGATCATGTTCGGGGAATACCGCGCAAACGCCACACAGCCAGTCGGCACCCCCATAGCCACAGCCTCCATAGCATCGTCCACCATCACACGGCGCTGTTGTCGCCTGTGCGCCGTCGGGGTTGATCCAAGGCGCTACAACCCCGCCAGCGAGGTATGCGCCCGCGATAAGCGCCACTATAGTGCGCGCGTCAGTAAGTGCGTTACAGTTTTCAAAGCAAGCCGCCCCTCTGGGCGGGTTCGTCAGTGAATGCCGCGGCTGGCGGGTCCAGCCGCGTACGCTTTACGGCAGCACGGACTCCGATCAAGCCTCCCACCGCCGCGTATGTACCACATGGTACGGTGCTATAATATGCATTCTGCGCACAAAATTCTCGCGCCACATCGGCGTATCTGGATGAAAATCCGCATTGTCCCACCTTCTTCATACGCGGAAGGTCGTCAGCGGACGTTGGGTAGGCTTCCCAACGGGCAGGCGCATGCCCCGTTAACGGGAGCCTATTCGTGGTTTTTGAAGGTGGTGTCGGGGCTTGCGGCGTGCTCACATCGGTGTTTTGCCCGTCATCTGCGTGCTGCAATGCCACGTGGGCGAAGCTTAGGCCTGGGGTCTTCTTGGTCGCCCTTGGGGAGGTGCGTTATCGTCGCTAGAAGTTCAGTCGGTAGCCTCTCAGCTAGGCCGGGGAAGGCCAGCGAACCGTCAGGAAGTCTGGACATCTGAGCGCATTTCAGCTGATTGGAGCCGCGCAGAGAGGGTCTGGTGCCTTTTATTGGGTTCAGGCCCAGTACTGAAAGGTCGTGGGGGTGCTGGGCGCTCACGGGTGGGAGCAGTGCCTGTAGGTGGCAGCGCCTTCAAGCTTGGTCCACCGGTGGGGCAACTCGGATTGAGTGGTTTCTGCTAACCACTGTGGAGGCGACATCATTGAAGGAGGCAGAGCAGATACTGGAATACTACACACTGCACTGGCGCGTGAAGGACACCCTTGGGGCTGCTAAAGACTGATTGCCGAGTCCAAAAGCTGCGCATGCAGCTGGCGGAAAACCTGCACCGGGCAAATGCGCTGCATTTGGTCACGTCCTGGCACCTCATGCTCGAGACTCTGTTGGGACGTATGACGGCCAGCATGGGCGCGGAAGTGATCTTCACCGACGCGAAGATGCATATGCTGCGGATCTGAGGCCACGCTTGCAGCCTTCCCGAACGTACGGTCTTCACCTCGGCGATCATCTTGGTGGCGATAATGGGCGGCTACATGAACCGAAAGCACGACCCGCCGCCTGGGCACGAAACCATCTAACGCGGTACCGCAAGTCTGCAGATGCGCGCCAAAGCCTACGAAGAACTCGGAGCGATATACAACCTTCTGGAGCGCCCACCACCATAGCACATGGCGTAGGCTCAGCAATCTCAACTGGTTCTCTCACCGTACGCTGCACAGAGTGCACACCCGTAGAGCAAGGGAACTACTCGCCTGTCGATGTCGGTCCGTACACCCTTGACCCACGCCTGCTACGCGAAGAGCCTTGGCCTTTGGTACCTACCACATAGAACAACGTGCAAGTCGCTTTCAGCGTGAAGCCCAGGCCTCCCGCTACGAAGGGCTGTACTTTACTTGTCGGATAACCGCGTGGCTGGGTGCGAAGCAGGGCCCGCCCTATGCATCTTGAAGACTCGCTGTCAAGTTGCTCGAGTACGAACAGGGCAGACCTAGCGCAATCGCACCACAGCTGCCCGCGTCCGACATAAGCTCGACACACCCGTTACACGAGCACTTACCAGCACACGAGGATCCGCAGATGTTGGCGTACGCCAGGGCAACTGCACGCAACGAGTGTGCTGGCAGGTCGTAGCCCTCTACCATGCCTTGCGCTTCAGATATGCAAGGTTCTCCAGCGTAAACGGCATTGGCGTAAGGTCGAACAGATCATAGAAGGGGGCAGGGTCGCCCACGTTGCCCTGTAACAGCATCTCCAACTGGTCCATTGAGATCGGGAGCACGCCCAACGGCCCAAGCCGCCTGATGCCCAAGCGCATTAGTCCAGGCGGCACCACCAGCTTCGGCCGAACCTTGCGCCCAAGACCCTCGGTGATGCGATCAATGACTGTCCGCAGTGGCAAAGGCTCCTGGCCCACCGCTACCACAGTGCGCCCATGCGAAGCCGCAAGCTCGATTCCCTGCGCGAGCGCCGCGGCCACCTCCTGCACGGACACCGGCTGTAATGGGCAAGGATCCCTTCCAAAGAGCGGCACCACAGGCAGTGGCAAAATCATCTCGCGAGCCAGACGGGTGCAGAACTCAATCGTGCCGGGCGGAGGCTCGCCAAACACTATGCCAGGCCGCAGAATAGTCCAGTGCCCAAATCCCGCCTCCCTAACCAGCTCCTCCGCCTGCCACTTTGTGATCTGATACCGACTCACACCATCAGAAGACGCGCTATTGGCACTCATTTGAACAAACCGCTGTACCCCAGCCCGAAGGGCTTCCCTTACTACGGTGCGCGTCGCCTCCACATGAAGGGATTCATACGTTACACTACGAGCCGGATCTTCGTCAATGATGCCGACCAGATGAATTGCCGCGTCGCATCCGTCCATTGCACCCTCTAGCGTAGATGGCCGCGTCACATCACCCCGGACAACCTCGACACCGCGCAACGTCGTGCTGCCCCGCACTAGGCAGCGCACACTATGGTCGCGCTCCTTGAGCTCGGCCAAGAGATACGAACCGATAAAGCCCGTAGCACCTGTGACAAATACAAGCATAGCATCCGTGTTTTCAGCTGCTACGCTGATAAGACCGATGCGTGCCAACCGCAGGCCCCCTTAAAGCGTATTAGGAACATCGAAGCCAACCTTGCGCTATGCGCATCATCGCCGGCGCCCTGCGCCGACAACACCTCAAGGCGCCCCCGGGACACTTTATACGCCCAAGTACGGACCGCGTACGCGAGGCCCTCTTCGGCCTTGTAACGCACCGCGTCACCCTCAGTCGCGCTTCCGTGCTCGACCTCTTTGCTGGTACCGGAGCGCTCGGACTAGAAGCCATCAGCCGCGGCGCCAGCCGGGCTGTCTTCGTCGAAGCCAACCCCCTCGTCCTGGCCACCACGCGCCGCAACGCACGTCGACTCCGCGTAGAAGAACAATGCGCGTTCCTGCGGCAGGATGCGCTGACATACCTTCGCCGGGGCGAGACTGCTCAGTACAACGTCGTATTTGCCGATCCGCCCTACACGCTGGAAGCTATGGCATCGCTGCCGGAACTTGCGCTGCCTCTGGTCGCACCCGGCGGACGTTTCGTCTTAGAGCACGACCGGAGGATTACCTTCGCTTCGCATCCAGACCTCGACTGCACACGCACCTACGGGCGGACCATCGTAAGCATATTCATGCCAGCAGCCTCCTGAAGCCGTGACACGACTCGCGTTGTATCCGGGTACCTTTGACCCCTTTACGCTGGGACACCTGAATATCGCTCGCCGCGCGCTGCGCCTGTTCGACCAGGTGGATATCATCGTGGCCAGGAACCTTGATAAGAACGTGATGATGCCCATCGAGCGGCGCGCCTCGGTGATCCGTGCTTCCATCGAAAACATCAACAATCTCGCAATCCGTACCTTCGAGGGGCTCATAGCCCCGTATGCCGCCGCGCGTGGCGCTATCGCACTGGTGCGCGGCGTACGATCCGCCTCGGACTTTACCTACGAAGCCACGATGGCAAAAGCCAATGAGCACCTTAATCCCAGCCTTGAAACCGTAATCCTGGCCACCGCTCCCGAATATGCGCATATCAGCTCTAGCCTGGTACGGGAAGTGGCCCGATGGGGCGGTGATCTTACGCATTTTGTGCCGCCGCCCGTAGCGGTGGCCTTGGCTGACTACTATAACGTTGACTGCTGATGTCTACGCCAATACGATTCAATCCGCGCGTTGCCTCTATGCAGCCCTCCGCTACGCTCGCTATGAGCGGGCGTGCTAAGGAGCTCAAACGCCTGGGCGCACCCGTCATCGCACTCAGTGCTGGCGAGCCCGACTTCCGAACGCCAGCAGCCGTCGCCGAAGCAGGCGTGCAGGCCATCCGTGATGGCTTTACGCGCTACACGCAGAATGCCGGCATGCCAGAGCTGCGCGAAGCCATCTGCGCCAAACTGCTACGCGACAATGGACTTAACTACGAACCGAACCAGATTCTCTGCTCGAACGGGGCCAAACAGTCTGTGGCCCTCGCAGTGGCAGTCCTGTGCACAGAAGGCAACGAAGTGCTCATTCCTGCACCCTACTGGGTGAGCTACCCGGAAATGACGCGCTTCGCCGGCGCCACCCCGGTCATCATACCCACCGGCACGCAGACCCAGTACCGGCTGACCCCCTCTATGCTCGAGTCTGCCATCACGGACAAAACGAGGCTCCTGATTCTGTGCTCACCCTCCAACCCGACTGGCTCGGTATACTCACGAGAGGAGCTGGAAGCATTAGCTGACGTACTGCGACGGCACCCAGGCATCTTTGTGGTGTCTGATGAGATATACGAACACGTCATATACGAGGCCACGCATGTGCCCATTGCATCGCTTGATGGGATGCAGAAGCGCACCGTAACGGTCAACGGCTTTTCGAAATGCTTTGCCATGACTGGGTGGCGCCTGGGGTATATGGCTGGGCCAGCAGCAGTAGTAAAACAGGCGGCCAAGGTACAGAGCCAGTTCACTTCCGCGCCTTCGTCCATCAGCCAGCGTGCTGGCATTGCAGCACTCACCATGGGTACGGAACCCATCCGTGCGATGGTCGCCGCATTCAGGAAGCGCCGCGACTATGCGCTCGGGCGTCTGTCGACATGGCCCGACTTTACCTGCCCCAAACCCGAGGGCGCATTCTACCTCTTTCCCCAAGTCAGCCCCTACTATGGGCGCTCCGCACCGTCAGGGCGCGTCATCACTGATAGTCAGGAAATGTGCTTCTATTTCTTAGAAGAATGTCATGTAGCACTGGTGCCCGGAGCGGCCTTCGGGGATCCGAAAGGGATCCGTCTCTCATACGCAGCCTCTATGGACGACATCACGCGGGCGCTGGACCGCATAGAGAGGGGACTGGCAGTGCTGGTATAATCAGAACAAGGGATCCAGCTAAGCATTGAATCAGCTTCTCAACAGAATAGCGTGTGGATCCGCCTGTTTCGTCCTTTCGTTTCTTTGGCCGCCGCGTGGCGCCCGGCCCTGAGCGCAAGGATCGTTACTGGCTGCACGGACTCCTCTTTGTCGTCACGTTCGTTTCCACCGCGCTGACGACCGGTTTAGTCTTTATCGGGCGCAGCGCCGCGTGGGCTGAAGGCGAGGTGCTGTTCAGCGTTGGGGGCTTTCCCGTGACGACCTTGCTGGTGCAGGACGGGTGTGTTTTTGCCGCCTGCCTGCTGCTGTTCTTGACGACCCACGAATTCGGGCATTACTTCGCCGCGCGCCGCCACAGTGTGCGCACCTCGCTGCCCTACTACATCCCCTCGCCGATGATCGGCATCGGCACGATGGGGGCAGTCATCAGCATCCGGGAGCGAGTACCGTCCACACGCAAAATGTTCGATATCGGGGTCGCTGGCCCCATCGCGGGCTTTGCGGTGGCGCTGCCGCTCTTGTGCTATGCCATGGCCGCGGTCCCTGGCCCGGAATACATGTTTGGGGTAGGCGGCCACGAGCCCCTTCTGGAATATATCCGCGTCAACGGGGCCTTTCCGGCAACGCCACTCGAAGATGGAGGCGGGACCCGTCTCACGGTCGGCACCACACCCTTGTACTCGGCACTTGCGCGGCTGATACCTGACGTGCCGCCGATGTACGAGATGTACCACTATCCGCTTCTGTTTGCGGCCTGGCTGGCGCTCTTTTTTACGGCACTCAACCTTATGCCGGTAGGACAGCTGGATGGGGGACATATCATGTACGCCCTGGTCGGCCCGCGCTGGCATGGTCACATTTCGCGCGGGTTTGTCATCCTTTTGCTCACGTCGATGGCCATCGGCGCCGCCCACGACGGACCCGCCCTGATGTCCGCGCTATTACCGGTCGGCATGGGAGCCTCTTCGTGGCTTCGGGAGCTGGTCACATGGCTGACGTTGGCACTTCTTTTGCGGCTTTTCCTGCGGCGAATATTTTCCGGTGACCCGCGCCTGGTTATACCTGTGGCGTGTGCTATTCTTGCCGTGGCCGCACTTGGACGCCTCACTGGCGGGCTCATCGCAGAAGCGGGCTACTCCGGCTGGCTCGTGTGGTGTTTTCTCCTCGTGTACCTTATCAAGGTAGAGCATCCACCGGTAGCCCGGCAGCACACGCTTTCGCCGACGCGTCGCGTGGTGGGCATTGCAGCTATGACAATTTTCCTGCTGTCGTTCAGCTTGAAGCCACTTTACTTTGTATAACAGTCGGGGCTAATGCCGCTGCCCCGATGTCCAACTTATATCGGATGCGCACACCTGTTGCCTTGGGCCTTACTGTTTGCCTTGTTGCACAGTGCGACATGGCTCCAGGCCCTCAACCACTGGACCTGCGTCCCCCGGTTCTGGAAGACCTCACTATGGCGCCCCAGCGACTGATCTTTGCGCTTCTGCCCGCAGATCAGGTAGTGGGCGACAGCATTCGTGTGCCGATCAGCCTGGGCGTCACCGCCAAGAGCCAAGGCAGCCCTATCAGCGAGGTCTGGTATGTGGTGCAGTCCCCTTCTTCTTTGGAGGCGCCCATAGCGACGGGGCAGCTGACCGCGGGCGGCAGTGGCCGGTATGAGGATTCCGTGGTTCTAACCCTGAGCGCACTTAACGTCAAGACCTATACTGTGCTCGTGTACGCCGTGGATGAGGCGCAGCGTATCAGCGGTGATATGCGCGCCTCGCTGCCCTATTACCGCTCCTTTGAGCCTGGCATGCCACCTGTGATCGACTCTTTGGCCATACCGGACACGCTGGTGCGCCCAGCAGCCGGCGAACCGGCGGTCAGCCTGGAGCTCATTGCCGCAGTGAGCGATCCCGACGGTCAGAGCGACATAGGACAGGTCGATTTCTGGAATGCCGCAGCACCCGGCACTAGGTTCCTGATGTGCGACGACGGGGGAGCCGCCCCATGCGGCAGCAGCGCCGACAGCGGCGACAAGGTGGCGGGCGACGGGCAGTACACGCGGCGCGTATTTATCACCAGCAACAACTCGGCTGGCACCACCACGCTTGTTTTCGAGGCAACGGACCGGGCAGGACTCACGAGTCAGGTGGTCAGCCACGAAGTTGTGATCCTCTGACATGAAGCGCACGCGCAATCATCTACCCCGCCTTACCCCTGGCGTGCTGCTGCGCGACGGGTTGGGGATCCTTGCGGGACTGTTGGTCTGTACCTTGGCCGTGTGGGTAGTCCCCGCGCAGCACACCACGCACAGCATCCTTTACAACAGCGTCACCAACCTGCATGCCGACGGAGATGCTTTGTGGGTCGGCCCGTTTCTTAATGTGACGCGCGATGGTGGCACGACATGGCAGGTAGCAGACGCCGATTCTCTAGCGGGGCTTGTCAATCGCGTGTATTCCATCGATGTGGGAGACGACGTGGTTTGGGTTGGTTTGGGCACCACACGATCTGTTGAGAGTGGCACCGGGCAGCAGAGCGTTGACATGGCGCGTGGCTTCTTGTTTTCCACCGATGGCGGCGCGTCGTGGACCTACCGCTCACCGAACGCCCCGGCCGACAGCGATCCCGCCACTACGGGAATCCTTGACCTACCCGACGACACGGTCACCGTATACGGCGGCATTGCACTTCCCACGCTTCCGGTAACGGTTCCAGAGCAGAGCCCACCTTGGGATATTGACTACGACCCACTCACCAGGCACCTCTGGAGCGCCAGTCAGCTCGCTGGGCTGCGCCGCTCTACGGATGACGGTCGCTCCTGGCAGCGCATAGTGCTGCCTCCAGACACTACCGCCTACTTGGCGCCAGAGCTCGGATACCAGTTTCCATACTTTGTGCAGCCCACACGCGTGCCGATCGATCAGTTTTTCGGGCTGAATTTCCAGGCATTTAGCGTGCTGGTAGATGCCACAGGCACGGTATGGGCAGGATCAGCGGGAGGTCTTAACAGGTCTGTTGACAGTGGCGTGCGCTGGACGCATTATACCGTCGACGACGGGCTGACTGGCAATTGGATCCTGTCGATTGAAGAGCAACCCCGGGCTCAGGGGCCGCCAGCCATCTGGGCAGCTACAGGCCCGGGCCGCGGTGCGGGTCAAGCCTACGGCGTTGTCGTCACACGCGATGGCGGTCACACTTTTGAGCAGGTGCTTATCAACGAGACCGTCTACGACTTCGCCTTTGACGGTTCGAGCGTATATATCGCTGGGCTGGGGGGGCTGTTTATTTCAGACGATGACGGACGGACATTCCGTACGGAGCGGGAATTCTACGACCCCACCCAGCCGGAGCGCACCACCTTGCCCAACACGGAGGCTTATTCGGTGGAGACTTCGCCCACTGGGGTGTGGGCAGGGACGGAGGACGGCTTGTTTAACAGCCGTGACGGCGGGCGCACATGGCGCATCTTCCGTGCCGATGTGCCGCTTTCGCCCGATGGACTGCCACCCTCGGTGCCAGCCTCCCGGGTGCCAAGGGTGGAAGCTTATGCGTATCCCAACCCCTTTTCGCCCAGTTCAGACCGGCTTGTGCGGCTGCGTTACAAGCTTGTCTCCGAAAGCGCGGTCACTATTCGCATCTTCGATTTCGGCATGAACCTTGTCCGACGTCTGCACGTTAGCGGCGCAGGGACGGGCGAGCGAGAGGTATCCTGGGACGGCACCAGTGACAGTGGCACGCGAGTAGCCAACGGTCCTTACTTCTACGCTATCGGAGTCGAAGGCGACACGTTTTGGGGAAAGATTCTGGTTCTCGAGTAGATGCGCGCCGCCTTTACCATCTCCTTAGCGTCGGTCCTCCTGCTGTTGGCTACGCCTGCTGTGGCCCAGCACGCGGGTGCATTTGCGCGCATGGGATTCAGCGCACGCGGCATGGCTTTGGGCAACGCGGTCATCGCGGACGGCTCGGGCCTGGCCAGTCCGTACTACAACCCCGCGCTCGCCCCTCTACTTAGCCGCCAGCGTCTGGAAGCATCGGTGGCACTGATGACGCTTGACAGGCAGTTTCAGTCTTTGCAGCTGGCTACGCCGCTGCGTCCGCGCGCAGGCATCGCCGGTGGCATGATCCACGCGGGAGTCAGCAACTTTGACGGGCGGGATCGCAGCGGGTACCACACAGGCACCTTTGCGATTAGCGAGTATGCCTTTTTTCTGGCTTTTGGCGTTCATATGAGCCGTAGTCTGACCTTTGGTGCTGGTCTGCAGCTGTTTCGATCGGACTATCACGCACAGGTGCCCGTAGCGCTGAGCATCGGCATCGATCTCGGAATGACCTTTCAGGTGACCGACCACCTGCGCGTCGGGGCGGTGGCTGAAGACCTCCTAGCGAATTACTCGTGGGATACCTCCCAGGCGCACAGTGGCGGCGGCAATACCAGCGACCCGTTTCCGCGGCGTCTGCGCTTGGGTGCCACGTACCGGTTGCAGCAGATGCACCTTTCTGTGGAATATGAGTCCCGCCTATCGCAGGCGGAGGTTTGGCGCCGTACAGTCGAGTTTTCTGGAGGTTCGTTGCGGGAGGTCATCCGCAGCGAGGAGCTGATGCTCCACGAGTATCGTTTTCGCGTTGGGGCGGAATACCGCTTTGAGTCAGCATTCGCGGTGCGTAGCGGGGTCACCACGCTCGCTAATGGCGCGTGGCGCCCCAGCGCCGGGTTTATGGCCGAGCAGCCGCTGGGCGAAATAGCCGTGCGCGCCGAATACGCTTTCCTGTTGGAGCCCTTTGCGCTGGGCACTATGCACCTGGTCACCATGTCCATCCTGCTGTAGCTGATGCGCCCGTTGCTCTTGGTCATTGTTCTCTCACTGATCCTCGTGCGCGCCAGCGCCGCCCAGGAGTCGGGCATGACCTTTTTGCGGATCGGTGTTGACGCCGCTGCCAGCGCTATGGGCGACGCCAGGGTGGCGGCCACCAGCAATGCTTTTGCCACCTATTGGAATCCGGCGGGTCTGGCGGCAGCGGAGAGCGGGCTGGCTGTAAGCCATCGTCTCTGGGTGGGCGGCGTACGCGTGTACGATGTGGCGGCACGTCTGCCTTCGGGCCAGCGCGGCGCCTGGGGGCTGGCCGTCACCGCTACTGACAGCGGGGATCTGGAGGCACGGGAAAAGCCCGGGGAGCCTGCGGGCACCTTTAAGGCCCAGTTTCTGAGTGTGGGCGCCTCCTACAGCCGCATGGTAGGTCCGCTTCGCGCAGGCATCACGGCCAAATACCTGCGCGAGCGCATCTATGAGGCAAACGCATCGGGCTACGCCTTTGATGCCGGGCTACAGCTGGATCTGCCCCGCCGCCTGGTCACCTTCGGCGCCACTTTGCGCAATATCGGGAAGATGTCTAGGCTGCAGTACCAGCCTACCGAATTGCCCCAGACCCTGGCCGCAGGTGCCGCACTGCACCCGTTCAGGATTGTAGCCAGCCAGGATGGCGCGTCTTTGTTGGACCTGGAGCTGACCGTTGAGGTGTCCGTGATCACGCCGGGCAGCGTGACGCGAATGCATACGGGAGTCGGCGTTACCATTCTCGATCTGGCCACAGTGCGGGTGGGACACATATCCAACGACGAGCTACGCACGCTGACGTTTGGTCTTGGCTTGTATTGGGAGCAGCTGATTTTCGATTACGCCTACATCCCGTTTGCTATCGGCTTCGAAGGGCCCGGTCACGTGCTGAGCCTATCGTATGCGTGGTAGCTGCAGCTGCGCAACCTGCGGTATAACACGTCCGTACAGCTTGGTGAGGGTTTCTTTTGGACCTAACCGCAAGATCGTGGAGATATTCAAATGGGTTTTGATGGGTGCTGTCGCGGGCTATGTGTCACGCTGGATTGTGCCTGGGGCGCCGCATGAGGGTTTGCTTCAAACCGTGCTGATCGGCATGGGTGGCCTTCTTCTGGGCACGGGTGCAGCGAGTTTCGTGGGATTCGCTTCGCTAGGAGAGGCCAGCTTCAGGGGGATTATTCTTGCCTGCGCCGGCTCCGCCATCATCCTGTGGGTGATGCGACGAAGAGAAGCACAGTCCTGATCGGATCAGGGTGGGCCCCCGTCACAGGACAACGCACCCAAACCCCCAACTGGGCCCAGCCAGACCCCCTGCCATCGCTCACGCCTGACCGCTCGTGAAATCGGTGGGATACAATTCTCACTTGCGATAGGGAGCTCTGTTTCACCGACGAGCCTGCTAAGAGTCGAGGCCGGAAATGAAGGGTAAGGTTACCCAGATATAGAAGGCCTTCATGAGTATGGACGACTCAGAAACCAAGCGCCATGGCGCCTTCTTTCAGGTCCGTATACAGATGACGAAACCCCATTCATCACATGCTACAGGAATGGACCATCTTGCTACACTGAAGGAGTGGCGGAAGGCACACCTGCCGTAGGTTCTGGCGGCAGTACTGTTGCTTCGCTTGGGAACTTGGTCGGGCTTCCATGAACGTGTTTCCTGCCAGCGCCCTCCAAGCCGGGCGAGCGAGGTTCCCGCAACCGGCCTTCTAGGTGGATCGTGCGCTTTGCAACTTGAGTGCTAACGCAGCCGTGCTGGGCTTTTGCTACGCAGCAGCGTGCACTGCCAGTATAGCCTCCCAATGCCCTGCCGGGACCGTTTGTCTGGACCGCACAATGATGCTGCCAGATTACGACTTTGCACCACTGTCCTGGCGTTGTCCGTAGCGCCGTCCACAGATTCCAAATATCATTCACAGGAGCCGGGCTTCCGAGCAGGGTGTAGGTCTGGATTTTACGCAATTCGTGTCAGCCGCGCGGTAAAGGCCTGGAGCAGGCCTACTAGCGTAACGACCTACTGAAGCGCAGCGGCGAGATGCAAGCTCAGGCCAACTACGTTCGGAACATACAACAGCAATCCACCGTCCGATGGTAAGGAGGGTGCGCCATCGACATTAGAGTACAACGTTTTCTCCTGTCGCGTTCTACCCCAACCCTTAGCACAATACAAGTACCTGAGCCGGTAGCGGGCACACTCCTGACAGACAATCAGCGGAAAGCTGAGATTTCTTTAGCTTACCTTGCCGCATTGGCGGCTAGGGATGGGTACCTCATGCAGCCCGAACCGCACCCCGACATGGACAGCATCGACGCGACGATCCGGAGGGGACCTCCGAACAGGAGGGTGATTGACATTCAGCTGAAGGCTACGGCGTCCCCCGTCCACAAGAAGGACGGGCTCCACTTTCGTCTCAAGCAGAAGAACTACAACGATCTGGTGGGATCCCGAAGTGTGCCCTTGCTGCTTGTCGTCCTTGAACTCCCGGCCAACGAAGCGGAGTGGCTGGAGTGCACACTAGAGCGTTTGATCATCAGGAAGTGCGGGTGGTGGCATTCGCTTGCTGGCCAGGAATCCATCGAGGCCGGATCTCGGACCATCGTGATACCTTATTCTCAACGCATCAGTGGTTCAGGACTCGCGCCGCTGTTCGCACAGGTCGAATAGGCATGACCACAAACAGGTTGATGAACGAGATCACACTGGCCAAGACTATTGCCCTTCGCGCCGTCCACGCCTATTTGCGCGCCAACGGTTGGGTTCGTGACGACACTGTAAGCCGGGCCACAGCGGACGTTTATCTGTGGCCGAGGGACGACCGAGAATTCGCCATCGTCCCCGCGTCAGAGGAGTATGGTGACTACGGCACCCGTATTTATCAGATCGCGGAGCAGATCGGCCGGATCGAAGGGCGGAATACGCTGGCCGCGCTTACCGATCTCTCGCTTGCCGACTCGGATCTCGTGCGCGTTCGCCTCCCCCATGTACACGCGGACAACACTGTCCGTCTCGCGGACGGTGCAGCAGTGCTTGAGGAGGCAATAAATCTCTTGTTGGCCGCAGCGTGCTCGGCTGACCGGCCTCAGCGCATGTATCGGGCGGGCCGCAACAGGGTGGCTCGAGCATACCTGGAACGCGTGCGCTTGGGCCACACTGAGCCCGGCAGCTACGTGATCAACCTTCTTTCGCCCGTGGCTCCTTACCTCCGTGAACCAGGTACGCTGCTGCCCGAAGAGCCATTTGAGCGCAGGGTTACACGTAAACTAGCCTCCGGTTTGCAAGGATCGAGACAAGCGATGGACCGAGTCAATCGAGGCGTAGCAGACATCGGCGAATTCGAGAGGCGGTTAGGCGAAGGCATCAGTGCCAATCTATGCCGATCTGTCGCGAGGCTTACCGAGGTAGGACGAGGTCTTGAGGTGTCCGTCAGCTGGGCCATAACGAGACCGAAACAGGAGGAGGTCGGTGAGCGGATCACAGTCGCCTTCAGGCCGCCCGATGTCGCTGTCCTTAACGAAGCCGCCCGGGTACTTGGCAACCGCCAAGAGCGCACCAACGAGGAGATTAATGGGTATGTCTCACGGCTAACGCGGAACGAGGAGGATCGGATGGGGACGGCTACCATCAAGGCGTTTGTTGATGGAACGATGGCTTCCGTCCAGGCAGTCTTCGATGCAGAGGACTACACGAAGATCACGCATGCACATGAGGCGCGCCTAAGCATATCACTCGAGGGGGACTTGCACCGGGAGGGGCAGCGGTGGCGCCTCCGGAATCCGCGCGCCGTCACCGTAATTGAAGATGACGATTTCACCTTACTTGGCCTGAGCCATCAATGACGTACGGAACGTGGATTCGAAGACGCAACCGTCCCGTAGACTGCATCTAACGCAGGCGATGTACCCATGTTATGTTTTTATGGGGATCTACGTGGTCTTGCAGTAGCCACGGCTCCGAGCTGGTTGGGAGTTACCTCAGCCGTATATCCGTCTGGAAGTCCGGTTATTTGAGGACGTTTCAGCTGATTGGGTGTATCATAAATGTGGGCACATTCCGATACGAGAAGGAGCCAGAAGCTTAGCGCGAGGATAGGTCCATAGGAATTGACCAGGGTGCAATTCTAATTGTCGCTGAACATAAGTTTGTTGGGTGTGGTGAAACAGCAGGCCAAGCGAGCTCCGGCATCAGGCCCAAGCACACTTCGCATGCCGCCTTCGCACCTTCCTAGGGCGCACGAATCCACTGGATCGAGCAACCGAATTCACTCAATCTTCGTATTTGATGCCGCAAGCGGTCGAACCCTTCGACGACATACCTGTAAGTAAGAGCGTGCGGATTTAGTAGCGGTTGGAAGCAAATCACCGGTTGGCAGTTGCCAACCACAAAGGAGAAGGGTTCTATGAAGCATCGAAAGCATGTTGTCTACGGCCGTTGCTGCGCTGTTTTTCTTGGCCGGATGCGACTCGGCCACGGTATCGGATGCGGATGCGGTGCCTAACTTCGAGTATGCGGCGATTGATGCGCAGGAGATTGAGTCCCTCGCAGCCTTGGCTGCGTCCGGTACTGAGGCGCAGGAACCAGTATTTGAATTCAGTGCCGATAATCGGCCTGTGCAGAGGTTTGCCTCTATGGCTGAATATTAGGTCGCCTTGGATTTCACTATGGAAGAATCCGCCTTGCGTGATGCGCCGATCAAAATCCACCCAGCGCTTAGACGGTACGTAAAGTTCAGCCGCATGGTGCCGATGATTGAGCTCGCCATGGTGAATCAGGACGGCCAGCTGATTGTTGGCGATACGCTATACTCACTGCGCGGCGCATCGTACTCGAAGCGGCATCTTGTCTCCCGGGAGGAGGCTACCTTTCCGCTGGAGGAGTTCGATCCATCGGCGACCATGGAAGTTCGTCTGAATGCGGCCTTAGCAAAGAGGAAGGCGTCTAGCGTTACAGAGCTGTTTGGCACGCAGGGCACCACTGGGACGCATTCAGGTTGCGGAAGGTCGAATAGATTTGACTTTCTTAGCAACCCCGCGCGGCGCCACGAGACGACGACCATGTGCGTACATGATTTCAGATACCCCAGCATTAGAGTAGATCCAGAAGATTATGACTTCACGCCTAACGCTCCTGGTGCCATTGTGATGTGGAACACGTCGTACCGGACGTGGACTGACCGGACGTGGGGAGAAGCTTATACTCGATTCTACAAGTACAGAAGGATTGGCTCAATGTTGAAGCTTGCTACCGTAAGCAGCAGTGACTTGCCAAGAGAATATCCTCGGTCCACGGAGGCCACGGTGATGACGCAGCAACGCCGTTGGAGGGATGTTAAATTTGTGTGCAGAGGCCTGCGTTCAGCACTCAATCATGGTGGACTGGTCGTACGAGCAAGCATTGCCAGATGTGCAGGAACAGGGACATGGAGCAAGCATACGGCACTCATGGCCAATGTGCAGAATCTGCCCAACAAATATGGCATCGATTGATTCCTAACAGACCCTGTCTTCTGTTGCTCGGGCAGCATGGCATGTTGAACATGCTCTATCCAAACAGCATTGGGAGTAGCGCTATGAGACCTGATTCCCTGCTGTCGGCGCGGTGGCTTCGCTGCTGTTGGCTTCTGATCGCTTGGACCTGCGCTTGGCTGACACCATGGACTGGGGCTGGCTTCGATGGAGCCATTGGTACGACGCTGCTCAGCATAAAAAGTAACGTACGCGCAACGCAAGAGGCCACGTACACGGTGAGCGGGTACGTCACTGACGCCGAAAGCGGAGAGACCATCGTCGGCGCAACTGTGTATGTGCCCGACCGCGATCGCGGCACGACAACGAATCAATACGGCTTCTTCAGCCTCTCCCTGAAAGCTGATTCGGTCATATTCGTGTTCTCGCACCTTTCGTATACGGCACAGACTGTGCGCATCTGGCTGGAGCAGGACCTGCGCCTCGACGTCACGATGCCGCTACGGTCGGTGTACCTTGATGAAGTCCAGGTCGTAGCAGATGCGGACGACATTGTCCAGGCCATGCAGATGAGCCAAATCACGCTGCCCATACAGGCGCTGCAGTCCGTTCCCGCGCTTCTAGGCGAGTCCGACCTCTTAAGAGTGTTACAGCTTCTTCCAGGCGTAGCGTCTGGACGAGAGGCAACGAGCGGAATCTACGTTCGTGGTGGCGGACCGGATCAGAACCTGATTCTCTTGGACGGTGTGACGGTCTACAACGTTTTCCACCTGTTCGGCTTTCTCAGTGCTTTCAATGGAGACGCCATAAAGGATGTTGCGCTCATCAAAGGAGGATTCCCGGCGCGCTATGGAGGCCGTCTCTCGTCGGTCGTTGACATAACGATGAAAGAAGGTAATCGGAAGGAATTCACGGGATCGGCCGACGCGGGAATCGTGGCTGCCAGAGCAACTGTCGAAGGGCCGCTGCGCAAAGATCACGCCTCGTTTCTCGTATCTGCGCGACGCACCTACTTGGACCTTCTTGCTTGGCCACTGATGCCAAAGCACAATAAATTTGGCTACAACTTCTATGACGTAAACGCCAAAGTGAGCGCGATTCTTTCTGATCGCGACCGCGTGTATGTGGCCTTCTACTCGGGACATGACCATATCTCGTCCCGCCAGACATCGAAACCTGACGCACCCGTCAACAACCGCGCCGAGACCGACGTCGGCTGGCGCAACTTGGCAACTACGGCACGTTGGACCCGCATCCTGAGCTCTGACCTCTTTTTGAGTGTGCTTGGCGGCTACACGCGTTTCCTCCTGCGCAGTAGAAGCGAATCTGTCAGCCGGCTGGAATTCGAGCCAGAAATCCCGACGGAATATTATTTTTCAAGCCTTCTGAGTGGAATTGCCGATGGTCTGCTGCGTGCCGATCTTCAATACACGCTAGGGCGTGACCATATCATCAGGGCTGGCGCCGCAGGTACTTTCCATCAGTACAATACGGGCACCCTGCAGCATCGACTCTCGGGAGCCGGGCTTGCCCCCGTTGATACACTTCTAGTCCCGGATCAGTTGACCAGCAGCATTGAGGCCAACGCTTATGGTGAGATTGAGGTCCGTATTGCACCGCAACTGAAGGTCAATGCCGGACTGCATCTCTCGGCGTTTGGAGTTGGGGCCGCTACGTATACCTCAGTGCAACCGCGATTCAGCCTCTGGTGGGGCCTCGCGCCAAAAGCAGCGCTGAAGGCGTCGTATGCAACGATGCAGCAATATGTCCACCTCCTGCCTTCTGGAACCGGCCTCACACTGCCATCGGATCTGTGGGTGCCGGCTACCGAGCGGATCCAACCCCAAGTGGCCGACCAAGTGGCAATGGGGATAGCTACGACCATGTTGGATGATCGCATTGCCGTCACGCTGGAGGGGTATTCAAAGCGTATGCGGCACGTGATCGAATACAAGGACGGCGTTGAAACAACGATGTCAGGCTCCGGCGACTGGCAAGACAACGTGACCATCGGTCGCGGATGGTCGTACGGAATCGAGGTCTTCGTTCAAAAGCGATCAGGGCGAACGACAGGCTGGATCGGATACACACTGTCACGGTCGATGCGGAAATTTGAACACCTTAACGGCGGCAAGCCATTTCCGTATACCTACGATCGTCTTCACGATGCCTCAGTCGTGGTGACGCACAGACTGCGCCCAACGGTGGAATTATCAGGAACGTGGGTGTATGGAACCGGCCAGGCGCTGTGGCTGCCGATTGGACAGTATTACGGTCATTTTCACGACGCAGGCGACACATCCGTCAGCCCGGGTGAGGCAGAAACCCTGCTTATTTTCGGTCCTCGGAATTCGTCGCGCATGCCCGCCTATCACCGCCTCGATCTTGCCGTGCGACTGCATAAAGAAAGACGGCATACCAGGCAGACCTGGTCATTCGGGTTGTACAACGCATACAATCGCCGGAACGCTTTCGCGGTAACGTCCACTGTAGTTGCCGCTGAAGACAGAGGTCCAAGCCACATGGAATTCAAGAAGTTCACCCTGTTCCCGATCATACCGTTCGCCACGTTCAGGCTGGAGTGGTAGATGAAAATCCATTTTCCTTACTTGCTGGCCGCTACCGGCAGCATGCTCCTGGCAGCCTGTGAGACCGTGATTGAGATTGATCCGCCGCCGTATGAGCCGCAGCTCGTTGTCACCAGCCACTTCGCACCAGACAGCGTCTGGTCCACGTTCATCCACACGAGTCTGGGCGTTGCCACTGCCGTGAATCCCAGACTGCAGGTGGTCAATGATGCGGTTGTCAAAATCCTACATGCTGGCGGTGTTGTGGACGAACTCGTATATGATGGTCGCGGCCGCTACGTGTCCAGAAGCAACACGTATCCAGAGGCTGGCAAGTCGTATCGGTTAAGCGTCGAAACACACGAATGGCCCTCCGTCAGCGCGGAATCGGCAGCACCGGTACCTGCGCCAATTATTGAAACCGACTTCTTTGTGGTGCGCGCTGTGCCTTATCCTCCGTTCACAGTGGAATACGAGCTTCGGCTCCAGTTTCGCATTGAAGATGCACCAGGAAAAAACTATTATAGGTTCGCGGTTTACTGGTACTGGGCAAACGACGAAGCGCGCTGGTATCCAGACGCTGGGCTTCCAGACAGTGCGTACCGGATCGTAGGGTTGCAGGCTGGTGAGGTTTCTTGGTTTTGCGGGTATGATTATGCGGCTAGCGCAACGCCCATCGAACGGGAGCCAGGTTTAACTTGCGAAGAGGGAGTGGTCACAGATCGGCTTTTCGATGGACAGACGTACCAGTTCAGTGCAACGGTAACCTTTGCCGTGCACTCCATCGGTAGTGCCAGAAGAAACGAATTACTGTTGTTACTATCAACGCTGAGCGAAGACTATTTCGAATACCAGCGTACGCTGCAAACCCAGACCTCCTGGAATGGGACCGTCTCCATTCCCCTGAATGTCTACTCCAACGTTGACGGAGGACAGGGAGTGTTTGCAGGTTACTCCAACACTACTCGCATTCTCCCGATCCCGTCTGACCAATAAGCCCGCAGGTTTCACAAGTGGGAGGTCCTGGGCGGCCGTTGGGGGAAGATGGCTGGGGCAGGTGTATGGACTGTTGATGGGGGCGCAGTCGTGGCACGAGAGGGCGATTTCGGGGGCTCGCGGCGTGCCATTGGTGTTTTTTGCCGCTCAGCGGGGCGTATTAACGTCGCGCGTGCGTCGTCGCTTGGCGCAGGGCTCTAGTTGGTGCTTATCAGAAAATAGGGCATTTTGGGCGTCTGCCTGGCTGGAGCAAGGTCGGGGGCACGCTGGGGGCCCGATAGCGACACTGGTCTGAGCGATGGGAAGGGTAACAGAAGCGCTGCGCGGCCATTTTTGACACTCAACCGGGCTTCGTTAGCTCCTGGCGGCGCAGAGTGGATACAGCTTACCCGTCGCGGGCTTGTCGGAGACAGAAAAAGAAGGGCTCAGCCGAAGCTGGAGCGGCCGAGCCTTAAGTGGCCTTCGCGCGAGCGGCGTGCCATGCTCGTCGTTTCGCTTCTTTCTTCCTGACCACTTTGCCTCATCGGTGAATGTTTGCCGCCAGCACCGCCAGCCCTACCGACCGATCGAAGCCCTCCTTTCCGTGGGTACGTATGAGCCCCATCCCCCGCTGTTGCAGGTTGTTGATGGCGGACTCGATCGCAGGATGCTGTTGACGCGCCTTGATAAAATCGGGATGAGACTCCCGCTCGCGTTGTTTCGCATTGCGGTAACCAGGCTTGGGCATGACGTTCAAGTCCAGCAGCTCATCCAAGGCGTCGCGATTCTTCGCAGAGTAGAAGCCCTTATCCATGCTGCAGGACGTAAGCGACGGATAGCGCTTCATTGCTTCGCCTATGAAACCCACGATCATGGCCTTATCGCACGTTGCCGAATGCGAAGCAGCCGGAATCGTCGTTAGCCCACGCCAGCGGATCATCCTTACCGAATGCCGGTCGGCGACAGGGTATGGCGGATTCTGGCTCGGATGACTGGGTAGAGGTCACGCATCCTTTCCATCCATGGTTTGGTCGCCGATTTCCGCGCCAATACTGCCTGACAATTGGCAATGTGCGGCTGGTACGCTGCATTGTGGATGAAAACACGCTACGGTGTTTGCCCAGGGCGTGGACAGACTTGCGCGTGGTAGACGACTTCGAGCGGGTTTCAGCGGGCCGTGCCCTCTTTCGGGCAGACGATCTTGTGGCCCTGAGGTCGCTGGTGGACACGCTTTTGGAGGAACACCTTTAATGCAACGCATAATCGCGTATTGCGCAACTTCGTGGCCAATGAGCTGTTTTTTGGCCGTAGTAGGTCGTTATTGTGTGCCTAGGTTGCATTCCGAAGCGACGTACATATTCCGTGGTGATCATTACTCCTGACGGCATGTCCAGTGACAAGAGCGAGCGCCTGCAGAGGTCAAGAACCCTCAACCCGAACCCAGAGGCGGTCTCCGATCCCCTATTTGAGTGCAGCCCCTTCTTCGATCCGCGAGACCTCCTGCAAGTCCGCTACGAGATGATACGCTCTCATACGAAAGACACGACTCTTGCAGCGGTCGCGGCCCGGTACGGCATGTCTGTACCTACCTGTGTGCGCGTAAAGCGCGCTTTCCGGGCAGGCGGTCTGCAAGCCCTGATTCCGGAGCGGCGCGGGCCCCGGGGACCCCGCAAGATTACGCCCGAAATCTTAGCGTTTGCCGAGAATTGCCGCGCCTTACCTGACGCCGTCAGCGTCCGTAAACTCGCCGAGATGATACGCGAACGCTTCGATGTAACCATCCACTACAGCAGCCTTCACCGAGCGCTGTCAAAAAAAAACTCCTAAACGTGCTGATGACCCATCGCGTGATAGCCAGGACACCCATCGCTATGACCGTTGGCGCCAGCGGTGGCTCAGTGGCCAACACAGCCAGGCCATCTCCCTCCTGTGCCACCATGGCCTGGCCCACGCGCTGGTGCTTACTGCACCGATGCCTAGCACCTGTGCTCCGAGCGAGCCTGCACCCATCGCCCCATCTGCTCCATTGCTTAGGCAGGCCTCGTCCATGAGCTGCCATCTCATTCACTCCTTGCGTATCGCCTATGCCCGGACCCTCATCCCATAAAATCACTGCCGACCATCTCAACCGCCGGGCCTGCCTGTACATCCGCCAGTCCTCGCTGCATCAGGTGCAGACCCACAAGGAGAGCCAGCACCGTCAGTACGACCTGCGCAGGCGTGCCATTGCCTTGGGCTGGCCCGAAGATCGGATTGACGTGATTGACGAGGACCAGGGCAAGTCTGGCGCCACCAGTACCCAACGTATGGGATTCCAGGATCTGCGTGCGCGTGTCGGTGCTGGAGAAGTGGGCATGGTGCTCAGTCTCGAAGTATCACGCCTGTGCCGAGACAATGCGGAATGGCATCAATTGCTTCGGATCGCAGCCGTGGCAAAGACCCTCATCCTGGACGAGCATGGCATTTACGACGTAGGCGACATCAACGACTGGATGCTGCTCGGGCTCAAGGGGCAGCTCTCGGAGTACGAACTGCGCGGCATACGCGCACGCATGGTTGGGGGACAGCGCTCGAAGGCACTGCGTGGAGAGCTCAAGCTTCACTTACCGATCGGGCTGGCATACATCGAAGCAGACAGGGTTGTCTTGGATCCAGATCAATCCATCACCGAAGCGATTGCCTTGGTATTCACGACCTTCCGGCGACTGGGGTCCGCCATGCAGACCACCCAGTGGTTCCGGCGACAAGCGATTCGCTTACCTTCGCGGCCCCACACGGGTAACAGTGAAGTGCACTGGGCAGTGCCCAATTACAGCCAGATTCAGCGCATCCTCCATAATCCCCGCTATGCCGGCTGCTACGCCTACGGCCGTACGGGCATGCGCACACGCCCAGATGGGTCCGTGCAGCGTACCTCCCTGCCCATAGACCAGTGGCTGGTGTGTATTCGGGATGCCCACAAGGGTTACATTGACTGGGAGGAATATTTACACAACCAAGAGACCATGCGCACGAACGCGGCGAGCTACCTTGGCGGGGCCGAGCGTACGCCGCCGCCACGCAAGGGGGTGGCCTTGCTTCAATCCCGCATCATTTGCGGCCTGTGTGGTCAGAGGATGCACGTGAAGTACAACTATAATAACCGCGAAGATGTTAGGTGGTACTATCTGTGCAAGGAGAACGTCGTTCGCCGCGGCACGCGTACCTGCCAAAGCATGCGTGGAGACGTGCTGGATGCGGCGGTAGGTCGCTTTGTTGTCGCCGCGGTCAACCGGGAGAACCTGACGCTTTCGCTGATGGTGCGCGAGCAGCTGCGCAGCGACTTTGAGGCGGCAGATCGCCAGAGAATCAACCATATCGAAAGCTTACGATATCAGGTGGATCTGGCCCGCCGCAGGTACATGGAAGTGGACCCGTCGAATCGCCTCGTGTCTGCGACGCTGGAGGCCGAATGGGAAGCCCGTCTGAAGGCCCATGGTGAAGCCGTCAGAGAACAAGAGCGGTACAAGAAAGCCCAGCATAGCACACCCGATGCCGCGTTGGACCAGCGCATCCTTACGTTGGCCAGCGACTTTGGCACCGTGTGGGAAGCGGCTCATACCACCAACAAGGACCGGAAGCGTCTCTTGGGATTGCTGATCGAGGACATCACCCTGACCCGAAGGGGATACCAGGTGAATGTCGGATTGCGATTGCGTGGCGGACGAACCCACGAGCTGCCTCCAGTAGCGTTGCCCCTGCCTCGCGCTACGGTCATCCGTCGCGATGCCTCCAAGCAGGCCCTGGCCGAACTGGAGGAGCTGCTTGAGGCAGGCTACGATGATTCCCAAGCCGCCGAGGAGCTGAACCTGCGCGGGCACCGCGACAGCTTGGGAGGACGGTTCAACGCAAAACGCATTCGCACCATTCGCGTGCGTCACAAGATGCCTGGAGGAATCGAGCGGCAACGCGAAAAGATGCGTGCGCAGGGCTACAAAACCGCCAAAGAACTCGCCGCCGAACTCGCAATAGATGTTTCCACGGTAGGATGGCGAGCCCGGGAGGGCAGAGGCATTGACGTGCACCAGATCCCTGCCAGCAAGCGTACCTTCGCAATGTATAGAATCAGCCCCAAAATACGAACCACAGCTACCGCCTCCTCATGAACCCTACAGGTCGCATACAGACTCGAACGACTTATCGCCCCCGTCGTGCTGCACATGGTGCATCAAGATGAATTGATGCTGATCCTCCAGCACGCAGACCGGAATGCCGAGCTCAGCTAACACGCCGGCCTTTCCTTTCCTGACCCACTGCGTATGCGGCTCGAAAACAGAAAATATCTTCTCTTCGTGCTCAATGTCTTCCTTTTTCAGCAAGCGACGGTCCACTTGGTCTACCAGTGTTTCGCTGGCTTCCAGGTACCACGCCATCTTGTCGGTCACTTCCTTCAGCGTCTTCACCGTTCCTAACGCCTTTGTGATGATCTGGCGCGCAACCGCAAGGAACTGACGTACGCGGTCGAGAAAGCCATTCTTATGGGCCTTACGGCAACGGCGATAGGCTTTCGTTAATGTCTTCACCCACCAGTGGGCCTTGCGCCAGCCCTTCATTCCTATCGACTTGCAGTGTCCGTACAACTCGTTAACCAGACTGCGCAATGCATCACAGAGAAGTCGTACGTCCGTGGGCCACTCCACGTTGGTACGCGCCACAGCCGAATCCGCGCGGCAGGCCCTGTTTTTCGGACAAGCACTACCTACCAGCCTGAACCTGCCAGGAATGCAAAGCGCCTTGCCTGGTCATTCGAGGCGGGAGCAGACGCAGATCAAGGCTGCTGGGGTCTTAATAGCGGGAAGAGGATCACGTCCCGGATCGATTCCTGGTTGGTCAGCAGCATGGCCAGACGGTCGATGCCGATGCCGAGTCCTGCTGTGGGCGGCATGCCGTACTCCAGGGCACGGAGGTAATCTTCATCAATCTGCATGGCTTCCTCGTCACCGCGCGCCCGCTGCCGAGCCTGTTCTTCGAAACGTGTCCGCTGGTCCTGCGGGTCGTTAAGTTCGCTAAAAGCGTTGCAGAGCTCCTTGCCGTTGCAGAATCCCTCAAACCGCTCGACAAGCCCCGCCGTGTGGCGGTGCCGCTTGGCCAAAGGACTTAGCGCTACTGGATAGTCCGTGATAAAGGTGGGCTGTAACAGATGCGGCTCCACAAAGGCGCTGAAAATGTCGTCAACAATTTTGCCTCTGCCCATACTGTCATCCACTACCAGACCCAGCGCGGTGGCCGCCTCGGCGAGCGCCTCCCGGTCCGCGCCCTGCAGACCGTAGCCCGTGTGCTGTACGATCGCTTCAAACATAGGAATACGAGGCCACGGCTGGGCGAATGAAAGTTGACGGCCCTGCACCTCGATATCTGTAGTACCACAGACCGCCATCACCACGGCCCCGATCATCTCTTCCACCAGAGCCATCATCCACCGGTAGTCCTTGTACGCCACGTACAGCTCCAGCATGGTGAATTCCGGGTTGTGAAAACGGCTCAACCCCTCGTTGCGAAAATCTTTGCCTATCTCATACACGCCATCAAAACCGCCGGCTATGAGGCGCTTGAGATATAGCTCATCGGCGATGCGCAGGTACAGTGGTATATCCAGCGCATTATGGTAGGTAGTGAATGGACGCGCGGTGGCACCGCCGTACAGCGGCTGCAGGATCGGGGTCTCCACCTCCAGGTATCCGCGCGCATCCAGAAAGTGCCTGAGGGCCGACACCATGCGGGAGCGCTTCACAAAGACGGCGCGCACACGAGGGTTGGTCACCAAGTCCACATAACGCTGGCGGTACCGCAGCTCCTTGTCGGCAAACTCATCGTACGTCGTGCCACCCTGCTCTTTGGCCACGGGCAGAGGGCGCAGGCTTTTAGCAAGAAGGATCAGGTTGTGAGCGTGTAGCGTTACTTCACCACGTCCGGTACGAAAGATGTGCCCGCGAACACCCACGATGTCACCGATATGGAGCAGTCGCTTGAAGACTTTGTTGTAGAATCCCTCCGGTAGGTCGTCGCGCCGGACGTAGACCTGCAACCGACCGCTGGCGTCGTGCAGGTCAAAGAACGAAGCTTTGCCCATGATGCGCCGCGCCATGATGCGGCCAGCCAAAGACACCACCAGTGAGCGGGACTCCTGGTGTCGCGCATCGTCAAACGTGGAGTGCACATGCGCGATAGTGGCGTCCACATCCCAGGCGTAGGGATACGGCGGCACGCCCATCGCTTCCAGCGCTTTGCGCGCCTCCACACGTACCGCCTGCTGATCCGACAACGTGGTACGATTTGCCATAGAGCCTATCCGTGAGGAGACGGGTGAGCCACTCTGGGTAGCGCATCCGATGGACAGCGCCTGCCCGCTGCTGCGCGCCATTGGGCCAGCACCCTGGGCGGGTGGGCCGAGCTGCCATCAGGTTTTGTGCCGCGCTACTTTTGCGTCTGGATTTCGTGACCACCGGCGGTCCATCGGACATTGGGGCAAGGCATTTCGGCAGCAACCCGGTTTAACAAGAGGGTGGCGGCGCGGTTCGTGCCCAGCGCCTAGGGCTCAGACCTCGCAAGTGGCGACATGCGGCATGGCCGCCAGAGCGATGCCGCAGGAGTCAGGGCGCAATGCGGATTCGCGCACCCCGTCGCGAGGGGCGGTTCACCGCTGAGGGCTTATCGGCCGGGTATTCGTGCTACTGACATCAAAATGTCTGTAAGCGGACGGTCTGGTGGTCTTCCGTACGTGCCGGTCGTCTGGACCGATGCAATCTTGTCAAGCACATCGAATCCCGCGACGAGCTCACCGAACACGGTATAGCCCCCGTCAAGCGGCGGATAGCCGCCCTCGGTGATGTACACTGCCCGCTGCTCTGCAGAAAACGTGAATCCGGGGTCAGTTTGACGCATGCCGTTTTCGATCTGTGTCAGTTCCTCGTCTGTCCATGTTCTGCCGTGGATGATGTAGAATTGGCTACCGCTGGACTCCTTCTCGGGATTCACTTGGTCCGGCTGGCGTGCCGCGGCCAGTGCGCCGCGCTTGTGGTACAGCCGGCGGTCTATCTCCGCGGGAATGTTGTACCCCGGACCTCCCTGGCCGTCATCAAGTGGGTCGTCATTCTTCGAGTATGGGTCACCGCCCTGAATCATGAAGCCGTTTATCACCCGATGAAACAGCGTCTGCTCAAGAATGTCTTCCTCTACCAGCTTCATGAAATTGTCCCGGTGCAGGGGCGTTTCGTCGTAGAGACGAACGACCATGGTCCCCATCGGACTGTGAATCGAATAACGGTTGTTAAGCACGTCACTGCTGCCTAATGGCATCGGACTCTCAGGTCGGGAGGACACCTTTTCTTGGATGGCATCCGCGACCGCCTCGCCCGGACTGGATGACTCGTCCGCTACCGCCACATCCGCAATTGTCGCATCCGCGAGCGGCACCTCATCGGAAGTATCCGCAACAGGCTGATCCGCGTCTGGCTGGGCACACGCGGCGAAACATACCATCGAGAACACCAAAGTCAGCAGCTTCACTACACTAAAATTCATCGATCCAGCATCGGTGATTAAGGTCAAAATACGCCAGCGCCGCCTGCCGCAGCATCACTTCCTCTTCCGCTTTCGTCAGATCCGCAGGCATGGATTTGCGCTGTTCCCAAATCCAGTGGCCATTGTCTTCAATGCCCGTACGTTCGTAATACCCCAGCGTCTCAAAGGCACAGAACGTGCCTTCCAGCAGGATCTGCTCCTTGCGCGCTTTATCTAGATCCGGTGCAGCGCCACGACCCAGCTCCTGTAGGCCAATAAGAAACAGCACTCCCTCCACATCTGCGCGCTTACCGAAGCGTCGCCGCGTCCACTCCTGCAGCTGCGGCCAGCGCTCGCGCACGCTGGAAGCATGCTGCGCAGGATTTTCAGCCATGTTTATGCTAGCTAGCGCCAAGCAGCCAGCAAACATTGGGGCGCCTGGGATGTTTCCGTCTGCGGAACTATGCGGACAAAATGCTCCTTTAAATGGCGATTTCAGGCCACATGGCCGCTCTACCTCACTACAGCCATTTGTCAGGACCGATGACCAGGAGCATAACTGTTCTGCTGCTCTTTGCCGCAGCACTTCCGGTGAGCGCCCAGCGCTTTGGCGGCTCCCTCGCCATACTTGAAGATGACGTCTTCGTAGGCGAAACCGGCAACATGTCGTTCGCGTCCGAGGTCTACATCTACAGCCGCGCCAATCGATGGGCAGAAACCGGGCGCCTTGCCGTCAGCGAGAAAGCGGACCGTTTCGGGCGCGCGCTTGCTGGGCACGGCAACATTCTTCTTGCTGGCGCCAGCCAAGCCGAAGAAGGGACGGGCATCGTATATGTCTTTGCTCCAGGCGGTGACGGTGCATGGACGCAGCAGGCGGTACTGCGTGCGCCAGATGCCAGCGAGGGAGACCTGTTCGGTAGCAGCCTCGCGTTCGACGGTACAACGCTGGCGGTTTCGGCACTGGGTAAAGGCGAACATGCTGGTGCAGTATACGTGTTTGATGCTGGCTCAGATGGCGCATTCACCCATATGACGACGCTCACGCAGGAGGGAGTTTCCAGTTTCGGCAGTGTCATGGCCTTGCGCGACGGCACCCTTCTCATCGGCGTGCCCCAGCACGAGGACAGCCGCGGCATCGTGTTCGCGTATCAAAGGGAAGGCCAGGAGGTCATGCTCACCGGTACTTTGGAGCCACCCGGCAACGCGAAAAACGGGCGCTTCGGCTCGGCACTGGCCCTAGGCGGCGATCTGGCATTTGTAGGTATGCCCAATGTTGTCCAGAGCCAGGGATCGGTGATGGTTTATGAACGTGACGAGTCTGGCAAGTATGCTGCGCTGCCCGAGCTTCGGGCCTTTGAGCCGCAGGCGGGCGCCTCATTTGGATCCAGCCTAGCTTTTGAAGATGACGCATTGTGGGTGGGAGCCTCTGGCGAGAATCGGCGCAATGGCTCTGTATACCGGTTTGACCGGCGCGAAGATCGCTGGGGCAGCGCTGCGCGACAGGTCAGCTCCCTGGCGGAAGGTAGTGCGGGCTTTGGCACCACGTTGGTGGTGCAAGGCGATGTGGCCGTGGTCGGAGCCACCGGGGTGGACCGCCGCGAAGGGGCCGCGGTGATTCTGACATTAGACGACGGATGGCAGGAGCAGACTATAGTCATCAATGACATCAAGAGCTTTCCACCTGTGACCGGTGGCCAAGTGCAATGCACCGATGGCGAAGCGCTCGACTGGCCATGCAGCGACATTGACCTAGTGGCCTTCATTCCCACGCACCAGATGGGCGGCGGCCGCGGAACGATGGCCAACGACGTCTGGGGATGGACGGATCCGGTCTCCGGCCGCGAATACGCACTGGTGGGCCGCGATAACGGCACCTCATTCGTCGACGTCACGATGCCGGAAATGCCCATCTATGTTGGCGACCTGCCCATGACAGAAGGCTCACGCGCCAACGTCTGGCGTGACATCAAAGTGTATGAGGATCATGCATTTGTGGTTGCTGATGGCGCAGGAGAGCACGGGATGCAGGTGTTTGATCTGGCTCGACTGCGTGACGTGGAAGAGATGCCAGTGACCTTTACCGCTACCGCACACTACGACGGCATCCACAGCGCGCACAACATCGTCATCAACGAAGACACCGGTTTTGCGTATGCGGTAGGTGCCAGCGGCGGTGGCGAGACATGCGGCGGCGGGCTGCACATGATTAACATCCAGGATCCGGTGGCACCCGTCTTTGCCGGGTGCTTTGCCGACCCTAGCACCGGGCGGCGTGGCACCGGCTATTCGCATGATGCACAGTGCGTCATCTACCACGGACCAGACGACCGGTACGTGGGTAACGAGATCTGCATCGGCTCGAACGAAACCGCGCTCAGCATCTCCGATGTAACGGACAAAGGTAATACGAAGGCGCTGTCCATGTCGGCATACCCCAAGGTGGCTTACGCCCACCAGGGCTGGCTGAGTGTGGATCACACGTACTTCTATATGAATGATGAGGGCGACGAGCCGCAGGACCTGGTCGAAGGCACGCGCACACTGGTGTGGGACGTGACCGATCTGGAGGACCCGGTGCTTATACATGAGTACATCGCGCCCACGACCACCACCGACCACAACCTTTACATCAAGGATAACCTGATGTACCAGGCCAACTACGGAAGCGGCTTGCGTATCCTGGATATCACTACGCCGGACAACCCGGTGGAGGTGGGCTTCTTTGATACGACGCCGACCAACGCCGGGGGTGGCGCCTGGAGTAACTACCCCTATTTTAAGAGCGGCGTGATCATTGTCACGAGTATGGGAGAAGGGTTGTTCGTGCTGAAGCAGCGCACCGCCGGCACCTGACGCGCATGCGCCTTGGCGCTTGCCTGTGCGATGGTGCGCCGGCTCTTAGTCCAGTCTGACGCCCAGCCCGGGCTCGTCTACCAGGTGCAAGCGACCTTCGTGCAGGCGGAAACCGCCGGTTGCTACGTCGCGGGCCAGGTCAAAGCTTCCATCTAGGTCCAGGTAGCGCGTGGCGCGGGATGCATAAGCGGCATGCAACGCGGCCGCGATGCTAATGACGCTCTCATCCATGCAGCCCCACATACAGGAGACGTGCGCCAAAGAGGCCAGCCGCGCGATGGCGCGGCCACTGCTGATGCCGCCGCACTTCATCAGCTTGATGTTGAATATTCCAAAGGGCGACACCTCGCGCAGAAGCTTAAGCGCATCGGCTTCGGTGTGAAGGCTTTCGTCGGCCGCCATCAGGGACCGGACACTTTCGGGGAACACCCGCATCTCCTTGATGCTGTCCGCTGGTAATGGCTGCTCGATCAGCTCAATCTGCAGCACACGTGCCGTGCGCATCAGCGCTTGTGTCTCGGCAAGCGTGTAGCCCTGGTTGGCATCCACCCGGATGCGTATGCCTTCGCCCAGGTGGGCGCGTAACGCGCGCAGGCGATCTACGTCCTGCTCATAGTGGCGGCCAATCTTCACTTTGAGCACCCGAAATCCTCGAGTGATATGCTGCTCGGCCTCGCGCAACGTTTCTTCAAGCGGCAGGATGCCGATTGTCACCGAGGTAGCCATCGCTGTGTGGCGTCGGCCGAACAGATCCACAACCGGTATACCCAAGCTACGGGCCATCAGGTCATGCAGCGCCATATCCAGGGCTGCCCTGGCGGCTGGCGCGTCGAGCATATGGTGGCGCAGCGCACGCGTGAGGGCCTCCAAACGCCGCGGATCTTTCCCCGTCAGCAGGTCATGTCCCATGTCGCTGAGGGCGCGCGCGCAGTTCTGAGAGGACTCGCCTGTGATGTCCGTCGGCGCACCGGATCCCAGACCCACATGTGCTGACGACGATACCAGGCGTACAAAGTGCAGTTGCACCCGCTCCACGCGCTTGAAGGCGATGGCGTAGGGATGTGTTAGCGGCAGGTCTTGAACAAACGTTTCTACGCGGACGATCTTCACAGGCGCTGCTGGATGAGCTGGACGATACGGGACACGCCCTCCTCTAAAGGGCACACCACGGGGATGTTCAGCTCATCCTCCAGAGCCTGCTGTGCGGCGCGCGCCTGCCCGCCCGCCATGCCGCGCGTAAAGAGGGAGACAGCCCATACTTCGCTTCCCAGAAGCCGGACCAGTTCTACCTCTTCTGCTATCTGCGGCAGCCTGCAACCGGCAGCTTCCAGGTCTTCATAATGGGTCCGCATCGGCGCATGCTGCATGACGACGCCGTGCGCATCCCCCGAAAGTATCAGCTCCGAGCCCGCGGGTCCTGCCGGGTTACGCAGCCCGGACTGGCCCTCCATCAGTATCACATCGGGTCGCGTATCCTCACTGCAACGCAGAATCGCGCCTTCCAGCTCTCCTGAGACAAAGTCGTTGAGCGTAGCATCAAACAGAAAGCCGTGCCGAAGCCCCTGTAGCCACCCGGTCTGGCCGGTATAGATCATCTCCGCACGCAGTCCCACGGCGCGGCAGGCCTCCCGAAGCATCATGCATGTCGTTCGCTTCCCTATGGCGCAGTCCATGCCGAGCACTGCGACGCGGAGCGCCGGGACTGAGCACACCTCCCCGGTCCAGCAACGCAGAGTTGCCGCGGGTCGCGGCTTGCGGATATCCACCAGGCGTGCGCCATACGCCTTAGCGAGCGCACATAGCACCGCATCGTCGCTCAAGAGGTGGTGAAGGCCATTGACGATTGTCAGACCGGCGCGGGCCGATGCGACCAGGCCGCTTATGAGTGCATCCGGCAGGCGGCCGCCCACGGTGGCCACACCAACCACGCTGTGTGTCACGCGCTCGGGCGTATGTGCCAGCGCGCTTGCAACGCTGGCATACACAGGCACGCCGCGCGCGATGTGATCCATCACTTCCCCGGCATCTTGACCTTCGTGGGCGCGGTCTATGACGCCCATCAGCGGAAACCGGCTTGGTCCCCGCACAAGCCCATGCGCGGTCTTGGCGAATACGGTGCCCAAGAGGCCACCGGTGAGCACGAGGGCACGATCAGGCATGCGTCATCGGAAGGCTGCGCCGTACAAGATACTGGGACCGCCTTTGCCGAGAGCGAAGACATTCGGGATGCGGCTGCGATGACACCGTGCTCCGCATCCGGCGGATCGTCAGGCATCGTGCCAAATGCCACTCCCCACTACCTGGCGGCTGGGCACCGGATCATGAGACACCGTGAGATCCTCGTAGGGTGATGCCGCCAAATGAGGCCGCCACCTCGCACTTAAGATTTTTTTGTACTATGCAATAGGTATGTGCACACAATTGGAGTTTAGCCATGTTCACTCGCCGCGTTTCGCTTCTGGCTCAGGTTACGACCGCCGCAATTTTGGTTTCCGCCATTGGTGCCTGTGAGCGCCAGCAGAATGATCCTCGCTGGGGATCCGTGGTCGGTGCACGGACTGGTGGCATCGTTTCGCAGCGCGATAATATCAGGATTGTGTTCACACGGGATGTGGCCGGCGACCATCGCATCGATCATCCAGTGAGTGGTGTACTTACTCTTAAACCGGACATAGAGGGCTCCGCCACCTTCGTCAGCGCAAGGGAACTGGTCTTCGTGCCTGAGACGCATTTTCCGTCGGGTCGCAAGTATGTCGCGATCCTGGCGGGGGGGATGCTCTCGGGTGTACCCGACAATCTCGGGAACTATCGGTTCACATTCGAGGTCATTGACCAGGACTTTGAAGTGGACATAGAAGGGCTGGACGTGGAGTCTGGAAGTGACGACGATTGGGTATTGACGGGAACAATTTTGACGGCCGATTTCGCGGAGCCCGAGGCGGTGAAACATGTACTCCAAGCCGAACAAAGCGATGTCGACTTGAATATCCGGTGGCAGCACCACGACGACGGTTCGACTCATCGCTTCACGGTTGAAGGTGTGACACGCACCGAGAATGGCAGCGAGGTCAGACTACGATGGAACGGACGAAGTATTGGTGTTTCCTCTCGGGGTAGCCAAGACGTGACAGTTCCAGCCCAGGATGTGTTTCGGGTCACAAGCGTCAGGCTCGAATCGGACAACAGGCAGTACGCACTGGTCCGTTTCTCCGAGCCTATCGACCCGAACCAGAGCTTTGACGGTCTGGTGAGACTGGGGGACGATCCCTTTACCCTCGAGGCGACGGGCAATACGCTCCGGATCATACCCCGCGAGCGTATCATCGGACGCGCAGACGTAGTGCTCGAAGTTGGAATCCGAAGCGTTGACGCTCAGCGGCTCGAGGACCGCAGTGTAACAACAGTGACGTTCACGGATGAGAAGCCGGGTGTGCGCTTCGCCGGTAGTGGAGTCGTCCTCCCGGCGGCGAGCCGACTCACGGTTCCCATCGAAGCAGCGACTGTGCACTCGGTGCAGGTAACGGCTTTTCGGGTATATGAAAGTAATATCGGCCAGTTTCTGCAGAACAATGAGCTTTCAGGCAACCGAGAGCTCCAGCGCACGGGTCGTACCCTTTGGAGGCGCACGTACCAGCTTCCGTACGCACCAGACGTTGGGTGGACTCGCTACAGCCTCGACCTGACCGATATCGCGGACGTAAAGACGGGGAGTCTCTTGCACCTGACTTTGTCGATCAATCGCGGAAACTCCACCTATGCGTGCACCGAGGAGGAAAACCAAGTCCCCATCGTGGCAGAACCGCTACAGGCTGACCTGAACGACGGCTCGGGTGCCCGTAGTTACTGGGACGGATATGAACCGTCCTACCAGGGTTCCTATAGCTGGAGCGACTCGCACAATCCGTGCAGCGATGCCTACTACCGATACGCATCCAACGCCCGCGATTCTCGGAATTTTTTGGCATCCAACATAGGTATGACGGTGAAACGGGACCCCGGCGGGGGTATGCTCGTAGCGACCACAGACCTGCGTACGTCAGAGTCGATGCCCGGCGTGCGTGTGACGTTCTTGAACTATCAGAATCAGCCGCTGGGCTCGGTCATTACCGGAAGCAACGGATTGGTTCGAACCACCTTGGATGCCACGCCCTTTTACGCATTGGCCGAATACGGTACCGACAAGGGCTACCTCAAAATCAATCGCGGTGCAGCGCTTCCGACGAGCCACTTTGATGTGGGAGGCGAGGTCGTTGCAGAGGGGCTCAAGGGCAAGATCTATGGTGAACGTGGAGTCTGGCGCCCAGGGGACGACATTCATCTGACATTCGTGCTCGATGACGCCCGCAATCCTGTGCCAGCAGGCCATCCCGCAACGATGCGACTGGTCAATCCTATGGGCCAGGTCGAGCACACCGTGACCGACTCCGATCCCATAGGAGGATTCTATGTTTTCCCGCTCAGTACCTCAACAGACGCGCCCACTGGAAATTGGTATGCGTCCGTTGAAATCGGCGGCACAAGCTTTGCTTCCCCGATCAAGATCGAGACCGTGATGCCCAACCGGCTGAAGGTGGACCTCGATCTCGGAGACGATCAGCTTCTTCAAGGGGGTGTTCGGCACGAGGCCACGCTCTTCGGGCAATGGCTCAGCGGGGCCGTGGCTCGGAATCTCCGCGCTGAGGTCGACGTGACATTCCAACCGGCGGCTACCACGTTCGGCAGATTTTCAGACTATGTCTTCGACGACCCTGCGCGTGAGAACATCAGCGAACCAGCTACCATTTTCGATGGCTCCCTGGGTGATGATGGGTACGCAGCATTCACTTCCGAATTGACACCTAGTGGTGATTCTCCCGGGATGCTTACTGCGACCTTCCAAACGCGCATCTTCGAGGCAAGTGGTGCCTTCAGCATCAACCGGCGCGGTTTTCGTTTTTCCCCTTACGACCGGTATATCGGAATAAGGCCGCCGCCAGGCGACGTGGCTCGGGGCATGCTTCTTACCGACGTACTGCACACCGTTGACATTGTGAGCCTTTCCCCGGGTGGCGATCCGGTTTCGGCCGAAGCGGTAGATGTTACCCTCTACAAGATCGACTGGCGGTGGTGGTGGGATCGATCTGCGGAATCGTTGGCCAAGTTTACGCAGTCTGAGCATGCTTCTGTGGTGGCCCAGGGGCGGATTGCAACAACCGACGGCCGCGGTCACTGGACCTTCCAGGTCGACTATCCAGACTGGGGCCGTTACCTCTTGCGTGCGTGTGATGCCAATGAGGGCCACTGCACTGGCAAGACGATCTACATCGACTGGCCGGGGTGGGCTGGCCGGCCGCAGGATCCGTCCAGCTCCGGGGCAAGCATGCTTGCCGTGCTCTCAAACCAGTCGAGCTACACTGTCGGAGACATCGCGGAGATTCAACTGCCGGGTGCAACCGCCGGCCGAGCGCTCGTGACATTGGAATCGGGCACGCAAATCCTTGATCAGTGGTGGGTGGAGTTTGGTGGCGAACGTGTCCAATTCGGGGTTCCGATCACGCCTGAGATGGCTCCGAATGTCTATGTGAGTGTCAGTCTTATCCAGCCACACTCGGAGCGCGTGAATGATCGGCCCATCCGCCTTTACGGGGTCATCCCACTAGAGGTCGAGGACCCGCTTACGGTGCTGCGGCCCAAGATCGATGTTCCCGTGGAGTGGCGTCCCGAAACTACGGTATCCGTGCGTGTTTCCGAGGCTTCGGGGCAGCCGATGACTTACACACTCGCGGTCGTTGACGAAGGACTGCTGAGCCTCACCAACTTTGAGACCCCGAACCTTCACGATCACTTTTACCGCAAAGAGGCACTCGGCATTAAAACCTGGGACATTTTCGACGAGGTGGCCGGCGCATACGGCGCGGAGTTGGAGCAGTTACTCGCGCTTGGCGGGGACGGATCAGCTGACCTGCAAAGCGACGAGCGCAATCGATTTCCGCCTGTCGTGCGGTTCATGGGCCCGTTTGAACTGTCGCCCGGTATCCGTCAGACGCACACGGTGGACCTGCCACAATACATCGGGCAGGTGCGGGTGATGGTCGTCGCGGGTCAGGAAGGTGCCTACGGATCGGCATCTGAATCCGTATTCGTTCGGCAGCCGCTCTCGATGCTCGCCACCGTTCCGCGAGTCGTTGGCCCCGGGGAGGAATTCGCAGTTCCGGTGTCGCTCTTTGCGATGGCGGACGGCATCGAGCAGGCCACCGTTTCTGTGGATCCGGGCCGACAGTTTGATGCCGTCGGTAATAGCAGTACAACCGTTCAATTCAACGGTGCCGACGAACGTATGGCTCGGCTGTACATCCGCGCTGGCGAGCAGCCCGGTCAAGGTATGCTGCGCTTTACTGCGGTATCTGAGGAGCATGCCTCATTTTCGGAGATTGCCCTCAACGTTCGTACACCCAATCCCGTCACTACCCATGTACTGACGGCGCAGATCGCGCCGGGGCAGCAGTGGACGGAGGATGTAGTACCTCATGGGATCGCCGGGACCAACTCGGCTACACTTGAAGTAACGCCCCAACCCCCGCTCAACCTCGAGGCGCGCCTGGGATACTTGGTGCGGTTCCCGCACGGGTGTCTGGAGCAAACCGTTTCGTCGGTCTTTCCTCAGTTATATCTGTTATCAATGGTGGATCTGGATTCCGCTGAGCGTACCCGCGTGGAGTACAATGTGCGCTCGGGTATTGAGCGCCTACGGCGGTTCCAACTTGCATCAGGCGCTTTTACCTATTGGCCCGGTAACTATGCAAGGGAAGGTGCGCGTAATGGGTGGGCCACGAACTACGCCGGTCACTTTCTTATCGAAGCGGAGCGTGTCGGATATGTCGTCGATCCGACGATACTATCAAAGTGGAAGGCGCACCAACGGCTCCGGGCCCGCGCGTGGAAACGTCTTGGCGACACACCGGCAATGGAACAGGCCTACCGGCTGTATACTTTGGCACTTGCTGGCGAGTACGAGATCGGTTCCATGAATCGCCTGCGGGAGTCGGAACTCACCGAAGGCGCGGCCCTGTGGCATCTCGCTGCAGCCTACAGCCTTGCCGGGATAGAAACCACGGCGTCCCGCCTCATTGATGGTAACGCCACTGCGGCGGAGTATCAGACTGCCGGATGGAGCATGGGCTCCTGGCTTCGGGACAGCGGCATCTTGCTGGACGCATTGGTCACGATCGACCGAGAAGCTCAAGCCCAAAGCGTGGCGAAGGATATTTCTGATGAGCTCTATTCGGACGACTGGTACAGCACCCACTCGATTGCCTACGCCCTCTTTGGAATGGCCCGCTACTTTGGTCTGGGCGAGGTAGCTGAGGAGTTCACCTTTGAGCGACGCGTGCACGCCAACATGAGATCGGTTAGCTCTTCGTCGCCTATCCATACGGAGGAGCTTGCCGAGCTTGCCGAACAGGGCGGGAGCGTGCAGGTGACTAACACATCGGACTCGCCCCTCTTTGTTGCGCTAACGATGCGAGGATCTCCCGCGGCGGGGAAGGAGGTAGCATCTTCCGCCGGGCTGGAAATTCAGGTGGACTACACTGACCAAGATGGCAAGAGGCTTGATGTCTCCCAGTTGGTGCAGGGCACCGATGTGTTTGCCACCATCACTGTCCACAACGAATCGGGCCGCGATGTCAGAGATGTGGCGTTGGAATACATGGCACCCTCGGGCTGGGAGATCCACAACGATCGAATGGATTCGGGCGGAATCGCAGGGAATCAGCAGTTTGATTACCAGGACATACGCGACGATCGGGTCCACACGTACTTCGCTCTTCAAGATGGGCACTCGATCACCATCCGCCTGGGCTTCAATGCCGCCTATCTTGGCAAATACTATCTGCCCACCATCACCGTCGAAGCCATGTATGATGCCGCTATCAAGGGGGGTATCAAGGGAATGTGGATAGAGGTCGTCGATGCACGTGGGTAAGCGTCGTAAGTCCTTTCGAATACGGCGATTGGCGATATGGTTGTGCGCAACCGTGGCCCTGATAGTGGCAGTGTTAGCTATGGTAACGCGGCTTCCAGACCCGCTCTTCGACGAGCCACGCTCTTCCGTTCTTGACACCCGCGACGGGTCATTATTGGGTGCGCGAATCGCGTCGGACGGTCAGTGGCGTTTTGCCGCGCGCGAATCGGTTCCCGCGAAATTCGAAGCTGCCGTTGTAGCTTTCGAGGACCAACGGTTTCGCCGACACCCTGGGGTTGATCCGCTCGCGCTAGGACGCGCGGCATGGTCCAACCTTAAGGCGGGCGAGATAGTCAGCGGCGGCAGCACGATTACGATGCAGGTGATTCGCATGGCGCGCGGCTCCCCGTCCCGCACGTACGGGGAGAAACTGGTTGAAGCCTTGTTGGCGATCCGCCTGGAACTTGAAACCAACAAGGACGAGGTGCTTGCGCTCTATGCAGCTAACGCGCCCTTCGGGGGAAATGTTGTTGGACTAGAGGCGGCAGCATGGCGCTATTTCGGCAGGGATCCGAACGATCTGTCTTGGGCGGAAACCGCGATGCTTGCTGTTCTGCCGAATAATCCGGGTGCCGTCCATCCGGGAAGAAGCCGTGAGGCATTGCTTGAGAAGCGAAGTGGCCTGCTGCACCGGTTATGGCAGTCGGGCGCTTTCGACGAGGAGGATCTTCAAGTCGCTTTGCTTGAACCACTACCAGCCGACCCGCACCCCCTCCCGCAATTGGCCCCCCACCTCTTGCAAACGCTTGCGACAAACGATACAGGCACTGGCCATCGCTACGTGAGCACGCTTGATCCGTTGCTCCAACGTCTGGTATCCGATGTGGTGGATCGCCAAGCGCGCTCTCTGGCCTCCAAGGGTATCCAACATCTGGCGGCACTGGTAATAGATAACCGGTCCTTTGAGGCAGTCGCCTATGTTGGTAACAGCAGATGGTCAGCGGCTAAGGGTACAGGCTATGCAATTGACCTGGTCCACCGGCCCCGCAGTACGGGGAGCATCCTCAAGCCTTTGCTTTTTGCGCGGATGCTGGATACAGGAGAAATCCTGCCCGAAACCCTCGTGCCCGACATTCCATCGCAGTTTGCAGGGTATGCCCCAGAGAATTTCGACCGGGGCTTTCGAGGCGCGATCCCGGCCAAGTCTGCGCTGACCAAGTCGCTCAACGTACCTGCGGTTTGGATGCTGCGCCGCCACGGTGTGGATCGCTTCTACGATTTTCTGCGCCGGATGGGGATGACGACCCTCCATCGCCCTCCCGGTGACTACGGGCTGACGCTTGTGCTCGGTGGAGCCGAAGGTACCCTGTGGGACGTAACGTCAATGTACGCCAACATGGCCCGAATCGGAAATGCGACGCAAGAACGGCCAGCATTGCAAGTCCTGCAACCGCGGGTGCTGGTGCAGCAGCCGGAAAGTGATCGGGAACAGCAAGTGAGTCCCCGTCTCGCTGGCGCGGCGGATGCGACGCTGAGCATTGGGGCCGCATGGCTTACGCTTGAAACCCTTGTTGATGTGGTGCGCCCGGGCGCCGATTCGCAATGGCGCATACTGGGAAACGGACAGCGTGTAGCATGGAAGACTGGAACAAGCTACGGCCACCGTGATGCGTGGGCGGTGGGTATCACGCGAAAGTATACGGTGGGAGTTTGGGCTGGCAACGCGAGCGGGGAGGGACGACCCGAGCTGACCGGGATCGGTGCTGCCGCACCCGTTCTTTTTGACATTGTTAATCGACTAGATAGCGATGGGTGGTTTGCAAAGCCTGAAGTCCACTTGAAGGAAGTCAGGATTTGTCTTACCGACGGCTACCTTGCGGCGGGCCATTGCGATACCACATTCGCTTTGGCTCCGCGTAACAGCCACTTCGAGCAACCGAGTCCACACCACCGGGTGATCCATCTAGATTCGACCAGTGGTCTGCGCGTGCACGGAGGGTGCGAATCGGTACACGCCATGTCCCGCGAAATTCGATTCGTGCTACCACCCACCCAAGAGGCATACTACCGGCGGTGGAATCATGCCTACCGCACATTGCCCCCATATCGTGCCGACTGTGCTTTGACCGTGGCTGAAGCATCGATTCAGAGTCCAGTTGACTTCGTCTACCCGCGTACCGGGGCCCGTATCTATATTCCCGTGGAGCTCGGAGGGAGCAGAGGGCGAGCAGTCTTTTGGGCGGCGCACCGGAATCCAAACGCTACGCTCCACTGGCATCTCGACAATTGGTATGTGGGCTCGACGAGCATGTTTCACGAACAGGCACTGGATGTAAGCACGGGCTGGCACATTCTTACGGTGGTGGATGAACATGGCAACCGGGCGCGTCGTGCGTTTGAAGTACTGTCAAAGGGCGCGGCGTCCAGCCCCGTTTCCAATGCCGTTCCGAGCAATCGCACCAGCAACTCACGCTAACCCATCTTTAACATGCACCGTGATAAAGCACTTCACTGTGGTAGGTGCGAATCTCGCCCAATAATTGGCGCTCCGGTTGGCAGTGGATACAGCGTATTATGGTGGTAACAACATGGAATGAAGCACTGTGGTTAACAGGCTGCGTTGAGCAGTTTAGCTCCCATGCGGGCCGGAACCTGAATGAACACTGAGCAGACCCGGAAATGGGTGATGTGGGGTACCGATCTTCCGCTAAAATGGTGAAGACCGTTGCGGCTAGGGAAAAAGAGCGTGTCTAACAAGGGTCATACCACTCAGATACAATGGAAATTGAGGCTAGCCTGACCCAACCAACTTACAACAGCGCACAGCCGATGGTCGATTTGCGTCAGAATACGCATTAAAGATCACCAGTTAGCAATAGCGTTCAGGTAACCCCCGCAGGCATACTAGCTGGAGAAGGTCACGCACATCGATGTACACCCAACGTAATCCATCCTGTTTTGGCCAAAGTCTGATGGAACCCTAGGATCTCTAGCGCATAGATCTAGACTGTGCTGACTTTGCCAGCGGAGGGCAGCAGCGCGGGTCTTTGCAGATACCGTTCTTTGCGTGGCGGTGCGCCTGCCCGGGAAGTGCCATAACAATGCGCCTACGCGCCATACTTGTAGCCACCAGGTAGATTGGACCGGTGCGCGCTGCGACAGGATTCGTCGTAAAGTAAATGAGCACGGCAGCTGAGTCACCGGAAGGGTTCGACGCGCCTCGGCTGCGCAGGCCTGGAGTGGCCCACCGTGATGTCGCCTGATGGCCATACATCCCAGATCAAGACCCATTCATGACGCCCCCCGCCCACGACTACCGCGCCGAGAACATTCAGGTCATGGAGGGCCTGGAAGCCGTACGCAAACGCCCTGCGATGTACATCGGCGATGTGGGGCAGCGCGGGCTGCATCACCTAGTCTATGAGGTGGTCGACAATGCGATCGACGAGGCGCTAGCGGGATACTGCAATGATATCACCGTCACCATCCACGAGGACGGATCCGTTGCCGTAGCGGACGACGGACGAGGCATCCCGGTCGGCATTCATCCCAAAGAAGGACGCTCCGCGCTCGAAGTTGTGATGACGGTGTTGCATGCAGGCGGCAAGTTTGATAAAGACTCCTACAAGGTGTCGGGCGGGCTGCATGGCGTGGGCGTCTCCTGCGTGAATGCGCTCTCGCACAAACTCGTAGCAGAATCCAGACGCGAAGGCTTTGTGTTCCGACAGGAATACGTGCGTGGCAAGCCGCAAAGTCCCGTGCACCGGCATCGCGCGCTGAACGATCAGGAACGCAACGGCACCACCGTGCGCTTCTGGCCGGATGCAGATATCTTCAGCAAAACGGATTTTCGCTTTGACACCCTGGCTGACCGTCTGCGCGAGCTCGCGTACCTCAATGCCAGCCTGAAAATAACCCTGACGGGCGAGGCCGATGAGGTTCAGGAGTCATACTGCTACGAAGGAGGAGTCCGCGCCTTTATCGAGTACCTGGATGAATCGCGGCAGCCGATACACCAGGAAATCATCTACGTCGCAGATCAGGAAGGCACGGTGGAGCTGGCGATGCGCTACAACAGCGGCTTCAGCTCCAACATCCTTTCCTTTGTGAATAACATTCACACTCACGAAGGAGGTACGCACGTCTCAGGGTTTCGTACAGCGCTCACGAGGACCCTGAAGGCATATGCCGTCGACAACGGGCTCCTAAAGAAGTTCAAGGGAGACCTCTCCGGTGACGACTTTCGCGAAGGTCTAACGGCCGTACTGAGCGTCAAGGTGGCAGAGCCCCAATTCGAGGGACAGACTAAGACGAAGCTTGGTAACTCCGATATGCGAGGCATCGTCGAGCGTATCGTCAATGAGCACCTTAGAGTGTGGCTGGAAGACCGGCCCAAAGAGGCCCGGCGCATCATAGACAAGGTGGTGCTGGCCGCCCAGGCGCGCGCCGCTGCACGAAAGGCACGTGAGCTCGTGCAGCGCAAGAACGCCTTTGGCGGCGGTGGCCTGCCCGGCAAACTGGCCGACTGCGCCTCCAAAGTGGCCGACGAATGTGAGCTATATCTGGTCGAGGGTGACTCGGCTGGCGGCTCCGCCAAACAGGCACGCGACCGCCACTTTCAGGCCATCCTGCCGCTGAGAGGCAAAATCCTGAACGTGGAAAAGGCCCGGCTCGATCGTGTACTGAGCAATGAGGAAATCCGTAACATCATCACAGCCATAGGCACCGGCTTGGCTACAAGCGAAGAAGACTTCAAGCCGGACAAGCTGCGCTACCACAAGGTGCTGCTGATGACCGATGCCGATGTGGATGGCGCACACATCCGCACGCTGCTGCTTACCTTCTTTTATCGCCACCTGCGGCCGCTGGTGGAGAAGGGATTTGTTTACATCGCGCTGCCACCCCTGTACCGGGTGCGGCTCGGCAAAAAAGATCGGTACTGCTGGAATGACTCCGAGCTGGAAACCGCCAGAGAGGAACTCACCGGTGGCAAGAATAGCAAGGTCCAGGTGCAGCGCTATAAAGGGCTGGGTGAGATGAATCCCACGCAGCTGTGGGACACGACAATGGACCCCGCCACACGCCTTCTGCAAAGAGTGACGATTGACGATGGCGCAGCTGCAGACCGGATATTCTCCACGCTGATGGGAGACGCTGTGGCACCACGAAGGCGGTTTATCGAGCTTAACGCCCGCTACGCCACGCTGGACCTGTAGCAGCCGCGCCGATGCCCCCAGATGTCAGCATCATCATTCCTGTATACGAGGAAGCAGACTCGCTCAAGCAACTGGCCCGCGAAATCCGCGAGGCATGCGCGGACGCGGAGCTTACATTTGAGGTTTGGCTCATAGACGACGGCTCGGAAGACGACTCCTGGCAGCTCATCTGTAGACTGCAACGCCGGGATGCCCGCTTTGCAGGCCTCCGTCTGCGCCGTAACTACGGCAAGAGCGCCGCGCTGATGGCCGGCATTGCCAAGGCACATGGGCGTGTAGTCGTAACCATGGATGCAGATCTGCAAGACGATCCTGCTGAAATCGGACCACTCACCGCGCGCATAGACCAGGGAATGGACCTAGTAAGCGGGTGGAAGGTGCACCGCCGCGACCCTCTGGCAAAGACGATCCCCAGCCGGCTGTTCAACCAGGTGACACGGATGGTTTCGGGCATACGGCTCCATGACTTCAACTGCGGGCTCAAGGCGTACCGAAGGGAAGTGATTCAGACCCTGCGCATCTACGGCGAGATGCACCGGTATATCCCGCTGTTGGCCAAGTGGGAAGGGTTTACCCGGATCGGAGAAAAAAAGGTCAACCACCGCGTCCGGCGGCACGGGCGCTCGAAGTTCGGCATGGAGCGCTACCTGCGCGGCTGCTTGGACCTTCTGACGGTGAGCTTTCTGACGCGCTTTGGTGCGCGTCCCATGCATTTCTTCGGCACATGGGGCCTGGTGGCCTTCGCTGGCGGGTTTCTGCTCAGCCTGTGGATTTCTGTGGATAAGTTGTTTTTCGGCAATCCCGTCGGGGAGCGACCAGCGCTGCTCCTAGGTGCTCTACTGATAATGGTGGGACTGATGACGATGAGCACCGGGTTTGTAGCCGAACTCGTTGTGCGCCAGCGCATGGAAGATCGTCTACCATACGAGATAGCAGATCAGACACCTCAGCAGGAGCCAGGTACGCCCCGTACGACGCCCTACACCTGAACCTGAATGGGATGGCCATGTGGGAACTTATATACGACAGTTGATACTTACGCCCATGATTCTGCGCTGTAGCTTAGTTTGGTGGTCTGTTTGGCCAGCACCAGGGACTCGTTTCATCGCGGTCTACGAAAGCGGATGCTCGCTCATCAGCTCTCCTGTAACACTCTGTAGTACTCCGTTGCCCGTGACTCCTGTCACATGCCGCCGACACGCCGGGCGCAGCGCCCCCGTGCAACAATCTCGCGCGTCAGGAACATAGTCTGCTGGTGACGTATAACCGTTCGGCTCCTGAGACAACATCCGTTCACAACAGACCTTAGTAAGATGAGTGAATCGCAGTATGCGCATGGTGACGTCTTGGTGTCACCCGACTGGGTAGCAAGCAACTTGGACAACACCGATTCCTTCCGCATAGTGGAATCCAACGAGGATGTGCTCCTCTACTCTACGGGCCACATACCCAATGCCGTGCACATTGACTGGGTTACCGACCTCAATGACCAACTGGTGCGCGACTATGTCGGACATCGGCGGTTTGCCGAGTTGTGTGCCGAGAAGGGTATCTCCAACGATACCACAGTAGTCTTTTACGGTGATAAGAGTAACTGGTGGGCGTGCTATGCTTTTTGGGTATTCACGCTGTATGGACACAAAAAGTGTCTGCTGATGAACGGCGGGCGTACAAAGTGGATCAGTGAGGGGCGGCCATTGACCACGGATGTACCTGCCTTCGAACAGACATCCTATGAGGCTGAGCCGCAGGATAGATCCATTCGCGTATTCCGGGACGAGGTCCTCGCTCACATAGATGCCAAAGGAGCACTGGTTGACGTTCGCTCACCGGCGGAGTATTCTGGGCAACTGCTGCACATGCCTGCCTATCCACAGGAGGGTGCTCTGCGTGGTGGACATATACCGGGTGCGAAGAACATTCCTTGGAGTCGCGCGGCTAATGAAGATGCGACGTTCAGAAGTCGAGAGGAACTTGAGTCGATCTATCAGGATGAGCTGGGTTTGGATCCAGACGCTGACACCATCGCATACTGTCGCATCGGGGAACGGAGCAGCCATTCCTGGTTTGTCCTCACCTACCTGCTTGGCTTCCAAAACGTACGCAACTACGACGGTTCCTGGACAGAGTGGGGCAATCTCGTTGGTGTGCCCATCGAAAAATAGCATCAACATCATCGGGTGGTATGGCATCCCTCAATACCATCATTGAGGACTTTCAGTCTGTAGATCCTCGTACCCGGCTGGACCTGTTGCTCGACTATGCGTCGCAATTGCCGGAGTTGGCAGAGCCCTATCGTGTGTTGAGAGATCAGGGGCTGAGCATGGTTCACGAGTGCCAGTCCCCCGTGTTTCTTGTGGTGCAGGTACACAACGACACCGTAGGGATCATTACTGATGTTCCCCAAGAGTCCCCCACCCCTAGGGCTTTTATGGCCATATTGGTGGAAGCTTTTGACAATCGTTCGACCGGGGAAGTGTTGCGCAGTCCCGACGACATCCTGACGCAGCTGGGTATTGCCCGCCTGATCGGTATGCAACGAACGCGGGGACTGAGCGCAATCTATCGGCACATGCGTAGTGAAGTGGTACGCCGGGCTACGAAGTAGGGTCATGTTGACGGTTGCATGACAGACTAAGGAAGACCCAACCTGACAGGAAACGGATGGGCACTACCCCGCACATCCCACCGGTGTCAGGCAGGCGAGAACTGTTAGGTTTTGCAAGTATCGGACCCCTTGAGGTTTGTTCGCGACCAAGAAGCTGACAGATACAGGCACAGCCCGCTTCAATGGGTCGCTAGCCCTCCCCGTTAATCTAATGGTGGACCTGACAATAACGTTTGTGTCCGTTACCTTACGGGCATGCAGGGGCCACTCGGGATCTTGGAAACGCTTCGCAGTGCCGTGCTGGAGGTGTCAGCTACGGTAGCGGCGCACCGTGACAAGAGTCGGCGTGCGCTCGCGGGTATGGTGTGCGAGCAATTCCGCTTGGTCGATGCATGTGGCAAGAAGCGGCTGGCGGGCTGCATGAAGGCCCTTAGGGTGCTGCATTCTGAAGAGCAGATTGCTTTACCCCCTCCACAGGTGAAGCTTCCAATCGTCAAGCCACGGCTATTGGGTAAACCGGTACCAGAGGCGGTGGACGTTCCGGCTGATGTGCGCGAGATCGAGGATTTCGAGATCGTCCGAGTAGACAGCGCACAAGATCGCGCCATCTGGAATACGCTTATGGACGAAGAGCATCCGCGGGGGGTGACCACCTTTGCGGGAGCACAAATGCGCTACCTAATTAAGAGCGCCCACGGTTATCTGGGGGCGGTCGGTTTCTCTGCCGCTGCGCTTTATCTCAAGGCGCGGGACCAGTGGATGGCCTGGAGTCATGAGCAGCGCAGCGGCCATCTTAAGCGCGTAGTGAACCTGAGTCGTTTTCTGATTCGTCCAAGTGTTCGGTGCAAGAATCTGGCGAGCTTCGTGCTGGGTCGCATGTTTCGGCGATTGTCCTCCGACTTCATGGCCCGGTATAAGTATGTACCTTACGTGGTGGAGACCTTTGTGTGTCCGCGTTACGAGGGTACGTGTTTCAAGGCAGCAGGCTTCCAATACTTAGGGCTGGCGAACAATTAACCTATCTGCCTGGTTGGCCTGTGGTCAATTTCGCCTGCACTCGTGGGTGCGCAACACCCCTGCGGATGCCGCTCACGAGCACGATGCTGTACATTCCCCAGACCTGCCACCGCATCCAACAGCGGATGCCGCTCAGCGTCTGGGTGAGCAGACACGTGTTGCGCGTACGATAGGCTCGCCGCCCATCCATCAGGGCAAAGGCCCCGATACAACACGTTCAACGCCGCGTTAACGTCGCGGCACTGGGTCTTTCCGCACGTGGCACAACGATGCTTCCTGTCAGCCAGGCGTAGCCTTTCCTCTGACTTGTGATGGCAAGCGCTGCATCTCTGCGTTGTGTCGTTCGGCGGAACCAGCTCCACCTTGCCGCCAAGCAAAGCGGATTTGTACTTCAACAGCTGTACCAATTCGTACAGCCCTTGCGCGCGCATCGATCGGTTCAGCCCCGTCTTGCGGCTGCCACCGGCGCGTGTCATGCGTCCTACTTTCAGGTCTTCCAGAAACAGATTCGCGGATCGCTTGACGACGTCGGCAGCCACCTCGTGGCGGTACCCGCGGTTGCGTCTTACTACTCGCTCGGCCTCCTTGCGCCAAGCACCGAACCGCTTTCGGCGCAGACGCGTGCCTTTCTTCGTCTCAGCAGCCCGACGCTGCAAAGCGTCCCTGCGGGGCTCACTCTTTTTGATGGGCGCGTAGCTCATTCCATCCGCCAGCGTCGCGATGGCCTTGCAGCCAAGGTCTACGGCCATCGGTGTGTCTGCGCCGCTGTTCTCTGGCGCCTCGGGGCGCTTGTACACGACTTGTATCGTGTATTCGGTACCCAGCAACGACCGCACGATGCGCACGAACTTGCAGCCGTAGCGCTTGATCAGCCCGCGCCGATCGGTGAAACGGACGTACCCGACGCCCTTGATGCGAACGCGATAGTCTTGGCGCCTGACGCGTTCGGGCTTTCGTAGTAGCCTGAAGCTCTTCACCAAGTCGTCCCTGAAACGCGGCGGGCGCGCATTGTGCTTATTGAAAAAGCGCTTGTAACCCTCCGTCACGCCCCTGATCACAGAACGCTGCTCCGTCACGCCGAACTCGAGATTGCGCTCATCGGCGTTGCGGGCGGCCGTCCAGAGCGTCGTCAACGTGAAATAGCTCGGATGCTTCTCTGCTGCCTTGTGTGCGTTGCGGCATTGTTCGACCGCCCAATTGCGGACATCGCGGCAGCCCCAGGGTTTCCCCTGGGGCCCCGCACGGATCCGTGCGTGCGCGTTGACGCACACGGCTCCTCCCGCAGGTCGCGCTGTCGCGCATGACGTTAGGAAGTGGGGATACCCACCTCCAGCCGTAAGCGGTACACCTGCGCCCCGACTGTGGCTCTGAGTCCACAGCCATTGGACAGATTCACGAAAAACCGACCCAGAGTCTGGCATGAATCCGGCTTTCCGCTTTTCCCTTGGGTGCGACCCTTGGCTCCACCGGCTCCGCCCCGTGGTCATCCACGCGTTGTTCGCTGGCTTCGTAGCTACTATGGTCACATCTGACTTCACGCCACCGTACATCCTCCGATCAGCATTTAGCCTACGCTTTGGCGACCCTCCCCAAAGGGATGGGTAATGGAGAGACCTCCCAGGTCCCGATGCAGTACGTATGTGCGTGCCTGGGTTCTTGGACACCGCGGGACTCTCCTCCGCCTCACCATTAACGGCGAAGAAGGTGTGGCCTTCGACCAAGCAGAAAGCCTCGGCATCCCGGACGATAACATTTTCGGTGCTCATTAGCCCTGCCTACCCGCACCTCGACCGACGCTCGGCTGGCACCCTCGCGGGTACCAACGCACGGCTCGAGGAGATGCGTGGATGGTTAGTCCTTCACATCGGGAGACTTTCACTCCCTTTACTGGCACCAGTTAGCCTGGCGCACATCGCGGTAGCCCCAGGGTTTCCCCTGGGGCCCCGCACAGATCCGTGCGTGCGCGGTGACGCACACGGCTCCTCCCGCAGGTCGCGCTGTCGCGCATGACGTTAGGAAGTGGGGATACCCACCTCCAGCCGTAAGCGGTACACCTGCGCCCCGACTGTGGCTCTGAGTCCACAGCCATTTGGACAAGATTCACGAAATCCGGCCCAGAGTCCGGCATGAATCCAGCTTCCCGCTTTCCCCTTGGGTGCGACCCTTGGCTCCACCGGCTCCGCCCCGTGGTCATCCACGCGTTGTTCGCTGGCTTCGTAGCTACTATGGTCCTCGCGGTAGGGACCCGGGTTTCCCCGGGCCCCCCGCACAGATCCGGACGGGCGCGTTAACGCATCCGGCTCCTCCCTTGGGTCGCACCGGCGTGCATGGCGACATATCGTTGATTAGGCCAGGGGTGTTTGATCTTGAGCGCAGGCCAGCACCATGTAATCATGGTCTCCAGCTTACTCCATGTCATGCGATCCTTCTGCGAACGTCTGCGGATTATTTTCATCCATTCACGCTTCAGGCGGGTAAAGAACCTTCGTAGGAACACAAAGCTGGTGGGAACAGCATAGTAGTTCAGCCATCCCCGAAGTACGCGCCCCAGCCACTGGGCTGTAGCGTGTAACGGTGCATGCATCCTACGGCGAAGCTCCTGACGCAGGCTTTTCAGCTTTCGTGCCATTCGCTTCCCCACCGGTTTCCGTCCCAATCCGAAACGACCGCGGCGGTCCCTTCGGCAATAATGCGTAAAACCCAAAAAAGTCAAACGTCTCGGGACGACCCTCACCTCGGCTGCGGCGATTCACCGCCGCAAACCGCCCAAATTCCAACAAGCGAGTCTTCTTCGGATGCAGGGATAAGCCAAATTTGGCCATCCGCTGCCCTAGATCCCTTAGAAAACGCTGCGCGTCGTGCTTCCGCTGGAAGCCTACCACAAAGTCGTCCGCATAACGGACAAGGCAGGTTTCCCCCCACGCCACCCGCACGCGCCATCGCTTATCGTACCACAGGTCCAGAACATAATGCAGGTACACATTCGCCAGTATCGGCGAAATTACCGCGCCTTGCGGGGTGCCCATCGGACTGTCCCGCAAAACACCGGCCTCCATTACGCCTGCCTTGAGCCATTTGATGATCAGCCGAATGACCCGTTTGTCCGCTATGCGGTGCTCCAGAAACCGAATCAGCCAGCCCTGGTCCACCATGTCAAAGAAAGAACGTATGTCCGCATCAACAATCCAGTTGACCTTCGTACGCTCGATCGCATAGGCCAACGCGTCCAACGCATCATGCGCCCTCCGCTTGTACCTAAACCCATAGCTGAAGTCAAGAAACTCCTCCTCATAGATCGGGAGCAGGATACAGATCGCCACCGCAGCCTGGACAATCTTGTCCTCCAGTGCCGCAATGCCGAGCGGTCGTGTACTGCCATCTGGCTTGGGTATCTCAACCCGCCTGGACGGCATCGCCCGGTACGCTCCGCTGTGTACGCGGTCGTGTAAGTCAGCCAAACGCGCTGTCAATCCAACCTCGTACTCCGCCCATGTCACGCCGTCCACGCCTGGCGCTGCCTTCCTCTTTAAACGATAGAAGGCATGCCGCAGCGATTTCACCGTGATATGGTGCAGAAGCGTCGTGAGCTGCTCCTTGGGTTTCCGCTTCACGAATTGTCGCAACCGGTCCGCTCCTTGTTGCACCGCTACCCGATCCCGCGCCCGGACAGTGTTAGAGTTTTCCAGTTTCCCCTCAGGTACAGGACTTGGCTCCGGCAGCTCCGCCGGGCGGCTACGCCCCTTGTTCGCTGCTTTCTTAGCTACTATTCCTGTATCGGACTTCTCCATGTCGTTCATCTCCAGTTACGGGGATTAACCCTCTCTTTCGCGACCCTGAACGACTCCAGGGTGACACGGAGACCTCCCAGGTCCCGGCGTAGTACGTACGTGCGTGCCTGGGTTCTTGGACACCGCGGGACCCTCCTCCGCCTCACCATTAGCGGCAAAGAAGGTGTTGCCTTCGACCAAATGCAAAGTCTCGGCATCCCGGACGATGAAGCTTTCGGTGCTCATTAGCCCTGCCCACACGCGCCTCTACCGACGCTTCGCCTGTACCCTCGCGAGTACACACGCACGGCTCGAGGAGATGTGCAGATGGTTAGTCTTTCACAACGGGGGACTTGCACCCCCTGTACTAACGCCAGTTAGCCTGGCGCACACATCTGACTTCTCTCCACCGTACATCCTCCGATCAGCATTTAGCCTACGCTTTGGCGACCCTCCCCGAAGGGATGGGTAATGGAGAGACCTCCCAGGTCCCGATGCAGTACGTACGTGCGTGCCTGGGTTCTTGGACACCGCGGGACCCTCCTCCGCCTCACCATTAACGGCAAAGAAGGTGTTGCCTTCGACCAAGCAGAAAGCCTCGGCATCCCGGACTATAACATTTTCGGTGCTCATTAGCCCTGCCCACCCGCACCTCTACCGACGCTTCGCTGGCACCCTCGCGGGTACCAACGCACGGCTCGAGGAGATGCGTGGATGGTTAATCCTTCACATCGGGAGACTTTCACTCCCTGTACTGGCACCAGTTAGCCTGGCGCACCCACTTACCGTTTACGAACATCCGCCGCAGACGGGCATAGCCCGCCTTCTTTGTATAGCAGCGGTATGTCTGGCTCAGGAGCAAGGCTACGAGCGCTCTCGTGGGCCGGCTTTCAGGCGTGCCGTCTGGGCAGCCCGTATCCGCTTCGAGTACGCAATCAGGGCCTCATCGACAACGGCTCGGCGCAGGACGTCCGTGTACGGCGCCCCTTCGCGCAGGGGCAGACCGAAAGCAGCGTCAAGGGCGCTACGTGAAACGTAAATAAGGACTATTTCCGACATTCACAGGCGGGAGCGGTTATCGGCGTGCATAGCATCTGCGCAGTTACGGAGCCGATGGTTCCGGTCAGGTTAAGTTAATATTTCGCCAGCCCTTAGGTCTCACCCTGGGGCGCGGTCGGCATGCACCGAGCGGCGTGGGCAAGCGTTCACGGAAGAAGGTTTTCGCCTATGAACTGGATCCTGCGTGGCGCGATCGGCTGGGCGTACCGCATGTGGCATTGCGACCCCGGCTGGAGGTGGGCGCTGGGCTGGCGAGCGACTCTTGGGCGGAACAGGAATTTGGCGGTGCAGCGTTGGGCGATATTCGGCGCACCGCCCGTCTGGTAAAGAGCGCGGCACTAGTAGCAAAAACGATGGGAAAGCCCGTAACCACGGTTCCCAACCGAGACTTGGCTGCTGTAAGGGGATATTGGCGATTCATCGAGAAGGCCGATAGGTTCGGTATCACACCTGCGAAGATACTGGCGCCGCACCGGCAGCGGACCATTGAGCGGATGCGCACCCAGAAAACGGTACTGTGCGTGCAGGATGGTACAGACATTAGTTACAGCGCACGTCCGCAGTGCGACGGATTGGAAGTAATCGGTAGTAACCAGACCACGGCACAGGCGCGCGGCGTACATCTGCACGCGACCCTGGCTTTGGACGACGACGGATTGCCCTTGGGAGTATTACGGTGTTCGTACAGAAAAAAGGAAGGGCAAACCACGACGCATCAATGGATTGACGGGCTTCGCGACATAGATGAGGCTGCACAGACGCTGCCGCGCAAGACGCGCGTGCTTAGCGTGATGGACCGGGAAGCGGATGCATTCGAGATCTTTGCGGCGCAGCGCAGTTTGAAGCGGACCGATGTGCTGATTCGGGCCAAACACGATCGGAATCTGGGTAAGAACCATGATCGCCTGTTTAAAGCCATGCGCCGTGGACCTGCTGCCGGTGTGCTGGAGCTCTTGGTAGAGCGTCTGAGTCTTCGGGCGAAGTCTGGTCGGATCACGCACAAGGGCCGTCCGAAGCGTAATGCACGCATGGAGGTGCGTTTTCGCCAAGTGAGGCTGCCAGCAACAGGCGGGTCTGCCGAAGATTCCGTGAAGGTCTCCGCGGTCCACGTTCGTGAGATAGCACCGCCCAAAGGTGCAGATCGGATTGAGTGGTTTCTGCTAACCACCGTGGAGGTTACCTCACTACAGGAGGCAGAGCAGATACTGGAATACTACACCCTGCGCTGGCGCGTGGAGGACACCTTTCGGGTACTCAAGACGGGTTGCCGCGTCGAAAAGCTGCGCATGCAGCAGGCAGAGGACCTGCACCGAGCAATAACGCTGCATATCGTCACGTCCTGGCGGCTCATGCTCATGACGCTGTTGGGGCGTGTGACTGCCAGCATGGACGCGGAAGTGATTTTCACGGACGCGGAGATGTATATGTTGCGGGTCTATGCCCGCAATTACGACCTTCCCGAACTCAAGGACCTCACCTCGGGAATTTTGTTGATGGCGATGATGGGCGGCTACATGAACCGAAAGCACGACCCGCCGCCTGGGCACGAAATCATGTGGCGTGGGTACGCAAGTCTGCAGATGCGCGCCATAGCCTACGAAGAACTCAGGATATACGACCTGGTGGAGCGCCCGCCACCATAGCGCATGGCGTAGGCTCGGCAATCTCAACGGTTTCGCTCACCGCACGCTCCGCAAGGTGCATGCCCGCAAAACGAGGGGGGTACACGCGCCCGTCGCGGTCGGCGCATACACCCTTAACTCACGCTCGCTACGCGAATAGCCTTGACCCTTCGCATCTACCACTTAGAATAGCGTAACATTCACCTCCAGCGCGAAGCGCAGGCCTCCCGCTACGAGGGCTATGCTTTTCTTGTCGGGTAACCGCGTGGCTAAGGGCCAAGATCTGCCCGCCCTATGCACCTTGAGGGCTCGTTGCCAAGCTGCTTGAGTGATTACCGGGTAGGCCTAGCGCACACCCTGCTCGTTCCGGGCTCGGCAATACGCCACCACCTAGTTGCGCAGCCACCTCAGGTGCCGCCAGAAATGGCCAAGCTCGGCTCGCTCGGCATTGCGTAGTTTGGCGGCACGATAGGTCTACGTCTTCATCATACTCCGATGTCCAGCAATCTTATCACACCTGAATTCCATGGGTCTGTCAACTCTTGTGTACTAGTCTCGCCACATGCTCGTGTCGTGTTGCATATGGCGCAGATCATGACATCGGGAAACGGGGATCGGTTACCGTGCACTATATTTGCGGCCATGGCGCTTCCCTTTTGCCCCGCCGCATGCGTTACGACCCGGTAAAGGATCGGCTGGGCGCCTTATTCAGCCGCCACCCGTGGCTGCAGCTATGCTTTTTTGGCTGCATGAATGTGCTGCTCCTCAGGGCATGGCATGTACGGCGCGCATTGAGGCGCATCCTTGCCGACAAGCCCGGTACCATGCGCGTCCTTGATGCGGGTACGGGATTCGGGCAATATGCGTGGTTCGTGGCTCGTACCTTTCCCAGATCCGAGGTCACAGCGGTGGATATCAAAGAAGAATACCTGGCCCAGGCGCAGGCACTGTTTGAGCGTCGGGCACCAAACATTGTGGTGCAGTATGCCGACCTTACCGCACTGCCGCTGCCGGGGCCTTTTGACTGCATCCTCGCGGTGGATGTCATGGAACACATTGAAGAGGACCGTGATGTCCTGAAGCACTTTGAGCGCGTCCTTGCCCCAGGTGGCCATGTGGTAATCAGCACTCCATCAGATAAGGGCGGATCAGATGCACACACGACCGACGAGGACGGCTTCATTGACGAACATGTGCGCGACGGCTACAGCATGGAGGAGCTCGCAGAGAAGCTCGCCAGCGCTGGCCTCCCAGTAACAGGGAGCCGTTACACGTACGGCGTGTACGGCTCGTTGGCCTGGCGCCTAGTTATGAAAGTCCCGCTGTCGGCACTCAACCTGTCGTGGGCCTTCGTGCTGCTGCTGCCCGCGTATTACCTGATCACCCTACCGGTCGCCCTGGTGCTCCACTCTGTGGATACGCGCCGCATAAACAGGAGCGGTACCGGTCTACTCGTGATCGCCCAGAAGCCATAGTCACATTTCCTATCGACCCTGCGTGCCCACCAAGTACATCTTTGTTACCGGAGGAGTGTCCTCCTCGCTTGGTAAAGGCATCTTTTGCGCATCGCTGGGAAGACTCCTGACTGCTCATGGCCTGAAGGTGACCATCCAGAAGCTGGATCCGTACATCAACGTGGATCCGGGCACGATGAATCCCTACGAACACGGCGAAGTCTACGTCACCGACGACGGTGCCGAAAGCGACCTGGACCTGGGCCACTACGAACGGTTTCTGGACTATCCCACCTCGCAGGCCAACAACGTCACTACAGGCCGCGTCTACCAGGAAGTTATACGTAAAGAACGCGCAGGCGCCTACCTGGGCCGCACCGTTCAGGTGGTCCCCCACATCATTGATGAAATAAAGCGCCGGATCCTGCGCCTAGCCGACAACGCGGCCTATGATGTAGTTCTATGCGAAATCGGCGGCACCGTAGGTGACATAGAAAGCCTACCCTTTCTGGAAGCGATCCGACAGCTTCGGTATGAGCTAGACCACGCCTGCACGGTCAGCGCCCACCTCACCCTTGTACCATACCTGGCTGCGGCGGGTGAACTTAAGACCAAGCCCACGCAGCACTCGGTCAAAACGCTGCTTTCGTTCGGACTCCAGCCCGATATGCTGGTGTGTCGGAGCGACCGGCGCCTCGGCATAGAGCTGCGCCGCAAAATCGCGCTCTTCTGCAACGTGGAGGCCCAAGCCGTCATCGCGGCGGTCGATGCTGAATCCATCTACGAGGTTCCCGTCAACCTAGCGGCGCAGGGTGTGGACCGCCTTGTGCTCGCGCAGCTGAACCTCTTGGGCGGTATCCAAACCCCAAAACCCGACATCAGTGGGTGGATGGGCTTTCTGGAGCGCCTCAAGAGCCCAACAAGTACCATAACCGTGGCGCTGGTGGGCAAGTATGTGGCGCACCAGGACGCCTATAAGTCCATCTCGGAGAGCTTCGTATTGGCCGGTGCCGAGCTCGGCATCAGCATCCGCGTGCGCTACGTGCTCTCCGACACGATTCTCGAGCGGGGCGTGGTCAGCGTGCTCGAGGGTGTCGCTGGTGTCGTGGTGGCGCCAGGGTTCGGCAGGCGCGGCATCGAAGGCAAGATCGAGGCGGTACGCTACGCGCGCACGCGCGACATTCCATTTTTTGGGATTTGTCTTGGACTACAGTGCGCCATCATTGAATTCGCGCGCAACGTGTGCGGATGGAAGGGAGCAAACTCGACAGAATTCGACCCCACGTCCCCGTACCCGGTAATCGACTTCATGGAAGAGCAGCGCGGTTTGGAAACCAAGGGGGGAACAATGCGCCTTGGGGGCTATGCCTGCCACCTGGTGACAGGATCCCTCGCGTACCGCATCTACGGACAGGAAGAAGTCCGGGAGCGGCATCGTCACCGCTACGAAGTCAATAACGAACATCGTGCCGCCCTAGAGGAGGCGGGTCTGTGCTTCACTGGGCTCAATGTGGCTCGCAACCTGGTCGAGATCGCTGAGCTGCCCGCTAAGCGGTGGTTTCTCGGAACCCAGTTTCATCCGGAATACCGGTCGCGCGTCGGCAATCCGCATCCGCTGTTCACCTCTTTTGCAGCCGCCGCCCTGGCATACACCATTGAGCAGTGGCCAGCGGGAAGCAGCGCCGCCTCATAGCGGCACCCGCACCCTGCGCAAAGGCGTGCCAGCCCGCGGCGCAGCCTAGGTCGCGTGGCAAAAAGCCCACCACCACGTAGCCGTAGCTCGCGTCGCCCGTAGGCAGGACGGCGCTAGCACCTCTTTGCGCGCACCCGAGCGCCAGCATGTTCGGTCGCCACCGTGGATTCAACGCGACGCCACAGGTGGTCGATTTGCTCGGATTCGGTGCTCCATGAGTCTCAACATCAACGCTTTGGGACCATATCTCCCCTAAGCCTGACACCTCAACGCACAGCCCAGACAGACCACCCTTAGTACGAACCCCTGGCACTGCCGCGCCTGATTCGGTATCCCCAGCGTGCGGGCCAAGCGGCACTCCCGGCAGAAGCGATGGCAAACCCCCCGGCCGCAGCAACATCGCAGCGCACCTCCAACGAGCCTGACTGACCGAAGCGGAGGTGCGCAGGAACAAGCCCACCTCCCACGTAGCAGCGCCTGTGGCAGCCAATACCCACCAAACCATCCCATTGAAAAGAGTTACCCTAACTTGGGGGAATAATGGGGAAAAGTCCCTATATTTTACCCTGAGGAAACAGCACTATGGCAGGGTTCAAGGGACAGGCCACCTATCGCGTCGACAAGAGGAATCGCACCGCGATCCCGAAAAAGATGCGCCTAGCGCTCCGGCCCGAAGCTAACGCGACGTTTACGCTCACACGCGGACTTAGCGGATGCATCATGCTCTTTCCGATAGACACATGGACGACAATCGAGGACCGGGTCCTGTCAGAACGGAACATGTTCGACCCCAGCATTAGGGCCTTCATGCGGCAGTTCATGATGTGGGCGGAAGAGGTGCGGCTTGATCACCAGGGACGCATAAGCCTCCCGGGTGCGCTGGTCAAGTATGCGAACATCAACGAGAACGTGCTGATCATCGGGGTCGGTAATTGCCTGGAGATGTGGGACCCAGAAACGTTCGCTAAGTACGAGAACGAAGAGATGGTGGATTACGACACCCACGCGGCCAAAGTACTGGGAAGTGTGTGATGTCGGGCTTTCATATGCCAGTTCTTTGCCAGACTGCTCTGGATATGCTGATCACCTCACGTGACGGCACCTATGTGGATGCCACCCTTGGCGGCGGTGGCCACAGCGAAGCTCTGTTGCAGATGCTGCAGCCCGCGGCACGCGTCATCGGCATCGACCGTGATAGAGAGTCCGTGGCCACAGCACGCTCCCGGCTGAGCGATAAGCCTGGCTTCGAGGCGATCCAGAGCCGCTTCAGCTTCTTGCGTGCGGTACTTCAGGAACGTGGTATACGGCAGGTGGACGGCATCCTCTTGGACTTAGGTGTCTCGTCATGGCAGCTCGACCATGGCCCGCGCGGCTTCAGCCACCGCTTCGAAAGTACGCTCGACATGCGCATGAACCAGGCGGACGGCACATCGGCTATGACGGTAGTCAATAAATGGCCAGAACGAGCGCTATCAGACGCACTCTATACCTACGGGGAAGAACCTCGCGCACGACGCATCGCAGCAGCCATCACGCGCAAGCGACCCGTTACCACCACCACAGACCTAGCTGGCATCGTGCGCGCCGCCGTGCCGCGGCAACAGGAAGCCAAGACCGTGGCGCGGGTCTTTCAGGCAGTGCGCATCGCGGTCAATGAGGAGCTTCGCGAGCTTGAAACCGTGCTGCTTGAAGCCAGACACGTGGTCGCCACGGGCGGCCGCCTCGTAGTTATCAGCTACCACTCGCTCGAAGACCGGCGCGTCAAACGCGTCATGCGCGCAGGTAACCTCAAAGGCGAGGTGGTGCGCGACCTCTACGGACGCCCGCTGGTGCCCTGGCACCCGCTCACGAAGCGCCCCATCACCGCATGCGACAAAGAGGTGGCCTGCAACCACCGAGCACGAAGCGCCAAGCTGCGCGCAGCCCAGCGGATTCGCATGTTAGGCAGCAACAATACGTCGTCATGACCCGACCTCGTAACTTGCGAACAAGAGTGCGGTCAGGGAAAGCCTCCCTGCGCCGCATGCGGCGCCTGCGAAGCGACACGGTCGGTATGGATGATGCCGAGTCAGTGAAGACTATCTCCACCGCCGGTTTTGCGGTCCTGGTCCTCATGGTAGCCACCATCTTCACGCTATACATAGGACACGTCTATGCGACACAGGAGCTCCTGAACAGTCTGCAGCAGGCGCAACGGGAAAACCTGCGCCTGCACCTGCAGCACAATGAGCTCAAAGGCCGATATGATGAAGCCACCGGTCCGTCTGTGATTCATGCCCGCGCCCCGGCCTTGGGCCTAGTGGGAGAGTTCTCATACGCGCAGCCTGCCGAGGCAGAATGATGCAGAAGCACGGACAAGTCAGAGAACAGATCGTAGGGCGCATGTACGTAGTTCTATTGCTCTTGGCGCTGATGCCGCTGCTCATCGTGGCGCAGCTGGCCTGGATTCATCTGTCAAAAGGGAAGGAGCTGCGCCGTGAGGGCCTGCTACAGGCGCGCTCGCAGACGGTGCTGCCCGCCCGGCGCGGCATCATTGCCGACCAGGCTGGCAGGGCACTGGTGGTCAACACACCGCGCTTTGAGCTGGCGCTCGATCCGTTGTTTCCTGGCTTCGAAGACCGCCGTTCTGACTATGTCACCCTTCTGGCACGCATCACCGGGTGGCATCCGAACACGATCACCCAGCGTATCGACAGTCGCTCCAGCCCCCAGTATGTGCGGCTTGGTACCGTTACCGCAACGCAGCATGAGGCGCTGGACGCACTTGATGTCCCCGGCCTGATCCTGCTGGAGAAGTCTTCGCGCAGATACAAGTACGGAGCGACCGCGGCACACGTCCTAGGACATGTGGATCGCGACGGCGTCGGGCAGGCCGGGCTGGAGCTGCGGTATGACGAGTATCTCCAGGGAACACCGGGCCGGCGCATGCTACTGCGTGACCGTCGCGGGTACCGGCGGGTGGATGCGGCAAGCGTGCTGGTCGAACCCGTGGACGGCCAGACGCTGGTTCTCACTATCGACCTGATCCGCCAGACCATCCTGGAAGAGGAGCTTGCACGCGGCGTTCAGGCGAGCGGAGCGGAGCGCGCCACCGCCATCGCCGTAGACCCTCGCACCGGCGCTATCCTGGCCCTGGCAAACGTGCCGTCCTTTGATCCCAACAGCCCGCAGGATGTGCCCAGGCACGCCTGGCGCAACAGCGCGATCACCGATCGGCTGGAACCAGGCTCCAGCTTCAAACTGGTAGGCGCATCGGCTGCAATAGGCCTTGGCGTCGTTTCCATGGACCGCATCATTGACACCGGAGACGGAAGGCTTAGGATTTTTGGCCGAACGATGCAGGACGTCTCAGTGCACGGCGAAATCCCCTTCAGGGATGTCATAACACTAAGCAGCAACGTGGGCATGGCCAAGACAGCGCGGCTGCTAAAGCAACAAGACCTGTACCGGTATGCCCGTGACTACGGATTTGGGCAAAAAACATGGATAGACCTGCCCGGCGAGGTGGCCGGACTGCTGAAAAAGACGGACCGATGGAGCCGGACGACGCTGACCTCGCTGGCAATAGGCTACGAAGTTGATGTAACCCCGCTGCAAATAGTCATGGCCTATGCCGCGCTTGCCGATGGTGGGCGCTTGCGGCAGCCTTACGTAGTGGCCGAGCGCCGCGACGTGACCGGCAACGTGCTGTGGCGTGCCGAAGACGAAGCAGCATACCAAGACTCTGTCCGCCGCATAATAGACGCATCCACCGCACGCACATTGCTGCCTGCCTTCACGGGTGTGGTCGAGCGTGGCACAGCCACACGAGCGCACATAGATGGTCTGGCCATCGCCGGTAAGACGGGTACCGCACGCAAAGTGGTCAACGGCCGCTACGGCAGAAAATACCGGGCCACCTTCGTCGGCTTCTACCCAGCGGACAAGCCCCAGGTCGCCATGATCGTCGTCATGGATGAGCCCAAGACCAGCATCTACGGAGGCACCGTTTCGGCACCGGTCTTTAGGCGCGTAGCAGAGCGTTGGATCGGTACGCTCCCGGAAATCGCAAAGGAGATGATGCCCCCCGATCCGCTACTGACGCTTGTGCCCGTGCCAGATAAGGCGCCGATGCGCTTCGCGTCCCGCACCGTGGTGCGCAGCCAGCCAGACGACCACATGCCGAACTTCCTTGGCAAGAGCGCCCGCGAGGCGCGCTACCAGGCTGCCCTGCAGGGCATGCAGGTCTATCTGACCGGCCACGGTCGGGTGATCCACCAGCACCCCGCGCCGGGAGATTCTGCCGAGCACGAAGTGATTCTCACGTTGCAATGACGCGTCCCGTCTCCTACCACTCCCTACTGGCGCATCTCCAGGACGCCGGGCTCCTCAGCAGCCCGCCTCCTGACTATGGTCCCCCGATCCGGGACATTACGTGCGACAGCCGCACGGCGGGTCCCGAGAGCTGCTTTGTGGCAATCAAGGGCTCCACGAGAGACGGACGGTCTTTTGCGGAAGCTGCCCTGCAACGAGGAGCCCGAGTCATCATTTCGGAGGCGTCTTTGCCGCCAGCCGCTGCCACGCACATCCAGGTCACTGACGCGCGAGCGGCACTGGCTGTCTGCGCGGCCCAGCTAATGCGTCATCCCGCTGATAACGTCCGGTGCATCGGCATCACCGGCACCAACGGCAAGACCACCACAGCATGGCTGCTGCGCCATGTGCTCGAGTCCTGCGGTTACAAGAGCGGCCTCATAGGGACGATCAGCTACGGTTGGGGGCTGATCCGCAAAGAAGCACCCTTGACGACTCCCGATGCACCGACGCTGCAGCGCATGCTGCGTGACATGGTGGATGCCGGATGCCAGTGGTGCGTCATGGAGGTGTCTTCGCATGCGCTGGATCAACACCGCATAGGAGGCATCGCGATGCGCGCGGGGGTCTTTACCAACCTGCAACGCGACCACCTGGACTATCACAAGACCACGGCTGCGTATGCAAGAGCGAAGAAACGCCTCTTTGACGGATTGCCAGCCAAAGCCATCGCAGTCATCAACGCGGACGACGATGCAGCAAGCACCATGATGCACAGCACCAGGGCGCGCGTCATCCGCTTTGGCCAGCACTCTGGCGCCGATATGCGCTTCGAGGTAGTCAACAACGCCCCCACAGGCCTGCATATGCGACTCAATGGCGTGGACCTCAAGACGCACCTTTGTGGCCGTTTCAACGCGTACAACATCGCCGCGGCCTGTGCTACCGGGTGCGCATTGGGCATGCCTATGAGGGAGGTGCTGGAAGCTCTTTCGTCTGCTAAAGCGCCACCTGGTCGGTTTGAGCCGGTACCAGCGCCAGGCGGGGCCTTGGCCATCGTGGACTATGCCCACACGCCCGATGCCCTAAAGCAGGCATTGCTCGCAGTGCGCCAGTGCTTTCCTGAGCGCAAGGTGTGGTGCGTCTTCGGCTGCGGAGGGGATCGAGACCGGTCCAAGCGTCCGCTGATGGGAGCTATCGCTGAGCGGTACGCAGATAAGGTGATCATCACTAGCGACAACACACGTAGCGAAACCTATGAGGCAATCGGCCTGGACATCCGTCACGGCATGCGCAATCCCGAGAGCGCACTGTGGATCGAAGACCGCCAGGAAGCCATCAACAATGCTAACCTCTATGCCAGCAGCCGGGAGGTGATTCTCGTCGCTGGCAAGGGGCACGAGACCGTCCAGGTGGCTGGCAACAGGACAAGACCAATGAATGACCGCGCCATGGTGCAGGCCTCAGCCGCACCTGGCAAACAGCATTCTGACGGATGCTCTGCTTCCCAGGTACCTGACTAATGCTCTACCACCTGTTACAACACCTGGAGGCCTGCTGCCATCCGCCGGGATTCCAGATGATAGAGTTCATCACGGTCCGGGCTACCCTGGCGGCCATCACCGCTCTTCTTATCACACTCCTCTTCGGGCGCAGGATGATCCGCTGGCTGATCCAAAACCAGATCGGCGAAACAGTCCGGACTGGGCATTCCTCTGGCGTCGTAGACCACTCCCACAAGGCGGGCACCCCCACGATGGGGGGCGTCATCATCCTGGTAGCCATTATCGTGAGCACGCTGCTGTGGGGCGCCGTGACGGAGGTCTACGTATGGCTGATCCTGGTCGTCACCCTGTGGATGGGCACGATTGGCTTTGCAGACGACTACATCAAGGTGGTGCGCGCCGATAAGGCCGGAATCGCACCGCGCGTAAAACTTATCGGGCAAGTCACCCTTGGGTTGCTCGTTGGGAGTGTGTTGTATTTCCACGCCGAATTCGAGCACGTCCGGGACATGACCGACCTGCCGTTTGTTCGCAACTGGCAGCTCGACTATGCCTTCCTCAATGGCATGTTTACGCAAGCCGGCGTTAGCCTGGGGTTCATCGTATTCATCCCAGTAGCCGTCTTTGTCGTGACCGCCACCTCCAATGCTGTCAACCTGACCGACGGCCTTGACGGGCTCGCAGCCGGGACCACCGCCATTGTGGCACTAGGCCTGGTGGCCCTCACCTATGTGAGCGGGAACAGCGTTCTGGCGGACTATCTCGGCATCACGTACCTGGAGGATGCGGGTGAACTAACGGTATATACTGCGGCGCTAGCCGCCGCGTGTCTGGCCTTCCTGTGGTTTAACGGGCACCCCGCCACCGTATTTATGGGCGACACCGGTGCACTGGCGCTGGGCGCGGCGATCAGCACACTCGCCCTTATGGTGAAAAAGGAGCTGCTGCTACCGCTCTTGTGCTTCGTCTTCTTCGTTGAAACGGTATCTGTCATTATCCAGAAGACATGGTTCAAGCACACGCGCCGCAAGACCGGTCAGGGGCGCCGCGTGCTTCTTATGGCGCCGTTACATCACCACTTTGAGGCCAAGGGCATCCATGAGGTTAAGATCGTGCTGCGATTCTGGATCTTGACGGTGCTGACGGTGCTGGCCACGTTACTAACACTCCGTATCCAGTGAACTGGGGCTCTTCCATACAAGACGCCCGCGTCACTGTCATGGGGGCGGCACGCAGCGGCACAGCGGTTGCACGCCTCCTGGCTGCCCGCGGCGCCCGGGTGCTGGTGTCCGAGCAGGGCACGCTGGATGCGCACATCATGCAGAGCCTGCAAAACCTTGGAGTGCGCCTGGAAGTGGGAGGACATACGCCGCAAGCCTTGGAGGCGAACATGATGGTGCTGAGCCCCGGCGTGCCCGGAGACAGCCCGGTGCCTCACCAGGCCCTGCGTGACGGCATCCCCGTATTCAGTGAACTCGAGGTGGCCTCCTGGTTCTGCCGCGGAACGCTGGTAGCTATCACCGGCTCTAACGGTAAAACCACGACCACATCCATGCTGGCACACGCCTTGGGCCAAGCCGGCCACGATACCGTGGTGGCTGGCAACATCGGCACGCCACTCTCTGAGGTCGTACCACGGACCACGGCGGATTCGGTCCTGGTGATCGAGGTGTCAAGCTTTCAGCTCGACTTCGTCGAGTCGTTCAGGCCGGCGGTGAGCGTGTTGCTCAACATCACCCCAGATCATCTGGACCGCTATCAGGGCGACTTCCGCTGTTACGCAACCAGCAAGCTGCGCCTGACGCGCAATCAACGCGGCCCACAGGATGTGTTCATTTTCAACGATGATGATCCAGAGGTGCGTGCGCATGCCCAGGACACTGTTACCCATCAGGGCGTGCGCACGCTTCCCTTCAGCAGGCGGCGCCGCCTGGATCAGGGAGCATTTGTGGAACACGGGCGGCTGGTGCTGGCGATGGGTAGCACCGAAGAAGTGGTAATGCCTCTTAGTCGGCTTGCGATTCCTGGCCCCCACAACGTGCAGAACGCGATGGCTGCGGCCTTAGCAGCCCGGGTGCTGGGCACAGCACCATCTGCGGTTGCAAGCGGACTGGCCGGGTTCGGTGGTGTCGCGCACCGTCTGGAGATGGTGCGCGAAATCGATGGCGTACGATACGTGAACGATTCCAAAGCCACGAACGTCCATGCGGTTCAGGTCGCGCTACAAAGCTTCTCTGCGCCGGTGGTGCTTCTGGCCGGAGGGCGCGACAAGGGTAACGACTACGCTGCACTCAAGCCGCTACTGCTAAGGCGCGTCAGGACCCTGGTGGCCTTTGGCGAAAGCCGCGACAAGGTGGCAAGGGAACTCGGCCCGCACGCCAATAACGCCGTGGTGGCCGACACCCTCGAGGAGGCCGCGGGCCACGCACGCCGCCGCGCGGAGCCCGGTGATGTCGTACTCTTGAGTCCAGCCTGCAGCTCGTTTGACCTATTCAGGAATTTTGAGCATAGGGGCGACGTATTCAAAGCCCTCGTCAACGCCTTCTGACGTGACCCGCGATGCACTACATAACGTGTTAGCCCGCGTGCGCAGCCGTGCACCGATGGACCGATACGTGCTGTGGGTAGCGCTCGTGCTAGGGGCCATCGGTACGCTAGCGGTATACAGCGCCATTGGCTATCTGGCTCAGGTCAAGGCCGCCGGGGACACCGAGATGTTTCTGGTACGCCATGTGACCCGGCTGGGCGTAGCGCTGGTAGCGCTGGCCGTCTTTAGCATGGTGGATTACCGCTTTTTGGCACGGTGGTCGCGCATCATGCTGCTGGGTTCGCTGGCACTTCTTGTACTGGTACGCATCTTTGGCGTCACCCTGGGCGGCGCTACACGTGCTTTTCACCTCGGCACACTCAGCGTTCAGCCTTCCGACTTTGCTAAGGTCGCTCTGGTGTTGTACGTAGGCGTGCTGCTCGTACGGAAGCAAGGATATATCGAGAACTTTCAGCGTGCTGTGCTGCCGATCTTTATCTGGGTCGTGGCCACGGTGGTCCTTATCGGGCTGGAGGATGTCTCCACTGCGGGCTTGGTACTGGTGGCGACGATGTTGATGTGTTATGTAGGTCGTGTCCGCCTAGCACACCTTCTCTGGCCCGGGGGCACCTGCGTCGTGCTCGCGGTGCTGATGCTGGTCGGCTCACCCCAGCGCGCTGCGCGCGTTGAGGCGTATTTAGGCGTGGACCTGTTTGCGGCTTCGGAAACAACCGAGCTCTTTAACGACTCCGATGAGCGCTACCAGGCGCGCCAAGCGCGTATCGCGTTCGCGATGGGAGGCCTTACCGGACGCGGTCCGGGTAAGAGTGTGCAGCGCGACTTCTTGCCAGCCCCCTACAACGACTTCATCTTTGCCATAGTGGCCGAAGAATACGGGCTGCTCGGGGCGCTGGCGCTTCTGGGGCTCTTTTCGATCCTTATGCTGCGCGGCTTTTTGCGCATCGCGCGCGCGGCTCCCGACCCGCTAGGGCTGTTTGAAGCCGCAGGATGCACGATCCTGATCTCGTTGTACGGCTTCGTCCACGCGGGCGTCGCCTCTGGGGTGCTGCCGGTGACGGGCCTGCCGCTGCCGCTCGTATCTTACGGAGGCACCAGTATGGTGGCGGCAGGCGCCATGATCGGGATACTGCTGAACATTTCTAGGCAGGCACACCGATGACGAGAGCACCGCGCATACTCTTCGCCGGCGGTGGCACAGGAGGACACGTGTATCCAGCTATCGCTATCGCACAGGCGATACGATCAATAGAGCCTGAGGCCGCCATCGCGTTCGCTGGTACGAGGACGCGCCTGGAATGGAGCGCCGTGCCGCGCGCAGGCTTTGCGATACATGAGATAACCGTGAGCGGGCTGAACAGGCAAGCGCCCCTGCGCAACTTCAGCTTCCCGTGGAAGCTGGCTCGCGGCCTGATCCAGAGTTGGCTCCTCGTCGGTCACTTCGATGCCGATGTGGTGCTCGGCACCGGCGGCTACGTGTCTGGACCGGTCCTGATGGCAGCATTCTACCGTCGCCGGCTGGTGGTTGCGCAGGAGCAGAATGCGCACCCGGGCCTGACCAACCGAATGGTGGCGCGCTTTGCCGCGCAGATTCATATAGCGTTTCCGAAGGCAGCCGCGATGCTGCCCAAACAGAAGTGCCGTCTGAGCGGCAATCCCACGCGCCGCGCGCTGACAGAGGCAGACCGCACCGTGGCGCGACACGCGCTTGGCATCGCAATCGATGCCCGCGTGCTCTTCGTGTTTGGCGGATCCCTTGGCAGCCGGGCCATCAATGAAGTCATGCTGCGCCAACATGTTCGGCTTCTAGAAGACGAGTCGCTTACGGTCATCTGGCAGACCGGACGCCACTATTATGAGCGCCTGTCGCAATCTGTGGCTCCCCATCCGCGTCTGCACTTTATGGAATATGTGCACCGGATGGACCATGCGTATGCGGCCGCAGATCTGGCTTTGTGTCGTGCTGGCGCGCTCACATGCAGCGAGCTTCTCGTTACTAGCACACCGGCGATCCTGGTGCCATCCCCCCATGTGGCCGAAGATCATCAGACCAAGAATGCGCATAGCATGAAGGCGCTGGGCGCTGCCGAGGTGGTTACCGAAGACGTCATGGACCACGAGGTGCTGCCTCTGGCGCTCGATATTCTTAATAACGACGCACGCCGCGATGCGATGCGCACTGCCGCCAAGGCCGCTGCCCGGCCCCACGCCGCCCAAACTATTGCGCGCAGCGTGCTGCAATTGGCCGGATGGGAAGAACCCGTAACCACGGTCAGGGGACCGGGCCAATGATCAACCGGCGACAACCACCTCTTGGCCGCATCCGCCATGTGCATATGGTTGGGATAGGCGGCATCGGGATGAGCTCCATCGCGCATGTGCTGCTGGAGCGGGGATATCAGGTGACAGGTTCCGATCTGCAGATAAGTGAGGTGACAGCTGCGCTTCAGGAAGCAGGCGCAGTAGTCCACCAGGGACACAAGCCGACCTACGTGAATGGCGCGGATGTCGTGGTGTATTCCTCAGCCGTCGCGGTGGCCGAGAATGCTGAAACGCGCGAAGCAGTCTCCCGGCATATCCCCCTCATTCCGCGTTCGGAGATGCTGGGGGAGCTGATGCGCATGAAGTTTGGGATCGGCATTGCGGGGACGCACGGCAAGACGACCTCGACCTCCATGACGGGTCTGGTAGTTTCAGAAGGCGGCTTTGACCCGACCATTATCGTGGGCGGCAAGGTGAGCGTGTTCGGGTCCAACGCGGTGTCTGGAGAAGGCGACATCATTGTCATCGAGGCAGATGAGTATGACCGCACGTTCCTGAAGCTCACACCGGCGTTGGCGGTGATCACCTCGATAGAGGCTGAGCATATGGACACCTACCACGACATGGATGAAGTTAGAGCGGCCTTTCTGGAGTTCGCCAATGCGGTGCCCTTCTTTGGCGCTGCCATCATGTGTCTGGATGATGGTGGTGTACAGCAGATTCTGCACGGCATCGAGCGCCGCCTGATCACGTACGGCACCGCACGCCAGGCCATAGTACGCGCGGCAAACGTGGTATATAAGGACACCACCACCACCTTCGACGTGATCCACAGCGGGCGTCCGCTGGGTGCTGTGACGCTGCGTTCCATCGGGATTTTCAATGTGCGCAATGCCCTAGCGGCCGTGGCGGTAGGGCTGGAGCTGGATATCCCCTTCGAGCGCATCCAGCGAGGTCTGGCACAGTTCACCGGTGTACAGCGGAGGTTTCAAACGCTGGGTGAGGCGGGCGGCATCCGCGTAGTGGACGACTATGCGCACCACCCAACAGAGGTCCAGGCCACGCTCAGGGCTGCAAGCGAGAGCTTTCCGGCCCGCCGCATCGTGGCTGTGTTTCAGCCACACCTGTATTCCAGGACAGAGGAGTTCAAAGAGCGTTTTGCAGGCGCTTTTTTCGACGCCGACATGGTTGTGGTGACCGGCATCTACGCCGCCCGAGAGCCGGCACGCCCCTCTGTGAGTAGCGAAGTTATCGCTGACCTCGCCCGGCGCCGCGGCCACCGCTATGTGGTGTACGAGCCAGACCTTGCGGCATTGCTCCAGGTGCTGGGCAACCGCTGCGAGGCGGGCGACGTGGTCATCTTTCTGGGCGCGGGCGACATCTGGCGTGTTGCTCACAGCTTTATGACTAGGCTAGAGCAGTGACTCGCACAATCCATATCCGAAGGTCATTCCGTGCGCTGGCCCTGTCAGCGGCGGTGATCACCGTGGTGCTGGTGAGCGGCTCGCAGTGGATGCAGGATCGACACTGCACACGCTTAGAGGTCAGCGGACACCACCAGGCGGATCTGGAATCTATCCGGGAGCTTGCCATGGTAGCCGACTCTGCTATGGAAGCCAGGATTGTCGCGGATCGTGTGCGCCGACATCCGTGGATCCGCTGGAGCAGCGCCTCATGCCTACCGAATCGGGTTCTGCACCTGCGCATAGAAGAGAGAACGCCTGTACTGTTGGTGATCGACCGCGACGGCGCTGGCTCTCACTTCTTGGATCCGGCCGGGTTTATGATGCCCGCGGCAGGTCGCAGCCGGTTTGATGTGCCGCTCTTGCGCAACTTTGATGAGGCCTACCACCCGGTCCGACCGGTACACAGTCCGATGGTACGAGTGCTTGCGCAGGCGCTGGCCACCCTTGATTCGAATACGGAGCGACTGCTGTCTGAATTTGCCGTCACGCCACAGGGATTAACGCTTGTTACCGTGCCGCCCCAGGACGGGATTTCGAGGCAGGTGGTGCTCGGACGCGGCGACTTTGCGCCCAGCCTGAAGCGCTTTCGCGCCTTCTGGGATCAGTCGGTTATCACGTTGCCCACCGACACCGTCGTAGCGATAGATTTGCGTTTTGAAGGACAGATTATCACCGGAGCAGACGCTTTCTTGCCAACATATTAGGCTGTACCATGGACGAACAGATCGTGGCGGGCATAGATATCGGTACCACCAAGGTGTGTGCGGTTGTTGGCGCCACTGATAGCTTGAACCGGATCAACGTACTCGGCGTGGGGCTAGCCGAATCCCGGGGCCTGAACCGCGGCGTTGTGGTCAACATTGACCAGACGGTGAGCGCGGTCAAGGAGGCGGTCAGAGCCGCCGAACGGGCGGCTGGCGTGACCGTGGACACGGTGATTGCGGGCATCGCTGGCGACCATGTACAGAGCCGGCAGGAGCGCAGCGTGGTCACTATCGCACACCGCCATCAGATGATCAGGCGTAGCGATGTTAAGCGCCTTATCGATGACACGACGCGGGTGGCACTGCCTGCCGATCGGGAGATACTCCATGTCATTCCTCAGGAGTACATCGTGGACGGCCAGGACGGCGTTCTGGAGCCTGTCGGGATGAGCGGCCTAAGGCTTGAGGCCAACGTGCATGTCGTGACCGGGCTGGTGTCAGCAGCGCAGAACATTTATCGTTGCATAGAGATGGCCGGCTTCGGTGTGGACGACATTGTGCTGGAGCCGCTGGCCTCGTCTTTTGCCGTCCTAGACGAAGAGGAGAAAGAGCTTGGCGTATCATTGATCGATATCGGTGGCGGCACAACGGACGTAGCCGTCTTTGAAGAAAGCACGGTCCGCCACACGGCCGTCATCGCCGTGGCGGGCAACAGCGTTACGGATGACATTCGCAAGGGCCTGAGGGTCAAACGCTCCCACGCCGAAAATCTCAAATGTAAGTTCGGGTCAGCCCTAGTCGATGCCGTCATACCCGACGAGGTGATCCGAGTGCCTGGTATCGGCGGGCGCCCGGACAAGGAAATCAGCCGCTCAGTGCTCAGCCAGGTGATCCAGCCCCGCATGGAGGAGATCCTTGAGATTGCTCGCAATGAGATCAAGAGCAGCGGCTTCAGCGGAAGCCAGCTCGGCGCCGGCGCCGTGCTTACCGGTGGCGGATCGCTTATACCAGGTACCGCAGCTTTGGCGTCTGAAATTCTTGGCATGGAGACCCGTGTAGGCGTACCGTCGGGACTGGCTGGGGGACTGGTGGCAGAGGTGACTGATCCCAGGTTTGCCACGGGCGTAGGGCTGGTGCTCTACGGCCTGCGGCCTTCGCTCCTGGCAGACTCGCAGCTGAATGGCCGCAAGCCCGCTTTGCACAGAGACACACGCGGCTTTTCGCTCAGGCAGCGGATCGCCATGCGCATGAAGAGCTGGTTTGACGAGCTGTAAACTGACACCCAAACAAGCAGGAACTGCTATACTCTTCTGGAGGCATTTCTATGAGTGATCAGAACAAGAATCGTTTCACGTTCGATGACGACGTCATCGGGATGGCCAAAATCATCGTCGTCGGAGTAGGCGGCGGAGGAGGCAACGCCGTCAACAACATGGTGGAACAGGGGCTGCAGAACGTTGACTTTCTGGTAATCAATACCGATGCCCAGGCACTGCAGGCCACACAAGTCACAAATCGCATCCAGGCTGGCCGCTCGCTGACGCGAGGTCTTGGGGCCGGTGCACGCCCTGATGTAGGCACTGACGGCCTGCAGGAAAGCGCTGAAGAGGTTGCAACCATGCTGGACGGCTACGACATGTGTTTCATCACCGCAGGTATGGGTGGAGGCACGGGCACCGGCGGTGCACCTGTCGTCGCGGAGATTGCTCGCAGTCTAGACATCCTTGTGGTAGCCATTGTCACTAAGCCCTTCCTCTGTGAAGGCAGAAAACGAATGTCCATGGCGCTTGAAGGCATCGAGGTCCTTAAGGAGCATGTGGACACCCTGATCGTGATCCCCAATGAGCGGCTACTTGACATCTCCGGTGACGCGACGCTCTTGGAGGCATTTAAGAAGGCCGACTCGGTGCTGTACGATGCTACGCGCGGCATCGCAGACCTGATCACGTGTACGGGCAACATCAACCTGGACTTCGCCGATGTTAGGACCACGATGAAGGACGGTGGCTCCGCGCTTATGGGCACCGGGGTGGCGACCGACTCGACAAACCGTGCGGAGGAGGCCGCCTTGGAGGCTATCAGCTGTCCCCTTATGGACGGCCTCTCCATCAGGGGGGCCCGCAACGTGCTAGTCAACGTCACAGCAGGCAGTAATCTCAGGATTTCCGAAGCTACTGCTGCGACAGAGCTGGTTCGGAAGGAAGCCGGAGGGGATGTCGAGGTGATTTTTGGCACCATCATTGACTCGCGCAATGAAGGAGAGCTGCGCGTGACAGTCATCGCCACCGGCTTTACCAACGAGCATCAGGACATAGAAGGCACTGCGGTGACGGCAGCGGCGCCGACGCCGAAACCACCTCTGATCCGTTACAAGGGCGAACAGAACCTCAAGGAACTGGACACCCCAGCGTTTGAGAGGCGTGCCGCAGTCGAGCGGCGCGTTGCGCGAGCGGAGACGTCACAGAAAAAGGACGATACTCCAAAGAGCCAGCCGAGGCTACGGCGCACCGACAAGCGCGACGAGTCGCGGCGCGTCCAACCCGACGACTCGGATCGACCTACATTTCTGCGCCGCATGCTCGACTAAGCTGCTCACCGGAACCATATCCCTTAACGGGGGTATCAGCCTGTTTGTACGCCAAACTTTTGTCAGCAGGTATTTCAGTCAGCTATGCCACAGCACAAGTCAGCTGCAAAGCGAATACGCCAAAACGCACGCGTGCGAGCACGGAACAGGGTCCACCGGAGCCGGATGCGCACCATGGTCAAGCGTGTGCTTCAGTCGGACGCCTATGGCGAGGCGGAGTCCGCCTATCTGCGGGCGCAGTCCCTCGTGGATCGCCTAGCTGCGAAAGGCATCATTCACCGAAACAAGGCAGCGAACTACAAGCGTCAGATGCAGCGGCGTGTCCATGCACTGCATGCACAGGAGCAGGGATAGCCGCTGGCGACCTTGGGTGGATGGCCCGGGCCGTGCGCCCGTAGCGCCTTTAGTGGTTCCCATACACCAAATACACCCCAGAGTACCAGCATGAAACACCGATCCACATCCGCTTGGCTTCTCGCTACGCTTCTTTTGGCCGGGTCCGCTGGAGACCTTTGGGCGCAGGAAAAGGTGTACCGTCCCGAAGGTACGGTCTTTATTAAGCCGAAAATTGGGCTTTCCAACTACTTTGGTGACAACGAGAGGTCGCCCACCAACTTCAATAATGACGCTTTCAGCATCGGGACGCCTATCGGGCTTGCGGCTGAGGTCGGGTATCAGCTCAGCGTGCCCTTTTCGCTCAGCTTCGCGGTCGTGTACGGCAATTATCCGGTAATCACGCAGTTCCCTCCCCCAGAGATTCGTGATGACGACATGGTGGCCGAGGACCCCTCTTCGCGCACCTCGCTGCAGGCCTTTGGCCGATACACGTTCGCGGAATCCAGGCAGCGCACGGCACCCTACATAAACTTCGGTCTTGTAGCCTCATTCGGGACAGCCAGGCAGAAAACGATGCCCTGCTGCACGACCGAGGAGAGTGCATTCGCATTTGGGCCGCTCGTGGGCGTAGGTGTTGACATTGCCATGAACGGACGCACATCGTTCTTCGCGGAGTTCCAAAGCGGGTTGCATTTCGGAGATGATCAGCTTGATGGCAACGCTGACAACGGCGCCGGTCCGATGGACATCCTCAGCGGAATTGGGCTAGGGTTCAAGATCAACCTTACGTCGGCCGTCACGCCGGTAGGCGTGGCGAGTCTGACCTGTCCGACGGGCAACGTGTTGGTGGGTGAAGACGCACCATTCAGCATGGAGACCAACCCGGCTGCCACGCTGCCCGTATCGATTTTGTGGATCTTCGGCGACGGCGGCACCGCCACGGGGGGCATGGTGACGCACGCCTTTGGCAGCGACGGCACATTTACGGTCACGGTTACCGCAACCAACGAAGCCGGTCCGGCCTCGGCCACCTGCAGCGTCACGATCGTCGAGCCGGCTCAGATCGTCACATTTGGCGCGAGTGGGACGACCGTCAGCATCTGCGACGATGATCCATCAGTCACCTTCAGCCCGAACCTGCGCGGTTCGCAGCCATTAGCCTACAATTGGGATTTCGGTGACGGCAACACGAGTGATGAGGCTATGCCGGCGCATTCCTGGGCGGAGTCTGGCACCTACACGGTGGTACTGGAGCTGACCAATGCCGGGGGGTCAGACCGGCAGACAATCACTGTGGAAGTCACCGAGGAAGGCTGCTGGGACTGCGACATCTCGTCGATGAACTCGGTCTTCTTTGGTCGCAACTCGTCGGTATTGTCCGAAGAGGCGCGCCAGTTCCTTCTCGAGAATGTCGAGATCCTTCAGAACTGCGAGTTTGGTGTCCGCATTGAGGGCCATGCTTCGCGCGATGAGCGCCGTTCGAGTCAGCTTTCCGAGGACCGTGCGCGTGCTGTAGCCCAATTCTATATGGATCAGGGCATCGCAGAAGACCGAATGACGCACACCGGCATGGGTACTTCGGGGCAGACCACCAAGAAGACCGGTGCCTCGCAGTTCAGGCGCGTGGACACCATTCCCGACACGGTTTCGGAGGAGGCTGAGGGCGAGAGCGAGGCCGAACCCGAAGAGGGTCAGTAGCAGATTCAGGCGCGGCGTCCCGCATGTGGCTTCGCCACGCGGGGCGCCGACAGCCAACCCATATTGGACCGTTTGGGGATGTGTTCGGGGCCTGCGGGGCCTATCCACTACGACCGCGCCGCGCCTAGCGCGCAGGAGGCTTATGCCAGATCCCGGCGAATCGCGGCGAGTGCGCACGGCGCGTGCCATCAAGGCGGAAGCCCTGCGTTTGGGATTTGAGGCGTGCGGCATCGCCCGTGCTGAGCGACTGGAAGAGGAGGAGCAGCGGCTGGAGACGTGGCTTCTGGAGGGGCGGCATGCCTCCATGTCGTACATGGAGCGTCACTTTGAGAAGCGAGTCGACCCGACGTTACTGGTACCTGGTGCGCGGTCCGTCGTCAGCGTGCTGCGCAGTTATTACCAGCCAGTCTCGGTGTCTGAGGATGAGGCGCTGGGCAGGGTGAGCCGTTATGCGTGGGGCGACGATTATCATCGGGTACTCAAGCGGGATCTGTACGCGCTGTATCACTGGATCGACGAGCATCATGGTCCGATAGCTGGACGCGCCTTTGTGGATTCCGCGCCTGTGATGGACAAGGTATGGGCGGCGCGCAGCGGTCTGGGGTGGATTGGCAAGCACACCAACCTTATCAGCCGTCAGCTGGGGTCTTGGTTCTTTATCGGCGAGCTCATCATCGACTTGCCGTTGGCGTACGACGAGCCGGTCCGCGACTATTGCGGCAGCTGCACACGCTGCATCGATGCGTGTCCTACCGACGCCATTTATCGTCCTTACGTGGTAGACTCCAATCGTTGTATTGCCTATTGGACTATTGAGCACCGGGGGGACACTATCCCGGAGGATCTGCAGGCCGACTTTGGCAGCTGGATTTTCGGCTGCGACATATGCCAGGAGGTTTGTCCGTGGAACAAGTTTCGTCGGGCTACGACTGAGCCTGGCTTTCTGCCGCGCCCGGGGGTGACTGACACCCCGCTTGCGCGATGGGCGGAGCTGGACCTGAAGGCTTACAGGAAGCGGTCCAAGGGAAGTGCCCTTCGGCGTGCCCGTTTTGAGGGGCTCCAGCGCAACGTGCGTGTGGCGCGCGGCAACCGTACAGAGCAGGAACCGAATTAGGTCGATTCGCTCCGCTCCGACGCAGCCCGCCTTCCCCCTAAGAATGACTCATTTCCGATGAAATCACGGGCTCCCTCTCCACATTTGTTCCGGGAACCTGTCGAGTCGCCTTGAGCTCCAAGTGTCAGACCAGTGCCGTGCGCGGGATGACTGGGCAGGTAACCGTCCCGTAGAGAGCATTTAAGCCGGGAGGTTTGCCCTGCATATATTTTGGTGCGGTCTTCTATGGCTATGCGGTAGCCTCGGCTTCGGGCAGGTTGAGGTATCCTCAACTCGGCAGCGCAGCCATGATTGGTAGCTCTGACAGGTATCGCTATTCGCCGATGTTCTTTGGGAGTCTGGTTGCGGGTGCGGGTGATCTTCTATTGAGGGCGCACCTAGTCAATGATCGAGCGGCTATGTGGCTGCAGTGCGGACTGGGATTGAAGTGCTGTTTTGGCATGTAGGCGGCGTAGTCACGCAGGTATAGCCGCGTATGCAAGGGCGGATCGTAGGTGCAGTATTACGTACGGATGGAGGTAGCAGAGTATGGTTCATGGTCTTGCTCCGCGCATCCTTCTATGGAGGTGCCGGGGGATGGAGTGGCTGCCACTGGTGAGGTAGTAGCAGGTGGATCTTTTTGGCTGGATGTCCCGCAGCAATGCGTGGCAGCACATCTTCGAGCCATTTTACGGGATTAACGCCATGCAACCGGCACGTTGCCAGGAGCGTGTAGAAGGTGGCCATCTGCTTGGCTGCGTGGTGGGATCCGCAGAAGAGGTAGTTTTTGCGGCCGATCGCAACCGTGCGCATGGCCCTTTCGACGGCGTTGGTATCAATTTCCACGCGTCCGTCGTCGATGTATCGGCACAGCCGGTCCCACCGCGCCAGCGTGTAGTGCTTGGCCTTGCCCAGTAATCCCTTTGGGAGCGTATTCTGCTGCTGGAGCCACGATTTAAGGTGGCGCAATACGGGTTTGGCCTTTTGCTGCCGCGCGATGCGTCGTTGTTCTGCAGAGGCATGGTTCTCGCGCAGCTGCGCTTCTATCCGGTAGAGCTTTCCTATTTCCTTCAGCACGAAGGCAGCTCTGTCGGGATCGGTACGGAGGGCTTGGTAAAATTTGCGTCGCGTATGGGCCCAGCAGTTGGCCAGTATGATGCCGACATCCCGAATGAAGGTCTCGTAGGCGACATATCCGTCGGTATGCAGCACGCCCTGGAACCCATGCAGGAATCCTCGTGGCACCTTGCTTCCGCGTCCAGGTGCGTATTGGTAGACCAGCAGCTTCTGTTTAGGGCAATGGTAGACCCAGAAGTATCCGCGATGAGTGGACCCTTTCTTCTTGCGATCCTGCACGCGGATCGTGGTCTCGTCCACCTGCAGGTATCCGCTCTTGCGTACCTGATCGGCCACGGCAAGCGCGAGCTGTTCCAGGTCAAAGCCTACCTTATCCATCCAGTTTCCCATGGTGGACGATGGGATCTTATAGCCCGAGCCGCGCTCTATTATCTTGGCTAGGCGGTAAAGCGGTAGACCATCCTCGACTTTGGACGTAACAAGGTGCGCCAGCAACGATTCATGTACTCGCCCGCTGGGAATAGTGCGCGCAGGGAGTGGAGCGATACGCAGCCCCTTCGAAGGATCGGTGCTATGCGCAAATACGCGGCGCCTATAGTGGATCTCCTTCAGGTACCCTGGCACCCACGCTACCACCTTGGTACTCTCAATTCGAATCGGTTTCCAGCCTTCCAGGTCCCCTTCGGGGTTAAGAAAGATCTCTTCACTTGGCAGGTCGTCTGGCAGTTTGCTACGCTGCCCTTGGCGCCGCGTCTTGGGTTTGGCGTTCGCGCGATGGTCCTTAGTCGGTGTGCCCTGTACACCCGGACGCGAGGCCGACGTATCTGCGGTCGCTGACGGTGGCGGCTTCTGATCCGCTGTCGCGCGGATGTCGTCGCTCACAGGCGCCTTTAAGCGCTCGCTTGTGCTGCCGAAGAGCTTTTGGGAGAGCTCACTGAGCTGGTCATTGAGCTTGGCCATATCCTCGGCCAGACCTGCGCGCGTTGCCTCCAACCGCCGCCGTTGCGTACGCTCCTCGCTATGCAGGCGCCGCCAATGGTCACGCTCCGAACGAAGTCGCTCGACCACCGCGCAATGGTCCGGCTCGAGCCTCGCGCAACGCGGACAGGGGTGCTCCTGGGCAGGGATACTTGGCACGCCCTATTAACTCACGGCATTTGCAAGTAGTTTCGAGAATTTTATGTGAAGATAGTTATGAATCGGAACCCCGAAACCGGCGTCGATAGCGTACCGTCGAAAGCTGCACCCCGTCCAAGGGCATCATGAGCTCCGTCCATAAAGGCGTCGCGGTCTCTAGAAGCTCAAACGTCCGCGACTCGAGGCGCTTGTAGTACAAAACCCAGCCGCTGCGGTCCCAAACCAGAAATGTGATATATGTCCGACGGCGGTTGATGAAAACGAACACATCGCCCAAGAAAGGATCACGCTTCATGCCCGAGCGCACCAGACCGCACAACCCGTCAAAGCCCTTGCGCATGTCCGTAGGCTCCCGGTAACAATGAAACACGTGCGACGGCCCCAATGCTAACATGACTGGCTCCGCTCACGCTGTAACGCCGATCCGAGAAAGTCCGCCAATACGGGCGTGTACCCGCGCAGACGCGCGCCGCCTGGAAACTCGACCTTTATCAACGCCGGCTCATGTACCTCCAGTGACGATACCTCCACCAAGGCGCCCGAAGCCCGAGACACAGATGCCGCGTACTTCTTGCGCCAGTAGTAAAAACCACGCTCCGACAAGCCGTGCCCAAGGCACAACGCCTTCAGACTCTGCGCACCACCAAAAAACGCGCCACCAGCGGAAACATGTCCTCCGAACTACGACGTAACGATGCCATTGCATCCCCCAGTTAAGCTGCTCACTGACCGATGTAACAATATCGGCAACTCAAGCCCCTCAGCGTAATATGTACACTACGGGACACTTATTCCCCGCCGGTGACGACCACTACATGCCTGAAGCAATCCCATAGAGACCTGCTCGGTATCGCAAATCCAAGCCGTCAGGTCACGACTGAGGATGCTCCCAACCTGCCTGCAGCAGAGGCTACGGCATAACCACGTAGAACCCCATCAAAACATAAGATGGCCACATGGCCTGCATTCAATGTAGTCTACGGGACGGTTACCTGGGCAGCGCCACGTCGAGGTTAACAGGCCTTTGGCAGACGTGCAAATCCGCCCAGCCGATACGGCGCAAACCCGCGCAATCGGGTTTCCAACCAACTTCTAGGCTGAAGAGATCTGGAAGAACTCAGTGCCCCTAGCAGCTGTCTCACCACCCTTGCGATTCAAACGTGGTTCAAAGGCCTGGATAAGTAACGCCTCCAATGTCTTTACCAATCTCTCGGGGTCAGCGCTAACCGCGGCCACGGCCTTTACTCAAGTTTGTCAATTGCGCCCCATGCGCAGCGAAGTCGGGGCTTAATTTGTGGCAATGTGGCCTCAATTTATGTGTTATACCCATGATCCATATGGCGTTGATCCCTCGTTGTTTCTCAAAATATTTAATGTAGTGGATTTGTCCCGAACTATCTCGCTGCTAAGCCGTATATTGACGCATGGGCACGGCGGTGAGCCATTATTAGTGGAAACGCGGCACGCTCAGGGGGGACAATGCACCTGAGCTCCCTAACCACAACGCACTTTATCGATGCCATTAGAAGGACGACATGCTGTAATACCTGCCGTATCAGGTGATGCTCTGACGAGCGTCGACGGCTGGCGGTTGTATCTCTTGAAGCAATGCAACCTGATCATTGAGCTTCTGGGTCGCGAGTGGCCCGATCCTCCATTGCAATCTCTGGTGGCCGCTAACGATGCGGGTTCAGAGACGCAGGGAAACACAGATGGTAAGTCGGCTGTACCGTTGTGCTCGACGTGTGGTAGTGATTCCGAGCATCAAGAGAAAGCTGAAGATCCGCTCTTATCGGATTATCGGCTGGAAGCAGACCGTGCGGATCGTGCTTATGAGGAGTTTTGCACACGCTCGTTTACTGACGAGAACTTCGTGGCTCTCTGGATGAGTGCCGCATACGTCCAGGCGGTGCAATACACCTTCGTTGTGGGCGTCACCGAAGCCGGGTACAAGCGGATATTGAGCCTGGCAGCCTGCTCGTTGCAGCATACGGAGGCATTAAAGGGAATGCTGGAGCAGCTTGCGCGTCGCGGGTTGCGCATGAGCGAAAGCCTGTTGTACGTAATACCGGGCGCCGTGGGACTCAGGCGGGCGTTGGTGGCCCACTCTGGTGACCGCATCGTTGTGCAGCGCTGCCTTGCTGAGAAGCGTGCGCGGGTACTGAGCTATCTGCCGCAGGAGTATCGTCTGAAGGTGGGCCGTGCGCTGCATCATGCATGGGGCGCGCTGGAATATGGTGATGCTCTTGGGGCCCTGAAGCGGCTGCAACAACGGGTGTACCGCATCAATGAGTCGGCTGGCCGCGCGTTGGCCAAGGGGCTGGAAGAGACGCTCACCGTGCACCGTGCCGGGGCCTATATGGCATTGGGGCGCAGCTTAACGACGACGCGCGTGATTACGCGTCTGGCGCAGCGACTCTGTGGGCGCCTGCGCCAACGCTCAGACTGGATGCCATCGGATCAGCGCAGTACCTTTATGGCCCTTGACCTGATGGCCATGGAAGCAGGGATGTACCGCTTGGGCCACGCCGCGTATCTTCCGGCGCTGCGTGAGCAGCTTACCGGCTTAAATCAACCCCACTCTACGAGAATATGAGCGCATTTACGATCACAATCACGGCTGACGGGCGAATAACAGGGATCCAGGAAGCCTTTTCGAAGATGAGCTTGGTTGATCTCATCGCTCGCGTGGTCAACTGGCCGAGTCTGCATCTGAAAATGATCATGGCCGTCATGGCTGCGGAGGTCGAGGCACTTTGCGGCAAACGCTACAGCAGGAAGGGTGCCAGCCAGAGGCCTTGCTACCGGCATGGCACCAACCCCGGTACGGTCCGCATTAGTGGGCGCCGTGTGCCGATCAGGGTGCCCCGGGTACGCGACGTGAAGGTAAAGTGCGAGCGTGTCCTGCGCAGCTATCGCGCGTTTCACGAGGCGAGAATCAATGAAGATGCGCTCATGCGCACCTTGTTCTTCGGCGTCAGTCAACGCAACTACGAGGCCATCGCGGACGAGTACACCGATGCGTTCGGGCTGAGCCAATCATCGGTAGGTCGCATCTTCCGGCGCAGCGCTGCGAAGGTACTGAAGGAATTCTATGAACGCCCGCTGAACGACTACGATCTGGTAGGTCTGTTCATCGATGGCAAGTACTTTCGCAAGCACCAGGTGCTCATCGCCATGGGGCTGACCTCTGAAGGTAAGAAGGTCGTTCTTGGGTGCGTCGAAGTGGGGTCCGAGAGCCAAGAGGCCACCAAGGGGCTCTTAGAAGACCTGCTCGACCGGGGTCTGCCAATACATCAGGGCCTGCTCTGCGTCGTCGACGGCGCCAAAGGGCTCCACGCCGCTATCAAAGAGGTCTTCGGCGGGTTCGTGCAGGTGCAGCGCTGCTGTTGGCACAAGCGGGAAAACGTCGTGGCCCACATGAGCAAAGAAGATAAGCTCGTATATCGGGCGCGCCTGCAGAAAGCCTATCAGATTCCAGACTACAGAGACGCGAAGGCGGAGCTCCTATCGATCAAGGACGACCTGGAAGCCTCTAACCAACTCAAGGCCATGAAGAGTCTGGAGGAAGGCATGGAGGAAACGCTCACGATCCAAAGGCTCGGAATAGCCAAAGAGCTCGGCCAAAGCCTGCGCACCTCCAATTGTATTGAGAATCTCAATAGTACCCTCGGCAGATTGACGCGCAATGTTTGCAGTTGGAAAAACTCGACACAGGTCCACCGCTGGACGGCGCTGGCGCTCATGTATGCAGAACCCAAACTGAAAACCATCCCCAATCACCAACACCTGCTCAAGCTCCGAAAGGCACTTATAAAGGCCAGGACCCGACTGCCAAACCCCAAAATCCCCTTCTCCCCCAAGCCACGTTTCCACTAATTTTGGCGCACCCCCCATGGGCACCCGATACCCGCACGCTCATATGCATGTACATCCGCGCTAAGACACGCATCCTTAAATCAGGTGCCAAGGCCACCAGCTACGCGCTGGTCGAATGCCACCGTATCAAGGGCGCTCCTAAACAGCGGACTGTCCTCAACCTGGGCCAATCCTTCGCAATCCCCAAAGAACAATGGCGCGCATTGATCCTCCATATTGACGAGGGCTTGCGAGGGCAGAGCCGCCTAGCGTTTGAGAGTGAAGGCCTCCGCCATACCAGCGAGACCATCGTTGAGAAGCTGCTGGAAAAGGGCTACAACGTGGACGACCCACGCGACGACCGGGATGCTGTCATCATTGATGAAGTCCATCATACCGACACTCGTACCGTCGGAGGCGAACGTGTGGCTCTGAAAGCGTTGCAGCTGTTGGGATTCGCAAAGTTCTTGCGAATGCTGAAGTTGCGCGAAGATCAGATTCACCTGGCGACGGCGCTGGTGGTCGGGCGCATGCTCTTGCCCGGCAGTGAACGACATACGCATGAATGGATGCACGAACGATCCAGCATCCTGGAGTTACTGCACTGCGACCTCCCCAGTCTGAGCAGCCTTTACCGTATCGGAGATGCCCTCTACGAGCACCGTCAGTCGATCATGGATGCACTCTTCGGCACCACGAAGGAGCTCTTGGGATTCAGCGAAACCGTTGCCTTCTTTGACCTGACCACGACGTGGAATCAAAAAGTCGTTTTCGCTGGCCGGTGAGGCCAGGGGCGTGTCGGAGCGTTGCTTGGGGTCTGCTGAGGGTGCCAGCGGAATGCAATGGCATACGGTGACTTCAGTTTTGCCGACGCGTACTTCGCGAACCAAGAGCCGAACCAACTGCTGCCGTTCCGTGATGGACAGGTCCTTTTCGCCTTCGTGCATCCGCGCCACAAATTTCTGAACACTGTGGGCGAGCGTCAAGGTAGACGCGGCATCCATCCGATCGGCCTGTAGTGCCCTGAGCTCGGATTCAATGGCCCGCTGTCGCGTTTGCAGCGGTCCGGTTCGATCGCGCAGCTCGTCCAGATTTATAAGGCCTTGCTGGTATGCATCCACCAGTCGGCGGCTTTGCCTTCCACAGCTCAGACGCTCCTTTTGCAACTCGTCCTTGCGCCGTTGCGCCGGGCCCTTGTTCCGTGCCGCTTTGGTTCGACGACCAATCTCGGCCTGAATGAGTTCAGGAGCTTCCAGCAATCCCACCACCGCCTTCCACACCTTTACGTCGAGATCTTCGGCGTTGACGGAGGGGTTGTCGCATACGGCGCCTTCGGGAAACCGCCAGCCCTCCGTCCCATTACACCGATAGTATTTTCTGCGGCTGTTCTTATGTTGGAGCCGTCCCATCGCATATCCGCAATGCGCGCAGATACATAGCCCCTGCAAAAGACTTGGCGCACGCGTGTTTCGCACCGAAAAGCGACGGTTATGTTTGCGCCGCTCTTTGGCACGTTGGAAGGTTGCTTCGTCAACAATTGGTGGCACGCGCAAGGTAATCCACTCTTCTCGTGGACGAGCCGTTCGTGAATACAATCTCCGCACGGCGCCGTTCTTGCTGCGTCCGGTGCGATTGTGCCGAACCCGTTTCTCCGATGTCATCGTCTTCTGATACGCCGCCTTACCAATGTAAGCCTCATTGCGCAGGATGCTGGAAATGGTGGAGATGCCCCAGTACTTTGCGTGTCGGGGATTGTGGCCCAGTGCATCCAGTTTCCGTGCCACTACCGGAATGGTGCCGCCCTTTTCGGTATAAAGCTTGAAAATCAGACGCACGACCGCCGCTTCGGAGGCATTGATCACCAATCGTGCGCCGGAGGTCTCCGTCTTACGGATCAGGTCATAACCGTAAGGGGGCTTGCTGATCATGTTCAGAGAGCCCTGGCGGGCCCGATAGAGTTTGCCGCGGCGAGAGCGCTCAGCAATCTGCGTACGCTCATACTCTGACAGGACGGACAGAATCTGGCGCAGCAGTACCTGCTGCGGCGTCGCGTTATCGGGCTCTTCTACGAAGACGATACGGGTGTTGTATCGTTCAAACTCTTCCTGAAGCAGAACCTGATAGGCGAACTTACGACTGAGCCGATCGGGAGACAAGACCAACACATACGCCAGGACGCCGTGGGCGACCAGGTCGCGCAAGGCGTCCAATCCGGGGCGAGCGAGGGTGGCACCACTGTAGCCGTTGTCAGCAAAGATCTGCTGCTTATCGATGGCCCAGCCACGCTCACGCGCATTCATCAGCACGGCCTCCAGTTGACTGTTAATTGTCTGCTGGCGCCGCTGGCTCTCGCTGGATACGCGCACGTACACGGCCGCGATCTTCTCTTCTTGCTTCATGCGAGGATGTATTGTTGTCCGAAATCCAGGGCTGCACCAACAGCTCGTAGGCCTGGGCTATGCGCTGCTGCGCAGCCCGGTCCGGTTTGTATGTCAGGCGGATGGGACGCATTCACGGTGAATCGCTGTCCAAAAGACGCGCCAGCGCTCGAGCCACCAGCGCCCCCAGACTCACACCGGTATGGCGTGCACGAGCCCGCGCACGCGCAAGCAGAGCCACGGGAATCCGGACACTCAGGGGCGCGGTAGCCTCCGCCCGAGCCAGCGAAGAATCCGCTTCGCGCGCCGCACGGACGTAACGGGAAGCCTGCACCCGGGAGAGATCGAACCGTGCGGCAAGCATGCGCGCCGCTTCTGCGGCGCTGTGCTCCCGACACAGCACCTTGGCTGCAGCCACGCGCTCGGCGCGCTCCGTCAGTGTGGCTCGTTTCATGCATCCTATAATACCAAAACTATATGATCATATGCAAATGATCCATCACTAGGGCCGGGCGAAAACACGATCCAGCCGCAGCAGTCTTTTTGATTCCATGTTGTCACCAATGTGTTCTACACGGGCCGCAAGAAAGGGGACGTGCTGCGGCATGGTCGCAGCAAGGAAAAACGGTCTGATTGCCCACTGGTGACGTTGGCCTTGATGATGGATGCATCGGGGTTCCCCCGCACGGCGGAAATCCTCCCGGGCAATGCCAGTGAGCCTGCCACGTTGCACCAGGCCATTGCACAGCTGAACGGAGCCAAGCCCACGGTGATTATGGACGCTGGCATCGCTACAGAGGCCAATCTGGCGCATTTGAACGAACAGAATCTGGACTGGATCTGCGTGCAGCGTACGAAGTCCCCGCCGGTACCCAAAGACGCACCGGATCAAGTCTTCAAGACCGCCAGCGATGTCGACGTGCGTGCCTGGGCACTCCCAGACGAAGGAAGAGAACGGCGCGTGTATCTGCACAGTGAAGCCCGACAAGCAGTCAGCGACCAGATTGTTGGAGCCAAGCGTGTGAAATTCGAGGAGGCCATCGCGCACCTGAACGCGGGACTTGCGCTGCCCAGACGTCTGAAGAACTTCGATAAGGTGCAGATCCGGGTGGGCCGACTCATAGAAAAGTACAAGCAGGTGGCCTACCAGTATGATGTTAAAGTGACCAGGAAGGCTGGCAGCACCCACGCCGAAAAGATCTGCCTCACACAGAGGCCTGCCTACGAGGCATGTACGGAAGCCCTCGGCGGGTATGTACTGCGCACCAGCCACGCGGAATGGTCGGTCAAGAAAATCGCACAGACCTATTGGCAGCTAGGAGAGATCGAACGCACGCTGGGCACCATGAAATCGGATCTCGGATTACGTCCGATCTACCACAGTCGGCACCTTCGCATAGAAGCCCACCTCTTCCTGTCCATTCTCGCCTTTCACGCAGCGCATCTGATACGCAGCCTATTGAGAGCCGTCGACATCCACAGCAGCTGGGGCACACTCAAGGTCAAGCTCAACCAGATGCATCGTGTAACAACCGTGCTCCCACAAAACGCAACCCATTGCACCCTGCTCAAGAAAGACCAGGACCTCAAGCCGTTCCACCGTAAAGTCTTCCGCGCGATGGGGCTCAAAACCGGCACGTACACCCGCAGAATGAAAGCAAGACGCCCCGCTAAAGGGCACGTGAACATGTAAAACACACGGGTCAAACCCGCCCTTCTGACCATCCCTGTATGTCAGGGATGTGTTACCTCACGTAAAAAATCCACTACATTGACAAACTTGGGTTGAGGCGGATGCCTTGTTGCTTGGCCCACCGGATCTTCTTCCGCCCAGCCACCGGATTCCCGAAGATCCCGCAGAGCTCGACGAACCATTCCCGGTATTCTTCGGCCGACTGGAACGGTATCTTTGTAGCGCCCGATCTTGGTTCTGGCGCGAGTTGGCTCCAAGAGGGAAGGACGCTGGCGAGCAGCGCTGCACGGCTCGCCAATAGCGGTCGGCGTGCCCACCAGACGTGGAGGAAGTAGAGGGGCGGAAGGGCGCTCGACGCGCCCCGCTCACGCATGGATTCGCAGCCGATCGTCTCAATCGGCAGCCAGTCCTCGATCAGCGTTCGCGGCTTGATGGGAAGGGGGCGGGAGTCCTTCATGCCGGATCGATTTCGGTGAGAGTAACGGTTTTTCCGCGTCGCACCGCCCGCACCAAGACCAACGCGTTCCAGAGGGGACGCACAATGTCGTCCATCATTTCAGGTGCGACCTTCACCTTGTGTTGAGCATCGTCTTCGGCAACAATCCGGATCTCATTGTTGGCACCTCGCGCGTCCGCGAAAAGGAGAGTGCCGCGTATCTCCACAACGCGCTCCTCTGCTCCGGTGTGGGCCCCAACCGACGGTTGGACATCCTTCTTGGGGCGAGTGAAGCCAACCCTGCGAGGTCCTTCAATCCCGGAGGTGGCGAATCCAACCTGCTTGATGCTCGTGCCATCCGGCGCGATCTGTTTCACCAAGGCGAGGGCGTTTCGACGATAAGAATCGTCCGGAATCATTTCCTCAAGTTGATCCTCGACAGAACCGTTCACCTTCTCAACAATCGTCAGGAAATCGTCGATCACCTCCGGTAGCTCCGGCAGATCAAGCAACCCCGGAAGGTGCAATTGACCACTGCCCAGACGGATAGATACTGAGTAGCTCGCCGCCCTCGCCAAGGAGACATGCGGACTCAAGTAGTCCCGTATCGCGGCTTCGGGAGGTCCCCTGCGCCGGAACGGTCTTTCTGCTCTTCTCTCGGTGATGCGCGTAAACATTCCCAACATAGCGTCCACGCGGGTGCGGTAGGCCGTCCATTCGGCAATGCCCAAGCCCACTCCCGGGCCTGACAGGGTCAACTCGATCTCGCTATCGGCAAGGACAAGTCCGCGTGTGTGCAGGTGCCGACGGAAGTTCGCCTGTTCCCAGACTTCGCGCAGTTCGTGAGCAATCTCGGGCGGAGGATCCGCCGCAAGTCCGGCAGAGGCGAGTTTCTCTGAAAGTCGAATGTTACCGCAGTCCAGAGCGAGCCAAGCGGCGCTCCGATGCATGACTGCGCGGGTCGTCGGGGTTGGATCCTGGAGGGCGCGCAGTGCCTCCAACTCGCTCTCAAGGGCCTCCGCGTAAAGCCGTCTAGCTTCGTCCAGGTTGCCTGCTGCCTTGGAACGATCCGCAAAGAAAGCAAGGTCCATCGCCCGATCATGTGAGGTGCTTGACCTATTCATGTTGTCGCTATCTTAGCCGTTGGGCGCCCGAATTCAACGACGATCGCGTAGCCTGGGACCGCCGCTTTACCACGGTTCATTTGATTGAGCTTCTCGCGCACACGCCGGTCGACGTTGGCGGAAGACCCTCGGCGAATGCCAGACACCTCAAGCCGGACTTCGTCCTGCATCGGGTCTCCGTCAAAGTCCCGTCCGAGCCAGTAGTCGAACCCCGTACCGTGTCGGGACCGGCGTGTTGTCACGTAGCCGAGTAACCGGCGGGCCAGCAGAAGGGCGACTCCCGCCGCTCCGCTCTCCGTGGCGTCTATGTCGTTGCGCCATGTGAGGCGTGCTTGCACGTTCGGAGGCTCCCATTGGAGCCGATGCGTGCCCGTGGTCGAACCAGTGACGACGAGTGCAACGCCGGGTTCGTGCTGCTGCGACTCCATGCACACTGCACCCGCCTGGGCGAGGGAGCCCCCGACTTCTGGACTCAAGCCGACCATGGTACCATCACCCAAGTCGCGGAGATCGAGAAACTGCTGGCGTCGTCGCTTACTCATCCGAGACCATTATCCGCAGTGCGCGGCGAACCCGGCCCTGTTCCGGCCCCGTCGTCACCTTGCTGAACCAATAGTGCGCCTCCTCCGGCTCCATCGAGGATATGGCTCGCGCCACCTCTTCTATGCGGCGATGCTTCTGGAGGGGCTTGAGCGCGGCGAAGAGCAAGCCCAGGCGCACGGCGTCCTCCTCGCAAACCTTGAAAGGGGCACGGCGCGTAGCACTCAGGTCGGTCGAGCGGTATCCCGCACGGCGGATTGCGGCGAGCACCTGATCCAGGATGCCAAGGAGCGGCTCTCCCCAAACTCGGATCACCAACTCTCCGGCGGGACCGATTTCCCCGCGATCGGCCTCCACGCGGTAAAGCGCCACCCCGTATCCAAGGCCGTCGCGGGGAAGCACCCTCAATTCGAGGGCCGAGTCAGCGGATCCGCGCCGCGAGGCAGGTGGCGAACAGCGAGCGGTGGCTGTCGAGGGCATAGGGCGTGATCTATCCGAGAGCCAATTCCGGGGCCGATGTCGGTCGTTCTTCGGCTCGGACCTCGATTCGGCCCATGTCCAACTGCACCATAACGTCCCGGAGTGTCTGGAAGGCCTGGGATCCGGGCGCAAGCCCCGCTGGGTACGAGGCGGTCAGCACAATCTTGACATCCACTTTGGTCGCCTCTCCAGCCTGTACCTCAAGAGTGGACCGAAGGCGCTTGTAGCGATCCCAGAGTCCATCATAGCGTACCTCCACCGAGCCGTCCGCACTCCGCTCGCCGAACTCGGCAACCAGTTGCAGGACTACACGGTACACCCCCTTCGGGAACTGGGGGACCGCCATGCCAAGGGCTCGCAAGTCGGACAAGTCCACGCACGTGATCGTGAGGGTGCCGATGAACTCCCGTCCGGCGTCTTGGAACCCGTCGGCGAGGCGCTGGAAGACCCTGCCCGGCGCGCCCGTCTTGGTGACGACCAATGAAACCTCGTCGTCGCATGCGCACTCGACATGTCCGCAGAGCGGGCACTCCTCCCCGCATGCGCACTCCGCGCGTCCACAGCGGGCGCATTTCTCTGCGGGCGGAAACACCCGGTCGGCTTCCTCCGATGTGTAGAGCATCGCCTCGCCGGAAACCTCGACGAACGGAGGCGGTGAGTCCTTGCGGTGGGGGCAATCCCGCTTCGGGTCGTAGTAGACCCAGACGCCCTGGCTACACCCGTTCCGGATCGTCTTCTTCAACTGATTCGGGTCCACGAGCATCTTGAGCCCGAGGCGCTTTGCGAACTCCCTTCGCAGGTCGTCGGTGGACATGTCGCCTCGGCCGCTCGTCCACGCTTTCGCCTTCACGTATTGGGCGCTCATCGGGCTGTCGTCGCCGGTGAGGACCTTGTCCAGATCGCGCAACACGCCCACCAGAATCCCGGTCTGGTCCCGGCTCACCTTTCCCAGCTCCTGAACCGGCATCCCTTGGTATGCAAGGCCGTCGGACCGCTTCGGGACGTCGGCGGACGGATAGAAGAGGTGCCGGTAGGTCCGGGTGACCGCGACCCGGACATCCAACTCGGCACGGGCGCCCATCGAGCGCAGGTCATTCTGCTGGTCACGGCTGAACTGCGCCATTCGTCCCCGGTCCTTCACGATCCGTTCGATGGCGAGGTGCCGCTGGGCGAGCGCGACCATGCGTTCCGAAGCCGTCTTGTCGGCGACCAAGAACGCCACGTTGTTCTTGAAGGTGCGGGGGGTCTCCGTGGTCCCCGCGTAGGCGAAGAGCTTGCGAACAACGTCTGGAGGCGCCGGGCTCGCCTCACCCGCCTCTACCGCGCACGCCTCGAAGTGCGGGACGGCCAGTTTGGGCGCGCCGGAATCGTCGGCGAGTTCGGAGGCCTCCGCCGGAAAGTAGACGGGCTTGAAGGTGCCGGGACGCCATACCCGCTGGATGCGCCGGTCCACCTCCTGCTTGGCGCGCACCAGTCCCACGAGCGAAAGTTCGTCCTGCACGACCTTCTCGAGACTCGGTTCGGTCTTGAACAGGAACAGGCGGCCATCCCAATGGAGGAACCAGAATGCTTCTCCCGTCGCTCCACGCTTCTCGCCCCGCGCCCGGGCCAGGGTTTGGCGCAGCAGTTCGGGATCGTCGCCGGGCTGTACGGTGGCGGCCAGCAGGTCCGGCCACTCGATCCCCGAGGCGATGCCCTGCGTTAGGCTGTGGACGAAGATCGACGTGGCCAGTCGGCGGCCGTAGGGTGGCTTCCCCTCCGCCACCCAACGTTCGTCCTGCTTCTCCGCGTGCGCGGGATTGCCCGGCCTGCCGCTGGCGATGTCGGCCTGGACCACTGCGCGGAACTCCGGCCGTCCAAGCCGCGACGTGAGATCGTTGAGAATCGCCTCGTCGCGCAGGTCGACATGGAATGGCGCAATGGTCCACACGTCGGGACTCCGCGACTTCCACAGCCCCCGAATCATTCGGGCCAACAACCGAAGCGCGCCGCGGGTCTTCTGGAACTGCGGGATCGTCGCCGTCTTCAGGGTGAGAACGGTGAAGAGGTCGGGATGGAACGGATAGTTCTTCTCCACCTCTGTATGGTGTTCCGCACGGAGGAGACGTTCGGGGATGTCGGCCCCGCGTTCGGCCAATTCGGCGTAACATGCCCGGTACGCGTCGGCGGCCGCTACGGCGGCCGAGTCGTCGAAGCGCTTGAAGAGCCGATGGCGCACGATGGGCGCGATTTCCGATTCGGACGCGGGTGTGATAACCCGTTCCTGCCGCGCCGTCACCTTCCGTACCTCCTCCAGTTCCGTCTGCAATTGAACCGTCTCCGCACCGAACGCGTCGGAGGAATCGGCGAGCGTAAGCACGAACACGATGTTCGGGCGGCTGACCGCCAACTCGATCAGGGCCATGAGGAACGCGACGGTCTGCTCGGCGAGATCGGTTCGCTCGTTCTTTGCGCGCACTGCCTTCGCGACCCGCAGGTAGCGCGCGATCTCGTCGAACAAGATCAGCGTCGGCTTGTCTCCGACGGCGCGCTCCAGTGAGGCGGTGCCGGGCGCCGTCAAGGCTTCGTCCGATCTCCTCACGTGCTCGTAGGCGCACCTCCCACCCTCCGAGCCGTCGGTGCTCGCGCCTACTTGCCACGCCAACTCCCCCCACAGCGTCCACGTGTGAACCCCGTCGTGGACGATCCCCTCGGCGGGGTCCAGATCCGACCCCACGATACCCGCGACCGCCCATCCCTGGTGGGGCAGCCAGTCGGAGGCCGGAACGACGCTCCCGCCGGGAATGCCTCGCTCCACGTTCGCTTCACCAACATCGAGTGCTGCCTGCCCGCCGCCTGTGGCAAGGTGGTACAACGCGATCAGGTTGTGGGTCTTACCGCCGCCGAACGAGGTCTCCAGACGAATGAAGGGGCTGCTCGCGGGCTGCCGTCCCGACAGACGACCGAGAACCTCCCGCGCCAGCGTCTTCAACCCGTCGGTCGGAAACGTATTGCGGAAGAAGTTGTCCGGATCCTGGTAAGCCGGGTCGGCCGTACCGTCGATCACGTCGCGGAGCCGGGCCGCAAAGGTGTCCTCGGTCAGGTTGCCCGCGAGCACCTCGGGGCGCGGGCGGCAGGTCTCGAAGATGGGTTTCATTGAGCCTGCGGGCGGTGGATGGGAGCGTCGGCCAAAACCAGATTGGGTAGGAACACTAGGAAGTCGAGTGCGGTTCGGGCAACGGCTCGATTCATACTGCACCACGCCGCTGGCGGGCGCGTCTGGCGGGTCGGATACTTTCTGGAACAGCATTGGACAGCGTGAAATCGTTGGACGCACCCCGCCAGTTGACTCGCCTTCAGCCCTGTCCTCACCGTTCGGGATATGAAGATACCGAAGCAGCAGGTCAACTCACGGATCGCCCACTGGAAGGGTCGCGAGACGGCGCTGGAGCCCTTGGGGTGGACGGGCCGTCGAGCCGAAAACGCCTTCAGACTCTGCGAGCCACTCAATAAATGCTCCACCAGCGGAAACATGTCCTCCGAACTGCGACGTAACGATGCCATTGCACCCCCAGTTAAGTTGCTCACTGACCGAAGTAACAATATCAGCTAGCCAAGCCCCTCAACGTCATATATACTCTACGGGGCACTTAGTCCCCGCCGGTGACGACCACTACATGCCTCGAGCAATCCTATGCAGACCTGCCCGGTGTCGTAAATCGACCTTCCCGCCACGACTAAGGGTACTCCCAGCCTGCCCGGAGCCGAGGCTATGGTATCATCACTAACAACCCATTAAAACATAAGATGGCCACATGGCCTAGATTTAATGTAATCTACGGAACGGTTACAGAGCGTGTTCCAGACCGCGCGCAGCCCGCGGTCGGTCACGCGCGCTAAAGTCAAGTTCCGTGCATCTTGCACCGTATTTGGACACGCAGGCAGGGCGGGCGCCGGCAACAAGCGGCGATCGATACCGGTGGCATACGAATTCGTCGGCGCTGGCAGCGCCACGAGGCCCCGATCCTCCAGTTTCACCAGCGACCTGACGCGCCCCGCAACCTGCAAGCGCCCGCGCACGTCAACAAAGCCGAAACTCGCACGTACACCATGGATCATCACCGCGCGAGTCTTCAGCCGCGAATCCGATAACACGGCTTCGACGTGGGCCTGCTACGCCGCCTCGCTCAGCGTGAGCATCTCCTGATTCTGCGTGAACATACCGCACACGCTAGGAAGTGAGCCATCCTTAGTGGGGATATGGACTGGTCAGGAGGGAGAGAGATGTCTGACTTCCTGTCCGCAGCGGCCTTTATTGACCCACCACCCGGCAGATATCGGAAATTTAGCTGGGCAATCCAGGTAAAGGGCAGGCCCAGGCATACCCCGGGCCGAGGCGGGAATCCAGCCGGCCGCTTGGAATGGTCGGCAGATACCACTACCGGCGGCCGCGCACGATACCTGTGTTTCCAATGCCTGCTCGGGGCATCATCCAGACTTGGATCGCTTAGCTATGGAGCGGGCTTTGCGCTGGGCTAAGCGCTGGGCGCGGGCCATCGTGTGCGGATTAACCATAGGCTCTAGGTGCGCGAGCCGTTGGGTTGCCGCCTCGTCCCCCTGCGCTGCCGCCATCTGATACCAGACGCAGACCTCAAGCTGCGTGCGCGCGTCGCCGTGCTCCCCTTCTAGCAAACGGGCCAAGCTCCGCTGACTAGGCGCATACCCGCGCTCCGCTGCGTGGCGGTGCAAACGGATCGCTTCGCGTCGGTCTGGCTCCGGCAGGCCGAGCCCGGCCTCATGGCAGTTCGCCAGGCTGAACATCGCGCCTGGCGAGCCCTGGTTGGCAGCAGCCGTAAGCCAGCGGACGGCCTCGGCATAGCTCTGCTCCAAGCCCGCCCCGTGATAATAAAGCGTACCCAAGTTGCACTGTGCGCCAGCATGACCCTGCTGAGCCGCAGCCCAATACCATCGGGCTGCCTGGACGTAGTCCTGCGCAACCCCCCGTCCCTGGTGGAAGGCGCATCCCAACATAAACTGAGCGTCGGCTTCGCCTTCATGAGCATGTGCCTGATGACGTCGGATTAGGTCCGACATCCGGCCAGCCCTGACTTCAGACATCACATTGTCCCGGGCCATACTTAATAGCCGGGGAGCCTGCTTCCTGATGATCAGGCCCGTCAGCCAGCGCAACCAGACCATACCGTTCTGGTGCAGAAGCCAAAGCTCCTCATGTCCGGCCGCACGCTATGAACTCGACGATTCCACGAGTGCCTCCACCCAGTGGTCGCCAGCGATGGATTCGGCCTGCGCAACCTGGCTGGCCGAAAGCTCTGACTTGATTTCTTCCAGCAACCGCCCTGCTTCCTCGTGACTCTGATCGGCGGCAAGCATCAGCCATGCGCACGCGGTAACATCATCCCGCTCGACTCCCCGCCCCTCGTGATATACGAGCCCAAGCATGAAACGCGCGCTTGAATCATTCTTTACCGCCGCACGCTTGAACCAATAAATCGCAATGCTCGGATCCTTTGGAACCCCAAGGCCCACCAGATGCATGCTGCCTATGACAGACTCCGCCTGCGCGTCCCCCGCCGAAGCCGCCATCTTGAACCAGCGCAGCGCCTCCGAAGCATTATGAGGCGTGCCCAAGCCCTCCAGATGTATCAGGCCAAGCTTAGTCTGTGAGTCGCTGTATCCCTGGTTCGCAGACCGCTCAAACCAGCGCCGCGCCTGCTCATAATCCTTGAGCACCCCCATGCCCAACATATGATAGCCAGCCAATATGTACATGGCGCCGGGGTCACCCTGCTCTGCAGCACGACGAAACCATGCCGCAGATTTACTATGATCGACATCGACTAGACGGCCTTGGTGGTAGGCCACAGCCAGTTTCAGCTGCGCTTCGAGCACCCCCTGATGCGCCGCTGCGCGATACCATGTAAAGGCCTTATCCACATCAACCGGGACGCGGTTACCCTTTTCTAGGATAAACCCCAGATAAAGCTGTGCCATCGTGCTGCCCAGCCCAGCGGCTCGCTCTAGCCATCGCAGGCCAGCCATGGCATCCTTGTCCATGCCAGTGCCGCGCATACGCATCCTGCCAAGATAGATCTGGGCCTCCTGGTGGTCTTGCTCGGCGGCTCTGATTAGCCAGCGGATCCCAGCGCGAGGTGAAGAGGTGACGCTATCGTCGTCGAAAATCATGATGGCCAACTCAAACTGCGCACTAGGGTTGCCGCGTCTGGCCGCCACGCGCATCCAGCGCTTGGCTTTTCTAAGATTTTCCTTTACGCCACGCCCCGCTTCAAAACAGCATGCCAGCCTGAACGCGGCGCCAGCGTTCTTGCGTCGCGCAGCCTTTCGGTACCAGGCAACAGCCTGCTTCGGATCTTGCGGGACCATCTCTCCGATCTCGTAGCGCATGCCCAACTGAAGCTGGGCACGGTCCCATCCACCAGTAGCCGCACGGCGAAGCCACTTCAAGCCATCCTGGCAACTCTGCGCCACACCGCGCCCGTCAAAATACATCTGGGAAAGGACCACCTGGGCCGGAGCCCAGCCATTCTCTGCTGCTGCGCGATACCATCGCCCAGCTTCGACCTTATCCTGCGGGACGCCATCGCCCATATCGTACAAGGCGCCCAAAGCGGCCTGCATCCTGGCATCGCCGGACTTGGCTGCACTAAATACTGCCTCGAATGAAATATCCGTCATGAATGGAGCGGTAAACGCCCGCTGCCGATTGCAGTCCAGCAGCCAGCACGCACTGGAATCAATCTAAAGTTACATAGAAACGCGGAGAGTTGCAGATCCGGCTGTGGGGACGATCAGTGCTCATTGCGCCATACAGTCTGGTACTTTAGCGCTGCCGGGTCAGCAATTCAGTTCTGGTAGCAGCAAATATCGAGCCACATGCAGCCATGTCAGCATGCTATGACGGGCATCTGCCAGCCTTTGCACGCGAGGTGGATGGTGGTTGGCAAAGAGGCTGATTGTGCACCAGTGGAGATAGCCTCACGTCCGCGATGCTGAACCGGACCACAAGGCGACCTCCATCGCACCCGGATCAAGGGATTCTTTAGCGCCCCTGCCTACGAAGGCAGATATGCTGCCCGCAAAAGTGCCGCTTCGGGCGTAGTTTACATTTCCGGGCTTTCTGTTCGCGATATCTATGCGCAATGGTTTAAGTATAAATTCTCAGAGTCAGGGAAACTACCGGCTCGTGGTGTGCCTGCGCATCGGCATGGCAGCCAAGAGCGGCACCGTGCTGGCCCGGGCGTCGCTGCAGCAGACAATGTCTATCAGTCGCCTATAGACGGATGAAGCTCAGAAGGCGAAGGCGAGCGCTGATCGCAACGCTAAGGCAGCATGACTGGATGCGGACCGCCGACATCGCAGCTTCATTTGATGTCAGCCCAAGGACCATCGTTCGCGACATCGCAGTGCTCCGCAGCCAGGGCGTACCTCTGGAAGGGCACAAGCGGAAGGGTATCCGGCTGGGATCAGACTTCGTTCTTGAGCCTGTTGCGCTGACCCGCGACGAGGCGGCGCTGCTTCTGGTGGGCAGCGCCGTCGTAGCCGAGCACATCGATGCCGAAGCACGCCTTGTGGATCGCGGGGCCCGAGTACGACTGCTGAAGGCAGGAGGCCAAGGCTTAGCGGAAGACATCAGAGCACTGGAAAGGAAGCTGGGACTCGCGCCATACAGCACGGGAGCAGTCGCTCGTGAGCACAAACACCTGGAACTGCTCAGGCAGGCCCTCGTCGCAGAAACCGAGGTCGAGCTGCGGATGAGCAGTCCGGCCGGTGCATTCGCCTTTCTACCGTACGGGCTAACGCGCGTGCGCAGGCAGTGGTACCTGGTAGGATTCTGCAAAAGGCGAGAAGCGGTCTGTGACTACCCGGTGCGGGCAATGCGCGAGGTCACGCTCCAGACGCGGTCATTTGTGCGCCCGAAGGGATATACAGCCGCTACACCTGGGGACGCAGAAGAGTCCGTCAGCATACGGTTTGATGCGGAAAGCTCCAAATGGATCGTCGCGGCTACGCTGGACCACGTCCAGGCCATCCAGAAGAAGGGAGACGGCATCCTGGTAACGCTGGCACCTATGGCCGCGCCGCAGGTCTTGGCCTGGGTGCTGCGATGGGGAGCGCATGCCCGCATAGTGTCGCCAGCCTCCCTGCGTGAGCTCGTAGCCACGGAAGTCATGAAGATGGCCCGCCACTATCAGAGCAAAGCCGGGCCGTCCCAGTGGCATCGCACACTCTTTGAGAATTGCATAGCCTGAAGGCGGCGGTACTGAATCGCTATCTTGCTGTCCAAAGCAGTCGATATGCAAGGGTACTGGCAACAACTAGCCCACTGGATCGATCGGCTTAATGCGCGCATCGGGCGAGCGATGTGGTATCTGACGCTGGCTATGATCCTGGCTGGCGCCTACAACGCCATCACACGCTACCTGTCCCGCAACGCCCAGATCGATCCAGCAACGGCCTCTGGGATAGGCAAGGTCCTGCACACCATAGGGACGACCGCACTGAGGATGAATTCCAACATGTTCATCGAACTGCAGTGGTACTTGTTCAGCATGGTCTTCCTTTTTGGTGCGGCCTATACACTGGGCGCTAACGCGCACGTGCGCGTGGACATCTTTTTCAATCGCTGGTCCAGGCGTACACGCGCGCGCATCGATCTGTGGGGTGCGTGGCTATTTCTGCTACCCTTCTGCGGGCTCATGATCGCGACGTCGTGGCCGGTGGTTGTGGATGCGGTAATCCGACTGGAGGGCTCACCTGACCCTGGAGGGCTACCGCGGTATCCGCTCTTAGCGGTGATCCCGATCGCCTTTGCGCTGCTTCTGCTACAAGGCGTAGCGCATATCATCTGCAACCTGCAAGAGCTTAAGCAGCCCCCAGAGCAACAAGAGTAGGCCCCTATGGGAACTGAGTGGCTGGCACCCCTGATGTTCGCGGCGGCGCTACTGTTCATCTTTTCTGGATACCCGGTCGCATTCGCGCTCGGCGGCGTGTCTATCGTCTTTGCCATCATCGGGATCGCCACCGGATACTTTGACTGGCTGCTGCTGTTGGCGCTGCCTGATCGCCTAGCGGGCATCATGTCAAACTATATCCTGCTCGCGGTGCCGTTCTTCATCTTTATGGGAACGATGCTGGAGCGAAGCGGACTGGCAGAAGACCTGCTCAAGACGATCGGTCAGCTGTTTGGTCCCATGCGGGGTGGCCTAGCGATGGCGGTGGTGCTGGTGGGTGCGCTGTTGGCTGCCGCGACCGGCGTGGTGGGCGCTTCTGTAGTGGCGATGGGTCTGATTTCGCTGCCACTGATGTTACGTTTCGGATATTCGAAAACGCTGGCCACAGGCGTCATAGCGGCAGCGGGAACGCTTGGTCAGATTATTCCGCCCAGCATCGTGCTGATCGTCCTGGCAGACCAGATGGGCGTATCGGTGGGCGGCCTTTTTACCGGAGCGCTGGTGCCGGGCCTGATCCTGGCCGCGTTGTATGCCCTTTACTCGCTGGGTCTTGCGCTGGTGCGTCCCCGCCAGGCCCCTGCGTTGCCAGCGTCCGAGCGAGACATTCGCGCGGGTGCGCTGCTAAAGCGCGTCCTGCTGGTCATGTTGCCCCCTCTGGTGCTAATCCTGGTGGTGTTGGGCAGCATTTTCGCTGGCATCGCCACACCGACAGAGTCGGGAGCATTGGGTGCCGTGGGAACGATTCTCCTGGCGGCCGCCAACCGCCGCCTGACATGGCAGCATCTTCGCGAGGCGCTCGAAGAGACCACAAAGCTGACGGCTATGGTGATGATGCTGCTGATTGCGTCTACTGCGTTTGCGCTGGTATTTCGCGGATTGGACGGAGGGTTCTGGATAGAGGGCATCCTTACGAACCTGCCAGGTGGCGTGATAGGGTTTCTGATTGTTGCTAACCTGACGATATTCGTGTTGGGCTTCTTTCTCGACTTCTTTGAGATTGCCTTCGTCATCGTGCCGCTTCTGGTACCTCCTGCCGCGGAGCTGTTGGCACCGATGCTGGGTGTGCCAGCGAGTGTCGCGCTCATATGGTTTGGCGTTATGGTGGGGATGAACCTTCAGACTTCATTTTTGACGCCCCCCTTTGGTTTTGCATTATTCTATCTGCGCGGCGTAGCACCGCCTAGTGTGTCGACGGCGCACATCTATCGGGGCGCCCTACCGTTCATAGCGATCCAGGTGGTGGGCTTGCTGGTGCTGATGCGTTTCCCGGAAGTGGTGCTATGGTCTTTCTGACCAGGGGCCAGACTGTCGGACTGTTGCATATTAGATGACCAAGTCTCGCTTAACTGCACTACGGCGGGGTGTGCCGGAAATCAATCGCTACGATGTTGCGCATAACGATCGTTACTACCGATGTCGTTCACCCGCTCTGGATGGCTGGGCGGGTAGCTGATAGGAAGCCGGTAAGAACGATCGGCAGCCATCCAAGAACCACCGAAGCTACATTTCCACAGTGGCGAGTCGCGCTAAGAAGAAGAAAGTGAGCGCCCTCGGGTACTGCCTGTGCATGAAGGCATGCTGACCGAGGCCACCTGCTAAGAGCAGTAGGCTGACGCTACAGGTCGTGCAGGTAAGCTGTGTACGCGTATTCGCTCGTCGCAAACCAGGCGGAAGACTCCTCGCGCCACCTCATGCAGGAATCATAGACCTGCGCATAAACGGGGTCGTCTGTGCCTTCCTGCAATAACTCCTCCGCCTGGACCTGCGCGGCTTGCATCACGTCTTGCGGAAAGGCCCGCACCTCGGTGCCACCCTCGACCAGGCGGCGAAACGCTGCGGGGTTCACGGCGTCGTATCGGCTAAGCATGTACTGGTTAGCCGCGGCCGCAGCCAACTCAAGCGCATGTTGATAATGGGCGGACAGACCGTCCCATGCATCTCGGTTGATGTAGAATGAAAGGTTAGCTCCCGGCTCCCACCAGCCCGGATAATAGTAGTACTGGGCCACCTGGGCAAAGCCCAGCTTTTCGTCATCATACGGGCCGACCCATTCGGCCGCGTCAATGACCCCGCGTTCCAGTGCTGGGTAGATTTCACCGCCTGGAATCTGCTGTACCGTCACGCCCAAGCGATCCATCACCCGTCCACCAATCCCGGGGATGCGCATAGACAGCCCCCTGAGGTCACCGACGGAGCCAACCTCGCGGTTGAACCATCCGCCCATCTGGACGCCGGTATTGCCGCCGGGAAAGTTCATGATGTTGAAATCGGCAAAAAGGGCGCGCAGCAGCTCCAGGCCGCCGCCGTGATACACCCAGCTGTTAAACTGCCGGGCAGTGAGGCCGAATGGGACCGTCGTGTCAAAGGCAAGAGCCGGGTTTTTGCCCACATAGTAATAGGACGCGGTGTGCCCCATCTGTGCCGTCCCCTTCTGGACAGACTCTAAGACCTCAAATGCAGGCACCAGCTCACCGGCAGGGTATACCTGAATATTGAAGCGCCCCTGCGTAAGATGGCCCACATGCTCGGCCAGCACCTCGGCGGCGCCAAAAATGGTATCCAAACCTCTGGAGAAGCTTGACACCAGCCGCCAGCGCAGCGAGGGACTTTCCGTTTGAATGGCTGGACCCTCGCCGCCCTGAGGAGCGCACGACGACAGGACGAGTCCGGCGGACGATCCCAGCGCCGCCGTGCGTACAAATTCACGCCTCTTCATAACATGTTAGCCCTGGCGGAGGCGCGGTCGCAGCGGCCGCATAACGACCTCCGATATGAGATAGTTGTCTGGTCCCTCCAGGACATGCGCGACCGTTTCAGCGATGCTCGAAGGTTCCATAGGGTTGGGTGCACCGCGGCTTCCGGCCTCGCTGGCGAATCTGGTGCGCACTGAGCCGGGACAAATCGTGGTGACTTTGATGCCATCATCGCGCAGCTCCTTCATCAGTGCTTCACCAAGGCCCCGAAGCCCGAACTTGGTGGCATTGTAGGCGCCGATGTTGGCATTACCTATGATGCCTGCGATGGAAGCGATGTTGATGATATGCCCTCCAAAGCCGTGGCGCCGGTTCTGCGCCTGCATCAGGGGTATCACGGCACGGGTACAGTAGAAGACTCCTGTAAGATTGGTGTCTAACTGTAGTGACCAGTCGCTAGAAGAGAGCGTGCTGAGCGGTCCGAAGCGTCCGAGCCCCGCGTTGTTTATCAGGACATCCACGCGGCCGGGGTCTGCCGTCAGATCCTCAAAGGCAGCCCTGACCTGTTCTTCACAGGTAACATCACAGGAGCGGGTTATAAGCCTATCACCAAGCTCCTTGTGGATTTCCAGCAAGCGGGACACGTTTCGCGCGAGACCGACCACATGGCAGCCTCGCGTTACCAGCGTGCGTGCAAAGGCGCGCCCCAGTCCCGCGCTTGCACCTGTGACAACGACGACCTTGTCTTTGAGATTCAAATGTTCTGCTGTCTGGCGACCTCATGATGTAACGATGCCGCCGATTCACGGTTCAAGCCGTGTCGGTACCGCCAGCACCCAGCCACCAGTCACTGCTTATGAAGCCGTCCCGCCGGGAGCTCTTTGCACGGCATGTTGCTTGGACCAGTGACGCGCCCCTGGGGCTGGAGGTGGCGCACGCCGAGGGACCTTACATCACCCTGGAAGGCGGGCGCCTCCTGATCGACTTTATCAGCGGTATTGCGGTCTCCGCTATCGGCCATCGGCATCCGCGAGTGCTGAAGGCGATCCACAGGCAGCTGGAGCGCCACCTGCATGTGATGGTGTACGGGGAGATGATTCAGCGTCCGCAGGTGGACTACGCAGAACGCTTGTGTAGTCAGCTACCCACCCGTCTGCAGTCGGTGTACTATACCATGACCGGGACCGAGGCCAACGAAGGCTCGCTGAAGCTGGCCAAGAAGGTGACGGGCCGTCGTAAGATGGTCGCATTTGATCGATCCTTTCACGGCGATACGCACGGCTCTTTGAGCGTGACCGGCCGCGCAGCATATCGGGAGCCGTTCCACCCGCTGCTGCCGGGCGTGACTTTCTTGCCATTCGGAGACATCGGTGCACTGGATGCTATTGGTTCAGACGTCGCGTGTGTCATCACTGAGCCCATACAAGGCGAAGGGGGCATGAATGTGCCTTCGGACAAGTGGATGCGTGCACTAAGGGAGCGGTGCTCCTCACAGGGGGCGCTACTCATCCTAGACGAGATACAGACAGGCTTTGGCAGGACCGGTACGCTGTTCGCATTTGAAGCGTTCGGCATCGAACCAGACATCATAACGGTGGCCAAAGCTATGGGGGGCGGCATGCCGCTGGGTGCCTTCATTGCTAACGCCAGCATCATGGGTGCCTTGCGCAGCGATCCTCCGCTGAGTCATGTGACCACCTTTGGTGGGCACCCGGTGTCATGCGCGGCGGCGGATGCTGCGTTGTCGGTGGTTCTTGAAGAGGACCTTCCCGCGCGCGCAGCAAAGGTGGGGGCTATCATCAGGCGGCGCTTGCGTCGGGCCGATGAAGTTCGGGAGGTACGCGGGCGAGGTGCGATGCTGGGGATGATGTTGGACAGCGCGGCGCGGGCCGAGAGCGTGGTCCGCAAATGTTTGGAGCGAGGGGTGCTGGTGGGCTGGACGCTCCATTCGGGTCGCCTCATACGACTGGCGCCACCCTTGAACATCCCTTACGCGGTCCTCGACCATGCCTTAGCCGTGATTCTGGACGTGCTTGATGCGTAGCCGCTCCAGAAAGCGGGCGACAGCCTCTGCGTGGGTATGATGGGATAGCGGCTCGAAGGATTCCACGACGCGCGCGCGCGTAGTGGACCGTATCATTGTTGCCCCAGGCTTTCGGTCAGCCACCAGGTTGTGTTCTCCGATCACTCTTTCCACGCCTTCTGGGCATAGCTCCTAGCGCTTCCGACGTCACGTTCCTGGCCGCGAAGTGAGGGAGTGTTGGCGGAAGGGCTTAAGTGACGATCAGTCTGGCGATGTAGATGCAAGAACGTTAGCGGGGTGGTGTGGTGGCTGGTCACCGAACGAATGGCCAAACGGGCATGGGGGTGGGCAAGTTTCGCGAATCTCAAGCGCTGCTCCGATCGTCTTTGCCGGGTTCTGGTTGAGGCCTATGCCAGCGCTCCCGGAATGACTGTACAACGCGGGACGCCCTGAAACGACGGGAGGCGAAGGATCGGCGCCTCCGAAGACCCCACATCCATGGCAGGTCTAACCGGCGATCGTATCGCGGACCAGCGGAAGCGGAATCTTAACGAGCAGCCGGATGCGTTAGCGCGCCTGTCTGGATCTATGCGGAGGACCTGGGGAAGCCCAGGTGCATGACGCGGCAGCAAGGCGGCGCCATGCTCCAGCGGCGCAAGCTGCTGGAGCGGATATGACTGCTTGGCCCGCTGCACGGCCGCAGCCAGATCGAGCCCTATCCAGTCCCCTATGGGCCAGATCGATGCACGCGTGTCAAAACAAGCGGAAGTATTCCCTACCCGTGGCGCACCGCTGATGCTCCGCGGGTCGATGTTGGCTGTTACAGGAAAAGCCGGTAGGTAAGCCGAATGTCGCGCCCTGGGAGCGGGACGACGTCTTTTAAAACCGAAGTGTGCGGGCGCGCAATAGCGTTGGTGAGGTTGCGGCCCTGCAGCGTCAGGTTGTGCACGGTGCCCGCGGCAAAGAAACGGTAGCGTACAGATCCACCCAGGAGCGTGTAGCCGTCAGTGGCTGTCTCGTGTTCTGCCACGCGATTCTGCTTGCTGAGAGATATGATGTCGACTTGGAATCCTAAGGCGCCCACATCGTAGGACAACTCGCCACCTATTCGCATTGGAGGAATGCGCGGCAGAGGCTGTGCTGAATCAGTGTGCTCGGCGGTCGTATAGTCGCTCCAAAGACGCAGATCTACGGAGTGGCGGCCCCTTTGCAGCAGGGATCCATGAGTTTCCAGCTCAAATCCCCGGAAAATCGCAGGCTCCTGTTCAACCCGAAATATGGGTAACCCCTCTCTGGTTTCCTCTGTAGGGCCAAGGAAGATGTAGTTTGGATAACTGTTCCCAAACACGGAGGCCGTCGCCTGAAAGCGTGCTGTGGTGAAATGGATAGCGGCGTCCGCATTTCTGACGGCCTCCACATGCAGGGCGTCGTTGCCGATTTCGAAGGCTTGTGTTGCTACATGGAGACCGTCCGCATAGAGCTCCGATGCAGTGGGGGCCTTGACACTACGTGCCACCGCAATAGAGACGGCTACCGCACGCGATAGACGGTAATTGACCCCTACGGTGTAGGAAACACCGCCCATCGTACGCCCGGCGCGCGCGTCCGGAGCGATGCTGGCACGCTCGTACCGCACGCCGCCTTCCAACCCGAATGAGCCGGCATCCAGGCGCTCCATGAGGAATACAGCGAAGCGGCTGGTCTCCGAAGAAGGCATGAAGGCCTCCACGCCCACGAGACCTAGATCGCGTTGTTCCAATTGGATTCCTGCGACTCCCTGGAAGCCTTCAGCCAGCACATGATTCGCCTCGATACGACCTTCTAGCACATCACTGCTGAACGTCGTGCCGACCTCCTTATTCTCCACTTCATCGTGCGCGTAATCCGTCAGACCCAGGCTGACATTGAAGTTGCGCAGCAGCGCACCACTCGTACGCCACTGCCCTTCAACATTCACGCTGACCTTGTGCATATCGACAAATACGCCCGCGTCCTCCTCCTCTTCATGATGGTCTGCATCCTCCCCGTGGTTCTCCTCTTCCTCGTGATGCTCGTGGCCGGGTACCCCATAATTCGTGCCGTGGAAGGTCACGGCACCTCCAATGAAGCCTGAAGAGCCTACGAAGGAAACGCCAGCCGAAGCTCGATTCAGCGTAACGTCGCTGTGTTCGATCGATTTGATAACGGCCTCTTCCTCTTCCTCATCGTCGTGCTCATCGTCGTGCTCATCGTCGTGTTCGTCTTCGTGTTCGTCTTCGTGTTCGTCTTCGTGCTCTTCAACGATACTTCCGGGCGGCACGCCAACGTCTCCCGCAGCACGGGTTAGCCCGCTCAGTGTCCATGCGATATTCCCCAGGGAGCCACGCAGCTTGGCACTGCCCTCACGTCCTGTTGAAACAGAAGAAAAACGTCCGGTAAAGGTGCCTTCAATGGCGGCGGTGGGTTTTTCATTCGGCACGAGCCCTTCATGTACATAAACCACGCCGCCAATGGCGCTGCTGCCGTACAGCAGTGTGGCCGAGCCACGAAGGATCTCAATGCGGTCTGCAAGGAGTGGTTCGACCGCAGGCGCATGATCGGGACTGATGTCCGATGCATCGGCAACGCGCAATCCATGACTCAGGATACTCACACGGCTGCCGCCCACGCCGCGAATGATTGGGCGGCTGGCGCCAGGCCCAAAAGACGTGGAAGTGATGCCCACCCTGCGAACCAGCGTTTCTCCAAGACTGCCCTCACTAGATTCTACAAGGTTCTGATGCGAAAGAGCATCGGCTGGCTGAACAGCGTCAGACCGGATCATTTCCCCAGGTCCGGCAGAAATAAGGACTTCGTCCAATATGTACTGGGCGAGCACTTCCAACGTGATTTGAGTCGTCTGTCCGCTTACAACAGTGACCTCGCTGATGCCGCGGCCCCAGCGCAGGCTCACGGCTTCGATAATGCTGCGTCCAGGCGATACGTTTTCGAATACAAAACGGCCTTCGTCGTCCACTGCCGTCAAAAGGCCCATACCAATGAGGCGTACTTCAGCATCTAAGGCGGGCTCGCCGCTAGAATTGTGAACGATACCCGTGATCGTTCCAGATAACGCCCTAGATGGAGTGGTCTGCCTCGCGGCAGTGGCGTGTCCTTCTTTTCTCTCTTGCCTGCTATCCTGTGCTAGGGATGTGTATGGTACTGCAATCAGTGCAACGAGCACAAAAAGGCAAAGTGCTCCATTGCGCCTAACCATGGGTGCTAAAGTTGACATACGGTTCCTCCGGCTGTGGCGCTACCAGAGGACCCGACACTATGCCTTATCCAACAGGCATTGATCCCCAGCAGCAGCCATGACAATGTCTGACTGGGATGCTTCTACCCGCGGTGCTGGGGGACCACGAATGTATTGGTGCGTATTGAGGCGGCTCAGCGGACGCGACTGCGCGATGAGTGCTGCGTGACGAAAAATCGGTGAGGAGTTTGAAGGAGCCAGTATCCGCTGCATGGCGTCCATTCCCCACTGGCAGAGCAGGCAGTCCTCTTCCTCTAGAGATCCTAAGTCGGGGTGCCACCGGCTGTACGTGTGACCACAGTCGATGCTGCAATGCTCAGCGACATGCAGTCCGTGAAGGACACGATGGACAGACGGCAATATAGTGTCGCCCACTAGGCACGCCTCCACAAGGACTGCGGCGCACCACCGGGCCGATCGTGAGTGCCTTAATCGCACCATCCTGTGACCTGCAAACCACACCAACCGAAATTGCAAGATACACGCTATAACACGACAGTACCAAGCCGATGCGCCCGAAAACTACATCACCCAATCAACGAATTTCGTGTGTGTACGTCAACCGGGACCTCATGAGCGCATGCACGCCACAGGCCATGTGTTCTAAAAGGCGCCAAAACGCTTATTCCTCCTTTTCCCTACTGGCGCGCAACGGGTTGCCGATGACGCCGCTTTCAACGAATTCACGATGGTCCATGGGAAAGGTAGAATAGTGCTCCCTTCAGACTCAATGTCGGGTATCCCGTCCTTCTTCTGAATCGGCTTGGCAGAAATGAAGGTATGTACGCCCGTATAAACGCTGTGCGCTCCATGCAGACCAGTTACTCATCCCAGGCCAAGTCTTGCGACATCTCCAGCTCACTGGCATGCCAACCAGGTGTCTCTTCTGCCGAGTTTTGCATCAGCCCCGTGAGGATCCCGGTGAAACATTCCATGTATGGCTTGACAGAGCCCATCCGGGCCCCCGTCTCGTAGCGCAACGTGCGCAGCTCGGGATCGACGACCTGCACATTGGAGCCGTGCACGTTAATAGACATAATGCGATTGAAGCCGTGATGGATCAGCTGCGCCCGACATCATACATAACATAACAGCCAGGAGCGTAATACTGTGCGCCCAGTGAAGGTACTGTGCCTTTCTCCTGGTGCATGCAGGTGCTGTGGGGAGTACTCCATCCAGATGACCAGTGTATGTATGATGGCGATCATCTGGACGATCCGCGTGGCCATGTGCACGGCCGTTTCCGTATTCGTGTAAAGCGGGAGATGCAGCCCATGATAGGCCAGACTGGCGACCGGGATCCGCACCCCCTCCTTGCAGGTCAGCTACTCCTTGACATCGGTCATGGTAGGATCACCCAGATCCCAAGACAGAAACCGGGCCCGAGAGTCCTCGTCACCTTCGGTGACGCACGTCAGGTGGCTGTACTCGTGCGTGCTCCTGGCAATTCGTGCGTCCGTGAACATTTTGAGGGATCATTCAGCAACCATGCCTTCACATCCCGGATCGTTTACGTGGTGATCGCTGGAATCATCCGGGATGTCGTCTCTGATGCATACCTGGAGGTGGGCCAGAAAGTACTGATCTGCAAGCGGATCCCAGAACACCCGCGCCCCAGCTTACCTGATGCCGCGTTGGACCAGCGCATCCTTGCGTTGGCCAGCGACTTTGGCACGGTCTGGGAAGCGGCTCGTACCACCAACGAGGACCGGAAGCGTCTCTTAGGATTGCTCATCGAGGACATCACCCTGATCCGAAGGGTATACCAGGTGAATGTCGGATTGCGATTGCGTGGCGGACGAACCCACGAGCTGCCTCCAGTAGCGTTGCCCCTGCCTCGCGCTACGGTCATCGGTCGCGATGCCTCCAAGCAGGCCCTGGCCGAACTGGAAGAGTTACTTGAGGCAGGCTACGATGATCCCCAAGCCGCCGAGGAGCTGAACCTGCGCGGGTACCGCGACAGCTTGGGAGGACGGTTCAACGCACAACGCATTCGCACCATTCGCGTGCGTAACAAGATGCCTAGAGGAATCGAGCGGCAACGCGAAAAGATGCGTGCGCAGGGCTACAAGACCGCCAAAGAACTCGCCGCCGAACTCGCAATAGACGCTGCCACGATAGGACGGCTAGCCCGGGAAGGCAGAGGCATTGACGAACACCGGATCCCTGGCAGAAAACGTACCTTCGCAATGTATAGAATCAGCCCCAAGACACGAACCACACCTACGGTCGCATGAATCCTACAGATCGCATCCAGACTCCAATGACTTGTTCTGTGGATGTCGTGGACGAGCAGGCACCACAGCACAGTCGTAATGATCGGCCAGCTCCTGAAATTTGGCGTTGATCTTCGATACGTCGCCCCGGTGCACGCGGGCTACGGCCGTCTTCATGTTGTCGGGCACCACCATGGGGGGAACGTCCCTTAACGCCTCCAGGCAGCGGCGAAGCGACATACACACGTCCTTCTGCTTCTGCGTCAGCGTGGCCTCCGCATAAACGTAATGCGAAGCGCCCAGCGCTGCTACGAACAGCTCCACCTCGCGCGCCTTGCCCGTTGACGGGTCAATAAGCGACGGCCGCTTGCCCGAGTAGTCTATGAAAAGCTTGTCGCCCGCACGATGCTCCAGGCGCATGTCCACGCTCGGATCGCTCCTGCGCCAGTCACCATACCACTTGCAGAACTGACTGTACTCCAAGCCATTCGGATGCTCCTCCTTGTACTCGAGCCATAGCATTCGCAGCGTCAAATACGAGAACTCCAGCCGCTGCCGGTGCACCTTATCCCAGTCCGGTAATGGACGATCCGTGGCGCGCTGCGGCCCAGACGAGCCGTGAAGCTTGTTCTCCAGATCGATATCGCTCAACTCCTTGCACTGCGCCCAGGTCAATCCCGACAGCTTCGCCGCGAAAGCGTGCGAGATACCGTACGACGACCAACTCCTACATGCTGAGCGATGCGGCGCTCAGAGTAGGATCGCTCAAAGTAAAGCACCAAAATGCGCCTGATTCTCTTCATGGGAATACGATGGGTTGCCATGGCTCTGGGCCTCTTATCTGATTAAACCAAGACCCAGAATAACGATGATAAGGGGACCTTCTACACGACATTATACCCCCGATCACACCAGCTCCAACAGCCCCAACAACTACCATGCACACATGTGCATGTACGTGGCGCGCATGGCCCGGAATTGGTGGCGCACTTCCATCGGAATTTGCACGAGTGAGCCGAGCGATCTGAAAAAACCTCCTGATTCATGAATCCTGTGACGCTCCCCATACCTCACGCCAGTACCCACTCCAGAAGGAGTAGCGTGAGCTGTGTCCGAGTCGGACAGATGAGACCCGATCAAGGGGCCCCAATACGACGAAGGACACGCAAGACAGGGGCAAACACCCCCTAAGCCACCACCGACCGCTCCGGTAATCAGCAAGGCTCCATAGCACCCGGAAAAACGCCCCAAAAACGGGGACAGGGGAGGTCCGACCTCTTACTTCACTATAAGTGATAAAGTCGAGTTTGAATACCCAGACTCGATAAGCAACTTTTCCTATTGCTAAACGTCACTTATATTGCGGCCCCATCTCGGCAGCAATCGCCGAAACCCAATTACGAACGGTGCAATCCCTAGACCCAGCCGGGTGGTGCCGTCAGTGGAGAAGTGCTCTGCACCCACAACCTCTTCAAGCTCGGGCTGCTCTTGATCACGGCTGCTCAGCCACACACGAGCTCATGGTGTGATGGATTCCGTATGGCAGCGAAAAGATGCATACACTGCAGCCGGACCAATGTTGGAGCGTTCAGACCGATGATCGCGTCCTGCGCTGTGCGGGCTTTCAGACGCTGTTTCAGCGGGGTCTAGCGTGGCATGCCACAGGAGCGGTCACGATCGATCCCTGTGCCAGACGATTCTCCGACCGCGACGCTGGCCAGCATACGCGACGGGTGACCCTGCCATGATCATTCAAAAAGATGCCAGCCTTTCTTGCGATTTTGGCGGCTACATGTCTTCAGGCCGCATCCCAGCTTTGAATCTGTCGCCGAACCCGGAGTTGTTCGGATCGTATGGAGCGGCCAGCTCCGCGTTGGCTCCACCCTCGGGCACATCTCGTCCTAGGGCCCACAGGATTCCGTTAAGCGCTAATCGCCGCATCGATGATTCCTTGAAGTCGTACGGATGTCCGAGCGTAGTGAAGAAGACGCGCGCGGACATGCCGGAGGTACCTGTATACGTCTTGGTCCAAGCCACGGGATTGGTCAGCGGAAACTTGTCCAGGCGGTTGTTTTCTGCGTGCCCGGACCTCAGTGCCGTGCCTAGGAGGAGCGGCTCGCTATCGCCATACAACGTGTGTTCGCCTCCGTGGACATGATACAGCCAGGAGTATGCCTGAAACGGCGTTACGCCGCGAAGGACTGGATGGCTGGCCATCTCCTCGATGACCGTCACATGCGTGAGCGGATTGGTGCCATCATCAAAATGGCCGTGGTGCGTGATCCACTTTTGTCCAAAGACTTTGATCGGCCAGTCATCGTTCAGGTGTGCGCGCTCTAGATTGTCCCGGTACAGGAAGGCGTGTGTCGAAGTTCTAAATCCCGCAATCGGCTTGCCGGATTCCGCAAAGTCCAGGATGTGCTTGGCCTGTGCGTCCGGCAGCGCCCGAAACCTTGTGAACATGACCATCATGTCGGCGCGCGCCAAGACTTCCAGTCCCGCAATGTTGTCGAGTACGTTGGGATCGATGAAGCCATCCTCGTTGAGTGCGAAGAGCACCGTGACCTCAAAGCCGTAGTCTCGTTCAAGGATCTTTGCCAGCATCGGCATGGACTCTTCTGAGCGATACTCTTCGTCTCCAGTGATAAAGACAATATGCACGGGCGGATCCGCAGGCTGCGGTGCCGCACAGATTATGAGCAGCAGGGTAGCAAGTAGGTAGCGCATGCTGGAATCTAGCGAGTATTCAGGGGCGATCGTCAATGTACGCCAGGAATACCGTGAACTGCAATAAGGGCTGGCTGACCCAATCTTGGGGATTGCCAGGGGAGTATTCTGAAAGGCTCCAGAAGCAGGTCGCTGAGAATCAGCTGCACCGCCAAATTCGTGTTCCGCCTGAGCCCTTCTTCGACTCCGGTCGGCGTGCAACTGGTATCACCGACTTGTCGCAGATGTAGCGCTGGATGTACATGCGGGTGAGCCGACAGCCCGAATCACCTCCAACCCGTAACAGAAGTACTGCTCTACAGAATCGAGTCGAAGTGGAATTCCAAGCGCCATCTGGTCGGGGACCGAAGAGCCCCGGCGATGTCGAGGCGGATGAGGCCATCGAGGGCAGAAAAGCCTGCACCAATCGACGGCAGTCCTTCTTCGAAGACGTTCGAGAACCTCTGTCCAGCCCAGCCCCAATCGGAGAAAAGGGCCAAACGCGTCGTCCCCCAGTCTCGCGCAAGTTCCGCCCGCCCGCGCAAGTAGCTGGGACCGACGGCGGATGCGCCGGGATAGCCTCGCAGGGTACCGGGGCCACCGAGAAACCAGTTCCTCTGCATCGGCACTGTTCCCCAGGTCAGACCTCCACCAATCTCGAACGCTGCGCGAAGTCCCGGCGCCGGGGTCAGGGCCAAACGACCGATTGTACGCGCCCGGATCCAGCTGAAGTCCCCTTCCGCGCTCTGAAGCAGGATCTCCAGCCCGCCTTGGGCGCCGCTGGGATCTGTGCCCCACCAAGGCGTTATGCTCACAGTAACCAAGTACTCCATCGCGCAATCTGCCTCGAGCGCAGGCCGGAACGAATCACCGCCTCCATCGAGAAGTCCACGGACGCTGAAGCCAACGCGGTTCGGTAAGGCTCTGTGTCCTTCAGCCGTAAGGGAGATGTGCCACCAGGGACGGCGGACGCCAGTGGGTTCCCACTTCAGCCGCGCACCGCTCGCCCGGAAGTAGTCTCCGTCGTCTCGGCCGAAGAAGAACCCGGTGAGCGAGTTGACGATGCCGAGGTTATCTGCCCGAAGATCGACTTCGTTGACGCGGTGGTGGCCGGTCAGGCTCAGCCGGTAGTGGACTGACTCCCACCCGAATTGAAGCCGCACATCTGGCTCGCCAGAGCCGATCCCGATCCATCCCCGGCTCTCAAGGGTGATAAGTCCATTCTGCGTGGCGCGCGACCACGCCGCTCGAGCTCCAATCGCAAGGCCCTCCGCGCGATTGTACCGCGTGAGTTCTCCCAGCTGTGGGCCAATATCGACTTCAAACCGGTTGAGATCTCCATCGGGAATCGAGAGGTCGGCAAGGTCACGCTCGAGGAGGACCAGTTCGCTGGCCGTCGCGAATCCGGGAGCTCCCATCCAGACCGGGGGCGGCAACAGGTCGCTGGAGAGCAGAGCTTCGGGATCCTCTGGCACGAGCATAAGAACCGACTGCCCACCTTCGGAGAACGCGGAGTCCTGGGCTTCCCGACCATCCTCGAGACTCGGATTGTCGAGGCCATACGGGTCTTTATGATCCTCGGGGTCGACCGCCCGGAAGCTCCCGAACGCATCGGGCGCGAGCCACTGGTCAACGACTGCCTCCGGGTCGGGCGGTGTCTTAGCGTCCTGTGCGCTAACGACATCAAGGATCTGGTAGCTCTGCTCCAGGGTACCAGCCGCGCGAAGGATACCCGCCCGCCCAACGGCTTCGATGCGCCATCGAGAGGGCATCCAGTATGTCAGATCCCAAAGCGAATAGTCAACGGTGACCAGCGTGAAGTTGAAACTTAGGGGCATGATAAGGCCACTGATCACCCACATCCCGGGAGCGTCCTCGACTTGGTCCCCTACCTCGTATGCTACGGACAATCGATAGACTGCGCGCACGAGGTCCCCAGACTCCGGTTCGATCCACAGGATTCCTGAAATCAGGCTGCCATCGCTCCTTCTCGGAATGACCTCCAAGCCCACCGAGCGTATGGGCCGCCCGTCTGAGAGCAAAACCGTGACGGAGTCGACCATCTCGTAGCGGTAGTGTTCTTCGGCTCCCGGCGCGGCCGGATGCTCGAAGCGGACCGCGATGCTCACTCCCTCATTGTTGTCGTCGTCGTCCAGATTCCGGGGTGATGACTTGGAATTGCCTTCCGCACCGCCTGCTCCTAACGATGGGACCGAGAAGCCGAATACGAATTGATCGCCCGTCGGATCGAAGACCATCTCGGTCGTCGCCAGCCGACCCGGCAATCCGTCTCCGCCCGCGGTCACCGACCGGGCGGCAAGCGCCTGAACCACAAGAGTGCTGTCCGCGCTCCAGTGTACCTTGAAGGTCTCTTCGGCACGGAAAATGGTCCGATCCTTGAGCGGTGTTCGGAGGTTGATCGCCACGCGCGAACTGATCATGGCGTCGTAGCTTAGAATGGAGCTACCGACTTGAAGCCAGCGCTCTCGCGCCGCTTCGAAGAGGGATCGCGTCCGAGCGTCCGCAAACGTATCAGGAGGTGGGATCTGGAGTGTGTCCCTGGACCCGACTTCTTGCGCTAAGCCACGTTCGACCCTCCCGACAGAGAGAAAAGCAAGCGCCAGCGTGAGGAGAGCGATTGTCGACCAAGAGCAACGGTCAGTGAATCTGCGTCCGATGTCGACTTGGATCGAGCACATGCAACGTACTACGCACAGGCAATCAGCAGCGTTGCACCACTCTGCGGTTGGGCTGCCACCTCGCTTTGTTGCACAAGGGTTCTCCAGGAGGTGAATGAAACGGACGTTATCGGAGGTTGATCGGCATCCTGGACGGTGTTGGAACACCTGGGGGCGTCACTGTTCCGCTTGTATTTGATACCGCCGGGTTCAGTCTCCTGACCGTACGGCATGGCGATTCCGACAACCCGGGGTTCCCAGCGCCGAGCGCCGGCTCACTTCCCACTGCGCGTTTCGAATATCCTGCGTTGCCACTACATGCCCGTACGGTAACGGATAAGAAAGCCGACATCGCATTACCCTAATTTAACTCCGAAGCGCAACATTTACAATCAAATCAGTGCTCTCGCAAATAGAGGCATAGGTTAGCGAAGAGAGCATGAAGGGGCCGTTCCACCGAAGGGAGAGCGAAGCCCGACCGGAGATGGAACGGCGTCGGGCACACTGAAACAGCGCTTTGGGCCCCAAGAGCTTCGGCGGCGGCGGGGCAATCGCCGTTCCCATGCGCACAACCATGCATGATGCGTATCCGTCCGAAAGTCTGCATCTTGACTGGGTAAGTTTGTTGCCCGACCTTGTCGGAGTTTCTTTCCACCAATCTGGGAGGTCGTTTTATGGCAACGAGAGTCAGGGGCACCTCGGAGGTGATGTTTCCGTTGGTCGCCTGCTATTTGCGTGGTAGTAAGGGTCCGGACGCATTTTGCCAGGAGCATGGCCTATCGCGTAATCAGCTGACCTATTGGCGCCGGAAGTATGCGGCATCTTCGTCTGGGTCGGAGGTCGGCGCGTTTGTGGAGGTACCGTCGCCGCAGGCGCGTGAGCGGGTTTTAATGGAGGTCGAGTTTCCAGGCGGCACACGTCTACGGCTGTTCACGCCGGTATCGGCGGATTTTCTCGGGTCTGTGCTGCAACGTGTGCGGAGCCCATCATGTTAGCGCTGGGGCCGTCGCACCGGTTTCATTATTACCGGGAGCCTACGGACATGCGCAAGGGTTTTGACGGGTTGTGCGGTCTGGTGCGCTCGGGCATGAAGCGTGATCCTCTCTCGGGCGATGTGTTCGTTTTCATCAACCGCCGTCGGACACATGCAAAATTCTTGGTGTGGGATCGGAGCGGTTGGGTCGTGTACTACAAGCGTCTCGAGTCGGGTACGTTCGAGCTTCCTTGCAGTGGCACTCCAGATTGGGCGCAGATCGTTTGCCTTCTGGAGGGTGTGGCGCTGAATTCTGTTCGTTATCGTCGGCGTTACTCACGGCTGGCAGTGTCCAGCGATTCTAAATTTGGGTGCATGAGGGGTTTACGGGAATGCCTGTTCAGCAGACGTTATGTGTATGATGGGTGTATGGACTGGCAATACCGGTCCTGCGATGCCCTGCTATAGCGTGCTTTTGTCTTTCACTGAGGTATACCCATGAAACCAAGCAAGCTGCTGCGCGATGCGCTGAAACGCATCCGATCGGCCGCCGGTACATTTGAAGATAACCGTCGGGGGCCCAATCTGCGCTACACGCTGGCCGATGCCGTGTTGAGCGCATTTGCCTGCTTCTTTCTGCAATCGCCCTCCTTTCTTGCTTTTCAGCGGAGGATGGAGGACGACGTGGGCCGTTCCACCTGCCAGACGCTGTTTGGTATGCAAGCCATTCCTTCTGACGGGCAGATCCGCAACCTGCTGGACCGCCTGGTGCCAGATTCATTTCAGCGCCTGTTTCTGCACCTGCTGGATACGCTTCGTTCCAAGGGAGACTTTTCGCCGTTTGTGCGTCTGAGGGATCGCATCCTTGTGGCGCTTGATGGCATCGAGTTTCATTCCTCTCGGACAATCCATTGTAAGCAATGCTCCTCTCGTCGCACGGGGAAAGACAAGCGTCCTTCGTTCTTCCATACCATGGTGGCGGCGGTTGTGGTGGCTCCAGGGCACAACCGGGTGGTACCGTTGATGCCAGAGTTTGTCCGCACACAGGATGATCCTGGCGACCAGCACTCGGTGCGGCGTCGCAAGCAGGATTGCGAGATCAATGCCGCTAAGCGGTGGTTAACGAAGTGGGGAGCTCGCATGGCTCGCTATCGTCCGGTATATCTGGGAGATGCCCTATATGCTACACACCCCTTCTGCCAACAGGTGCTCCATGCGGGCGCCGATTTCCTGTTTGTGGTCAAACCCAAGTCGCATCGCACGTTATTCAAGTTTTTACACGAGCGCTATATCCAGAGCACCGGTTGGATTCGGGTGCAGAACAAGAAGACACGTCGCTACGAAGAGCACTGCTATCGCTGGATGACCGATCTGCCGATTCGGAACACGGACGATGCCGTACACGGCACATGGGTGGAAAAGACCGTGCGGGTACGCCAAAAGCAGGGCACCTACAAGCAGACCTTCTACACGACGCTTTTCACCAGCCTGACGGTAACGAAGCACAATGTACAGGAGGTTGCTCTTTGTGGGCGGGCGCGCTGGAAAATCGAGAACGAGTGCTTCAACATCCTCGCACGACACGGACAGAACTTCAAACACAACTTCGGGCATGGCAAAAATGGGCTGGCAAACCTGTTAGCCACCCTCAACCTGTTGGCATTTGCCGTGCATACGATGCTCGACCAAGTAAAAGGGTTGTGGAGGCAATGCCGAGCATCCTACCAGGTGCGGCGCGCTTTCTTTCAGGCAGTGCGCGTGCTTACGACGAGATATTGCTTTCCCGACTGGCGAAGTCTCTGGGAAAGCATGTTGTACCGTCGTTCGCCTCCGCTGGCGCTTTCCGCCGCGAGAGCCTGAAAGATTGTATGTCACAAATAGGATAAGCGGGAATTCCAGAGACCTGGAAGGCCGTCGTATGCCTCTGGCGGATTGGTGGCGCCTCAAATGTAGCTTCTTATTGCCTGCTTCCGTCCACCAACCGCCTAACTCACAGCCCGCATGCGCGTAGCCTACCGCAAAACAAGATCCGTTCCCCCACCGAACGCCCCAAATTTAGAATCGCTGGGCAGTGTCGCAGGGATGAAATTTATTTTCGTGTAGTATCTTATTTTGGGGAACTGTGTGCTTAGAGGGTGGTATGAACCCTATGGCCGCACACAAGCCTCCTATCGTGCTTTCTTCGGCCCCGGCTGGGGACTCGGCGTCGATCATCGCTTCCCTGGAGGCGAGGCTAATGGAGGAGCGCTGCGGGAGGTTGAAGGCAGAGGCGGAGGTTGCACGGTTGCGTCACGAAAACAGCAGCGTTTGCAAGGAGAGAGACGGCTACCGTGACCGTCTGAACTTCGTCAAGGCTGAACGCGATGCCCTTCTGAACTTGATCCACGGTGCGAAGAATGAGCGCTTTGTGCCCAACGATGGGGCGGACCCCGAGGAGAACTCCTTGTTTTCCGATGACGACGAGCCGTCGTCAGAGGTCGAGCCGTCGCCAGAGGTCGAGCCGTCGTCAGATACGGACAAGGCGCGCCCTGAGGCCTCGAAGCGCAAAGCGGTTTCGCAGAAACCGAAGCGGACACGCCGCCGCCGCCTTCAAGCCGGTTTTCCGCCCCACCTTGAGCGCGACATGGCCGTCCTCGAGCCCGAGGAAGATGTCTCGGGCATGAAGCGCATAGGCTTTGTAGATAAAGAGACGCTACATGTAGTGCATCTTAAGGTGATCGTCAAAGTGCTCAGGCGGTACAAGTACGCTCGTAGTGAGACGACGGATGGTAATGGCGAGCGTTCGGACGAGGATGACGGTCCGAGCCCCATCGTCATCGCGCCGTTACCGCCCCGCCTGAGCGAGAAATGTATGGCTGAGCCAAGCCTGCTCGCTCATGTAACCGCCGCTAAGTACCTGGATCACCTTCCTCTCTACCGCCAGCGAAAACAGTTCTTACGGCAACAACTCCCGATTTCCAGCTCGACCCTGGGTGACTGGATCGGCCTGGTAGCATTCCACTTGGGGGCCCTCTATGATGCGCTCAAGAAAGAGGCCCTTCAGAGCGGCTACCTATGCGTGGACGAGACCACCATTGCGGTGCAAGATCGTAGCAAGGTCGGGGCACATCACCGTGGGTATTTCTGGGTGCACCGTGCACCGGAGCTCGGACTCGTGTGGATGGAGTATCGTAAGGGCCGTGACCAGCAAGGGCTGATCCACTCTTTGCAGACCTTCGGGGGTCACATTCAGTGCGATGGCCTCGCAGCCTACAACGCTCTTGGCCGCAATCCGAACATCGTTTTACACGGATGCTGGGCCCATGCCCGACGCTATTTCGTCCGGGCGCAGCAGAGCTATTCGGAGCGGGCCGAGCATGTGCTGACGAGGATTCAGCAGTTGTACATGATTGAGCGCAGGCTGCGCGAGGCGGGCTGCACGCCAGAGGAACGCTACCAGGCGCGCCAAAAAGAGGCGGTCCCCATCCTGAAAGACCTGAAGGCATGGCTTCAAGCGCACTTCGGCACGCCACGCAGCGTTTGGGGCAAAGCCGTGGGCTATACCCTGAATCAGTGGGACAAGCTGTTTCGATACACCCGCTTCGGGCGCGTTGAGATAGACAACAACCTCGTGGAAAACTCCATCCGGCCGTTGGCTCTGGGCCGCAAAAACTACATGCACGCCGGATCACACGATGCAGCCCAACGCGCAGCCGTCATCTACTCGTTGCTGGCAACCTGCAACCTGCAAGGCATAGCCGACCCCCAAGATTGGCTCGAGGATGTGCTAACGCGCATGCCTACGCACACCGCAGATATTCGTGAGCTGCTACCCCAACAGTGGACCGAGCGTCCAAGCTCCGCGACCTCACAGGCATTGCGCCCAGCGATGCGGGCCTGCGCATAAGCCCTCTGCGCCACTGCTGAGCGCCACTTCTGCACTGCCGCGCGCAGGCATCCAAGCGCTTGCGCCTGCCGACCGCTAGCATTCCCGCAGCCCCCGTCGGCCCCGCTCCAGCAGCGGCTTGAGCCCAGTAACCCCAGCAAGGGGCGCCGCCAACCAGATGCGCCCAGCATGTGCCGACGACGAGTCGACTACGGTACGGGATCGAACGCAGGCTACGCCCGGGCTGGCATTGCGCCATGTGTAGTTGGGTTTCGGTGATTGCTGTGGGGGTGGCCGATATTCTCCACCCTTACTTTTCGTTCATATGAACCCGTCCCAGCCTGTCTTGGGGAGCATTGAGGCTCCTGTAGATGCCCAGATCACTCCCGTGGATGACTCGCGTAGGCTTCTGATGAAGCTCTGCACCAACATGCTGCAACAACTGACGGCCGACTGGCCGATAGCCCCAGTGCAGCAGCCCCCTGTACCACCGCCCGTAGAAGCCCGAGCTAATGAGACGGCCGAGGACGCAGAGCCAGATGCTGCACCGTTGAAGGAAGCATGGCAGCTGTTGGATTCTCGCAGTCTGGACGGCGACCCGATCGTGGCGTTTTGGCTACATGGGCTGTGCCCTCGCGGTGTGAACATCGTGCTTGGTGTAGGTCTGACCCTAACGGGCTACCGGCGCATGCTCGGCCTCATAGAGTGCTACCCTGAAAACGTTTCAGCGCTTGTATCCTTCGTGCGGTCGCTGTCGGACCGTGGTTTATCAGCCGCTAACGGACTGCTCTGTGTACTGCCCAGCGGTACCGGGCTTCAATCGGCAGTGCAGGAGGTGTTTGGCCCCAAGGTCGTGATACAGCGCTGTCTCAATACGCTGTTGGATCACGTCACCTGTGGTCTTCCAGAAGATCTTATTCCCGTGTATCGCCATCGTCTCCGGCAGGCATGGAATGCGTATGATGCCTTGGAAGCTGAACGCGTTCTCACTCATATTCACCAGGATTTGGTGCGCGTCAATCGTTCCGCAGCGAAGGCGTTAGCGGAGGGTCTGGAGCAATCGCTGACGGTTCAACGCACCGGTATGCTGCTTAGACTCGACCGGGGACTGCGTGTGATGCACTTTATGAATGCCATTGGTCGTCGCTTGCAGGCCCCTGCCAGCGCGGTCTTTCAGCGACGCGAACGGATGGCTTTGGCCCTGTTGGAGCACGAAGCGCAGCTGCGCCGTGTGGCCCATGCGGCCTATCTCCCTCAACTCCGTAAGACGTTGTTCAACCTTACCCCTGTCCGATGACTGATCCTTGTATGCCGACCCCATCCCTGTTCGATAGCTTTTGGGAACTTGCGCAAAGGGCCTATGTCAATTTGGCCCGTTGCCTTGTATCCTTCGATCGTTTTCTTCTCAAGCTCGCCACAATGGCCATGGAGGCCGAGGTTGATGCCATATGCGGCGCTCGTGGGAAGCACAACAAGACTGGTTTTCAGCGCTGGGGTACGAATCCCGGTTCCATCCGCATCGGTTTGGAACGGCTGCCGATTCGCGTTCCGCGAGTACGGAATGTGCGTACCAAGAAGGAGCGGCCCCTGGAAACGTACCGTCTTTTGAGCAGGCATGGGATTATTAATAAGGCACAGGTAACCGTTGGGTTGCTCAGTGGCTTGTCGCGGCGCAACTACAGACAGGCGGCGCAGGTCTTTGCAGAAAGCACGGGATTGAGCGCCAGCAGCGTAGGCCGTGCGTTTGTTGCGCGCACGGCCGAGCTGTTGAAGGAATTTGAGGATCGCCGATTCGACGATCAGACCTTTGCGGTGCTCCTACTTGACGGCAAGTACCTTGCCAGCATGCAGATGATAATCGCCATGGGCATCACGACCGAGGGCGAGAAGGTCGTGCTGGGGTTCACCGAAAGCCGTACTGAGAACGGTGCGCAAGTGGAGTCGCTGTTGCAGGACCTGGTGCGTCGGGGCTTCACTCATACCGATACTCTGTTAGTACAAGTGGACGGCAGTCGGGGGCTTCGAAGTGGCGTTCGTAAGGTGTTTGGGGATGCAGCCGCATACCAGCGGTGCCAATGGCACAAGAGAACCAACATAACACGACATATCAAGAACAAGCAAGAGGCGATGCGCATTAAGCAGCGGCTTCAGGAGGCCTGGGAATTGCCCACATACGCGGAAGCGCGGGCGGCTCTTGAGTCGGTGCAGGAGGAGCTTAAGGCGTCGTATCCAAGAGCCGCACGCAGTTTGGAGGAGGGCCTGGACGATACGCTGACGCTTCACCGATTGGGGGTGCAGACGCAGGCTGTAAGAGACCATCTAAAGACCACGAACATTATCGAGAACCTCAACAGCGTTATTGCAGCCCGCTCCCGGAACGTGAAGCGGTGGGGCTCATCGGATATGCGACAGCGCTGGCTCGGAGCGATCTTCATGCAGTACGAGTCCAACCTGACACCGATACAACGGGAAGACATGAAGGAACTGACCGAGCTGCTGGCCACTCCCAGGCGCCCGAGTATTAGTAGGGTTTCGGCTCAGCCTCTGCACTCTAAGCAGCCAAGGCAGCTCCCACTGGCGTTGCCAGTGCAGTAGAGCACTGCTGAGGTTGACTTAGCGCAAATCCGGCAGCTGCCTGGGCATTCTCGGACGGTGCACCCGGCCAGGATCGCCGCTTCACAGAGCGGTAAGCGGATACCCGCGCCTAATTGTGCTCAAAACGGCGCTCCACGGGGCTTCATAACTCCAGAAACACGCGCGTCAGCACGCTACTGACCCAATCTGGGCTGGCACCACCCTCTTTGAGTACCCAGACTCGATAAGCAGCATTTCCTATTGCTAAACGTCACTTATATTGCGGTCCCATCTCGGCAGTAATCGCCGATAGCCAACTACGAATGGTGCAATCCCCGGCGGGGCCACGCCGACCGACCGCTACAAGGCGCGTCAAAGAGAAGCGGTCCCCATCCCTGGAAGACCTGAAGGCATCGCTTCAAGAACACACCAACGCGCAACTGGCATCTACGCGCTGCTAGAAACCTCCAACACTTAGATGCCCAAGACAGGCTCGAAGATGTGGTAGCGCGCGTGCCCACTCCTACCACAGCACTACGCGAGCCGCTCCCCCAGCGGCGGACCTACCTTGAAACTTCCGCGACCCCACAGACACCGCTCCCACCAGGGCGTGCCTGCGCATAAGACCCGCTGTGCCACTCCCAAGCGCGAGACATGCACCGCACTGCGCAGGCGCCCAAGCACCCTGCGCATGCCTACCGCTACCATCCCCGCAGCGCCCAGCGGTCCGCTCCAGCAGCGGCCCTAGGACACTAACCCCAGCAAGATGTGCCGCTCAAAAGCACGCGCCACCGTGCATTCCATGGCCTGAAGGCAAACACGACGGCGAAAAATAGTCCTCGGCATGCTACCAGTCAGCTGAAATACCCCCGAAAAACCGGATTTTCGGACGGATACCATGATGCTGCATGTAGACGGTATCGTGCCCTACCGGTCGTTCTGGTGATACGACCGAATCAATTCCTCACCACAGGCTGGACTGCCGGGAATCGCTGATCCAGGCGCACCGGCTTCTGCTGTCGGGTCTGGCTCAGACCTTCGTGCACCATCCACAGCGGCCGCTACAGCCTACCGCGCGCCAATGAAGACCTCCGCCGGTGTGCGGTAACCCAAGCACTTACGTGGACGATCGTTCAGTATCGTCTGTCCCCGCATTACCGCTGCTGGCTCAACAGAGCGGAAGTTGGGCGCCTTCGGAAAGTATTACCGTACCAGGCCATTGGTGTGCTCGTTCAGGCCACGCTCTAAGGAATGGTACGGCTGCGCAAAGTAAAACGACGCTGAAAGGGCCCGGGCGATTTGCTCGCGATGGGCGAATTCCTTCCCGTTGTCCGCCGTGATGGTAAGCACCCGATCCTTCACCGGTTTCAGACACGCTACGATCGCGCGGCGGACACCGATCGCAGCCTTCGAAGATACCAGCGCAAGAAACGTGCATCTCGACGCACGGTCGACCATCGATACTAACGCACCCTGGTGCTTGCCCCCAATGATCGTATCCACCTCCTGGTCGCCTATACGCGTCTTCCTCTCCACTATGGAATCCCGTTCGCTGATGTCTACACGATTCGGTATCAGGCCGCGCCCAGCACCGCGCTGGCTACGCCTCCTGTAACGCTTACCGCTACGGCGAAGTAGCTTGTACAACGATCCGCCAGCTACCCTGTTGCTCCAAATGTACCGGTAGATCCATGTGGTGCTCAACGCAACGACCCCATCATGACGAAGCCGACCCGCGATTGGCTCCAGACTCCAGTGCAAGGCAAGCTTCTCGCGCACCATGGCCCACAGCGCTGCGGTCATCTTACGAGGATGCAACGACGCTTTCTGGCGCCGCACACGAGCCAGTCGGTCCGCCTGCTTATACCGATAGCCTCTACCGCCACTGTTGCGCCGCACCTCTCGACTGATCGTCGATGGCAAACGACCCAACTGCCGCGCTATGGCGCGTATTGAATCCCCCGCTTCTTCAACGCATGAATCTGACACCTTTCCTCGTACGAAAGGTGACGGTAGCCCTTTGCCATCTGATACCCTCCAATGATGAAGCCACAATTCATACCAACAGCCTCTGGACCTTGCGGCTCCATCGGGATGCCAACGCGCTCGCCAACCCATTGCTCTGCCAAATCAAGTGTTGCACTTCCTTGCTAAATGGGCCTTATAAATCAAAAGGAAGATCTATCAGGAAAGCGACCTTTTGAAGCCATTTAGCCCGCGAGTCTTGGCCATTCAAACATTCAGCACGCAATAGCCTCTTCGGACAGCTGATTACGACAGGCTCTACCACAACATATCGCCCGTACGGCCCCACACGGCCCGCTGTCCGTGCTATTGAGCGTGTAGTTGCTCTATAAAGCGGACGTACGCCTCGTCGTAGGCGCTATGAGATCTCGGTTCGAAGGTCGCCGCGACGCGTGTCATGGACCGCATGGCTGCTGTGACATCTCCCAGGTCGGTCCCCGCGGCCGCAAGGATGGCAGCACCCATGGCGGCTTCGGGACATGCAGCACGGTACACCAAACGGTGGCATACGTCTGCGCGGCACTGCATCCATTCATCGCTGCGGCTGCCTCCACCAGTAGCATATACGGCGCCACCACTGGTGCCCATTGTGCAATCCAAAATGTCATAAGCTCGGCGCTCCAGCAATGCCGTCCCCTGAAGGCAGGCCGCATAACGCTCGGCCAGTCGCACCCCTTCGGGCAAAAAGCCTTGAACATCCAGATTCACAAAGGGAAATCGCTCACCTGTGCCAATCAGCGGGTAAGCCAGATGAGATGTGGGAAGGAGCGCCGCGGCCTGCTGATCAAGCTGTGCTGGGGCATGCCCTCTGAACCAGTGTTCAATCCAGGCTGCTCCCGTGTTGCTGGCCGCACCTGGCAGCCACAGCCCACCTGGCAGACGATGCGAGTACACGTGAGGCGCCTGCACCGGCTTGCGGCTTAGCCCCTTGAATATCAGCGTCGTGCCAAGTGAGGTGTTGTAGTCTCCGCAGCGCTGCAAACCGCTCGCAAGGGCGCCCGCTGTGCCATCGGTGGCACCGGCCAGCACCGGCAACCCTCTCGGAAGGTGCGTCTCACGTGCCGCGTGGCGAGACAAGTGGCCGACTATAGTGCCGGGCGCTGCTACAGGCGGCAATCGCTCCCGAATCTCCTCATCAATCCATGCGGGCCACGCCTCTCTGATGAGGTCGTAACCCATCTTCAGCGCATTGGAATAGTCCGATGCGAAGACGCCCGTAAGGCGACCGATCATCCAATCCGCCGGGTGGCACAGCCGAGCCGTGCGCGCGAAGAGTGCTGGGCGACGACGACGCACCCAATGCGCCTTCGGCAACGAAAACGACGCAGAAAACGTGAACGGGACGGGGTGCTGCGCAGCTTCTAGTAGCTCCGCCTCACGGTGCGCACGCGAATCATTGTACTGAATCGCAGGAGCGAGCGCCTCGCCGTCACGGTCAGCGCAGATCAGCGTACCTGAGGTGCCCACAACGGCCAAGCCACGCACTGATCGTCCGAGCCGGCATGCGCTCTGCGCCAGTGAGCGCGTTACGCCTGTCAAAGCTTGCCACCAGAGCTTGGGATCTACGGTGCTGCGGTCCCATGGCTGGCGGCTCTCAGCAACCACATAACCCGCCGCGTCAGACGCCAAGCCACGCAAACCACTGGTGCCGAGGTCAAGGCCAAGATAGAGCGAACCTGGACCCATGGCGGAGGGGGAGGGATTCGAACCCCCGGTGCCTGACGGCACGCTGGTTTTCAAGACCAGTGCATTCGACCACTCTGCCACCCCTCCCAGGCACCCACGCCCTGGCCACGGCGCAGCGGAGAGGGTGGGATTCGAACCCACGATGGGCGGTAAACCCATACTCCCTTAGCAGGGGAGCGCCTTCAGCCGCTCGGCCACCTCTCCGTTTGGGCAGACTTTGCCTTGTACAGTTGAGCGTCAACCAGGAATATATCGCCAAGTTCCGCCAAGCGGACCTGTACTACCGGTCCGCTGCCTCAGGTGACGAAGGGGCCGTGGGCTGATTGCGCCTTACCGGGAAGCGTCCTCAAGCGCGCTGGCGCCCGAAATAATCTCAAGAATCTCGGACGTGATAGCACTCTGGCGTGCGCGATTGTACTTCAAACGCAGCGCACGAAGCAGCTCGTCGGCGTTGGAGGTAGCATTGTCCATTGCCACCATGCGGGCGCCCTGCTCCGCCGCGTTGGATTCCAGAAGGGCCCGCCAGATCTGATAATTCACCTGCTGCGGCAGCAGGTACTCGAAAATCGTGCGCGGGCCAGGCTCAAACAGGTAGTTGGCCACGAAGCGCTTGCGCAAATCGGGAAGGTCGCGCCCCTCAGCCGCCATAACCGGCGTAAGAAACTGCTCTCTTGGAATCGGCAACAGCGGCTCCACGATGCGGTTCTGACTTATCGTGTTCTTGAATTCGTTGTAAACGATGCTGACCTCGTCCCAGCGACCGCTGCGAAACCCCTCCGAAGCGATGCCGCCGATCTCATAGGCCGTCTGGAAACGCAAGCCCCGAAACACGCCGCTGTAATTGCCCGCTAACCGAAACTTGCGCCTAGCGAAGTACTCCTGTCCTTTGCGCCCGACTGGCAGCACATGCAGATGGCCCTGGGCCCTTATATCGCGGTAAGCATCGCGAAAAAGGTGCTCCGCCCGCTTGATGATGTTGCTATTGAATGCACCAGCCAGACCGCGGTCTCCGGTGACCACGATTACTAGTGCCGCGGTGACCTCCTGACGCTCGGCAAAGAGCGGGTGCACCTGTTCGTCAAACTCGCCGTGCTGCACGAGATGCGAAATGGTCTCTGCGATCTTGTTCGCGTAGGGCCGCGTCCGAAAGATGCCTTCCTGCGCACGGCGAAGCTTGGCCGCGGCCACCATCTTCATGGCGCGGGTGACCTGCTGCGTGTTTTTTACGCTGCCGATACGCGTGCGTATGTCACGCAGCGTGGCCATCAGCCCTTGGCGGTGTAAAGGTCGGCCAAACGCCTAGCCTCATTGCGCACGATGTCGCGCACCTCATCGGTGAGCTTGCCGCTATCCCGTATCATTGCTAACGCTTCGGGCTGACGTGTGCGCAGGTTGTCGACGAATTCGGTTTCAAAGCGCGGGATGTCCGTTACCGCCACCGTATCTAGTAGCCCTTCGCTGCCCGCAAGTATGATCGCCACCTGCTCTTCAACTGCTACGGGTGCGAATTGCCCCTGCTTTAGCAGTTCCACCAGGCGCTCGCCACGCCGCAGCTGACGCTGGGTGGCAGGATCCAAGTCGGACCCGAACTTGGAAAATGCCTCGAGCTCCCGGTACTGTGCCAGATCCAGCCGGAGCATGCCAGCCGCGCTCTTCATGGCCTTTATCTGCGCGCTGCCACCGACGCGACTAACGGAAATCCCCACATTGATGGCTGGGCGCACGCCCGCATTGAAGAGATCGGGCTCCAGATAAATCTGACCGTCCGTGATGGAAATCACGTTGGTGGGGATATAGGCGTCCACAGCACCCGCCTGGGTCTCAATGACCGGCAGGGCGGTGAGGGATCCACCTCCTTTGACGTGGCCCTTCAGCGAGGGCGGCAGGTCATTCATATGCTGGGCAATCTCCTCGCTGCGCGTGATTTTGGCTGCGCGCTCCAGAAGCCGCGAGTGCAGGTAGAATACATCCCCAGGGTAGGCCTCGCGCCCAGGTGGCCGCCGAAGCAGGAGGGATACCTGCCGATAGGCAACAGCCTGTTTGGACAAGTCATCGTAGATGACCAGCGCATGGCGCCCCGTGTCTCGAAAATATTCCCCGATGCAGGCGCCGGTAAACGGCGCGATAAACTGGAGCGGTGCGGCCACCGACGCCGGAGCATTGACAATTACGGTGTAGTCACGTGCGCCATGCTCATCAAGCGCTTTGGCCACCTGTGCGACGGTGGAAGCCTTCTGCCCGATAGCCACATAGATGCAGAATACCGGGTCATCTGTGTCGTGCGTCCGTCGCTGGCTGATGATGGCATCTACCAGGACGGCAGTCTTGCCGGTCTGGCGGTCGCCGATCACAAGCTCCCGCTGTCCCCGTCCGATGGGGATCATCGAGTCAATGGCCTTGATGCCCGTGATGACTGGCTGCGACACGGGCTCACGGTAGATGACGCCTGGGGCTTTGCGCTCCAGCGGCATTTCCCAGCGTTTGCCCGTCAGCGGTCCTTGCCCGTCGATCGGTTCTCCTAGCGGGTCTATCACGCGGCCGAGCATACTTTCGGTCACCTGGACTGAGGCGATGCGCCGTGTGCGGCGCGCCTCATCGCCCTCTTTGACCTCATGTATGGCGCCAAAGAGGACAACGCCCACATTGTCTTCCTCCAGGTTGAGCACCATGCCGGTGACGTTGCGTCCGGGAAACTCAACCAGTTCGCCCGCCTGGATGTGTGAAAGTCCATACAGGTGGGCGATCCCGTCGCCTACCTGCAGGACCGTGCCGACCTCGTAGACATCGGATGCGGTGTTAAAGCCACTCAGTTCCCGACGCAGGATCGCAGTGACTTCGTCCGGTCGCATTGCGGTTGCCATAAGTGCTTTCTATACTTCCTGTCGCTGAACCCGACTGCGCAGCTGCGAGAGCTGATGGCGGACGCTTCCGTCGTAGACGGTGTCACCAATGCGCAGGATCATGCCCCCTAAGAGGGAAGCGTCTTCGGTGATTTCGAGGCGGATCGCGGTGCCGATCTTTTTCTGCAGGACCGCTTGGATACGGCGCAGACCCGCCACAGAGGGCGCATAGCAGGTGCGCGCATGCACTGGCGTGATGCCAAGAGCTTCCTCACGGATACGCCGGTATGCCTGTGCAATCGGCAAAAGAAGCGCTTCCCGTTGGCGCTGAGCCAAGAGTCGAATGAAGCGCAGTACTATCACCTCAACGCGGCCGCCAAAGATGGCCTCGAGCACCGCGAGCTTTTTGGTTCCCGGTACAACAGGGCTTGTCAAGCAGCGCCGCAGCTCACCTGAGCCTTCCAGCGTTTTGCGAATAAGCTCCATGTCCTGGTGAAGCGCCTTGGGCGCCTCCGCATAGAGGACCCGCGCATAGCGGTCCACAATAATCTGATCGGACATCGCTTAGCTGTCTGGCAGCTCGGCTAGGAACTCATCCACGAGCCGTCGTTGCTGCTCGGCGTCCACGCTGCTCTGCAGGATCCGCTCCGCTGCCAAGATGGCAAGGTCGGCGACCTCGCTGCGCACGGCCTGCAGTGCAGCCTCGCGATCGCGGGCGATATCCTGCAGCGCCCTGTCCCGCATGGCGCCGATATCTTCGCGCGTGCGGGCTAGTTCCGCAGCACGGATGCGCTCGGTCTCTTCCCTCGCTTCGCGCACAAGGCGTTGCGCTTCCTGTTCGGCTTCGCGCCGCTCCAGGTCATTGCGGGCCCGCAGCGCTTTGGCCTCTTCCATGGCCTTTTCCGCGCGCGAAAGCGACATGGCGATGTTCTCCTCCCGCTCTTCTAGAGCGGAGGTGATCGGACCCCAGGCGTAGCGCCGCAGGAGGTACAGCAGCAGGCCGAACACCAAGAGCATCCAGAAGAATGTCCCGAAGCTCGGCGACAGCAGGTCAGCAGCCAGAATCATCAGCCCCTGCATTTGCAGACCTCTCAGCCTTTGAGCACGAGAAAGAAGGCGATGACCAGCCCGAAGAAGGCCACCCCCTCAATCAGCGCTGCGGCGATGATCATGGTGGTGCGGATGTCATCGGTCGCCTCAGGCTGGCGGGCGGTGCCTTCCATGGCGGGTCCGGCCAGCTTTCCGATGCCTAGGCCGGCGCCCAGTGTAATCAGTCCGGCGCCAAGGCCGGCTCCAAGCCACGCGAGTGCAGTAGGTTCCATAGCAATAGCACTGTTAGAGAAGGTAGTGAGTGGGTGCGGGTACGAATGCGGATTCAGGTGTACCTCAATGGGCCGCATCGTGTTCATGTTCGTGCTCCGCTACGGCCATACCGATAAAGAGCGCGGACAGGAAGGTGAAGATGTAGGCCTGGATGAAGGCGATCAGCAGTTCAAGGACGTTGATAAACAGCGTAAAACCCAGTGCTACGGGCGAGACGCCGTATCCAGCCACAGGGCCAAACAAGGATGAAAAGGTGAAAATCATGCCAATCAGGCTAAGGATCACTAGGTGCCCTGCGGTCATGTTGGCAAAGAGGCGGACGGCCAGTACCACCGGCTTGATAAAGATCCCCATAATCTCCGTCGGGATCATCAGCATCTTAACGGCTATCGGCACTCCTGGTGGCCAAAAGATGTGTCTCCAATAGTCGCGCGAGCCGTTAACCTGTGTCAGCACAAAGGTGAACAAGGCCAGTGCGGCGGTGATGTTGATGTTGGAGCTGGCAGTGGCGCCCCATGGGACTAGCCCCAGGAGGTTGCAGGTGACGATAACGAAGAACAGCGTCAGCAGAAACGGCAGAAAACGACGGTAATGCTTCTGGCCCAAGTTGGGGATAGCAATGCCGTCACGTACGAACACGATAAGAGCCTCGAGCGTGTTCTGCAGCAGTCCGCGTGGAGCGCTGGTCCGACCGATGCCTTGCGCATAGCGGCGCGCCATGGCGGTCAGTGCCCATAGCAGGAGTCCGCCGGCTAGGAGGACAAACATCAGATGGCGCGACATGGAGAGGTCCGCAATCACGCTGCCTCCCACGGGTACGAGTGCCGCATCAAGGTGGTACCCGCTCTCTATCAGCGCTTCCACTTCGCGCGCCCGATTGCTAGGCCCTGCGGCATCCCCTTCTGTTTCCTCTGTGTGTGCATCCTCTTCGCCCGCGTGCGGAGCGGGCTCAAACTCGAGGCTGCGCAGCGCGCCGCGTGTGCTTCCGTAGATACGCAGCGCAATGCCGCCAGACTGGGTCTGGATGAGAAAGAGCCGGGGCAGCTCCACCTTCCCGATAGGAGAGAAGTCGAGGTAGAACCCGTTCGCAGTGTGATGGACCGGATCAAACTCATCGTCGTCCGCGGCCGCAACGCTGATCTGGGTTATGCCCAGCAGCAGCACTGTACAGAGCAGCCAGCGGATCATGCAGAAGCCGCCCGGCGCCGAAGCAACCACATGATTTCCAGCACCATGGAGGCGATCAGCGTGCACGCTAGCGAAGTAACGAAGACAGGTACATTGACTTGTGTCCATATCAGGACCGCGGCTACAGCCAACAGCGCGGCCAGCATTCGGAGTCCCATGCCACCAAAGTACACGAGCATGAACGCGATGGTGCCCTGCCTGAGAGCTATGGCCGCGGTCACCACGCTGGACATTCCGTAGAACAGCCCCAGCGCAAACCCGATTACCGCACTTGCTGCGACGGACATGGACTTTCGCTTGCAGGGATCTTAAACCGCCGAGTAAAGAAAGGCCTCCCGAAGCAGCCCGGTGCTATAGTGAAATCTTGTTGAATCAGCCAAGACTTACTCTCTTGCGCGGCCAAGCGCTAAGGTACGGGATCCTGGGCTGTGGCGTGTGGCCTGCGATGCGGTGCAAATGGGCCAGTCGTACTCCTACGCTTGGAGTTCTGGTGCGGTATCAGCTTGTTCGCAGGCTAGCCTGAATTTCCATTGGCATTTGGGGGTGTGACCTGCTGGGGGAGTCAAGCGAACCGCAGCTGGAGGGTCTTGTCGCTAAGCCATGGTATGGGTTGTTGGCGCTGGTGGTACTTGGCGTGCATGAGGTAGGAATTGGTAGCCCTTGGGGGGAAGGTCACGATGATGTTGTTTACGGTGATTTTGACGTGTGCCCTTTTGGGGACGAGGTTGCGGTAGATGGTGCGGGCTTCGGCGACTTCGAAACCTTGTCCGACGCGCGCGCCGAGCAGGCGATACAGTACGCTGGCCATAACGGTAAGCTGGACGTCAACGTTGTTTCTCATGGGTATGGCGGCACTGAGGGCATCCATGTGGAAGAAGTCTATGGCGTCGCTGATGACGTTCTCGATGAGCATACGGCGTGCATAGCGGTCTATGAGTCGTACTGCGGAACCGCTCATCTGGTTAGTGATCAGGAGTGTGGGTTTGTCATGCCCAAGGCCGGTGGCGGCAATTTGCCGCAGCTTGCCAGGATAATGTCGCACGTTGACATGGCTTTCGTAGATACGGGGTGTACGATACTTGCGTCCTATGTTTTTAAGCGTGATGCGGCGCCATTGGTCTGCGGGCTGTGACAGGATCTGCTGGACGAGCTTCTTATGTCGTCTTCGCAGCGTGATGAAGTTGATTTGGCGCTCGTTCAGTTTGGCCAGATTCGCATACGTGGTCAGGCGGCTGTCGAAGACGAGTTCGACGGGCAGGTGTCCAGTGCGCGCTTTCCAGTAGTCTACGAATTGCAGGATGGCGTTATTCTGATCTTCTTTGCGCAGTGTGCCGTCGGCAAACGAAAAGAGGCATGCCTCAGCATCGCGAGCCAAAAAGGTCAGGATGCCGCGCTGGCGCCGGCTGCGCTTGCTGACGAAGTGTTTTTGAATGAGGGCCGGGTCGCCGTGATAGGGGATCGTATGGAAGTCCAGATCAAAAGACCGTTCACCCCCCAGCGTGATGCCAAGGTGCTGGGCGGCGTGATACCATCGGTTTATGAGTTCGCCCGTAAAGTGTGGATCGCACCGTGTTGTGTATTCGCTAAGCGTGGATTTCTTGGGTATGACATTGAGGCCAGCAAAGAGCGCCAAGCCCTCGTCGAGCGTTTCGGCCATAACCTGAGAGGGTCGACCGACGCCCCACAGCTTCAGTGCGAGCAAGCTCCGCACGGCGCATCCAGCGGGTATCAGCTTTGAGCCTGGCAAATCGCGCAGCAGTTTGTCCGTGTTCATTCTTGCCAGGTCGAAGGCAAACAGGAAGAGACCGCCAAAGGTGGTGGTAAACGAGCGGGGTTCGAGGTTGAGTGCCCTTCGGTCGGCTCGCGCGGCATGTAGCACGCGCACACTACGCTCACTGGCTGGCCGTCGCTGCAGTCGCGGCATGCCTGCGTTCTTCAGGATCCGATGGATATAGGAGGCGCTGGCCGTAAGCCCTTCTTCTTTGAGCAGGTCGGCAATCTGATAGATCGAGGCATTATGCTGCTTGCGAAGCGCCAGGATGCGCTCTGATCGCTGATCCACAGGCGACCGCTTCAGCTCTTGTTGCGCCTTGGGCTCGGGCCAGAAGAACGTATCCGTAGGGTTCTTGCGGAAGGCATGGCAGAGGTTCTTGAACGAGCCATAGGTGTAGCCAAAGCGTTCAGCAACCTCTTTGCCTGGCCGTCCCTCGTAAAAGAAGGCTCGGAGAGCTTCGTACCGGATATGGCTACGCTGCTGGGGGCTGTGGAAGAACTTGACGTGATTAGTCATACGAGTATGTGAAAGTCAAGAACATATTGCCAATATACTACTGGCTTTACTTAAAACCAAGGTCCCGTGGGTAAATCACGAATATTAGTCACGATAAGCCCTTTATTGTTGATAGATTGGCGCCACAGACGTACTAATCGAGCTGATGCGATGGCAGTACCACCTGGCCATGATCGTTAGTAGCTATGTGGCAATATAGGTGACGTGTATAGCCTTATATGACTAAGGCTGTTCTCCAAGGTGGCAGAGGCATGCCAAGAAGGTATGGGGCAGTGGAAAGCCCTGTAGTGAGTCGCAACTGAATCTGTGGGCCGTCAAGCAAGCTGATCCTGTGCACCCAGCGCCACGACGATGCTGAATGCAACCAACAAGACCGTATTACCCAATAGTGTGCCCGATAGTCTCTCGAATGCTAGGAACGGGCGCTAATAGCTATCAATGCGACACCGCGATCGGCTTTCTGTATGGCAGGCATTTCCTGATGCACCATCCTCAACTCTTACCGAGCACGCATCACACCTGATGTGTACCACCAATCCTGATCATACGATCCAACCGGCCTGGAATACGGTGCAGTCCTGCATTGGCACCCTTGAAGCCACAATCGGTGGCGCAACAGCCCAGAATAGGCGCCTAAGGCGCCTACCACACTTCGAGCTCAAATCAGGTTCCCGCGACCACGCCATCGTAGGGGCTACCTAAATCGGAATATTGGGAATTATGGCAAAGACAACAGATCTGCACTTGCCCAAACGGGACGCACGGTCACCCGAATGGTCCCAAAGAACCACACTGGCGACCTACGACAGGTGCAAGACCATCTGCCACTACAATGGCGGCTCACTGCAAACGCCATAAAGTCAGGTCACCCGCTACCACCGAATGGAAATGCAGGCTAGTGTAGCGCAGCGTGCAGGTCCGTGCACTTGAATGCGCTAAGGTGAGCACCTCGATGTCTCTTGGCGCCTTGGACAAGTCTCCGAGTGGGCATGCGACGGCACGGCCTGCGTCTTCGGATAGCATGGCCCGTGGCTGCTGCAGCGTCCGCCGGTTTTGCAAGTCGGCCTGATACTCCAAGGGATCATGCTGACTGGAAAATCCTCTGTGCCCGCTCGAATGGGCTCATGCCACGCGCCCTGGATGCGTGCTGCTGCGGGTCATAGCGGCAGGATTCAGCGAGCCCTCAATCAATGCGGTTCCTCCGCTGCGCTGCATCAGTCGACCTTCTGTATAATGCTGGGCCAAGTTTGCGTGCAAATCGCTGTGGACGGCTTCCCGGCGGTGCACCGCGGAACTCAAACGTCGGGCAGCACCACCACATCTGGTCCGATGCAGAACGGAGCCGCCCACCTATTCTTGGCCGGATCACACCTAACGGGTACATCCTGCGCACCGTTGGACAAGAGGGCCAAATATCAGGTCCCGAGCGCAACGTCACTGTCATTATCCAGCCCTCCTTCACATCCGCGGCGCGCAGATTCGGGTATCCAAACGCTGCGCCGCAATGCAAAACGATACCACGGTTAGCTTGCCTTCAATCCTGCTCCGGCCGCGCTCCTTTCCTGCGTGCCATACAGGCCCATGTTACTCCTGTGCTCGCGTAGTTTAGCGCGTACCGCTCAGCTAATTCCCCACCGGCACCGCCTAGCTGCTCTGCTTTTTCAAGGCCCGGCCTAACGGCCACACCATGAGCATTTAGGCCCAATGGTCCTACCATCCGAGACGCCACTCTCTGTGGTACCTAGCTCCCGGCTGCCCTTTCCGTAACACGGATTCGGCGGCCCTTTCTGTGTCCCTGGTTGCGCGTTCGACCCCTGGTTGCGCACGCGCATGGTTACCCTGCAGCCTACCGCTGGTCCTTCGCCACTTGCATCAGCCGAACGATGACGGCAGTCATACCCAGCGCAGCGCCTACTAGGATACCCCAAGGACCGGAGCCGAGCAGGTGATCCGCCCAGTACCCCAGAAGTAAGAAAATGAGCAAACCGCCTGCGATCTGGGCGCCGAGACTCATGTGTGGCCCGGCTTCCCGCACCGCTTTCTGCCAGTTAGACAACAGCGCTACCGTTTGCCCTTCTTCGATACGCCTTGACCGCCTCTGGCCTGAACCTTGGGTTGGGGCTTAGGAGCGGCGGTGGTAATCTTCAGGCTGTCTCCGCCCGGCTTCTTTGTAGCGTTGTTCATGCAACATTCGCCATTGAAACTGGCACCCTCCTCCACGATAAGGCGAGCCGTTGTGACTGAGCCCTCAATGCAGGCGGAGCCCTTCAGGGTCAGCCGATTTGTAGCATGGATCTCGCCTTTTACGCGCCCGCCAATGATGGCCTCTGCGGCGTGAAGATCTCCTTCGACGTTTGCCTCTGGCGTGACGATGACGCGCGACGAGCCGCGCAGTGTACCGGTAACCGTTCCGCTCACCCGGATGTCATACTCTGCAGTAACCACCCCCTCAAGCACGGTGTCCTTGCTGAGAATATTTACTTGGGCTACCTCAGTGTTGGGGCTGGGCTTAGGCATAAGCGATGGTGTCGAATGGAGTCTGGAGTGGCCGTATGCGAAGTCTGTGTGCTGTCACAAGCCAATTAGAAAGTAGTGCGGATCCTGAGCCACGCCGTGATTCCAAAGCTCAAAGTGCAAGTGCGGGCCGGTCGAGCGTTGGCCAGTGTCGCCGCTAATGGCTATGCCCTCTCGTGCAGTAACGCGATCGCCGACATCCTTCAGGAGTCTCAAGTTATGTTTGAACACGGTGACGTAGCCGCCAGCGTGCTGTAGAGCAATAGTATGACCCCCACCATATGCCCAGTCCGCGAAAACTACGACACCCGCGCCAATACTGCGCACAATGCGCCCTTCTTTCGTAGCGATGTCGATGCCGAAGTGTTTGGCAGAAGCATCAAAGGGCTGAGTGGCGTAGCCCCAGACAGGGGTGACGGCGGGCAACACCAAGCCTGGAGAGCGATGGGGTAATTCTGTCGCTACAGGCGGCGGATACACCTGGAGTCGTTCCCAGTATATGGCAGGTTGCTCCGAAGCTAGGGTGCCCCCAGGCGCCCATGGATCTACGCCATTGGTACCATCGGGCGCGAGGCCACCCCCGGATCGAGTCATCGGCGGTGCATCGGTGCTACCTGCCTGTCCGGTCAGGACACGCCTGAGGCGCTCCATCTGCTCCAGTTGTGCAGCAACAGAATCCTCCAGTGCCGCAAGCCGGTGCGTGGCCAGGATAGCCTCTTCACGTAATTCCGCCGTACCGTAGCCCGGGATGAGGGTTCGCACTGGCGACAGCATCAGTACGACGACAAGGATCAGCCCCAGCGTCGCTGCCAGTGCTACAACCAAGCGTCGCAACAGACGTGTCTCGATGGTAAATGGCCGTTCCTTGATGCCAGAAGTGTCCAGCATGATTATTCTGCGGCGGGAAGAGCTTCCTAGCAGCTCGCGAAGAAATGCGACCAGGTTGCGCATGCCGATGCTGTCCCGGGTGCCCATAGGGTGTTCTTAACGGAAGACTATTTCGGACACCACCTCTTTGCCAAGCGCGTTGTTGAGGTGTCGGAGCCATCGGCTGCGCTGCGAATGCAGGTCCTGCCGCCACACAGAGGAGCTGATCTGCACAAAGAGGCGACCGTTGCGGATCCACTTCTTGGTGGTATGCCGGTTGATATGCTCACCAGCGAGTTTGGTCCACATTTCCAGGGCGCGGGCCTCGTCCATCTTCTGGCCGATGCCCATCTCCTCGATAAGCCGCTCCAGTACAGTGCCAATGCTGCGCGCCTTGAAGTCGGGTCGCATGGTGCAGATGGATGGAAAACTCCCCAATACATGATGCCAGGACCCCCACTCAAAACATCGTGCGGGCCATGGGGTGCAAAATACGTTGTCCATGATGCCAAAATCTGTAGGACCCCAGCCTGTCCCGGCGATTCTAAATTTGTGGCGTTCGGTGGGGGAACGGGTCTTGTTTTGCGGTAGGCTACGCGCACGCGGGCTGTGAGATTGGCGGTTGGTGGACGGAAACAGGCAATGAGAAGCTACATCTGAGGCGCCACCAATTCGCCAGAGACATACGACGGCCTTCCAGGCCTCTGGCATTCCCAGTTATCCTGTTTATAACATACAATCTTCCAGGCTCTCGCGGCGGAAGGCGCCAGCGGAGGCGAACGACGGTACAACATGCTTTCCCAGAGACTTCGCCAGTCGGGGATTGGGTAGCGTATCGTGCGTGCCCGCAACGCCGCAAAGAAATCGCGGCGCACTTGGTAGGATGAGCGGCATTGCTTCCACAACCTTTTTACTTGGTCGAGCATCGTATGCACGGCAAATGCCAACAGGTTGAGGGTGGCTAACAGGTTTGCCAGCCCATTTTTGCCATGCCCGAAGCTGTGTGTGAAGTTCTGTCCGTGTCGTGCGATGCAGTTGAAGCACTCATTCTCGATCTTCCAGCGCGCCCGCCCACAACGAGCAACCTCCTGTACATTGTGCTTCTTTGCCGTCAGGCTGGTGAAGAGCGTCGTGTAGAGGGTCTGCTTGCCCTGCTTTTGGCGTACGCACACGGCCTTTTCCACCCATATGCCGTGTACGGCATCGTCCGTGTTCCGAATCGGCAGATCGGTCATCCAGCGATAGCAGTGCTCTTCGTAGCGACATGTCTTCTTGTTCTGCACCCGGATCCAATCGGTGCTCTGGATATAGCGCTCGTGTAAAAACTTGAATCGCGTGCGATGCGACTTGGGTTTGACCACAAACAGGAAATCGGCGCCCGCATGGAGCACCTGTTGGCAGAAAGGGTGTGTAGCATATAGGGCATCTCCCAGATATACCGGACGATAGCGAGCCATGCGAGCTCCCCACTTCGTTAACCACCGCTTAGCGGCATTGATCTCGCAATCCTGCTTGCGACGCCGCACCGAGTGCCGGTCGCCAGGATCATCCTGTGTGCGGACAAACTCTGGCATCAACGGTACCACCCGGTTGTGCCCTGGCGCCACCACAACCGCCGCCACCATGGTATGGAAGAACGAAGGACGCTTGTCTTTCCCCGTGCGACGCGAGGAGCATTGCTTACAATGGATTGTCCGAGAGGAATGAAACTCGATGCCATCAAGCGCCACAAGGATGCGATCCCTCAGACGTACAAACGGCGAAAAGTCTCCCTTGGAACGAAGCGTATCCAGCAGGTGCAGAAACAGGCCCTGAAATGAATCTGGCACCAGGCGGTCCAGCAGGTTGCGGATCTGCCCGTCAGAGGGAATGCCTTGCATGCCAAACAGCATCTGGCAGTTGGAACGGCCCACGTCGTCCTGCATCCTCCGCTGATAAGCAAGAAAGGAGTGCGATTGCAGAAAGAAGCAGGCAAATGCGCTCAACACGGCATCGGCCAGCGTATAGCGCAGATTGGGACCCTGACGGTTATCCTCAAATGTACCGGCGGCCGATCGGATGCGTTTCAGCACATCGCGCAGCAGCTTGCTTGGTTTCATGGGTGTACCTCAGATATTATAGTACGGACGCGGCCGAGACGATGAGGTATCTTGCCGCCTAACCTCTAACCACCAACGCAACGCTCATATGAAGAAACCTCGTAACGCAAACGCAGGGCAGAGAAAGATCTTCGTGGGTCTTGATGTCCACAGGGACACGATTTCTGTCTGCGCGTACGATCCACAAAAGCACGCGAACTGCTATGCTCTGGAGATTTCCAGCCATGACCCGAAACGGCTCCGCACTGTGATGGAGAACATCCGCGACAAATTCGGTGAGCCGCAATGCTGCTATGAGGCGTCATCCTGCGGTTATACGCTCTATAGAACGTTGCACGACCTTGGGTTCGCCTGCGAGGTGATTGCACCGTCCTCGGTGCCACGGCGACCCGGTGACCGGGTAAAGACGGATCGCCGTGATGCAGCGAAGCTGGCCCAGTTCTATGCGGCCGGTCTATTGACGGTGATTCACGTACCAGACGACGCCCTGATCAGCGAGCGATCCGTCGTGCGCCGACGGGTTTCACTCACTCAAGATCTGACCAAGGTCAAGCAGCGTCTAGTGCTCTTATTGCAAAGCCGCGGTCATGTATACCGGGCAGGCAAGAACTGGACGCAAAAATTCTGGCGCTGGTTGAACGGCCTATCTCTTAACGATAACGATGCCTTTACGCTGGGCACCTTGATGGCTCAGATTGATACGCTCAATGCCCAGATCCGCCAGGTAGAAGACCGAATCGCAGAGATTTCAAAAACCTCCCGATACCAGCGAACGGTACAGGAACTGCAGGGCTTCCGCGGCATCGCTCTCTTTACAGCCATGCAGTTGGCCTGTGAACTGGGAGACATCCGCCGTTTCGCACATCCTAAGTCCCTGATGGCGTACGTTGGGCTAGTACCTTCGGAGCACTCTTCCGGAAGCCGCACTCGACCTGGTCCTATTACGAAGACAGGGAACGCTTTTGCTCGTAGGGCGCTGGTCTCTGCGGCGTGGAAATACACGCATCCTCCGCGGCGCAGCGTGGCCTTGAGCCGTCGCCAGGAGCACTGCACGCCGGCCGTGATTGCCATTAGTTGGCGGGCCCAGCAACGACTCCACAAACGGTACCAGCGGCTGGTACATCGCAAGGCACCGTCGAAAGCTATCGTGGCCGTTGCACGCGAACTTACCGGCTTTCTCTGGGAAGCTATGCAGACGGTGCCGCCAGTGGCGGCACCGTCTCAGGAACCACGTATCACCGCTTCAACCTGAGCCCCTCCCGGGAAGGGGGATCCTGAGCACGGATGGAGAATCCATGTATTCACTGTGCGGTAGCCCTTGTGGCGAGCCCGCGAAATCAGATTATGGTAGCTCCCGTCGAAATCGATATCAGGCGTTACGGTTGGCTCTGCCGACCTAAGCACGCGAACACCAGTTTGATCAGTCGTCGACTCAGCCAGGTCCCCTTTCCCGAGAGTGGTTCCGTGAAAGTCATGTGAACTCCACGCACATATCGTCCGTTCGGTTGCAAGTGTCCGTACTACACCAGAGTGAAAGACAAGACCTCCCTATAGCGGGGCATCGCAGGACCGTTATTGCCACTCCATACACCCATCATACAGATATTGTCTGCTGAACAGGCATTCCCGTAAACCCTACATGCATCCAAATTTAGAATCGCTGCAGCCTGTCCACGGTCGCTTTGCGCCGTCCCCAACCGGGTTGTTGCATGTGGGGGGCGCTCGCACGGCGCTGGTGGCGTGGCTGTCCGCCCGCAGCGCAAAGGGCCGGTTCACACTGCGCATCGAGGACCTGGATCCGCCGCGCGTAGAGCCCGGCGCTGCGCAACTCATAATGGACGACCTGGCGTGGCTCGACCTAGACTTTGACGCATCCCCTTCTCTGGGTGGCCCGCATGCCCCGTATTGTCAGTCCGAGTGCAGCTCCTATTATGGACAAGCACTAGAAGCGTTGCACAAGGGTGGGTGGTTGTTTCCGTGCAGGGTTTCCCGAAGGGAGCTCCGCACCATGGCGTCAGCTCCTCACGGGCCAGCGCGTGGCGCGCCGTATCCGGCGAGCCTCCGGCCACGGCATTTGGCTCCGCAATGGTTTGACGATGTTTCCGGGGCTGCGATCCGGTTCATGGTTCCAGACCGGGAGGTATCTTTTACGGATCGTCTGCATGGCATTCAGACGGAGAATGTGTCCTGCGCTGTAGGCGACTTTGTCCTCCGTCGGCGTGACGACTTGTATGCCTATCAACTCGCGGTTGTGGTGGACGATCTCCGGATGGGCATCACAGAGGTGGTCCGCGGCGAGGACCTGCTGTCTTCCACGGCACGTCAGATCCTTCTGGTCGAAGCACTAGGAGGCACGAGGCCAGCCTATGCCCATGTGCCTTTGGTGCTCACTGCCGCGGGCAAGAAACTGTCGAAGCGGGATGCAGATCTGACGGTGGCGTTTCTCCGCGATGCTGGCATCGCTCCTGAAGCGGTGGTCGGGTATTTGGCTTGGTCGCTGGGGATTAGGGAAGCGCCCGATCCTATAAGTGCCCGTGCCCTGATTGCTGACTTTTGCTGGTCGCGCATCCGAAGCACTGATCCGTGGCATCTCCCTCCCGATCTGGCGAACTCTCTTTGTGACCGTCGAAGCTCCTACAGCGGCTAATCCGCAAGCCACGGCATCCTCTTAAGAGAAGCAGCACACTTATGATGCATCGAACAATGGGCTGGCTTTTGGTGCTACTGATGGTCTTAGCGCTGGCGGCGCACGCGCAGCCTGACACCGTGCGCGTAACGCTGGAGGAGGCACTGGCGCGGGCGGTGGTGGTAAGTCCAGACCTTTTGGCCGCACGGGCCAAGGTGTCGTATTCCGATGCACGTACAGATCTGGCGCGCGCCAGTCGTTTTCTGACGGATTTCCAGATTGAGACAGCCTTCGCGATGGTGCCCGGTTTGACCAACCCGAACGGTGCTCCGGTGACTGAGCTATATCTGGACCCTGCCGTGCGCAACGACTTTGGCAGCCTCAGTCTCTATATCCAGTCCGACTTGGAGATCATCCAGCCCGTCTACACGTTTGGTGCGTTGCGCGGCAATGTCCAAGCCGCGGCATATGGAGCCCGTGCAGATCGGGACGCGGCAGAAGTAATGGAAAAAGATGTTGCTCTACGTACGGCGGATCTGTATTTCGGTGCGCTTTTGGCGACGGCGCTCCTTGCGCTCACAGACGATGCGCGAGATGTGCTGGAACGGGCGGCGCGCGAGGTGGACCGGCTCCTCGCTGACGGAGACCCTGAGGTGGATGAGGCCGACCGGTACCAGGTGCTGATCACGGAGCAGGAGCTTGAGGCGCGCATTCGTGAAGTGACCGAGACGCGTGCCATAGCGCTTGCTGCGCTGTCGCGTCAATTATTTCCAGACCAAGATGTGGTGGCGCTACCTGCGGAGGCGCGCCTGGAGCCCATGACTTTCGTGCCCCGTCCGCTGACCGAGTATCAGAGTATCGCGCTGGCGGGTCACCCGCTACTGCGGCAGGCGCGTGCTGGATTGCAGGCCCGCGAGTGGCAGATGCGCGCAGCGCGCGCGGACTACTATCCGCAGATCGTGTTCGGCTTTGGAGCCTCGGTGACCGGCGCTGCCAACCGGCACCGACAGCCCAACCCGTTTGTCAGCGATCCATTCAGGCGCAGCAGCGTGCGTGCGGGGTTCGGTTTCAGGCAGAAGCTGAACTTTGCTCAGACGCGCGCTGGCGTGCAGCAGGCCCAAGCGCAGTGGGAGGAGGTACGCCATATGGGTGCCGCAGCCAGGCAGCTGGTGCTCATGGCTGTGGAGCAGACATACCGGGAGCTGTCGGTCGCGGAAGCCGGGCTGGCTGCGCAGGATTCGTCCTTAGCGATTTCCAAGGAATGGCTGCGTGTGGAGACCATCAACTTTGACTTTGAGCTTGGCAGCACCGAGAACCTTCTAGACGCGGTGCGCGCAAATCTCGATCTGGAGGCCCGCTACCTAGATGCCGTCCGTCGTTACAACGCGGCGATTGTCCGGCTGCAGCATGCGGCTGGCACGCTGCACAGGGATGCTGGCACATCTTCGTGATTCCGGGGCGCCCATGACTCAAAAGGCCGGTGAGCAAGCGTCTTAGGGCTGGCGAAAACTTAACCTATCTGCCTGGTTGGCCAGTGGTCAATTTCGCCTGAACTCGTGGGCGCACAACACCCCTGCGGATGCAGCTCACGAGCACGATGCTGTACACTCTCCAGACCCGCCACAGCATCCAACAGCGGATGCCGCTCAGCGTCTAGGTGAGCAGACATGTGTTGCGCGTACGATAGGCTCGCCGCCCATCCATCAGGGCAAAGGCCCCGATACCACACGTTCAACGCCGCGTTAACGTCGCGGCACTGGGTCTTTCCGCACGTGGCACAACGATGCTTCCTGTCAGCCAGGCGTAGCCTTTCCTCTGGCTTGTGATGGCAAGCGCTGCATCTCTGCGTTGTGTCGTTCGGCAGAACCAGCTCCACCTTGCCGCCAAGCAAAGTGGATTTGCACTTCAACAGCTGCACCAATTCGTACAGCCCTTGCGCGCGCATCGATCGGTTCAGCCCCGTCTTGCGGCTGCCACCGGCGCGTGTCATGCGTCCTACCTTCAGGTCTTCCAGAAACAGATTCGCGGATCGCTTAACGACGTCGGCAGCCACCTCGTGGCGGTACCCGAGGTTGCGTCTTACTACGCGCTCGGCCTCCTTGCGCCAAGCACCGAACCGTTTTCGGCGCTGACGCGTGCCTTTCTTCGTCTTAGCAGCCCGACGCTGCAAAGCGTCCCTGCGGGGCGCACTCTTTTTGATGGGCGCGTAGCTCTTTCCATCCGCCAGCGTCGCGATGGCCTTGCAGCCAAGGTCCACGGCCATCGGTGTGTCTGCGCAGCTGTTCTCTGGCGCCTCGAGGCGCTCGCACACGACTTGTATCGTGTATTCGGTACCCAGCGAAGACCGCACGATGCGCACGAACTTGCAGCCGTGGCGCTTGATCAACCCGCGCCGATCGGTGAAACGGACGTACCCGACGCCCTTGATGCAAACGCGATAGTCTTAGCGCCTGACGCGTTCGGGCTTCCGTAGCAGCCTGAAGCTCTTCACCAAGTCGCCGCTGAAACGCGGCGGGCGCGCATGGTGCCTATTGAAAAAGCGCTTGTAACCATCGCGGTAGCCCCAGGGTTTCCCCTGGGGCCCCGCACAGATCCGTGCGTGCGCGTTAACGCACACGGCTCTTCCCGCAGGTCGCGCTCCCGCGCATGACGTTAGGAAGTGGGGATACCCACCTCCAGCCGTAAGCGGTACACCTGCGCCCCGACTGTGGCACTGAGTCCACAGCTCTTGGACAGATTCACGTAATCCGGCCCAGAGTCCGGCATGAATCCAGCTTTCCGCTTTCCCCTTGGGTGCGACCCTTGGCTCCACCGGCTCCGCCCCGTGGTCATCCACGCGTTGTTCGCTGGCTTCATAGCTACTATGGTCGCATCTGACTTCTCTCCACCGTACATCCTCCGATCAGCATTTAGCCTACGCTTTGGCGACCCTCCCCGAAGGGATGGGTAGTGGAGAGACCTCCCAGGTCCCGATGCAGTACGTACGTGCGTGCCTGGGTTCTTGGACACCGCGGGACCCTCCTCCGCCTCACCATTAACGGCAAAGAAGGTGTTGCCTTCGACCACGAAGAAACCCTCGGCGTCCCGGACGATGACATTTTCGGTGCTCATTAGCCCTGCCCACCCGCACCTCTACCGACGCTTCGCCTGCACCCTCGCGGGTACCAACGCACGGCTCGAGGACATGCGTGGATGGTTAGTCCTTCACATCGGGAGACTTTCACTCCCTGTACTGGCACCAGTTAGCCTGGCGCACCTCCGTCACGCCCCTGATCACAGAACGCTGCTCCGTCACGCCGAACTCGAGATTGCGCTCATCGGCGTTGCGGGCGGCCGTCCAGAGCTTCGTCAATGTGAAATAGCTCGGATGCTTCTCTGCTACCTTGTGTGCATTGCGGCATTGTTCGACCGCCCCGTTGCGGACCCACTTACCGTTAACGAACATCCGCTGCAGGCGGGCATAGCCCGCCTTCTTTGTATAGCAGCGGTATGTCTGGCCCAGGAGCAAGGCTACGAGCGTTCTCGTGAGCCGGCTTTCAGGCGTGCCGTCTGGGCAGCCCGTACCCGCTTCGAGTACGCAATCAGGGCCTCATCGACAACGGCTCGGCGCAAGACGCCCGTGTACGGCGCCCCTTCGCACAGGGCCAGACCGAAAGCAGCGTTAAGGGCGGTACGTGAAACGTAAATAAGGACTATTTCCGACATTCAGGCGGGACCGGTTATTGGCGTGCATAGCATCTGCGCAGTGACGGAGCCGATGGTTCCGGTCAGGCTAAGTTAATATGTCGTCGGCCCTTAGCGCCGCGCGTTGCGAGAACTCGGGGATTCTGCGAATGTACCTAAGGGCATTGGTGGCGTAGGCATAGTAGCATGGTGCGCCTCCCCGAGTCCGATAGGACAAAGGGCGATAAAGGCACCGCAATCCGCCCTCCAGGTGGAAAATGAGGACGAACGTGACCCCGGAACCAAGAGACTGTCAGCCCAAGTGAGAAAGATGGGCCTTGACCGCTCTGCGTAGCCCAAGTTTGTCAATGTAGTGGATTTTTTACGTGAGGTAACACATCCCTGACATACAGGGATGGTCAGAAGGGCGGGTTTTACCCGTGTGTTTTACATGTTCGCGTGCCCTTTAGCGGGGCGTCTTGCTTTCATTCTGCGGGTGTACGTGCCGGTTTTGAGCCCCATCGCGCGGAAGACTTTACGGTGGAACGGCTTGAGGTCCTGGTCTTTCTTGAGCAGGGTGCAATGGGTTGCGTTTTGTGGGAGCACGGTTGTTACACGATGCATCTGATTGAGCTTGACCTTGAGTGTGCCCCAGCTGCTGTGGATGTCGACGGTTCTCAAACGGCTGCGTATCAGATGCGCTGCGTGAAAGGCGAGAATGGACAGGAAGAGGTGGGCTTCTATGCGAAGGTCCCGACTGTGGTAGATCGGACGTAATCCGAGATCCGATTTCATGGTGCGGAACGTGCGTTCGATCTCTCCTAGCTGCCAATAGGTCTGTGCGATTTTCTTGACCGACCATTCTGCGTGGCTGGTGCGCAGTACATACCCGCCGAGGGCCTCCGTACATGCCTCGTAGGCAGGCCTCTGTGTGAGGCAGATCTTTTCGGCGTGGGTGCTGCCAGCCTTCCTGGTCACTTTAACATCATACTGGTAGGCAACCTGCTTGTACTTTTCTATGAGTCGGCCCACCCGGATCTGCACCTTATCGAAGTTTTTCAGACGTCTGGGCAGCGCAAGTCCCGCGTTCAGGTGCGCGATGGCCTCCTCGAACTTCACACGCTTGGCTCCAACAATCTGGTCGCTGACTGCTTGTCGGGCTTCACTGTGCAGATACACGCGCCGTTCTCCTCCTTCGTCTGGGAGTGCCCAGGCACGCACGTCAACATCGCTGGCGGTTTTGAAGACTTGATCCGGTGCGTCTTTGGGTACCGGCGGGGTCTTCGTACGCTGCACGCAGATCCAGTCCAGATTCTGTTCGTTCAAATACGCCAGATTGGCCTCTGTAGCGATGCCAGCGTCCATAATCACCGTGGGCTTGGCTCCGTTCAGCTGTGCAATGGCCTGGTGCAACGTGGCAGGCTCACTGGCATTGCCCGGGAGGATTTCCGCCGTGCGGGGGAACCCCGATGCATCAATCATCAAGGCCAACGTCACCAGTGGGCAATCAGACCGTTTTTCCTTGCTGCGACCATGCCGCAGCAAGTCCCCTTTCTTGCGGCCCGTGTAGAACACATTGGTCAGGTCAAAGAAGGCAATGGTTTCGCTGAATCCCAAGAGCTCCTTCGTGGTGCCGAAGAGTGCATCCATGATCGACTGACGGTGCTCGTAGAGGGCATCTCCGATACGGTAAAGGCTGCTCAGACTGGGGAGGTCGCAGTGCAGTAACTCCAGGATGCTGGATCGTTCGTGCATCCATTCATGCGTATATCGTTCACTGCCGGGGGAGAGCATGCGCCCGACCACCAGCGCCGTCGCTAGGTGAATCTGATCTTCGCGCAACTTCAGCATTCGCAAGAACTTTGCGAATCCCAACAGCTGCAACGCTTTCAGAGCCACACATTCGCCTCCGACGGTACGAGTGTCGGTATGATGGACTTCATCAATGATGACAGCATCCCGGTCGTCGCGTGGGTCGTCCACGTTGTAGCCCTTTTCCAGCAGCTTCTCAACGATGGTCTCGCTGGTATGGCGGAGGCCTTCACTCTCAAACGCTAGGCGGCTCTGCCCTCGCAAGCCCTCGTCAATATGGAGGATCAATGCGCGCCATTGTTCTTTGGGGATTGCGAAGGATTGGCCCAGGTTGAGGACAGTCCGCTGTTTAGGAGCGCCCTTGATACGGTGGCATTCGACCAGCGCGTAGCTGGTGGCCTTGGCACCTGATTTAAGGATGCGTGTCTTAGCGCGGATGTACATGCGTGTGAGCGTGCGGGTATCGGGTGCCCATGCGTCAATATACGGCTTTGCAGCGAAATGGTTCTGGACCATTCCACTACATTGGGTATTTTTGAGAAAAAAAGGTATCAAAGCTATATGGATCATAGGTATAACATATAATTTGAGGCCATATTGCCACAAAATAAACTCCGATTTCGCTGCGCATGGAGGGAAATTGACAAACTTGAGGTAGGCGGCTCAGTCGAGATCGACAGCGGGCACGCTCAGTTGGCAGCGCACCTTGTCGGGGTTATTGGGCTAAAGCAGCTGCCGAAACAGCCCAGCAGGCGCCCTGGGCAGGCTTCCAGAAGGCGAGCGCAAGACGCTTGGGTACCTGCACCCTGCGGTGCAGGTCGCGCGCTTAAAAGTCGTGCAGAAAGACTTGCTCGCAGGTGTGCACTGGGGGAGACTGCGCCTGTGGGGTCGCGGAGGTTCCAAGCGTGGTCCACAGATGAGGCAGCAACTAGCGAAGATCTGTAGTATGCGCAGGCGTGGGCTCCTGCACATCACCCCAGTCTTGGGCGGTGTCTGCACCTTGCAGGTTGCCGGTTTTCAACATGGGGACTGAGTCTCTTGGGCGCGCCGCGTCGCGTTCGATCGGCGTGTAGCCCGCATCGCGCACCCTACGCACTACTATAATCAAAGGCTGAATCTTCGTCAGCACAAGCTGCGTGCTCCAAGTTGGCGGTGCACCTTGCTGGCGCTCTTGGGTTAAGGCAGCTGCCAGAGCCGACCCTTGTGTGCTCCAGGAAAGCTTGCGCTCAGAGGCGGACGTCAGAAATCGGTGTCGGGCGTCGATAGATCCAGCTCCTGAATCCAGATATTCCGGTAGCGCACATCGTGCCCCTCCGCCTGTAGCTTTAAGCCTCCTGGCGTGTCCGAGATGCCGCGACCTTCGTCATTGCCACCGTCAAGTCCAGAATTCTTGCCACCCCAGACCTTCTCAATAGGCTGATTGGCATGCACCTTCACACCATTGAAGTAAAGCGTAACATGCGCACGCTCCGTCCGCGTGGTGTCCTCGAAACGGGCCGCACGGAACACTACATCGTACGCATTCCAGGTCCCTGTTCCATTGTACGGATGGTAGGGCGCTGCTGCCTCGTTGATGACCGCCGCCATACCGTGCTTCGTGGAGTCTCCGTCAAGCACCTGAATCTCGTATCGGTTCTGCAAATACACACCGCTGTTACCGCCCTCCTGAGTGACCAAGAACTCGATATGCAACCGGAAATCCCGAAACTTCTGTTTCGTGACGATGTCCGCCGCTCCGTAGAGTCCTCCGACCGCCGCAGAGTCAAGGCTGCTAACGACCGTACCTTCATCGACCGGATCATCCACGATCTGCCACTTGATAGGCATCTCTGCCGCGAAGCGCGGGCCTTCCCAATAGGTCCAGTTGGCATCTAGCATGTCACGAGTGCCGTCAAAAAAAACTGTGGCGCCCTCAGGGGCTTCGGCGCCTACGCCGACCTGCGCCCAACTCGTCTGTGCTACAACAAGGGCCGCGCTGGTCACCACCAACCCTGCAATTAGCCTACGTCTGTTCATGATGTTCATGGTTGTCACGTTGCTCTGGCTTACAGAAGCCAATGCAATATAGCGAATAATTGCTGACATTGAATCCTGACAGGCAGGCTGGGGTTGAAGCGGTCCGCCGAGACAAACTGCGCAGCATAGAATGGAAAAGGCGACGCTGGGGGCCGGATGCTTCTGGGGCATCGAAGCGCTGTTTCGCCGTACGGACGGCGTGGTGGCCACGCGCGTAGGGTATTGCGGAGGCCACAAGACTGATCCGTCATATCAGCAGGTCTGCACTGGCCAGACCGGGCATGCCGAGGTGGTGGAAGTGACCTTCGATCCCACACGCATCGCCTATGCCCAGATTCTTGATCTCTACTTTAAGAATCACGATCCGACCACGCTCAACCGGCAAGGGCCAGACAAGGGCACACAGTACCGGTCAGTGATATTTTGGCATACTCCAGCGCAAAGGGCAGCCGCGCGCGCGGCTCTTATGCGGCATGCGCCGCGCTTTAAGCAGCCGATCGTCACCGACGTCGTGCCTTCGGCGCCCTTCTATGAGGCAGAAGAGTATCACCAGAGGTATCTGGAAAAGCGCGGGCTGGCATTCTGCCACCTGTAAGGCTTCGGGTACTCCAGACCGCCAGAAGAGATCAAGTAGCTGGTCAGATAAGAATGAGGGAAAGTGTCAGGAAGGTCGAACGATGCGCCTTGGCGGTTATGTCGCACTCTCCCGCTCGATCTGGACGCCCCAGCTGGGGCTTGAGCCCTAGAGCTCGCGCGCGATAACGAAGGCCTCGGCCGCATAGAACTCCGGCAACCCTAACCGATTGAGCGCCTTGGCGGTTGCCGTGTTGCGGTCGCGCGCGCGCTGCCAGAACTCGCGCTCATCGTGCGCACCCGGAAACATGGCCCGGTCCTTCTGGCTCTCATGCTTGAAAATCGCCTCGATCTTGCGCGCCATCTCCGCCTTTGACAAAGGCAGAAAGATGTGGGCCTTGTGGATTTCCCACTCCTGCCACGCGCCACGGTACAGCCAGATATCGGGCGAATCCTCCCGCAGCATTCGGTAAAGCGCCAGCGCTCCCTGGATAGCGACATAGCACATACGGTGCGTGCCGTGCGGGTCGGATAGATCTCCAGCAACAAACAGGTGGTGCGGACGCTGCTCCTGGAGCAACTCAAGCAGAATCTGAATGTCCGCGTCGCCGATCGGCTTCTTCTTGATGCGACCCGTCTGGTAAAACGGAAGATCCAGAAAGCGGGCATGTGCAGCCGTCAAACCCATCACCTCAATGCCAGCGATCGCCTCCGAATACCGGATGTTGGCCTTCAGGTGCTGGATCTCCGCAGGATCCACCTCGCCCGGCTTTTTGGCCTGAAAGAAACGCTCAATACGCGCCTTGTGCCGCTGGAATGCTGTCGCAGCCTCACCCGCAAGCCCGATCTCGCGGCAGCTCATCTCGATAAACCCCAAATAACGGGCAACGTCCGCGTCAAACACCGCCACCGATCCGTTCGTCATGTAGGCCACGGTCACCTCATTACCATTGCGTACAAGCTTGGCCAGCATCCCACCCATAGAAATGACATCGTCGTCAGGGTGAGGACTGAACAGGATCACCCGCTTCTTTGAGGGCAGATCGTCCGCGTATGCAATGCGCTTTCTCAAATCTTCGAAGACCGCCATGCACAATGCGTCAATGTCCGGCCAGGCGTAAACCAAGGTGTGCAAATGGTTGTGGTGAAAGTCCGCAGCCTCCAGGCGGAGCAGCGCTTTGCCCAAGTGCTCAGAAAGCCATAAGACAGCACGCTTGGCCATCTCATAAGTCCAGGAGGGATCACACACCAGCCACGGCTTCTTCTCCCGCGTCAGCGAGCTGGCCGCTGGACGATCCACGTAGATCGATGCAAGCGGATGCTCCTGCAGAAACGAGGCCACCACCTCCTCGGACACCGGCCCTTCTACCGACCGCTGGATGATGTCGGCCTTGTGCTCCCCGGTTGCCATCAGGATGATCTGACGGGCATCCAGAATGGTGCCTACGCCAATAGTGATGGCCTGGCGCGGCACGTTCGCGTCGCCAAAAAAGTTGCTCGCCGCATCTTTGCGTGTAAGCTCGGTCAAAATCACCGCACGCGTACGCGTAGAACGACGCGACCCCGGTTCGTTGAATCCTATATGGCCGCTGCGCCCGATTCCGAGCAGCACCAAGTCCAGCCCGCCGCACTCGCGGATCCTCTCCTCATAAGCCGTACAATAGGCATCCAACTCCGCTACCGGCAAGTCGCCGCGCGGAACGTGGATATAATGCGCAGGAACGTTGATGTGATCGAAAAGATTTTCGTGGATGAACCGGTGGTAGCTCTGCAGACTGTCTGGACTGATCGGGTAATATTCGTCAAGGTTGAAGGTCACAACTGTAGAGAAGTCGAGTCCCTCCTCGCGGTGCAGGCGGATCAGCTCTTTATATACCCCGATGGGTGTAGAACCCGTAGGCAGGCCAAGCACGGTTAGCTGTCCGCGGTCAGCGCGCCGCCGAATCAGGCGAGCAATGCAGCGCGCCACCTGGCTGGCGACCTCCGCAGGATCCTCAAAGATGAGCACACGAGTGCGCTCAAATAGCGTTCCCGGCACCGGACTTCGCTGGCTTAAATCGTGGTCCATAATAAGAGGACAGGCTGCTGCAGCATGGGCCCCATGTACGTGGCTAAGATGTGCAGGGTACAGAAAACCGCCCGCTCCCATGCCATTCAACCCGCGACGGCGGACCCAGTACAGTGATTTCGTGAAAATCTAACAAAAGTACAACCCAGTCGACTTGGAGAAAAAGCGGCGCGTGCTGTACCTTTACAAGGCCCTTTCTAGCGGCCCGTTCTTACTGCAGATCGATCCGGTAACTTGGCCGCCAGCCGTCGTTGGTACATCGAAGGCGCAAGGGCGCCAATCAAGCAGGCAGCTCGCATGGGACAGCGGACAAAAGTACTCTTTGTAAGTGGGGAAGTGGAGCCCTTCGCCAAAGCCAGCGAAATCGGCTCTCTGTCAAGACACCTTCCGCAACTGCTGCACGATAGTGGTGACTTCGAGGTGCGCATCATGATGCCTCGGTACGGTACGATCAGCGAGCGCCGCAACCGCCTGCACGAAGTGATCCGCCTCTGCGGTACGCCCATCGTTATGGGCAAAAGGAACGAGGTCCTCAAAGTCAAGGTAGCCTCTATTCCGGGTATCCGGCTGCAGGTCTACTTTATGGACAACACCCGCTACTTCAAGCGCAAAGGGCTGCACCAGGATCGCGAAGGCGTCCTATTCAAAGATAATGCGGCTCGGAGCCTGTTCTTTACCCGCGCTGTGCTGGCAACCATCCGCAAGCTGAGATGGAAGCCGGATGTCGTGCATGCGCTCGGGTGGATCAGCGGACTGCTTCCGGTGCTGGTGGCCCGTAAGTGGCGGGAAGATGAGATGTTCAAGGATGCATGTGTAGTGTATTCACCGGACGAGATCCAGGCCAATGCAAAAATGACGCTGGCCCTGATCCGGCGCATCGGCGAGCCGTTCGACGGTGCAGACAAAGGTCTGAGCGTCTCCGAGCTCGGGGTCAGCCATGCAGATGCCATCGCCTATCCATCCAGCGTGGATCCAGCCGTTGTGGGCGGCGCTGCGCGCAACGGCCATGTGCGGCTAAGCGCAGAGCACGATGCATTGGTGGCGCAAGCGGTAGACCTGTACGCAGCCGGACAAGCGAACTTGGCACAGTAGTTGCGTCCCATAACAATTGACTGGACGCGCCGCATTGAACTAATGGCGGTCGGCATGATTTCACCGGTCGCCGCGTACGAAGGACGCGGTAGGCGCGTTGTCTGACCACTTCGCGGCCGATCGCTCTTTAAGCTTCCTTGCCTTTATGTTCCGCCTTTGTGCCTTCGTACCTTTGGTGCTGGTCCTGGCTGGTGCCTGCACGGACCCGGCTTCTGATCTGGGTGCCGACCTTGTAGGCGGCGGCCAGGAACCCGATGTGCGCCCGGTAGCTCCGGTATTGTTCACGTCGAAACCGTTCGCAGACATCACCGGACAGTCTGCGCGTGTCCTGGCGGGCATGGTGGACGATCCATTGACGGGTTCGGTGACCGCGACCGCATACATGGATTTTACTCCCGACTTCGGCGGTTCAGCTCCCGACCTCGTCGGGGCCTCGCTGCTGCTTCCGCGGACCTATGCCTACGGTGACACAGCCAGTATGGTAACGGTGGCAGTCCATGACATCCTGGAGACGTGGGCCCCCGCCGGTGTTAAAGCGGACACATCGCTGATGCTTGGACCCGAAGTGATGACGCACACCTTTCTGGCTAACGACACGCTGGTGGAGATCCCGCTACCCCAGGAGTGGGTAGACTCGGTGGCGGACACGCTGAAGCTGAGCAATGCCGACTCGCTGTTTCACGGGCTGGCTTTGACCCCCGTCAGCGGCGGAGCGGTCGTTGGGTTTGTCAGCACCGGGACTATGCTGCGAGTGCACAGCGCCGACGATTCCACCTCGTTCGCGTTCCAGAAAGGACTTACTACGACCGTGCGACTCTCGGACCCGATGCCGCCGGAGCACCGGATAGTGATGCAGGATGGCACGGGACCGGCGGTGCGCATCGAATTTGATCTGGATGCGTTTGCTTCGCAGCCCATCAATGGCGCCGTGTTGCTGATATATGCGGACACGCTGGCGGTCCAGGAGGTGCCTGGAGACTTTGAGCGCCCCCAACTGGATGTGCTGCAGCTGGTTGCTGTGCAGGAAGGGGAGGCGGCAGCGCTGCTGGTAAGCCAGGCGCGTCTCTCCGAAGAGGGCATCTTCGCCTTCAGCGGCGGCGACATGGCCGCCTACTTTTATAGGGAGCTGTTCGGCCTGAATGAGTATGAGTTCCTGGAGCTGCGCGCGCCAGTGCTCGAGAACAGCCTTAACGCGCTGGTGCTGCACGGTCTGGCTGGCGAGGATTTTGCGCCCGAGCTGCGCCTCATCCTTGGATCGAAGTGATGAACAGACTCTGTTGGGTCCTTCTAGCAATCACCGCTGCGGCATCCGCAAGCGCGCTGCCCGTGTCCGGTCAGAGCCGCAATGACGGCTCCCTCTATTCGCGGTACTTGCTGGGGGAGCTCCGGTCTTTTCCGTCTTCTCGTGCCCAGGCGATGGGTGGCGGCGGGCACGCGCTCTGGTCGCTCAACTTCGCGAACTACGCCAACCCGGCGGCGCTGAGTCGCCAGTTTATGGTGCGTGCTTCCGGCGGCATGCGCTTTGACAACATCAGCACTTCGGACCGCAGTAGTCGCACAAAGCAGCTGCGAAGTGGCTCGTTTAGTGCCCTCCAATTTGGCTTACCGCTCAAGAGCAACTCGCTGGGTCTTGGCTTCGCCTTCGAACCGTTTTCGCGGATGAATTACCGCGTGACCGCGACCGGAGACCTTGCCCTGGATCCGACGCGAAGCGATACCCCCTACACGATAGTTTCCCAAGGTACCGGCGGCTTGCAGCAGCTGCGCCTGGGGGTGGGCTACCGGATCGCGCCCCGAGTCAGCATGGGCACGAGTCTGGACTACCTGTTCGGTATCCTCGAAGAGTCCCGGCGTACCTCTTTCGCCTCGCCTCTACTCATTCCCACCAACCTAGCGAGCACTACGCGCATGCGTGGCCTGGCGCTCACCACAGGGGTCATCGCAGCGATAGCGGCAGGCGAGGAGGCAGAGCTGTCCGCCGCGGCTTCGATCACGCTGCCAGCCACGCTTGCGGCCCATCGGGTGCGAACGGTCGGCGAGAGTCTGGATTCCGACACGCTCGGTACGTTGAAATCGGGCGACATCACGCTCCCTGCGCGCACCGCAATTGGGATTGCTTATGCGACACGCAACACGTGGACCTTTACAGCCGACTGGTCCTATGCTCCCTGGACCCGCTTTGAAAGTGATGTGGAGCTCTCGGGCCTAGTGCCCGGTGCCCTGCGCGATCGGCAGCGGCTTTCCGCCGGGGTGGAATACCTTCCAGCCGCTGGTAACGTACAGGAGCCATATCTGGAGCGCATCGCCTACCGGCTTGGATTCTATATCGATAACGGATATATCAGCCCGGTCGCGGGTCAGGATATAACTACACGTGCCGTCACCGCAGGATTTAGCCTACCCACCATGTTTGGCGGAACGCGGCTCGACATCAACCTGCAGATCGGGCAGCGGGGAAGCACCTCCGGCATCCTAGTACGAGACCGGTTCGTGACCCTATCTGCCACGCTCAATGTGGGCGAGAGGTGGTTCCTGAAACGTAGGCTCGGATAATGCGGTACCGTTGTCGTACTTTGTTGCCTGCTAACATTTGTTCGTTTGCTATGAAGAACACTGTCTTTGCGCTGATCGCATCCTTGGCTCTGGTGTTTGTCACCGTGCCGCAGGCCGCCCACGGTCAGGGGGCGCGTGACCTGGACCCGGAATCGGCGATGCACTATACCCTGTACTTCGAGAACTTCAAGGCAAAGAACTACGTCGACGCACTGCCAAACCTTCACTGGCTCCTGGAGAATGATCCAGGGTTCCACCGCAATAAGGATCAGAACTTTGATCGCGCCGTGGTGATCTACGGAGCGCTCGCGGAGGCGGAAGAGGAACCGGCGCAGAAGCGGGTCTATCTGGATAGCGCATTGGCAATTCTGGACCGCGCCATACCGGTGCTGCAAAGCATTGAAGCCGAGGTGGATCCCTTCGAGTGGGTATTGCGCAAAGGGCGCTTCATACAGCAGCATATCGGCGCACTCGACGACCGTAAAGAAGAAGCCATCGAAGCCTATTGGGAATGCTACCGCTTGGATGCGTCAACGCTGGATCCATACTACCTGGATGTGCTCGTGGGGGACCTGTACACGAAAGGGGATCTGGGCGGCGCACTGGACTTGCTGCGGGAACTCAATGACACACGCGGCGAGGAAATCGGCGTCAAAGGGCTGGTTGCCAAATACTTTACGGTGATTCCGCCTACGGAGCAGATCGGGTTTTTGGAAGAACAGCTGAAGGCTAAGCCGGGGGATCCAGAACTCACCGTGCAGCTTTTTGAGCTGTATCAGCAGGAAGCCTATCACGACGAGATGTTAGCACTAGCGCCTCAGATTCTGGCGCTGGATCCAAAGCCCAATGTGCTGCGCCTGGTATCGAAGATGTATCTCGAAGATGGCAATGCGGAAGAAGCTATGGCGGTCTTCGAACAGCTGAAAGCGCTGCCAGACGTGGAGATTGTGGCCGAAGACCTCCACAACATGGGTATTGCGCACCAAGACCAGGAGAGCTTTGGGCAGGCCGCATCGTTTTACCGCCAGTCTCTGGAACTGGACCCTGAGTACTCGGCGGCAAGATTGGCTATTGCCAACCTCTATGCCACGGCGGCCTCCACATGCGGCATCGAAGGCCGCGAGCAGGCCGCGGTATTCTGGCTCATTGCCGATGCCTACAGCCGGGCTGGCGACGCCGCGGGGGCTGCGCGCATGAAGACCGCGTTCCCTACCGCAGAAGACATCTTCTACGTCAAGAAATGGACTGAGGGAGAGTCAACGCAGGTCAGCTACTCGTGCCGCGGCCTGACGATCAGTGGTACCACTACGGTACGTCAGCAGTAGCCGACAACCCGCAGTCTTCTGGCATCGCTCACCGCGCGGCGCCGACGTCGGTCAGCAACGGAAAGGAAGGCGCTATCGGATGGTGCCTCCTCCTGTGTGCGCAGTACTATGGGCAAGCACTCGTATCTTGAGGGGTCTTGCGCGTTCGGTGTGCCTCGATGATGGCACCCACAGGGGACGCTTGGCCCTCGTTTTCTACTTTTCCCTTGCCCAGCCCTTTCCGCACCAGCGTTTTCGAGCGGAGCACGACTGATACCTTATGACCAAGATAAAGCGCGTGACCGCGCGTGAAATTCTGGACAGCCGCGGCAACCCCACCTTAGAGGTAGATGTGACGGCAGCAAACGGTGTGATGGGGCGTGCAGCTGTGCCCAGCGGCGCTTCCACCGGCAAATACGAAGCAGTGGAGCTGCGTGACGGCGACCCTGCTAGGTATATGGGCAAAGGAGTACTGCAGGCCGTCGAGAACGTCAACACTGTTATCGCCCGGGCGCTCAAGGGACGTGACTTGTTGAATCAGGTCGCCGCGGACCTAGCGCTCATTGCGCTGGACGGCACCCCGAACAAAGGTCGACTGGGTGCGAATGCGCTCCTGGGAGTCTCTCTCGCGGTGGCCAAAGCCGCAGCACGCTCAGAGGGCATGCCCCTGTACCACTACATCGGAGGCAAAGACGCCAACCTGCTTCCGGTACCCATGATGAATATCATCAACGGCGGGCGCCATGCGGATAACCGCGTGGACATGCAGGAATTTATGATCATGCCCACCGGAGCGGAGACCTTCACCGAGGCGCTCCGTATGGGAACGGAGGTCTTTCATCACCTGAAGCTGGTGCTTCGCGCGAAGGGCTACAGCACGGCGGTGGGTGACGAGGGTGGCTTTGCTCCCGACCTGCGTGCCAATGAAGAGGCTATTGAAGTAATCCTCGAGGCTGCGCTTAAGGCTGGCTATGCGCCGGGGAAAGACATCTTTATTGCGCTGGATCCGGCAGTGTCCGAAATGTATCAGGACGGTGCATATGTCTTCTGGAAAAGCGATCCCGGCGTGCGTAAGAGCTCTGGGGAGTTGGTGGCGCTCTGGGAACGCTGGGCGGATGCCTATCCCATCGTGTCCATTGAGGATGGTATGGATGAGAATGACTGGGAAGGATGGACGCTGCTAACAAGCATCCTGGGCGATCGAGTGCAGCTGGTAGGTGATGACCTCTTTGTGACCAGCACCGGCCGCCTCAAAGAAGGTATCACGCGCAAGGCCGGTAACGCGATACTGATCAAGCTGAACCAGATCGGTACCCTGACAGAAACCCTGCAGACCATCGAGATGGCGCACGCCAACGGATTGCGCACGGTGATCAGTCATCGCTCCGGCGAAACAGAGGACACGACCATCGCCGACCTGGCAGTAGCCACCGGTGCTGGGCAGATCAAGACGGGCTCGGCCAGTCGCAGCGACCGTCTGGCGAAGTACAACCAGCTGCTTCGCATCGAAGAGGAGCTGGGGAGCGCAGCACGCTTCAGTGGGCCAAGAAGCCTAGCCGTACGCAGATAGTCCCCTATAGCACCAACTTATCAGGGTACCGGCGTATGGCGACCAAGACGGCAGTTCCGACAAGGCTTTCGCGCACCTTTCTGGCACTAGCGCTGGCAGTAGTCGGAGCACTCTGGTTCGTGTACTTCGACACGTTTAGCCTGGCGAAAAGGCAGCGGTGGAGCCGGGAATATGAAGTCGTGCAAGCCGAAAACGAGCGCCTGCGAAAGGAGATAAAAGCCCTGAAGGTGAGCGTCGAAGTATCGCCCACTGATGAGGAAATTGAAAAAATCGCGCGCGAACAGTACGGCATGCGCCGCAAAGGAGAAACCGTTTACCGAATTGCGGAATAGGCTGTGAGCATTTGTGCCATAGGAGCGGATCTGGGTGGCACCAGCCTCAAGGCGGCACTAGTGAGGCGCAGCGCGGGCATCATAGCCACGGTACGCATGGATACGGGCGCGGACCATGGGCCAAGTCATGTGCTGGGTCAGATCTGCCATGCTGTTCGTGCACTGTTGGCGGAGCGGCCACAGGCAGATGTCCGCGGCATCGGGCTGGGTGCCCCTGGCACCGTGGATCTGGCGCGCCAGACACTGATCCATCCACCCAACATCCGGTCCTGGGGCCGCATCGATGTGCGCGCAGCGCTGCGGGAGCGCCTTGGCACATCCTGGCCCGTCGTGGTGGAAAATGATGCCAACGCCGCAGCTCTGGGGTCCGCACACTACGGAGCCGGACGCCCACATGCCTCCTTTATCATGGTGACGCTCGGCACCGGTGTCGGTGGCGCCATCATCATGGATAAGGAGGTGTTTCGGGGAACCACCGGGGCGGCCGGGGAGATCGGCCACATGACGATCAATTTTGCCGGGCCCATAGACCGTGCGGGCGTAGCCGGCGCCATCGAGGCATATATCGGGCAGCGGTACCTTACTGAGCATGCGCGCAACCATGTGCAGGCTGAGGGCAGCCCCCTCTTGCGGCGGATGGCCGGATCCGATCTAGCTGCGCTAGCGCCAGCCATGCTTTCTGAGGCGGCTATTCAGGGAGACGCAGCAGCAACAGCAATCTTGCGCTGGGCAGGTCACAAACTAGGGTGTGTGCTGGGCGCATGCATCAACCTTTTGGACATCCGTGTCGTGGTGATCGGCGGCGGCGTATCTGGAGCAGGGGAGCACATTCTGGAGCCAGCCCGTCAGGCGGTCCTGGAATTTGTCAAGCCTGGCATGCGGGAGGGTGTCACCATTTTGCAGGAGACACTCGGCAATGAGGCTGGCATGCTGGGAGCCGCCCACCTCGTGTTTGACCACGCCGACTCGCATGGGTCCACCAGCGGGGACATATAGCGTCGCTAGGGACGATACGTGGCGGGCAGGTCGATGCTTCGCGCTGACGCTGGTGCTGCTTCTGACTGCGCAGACGGCTAGGGCGCAGGACCGATTGGTGCAGCCGGTCACTTTCGGTGCGACGGATTCGCTGATCCTGCGCTTCTCGGAAGCAAACGGCGACAGCGCACGCCTTGTAGGGGCGGCAAGGGTCAGCTACGAGGATGCTCAGCTGGATGCCGCCGTCATCACCATCCACTTCGATAAGGATCTGGTAAAGGCGCAGAGCGTCCGGTCCGACACCGGGACCGTGGGCCGCCCTCGCTTCACACAGGGAGAAGAGTCGTTTGAGGGCGCTTCACTGTCGTTCAACCTAGCTTCGGGCCGGGGCCGCATCGTGCAGGCAAGGACTCAGTTCAGCGAGGGGTTCATCCAGGCGGGGGTGGCGAAGGTGCGCGAAGATAGCACCATCTTCGTGCAAGATGGCGTCTATACCACGTGCAATTGTGCACGGGACGAGACACCGTCGTATTCGCTGCGGGCCTCCAAAATGAAGGTTGTGGACCAGAAGTGGGTCTATTCCGGTCCAATACGCCTCTTCATTTTTAATATCCCCACGCCTTTCTGGTTACCATTTGGCTTTCTGCCTTACCAAGAAGGTCGCAGAAGCGGGCTTCTGGCGCCGGAATATGGCGAAGACCAGCGCGGATTCTACCTGCGAAACTGGGGGTGGTACTGGGCCATCAATGACTACCTTGACATCCAGGCGCGGTTCGGTCTGTGGACGAAGGGAAGTTGGCAGGTGCACCCTACATTCCGCTACAACAGACGGAATCGCTATTCGGGCACGCTCGACTTTGACATGGTGCGCGAGCGCAGCGGCGAGCGGGACGACCCAGATGTGGTGGTACGCAACAGTATCCGGCTGGCGTGGACGCACAACCAGCAGTTGAGTCCAAGCGAGCGCCTCACGGGCAACGTCAACCTGACTTCAAGCAGCTATCTGCAAACGGTGTCGGATCAGTATGACGACAACGTGCGCCAGTCGGTGGGATCGTCTGTGCGCTACAGCCGGCGCTTTAGCGGAGGTCGCTCGCTGACCTTGACAGCACGCCAGAACCAAGTGCTTTCCACTGGTATGACGGATCTGGCGCTACCAGAGCTGGCATTTTCTCAAAGCACGCGCACACCCTTTAAGCACTCCAGTGCCTCCCACCGCTCACGTTGGTACGAGCGTCTTCAGTACAGCCTCAATTCACGAATCTATAACAGATTCAACTATCGACCACTAAGCGACGCGGAGCTTATCGCGCGCGGCGACACCTTAGCGGACGGGACGCCTGCTAGGACGCACTGGTGGGATGCGCTGGTGGATCAGGCGACGTACGAGCGTGCGACCGGCGAGGAAGGCAGCAGACTGGACTTCAGAGCCACGCACCGGGTGCCGTTGTCCGCCCCGTTTGCGATCAGCAGTCTGCCGCTTATCGGACCCTTCCGGCTCAACGTGTCTCCAAACGTGAACTATAGCGAGGAATGGTACCTGGAGACGGATCGGCGCCAAGTAGACTCCACCGGGGTCACGCGGCGCCAGAGGGTGGACGGCTTCTTTGCGTTGCGCCAATTCAGTCTGGGCATGTCGGCCAACACTACGGTGTACGGGCTGTTTCCTGTGCAGGCAGGACCGTACCGGGGCCTGCGGCACACGGTGCGTCCGCGGGCGGGGTTTTCGTGGCGCCCGGACTTCTTGGAACCGTTGTGGGGCTATGCGCGCGTACTGACGGACGCAGACGGCGCGCCTGTGGTGGATACGCTGGCGTCGGGCGAGGCTGTCCCGCGACGATATGCGGTCGTGCAGGGTGTCCAGTCTGGACGGTCGCGCTCTTTAACGTTTGGTGTCGACAACATTTTCGAGACCAAGCGCGTGCGCGTGGATTCTACCGGCGAAGAACAAAGCCGCGTGCTCAAGCTGTTCAACGTAAATGTGAGCAGCAGCTACAACTTAGCGGCTGATTCGCTCAACATGGCTCCCATCCGTTTCTCGGCACGCACAAACGTGCTAGGCAGGGTCAACCTGAACGTTTCGGGGTCCTTTTCGCCCTATGGCCTAAACGCCAATGGTACGCGCCAGGTGCATGACTATATATTCTCTTTGCGCCACTTCCGGTTTGCGCGGTTGACCCAACTTTCAATACGGGGCAGCATGCAGCTGCGTGGCAGCCAGCGCCAATCTCGATTGTCGGTCACAGAACAGGCAACCGAAGAGATGCCGACCTTTGACCGCCCCGCCGACGTAGGCGTCGGCAACCCGTTTGGTACCAGCCCCCAGCGTCTGGTAACGCAGGGGTGGATGCTCAATGTGGACCTTGGCTATCGCCTAAGTCGTCCGCTTACCAAACTTACGCGCAGCGCTACCATCAACACGCGATTCAGTTTCTCACTGACACCCACATGGCGTGTGCAAGGCCAGACGGGTTACGACTTCGAGCAGGGCAAGTTAGTGACGACCACCCTGAACATTTCCAAGGAGTTTGAGTGCTGGGATCTGGGGTTTCGATGGGTGCCGTTTGGCGTGTTTCAGTCGTGGGGGTTTGACCTGCATGTCAAGAGCGGGCGCCTGAGCGAGTTCTTGCGCCTGCGCCAGCCAAAGTCGGAGCGCGATCGCGGATTCGGCCGCAGGTAAACCCGTGCGTTCTATCTCTCTCGCGCAAACCTTGGACGGGTTCCAATAAACGGCTGGCGGGTCATCGTCAACCGGGCACGACCCAGGCGTCGGTGACGGATTGTAGCCCCACATGGGCGAATAGCGCCCCGATGCTGCCGCGCAACAGGAGGTCCGTGCCCTGGCACCGATCCAGCACCGAGCGGACCAGCAGCTTCCCGATGCCATGGCCCTGCATGTCTGGCTCGACAGCCAGATCCACCAGGATGCTGTAAAGCTCGCCGTCAGAAAGGACGCGCGCGATACCCACAAGGTGGCGGCCCCGCCACGCGGTGAGGACCAGCGAGGACCGCTCAAACATCGCCCACAGCTTCTTCGGATCCGAAACCGGACGTAAGAGCGGCGCGCGCCGGTACAACACGGTGATTCGCCCAGCCGTGAGCCCCGCAAGTCCTTCGCGAATCTCGATCTCACCCCCTGGCCGGAGTGCCCTGACGGTGGTTGGCGGTTTCACGAGGCCAGCGCTCGACGTACTTTCTTAGAAGCGTCTGCGAAGTGGGTGGCGGCCACCAACGCAAGCCCACTCTCCTCCAGGACGCGCCTCCCTTCGGCGGCATTGGTACCCTGCAGGCGGACTATGAGCGGCAGACTCATGCCCACGTTGCGGGCGGCCTCTACGACGCCGCGAGCAACTCGATCGCAGCGCACAATGCCGCCAAAGATGTTGACCAGGACGGCACGCACATTCCTGTCCGAAAGAAGGATGCGGAAGCCGGCCTCCACCGTCGCCGCACTGGCGGTTCCTCCCACATCCAGAAAGTTGGCCGGGTTGCCCCCCGACAGTTTGATGATATCCATCGTGGCCATCGCCAGGCCGGCGCCATTGACCATGCACCCCACGTTGCCGTCAAGCTTGACGTAGTTGAGGTTATGGCCGCTGGCAGCGACCTCCAAGGGATCATCTTCGGTGGGGTCGCGCATCGCCGCCAGCTTTGGGTGCCGAAACAGCGCATTGTCATCTAACGTGAGCTTAGCATCAAGCGCCAGCACCTGGCCCTGACGCGTAAGCACCAGCGGATTGATCTCCGCCAGCGAGGCGTCGCATGCGGTAAACGCGTCATACATACCCGTAACGAGGCGCGCTGCGGCGCGGGCCTGCCGGCCACGGAAGCCAAGATTGAATGCCACCGCCCGTGCCTGAAAGGGTAGTAGCCCCGTACCCGGATCCACCCAAGTCTTGCGAATCTTCTCTGGCGTTTCGGCGGCGACCTTTTCAATCTCTACGCCACCTTCGGTCGAAGCCATCAGCACGTTCATGCTGCGGCTCCTGTCCAACGTGATGCCGACATAGTATTCCTTAGCGATGTCCACCGCCTCTACCACCAGCACTTTGCGCACCGGTACCCCGCCTGGGCCCGTCTGGTGTGTTACTAGGTTCATGCCCAGCATCTGTTGAGCGACGCGTCGCACGCCATCGAGGCTGTCGGTGAGTCGGACGCCACCCCCTTTGCCGCGCCCTCCAGCATGGACCTGGGCTTTGACCACGAAGCGGCGGGCCCCATCTGCGGCCAGTCTCCGAGCCACTTCGGTAGCTTCGTCTGCGGTGACTGCCTCTTCGCCGCGCAGCTGCGCCACGCCGTAGGAGTCAAGTAGTGCTCTGGCCTGGTATTCGTGCAGCTTCATACGGTTGGAACAGTTCCTGGCGGTTGGAGCAAAGCACTAGGGCGGATATGAACACGATACAGGGCCAAAGGTACACTTTTACTGCCTCAACTGCGTCAAGACTGTATGACGATATTTCACCGGCACATCCTGATCCGCGTGCTGCGGACCTACGTGCTGCTGATAGGCGGGCTGGTGGTCTTCTTTATCCTCCTGCACTATCTGGAGTATATCGACGACTTTTTGGACCGGAAGGCGCCGCTGGCGCAGCTGCACACGGAATACTATCCCAGCTACGTCCCGGAAATCGTTCGCTTGATTTCGCCGTTGGCCTTGTTTCTGGCCGTGGTTTATGTGACCGGTGCGTTGGCTCAGACGCTCCAGATTATCACGTTGCAGACCGGAGGCGTATCCCTTTCCCGCCTTATTGTGCCGTATATCTGGCTTGGGCTGACTTTGTCGGTGCTCATGGTGGGATTTAACGGCTATGTGGCCCCGATCACCAACCAGACCGTACTGCGTTGGGATGCGCTTTACCTGAAGGATGCGCCTCGCCGCATAGATGTGAGCGACGTATATCGGCAGAACGGGCCAAGCGGCACGCTGTTGGTCGGCTACTTTGATCGTCGGGCGGGTATCGCGTATCAGGTGGTCTTGCAACACTTTGACGGTGCGGGCCGGCTCATCGGGCGCGTGGATGCGCAGCAGATGATGTGGCGTGATTCATTGTGGCACCTGCCTCATGCCACAGCGCGCACGTTTGGTCCTAGGATGGAGCACCGGCGGGAGCTGGCAGACGTGGACACTGTGCTGATGGTTCTGCCGCGCGACTTGGCCCGCACGGAGCGGGACATTGAGGCCATGACGCTTCCTGTGGCAAGGGAATACGTGGCATCATTGCGACGAACCGGCGCCACCAGCATCGGAGGCGCGGAGGTCGGCTACTATACCAAGTTCACGTATCCACTGGCTCACCTAGTGGTGGTGCTCCTTGCGGTTCCGATCGCATTGCGCCGCCGCCGTGGCGGCCAGGCGATGCGTGTCGGTCTGGGTCTTCTTTTGGCATTCTGCTATCTGGCGGCGCAGAAGCTTATCGAACCGTTCGGGTACTTTGGGGACCTCCATCCGGCCGCTACCGCCATCCTGCCGCACCTGCTGTTTGCGCTCGCTGCGCTCGCCATGATGGCCCGTACTCGGAGGTGATGATGAGGCAGGTCTCACATTTAGTCTTGTATACGATACAGCTTAACAGCGGTGTTTACATCCGTCACTTACGGGCATGCAGGGGCATCTCAGGACCTTGCAAACGCTTCGCAGCGCCGTGCTGGAGGTATCCGGCTACGGTGGCGGCGCACCGAGACAAGAGCCGGTGTGTGCTCGCAAGTCTGGTGTTGTCGGTAACCGCGTGGCTGAAGGCCAAGCTCTGCCTGCCCTATGCACCTTGAGGACTCGTTGTGAAGCTGCTCGAGTGACTACGGAGCAGAGGTAGGTGGATGGCGCTGTGGCCTGCTGCAGGCTACGCTTCTCCAGCACGGGAACGGCCAAAGTAGAAGTGCTTGGCTTCCCTGTGGTCTCCAAGGATTCCGTACCGATCCTCATAATGGCCCATATTTTCCGTAAGGGCTTGCAGCATCCGTTTGGCGTGGTGCGGCGTGAGGATGATCCGGCTCTTGACACGCGCGGCTTTCATGGCTGGCAGAAATAAGCAAAAGTCTATCACGAACTCTTCCGGCGAGTGCGCGATCATAACAAGGTTCGCAAACTGACCCTCTGAGATGGACTCGGGCATCTCGATGCTGGTGGAACTGCGAGGATCGGAATCGTCGTCTGGTACATGGGTTGCCATACTGAAAAAAGGTCTGCGGGCCCCAAAGCGGGCCACATGTAGCTATAACAGGTTATGCTGGCGCATCCAGCCGTCGTTGTAGGTCTTTGAAAGGTAGCGAAATCCGCTGTCAGGAAGAATCACTACGGCGATATGTTCCTTCTGAAGGCGGTTCTGCGTGTCGCAAACCCATTGCACCGCACCCGCCATTGCCAGCCCGCTGGACTGCCCGGCGAATATGCCCTCCTGACGCGCTAGGTGACGCGCCATCATCGCTGCTTCGCGGTCATCGACGCGTACAAAGTCGTCGATCAGGTTACAAGCCATGTTACCAGTCACGACATCCTGCCCTGCACCTTCGGTGAGGTAGGGCTGCACCTCGGCGGGATCCGCCGTGCCGTCATGAAAATATTTGAAATACAGCGATCCTACGGGATCCACGCCGATCACGCGGATTTCGGGATTCTGCTCCTTTAGGTAGCGGGAGGTACCGCAGATGGTGCCGCCAGTGCCAGCGCATGCAAATAGGTGCGTGATGCGCCCTTCGGACTGGTGCCACAGCTCAGGCCCTGTAGTCAGGTAATGCGTCTGCGCGTTGTCCAGGTTATCATACTGGTTCATGTGCCACGAGCCGGGCACCTCCTCGGCCAGCCTTCGGGCCACGCTATGGCATGACCGGGGATCCGCCCTCGCGACGCTTTGCGGGCAGATGACGACTTTGGCCCCGAAGGCTTTGAGCACGTCGACCTTTTCCTGGCTCTGTTTTGTCGATATGACGCAGATAAGCCGGTATCCTTTACTGATGGCTACCAGGGCGAGCCCCGCTCCGGTGTTGCCACTAGTGCATTCGATGATAGTGGCGCCAGGTTGCAGGTCGCCTCGTGATTCGGCTTCTTGCACCATTGATGCCGCGATACGGTCCTTGATGGAGGCTCCAGGGTTGAACGATTCCACTTTGGCCAGCACCGTGCATGGAGCCTTGCTGGCTGCCCGATTGATACGAACCAGGGGAGTATTGCCGATCGCGCCTAGGATGTCCGTATACCACATTGCCTGTTGGGAATAGTTAGCTGGCCCCGCGCATCCAACGAAGCTCCCCGCGATTTGTGCATTAGGGTGCGGCGGTATGTTTGCTGAGCACCGGCAGAACGACGGTTGAATGCCGAATGCTTCGTGGCGTGTTCCATAATCAGGATTTACGTCGTAAGATCGGTATGCTCAGTGTCAGCAGGGCCGCACCGTGCGCTCGCAGGGTGTGCTCTACTTGGAAGAGGCTGTACGGAACTATCCTGCCCATGCCCGGTGCAATCGGTTCGCAAACGGCCGGTCCACCGCTACCGAGGGCGAGCGGTTTTGGGGCTCGGTGCTGGTACCTGGTTGATAAGTCGTATTATGAGCTAGTGCCCTGATCGTGTCCTGAACATTAACCACCTCTGGTGTAACGATTGATTATGGCTGAACTTGCAACAAGCGCTGTGACACAGACAGGTATAAGAGTCGATCCGAGGATATCGGGCATCGATTCCGAGATATTGAAGATCAGGTTGGTGATCTCGGAGCTGTCAGAGAAGGCTACGAAGGCGGAAGCCGCCATCCTGGCCAAAATTGTGCAGGTTGCGGCCGAGCAGAACGCCAAGACTGACGAGTTGGAATCCAAGGTTGACGTCAATGTGGCCGAGCTGAAGGGGATGATTGGCAAGTTGGAGTCCAAAGTTGACGTCAGTGTGTCCGAGTTGAAGGGAATGGTCGGCAAGTTGGAGTCCAAAGTTGACGTCAGTGTGTCCGAGTTGAAGGGAATGGTCGGCAAGTTGGAGTCCAAAGTTGACGCTAGGTTTGAGAAGCTGGAGTCCAAGGTTGACGCTAGTACGTCCGAGTTGAAGGGGATGATCCACACACTGGAGTCCAAGGTTGACACTAATGTGTCCGAGTTGAAAGGGATGATCCGCACACTGGAGTCCAGTGTTAACGCTAGGTTTGAGAAGCTGGAGTCCAGTGTTAACGCTAGGTTTGAGAAGCTGGAGTCCAGTGTTAACGCTAGGTTTGAGAAGCTGGAGTCCAAGGTTGACACTAGGTTTGAGAAGCTGGAGTCCAAGGTTGACGCTAGTGTGTCCGAGTTGAAGGGGATGATCCGCACGTTGGAGTCCAAAACGGAGAGCATGTTTGCCGTGCTGGAAAAGCAGAACAGGTCCCTGAAATGGTACATCGGGACCGCCGTCGGCATAGGCATCCTGTACGCAGCGCTGTTGGAGCTTACTTAACGCGAGCGGCGCAGCGCGAACGACTGCGTCGCCATGGCAATGCAGGCATTGCCTTGGTCACAACGGGGCTGTGCGTCGGTCTCCGTGTCGCAGATGGGCCTCCGCCAAAATGTTACCTTTGCTCGAGCTGCGCGGTACCACCATGCATTCCGCAGAGCGTCTGGCTGAAGCGAAAGATTGTCGTAAGGCTCGTTGCGAAGGCATTATCGACCAGATCGGTTCCATGACGGAGCGCCCGGTGGATGCGATCAACCTTGACGGAGCAGACCCTCTACATCGCGGTAACGATGGGCGACATCGTAGGAATGCTTGACCTACGAGATGTCCTTATCGTGGCTGTACAAGGTTGGCTGGCGAGTCAGAATCAGCAACCTCCCCGGCACCCACGATGGCCAGCCAGTTCTTGCGTGAGACTTCGTGGCGTCAAGCAAAGCAGGTGGCTGACAGCCGGCCACCTCACTGTGCCGTACGCGCATCGGCCAGCTCCGATTCACTTGGATGAGACCGCCATGCGCAGTCACTCAAGAGCTGCATGTGTACATTCGGAGGTGGGGTGGTGAGATGCACCTTGTCAAGGGTCCGGTCCCGAAGGGCGGTGGCGAAGCCGACTGAGCATGGCTTTGCGCCATCAACGCCTTGGACCCTGAAAGCCTCATACGCCACGATAAAGCCCTCACCCAGATGGCGATGCCGCACGGGTGCACTTCGCGCATGAGCAACATCAGACTAATGCTGCCCGCTGCCCGTGTGTGAGGTCCTGGAGCTAAATAAAGAGGTGCTTGACTATGGGCAGTTTCAGTATCGGCAAGAAGAACGCAGGTGCTGCAACAAACATTGGAGCTGGTACCTGTGCGGGAAGCAGCAAAGATACTGCCTCCTCTCGTCCCGATCTGGCTTATTATGGTAGGAGCCCAAGGGACATACGCTACTTGTGCACATGGAGTATGGCGTGCAATCCTGCCATATGGCGTTGCCTGCGCGGGCAGAAGTCCCAGACAACACGGTTCGCGCCGGATCGGGCAGACATCGCCATTTGGAAGACTATCTTTACAGAAGCGAAAATGGCAGCTGGTAGCGTTGGCTTGATTATTGACGGCGCACTGCCAGACCCAAGACACGCTGACCATCGCAACCTTCAAGTGATGCACCATACACACCATGCACTTGCCAGCGAAGGCAACGAGCACAGAATCACGCTGCCCTCTAGGCAAGATGAGATAAAGATGTACCGGGAGCGAATCCCGGCGACGCTTCCCATCCTGGCGGTGCGCAACACCGTACTGTTTCCCAGCGCGGTGGAACCCATCATCGTGACGCGAAAATCTTCAGAAAAGCTGGTGCTCCGAGCGTATGACGGCAGCAGCAATATCGGGGTTGTATCCCAGCGGGAATTGGACAAAGACGATCCTGAACCAGAGGATCTCTACCGCATCGGCACGATGGCTTCTATCGTGCGGCTTACAACCATGCCCGATGGCTCCAGGCAGGTAGTGCTTACCGCAAAGCGACGGTTCAGGATCGAGGAGTTTGTGCAAACCGAGCCCTATCTGCGGGCCCGCGTAACCGCCCTGCGGGAGCCGGAGCTGAATGGCCGGGATCCCGAAGTCGACAAGATGGCCGCCACAGTGCGCGAGCTGGCCAAAGCGATCATTATCGCTTCACCCAACATGGACAGCGACGGAGCACAGGTGATTGATAAGATAGAGTCGCCTTCTTTCCTGTTGGCGTTCATCGCATCAAACTCGGACATCCCGGTGGCGGAAAAGCAGGCCATGCTTGAGTCGAACTCGCTGGTAGAGCGCGCTCAACCACTGATAGAGAACATGCAGCGGAAACTGGAAGCGCTGAAAGTGTCGCTGGAGATCCGCACGAAACTGAAAGATGAGGCCGACCAGCAGCACAGGGAATTTTATCTGCGACAGCAGCTCAAAGCCATTCAGGAAGAGCTTGGCGAAGAAGGCGGTTCCGACGAGTTGGAGGCACTCAAAGAGCGGGCACAGCAGAAGAACCTGCCCAAGCATGTGCAGAAGGTGTTTGACCGCGAGCTCACCAAGCTTAAGCGCACCCACCCGGCAGCGCCAGACTACGCGGTGACGCGAAACTATGTGGACTGGATACTAGATCTGCCATGGACTGAATACACCGAAGATCAGCTAGATATCGGGCACGCGGAAACGGTGCTCGATGAAGACCACTACGGGCTGGAAAAAGTCAAAAAGCGCATCGTGGAATACCTAGCGGTGCTAAAGCTCAAAGGCGACATGAAAGCGCCCATCCTGTGCTTTTACGGACCTCCCGGCGTGGGTAAGACCAGCCTGGGGCGTAGTATCGCGCGAGCGCTGGGACGCAAGTTTGCACGTATGAGCTTGGGGGGTGTGCGCGATGAGGCGGAAATCCGCGGACACCGCCGTGCTTACGTCGGTGCATTGCCCGGCCGCATCCTGCAGGGACTCAAAAAGGCGGGCTCCAGCAACCCCGTGTTTATGCTGGACGAGATTGATAAGGTGGGATCCTCATGGATGGGGGATCCGTCGAGTGCGCTGCTGGAAGTGCTAGACCCAGAACAGAACACCGCATTCAGCGACCATTACTTGGAGCTGGACTACGATCTGTCCAAGGTGCTCTTCATCGCTACAGGCAATTTTCTGGACCGGATTCCTCCACCGCTGCGTGATCGCATGGAGATCATAGAGATCACTGGATACACGCAGGACGAGAAGCTTCAGATCGCCAAAGGGTATCTGGTGCCCCGCCAGATCGAGCGCAACGGGCTTAAGCCCGAGCAGCTTACGCTAAGAGACGAAGCCATCAGCGCCATCATTGACGCTTACACGAGGGAGTCGGGCGTTCGGCAGCTGGAGCGCACCATAGGAGGCGTGGCGCGCGGCGTGGCTAAGAAGGTGGCTGCCAAAGAGGCTGAGAAGGCTGTGGTGAGTCAAGAAGATCTCGAAGAATATCTCGGGGCCCGCCGGTTCTATAGCGAAGTGGTGGAGCGCACTGAGGTGCCAGGGGTGGCCACCGGTCTCGCATGGACGCCAGCCGGGGGAGACATCCTGTTCGTTGAGGCATCCGTGGCACTTGGCTCGGGTAAGCTACGGCTCACCGGCAAGCTTGGAGACGTCATGAAGGAGTCAGCCCACGCGGCACTCAGCTATGTGCGCTCCAAGGCGCACGGATTGGGTATCCCGGTCAGCGCATTCAGGAAGTGGGATCTGCATGTGCATGTCCCCTCAGGCGCTGTGCCTAAGGACGGCCCCAGTGCAGGTGTCGCTTTGATGACAGCACTGGCTTCCATTTATACCCAGCGACGAGTCAAGCACGACGTGGGCATGACTGGAGAGGTCACGCTGCGAGGGCTGGTGCTGCCGGTGGGCGGCATCAAGGAAAAGGTGCTGGCTGCCAAGCGGGCTGGCATCCGAAAGGTGCTGCTGCCCTGGAAGAACGAGAAGGATATCAAAGAGATACGCACGGATGCGCTGGAGGGGCTGGAAATCTCCTACATTCGGCGAATGGATGAGGTGCTAAGCATGTGCCTGGAGCAAAATGCGTCCACAGATCCGGCTGTGAAGTTCGCCGTCCCTGACAAGCCGGTCACCAATGGTTCGGTATCAGAAAAGGAGGCCGGGAGAGTGCACGCAGCCTGACGAGTTGTCTGCCGCCGCTGTTGGGCACGACACCATGCGCTACGTACACCGGTACCCGCATGCTAAGGCGCCTTAGGGACGGTGGTGCCGAAGTACCTCTGTCTTCACCTGCGAACCTGATGAGCGCGCTCTTGCCGTCCTTCAGTAAGGAAGAGCGGGAGGGTTTCTAGCCTGACTTTCCAACAGGTCTGTTTAAGTGACAATAGAGGGGTGGTTGCGCGCGGTGGCCGGGATCTGGTCAGTTATGTGTTACGCAGTTTCGTGGGAGTACTGCATAGACCACTTCAGTAGCGGCGCTTCGGATACCGGACAGCAACAGTTATTGTCATGCAAATGATCACGGTATCGGCATCTTTGAGCGGTAACTACGTTCGGCCTTGACCTTGAAATCTGTACGTATTATATCAGGATGTGCTGCCTCATGACACCTAAGAATGACAGATCAAGATATCGCCAGACTCTTCTTGAGTCCCGACAACCCTCGGCAAAGGCGCTACGAGGCGCTGCGCGCCCGATTTGTAGATGGCAAACCCTGGGCCCAAATTGCTGAGCAATTCGGGCTCAATCAAGGGACCTTGCGCAATCTGGCCTGTGAACTGCGCAAAACCCAGGTTATCAGCCAGTTCGACGACCGGAACACCAAGACCCATTCTAGACGCGACGCCAGGATCATTGAGCTACGCCAAAAAGAGCAACTCTCCAATGCGGAGATTGCCGACCGACTGAAGGCAGACAACCTTAGAGCTGGCACGACCACCATTGGCTTGGTGCTCAAGAGGGCGGGATTTCCCAGGCTTCCCCGGCGCGTGGCACGCGCGGTACCCCAAGTGTTTGGTGCGGCCGAATCCGACATCCGCCAATTCCAAATTCGCACCGACCGATGGCACACCCGGTTTGGCGGTCTGTTCTTATTTGCCCGAGATCTGGCGAACGCAGCGCTGGACCGCGTTGTGGCCGACTGGCCCAGCAGCCAAAAAGTGCCAGCCCCCGCCATGATCCGGGCCCTCTTGGCTCTCAAACTCTGGGGTATCGGACGCCCCTACCATGTTATGCCCGACATTCTGGATCAAGGCAGCGCCTTTTTTGCCGGACTCAATGTGATGCCCAAGAAGTCCACACTCACGGAGTACAGCACACGAGTGGGTCGCCAGCATTTGCGCACCCTGATGGATGCCTGGCATAAAGTGACCCAGACGCTGCTGCCGGCGTCCGATGGCTCGTTCGATCTCGATTTCCACACCATCCCCTACCATGGCGATGAAGCCCTTATGCAGCAGCCCTTTGTCTCCAAACGTAGCCGGCGGCAGCGCGGCATACTGGCATTAGTAACCAGGGAGGCCCAGCAGCGGGTCCTCGTCTACGGCAATACTACCATTAGCAAGGCATCAAAGAACGACGCCATTTTGGAGTTCGTTGATCTCTGGGAGCAACGCGCGGGGCATCTGCCCAGAGAACTGGTCTTTAACAGTCGCTTTACCACGTACGCCAACCTCGCCGAACTGCATGCCCGTGGCATCAGTTTCTTGACGCTACGCCAGCGTGCACCTACCATCATTGATCGACTAAGCCAAAGGCCACTTAACAGCTGGAGGAAGATCCGGCTGCATAACATCGGGCGCAAATATGCGACGCCCCGCGTGCTGGACGATATCATCAGCCTGCGCCATTACCCGCATCCATTGCGCCAACTTGCCATCGAAGGGTTGGGCCGAGACAAACCTACGCTCTTGATCACCAATCGCATGAATGATCACCCCGCTATACTGATTGACCGCTATGCCCAACGCATGCTCATCGAAAACGCCACTGAAGATGCTATCAACTTCTTTCATATGGACGCCCTCTCCAGTACCGTGCCGTTGCGCATCGATCTGGACCTGCAACTGACGCTCATCGCGAGTACGCTGTACCAAGGATTAGCAAAACGCTTGGGCGCCCGCTACGCGACGGCCACATGCCAGACCCTGTTCCAACGCTTCGTGAGCGCCCCAGCCCTGGTCATCACCAATGAACAACAGGTCGTTGTCCGACTCACCCGCCGAGCACACAACAACGAATTGCGCGCGGCCGGCTATGTTGGACCGCAAGGCCGAATACCCTGGATCCACGGTCGGCAACTCATCCTTGAATACAGCTGATTGCGGACACACCTGCACAAACATGTCACCTAACACCCGTGGTTGACAATCCAGGCTAGGAGACGGCCTCGGTGACGCTGCGCAACTTTTCCAGTGCTACAGTGCATTGTTACCAGATGTGCGTGTGCTAGCAGGCCAAGGGGACAGCGTCGCGGGGTACAGGAGTATGCGCTAGTCAGCCCAAATCTGCGGGCACCGGTGGGATTCTCATTAGGGCGTATTAGCGTAGAGGACCCAAGGTGATCGCGACTATTAAGCAATCCCAACGGGAGCGGACTGACCAGCATTACGCAGGCTGCGTCGGCGGTGCACGAATCCGCACGGATGGCTATTAGCTATGTGGCACAGTCCACGATGCTGTCAGCATTTATTGGTACTCACCGCGGCTGTGACCGCCGGTCACCTACAAAGAGGCACCACCCTTTCCCATGCTGCACGGGTATTGGTGAAGTGGCGCGGCCTGTTCAGCGGCCCTACAACGGAGAAGGCGGTCTGGCAGATACCTGAGGGGCCTGACCACGAGCTGCTTAGGCCGCTTCGACCCAAACAACCGCAAACCTGGCTGATGGGACAGTAACGCGGTAGCTGTGGTGGGCGCGTCTATGTCGCCCGAACGGCAACAGGCGCAGACGCACCCGAGGACGCGTAAACGCTCGCGTATCAGAGGCGGGGGCCCGAGCGGTCCTTTTGACTGCCGTGCAGCCCCTCCCGAAACGCTTCCTTCGACTCGCGAGCCAGCCTGCCGGCTTCACGTACCGAGGTGCTCACCAGACGCACGCCCCAATGGGCCGTCGCGCCAGCCAGCCACACGACGCGGCCCAGCGGCGTGAGCTCATCAAAACGAATGACTTTGCGCGGTCGTTCAGTTGCCAAACCGAAGTCGGCCAGAATTTACGGCCTTCAAACGTGGCCCAACGCCTCCCGTCAGGACTCTTCAGTGTCCGCTGTAGTGCTGCCGTGTTTGCCACCCTTGCTAGAAAACCCTCCGAAGAAAGACGCGCAGCTCTCCTCAATGCTGTCCGCCACCTTGGAACACGCATGCATCAGGGTGGCTGCGGACTCCTGGACCAGAAAGGTCAAGCGACCCTCCAGGCCAAGGTCATTGAACGCTTGCCGCGCTTGATCGTACTTATGTTCCCGCGAATCTTTCTGTTCTTCCATAGCCTACATACATGCTTGTGCACTCGTCACAGTAGACGAGTTCTGGGCCAACATGTTTCACCGGTGGACCAAATGCCAAACGATGTGACCAACACGAATCCGCTGGTTGAGGGCGTGGTGGTCCGTTCCACTGGCAGCTGGTCACACGTCAAGACAGCCAAAGGCGTGGTGCCCTCGCGGGCGAGCGGGCGGCTGCGGCTACGAAGCCATGAACTCACGAACCCGGTGGCGGTCGGGGACCGCGTACGCTTGCGCCAAGTGCCCGACGGTACGGGCTCCATCATGCATGTGCACAGGCGCGGCAACTACCTGGGCCGCCGCGCTGCAGGACGTCGCGTGGGACGCATGCAGGTACTGGTGTCCAACGTGGACGCCGTCTGGATCATTCAGTCCGTGGCACTTCCCAAACCCAATTCCGGTCTCCTGGACCGGACGCTGGTGGCAGCAGAATCCCAAGACATCACCGCGGGCATCGTATTCAACAAGGTGGACCTGCCGGGCGACGTGGCACATCGGAAGGTAGAAAAGCTGCGGGACCGCTACTCAATACTCGGGTATCCCGTCTTTTTGACCAGCGTGCTAACCGGCGAAGGCGTACACGGCTTTCGTCAGGAACTGCAGGACAGGGTAAACATCTTTGCCGGACCGTCAGGAGCCGGCAAATCGTCGTTGCTCAACCTGATGGAGCCGCGCCTGCGGCTGCCTGTGAAGCCTGTTAGCCTGAAGAGCCGCAAAGGGCGCCACACCACTACCTATGCGGAGCTCCTTTGGCTCACGGGTGGCGGCGCCGTGGTGGACACACCCGGTGTTCGGGAGTTCGGCCTGATCAATGTGCCACCCGAATCGCTCGGGCGTTGCTTTCCTGAGTTTCGCCGGTACCTGAGAGACTGTCGCTTCCGGAATTGTCGACACGACCGCGAGCCTGGCTGCCGCGTGAAGAAGGCCATGACGAACCGCGTCATCGCGAATCAGCGTTATAGAAGCTATCTGAGGATCCTACGTTCCATTGAGGCAGGCGAAGCGGATGTGGGCCGCTGACAGCCTCAATGGTGCTGCAGGGGCGTTGCGCCAAGTGACGGCCATCGTGCTTGCCTTGATGATCTGTACCGTCTCAGGACCGCTGCGAACAAAGGCTCAGGCAACTAGGCTGTCTTCGGCCGCCGGTAAGGGGTTCGGATCGACAGTCAGCGCTGTAGGCGATCGCGTTGCGGTCGGCTCTCCAGACGAAGCAGACAACGCGGGCGCAGTGTATGTGTACCGCATTGTGCCGGGTCAGGGCTGGTCACTGGAGGCGCGCCTGGCCGGTATCGGGAAGGAGAGGTTCGGGCAGAGCGTCGCGATGGACGGCGCACAGCTCCTCGTGGGCGCCCCCGATGGCGGGCCGATGGGCGGTGGCTCCGCATACCTGTTGCGCAGCGACTCGCTGGGATGGCACCGGGTGGAACACCTCGTGCCGCCACAGCCCGGCCAAGGTGACAAGATGGGTGCCGCGGTAGCATTGAGGGGCCTGGTAGCTATGGTCGGGGCGCCGCTGCGAGCCGCGGGCTCAGGGGCCGTGTATGTGTTTGAGCAAACCGGGCCTGTACAGTGGGGTTTGCGCCAGGTCCTGACAACCTCAGCCTCTGGTGCCGCCCATCTTGGCGGCGCGCTCGACTTGGAGCAGGACATTGCATTGGTCGGGGCTCCGCTATCGGACGAGCAGCGCGGTCAGGAGGCTGGCATGGCCTTTGTTTTCGAACGAACGGGCAGCTCCGACTGGGCCGAACGCGCCACGCTGGTCGCTGGAGACGCCACGGGGGGAAGCGCGTTTGGCGCATCCGTATCCGTCGATGTGCATGCCCTATCTGGCCGCGCCACGGTATTTGTCGGTGCCCCTTTTGCAGGAGCGGCGACCGCCGGTGCAGCATACCTGTTCAGTCAGGTAGGGGGCCAGTGGACGCAGCGAGCCCGCTATGAATCCGCCGGGCGCATGGCCCAAGATCGCATTGGCTCTTCGCTCGCAGTAGCTGAGGATCACTTCCTGATAGGGATGCCAGGTGTGGATGCCGATGCCGGCGCCGTCACGGTGCTGACCATAGATACCACGGTATTTGCCTGGCATGAACGAGCTTGGCATGCCTCACCACAGCAGCCCATGACTACAGCCTTTGGACATGCCCTCGCCATTAGTAGTTCGTTTATGGTGGTAGGAGCACCCCTGGAGTCGAAGACAGATTCCACCTCTGGGGCTGCATACATCTTCGAGCGATCCGTGGCACTAGGGCCCGTGCCGGGCCCGCCGCACTCGGCAGACGAATGGGCCAGCTATCCGAATCCATTCAGCAACCGGGTGACCATAAGACTGCCCAGCGCATGTGTGCCGCCGCTCAACCTCACGATTATCAACATAGTGGGTCGACAGGTGGCGATGCTTCCTGGTCCGAACGCGTGGCAGCGCACCGTGACCTGGCAGCCGCCCAACCATCTCGCCCATGGTGTGTATGTTGTGACAGGCACTTACGGCTACATGCCGTGTGGCACGCACCTGATGGTGCGGAGCCGGTAATATGGAGCCAAATGTTGCGGCAAACGGCGTCTGCTCGCCAGCCTCTACACCACTACCCTGCGCAGCTGAGCTGGAATCCCTATCAGGATTACATGGCGGCTTGTGCCGACGAGCTTCGCGATACGTCCGATAGAGTTGTCATCTTCCGGGTTGTCGCTAATGATGGTGACACGGTCACCAACGCGAATTCCAGACACATGGCTCACATCCACCATGGTACCGTTCATACATACCTTACCCACGATGGGGCATGTGGTACGGCGCACCTGCACGCAACCGCAGTTCGTCAGGCCGATATTCACGCCCGCGTAGTAGCCGCTTACCACCGTAGCCACCGTGAGGGCACGGGGCGCAATAAAGGTGTGGCCGTATCCTATGGCCTCCCCCGATGCCATGTGGCGCACGGACCCGATGGTAGACACCACCGAGAGTGCGGGCTTGAGCGGAAGCGCGCGGTGCGGGCTGTAATCATAGCCGTAGAGCCCGAGCCCGAGCCGGATAACGCTGGCATCCGTCCGGGACGACCAGTAGCTGCCTCCCGTACCTGCTAGGTGCAGATAAGGGGCATCTGGAAATGCTTCTCGCACGACACGCGTCACACGGTTCCAGGCAGCCACCTGATTGTCGGCGACGCTCGTGTCCAAGGTAGCAGTCTTAGCCATGTGAGAACATGCTCCCTCCAGTACAAGGCATCGCGCCTGGCGTAGCACGCGCACAGCATCATCGAGCTGGTCCAACCCTATGCCGTACCGCCGCATGCCAGTATCCACCTTGAGGTGAAAACGGCGGGGACGTCGCAACGTGGCCGCGAGCTCCACAAGTTGCCCGAAGTCCACCAGCCCGAAGGCTACACGCGGCATTCGGCAGCGCACGATATTCTCCGTAGCCGTGTAGCCGACTATCAGGATGGGAGTGCGGATTCCCTCGTTGCGCAGGATGAGCGCTTCGTGGTAGCTCTCCACCACCAGAAACGGTGGCTGCGCCTCCTCCAGGATCCGGGCAGTCTCGACCAGCCCGTGACTGTAGGCGTTGCTCTTGAGCACGGGCGCGATAGCCGCGGGCGCACACGTGCGCGCAAATGTCTCGTAGTTGTGGAGCAGCGCGGCGCGTGAGATACGCACTTCCACCAGGCGCTTGTAACGGTACCGACGGGTGCGCAGCCACCGCAATGCCGTGCGCGCACGACGAAGAGTCGATCCGCAGATTGACATGCTTAGTGGTCCGGTAACACACGGCGGCACAGCCGCTACGGCAAGGCTGCCGAATCCCGGCGCGGCACCGTAGAACGCCATAGGCACATCTACATCACGCGGTCGGTGAATGCGCGATTGTGCACCGTGACCGGGACCTTCATAAGCTCCAGCACTCCGCGTGCCACATGCTCCGACAGGCGACGAAAGGCCTCCTCACCCTTTTCCCGCGTGGCACGCAACGGGTTCCCTATGACGCCACTCTCGATAAACTCGTGGTGGTCCATAGGAAAGTTGAAGTAGTGATAGCCCTCAAACTCCACATCGGGCATGCCGTCTTTCTTTTCAAAGGATCGAGGTAAGAATTCCGGGATGTGCGCACGGGTGAATTCTGCGCGGTCCATACGCACCAGGCGTTCATTCCAGGCAAGGTCCTGCGACGTTTCCAGTTCGCTTGCATGCCAACCGGGTGTCTCATCTGGAGGGTTCTCCATGAGTCCTTTAAGGATGCCGGTATAGCGCTCCATGTACGGCTTAACGAAGCTGATCAGCGCACCGGTTTCGTAGCGCAGCGTGCGCAGGACCGGGTCGACGACTTTGATGTTTGATCCGTGGCCGTTGATGAAGATGATTCTATTGAATCCGTGGTGGATAAGGCTGCGTGCCACATCATGCATCACGGCGAGCAGCGTGGTGCTTCGCACGGTGATGGTGCCGCGGCCCTGACCGGGTTCATGCATGTGTTGGGGCGAATACCCCATCCAGATGGGCGGTGTGTGCAGCACCGCGATCATGTGGGCGACGCGCATCGACATATGCACGGCCGTTACGGTATCCGTGTACAGCGGCAGGTGCGGGCCATGTTGTTCCAAGCTGGCGACCGGGATCAGGATCAGGTCCTTGGTCTTGAGGTATTCCTTGACGTCTGTCATTGTAAGGTCCCCCAGATCCCAGGATAGGAACTGCTCTCTGAAAGCAGCGTCGTCGCTTGTCAGGCGCGGCAGATGGCTATAGTCGGTAGCGGTCGAGGTCATCATGGGTTTTCTAGAAGGGTAATCAGCAGGTCGGCGGCTTCGCGCCCAAAGACCGGGTCATTGACATGCACGACGCGCGTATGTACAGGGATGCGGGATAGCAGAGCGGCTTGGAGGCGTTCAAGAAAATGCCGGTCTGCGGCCGGATCCCAGAATGGACCTCCTGGCACATTGGGGATCGATAGGCCCTCGGTGGGCACCAGAATCTCCACAGGTCCAGTGGCGGCGTTAAGCTTTCGGGCAAAGATGTCCCCAAGCTGGCCCATCTCCTCGTGTGTGGCGCGCACGAGGACGTATTCCGGGTTATGATCGTAGCGGGGACGACTCGCTAGCCCCTCGGGGACGGTGCCGCGGTTCCAGACGCTAAAGTCGATGCAGCCGGGCACCACGACCTGGGGGAGCCCCAACCTCCCGGCCACCTCCAGCCGTTGCGGACCGCCGTCGTGGATGCCCCCTACCAGCGGATCGTATACCTCATTGGTAGTAAAGTCGAGAATTCCGACGAACTGGCCGTCCTCTGCCAGCTCTTCCATGGCGGGTCCGCCCACGCCGTTGGAGTGAAAGATGACCGCTTCGTACCCAGCGGCCGCCAGTCGTTCCTTAGCGGCCATGACGGCCGTAGTCGTGTTGCCAAGCATTGTTACGGCCACGTACCGCCCGCGGGGCGGATGCAGCACATGTCCGTGCTCTACCATGCCTTTCAATGCTGCGGCCACATTGTCAAAAACGGTACACGCGACCGGGTTCAGGCCCAGTATGTCGACCACCGAATGGACCACCATCATGTCACGTGTCCCGACGAGGGGACCAAAGTAGTGGGCTCCCGAGGCGATCGGTGACACCAGCACTTTGGGAACTCCGACGGGCAGCACCATCATGGCGGCGGCCCCCATCACGGCGCCCTCCGCGCCGCCCATGCTGACCATGGCCTGCAGCCGACCATCGGCCAGGAGCTGGCGCGTCAGCACCTGTAGTGCGTCGCGCATCTTCGCGACAGCCCGCCCGCGGCTGCCAGCACTGCGTATCGCGTCGATGGTAGTACCGCCCACTTCTGCCACGGTAGCGTGGTCGATGTCGGGTACTATGTCGAGCGGCTCACCCAGGATGCCGGAGTCTACCACCAGGGTATCAAGCCCCAGCGCCTGTAGGCGGTCCCGCAGGTAGCGGATTTCTGGGCCCTTGGTGTCGAGCGTTCCGACGATAACAACAGCCATGGTGCGTTACGGGCGTATTAGGGCCGCAAGGGCTTCGAACAGCCCCTGCACTTTGAGACCATAATCTGGGGCAAATCGTGTCAGCTGGACCAGGGTTGCCGGATCTTCGCAAAGCACGCTGCCGGCCCCTGTAGCCTTTGCGTCCTCCAGGCGTGCGCGCGTGAGCGCCTCGGCGATGTCTGGGCGCGTAAACTGCACCGCAGTGCTCCCTACGGGGTGCGCGCGTTCGCGGCGCCAGAAGAGCTCGCGCGGGGCTTGCCCGAGGACGGTGGTAGCGAGCGAACGAATCGGATTAAAGCGCTCCGATGCACGCACAGCGTGCGTAGGATCCACGTAGGCAGCGTCTCCAGCTCCTGCGCGTAGCTGCAGCGTGCCATCCTGGATTCGGCGCGCCAAGAAGGTGGCAAAATCTGTGAGCACGATATCCGCGGGCCATATGACCCCCAGCCGCTCCGGCCCCATCTGCCTGAATGTGAACAGGTCCGCTGGTGACAGCACCAGCAGCTGCGTGACCGAAGCATCCCGGGCCTCTTCGACACAGGCACGGAAATTCTTGCGGGCGGTCGCCGGGAATCCTATGGAGCATGCCAGGTACCCATTGCTGGCGCCAGCGCCGACCAGCGCGGCAGAGGTGCTGCAGGCTTCGAGCAGCAGGCGCGCGGCTGTGATGGACTCGGGCCAAAGGTTGTGTGCCTCGTCGCCTGCAAAGAGCGCCAATTCGCTAGTGTGCGTGTGAGTCTGGTGCACTCGTTCGCCAAAGGCGGATCCGGTGCGTAGCAGACGGTGGTGCAGACGCACGACAGTGTCTGGAGCCAGTCCTCGCGCAGCTATCTCGGCCCGCACTGCGGCGATGGCCGCTGGAAGGCGCTGATCGGTGACGCAGTGAGCCCGGCAAAGACCAGCGTCTGGCTCCGCGTAGAGTACGCGCAGCGTAGAGGTGTTCCACTTGAGCAGTCCCCTGCGCTGTGAAGCCACCATGAGCGCAATGCCATGTGGCGTAAGCGTTTCGTTGCTCGTGATATGCCCAACCGGCGCCACATGCCGGCACATAAGGCAGTAGCGGCAGTTGCTTATAGCTTCCTGGCTCATCACAGTCCGAATCCGACCTTACCTGGATTCATGATCCCATTCGGGTCGAGGGCTTTCTTGATGCGCTCTAGAAGCGGCCATGCGTCCCCGTATTGGCGGCGCATGAACCGAGAGAGCTTAAGGCCCACGCCGTGGTGCTCGTTCACCATGCCACCATTCTCCAGCACCGCGGTCATGGCCACGTTCCAGACGCGGTTGTGCAGTCGCACGGCTTCGTGCGGATCTTCTGGAGGGTTCTTGATGATGAAGCGTGTATAGACCATGACGCCCCAGTGAAACCAGTGTGAAAAGTGGCCGATGAAGTCGATATCCCAATCCTGAAAGGACTCTTCCACAGCGCGCTTCTCTGCATAGTAGAGCTTCTCGATCTTATCGTACGTGGTGATGGTTTCTGTTGTCCCGTACATCCAGGGAAGCTTCAGGCTCTGTGGTGGATAGTAAAAGTCATACCGGTGTTTCCACCATGACTCTCCGGGCTCGCGTCCGAGATCTTTGGCCCCGAAGTGGCCGATAATTTCCATGGCCTTCCTTTCCTGGAGCGATGCTAGGTCGCGATCGCCATCAAATCCGATCACCATATAGGCGCCTTCCAGTTCGTAGCCAAGGATTTTACGCACCCTTGACGCTGTGGAGCGAGGGTCATAGAGGCGGATCACGAAGGGCTCCAGTCGCCTTGTCATAATCTGGCGGCCGGCCTCGAGGGCTTCGCTGAGGTTATCAAAGAGCACCGCTCGTAGTAGGCGCACCTCCGGCAGGTAGTCCAGCTGCATCGTGGCTTCGGTGATGACTCCGAAGGTGCCTTCTGAGCCCAGAAACAGGCGGTAGAAATCCGGGCCTGCGGCGTGCTGAGGCACGATCGGAGTGCGCAGGATGTGTCCGTCTGGGAGGACGACTTGCATCCGCAGCACCAGATCCTCCGCTTTGCCGTACTTGGTGCTGATGGTACCGGTTCCTCGGGGCGCAAGGTAGCCGCCCAGGGTGGCGCAGTTGGCCGAAGCCGGATAGTGAGGGAGCATCAGGCCACGTTCATTGATGGCCCATTCCAGCTGCGTGCCGTTGATGCCGGCTTGGGCCGTCACCGTCAGTGACCGCTCATCTATCTCGATGATGCGGTTCATCCTCTTGGTGTCCAGGATAATGCCGCCGAAGGTGCTGAGGGCACCTCCCTGGGATCCAGAACCGCCTCCCCAGGGGATGACGGGGATCCTGTACGTATTGGCGATCTGCAGCACCTTCGAAACCTGTTCCGCGCTGTTTGGCCTGACGATAAAGTCAGGCTTCTTTGGTGTCTTACCCCGGTCCAGCCACATCTGTGGTAGCCAGAACCAGTCGGTGGCATAGACCAGCAGGTCAGTGTCGTCGGTCGAAAGGTGCGGAGTGCCAACGACCTCCTCTAGCTCACTGCGAATCATCTCGGCCTGCAGGCCTTGCATGGCATCCTCATTGTACCCTTGGGCGGGCGCATCGACGCGATTGGCGCGATGTTCTGTATAATACGGCTTATAGACCAGCTGCTCAATGCTTGCCACCACCATGGGATCCTTCCTGTTGCTATTTCTATTCGCATCTGCGCCAGCGGCGAGTCCGAAGGTGCTGCTCATTTCTGGCCAGAACAACCATGACTGGGAGCGAACGACGCCCATGCTTCAGTCCATCCTGGAGTCCACCGGCCGTTTTGAGGTCACCGTGTCACTTACGCCTGCCCGGGGTTCTGATGTGGCTGCATGGGATGCCTGGCGCCCTGACTTCAGCGCGTATAACGTAGTACTGTTGGACTATAATGGCGAGATGTGGCCTGAGATCGTCAGAGATGACTTTGAGGCATTTGTAGCTGGTGGTGGGGCCGTGCTGGTGCAACACGCGTCCAACAACCCGTTTGCTGGGTGGGAAGCGTACGAACGGATGGTGGGTCTTCTCTGGCGCCGAGCGGACGCCGGTTACAGCGCCTACATGGACAGCGCGGGAACGCTGGTGCGGGTGGCACCCGGCGAAGGACATGGGGCTGGGCACGGGAGCTTGCACGACTGGCAGATCATGACGCAGGACGCGGAGCACCCCGTCATGAAGGGGCTGCCGAGTATTTGGGCACATCCATTTGACGAGTTATACCACAGCCAGCGCGGTCCAGCGGAAGAGATGCATGTTTTGGCCACAGCCTGGTCGAATCCGGAGCATGGAGGCACGGGTAAGCACGAACTTGTGGTCTGGTGGATACCCTTTGGCGAAGGCAAGGTCCTCACGCTATTGCCAGGTCACCTGTGGGCTGGTCAGGAGGATGACCGGGCGTGGAGATGCGCCGGGTTCCAGACGCTTGTGCAACGCGGCGTGGAGTGGCTGGCCACGGGCAACGTAGCCATGTCAGTGCCGGAAGATTTTCCAGCGGCTAACACTTTCAGCATTCGCGACTGGTAATCGTATTGAAGGTTGGGTACAGGCTCGACGGCGCGGGCTGGGCGCTCCGGCCGAAGAATGCGTACGCGATGGCTTAATGTTTGGCCTGATGTGGTGGTAGCCAGTAGTTCGTGTAGCAATGGCTGCGGCGGGAGGGGCTCAATCGTCTCGGTGGCGGCGGCTACTGACATCGTAGCTGCCATGTACTTCTCGCGCTCCCACAGGGCTAAGTGATCGACTGCAACTTGATGAGCGTCATCTTCTACGTTTGCATCAGCTTTCCTGCCGTCTCCATGCGAATAGAAGTAGATGCCGCTGGCATTGGCGCTGGCGTCCTATTCCAGCTCATGCGAACCTGCCAGGTAGGATTTAGCGGTAAGCACGGTCACTTATCGGCCAAGCGGGTCAAGTACCGTCGGTCGGACTCGGGACTCCTCTGGCACGCAAAAAATCTTGATGTGGCGAGGCTTAACAGGTTGGGGTAGTTCTGCTCTAGGGCGAAGGCCCTGGGAAGCTATTTAAGGCCCCATCAACAGATACATCCCTTTCCGCCCACGGAACCGTTCACACTCCACGCCCGTGCATACCGGCAATAGCTTCATCATCGCAAGTCTTCATGCGCTAAGTGGAGACCGTCAGCCATCCACTATCAGCGTATCCGTCCGAAAGTCTGCATCTTAAGCAGGCAGAATCATTGCTCGACCTTGTGGGAGGTACTATTGACCAATCCGTGAGAGGTCGGGGCATAGCAACGAGAGTCAGGGGCGCATCAGCGGTGATGTTTCCGTGGACCGCGCGTTATTTGCATGGTAGGCAGTGTCTGGAGGCATTTTGCCAGGAGCATGGCATAGCGCGTAGTCAGCTGATGTACTGGCGCCGCAAGTACATGGAGGTTCCTTTCCCTGTTCGGCGGGACGGGGGAGCGTCGATAGCGTTACAGTTTCCAGGCGGTGCCGGTTTGCGTGTATTTTCGCCGGTGCCGTCGTTGTTTCTGTCGGCGCTGATTCATGGTGAGGATGGCCGCTCATGTTAGCGCTGGGGCGCAAGGACTATCTGCATGCCGGGCCATACAAAGCAGCCCAGCGCGCTGCCATCATCTACTCGCTGCTGGGTACCTGGAAATTGCACGGCATTGATGCGCGAGCCTGGCCAGAAGATGTGCTAGAGCGCATGTCAACGTACACCACAGCCACCGGCGATTTGCTGCCACATCGGTGGACCAAGCGTGAAAGCGCCGCCACCTTACAGACACAGCTCCCACCCGTGTGCGCCAGCGCATAAGCCTCTCTGCGCCGCTCTTGGGCGCAAGACCTGCACAGCAGTGCACAACCAAGCGCCCTGCGCGCACCCACCGCTATCTCCGCTGGAGTACCCATCAAGTCGCTTCGGCAGCTAGCGTAGCACCGTCACGCAAGCAAGGTAAGCCGCCAAGCGGCTGCGACCAGCATCCCCACGACCTTGCAGTACGCAGCCTGAAGCAAGTAAATGGCGCGAAACCACCTCCGCACGGCACTATTCAGCTGAAATAAACAGATGTTCAGACTGATACGGAACGGCTACCATCTGGCGCGGTACCAATTTGGATGGGTTCGAACCCGCCACGGGAAAGCATTCACAGAAAATCCCGCGACCAGCCATGAAGGAGTTCACTCGCACGCTCGTTCCCGCCCTGCTTCTGATATTGCCTGTGTCGGCTTGGGCCCAGATCACGGTCACAGGATCACTGCTGGGTTTCGAAGGGGAAACCATGCAACAGGCTCATATCGCTGTTACGGGTGGACCACAGGATGCGAATGTCCTGGTCCAGGCAGAAGACGACGGTCAGTTCTCTTTTACGCTTCCGGTTTCAGGGGGGTATGCTTTGTACGCTATGGGCGTACACCACGAGATACTGCCGCTTCCACTGATAATACAAGAGAGCGTGCCCGTACAGTTAGACCTGCAGCTCGCTCCGAAACGGATTAGTCAGGTTCTGGACACCGTTTGGGTTGTAGCAGCCGAATCCTCGGGAGGAAGCAAGTCTCTAATGAGATTGACGTCAGATGGAATATATGGAGCATACTTGGAGTCTCCGTCCGATTCTTTCGCGTATCAGATTCATGGAGTAACGCGTGGCGAGGAAACCGTCGTGCTCGCGGGGAGCCGGGCCGACGCTGTATTGCTCGACCCGAATGGGCGATACACCGACACGCAGAGCGACTATTTCAGCTTGGAAAAGGTAAAGGACCAGCATGTGCTGATAGTATTCAATTCGGCTTCGTTGTCAGGACACTCGGCCGATCCAGTTCTACGATCTACGCCGCCGGAAATTGCGGATGTCTTTGCTGCGCACATGGACATGGCGGAGCATGCGAAGCTTGTTGATGACGCGTTTTGGGCATTTCAGAGCACGGAAAGAGCACGTGAAGACCTTGACGACTATCGGGCAAGGAAATTGCAGCAGGCCGAGATGGCCAAAAGAAAGATAGCCGCGGAAAATAGTGGTTTGGGGCACCAGTGGCGCTTGATGCGCTATTTCGATGCATCGATGGCCTCGGGCTCGGACTCGCTGCTATCCCGCAGGGTGCTGAATGAGGTCCCGCCGGCTTCTCCGTTCTGGTCCTACGCGGCTCGACACCGCATCGGTGCGTCCAGTCTCATCAGGAACTTAGCTGGCTATGCGAATGCAACCAGTCAAGTGAATGAATACCTTCGGCAAGCTATTGATAACCATGCTGACCCTAGAGTCCGTGCTCAATTCTTGATGGCTGCTGTTATCCTTGCCGATGGAGGAGGAGATGACAAGCGCAAATGGAATTACTACGAGGAGCTTCGGGAAGGCTATGGAGACTCATGGCAGGCAGAACGCGTGCGCCGGAAATTCAGTCCAGATCGGGCGCTCTCTGTGGGGAATCCCGTTCCTGATTTTGCTTTTGTCGACCTTAAGGATGTAACTGTCACGCATTCGAATCAGACGCTTGCAGGGAAAGTCTTGCTACTGGATTTTTGGGGCACCTGGTGCCCTCCCTGCATCGAAAAGCTTCCAGAAATGCACGAGGCTTATGAGAAGTACAAAGGTGCTGGGTTCGAGATTTTGAGTGTAGCTGTGATGGACGAGCGTGCCACGCTCGATGCATTCAGGAAGGAGCAATACCCTATGCCGTGGCTTAACACGCTTCTGGAGGACGCAGAATATGAGAGCGTGGCCGCTAAGTTTGAAATAACCAGCTATCCCCGCCCGATTCTGGTGGACAGGAACGGTATCATCGTGGGCATTGATGACGAATTGCGAGACAGCAAGCTGATGGATGTCCTAGCGGCCACTCTTGGCCCAAGAGAGTGAAGAGGCTACTAGGGAATGGGCCCACAACAGTGTTCGCCAAGGGTTCCAATTGGAGAAAACATGCGCAGAACTTCGTGTACTTTTGCGCCAATCTCAGGATCGGGAGCTTTGCTTAACAATTGTATAAATCGCCCGTAGCTGTCTCAGCAGATCTGTTCCGCTCTTCTACCATGCCCATCCCGCGCGTTTTCATCTTGTACTCTTGCATATTCCGACAAACTCGCGCGCCCAATCCAATCCAAGCTGGACACCCAATCCGCCGCAGAGTGGACGCCTGCGCTGGAGTGTTCCATGCCGCGTTATGGTGGTAACGTAGGCTGCCATGACCTGTGGCCGCTGGGAGTTGATGGCTAGAATGAAGGTGAGTCTTCCGGGTTTTCCGCCACGTTCATGTTAGCCATTTGTCTTCGCATCGAGTCGCCGGTCAGCTGGATGCGGTGCGCGTTATAGACCAGGCGATCCAGGATAGCATCGGCGAGTGTAAGGTTTTCCATGGCCTGATGCCAGCGTTCCACCGGGAGCTGGCTGGTAGCAACGGTGGAGCTGACTTGGTGTCGGTTATCCAAGATTTCCAGCAGATCATCTTGCTATGCGCTGGTGTAATTTTTCAGCCCTCAATCATCAAGAACCAGCACGGCAAGCAGCGACAATGTACGCAGCAGTTTCAAGAACCGGCCCTCTTCTCGTGCCAGGGCGATGTCTTCGAGCACTCGTTGCCACCGGAACTAGCGCACTTTATGCCTTTCAGGCAGGTGCAGTGGGCCAGTGCACAGGCAATATAACGCTTGCCCACGCCGACGGGGTCGGTGATGACCACATTCTGGTTTTAGGGTACCCCGTCGCATCCGGCCAGATTCTGTCAGCCCACCTTATTCTTAAGCAGGAGGTCGTGAGCGGCCGTTGGGGGACTCCCTACCCTTTAAGCAAGGCCACAGAAGGTAAACGTAGGGCTCAGAAAGACATCGATTCAACCGTAACCAGGGTCTTGATTTCGGCACACGGACTGGATGATCACCGCCTAGAGAAAACGGTCAAAGCCATATGGTGACGGTCGAATTGGGACGCGTAGCAACGGACCGGGTACAGAAGTGAACCGCATAGGCTTGGCTGCGACAGGTAACGCGGTATATCTTGGCTGTCCTCAATGATCGGGTACGACACTGAGTCGCATGGGCTTCGGGTGGAAGCTTCTCCGTCGCGAGCGCACGTACGTACGTCACGCCCGGCCGTGCTATTCACATTCAGCAAGACTCGTAGAGCTTCCCGTAATGAGAGGCGGAAGACCGTCGGCGGTTTGAGCGGATTCGCGTTTGTTGTCCGCCACCATGGCCACGGCACTGCTGTCTATCCCACCCAGACGCTCGGTAGCATTGACATTGTCCCTGACTCGGACTACAATCGTAAGCATCGCAGTGTTAAAGAACTAGGCATTGCGGTCAGTGATCTTCACCAGCACCACGCGGGGGGTTCGTTGGACGAAGAGCGATTCGGCCCCGTACAAAGGCGGCGTTCCGTAAAGGGCCGCCATAGCAACAAACAGACACGGATACCGGCTGGCAGTGCTCAGCAATGTGGAGGTGTACCGAGGATAGCGCGGGAGGAAATGGTAGGAACGGTTTTCACCCGTAATTCTGAGAGAGTCCAGAGGCTCAAGCCATCGCACTACCCGACAAGCCATCCAGGAAACCCTAATGGACCAGGCGCTGGCACGGCAGCTACAGTCAGCGGGCTGACCGGCCGTAGCAGCGTTCAGCATACGATCGTCCTGTGCATCTGGTGCGAGAGGTTATATCGGGTGGCGCGCACCTCGCTACATGGTTCGGACGACTGCGTCTGGCGGTCGCGGCGTAGAAAACGAACGTGTCTGGACGGAGCACACAGTGCCGCAGGGTCGCCCCATTCCTACTTCACCACGTGGACTGGGCCCAGGTCCCAGCCGCCATTGGGTCCGAGAAAACTCATGGAGCGCTCAGGTGCGGAGCAATCATGGGGCGAGGAGGCGGTGACAGTCGCCAATCACGCACCTAGCAAGGCGAGGCATTTTATCTGGCCAATGCCGATCTTTACAGCTACCTCCACAGCCTGCTGAACAATGCGCTTCCCATCAATATTATTGGCACTTCTCTGTGTCACCGCGTGTCAACCGACCGAGCGATCCGCAGAGCCGCTCAATGTCGTAGTGCTGTATACGGACGACCAGCGCCACAATACGATCGCGGCACTAGGCAACGACGTAATTGTCACGCCCAACATGGACCGCCTCGTTCGCGAAGGTATCGCCTTTACGCACGCTCACACAATGGGCGGAATGCATGGAGCGCTTTGCGTACCCAGCCGCGCAATGCTCATGACCGGACGGCCGCTCTTCAGCCTCTTGGGAAGTGGCAACTCCATCCCACCGGATCATACCATGATGCCAGAGCTGTTCAGAGAGGCGGGCTATGCTACCTTTGCTACAGGCAAGTGGCACAACGATCGCGCATCGTTTGCGCGCGCATTTGGAGGAGCGGGCCATGTGTTTTTCGGGGGCATGCACGGGCCCGGCGAAGGCGGACATGAAGCACCGCTGCTGAATGCCTTCGATTCAACCGGCACGTACGCGCAAGAGGATCGACGCCAGGTTCCTGGCTTTTCTAGCACACTGTATGCTGACGCGGCCATCGACTTTTTGCATAGGCCGCATAACGACCCCTTCTTCTTGTACGTGTCATTCACTTCGCCGCACGACCCGCGTACGCCCCCAACGCCTTTCGATCAGTGGTATGATGCCGGCTCCATGACGCTTCCACCGAATTACACGCCGGAGCATCCCTTCGATAATGGGGAGCTGCGTGTTCGCGACGAAATGCTGCGAGATCATCCGCGCACCGAGCAGATTGCCAGAGAAGAGCTGGCGACCTACTATGGCATGATCAGCGAGGTGGATGCGCAGATTGGCCGTATTCTGGATGCACTCGACGCGTTGGATCTGCGGCGCCGGACGCTCGTGGTCTTCGCTGGTGACAACGGCCTAGCGGTGGGCAGCCATGGACTACTCGGCAAACAGAATCTGTATGAGCACAGCATGCGCGTTCCGTTAGCGTTTGCTGGACCAGGCGTCCCGCACAATGAGCTGCGTGACGGTCTAGTATATATCCATGACATCTTTCCGACTGTGGCCGCCCTTGCAGGTCTGGAGGCACCGCCAACGGTGGAAGGTCACAGCCTGATCCCCTTCATAGAGAACGCTGCCGCGCCCGCCCGTGACGCGGTCTTTTATGCCTACCGGGATCTTCAAAGAGGTGTTCGGACAAACGACAACTGGAAGCTTATTCAGTACCAGGTGGAGGGCAAGAGAACCGACCAGCTGTTTGACCTCAGCAGCGATCCGTACGAGATTCGCAACTTGGCGGACGACCCGTCATATGCCGACCGGCTCGAAGCCATGGAGGCAAAATTAAAGCAGATCAGCCTCGACTTTGATGATCCGCTGAACCTGACGCTAAGCGACTGGGGCAAGAACTGAATCGCAACGGGATCATGAAGCTGCTTGCTCGGATTTGAATCCCGTCGCCATCAGTGGATGCCAAGCGGCAAGGCGGCCCGAGTCTACATAAGCTAGGCTGCCATTGGGACCGCCTGCCAAGTAAGGTGGCTGGGTGGCCTGGGGCCGCTCCGCCAAGTGCAAAGCATGGAGCAACGGGGCACATCCTGTCCAGATCAATCAGCGAGGCAGGTGCTGCTCAAAAAGCTTTAGAATGCGGCGATATTCGTCGCGCCAACTGGAAGGCTCCCGAAAGCCATGTCCTTCCACCGGATACAGCGCAATCTCCCAGTCGTCCTTGCCAAGCTCAATGAGGCGCTGGCCCAGCCGCACAATGTCCTGAAACTGAACGTTGAGGTCCATGATGCCGTGCGGCATCAGTAACGGGTCCTCCAGCCCGTCCACGAAATTGATCGGTGAGCTGCGGGCAAAAGAAAGCGAGTCGGTTTCAGGCGTGTTGAGGATGTTGGAGGTGTACGGGTCATTGTAGTGGGCCCAGTCCGTGACGCTGCGCAACGCGGCGCCGGCTCCGAAGTGCTCCGCCTCCGTGAACAGCGCCATAAGCGTTATGAAACCCCCATAGGAGCCGCCGTAAATGCCGATGCGCTCGGCTTCCAAGTCGAACCGTTCCTGCAGATACTTCGAGGCGTCGACATAGTCCTGCAGGTCGCGACCCCCCATATGCCGGTAGATCGCCGTGCGCCAGTCGCGACCATATCCCGACGACGCCCTGAAATCCACCTGGAGCACTGTGTAACCAAGGTCGGTAAGAAGATTGTGAAACATGTACTCCCGATAGTAGCTGCTCCAGCCGTGATGCACATTCTGTGCGTACCCAGCACCGTGCACGAACAAGACACCCGCGCCGTTGCTCTCATCGGGCACAAATAGGTGCGCCGGCACCATGGCGCCGTCCGAAGCCTCGTAGCGGATCGTTTCGGGAATACGCCATTGATACGCCTGCCACTGTTCTGACGGAGAGACGGTGATCCGCTGTGCGCTGTCGGCAGGACTCTGCAGATACACTTCAGGCGGCTCGGTGATGAATGAGCGCAAGACTCCCAGCCGTTCGCCGTCTGGGCTGATAGCGGTGCTGTTGCGACCATCCAACGTCGTGAGTATACTGCGCACCCCGCCGCCAATAGGCATCTCGTAGAAATGCCGCGCAAACGGGGATTGCTCCGTGCTGGTGAAGTACCAGCGGGTCCCGTCACGAGATATCTGCGGACCAAACACCTCAAAGTCGCCGCTAGTGAGCAGCGTCCTGGTGCCCGTCTCCACGTTGACGGTATACAGATGGCTGTAGCCGGAAGCCTCGCTCTGAAACCAGAAGTGCCGCCCGTCTGGCAGCCAGCCCCCGGCGCTGGAGCCTCCAAACCAGGAAATGCCTGGTCCGGCAATCCATGCGTCATCATGCTGCCGGTCAAGAGTAGTGATCGTCCCGTGAGCCGCATCTAGACGAACAAGCCACCGATCCTTGTGGTCGCGTGCGCGAATCTCCAGCACCGCAAGGCTCCCATCCGCATTCCAGAAAGGTCCATAGCTGTACAGCGCCCGACGGGTTTTAGCGGAATCGACTTCGATCCCTTGCTCACCCAGGTATGCTGGCACATCGTATACGCCTTCTACCTGGTGCAGATCGATGGTATAGGTAGTATCTCGACGCAGGTCTTGGATGTGCAGCGTAGCGGTCCCATAGGGTCTTCCCACCTTCGCGCGCGCCGAGCGCTCTTGGGCATATCCGCTGGCTGTGACATAATCCATGCCCACGGTGCGCTGCGCGTTGGCGTCTTCCTGGATTACAAAGGACACAAAACGCTCGCTTGGATCGATGCGGAGCTGCGACGGAGAATTGTCGTTCAACCAGAAGGTCGGAGGTGGACTTTCAGCCGCCCGGTCCCGCTCGCGGGCCTCTTCCTGCAGCTCTTCCTCTTCATGTTCCTCGCGAATGTGGTCAAAGAGCGCCAGCTGCTGATCCTTCAGAATCTGCGCCTGTGCGCTGTCTTTCCGCTCCTGGGGTTCTTTGCCGCTACGCAGGTCCGTCAACTGCCGCACCGCGCCTGTTGTGAGATCCTGGCGGAACAGGTTACCCTCTGCGCTGAAAACGATGGCTTCCCCATCTGGAGTAAAGCGCGGACTGCTTTCGGACCTCCTGGTATGCGACAGGCGCGTGGTTTCTCCCGAGTCCCGATAGTGCAGGTACAGGTCTCCACGCTGGGCATAGACCTTACGATTGAATGAGGCGTCATATACATGCGTCTGATGATGCCAGCCCGTAAATGACGGGCCGAGCACACGACGCTCTTCGTGCGTCAACTTGACGGGTTCGCCACCGTCCCGATCGACCTTGAATAGCGAGTCTGCTGGAAACACGCCTTGCGGATTCCATCTGAAGTACAGCACTTGGCCGTCTTCCGACCAGAAAGGCATGCCGGGCCAGGAGCCGATCCACGTATCGGGGTCCTGCATGATCTTGTCTACAGAAAGCTGAGACTGCTGCGCCAGGAGCGGTCCGCAGAGAAACAGGCCCAAGCCCAGTAAGAGAATCTTCCGATGTGTCATTGTGATGCGTGCGGGTATGCAGTGCGGATTAGGATACGATAATCCGACTGGCTACGTAGCAACGTTGCGTCTTCTGGGCGGCACTGCTGATCCTTCACTTTCAGAACAAGGACCTATGGCGATCGCCAGACGCATCGGGTCAACAGCCACATGCGCATGCCCGCGGCATAGGCCAGAGCGCACTTCGTTACAGGGTCTGCATCCTTAGAGCTGAGCCTCACAGCACCGCAGGCAAGGGGCGCGCAAGACCGCCTTGTTTGGCGGCTGAGGGACCCGGGGGCGACGGTCAGAGGCCTTGCGCGGAAGCCTATTGCCTGTTAAGGCCCCTGCACGCTGTCCGCTTGCATGTCGAGTAGCCCGGGGGAATCTCTCCCCCAGGCCCTCATAGAACCGGACGTGCACGTCTCCACGCATCCGGCTCTTCCCGGTCCGTCAGACGGTTGTTGCTAACCATCCAGAGCTGCCTCCCAATGGATCGTCCCGTTTCCAGTTGTCCTATAGATCAACAACAGACCAGGCTACTCCATCGCGGTAGCCCCAGGGTTTCCCCTGGGGCCCCGCCCAGGTAGGGTCGGGGTCTGGCGCGCCAATCCACAGGACTCAGTCGGTAACCGCCTTGTCCTGGAATCACGTTTCCAGACCCCACCACATCAAACCACGGCGTGCGGTTTTCCCGCACCGGGCTTTCCTGCTGGATACGCCGTAAAGTTCATACGCAGTTGGCGTGGGCGTGCTTTCGGCTTGTAATACGATATGTGCCACTGGTTGTACAGTCCCAGTCGCTCGTAGAACAGGCGCCTATTCCACCGTTTCCAACCATAGCTCCGACGTCCTCGGGCTCGCATCAGATGGCGCCTGATCTTCAGTTCTACCCAATTGCGGATGTAACGAAAGCATCGGCTGGATTGCCCTATCCGAAAATAGTTCAGCCATCCCCGCAAAATCGGGTTGATACGTTCAATTACACGTGTGACCGGCTGTGAGCGAAAACGTCGGATTACGCAGCCTGCTCCGATGGAGTTGTTTCTTATCGCTTTTTGTGCTACCCTGGACACTCCCTGTTTGGCCATGGCCAGCTCTAACCTGAACGGTGATTACCATGACTGACAAGCTTACCTCGATCGTATCGCAACTTTGGCACAGGCATGGTTGGTGCCTGATTCTAGCTGGGTTGGCCTGCACACTGTCCGTGCAGACTGCCACGGCACAGCCGGTGTCAACCGCATTCGACATACTGAAGGCCTTGTACGAGTCTACTGACGGCGACAATTGGACGGACAACACGGGTTGGGATATAACCAGGGTACCAACTGCTGCAGAATTGGATACATGGCATGGCATTACCTACGACGGAGGGACCGAGGCTCTGCGACGGGTTGCTTTACGTGATAATAACCTTGTAGGTCCGATTCCCAGCGAGTTGGGCAGCCTTTCCAAACTGGAACGCCTTGACTTATCACAGAATGCTATATCGGGTACGGTGCCCGCCAGCCTGGGCAACCTTTCCAAACTGAGAAGTCTTAACCTGGGGAGCAATGATCTTTCGGGCACGATTCCGAGCGAGTTGGGCAACCTTTCCAATCTGGAATGGCTTTACTTGCAAGGCAATGCTATATCGGGTACGGTGCCCGCCAAGCTGGGCAATCTATCGAGTCTGAGATATCTTGTCTTGGCGAAAAATGATCTTTCGGGCAAGATTCCCAGCGAGTTGGGAGACCTCCTGAACCTCGAGTGGCTCACCGCAGACGTCAATGAGCTTTCGGGCACGATTCCCAGCGAGTTGGGAAACCTTTCCAAACTGAGAAATCTTAACCTGGGGAGCAATGAGCTTTCGGGCACGATTCCCAGCGAGTTGGGAAACCTCCTGGACCTCGAGTGGCTCTCCGCAGAATACAATGATCTTTCGGGCACGATTCCCAGCGAGTTGGGAAACCTTTCCAAACTGAGAAATCTTCTCCTGGGGAGCAGTGATCTTTCGGGCACGATTCCCAGCGAGTTGGGAAACCTTTCCAATCTGGAAATCCTTGCATTATCAGGCAATGAGCTTTCGGGCACGGTTCCCAGCGAGTTGGGAAACCTCGTGAACCTCAAGGATTTCGGCGCATCCAATAATGAGCTTTCGGGCCCACTTCCCAGCGAGTTGGGAAACCTTTCCAATCTGGAATACCTGTATCTTCACGACAATCAACTCTCGGGTCCATTCCCCGACTGGATCGAAAACCTTACGAATCTTAAGAGTCTTTCATTGGGTTGGAACAATTTCTCAGGTGGAATCCCCAGCAGACTGGGTGATCTGGTAGGTTTGACAAGCCTTCGGCTGACCGGGAGTACTATATCAGGTACAGTCCCCGGTGGGCTCGGGAATGCTTCGGCACTGGAACTCCTCCGCCTGGACACCACTTCTCTAAGTGGATCACTGCCGACCACCCTCACGCAGCTAAGCAACTTATCAACATTCTACTTTGCTGGAGCCCAAGGCCTTTGTGCACCGGCGGACAGTGCCTTCCAGGCGTGGCTGAACAGCATCCCGGATACAAACGGGCCCATGTGCGCACCTTTGAATCTTACAGGTACCATTGCAAATCAAATCCTTCCCAGAGCACAGCCCATTGCACCGCTGGTCTTGCCTGAAGCCTCGGGAGGTGTGCCGCCGATCAATTACACGCTGGCGCCTACACTGCCGACAGGATTGAGCTTTGACTCGGCAACGCGCACGATCAGCGGTACACCGACGGAAGTCACGCAAGCTCCCTTGCCCTATACGTACACGGCGACCGACATGAACGGATCCGCCGACAGTTTGCACTTTACTATTGAGGTGTTTTCACCAGTGGACGCTGAGCATGCGACGTTGCCGGAATCGTTTGCCGTGCAAGGCCATTATCCGAATCCCTTCCGTGAATTGACCCGCATCGTGTTCGATCTGCCTTGGCCAGCACGCGTGACCGTTGAAGTAATGGACGTAACGGGCCGGCGCGTACTTGCTGTAGCGCCGGTGGATCTGGCCGCTGGATGGGCGCATAACATTGCAGTAAGCGGCATTACTCTTCCTTCGGGACTCTACCTGTATCGCCTGATGGCCGTGTCGCCCGAGAGCCACGCAACGTATCTGATGGGCCGCTTCGTGCACGTTCGCTAAGGGGCCCCTTAGTCGTAAGCGTGCGGTGAACTACCTCTGGATTTGGGGTTGAGAACTCAGGAGATTTCCTCCTGTGACCTAGATCCTGGATCCGAAGACAAAATCGGGATGCACGGCGGAGCAGATGTTTCCGCTGGTGGAGCAGTTCGAGAATGGTATGCAGCCCATAGCGGCGTTTTGTGCCGAGCACGGCATTTCGCCAGGGGTATCCTACTGCTGGCGGCAGAAGTACCGCAAGGAGACCGCTTCGGCAGGCGAGAACGTTTTCATAGCGATAGGCAGAGGGCCGGAGGCGAGTGAGAAGGTGCCCGTGGGGGTGCTGTATCCAGGCGGGATGCAGATACGCTTCCTAGCGCCGGTGTCCACCTCCTTCCTGCCGAAGTTGATGCGGTCATGACCGTACTGGATTCTTCGCGCCGGTATTTCTTCTACCGTCCGCCGCTGGACATACGCAAGAGCATTTACGACTTGTGTGCCTTGCCCAAGTTTGTCAATGTAGTGGATTGTTTTGCGTGAGTTAACATATCCATAACATACAGGGAAGGTTATAAGGGCTGCTATGGCACGTGTGGTTTACATGTTAACATGCTCTTCAGAGGGACGCCTTGCTTTCATTCTGCGGGTGTACGTGTTGGTTTTCAGCCCCATCGCACGGAAGACTTTACGGTGGAACGGCTTGAGGTCCTCGTCTTTGTTGAGCAGGGTGCAATGGGTTGCGTTTTGTGGGAGCACGGTTGTTACACGATGCATCTGGTTGAACTTGACCTTGAGTGTGCCCCAACTGCTGTGGATACCGCCGGTTCTTAATCGGCTGGGTATCAGATGCGCTGCGTGAAAGGCGAGAATGGACAGGAAGAGATGGGCTTCTATGCGAAGGTCCCGACTGTGATACATCCGACGCAATCCAAGATCCGATTTTGTGGTGCGGAACGTGCGTTCGATCTCTCCTAGCTGCCAATAGGTCTGTGCGTGTCCAACGACACCTAGAATTGAGACCAGCGACAATTAGAATTGCGGGGAAAGGAATCGGTGAGATGCGTATCTACGGGCAGGATTGTTCGCCTGTCAACACGCATTCAGCATGGTTGCAAATTCCAATGGAAGTGCGCCGCCGATTCCAGAGCATGCGCGCCATCGATTCCGGAGCATGTGCGCCACGTACATGCACATGTGTGCATGGTAGTCTTTGGGGCTGTTGGAGCTGGTGTGATCGGGGGTATAATGTCGTGTAGAAGGTCCCCTTATCATCGTTATTCTGGGTCTTTGTTTAATCAGACAAGAGGCCCAGCGCCATGGCAACCCATCGTATTCCCATGAAGAGAGTTAGGCGCATTTTGGTGCTTTACTTTGAGCGATCCTACTCTGAGCGCCGCATCCCTCAGCATGTAGGAGTTGGTCGTCGTACGGTATCTCGCACGCTTTCGCGGTTGAAGCTGTCGGGATTGACCTGGGCGCAGTGCAAGGAGTTGAGCGATATCGATCTGGAGAACAAGCTTCACGGCTCGTCTGCGCCGCAGCGCGCCACGGCTCGTCCATTACCGGACTGGGATAAGGTTCACCGGCAGCGGCTGGAGTTCTCGTATTTGACGCTGCGAATGCTATGGCTCGAGTACAAGGAGGAGCATCCGAATGGCTTGGAGTACAGTCAGTTCTGCAAGCGATATGGTGACTGGCGCAGGAGCGATCCGAGCGTGGACATGCGCCTGGAGCATCGGGCGGGCGACAAGCTTTTCATAGACTACTCGGGCAAGCGGCCGTCGCTTATTGACCCGTCAACGGGCAAGGCGCGCGAGGTGGAGCTATTCGTAGCAGCGCTGGGCGCTTCGCATTACGTCTATGCGGAGGCCACGCTGACGCAGAAGCAGAAGGATGTGTGTATGTCGCTTCGCCGCTGCCTGGAGGCGTTAGGGGGGGCGCATGGTGGTGCCCGACAACATGACGACGGCCGTAGCCCGCGTGCACCGGGGCGACGTACCGAAGATCAACGCCAAATTTCAGGAGCTGGCCGACCATTACGACTGTGCTGTGGTGCCTGCTCGTCCACGACATCCAAAGGACAAAGCTATCGCCGAGAAGTCGATTCAGCTTGTTCAGAGGCAGATCTTAGCACGGCTTCGGCATGAGCGCTTTCTGAGTCTTGCCGATCTTAACATCGCCATACAACGCTTGTTGGTGGATCTCAATGCCCGGCCCTTCCAGAAGAAGAAGGGCAGCCGTCAGAGCTGGTTTGAAGAGGTGGACAAGCCGGCCCTGCGTCCGTTACCGCCAACGCCCTATCGTTATTCGGAATGGACTAGCAAGCGGAAGGTGCAGACCAATTATCATGTGGCGATCCAAAACGCCTACTACAGCGTGCCCTATAAGTACGCTGGACGCACGGTGTACGCGCTGGTGGGCGAGAATACGGTTCAGATCTTCCTTGATAAGGAGGATGATATGGCTATTGCCTCGCATCCCCGCTCCCCCTGGAAAGGGGATTACGTGACGATAGAGGACCACATGGCCTCTCAGCACCGCGCGTACAGCTCTTGGACACCGGAGCGATTCATACGCTGGGCCGCCACATTCGGGCCCAACATGCAGACGCTTATTGAAGCGAACTTCGGCCGTTTCCGCATCCCCGAGCAGTGCTACGTGCGTTGCAGAAGCCTGCTGAACCTAGCTAAGAAGCATGGCGCACCAGTCATGGAGCAGGCCGCTGAGGAGGCGCTCGAGCGCGGAAGGCTCAGCTATCCCGCGGTCAAAGAAATCATTAACCAGCTTGTTCGCAAACGCGGCACCAAGCAGCACCGCACCGTGGATCACGACAACATTCGCGGCGCCACCTATTACGGCTCCGCATCAACCCAAGGAGGAGACCCATGTTAATCCATCCCATCGTAGCTAAGCTTGAACACATGCGCCTGGTGGGCATGGCCAGCGCTTTGCGAGATCAGCTCGTGACCCCAGATATGGCCGAGTTCGACTTTGAGGAACGCCTGGGACTGATGGTCGATGCAGAGATGGCACGGCGCGAATCACGTCGCTTGAATCTGAGACTCGGGCACGCTAAGCTAAGGTGTCAAGCAAGTATGGCCGACGTCGACTACGGAAAGGGGCGTGGCCTCAGCAAACGACTCATGCTGCATCTGGCCAGCTGTCAGTGGATTCAGCGGCATGACAATGTCATCATTACCGGCGCGACAGGCACGGGCAAGACCTACTTAGCCTGTGCGCTGGCTCATAAGACATGCCTGGAAAACTACCGGGCACAATACCACCGCCTTTCGCGACTCTTGCAGGATATGCACCTCGGGCGCGCCGATGATACCGATCGGAAACTCCTGCGTAAGATGTCAAAGGTCGATGTATTGATCACCGACGACTGGGGTACCGGCGAAGTGAACGTCACGCAACAACGCTACCTCTTGGAGCTGTTCGACGACCGATACTGGAGTCGGTCCACCATCGCGACCAGCCAAGTCCCCGTGGAACAATGGCACGACACCATGGAAGATCCTACCTTGGCCGATGCCATCCTTGACCGACTGGTTCACAATGCACACCACATCTCACTCAAGGGTGAATCCATGCACAAAACACACGCCCTGCGGAGCATCAAACCCTACGACCAGGCATGACACATATACATGTGTGCAAAGGCCGATTTCGTGCCCCTGACGCAAGACGTAGGGTGGCGCGCTTGAAGCCGGAATTGGTGGTGCAGTGGATCGGAATAGGCAACTAGCAAAAACGATGGGAAAGCCCGTAACCACGGTTCCTAACCGAGACTTAGCTGCTGTAAGGGGATATTGGCGATTCATCGAGAAGGCCGATAGGTTCGGTATCACACCTGCAAAGATACTGGCGCCGCACCGGCAGCGGACCATTGAGCGGATGCGCACCCAGAAAACGGTGCTGTGCGTGCAGGATGGTACAGACATTAGTTACAGCACACGTCCGCAGTGCGACGGATTGGAAGTAATCGGTAGTAACCAAACCAAGGCACAGGCGCGCAGCGTACATCTGCACGCGACCCTGGCTTTGAACGACGAGGGATTGCCCTTGGGAGTATTACGGTGTTCGTACAGAAAAGAGGAAGGGCAAACCACGACGCATCAGTGGATTGACGGGCTTCGCGACATAGATGAGGCTGCACAGACGCTGCCGCGCAAGACGCGCGTGCTTAGCGTGATGGACCGGGAAGCGGATGCATTCGAGATCTTTGCGGCACAGCGCACTTTGAAGCGGACCGATGTGCTGATTCGGGCCAAACACGATCGGAATCTGGGTAAGAACCATGATCGCCTGTTTAAAGCCATGCGCCGTGGACCTGCTGCCGGTGTGCTGGAGCTCTTGGTAGAGCGTCTGAGTCTTCGGGCGAAGTCTGGTCGGATCACGCACAAGGGCCGTCCGAAGCGTAATGCACGCATGGAGGTGCGTTTTCGCCAAGTGAGGCTGCCAGCAACAGGCGGGTCTGCCGAAGATCCCATGAAGGTCTCCGCGGTCCACGTTCGTGAGATAGCACCGCCCAAAGGTGCAGATCGGATTGAGTGGTTTCTGCTAACCACCGTGGAGGTTACCTCACTACAGGAGGCAGAGCAGATACTGGAATACTACACCCTGCGCTGGCGCGTGGAGGACACCTTTCGGGTACTCAAGACGGGTTGCCGCGTCGAAAAGCTGCGCATGCAGCAGGCAGAGAACCTGCACCGAGCAATAACGCTGCATATCGTCACGTCCTGGCGGATCATGCTCATGACGCTGTTGGGGCGTGTGACTGCCAACATGGACGCGGAAGTGATTTTCACGGACGCGGAGATGCATATGTTGCGGGTCTATGCCCGCAATTACGACCTTCCCGAACTTAAGGACCTCACCTCGGGAATTATGTTGATGGCAATGATGGGCGGCTACATGAACCGAAAGCACGACCCGCCGCCTGGGCACGAAATCATGTGGCGTGGGTACGCAAGTCTGCAGATGCGCGCCATAGCCTACAAAGAACTCAGGATTTACGACCTTGTGGAGCGCCCGCCACCATAGCGCATGGCGTAGGTTCGGCAATCTCAACGGTTTCGCTCACCGCACGCTCCACAAGGTGCATGCCCGCAATGCGAGGGGGTACACGCGCCCGTCGCGGTCGGCGCATACACCCTTAACTCACGCTCGCTACGCGAATGGCCTTGACCCTTTGCATCTACCACTTAGAATAGCGTAACATTCATCTCCAGCGCGAAGCGCAGGCCTCCCGCTACGAGGGCTATGCTTTTCTCGTCGGGTAACCGCGTGGCTAAGGGCCAAGATCTGCCCGCCCTATGCACCTTGAGGGCTCGTTGCCAAGCTGCTGGAGTGATTACCGGGTAGGCCAAGCCCGACCACTCACTGTCACAATATTGCGACCATACCATGCCTAAGTGGTTGATTGTCTTTCCGCTGATGCTGGCCCAAGCACACGCGCCCGACCTGCCGTTAGAGAAGATCACACTTCCAGATGGCTTCACCATTTCAATCTACTCTGACGAAGTCCCCAACGCTCGGCAGATGGCGTTGGCTCCTGGCGGAACCCTATTTGTTGGCTCTCGCCGCGCAGGTACCGTCCACGCGGTAGTCGATTCCGATGGCGACTATAAGGCCGACGAAGTGCACGTCATTGCCGAAGGCCTTACAATGCCGTCCGGGCTGGCCATCCACGAAGGCGACCTCTACGTCGCTGCCGTCAGCACGATCCTGCGCTATGATGACATCGAGAATCACCTGGCAGATCCACCAGAACCGGCAACGATCACCGATGCGCTGCCCTCAGATCGGATGCACGGATGGAAGTTTATCGCATTCGGCCCCGACGGCATGCTCTACGTCCCGGTGGGTACGCCGTGCAACACATGCGAGCGTGCAGACCCATATGCCACGGTGTTGCGCATGAACAAAGACGGCAGCGGCCAGGAAGTCTACGCGCGTGGCATCCGCAACACCGTGGGCTTTGACTGGCATCCGATGACCGGAGACCTGTGGATCACCGACAACGGCCGTGACAACATTAGCGACGATCCGGCCATCACCGACAACCTGCCAGCCTGCGAGCTCAACCATGCACCCGAGCCCGGCCTACACTTCGGGTACCCCTACTATCATCAGGGTGACACGCCTGACCCCGAATTCGGGGAAGGTCGCAGCGCCGAGGAATTTGAGAAGCCGGCTGTCCTGCTCGGCCCCCATGTGGCGCCCCTGGGCATGGAGTTCTATGAAGGCGAGATGTTTCCCGAGTCCTACAGAAACCATGCATTCATTGCGGAGCACGGCTCATGGAACCGGCGCGAAAAGATTGGATACCGCGTCAAACTGGTACAGTTCGACGAGGACGGCATGGCCGTAGGGCAGACGGTGTTTGCACAAGGCTGGCTGGATGGCCAGGAGGCATGGGGCAGGCCTGTAGATGTGGCCGTGCTGCCCGATGGTTCCATGCTTATCTCCGACGACCAGGCGAACGCGATATACCGCATCACCTACCAGGAGTAACCGGCTCCAAGGCTCTCTTTACGGGTCAAAGGGCCCGAAAAGGCTCTTGTCGATGTGCATGGCAACCAGCATGTTCGGAACATCAACGACTTCTGCTATATGCAGGTCGGCGGCAAGGGACGCCAGGACATAGGCGTCATTGCGCTCCAAGCCCCGTCCAGCTTCCAGATAGTCGATCATGTAGCGCGTGGCCTTGCGCGCCGCCTCGTCAATGGTGGGTGCAAACCCGGTGACCGCGTAGTACGAGGAGGTCTCATATTGGGGCTCTTGGATGTGGTCCATGCCTTTGTGGACATTGACCTCGTACACAATACGCATAGGCGCTTCAATGGCCGTGCCGCAGACTTCCCCCAGCCCCTGCGCTGCGTGCGTGTCGCCGATAGAAAATAACGCCCCTGGCACGAGAACGGGAAAGTACACGGTGGTGCCAGCCACCAAATGAGGATCATCCATGTTGCCTCCGTTCTTGCGCGGAGGAATGGTGCTCAGCATTGAATCCGTTGCCGCAGCGACGCCCATCACGCCCGGAAAAGGCTCCAACGGGATTCGAATCCCGTTGGCGAACGACGCGTAGGTCGCACCATCGGCAAACTCGAACATCCTTACGTACGGCTCGGTGAATTCGTCCGCGAGAAAGCCGAAGCCCGGGATGATGGCGGACCAGCCGAAAGCGCCGATCTCAATCTCGTGCAACGTCACCGCCAGCACATCGCCCACGTCTGCACCCTCCACGTAGACGGGTCCCGTGAGCGGATGGATGGGATCAAAGTCCAGGTTAGCAGCGGTCTCGGCGGTGGAGCTCAAGTCAAACTGTCCGTCTGAAGCTTCTTTCGTCTGTACCTCTATGATGGCGCCCGAAGGCACACGCAGGACGGGCGGGATGGCTGCGCTGAACTTATTGTGGGTACGCGATGCGTCCAGCACATAGTCCACGGCAACAGGCGCGGACGGGTCTGGGTCAGGATCACTTGCGGGCTGGCAGGCGGCAATTACGGCCAGAAGGCTGGCCAAAGCAATGATTCTCATGGCAGATGCAGATTGGACTGCGGTGTATAAATGTATGCACTGGCCCGATGGCGGGCAATGGCGGGACCCGTCGTCGGTCGGCATCGTAAGCGTCCGACTGAATTTTCCTATCAACCTGCTCAAGCTCATGAGTGACAACCTGGAGTCCTCCATGATCCTGCACTACGCTGCCGGCGACCTTAAGAACGAACTTGCGGTAACGCGCAGGATGATGGCGCGCGCACCGGAAAAGCACTACGCGTGGCGACCGCACGAGAAGTCATTCAGCCTGGGCGATCTCCTAAAGCACCTCTCCAACCTCGTGCCATGGGGCATCGTCAACCTGACCGAGGATTCCTACGACATCGGCACCCCCCGCGGCCCGCGCAAGCCCTTAGAAAGCCGTGAAGCGCTCCTGACCAAGTACGATGAGCGGGTCGAAAAGCTGATGGGCGCGATAGAGAATCTGTCGACACAGACTCTGGAGGAACCGTGGTCGCTGTACCATGGCGACATCAAGCTCTTTACCAACACCAAAGGCGACGTGTTGCGCCACTGGTGCATCAGCCACATGGTGCACCACCGCGGGCAACTCAGCGTGTACCTGCGCCTCCTGGATGTGCCTGTACCGAGCAGCTACGGTCCCACAGCTGACGAGCGCGGCTGATTTTCGCACTGGGGCGCGGCCACGTCAGCCGGCTTGTCAGGTGGCTGCAAGCTCCGCCGAGAACTCGCGAAGCACCTCCAGAGCCACATCAATGTCGCTCAGGTGCGTCCGAAAGCAGACGACTGCCATGCGCAGGACCACCATGTCATCCAAGAGGGTCGAGGAAATGAAGATGCGCCCATCCTGCAAAACACGCCGGATAAGCTCCCGATTGAACGCGTTGGCATCACCGCGCGCTGGACGATACCGGTACGTCACGATGGACAGGTCGGGATAGGGTCCTACCTCAAAGCCAGGCGTCTTGGACAACTCCTCGTAGAAATGGCGCGCTAAGCGGATCTTCTCAGATAAAGCGGCCCTGAACGGCGTTAATCCCAACACCTTGAGGGGTAACCACATCCGCAGCGCACGAAAATGCCGCGTCAGTTCCGGCGACACATACGCCGGAGACAACTCGGTCGGATGGCCAACGATGTCCTGGAAATACGCTCCGCGCCCGCCATGGGCTCGGGCCAGTAGCTCCTTGTCACGAACGAGCAATGCTCCCGACCCGTAGGGCATAAACAGCGTCTTGTGCGGATCCAGCACCAGCGAGTCCGAGAGTCCAATGCCGTCCAGCACTGGAGCCCCTTCTGGGCACAGCACGAAGAACGCCCCGTAGGCACCGTCCACATGATTCCAGAGACCATGCGTGGTGGTGATTTCGTGAATGTCGCGTAGCGGGTCTATGGTGCCCGTATCGGTGGATCCGGCCGACGCAACCACAAGCCACGGACGCAGGCCTTGAGCCTTGTCTTTTTCGATCGCTTGTTCCAGTCCCGTTGCGGACATCCGAAACTGGTCATCTACCGGTATACGGCGCAGCACACATTCTTTGAGTCCCACAATACGCAGCGCCTTGTCCACGCAGTGGTGCGTGTGCTTGGTCAGGTACACGACCACGTTTGGTACCTCCGCACATCCGATGTCGTGCGCTTCGCGGGCCGTCACAATAGCAGACATGTTGGCTAGGCTGCCTCCAGAAGCCAGATAGCCTCCTGCCACTGCCGGGTAGCCCACCATGGCTGCCATCCAGCGAAGCATCATGTTTTCCATGCGCACCGCCCCTGGTGAGGAGAAAAACATGCCAGAGTAACGGTTAAATACCGCACCCAGAAAGTCTCCGAACGCCGACACGGGGATCGAACCGCCAGGGATATAGCCCAGAAAGCGCCCAGAGCCCGGATTAACACCGACCGTGTCTACATGGCGCTTCAGGAGGGCCAGCACATTGTCCACCGGCATCCCTGCTTCGGTGACCGGCGAAGCCAGAAGGCCTGCGCCGCTGCGACTGCCAAAAGTGTAGGCCCTTCCCGTAGGCATGCCCCGAATAAAGGAGTACGCATAATCCAGGACCTTATCGCCGAGCTCATCCCATTCTTCCGGCGATGGTTCCAAGCGCCGGGCGATGCGCTCCAGCTGTCGGATACGGGTCAGGTTCGCTTGCTGTTGACTCATCATGGGTCATTATATTGTTAATCGCGAGCGGCAACTCTGCGGATATGACGACCTGGTGGGTCTCGCCAGCAGACACGATGCTCCCCAAACGCATGTAGCGCCATCGGGTACGATGGGTTTTCCGGCCGCGACATCGCCCTTTCCATACAATCTCTTCCAGTGAACAAGACTGCCGCCGTCGCGCACATCGAAGCGGCCAAAGCCGTGGCGGTCATCCGGCTGACATCGGGCCAGCGGGTAGTGCCGGTCACCGAGGCCCTCCTCAAAGGCGACGTGACGGTGATAGAAGTCACGTTGACCACGCCCAGAGCTCTGGCGGCCGTGGAAATGCTCGTACGCAAACTCTCGCCGCCAGCGCTGGTCGGAGTAGGATCCGTGTTGCATGCTGGCGATGTGGCTCTGGCCGCAGACTGCGGGGCACGGTTCATCGTCAGTCCTATAACAACGCAGGCCATGATCGAATGTGCCCAAAAGCGGGGGATGATCGTGATGGCGGGAGCGTTTACTCCGACCGAGGCGCACCGTGCGCAGACGCTCGGAGCGGACTTCGTAAAGGTGTTCCCTGCGGGTTTCTGGGGTCCCAAGTATCTGGGTACGTTACTGGCTCCCATGCCGCACCTGCGACTTTGCCCCACGGGCGGCGTCACGCCGGAAAACGCTGGAGACTGGATCAAGGCAGGCGCGGTGGCGGTTGGGGTGGGTAGTGCACTCGTGGACCAGAAGGCCGTCCGCCAGGGCCGCTATGACGAACTGACGCGTCGCGCTCGCATCTTGGTTAATTCCGTCGCATCAGCACGCGATGAGCTATGAAGGTTGTTTCGCTAGGAGAGCTCATGATGAGGCTTTCGGCACCAGATCACCAGCGTTTGACCCAGGCTGAAACATTAGAGGTCACTTTCGGGGGCAGCGAGGCCAACGTAGCTGCTTCGCTGATCCGCCTGGGTGCCTCGTGCGATCTCGTTACGTGCCTGCCTTGCAATGCCATTGGGGACGCGGCTTTGAGCCATCTACAGCGGTATGGCGTCAGTTCCCGGTGGGTCCAGCGCGGCGGCCGTCGCATGGGTCTGTACTTCCTGGAGCATGGCGTCAGCCAGCGGCCGTCCAAGGTCGTATACGATCGGGAAGATTCGTCCTTTAGCACGATGCAGCTCTCCGTCTCCGACTGGAACAATATCCTGGAGGCGGTGGACTGGTTTCACTTCTCCGGCATTACGCCGGCGCTCAGTGGCCGTGCACATGCAATGGTGGCGCGCGCGCTGGAGGTGGCGCAGGTTAAGGAGGACCTCCGGGTGAGCTGCGACCTGAACTACCGTTCGAAGCTTTGGTCGGTGGCCGAGGCACGCCGCTGTATGCGTCCGCTGATGTCGCAGGTGGACGTGCTGATTGCCAACGAAGAGGACCTGTGGCACTGCCTTGGCCTGCGTGCTGACAGATCGGATGTCGAAGCGGGTCATCTAGATAAGGATGCATACGCTCATTTGGCGCGGACAGCAGCGAAGAGGTACAAGTTTCAGGCGGTCGCCATCACCATGAGAGAAAGTGTTTCCGCGTCCTTTAACCGATGGAGCGCCGTACTGGCCCACGAACAAGAAGGTGAGACGGTACTGCATTCGACCAAGTACGACATTCAGGTGCTGGATCGCGTTGGTGCGGGCGACGCCTTCGCCGCGGGACTGATCTATGGCCTTCTCGCGCTAGATAGCGACTCGCAGAAAGCACTTGAGTTTGCCGTGGCAGCCTCGTGTCTGGCGCACACGACGCGCGGCGACTTCAACTTAGCCACCCGGCTTGAAGTCGAGGCCCTGATGCAAGGCACTGGATCTGGGCGCGTCGTGCGGTAGAGGGCGCTTAGGCGGCAGCGCCCCTTAGCGCGAATCACGATTCAGGGCACTGCCTCTTGCGCCAGCGCGATTCCACCCAAAATGCCGGCGTCGTCGCCCAGCGCAGGCGGCACGATATACGAGTCGATGGCCCCGATGATGGCCGGTACCCGGAAATAGCCGTTCAGCCTGTCCCGCACGCCCTGGCGGATCATTGGAAACAGGTGCCGCTGCTTCATCACGCCACCTCCTAGGATCACGCGCTCGGGAGCCAGTGCCAGAATAAACCCGGTGATGGCAAGACTCAAATAGTGGGCCTCGTAGCGCCACGCCTCGTGGTCGGGCGCCAGTGTGGACCCGTCCTGCCCCCAGCGGGCCGCGATAGCGGGCCCTGCAGCCATACCCTCCAGGCAGTCGCCGTGAAATGGGCAGGTCCCGGCAAAGGTGTCGCCCGCGGCTCGCGCCACAGGGACATGCCCCATCTCGGGGTGCAGCGCACCGTGCAAGCGGCGACCGTGAACCAGGGCGCCGCCCCCGATGCCCGTACCCACGGTGAGGTACACAAAGGTAGAGGTATCACGTGCCGCGCCCCAGCGGTGCTCCGCCACAGCTGCAGCATTCACATCGGTGTCAAAGCTCACAGGAGCCCCCAAGGCCTCGGTGACCATCGCGGCAATGGGCGTGTGGGTCCATTGCAGCTTTGGTGTGGTGGTGATATGGCCCCACGTTGGTGAGCCGACCTGCGGATCGATCGGACCAAATGCTCCGATCCCTATGCTGTGGACACGCTGAGGATGCCCCCGAAAGAAAGCGACGGCCCTGGCAACCGTGGATTGGGGATCCCGCGTGGGAAAGCGGACCACAGCGCGCAGGTCATCTGGACCCGTGCCGATGCCGCACACGAACTTCGTGCCCCCCGCCTCGATACCTCCGTACAGGCCCATGCGCCATCAGGTAGCGGCGCGGGTGGCCTCGACCAGGAGGTCTGTCATGCGCTGCACAAAAGACGTCGTCTCCGTAAGGTCACCATCAATAAGAAGCGCACCCTCGTACACCTGGTGCACGGCCTTGTCCACCAGATCTTCGCTGGTGGACTCCTCATGCAAAGCCATGATGTTGCGCATCAAAGGATGTGAGAGGTTCAGCTCCAGCACCTTTTTGGCTCGAGAAGCCGCTCCCGTACCCGGCCCCATGATCCGCATCATGCGCTCCACCTGGGAATTCATGCCGTCTTTGGCCACCGCCAGCGTGGCCGCGGAATCCACCAGGCGCTTCGACGCCACCACATCCTGCACCTTGTCGTTCAGCTTAAGCCGGAACAGGGCCAGAAGCTCGTCCTGGTAATCGCCGGGGAGCGACTCGTCTTCCTCGCTGCTTTCTATCGCCAAGTCGGCGGCTTCGATACTCTTGAGGGGCTTCTCGTCGTACGAGCTCAGGTGAAATGAGGTGAACACATCCACCGGCTCCGCCATCAGGAGGACCTCTATATCCTTCTGACGGAAATACTCCAGATGGGGGCTCTGGCGCGCCAACCCCAGATTCTCCGACAACAGGTAGTAGATCTCGGTCTGGTCCTCGTCCATGCGCTCCACATAGGCCCGAAGCGATGTGAAGCTGTTGGCCTCGGTCTTTGTTGATGGATAGCGAAGAAGCTCAATCAGCTCATCGCGCCGCTTGTGCTCGCTGGCAATGCCCGCCTTGAAAACCTTGCCGAATTCCTGCGTGAAGGTCGTGAATCGACTCTTATCCTCATCCCCGGCCCATTCGCGCAACAAACCCAGCACCTTGCCCGTGAGGATGGTTTTGATTTTGCCCGCCAAAGGGCTGTTCTGTGTGGCTTCACGGGACACGTTAAGCGGAAGATCATCCGTATCCACCACTCCGCGGACAAACAGCAGGTAGTCAGGCAAAAGATGCTTCGCCTGGTCCTGAATCAGGATGCCCGAGGAATACAGCTGCACAAACTGGTCGTAGTCTTCGCGAAACAGCCCGGGCGGAGCTTTGGCCGGAATGAACAGGAGCGCGTCGAAGTTGACCAGCCCTTCGATATGGAGATGCAAGTGGCCAAGCGGATCCACATAGTCATTAGCAACGAACTTGTAAAAGTCGCTGCGCTCCTCATCGGTCAAGTCTTCCTTGCGCTTCTTCCAAAGCGCTTTGACCGTGTTGACCTGCGTATCTCCGAGAAAGATGGGGAAATCCACAAAGTTGGAGTACTTGCGGATTATCTGCCGGATGCGATACTCCTGGCTAAACTCCTTCTCTTCTTCCTTCAGGTGCAGCGTGACCGTGGTGCCCGGCTTAGTGCGCTCGGCAGGTTCGATCGTATAGGTGTCATCGCCCTCTGAGGTCCATCGCAATGCGGTGCCGCCAGAGCCCGCTTCCCGGGTCTCGATCACTACGCGCTCCGCAACCATGAAGGACGCGTAGAAGCCTACTCCAAATTGGCCGATGAGAGATGCGTCAAGGGGCTTGTCCGACTTCTGGAGCTCCTCCAGGAAGGAAAGCGTGCCGCTGCTGGCGATAGTGCCGATACGTTCCTGGAGGTCCTGGCGCGTCATCCCGACGCCGGTGTCTTCCACCGCCAGCGTGCGCGCGTCCTCGTCCAGCGTGATGGTGATCCGGTGGTCGGACCGGGCCAGATCTGGGTCCGAAAGCGCCAGAAAGCGCACCTTATTTATTGCATCGCTCGCGTTGGAGATCAGCTCGCGCAGAAAGATCTCCTTGTGCGTATACAGTGAATGAACAATCAAGCGCAGCAGCTGCTGCATCTGCGCGCGGTACCTGAATTCCTGTACCGCGCCCTTAGCGTCGTTGGGCATTGGGTCCTGGTTACTCCGCAGCAAAGGTGGAACGATCCGGGAAATAGGTCTCCAAGCGGCTGGCAATCACGCGATAGGTGGGCTCTTTGGCGGAAGAAGACAGCGCTAGCGCATCCTCGGTCTGCATCAAAGTCAGCCTGTCGGTGGTGCCGACCTGGTAGGTGAAGCTGATCGAGTACAAAGCATCCTGCAGCACCTGCTTTGGGATATCATCATAGAATCCGTCCGCATTGAATAGGGAGAAGCGGCGCAGCCAGTTTTCAACCGACACGCTGTCCGCTGCCTCTTCGTCCACATCCCACCCGGTATCGGTGCGGGTGATAAGGTAGCTGTCGGTGGGCAGCGTTACAGCGACGGACTGCACGGAGGCGGTCACAAGGTTCATGATGCGCCGATCACGCCATCGGTCCGTGTTCTGCTGTACCGTGATGCGCCGACGCGTAGAATAAATGCGGGGCTCGTCACCGAGCTGTACATAGACGCTCTGATAGTCGGGCCCCTGGCGCGAAACGGTAAGGTGTAACGAGCCGTCGTCCCATTCGACATGCACCTGCGCGGCCGTCGAATCAAATCCGTAATAGGCGTGACGATCTGGATCATCGGTGACGGGCGCATCAAGCCGCATCTCACTCAACTGTCGCACTAGGCCAGATACCGTGTTGGAATCCGCCACGGCGCGCACCGGACGGCTCATAATCCATTGGGCGCCCTGGCGCTCCACCACCACCGTGTCAGCCGGAAACTCTACCGTAAGCTTATGGACCGCGCTGGAAGGAACCTCCACCGTAGGCATGCGCGCAATGGTGGTAGGGTTGGTGTCGCGAATAAACAGGAGCCAGACCAAAAGGAGCAGGACAAAGCTGCTGCCGAGAAAAAGAAGCTGCTGCTGCTTCATGTCTGTCGTGTATTATGCTAATAGGTTGACGGTGATGCTACGCGGTGCCACTACTTCTTGGCGGCCTGCTGGGTACCAGCGAAGCGCGTGCACGCGAACGCGGTAGGGACTACTGAACAACAACGATCTGACGGCCCCGACGCCGACGCCAGCGCGCCAGCCCGAACAGCATGACCAAAAGAAGCGGACCAGCCATATTGGTATACTTGATAAAGGGCTTAGTACCATCGGGGACTTCGTCCAGGGTACGCGCCTGAAGACTCTTCGACCGGATGGTCAGCAAGGCTTCGTCCTGAATAAGCCAGTCCACCAGGTTGAGCCCGAAGGTGGCGTGCACAGCGGCAGCCTGACCCAATAGCGACTGGTTAAACAGGTCCCCATCTCCGACGACGACCATGCGCGTAGGCGCCCCCGTGCGGCCTGAGGTGTAGGCGCTGGGGAACGTACCCGAGTATGCGGCCCCCAGCACAAAGGGACCGCCCGAAAGCGTGGCCGTGGTCTGCGTGGGCTGCAGCATAAAAAAGCCGCGCTGCTCGCCACTCTTGTTGCTTGAATAGATCAGAGGCTCGCGCTCCACGCCTGGCGGCAAGGCCACCGATGTATCAATAGAGCTGACGAAATAAAACATGAGGCTGGCCAGGCGGCTTACCATCATGTTGTTCGGATTGAATTTGGTGGCCACCGGAAATAGCGGGTATTGAATCTGCTGCGCCACCGTGAAAGGACCTTGTCGCCTCTGCACGTTGATCACAGAGTTTGTCTCATCCATGACCAGGTTGGGCGCAACGGTGGCGCCGTAGGCGGTCAGCAAGAACTCCAGACCGATGTTGAGTTCGGCAGCCTGCCCCATCTGCAGATTGCCATCAACACGGTTGACCAGCATGCCGATGCGCCCGCCATTCATCAGGTAGTTGTCGATCGCCTGCAGATGCTCGGGTGGCAACGTGTCGGTAGGCGCGACGATCATCAGCACATCCGCGTCAAGCTCCGCGTCAAGCTCGACCGTTTCCACGCCATAGTTGGCGCCTAGCCCTTCGAAAAAGGCAGGCATGTCCTGGGACGGGTTGGGCTCACCGTGGCCGGTCAGGAAGGCGACCTCCGGCTTGCGGTCCCGGGTCAGGCGGCGGATAGCGCTGGTCAGGTCGTACTCCAGGCGCGACAGGTCCTGCACGAACGGGATGACCTCGCGCTTGCTTTCATACTGAATGGCTACACCCATGAAGGCGTTCTTCAGCTGTACGCTGTTTTCTTCCACCACCTGGATCTGCACCGGCTGGATATGATAGCGGTTCGCTTCAGCCTGCATCTCCTCATCCTCGGCTGGGTCGACAAAGCGGTACTGGATGTTGGTGCCGCCGTAGGCGCGGTAGTCGTCGAGCTTGTCCTTGAGAAATCGCCGGTTGGCTGCGAATTGGGCTGGCAGGTCGGTAGTGAAAAAGGCCGTGATGGTGACCGGGTCATTCAGGTTACGAACCAGATCTTTGGAGGCGTCTGACAGGGAATAGACTTTGTTGTCGGTGAAGTCTACCCGTACAAACATGCTGAGCCCGATCAGGTTGACCAGGATCAGAATGCCGCCTGCAAGAAGGATGCCTGTCTGCGATGTCCAATTTCTCTTCATGGCGTCTGCTTGATAAGGCGCTTAGCGCTACTCTGGGCGTCTTGCAAGGTTGTAGTTCGTGACCAGAAAGGCGAAGCCTGACAGCGACAGATAGAACACCACGTCACGCGAGTCTATAACGCCGCGCATCAGGTTTTCAAAGTGATAATCCGTGCTCAAGAACTGCAGGATTGCCCCCAGGTCTGGGCCTACAAAGTCGACGATCTTGTCAAAAAGGAAGAACGCGAAGATTATCCCGAAACCCAGGATGAACGCCACGATCTGATTGCGCGTCAGGCTCGACGCGCAGATCCCGATGGCGCCATAGGTGAGGCCCAGAAGGAATAGCCCCAGATAGCCGCCCAGCGTGGCGCCGAAATCCAAGTCTCCCAGGATGGAAAGCGTAATCACATAGAAAAGCGTCAAACCTATCGCTACTAGGAGCAACAGCGACACCGAAAGCAGCTTTCCCAGAATTACCTGCCAGTCCCGAACGGGAAAGGTGAGCAGGAGCTCCAGCGTACCAGCACGCCGCTCCTCTGCGAAAGAGGACATGGTGAGCGCCGGTACGAAGAACAGGAAAACGAATGACGCGATGTTAAACATCGATCGCAGCGACGCCTCGTTCTGCAAAAACAGCGGGTTAGCAAAGAACCACCCCGTGATGGCAAGAAAGACGCTGAGAACGACGTAGGCAGCTGGCCCGTCAAAGTAGGCCCGCAGCTCACGTCTGGCGAGAGTCCAGGTATGATGCATGATACGTTTAGAGAATCAGGCAGAGGTAAGCTGCCGGAACACGTCTTCCAGGTTACCCTCCTCACGATGCAGCTGTGTGAGGGCCCAGTTGTGATCCACTGCCAGCTGAAACAGCTGGTCGCGGATGTCGCGTCTTGACGAGAGCACAAACCGCGACTCGTCTTCGGCAATGTCTCGTTCCAAAATATTGATGCCATAGTCGGCCAGGACCGCAGCAGCCTCGCTGCCGTCGCCGCGGATGCTGTACCGCACACGCCGGCCGCCCACGAAGTTCTCCTGCAGCAGCCGCGGCGTGCCGTCGGCCACGATCTTGCCCTTGTGAATTATCAGGACGCGATCGCAGGATGCCTGCACCTCTGGCAGGATATGGGTGGACAGCACCACGGTCTTTTCGCGGCCGATCTTGCGAATCAGCTCGCGGATTTCGACGATCTGGTTCGGGTCCAGGCCCGAGGTGGGCTCGTCCAGAATCAGTATGGGCGGGTTGTGAATCATAGCCTGGGCCAGACCTACGCGCTGCCGATACCCTTTTGATAGCGTATCGATCTTTTTGCCCAAGACGTCGTGCAGCCCGCAGGCATGCGTCATCTCTTTGATGCGCGCACCGCGCCGCTCTTTGGCGATACCGCGCATCGCCGCGACAAACTCCAGGTAGTCATAGGTGACCATCTCCCGGTAGAGCGGGGTGCTTTCTGGCAGGTAGCCAATACGGCGGCGTATCGCCAGCGTGTCTGCACGCACATCCATGCCGTCCACCAGGACAGTGCCTTCGGTAGGGATAAGGTAGCCGGTGATCACCTTCATAGTGGTGGTCTTACCAGCGCCGTTGGGCCCCAGAAAGCCTACCACCTCGCCGGGTCGCACGTCGAACGTGATGTTATCGACGGCGCGCTCAGGACCGTAGCTCTTGGTCAGCCCCCGTACGTTGATGGTCCCGACGGACGTGCCATTGTGGTCGGCTTCGGAATGCAGTATATCTTCCATAAGACTGAGTAACGCCTGGTTGAGCTGGCGCAGTGAACCTGGACAGAAACGTCCGAATTCCCTGTTTCGTATTCAGCCTTTAAAAATACCGGCGCTGCTGTGCATTGCACAACCCTTTTCTTTTGAAAGTTCCTTGAAAACAACCGGCTGCCCGCTTGCCGTACCGATGTCCGACGCTGTGGCGCGATGGTTGATCTAAGAGAGGTGCCCTCACTCGCCGACTTAGCTTCCGGGCTGCCTCGGCTCTGGGACCGGTTGGCCAGCAAGCTGCGTGCGCTGGCAGCGCGCCTGGACCTGTCGCAGGGTGCGCCGGTACATACCATAGAGGGGCGCTACTGGCCGCGCGACTGGACAGAATGGACGCTCGGCTTCCATGTTGGGTCGTCATTGTTGCAGTTTGATGCTACCGGTGACGAGGCGTTTCTGGATCTGGCGCAGCGCCAGGTGCGTGCGCATATGGAGCCGTCGGTCATGCATTTTGGCGTGCACGACCACGGCTTTACCTGTGCAAGTACGTTCGGCACCTGGCTTCAGCTCATGCATGAGGGAAGCGTGGACGATAGGGAGCGCGCGTATTGGACGCTGGCGCTCAAAGTGAGCAGAGCGGTTCAGGCGCTGCGCTGGACACGCCTGGGGCCTGGGCGCGGGTACATCTACTCATTCAATGGGCGGCATTCGCTGTTTCTGGACACGAGTCGTTCGCTTAAGGTCTCTGGCGCTTGCACACCGATTGAGGGCGGTGCTGTGCGAAGAGCAGGACAAAAGGACAACGCTCCTGGCCCGCCTAGTGCAGCATGCTGAAGCGACGGCGGACCACATCGTGTACTACGGCAAGGGGCGCGACGGGTATGGCGTAAAGGGACGCGTAGCGCACTAGGCCATCTTCAATGTAGATTCCGGGACGTTTCGCTGTCCAGGCACGCAGCAAGGATAGGCGCCGGTCACGACATGGACGCGGGGGCTGGTCTGGATAATCTGCGAGTTTGCAGAGCTGCTCGAATACGTCGATACACTCAGCGATAAGGACGCTCACCCGTTTGGGGGCAAGGCGATCCTTCGGGGCCTCATGCTCCGCCCTTTGCTAGAGGCGAGCGACTACTACCTGAACGAGATGCCCAGCTGCGGGGTGCCATATTGGGATACCGGAGCACCGGGACTGGTCCGGTTGAATCCTGCCTACCGGTGCTATGCCGCGGACCCATTTAATGATTTCGAGCCGGTGGACAGCTTGGCAGCTGCCATTGCGGCCCAAGGGTTGTTCCGGCTGGGGCACCATCTGGGGCGGCACAACCTGAGTAGTCGCTTCTGGCGCGGAGGACGCAAGATTGCGCAGACACTCCTTTCGGATCTTCACCTGAGGGCTGGCGAAAAATTAACCTATCTGCCTGGTTGGCCGGTGGTCACTTTCGCCTGAACTCGTGGGTGCACAACACCCCTGCGGATGCAGCTCACGAGCACGATTCTGTACACTCCCCAGACCCGCCACAGCATCCAACAGCGGATGCCGCTCAGCGTCCGGGTGAGCAGACACATGTTGCGCGTACGATAGGCTCGCCGCCCATCCATCAGGGCAAAGGCCCCGATACAACACGTTCAACGCCGCGTTAACGTCGCGGCACTGGGTCTTTCCGCACGTGGCACAACGATGCTTCCTGTCAGCCAGGCGTAGCCTTTCCTCTGGCTTGTGATGGCAAGCGCTGCATCTCTGCGTTGTGTCGTTCGGCGGAACCAGCTCCACCTTGCCGCCAAGCAAAGTGGATTTGTACTTCAACAGCTGCACCAATTCGTACAGCCCTTGCGCGCGCATTCGATCGGTTCAGCCCCGTCTCGCGGCTGCCACCGGCGCGTGTCATGCGTCCTACTTTCAGGTCTTCCAGAAACAGATTCGCGGATCGCTTGACGACGTCGGCAGCCACCTCGTGGCGGTACCCGCGGTTGCGTCTTACTACGCGCTCGGCCTCCTTGCGCCAAGCACCGAACCGCTTGCGGCGCAGACGCGTGCCTTTCTTCGTCTTAGCAGCCCGACGCTGCAAAGCGTCCCTGCGGGGCTCACTCTTTTTGATGGGCGCGTAGCTCTTTCCATCCGCCAGCGTCGCGATGGCCTTGCAGCCAAGGTCCACGGCCATCGGTGTGTCTGCGCAGCTGTTCTCTGGCGCCTCGGGGCGCTCGTACACGACTTGTATCGTGTATTCGGTACCCAGCGAAGACCGCACGATGCGCAGGAACTTGCAGCCGTAGCGCTTGATCAACCCGCGCCGATCGGTGAAACGGACGTACCCGACGCCCTTGATGCGAACGCGATAGTCTTGGCGCCTGACGCGTTCGGGCTTTCGTAACAGCCTGAAGCTCTTCACCAAGTCGCCGCTGAAACGCGGCGGGCGCGCATGGTGCTTATTGAAAAAGCGCTTGTAACCCTCCGTCACGCCCCTGATCACAGAACGCTGCTCCGTCATGCCGAACTCGAGATTGCGCTCATCGGCTCTGCGGGCGGCCATCCAGAGCTTCGTCAACGTGAAATAGCTCGGATGCCTCTCTGTTACCTTGTGTGCGTTGCGGCATTGTTGGACCGCCCAGTTGCGGACCCACTTACCGTTAACGAACATCCGCCGCAGGCGGGCATAGCCCGCCTCCTTTGTATAGCAGCGGTATGTCTGGCTCAGTAGCAAGGCTACGGGCGCTCTCGTGGGTCGGCTTTCAGGCGTGCCGTCTGGGCAGCCCGGATCCGCTTCGAGTACGCAATCAGGGCCTCATCGACAACGGCTCGGCGCACGACGCCCGTTTACGGCGCCCCTTCGCGCAGGGCAAGACCGAAAGCAGCGTCAAGGGCGCTACGTGAAACGTAAATAAGGACTATTTCCGACATTCAGGCGGGAGCGGTTATTGGCGTGCATAGCATCTGCGCAGGTACGGAGCCGATGGTTCCGGTCAGGCTAAGCTAATATTGCGCCAGCCCTGAGCTTGTCAGAGGACCATGAGGGTCTGCTACTTCATGGCGTATACCATTGGCCTCGTCGCTAGGATCATGTCCCCAAGGGCCGCAAGGTTGCCTGCGGAGAGTCTGTGATGTGGGGCGATTACCACTTGAGAGAGTTAGCGCTCTACATGCAGCGTCTTATGAGCGGCCCCTATCTGGCGTTCTGGAACGTGTCCTGACCCAAATCTAACGGGGTTCGGGGCGGTACGCGTCAAAGGTGGCTTGTGCGCTGTCGACCATGGCCACGAGCCGCCGAGCGGTAGCAGGGTGATCGTCAATCACGTTGACGCTTTCGCCGATATCGATATCCAGATTGAACAGCGCCAGCGAAATGGAGTCGCGCGTGTATGCTCCCGGATGGGTCCAGGTGGCCAGGTAGGCACCGTGGATGCTGCGAAACCGGTGCGGAACATGCAGCTTCCAGCTTCCAGCGCGCACCGCCTGCACCTGGTACCCCTGGACAAAGAAGAAGGCCGTATAGGGCAACGCGGCTCCTGGCTGTCTCCGAAGCAGCGCCCGTATGTCGTGCCCGTCGAACGGGGTCACACCCACATCGGCGCCGGTCAATGCTGCAACTGTCGGCATCAGATCCAGACCGGTCGCTAGGGCATGGCTCACCGATTGGGCGGGTATCGTGCCCGGCCACCAGGCGACGAAGGGCACTCGCTGTCCGCCTTCGAAGGTTGTGCCTTTGCCTTCGCGCAGCGGCTTGGCCACGCCGCTGCCCTCTCCCTTAACCAGCCAGGGACCATTATCTGAGGTAAAGATGACAAGAGTGGATTGGCTTATACCCGTTCGCTCAAGCGCGTCTAGAATCTGGCCCACGGACCAGTCTATCTCCAGCAGCACATCACTGTAGCGACCCCTGCTTGAGGCGCCTTCGAACGCTTCCGACACAAAAAGCGGCATGTGTGGGGCTGCGTAGGGCAAATACAGGAAGAAAGGCTGATCGGCATGCTGCTCAATGAAGCGAATCGCGCGCTGGGTATAGCGCGAAGTTAGCAGGCGCTGATCCGGCTCGGTGGCCACGGTGGTGACGCCTTCGACCAGCGGAAGTGGCGGATGGCGCCGCGCGTAGGGGTTCGGATTCTTGGTCGAGTCCGGCGTCATGTCGTTGGAGTACGGGATGCCGAAGTATTCGTCAAAGCCATGGTGCTGAGGGAGGTGAGGCTCCAGATGCCCCAAGTGCCATTTACCGAAGCAGGCGGTGGCGTACCCTTGTTGGCGGAGCATTTCCGCCATGGTGAGGGTTTCGGGGGGCAGGCCGCGCGTGGATTGGGGCATGAGCACGCCTGGGATGCCGACCCGCTGGGGGTACACGCCGGTCAGGATACCGGCGCGCGATGGGGAGCAGGAGGCTGCAGGTGCATAGAAGTCAGTCAAGAGGATTCCCTCGCGCGCCATGCGTTCCAGGTTGGGTGTGACTAGGCCGGTATCCGCGTAGAGTGCTAGGTCCGAGTAGGCCAGGTCATCGGCCAGGAGGATCACAATGTTGGGTGGCGGCGGGGCGCTGCAGCCTGCCCAAAGCAGTGCCACGATAGGAGCAGTCAGCCAAAAGTGGTTCATAAGAGACAGGCGTCTGACCAGCAAGGTACGGATCCTTCTTTGCAGCATGTGCGTCTGGCGGTACGTGCTACGCCTTTGGCGTGTGCATCAGCATGCGGGCCCGGCTGAATGAACCGGCAGGCGGAGTTGAGGGTTTGCCGCCTTTGTCCTTATCAGAAGCTCAGCGATGGAGCCAGAGGGGGTTATCCGATTCAACCTGAAGCTGGTGGCGGCGCCCCCGCTGCCCGAGCAAGCCGTGGCGGAAATTGAAGCGTGGCGCCATCGGCTACGAAAGGTGGGCCTTTTGGGTCAGGATCCAGACAGGTATGACGGTTATGGCTTTGGAAACATCAGCCGCAGGCTCGCACCTTTTGCTGGGCCACCGACTGCGCGGCGCTTCCTTATCACAGGTTCGCAGACCGGCCACCTAGCAACGCTTCAGGCGTCGCACTACGTGGTCATCTGTGCCTGCGATCCGGCGCACAACTTCGTCGAGGCCGAAGGTGGGATGGCTCCTTCTTCAGAGAGCCTAACGCACGGCGTGCTTTACGCACTTGATGACAGGATCCGCTGGGTGGTGCATGCGCATGCTCCTACGATTTGGCGGCGCGCGGCGCAACTCAGTCTGCCGGTCACAGACAGAAGGGTTCAGCAGGGAACGCCAGCGATGTATAAGGAGGTGGCGCGCCTTATGGCTGTGAGCGATGTTCTGAATCAGCGCCTGTTTGCGATGGGCGGGCACGAAGACGGGATGATCGCTTTTGGCCGCACCGCACAGGAGGCGGGCGATGCTCTCTTTGCGCGGCTATAAAGGGCAGGCGAGCCCCAAAGAAGGTGCCCGCTACAGGATCGCTGTGTGCCGTTAATGCGTCTACGTGTCAATGTCCGCCGCAACGGACGACTTGGCGGTTGCGTAGATCGACACCTGGCACGAAGGGATCGCCAGATCGGACCCATTGAGATACGCGCCGGGTCCTGACAGGATGGTGCACCGCGCTGGCCGCCGCTGTCAGCACCGTGTCGGGGTGGCGGGATTTGAACCCACGACCTCTTCGTCCCGAACGAAGCGCGCTACCGGGCTGCGCTACACCCCGAGGACCATTGTTACGCACCCTGGTCCGCAGGGGTTCTTTGCCAGAGGGCTGCTTGACCTGCTGTATCTTAGGGTATGGGGCCTCTGAACTTTCCGGCATACGAATTCTTTGTGCGCGGTGAAGGACGCGCGCGGGAGATCTTCGATGCCATCAGCCAGCGGTATGTTGCACTGACACCGGAGGAATGGGTGCGCCAGCACTTGGTACAATACTTGGTCCAGAACAAGGGCGCTCCGATTGGACTCATACGCCGGGAAGCCCCGCTCGTTGTTAATGGTAAGGCCAGGCGAGCCGATGTGGTCGTATATGACCGCCAGATGAAGCCGATCATCGTGGCGGAATGCAAAGCGCCCAGCGTGGCCTTAGACCAGTCAGCCTTTGACCAGGTCGGCGTCTACAACAAGAAGCTGCGCGCGCGATTTATTGTGCTGACCAATGGGATTGACCACTACGTCAGCCAAATAAACTACGTGCGCCGGACATTCCACTATGTGGATGATATCCCGCCGTACAATGCCATCAGTCCAAATGACTCGGGTCGCAGGAACGGATGAGCTGGAGGTCGCGCTGGCGGCTGTCCGAGAAGCGGCACGGCTGTGCCAGCGCGTGCAGCGCACCCTCGGGTACGGTGTGCTGACCAAGGGTGACCGGAGCCCAGTGACGGTGGCGGACTACGGCAGTCAGGCGCTCATCTGCCGCGCATTGCGGGCGGCTTTGCCTCACGACCCGATAGTGGCCGAGGAGGACGCCGAACACCTGCGTAGCTCTAACGGGCATGCGGTGGCAGGCGAAGTGGCACGTCACGTGCAGGCTGTTCGCCCAGGTGCCACAGAAGACGAGGTGCTCTCGTGGATTGACGAAGGCAGCGGGACGCTATCGGACGAGCGCTTCTGGATCCTTGATCCTATTGACGGGACCAAAGGGTTTCTAGGGCAGCGCCAGTATGCGATTGCGTTGGCGCTCTTAGACCGCGGGCAGGTGCGCCTGGGTGTGCTGGGTTGCCCGAATCTGGCAGGTGGAGCCCTTTTTGCCGCCGCCCGGGGCAAAGGAGCGACTTTTCAGCGACTTTCTGAACCTGCAACAGGGGTCCGCATGCGGGTGAGCAGGATGCGGGACCTAGCTGGTGCGCGCCGGTGCGAATCCGTTGAATCTGGCCACAGCGCGCACGGCATAGGCCATCGCTTGGCGGCTTGCCTGGGTATCCGGTCCGAACCTGTGCGCATGGACAGCCAGGCCAAGTATGCGGTGGTGGCAGGCGGGCAGGCTGAATTGTACCTGCGACTGCCCATCAGCCGTAGCTATAGGGAGAAGATCTGGGATCATGCGGCAGGTGCCCTGCTGCTGACCGAGGCTGGCGGCCAGGTCACCGACGTATGCGGCCAGCCCCTTGACTTCTCTTGCGGTACGACCTTGAGCCGCAACCGAGGCATCGTTGCTACCAATGGCATAATGCATGCCAAGGTTATTGAGGCGCTAACAGAGATGTGTGACGATGCCTGATCCGATTGAAGACGCAACCGCAGGAGGTGTCAGCTCCCGGGGTTCGTTGCGACGCGCTGGCTTGCATGGACCCAGCAGGTAACGAATAGTTATAGGGATATGCTAGGCAGGTGGTTTCGGTATGTGGCGTTGAATCTCGTCCGGATATTTTACGCTCCGCTTGAGGTGGCCAACGATGGTCTAGAGCCAACCGGCCAGGGCACCATCCTGGTGCTCAACCACCCCAACGGCGTCATGGATCCTGCGCTTATCTTCGCTGTTACGCGGCGCTCGGTGACGTTTCTGGCCAAGAGTACGGCCTTTGCGCACTCTGGCAAGCGGTGGGCTATGTACCAATTCGGCGCGATTCCGATATACCGCAAGGTGGACATTGGCCAGCTCGGAGGGGCCCGGGACCCGGACGACATGCAGCGCCGCAATGAAGAGACCTTCCAGCGGTGTCGAGATTTTCTAGCAGACGGTGGGACGGTGGCGCTTTTTCCCGAGGGTCTCACGCATGACCAGCCCCAGATGGCACGTGTGCGCACGGGGGCAGCGCGTATTGCGTTGTCGACGGCCGCATCTCTGGGTTGGAAGGCGCCGCGCCTCGTCCCGGTCGGCCTCTGGTATGAGAATAGCACCCAGTTTCGCACTGCGGCCTTCGTAGCGCCGGGCAAGCCCGTGAAGCTGGCTGCTTTCCAGGAGCTGTATGCTAAGGCGCCCCAAGAGGCGGTGCAGCAGCTGACCCGGCTCATTACGGAGCGCCTGCATGAGGTGGTGCTCCAGGCGGAATCCGTGGAACTGCTCCGGAGCATCCCTTTCGTGGCCGCTTTGTCCATCCAGTCAGAGTGTAAACCTAACGTTAAGGAGCGGCAGGCGAAGGCGGCGGAGCTGCTCAGGGGTTACCGGAAGATTCGCTCGGCGGATCCCAGGCGGCTGGCTGCGATCGAGCAGGCGGTCAGAGAGTATGCAAACGAGCTGCGCAGCCTGGGTGTCTCGGATCCATGGAAGCTTGAGGATCCCAGGCCCATCGCCGGCTACATCGTTCGGCGTGTACTGATACTTGCCGCCTGGGCGGTCCCGGCATTGTTAGGCATGATTATCAGCTATGTCCCATACCGGTATTCGGCTCACTTTGTGCGTCACAGGCTACCGTACAATAGGGCGCAGACGGGCTCGACCAAGGTTACCGTGGGGACGTTTATGATTGCTGGGGTCTGGGTGCTGGAGGCCGGAATAGTGGCTGCCTTGGCGGGCCCATGGTGGGGCCTTGCGCTTTTGGCCACCGCCCCGTGGTGCAGTTATCTGGCGCTCCGCTGGGGTGAGGTTGGGCGCAAGGTGCACGTGGTCAGCCGGGTTGGATGGCTTCGGCGTCGCCGCGAATCGGTGGTGCGCTCGCTGGTGGAAAAGCGTAGCAAATTGGCCAGCCAGATTGAAGCGGCCCTGCTCTATGTCCAGGCCCTCGACTGAAAGTGGCTGCCGGGCTACGCATGCGAGCGCTAACATTAATGAACATAGTTCTGGGCTGCAGCGGGAATCGGTATTCTGATTGAGCTACACCTAAGGTCTAGCGCAGTCCTGGTATTTCTGGCCCATGGAGCCGTGCGAGGCATGCCCCCACAGGTAATATCAAAGGGTCGGTCGCGCTGTCTGGCGTGTACACGCTTCGGGTTTCACCAAACAGCGAGGCACGTCATGAGGCGGGTAGGCTACTCTGGCCTAGATGCCCATGTCCACGACAGCGTTCTGGCGGAGGTGGGGATGGATGGCAAGTTGGTCAATAGCGATCGGTTCAGAACATGCAAGCCGTCAATAGTGGGTCGCATTGTCGCTGTAGCTGCGAAGAAGAAGCTCTGGGCTCTGGAGGAGTCAACATTGGCTGCGTGGCCAGCAGGCATGCGGCGTGGCTACGTGAATAAGGTGGTTGTCTGTGATCCACGCCACAGTGCGCTGATTGGCAGGAGCGCGAACAAGGACGACTTTGAGGATGCGTTCCGCTTGGCCCGTCTGTTGCGGATGGGTGAACTGCGGTCGATTACTCGGATCATTACCGCCGCGGCACCTTCAACGCTATCGCGCAGCCATTTATCAAGCTGCGCGATAGCCAACGCAACCTGAAGACTGCCATAAAGATGAAGTATCCAAAAGCAGGTATCTTGCGCGTGGACAGGACAACCGTGTTCAGCGCGGCACACCGCAAGCGTTACTTGGAGCAGCTGCCGAACGCTCCCTCTCGTAAGATGGTATCGGATAGTTGTGGGTTGCCGGATTCAATGATCGCGGCGCGGCAAAAGGCACGAGACCAGATGATCCGACTGGGCAGATGGTATCTGGAGGTTCAGCAGTTCATGCAGATGTCCGATGTGGGACCAATCAGTGCTCGTATCTTCAATGTGTTCATCTAGATGCCCCACCGTTTTGCAACTAAGGGCTGGCGAAAATTTAACCTATCTGCCTAGTTGGCCGGTGGTCAATTTCGCCTGCACTCGTGGGTGCGCAACACCCCTGCGGATGCAGCTCACGAGCACGATGCTGTACACTCCCCAGACCCGCCACAGCATCCAACAGCGGATGCCGCTCAGCGTCCGGGTGAGCAGACATGTGTTGCGCGTACGATAGGCTCGCCGCCCATCCATCAGGGCAAAGGCCCCGATACCACACGTTCAACGCCGCGTTAACGTCGCGGCACTGGGTCTTTCCGCACGTGGCACAACGATGCTTCCTGTCAGCTAGGCGTAGCCTTTCCTCTGGCTTGTGATGGTAAGCGCTGCATCTCTGCGTTGTGTCGTTCGGCGGAACCAGCTCCACCTTGCCGCCAAGGAAAGTGGATTTGTACTTCAACAGCTGCACCAATTCGTACAGCCCTTGCGCGCGCATCGATCGGTTCAGCCCCGTCTTGCGGCTGCCACCGGCGCGTGTCATGCGTTCTACTTTCAGGTCTTCCAGAAACAGATTCGCGGATCGCTTAACGACGTCGGCAGCCACCTCGTGGCGGTACCCGAGGTTGCGTCTTACTACGCGCTCGGCCTCCTTGCGCCAAGCACCGAACCGCTTTCGGCGCAGACGTGTGTCTTTCTTCGTCTTAGCAGCCCGACGCCGCAAAGCGTCCCTGCGGGGCTCACTCTTTTTGATGGGCGCGTAGCTCTTTCCATCCGCCAGCGTCGCGATGGCCTTGCAGCCAAGGTCCACGGCCATCGGTGTGTCTGCGCAGCTGTTCTCTGGCGCCTCGGGGCGCTCGTACACGACTTGTATCGTGTATTCGGTACCCAGCGACGACCGCACGATGCGCACGAACTTGCAGCCGTGGCGCTTGATCAACCCGCGCCGATCGGTGAAACGGACGTACCCGACGCCCTTGATGCAAACGCGATAGTCTTGGCGCCTGACGCGTTCGGGCTTCCGTAGCAGCCTGAAGCTCTTCACCAAGTCGCCTCTGAAACGCGGCGGGCGCGCATTATGCTTATCGAAAAAGCGCTTGTAACCCTCCGTCACGCCCCTGATCACAGGACGCTGCTCAGCCACGCCGAACTCGAGATTGCGCTCATCGGCTCTGCGGGCGGCCGTCCAGAGCTTCGTCAACGTGAAATAGCTCGGATGCTTCTCTGCTACCTTGTGTGCGTTGCGGCATTGTTCGACCGCCCAGTTGCAGACCCACTTAGCGTTAACGAACATCCGCCGCAGGCGGGCATAGCCCGCCTTCTTTGTATAGCAGCGGTATGTCTGGCTCAGTAGCAAGGCTACGGGCGCTCTCGTGGGTCGGCTTTCAGGCGTGCCGTCTGGGCAGCCCGGACCCGCCTCGAGTACGCAATCAGGGCCTCATCGACAACGGCTCGGCGCACGACGTCCGTGTACGGCGCCCCTTCGCGCAGGGCAAGACCGAAAGCAGCGTAAAGGGAGCTACGTGAATCGTAAAGAAGGACTATTTCCGACATTCAGGCAGGCGGGAGCGGTTATCGACGTGCATAGCATCTGCGCAGTTACGGAGCCGATGGTTCCGGTCAGCATAAGTTAATATGTCGCCAGCCCTAAGCAGCGGCTTTCGCACTACTGCAGGCTGGGCATTCGCACGCAGTCCTGGTGTAAAGGCGCTGGCATGCAATCGCCTGGATCGCGCGGGCAATGGCGAGCTCGAGGCCGTTAGCTATCGCGCCTGGATGAGCGCCATGCGCGGCGGTAAGCACTCAAACGAAGTGAGGCGCTTTTTTGAGGCCTCGCTGGATCACACGAACGACCGCACACATGCGCGCCCTCTATATTCACTCTGCTCGACGCCGTGCGATCTGCGGTCGGCCTTCGCCCTCCCTTCGAAGGAACGGCCCTTTCCTGCTCTCCTCGCTAGCCTCTGTCTCCATTTATAAGCACCCTGACCTGTATGTACACGCTGCGCTTCGGAGTTATATTGGGGACACGAAAGCTGCGTAAACTCCTGGAATATTGCTAAGGCAATACTGATGGGATGCATGGTGCAAACCTATGCTACTCCAAACGCAGCTGGGCGGAGGCACCCAGCTGCGTGTGCCCGATGCCAAGGCCGTCAGCAGTCCGCAGGAGCTTGCCAACAGCAGCTAGTAGGCCAGCCACGAAACTGTCCACGCCGATGCCGGCAGGAAATGGATGCCATTCAGCGCTCGCTCAGGTGGAGGGCAGCTCATGGCGGGCAGGCGTTTGTTGGCGGCGCTATTGCATTGCGCGGGGTGCACTATTTTGTCGTGATGCTTAATCTGCACGGACTGGTGCGCTAGACGCTATTGAGACAATATCCTATGGGTTCGAGAATGTTTTTCCTGCTTGCCCTTGCGGCGCTGGTTGCTAACACGCACGCCCAGGAGGCGGACACCGTCGCTACTTTGCACACCCTTGAAAGCATCGTGGTGACGGCGGACCGCTCAGCCAGCGTGCTTGGACGATCGGCCGCATCAGTTTCTGTGATGAGCGGAGATGTGCTCCGAAGCCTGCCCGGGGTGAGCCGGCTCGCCGATGTGCTGCGGCAGATGCCCGGCTTTGCAATCCTTAACCTTGACGGCCAAGGGCTCGACCCCCAAGCCGTGGTGCGCGGATTCTACGGAGGTGGAGAAACAGAATATGTGTTGGTGCTGCTGGACGGACGCCCGATAAACAACATGGAGATGGGCCTAGTCAACTGGAGCCAGATTCCGCTGGCCGCAATAGAATCTGTAGAAGTGATTCGGGGCGGCGCGTCTTCTTTGTACGGCGATGCCGCCGTGGGCGGTGTGCTCAATGTGGTCACCCGGGACCTGTCGGCCACGGGTGAAAGTGCACAGCTGTCATTCACCACGGGATCCTTTCGAACCTACCAAGCGGAGGCGTCGGTGCGCACCATGGTTCAAGGCCTGCCAGTCAACGTGTTTGGGAGCTATCTGAAGACATCCGGCTTTCGGGCGCATGCGTCGCGAGTAGCCTCCAGTGTCGGGGTGACCTTAGACCTGACAGAAGGCGTATCCGGCCTCGATGCGAGCGTTTCTGCGCTTGGGCACCTGCGCCGCTACGATGTCCCTGGACCATTGACCCGTGGCGAGCTGACAGGTTCGCGCGTGCAGGAATCTCCATTCTTCCGGTTTGACAACACCGACGAGGCCAGCCTTCGCCTTAGCTCCGACGTGCGTCGTGTGCTGTCCTCTACGCTGAGCTTGGTGGCCGCAGCAAGCGCCGAATGGCGGCGTGCGGACATCGTCAGGACGCTGCCCTTGGCAGCCGTCTTCGCCGATACCAAGAGTCGGGAGCTCCGCACGGACCGGTACTTCGTTAGCGCCCAGGTCGTTAAAGAGCGCCTTATGATGCGAACCGACAAACTGGTCGCGGGACTTGAAGGGAGCTTCGGCGCGCTGGACAACACCTACTACAACATGCTTACTGGAGGTGCGTCCGACTATGCAGCCTTCTCGGGAGAGCGCGGTGGTGTTAGCACGCGCGGTGACGGCCACCGCAATGCGATGGCCGGGTTTGTCCAGTACGACTTCGAGCCGCTGCCGCGCGTGCGCCTTATTGCTGGCGGGCGCTATGATGCTATCGTTGACACATACAACCCCGCCGATGCGCCGGGGCATCGCGCTTCGCATAAGGCGTTCAGCCCAAAGGTGGGCGTCAATGTGGCATTCGCGCGGTCCGAGCATCATACAGGGCACCTTTATGCCAACTACCTGGGGATCTTCAAGGCAGCGACCCTGGATCAGCTATTTGATCAGCGCCTCTTACCAGTGCCCTTTCCTCCGTTCGCTATCACTATATCCAACGCGGACCTGAAGCCGCAAAGGGGTACGAGCGTTGAGTTGGGGGGATACCAGTTGTGGACAATAACCCGCAACGTCGTTGGTGAGCTTACGTTAGCCGCCTATCAGGTTGACATGAAGGACGAGCTGGATTTCTCGTTTGAGACGTTGAGCTATGCCAACATCGCGTCCAGCCGGCACACCGGCATTGAGGGCGGCCTGCGGTTGGCTGCCGGGCAGGGGTTTTCGGCGTATGCCAACTATACGCTCCAGAACGTGACGTACGAAGAGGGAGACTACCGAGGCAACTACGTGAAAGGCATTCCGCGCGACTATTTCAACATGGGCGCCAGCGCTGCGCTTGGCCGCGGGTTGCAGCTGGGTGCAGTGCTGCACTCGACGGCGCGCATATTTCTGGACGATGCCAACTCGGAGCCGCTCAAGTCATACACTACGCTGGATGCGTCGGTCATGTGGGCATGGCGCAGCACGCAACTCCGCCTCGAGGCCACTAACGTGCTGGATGCCACCTACAGCACGACGGGGTTTCCAGATCCCGACCCTTCTTCTGAATCTGGCATCGTGTTCCTGTATCCAGCTGCAGGGCGCGCCTTGCGGCTGGGCCTTTCTGTCTCGCTGTAAAAATGGGAATCACGTCAGAACATTGGGGTCCGTTTGCGGTGACCAACGGGGTCGTGGGAGTGGGTTTCGCCGTCTTTGCGTTCTTTCAGCTCAACGATCCAGACGCCATATACTGGGCAACCTTCTATGCTGTGGGATCGCTGGCATGCCTGCTGTACCACCTCAAGCGGCTGCCCGCCGAGGCCGTAGGAAGCTACGCGATGCTGTGCGGAGCGCTGGCGCTTCTATGGATCATTCTCAGCATTTTGGGGCGACCGTTGCCAGGCGCAATTCAAGGCATGGCCTACGAGCCGGAAAAAGAGGTAGGCGGGTTTCTGCTCGTGGGCATCTGGATGGCGGTACTCTGGTGGCGCACCGGGGCGCGGGGTCAATAGCGCTGCCTCTGTTTCCTACTCGCCTTTCTCATAACGCACGTCGCCCCCAACGATCGTGTAGAGCACCTCGGTCTCTCTGATCTCTTCCGCTGGTATCGACAGGATGTCTTGGGAGAGCACCACGATATCCGCCAGTTTACCCATGGTAAGCGAGCCTTTCAGGTCTTCTTCGAAGGCCGCATACGCGTTGTTTATCGTGTAGGACTCCAGTGCTTGTTGACGCGTGAGGCGCTGGTCCTCAAAAAAGGTGGTGCTGTCGGCCAAGAGCCGCGTGACCGTCGAAAAGTAGCTTGCGATAGGATCCACATCTTCTACCGGCGCGTCTGTTCCGTTGGTGACTACAGCACCGGACTGCCAGAGCTTCTGCCAAACATAGGCACCCTCTTCGGCCCGCTCCGCGCCCAGCCTTTTGTACACCCACGGGCCATCTGAGGTGGCATGGACACCCTGCATCGAGGCGATCACGCCCAAGGATCCGAAGCGCGAAATATCTGCGCCGCTCAGATGCTGCGCATGCTCGATCCGCCATCGAAGGTTCGCGCCTTTTCCCGCCTGTCCGTACGCCCGCTCGAAGATGTCCAGCACCTCGCGGTTCGCGGCATCGCCGATGGCGTGGATGCTCACCTGGAAACCATGCGCGAGTGATATGTCGGCTGTACGTGTGACTTCGTCGGAATCCACTGTCTGCAACCCTACGCTTTCCGGCTTATCCCGGTAGGGAGCCAGAAGCCATGCGCCATGGGAGCCCAAGGCGCCGTCAATAGATCGCTTAACGCTGCGCACCGAGAGGTGGTTATTGCCGTATCCGACCATTCGGTGATCTGCCAGATTCTCAGCAAGGTCTTCCGCGTTGGCGCGAATCATGACATATAGGCGTACAGGAAGGGCACCTTCGTTGGCCAGCTGCTCATAAAAACGCACCGTGGCAAAACTCACGCCAGCATCATGGAAAGAGGTAATTCCATTCTCCAGACACTCTTCGGCAGCTAGGCGCGCTTGTTCTCGCGCTTCCGCGTCTCTTTCGGCATCTGTCATACGGTCCCGGCTCTTGGCCAGCGCTGCAGCCACGAGGTCTTCCGCAGTTTCTCTGAACAGCCCTGTCAGTTCTCCGCGCGCATCTCGGATAATCTCGCCCCCGCTCGGGCTGGGTGTTTCGGGGCTGACGCCAGCCGCATGCATGGCGGCCGCATTGGCAAAGGCCGCGTGACCGCTGGCGTGCCCCAGAAGCACGGGGTTATCGGGCGATGCAGCGCTGAGCTCATGGTGTGTTGGGACGCCCTCTACGGATCCTTCCGGCACCGAGTCCCACTTTTCCTGGTGCCAACCGCGCCCGGTGATCCACGTGCCCGGGTCGACTCCTGCCGCGGCTTCTTCCACCATGGCCACGATCTCTTCCCAGCTCTTGACCTGCGTCAAATCGAGAATGCGCTTCGCCTCGCCCAGCCCCATATAGTGGCCGTGGCCTTCGATAAAGCCGGGGATGGCAAGCTTTCCTTCGAGGTCAATGATCCGTGTGTTGGGACCGCTTAGCGCCACGATATCGGCTGTGGACCCGACGGCGAGGATCGTGTCGCCAGCGACCGCGAGGGCCTCCGCGTATGGTAGCAGAGAATCCACCGTCACTATGTTGCCATTGATGAGCGCTAGCCGGACTTCGGGCTCCTGTGATAACGGAGCGTTGCAGCTCGCCAGAAGCAGGAGGGCCAGTGGTGCGCTGACCACGACACCAGTCAAGATGCGGGAAGGCATGGCCACAGTCGTTGATGAGGTAAGGGAATATGTTACGAACGTTGGCCCACAATCCAAAGTACTCTGCCTGGAATGATCAGGCCGACGCTACAGGCGTACCACTATTCGTAGATTCGCAACGAGTCCACCAGCCACTAGACGGATGCGCGCGATGCCCGCCACAGAGAGACGCACGGCTATCCTGTACCGATGGGACGACATGCCCATCGACGAACTGAAGCCGGGGTTGGGGCGCCGACTAATCACAGCGGATCGGATGATGATCGCGCATGTCTATTTTGACAAGGGCCAGGTAGTGCCCTGGCACAGTCATGATAATGAGCAGCTTACGTACGTGCTCAAGGGAGCGCTGCATTTTTTCTTGGGTGCCGCTTCAGATCCCCAGGAGGTGATGGTTCACGCAGGCGAGGTGTTGGTGATTCCATCCAATCTGCCGCATCGTGCCGTGGCTTTGGAGGACACGCTGGATGTGGACATCTTCTGCCCGCCGCGTGCCGACTGGCTGGACGGGTCCGACACCTACATCCGGGAGCAATAAACCAGGATCCATGCATTGCTGGCTTTAGTTTCTGCTCCCGGCCTGTCTGCTCCGCCGCCAGCGATCCGTACAGGTAACGCCATTTAACACCGGTAGGGACTACTGTACCCCCTGCGATCTGGAAAACAATTGGAGACCAAATTGAATGACATGGCATGAATAATATATGTTTATCATATTCGTAGTTATCTTTAATGTAAGTATGATCATCTTGGCTGGGATCGTGTTGGGTTGGCGGGTGCTGGCCGTGTTCTCGTGTCGCTCACCGCGATAGTTACGCTGGGGATTTCGTAGTTTTGACTGTCTACCGTACGCTGATACACTGCTTATGGCAAGCCCCCCGATGCCTTCTGCTGGACTCTGGCGTGGTTTGGCTGTTCTTGCACTCGCGCTGTTCTTGACCGGCTGCACCGAGTCTGCAATCGACGCCACATGCCAGGACGGACTTAGTGGACAGTTTTTCATTCCAGCCTTGTTGCTGGCCGCTTTGTTGACCACGGCCCTTTGGATGCTGGGCTATTTTGCCTTCGCCCGACGCAGGATGGCGAATTGGAACCTAGCCGGAAAGGAAAATAGAGCACCGCGTTCATGGGCGTTTGTCGTACTTGGAAGGGTGGTCCCAATCCTGACGATGCTTGGTTACGTCATCGTGTTCTTATTGGCGGATTGCCCAGCCTCCAACAAGATTTGGTTAGCGGCTGGACTCACGCTAGGATACGCGGTGGGGTTGGTTGCGTGTATGGTGATAGTCCGGCTTACCAAGCGCGGTTCGTAAGATAAGCTCAGACAGACGACATGACCAGACTGGTTGCATGCGGTGGAACGGGCGCTCACGTTGCGCTGGCGTTGGTACGCCTGCACATTCTTGGGGACGCCCTTGGCTTCTTTGACCGCAAGAAGCACAAGTTTCGTTTCCCAGACCTGTACCTGGTAGATCAGGACAGCGGCGACGGTTCGGAGGGCAAGCGGACGGCATGGCAAGAGGTGCGTCAGCTCATGGACCAGCATCCAGGCCGAGTAGATTGGGAACAGGGCGGTCGCCACGGTGGGATGCCTACCATCACGACGATTAGCCCACTGCCAGTCGGCAAGAATAAGCGCTGGTTTGATAAGCCCAACAGCTCCCTCAAGGTCCGTTTTGGCGATTCTCCTCTTCTTAACTTGCTTGCGTCTCGATCGCAGCAGGAGATTGATTTCTCACTAGGCATGATGGGCTCCCCTGCCGTGGGGTCACTCTTGTTCAAACTCAAGGAATTTGACCAAGCTGGCGACGGCACGAACCATGACGAGGAGTACGAGAAGGCCATTCACGAATGCAGCTCCGACAGGGTAGTGGTCGTGGGATCGGCTGTAGGTGGAACCGGCGCATCGGTTGCTCCCACGCTGGCCGAACTCTGTGCAAGAGGGGTGCGCGATAGTGTCGACGAAGCGGACGGTGCAGCTGTGATGGCAGTTATGGTGCACAAGTGGTTCACTTTTCATCGGCGAGACCAGGATGGCAAATATCAGGCCAGTGCACGGGACCGCAATGCCCGCATGAAAGAGAATGCCGCCAGTGGCTTGGCGTGCTACGGACAAGCCTTGGTACAGAAGGCGGCCACTGTGCTGGTTGGCGTACCGAAGAAGGGCTTGGTAAGGCGAGTCTATACCTCCGATAATCAGCAGCCCATCCAAGACTCCTACGCCCATGTAGTGGGCGCCCTCGCCGCCACTCTTCATCTTCTGAAGAAAGAGCCATTTTCTCCAGGTTTATACGGCGTATCGGCGTCGGATCCCACTAGGTTGACGGGAGACCTATCGGTAGGGGTTGAAGAAGGTACCATGCAGGATTTGGTAGATAAGGCAACCGTCCTGCTCCACATCCTGCGAGTATTTATCCGCGATCTTACCCGGACCAATTCGTCGTCTTTGAAGAATTCGTCGTCTTTGAAGAACTGGTTTTTCTATGCTGGCCGCGACGCTCCTACGTCGAGCCTCTTTCGTAGCGTGTCGGACACAACAGGTGGCAATCAGGCTCAGGTTGCTCGGATACTCCAAAAAGTCGTTAACGACTACAGCTCCTGCCTAGCATGGCTTCAGAATGCTGACTGGGGGGTCAAGGCCAGTGTGGTCGACAAGCGTGGTGTAGAAAAAGAGTTTACAACTCAGTCAAAGTTGGCCGCGCGTATCAAGAAAGTCAAATGGACTGAAAGTAGCGGCAATAATGAACCCGAAGAGGCAGCTCTGGCACTCTATGGCTGGACTGCGCGTTGGGTCGCTGACGTATGGAAAGAACGGAAAGAACGATTGGTTAAGCCGCAAGTACAGACCGGGCACGCTGAAGGTCACCCCGGCGGCTACTGGCCATCGCAGGGGAAGACAGGTCTAGCGCCGAGTTGGAAAAAGCCAGGTATGATGACTGCGGTCGCGGAAGAGAAACAGAAGGGTACGCTGGCGACATTCTACGAGGCGAAAGATATATCGCAGAATGGCTGGCCTGATCCTGTAGCGACCGCAGAACACTTCAATTACTGCATTGAGCATAAGAGTGACATTCCTTACGCTTCTCGGCAGCTTAATATCCTCCTGATCGGTTTGGTAAACGGAGCATTATCCATCGAACGCATGGCACGCTCCGGCTCGCCGCCCAGCGTCTCACTGGAAGGACTGATACATGATCTTAAAATCCCCTACCCCGATCTTGCATCTCATCGCATCGTGTATCGTCCACGGAAGAAACCGCCGCGTAGTATTGGATTCACTTCACCCAAGACGTTGGTCTGCCCTTCCCCGACGGTGAGTGATGATGATTGGCAAGAACTGTGGGAGGACCTAAATGACATCCCACCCAAGCCTCCGTCTAGCTGGAAAGATCCCTGGAATGATCCAAACGACCTATCCAGCCTTGTTAGGGACGCCACAGAAGTAATTATGGGTTGGATCGTTAGGCTGAAGAAAGACAGGCCTCGAGCGGTACCCGATTGGACGTCAGCACTTGCAGGTAAGAATGAAGATGCAGGGCCGTTTCGTGCATCTATTCAAACATACAGTGTGCTATGGGGTGAAGACACAGCGCGCATTACATTGCCTATTAATGCTAACAGCCCTCGATTGATACCCAAGACAAGCGAAGAGGCCCTTGGAGAGCATAAAGCCCGGGAGGTGGAGTGTGCGACATTCTTGGAGGATAACAAGCATTGGTCGCCTCTTGATGGATTCACAGTTATTGAAGACTACTACTTACCAAGCAAGAAAGACACTGTAAATCTGATATGGAGAAACCACCTTGAGGCCCTCCAGAAGGCAAGTAAGCTGTTTTCATGGACGCCAGAGTGCGTGGATGGTCAGGACAACCTCTTGATCCAGCTGGACGGGAAAAGCTCGGTGTTGGTGTTGGTTAAGAATCTTCGGGTGATTGATGAGGAGGTTTTATGCATACGTGAGTGCTATCCTTTGCATCAGCGTCCAATCTCCAGATCACGACGAAAAGCAGGTGAATGGGTGTTTCCTGACCTCCCGATTCTTCCCGATTATCTGGGACTTATCCGCACCCGAGACGGCGACAGCCTACTAGAGCTCCTGCTGGATGGGGTAACCGATACGAATGTACTAGACATTAACCACGGACCAGAACACAATCGCAAAGGGCGAAGGGTTTCATGGTCGGTAAGGTTTAAAGGATGCGAAAAGCCAATCCAAGTCCCCGTGGGGATTCGCAAACTAGAGGCAGATCCCGTTCGTGCCCATTGGATGGTCTGGCCGAACTTCCGTGTAGCGGGTAACCAAGACCCGTGGCGTGCCTATTACCTATATGGCCGCACGAGCCATGAGCCGATAGAACTCCGTCCAATGATTGTCGATGGACCTGGAAACCGCGTATCGGAACCAAGACCGGGTGTGTCTATGGCGTGCAGGATGAGGGCCATTGCACACGACAATGGTAGCCATGTTGGGGGTCCGCCCGTTGCTGTTTGTGCCTACGATACTGCACTAAAAGAGTATGTCGGTGTGTATCTGGTGCGTCTGAAGGCATATGACCGGGCTAAGGCTAACACGTGGAAGGTGGCCGTAGACTTTGGTACTTCGCATACCGTGGCCGCCATGAAGGTGGGCGAGGAAGACGTCGAGCATGCAGAGCTGGCCGCAGAATTGGCAACTCCTACTGGCGGGCAATGGAACGGGATGAGTGTTCACATAAGCGAAGACTGGCAAGAGGGGAATCCGGCAGGGCAAGATGCAGGATACGAGCTATGGCGTCCAAACTATGTAGCTAAATACAGCAAGGGCTCCAAATCGTTGCTGCCATCTGAACTGTGGTCGGTCAGGCCGCTAGATAAGGTTGCTCCAACAGATATCGACAACTGGGAACCTACGACACATTATGCCATTCCTGTCATGGATCTTCGACGCTCAGACGTTGCACAGCATATTTTGTCTGGGCTGAAGTGGGGTGCGATTCAGCAGATGAAATTCCGGGACAAGGCGAGTGTCCTTCGCGGCAAATACTTGAATGCTGCTCTGGAGTTGTTCATAGCAGATCTGGTTTGCAAGCGGAGTTTGCTGCCCGAAAAACTCCTGATGACCTTTACTTATCCACTTCGGGCCATCGATGTAGGAGAATATAAACGCTTTGAAGAAACCATTAGTAAGGTCCTCCGCATTAGCAGAGGGGACCTGGGATGTCATTTCGAGCTCGCCGAAAACGTAGGCCTGTTTAGCGAGTCGCATGCTGCTAAGGGTGGTAGCGGGAGAAACCTGGAAGTCGTCATCGTTGGCGACCTCGGCGGCGGGACGTTTGACATGTTGATCTCAACGTCAGAAGTACCCTCTTTTGAGAGCCCCCGATTTCGTGAAGTAGCAGACAGCGCAAAGTTAGGTGGCAACCTGCTTCTGGACATCCTCGCGAAGAATCCCAGCCGATACCTTCCCAAAGATAGTAAGGGCTGGAGCGATGATCCAGAAAAATGCGCAACTCAGCTCCGCACTTGGATGCGTACCATTGGTGCCAACTCTCTTTTCGATCCCAATTCACTCAACGTGGAGGAAGAGGGGCTAAGATTGAGTGGATTTGGCAAAAAGGATGCGGGGAATCTGGCGAGGCTGCAGATTGAGCGATATTTCCGCATGATCACCGACTATATGGCGAAGAGCTTGGTGGCTTACGTGGGTAAGGAGGTATGGCCGAAGCTAAGCGAAAGGGAGCGCAGCAAAGTCCGAATCCTGGTGCAGCTGCGCGGCAACGGATGGCGCCTTTGGTACCAGACTACAGATTACGCCTCAATTCAGGCCACAATGCGTGGCTGGATAAAGGAGCGCGCCGAAGAGCTTTGGAGCCAAGTCGGGATGAAGGGCTCAGTCAAATCCATGTGGAAGTCGCCAACGCCGCCGAAATCCAGGCCAAAGCTGGATGCGATCTGCGAAGCCGTAGGTAAGAGCTACGGAAAGGATAAGGCTACGAAGCACAGCTACAAATTCCCGCTTTCCAACTTGGAGCTCATCCCAAGCGGTGATCGCAACGTGACTGTCAAGTGGTACGATAGCCTGCCCTATAAGCCTCCAGAAGACGTAGAGAATGCTGTTTTTCAGTTCGGACTCGTAGACCCGAAGATTGCACTTGGACAGCCTGGTACGAAAAGCCCAACGGTAAGTGAGTTGGATGAGGCGTCCATGCGCAAAGTCAATGAGGGCATCCAAAGCGTCGTCCGAGAGGGTGGCACCATATCAGCTCCGGTGGCAGCGCTGATTTGGGAGAATGTTTTTGAGTCCGAGACTTTTAGGGATTTCAAGGATGTATCTTAACGAGACCCTGTTCACAGCTGCTGGTGTCATGCCCACGCAAAGCCGCTTACGATCGTAGCCCCTGCCCTATTTGGTATATGGTACGCATGAACATACCCGGAACTATGGATAGCTCACTGAGGCCTGGTCGCGCCCAGCGGCATGACCAGGCTGACCACAAAGGTGGCAACGCAATGACTGTTGCGTTGCGCTGGCTTATTGGGCACACCCTCTCGGTTGCGCGATGGGCAGTAAGGCGTCTGGAGGTCGCTGAAGGTAGGCTGCGTGGCCGACCTCACAAATTGGCACCGCTTCTCCTCCATGATGCACTGGAGCTTGCCAAGGCCCTACCACGATTGACGTGGCCACCATCACCTTCACTGCCCCGTGATCCGCTCCAGAACGGAGACTATGGAGATACCGAAACGTGAAGCCTATGAACTCCTACGATCTTGTCGCTAATTCGTCATGAAAAAGACACTCTTCATTATTCTCATTGCCCTTGTCGTAGGTGTGGGCTTGCCTGTCGCCTGTACGAGTGACCGCAGTGAGAACGATCTCGGATCGGCCGGTGGTCCCATTGGTCAGCAGGGGCTGCGCCAGGACGTAGATGTTACGCCGGTCTGGGACGATGCCGCAGCCGATGTAGTCCAGATAGCCGATTCGCTGCCTAGGGTATTCAGGCTGCTGTGGGATCGCTCCATCCCGATGGGCGGATACATAGATCCTCACCCAGACAGCATTTCCCTACCTCATAACATTCAGGAGTTCCTCAAGAGTGTGCGCTTGGCCTCCGACTTTGGCCACGCTGATATTTCCTTAGAATGCAGCGGGATCTCTGACCAGATCGTGGCCTACGATTGTGCCACCAAGTTTGGGCGCGAGTTTTTTGACGGAGGAAACTCCCGTATGGACTTGGCCATCAGCCAGGTCACATCGGACATTTTGGACGGCACCGTTGTGGGAGCGGCACTCATCACGGACCTCATGGCTACCACGGAGTTTGCCGTGGGAGCCACATCCCTCTTGCCTTACTTACGAGACGCAAGCCTTCGGGCCCATTTCAATAACGGTAGTATTCACGTGGCACTGGTGGGCATCAAAGCAGCTTATTGGGGCATACGCGGCACAGGTTGTCGAACGGAGCCTCCAGGATCTCCAGGGTGCTGGTTCAATGAGGGTACCGAGAGTTACCAGCCACTCGATAGTTTGATTCAGAGGCCGCTGTACGTACTCTTAGTAGGCCGAAGCATTAAGGCTCCAGATCGGAGAGTAAATCCTGTCGTGAAGATGGCGCAAGCGCTTCAGGAGGCGATTGCGAAAATAGATCTGCATGCGGAGACGTTGTTGGATCTTTTCACGCATGGGACAATTGCGTCAACTGATAGGTTTTTCTGGTTACCGATGAAGCAAGAAGGATTTCAGCCTGTCGATCTCTTAGGGAATGGCTACGACTGCAAGCAGGATGGCACGTTTGATTTATCCGGTACCTTTGCGGACTCAAGCATAGTTGTTATGGACACCAGGGTAGATTCAAGAGATAGCTTGTATGCGGGCGCAAGTGAGGTCAGGTCAGTGGCTAGAGACAGTGTAAAGTTCTCGCTCTACTGCGAGCATGTTCGCAGCAATGAGGACAAAATCTGCTCCAAGGCTGACGATGGCCGCGCCACTAATGTAACCGTTCGGCTCCGCCATCAAGCTGCCGATCAGAGCCGCCTCGATTCATGGTCTTCTGTGGAGCATGATCCAGCGTCTACTTTGTATTTGGACGATTTCCTTGACGGCTTAAGACCCAGCTATTACGAGGCGGCCATCACGCCTTTTCCGCCTATTGCTTGCCGTTAGATAGATCCAAGTCGCTCCCCCTAAAACTGGACAGTACCCTAAGATGAAGTTGGGCTGGCTGAAAACAACGGTGACGTTGCCCATAATAGAGAAGCGCTCCATGGTGGGTCATGCTGAGGGGAGCATCCAACGCCAGTGTCAGCTGCTTAGAATTCCGCGATCCACCTGGTACTACAGGCCTACAGGGGAGTCGGATTATGAGCAGCAGTTGATGCGCGTCATGGACGAGGCGTACACAAACAATCCTGCTTGCGGTGTTCGCCGGATAACGCAAGGCCTGCGGCGCCGTGTGTACGTGATGAATCCGAAACGTGTTCATCGGCTGATGCGTCTGATGGGATTGCAAACCAGCCACCCCAAGCGCGGATATCGGCCAGATTCGGGGCATTATCGGCGTCCGAACCTGATAAAGCGGCTGCCCATCGTGCAGGCGGACCAGGCTTGGTGCGTTGATACCACGCACATTCGGATGGATCGTGACTGCGGATTTCTGGTGACCGCGATGGGTTGCTTTAGCCAATACGTACTTTCATGGACGCTATCCAATACGCAAAAAGCTGCGAAGTCTGCTCCGGTTTGCGAGGACGCGTTGGCCATTAGGCAGCCGGAGATCTTTCACTCGGATCACAGGGCGCAGTACAGCAGCGATGCGATGATAGCTTTGTCCATGGACGCGGGCGTACGGATTTCCATGTGCGGGCACGGCCGTTGCTACGACGACATTCTAAACGAGCGCCTGTGGCGCAGCGTGAAGGATGAGGAGGTGTATCTGAATGAGTACGGCTCGCTGCACGACGCTGGGCAGCGGCTGCACGCGTGCTTCGCGCGCTACCACCACTGCCGTCCGCGCCATACATTGCAATACCGAACACCTGCAGAGGCCTACTTCAGCTCCGATGAGGTCAATGAACCGGTCACCGAAGCCGGCCCGATGACTGAATCCCCAGGAGGACCTTCTCCCCCACATAGCCCTAGACAAGTGGCCATGCACCATCTTAACTACGTGGTGACACTGTCCAATGAATGGGGTACACCTTACTCAATGGGCTGATTATGGAGACCGTATTGAGCGCGTTGACGTACGTTATTCTTGGCGCTGGTTTTCTGACTATATTATATTTTCAGCGCCGATACTGGCGCCAAGCGAAAGAGGCTGGGCGAAGCCTTGAGAGTGAGGGCTTTGAGGAAGGTGAGATCGCACGTGTGCTGGACAGCGTTCGCACGTTGGCTAGGAATAGGCAGCCTTTTGACTGGGCCGCGACATTCGATAGGTTCGATCGGATAACGGAACATCCGCTCGATGAAATCAGACGCAGCGCTAATGCCGCCTTGGTCACTGGCGTAGGTGGAACGATGGGATTGTTCATCATTGACCTTTTCTTTCATTTTGTCTTCTTCCCCAGTGGCGAGAAACTGCTTGTCGATGATGAACTACGACCAAGTGTGTTAATAGGAGCACTCTTGGCGCTGCTGTCGAGTCTGATCGGCGTACTCTTCCACCTTAACATAGTTTTACGTTGGTTGAGTCGGGCACAGACAAGTGCCGCCAACAAGGTTAAGGAGTTGATAGCCAGGGCGCACCAGCTGATTCTAACGACTGCAGAAGAGCTGGCCGCTGAGGAGGAGCAGCCGCCTATCGATCTTGATGGCACTTTTGCCGAATCAATTGCGCGGTATCCAGAGTTGCTGCAGCGTGCAGACGCAAGCATTCAGTCTTTGAGAAAGGAGGTAGCTCGGCAGGTAGATCTTCTTGGAGCTGCCTCAGGTGTAGTGGCGCAAGAACTGAAGGGTATCGCAGGCGTGACAAAAGAACTCGCTGCGCAAAAGGCCTCCTTGCAGAAGGCGCTGGAGACGCAGCAGGAACAACAGGAAGCGCTTGGTACGCGCTACGACAGCCTAATTGACCTTGTATCTTCTGCGCTGATTACCCACCAGCAGACTGCTACTGCAGCCCAAGAGGTTGTAAACGTCGTGGCGGTCCTTAAGGCTCTTCCCGAGCGCTTGGCCGATACCATCAATGCGGCTACGACCGCCTGGGAGGACCAGCAGAAGCGTGGCCACGACGTGTTTGCGAACGCGGTCGGGGGTTACCTCGACGACCACAGGGCGATCCTTGCGGGAATCAAAGCCCAATTTGAAGAAGAGCAAGAACGGGGAGAAAGGGTTCAGCAAGCCCAGGCCAAGGTCCAGCAGGAAATCGTGGACAAGTACGAGAGGCTCACCGTTCTGGTAGAATCGTTCCCGAAGGCCTTGCGCGTTTCATTAGAGCAGATGTCAGATATCTTCGGCCAAGAAGCACGTAACCACGTTAAAGATCTGGAGCGAGCGCTCAACGATGGTCTCGGCAACTTGGACGAATCCTTCAAAGCGAACCTTCAAAGGTTGAGCCAAGACATTGGAGCAGGGGCTGCCAGCATTATTGAGCAGACTTTGGGCAAACTTTCCCAGGAGATCCAGCAGGGCGTGCTGACGCCTCTGGAAAAGACGGGGCGCCATCTTGACGACTTGGTAGCCTCTGCGCTCAGTACCTACCAGCAGACAGTTGATTCGGCGCAAAACGTAGCGAACGCGACAGCGGTCCTTCAGACGCTGCCCGAGCGCCTGACCGATACCATCAATGTGGCCACCACTACTTGGGAGAACCAGCAGAAGCGCGGCCACGACGTTTTTGCGAATGCGGTCGGGGGCTACCTTGACGAACATAGGACGATCCTGGAGGGAATCAAAGCCCAAGTTGAAAAAGAGCTAGAACGGGGAGCAACGGCTCAGCAATCACAGGCCAATGTTCAGCAGGAAATCATGGACAAGTACGAGAGGCTTACCTTGCTGGTGGAGTCCCTTCCGAAGACCTTGCGCGAGTCATTAGATCAGATGTCACACATCTTTGGCCGAGAAGGACGCAACTACGTAGCAAAGCTGGAACAAGCGCTCAATGATGGTCTCAGCAACTTGGACGATACCTTCAGCACGAACCTGAGGACATTGAGCCTGAACATTGGAGAAGAGGCTGTTCGCGTCATCGAGCAGACTCTGGGTAAACTTACCGAGGAAATGAAGCAAGGCGTGCTGATTCCACTAGAAGAGATGGGACGCCACTTAGATGCGGCCACCGAGGCCATGCCTGCTGGTGCAGAGAGGTTCGGGCAGGCGATGCTGGCATCCGTTACTGTATTGGAAGAGCTGCCCAAGGCACTGGCTGACGCGTCCAAACGGGTCAACAGTGTAGCTAAGGACGTCACTGGAATAGCTGAGGACCTAAATGTCAGTATCGAGGGGGCTATTAAAGACGCGTGGGAGCCGGTCACCGGCAAGATGCTGGAATTTGCTGAGCAGGCAAAGGATACTCATAAGGAACTGGAGGAATTAATAGACGGCCTTGTTAAATTCATCCAAGAACTCGTGGACAGAATAGGGAGTCACGTAAAATGAGGCGACACCGAACTCAGGTCACCGTATGGCCCGCGGTAGCAGACCTGATGACCGTCATTGCTGTGGTAAGCGTCATCGCAGGGCTGGCCTTTTGCTCTCCTAAATCGGCATCAGACTCGCTGCAGGAGAAGAGAGACTCACTGCAGGAGGAAAGAGACTCACTGCAGGAGGAGAAAGACTCGCTGCAGGCAGAAAACGAGTCCCTGGCTGCTAGGCTAGGCTCGCTAAGGGTAGAAGTGGATTCACTATCCCGCGACGGAGAGGGTATACCTGCATGCCTTGGCAGGGACTCAAGGGATGACCTCATTCCGCTGGTTTCTATCACGGTACGCAATGATGATACCTACCTTGTACAGCGCACGTGGTGCCCTACCCGTAATAACATGTTCGCAGCACTCAACGCGGAAATCAACGAGATTGATGGTGAGGTATTGAACCGTAACCAATTGCGCCGGTTTGCCGAGAAGGCTAGCAATACCGCCGCCGCTCAGTCTTCTAATTGTGGCTTCTGGGCACATCTGCGAAACGGTGGCGTTAGCATCAGCGAATTGCGCAACAGGTACCACGACGACTTCGCAAGATTCTTCAGCGGCCTAGTCAATCCGAGCGTGCTATATGCCAACCGTACTACTTCCCCTAGTCCACAACTATGTGGGGCACGGTCTGGTAATTGACCTTCAGCAGTTCCCAGCATGTGCAGCCACACCTGCCGAGCATTGCCAGATCGTTAGACCTAACATCAGAATCCTTGGTTAGCGCAGCTACTAGAAGACGTGAGCTCCTCGGGGAATCACCAACCCAACGGATTCGGGTTTCTACGGAGAGCACATTGTTTTCCTTGGTTCCCTGCTCCCAACGCGCTGCTGCACATCTTCTGACTTTCCCTGCGAACGTGGATTCAAATCGGACACCGAAGCCGAGGAATGCGGACGACCCTGCGAGGCCACCGGTGATCGGGCCACGCCTATGCTCCTGCACGTACTGACCGCTGGATGCGCAAGAGCCGCGGTTCCGAGCAAGAAGCGGACATCCTAGCTAAGCGCCGTTATTGTTGCAGATCACGGAGGACTTAAGTCGAAATGCTGGCGCATCTTGATCGGAAGGGTCTGGTAAAAAGCGGCGAGGCCATGGTACGCGCGCTTCCGAGCGCTTTGTGGGCTGACGCGGGCCCTGCTGGCCTACAAACAAGGTAGCGGGCGAGGATCTTGGCATGACCCGGCTTTCCGAAAACCGAGGGTACAACCGAACCTCCATCGACGTGCGGCCGTATTCAGGGAACAGAGTAGCGACATTACTATTTGCCATCATAGTACCTATGGCGCCACGGCGCCGTCCAGCGTGAGCTCATGGCAATGCGAATAGCCGCCGTTGCTGCCGGGAGTTTTGCGCTCGCGCTTGTCGCCGCGAGCGTGGCGCGGCCTGCCCAGGCCCAAGAAAGCGCCCTTGACATCGTGCAACAGATGGAAGAGCTGACGCGGGGCTCCACGCAGGTAGCAACGTACCGCCTCATCATCGTGCGACCTGACTGGGAACGGACCCTTCAATTCGATACGTGGTCAGAAGGGACCCACCGTAGCTTTATCCGCATCACCGCGCCAGCAAAAGAACGCGGCGTGTCGTTCCTCAAAATCGGTCGTGAAATGTGGCAGTATGTCCCACGTATCAGCCGCATCATTAAGCTTCCGCCCTCCATGATGATGCAGTCCTGGATGGGCAGCGGCTTTACGAACGACGACCTAGCCCGGGAATCCAGCCTAGTCCGAGACTATGAACATACCCTGGCGGCCACGATAGATACGCTTGGAGGCCGCGCCTATCACCTATCGCTCGTGACGCGCCCGGAAGCGCCAGTGGCATGGGCGCGCGTAGAGTTCTGGGTGCGGACCGACGACTATGTGCCACTTAAAGCAGAATTCTTCAACGAGCGCAATGAGCGGGTGCGAACGCTGACCTACAGCGATATCCGCACTATTGGTGGCCGCACGATCCCTGTGCGCATGGAGCTTGTCGAGGATCGTTGGCCGGATCGCAAGACGGTGATGATTGTGGACGAGACCCGCTTCGATGTGCCTATCGGTGACGACATCTTTACACAGTCCAATCTCCGGCGGCGCCGGTAGTTAAGATGCTACGACTGGTGAAGCTGGCGTGGCGAGACATCTGGCGGAACCGTCGCCGGACTCTGCTTACCACTGGAGCGGTATTCTTCGCTGTTGTGGTGATTTCCCTGGCCAACTCGGTCCAGTTCGGCACGTACGATGCTATGGAGCAGAGTGTGGTCCGCCTCACAACCAGTGAGCTGCAGGTGCAGCATCCGCGATTCCACGAAGAACGCACGCTGGAGCACTCGTTGCAAGAGAAGGCGCTGGATATCGACGAGCTGCGCCTGGCGCATCCCTGGATTGTGGCGGCGTCCCGGCGCCTGACAGGTTTTGGGCTGGTGAGCTCCGACTCAGCCAGCGCCGGGGCCCTCATCATGGGGGTGGACCCTGTGCATGAGCCCACGGTCGCTGGTCTGCTGCGCTTAGATTCGGAAGAAACAACACTGACGGCCAACCGCCCTCAGTCGGTGCTTCTGGGGGCAGTGATGGCCCGCAATCTGGGCGTGATACCTGGAGACTCTGTCGTGGTACTGACACAGGGGTACCACAACGTGATGGGTGCCGAGGTGTACGCGGTCCAAGGGCTGGTACGTACAGGGACGCCGCAGATGGATCGTGCGACGATGGTGACAACCCTGACGGCGGCCCAAGACCTGTTTAGCATGCCGGGCCGCTATACGGAGCTGGTGCTGCGTACGGACCGTCACACCACAGCGCGGGAACACGCGATGCGCTTGGAATCTACTCTGGCGACTGAAGAAGCCGCGGTGCTTCCGTGGCAAGTGCTGATGCCAGACCTGGACCAGATGCGGCGCCTGGATGACGCATCCAACGCCATATTCTACGTGTTCCTGCTGCTCCTGATAGGGTTTGAGATTTTTAATACAACCGCTATGAGCATGATGGAGCGCGTGCGGGAGTTTGGTGTCATGATGGCGATGGGCCTAAAGCCCAGCCTGATCAGCGGGCTCGTAGCGATGGAGCTCGCTATGAAGGTGCTGCTCGGCATCGGTGCTGGCATTGTCGTAACAGCGGGCGTAGTGGCCATCCTGGCGGGCGAACCGATTGCGCTCTCTCAGGACATGCGGGAGCTGTATGACGACTTTGGCTTCGTGGTCGACGGGCTGTACTTCACTTCCAGGCCCTCCATCTATGCGCTCCCGGTGGTGGCAGTCTCAATCATGAGCCTGCTGTCGATGGGATTTCCGATTCTGAAGATGCGCAGCTTTGCACCGGTTAAAGCCCTGCGCGCTGCCTAAGCCTGCCATGATATTCGTCAAGATTGCCTGGCGCAGCATCTGGCGCAATCCACGCCGGTCGTGGGTGCTTATCTCCGCCGTAGCAGTGGGGGTCTTTGCCTTTATCGGTGTAGTGGCTTACCTGGACGGCATGTCTATGCAACTTGTCAAGAGCGCCGTTGAGCTGCAGGGCGGACACATTCAGGTCGCAGGCCACGGGTACTTTGAGAATCCTGCTGTCCGAACACAGGTGCGCCAAATGCCCCAGGTGGCGACCATCTTGAAGGACGCCAGCGCCAGCGACGTACGCTACGCATCCCAAATCCGAGCTGCCGGCATGATCAGCAGCGCGGAGCATTCGGCCGGCATCGCGATAGTGGGGGTGGATCCGGTCCAGGAACAGCAAGTGTCACCGGTGCCGTCGCTGGTGACCGAAGGCGGGTGGCTCACGGACGATCCCGCAGCGGGTGAAGTGATCCTAGGCGCCGCGCTGGCAGAGCAGCTCGGGGTGCGCCTTCGAGAACGCATCGTACTGATGGTCAGCGACCTGGATGGAGCCGTCAACTCAGGAGCGTACCGCATCCGGGGACTCTTTACGACAAGCAGCCGCGCATTTGAGCGGAGCACCGTGCTCCTGCACCAGGAAGAGGTGCGCACACTCGTCGGATTTGCCCGAGATGCCGTATCCACCGTTGCGGTCAACATTGACCCGGGACAGGAAGTGCTGGCCGTCGCCGCCACGCTGCGTGCAGCCTTAGTCGGCATGGATGTGGAGGTGCTTACATGGATGGATCGCTCGCCGATGCTCGTGATGATGGACAGGATGATGAACCTTGTTAACGTCATCCTGGTGGTAATCCTGTTTTCGGCGATCGGCTTCACGCTCATCAACTCATTTATCATGGTGATCTTCGAGCGCATCCGCGAAATCGGCATTATGGCCGCCGGAGGCGTGCGTCCAGGCCAGGTGCGGCTCCTGCTTTTCCTGGAAGCTGCATTCATTGTGGTGGTGGGCGCTGCCGTAGGCATCGCGATGGCTGCCGCACTGATCACGTGGTGGAGTGAGGTGGGTCTCGACCTGAGCTCATTCGCCGAGGGACTGAGCCGGTTTGGAGCCGGAGCCGTGATATATCCGCGGGTCGTACTGGAGAATATGGTGACCGGATTTGTGATGATCTTTGTGATGGTGTTTCTCGCAGTGCTGTATCCAGCCATCAAGGCGAGCCGCTTCAAAGTTGTAGATGCCATGAACCATGTCTGAGCAGCCGCTGGTGCACGCCACAAACCTGGTAAAAGTGTATCAGGACGGCAGCTATGTACCTGTGCGCGCCCTAGGAGGCGTGGATTTCCGGGTCGAAGCCGGCGAATTCACGGCCATTGCAGGGCCCAGCGGCAGCGGCAAGACGACGCTGCTCAACCTCATCGGATCGCTGGACGCTCCGACAGAAGGCCGCATTGAGGTGGCTGGCCAGGATCTGAGCCTTCTTACCAGAAAAGGCCGCGCTGATTTTCGGCTCAACAACCTCGGGTTTATCTTCCAGTCGCACAACCTCATTCCCGTACTGACGGCCGCAGAGAACGCGGAATTCAGCCTGCTGCTACAGGGCGTGCCCACGGGGGAGCGCCGCCGCCGCGTACTGAGTGAATTCGCGGACCTGGGAATCGAAGAAGGGCTCACACGCCGCCGTCCAGCAAAGCTGAGTGGCGGGCAGCAGCAACGCGTGGCGATAGCCCGCGCCCTCGTGTCCCGTCCGAAACTCATTCTGGCTGACGAGCCGACCGCGAGCTTGGATTCCAAGACCGGTGCCCGCCTCCTAGACAAGATGCGCGACCTCAACGAACGCACGGGTATCACCTTTCTGTTTTCAACGCACGATCCTATGGTGATTGATCGGGCGCGACGCCTCGTGGTGCTTCGGGATGGCCTGATCGCCAGCGATGAAACGCGCAACTGATGCACTGGCATGCGGCACGGATCACCTGCCTCATGGCGCTTGCGCCTGTAGGGTCGGTCTGCGCGGGACAGGATAGACCGTCGCTGGAGCTTTTCGGCTATGGCAAGGCCTTGACCATCCGTGTATCTTCGCCCAGAACAGGACAAGCGTACCTGCTCAGCGTAAGCCGGCTAAGGAGCCAAGTGTTGCTCACTATTGGGCAGCGCCTGCAATTCGAGGTATGGCTCGACACAGAGCTCTTAGCGGGAAGCTATTTGCAGTCCGACGACTATGTCCTGGCACAGATGGTGGACTCGCAGCGTCCCTGGGGGCTGGATTGGACGCTTGCGGAAGGACCTGCCTATGAGGCGCGTCAGCGCTTGTTTCGGGCGTCTTGGCAGCTGCATGCCAAGGGGGTGACGGTAACCGCAGGGCGGCAGCGCATCGCGTGGGGAAGTGGCTTTGCATGGAACCCAACCGATGTGCTCAACCCATTCAATCCCGGCGCCATAGAGCTGAGCGAGCGCGCCGGCGTAGATGCCGCACACTTTAGCATTCCGCAGGGAGCGCTGTCGCGCCTAGAGCTCGTAGTTGCGCAACCTGCCGTAGGAGAGCGTCTAAGCGTGGCAGCCCGCGCTGGCACCAACTACCGTTCATATGATGTGCGCCTTATGGCCGCGCACCACAGGCGCGGCTGGGTCATGGGCGGCGACTTCGCTGGGTATCTGAAGAGCGCGGGGCTGCGTGGGGAGGCGGCGTACACCACAGGCGGTGCGCAAGGCAGCTATCTGCGCGCGGTGCTAAACGCGGACTATACCTTGGAGAAAGGCGTCTACGCGCTGGCGGAACTCTATTACAACGGCCGTGGCGCCACTCAAGAGGACAGGTACAACTTCGAAGATCTCTTAGCAGGCGACACCTACAACCTAGCCCAGTGGTATGTGGCCGTCTCGCTCGGTGCAAGCCTCACCCCACTGGTCTCCGCAGGACTGTACCAGCTCGCCAACCTAAACGATGGCAGCCTGCTGATTGGCCCTTCGGCCACGGTGTCTGTCCTAGAAAACCTAGAAGCCGCGGCGGCGGCGTATTTCTTTGCCGGGCCCTCCGACTCGGAATACGGTGCGCAGCGTCACACCTACTTTGCGACGCTGCAGTGGTACTTCTAGGCCCTCAGTACCGCGTCTACGCTGATGGAGGTGCCAGCATACAGCTTTGAGATGGGACATCCCGTGCGGATACCTTCCACCGCAACCTGAAACGTCGCCTCATCCAGCCCCGGAACTTCGGCCTCAACGTTCAGCTCAATAGAAGAGACATGAAATCCTCCAGCGGGATCAGGTCCAAGGCTCACGGTAGCGGTCGCATGCACGCGGGTGGGTACATACCCTTCGGTGGCCAAGCCGTGGGAGAGTGCCATGGCGAAGCAGCCAGCATGCGCGGCCGCAACCAGATCCTCGGGGCTGACGTGCTCGACATCCCCAAAGCGTGAAGCGAACGTGAATGGGGACGCGAAGCCACCGCGCCCGGTCTGCATCGAGCCGTCGCCAGACTTGAGGTCGCCTTTCCAGGTAGCTTCTGCGGTTCTAACGGTCATAATTCTCAGAGTGGGTTAGAGTTCGTAGCGCGTGCCGTTAACGGAGTACGACACGGAGATGTCGGCGGTCTTTTCAACAATTTTGGCTACAGAGCAGTACTTGTTGATGCTTAGGTCTACCGCCCGTCGCACCTTTGACGCATTCAAGTCTCCGGTGAGCGCATAGTGTACATGAATACGCGTAAAAAGCGCTGGCAGGCCCTCGCGCTCGTATTCGATGGTGGTATCAAAGCCCTCCAGATTCTGGCGACCCTTGCGCAGGATGTCGACGATATCTATGCCGCTGCACCCGCCGATAGCCATAGCCACGGCCTGCATGGGCCCAACGCCCTGGCCGTTACCTTCGGGTGGATCCGTATCGAAGTGGAGGGTGTTGCCAGACTCGTTAGTACCGACAAAGTGGTTCTTATCGTCGAGACGGCGGAGGGTGACGGTGGCCATAGGGCAAGTCAGCTGCGTGTAACTGAAGCGGATTCAACCCCTGAGCCGGGCATCTGATTCTGTTATGGGTCGCACGGCGCAGGTGCGCAGTAGCCTCAGATGTGGCGCTGCGCCGGTGCGTCTTCGGTGCACGGCCGGTGGCAATCGTGGGTGCCGACATGGCTGAGGCCCGTAGGTGTACCACAATCAAGAGACGCAACCCGCATGCGCAAGGCCCCGTAGAATTCTGTGCAATCTCTCCATTTCAGACGCTGGCCAGACCTATGCACGCCGCGATTGTCTTCCTGCTGATACTGTCTGCTTCTGTGGCTTCTGAAGCCGGTCTTCTTACACCGGTTGAGAGGGATGTAATCAAGAAAGAGTATGCGGTGCGTCCAGGAGGCACGCTCCACCTTGACATGGATCGCGGCAACATCGAGGTGGAGGTCGGGGACGAGAACCGCGTATTCATTGAGCTGGAGCGGGTGGTCAAGGCTGACGACAAAAGAACCGTGGACAACGTCCTCAGGCTCCACGAGTACACCTTCAATAAGAAGGGCAACGATGTGCAAGTCAGCACTCAGTACAATTCTGAGAGGGGCCGGTGGCATCGATTCCGCAGGCGCCCGCGCCTGCGTGTCAACCTGACGGTCCGCGTGCCCGAAGTCTATAACGTCAACTTTGAAAATGGTGCTGGCAACGTGGAGGTGACCAATGTGGGCGGATCTGTTGAGGGCAGCACCGGGGCTGGCAACGTCATTGTCGATGACATCACCGGCGATGTCAAGATTTCTACAGGCGCTGGCAACATTGATGTTTCCGGTGATGTGGGCAGCGCGAGTGTGGAGACTGGTGCAGGTAACATCGACTTGTACGGGCTTGAAGGTGCGGTGCGTGCGGTAACAGGTGCTGGCAACATTGACGCGGTGATTCTACACCAGCCGGACGCTGACTCGAAGTTCTCTACGGGTGCTGGCAACGTGATGGTGGCGTTAGCCGAAGACGTAGGCATATTTGTCGATGCCAGCACCTCGTTGGGCTCGGCCGACTGCGACTTTCCAGTACGGTTTCAGAAGAGCTTTCTGTCGACGTCGTTTTCTGGCAAGGTCAATGGTGGTGGCGCTAAGATCGCCATGAGTGTCGGCATGGGCAACGTAACGCTGAAGCGGCACTAGACATGCCTCTTGGGCAATCGGGTCAGCAACCGTTGGCCGGGATCAGCCAGGATCTGGACCCAGCGACAGCCTGACCGACTCTTAACGACGTTGGCCGCCCTTTCTGTACGTTCAGACGGCCTCCCCCCAAGCGACCTTCAGACAGACACGCGCACCCCTGGGCTGCACTTCATTCACGCTGATCCAGGCGGTCTGGCTTTCCAGTGCGCTCCTGGCCCTGCAGGATTAGATCTTCCTACGGCAGGCATGCGAATGGTGATGACGGCTTAAGCCGCATTGTTGTGGGGTCGTTGGCGTCTTGCAAAGCGATCGATGCCCGTTGAAGCCTGACACGCTGGTGCAAGTGATCATCGCAGAGCATGATCGGTACCTGTCCATGGGCTGCCACCAGTTTGCACCGTCATAGGAGATACCAATGCCCATCTTGACTCTGCATACGTTCCGGTTGGGTTCGGCAAGCGTGCCTGGCTTACCCGCTAAGCGAATAGATCGCAGGGAGTGGATACCTGGGCAAGGATGCCTGCCAGCTCCTGTCCCCTCGGTGGACGTGTCCCGCCCTGTGCGGGGTGGATGTGAGACGTGCGCAGTGCGTATGCCCTTGACATTCGTCTACCAGTGCTCTGTCCGACGTGGCGTGCCGCAGTCGGCTCCAGCGACGTACGTCTGGCGAGCCGCACACCAGTCGTGTCCGCCAACCGCGCGACTAAGCATACGCGCCCTGAAGCCGAATGCCAGCTCGACTGGTGTCCTGCACGCGTCGCCAGCTGCGTATGGTACGCTCCAATAATCGAGTGCTGACGGATGCGCGGCTGTAATCAGCCAATTCGGTCAGACGAAGCGGCTGCTCTGCCCCGGTCGCATCGGGCTGTAGAGCCTAACGCAGCGGAGGCTTGGCACATCTGACTGAGCTGGGGGAGTCCGGGCCTTACTTTGCTTGAATGCGCATGGATCACCCGTGCCTGCGCAGCAGCTGCAGTGATTAGGTCCCGGATCCGACGATCCGGGGGGCGCCACTTTTGTATAATGTGCCTAACGACAGGCATTGCCGGCTAAGGTTGGGCCAAAGCACCACCGTCGGTGCCTAGGACCCAAAGAGCACGGCGGAGAGGATTCGGATGGACGCATACCACAAGCCGCTGCGCACCGCTGCAGTGCTGGGAGCCGGAACGATGGGGGCCCAGATTGCCGCACACCTAGCTAACGCTGGCATGCAGGTACACCTCCTAGACCTGCCAGCTACCGAAGGCGCGCGCAACGCCATAGTAGATCGTAACCTGAAGGCAGCAACGAAGGCTAGGCCCACGCCCTTCTTTACCAAAGAGGCGATTCAGCGGATCACCACAGGTAACTTCGAGGACGACTTTTCCCGCATCGCGGACGCTGACTGGGTGATCGAAGCAGTCGTCGAAAGGCTGCACATCAAACGGAAGCTGATCGAGCGCATCGAAAAGCATGCGCGAGCCGATGCCATCGTATCCACCAACACCAGCGGCATCCCGGTCCATAGAATAATGGAAGGCCGAAGTGCCGCGCTGCGCAGGCGCGCGCTGGGGACACACTTCTTTAATCCACCGCGCTATCTCGAACTCCTGGAGCTGGTGCCTACCCAGGATACCGACCCGGCCGTGGTGGCAGCAATAGCGGCATTCGCTCGGGTGCACCTCGGTAAAGGTATAGTGATCGCAAAGGATGTGCCCTACTTTATCGGCAACCGGATCGGCATCTTTGCCATGATGGATGCCATGGAATACTATACGCGCGGACAGCATTCCATAGAAGAGGTTGACACGCTTACGGGTCCGCTCACCGGGCGCCCCAAGTCGGCCACCTTTCGCACCATTGATCTGGTCGGGCTTGATGTCATGCAGGATATCGGCAGGGTGCTGTACGTGTCGCTGCCGCACGACGAAAGCCGCGAGCGCTTCAAAATGCCAGAGGTGATCAGTACGCTCGTGGCCAAAGGGGCCCTGGGTGCCAAGACCCGCGCAGGCTTTTACACTAAGAGGGGTGGCAAAATCCTCTCGCTCAACCAGGCGACGGGCGAGTACCAGCCTCGAGGTGCACTCAAGCTGGGCAAGCTCAAACGTTTGCAGCAGATCCGGAACCTCCCCGATCGCCTGCGGGCCCTATATGCGGATGAGGGACCCGCCGGGGCGTTTTTTCGTGCCACGACGCTGAGTACGCTGGGATACGCCGCGCGCAGGCTGGAAGAAGTCGCCGAAAGCCCGGTCGACATCGACAATGCGATGCGATGGGGGTTCGGATGGCAGCTCGGACCCTTCCAGCTCTGGGACACGCTTGGCTTTGATCAGGTGCGCCAGGACATGGACAAAGCTGCTGTGCCATTGCCATCATGGGTGGAGGACATGGCACAGAAGGGCACTTTCTATAAGGATGGCTCCGTGTTTGTCCCGTCTGCACGCACGCGGCAGACCGTACATGTACCGCCCGATGAGGTGGGTCTCGCTGCCGTGCACTCCGATGATGCCAAGCTGTTGTGGTCGAATGAGGAAGCCTTGCTGTGGGACTTCGGAGACGGAGTGGCCCTCTTTGAGTTTCGATCCAAAGCCAACACGCTAGGAAGCAAAGTCATCGTCGGGCTGATGGAGGCCATCGACCTGGTGGAGAATAATCGTAACCTGCGAGGGATGGTGATCGGCAACGAAGGTAAGAACTTCTCTGTCGGAGCTAACCTGAAGGAGATGCAGTCTGCGGTGATGCTGCGCAGGTTCAGTACAATCGATGCTTACATCGACAACTTTCAGCAGGCGATGCAGCGCGTGCATTATGCGGTTAAACCCGTGGTCGCTGCCGTGCACCAGCGCGCCTTAGGAGGAGGTTGTGAACTTGTGATGTCATGCGCGACTGCTGTGGCCGCAGCAGAGACTTACATCGGGCTGGTTGAGGTGGGGGTAGGACTGATTCCCGCCGGCACGGGCTGCATGCGCATTGCGGTTCAGGCTTCACGCCATGCGTCGCACGACAGTGAAATCATGGCTGCGCTGAGTCCCCGGTTCGTTGAGGTGGCCAAAGGGACGGTGGCCACCGGCGCAGCGCACGCCAAAGAACTGGGGTACCTGCCGCGGCATGCCAGCGTAGTGATGCGAAGGCAGCGTCGCCTGCATGCGGCTAAGTGCACAGTGGTTAGCCTTTCCGAGCAAGGATACATGCCACCATCACCTGTTTCCATACGCGTGCTGGGTCAGCCGGGATTTGCGGCGCTCAAGATCGGCGTCCATCAGCTGTATCGTGGAGGGTTTGCCACTAAGTATGATTGCCACTTGGCCGAACAGGTCGCATACGTGATGACGGGCGGCGACCTGAGCGGGGCCCAGAATGTTACAGAGCAGTACCTCCTGGACCTAGAGCGCACGGTGTTTGTAGGGCTTCTGAAGAGGCCCAAGACGCTGCGACGGATCGTTGGCATGCTCACCACCGGTAAGCCCGTGCGTAACTAGGCCCGCAATAGAAGCCCATGAACATCAGGGAAAGCTATATCGTGACCAGCCTCCGCACCGCCGTAGGTAAAGCGAAGAAGGGGACACTGCGGCATACGCGCCCCGAACAGCTGGGCGCGGCGGTGGTCAAAGAATCTGTAAAGAGGACGGACCGCCTGGAGCCGCAGAACGTGGACGATGTCATTATCGGGTGTGCGTTTCCAGAGGGTCCGCAGGGAATGAATATGGGCCGCATCATCGCAGGGGAAGCCGAGCTGCCGGTCACAGTGCCGGGTGCTACCGTGAACCGGCTATGCGCCTCCGGGCTGCAGAGCATCGCCATGGCATGCCAGTCCATCGGCATGGGCAGCACGGATGTGGTCGTCGCCGGCGGCGCGGAGTCGATGAGTATGGTGCCCATGTCGGGGTTCTATTTCCAGCCGGATCCCACCATTGCCCAGAAGTATCCAGACGTCTACATCTCGATGGGACTGACGGCTGAGAACCTGGCAGTGAAGTACAAAATCACACGGCAAGAGCAGGACACGTTTGCGCAGCAGTCTCATGAGCGGGCGCTCAAGGCGCAGAAGGAGGGACGGTTTGATGACGAGATTGTCCCGCTCACGGTGGAAGCATCCAACTTTGACGGGGCGCGTGCTGTGTCGTCGAGCACCGTCTTTACATCAGACGAAGGTCCGCGTCCAGACTCGTCGATAGAAGCGCTCGCGCGCCTGAAGCCCATCTTCAAGCGTCAGGGCACAGTGACCGCCGGCACCTCTTCGCAGATGTCTGATGGTGCCGCGGCATCCGTGGTGATGAGCCGCGAACTTACCCAGATGCTAGGTCTGGAACCCATGGCGCGCCTAGTACAGTATGCTGTGCATGGCGTGGCGCCCGAAATTATGGGCATCGGCCCGGTAGGTGCCATCCGCAAGGTGCTGCGACGCAGCGGTCTAACACTGGACCAGATCGAACTCATTGAACTCAACGAAGCCTTCGCAGCGCAAGCGCTGGCTGTGATAAAGGAGGCTAGGCTGGACGAGGCCATCGTCAACGTCAATGGCGGCGCCATCGCGCTGGGCCACCCGCTGGGATGCACAGGAGCCAAGCTCACAGCTTCGCTGCTACATGAGATGAAGCGGCGCGGTGCACGCTACGGGCTCTGCACCATGTGCATCGGAGGCGGGATGGGAGCGGCAGCCGTATTTGAGAACCTACAACGCTAACCGTATCGCCGATTCGTCATGGGATCGTGGCCACTTTTTGCTTTCTTAGCGGAGCAGCCTTGGTGGGCCTGCGTGCTGGCATCAGTGCTGACCTTCGGCATCCTCGGCTTCTTCGGAGCGCCGCTATGGTTGTGGAGCCTGTTGATCATGGTGCTGCTATACGGCGCGGGGGCACCATTATGGCTCCTGGTAGCGGCCGTCGTCATCCTTGCGGTGCTGGTGATCCGGCCAGCGCGACGCACGCTGCTTTCCCGAGCAATCATGCGCCTCCTGGCGGCGACAGGCATCCTGCCACGCATCTCGCCTACAGAGCGGACGGTCATTGAAGCGGGCAACGTCTGGGTGGAGGGAGAGCTGTTTTCCGGTCGCCCGGACATGAAGCGTGTGCTTTCGGAACCATACCCGAAGCTGAGTCCTGAGGAGAAGGCTTTCCTGAATGGTCCCGTGGAGGAGCTCTGCAAGAGCGCCACGGATTGGCAGGTCCAGACCAGCCGCGAACTGCCAAGGGAGTCATGGGACATCATCCGGCGCGAAAAGCTGTTCGGCCTTATTGTACCCAGAGAGTTTGGCGGTCATCGATTCTCGGCAACAGCCAACAGCGCGGTCGTAGCTAAGCTGAGCGCGCACTGCTATCCGCTGGGCATCACGGTGATGGTTCCCAACTCGCTCGGACCTGCGGAGCTCCTGATCCATTACGGAACCCGCGAACAGCAGGAGTACTTTCTGCCGCGGCTGGCCGATGCCAGTCTGACACCGGCCTTTGCCTTGACAGAGCCTGAAGCCGGCTCGGATGCCGGGGGCATTCGGGCGAGCGGCGAGGTGTTTCGCGACGAGGATGGCGCGGTCAAGCTGCGCCTGAATTGGAACAAACGGTATATCACTCTGGCCGCTGTAGCGGACCTTTTGGGGCTGGCTTTTAAGCTGGTAGATCCAGACAACATCCTGGGCAAAGGCACCAGGCCCGGGATCACATGTGCCTTGATCCATACCGACACGCCTGGCGTGGTGATTGGTGACCGGCACGACCCCTTGGGCGTAGCGTTCGTCAACGCGCCCACATGGGGTCGTGATGTGGTGGTTCCTGTGGATGCGATTATTGGCGGCGCCGAGGGGGCGGGTCGCGGCTGGCAGATGCTGATGGAGTGCCTTGCAGCAGGGCGCGGCATTTCGCTCCCGGCCTCTGCGGTGGGTTCAGCCAAGGCGGTATTTCTGGCCGTTTCGGCACATGTGAAGGTAAGGCGGCAGTTTGGGTTGCCCCTTGGTGCGTTTGAGGGCATCCAGGAGGCGCTGGCACGCATCGGCGGCTTTACGTACCTGATGGATGCCGCCCGCATCTTTACGTTGGGTGCCCTTGACCAGGGTATATCTCCGGCGGTGGTGACGGCCATGGTGAAATACAGCCTCACGGAGCTCGGGCGCAAGGTGGTCAGCGATGCTATGGACATCATGGCAGGCAACGCCATCTCGCTCGGACCTCGCAACACGATTGCCAAGTTTCACATGAGCGTCCCGATCTCCATCACAGTGGAGGGCGCCAACATATTGACTCGGACGCTCATGATTTTCGGTCAGGGAGCGATTCGTTGCCATCTGTGGGCCTACAAGGAGATCACCGCGCTTGAAAATAAGGATGTGCATGGCTTTGACCATGCGTTTTGGAACCATATCGGGCATGTGGTGCGCAACGCGTGCCGATCGCTCATCCTGAGTCTTTCGCGAGGCTATCTGGCGGGATCCGCCGGTGTGCGCGGTCCGGCGGCCCGGTACGTACGGCGCCTGCAGTGGGCGTCTGCGTCTTTTGCTTGTCTGGCCGACGTAGCGATGGTAAGCATGGGCGGACAGCTGAAGCGCCGAGAAATGATTACCGGCCGCTTTGCGGACATCTTCTGCTGGATGTACCTGGCTGCGGCAACGCTCCGGCGTTTTGAGGCAGAAGGCCGCCTGAAGGAAGATCGTTCCTACTTCCGGTGGTCAATGGAGTACGCGTTTGCACGTATCCAGGAAGCCTTTTCCGGGCTGTATGCTAACCTGAAGGTGCCGGGGCTGACCTGGTATTTCCGCGGCCCTGTTCTTGCCTGGTCACGCATTAACAGCATGGGAAGGGGGCCCGGGGACAAGGTCAGTTGTAAGGTGGCCCGTCTTATGCAAACGCCAGGCGCCCAGCGCTTGCGCCTGACGGCGGGTTGTTACCGTCCGGGGGCGGATGCGCCTGGCCTTGGAATGTTGGAGGCGGCCTTTGAGCTGGCCTATGCGGCGGACAACGTCATGCGGGGTGTGAGCAAGGCTGTGCGGCAAGGAAAGCTTGCAAGAAAACCCAAGAGCACGTTGGCGGCGCGTGCGCAGGAGGCAGGAATCATAAGTGCCAAGGAGCTGGAGCTGATCAGGGAGGCGGATGCAGCGCGGTTGGAAGCGATACAGGTGGACGATTTCGATCCAGAGGTCTACCGCAGGCACCATCAGACAGATGCCGCCAGCACATCAGCCTCTACGGCCCATGCATAAGACTGCTCACAGTTGGCAGGGGCTGCGGGGGTTGCCAGGCAAGGCAGGTCGCATCATTAACATCAATAAGAGAGGATAATGGCTTTTCTCCATGCATTGTTTGTGGCGCTGCATGTGATTTCCGCGGCCGCTTGGTTCGGGCTGGCACTGCGCCTAGCTTCACAGGCACGAGCGGTCAGGGATGCGGAACCTGCTGTGGCCGTGGCCTTGGCCCACGACGGCGCATATGCGGTGCGGCTGATGGGGCTGTTTATACTCCTAACGTTTGTCTTCTCGATGGGTGCCTTGGGGTTGGGAGGTGGATATCCCGGGCAGTGGCAGTACCATGTGGCTTCGCTTCTAATCGTCGTATTGGTCATCGTTCAGTACGTGCTTATCCGTCCGACATGGCTGCGGCTACACGACGCAGCGACGTTAGAGAGCGGGTCGGACGGCCTCGTAAAACGCATCGCCATGTTGGTAGGAGCAGGCCACGCCATCTGGCTGGTGTTGGCGCTACTGATGTTCTGGAACCGTTTCGCTGGTGTGTGGTAATAAGGTGCGAAGAGAAGCATTTCGCCCACCACATAGCAGGTTATGGCCACGCCCCGCATGAATGAGAGTTGGAAACAGGTGCAGAAACAGATCAAGGAGATCTGGGACTACGCTGAATTCACGCCCCAGGAGATGAAGAAAGCTAGGGGCAAGATGCGTGTGATGGTCAAATTGATTCACGAGAAGACAAACGAGCCTGAGCACGAGATCTTCGACAAGATCAGCGCGATAATTTAGCTCGGCGCCACAACAGGCGGAGCGAAGTGCTAGCCCCATGCACGGATTGTGTCGGCAGGGCTTATCGTACGTTGCCGAATGCGAAGCAGCCGGAATCGTCGTTAGCCCACGCCAGCGGATCATCCTTACCGAATGCCGGTCGGCGACAGGGTATGGCGGATTCTGGCTCGGATGACTGGGTAGAGGTCACGCATCCTTTCCATCCATGGTGCGGTCGCCGATTTCCGCGCCAATACTGCCTTACAACCGGCAATGTGCGGCTGGTGCGCTGCATTGTGGATGAAAACACGCTACGGTGTTTGCCCAGGGCGTGGACAGACTTGCGCGTGGTAGACGACTTCGAGCGGGTTTCAGCGGGCCGTGCACTCTTTCGGGCAGACGATCTTGTGGCCCTGAGGTCGCTGGTGGACACGCTTTTGGAGGAACACCTTTAATGCAACGCATAATCGCGTATTGCGCAACTTCGTGAAAAATGGGCTGTTTTTTGGCCGTAGTAGGTCGTTATTGTGTGCCTAGGTTGCATTCCGAAGCGACGTACATATTCCGTGGTGATCATTACTCCTGACGGCATGTCCAGTGACAAGAGCGAGCGCCTGCAGAGGTCTAGAACCCTCAACCCGAACCCAGAGGCGGTCTCCGATCTCCTATTTGAGTGCAGCCCTTTCTTCGATCCGCGAGACCTCCTGCAAGTCCGCTACGAGATGATACGCTCTCATACGAAAGGCACGACCCTTGCAGCGGTCGCGGCCCGGTACGGCATGTCTGTACCTACCTGTGTGCGCGTAAAGCGCGCTTTCCAGGCAGGCGGTCTGCAAGCCCTGATTCCAGAGCGGCTCGGCCCCCGGGGATCCCACAAGATTACGCCCGAAATCTTAGAGTTTGCCGAGTATTGCCGCGCCTTGCCTGACGCCGTCAGCGTCCGTAAACTCGCCGAGATGATACGCGAACGCTTCGATGTAACCATCCACTACAGCAGCCTTCACCAGGCGCTGTCAAAAAACTCCGAAACACTCTGATGATACAGTGGGCAATAGCCAGAACACCCATCGCTATAACCGGTGGCGCCAGCGGTGGCTCAGTGGCCAGCGCAGCCAGGCCATCTCCATCCTGTGCCACCATGGCTTGGCGCACGCGCTGGTGCTTACGGAACAGATGCCGAGCATCAATACTCCGAGTGTGCCTGCACCCATCGCTCCATTCGCTCCACTGCTTAGGCAGGCCGCGTCCATGAGCTGCCATCTCATCCACTCATAGCGTTTTGCCTATGCTCAGACCCTCATCCCATAAAATCACGGCTGACCATCTCAACCGCCGGGCCTGCCTGTACATCCGTCAGTCCTCGCTACATCAGGTGCAGACCCACAAGGAGAGCCAGTACCGTCAGTATGACCTGCGCAGGCATGCCATTGCCTTGGGCTGGCCCGAAGATCGGATTGACGTTATTGACGAGGACCAAGGCAAATCTGGTGCCACCAGTCCCCAACGTACGGGATTCCAGGATCTGCGTGCGCGTGTCGGTGCTGGAAAAGTGGGCATGGTACTCAGTCTCGAAGTATCACGCCTGTGCCGGGACAATGCGGAATGGCATCAATTGCTTCGGATTGCAGCCGTGGCTAAGACCCTCATCCTTGATGAGCATGGCATCTACGACGTAGGCGACGTAAACGACTGAATGCTGCTCGGGCTCAAGGGGCAGCTCTCGGAGTACGAACTGCGCGGCATATGCGCACGCATGATTGGGGAACAGCGCTCGAAAGCGCTGCGTGGAGAGCTCAAAATCCCCTTGCCCATCGGGCTGGAATACATCGAAGCAGACAGGGTTGTCTTGGATCCAGATCAATCCATCACTGAAGCGATGGCGTTGGTATTCAAAATCTTCCGGCGATTGGGGTCCGCCATGCAGACCATGAAGTGGTTCCAGCGACAAGCGATTCGCTTACCTTCGCGGCCCCGCACGGGTAACGGTAAAGTGTACTGGGGAGTGCCCAACTACGGCCAGATTCAGCGCATCTTCCGTATTCCCCGCTATGGTGGCTGCTACGCCTACAGCCGTACGCACGCACACACGCCCGGATGGGTCCGTGCAGCGTGTCCTCCTGCCCAGCGATCAGTGGCTGGTGTGTATTCGGGATGCCAACAAGAGCTACATTGACTGGGAGGAATATTTGCACAACCAGGAGACCATGCGCTCGAACGCGGCGAGCTTCTTTGGTGGGGCCGAGCGCAGGCCGTCGCCACGCAAGGGGGCGGCCTTGCTTCAATCCCGCATCATCTGCGGCCTGTGTGGTCAGAGGGTGCGCGTAAACTACAACTATACTGACCGCAAAGAAGTTAAGTGGTACTATCTGTGCAAGGAGAACATCGTTCGCCGCGGCACGCGTACATGCCAAAACATGCGTGGAGATGTGCTGGATGCGGCGGTAGGCGGCTTTGTCGTTGCCGCGATCAACCGGGAGAACCTAGCGCTTTCGCTGATGGTGCGCGAGCAGCTGCGCAGCGACTTTGAGGAGGCAGATCGCCAGAGAATCAACCATATTGAAGGCTTACGTGCTAGGTGGATCTGGCCCGCTGCAGGTACATGGAAGTGGACCCGTCGAATCGCCTCGTGTCCGGTCCGCTGGAGGCCGAATGGGAAGCCCGTCTGAAGGCCCATGGTGAAGCCGTCAGAGAACGAGAGCGGTACAAAAAAGCCCAGCACAGCTTACCTGATGCCGCGTTGGACCAGCGCATCCTTACATTGGCCAGCGACTTTGGCACGGTCTGGGAAGCGGCTCGTACCACCAACGAGGACCGGAAGCGTCTCTTAGGATTGCTCATCGAGGACATCACCCTGACCCGAAGGGGATACCAGGTGAATGTCGGGTTGCGATTGCGTGGCGGACGAACCCACGAGCTGCCTCCAGTAGCGTTGCCCCTGCCTCGCGCTACGGTCATCGGTCGCGATGCCTCCAAGCAGGCCCTGGCCGAACTGGAGGAGTTACTTGAGGCAGGCTACGATGATCCCCAAGCCGCCGAGGAGCTAAACCTGCGCGGGTACCGCGATAGCTTGGGAGGACGGTTCAACGCAAAACGCATGCGCACCATTCGCATGCGTAACAAGGTGCCTGGAGGACTCGAGCGGCAAGGCGAAAAGATACGTGCGCAGGGCTACAAAACCGGCAAAGGACTCGCCGCCGAACTCACAATAGACGCTGCCACGGCAGGACGGCTAGCCCGGGAAGGCAGAGGCATTGACGTACGAGCCTCTTGCAAAAAACCGAAAAATGGGAAGTACTCCCTCCGCAGGCGCGGGAGAAGAGGTGGCGCCTCTGTCGTGGGTATCGTAATGATGTACACCAGAATCGTTGACTAACGCAGTGAGGTTGACCTCAAAAAGACAGTTTTCGGGCCTTAGCGATGACAATTACGCATACCTATCCCACTACACGTGGCACTACAACCGCAATTCTGTGCGCCGGTGAAGCCAGTTAGCACACAAGTCGCGTCATTTGGTCGATCGTCAACGCGAGTATGCCGAACCCAAGATGACATAGCACCTTCGCATGACCACGTACGCGAATATGGCGACCGCCATATTCGTCCTTGAGGCGACCAAAGACGCGCTCGACGGTCGAACGCTCGTGGTAGCGTACGCGCTCTGGTGGTACCCATCCGGCCGCACGCTGCGCCTTCGCCTCACGCTTTTTCGCCGCCTTACGTGCGTGTGTACGCGGGTTCTCATCAATGATCGGCACATGCCCAAGACGCTCGCTGTGAAGGCGTATCTCCTTCGCATCATAGGCGCTATCCATCACATCATACAAATTCGTGACCCGCTTCGCAGACTTCGTAGCCAAGGGAATGGCCACCTGACTATCATGCACCGACGCAGACGTTACCAGGTAGCTGATTGGTACGCCCCCGTCGGCCACGTCTGCGTGCAGCTTATAGCCGTTCCAGCTCTGCCGGTAACCCTTAGCTTTGCGCTTAGCGCCTCGGTTACACTCCCCGGGCAAATCTTCTTCCATCTCCGGCAGACTCATGTCCAACTGACGTACAAGGTGTCGTTGCTCTTTTGGAGGTGTTTCTCCCTCACGCGGTTGACCATGCGTGTCTTTGGCCAGCGCGGACTTCTTCGTAGCAGGGCGCTCGCGCGCCTTAATCGCCGTAGAATCACGTGAATGATGTCCGACGATCTCTTCTTCGTACGACTCGTCGATCAGTGCACGATGCACCTGATCGGGCAGACACGACCGCGCAAACTCCCCGAAAGCCCGTGAAAAGGTCGACTCGCTGGGAACTTCGTGTTGATGCGTCCACCCACAGATGCGGCGCAGCTGTGGGTCCGAGCGAATCCGTTCGATCAGCGCGCGCGTCGAATCGATGTTGTAAACCGCCTTAGCAACAAACGCCCGCGCAAGCGCCGCACGACTCTTCTGCGGACGCCCGCGCGAGGCCTTCGCATCATCGCCATCGCTAATAAAGCGCTCAACGCGAGCGATCTCCAACACGCCCAGCAGCTTCTTCTGCGGCACGGTCAGAGGACCGAGCAGTTCCTCCGCAAAGCAGAAGAGCATCATTTGTCAAGTAGCCCGGGGGAATCTCACCCCCAGGCCCTCACAGAACCGGACGTGCGCGTCTCCACGCATCCGGCTCTTCCCGGTCCGTCAGACGGTTGTTGCCAACCATCCAGAGCTGCCTCCCAATGGATCGTCCCGTTTCCGGTTGTCCTATAGATCAACAGCAGACCAGGGTACTCCATCGCGGTAGCCCCAGGGTTTCCCCTGGGGCCCCGCACAGATCCGTGCGTGCGCGTTAACGCACACGGCTCTTCCCGCAGGTCGCGCTCCCGCGCATGACGTTAGGAAGTGGGGATACCCACCTCCAGCCGTAAGCGGTACACCTGCGCCCCGACTGTGGCACTGAGTCCACAGCTCTTGGACAGATTCACGTAATCCGGCCCAGAGTCCGGCATGAATCCAGCTTCCCGCTTTCCCCTTGGGTGCGACCCTTGGCTCCACCGGCTCCGCCCCGTGGTCATCCACGCGTTGTTCGCTGGCTTCATAGCTACTATGGTCGCATCTGACTTCTCTCCACCGTACATCCTCCGATCGGCATTTAGCCTACGCTTTGGCGACCCTCCCCGAAGGGATGGGTAGTGGAGAGACCTCCCAGGTCCCGATGCAGTACGTACGTGCGTGCCTGGGTTCTTGGACACCGCGGGACCCTCCTCCGCCTCACCATTAACGGCAAAGAAGGTGTTGCCTTCGACCACGAAGAAACCCTCGGCGTCCCGGACGATGACATTTTCGGTGCTCATTAGCCCTGCCCACCCGCACCTCTACCGACGCTTCGCCTGCACCCTCGCGGGTACCAACGCACGGCTCGAGGAGATGCGTGGATGGTTAGTCCTTCACATCGGGAGACTTTCACTCCCTGTACTGGCACCAGTTAGCCTGGCGCACCTTCGCTCCGCCTCCATTACAGAGGGTTCAACGCTACTACGAAGTACTCCGCCCCTGTGCCCCGCTTCGGTACTCAGTCGCTTGAGGTATTTCCTCTTGCGAGTCTCCCTTAACATCGGGACGACAGGTTCCCACGTTCCGCACAAGAGCCTGATCCGACCTCTTGCCGCCTATATGCCGGAGGCCGCCAGGGCAGTAAGCAGATCTCTCCCTGACTGCTCCCGGGGACGATACCCTACCCCGGTTTTGACCTCGTCTAAGGATTTTTCGACACGTCATCAGCGGTTCGCTTGCGCTCAACTTGAATGGATCACACCTGACCCGATCTACGCCGGGCCTTCTCGCGGTAGGGACCCGGGTTTCCCCGGGCCCCCCGCACAGATCCGGACGGGCGCGTTAACGCATCCGGCTCCTCCCTTGGGTCGCACCGGCGTGCATGGCGACATATCGTTGATCAGGCCAGGGGTGTTTGATCTTGAGCGCAGGCCAGCACCATGTAACCATGGTCTCCAGCTTACTCCATGTCATGCGATCCTTCTGCGAACGTCTGCGGATGACCTTCATCCACTCACGCTTCAGGCGGGTAAAGAACCTTCGTAGGAACACAAAGCTGGTGGGAACAGCGTAGTAGTTCAGCCATCCCCGAAGTACGCGCCCCAGCCACTGGGCTGTAGCGTGTAACGGTGCATGCATCCTACGGCGAAGCTCCTGACACAGGCTTTTCAGCTTTCGTGCCATGCGCTTCCCCACCGGTTTCCGTCCCAATCCGAAACGACCACGGCGAGTCTTACGGCAGTAATGCGTAAAACCCAGAAAGTCAAACGTCTCGGGACGACCCTCACCTCGGCTGCGGCGATTCACCGCCGCAAACCGCCCAAATTCCAACAAGCGAGTCTTCTTCGGATGCAGGGATAAGCCAAATTTGGCCATCCGCTGCCCTATATCCCTTAGAAAACGCTGCGCGTCGTGCTTCCGCTGGAAGCCTACCACAAAGTCGTCCGCATAACGGACAAGGCAGGTTTCTCCCCACGCCACCCGCACGCGCCATCGCTTATCATACCACAGGTCCAGGGCATAATGCAGGTACACATTCGCCAGTATCGGCGAAATAACCGCGCCTTGCGGGGTGCCCATCGGACTGTCCCGCAAAACACCGGCCTCCATTACGCCTGCCTTGAGCCATTTGATGATCAGCCGAATGACCCGTTTGTCCGCTATGCGGTGCTCCAGAAACCGAATCAGCCAGCCCTGGTCCACCATGTCAAAGAAAGAACGTATGTCCGCATCAACAATCCAGTTGACCTTCGTACGCCCGATCGCATAGGCCAACGCGTCCAACGCATCATGCGCCTTCCGCTTGTACCTAAACCCATAGCTGAAGTCAAGAAACTCCTCCTCATAGATCGGGAGCAGGATACAGATCGCCACCGCAGCCTGGACAATCTTGTCCTCCAGTGCCGCAATGCCGAGCGGTCGTGTACTGCCATCTGGCTTGGGTATCTCAACCCGCCTGGACGGCATCGCCCGGTACGCTCCGCTGTGCACGCGGTCATGTAAGTCAGCCAAACGCGCTGTCAATCCAACCTCGTACTCCGCCCATGTCACGCCGTCCACGCCTGGCGCTGCCTTCCTCTTTAAACGATAGAAGGCATGCCGCAGCGATTTCACCGTAACATGGTGCAGAAGCGTCGTGAGCTTCTCCTTGGGTTTCCGCTTCACAAATTGTCGCAACCGGTCCGCTCCTTGTGTCACCGCTACCCGATCCCGCGCCCGGACAGTGTTAGAGTTTTCCAGTTTCCCCTCAGGTACAGGACTTGGCTCCGGCAGCTCCGCCGGGCGGCTACGCCCCTTGTTCGCTGCTTTCTTAGCTACTATTCCTGTATCGGACTTCTCCATGTCGTTCATCTCCAGTTACGGGGATTAACCCTCTCTTTCGCGACCCTGAACGACTCCAGGGTGACACGGAGACCTCCCAGGTCCCGGCGTAGTACGTACGTGCGTGCCTGGGTTCTTAGACACCGTGGGACCCTCCTTCGCCTCACCATTGGCGGCAAAGAAGATGTTGCCTTCGACCAAAGAAAAAGCCTCGGCATCCCAGACTATAGCGTTTTCGGTGCTCATTAGCCCTGCCCACACGCGCCTCTACCGACGCTTCGCCTGTACCCTCGCGAGTACAGACGCACGGCTCGAGGTGATGTGCAGATGGTTAGTCTTTCACAACGGGGGACTTGCACCCCCTGTACTATCGCCAGTTAGCCTGGCGCACTTCTTGCCTGCTTACCACCACGCCTCTTAAGCGCAGCAGCGGCAAGTGGTTTGGTGCCTCCGTCTGCACGGCGGCACCGAGGGGCCGACCCTCATCTCCTGTGCAGCATAGCTGCGGGAAGGATTCTACATATCAGTATCCCTCCGCGCCTTCGTGGCGCACGGCGACTTATCCAAGAACACAGCCGCGCTGCTCCAGTGGACATGGCTGCTCCGTTATGTTAGGAATTGTCTTCGCCCAACACCGCGACCTCGCTCACCGCCACATTGCTCGAATGACACCAAGCCCCTCGCGCACGTTCGCGGGCTTTTTCTGGACGACTCCGTCCGGCTTGCGCATAATGCCTCGCGCTCCAGACGCAGCGTGTGTTTTGCTGCGCGACACCAATCGAGTTGCATTGTTGCTTCGCGATACCGTGACTACCCCACATTCGCGATCAGGCCCGCTCCCCCACTAGGTATACCCTAACGGGCGCTTACTATTACGATACCCACGACGGAGGCGCCACCTCTTCTCCCGCGCCTGCGGAGGGAGCACTTGCCGTTTTTCGGGTTTTTGCAAGAGGCTCGTACACCGGATCCCTGGCAGAAAACGTACCTTCGCAAGATATAGAATCAGCCCCAAGACACGAACCACACCTACGGCCGCATGAATCCAACAGATCGCATCCAGACTCCAAAGACTTGGCGTAACGGTCAGAGTGTGACGGGTGCCGAAATCACACTCGCTGGCCTGTATCCCGGTGGACTCCGTCGCGGGGGCGTTCTCTTGCTGTTTGCTCTAAGAGCCAGCATCCGAAATGGAGGATGGTGTGGCGGTTAGGAGGGATATCTTATTCAGGTCATACGGGCTGCGCCGTGTCATTAGCCGTGCTTCCATAGTCCTTGCGCGAATTACGCGTCTTGGTACGACGCCCTGAGGATTATGTCATTGGCATTTGTAATCAGCGAGGATGCTGGGGGACCGAGCCTGGATGTGCACGCATGGATCCTACCAGTGGGACGCCAAGTCTGCGGCAACTGTCTCCGGCCTTGAACGTGTTGCAGCATTGATGACGCTGCCGCTTTGTTGGAGCCCGGGGAGTTTCCAGGCGTACCTTTGAGTGACTCTTCCACGCCATCCGCACAGTGGTGAGACACCGGCGGGTGCTTGTCAGGAGCCGCAGTGCGCCAAGGCGGATTACGCTTGGAGCTGTGTCTGTACCGAGAGGCGACCGAGGAGGATTGGTCCTAGGTCTCCCATTTAATTTGAAATATGATTTAACGTATCCGTCTGGAAGTCCGGTTATTTGAGCACAGTCTAGCTGATTAGTGCCGCGCGGAGGTGGCTTGGCGCCATTTACTGGCTGGCTTCAGGCCGGGAATGCAAGGTTGTAGGGTAGCAGGGCGCATCCGGTCGGCAGCTTACCTTGCTGGCGTGGCGGTGCTACGGCAGTTGCGAAGCGGCCTGATGGGTACTTGGGGGGAGCTAGCGCTGGGTGCATGCAGAGCGCTTGGGTGTGCACTGCTGTGCAGGTCTTGCGCTCAAGAGCGGCACAGAGGGGGCTTATGCGCTGGCGCACGACTGGGAGCTGTGTCTTTCACATGGCGGCGCATTCAAGCGTGGTCCACCGATGTGGCAGCAGGTCGCCGATGGCGGTGGTGTGTGTCGGCATGCGCTCTGTCACATCTTCGAGCCAGGTTTACGGATCACTGCCCTGCAGTTTGCAGGCGCCCAGCAGCGAGTAGATGACGGCAGCGCGCTGGGCTGCTTTGTGTGACCCGGAATACAGGCAGTTCTTGCGCCCCAGCGCTAAGGGGCGGATGCTGTTGTCGATGAGATTGTTGAAGACTCGTGGCTGAGCTGCTCGAATGAGTACAGGGGAGCCCTAGGTGGAGCTGTTCACAGTTTGCGCAGAGCCATGCGCGCCAGTGTGAAGCTGAGTGCATACTGCCGCAGGCACAAAGCCCGGTCGCAGGGTCGCGCGGTAATGATATGGTCATTCTGCGGTGACGGCCTTGGGCGCCATCTCTGGACCGGTCGGGCACGTTAATTGTAACAAGACTAGGAGCGATGTCCATGGGACCCTGCATCCTGCACACATGCTGCATCAGCGCACGAACAGGCGGGAGTAAAAGCATGGACCAGGTCTTTGGCTTGGCTGCGTTAGTGGCTGCCCTTCTTGTTGCTCCGACGATTGATCTTGAGCAAGCCAGAGAAGCCATGGAGGCGCAGCAGTGGCGTCGCGCCGTCGCTATCCTGTCTGATCACCTGGAAGATGCCCCTGGAGACCTGGAAGCACACTACCTGCGCGGCATCTGCTACGGCGAGATAGGCAAAACTCCGAACCTCAGAAACCGGCTAGAGCGGGTGCTGCAGAAAGGCGCCGCAGACTTCGATACGGTCCTGACCAGCGATTCTCTGTATCGGGACACCATCTTTCAACTGGCGCTGATCCGGCGGTACGACAACATGTTTCAGGAAGCTATCCGCCTGGCGGAGACGCAGATCCAGCTGCGGCCCGAGATTGCACACGTGCATCTGGGGCTACTCAACTTTTACTGGCGCTATATGGTGTCCAAGCCACCGGCGGAGGCGCGCAGGTGGCTGCGCACGTTACCCGGGCCGTATGCCCGACTCTTTGTCGCCAGGACATACGAAAGTCAGAGTCTGTTTCAGCCGGCAGAGCTGATTTATCAGGAGCTGCGCCGCGAGGGCTTCCTTCCGGTGCCGGTACTGGTGGCGCTGGCGCGCCTGAAGTTTCAAGAGCAGAAACCGATTGCTGGTACCTGGTACATGAAGGAGGCTATCGAAGCCATCGAGACAGAGCTGGATGCGCTCCTGCTGTTTGACGAGATCCGAACTATCGTCTCGCCGGGGGAGCACGCTGCCTTTGAGCGGCGCGCGTCGTTAAGCGAAGCTAAGGCGTTCTTTGCCGAGTTCTGGGCCCGGCGTGACCCGATGCCCGCCGCGCCGTACAACGCGCGTATGGTTGAGCACTACCGGCGGCTGCGCATTGCGGAGACGCACTACGTGTTCAACGGTTTTCGCAGCTGGTTTCGGAGCCGGTTCACACATGATGAACGGTACCTTCCACCCACGTATACACTGGGCGGGGACTTCGACGATCGGGGCGTAATGTTTATTCGGCATGGGGAGCCGGACGACTTCTCGGTGGGTGAGTCCCCCACCTGGCTGTTTGAGGCTTCGGCAGAGGACGGCGACTCGCTGCTGATTTTCCACTTTGCGCCCACCTGCCATGGGGGCATATGCGGGGTTACGAAGCATTTCGTTCCGGTACCCCGGGGAGAGAGCTTTCTGCCGCCCCGGCTGGTCGGGCTGGATGCTGCGGACATGGAGCGCAAGACGCTGGAATACATCACGCGGGGGTTATCCACGGATCGCCATCGGTGGCCAAGTGGCACCAAGGAGCTGGACGTACCTGTGATGCCGGCTTCATTTCGGGGCATGGATGGTCGCACGCTGGTGGAGGTATTCTATGAGGTGCCGGTACAGGAGCTTGAGGCATCGCAGGACACGATCGTGTTTGAGACCGGCTTCATGGTGCAGGATATGCGGTGGCGACAGCACACTTTTAACCGCAACGTGATACGGCTGCCCCAGGCGACGGCCGATCAGTCGTACGACGGGCTCTTCCAGGTGGATCTATTGCCACAGCCATACCGCACGGCCTTGCATGTGCGGTCATTGAGCGGACGCGCGGTGAGTACCTTCCGGCAGAGGTATGTACCGCTTGACTTTTCAGCGCCGGGCCTGAAGCTGAGCGACATTCTCCTGGCCGACAGCGTTTTAGCAATCGAGGGTGATCCCGCGGCGCGCCGCGAGGATGTGCATGTACAGGTGCGCCCTTCCGGCACGTTCAGCCGCACGGAAACGCCCGCGGTGTATTATGAGATCTACGACCTGGCGGAGGGCCCGGACCAGCGAACGCTTTACGCCATCTCATATGCGCTTAAAGACAGGAGAGGAGATGTGACCACGCTCTCTACAGGCGAATCCGGCGGCGCGCTGCGGTCCCCCGTTCAGTTTGTAGTCATCGATGTCGCGGACTTGGCCCGCGGTACCTACACGTTGACGGTCACCGTGGAAGACCGCATCGCAGGCACGCGCGCGTCGCAGTCCAGGCAACTGACACTGATCCGGTAGTGATCCGCCTTCGGCTCGAGGTGCCCATGCAGTGGCGCGTGGCGTGTCGCGCGGCAGCTGGCCAGCGAAGGCGTCGCTCGGGGGTATGGTCCGAGCAATCATAGCACCAGATGCCAGGTGGGGTGCGGCAAGCGCTGCGGAGGGGACAAACGCTGTGATTTCAAGGTGTGATCCCTGTAAAGGTCTCATGGTGTGGTACCCTGTCTGCAAGAACGCTTCGTTGATTTGGATCGTGCACAACAGGCAGCGACCTTCTATTGGCTACGACCAGGGCTCCCGCTTTGTCGCTGGCTGCTGCCACCGAGCACATGGGTGTCCACGCCGCCGCGTAGGCGCTGGCTCTCAGTTCGCGCTGCGTATTCGCCGCTCGCTGCTCCACCGGGGAGTCTCCTCCACCTTCCCTTCTTCTTCCTCCTCTCCAGCCTCATCTCTAATTGTTGCTGAACACCTTCAGGATGCACACCACAAGCGTCACTGATAAGATACAGGGCGATCTACCTGAAACTGACCAATCTCAAGTGCGTCTCGACCATTAAGCTCCACCGGGATCTCGGTATCTCGTATCCGTCCGCTTAGTTCATGCTCCACCGAATCCGTAAAGCCTTCGTGGACATCGCGCCGGTCTTCCACGGCACCATGGAGGTTGATAAGGCGTATTTCGGTGGTAAGCGGGCCAACATGTCGAACGTGAAGCGGAAGGAACTGGAGAATGCTGGCCGCGGCCCAGTGACCATGACGGCGGTTGTGGCGGCCAAGGACCGGGACAGCAAGCAGGTGGTCGCCAAGGTGATCGACCGGACGGATGCGGAGACGTTACAGGGCTTCGTAGATCGGCACGCGACCGAGGACGGCAAGCTCTACACCGACGACCCGACCGCCTAGAAGGGGTCGGGTCGGGAGAACGAAGCAGTAAGGCACTCAGCCGCCGAATACATTCGGTATCTCGAAGGCGAGAAGATCCACACTAACGGCGTGGAGAACTTCTGGTCGATGCTCAAGCGCGCCACAAGGGCGTCTACCACCGGCTCAGCCCCAAGCACCTGCAAGCCTACGTGCACACCTTCGCGGGGCGGCAGAACATCCGAGGACTCGACACGCTGGCGCAGATTCAGCACGTCGTGGCCGACCTGGTCGGAAAGCGGCTGATGTACTGGGATCTCGTCGCCGACAACGGACAGTCGGCGTGGCAGGCTAGCTACGCTGGAGGCTCGAGTCCTCCGGCCATCTCCAGCAGCTTATCGCGTAGTTCAATCGCGAATACTCGGTGAATCTGTTCGATAGGCAGTCCGTGATCGTAGGCGCTTTGACGAATGGTTCTGAGTTCATCGTCTGTATACGTGAAGTGCTCAGCAAATTCGAAACAATGCTCTTGGATCTGATAGGCATCTTTGCCCTTGAGCCAACTTGCTAGGGTGGGGGCGACGCGGCTTGCCCACTTAGCTCCCTGGATTTCCTGAGTGATAGCCCGGCCAAGATCATTAAGCGCGAGCGGGCTTTGGGAAGATACAGGACCCTTTCCAAAGATCGCATAGAAGGCCTTGATCAGCCGATCCTCGACCCTCGTAAAACGGTCACTGACACGATTCTCCACTCGTTCTATTCGCTCACTCAAAGCCGTTTCCGTCTTACTAATAGCCATTTCCGTCTTGCTAATAGCCATTTCCGTCTTGCTAATAGCCATTTCCGTCTTGCTAATAGCCGTTTCCGTCTTGCTAATAGCCGTTTCCGTCTTCGTTATCCCTGCCTTGAATTCCTTACCAAGATCGTCGGTGCGCTTTCCTAGGTTCCGCCAGATAGCGAACAGTCCTCCCGCTAGGACCAGGAATGCCACCACACCTCCCCAAGTTGTTACCAAGTCGATACTGTTGCTGGGCGGTACAGTTTGGAATAGAAACATCGAGGGCTACCTCCGGCGAGAGACATGAGTTAGGCGGCGGAATACAATTTGTTACGCTCCCGGTTGCCCGCAAGTTCCTCCCCGAAGCTGTCACTAGCGACCATCAGGCACCACTCGCGCCCCTCTTGCCCTCCCGGCCCACGCGCCTTACCGTTCTCACCGGTCACTTTCATCAGCGGAATCCCATGTCGGGCTTCCCACTGAATAGAACTGCCGCTAAACGAGCGGGCGGGTAGCTCCCGGCGCTCAGGCGAATAGGCGGAGCTTGTCCTAATTTTCCGCTGACAAGTGACAAACGCCCAGCACCATGTCTGGAGTCCAGGACTGCTACCACCCATCAAGGAGACCCGCGCGCCACGAACTCCACACCTACCGTTCTGCTCACCCTCTTGCTGTCGGCGATCATATCCGGCTGCGGGCTGTTCGGCCCGCCACCAACGGGAAGCCGAGGGGCGTGTCTCGGTGTGCGCAGCGGGTACGGCACTGTACTTCGACGCAGACAGAAACATCGACATTGAAGCGGCAGGACCGACGCCCAAGACGGCCACGCTCACTGCCTGCATATTCCACAAAACAACCACTCGTTCCACGGTACATCGAGCACCTGATCCGGCGCACTGAGTCCGGCCTGGGCGGTTCTGCATCGTGACGTTTCTAGGTACCATTTTCACGGCTCTCTGGTGTCGGTTACGCTGGTCTTCTCTCGAAGGTTCTGCCATTTTGGCAGACGCTTTCTCATGGGTTCTCCCTTCAGGGCGATGTGGTGTGCATGGTGAATGAGGCGATCCAGGATGGCATCTGCGAGTGTTGGGTCCTCCATGCATTCGTGCCACACGTTAGCAGGCATCTGGCTGGTAACAACGATGGAGCCTTTCTGGTACCGATCGTCGGTGGTGAGCTCAAGCAGGTCTTGCTGGTGCAGCGTATTCATGCGTGATAACCCCCAGTCATCAAGTACCAGGAGGTGGAAGCGCATCAACTGCTTCAGCAGTTTCAGGAAGCGTCCGTCCCCGTGAGCGAGCTGCAGATCTTCCGGAAGACGATGCAGTCGGTGGTAGCGTACGGTAAACCCTTCTATGCAGGCTTTATGTGCCAGTGCACACGCCACGAAGCTTTTACCGACCCCGGCAGGTCCGCTAATAATCACATTGTGATGTTTTCGCAACCAGTCGCAGGTGGCCAGCGAGCCCATCAGATGCCGGTCCAGATTGCGACCGCGACGATAGTCCAGATCGGCCATGGAGGCCTCTTGTCGTAGCCGAGCACGGCGTAGGTGCGACCGCAGGCGCTTGTTGTATCGCACGATCGCTTCCTGGTCAACCAATAGGCCCAGGCGGTCCATGAACGGGAGCTACTCCATTTCCGGCTGAGTAAGCTGGTCACGCAGCGCGTGCGTAATGCCATGCAGACGCATTTGCTCGAGCTTCTGAAGGGTGGGATGCGTAAGCATTAGTCCTTCGATGTTTGGTGAGGAAGATCCGATGCGATGTCGTAATAGCCTGGACCCCGAATGTTGTCATGGTTTATGGGAGGCGGAGGCACCGAGTCCAGCGGATGTTTGTCCAGTCCGTTTTACAGGATGGTCGCGATGCTCTTGTACGAGCGGGTGCCGATCGCCAGTGCCCTCGTACACGCGTTTTCCATACGGCTCTTACCGTGGGTGCGAGCCAAGCGGAGCAGACCCATGAGCGTGCGGTAACGTAGCAGCGGGTGCCGTTCAGCATCAATGATCTGCTGCACGATCTTGCGTGTCTGGCCCGATGCGCTCTGCCTCGGAATAGGCAGCGATTCGAATCGGCTCATATCCTTCATTTGACGTTGCGAATCCGGCATGTGTTGGTCCTCGGTAGTGACCCCTTTACGGCGGCGACGCGGATGTGCCGCCACCCGTTTGTCGTCGAAAAACACCTCCACGGTGGTATCTGTCACGCAAACCTGTACCAACAAGCCTACATATCGATAAGGACCGCTATACCGGTGCCTGCGCACCTCGATGTGCGTATCTCTGTGCACCTTGGCTTTGCGCCACTGGGCATGCTCGTACGGGTCCGCTGGTAAGGGTTTCATCCCTGATCGCTCCCACGTGTCAAACCAGCTCATACGACTGCATTCCAGCTTCTGAAAAGGCCGTTCATTGAACTCCTTCAGATGGGTGCATAATCCGATCCAAGCTGGACGGTCAAGTAGCCCGGGGGAATCTCGCCCCCAGCTCAAGTTTATCAATTTCGCCCCATGCGCAGCGAAAGCGGGGTTTATTTTGTGGCAATATGGCCTCAACTTATGTGTTATACCTATGATCCATATGGCTTTGATACCTTTTTTTCTCAAAAATACCCAATGTAGTGGAATTGTCCAGAACCATTTCGCTGCAAAGCCGTATATTGACGCATGGGCACCCGATACCCGCACGCTCACATGCATGTACATCCGCGCCAAGACACGCATCCTTAAATCAGGTGCCAAGGCCACCAGCTACGCGCTGGTCGAATGCCACCGTATCAAGGGCGCTCCTAAACAGCGGACCGTCCTCAACCTGGGCCAATCCTTCGCAATCCCCAAAGAACAATGGCGCGCATTGATCCTCCATATTGACGAGGGCTTGCGAGGACAGAGCCGCCTAGCGTTTGAGAGTGAAGGCCTCCGCCATGCCAGCGAGACCATCGTTGAGAAGCTGCTGGAAAAGGGCTACAACGTGGACGACCCGCGCGACGACCGGGATGCCGTCATCATTGATGAAGTCCATCATACCGACACTCGTACCGTCGGAGGCGAACGTGTGGCTCTGAAAGCGTTGCAGCTGTTGGCATTCGCAAAGTCCTTGCGAATGCTGAAGTTGCGCGAAGATCAGATTCATCTGGCGACGGCGCTGGTGGTCGGGCGCATGCTCTCCCCCGGCAGTGAACGACATACGCATGAATGGATGCACGAACGGTCCAGCATCCTGGAGTTACTGCACTGCGACCTCCCCAGTCTGAGCAGCCTTTACCGTATCGGAGATGCCCTCTACGAGCACCGTCAGTCGATCATGGATGCACTCTTCGGCGCCACGAAGGAGCTCTTGGGATTCAGCGAAACCATTGCCTTCTTTGACCTGACCAATGTGTTCTACACGGGCCGCAAGAAAGGGGACTTGCTGCGGCATGGTCGCAGCAACGAAAAACGGTCTGATTGCCCACTGGTGACGTTGGCCTTGATGATTGATGCATCGGGGTTCCCCCGCACGGCGGAAATCCTCCCGGGCAATGCCAGTGAGCCTGCCATGTTGCACCAGGCCATTGCACAGCTGAACGGAGCCAAGCCCACGGTGATTATGGACGCTGGCATCGCTACAGAGGCCAATCTGGCGTATTTGAACGAACAGGATCTGAACTGGATCTGCGTGCAGCGTACGAAGACCCCGCCGGTACCCAAAGACGCACCGGATCAAGTTTTCAAAACCGCCAGCGATGTCGACGTGCGTGCCTGGGCACTCCCAGACGAAGGAGGAGAACGGCGCGTGTATCTGCACAGTGAAGCCCGACAAGCAGTCAGCGACCAGATTGTTGGAGCAAAGCGTGTGACGTTCGAGGAGGCCATCGCGCACCTGAACGCGGGACTGGCGCTGCCCAGACGTCTGAAGAACTACGATAAGGTGCAGATCCGGGTGGGCCGACTCATAGAAAAGTACAAGCAGGTGGCCTACCAGTATGATGTTAAAGTGACCAGGAAGGCTGGCAGCACCCACGCCGAAAAGATCTGCCTCACACAGAGGCCTGCCTACGAGGCATGTACGGAGGCCCTCGGCGGGTATGTACTGCGCACCAGCCACGCAGAATGGTCGGTCAAGAAAATCGCACAGACCTATTGGCAGCTAGGAGAGATCGAACGCACGTTCCGCACCATGAAATCCGATCTCGGATTACGTCCGATCTACCACAGTCGGGACCTTCGCATAGAAGCCCACCTCTTCCTGTCCATTCTCGCCTTTCACGCAGCGCATCTGATACGCAGCCTATTGAGAACCGTCGACATCCACAGCAGCTGGGGCACACTCAAGGTCAAGCTCAACCAGATGCATCGTGTAACAACCGTGCTCCCACAAAACGCAACCCATTGCACCCTGCTCAAGAAAGACCAGGACCTCAAGTCGTTCCACCGTAAAGTCTTCCGCGCGATGGGGCTCAAAACCGGCACGTACACCCGCAGAATGAAAGCAAGACGCCCCGTTAAAGGGCACGCGAACATGTAAAACACACGGGTAAAACCCGCCCTTCTGGCCATCCCTGTATGTCAGGGATGTGTTACCTCACGTAAAAAATCCACTACATTGACAAACTTGGGCTCGGACCAGTCCAGCAATGGACGCATCGTCCGGGAACCCTCCGACTGACCATAAAGCAACGCCTTCAACTTGGTCTCCGTCATACCCTCTGGCAAAGGCCAACGCAAACCCGCAGCCTTAGCACGACGCAAATACGCAAGCACCGTGCTGTGCGAGAGTCCAAGCGCACGACCGATACCGCGTACGCTCAGGTCTGACTCCGCAGACAACCGCAAAACGTCCCACAAAGAGCGATGTGGAAAGGGAGTTCAAACATCTTTTCCCCTCCTGAGCAGCCCATATTCCCACCGAGAGTGGCTTACCTTCTGCATCAAAAGCCAAGCCCCAATGCACCCGATGGGGCTTAATGCCGCTTCTCCGCAAGCCCCGCAGGAGCACAGATACGGAGCGCGGGCCACGCCCATACAAGGTTTGCGTACTCAGTCAGCTACGGATCCACGTGAATGGTCAGGATGTCCACGTCGTGATACTGCTGATGGCGCACGGACGAGGCATAGTAGTTAAGCAATCGTAAGGACATGCCCTGCTCCACATCTGCCTGCGTTGCCGGCTCTTCAAGGATTGCAATCTTGTCCTGCAGATTCTCGTCGCCCGAACCGGCTACAAACTCAAGCTCCGCTCGTCCGTCCTTTTTCTGTGCGCTGATCTGCAACCGCCTGTCTGCCTCTCCGTCTGGCGTGCTGCGCTCCATCAGGCTGTCGATGGCTTCTTCGGCCGCGGAAGTCAAACGACTAAGCATCGACTCCTGCCAGCCGCTGCGACGATGGAACTTCTCAATGAAGGAAGTCACCTGCGGCAGACTGTTGCCGTCAAGGGGAATCTCAATACGCACCCGGCGGGACTGTGTCAACTCCACGAAAAGGCTGAGCACGATGGCTACCAGCCCGCCTGCCGTCATGCCGTTCTGCAAAAGCCCACCGGCGAAGGTGGAAAAGAACTCAGGAAATACGGACCCGCTCTGCAGCCCGACGCCAACCCAAAAGGCAATACCTACAATGAGCGCTTTGCGGTAGTCGACGCCAGCCTTGACCACAATCCGCATGCCTACCACGAATAGCATGGCAAGAAGCACGGTGATATAGGCGGCTGCGACCGGCCCTGGGATAGCCACCACGAGGGCCAGGACTTTGGGAAGAAAGGCCATCAGCAGGAAGGATGCTCCTATCGCAATGCCAACCACTCTGGAGCCGACGCCGGTGAGCTCCGTCACGGAAATGCTTGTGGAGTAGGTGGTGTTGGGCACCGTTCCGGTAAGGCCCGACAGAAGGTTGCCCATCCCATCGGCGGCCAGCGCTCCTTGCACGGCACGATAGTCTACAGCCCGTGCATCGCGCCATGAGACACGTTGAATGGCCACCGCATCGCCGATCGTTTCTATCGCGCCCACGAGCGTGACGAAAATGAATGCAGGCAAAAGTGACCAGAAGGTGGCGCTGAAGCTGAGGTCGAACCCGGGCCAGCCGCTGGTCGGCATGCCGATCCAGGCGGCATCGGTGATCTGACCGATGTCGTAGATGCCATAGAAGGCACCGACAATGGTGCCTGCCACCACACCGATCACCGGTGACCAGAGCCGGAAAGCCCCTCGCGCACGCAGGCCGATAAGGACGATAACGACGATGGTTACCAGCGCGCTCATGGCCGCGGCATTGACCGAAGCACCCTCAGGCACATCGGTCAGCATGTCGAAGATTACCGGCATGACGGTCACCGGTATCAGCATGATGACGGTGCCCGCCACCGCAGGAGTCAGGATGTGGCGAAACAGCTGAAGCCTGCCAGCCAGCGCAAACTGAAACAGGGCCGAAATCACCACCAGCGTGCAAAGCATTGCTGGCCCGGCCATTTGCAGTGCTCCGACGCAAACCGAGATAAACGCTGCAGACGTTCCCATCAGCAGGATGTATCCCGAGCCGATGCGCCCAAGGCGCACTGCCTGAAGGGTGGTCGTGATTGACGAAACCAGTACCGCGGCGAAGACCGCCCAATTGAGGAAGTCTTCGGAACCTCCGCCTGCGCGGATGACAATGGCAGGCGTGAGGACAATGCCTGCAATACACAGGATGGCAAACTGGAAGCCGAGGCCCGCGGTAATTGCCAGCGGGGGGCGCTCGTCGTTCTGGAAGCGGATGCTCGGGCGTCCGGTGGAGTCTCCTTGGGGATTCATGAGAGCTGTTGGCGGATTCGGTGAAAAGCTACGTCAAGCATTCCGAGTTGTGAGACTTGGTGCATCGAAGCAGAAAACATATGCGCACGGCTGTGTGCACTTTCTATGCAAGGTTATGTCTTTTGGCCAGAACGTTGACACGGCGGTCCAAGAGCATGGCTCAGGGCTTAAGCAGATCTTGCAGGCGTCGCAAACCTTCCACAGTTAAGTTTCACCGATGGCTCCTGCGGTAAGGGTCAGGGCAGTGCTGGTAAGAGCGTCAGACGGCCGGAGAGGCGCATAGATGGCTATAGCCTGTTACGTTGTGCGCGAATATAGGACAATAGTGCAAAGGCATGGCGGATGACGATTAGAATGAGTAGCGCCCGCCCTCCTTGCCGAGTTCCGTAGCCGGGAATTGCTCCTGCGCCGACGCGAATGCTTGGTGGTCGATGATCGGCGGCAGGTGCACCAGCACTAGGCGCTCCACACCGGCGCGCCGCGCGACCTCAGCCGCCTGCTCCATAGTCGAATGACCAGGTAGCGCGCCGGTAGCTTCGTGGAGCAGCAGGCTGCAGCCGCGGGCCAGCTCGACAACGTCTTCGCACGGGCTGGTATCTGAGGAGTACACGAATGTCCCGCCTGTCTTCAGGCTTGTGATGCGCAGCCCAACCACCGGGACGGCATGAACGCCACGGGCGGCATGAACGACCCATGCATCGTCCGAATAAACCGCCTTGCCTGGAGCAGGCGACAATGCGTGCCACTCCACCGGTGGTAAGCCTTCAAAGGCGCGTGTATCAAAGGATTCAAAGCATCGTGCTGCCTGCACTACGGCACTTGGAAGCCCGTGGACCGGCAGAGGATCGCGCCGACCTGCCAGCCAGAGTTTCTTGTAGAACAGCGGAAACCCGCCGACATGATCTATGTGCTCGTGCGTAAGGAACAGTGCCCGCACAGTGTCCACGGCCACGCCGACCACCTGCATGCGCGCCACCGCATCGCCGCCACAGTCAATAACGAGCGTGGATGCGTCGTCACTCGCGCACAACATGGTCGTGGTCCGGCCCGCTCCGCTATAGGCCGCGCCGGTACCGAGCAAATGAAGAGTAGCCATCGGTAATGCCCCTGGCTATGACAGGTATCCTAAAGTATGCCCGACGCTGCTTGGCAGCCTCATCTGTCGCAATCGGTATCCCTTGCCCCATAATGTAGCAAAGGTAGGTCGGCTGCAAAGCTTCAGGAGCGGACCCGGCCCGTGAAAATGATAGACTTATACACAAGAGTTGCCAAAACAATGGAACTCACGTGTGATATGCTAGCTGGACGCCTTAGCGTGGTGAAGACGCAGACATGTGGTGTCGCCAGACTAAGCAAGGCCGAGCGAGCCGCGCTTGGCAATTACTGGCTGCACCTGAGGTGGTTGCGCGACCAGGTGGTGGGATATTGCCGGGCCCGGTACAAGTAGGGCGAGAAGCATCCGAGTTAGCATGACCTGTGCAAGTGGATGCCAGCGTTGGTTAAAGGGGCGGACTACGAGACCCACTTCGCTCGTAGGGCACAGCGGAGTGTGATTCATCGGATTTGAAGGGGCTACACGCAGGCTGTCAAAACATTAAGCCGGTTTTACAGGTTGGGCGTGGACATCAACAGCTTCGAACTGTAAGAGGGCCAGCTCTGGCAGGAGCAAGACGGCAAGTGGGCGATGCAGGTGAAGCACGTAGATAAGTTGTACTTTGAGGATTATCGCCACCTCTTGAGATGATGACACGGTCAAGTACGTCCGGATCAAGCACATTCCAGTCGGCAGCGGCATTGAGGAACAGGAGATCTGCGAGTAGGAGGTTCCACCCGAAGGGGCGTGCGAGGACGCCGCGATTGGCATCGATCCTAGCCTGCAGGCTCATTGCACGTTGTCGAAGGGCGTGCAGTACACGCGTTCGGACGAGCGCAAACGCATCAAGTGGCAGCGCAGAAGGTATCGTGCTTGGAAAACAGTAAGAATAAGGAGAAGGCCAAGGCAACTGCACGTAGGAAATCCTCTAGGATAGCACAGCGCCGCAAAGCAACGGTACCCAACATCACAGCGAGCATCGTTTAGCAGAGCGGCAACATGGCGTGCGAAGACCTGCAGGTTGCCAACCGGACCCGCGTAGGTGGCGTGGTCAGAACCATGCCATACAGGACTAGGCCATTGGGCTGGTGAAACAGCGTTTGCCTACAAGACCCAAGCAAAAGGGCGGCACCTTCGTACATGTGCCGCCCCGTAATACCACACAACAGTGTAGTGGCTGCTGCCAATTACCCGCTGAGAGAATCGCACAGCGGGAAACACATTACCTATGCGAACATTGTGGTAAAGCTATTGACCGCAACTCGCATGCTTCGATCAATATTGTTAGCAACGGTGCTGAGCTCCTGCGTGGGATGGGAGACCCCACGAGCTGGAAGAGGAATATGCCGAGTCCCTGGAGTTGCTCAAACAGAGCACTAGACTCAGCTACAGCTTAGAATCAGGTGCGTAGGCGTTAACGTTCGTAAATCAGGCTCCTAAACGGCCACCAGGGATTGTGAAAACGGTGCCATCAGCGCTTGCGCGTGGTGACGTAGTCCGCCAGCGCAATCATGGCCTCTCGCGCGGGCGACGGGGGAAATGTGCTCAGCGTTTCCTGTGCGGCTTGCACGCATGCGACCATGCGGCTCCTGGCATATTTCAGCCCGCCATGCTCCTTGACAAAGGCCAGTGTCGCGGCAAGATCATCGGGATGTCGGCCGCGGCGACGCAAGATGCGCACCATCTGTCGACGGCTTGCGCGGTCGGCCTGATCCAGTGCAAATACGAGCGGCAGCGTGGTAAGCTTCTCTTTAAGGTCCAGCCCCACGGGCTTGCCGATACCCTGCGTGCCGTAATCAAAGAGGTCATCACGGATCTGAAACGCCAGACCAAGCTGCTCCCCGACCGTTTCCATGCGCTCCCAGGCCGTGGCGTCATCACTGGCGCTGACGGCGCCGCACATGGTGCAGGCGCTGATCAGCGATGCGGTCTTGTCGGAAATGATGCGAAAGTATGTCGCCTCATCAAACCCAAGGCTGCGGGCACGCTTGACCTGCAGCAGCTCGCCCTCTGCCATGCGACGCACCGCGTCGGAAAGGATGCGTAGCATCCGGGTGTCGTCGTGCTTGAGTGCGAGCAGCAGCCCCTGACTCAGAAAGTAGTCGCCAACCAGTACCGCCACCCTGTTGCCCCATAACGCATTGACCGAAAAGGCTCCCCGGCGCGTCTCGGCCTCGTCAACGACGTCGTCGTGCACCAAGGTAGCCGTATGGAGCAGCTCAACCAGGGTGGCGGCCCGAAACGTCGCCTCCGTAATACCGCCGCACACTTTGGCTGCTAACAGCACCAGCGTGGGGCGGATACGCTTGCCCTTCTGACGTAGTACATAGCGGGTTACCGTGTTGAGAAGCCCGCTGCTGCCAGACACAGATGCCCGAAAGGATCTCTGGAATGCGGTTAACTCCTGCTGCACTACTGACTGAATGTCGCGTAGCGTGCGCGCGTCAGGTGCTGAAGGTTCTTCCGACATTAGGATCTGCCTGGTGGTGGTGCCTTGACGATACCCTTTGGCTAGTGTTCGAAGCTACGCAAACTCATACGCCTTTCTGCGCAAGAGCGCAAGGAAGAATGGCACCCCGCAAAGCGCTGTGATGATGCCCACCGGCAGCTCTTGAGCAGGTAGAAGGATGCGAGCCGCAAGGTCGGCCCAGAGTAAGAACAACGCACCTGCAAAAAAGCACGCTGGCAGGAGGCGGCGATGGGTGACCCCCGTGAATGAGCGGACCGCGTGCGGAATGATAAGGCCAACAAAGCCAATCGCGCCGCTGGCCGCCACCAGCGTTCCGGTAACTAGGGCGGCTATCACGATAAGCAGCTTCTTTAGAGCCTCTACCCGCATCCCCAGGCCTTGGGCGGCATCATCACCCAGCAGCATAGCATCCAGAGGGCGGGCAAGTGCCAAAAGCACCAGGAGCCCGGCACCTGTCACCAGGGCTGGCGCGGGCAGCAGGGACCACGTGGCCCGGTGCAGCGAGCCGAGGAGCCAGAACAAGACCGCGCGCAGCCGATCCGGGTCGGGCGAGGACAACGTGACAAACGATGTGACCGCCCCCATCAGTGCTGCCATGGCTACGCCCGCCAGCAGCAGTCGCGCCACGGACAAACGTGTCGTGGTGCGCGCCACCATGTAGACGATGGTCATGGACAACAGTCCCCCCAAGAACGCAGCAAGCGGCATCGTAAGGGCCTTCGAAAGCAAGGGCGGCAGCAATCCCATAAAAAACAAGGAAGCTCCGGCCGTAGCGCCGCTGGAGATGCCAAGGATATAGGGTTCCGCCAGCGGGTTGCGCACCAGCGTCTGCATGGCAGCACCGACAACTCCTAGCCCGCCGCCGACCACCAGCGCCAGTACGGCTCGCGGCATGCGTAAACGCCAGATGATGCGGTCGGCTACAGGGTCGGGCACCGGGCCATCTGCGCCCAACAGGCGAAAGCGCAAGGCGCCCAAGACAGCTTCGATATCCAGGGATTCTCCGATAGCAACCGCAACGCCCACACTGGCCAAAAGAAGCGCCGCCAGACCGACGGCCGCCCACCATGCGTGCTTCATCGGGAGGCCACTAGGTCCGGGTGCAGGCGCGCGGCAAGCTGCCAAGCGCCTTCCACCAGGCGGGGCCCGGGCCTAAAGAGCAGGTCGCCGTCTATGCCGTACACGCGATGCGCCACGGTGGCGGGTACGACATCGAAGGTTGGGTGATGCTCGAGGATCGCCTCCCGCAGGATGTCGTCCGCTGCGGCAGCACCCACGAAAATCACCTCGGGCAAGTGGCTCAGCACGAATTCGTCCGACAGGACAGGAGCGCTGCTCGAGTGGTCTTCGGTCACACTTGCGCCTCCAGCGAGCGCGATCAGCGAGTGCATGTAGCTGCCTTGGCCAAAGGAATACAGCGTACCGGGAGAGACGAGGACCAGCGTGCGGGGCCGTTGGTGCACGGTGTCCGTCAGCGCCCGCAAAGCACGGATGGACGCGGCGAGTGAATCGGCTGCTATGGCGGCGCGCGTGGCGGTGCCGAGCAACCGGCCAGCCGTCAGGACACCGCGCATAACGTCGTCCAGGGTGCGCACGCCAACAAAAAATACGGGCGGACCGACGGCAGCCAGCGTGGAAGCGTCCTGGGGACTGTTGACCTGATCCGAAGCGAGTACGAGGTCCGCCTTCAGCTGCAGGACGGCCTCGAAGTCGATGGGAAGCGCGCTGAACCTGGGCAGCTCTTGCGTAGCGGGTGGATAGTTGTCCGCGGTAGTGACACCAGCCACACGACTTCCGGCGCCAGCGATAAAGACGAGCTCTGTAACACTGGGCGCTAACGTGACGACACGCTCCACGATGGTCGGGACGGCCACCTGCCGCCCCAGGTCATCAGTGACGAGAACAGTTTTCGCATTGCCGCTTTCGGTGGATGTGCACCCGTGCCCCAGAAGACTGCTCCACAAGAGAAGTACGACAGCGAGCTTCCGAAGGGCCAGTGGCGATGGTAGTGGCGGAGCATGAGGCATCAATTCAATTTAACCCATGCTGCCAGAAAAAGAGCCGCAGCGACATACAACAACGTGCCACGCACGGCGTTTTAAGTATGATACTTCAAAGAAGCAGGCAAGTAGCCTTCCCAACATTCTATGGACGAGGTGCAGCGTAAAGCTGTGGCGCAATGGCTTGTGACCAAGGCAGTCCCGATGGCTCCTAGCCGTGACCCTGCCTTGGACGCACTCTGGGCCATGGCCGATGCCGGTACAAGCCACATCGGCATTCTCTGGGAGCCTCAGCCTGCGCCGGCGGAGATATGCGAACAGACATTCCCGCTGGCGCGCATCATTGACCATACGGCGCTGAAGCCTGCAGCGACTGAAGGCACCATTCGCACATTGTGCAAGGAGGCAATCAGGTTCGGCTTTGCGTCGGTGTGCGTGCCGCCCTGCTACGTACCATTGGCGAGCGAGCGACTCAAGGGTACGGCGGTAGCGGTCTGTACGGTAGCCGGTTTTCCGCTAGGGAGCAGCCAGCACCAGATCAAGGCGGCTGAAAGCAGACAGGCGGTACGCGACGGGGCCCGGGAAGTCGACATGGTGCTCAACGTGGGGCTGCTTAAGAGCGGCCGCCTTTTTGATGTCGAGCGTGACATCAGGGCGGTGGTGACAGCATGCAAAGCTGAACGTGCACGTGTGGTCGTTAAGGTGATTGTGGAGTGCTGTCTGTTGAGCGACGAGGAGAAGGTGATCGCCTGTGTTTTGGCCCGGCATGCCGGGGCCGACTTTGTAAAGACTTCGACAGGCTTCGCTGGAGGCGGTGCCTCCGTGGAAGATGTAGGACTGATGGCCCGTGTGGTGGGGAAGCGGATGGGTATCAAGGCAGCGGGGGGAATTCGCACCAGGAAGCAGGCCCTAGCTCTGGTGGCACACGGAGCCACCCGTATCGGAGCCAGTGCCTCCGTAGCCTTCCTTGGCGACTGACAGGTCGCGTTATTACTTTTGTGTTATGAGTAGCATTTACCGAGTGGTTGCCAGTCTGCTGTCGCGGTCCTTACTCCCTAGTCTGGTATTTATAGCAGCCTGCTCAGGGCCTCGGACGGTCATTGTGGTTCCTGAGGAGAAGCTGGTGCCTCCGGTCGAGACCGTGGTGATAGAAGAGTTTGACGCTACCCCGTACAGGGAGGAGGCACCCCCAGAGGCTGTGGTGATCGAGCATGATGTGCCGGACGTGTTACTTGAGGGCACAGCGGGTGACCCTTCTCTGATGCAGGATGGTTTTCGGATCCAGATTCTTTCGACGCGCAGCAAGGACGAGGCAGACCTTATACGGGCACAGGTCATTCAGTGGTGGATAGCCGAGCGGGAGAATGGCAGGCTGCGCAATCTGTCTCCAATTGCTGGCGGCGCGCCCCCGGTCTATCAGGACTTTCTGCAGCCATACTGGCGCGTGCGGCTGGGCGACTTTGTGCAACGCGTGGAGGCAACGGCCGCCTTACGTGTCGCGCGAGCCCAATTCAGTGGAGCGTTCGTGGCTCCTGCCAAGATTCCGGTCCGATAGCGGTCTTCTGAAGCATGCCGATAGCGCATGGTTCGAGGCGCAGACGCATTGGGCTGCGCAGCTGTGTGCCTAATCCAGCGGAGGTTACGCGCACGTAGCAGACTGCGCTGCAGGAATCCTTAGGAACGACAGTAGGCAGCTTGCGCCTATAGCGGTCTGCTTGGCGTTATGATGTCCGCTATTGCCCATGCTCGACTTTGTCACTTGTAGTGAAGTGAGAGGTCGGACCTCCCCTGTCCCCGTTTTTGGGGGCGTTTTTCCGGGTGCTATGGAGCCTTTCTGATTACCGGAGCGGTCGGTGGTGGCTTAGGGGGTGTTCGCCCCTGTCTTGCGTGTCCTTCGTCGTATTGGGGCCCCTTGATCGGGTCTCATCTGTCCGAATCGGACACAGCTCACGCTACTCCTTCTGGAGTGGGTACTGGCGTGAGGCATGGGGGGCGTCACAGGATTCATGAATCAGGAGGTTTTTTTAGATCGTTCGGCTCACTGGAGTATTCCTCCTTGCTTCTTGTCGCCGCGGGATCGTAGCTCATGCCCAGACAATGGACGATCCGCTGCAAGCATGGCGTCAACTTCTGATCCACTTTGAGGACGATATAGCGGTGCTTACTCTTTGGTAGCACCGTGGTAATCCGATGGATCCGGTTGAGTTTGAAGCGGAGCGCATTCCAGCTTTCATGGACATGGTTGGCCTTGAGCTTGGTGCGGATCAAATGGGACACGTGGTAGGCCAGCACGGTAATGAACAGATGTCCTTCAATCCGCTCATCTTTGCTGTGATAGATAGGCCGTAATCCCAGGTCGGACTTCATGACTCGGAACGTGGCCTCAATCTCCGTGAGCCGCCAGTAGGTGCGCGCAATCTTTTTGGCAGACCAGGTGGTATGGCTGGTGCTGAGCACATACCCTCCGGCGGCCTGGGTTTTTTTCTGATGGGAGGTACGCTTGCTAAACGTGACCGATGCGGCACGCTGTGTCCCCTCCTTCTGCTTCACCTCAACCTCATACAGGTGGGCCACCGACTTGTACTTCTCCTGCAGGCGACCAACCTTGCGTTCGACTTTCTTGATATTTTTCAGGCGTCTGGGCACGGGCAGTCCCTCATGGAGGTATTGCAGTGCCGCTTCAAACTGGTCACATTTGGTCTGCAAGATCTGCTCGTCGGTGGCCTGCCGGGCTTCACTGTGTACATAGACGCGCACTACTCCCTCCTCCTCGGGGAGCTTCCAAGCCCGGACTTTCACCTCATTAGCGGTTACAAACTCTTGATCGGGTGCCTGGGTGGGCACAGGAGGCACCCTTTTTCGCTCCACACAGATCCAGTTGAGGTTGTTTTCCTTCAAGTACGCCAGATTTGCTTCGGTGGCGTCGAGTAGCCCGGGGGAATCTCACCCCCAGGCCCTCACAGATCCGGACGTGCGCGTCTCCACGCATCCGGCTCCTCCCGGCCCGTCAGACGGTTGTTTCCAACCCTCCAGAGCTGCCTCCCAAAGGAACCTCCCGTTTCCGGTTGTCCTAAGATCAACAACAGACCAGGGTACTCCCTTCGCTCCACCTCCATTACAGAGGGTTCATCGCTACTACGAAGTACTCCGCCCCTGTGCCCCGCATCGGTACTCAATCGCTTGAGGTATTTCCTCTTGCGAGTCTCCCTTAACATCAGGACGACAGGTTCCCACGTTCCACACAAGAGCCTAATCCGACCTCTTGCCGCCTTTATGCCGGAGGCCACCAGGGCAGTAAGCAGATCTCTCCCTGACTGTTCCCGGAGCAGGTACCCAACCCCGGTTTTGACCTCTTCTAAGGAGGTTTCGACACGTCATCAGCGGTTCGCTTGCGCTCAACTTGAACGGATCACACCTGACCCGATCTTTGCCGGGCCTTTTCTTGCCTGCTTACCACCACGCCTCTTAAGCGCAGCAGCGGCAAGCGGTTTGGTGCCTCCGTCTGCACGGCGGCACCGAGGGGCCTACCCTCATCTCCTGTGCAGCATAGCTGCAGGAAGGTTACGTCATATCAGTAACCCTCCGCGCCTTCGTGGCGCACAATACCGGCATCCATGATGATGGTGGGCGTCGCTCCGTTCAGGTTCTCTATGGCCTTTTGGAGCGTAGCCGGCTCGCTCGCGTTGCCAGGTAGAATCTCCACACCGCGCGGGAATCCCGAGGCATCGAGCGTCAGCGCCAGCGTGACCAGAGGACAATCGCTCCGCTTCTCTTTGCTGCGCCCACGACGAAGGAGTTCTCCTTTCTCCCGACCGTGATAAAAGGCATTTGTTAAATCATAAAACACGATCGTCTCGTCAAAATCCAACACCCTCTTTGTGTTTCCAAAGAGGCGGTTCATGATCTCATGCCGGTGCTTGTGCAACCGGTCTGAGCATCGGTACAGCATGCTCAGACTTGGCTCCTGGAGGTTCAGCAGCTCCAGGATACTGGAGGCCTCCGCCATCCACTTATGGGTGCGCCGTTCACTGCCGGGACAGAGCATGCGTCCGACGATCAACGCACAGGCGAGTTTGATATGATTTTCGGGAAACTCGAGTTCACGCAAAAGTTCTTCCATGCCCAGCAGTTCGAGCGCTTGCAGCGCTAGGCGCTCCCCTCCGACGGTCTTGGCGTCGGGGTTGTAGACCTTGTCTGTAAGAATGGTGTCGCGACCATCCGGGTGTTTTGCATTGATGTCAAAGCCTTGGTCCAGAAGTCGTTTGACGATATCATCGACCGCGTTCTTCAGGTGCTCATCCTCTTCCTGTACGGGGATGCGCGCTTGTCCTTTCAGTCGGGCGGTGACCTGCTTGGCGAGTTCGGGCCAGTCTTGCTTAGGGATACTGAAATCCCGTCCGAGGTTGAGTAGGGTACGGTGGGTGGATTGTCCTTCGACGCGTACGGATTGAAGGAGCGCGAATGAGGTTCGCACCTGGCCGTTTTTGCGGCGGTAATTAGAGGCTCGTACGAAGATGGCGCTGCGCGTCTGGTCCGGGGTGGTGTTACGGCGCCGATCGCGACGCGTTCCCGGAGGCCCTATCTATTTCACTACAACGCGATCGGCGACAATATCGACGAAAAACGGCGCTGAAATCAGCCCGCTAGGAGGAAAATGAGGAAAAACGAGGCCCCGCCGTCAGCCTGAGTGACAAAGATGGCCGAAATCGGCCCTCCAGGCGGATAATTGAGGGCGAACGAGGCCCCGCCGTCAGCCCGAGTGCCAAAGATGGGCATGGGTTCTGGCTGTTGGAGATGTACGCTGCTGGTCGCCATCGCTGCTGTACCAATGGGAACAGCGTTGCGCGCTTACCGGCCCACTGAGGCGCGCTTGCTTCCTGGGTCGATCCGGGACTGGCTGCTGGAGGATCACTTGGTCTACTGTGTGTCTGATTTTGTGAATCGGCTGACTTTGAGTGCATTTTCACTCCCTACGCCGATGATGGTCGCCGCAGCGGTCCGCACCATCCGGTGCTGATTTATGCGGATGTGGTCAGGGTGTTGTCGTCTCGCGAGATTGCTGCCCGTTTGGAGACTGACGTAGCATTTCGGGCATTAGCAGCTGGCAATCGTCCGAGTCTCTGGAGCTTGAGGCGACACCTTACTGGGTGTGGCGGGTTCGCATAGATTGGCTGTACCATGCGCGGCATCGTTTCAACAAGACGGTGGAGCCGTACGCGCTCAACAAGGAGTCGCTGGCAAGGAAAACCGCCTCGGTGCACCGAGGCGGCCGTGAAGAAAGCAGAGCGCAGCCTGGAGTGGCACCCGCCCCCCGCTGCAGAAGGCGGAGCGTGCCAAAGCCGAGGCGGCCACACGCAGCGAGCGTGTCTGTTCAGAATTCAGACGCTGGTGCGCGAGTTTGCCGGGTCGGACGCTGTCATGGCCTTTACATTGCTTCCAGTGGCGGTAACGCAGCTTGGCTTGGAGAGCGCGCTGCTTGCTATGCGATTGCGTCCAGAGCGCATGGGTCCGCCTACTTCGTCGCGACCGCAGTGCCTTTGGCAGCGGGCAGTGTTGGAGCGAGCCAAGGGCAGCCCCCGTCACACGCCTTGAGGCAGAGGTGCGAGCCTATGCCAGAGCGCAGGCCAAGGCTACTGCTGGACGTGGTATCGCAGAGTACCGTCACGCCACCCAAAAGGGAGAGAACACGCTGCGTGCATTACGCTATGCCCTTGAGCAGGCCGCACCGGAGCCAAGGCGCCCTGTCCCAGGAGCAACATGAAGCGCTCGCCGCCTATGAACTCGGGCGGAATAGGAGGCGCGAAGTGGCAAATCACAAGCTGTGAGTGCTACATTGTGCCACTTTTCGTTTCTTGCCCTTGAAAGCGCTAATCCCGCAACACTCCCGCCAGCATTCCTACGCTAGTTACAATGCCGCCGACAGACCTATGGAACCGAAGCATGACATGGGATGTCGCGAAAACGATTGCTTTCGTATCGGTCGCAACAATCTGGATGGAGCGTCAGGGCAGCTGTTTTGGAACGAACTACTGGTAGTGTCTACCGCTGGGCAAGTAGCTAATCAGGAAAGGGAGAATCGTCCATGTCTAACTACAATGACAAAGACGATTGTGCGTATCGGCTACGGCGCACCCCACGTTCGGCCCAACCAGACTAGTGTCGCGAGGACAAGGGTATGACTCGGGTATCGGTGCAGCCCGACATGCTTCGTTGGGCCTGCGAACGTGCCGGCTATGACGTGGCGCACTTTGCGGAGCAGATACCTCAGCTCTGGGCCTGGGTCCGACGTGAGAAACAGCCGACGCTGAAGCAGCTAGAGAAGCTGGCCAAACGTACACATACGCCGTTCGGTTACCTGTTTCTCCCCGAGCCCCCCGACGAATGCCTTCCGGTTCCTGACTATCGCACCATGGCGGGTATGGCGGAAGCTAGGCCGAGCCCCAACCTGCTCGACACGTTATACACGATGCAGCGCCGACAGATGTGGCTGCGCGAGTGCCTCGCCGAAAAAGGGGTGGAACCATTGGGCTTCGTGGCGAGTGCCCATCTGGCCGATGAGCCGGAGGCTGTGGGTCGCGAGATGCGGCGGGTGCTCGGCCTCCAAGGTGGATGGGCCGCCGGAGTCCGCACTTGGCGGGAAGCCGTCAGTGCATTGCGTCGTGCGATCACGCAGCTCGGTGTGATGGCGGTGATCAATGGTGTGGTGGGGAACAACACGCATCGCCGGCTGAGCGTAAAGGAGTTTCGCGGCTTCGCGCTCAGCGATCCCTACGCGCCTCTGATCTTCGTGAATGGTGCGGATGCGAAATCTGCGCAGATGTTCACGCTTGCCCACGAGCTGGCGCACATCTGGCTTGGTACAGAGGGCCTTTCGGGCTTCGAAACTCTACTCCCCGGAGGTACGTATGTGGAGACCTGGTGCAACCGGGCGGCAGCGGAGCTCCTCCTGCCAACACGGGAGCTCCGAGCGTGCTGGGAGGAAGTCAGCCAGGAAGAGAGCCCCTTTGAGGTGCTCGCTCGGAGGTTCAAGGTGAGCCCCGTGGTCGCCTCCCGGCGCGCTCTCGACATGAATCTCGTTGATCGCAGCACGTTCATTGATTTTTACAAGCGTTACGTCAATCGCGAACGCACGGGAGGCACGCCGTCGGGCGGCGGCGATTTCTATAACAACCAGAATACGCGTATTGGCAAGCTGTTTGCGACGCAGGTGCTGCGCGCTGCGATGGAGGGCCGCATCGGGTTTAAGGAAGCCTATGACCTGACAGGGCTGCATGGAGGCACTTTCCGGGAGTACGCCAGGCGGCTGGGGGTGGCTCTCCCTTGACGGTGGATCGAACCTACCTCGTGGATGCGGACGTCTTCATTACGGCGAAGAATCTGTATTACTCGTTTGACATCTGCCCCGGCTTCTGGAAAAGCCTAGTTCACCACCACCTAGAGGGTCGAGTGTTCAGCGTCGACAGGGTTCGCAGCGAACTACTCGTGGGTCGCAGGACGGAGGATCTCGTTCAGTGGGTGAAGAACGAAGTCCCGAACGGGTTCTTCGTTCCGGTGGACACAGGCAAGGTGGAGCGTGCCTATATGGACGTCATGATGTGGGTTCAGCGCCATACGACGTATTTCGACCATGCGAAGGCGAAATTCGCTTCGGGTGCGGACGGTTGGCTAGTCGCCTACGCACAGGTACACGATATCACCGTCGTCACCAATGAGCAACCTGCACCCGAGTCCAAGAGGGCAGTCAAGTTGCCCGATGTATGCGATCAGTTCGGAGTGCGGCGCGACAACATGTTCGCCATGCTTCGAGCCCTGAGTGTCCACTTCGATTGGGCAGAAGGTAGCTGAGTGATCCGTGCCATCGGTAAGCCACCTTCGATTCTAGGAATCTGCGCCGCAGAAGAATGTACAGTCCAAGCATATCCGCTGTTGACCAACAAAGCACGGGAACAGCAACGTACGAGCCTATTCTCGTCGACGTTGCTGCTCCATATAGTAACATACAGCTACAATAACCTATATAAATCATGTAAGTATCAAATTCGTCGAATATAAGCGTCTCGGAAGGCATTCCGCCATACTTGGTTGGCATTCGGCAAGTTGTTGTGGGTGTGGGCCATCGCTTCCACCCTCGCTTTTCGTTCATATGAACCCGTTCCGGCCTGTCTTGAGGAGCACCAAGGCTCCCGCAGATGCCCAGATTGCTCTCCCTGATGGCTCGCGTCGACTTCTGATGAAGCTCTGCACCGACATGCTGCAACAATTGACGGTCGACTGGCCGATTGCCCCAGCGCAGCAGCCGCCTGTACCACCGCCCGTAGAGGCCCGAGCTATTGCAACGTATCCGTCCGAGAGTTTGCATATTTGGACAGGTGACTGTTGGGCAAACACAGCGAACAGGTGAAATTTGCAAGCATCTGCACTTGAGTGGTGGCTTCCGATGTCTCCGCTTATGCGGCGAGGAACTGAATCGTTATCGGCTGCTCAATCCGGTGGCTCGTACAGTTTCGGGGTTACCGATCGAAGAATAGGCACCGCACAGCTGAGTACGATTGGCAACGCCGTATGACGTTACCATGAGGCACCTTCCGGCTGCGCGGCGGGCGCACGGGCATTTCGCCGCTGAATTCATAGGTTCGCCTGTTCTAGCCATAACTTGGGGACCCAAGCCGCCAAACCTGCCGGACATACCAATACACTTGGCTTGCAGCGCTCATTCGCCTGATCTGCGCTCCGCTCTGCCCGTAATTTATTCTTGCGAATTGGCCCAGTAAGGTAGCACTACTTGATGAAGCGAACACGACCTGAACAGACCGCCGCCCCTGTTGCCAACAGGGAGCGCATCGTATCAATTGACATCTTGCGCGGGTTCGCCGTCTTGGGTATCCTCATTGTCAACCTTCAAGGGTTTGCGCGAGTGCCCGCTGCATACAGCAACCCCACATCAGGCTCAGCATTTGACGGTGCAGAGCCATGGATTTGGGCGGTAGTTTACATCTTGGCGGATACCAAATTCATATCCATTTTCTCGATGCTCTTCGGCGCAGGTATCGCGATGATGAGCGAGCGAATGATAAGCCGCGGCCTCTCGGGTACCGGCCTCCACTATAGGCGCCAATTCTGGCTATTGGTGATAGGTCTGGTTCATGCGTATCTGATCTGGTACGGTGATATTCTGGTTGTGTACGCCTTATGCGGATTCCTTCTATACCCGCTGCGCAAGCTTCCACCGCGAACGTTGCTGTGGATCGGCGGGTGTGCGGTCGCCGTAGTGATCCCGCTCTGGACAATGTTCGGACTGTCACTCCAGTACTGGCCGGAGACAGACCGCGCGGCACTGGCCGCAGACTGGGCACCGCCTCCAGAGGTTCTAGAATCGCAGATAACTGCATTTCGGGGAAACCTGAGTGAACAGATGTCCGTGCGCGTGCCCACCGCATTCCTATTGCAGACCGTAGTATTCCTGACCCTTTATCTGTGGCGCGGGGGAGGACTCATGCTGGTCGGTATGGGCCTCTACAAACTATGCGTGTTGAATGCAGCGCAATCGCGCACATTCTACCGCAGAATGGTGGTCATTGGGCTAGCCAGTGGGTTTCCCGTAACAGTGGCTGGCGCCACATACCTGCTCAACCATAGGTTTGCGTTTGAGACATCAATGTTTCTCGGAGCCCTTTTCAACTACGTGGGTTCTGTCGGGATCTTCTTGGGATATGTGGGACTCGTCTTGTTAATAGTCCAGCGTAACTGGCTTCCCGCGCTAAGCGCCCGCCTGGCCGCAACCGGACGGATGGCGCTGACCAACTATATCATGCAGAGCATCATCTGCACATTCATCTTCTATGGCCACGGCCTAGGCCTCTTCGAGCGCGTCGGGGCACCCATCCAAGTCAGTATTGTAATCGGCATCTGGTTCCTACAGCTGACCTGGTCACCATGGTGGCTAAGGCGCTATTGCTTTGGGCCCCTTGAATGGTTGTGGCGGTCGGCTTCCTACATGCGACTCCAGCCCATGAGGCGGCATATGTGAGCCGCTGGCAACTGCATGCCACCTGTAGGACACAACTCCTTCGGAATGCCAGACGGTGGGAGGCCGCCTGGAATACTTCGGACCCAAAGTCTGTTAGCACTAATCCGTTGACTCACCGGTGTAGTAAGCACGGGGTGCCTGGCCGCCACTTATTTCACGCCGTGTTCGTTCTTGCACTCTGGTAAGACCACCTCCCACCTGCGAAAATACTGGGCCGCACCGGCAGCGGACCGTTGAGCGGATGCGCACTCAGAAAACGGTGCTGTGCGTGCAGGATGGCATATACCTTATTTGCAGCACGCGTTGGCAGTGTGACGGATTGGAAGTAATCGGTTGCAATTCGAGTAGCCTGAGGGACTCTCACCCTCAGGCGACTTAACTGCCGCACAGTGGTGGCTTAGTGCCATCTAGTGGATTCAGGCCTTGCCTGAATTTCCATTGGCATTTGGGGGTGTAACCTGCTGGGGAAGTCAAGCGAACCGCATCTGGAGGGGCTTCTCGTCGAGCCATAATATGGGTAGCTGTCGCTGATGGAACTTAGCGTGCATGACGCAGGGATTTTCGGTCCTTCGGGCGAAGGTCACGATGATGTTGTATCCGGTGATTTTGACGTGTGCCCTCTTGGGGACGAGGTTGTGGTAAATGGTGCGGGCTTCGGCGACTTCGAAACCTTGTTTCGACACGCCCGCCGACCAAGCGATACAGTACGCTGGTTATGACAGTAAGCTGGATATAAACTTTGATGCTCATGGGTACGGCGGCACTGTGGGCATCCATGTGGAAGACGTCTATGGTGTCGCTGATGACGTTGTCGATCAGCATGCAGCGTGCGTAAGGATCTACGAGTCGTACTGCGGACCCGCTCATCTGGTTAGTGACCAGGAGTGTGGGTTTATCATGTCCCAAGCCGGTGGTAGCAATTTGCCGCAGCGTGCCAGGATAATGTCGCACGTTGACATGGCTTTCGTTGATACGGGGTGTACGATACTTGCGTCCTACTGCTTTTGCGCGTGATGTGGCGCCACTGGTCTGCGGGCCGTGACAGGATCTGCTGTACGAGCTTCTTGACGTGTATCTAAGACGATTGATGACTACATAGACATCACCTGACAACGGATGCCGTGTCATCCCCGAACGAACCAGACCGCACTAGCCATCAAATCCCTTCCGTACGTCCACAGGTTCTCAATACACGTAAGCGCAGTCAGCAGGACCCAGCGCTAACATGAGCTGCCACCCTCGCCATGAATCAGCGCCGACAGAAACGACGACGATACCGGCGAAAACACACGTAACAGGCGCCGCCCGGAAATTGCTACGCCGTCCACGCTCCTCCGTCCCGCCGAACACGGGAAGGAGCCTCTACAAACGCGTCGCTCACCACCGCTGACGAAGATGCCGCGTACTTGTGGCACCAGTAAAACAGCTGACTATACGTTATGCCCTACTCCTGGCAAAATGCCCCCCGCACCCTACGTACCACGCAAGTAGCACGCGATCAACGACAACATCACCTCTGATATGCCACGGACTCTCGCTGCCATGCCCCGACCTCACGGATCGGTCATTAGAAACACCCAAAAGCGCGGGCAATAATACTACCTGTCCAATTTGCAAACCTAAGCATGGATACCCCGCAGCTGCTCAGACCTTGCCCCGCATCGCGGTAGCCCCAGGGTCTCCCCTGGGGCCCCGCACAGATCCGCGCGTGCGTTAACGCATACGGCTCCTCCCGCAGGTCGCGCTGGCGCGCATGACGTTAGGAAGTAGTGCCTTTGCCATCGATATGTGTACAGGTGAGGCCTGTACCAATGGACAAGCTGTCCCTGGAGCGTGTGGATCGAATACCCGGGAACATGCCTCGCCCACACTGCGCTACGCAAGGACCCGGTCCCGGGCTTCTCATGCAGATTCAAACGGGTGGCACTCGCCACAACGCGTGCTGATCTGATACCAGGGCTTCATCACGATGGCACTGCTTATGCGGTCTTACTTTCCTCCTCAACAGGAACCGGCCGCGCAGCGCACGCCGCGCCAATAATGCCAGCCTCGTTCTGGAGCTGGGCCGGGACTAGCCGGGCACTGGTGGTTAGGTGAGGCATGAACTTGGGCACTTTCTTGGGACGACTCACGCCCCCACCGACAATAATGAGGTCCGGTGCAAACAAGAACTCCACATGGGCCAGGTATTCCTGAACCCGTCTAGCCCAGGATCGCCACGACAATTTCTCACGCTTGCGCACACTGGCGGCGGCATAGCCTTCTGCCGTGCCACTTTGCAACTCCAAATGCCCAAGCTCAGTGTTGGGCACCAGCGTGCCGTCCACAAACAGCGCGCTGCCAATGCCGGTGCCAAAGGTGAGCATCAGAATGATACCCTTGGCCTGACGCCCAGCGCCAAACGCCATCTCAGCCACGCCAGCCGCGTCTGCATCATTCAAGACCGTGGCGGCACAGCCGGTAGCCCGTGTAAACAGCGCGCTGGCATCAACGCCGATCCACCGATCGTCAATGTTGGCGGCGGTATGCATGACACCCTGTTTAACCCGACCAGGCATCGTAAGCCCGATGGGTCCATTCCACTCGAAGGCGTCTGCCAAGATGCGTACGACGTCAGCCACGTCTGAAGGCCGGCCATGTGATGGCGTGGGTATACGGAGCCGGTCGTGGGTAAGCGTCCCGCGGACAATGTTCACCGGGGCTCCTTTGATGCCGCTTCCGCCGATGTCAATGCCAAGAATTTCCATCTGAGCGTGTCTCCGTGATCCAAGAAGGGGAAGCTGCACGCGCTAAGCGCGTATATTGCAGCAGCAATCAATACAAGCAAAATATGAAAAGGCTGCTGCTATTGGTCTGCCTTATGACCTGCCTCGCCGCTGGTGCCTGCCAGTGTTCAGAAAAGCCGGAAACGGCCCCGGTACAGCAGGTGAGTACACCCGCTTAAGCGTTGCAGCGAGCCATTTCGCAAGCGGCGTGGGCTGCAGGGCATGTCGGGTGATTCCGCGCCGCAAGCACGGTCTGGTGCACGAACGTCCGATGCGCCTGCAACGCGCGACAAGGCCGCTGGGGATGGCCAGAGAGCGCTACGCACAAGGAACGTTAGGATCGCTCTGTTTCCTTCTAAGGTGGTAGCTCCCTCGCTAAGAGCGCGCCGCACAGGTCCAGCGCCACAAAGCAACCCGCCTAAGGCATGGTAGAATTTGATTCTATAAAGGAGCAGGTCCGGGCCGCCACGGATATCGCGGAAATCGTCGGCGGATACGTAAAGCTGAAAAGAAGGGGTAAAAGCCTTGTCGGGTTGTGCCCATTCCACAACGAGCGCACTCCCTCGTTTTACGTGACGCCCGATATGGGTATGTACAAGTGCTTCGGATGTGGCCAGCGGGGTGACGTTTTTGGATTCGTGATGGCAATGGAGTCCAAAACTTTTCCAGAAGCTATGCGGAGCCTAGCAGAGCGGGCACAGATCCCAATGCCCGAGCGCGGAAAAAGCGGCACTCGCGCGAAGCAATACGCTCGCAACCGTGCTGCGCTGGAGCTGGCGGCGACATTTTTTCGGACGCAACTTCAGAAGGCGCCCCCAGGCGGGCCGCTTCAGCAAGAGCTCCGCAAGCACCATGTGACAGATGCCCTAGTACGGGAGTTCGGCATAGGGTACGCGCCCGATGACGTTGATGGCTTAGTGGGTGCGGCGCAAGCTGGGCAGGTATCCCTCAAGGCGCTGAAGGAGGCGGCGCTGATTGTGTCCTACGACGGTGACGAAGAGTACCGCGACCGGTGGCGCGGGAAGCTTGTCTTACCGATGCACTCCAAGGATGGCCGCCTTGTCGGGTTTGCAGCGGGAACCCTGGCGGGCCCTGAGCATGAGCTGGCGTTCCATCATCGCTTGCACAGCCCCCGCCGAGTGCTGTTCGGGCATGTGCAGGCGCGTGCCGCCATGCGTGCAGCAACAGAGGTGTTCTTAGTGCGCGACATGGCGGATGTCCTGGCCATGCATAAGGCTGGCATCACCAATGTGGTCGCCTGCCTGGGCACCTCCCTAACGCCAGACCATCTACAGATGCTAAAGCCTTTCGCCCAGCGCTTAGTGTTGGTGCACGACGCTCAGCCGGCAGCGGTGGGCTCGGCGATCCGCATGGTGCACACGGCACTGCGTGGGAGCATGAGCGTGTATGCTGTCACGCTGCCGCAGGGGTTGGGTCCAGCAAGAGTGATTGAGACCGATGGCGTAGAGGAGCTGCAGACGTGGCTCCGGGATCACCGCACCGACTTCTTGAGCCTCATAGCAGCAGCCCAGGAGCCTGTGCGCGGACGACCGGCGGCGCAGGTGAAGCACGACGCGTGTCGCGCCATCGCGACAGCCCTGGCCAACGTGGAGGATCCGCTACTGCAGGGAGAGTATTCCCTGAAGGGTGCTTCCACACTGACGCTTGAACCGGAACTGATGCGCGGGGCGATCAGCAAGGCGCATAAGGAGCGAACGATCCAGGTCGCGCTGGAGCATTACCAGGACGAGCTGCTTCATACGACCATGGGCAGGACCGTGTGTGCGCACCTGGAGCAGAGGTACGGACTGCGCAATCACCACATTGACCAGTTTGGCCTCGGCTTCGCGCCCGAACAGTGGGATGGTCTTAAGCGTGCTGCTCTTAGGCGCGGCCTGACAGAATCCGCGCTTTACGAGGCGGGCCTAGTCAGAATGAAAGAGCGTCCAGAAGGGCCGTGGCATTATGATCGATTCCGGGGTCGAATCATGTTGCCGCTCTATTCAATTGAGGGTCGCCTCTTAGCACTGCGAAGCGCACACATGTCTGGAATCCAGACATCGAGACGTTTTGGCAAGGTGGTCGAGGACACGGATTCAGATGTGCACACGCTGTTCGGGCTTGCCCAGTGCTCAGCAGCCGCGGGCAGACATAAAGAGGTGTGGGTCGTCGACGACTTTCGCGATGTGCTGGCGCTTCATGCGGCTGGAGTAACGAATGTGGTATCTGTGGTGGGCGGAGCGCTGACGTCTGAGCAAGCTGCCGCCTTGCGGCTGGTCGCTCCACGCATGGTGCAGATCACCAAGGCTCAGGATGTCGAATCGAAGCCGCTATTGCGCACACTTGCTGCGGCCCTGGCCGCTGGCCTTGGGGCCGATGCGGTTGAACTTCCTGGTGGCAGCTGTCGCCAGATGTTGCGCAAACTGGGACCAGAAGCCATTGTCGAAACGGTAAAGCAGCATCGGCGCGACTTTGTGCAGATGGTATACGAAGATCAACATGCGCGCGGGCTACTCACGGATGCGCATCAGCTGAACCGTGTCCAAGAGGAGCTGGCGACGATGACCGGCCGGATCGCGGACAACACAACACGACAATGGTACGAGGCACGCGCAGCAGCCATGGACCGCGTGGAACGCATCTACGATGCTGTGGCGTTTGCCGCACATTTTTTTCGGAGCCAGCTCAATGGCAAAAAAGAAGGAACCGAGGCTGCACGCTACCTCAAGGATCGCGGGCTGCACGCCGAGATCATCGAAGCATTCGGGTTGGGATTTGCTCCCAACCGATGGGACGCGCTCCTGAAGGCCGCCCAGCGCCACGGGATATCACAAGAGATTCTAGAAGCCGCAGGCCTTATACGCCCGGGCACGGATGGCAGGCGGCCGTATGACTATTTTCGGGGACGCGTGATGTTTCCGATTCGCGACACACGCGGGGAGATTCGTGGCTTTGGGGGGCGCATCCTGCAGCCGAATGAACGGGCACCCAAGTACCTGAATACGCCCGAAACGCCCATCTTCAGAAAGCGCCAAGTGCTGTATGGTCTACCGCAAAGCATGCGCCACGCCCGAACCGCTGGTGAGATGATCCTCGTGGAGGGGTACACGGATGTGCTTGCGTTGCACCAGGCGGGCATCAGGCATGCGGTGGCCGCGTGTGGGACAGCCCTTACCGGGGGCCAAGTCAGCGTCATGCGCCGCTACGCGGATCGTTTATTGCTGCTCTACGACGCGGACCCGGCCGGCGCTAAGGCAGCTGTGAGTGCTATTGACCTTGCGCTGGAAGGCGGCCTGGTACCGTTTGTCGTTGCGCTACCAGAAGGTGAGGATCCAGACTCGTATGTGGTGCACCACGGCGCGGAGGCTCTGCAGGACTACTTGGCGCGGCACCGCAGAGACTTTGTGACGTTTCTGCACGAGCATTCTGGCGCGCAGGGCGCTTTCGACACGCCAGAAGGTAGGGCGGAAGCCACCCACAAGGTGTTGGATGCTATTGCTTTGGCCCAGGATGCGACGTTAAGGAGGAAGGCGATGAAGCGGGCTAGTACATTGTTTAATGTACCGATGGAAGATATTGAGAGGGTGGTGGGTGAGAAGGTGCCGCACGATTCCGATCCGCGCGAGCAGGTGCCGGATCCCGAGCCACCCGAGCGCGATGCCTCCAGACGGATGCATGATGCGAAAAGAAAGCCGGCTTCGGTGCGGCTGCATGCTTCGGAAATCGCACTCCTTGAGCTGATGGTAACGGGTGGCCGCGAAATGACCGGATTCATTATGCGGCAGCTGAACGAGGAGCATTTCACTAAGGGTCCGGCGAGACGTCTGGTGATACTGCTGCTGGAGGCATACCGGCGTGATATGTCTGGCATAGCGTTGCCACCGGACGATGCAGAGCTGGATCGCTTGGTTAGCAAGCTTAAGGAGGACAAGCCTGTCCCATCAGAGGGCTGGCAGAAGCGGAAGATGGGCAGCGTCCAATACAATATGGACAGAGAGGACGCCGCTCTTGGTGCGATCCGGCGCCTCAAGCTGCTCCGGCTGGAGGAAGCGAGGATGGTGTTAGAGAGGCGTCTTCGCGCCGCTGGTCCAGCCGACCAGGATCGCCTATTGCAGGAGCTGATGGAGCTGGATCGTATAAGAGCCGGACTGGGCTCGCTCGACCACAATAGCGACAGCCCATAGGGGTCAGGCGCGTCGATGTCAAACGTCTGCGCGCATGGATGCGGCGCCAGAGGTCGCGCACCTGTACCGGTTTGGTGGGTGGATCACCGCCCGCTTGCTGGTGTTAGGGGCGACGATCCACCGCTGAGCATTCGCCGCGTCGCGTGCTGGTCTTGTCGGCCCCCGAATGGTTCTGCGCGCGCCTTATCAGGTCCTCAAACAGCGGTAAGCCGCGCATGCCCATGCGCTCGGGATGAAACTGGACGCCCATCAGCGCGCCATGTTCATCTTCGATGGCCTCAATGATACCGTCCGGTGCATGAGCGGTGGCCATATACCCATGGCCAGGCTCGGCGATGGCCTGCACATGGTGCGTATTGACGGGGAGGGAGGTTGTGCCCAGGATGCCCGCCAGCCTTGATGTGGCTTTTATCGCCACCTTATGATCCTTGGCCCCCCGTTCATCACTGTGAGATGTCGCGAGGGCCACATCCCGCTCCACATCGCCGTATATGGTGCCTCCAGCTACTGCGCTAATAAGTTGCATGCCGTAGCATATCCCCAGGACAGGCAATTCGTGGCGCCGGCATGCCCTAAGCCAAAGGCGGTCGCTCTTCTGGCGCAGTGGATCCACATGGGCCAAATCCTCCGGGATGGCACCAATCAGCCCCTCCATGATAGCCGGCCCGCCGGGGATGATCAGTCCATCTACACGCGCCGCCAGCACTTCCGCCTGGGCGCGGTGCATAACGATGGGAAGGATGACCGGCATTCCCCCTGCCGCGAGCACGGCCTGCACATAGCGATAGTCCAGGCTCTGTTGTCCCCTAGCAAAGGAGGTGGTAAGGCCAATGATGGCGGTCGTCATACGCAGGCAGCTAAAGCGGCTTTGTTGGGGCTTCGCCAGGCGCAAAGCGGGGCATCAAGAAGCAAACTCTGCAGCAAGCCAGTCGCGAATCTCGTCGCGGACTCGCAAAAAGGCGGCTAACTGCTCCGCTTCTGAGGTCGTCACGGGCGAAGGATCCTCAAACGCACGGTGCATGTTGCGCCTGAACGCTGGCACATACGGGCATGCCTCGCGCGCATGATCACAGACCGTCACGACAAAGTCAAAGCGTGTGCCGCGGTACTCATCGACATGCTTCGATCGATGATGCCCGATATCTATGCCAGCATCGCTCATTGCTCTGACGGCTCCGGGATGTACGCGCGAGGGACGAATGCCCGCACTCCGTGCCTCATAGCGGTCACCATGATGCGCGCGCAGCAGCCCCTCGGCCATCTGGGAGCGCGCCGAGTTGTGCGTGCAAACAAACAGGACAGTAATCTTCGACATTGGGTAAGAAAGTCTACAATTTGGAAGATTCCACGAGGATGTTGCGCTCGCCAAGTAGCTTCGTGAGCTCCCGCAGCAAGGTGCCCGTGGGACGTACCTGATACGATCTGCTGCGCAGGCGCAGGTAGCCTCCCTTGGCCTCGGCGTCCTTAAGAAAAACATTCACATGGCATGGTCCAGGGTGAATACGGCAGATGCCACGAATACGGTCGACCTCCTCGCTGCTCAAGGTAGCTGCGTCAAGGCGGATCTCCACCGCGGTAAGCTTCTTGTCGCGCACTACCGACAAGGGCATCACATCTGACGCCATCACCTCCACGGTACCTCCCCGAACCTGAAGCTCACCTGTGACCAGAACCACGGCTCCCATCTTGATCGCAGGCTCTAGGCGCTCCACATCGCTAGGCCAGATCGTCAGCACTCCTGAGCCGAAATAGTCCTCGATCGTGGCGCTGATCATCCGTTTACCCTTTTTCGTGGTGCGCACGCTGACCTTGGTGATAACGCCGCAGACTATTGCCTTACGTCGCTTACCATCCTTGGTAGCTAAGTCGACTAGCCGGGAGGCCCCCAGTTCGCCAGTAGCCAGAGACTTAGCCTCGATCTTGTAGTCGTCCAGCGGATGCCCAGAGATGAATATGCCGGTAAGTTCGCGCTCCGTACGCTGCTGCTCCTCCCGGGTCCATGGCTCTACCTTGGCCAAGGGCGGGATGGCCGCGACATCTGGCTGTGGCCCCGCGACCGCGAACAGTGACATCTGACCCATAAGCTCCAGCCTCCGGCTATCACGGGCCGCGGCGTAGGTCGCCTTGATAGAATCGTGGAGCTGCCTGCGGTGGCCTTCAAGGTCATCCAGCGCGCCAGCCATGGCCAGATTTTCCAGGGTCTTCTCGGGCACCTTCTGCAGATCTAGCCCTTTGAGAAGGCTGTAAAGCGTCTGAGCACTCTTCCCCTCTTTGCGCGCCTCCACCAGCTCATGAACGGCGCTTCGCTGCACCCCCTTGATGGCGCACATCCCAAACCGAATATGGCCGTCCTCCACGCTGAATTCCACCTGGCTGGAGTGTACGGAGGGTGGCAGCAGCCTGATGCCGCTCTGAGCAGCTTCGGCGCGCAGCATGTTGAGCACTTTCGCACTGGTGTTGGGATGGCTCATTACTGCGGCCATAAACTCCGGTGCGTAGTTGGCCTTTAGATAGGCCGTCCGGTACGCAAGCAGCGAATACGCCGCGCTGTGACTCTTGTTAAAGCCGTAGCCTGCAAACTTCTCCATCTTGTCGAAGACCGCCTGGGCCACCTCTTCTTCTACGCCCTGCTGCCGCGCGCCTTCCACAAACGTCGTGCGCTGGCGAGCCATCTCTTCTGGCTTCTTCTTGCCCATCGCGCGTCGCAAGATGTCGGCCGCACCCAGCGAATAGCCGCCCATAACCTGGGCCATCTGCATGACCTGCTCCTGATAGACCGGGATGCCGAACGTGCGCTTGAGCACAGGTTCGAGCATGGGATGCCCATAGTCAGGCTTCTGGCGACCGTGCTTGCGCTCGACGAAGTCTGGAATCAGGTCCATAGGACCTGGCCGATACAACGCATTCATGGCTATTAGGTCATCGATCGAGGTGGGCCTTAGCTTCGTCAGCCAGTTGCGCATGCCTTCACTCTCAAACTGAAAGATGCCTGAGGTATCGCCGCGCTGGAAAATTTTGAAGGCCGGTCCATCGTCCAGCGGGATGGATTCCAGATCTATCCGCTCGCCTCTGTACTTGAGGATATTCGCGCAGGCGTCGTCCAGAGTGGTGAGTGTAGACAGCCCCAACAGATCCATCTTCAGCAGCCCGAACCGCTCAACCCATCTCCCATCGTACTGACTGACGCGCACCTCTTCGCCGGACGTATCCCGGCTCTTCTTCTTTTGGATGGGTACGAAGTCCTGTACCCGGCCCGGCGCGATAATGACACCCGCGGCATGGATGCTCGTGTGCCGTGCGGATCCCTCCAGCACTTTGGCGTACTGCAGCAGTTTCTGGATTTCGGGGCGTTCGTCGGTCACGAGTGCTCGAAATTTCGGCACCTGATCCATGGCTTTGGCCAGGGTAACCTTCGGGCCTTCGGGAATCAGCTTAGCGATGCGGTTCGTTTCGCGCTGCGGAATCTTAAGGACACGTGCTACATCGCGGACCGATGTCTTGGCCCCCATACTGCCGAATGTGATTATCTGGCAGACGGCTGCGCGTCCGTATTTCTTAACGACGTAGTCGATAACTTTTCCTCGCCCACGGTCATCGAAGTCGATATCGATGTCGGGCATCGAGATGCGTTCGGGGTTTAGAAACCGCTCAAACAGAAGGTCATACTGTAGGGGATCGATGCTGGTGATGCCGAGGCAATACGCCACGGCACTGCCAGCCGCTGACCCGCGTGCTGGCCCCACGCTGACCTTCATTTCGCGGGCGGCCGTGGTAAAGTCCTGCACGATCAGGAAGTAGCCCGCGTACCCCATCTGGGCAATGATGCCGAGCTCGTGATTCAGGCGGGCAACGATGTCCTCGCTCAACTCAGACCAGCGTCGTTGGGCGCCCTCGAACACTAGGTGGCGCAGGTAGGCATCCATATTGCCGTCAAATCCGCCAGGCAGCGGATAATGCGGCATAAGGAGTTTCCCAGTGCTGAGCTCGAACTGGCATCGATCGGCAACCTCGGCAGGCGTGTGCACGGCTTCCTCTATTAGCTTGTCTGGCAGAAAGCTCATGGCCTGGCGCATCTCGCTGGTATCTTTCAGATAGTATTGGTCTGAATCGAAGCGGAGACGTCTTGGATCATCCAGGTCCTTTCCCGTCTGGAGGCACAGCAGGATGTCCTGGGCCGCGTGATCTTCGCGCGCAACGTAGTGCACATCGTTGGTGGCCAATACACGAATGTTAAGCTCACCCGCCCAGCGTACCAGCACGCTGTTGATCCGTTGTTGCTGCTCGAGCTCATGGTTCATCAGTTCAATGAAGTAGTCCTCGCCAAAGACCTCGCGAAAACGCTCAAGCCAAGCACGCGCCTCCTTTTCCTGGTCCTTCAATATCAGCTGCGGCACGTGCCCTTGCAGGCAGCATGTCGTGGCGACTAGTCCTTCGCTGTGTGCCTCCAGCGTTGCAAAATCTATGCGCGGCTTATAGTAGAATCCTTCCAGAAAAGACTTGGACGAAAGCGCGATCAGGTTGCGGTATCCTTGCTCGGACTTGGCCCAAAGCACCTGGTGGTAGCGCGTATCATTGATGCGCTCCTGCATTGGCGTCGTGCACAGATAGAATTCGCAACCGATCACCGGCGAGATACCCGCCTTTTTGGCAGCGAAGTAGAATTCCGGTACGCCGTACAGATTACCGTGGTCTGTGATTCCGAGGGCTCCCATATCGAGTGCTGCCGCTTTTTGCACCAGCCTATCAATGCGGGCCGCGCCGTCAAGCAACGAATAGGAAGTATGGCAATGGAGGTGGCAGAAGCTGCTCATCAATGTGGACTATGTGACTTCAGACTGGACGCGCCCAGGAGAGAGCATCCCTGTACAACGCGCCTAATTTCATGACCCAAGGTACGCACGCAGTGCTTGCGGCGGTGCCGTAGGCTTATAGGGCAGGTGAATCGAGCGGCATCTATTGGTACCAATTGGTACCTTTTGCAGCACACACCTTCTTCACCTGCCTCCACTTTTTCCAGCGCGCTGATGGCGGACCGCTCCTGGCTGACGGTGTGTCTCACTCTGGCTCTGACCGCTTGCGCTGGACCTGCGGAAACCCAGCGATCCCGCCCGCCGCGTTCCAAGGCCGAGGGCCTCAGGTACGCGATGCCCACCGACGAGGTCCGTACGGTGCAGCTGTATGCGCATCGCGAGAATGCGCTGCCGATATACCAGATGGGCCAGGAGTTGCCGCTGACGCTGGAATTTGACCTGATGGGCTCCCGCCAGCGGCCGCTGTCGATATACTTTTACCATGCTGACCGGCAATGGCGGCGCGATCTGACCGGAGGCGAATATCTGAGCGCCTTTCATCGCGACGACCTCTTTGATTATGAGGTATCTACCAGTACGCAGTTGCGCTACGCGCATTACCGATATGCTTTTCCCAACAGCAGCATCGGGTTCAGGCTAAGCGGCAACTACATCCTTCGCGTGTCGGAGCAGGGGCAGGAAGATGAGGTGCTCTTTGAGCGGCCTTTCTATGTTGCCGAGGATGCAGGTCCGGCGTTATTAGATCTGCAGAACCTTCTAGCAGGCAGACAGTCGTTGCGAACGGTGCAGCCGATCCTGCGCTTTACGCCACCCTCGCGGTTGGCTGCAGACGTGTTCGACTACAGCGTCTGCTTTATTCGCAACGGGCAGCACCGCATGCCGCGGTGTGCGGAGCGCCCCAACCTGTCCGCGCAGCCGGCCCTTTTGTTTTACCTGGAGCCTGACGAGGCTTTCCGTTCCCAGGAGGGTGACTACTACCTTGATCTAAGGCGCCTGCAGCCTGGCGGCGACATCGAAAGCGTCAGCTTCATGGATTCGCCGTACGAAGTCGTCTTGCATCCTGACTATGCTCGTTTTGTTAGCACAAGCGCGGACCCGCTGCTCAACGGCCAGTCTGTCATTGCACGTGCTCAGACGCACGCACCAGATCCAGATACCGGCGGCGAATATGTGCGAGCCACGTTTCGGTATGTACCTCCAGACGAGAAGCGTCTACGTGGCGGCATCTATGTGGTAGGAAGCTTCAATGGGTGGGGCGTGGATCTGGGGCGGCAGTTGCGATGGAACGTGGACGAAGCCCGCTACGAGGGATCGATGCTAGTCAAGCAGGGCGAGTACGAGTACCGGTACACATCCCCTGACCCTAACGTGCGCCAGGCTCTGCGTGCACCACTGCCTCGGGTGGACAACCAGTACACCGCATTTGTTTACTATCGGGATCTTATCTTTGCCACAGATCGGCTGCTAATGTTTCAGCAAGGCGTGTCCCGGTAGGAAGCCCCCGCTGGCAGTAGTGCCTGGTCGCCATTGTGAGCCATGGTCTTCCATTAACGAACTGCCGTTATGTCAAATTTGCTCAGCGCGAGTGTTGTGATGCTTCTTCTGCTTTCTGCTGCCGGATGCGCGACCAGTAAGCAAGCCGCGCCGCCATCGGCGGATACGTCAAAGTCGGAGGAGAAGAAGGACGACATGAAGGCGTACAGTGACATCGTTACGGATGATGCCGTCACCGATGACGGTCTTTTCACGGTGCATCAGGTCGACGACAAGGTCTACTACGAGATCCCCGACTCGCTTCTTGGCGCTGAAATGCTGCTCGTGTCCCGTACCTCGGCGACCAGTGACGGCATCGGCTATGGAGGCATGAAGTCGAATACACAGGTGCTGCGTTGGGAGAAGAATAAGAAGACGATCCTGCTGCGTATCGTCAGCTACGAGAACGTGGCCGACGAAGACAAGCCGATCTACCAGGCGGTGCGAAACTCGAATTTCGAGCCCATCCTCAAGTCGTTCAAGGTAGAGTCACTCGGCAAAGACTCTACCGGCAGCGTAATTGACGTAACGGGTCTCTTTACCGACGACGTCGCGCCTTTGGGGCTTTCGTCGTTCAGGCGCGAAGCGTATCGGGTACGCCGTCTGGACAAGGAGCGGAGCTTTATCACATCGGTGAGCAGTTTTCCGCGCAACATTGAGGTAAAGCATGTGCTGAGCTATGATGCTGCTCAGCCGCCGTCGAATAGCTCTGGCTCCACGATATCGGTCGAGATGAACCAGTCGATGATCATGCTGCCCGAGGACAAGATGCAGCCGAGGCTGTGTGACGAGCGCGTAGGGTACTTCAGTGTGACCATGACCGATTACGGCCGTGAGGAGCACAAGGCGGTGGAGCGATGCTACGTCACTCGGTGGCGTCTGGAGCCGTCCGACCCTGAGGCGTATGCGCGCGGCGAGCTCGTCGAGCCGGTCAAACCTATTGTGTACTACATCGATCCAGCCACTCCCATGAAGTGGCGTCGTTATCTCAAACAGGGCATTGAGGACTGGAACAGCGCCTTTGAGCATGCCGGATTCAAGAATGCGATCATGGCCAAGGATCCGCCCTCAAAGGAGGAGGACCCTGAGTTCAGCCCTGAGGATGTGCGTTACAGCGTGATCCGCTACTTCTCGTCCGACATTCAGAATGCCTTCGGTCCGCATGTCCATGATCCTCGTACCGGAGAGATCCTAGAGAGCGACATCGGCTGGTTCCACAACGTGATGAACCTCCTTCGCAACTGGTTCTTTGTGCAGACTGCGGCGGTTAACCCGGATGCACGCGGCGTTGAGTTCGAAGAGGAGGTAATGGGTCGCTTGGTGCGCTTTGTATCAGCCCACGAGGTGGGCCATACGCTGGGTCTGCCCCACAACTGGGGATCCAGCTATGCGTATCCGGTGGATTCGCTGCGTTCGCCGTCCTTTACTGATGCGCATGGCACGTCGCCCTCCATCATGGACTATGCGCGCTTCAACTATGTGGCGCAGCCCGGTGACGGGGTCACGAACCTTATGCCTGATGTCGGGATTTATGACAACTGGTCCGTAAAGTGGGGCTATTCCGTGTTAGAGGGCACCTCGGCTGACGACGAGCGTGCTACGCTCAACGAGTGGGTCAAAGAGCGAGCTGGCGACCCCCTGTATTTCTATGGTCGACAGGGGCTGCGTGTGGATCCCCGTTCACAGAATGAGGATTTGGGCAACGACAATGTGAAGGCCAGTGATTACGGCCTCGCAAACTTGAAGGTGATCTTGGATCAACTCTTGGAATGGACCTCCGAAGATGCCAAGGACTATGAAGATCTCACCGAGCTCTACGGGCAAGTGACCAGCCAGTGGAACCGTTATGTGGGACATGTGGCTATGAACATCGGAGGGCACTACGAGAACTTCAAGACTTATGACCAGGACGGCGTAGTGTACACGCCGGTAGAGAAAGCGCGGCAGGAGGAGGCTATGGCATGGCTGGACCGTGAGGTGTTCACCACGCCGGAATGGCTGCTCAATCATGACGTGTTGCGCCGCATCGAGGGTGTGGGTGCATTGAATCGAATAAGATCTTACCAGGTGGGTGCGGTTAATACACTCTTGTCAGTCTACCGTCTGGGTCGCATGATGGAAAACGAGGCGATGGGCGAAGAGGAGGTGTATACGGTTGCGGAGCTCTTTGCGGATCTGCGCAGCGGCATCTGGGGCGAGCTCAGCCGGGGCCACGCGATTTCTCCTTACCGTCGTGCATTGCAGCGCGGCCATCTCGAGCGTCTGGAGTACTTGATGACTACGCAGCCGCCACAGTTGCCCTCGTTTGCTACAACCTTGGGCTTACCTAACGTTGATGTGAGCCAGTCGGATCTGGGCGCATATGCGCGGGGTGAGCTGAAGTCATTGCAGCGTGACATCCGCCGCGCGGTGTCCCGGACCCGGGATCGGATGACCAAGCTTCACCTGGAAGACCTGGACGACCGTATCGACGACATCCTGGACACCAACGACTAGGGGCGTTCGCCGTAGGAACGATCACATTTGCTTTCGTGGGCCGGATTGCAGGTCAGCCGTACAGCCCAAGGGAAATGGTGTCTGTTGGCAGCCCTTTCTTGTCTTGGAGCAGCCCTATTCACCTGATTCTTGTTGCCTTTACGTCACATTTGCCACCTGCATTGCAAATAGCCTTCTCAGATTCAGACTTAAGCACACCAGGTCCCACTCGCCAGCAACCTTTTTCAGTCCCCGAACACTGAATTGTCGAAAGCCGAGGACAGACTTTGTCCAACCGTTGGGTGCCTCCGAGAGCCACTTGCGCTCACGGTAGACCGCGCGCCCCTCCTTCGTGCGCAGCTTGTCCCACATGCGGTCCGTAGCGGGCCGTGTCTCTGGATTGATGGATACCACCTTCCCGCTTTCCCGACCGACGGCGATATAGCCATCTATGCCGCGGGCGTTCAACGCGGTGATATTGGCCTCGCTGCAATAGCCTGCGTCCGCTATCACAATAGCTAGCTGCTGATCATAGGTGTCTTGGGTGGCCGTTACCATCGACAAAAGCTGATCTTGGTCTGTAGCCTGGTTAGTCACGCGTGTTTCCACGATAAACTGGTTGCGCCCGTCCGCTACCGTTTGTGCATTGTAACCTTGCTGGAAGCCATCCTGGCTCGTCAGCATGATGCGGCTTTCGGGATCGGTAAAATTGCTTTGTGCCTTGGCTTCGGGTTCCCCGAACGGACGCTTGTACGCTGGACCCCCTTTCGGATTGCGCTTCTGACCCGGCTTACGCCCCTTAGCCTCATCCCGCTCTCGCTGTCTGGCCTTCAAGTTGGACTTGGCCTTTCGGATGTTGGCAAGCTTCTTCCGCCTGCGTGCAATCTCCTCCTCCACACTGCTATCCGCGGGGACTTCTACGAACAGGCCGGTCGTATTCGTCGGCAATTCTGGAGACGATGGGGACGACTCCACTGCCTCGGTGGGCTATGTCGTGTCAACCCCCTGCGTTTTGCTGCCAACCGCCTTGCTCGCACGCGTGCGCTCCGCCTCCATTGCATCAAGAGCGGCTTTACGACCTGCGCGAGTAGACAGCGCCGGCGGCAACTCGTCGCCCCGCACTTCCTCTCCTAACAACGCGTCATCTACTTCACCCTCCTCCTGCGCTTGCGCCAACAGCGCGTCAACCTCTGACTGCAGCCGCTTCTCCGCCTTGCTCATTCGCGCGTAGCTCATCGCCTTACGCTTACTCGCATTCGCCCTGACTTTGGTGCCATCAATCGTAACCTTCCCCCAATCAATCAATCCAGAATTCTTTGCCATAAAGACGACCTGAGCAAACAAAGCGCGGAAATCCTGAAAATGATGCTGCCGGAACGCACAAATCGTACGATAATGCGGCATGTTATTGGCCGCCAGTACACGGAAGGCAATATCAGTCTCCAACTTCTGCGCAATCTGCCGCGATGAGGTGACCCCTGTGGCATAAGCGTAAATCAACACCTTCAACATCATGGCAGGATGATAGGGTCTATTGCGGCGCCCATCCCCCTCGTATGGAGTAAGAAAGGGCGCAAGGTCCGCGCGGTCTACAAAGTCAGACACGAAAAACGCCAGATGATCCTCTGGAAGCCAGTCCCGGAGCAATGGTGGCATCACAACCGGATCCTCTGGTGCATACGGGCGAAACGTTGTCGGCATGGGCTTAAGGGACGGCAAGTAGTGTTAACACACATATATATGTACCTACAATCATAAAGATGCATATATGCAGTGGGTACAGGGTGACTGTTCCAAAGATGCCGCGTCAGCAAGCACCGCCACCATGCATAACGGGTGTTACTGCATCGAAGAATCCTAGAGCTGCCAGCTCAGTCTTGGGTCTACTGAAACCTTGAGGCCCGTTCGCTCAGCGATTGGGGCCGATGGTGGGGCTTGTGCGCTGGGTCTTTGCCTGGGTGGTGGATCGAGGGTCGCGAGCCTAGGGTATCCGCACCAGATGCTTCTGGAGCGTGGTGTTCGGCGTCTGGCATCGTGCGAAATATGGGCTGGCAGGCACAGGTGTGCCCACGCGCGTGCGTCCGTCCCAGACCACATCGATCTCACCGCATGAGTGCCATCCATCATGCAGCGTGACTACTCGGAGGCCAGTTGTATCCACGATGAGGATTGACACGCTGGAAAGATGTTGCGTATGGCATGCGATATGTACTGCGCTGCTTGCGGGTGACGGATAGGTACTCAGTGTACTATGGAGTTCGGGGGCGTAGATGGCAACGCCCGTCGAAACGTCGGGAGACAATGTTGTACCATCCGCATCAGCGCCGATAAGAGTCAGTCCGCCCACCCTAGATAGACCGCGACCGGCGAGGATCAGCGCGCCGGTCAGATTTGTGAATCCGCTAATTTTCAGGTAGTAAGTGCCGAGGGCGATGTCGGTTGCGGATTGAATCACCTCATAGTTGAATCCCTGCAGCGCGATACGTTCGTAGATGCCAGCGCAGCCGAAGCCGAAGTTGTTGAAAAGCATGCGAACGACTCCATTACTGCCAAACGGGTCTCGCATGTGCAGGTCTATCGGCCCGGTGTCGGGTGCGCCGTGAATGGCCCTGAACACGCGAACGCTCGGCCGCTGGCTGAACACCGGTTCGCAGCACGACGTGAGGCGAATCTCGCGTGCCGATGGCGGCGAATAGGCTGCGGGATCCGGCAGCGACTAAGAGCGACCAGCGTGTAAGGGAGTACGCGAATGCCGTATCCGCCTACGTATCGTATACCGCAAGAGTATAGTCAGCGACCTGGACCGGAGGACAAGGGGTGGCTGCCAGGTATGTCACCTTTAAGCAAAGAGATGATCGTCAATATAGATCCACAGGACCAGCGTCCGCGATGACATGCACAAACTGGACGGAGCCTAACATGCCTCCGTGGGCACACGCGGAACCGCAGATGAGCGTGCAGGCAATACGTAGTATGGGGCCGGAGGCGACAGGGGCCACAAGCGTGGGCATCAGTCTATAGGCGGCAGTAAGCACCCGTTGCTCAGCAGGGATCTTAGCAGCACTTACCAGGTGTGCCCCCCTCCAAGTCGCGGCCAGCGGCGCGTAATATGAAAATCGTATCAATCCAGCATCATGGAAGCGCTTGCTAATCGAACCTTTCTGTCGTGCGCCGTAAGCCTGCCTGACCTGATCACCAGACCTCTCAGACACGATGATCACGAAGAGTCTCAGCCCCAAGGGGCGTTCAGTCCGCGTGATGTTTTCATTCCCCGCCGCGGAGGCTACCGAAAGCGTTGTCATCGCGGGCAGCTTTAATGACTGGAGCGTTACCCGTCATGCTATGGCGCTTAACAGGCGGCGTGGTATATGGCATAAGCGGGTATCGTTTCGGCCGGGCACGCGTGTGGAGTTCCGTTACCTTATTGATGGCAAGCGCTGGGCCAACGAGGCGGACGCTGATGCGACGGCGCCGACGCCGTACTTCAGCGAAAACAGTGTGCTTGAGCTGTAGCCTGCCCATTCGTAGGAGCATGAGTCGGCGCAGAGCAGCTTCGCAGCTGCGTGTCTTGGTGGCGCGGGCCTGTCAGCGTGGGGTTTTTCCTGCGGCACTAGGCTCGTCGGCAGCAATGGTCGCGCCCCGCGACGAAACGCTGCTAAGGGTCGGGGAGCCCTGCGGGGATGTTGGACTTAGCCAAGGCTCCACTTGCCCAGGCGCAGGGCTGGTACAGGAGCGTCGGAGTGGTGAGGGGGCATGCTTAGGCAAGCTCACTGCCTTGCCGTGGTCCCGGTGCGATAGCGAGGCTGTCGACAGAGTGGAGCGACGCGCGGAGACGAACCGAGATCAGGCGCCATGTCGTTCGATAGGCCACGTTGGCTTCCTTGCCTGTGACGTATGGCTCTAGATGGTGGAGGACTTGGTGCAGTGCTGCAGTGCTGCAACAGTCAGCCACCTGGCGTACAAGAGCGATGCACGGATGCTGGACCGAACGCTCACGTCGGAATGCAAAACCACATCTGAGCAATGAGTCGTAAACGCAACTCCTTGCCGATCACGACTCCTTGGGACAGACCGCTGCAGGCTGGCGAATACACCGTCCGAATTGACGCAAGCGATCTGCCAGCTCGTCTGAACATATTCGTTTTCTAGACGCCTGCGGATCGTCTCACCGGAAACATGATTGAGGCCCGCTGATCGTGGCAAGCCAGCCCGCTGGCCATAGACAGCATCAGTTTAAGCCGAGAATCACGTGCGCGCTTACCGTCGGTTTCTAAGGCGGCGGCGCTGGTGGCACAGGCTGGCGCACAGTTAGCCACATGAGCCCGTAGCAGCATTGCGTGGCTGCCTCGTGCGCATAGGACGCCCGGGGCATCGCGGGAGTAGAGGAAGGGATACGCCGAGGTACAGGCAACGCATCCTGGCCATCGCCCCGCTTAACCGAACAGCAGAAGCACTATGTACACCGCTACGAACATTGCGAAAATGTCGGCGATAAGACCTGCTGGCACGGCATGACGCGTCTTTCTGATGTTAACAGCGCCGAAATACACGGCGATGACGTAAAACGTGGTCTCGGTAGACCCGAACATGGTGGCTGCCATCTTGACCAGGATAGAGTCTTCTCCGTGTTGGCCGATCATGTCGAGCACAACGGCGGCGGAGCCGGAGCCGGTCAAGGGCCGGATCAGGCCCATAGGCACCACTTCGGACGGTATGCCGATCGCACCCAGCACCGGGCGCAAGCCCTCGGTCAAGAAATCCAGAGCGCCGCTGGCCCGAAACATACCGATCGCAAACAGGATCGCTATGAGATAGGGGATGATCATTACCGCGACCCCAAAGCCCTCTTTGGCACCTTCCACAAATTCCTCGTATACGCGCACCTTCTTGATCATCCCGTACAGCGGGAAGCCCACAATGATAGCGGGCAACACAAAGGCGGACGTATAGTCTATTAGCAGTCTCAGGATTTCCATCAGCTTGTCTCAGGGTTGGTGCGCCGGTAAGTCCGAAGGCGGCCCAGCAGCTTGGCCGCTGCAATCGCCACTACAAGCGATAGCGCGGTGGTGATAAGGATGGAGAAAAAGAGCTGGTTCACATGCAGCCCCATGATGGCGACCAGGAGTACGGGCGGCACGATCTGGACGCTGGCCGTGTTCATAGCCAACAGCATTACCATGCTGTCGGTGGCGGTATCCTCCGACGGGTTGAGCGTCTGTAGCTCCTGCATGGCCTTGATGCCCAAGGGTGTAGCGGCATTGCCGAGCCCAAGCATGTTGGCCGTCAGATTCAGCACAATCATACCCATCGCCGGATGTCCTTCTGGAATCTTGGGAAACAGCGGCCTGAGCAACGGCTGCGTCAGTCGGACCAAAGAGTACAGGAGGCCGGATGCTTCGGCGATCTTTAGCAGTCCCATCCACAGACCTAGGCCGCCGATAAGCCCCAGCGCGATCGTCACCGCAGTCTCGGCAAAGTCCAGTGCGGCCGCCGCGATGGCGTTCATCTTGACCCATCGAACAGGCGCAAAGGCTACCGCTGCGACAAACGCGCCACCCACTGGCGTGCCTTCCAGGGTCGCTCTGCAGTCGTCATCGCGGGCATGCGCGTCGCACATCGTGCGCAGTGGCTCGGGAAGATCACTATTCTGGTCAAAGCGGAGCTGATTTCCCTCCTTGGTTTGAATCAGCTCGACGTCAAGCACGAGCGGTGCGTCAGGAGCCGTCGTTCCAAAGTGCTCGGCAAAGACCGCCGGCGTTGCATGCACCGTAGCCGACTGTCGACGCGCTTCGGAGTCAAGGGCACCGTCAAGCGTCACCGTGACCGGCAGAGGCCGGCCATTCGCATAGGTGTCCTCGGCCATGTCGCGCACATCGCTCGTGAGCGCAAAGAGCAGGCTGAACACAATCAGACCACCCCAGATGTAGTTGAGCATATCTTCAAGGTCTATTGAGGAGGCAGGCGCAGCAGTTTGGCTACGTGCGTGGGTCTTAACTTCTGGTTAAGATTCGCTAGGCCGCTACGTAGCACCTTGGTTACGATGATGTCTCAGCTCTGCCGGTAAGGAAGGGTGTGTCCCGGATTGGACGCCATCCTGTCCCGATAGTAAAGAAAAGCTGCTTAGCTGTCATACACGTACCTAGAGCGGCTGGCGTAAGGTGCGCGGTCCGATGCCCTTGTCCTGTTTATGGCGCCCCTGGCAGAAAGTGCCATACCTCTGTGTGCCTATAATATGCGCAACACTTTTTGGCTCAGCGATTATGCAGCATTGCACATGGCGCGACGGGAATGCGGCTGGATTTCCTCGTTCACTACATGAATTCAACTACCATGAAAAAGCCTGATTCAACCGTCCAGAATAGCCGCCCTGGCGTGCCGCCCACTGAGTTTCCGCTGCGTCCGAAGCGGCAGCGCTATACCTTGGCGTATAAGCGGCGGATCTTACAGGAGTCGGCACGCATGGGCCGCAGGTGGCATCATCAACGTACAGGCTGCAGTCACTGTTGCCCGTGGGTATCCGCACATCGGGAGTAAACATTCTAAGCAGTTTTCCCTGGAGTATCTCCAGATCGGCAGAATCATGCAGCATGAAGGCCGATGGATTCGTCAAGAATGGCGCCCCGGGCGCTACAGGCGTCGGTCTGGAACGCTTGCACCCCTGTACGAGGTGGCCGCCGGCTATGAGCGTTAGCATGTTGTGGCGATCCGGCGTAATCACGAGCCCGGTTTGGGGCTTTTGGCCTTCTCCTTCACATATTTGCCGATAGAGGCGGCAGCTCGGGACCCAACAACCGCAGCCAGTGCCTCTGGCGTGGCCTCCTTCACCTTGCGAACAGTGCCGAAGGTCTTGACGAGATCCTTAGCGCGCTTCGGGCCGATGCGAGGGATGTCCAGCAGCTCCGAATGCAAAGCCTTCTTGCGGCGCTGCCGCCGCTGCAGCTCCACCGCGAACCGGTGCGCCTCGTCCCTTACGCGCTGCAGGAGCTGAAGGGACGCGCTCTGTCGGGCAATAAAGATGGGATCCGGCTCCCCAGGTATAAACAGAGACTCCATACGCTTGGCGAGCCCTACCATAGGGAAGAGACCTATGGCATCCACCTCCTTAAGCGCCTGCACGGCGCTCGAAAGCTGGCCCTTGCCTCCATCGATAAGAACCAAGTCTGGCTGGGCGTGAGCGCGGTCCCGCAGCACCCGCCGATAGCGGCGGTGCACCACCTCATGCATCGCGGCAAAATCGTCCGCCTTGCCGTCCGCCACGCTGCGGATCCTGTAGCTGCGGTACTCACTCTTACGCGGCTTACCGTCCTGAAATACGACGCACGAAGCCACGGTCCCCGTACCACCAAGGTGGGAAATGTCGAAGCACTCAATGCGGCGAGGCAGGCGCGGGAGCTCTAAATCCTTCTGCAGAGCGCGCACCGCGAACGGGATTCGGTCCTCACCCCGCCGGACCAGCTGCTGCACCCAGTCGTCGATGACTACGCGGGCGTTGGTCTCAATCATGCGCATAAGCGCCGCCTTTTCGCCGCGTTGGGGCACCTTCAGCAGCACTCGGCGCCCCCGGCGCCTAGCAAGATACGCCTCTAGCGCCTCCGGGCTGGTACACGGACTAGCCAGGAAAACCTCCGCGGGGATGAATGCGGCCTCCGTATACGTGCGCTCCAGGTAGGTCTGCATAAGGTCCGCCTCGCTGTGTCCCGCGATACCAGAAAGAATCTTTTGCTGCTTACCGATAATTTTACCGTCCCTGACCTTGAAACGCACGGCCGATGCGACATCCTCTTCGCGGTGCGTGGCAACAGCAAAGAGATCCCGATCCACAGGCGTATCAGTCACCACCTTTTGCTTTTCCGCATAATTCTTGACGGCTGCCACCTGGTTGCGCAACAGTGCGGCCTCCTCAAAGCGAAGCGCTTCGGCCGCCTGGCGCATAGCAGATTCGAGCATCTCCACAAGCGCCGTCGTCCGGCCACGCAGAAAAGCCTCCACGCGGCGGATGGTCGCGTCGTAGTCTTCCGGCGTCTGGTAGCCGACACAAGGACCTGCACAGTTCTTGATATGGTACTCAAGGCACGTCTTGTACTTACCTTGGGCGATGGCGCGTTCGCTCAGATTCAGCGTGCACGTTCGCAGCTGAAAAATTTGGCGAACCGAACGGAGCGCCCGCCGCATGTTGCCGACATCGGTGTAAGGACCAAAATACCTGGATCCGTCATTAATGCGGCGCCTTGTGGGAAAGACGCGCGGAAAGGGTTCGCGTTTGATGCAGATGAAGGGATAAGACTTGTCGTCACGCAGGTTTATGTTGTAGCGTGGCCGGTGCTGCTTGATAAGGTTGTTTTCCAGGATGAGGGCTTCGGTTTCGGTGTCGGTGACAATCACCTCAACGTCGCTCGTTTTCCTGTACAGCACCTTGTGGCGGCCTTCGAGCTGCTCATGCCGTCCGAAGTGGCTGCGCACGCGGCTTCTGATGTTTTTGGCTTTACCCACATAGAGGAGTCTGCCATCGGAGTCTTTGAACTGGTAAACGCCATTGACCGTTGGAAGCGTAGCGATCTTCTCTAACAGCGCGTCCGTCACGCTTGCGCGGATCTGAAGTGAGCCAAAAGTACCGCTGTGAGCAGCTCTGGATCCGCGTGCGCGTTACCCCTGTCTTGCTGGCCTGTAGGCAGGATACAGAGGTCGCTGTCCGCTATCCGACTATGCAGGCGTACGGCCTGGGCGGCGTGCCCGGCGTTGGCGCAGACTAGGACTGGGACGCGGCACTGGCCGGTGGCCGCGTCTGCAGGCGCGCCCATCGCATAGAGCGTGAGCGAATGGCAGAACGCATCAGCGCAGTGCAAAGCCTGTCCTTCCTGGCCGGAGCCAATCACCACCCAGTGTTCACGTCCCAGTTGCTTACTTTGGGCCTCTTGGCCCGCGGCCGCGACCGACGGTGCGGTCACCAACGTGGCCCGGCCCCTAAGTGCTTCTGCAAGTTCAGGACAGCGGTTCTTGCCGATCAGAACCACGGGGTCTAAGGGATGCGAGGCTTGGCAGAATTCAAACAGGATGCCCGCCGTGTCGCGAGGGTGAAGAAAAAAGATCCGCTTACCACCCGCACCAATATTGGGCTGGGACCCCAGTGGGGTCAGCCCAGCGCTCTGCGCCTCTTGAAACGCCGCATCAATGTTCGGTACCGAAAAGGCCAGGTGGTGCACGCCACCGGTGCGCTTGGCAAGAAACCTGGCGACAGGCGAGTCGGGCCCCAGCGCCTCCAGAACCTCAATAGAGGTTTCGCCGGGCCCGAAAAAGTGCACGCGAACCCCCTGCCGCCGCACTGTTTCGCTGAAATGGGACGTAAGCCCCAGATGGGTGACCAGAAGCTCCTGGAGCGTCGCTACGTCTCTGGAGGCAAGCCCTACATGATCAAGTCGGAGCGGCATGGATCTCTGAGCAGGCGCCATAATCCTGATACGCAGCCGGATGACCGTTATTCCGGCGTTACCTGATGCCAGAGCTTGCAGTCCGTGCGCATCGACTGGCCGTGCGGCACCTACTCAGGATAGAGGTCGGGGGCGCATACGTAAGTAAGGTACGGCAATCAGAAAAAGATCCTCGTGCGACACGGAGGGCTATGGACCTCACTGCATCGGTGACGCGCTGGCGTCGCTGGCTGGACTTTCTGCTGAGCACATTCTACCGTGGCAACTACCGGAAGGTCGAGCCGCCGCTGAAGCAGATTCTGCGTATCGCCGCGTTCGAGTGTTTCGTGGCCCATCGTCCGCCGCACGCGGCGGTGTCGCGCGCGGTGACCCTGGCGTCCACCATGGTGCGCCCGGGCGCCGGACGTCTGGTCAATGGCGTGCTGCGCACCATGTTGCGCAGCACGCTTCCAGAGCCGTCCAGCGGGGACACTACCGACGACCTAGCTACGCGCCATTCGCACCCCACTTGGATGGTGAGGCGCTGGCAAGAGCGTCTGGGGCTGCCACGAACGCTGGAGCTGCTAAAGCACAACAATCAGCGGCCGTGGTTTGGCGTCCGCTGCACGCCGCAGATGCCATCGGTGACCCAGCTCAAAGCGCAGCTGACGCAGTTGGGCGTGGCATGGCAGGAGCCGGCATGGCTGCACGACTTTGTGCGCGTTTCGAAGGTCGGGCCACTGTTGCGGGCGGGCCTTATGGAGCAGGGGCGCTGCGCCGTCCAGGATGAGGGGGCCGGTCTGGTGGTGCGCCTTCTGGATCCGCAGCCCGACGAACGTATCATTGACCTGTGCGCCGCGCCCGGTGGCAAAACGCTTTACGCGGCCGAGAGGATGTGCAATCGCGGAGCAATCATTACCAACGACATGCACGAGGGCCGCCTGCAGCCGTTGGAGGTGGCAGCCAATGCGCATGGCATCTCCATCATTGAAGCGTCACACGCGGATGCTCGCCGCCTGGATATACCGCCGGCTGTGCGCGTACTGCTTGATGTGCCCTGTACTGGCACAGGTGTACTGGCCAAACGGGCTGACCTCCGGTGGCGGCGCAGCCCCGAAGACCTCGACAGAATCGCGCTTGTGCAACAGGAACTCTTGGATGCGGCAGCACGCCTAGTGCGCAGAGGAGGCATCCTGGTGTACAGCACCTGTTCCATCGAGGCGGAAGAGAATGAAGCCCAGGTGGCGGCCTTTCTCGCGCGCCATCTGGACTTTGTGGTGGAAACCGCCGCGGATCTAGTGCCTAGCGACGTAGTGTCGCGTGAAGGTTTTTTGCGAACTTTACCGCCAGACCACCCAGCCGATGGCACGTTTGCGGCCCGCATGCGTCGGACCTGAGCCCCAGGCATACCAAGGTATATTCAACGAAGGACGTGACAAACAGAAATAAGATGTTCCCAATGGCGTGGGCAATCCTGCCATGCCTCGCCCTGCTTTGGGCGGCTTGCCAGCAGCGCAGCATGCTCGAAGACGCGCTGCTCCATGTGGTGCACAACGACTCTGCCGCCACGCTGTCGGTGTTCCAAGGGCAGGATGCGGCGCCGATCCTGGTGCAACACGCGGCCGAAGCGCACCGGCCGTTTCTGCATCCCATCATGTCGCCGGACCGGCAGAGCGAGGTGACACAATACAGTCCAGGCCACCACCCACACCAAACGGGATTGTACTGGGGCCTTACGCGCCTTAATGGCCGCGACTATTTTCACAATCCGGGCAGTAACTACTGGCGTCGACGTGACGTGACGGTGGTAGAAGACCAAGGTCCAACGGTACGTTGGGAGGTGTCTTATGACCTCCTGGACTCGACAGGCGCCGCGGTGTTGACCGAGACGCAGGAGTGGGCGATGAAGGCCAAGCCCGACACCTTCGTGCTGGATCTGGTCTGGCGTGGCCGTGCCCATACTGACGTTACGGTGGGTCGTTATGACTATGGAGGGCTGTTTCTTCGGATGCCATGGCACCCGGGCATCGCTGGAAGCGCCGTCAACGCAGCGCGCCAGCGTGACCGGATGGCCGAGGGAAAGCGTGCGATGTGGATCGATGTGGGGATGCAGCTTCAGGGACGATCCGACTTCGCGCATGTAGCGATCTTTGACCATCCTGCCAACGGGGGCTTTCCTCAGCCTTGGCGCGTGGATGGGCAGCTGGGCGTGGGCCCGGTGCGAGCTCGCCTGGGGGACTGGCATATCCCTTCTGGGGCGGACGAGGTCATCCGGCATCGGGTGCTGGTGTACAGCGGCGCTCTGGACGACATGCAGCTTCGAAAAAGCTGGGAAGCATACACGGGCCAGGAGGGTGCCATGTATTCTACCGCGTCGTTGTGGGGCATCGCGCAGCAGGAAGCGCGCGAGGCCACCTATCTGACACCGGACGAGGCGGCTGCCGCGATGACGGTGCCGGAAGGCTATGAGGTGACTGCCTGGGCTGGCGAACCCATGCTGACGCAGCCCATGGCATTTGCGTGGGACGATCGCGGGCGCCTATGGGTGGCAGAAAATCGTGACTATGAGTCCCGCCAGGAGGGCTTTTCTTCCTCTGGGGACAGCCGTATCGTCATTCTGGAGGACGTAGACCGGGATGGCCGAGCCGACATGCGGACGGTGTTTCTGGAAGGGATCGCCTTTCCGGCCGCGTTGGCGACAGGCTTCGGCGGCGTGTTTGTGGGAGCACCTCCACATCTGCTGTTCATTCCAGACAGCAACAACGATGATCGGGCCGACCTTAACGATGTGCAGGTGCTGCTAACCGGCTGGGGCATCCGGGACCGGCACGAAACCATCAATAGCCTGCACTGGGGCCCAGACGGCTGGCTGTACGGGCTTGAGGGGTTTGCTACGCCAAGCAAGATTCGCAAGCCGCAACCGGGCACTGCCATGTACCGTGGGGGAGATCCCTTTCCAGAGGATCTGCTCAAGGGCGACGGCGTGGATATCGATGGTGGGGTCTGGCGCTATCATCCAGTGCTGGAGCGCTTTGAGGTTGTAGCACACGGATTCAGCAACCCATGGGGCATCGACTATGATGCACACGGACAAATGTTTATCAGTGCGTGCGTCATCCCGCACCTTTTTCACGTGATTCCAGGGGGCATCTACCAGCGCCAGGGAGGCCGTCACTTCAATCCGTATATCTATCAGGACCTAGCGCCTATCGTCGACCACCGTCACCGCTCGGCGCATGGCGGAGCCCGCATCTACCAGTCAGACGCCTTTCCGCGGCGGGAGCAGGGCCGCCTATTTATGGCCAACATTCATGAGCATGCGGTTCTGAGCGATGTGCTCGACATTGATCGCTCGGGATTCGTAGCCCGACACGGTGACGACTTCATGCTGGCCAATAACGCCCAGTGGGTGGGGTTCAGCATGGAGATCGGGCCTGAGGGTGGTTTGTACGTGCTGGACTGGCACGACGCGGACATCTGCGGCGCGGACGTTCATGACAAGGACACCGGGCGCATCTTTCGCATTCTGCCCTCCAACTCGCTCGCTGACGAATGGGACCGCCGTTATGAAGATCTGCGAAGCCATTCTGACTCAAGCCTAGCCGCCTACCAGGCAAGTCCCAGCGACTGGCATGCGCGGCGCGCCCGGGTGGTTTTGCAGCACCGTGCGACCGAGCGCACCATCGATCCTGCGGCGGTCCAGGTTCTCATGGACCTTTTCACCCAAGCATCAACCACGACTGTGCGTCTTAAGGCACTGTGGGCGCTACATGTGACCGGAGGGTTGCCCAAGGCGCGGCTCATTGAGGCGCTTCGCGACACTGATGAATATGTGCGCGCCTGGGCAATCCAGCTCCTTCTGGAGGCCGGCAATCCGGCAGATGACATCGTAGACCACCTTGTATCTATGGCCAAGCGGGATAGATCTCCCGTTGTTCGCAAGTACTTGGCTGCTGGTCTGCAGCGCATAGACGTGGCGCGGCGTGCGCCCCTGGCGGCTGCACTTACTAGGCGGGAAGAGGATGCCGACGATCCAAACATTCCGCTTTTGATATGGACGGGAGTGGAGCCGATCGTTGAGCCAAATGCATCGGCTGCTCTCGCGATCGCCGATCAGTCGCGCTTACCGCTGGTCACACGCTTTATTGCTCGGCGCGTGGTGGATGCGGATATGACAGATGATTTGGTGCGTGCGCTGCCGGGCAGCCGCAGGGCACGTGTGCCCTTACTCGAAGGGATGTTGGCTGGCCTTGAGGGTCGTCGCGATGCGGCCCGCCCGACGGAATGGGAGGAGACTGAACGGGCACTTAGCCGCGACAGGCGCACGACGGACCTGGCAGCGCGTATTGCGCGCACATTCAGCGATCTGGAAGCTGCGCAATCGCTCGTGGCCACTCTAAGCCAGGAGGAAGGCGACGCAGGGGCACGGCAATCTGCACTTCGGCGCTTAGCACTGAGCCAGCGCGATGAGCTGGCGGAGCTGCTGCCCAGTCTTGTGCAGGATCCTCAGATGCGTGTGGAGGCTATTCGAGCGATGGCGGCATTCGACATGCCTGCACTCGGCGTGGAGCTGTTGAAGTTGTATCCAAAGCTGAGCGCCAATGAGCGGGCAGAGGCGGTGCAGGCACTGGCATCTAGGCCCCGCTACGGCTGGCTTCTGACAAAAGCTATTGAGTCGGGCGCGGTGGCTCGCGCCGACGTGGCCCCACATGTGGCTCGTCAGCTCAGGCGTGTCGTGGGCAGCGGGTTCGTGGAAATCTGGGGCCCGATCGATCAGCTGCCTTATGATAAGATCGAGCTGGAAGCCCGGTATCGCACGTTGCTTACTGTGGATAGGCTGCAGCAGGCGGATGTGCAAGCGGGTCGCGCCATCTTTGCAACCGCCTGCGGCGCCTGTCACCAGATGTATGGAGAGGGTGGACTGGTGGGACCCGACCTGACGGGAAGCAACCGCACCAGTCTGGATTATGTCCTGAGCAACGTGATAAGTCCTGGCGAAGAGATCCAGGATGATTATCGTATGGTGATTGTCACGATGCGTGACGGGCGCACCCATATAGGCAGCATTGCCCAGGAGACGGATCGCCAGGTCACGATGCGTCTGGTGAGCCAGCCCGCAGTGGTGCTAAGTCGCAGTGATATCCAGTCGATAGAGGTGTCGAACATGTCGCTGATGCCGGAAGGCCTTTTCGAACCGCTTACGGACCAAGCGGTGGTGGACCTTGTCGCTTACCTGCGCACGGCGGAGCAGGTGCCGCTGTAGTCCCCAGGCAGCGCGGCGACCGGACCACCAGTTGCGTCTGGCATGAGGCGCAGGATCAGGTCCGAGACTCTGCCCGGTGGCGGGGCTCAACAAATGCGGCACTTCGCCGTTGCACACGTCCAAGGAGTAATGGTAGGCGTGTACTATGGGCCATCAAGCGCACAATCAGTTCGATTGTTGGCACATGCCCTCCCCTCCCAACAGGTGCCGCGGCAGTTGTGGTCTTCTCTTCTCTGTTTCGGTTGCGCCTTCTGGCCGCGAGGTGTGTACCCTGTTATGGAACCCGTTCAAACAGTGCTGATCGCCGTGCATAGATTTCTGCAAGCCGCCTTGTGCTGTTGCCTCGCAGGCATGTGGGGCCTAGTGCCACCCACCGAGCTTCATGCTCAGCGTATCGCCAAGTACGGGGCGGACTTCTTGGCAGGAGGCGTAGGTGCGCGTGCGCTGGCTATGGGCGGGGCCCATGTCGCGCTCACGCAAGACGTGTCAAGTGGGTACTGGAACCCAGCCGGACTGGGTATGGCCGTATATCCAGAATTCGCCTATATGCACGCCGAACGCTTTGCTGGCGTGGTCACGTTCGATTACGCAGGCGCTGCCTATCCCATCAATGCCACTAGCACGGTGGGGTTCAGCTTTTTTCGCAGCGGCGTGAATGACATCAAGAACACGCTGAATGCGTGGGATGCGGAGCGCAATCAGCCCAAGCCCGATCCAGAGTCCCACATAACGAGCTTTTCTGCGGCGGACATGGCGTTTTTTGTCAGCTATGCCCGGCGCTGGCGCGGCAGATACTATGTTGGCGTGTCCGCCAAAATTGTGCGGAGATCGATCGGTGACTTTGCTGATGCGTGGGGCTACAGCTTCGATATCGGGGTGCAGCATCGCGGCAAGCGTTTTCTGCTGGGCCTCCAATTGCAGGATGCCAGCACCATGCTGCAGAGCTGGAGCGTCAACCCATCTGCATTTAACATCGATGGTACCAATCCTAGCACAGGCAACCCGTATACGTTTGAGGAGGTGTTTGCGCAGGAACTACCCACGGGAGAAACCTTCCTTGTTCTGCCTGTGGCCCGGCTTGGCAGCGGCATCATTTTTCCGGTAGGGCTGCGCAACGCGCTAACCGTTGGTATGGACGTTGATGTCGCTTTTGACGGTCAGCAGGCCAACGCCTTCAGCGTGGGAGACCTGTCGGTACATCCGCGCGCAGGTGCGGAGTTCAGCTTTAGCGATGTGCTGGCGCTTCGGGCTGGCATCAGCCGCATCAGCAGCACCCGTGGCTACGGACTGGACATCGTTCCGTCGGTAGGGGCTGGTGTACGTTTGTATGCTTTTGCCATTGACTATGGGTTTGGCGACTTTGGCGGCCTTGCGTCAGAGTTGGGATTCTCCCACCGCATCTCTGTCCATTTTAGTTTGGAGCAGGAATCGTTGCGTAGAGCGGATAAGTAGGAACGACCTATGATTGCGCCGCTCACCTACAATTTGGAGGAGCATGTTGTTCGGCTCTTAGATCAGACGCTGCTTCCTTCTAGAGAGCACTGGCTGCGTATCAAGACTCCTGAGGTGATGGCCGAGGCCATCCGCATGCTGCGCGTGCGCGGTGCCCCCGCGATCGGTATTGCTGCTGCCTATGGTGTGGTCCTGGCGCTCAGGGTTCCGGTAGACGGCCCACACGAGGAAGTCGCGCGGGCGATTGAGTTCCTGGAAGCGACACGGCCCACCGCGGTGAATTTGCCCTATGCTATGGCGCGCATGCGGCGCGTTGCGGAAGCGCAGCCACGGCAGCAGTGGGCGCTGCGCGACGCGCTTCTGGCAGAAGCCCGCGCCATTGAATCCGAGGACCGTGCAGCGGGGCGGAAGCTTGGGGCATACGGCCTTGAGGTGATGAAGCCGGGCATGAGCGTGCTGACGCACTGCCATACCGGAGGCATCGCCACTAGCGGCTACGGAACGGCCCTAGCGCCGCTGATACTGTCTCGAGAGCGCGGCATGGGGCTGCGCGCGTATGTCGATGAGACGCGGCCGCTATTGCAGGGCAGCCGCATTACGGCGTGGGAACTCGGCAAAGCAGGCGTGGAAACGACGCTGATCACCGACTCTATGGCGGCGCACGTAATGAAGGAGGGGCGCATTGATGCGGTGATTGTGGGTGCGGACCGTATAGCAGCCAATGGCGATACGGCGAACAAGATCGGTACGTATTCGCTGGCACTGGTGACCCGGGCACACGGGTTGCCCTTTTACGTGTCTGCGCCGTTATCCACCGTGGACTTTGCCACCGCGAGCGGGAAAGGGATAAGGATCGAAGAGCGTGCGGCCGACGAGGTGACACGCGGCTTCGGGAAGCAGACTGCACCGGACGGCGTGCACGTTTATAACCCGGCGTTTGATGTGACGCCACACCACCTTATTAGCGCCATCATCACGGAGCTGGGCGTCCTGCGCCCGCCGTTTGCCGACTCGCTCGCCGAAGCGCGGCAGCGCATAGCGACCGGTTAACGCGCTGGTCGCGCCGGATCAGTCGGCGCGAAGGCCCTTGAGGTAAGTGGCGCTATCGGGCAGCGTGTCTGGTCCCATCTCCACGTATATGTTCTGAAGGCCACCCTCTTTACCAGCATCGAAAAAGTCGGCCCAGTCCACCACTCCGGCGCCAATGGGCACCTGCGTCTCGTCTTCACCGGACCAGTCCGAAAGGTGCGCCGAAATGAAGCGCCCCGGGTGTGCACGAAAATAGTCGGCGGCCTTGTACCCGGCGATCACCACCCACACCTGGAACTGCATCTTGACCACCTCAGGATCCAGATGCGCCAGAAGGACATCATAAATCAGCTCGCCTTCCAGCTTCTCAAATTCAAAGTTGTGGTTGTGGTACACGAACTGGAGCCCATCGGTAAGCGTCGCTTTGCCCATCGTGTTGAGCTCATCGCAGACGCCCTTGTAATCATCGAGCGTGGCCTCACTGCCGAGTCCCGGGTGCGCTACCACCATCTGTGTTAGTCCCATCGCTTGGGCGAAGCCAATGCTGGACATCAGATCCTCGCGCAGCTCGGCGATAGTGAAGTGGCTGCTGGTGCAGTTGAGTCCGGCATCACCAATGATACCTTTGAGGCCGTCCGTACCATATTGGGCCATATGGCCGAATCCATACTTGCCATACCCTGCCGGAGAACAGAGCTCCAACGACTCGTAACCAGCGTCGGCCAGGCTGCTCAGCGATCCGGTGATGTCTTCCTCCAGCGCCTCACGCACAACCCACGTCTGAAAACCGATGGTAAGGTCCGTGCGGGGACCGAAAGCGGAAGTAAGGCGCGGCATCAGCAACCCAGCCCCGGCTGCGGCAGCGGTAGACTGCAAAAACTGTCTTCTTGTCTGCATAACGAAAGATTCGGACGACACACAACGACATGCTGCGCACAAAGATACGCGCTAAGGGTCAACACTGCAGCATAATTCGTATATTTCGCAAGGAAGTTGTATTCTGATAGGACAAGATCAGAGGTGCTTATGTCCGCTTCATTTAGCCGCCGCCAGTTTCTGGCCACCGCCGCAGGAGTTTCCGCGGCCGTCGTTGTTCCGCGCCGAGTGCTGGGCGGCCCGGGCTTTGTCGCCCCCAGCGACCGATTGAATGCCGCGCTTGTAGGGAGCGGCACTCAGGCTCTTCGGCAGCTAATGGGGGATTGGCTACCACGGGAGGACCTGCAACTTGTGGCCGTCTGCGACCCAAACCGTGACTCGGACGACTACCGCGATTGGAGTCAGCATGGACTGCGTGATCGCATCCGTCGCTTTATGGGCAACGAGAGCTGGGGCAGCGAGACAGGCATCCGTGCTGGCCGCGAAGCGGGCAGAGAGCTTATCGAGCATTACTACGCGGCTATCCGTGAGCAGAGCAGCTATAACGGCTGCAAGACGTATGTAGACTACCGCGAGATGCTGGCGGAATCCGAGTCGGTCGACGTAGTCATCGATATGACGCCAGACCATCTGCACGGCGTAGTGAATGTCCATGCGATGCAGGCCGGAAAGCATGTAGTGGCCCACAAGACCCTGGCCAATGTATGCAACGAAGTCAGGCGCTGCGTGGAGGTTGCCAAAGAGACCGGAGTAACGACGCACCTGATGGCATGGAACAATGATCCAGGATTTTACCAGCTAAAGGATTGGCTTCATGCGGGCATCATCGGTAAGGTGAAGGAGGTGCACAACTGGACCAATCGGCCGGTATGGCCGCAGGGATGGCTGGATAATCCAGCTACCCCCATGGAGGTCCCAGACGGCTTGGAATGGGACCTGTGGCTGGGCTGCGTGCCTGACCGTCCGTACCATCTCGACTACACGCATGCGCTATTCAGGGGCTGGTACGACTTCGGTGCCGGCTGTCTGGGCGACATGGGTAACTACAGCCTGTGGCGCACCTATCGCACGCTTGACCCCGGCCCGGTGGTGAGCGTGAGCGCGACGCCTGCGACGGGATGTGTCATTGTGGGCAACCAGTGTCAGTGGCGGCGCTCCGCAGTGGCTTTTCCTGATGCCAGCACGGTCCATTTCGAGCACAAAGAGTTGGATATCTTTTGGTATGACGGCGGGATGAAGCCGCGCTTGGCCAAGGGGTTGCTGCCCCGAGGGGAGTCTCTGCCTCGCGAAGGCATCCTTTATGTCGGGGAGTACGGCACGATTCTGGCCAACTTCTTGGGCCATAATTTCCGGCTTTTGCCAGAGGACCGCATGACTGCGCTGGTCGGGTCCATCCCTGCAGCTCGTGCTGAGGAGGATGTGGTGGATCCTGTCGACGAGTATGTGGGTGCCATGAAGGAGGCGAAGCAGAGCCGCGGCAGTTTCATCAATGTTAAGGATCTGGCAGAGGCTACGTGCCTGGCTGCTGTGGCGCTGCGCACGGGTAGGCACCTGATGTGGGATGCCGATGCGATGATCTTTACCAACGACGACGAGGCTAACGCCTACTTAACCCGCGAATACCGTCCGGGCTGGGAGATTTGAATTCACCTTGAGCACCAAGTGCTGCTCCTTACCCATATAGAGAGCTAGTCTGACGACTTTGCGGGTGCGTCGGACATGTCTTCAGGCCCAGCAATAGTGCTCAGGTCGCAGCGACGAGTGAGCATGCCAGCACCCTTGCTGGCTCTGTGTACTTCGGAGTCCGTAAGGTTTCGACATGCCGTTACTCAATGTCCGTTCAGACATGCATTACGGGTATCAGGTACTTACGATGCCGGTGATACTCCTTCGTAGCGTGCCAATGGCTCGTGCGTTGCTGCGCGACAGGTACAAGACATTATGCTGCTCCCATGGCCATAGTCGTAGCCAAGCCCTACGGGATACACTGCTGGCAACATTTCGTAGCTAAGCAAATGGTAGATACTCGCTCTAATCCGCCCGAGCATAATTGGAAAGAGTAACCAACTCCATTGGAGAGGTTATCAGTTCAGCGTCTAATCCAGGGACGGCACGCCCCAGTAAGGTGAGCATCATGACATAGCAGGCGATCACGCAGTGAATCGCCAACCCACGTTCTGGACGCGTTCCCAAACGCATTCCCATGCATTCCACCTTGCAGCCACTCTTGAGCACACGGAAAAAGTCCTCAACACGCCATCGCCGCGTATAATAAGTCAGGATCTGCACCGCTTCTTCTGCGCTGTGCACCGCCATACTGGTCAGCAGATACCATTCCACCGCCTTCTCTCCCTTCGGGGGCGCGATCTCCAGGACATGCACGCCGTACATCATTACGGGATCCACTTGCGGCTCGGTGGCGGGCAACTGTACGCAATGGTAGCGTACCTCGGCTTGGGCGATACGGTGACTGCGCCCGCGGCGCACCTTCTTCCTTGAAGACTTCTCACGCGCCGTGATCCGTTGGATCTTTATTCCCACCTTCGCTGCGGCAGGACCGCTGCGAAGCGTCTCATACAGCTGTCTATCCTTCGACAGTCTTCGGTCATGACGGGCGCGTACCAGGATTTCCACGCGATCCTGTGCCTGCTGGGCGGCAAATAGCGCAAAGTTATCTGCCTCCCGGTCCATCACGCAGATGAGGCGACACTGCTTGGAAACCTCCTCTGCTGCTTCGCAGATGTCCAGAAATCCGTCTAACCACTGCTGCGATCGAGGTTTGAGCGGTCCCGTATCTGGATCCCGATAACTACAACGTAATATCCCCAGGGGCAGGCCATCGGTAGTAGTAACCAGCGTGGCATGAAGGGGCATCCCACGGGATGTTGCTTTCGTCTGGTTGGTACCTATGACCTGCACGTCTTCACGGGCGGGTCGCGTACTGAAATTCAGCTTGGTGGTATCCTGTATGCAGAGTACCACCTTCTGACTCCGTATCCGCTCAATCGTACGTTTGCGATGCGGCACCAGCATGTTTTCGGGAGTTACGTCCGCCTTCTGGTTGCTCAGAAGCCGGTAATGGGCCTGCACCGCCGCCCTATTATGGCTTATATGGGAGTTTATAGGCTTTCCTATCACTTCGGCCAACAACGATGCGCTCTTCACCAGCCGCGTGGACAGCCGGTTGTCTCCCAGCGCAGCACCTCCAAACTCTGCCTCAACCCAGTCGTCCATGCCTTCATGCGGTTGCCTGACCGGACGCAGTGCCACCTCGGGTACGCCCAAGTACGAGCGCCACCGACGGTCCACTGCGTACATGAACAAGGCTTTCCGCGCTTCTTCTTTGGAATGTGCGTAGCGCTTGCGCCCAGCAGTATAGCCGATGTGCAGAAAATTGGCCGCCTTGAAGCACGTACCTTTCCATGGAGGTTCCACATACGTTTCTATCAACCAGGGGTGGTATCCATAATGCGCATAACAGTCGTCAGGTAACTGCTTCAACACCCTGCTGAGTACATGACTGGCCAGGTATTTGCAGGTGCCGCGTATCAGAAAGCGGCTCAAACAGAAGATGCGGTAAAGGTGCGCTTGACGTTGGGCATCGCTCCATGCCATGAAGTGTTCCCTTGCGACCAAGCGCAAGGCCGGGGCGGAAAAGCCTACCGCGCCCAGATATCCATGTGCGCTCACTACCAGGTACCGCAGCTGTGCACCAAAAAAGGTGGTCGTACCACGAGGATGCTCATGGTGCAGCAGGGTATTCCACACCGCACGCTGTGCTGCGGTCCGAACTCTTACCAGTGCAAGACCTTTCACCTTACCCAATATCGCTGGCATCGCCACCGGTGGAGGAACCGCTTCGTCCAACAGGCGGGGCGAAGCCTGCGCAGCATAATTGTGGAGCGGTGCTGGCAGCGTGATCTCACCCCGCGCCTCCAGCTTCAAGAGGGCTTTCGCGCAGGTAGCTACTTGTGCCCTGCCTTTGGCATCTACAAATCCAAAGTCCTCGCACGTACGGCGCGCAATCGCGTTGCGATTGCGAAGGCTCTCGTCGGAGAGCACCTTCTTTAAGCGCATGCGCCCCCGGGGCGCACTTAGAGTCCGCAAAATCTGATTCTGCTCGAACATGCTGCAAGAGTAAGCATTACGACTGAACAAGTTAAGATATCCCTTATGGATATAGGGCAGGGCTTAGGCCGAGCGAGCGATACCTACCCCAAGAGTTCCCGTACCAAACAGTAGCGCGCCGCCCTCCTGAAGCTACACGTGCGTCGTGAACCAGGTTTCTGTGCCAGAGTTCGAGCTTGCGCTCAAAGATGGCGTTCATGTCCACACCCAACTGGAAGAACCGCACGCTATATCATGCCGACAACTTGGATGTGTTGCACCGCATGAACAGCGATAGCGTGGACCTCATTGCAACCGATCCGCCCTTTAACAAGAGCAGGAATTTTCACGCTACGCCAGACAGTCTTGCGCAAGGCGCACAGTTTCAGGACAGGTGGACTTGGGCAGATATCCATGAAGAGTGGAAAGACACTATTAACAACGATAATCAGCCCTTAGCCGAGGCGATTGAATCCGCCCGCTTCGCGCATTCCGAAGGTATGGGGGCGTACATGTGCTTCATGGCTGTTCGCCTAATGGAGATGCGCAGGGTACTCAAGCCCACAGGCAGTATCTACTTACATTGTGATCCGACAGCAAGTCACTATCTGAAGGCCTGCCTGGATGCCATATTCAAGCCCAGCTGCTTCCGCAATGAAATCATCTGGAGCTACGGACTTGGGGGGAGCAGCAAACGGTATTGGTCCAGAAAGCACGATGTCATTTTGTACTATACCAAGGCTATATCGCTGAAGGCACACACCTTCCACAAGCCAACCATTCCGGCTACCAGTGCAAGGCTGAAGGGCATGCAGAAAGGCTGTACAGACACGTGGATGGACATCCCATCACTGAACAATATGGCCAAGGAGCGCACCGGTTACCCGACACAGAAACCTCTTGTCCTCTATGAGAGAATCATCAAGGCCAGTTCGAACAAGGGGGATATAGTACTCGATCCCTTTGCAGGTTGTGCGACAACGTGCGTAGCAGCAGAACGTCTGGGTAGGCGGTGGGTTGGCGTCGATATCTGGCCAAAGGGACACGAGGTCGTCCTTGCACGGTTTCGACGACTGGGATACAGCATAAATGGAGAGCATGGTGGAGCCTCACAAATATTCAGCTTCGGTGATGTGATCTATACGGATTGCCTGCCTGATCGTACGGATGAAGGTAACCGTGCAGGTGCAAGGTTAGCAGCAATCTGGGACTGGAGAAGGATCCAGGAACCATGGTACAAACTGACTAACCGACAGATGAAGGAACACCTTGCAGTCTGGCAGCGCTCCGGTAGTTCCGATCTTATCACATGTGCAGGCTGTGGCAGGCAATTAGAGCTGGAGTTCATGCAGCTGGACCATATCACACCTAGGCGTGGTCGAGCGGGTGGTTTTCAGGCCCCTAATTCCATCGACAATCGCATCTTGTTGTGCGGCCCGTGCAACCGCAAGAAGAGCAACGTTTTCACGTTGGACGGGCTGCGTCGTCAAAACCTGAAAGACGGCTGGATGCGCAACCACAACCTTGCCAGGCATGCCGACAATGGTATGCAGAAAGGTTTTGATGAATTAGTGAGGAATAGCAGGCCTCCATTGGCGCCTTCCTAGCAGTCTTCGCCGCAGAAACGCTTACGTGCGACGGTGGGCGGCTTGCGCTTATATCGGTCGCCTTGGCGGCCTGATGTCCGTTATTGTCCATGCAGAGATGCAGCGCTTGCCATCACAAGCCGGAGGAAAGGCTACGCCTGGCTGACAGGAAGCATCGTTGTGCCATGTGCGGAAAGACCCAGTGCCGCGACGTTAACGCGGCGTTGAACGTGTTGTATCGGGGCCTTTGCCCTGATGGATGGGCGGCGAGCCTATCGTACGCGCAACACGTGTCTGCTCACCCGGACGCTGAGCGGCATCCGCTGTTGGATGCTGTGGCGGGTCTGGGGAGTGTACAGCATCGTGCTCGTGAGCTGCATCCGCAGGGGTGTTGCGCACCCACGAGTGCAGGCGAAATTGACCACAGGCCAACTAGGCAGATAGGTTAATTTTTCTCCAGCCCTAAGGGAAACCGTGCAGTCCTTCGACGTACCGAACGCAGCGCTGGATGCTGACTGCGCGTCCCATAGGATGAATCGGTTACGGCTGCGGGTTGGCTTGCCGAAACGTCATGCGCGGCAGCGCTACCCAAGAAAACATCCAGATGCGTTAGTGCGCACGGTCGGATTTGTGCGCCGCCCGGGGAGACCTGGGGGCTACTGCGAAGGCCTTTTCAGCGGTCCTCCCGAAACCGGGCGAGGTCTCTGAGTATATCGCGCGCGACCTCCTGGACCTCGACAGCGACCCGGGGCTGCATGCCCATCTCGAGCTCGAGTGCGGTAGTGAGGGCAAGTAGTCGATCGGCGGAAGGGGACTTCCTGATCAGCACGGCCGAACGGTCGATTCCAAGTTCGAGGCTGGCATGCATCAAGGATTCAAGCGTCCATTTAGAAATAGAATTCAGCCGTGGTAGGATCCGTGACAGAACCTGATCAAAAGTAGAACGCTGATCTTCGGTTCGACCCAGAACGCCCAATACACTGATCTTAAGAAGTAGCGTGCGCACTACGATATCCAGCAGTTCCGAGGATGCAGCCCCCTCGAAGCGACAGACGACTTGGTCGCATACATCGATGGATTCCCTCCACCGCTTCATTATACCCAGTTTGCCAGCCTTTCCGAAAAGCGTATGCGCAACGATGGAGAGAATGGGAACCGACTCGCTGGATCCGAAGCGCCGTACAACGTCGTCATAGGCGTCCAGCTCATCGTCCAGCTGTCCCAGTTCGCCCTGCATGAGTCCACGGGCCAGAAAAGCCGCCGCCAGTGATATGGAAACCTGCGGGGGACCACCAGTGCCGAAACAATCAATCAGTTTGTCGCATGCCGCTAGTCCTTCTCTTGGTCGCCCCAACTCGTGAAGGCATCCGATCTTGTTGATGAGGGTGGCCGCTAGTGCGCCGCGAAGGGCGGGTGACCTTGTGGTTTCGAACTTCTGGAACGCTTCATCGGAGGTGGCAATCACCTCCTCGTTGCGTTTTTCGCGGACCAGGATGTTGCTTTTCTCAAACAGAGCCCTTGCCAGGACCTCCTGAACGGGGGCCGCCTCGTCTGAATCCCACTGGCGCAGGAGAGTATCGAATACCCGCAGCGCCTCATCGAGATCACTTTTTTTGACCCTTTCAAGACCACGAAGTAAAAGGGCACCAGCCTTCTTCACCTCGTCAGTAACCAACTCGGGGTATTTCTGAAAGAGATGCCAAGCCAACTTGGGAAGTCTACTCAGGTGGTCGAACGCCAAACGTAATATCGCCTGAGTCTGCCGGTCTGCCGTTTCCATGTCCACCGCCATGCGGTCCACGATCTCTTTCAACTCCGAACCTGAATAGTATGCATCCATGAACTCAACCAGAGCCCCAACTAGGCTGTCGCTCCCCCTGCTTCTTCGCAGCAGATGGTAGATGCTATAGAGGCGTTCGCTAACATAGTATTGCTTCCTGCGCTTGGTTCCGCCCGCGGGCGACACTATGCCGCGGCCGATCAGACGCCTGAGTTGAGCGCTGCACTTGCTCGTGTGTATACGCGCCCGCTCGGCGACTTCCTTCGCTGTCGCCGGCTTCCAGAGTTCTGCGAGCGCGAGATACACCCTGCGTTCCTGTGGAGGCAACGATGCCAAATGGCCTTTGAAGTAGGGCGTGAGCTCGTCAACTAGGTCTAGAAGGTTGGACATGAGCGTACGAAACGACCGCGCCGCCCCGAACCGGGCCAGGATCGCGAGCAGCCTAGGGCTTCCGCCCGTGAGGATTTGCAGTCGGCGCGCCGCCCCGGGCTCGAACGGTCGCCCAGATACGGTTTCGCACAGTTTTGCACTTTCGTCTCTGCGTAGCGGACGCAGTGATAGAATCCGGAAGAGGTCGTACAGTGCCCGATCGGGCCGGTCGATCTCATCAAACCTACTCGTTGCGCTTCCGATCACCATGATTCGTGGTTCGGTCTGAAGCGTTTTGCGCAGGCACCATCCTGCATGTGGATCCAGCATGTCCGAGAAAACCACATTGAGGTTTTCCACCTCGAGGACCAATCGCTTGTCTTCTCTGTCCGCGAATTGAAGCAATGCGCCTAGACACCGTTCGCGGAGCGACCGATCGTCCCGCTCACGACGTGCCTCCTCCAGGGTCCGCCCGAGATCGAATTCGCTGGAGCGGTCACGAACCTGACGGGCCAAGAGCGAAAGGCATTCCAACCAGAATTCGCCGCACGTGCTGATCCCATAGCTCTCCTCTGCATAGACTATCGGGTACAACCGTGACGACAGGGCAGGGTCGGACCTGATTTCCAGAGCGACCCTTAGGAGCAGTGAGGTCTTTCCGCTGCCGGGCGCACCAACGACAATGACATGTTGGTTCGATGCGCCGGTGTTTTCGCGAAGCGTCTCGACGAGCGAGTCGAATTCGGCCGTTCTCACGCAGAACGACGCCCTGAGTTCGGTGTCTGTAAGAAATCCCGGGTTGTAGCTTTTAACGACACTCATGGACCGACCCTTAACGGTAGTTGCTGGTCGAAGGGCATGAAGGATGTACCAAAGCGTGTGCGCCACCAGTCCTCCACGAGCCCCGAAACGAAACGGTAGCCATCGCCGTCACGGGTCAAGTAACCATCGTGCTCCAACACATGAAGCACGTCCCTAATCCGTACGCCCTCATGGTCGGGCAAAGAGGCGAGATTCTTGCCGTACTGCCGAATCGACGTGTCCCTGATTCTGCCATCGCTAACCGCAGCCTGTGTCAGTATTCTCAAGGCGACCTTATACGCCTTGTCGCCCAGGACCATCCGCAGTCGGCCGCGGTAGTGCTCCAGACTAGCTTGGCCTCGCACGCTAAGCATTTCCTTGTTGTAAACTTGTTCCACATCAGCCTTGGAGGCTTCACTGCGGTTAGCGCGGCGTAGATACTCGTGGAACTTGTCGAAGAACTGTTGGACATGGTGCGGTACGCAGCACCGAAGACGACAGCACATCGCCCTGCACACATCTTCGTGAATACTGAGACCGTACGTGTGCGCCAGCTCACGCAGACATGCGATGGCCGTCTGCTCATCCCACGGCTTCAGGTCAAAGGGCTCGAAAATGTTGGCGTGAGCGCTCAGCTCGGCCTGTTCCAGGATAGGTTCAAGGCCTACGCTCCCAGACACGACGAGTGTGATGCGCCCCCGGTGCTCCTGTCCGATCTTGCGGAACCAGCTCAGGAATTCGTCTGCGTCTCGCCGTCTCTCCGTCGTGATCTCGTAATCGTGTCCCTTGAGGAGTCGGCTTACCATAATCGAGAATTCGTCGATCGCAAGAACGACCGGCTTTCCGCTCGCTGCGAGCGACGCAAACACCTTGTTGCCGTGTGGCCTCCAGCTTCCCGCGTCGATCCGTTCGCGGAGCTTCACTTTGAACTCGCCGAGCCCAAATTCGTCGATATGGGAAATCGTCGTGTTGGTGAGCTTCGCGATCCAGTCTTTCAAGCGGCTCCCCAATCCCAGAGCTTTCCCGCTTTCGGCTGCAATCTCCACAACCACATCCGCTGCCGTGGCTGCATCCTCCACGTCAACGAAGACGGTCGTGAAGTCTCCCAATTCATCGAGGCGTCGCAGCAGCTTCCGAACCAGACTTGTCTTCCCCATTCGGCGCTGGGCGGTCACCAGCGTGTGGATTCTATCCTCGACGCGCTCCTCAAGCGCCTCGATTTCGACCTCTCGATCAAAGAAGCGGTCGCCCGCGACCCAGTTTCCTCCCCCCTTTCTAAGTGAATTGCCCATTTGCAATCAGACTTGTTGCCAACGAAGTTGATGGCAACAGAGCTGCTGGCGAATGACTCGGTTCCGCCAAGTATCGTCGCAGAACGATGCTTTTGGCTGGTCGGGGATAGAATCTCAGGTGCAGGCGATGTTGTTTGTTTCACTAGTCGCGGCAGCGCTTGGCGGTCTTCCTGCAAGGATATCTGGAGGAGTGCGACCTATCGGGTAGGGGGAATCCGTCTGGAAGTCCGGTTATTTGAGCACGTTTCAGCTGATCGGTGCCGCGCAGACGTGATTTGGGGCCATTTATTGGCTTCAGGCTGGGTACTGCAAGGTCGTGGGGATGCTGGGCGCATCCGGTTGGCAGCTTACCTTGCTGGCATGAAGGTGCTACGGCATCTGCCCGAGCGGCCTGATGAGTACTCCAGAGAAGATTGCGGTGGGTGCACGCGGGGCGCTTGGGAAGACCGGGTTTATCGTCGGCCTATCGTTTACCACCGGCCGTATAGCCAATGTGCTGAAAGGTTGCCGCCTGGAAGCAGGTGCCCATCCACTTCGGATCCACATGGGTCTCCACAACCCTAGGGCGGCACCTGCAACGCTCTTCAAAGTCATGGGCAGCTGCCTGAGCACATGCCCAGGACATGACTGGCCAGGTACTAGCAGCGGCCCCGCATCAGAATGCGGCTCAGAGACTCCACACGACCCAGGTGGGCCTGCCGCTGGGCGTCAGTCCAGGCCATCCAGTGCTCGCGGGCAGCCGCTGAAAGGCCTACCGAACCCAGGTAGCCAGGCGCGCTACAGATAAGATAGCGCCCGCGCGCACCGCAGAACGATGTAGTGCCGCGCGGATGTTCATGATGCAAAAGCGGGGTCCAGACCGCGCGCTGCGCGTCGTCGGTTACGCGCACCACGACCAAGTTCTGTACATCTTGCACCGTATCTGGACACACATGCAGCACTGGCACGGACACTGGCAAGAGGCGGGCGCCGACACTGGCGGCATCCGCGTTCGTCGGCGCCGCCAGCGCCACGAAGCCTCAATCCTCCAGCTACGCAAGCACCTTGGCGCAACTAGCCACCTGCAAGCGCCCACGCGCGTCAGCCAAGCCGAAACTCACACCCCACGGACCAACGCCGCGCGAGTCTTCAGCCGCGCATCTGACAAGACGGCCTCGAGCCGCGCCTGTGAATCCGCCGCACTCAGCGTGCGCAACACTTGGTTCTGCGTGAACAGATCGCATTAGCTATGCGGCAGATATCAGAATGTCAAGTGGGAATCCTGGAGACACGCCAAGCTAAGCATGGTCATTGGCCAAGTAGACGGGCATCCTATACCAGGTCGGACGAGTAGCGGCCGTGGCAAACCCATGGATGAACGCCATCAGCATATGAGGTACGGTTTAGCAATGGTCTGCCGATACCATTAGCGATAGCAGCCCCCAGGGTCCGCTTGTGCGCCAGACCGGTGATTGCGCGAGCAGACCACTAGCGGCAGAAGGAGGCACTCACCTCATGGCTCCTAGGCATGTCAGGCTACAGGTTCAGGGCGTTCTGAAGGTAACGGTGTCGCTGGGGGCGAATCCCAGGCGATGCGCAACGGCATGCACGGTGGCATCGCTACTAAGAAAAATGGGGCCGCTGTACACATCCCATGCCGGACTGAGCGATTCGCTACCCAACAGGAGCTGATAGCCGATAGAGGCGCCTTCGGTGTCCGAACGCAGCACAATGGCTTCACCTTCCCTCTCTAGTGCGGGTGCTGCGGTGATGGGCTGCACCATGCCTGGCCAAATGCTTTCAACCAAAAGCCTCTCGTCCCCTGCGCCTGCATCGCCCGTAGCGGCCATCCAGCGGTCCAGCTCTTCTCGGAGTTCGACCAACTTGTCTGCATACGCCGAATCGGCAGCGATGCTGTGCATCTCGTGCGGATCTTCGAAGGTGTCGAACAACTCCTCTTCAACTTTTGACGGTCTGAACCACTGCGCCTGCGCCGCATTTAGCCCGGCCTCATCACGCAGCCGCAGGAGTTCCTGCATGGTAGCCATCTGCTCCCGGTACGTTACCGCGAGGTAATAACCCCGGTCCGGCTGCAGGTTGCGGATATACTTGTAGCGCTTATCACGAACCGCCCGCTTGGTGTCGTATATCGCGTCAAAGCGGTCTGCTGCTGCGTGGATATACCGGCGCGGCGCCGCTGCTTGCATCGGTCCCAGGAATGCCTGCCCTTCCAGGTACGCTGGCAGCGGGAGGCCCGCCAACGAAAAGGTGGTCGGCGCCAGATCCACAAAGCTGATCAGCTGATCATCACGCGCGCCCCCGAGCTGCGCATCTGGAAACCGAATCATGAGCGGTACATGTAGGCCCGAATCGTAGAGCTGGCGCTTCTGGCGTGGTAGGGGGCCACCATGGTCTGCATAAAAGACGATGATGGTCTCATCGGTCAGTCCATCTTCATCCAGCTGCGCAAGGAGCTGCCCGACCTGTTCATCTAGCAGTTTCAGGTTTGAGTAGACCCTGCGAATGTCACGCAGAGCCGGTTCAGTGTTCGGCAGGTAGGGCGGCACCGGCACCTCGAAGTCGGGCGGTACACGTAGCGTGTCGTTGGCGCGCGCCCAGACCTGGGATTCGTGCGTAACGCCAAAGTTGAATACGGAGAAAAATGGTTTTCCTGCCGGCCTGTTGCGCCAGTGCGCCCTGCGGCTGCTTTCATCCCAGGCGGTAACCGGCGCCCGAAGCTGATAATCCTGTTTGGCGTTGTTGGTAGCATAGTATCCGCGCTGCCGCAACACCTCACTCATGAAGCGCACCGATGGCGGAGGTACGGCTTCGTATGGCGGAATGCCGGTCACCTCATGGTATTCAGGTCGCATGGTGGTCCGCATATGCTGCGCTTTACCGCTGGTCGTGTAGATGCCCGTGGCGATGGAAAAGCGGCTGGGCGCGCATACACCCGAAACCGAGTACATATTTGTGTAGGTGACGCCTTCACTAGAAAGCCTGTCCAGGTTGGGTGTGGAGACCGTTGAGTCGCCATAAGCGGCTAGGTAGGGGCTGAGGTCTTCGGCTACAATCCAGAGGAAGTTCGGCTGGGCGGCCAGCTTCAGATCGCTGTAGTCGGGGCCTTGATTGGGCGGGGCGCCGCAGGCACTTGCAAGAAGCAACCCGAAAACCAGAATGAGCCGGTACATGGTGGACTCGTGTTGTGGAGAGTGGAGAGACCCTAAATTACGGCTTCAGCCGTAGGTTAATATGGGCCGTGATGAGGCGCATGCAGTTTTTTGGGGTTCGGACCGCGGGATCAATGGCCTTTAGGCTGTTCGACCGGTGGGCCAGGACGATGGGGCTCCAAGATGCTGTGCTGGAGGGCATAGATTTGCCACTTGAGGGTGGCACTGCAGCCCACCGTGCCGCGGTGCAGGCCCTTAAGCTAGATGCGACCATCCAAGGCGCCCTCATCACCGCTCACAAGCTCAGCGTAGTGCGAGCAGCCGGTGACCTGATTGATGTGTACACTCAGGACGCTCAGGACTGCCAAGAGGTATCTGCACTGTACAAACGAGGCGGCAGTCTGTGGGGTGATGCGTGCGATGCGGCGACTAGCGGGCTGGCGCTAAGTCATTTCCTGGGACCCCAATACTGGCGCGCACATCCAGAAGCCGAAATATTGAGCCTGGGCGGTGGTGGTGCGACGGTGGCGCTCAAGTACTATCTGCTCACACGTGCGCCATGGCGACCTCGGCGGCTTACCATCGTGGACATCCGAGAGGACAACCTAGCGCACTGCCAGGTGGTGGCGGCTGGGATGGACCGTGCTGGCATGCAGATCACGTACAAGCTTAGCACTTCTGCTACCTACAACGATGCACTAGTTGAGAAGCTTCCGCCTCATTCGGTGGTGGTCAATGCCACAGGGCTGGGCAAGGACCGACCCGGGTCGCCTGTGACGGACGCGGTGCGGTTTCCTGAATACGGGGCCGCCTGGGAGCTCAACTATCGTGGTGCGCGGCCATTCTTGCATCAGGCGAGGAGGCAGCAGCGCGCCCGAGCGTTGCAGGTGACCGACGGTTGGCACTATTTTCTGCTTGGATGGTCAAGCGTGCTGGCCCGCGTATTCGACTTCACGCTGACGCAGGATCGATTTGCTGCATTTTGTGCGGCGAGCGGTCCCGTGCGCAACTCCTGACAACACCTCCACCAACTATTGTGATGCCATGCAGCTTGGGTTCGTAAGTGCCATCCTTCCAGAGTGTACGTTAGACGATGTGTTTGCCGTTGCACAGCAGGCCGGATACGATTGCGTAGAGGTGATGTGCTGGCCCAAGGGCCGCGTCCAGCGGCGCTATGCGGGCGTCACGCACTTGGACGTTCGGGATTTTTCTGACGCAGATGCGGCCGCCGTCCGTGATCTAGTGCGCAGCACTGGTATCGGCATCAGTGCCCTCGGGTACTATCCCAACCCGCTATGCGCAGACAGACATGAGGCGGCAGTGTACATCGATCAGATCCGCAGGATGATTCGGGCCGCCGCGCGGTTGAGTTTGTCTACGGTGAACACCTTTGTAGGGCGCGATCCTCACAAGACGGTTGAAGACAACTGGCCGCGGTTTCTGGAAGTGTGGCGTCCGCTGGTCCGCTACGCGAAGGAGCAGGGCGTCCGCATAGGCATAGAGAACTGTCCTATGTATTTCACTAACGACGAGTGGCCATCCGGCAAGAACTTGGCGCATACGCCAGCCATCTGGCGCCGCATGTTCCGTGAGATAGACAGCGAGCATTTTGGGCTGAACTATGATCCTTCCCACATGATCTGGCAGCAGATGGACTATGTGCACCCAATATGCGAGTTTGCCAGTCGGCTGTTTCACGTACATGCAAAGGATGCACGCCTCGATCGGGACCGGCTCAACGAGGTGGGGATAATGGCGACTCCGAATGAATTTCACACACCCAAGCTGCCGGGCCTTGGCGACGTGAACTGGGGACACTTTTTCTGGGCCCTGACCGACAGCGGCTATCGGGGACCGGTTTGCGTGGAAGTGGAAGACCGCGCGTACGAAGGGTCGCTACAGATGCGCAAGGCTGCTCTTGAGCAGAGCGCGAGCTATCTGCGCCAGTTTATTCCCAAGTCGCTCGCCTGATCGACATCAAGGTCCGCCAGCGGATGCTGGGGGTCGGAGCCTATGTGCGATGTCAGATGTCGCAGGGGCCCTTCATAGGGTCAGAAGTTGGGCAGTGCCCACGGCTCACGATATGAGGCGCTCAGGAGAGCATTGGCCTCATCGTCGCCTGGGAAGGAGCGTGATGTGTGATCCCAATACACTTTGCGCCCCGTCTTGAAGGCGACATTGCCAAGGTGCGCATTGACCGCAGCAAGCCAAGCCACTTCAGGGGGGCATTTGGGAGCCGCGCGGCTCTTCATGCACTCAATGAAATTGGCCGTGTGCCGATCCAGGTCGGCTCCTTCGGGTTTCGCGTGGGTAGCCGCAGGCATCTTTTCTCCTTCAGGGATGATCGCCCAGCCTCCGCGATCCACCACGAGTGTTCCGTTGTTGCCGATAAAGGCCACGCCGTGCGTGCGCCCGTACGGGCCGTTGTCGATGCCCGCGGCGTGTTCCCAGATCATTGAAAACCCGTCGTATTCATGTATGGCCTGCTGCGTGTCAGGTGTTTCCATGCCGCCTTCTGGGTAAGCGAAGGCGCCCCCGGCTGAGAGCACGGATTTCGGGGAAACGGCATTCATGCCGTAGAGCACCATATCGATAAGGTGGACACCCCAGTCGGTCATCAGGCCCCCAGCGTAGTCCCAAAACCACCGAAACGTGAAATGAAATCGATTAGGGTTGAACGCCCGCGCCGGTGCAGGTCCAAGCCACATATCGTAGTCCACGTCTTCGGGTGTTGGCCCATCCGGTCGTTGCGGGATGTTCTGCATCCATCCCTGGTAGGCCCAGGCTTTGACGGTACGGATGTTGCCCAGCTTCCCGGAATGAACGAATGCCATCGCTTCATCCCAGTGGGGCCCGCTGCGCTGCCATTGGCCCACCTGAACAACGCGTCCGTAGTAGTTGGCGGCGGCCACCATGGCATCGCATTCTCTGACTGAATTGGCGAGCGGCTTTTCGACGTACACGTCTTTGCCAGCTTCACAAGCGTGCATCGTCATTAGCGCATGCCAGTGATCCGGTGTGGCGATGATGACCGCATCCAGGTCGCTGTCTTCCAGGAGTGCCCGGTAGTCGCCATACAGTGTAGCTGCGCTGCCAGTCATCTCTTGCAGCTCTTTGGCTCGCTTGTCCAGCACATTGCGATCTACGTCGCATAGTGCGGTAACCTCGACTGGCGAAATCTTGAGGTGAGAGCGGACATTGGCCCACCCCATGCCGTTGATACCTATGGCCCCGAGGCGTATAGTGTCGCTGGGCGCGATTTTCTGCGTCTGGATCCAGGGCCCACCGAGGGCGGCTCCACTGACGAGTGCGGCGGATTGCTTGAGAAAAGATCGCCTTGAAGTAACCATCGGGTTTGAGTGTGATTGGCGCGGCTAATACCTTAAAATACCCATAGCCAGCCGACATGTGCCTACCGTTGCGCTCACCCTCGTGACGGCCGATCTAATGCGTGCCAGTCAGAAAATAGGTGTTTTCGGGCTTCTGGGAACCCAGAGCAGGTTTGGGGGCTGACTGAGGGTCCGATTTGGAGGCTGTTCTAAGTGATACAACGCACCACGATCCCCGTCCGCACTGCAGCCGCATGGCCGCTCGCTCATTTACGAGGTACGTCCTCCATAGAAGATCGCCCGCGCACACAATCTGACTCGAAAGAACATCGGCGGATACCGAAAACTGCCAGAGCTACCAGCCATGACTGCTCTGCCGAGGTAAGGATGCCCCAACCTGCCCAGGGCCGAGGTTACCGCATAGCCATAGAGGACCGCAACCAAACATAAGCGGGGCACATTTCTCGGGTTAAATGCTCTCTACCAGCGATTCTAAATTTGGGGCGTTCGGTGAGGGAACGGATCTTGTTTTGCGGTAGGCTGCGCGCACGCAGGCTGTGAGGTAGGCGGTTGGTGGACGGAAATGGGCAATAAGAAGCTACCTTTGAGGCGCCACCGATCCGCCAGACACATACGACGGCCTTCCAGGCCAATGGAATTCTCGGTTATTTTACGACATACAATCGTTCAGGCTCTCGCGGCGGAAGGCGCCAGCGGAGGCGTACGACGGTACAACATGCTTTCCCAGAGACTTCGCCAGTCGGGGATTGGGTAGCTTATCGTACGTGCCCGCAACGCCTCAAAGAAATCGCAGCGCACCTGGTAGGATGCTCGGCACGTCTTCCACAACCCTTTTACTTGGTCGAGCATCGTATGCACGGCAAATGCCAACAGGTTGAGGGTGGCTAACAGGTTTGCCAGCCCATTTTTGCCATGCCGGAAGTTGTGTTTGAAGTTCTGTCCGTGTCGTGCGAGGCAGTTGAAGCACTCGTTCTCGATCTTCCAGCGCGCCCGCCCACAAGGAGCAACCTCCTGCACATTGTGCTTCTTTACCGTCAGGCTGGTGAAAAGCGTCGTGTATAAGGTCCGCTTGTAGGTGCCCTGCTTTTGGCGTACCCGCACGGTCTTTTCCACCCATGTGCCGTGTACGGCATCGTCCGTGTTCCGAATCGGCAGATCGGACATCCAGCGATAGCAGTGCTCTTCGTAGCGACGTGTCTTCTTGTTCTGCACCCGGATCCAACCGGTGCTCTGGAAATAGCGCTCGTGTAACAACTTGAATAGCGTGCGATGCGACTTGGGTTTGATCACAAACAGGAAATCGGCGCCCGCATGGAGCACCTGCTGGCAGAAGGGGTGTGTGGCATATAGGGCATCTCCCAGATATACCGGACGATAGCGAGACATGCGAGCTCCTCACTTCGTTAACCACCGCTTAGCGGCATTGATCTCGCAATCCTGCTTGCGAGGCCGCACCGAGTGCTGGTCGCCAGGATCATCCTGTGTGCAGACAAACTCTGGCATCAACGGTACCACCCGGTTGTGCCCTGGAGCCACCTCAACCGCCGCCACCATGGTATGGAAGAACAAGGAACGCTTGTCTTTGCCCGTGCTACGAGAGGAGCATTGCTTACAATGGATTGTCCGAGAGGAATGAAGCTCGATGCCATCAAGCGCCACGAGGATGCGATCCCTCAGACGTACAAACAGCGAAAAGTCTCCCTTGGAACGAAGCGTATCGAGCAGGTTGCGGATCTGCCCGTCAGAGGGAATGCCTTGCATGCCAAACAGCGTCTGGCAGTTGGAACGTCCCACGTCGTCCTGCATCCTCCGCTGAAAAGCAAGAAAGGAGGGCGATGGCAGAAAGAAGCAGGCAAATGCGCTCAACACGGCATCGGCCAGCGTGTAGCGCAGATTGGGCCCCTGACGGTTATCTTCAACTGCACCGGCGGCCGATCGGATGCGTTTCAGCACATCGCGCAGCAGCTTGCTTGGTTTCATGGGTGTACCTCAGAGTGTAAAGACAAAAGCACCGTATAGCAGGGCATCGCAGGACCGTTATTGCCACTCCATACACCCATCATACACATATCGTCTGCTGAACAGGCATTCCCATAAACCCTACATGCACCCACATTTAGAATCGCTGGCTCTCTACGGGACGGTTACGTTTGTCCAGCCACCAGACGGGAACCACCCAGGGGCGCGTCACGTATGGGCTGCTCTAACCGCAAGCTGCATGAGCGGCATGCTGCCTGTCCCCGACGACAAACGGCTCTTCCTGCTGCTAAGGGAGACGGAACTGTACGAGGAGCAGGCGTACACATTCGTGCAGGAGCTCCGCACTATGGCCGCTGAGAATTACATTAGCCGCTTTGAATCCAGGCTGGACGCACAGCGCGAAATACTGGAGTCCCAAGCTAAAATGCTATCCGCACGAATCAACATGCTCATGTGGGCGCTCGGCGTCGCGTTGGCTTTGTTGGTGACGCTGAAGTTCCTACCGGTGCAGTGAACCTGCACTGGCGAAGCTAGCCGCCTAGCAGCAAATAAGCGGCCCTCATCTGTGCGGATATACGGAATCAGCGCCATCTGCAGCACCATAGTTCCCTGTGGGTTCTTCGGGCGGTGGAAATGCACACTGTTGGAGTCCAATGTGAACCTGCGAGGGGCACGCTCTTTGTCCAGCATGGCCACATGTCGTCGTAGGAGGGCATGAACCACCAGTTCCTCCGATGGCGAGTGCGAAGACTTCTGATCCAACGTATAGGTGCTCAACGGTAATTTAATTGGCTGGGATACGGGAAAATGTGCGCCTGCATATTTCAATTGAAGTGCACCACTCATTCTGATGACGGTGCGCCGGCGCTAGTTGGGGCTTACCTTTGCAGTCGCTGGTGCGCATGGGGGCAATTCCTGGCGAAAGTGCTTGGATCCGATATCATCCCGGTAGCTGTCGGAGCAGAGAACAACACCGATCCGATGGCCGTGGGGACTGCTGCTCTGTGCTGCGTCCGACCCCTTACCTTTGTCGACCACGTAGGTTGGCTGACCAGAGACACCTTCGATTACAAATGATTGCGGACTGCAAAGCGGGAATCAACGATCCACAACTATCACGGTCATCCTGATGCCAGAAGATACCCGATCGCTCCCCAACCGGATACTCACAGGAGCTGAGGGCAGCCCGCTTGGGCTAGACTCTGAGTCCTGGGTGGGCAAGAGCACGGCCGCGCGCTGGAGCCCATTGGACGACTCCGTCAGCGTTGCTGGCCGCGATATACTGGCAATGATTTACGTAGGTGCAGAGCTTCCGGTCACGCACGTACCTATGTACTGCACACTCCGCCCCCCAAAGGGTAACAAATTCTACCCGTGGATCGATCCAAGCCTTCCGGTGAGCCCACCCAGCGAGCATCATGTCCACCACTTTGCTCACAATTTCCTGCTCAGCTATGCCAAAATGAGCCGACAACAGCGCGGATCCTTCCTGGACTGGCTGGAAAGGGGGGCGACGATCTGGACCGGGGACAACGTGGGGTTCTTCCTGCTTTACTTCTGGGGCCTTGAATACCGCTTCTTCATGGGCCCAACGGACGTCGAAGAACGATCCCTCATCATATCCGAGGTCGAGCGTCTGCTGGACGACTGCAACCGGAATTGCGATTGCGTGAGGCCCATGGGCAAGTTCCTGGAGCTTGCGTATGCCGTCGTGAATCGTTTTGCAGAGCAAGATCCCCTCGACCATCCAGGGATCATGATTCCGGGAGAAGATCACCTTGGAGTCAGGACCCTCTCTGCCAGGTGTGGCCTTGGTCGCCGGGTTGCTAACGGGCAAGCCTTGGATGCGGATTGCCTCTTGATATGGATGGCGTGTTACCGCCACTCTATTCCATGGAGACTCAGAAGTAAGCAGGAATTAAAAAAGTCGCTAGAGCTTTTTCGTATGCTGTTCGATGCCAAGTATCCTGATGGGATACGCCTACGAGGGCGCACACGTCCAAAAGTGGGGTATCGGTATATTGCAGATTCGCGCTTATTTGTATGCACCGCGCAGCAAATACTCGGTAATCTGCCCAGCCCCAGGACCTCAAAGGCGCTTCTTACAGCGGCAGAAACCTTGTCGGAGCAAGTCGCTAAGGCATTAAAGCCGTATGAGAAATTCGTTCTCAGCTATCCTTATCTCTCTGGATCGCTCGAGGCACACCTGCTCTTGCCCAAGCCGTTGCGGCCGCTGTATCCCTGCGCATCATTTGAGGGCCTGGATCAATGGCTGGAGGCGATCGCTGATCAAGGCCTCAACCATGACAGAACCTTAGCGGATCTGACGGTACGCGTGCTGGGCAAACATGCCAGAAATGCGTCGAAGGAGCAGCTTACGCGTGCTAGCACGGTACTGCGCAGCTTTGGAATGGGTATGGTTCCTGACCCTGAGTATTCGTTGCGCAGGATTCACCTATATCAGCCGGTGATTGTGTTTCGCTTGGCTAAAGAACGCAGGCGCATCTCCACCTACAAGGTGCGCTATGAGAGCGCGTTAATCGCCCTGCATGCGGCCATGTGTGTGGCCACCTCCGGCGCGTCGATGACGCCGCCAGCGTGGAATGCGATCAATAAGTTTATCAATGGAGTTACCCCTGGCCCAGGGGAGCAGCAGCGCTTGCGAGCGGAAGCTGTATGGTTAGCCAAGTTTCGCCCGACGCTGAGGCTGGTGCGGAGTGCCCTCTCTCTTAGTAGGAGCTATACGGGGAGACGTGTGCGTCAAGCCATGGCATCGGTTGTAGCAGCCACGGGCATCGCGTCGCGTGAGCAATTTAAGGCACTGGTCGCGATGTACTCCTTCTTGGGCCTAAGTCGTGAAGATATCGTAACGGAACTGGTCAACCTTGATCGGGGGCGGTATTCCCAAGAGCAGCATGTCGCAAAAATGCAACCGCGTAATATGCGCCTGGACGCGGGCAGGGTAGCCGTGGTCCAACAAGACACGAATCAGGTGCGCCATATGCTGCAGCCGATTCTGGCTGGCGAGGACATGGCTACAAGCGAGACCCCTGCCCGCCTGCCAGGAGTGGGAGTTGTGCAACTCGATGCTGCGCATCAGGCATTCCTTCGTGTACTATTGACTCGGCCGAATTGGGATGATCACAGTGCTACGCACCTAGCAAAGCGCTTCAAGCTTATGCTAGATGGCGCCATCGAGCTGCTCAATGAATGGAGCAATACCCGTTTTGACGATCTCCTAGTCGAGGAGGATGGTGGCTACGAACTGAACCCTGCAGTGGTGCGCCAGCTCAAAGCCGAGGCAGAAGGTTGACTTCCCTACCCCCCAGTCGTGGTGGTTTCTAGTCACTCCGTGACAGGCTGTGCGCCTGCGCTGAAAGGACATCCCTTGGCCATCGCTGCTGCACAGAGGTGCGCACCTTGAAGCAGAGCACTAAGATCCATTACAGCCCCCGCAGCTGTCGAGACCAACGGCGACGCCGATTGGATGGCTGCGCGCGTCTTCTTTCGCTGTGCTCGCGCCGATACCCCTACCCTTGTGGTCCGCAAAGACTACTAACCAGCGATATGACCGATCAGGAATACCTGTGGTACCTTACCCAAAAGCCAGTGCTTCCTCAATAGAGCTACCCTAAAACCGATGAGCAAGAGACCCTCTACTGGCCAGCAGTCCTATTCATCCAAGGCCAGCCTGCAAGGACAAGAAGCTGCGCCCTTGGCCGATGAAAGTAAGGCCTCGCGGTGGAGTCCGCTCGATGAACCCGTCAACATTGCTGGCCGCAGTATACTGGCCATGATTTATGTGGGCGCAGAGCCTCCAGCCATAGAGCCAGATGACGACTACATTCTCCATACCGGATTCGCTTCCACGGTCGCGCCATGGATTGATCCGAGCCTCCCGGTGAGCAAGCCCAGCACGGAAGGATTCGGCGACATTCATTGCTATTACTCGCGCAACTACGCGCGCATGGGCAAAGACCGGCGTGGATCCTACCTGGATTGGCTCGCGCAGGGGGCGACGGAATGGGCCGGGGGTAACACCAGTTTTTTCTTGAATTACTTCTACGGTCTCGAATATCGGTTCTTCGCGGATTCTACCGATGACGCAGAACGTAAACTGATCATATCCGAAGTCGAGCGTCTAGTAAATGACTGCGAGCATCATGCTCACTGTGCGACGCCAATGGGCGGCTTCCTGCTTCGGGCCTATGCGGTGGTGCACCGCTTTGGAGACCGAAGCCCCATCCACCATGCAGGGATCCTATCGCCGCATACTAATCAGTTTGGGGTCTTGAAGCTCTCTGTCATGTGTGGCCTCGGACGCCGGGCTGCTAACGGGCAGGCATTGGATGCGGATTGGCTACTTGCATGGATAGCGGCTTACAACGAACACCTCCTGAACGCATACTGCTGGGAGTACTTCCCAGAAAAGTCGGTAGCACTATTTCGTCTGCTGTTCGACGCCAAATACCCCGATGGTATTCGCTCAGGTAAAAAGAATAAACGGGGGAAGTACGAATTCATATATCCTGCGGCTTCAAAACTGTTCGTGTGCCGTGTGTGGGTGATGCTGGGCAATATGCCCTGCACTGGAAATTCTCGAAAACTGCGTGATGCCGCTCTTGCCTTGCTGGAAGCCGTCTGCAAAGTAATGGACCCGTACAGGACGTTCATTGCCAGCCATCGTCACCTAACAGAATCGCTTGAAGCCCACCTGCTCCTGCCCAAGCCGTTGCGACCGCTTTATCCCTGTGAAGCATTCGCAGGTATGACGCGGTGGCTGAAGACGATCGCTGACAAAGGCTTGGATCCTGGCGTAACCATGGAGGAGCTGGCAACCCGCGTGCTCGGACAGCATGCCAGGTATGCGACGAAGGAGGAGCTGGCAAGTCTCAGTGCGGCATTGCAACAGTTTGGACTCGGCATGGTGCCTGACCCCGCGTTTGCGCTTGGCACGATTCGTCTCCATGAGTTGGTGATTGTTTTTCGCCTGGTGCAAGAACGTAGGCGGGTTTCGACCTTCAAGGTGCGCTACAAGCGAGCGTTAGTCGCGCTACATGCCGCCATGTATGTGGCCACCCGTGCCGAACCAATGACACCCGTTGCGTGGGATGCGATCAACGCATTTATCAGGAAGATCACCCCAGGCCCCGGCGAACGGAAGCGGTTGCAATCCGATGCGGTCTGGTTAACCAGATTCCGCCCGACACAGATGGCACTGCATGCTGCTCTACGTAGTGGCGTAGACTATACGAAGAGACGTGCGCGTGAGGCTGTGTCGTCGCTTGCGGCGGCCACCGGCATCTCCAGCCGTGAGCACTTTCAGGCGCTGGTGACGATCTACAACTGCCTCGGGCTAGATCGCAACGACGTCAGACAAGACCTGGTCACCCTTGTTGCTTCGAAGCGGAATGGTCAAGGTTCGCCAGGTGCAGCGCCAAGAAAGGTTGATGTCCGCCTAAATGCTGGCAGAGTAGCTATGGTCAAACGAGACACGAGTCAGGTTCGCAAAATGCTGGAGCCGATTCTTGCTGATAATGACGTTATCGAAGGTCCGCCCGAAGGTCCGCCCAGTGTCGTGAAGCTGGATGCGGTGCACTTGGCATTCCTGGAAGCATTTTTGACTAGGCGCCGGTGGGATGCCGCCGACGCCGAACGGTTGGCCCGGCAGCACCGACTAATGCTCGGCGGCGCAATCGAAATGATCAATGAATGGAGCGATGCCCGATTTGACGATCTACTGATCGAGGAGAATGACGCGCTTGAAGTGAACCCTGCGGTGGCACATCAGCTGCATGGTGAGGTAAAACTCGGGTGAATGGCCTCTGCCGCTGCGTCCAGCCAGTATCGCTCCTCTTGGGCGGCGGCAACGGCTCAGGTATGACCAGTACGGTTGCCACCTTTCGCAGCATCCGGTACCACAAGGCCATGGCGAAGAAGGTCGCCCCAGCTTAATGCGGTCGCCTGCGAGCAATCCAGTTTGAGCGATGGCGCGACCGCAAGCGCCATGCGGATGCAGCATAACTGCACAGAATCAGTATATCTCTCCCGGCGGTCAATGCACTTCGGAGCCGCTGGCACCAATGCCGCTCACGCTCGCGCATGACGCTGCGGTCCGCAATCAGCAGGGCGGCACTGGGCCGCCCACTACCTGTAAAGCATGCGTCACCTTTGGGTGGCTGGTGTCCGAAGAACGTAACAGGGGCAAGTCATGACTATGTCTGCTAAGGACCTCTTCATCGCGGTCGACTCCGACGGCTGTGTATTTGACACCATGGAAATCAAACACAAAGAGTGCTTCTGCCCCGCTGTTATCAAGCATTTTCGGCTGCAGCCGGTGAGCCGGTACGCGCGCGAGGCGTGGGAATTCGTCAACCTGTATTCGCGGCGCCGCGGCATGAACCGTTTTCCAGCACTGGTAGCAGTGCTGGACCTCTTACGCGTAAGGCCCGAAGTACTGGCGCGCGGTGCGAACATCGCTCCGCTGACCAAGCTCCGCACCTGGGTTAAGCAGACCCCCAAACTAGGGAATGTCACGTTGCATAAGGCCTCTTTGCAAGAGCCGGCGCTCAAACAGGTATGGGAGTGGAGCCGGGAGGTTAATGAGCGCGTGGAGGACATGGTCCAAGGCGTGCCGCCGTTCCCGGGGGTCCGCGTGACGCTGGAAAGGGCGGCGCAGCGCGCCAACATGATCGTCTCTTCCGGCACCCCCGTTCACGCGCTGCAGCGGGAATGGCAGGAGCACGGGCTGCGCCACCTAGTGCAGCGCATCAGCGGCCAAGAGGATGGCCCCAAGACACATCACCTCAGAATGGCGGCCCAAGGCCGTTATGCGCCACACCGCATTCTCATGATAGGGGACGCATTTGGCGATCTACGAGCCGCGCAGAGCGTCGATGCATGCTTCTTTCCCGTCATCCCGGGCAGAGAAGCGGAATCGTGGGCAGAGCTTGCACGCGAGGGGTTGCAGCGATTTATGTCGGGCTGCTTCGTAGGTGCATACCAGAAGGCACGCATCAAGGAGCTGGAGGCGGCGCTGCCGGTCACACCCCCATGGGACAAAGGAGCAGAGCACAGCCCTCGGAAGGCGTGATCAGTGGCGGGTTGGAGCAGGGCGCTCCAGCCAGATCGTCACCGGACCGTCGTTGCACAGCCGCACCTGCATCGCAGCGCCAAAGATGCCGCTCGGCACCGGCTGGCCCAGCTTAGTGGCAAGCTGCGCGACAAATGCGTCGTACAGCACTTCGGCTTTAGCAGGCGGCGCGGCACGCGTAAAGGCTGGTCGGTGACCCTTGCGCGCATCGCCGTAAAGCGTGAATTGGGACACTACAAGCGCCTCACCGCCGGTGTCCATCACCGACCGGTTCATACGACCAACGTCGTCGGGGAAAATCCTCAGATGTGCGCACTTGCGCACCATCCAGTCCACCTCTTGGGGTGTGTCGTTCCGATGGACGGCCAACAGAATCAGCAGGCCAGGGCCAATCGCGCCAGAAACACGGCCTGCCACCGTGACAGACGCCTCGGCTACGCGCTGGACCAGAGCAATCATCGAGCGCTAAGCCGTTCTTCGAGAAACGTCAAGCAGCGGCGCAAAGCCTGTCCGCGGTGACTGATGGCGTTCTTCTCTTTGCGACTCAGCTCCGCAAATGTGCGCGTATGCCTTGCGGGCACGAACAAGGCATCATATCCAAAGCCCTCGCTGCCTCGCTCGCGACGCGCGATGTGGCCCGCACAGGTGCCTTCGAAGGTGTGCACCTCCTGGCCGGTATCAAGCGCTATCACCGTCCTGAACACTGCAGACCGATCCGAAGTGTTCTCTAGGGCACGAAGAAGCTTGTGCCGGTTGTCAGCCGGTATGCAGCTAAGTCCCGCAAAGCGGGCCGAATGGACGCCCGGCGCACCCGCAAGTGCCGTCACCATCAGGCCCGTATCGTCGGCCAACGACCAGTGGCCCGTGAAAGTATACAGCGCCTTGGCTTTCTTCAGCGCATTGCCCTTAAGTGTGGGTGCATCCTCCTCCACCTCTGGGGCGCCGGGCAAGCCCAGCGCGGATACCACCACCAGCGGTAACGGGGCCAGAAGGGCAGAAAGTTCGGCCACCTTGCCAGCATTGCGCGTAGCAAGCACCAACGTCCGTAACGGGTCGCATGCTGCGGAACCACCACTGCGCGCACGCGTATTCGGTGTGCTAAGTGCGGCAGCCATCAATCAACAGGGACCAGCCTCTTGGGAAAGTACGTAGGCATCGGCGTCAGAGTGCGCAACAAGGAGAACATTGACCGGGCGCTCAAACGCTTCAAGCGCGCCGTCAATCGCAGTCGCGTGCTGCGCATGTACCGCGCGAATATGTCCTTCACCAAGCCGTCCGAAGAGCGGCGCATAGCGAATGAAAAAGCATTCCGCAACGCCCGCAAACACAATAGGCGATACTGACCAGACCGCCGCGCGGGCTTGCGTAAGCAGAGACACGCAACAGGTCCGCGTCGTCGTAACTGCCGCATTGTCGCATAGAAGCGGGACTGCTACATCCATGTGGCGTCCTGCACCACTTGGTCCTGCTCAATCTTGTGCACCATCGCGCTACCCGTCGCTGGGCTCGCGCTAGGTGTCCTGCCCGCATACTCCAGTCGCGGGTGATCCGATCCGAACGTCGTGCGAAGCACACTTCTGAGATACGACTGGATATAAGTCCAGGCACCCATATTCGCAGGCTCCTCCTGCACCCAGACAAACTCACAGGAGGCGCTGTAACGGGCAAGCTCTCGCTGCAGGCTCTGCCAGGGGAACGGGTACAGCTGCTCAACACGTACCAGTGCAATACGTTCAGTCTTCTTCGGATCCTTCTGAATGGCCAACAGCAAGTCGTAATAGACCTTACCGCTGGTGATAAGGACGCGCGTAATCTTGGCGGGATCCTTCGGGCTCGGGATGACCGCCATAAACTTACCGCTGGTGATCTCTTCTGGCGAAGAAATCGCTTTCCCGTGCCGTAACAGGCTCTTGGGTGTCATCAGCACCAGCGGCTTCTTAACGTCACGCTTGACCTGGCGCCGTAGCACATGGAAATAGTTGGCTGGCGTGCTCAGGTTGCAGACAATCATGTTGCCTTCAGCGCACAGCTGCAAAAAACGCTCTGGACGAGCAGATGAGTGCTCCGGCCCCTGACCCTCATAGCCGTGCGGGAGCAGCACCACCAAGCTGCTGCACTGGCCCCACTTCTCTTCCGCTGCGCTCAGGTACTGGTCAAACACGATCTGCGCACCGTTAGAGAAATCCCCAAACTGCGCTTCCCACATCACCAAGGCATCCGCGTTGGCTACAGAATATCCGTACTCAAAAGCGCACACCGCATATTCGCTCAAGAGGCTGTCATAGATGAACAGCTTCTCCTGACTGTCGGTGATGTTGTTAAGCGGCACGTACTCCTCGCCCGTCTTCTGGTCATATATCACTGCATGGCGCTGACTGAAGGTCGCGCGCCGAGAATCCTGCCCGCTTAACCGTACCGTGGTGCCCTCCACTAGCAGCGTGCCGAATGCGAGCGCTTCCGCAAACGCCCAGTCGATGCGGCCTTCGGTGCGCATGCGCTGGTCGCGACGCTGAAACTGTGCCAAAAGCTTCCGATGGATAGCAAACCCGTCTGGAAACTCCACCAACGCGGTCAGCACACGATCCACATCCTCTTGGCGGGGCCGCGTATCCACCAGCGGCGGCTCCTCGTACATGCCGCTGTGAAACCGCTCCAGAAGCTCCGCCTCCTCCTTTTGCTTAAGGTCGCTGGTGCGCTCAAACGCCTCCTGCAGCAAAGCCTGAAAGTCGTCCAGCAACGCTTCCGCCTCCTCTGGCGTCATGTCGCCGCGCCGAAGCAGCATCTCCGTGTACAGCTTCCTGGGTGACCGCTTCCTCTTGATCTGCTGATACAGCAGAGGATTCGTGTAGGTCGGCTCGTCGCCCTCGTTGTGCCCATGCTGCCGGTAGCACAGCATATCGATCACAACGTCCTTGTTGAATACCTGTCGATAGTCCAGTGCCAGACGTGCCACACGCACGCACGCCTCTGGATAGTCCGCATTCACGTGGAAGATGGGCGCCTCGATAAGGCGCGCCACATCGGTGGCGTACGTGGAGCTGCGCGCCTCACTGGGACCGGTAGTAAAGCCGATCTGGTTGTTGATCACTATATGAATCGTACCACCGGTATGGTAGCCGCGCAGCTGACTGAAGTTGAGCGTCTCTGCCACCACGCCCTGACCCGCAAAGGCGGCGTCGCCATGGATAAGAAGCGGAATCACCGCGTCGTGGATGTCGCCGCCCGGCGCACGAGGGTCGTCCTGGGCAAGAAGGAGGTCCTGCTTAGCGCGCACCATGCCCTCCACGATGGGGCTTACCGACTCCAGATGACTCGGGTTGGATGCCAACGCCAGATTAATGGTGGCACCGGTGCGACTCTTGTAGCGGCCTGTGGTACCAAGGTGGTACTTAACATCACCGGAACCGTAGATGGTGTTCGGGCTGATGCTGCCCTCAAACTCCGTGAATATCGACTCGTAACTCTTGCCCATTATGTTGGCCAAGATGTTGAGCCGCCCGCGGTGCGCCATGCCAATCACCACTTCGTGGACCTCCTGATCCGCAGCGTCGCTGATGATGGCATCGAGCATGGGCACCACGCTTTCGCCACCCTCTAGCGAAAAGCGCTTGTGGCCGATGTAGCGCGTATGCAAAAAACGCTCAAACGCTTCGGCAGCATTTAGCTTGTGCAGTATCGCGCGCTTCTCCTCGAGCGACGTCTCATCCATGTTGCGCTGGGGCTCGATGCGCTCCTGCAGCCACCGCTTTTCTGTGGGTCGCGTGATATGCATAAAGGCTACGCCGATGCGCCGCGTGTATGTTTCTCGCAGGATCTGCAGTATTTCACGCAGCGGCAGCACGTCGCGGCCGCCTAGGCCGCCGGTAACAAACTCGCGGTCCAGATCCCACACCGTAAGTCCGTAGTGCGCTGGATCCAGGTCCTGATGATATTTCCATTCGTATCCCAGCGGGTTGGTGTCCGCCTGTAGGTGGCCGAGCACCCTGTATACGCGGATAAGCACCATGACGCGCGCCTGCTTGGCTACCATGTCCAGCTCACCAGAGGTGCCACCGTAGCGTCCGAGCTGCGGCGTGGAATCCGCAAGATGCGCATACGGCGGATACGGGATGCCCAGGTCCTTAAACACCTTGAGATAAAAGCCGTGGCGCCCCAGAAGGAGCTCCTCCACATACTTCAGAAAGGCGCCGCTTTCGGCTCCCTGGATGACTCGGTGATCGTAGGTGGACGTGATGGTCATCACCGGCGAGAGCCCCACCTTGCTGATGGCGTCGGGCGGGATGGCATAGTATTCTGCCGGATACCCGATCGATCCGACGCCGATGATGACGCCTTGCTGGAGCATAAGGCGCGGCACGCTCAGGCTCGTCCCGATCATGCCAGGGTTGGTGATCGTTGCCGTGGTGCCACGGAAGTCTTCCACGCGGAGCTTGTTCGCACGTGTGCGGCGCACCAGCTCATTGTAGTTGGCCAACAGCGTGGCAAAGCTCATCGTTTCTGCCGCCTTTATGTTGGGCACCATGAGGGACCGTCGGCCGCGTCGTTCGACGTCTATGGCCAGGCCCAGGTTGATATGGCGGGGGTGCACATGCTGCGGGGTGCGGCCATCCCGCCAGAACGTGGAGTACATCACCGGATGCTCCTTCAGCGCTTGTACAAGCGCATACGCGATGATGTGCGTAAAGGACACCTTCACACCGCCCATGCCACGTTGATGCTCATTGATGAGCAGGCGGTTCTCGATGAGCAACTTAACCGACAGCGTGCGCATCGAGGTGGCTGTCGGCAGCGCTAGGCTCGCCTCCATGTTATCCACGATGCGCGCGGGTGCCCCTCGCAGGGTGGTCACCTTCGCATCGTCGAGCGCTGGTACCAATGGCTTGGCGGGGTCGCGCACAAGCCGCTCCACGCCCGCCGGGGCTGCAGGCTCAGGGGCCGTCTGCGGCTGCGCGGGCTCAAAGTCCGCAAAGAAGTCGCGCCAGCTCTCACTGACGCTTGAGGGATCCTTGAGGTAGCGCGCATACAGCTCCTCTACGTATCCGCTGTTAAATCCGAGAGCGCTCACGGCCAGAGAGGTCTGGTGGGCTGGGATTATGGCAATGCCGCGACCTAGTCCAGGGCGCGGACAGAGCAAGGCAATATACTTGGATTTCTTCTAGCCTAGCCAGCCTTCCTGCCGGTACCAGTCTATCGTGCTTTGGAGCCCTTCACGCAGGTCAGTCCGAGGCTGATACCCGAAGTCATGTGCGGCTTTGGTCGAAGAGCAACGCTTAGCGGCATAAAGCAGCTCCCGGCCTTTTTCCCTGTTGAACGGAGGATATCGCCCAAACAGCGCTCCAGCACCTTCGACTGCTGCGGCCATGGGGAGCACTAGGCTTCGCGGAACCGGCACCGTCATCGCGCGCCTGCCCAGCGCCGCGGTGGTGGCTTGTTTAAGCTTCTGCCAGGTGATTGGTTCGTCGTTGCCGATAAAGTAAGTCTCGCCTGCAGTGGCCTCAGACTCAGCGGCTTCGATCATGCCGCGCACTAGGTCATTGGCGTGCACGAGCGTCAGGCCCGAGTCGCCGCGCAGGATTGGGCAGAACCGCTGCTGCACCGCCTTGAAAAACGTGTAGATGTCCCGATCGCGTGGCCCGTATACCGAAGGCGGGCGCACCACGACCAGGGGCAGATGCGCATAGTAGTCCATCAGGGCGGCCTCCATGTCGGCCTTGCTTTGTCCGTACCGCGAGATGGGTTTAAGCGGCGTGGACTCGTCGGCGAAGCCGTCCGGTGCGGCTCCCACCGCTGCTAAGCTGCTGGTGACGAGCACTTTTTGCACGCCAGGGTTGACAGCCTTCACCGCATCCAGAAGATCCGTGGTGGCTTGTACGTTGCCCTCATGCAGGGCGGCTTCGGTCGGGGCACGCGTTAAGCCGCCCAGGTGGTAGATGTAGTCCGCGCCCCGGACCGCGTCTTCTATGAGGGTGCGGTCCGCCAGTGTGCCGCGTACGGCTATCACCGGCACGCCCTTGAGCCATTTGCGGCGCGTGCGTACGAGGCACCGCACCTCGGTGTAGCCGCGGGCGAGGAGGGCTTCTGCAAGATGGCTGCCGACGAAGCCGGTGCCGCCCGTGACAAAGCCAATTTTGCTCATACGGTGTTGTGCGCTATCAGGAGCGCCACATTTTCTATGTGGGGCGTCTGGGGAAAAAGGTCTACGGGTTGCATCGCTTTCAGGTCGTAGCGCTCCATGAGCGGCGCTAGGTCGCGTGCCTGCGTGCGCGGGTTGCAGCTGGCATACACTATACGGCTTGGCGCCAGCGCCAGCAGTCGGCGCACCACCTTGGGATGCATGCCAGCGCGCGGCGGATCACAGATCACCACATCTGGATGTCCGCCCGATAGTAGGCCCTTGTTTCTGGCTGCAGTGCGTAGGTCAGCGGCCACAAAGGTGCAGTTAGTGATGCCATTGGCCGCGGCATTGCAACGCGCGGCGCGGACTGCCTCTGGCACCAATTCAATGCCAAGCACGGTGCGTACCAGCGAGGCGATGGTGATGGCAAACAGCCCCATTCCGCAGTACAGGTCCCACACCACATGGTGCGGCTCCAGCGCACCCATGGTCCGAATCACATCACACAGGACCTCAGCCTGCGGCGTATTGCTCTGGAAAAAGGACGCGGGAGCTACCTCGAAGATGTGCGGACCGACGCGTTCTTTGATGGTGCCGGGCCCAAACTCCACATGGGACGCCGCACCTATTGGCGTCGGTCCGATGCCACTGTTGATCGTATTAACCAGCGTGGTCACCTCTGGATGTTCCGCCTTAAGGTGCGCAGCGACGCTCGCCATGCGCGCCTTGTCGTGGCGACTGGTCACCAAGTTCACCATCAGATCCTGCGTCGTTGAGGCTTCGCGCACGACCATGTTGCGCAAGAAGCCTTTGTGTGCCCGCTCATCCCATGCAGACCATCCGTACTGGCGCGCCACCTGTCGCACGGCAACCAGAAGGCGCGACGCTGCTTCTGACTGGAGCCAGCACTCTTGCAGGTTCACCACTTTGCGCGTCCTACGTTTGTAGAGCCCCAGCGCAAAGGTCCGGTCCAGCGGCTTTTTGGATGCGATCTCTTCGCGCGTCAGCCAGCGGCGCACATTGAATGAGAACTCCATCTTGGTACGGTAACGGTACCGGGCCACGCTCGGCAGCGGGTCGCGCACCACGTGCGCCCATTCTCCCTTCAGCGATCGGAGCGCCGCTACCACCGAGTCCTTCTTAGCTTTGAGCTGCGCGACATAGTCAACATGCTGCAGGGCGCAGCCACCGCACTCCCCAAAGTAGCGGCAGGAAGGCGTCACTCGGGCCGGACCCGCCCCCAGGACATCCACGATGCTAGCTTCCGCGTATCCGCGCTTGGCATGCTGGATGACCACCTTCAGGCGGTCTCCCGGCACTGCGTAAGGCACAAAGCACACCATGCCCTGGATGCGGGCCAGCCCCATCCCCCGGTCCGCCAAAGACTCGATCGTTACGGTGACCTCATCCCCCCGCTTCACGCGCACGGGCGCAGTCTGCACCTGGGGTGCACTAGAAGGCATGACCAAACCGGAAGTATGCCACAGGAGAGCGCAGCCCATCCGGCCACCACCCGGAGTCGGGCTTGGTGGGATCCCAAGCGCGATACGCCAAGTCCAGTCGCGCCACAAGGAAGGGCCACGCCAGCCGCAGTCCCATGCCGGTGCCCACACCCATCTCGCGGACGAAGGTCGATGTAGCAAAATGCCCGGTGGGACTACCAGGCACGCGCACGGCAAAGCCCGGGTTGCGGGGCCCGAACCACACATTTCCCGCATCACTGAAGGCGGCTGCGATCCATTCTGCACCCAACGCATGTCGGATCACCGCCTGACGTACCTCCACGCTGAACTCAAGCTTGATGTCGCCACCGAGAACATAGGTGGGGTCGTCGTCCGCTCCCGCACGCGCGAAGCTGGTAGCGCCCGGCCCTAGTGCACGTAGCGGCCAGCCACGCACACTGGAGGCGCCACCGCTGAAAAAGCGACGATAGAAAGGTACCCGGTCCGAGCGTCCAGTAGGATGCGCCCAGCCCCCTACAGCTTTGATCGCCAGCACGCTGGACGGCCCCAGCGCCAGGTACCTCCGCACGTCAGCCACCACGCGTACATACTGGTGGTAATTCATTCGATCGGTTGAACCACTGCGCCGAAAAAAAGGAAGACCCGGCAGGCTGCCTTCGACCTGGTGCGGCGTCAGCACATGACGATCGAGCAGATAGGGCAAGTTGCCACCCACCTCCATGGCGGCTTCATAGCTGTAGCCGCTGTCACGGCGCAGCGGATTGACCGAAGCGCTGCGGTAGGTGTACCGAAACGCGCTGTTCACCAGTGGGCGCGTATAGTCTTGCAGCACGCGCGCCCGTTGCACCGGGTCGACGACAATGACACTGCTGTCGGTGCCCAGGATCCGTTTGAGAAAGAGGGCCCGGAAACCGGGCAGCGTGTCTGGGTCGCTCACAGTCAAATCCAAAAGGTCCACCATAGAGGTGACCGTGCGGGTGTGGCGCATCTCCAAGCGGGTACGCAGACCGCCTCGACCGCGCAGTAGAAGGCGCAGATCGTCGCGCCGAGCGGCGGTAAGGCTGAGCGTGAACCGAGTGCGAGCCCGGTACAGATTCAGGCGCGACTCCAGATCGCGCAGCGGCGCCACCAGGTAGGGCAGCACCAACGAGGCAGTCACCTCTCCGCGGATGGACGACAGGAGCGTGGAATCAATGTCGGCCGCTATCGAGCCGGTGCTGCTGAATCGTAATACCTCCCCTCGGCCGAACAGGTTTACATTCTCATACGACACGCCTAGGCCAGCGCCCAGTGCGCTGCCTACGCCACCGAGCACGCCACTGCTCTGAACCAGAAACGTCTGCCCCTCAAACTGGTGGCGCGGCCGCGTACGCAGGGTGATGCGGTGCGGTAGCACGCCGTCGTGCGTCGGCTCCGGCGTGATGTCCGTATAGGTGAAGACGCCAGTCGCTTCCAGGCGCTGCTTGGTGGCCTGCAGGCCGGATTGGCTGTACGGAGCGCCAGGCGGCATGCGGAGCGCGCGTCGAAGAAGGTCAGGCGCGAGCCGTATCCCGGGCGCCATATTGTACGAGATCAGCGAGTCGCCTCCATGCGTGCTGGTGCCCGATGCCGTCGGACGGCCAAGCGGTGCCTGCACATCAAAATGCACCGCGCCAAAGCGGTAGCGCGGACCGGGGCGCACGCGAATCACGACATCCATAGAGTCCGGGCTGAGCGAGGTGACGACAGCCATGATCGAGTCCCGCGTAACCGTCGCAAAACCAGCGTCGCGAAGCGCTGAGACAAGCCGCCGCCGCTCGCTTACCAGGTCCGACTCGGAATAGCGCAGCGGCCTAGCCATAAGAGCAGACCCCCCGACAAGCGATGTCCGAAGCACAGAGTCCGCCATCTGCACACCCTCGTACCGGACTTCGCGCAGAAAGGTCGGCTTACCGAGGTCAATGTGAAAAGTTACCAAAGCGCGTCTCCCGCTGCGCGTCGTGTCGATGTGCGCACGAACGTCGGCGCTGCGAAACCCCTCCTGGGTAAAAAACCGTTTGAGCTGATCGACGTCATCGGCGATGGCGCCCGTGTCAAGCCAAGCGGGCGCCTCGCCGCTCTGCATCAGGGCGCGCCCGATGCCACGCGGGATACGCTCGCCGAGCCGGTACATCCAGAGCCACCACGTCAGGCCCCGAATACCAAAGATGACGCGGTTCGGACGGGCACGCAATAGCCCGGTCAGGACCTCGTCTGAAAAAGGGGTGCTGCCCACAAAGCGGACCCGATCAACGATCAGTGCTGGCTGTGCAGAGGTGGCTCCTGTAGGGCATGCCAGAAGCAGCAACAGGAGCAGGGCAGGCCGAGCGCGCCTGCGATCAGTCGTCGGAGTAGTAGAAGTCGTCGTCGGCCGTCGGATAGTCCGGCCAGATCTCTTCGATGCTTTCGTAGGGCTCCCCTTCATCTTCCAGCTCCGCAAGGTTCTCCACGACCTCCAGCGGAGCACCGGTGCGCTCTGCATAGTCAATGAGTTCGTGCTGGGTCGCGGGCCATGGCGCATCTTCCAGGTAAGAAGCCAACTCGAGCGTCCAGTATCCCATGGGGCTGTAGCCGATCAATAGATGTGGTAGTCCTGCGTGCGCGGCTGGTGCACACGGGAACGTAGATACGGATACAAACTTGAAAAATCAACACGCGTGAGCATGGCCCTGCGCAGGCGGCTATTGTTGCGCCGCTCTTCGAAGCACGGCCGTGCGTTCTTCCGTGCTCATGTCGATCTCTAGGAAGGGGAATGGGTTGAGCCTGCGTCCCTCGAGGTTATGCACCTCGTAGTGCAGATGGGGCGCTACCGAGAGGCCCGTGTTGCCGCTGAAAGCGATAACTGCACCGCGCGCTACGCGCTGTCCCAGCCACACATTTGGGGCTACAGAATCCAGATGGGCGTACAGCGTCTTGTAGCCCGCCGCCGCATGGCGGATCACGACGTACGTTCCGAAGGTGGAATGGCGGTGCACCACCTCCTCTATCACGCCTGCTCCCGAGGCATGCACGGGCGCACCAATGGGCATGGTGATGTCCACTCCCCAATGAAACCGGCGGGTCTTGTAGACAGGGTGCTGGCGATACCCGAAGACCGAAATGATGGGGCCGTCAGCAGGCACAAGGCTGGGCAGCTCCTCAGTCCGCTGATAAAACACCTGGGCGAGCGCCATCAGCTCTGCGGCGCTGGACGCCTGAAGCGTAAGCCGCCGCTCCAATATTCCCAGGTTTTTGGTCAAGTCCCGCACGATGGAGCGCGTGGTGCCATCGAAGCGGTCTGCCATGTCATCCGGGGCGCTGCCGCCGATACCCACCTGACGTACCGCGCTCGGGATGGTGTCCGCTTGCAGCATGATGCGGAACAGCTCCTGATCCCGCTGCTCCAGTTGTGCCAGGCGCTCCGAATAGGTGGTCAGCAACTGGTCGGCTTCGACTACCTGCTCCTGCAGGAGACGATTCTCCTCAATTAGGGACAGCTTTCTGGGCGAAGTGTCCAGCCTGTCAAACACCAGCGCCATGGCGGCAGCCCCGAGCAGCACTAGGACTGCGGCACTTTGCAAGAGACGCCAGACGGACCAACGTTGCACTCCGTTGCGTGGCGACTGCCAGTCCTGATACCAGTCGTAGGGTTGCTCTGCCATATTGTTGGTTTGTGCGCCAGCCAGCGCCAAACTGTATGCGGGTGGCCACAAGAGGTGGCATAACTACTGCGCTTTACGCGCTTAAGTTAAAAAACTTATGAGACTTATTACAGACGAATTGGGAGCGCAGGCTACGGTACTTCTATCTTTTCCAAGACGCGCTGGACGATGGTTTCGGCTTCCATCTCTTCGGCTTCCGCTTCGTACGTGATTGTGACGCGGTGCCGCAGCACATCCATCGCTACCGAGCGCACATCGTCGGGTGTGACGTAGGCGCGCGTCTGCAGGAAGGCGTGGGCGCGGGCGGCGAGGTTAAGGTTGATGCTAGCGCGCGGCGAAGCTCCGAAGTCGATGAGCGGTACGAGCGTCTCGAGCTTATAGCTGGCGGGGTCGCGCGTAGCGAGCACCAGGTTGATGATATATCTCTCCACGCGTTCGTCCATATACAGGTCATTGAGCACGAGGCGTGCAGAGAGGATCTGGTCCGGCTGCACTACGGGATGAACCTTGTAGCGGGGACCGGTACGCGCGTTGCGGCGCATGATTTCCAGCTCTTCTTCTTCTGTGGGATAGCCGACCTTAATTTTCATCATGAACCGGTCGACCTGTGCTTCTGGCAGCGGGTAGGTGCCTTCCTGTTCAATGGGGTTCTGCGTGGCGAGGACCAGAAAAGGCTCTTCCAGCTCGAAGGTGGTGTCGCCTATGGTGATCTGCCGTTCCTGCATGCTTTCAAGGAGCGCGCTTTGCACTTTGGCGGGTGACCGATTGATTTCGTCGGCCAGGATGAGGTTAGCAAAGAGGGGCCCTTTCTTGATAGAAAAGTCGCCAGTTTTCTGGTTGTATATGAGCGTACCCAGAAGGTCTGCGGGCAAGAGGTCGGGTGTAAACTGGATACGTTGAAACTTCATGCCGATCGCGCCGGCCAAGGAACTTACCGTAAGCGTCTTGGCCAGTCCGGGTACGCCTTCGAGCAGGACGTGGCCGCGCGCTAAGAGCCCGATCAGGAGGCGCTCCACCATATAGTGCTGTCCTACGAGGACGTGTGACAGCTCTTTCCTCAGGTCCCGGATGAAGGCGCTTTCCGCCTGGATGCGGGCGGTAAGGGCGGCGAGGTCAAAGGTTGACATACGGGCTAGACGTGAAATCTGTAGCTGTTAGCAAACGGAACGCAGTAACGCCACCTGTGGCGCCATGTTCTTCAACAAAAGAGTTCCCCGGGACTTATGGTATAGCCATTAAGGAAGGCTGCACATTCCATGCGCCGGTGCCCTTCTTTCTGGATGCGCAGGACCTCGACGGCGTCTGTGCCGCACGCGACGCGCAACAGCGGCGCGGTCTGCAGCACGGTGCCGGGCGGCCCTGATCCATCGGCTGGGCGCACCGCCAAGAGTTTGAGTAGCCGCCCATGGTGGCGGGTCCATGCCCCTGGGTAGGGCGCCAGTCCGCGGCAGTGGTTGTGTACAGCGACCGCGCTCTTGTGCCAGGGCACTTGGCAATCCCGCGGGAAAAGTTTCGGTGCTGGTGATGCCAGCGTGTCATCTTGGGCCACTGGGTGTGCCCGTTCTGCGGCGATACGGCGCGCAGTTGCCAGGACTGCTCGTGCGCCCAAGAGCTTTAGGCGGTCGTGCAGCATGCCGGCGTCTTCTTCTGGTCGGATGGCCGTGGGCCATTGCAGGATCATCTGGCCGGTATCTACCGCGTCCTGCAGAAAGAATGTGGTGACACCTGTCTTTGTCTCGCCTGCCATCAGTGCGCGCTGGATGGGCGCTGCGCCCCGGTAGCGCGGGAGCAAGGACGCATGCAGGTTAAAGGCGCCAAGGCGCGCCGCGGTGTAGACGGCTCTAGGCAGGATCTTGTAGGCGACGACGGCGATGATGTCTGGTTGCAGTGCCTGCACTTCGTGCGCAAAGGCTGGCGCCTTAACGCGGGGTGGCTGCAGAATATTGCGGATGCCCAGGTCTAGCGCTGCTACTTTAACAGCCGTTGGTGTGATGCGGCGCCCACGCCCGCGCGGCCTATCGGGTCCTGTGGCGACTGCCACGGGGCAAAGCCCGTTGTGAGCGAGGGCCCTAAGGCTTGGCACCGCAAAGTCTGGGGTGCCCATAAAGAGGATTCGCACGCCGCTGCCTGAGCTTTGCATGGGCGCCTTCTACGCGCAAGCGACATTTGCATTCCCCCTGTTGCATGTGGTTTGTGTTAGCCCCGGGCGCCCAGGGTGCTGCATGTCACTGCTCGATAGGGGCTATTGCTGGTAAGGGGCAAACATATTTATTCAGTAGATTCCCCGCGTGGCGCATGTCAATACGCCATTCTAGACGAAGCCCTAATCGATTGCATGGACTTGGACGCAGCGGACTGGACGCGGGTTCTTTGTGCGTGGATGCATGATCCAGTTGATTATGCGTTGTCTGTGCAGGGACGGCAGCGGCGCGGTTTACGTTATCTCCAGAGCGCAGCGGGAAAGAGCGTCAGCAAGGGTGCCATAGCGTCAGCTGCTAAGAGCGTCCATGCGGCGGCCGCGCTGGTAGCGTCCATGCCTTTGCCTAGTCTTGGGCGTCGTGGGCAGCGAGGCGTCGGACCTGAAGACGGGGGTGGACAGCTCGAGGTTTGTCACCCGGTCAGTGGGAAGTGGAGCACTCTTGCTGGGCTAACGCTTAGCGAGGATGCGGTCACTCAAGCCATACGTGGTATCGTAGGTGGATTGCCGCCGGATGCGCGTACTCGCTTTCTGGCTGTATGGCGCCTGTTGCCTGAGCGTGTGGTAGAGGCGTTGGGGCCGGAAGCGGCGCGCCTACCGCGGGATGCGCGCGTGCCCGACCACACCCTATTTCAGCACGCGGATATCACGACAGGTATCGCGGCGGCCCGTGGATTCAGCGCCAAGGGTGCGTATGCCTTTCTGTCTTTGTCGATCGGTCCAGTACAGCCGTTTATTGAGGCAGCGCGCAGTGTGCGCGACCTCTGGTCGGGCAGTGCACTATTGTCTTGGCTAGTGTTTCAGGGGATGCGGCCCGTGCTTGAGCGGCTGGGTCCGACGGCGCTCGTGTTTCCCGCGCTGCGCCGCAACCCGCTTGCGGATTTCTGGCTACGCACCAGCGGCGGCCTTGAAGCGCAAGTTCCTTTGCCGCCTTCGTTGGTGCGCCGTGCGCCTTCGGTACCGAACCGGTTTTTGGCGTTGGTACCATCGGGACCTGGGGGCGAGGACGCCCAGGCTATGGCCGAGGGGTGCAGACGCGCGGTGCAGGATGCGTGGATCGCGGTAGCTGACAGCGCTCACCGGCACGCGGATCCGGTGTTGCAGCAGCTCTCAGAGGGCATCGACTGGGACGCACGATGGGAGGTGCAGGTCTCACGCTATTTTAACGTCACCACCTCGGTGTTGCCAGAGGAGAAGCTCAGCGACGAGGCGTTGGCCGGCTGGGTCGGCGGTAGGCCAGCGTTCGGTGCGGTGTGGCCACAGGCAGCCAGCGTCCGTGGCCTTGCTCGTCGCATTCCACTGTTGCAGCGTTCCAAGCTTGGTGGCAGCATGGCTGGACGGTGGCAGGCGCAGCTAGAGCTGTCGGCGCGCCTGATGGACGCGCAGCGGGCTATCCGCCCCGTGCCCGTGCTGCCCCAAGAGGAGGGGATACCCACACCGCCCAAGTGCAGCCTTTTGGGTTCCTACGAACAGATGGGACCGGCGTCGTTGGCAGACTCCGCAACCTTCTGGAGTAAGGCGCAGGCAAGCCACTTGCGGCTGCGCGGGGGGGAGCGCTTTTCAGCGATAGCGTTGACGAAGCGGTTTGCCGCTGAGACGCACCTGCATAAAGAGCTGAGCCTGAGCACGATACAGCTGCGCCTCCCGGACACCGCTACGGTAGCGGCCGCCGCGTGGCTGCATGAGGCCAAGATCTTAGCTCAAGGCAAGTGGAACGGTCGCTGGCTCCATCAGCGGCATCGCGCTGACACCGAGCCGCCAGACGAGCCTCCGAGTGCAACGGTGTGGGCGCGTATCCGCAGCGCACGCGCGGATTACGGTGCGCCACCGACGTACTATGCGGTGCTGATGATGGATGCGGACAACATGGGCGCATGGCTTCAGGGTGCAAATGCGCCGGTGCTTACCAATGTGCTACATCCGAAGATGAGGGAGTATTTCGGGCAGCTCAACGGAGTCAACCTGGACGCGAGGTGCCCTGTCGGTCCTACGCTGCACAGTGCTATTAGCGAGGCGCTAAACAACTTCGCGAGCCATTTGGCGCCCGAGGTGGTGGACCAGGCCCATGGAACGATGATCTATTCCGGCGGTGACGATGTGCTCGCACTGCTCCCTGTGCGCTACGCGCTTCGGGCTGCGGATGCGCTACGACGCGCATTCCAGGGAGAAGGCACAAGTACTCCTGGATGGTCGGCATTTGGCGGGCAGGAGCTATTGGCGATGGGCCGCCGGGCCACTCTTTCTGCCGGGCTGGCGGTCGTGCACTACAAGCACGACCTCCGGCATGCCATACGTGCTGCGCGCCGTGCGGAAAAGGACGCCAAAGATCGCGGACGAAACTGTGTCACACTATCCTTGGTGCGGCGCAGCGGCGAGCAGCCAAGGGTTGGGCTCTCGTGGGACCTGGTACCGTGGATGCAGTCGCTCGTGGAAGCGTTTGCGCAGGGTGCTTCGGATCGCTGGCTGTACCATCTGCGACGGGAGTTGCCTACGCTTAGGGACTCTGGACTGCCTGCTGCGGCAGTGTCCGCCGAGGTGCGTCGTTTGGTGCAGCGCAGCCAGGACCACGGAGCCGTCGAGGCGCGGGGGGCACCCCCAGACCGGTGGTGGCAAGAGTACCGCGGCCTGGCTGCAGCGGATAGCCCGACGGTCGAGGCGTTTACACGCCTGTGCTTGGGAGCTTCGTTTATGGCGCGAGGACTTGACAGATGATCGATCCATGACGCTGGGGCTCCGTTTGCGACCGGTTGATACCCTGTTTTTTCGGGATGCGCGGCCTTTTGGGCCGGCGGGTCACGCGCGATCAGGGTTGCCTACGCCACAGACGCTAGCGGGCGCCATAAGGACATGGCTATTGGAGCGCTGCGGCGTGGATTGGGATAAATTTGCGGCGGGCGTTCGGGACCACGGGTCGGTGACCGCGTGCTTGGGCTCGATGGGAGCTGAATATGTGGCGGTGGGCGATGTGGCGATTGCTGGGCCGTGGCTTATGAAGTATGGGGAGGTGCTGGTGCCGGTGCCAGCCAACCTTAGGCGACCTAAGGGCGGCACGAGCGGCCCGCTGCGGCGCCTGGACCCGCTTCGCAAGCCACCCGCAGGATGGATTCCACGGGAAGAAGGGATGCTTCCTCTCTGGCACCGTGGGCGCGAACGGCTGGCTGCGATAGGCTCGGATGAGTTTCTAAGGCCGGATGGGCTAAGGGCCTACCTGGAGGGTGGTGTTCCAGGCGTCGATAAGCTGGTGGAGGCGAAGGACTTGTACGGGGCCGATTCCCGTGTGGGGATAGGGGTAAACACCGCTACGGGAACGGCGGCAATGGGATTGATATATTCTGTGGACCTGTTGGCGCTCAAGCCTGGCGTTGAGTTCTATGCCGAGGTGTCGGGTCATAAAAGTGCGCTGGTACCTTTGACCGAGGAGCGTCCGATGTTACGATGGGGTGGCGAGGGGCGGAGCGTTGCGGTTCATGCCGCACAGGCATCGCATAGGTGGCCAGATGTTGCATCGAAGGTGGGGCGCGGGCGAATCATACTTCTTACGACGCCTGCGGCCCTTGGCGGATGGAAGCCAGAGGGTATGACGCTGGTGAGCGCGGCCGTGAGGGGCTCGCAGGCCGTGTCGGGATGGGACTTGGCGCGGGGTGGTCCGAAGCCGACCCGTTTTATGGTACCGGCGGGGACGGTATTGTTTTTGCCTGAGGGTTCGCGCGCGCCGAGCGCTTTGGGTCGTCTGGAAGACCGGAAGGCTGGTTGGGGCAAATTCGTAGAAGGAAGCTGGAGCTATGTCTGATAGAACGCTACTATATATTCACGCCCTGACGGGTCTTCATGCTGGGGGCGGGACGGCGCTTGGCGTGATCGACCTTCCGGTGCAGCGCGAACGGCACACGGACTGGCCGTTGATTCCAGGTTCATCGCTCAAGGGGGTGTTGCGTGCCGCCTGCAACAGGATGGAAGGCGGAGCGCCGGACGCGTCCAAGGAGGTGCTGGCCGCGTTCGGGCCGCCCACGGGATCTGCTTCTGACCATGCGGGAGCCGTGACGTTTACGGATGCGCGCATCTTGGCATTTCCAGTGCGGTCGCTGCGGGGCGTGTTTGCGTGGGTCACTTGTCCCTCGGTGCTGGATCGTCTTTCTCGCGACCTCGATATTGTAGGAAGGGGTACGTTGCTAGACATTCCGCGACCGGCCGCGCACCACGCTGTTTGTCCAGCAGATAGTCCGGTAGTGACGCGCAGTCAGAGGATGGTTCTGGAGGAATTCGAGTTCACCTGCGAAACGGGCGGCTCGGTAGCAGTGGAATGGGTGGCGACCAACGTGGTCGGCGACAAGGGTACGAGTGAGCGCCTCAAGAAGCATCTGGTAGTGCTGCATGATGATGATTTCACGCACTTTGTGAAGAACGCCACGGAGGTGGTGGCACGTATCGGGCTGGATTATGCTACCAAGACGGTTCGGAGTGGTGCCTTGTTTTATGAGGAGTTTGTGCCAGCGGAGACGCTGTTTTATTCACTTGTTCTGTGCCGTGACAGTTATTACAAGGAGCATTCGGCTACAGGTGAAGACTTATTGACGTGGCTGGCGTTCAGGGAGATTCAGTACTTGCAGATTGGTGGTGGTCAGACTGGCGGCAAGGGCATCTGTAGCATACGATTTGCACCCGACACCCTATAGGTAGCGCGACAATGAGTGATCACATCACACTGGATCAGCTGCGTGCACGGCACTCGTGGGAGGTTATCGAGAGGGTGCGGAGGGCAAAAAAGGATAGCGTCGCAGCGGACTTCGCACGCCAGGCAAAACGGCTCCCGATACGCATCCGGACTGCAGGTCTGGGGCAGGCGCTGGCGTTCCTTTACGGCAAGTCGGACAGCTCGGGCAAAGATGGTAAAGGCCAGCTGCTATGCTCTTTGGCAGACTGGCTCCTGCAGCAGCGCAGTCTTGCGCCGTGGCGCAAGGGTTCCATTTGTCGCAACGCGGTGATCCACGCGGTGATGGATGGTAACGCCGACCTTTTGCGTCGATGCACAGAGGAGTCGCTACTCTATTTGCAGTGGTTGACGCGATTTGCCGAGGCAGAGCTTGGAGGCGGAGACATTGATGAGTAAGCAGCCGAACGTCCAGGAACTGCAGGGACCATTCCTACCCAGATCCACGGTTCGACTGGTGGATCCGAAGGAGGGTCCTTTCTCGATCGCTGCTCGCAACCCGGGGTTACAGCTGGACAAGTTCAGCGAGTTGCAACTGGATCGCAGAGGCATGATGGAAGAGCAGAAGGCTGCTCTTAACAAGGTCTGCGACGTTCGCGGCAATAACCGGTTGCTGGCTGACCTTAACAGGCGGCGCTCGGCAATGCTGGACCAGGTGGCCGCCCATAGGCTGACGATGTATACGGCGGGGCCGCTCACGCTGCATTTATCACGCGCGGGTATTTGGGAGAATGCGGGGATATGCCTACATCCAGTGTATGGTTTCGTGTACTTGCCAGGTAGCGGTCTTAAGGGGTTGGCACGCAGTTGGGCAGAAACTGTGTGGGCACCTGCCCAGGACGATGCAGAGCAGGCTTGGCGCACGATAGAGGAGATCTTCGGCATCAGTACCCAATCGGAGGCGCACAAGTTTTCCGGTCGGCGGGGTAAAAGGCTTGGCTGGCGCCCGGATTCAATTCCGTCTCAGGAGGGCTCAAGTGTCGGCCGGATTGTGTTTCACGAGGCGTGGCCACAGCGGTGGCCGCAGCTCACGGTGGATGTAGCCAACAACCACCATATGAAGTATTACGGGGGCGACGGTGCGCCCGGTGACTGGGAGAACCCCAACCTAGTGTATTTCTTGGCGGTGCCGGTGCAAACTAGGTTTGAGTTCTTTGTTTCGGATCGTCTGTGGCGCGACGGTGTTGATGGAGTGCTGAAGCTGGCAGCCGGATGGCTCCGCGACGCGTTGATGGCTTTGGGCGCAGGCGCGAAGACCTCCGCTGGCTATGGCCGGTTTGTGGTGGAGGAACGCGGTACGATGCAGGTTGCCGATTTGGTCGATAGCCGCGAGTTTGAGCTTGAGTTGGTGACGCCCGCCTTTCTGGCGGGTGCCGATCAGGCCAAGGGGGACTGCACGTTGCGCGGCGCGACGCTACGGGGGCTGCTTCGCTGGTGGTGGCGCACTATGTATGCTGGTAAGGTGGATGAGGATACGCTTCGCGTGCTGGAGGCAGCGGTCTGGGGCAGTGCGCAGGAGGGGAGTCCGTTGGGTGTGGCTGCGCGGCGCTTGGCTGGAGGAATGCCAGCGAAATTCAGCAAGGCTCCGCACCACCTTCGTGCAGCAGGGATTGTAAAAGGCAAAGGTAAGCGAAGTACCGCCACGCTTGGCCTGTTCTATGCGTCGTATGGAATGGCGGAAAGGACTGGGGTGCGATGGTACAGTCCCGAGGGGTCGAGGTGGCAGGTGATGCTGACCGCACGCGAGGGCTGGCTGGAAAGGTCTGAGGAAGAGGCCATCACCTTGGGCAGGAGCGCCCTTATGGACCAGGCGACCGCTGCGCTTTGGCTGCTGACGAGATATGGCGGTGCGGGATCAAAGGGCCGCAATGGGTTCGGGTCATTTAAGGACATTGCCGTGGAGGGCGTGGAGTCCATTGAGGACTGCCACAAGCGGGCGTCGGAGTTTCTGGAGCTATGCCGAAAGCGGGTTAACTCTGAGGGGAAGGGTGAGTCACCGGCTCTGGAGCACGCCCTGATCCTGCCAGAAGTCTCTACTGCGTGGGGCTTGCCCTGGCATGCATGTCACCAAGTGGGCACCGTTATGCAGTCTGCTACGCGTGCATTGGCAAAGGAGAAGCGGAAAGGGTTGGGGCTACCTCGAAGAGGAGCGGGCAGGATCGGTAGCGGTCTAGACCGTCATGCTTCGCCGGTACATTGGAGTGTTACGCAGCAAAAGGACGGCGCGTTAGCTGTTCGGATGATTGCGTTTCCGTCATCGAAGCTGCCCAATTTCTCTACCAGCAGGCAGATTCTTGTGGAGTTTCAGCGTGCTGCGCAGACGGCACTGGATCGCTATCGCAACCGACGGCCCGCACGTGGTGCTCGCAAGCTGGCTGCCAGTCGCCAGCGGTCAAACCCGGGCGCGCTGCATCCAGAGACGAAGATACCCAAGCCTGGGGAGCGCGTCGAGGTCGAGCTCCTGAGGGAGAAGACCAGGAAAGGTAGGTGGAAGGTGAAGGACTTGGCGAGCGGTCTTATTGGTCCTGTGCAGGATGATGCCCAAGAGGTGGTCACCGCAGGCCAGATTCACAGCTTGTTTGTTCATTCTGTGAACGAGGAGAAGCAGGAGATTCAGTTCCGCTGGAAGAGTCAGTCCAAAAAGAAGCGTGGTCCAACACGCAAGCCGTCCCGCCGGCGTGGCCGGGGACGCGGGAAGAGAGGGAGGCAGTGGTGATAGGAGAAGAGTTAAGGGCCCCGGTGTTGGTGCTTACCGTTGGTACGGGAAGAGCCGAGAAACTGGAGGATACGCTGTTTACCCCGCTCAAAAAGAGTGTCGAAAAGGGAAGGTGGGGCCACGTTGTGTTGTTACCTTCGCAGGAGACCAGTGGCTTTGCCAACGAGTTCAGGACTCGCATGGCCTCGCAATCCATGAGTGTCCAGCCCATTCCGAAGAGGGGTGGCGAGAATGATGCCGATGTGTGTTTCGCCCACTTTGATAGAGTGGTGGCTGGGGTGTTGGAAAGCGGATGTAGCGCCGAGGACATCACGCTCGACTTCACTCGTGGTACCAAGGCTATGAGCGCTGCGCTGGTGCTCGCTGGGGTTGGCAGGGGTATTCCCAAGCTGCGTTACATCGATGGCGCGCGCGGTCAGGCGGGATCGGTAGTACCTGGGACCGAGCAGATTCGCGAGGTACGGACGGAGGTTGCCAGTGCGCGCCGCGACCTAGAGCTGGCGAAGCGACTTATGCGACGTGGGAATTTTGAGGCTGTGAGCACGCTGCTGCATGGAGATGTCGCCCATGATTCCACGTTACCTGCAAGGCTAAAGGAGGAATGGGCGGCGTTAAGGGAAGTAGCCGAGATTTACGGTTGCTGGGATCGATTTGACTACGATCGTGCCGATTCTGGTTTCTCGCAGCGGGTGCATAGCACAAGGGTTCCAAAGCCGTTCGAGCCAACTCACGCCATGGAGCGTTGGGTTCGCACATTAACAGCGAAAGGGAATCGTGGCGACTATGACCAGACTGCTGCGCACCTGCGGCGGCTTGCCTGTGACTTGTTGGCGAGCGCGGAGCGGCGGGTTCGTGACGGGCATTTGGAGGATGCACAGTTACGGTGCTACCGTGTGCTTGAGCTGGTAGGGCAATTCAGGCTGTTCGATCGCGGGTTAGACAGCGCGGCTCTGCCAAGAGAGGACGGGCGTGTAGCCGATTTTCAAAATTACTTAAGTAAGAAGCGCAGTCAATCGCTGCAATTCAGGATTAGCGGTACCGCGAGTGCGGGACGGATGCAGGTAGCTCGACTGCTGAAGCAGTTGGGAGACTCCTTCGGCTCAAGTTTATTGTCACTGGGGGAGCGGTATGCCAAGGGGCGAAATCACGGGATCCTGATTCATGGCTTCGAGGCACATGCTGCACCCAAGGGCGAGGCACCGTTGCGCAAACAGATCAGGAAACTGGAAGATCTTCTCATCGAGGACGACGATAAGGCCAAGGAGCGAATTCAGGTAGCTCGGTCGCTGGACTTTTCTAAGGTGTAGGAGCATGCCCACCTTATACGTTACTGAACCTGGTGCTGTCGTGCGCCGCTCTGCGGGATCCATCGTTGTTACAGTCACGAGGGATCCAGATGGGCGTGGACCCTTGCCGCAGAAGACGCGGGAGATCATTGAGATAGAGCCACACCGGCTCGAGATGGTGGCGATGATTGGTGGCGCACACATCACCAGTGCTGCGACACGGATGTGCTTGCGGGAGGGTATTGGAGTCGCATGGTTTCGCCGTAATGGGCGGTTCCTTGGCCGTCTGGTGCCAGAGTTATCTCGCACGGCTGATCTTCGGGTCAGGCAGTTTCACATGATTTTTGACGAGGTACGTTCACTGGAGTTGGCGAGGATCTTTATTGCTGCCAAGCTGCGCAGCGCGATTGCTATGCTCAGCGCTGCGCGTTCGAACCGTACGGGCAGGCCAGAGTTTGGCCAATCGATACGTGATCTTCGCGCCATGCTTAAGGCTGTGGAGGCAGCGGCAGACAAGGATACCCTTCGCGGCTTTGAGGGTCATGCGGCCAGTTCGTATTTTGCAGCGCTAGCGGCGGCATTTGACGGGGGCATCCCATTTTCTGGCCGTGCTCGCAGGCCACCACCGGATCCTGCAAACGCGTTGTTATCTTTCGGATATGTCATAATGGTCAATGCTCTTGCCAGCCTTCTTGAGGCACGCGGCTTTGACCCGTACGTTGGATTTCTGCACACGGTGCGTTCTGGCCGTCCCAGTCTGGCGCTCGACCTTACTGAGGAGTTACGGCATCCGGTGGTGGATCGTTTTGTGCTAAGGGTTTGCAACCGGCGTGAGCTGACACCGATTGACTTCAGGGTCGATCCAGACAGGGGTGGAGTTCGTTTGACACGCGATGGACTGCGCACTTTCTTTCGCTTGTGGGAAGCGTTTATGGACCGGCCATTGCCTGGGCTTCGCGAGCGCATATCTCCAGAGGAGCTTATGCGGCGCCAGGCCGACAGGTTGGCGCGGCATGTACGTGGTCGCAAGCAGTACGTCCCGATCTTTGCTTCATAGGCCAGAGGGAGGGTATGCCCCGTTACGTTTTCTGTTACGACATAGCGAACAACCGACGAAGAAGGAAGGTCGCCGAGTGTTTGGAGTCATTTGGTGATCGCGTGCAGGAGAGCGTATTTGAAGTGAAGATTGATCGGCACCGCTTTGAGCGGTGTCTGGCTCGTGTCCGTGCGCTCATTGAGCTGGCGGATGATCAGGTGGCCGTATACACGTTATGTGCCAGATGTTCAGATCGTCGCCAGCATTTTGGTGCGAGTGCGACTGCGGGCAGTATTGGCGAGGAGCAGGTCTTTATCGCTTAAGCGGTCATTCGTAACCTCCAACGGTCCCGGACATGCAGGGGGGTTACGAATCCGAGCCGTAGCAATCGGGCCTGCAGTCGCCGGTTTGTTCTTTGACTTGCTGATTGTCTGCCAATGCGACCGCCTCGTTTGCGCATTGGGTATCGCCTTAACTGGTCTCACGCATTCGGGTGTTTCCGGGAGCGGTTGTTTTGTGGTCGGTGGTCCTGAATCGGGTGGTCAAGGGGCTGCGGATTGTCGGTCGGATGGTCCGAAAAGAGTCAGGAGGTGCCGTTTGTTGCCCGGGAGGTAGAGCCCTTCTCGTTTCACGCGCGCATAGTGCAAGAGAAATTCGTAACCTCGGCCCTTTTTGGGACTACCATAGGGTTACGAATTTCACGTACGCCAAGCTGACGCCATATCTGACGGGAGGTAAGTGCCCAATTTCCTTGCACCTTGTTAGTTTTGAGATGGGAAAAGGCTTATATTGGCGATCATGGTGCTTGCTACCGGCCCTTTGAGCCTTCATAACGGCGTTGCGATTGCTTTCGAGGCTCACAAGGCGCCCCGCAACGCCTGCCCCGCTCATTAGGGGATTGAAACTTCTCCTCGCACCAGGCCTGCAGTGCCAGGATCTTATCATTTGGGACCGCAACGCCTGCCCCGCTCATTAGGGGATTGAAACCCCGTACAGCCATAGGGAAGACCGGGCGCGTAGCGGCCCTTGTGTTCCCGCAACGCCTGCCCCGCTCATTAGGGGATTGAAACTCCTCATCGTCCATCAGTGCCACCTCCTGTGCATTGAGCCGCAACGCCTGCCCCGCTCATTAGGGGATTGAAACGGGCGAAAGACTGCTACTCCTGAGATCTCTGCTTTCTGATCATCCGCAACGCCTGCCCCGCTCATTAGGGGATTGAAACCTCACTTTCTTACCGGGGCGAAACAACGCAACCCCAGATATCCCGCAACGCCTGCCCCGCTCATTAGGGGATTGAAACCTCGTGCCATTCCGTCTGAAGCACCTCAAGGCGCTCCTGCGGTCCCGCAACGCCTGCCCCGCTCATTAGGGGATTGAAACATTGCGTTTCTTCCTGCTTCGTAGCTTGGTGCATCAAGTGCGTAAGCCCGCAACGCCTGCCCCGCTCATTAGGGGATTGAAACACCTGGGTGCCGAGATCCCCAGTGGGCTGGTTGATCAGGCCAGTGGTCCCGCAACGCCTGCCCCGCTCATTAGGGGATTGAAACTCAATGCTATACTTGCTCCTGAAGATGCTCACCCGAGCATTGTCTCCCCGCAACGCCTGCCCCGCTCATTAGGGGATTGAAACGTGGCGGAGGATCGGTCGCGCCGCGACGAGGTGACGGTGATGCTGGCCCGCAACGCCTGCCCCGCTCATTAGGGGATTGAAACTTGACGCCCAGCGCCCGCCGCCATGCAGCGATGAGCCTGGCCCCCGCAACGCCTGCCCCGCTCATTAGGGGATTGAAACTTGTCAAGGTCAATGCTGAACTCGCTGAGGAAGATGCTTGCCCGCAACGCCTGCCCCGCTCATTAGGGGATTGAAACTCATGATGACCTCCTTTTTCAACGTGAAACTACCCCGGCCCCGCAACGCCTGCCCCGCTCATTAGGGGATTGAAACCAAAGCCTATCGTATCCTTTGAAGTCTCCGACAGACCGACCCAAGACACTCGCAAAAAGCTGGCCAGCGAAGCATCCAACAACCACAACATGGAGGAAGCTATATGCCCAATGTGTGGAAACCAGTTCCTCATCTGGCGTTAAGCCCCGATGAGATTCAACGCATCACCGAAACTGTCGCACGACTCGAACACCCTGACATAGCACCCAGGGTGTTCGCCAGGACCATGCCAGACGCACCACACTGGTATACCCTGGTGAGGCATTGGGACGACCCAGCACTATTCCGCGACACCGTCGAAGTCATCCAGCAATACGGCGAACCTGTCTACTACAAACGAGGCCGCTATACATCGCTGATCGCTAATGGCTACCGCTACTGGACCATGGGAGCAAGCCCCGCATCAACCATCCTCATCAACGTCTGCCCCCACATCTATAGCACCGCGTACGACGCCGTAGCAGAGAATTACGACCACGTCTACCACAAACCACACCACCAAGAAGGAGACGTCTGGATCAAAGATCAGCTGCCCGACCTCAAAGACAAACGTGTGCTCGACATAGGATGCGGCACCGGATACCTGTTCGACCTCTTCACGTCACTACGCATTGGCAATGGCGCCGTGCACGGCTACCCTTTCAGGAAACCGGAACAGTACACCGGTATCGACCCGAGCTATGCCATGCTCAAGCAGTTCGCTGGCAAGTACGGGTACTACACGGATCGCACCATCAACTGCTCTATCGGGCACTACTACCGAACAGATAACCTGAAGTACGACGTTATCCTAGGACTCTGGGGCGCTGGATCCTACATAACCGAGACAGACCTCATCAAGATCAGGCTGATAGCCAAAGAAGACGCGGACTTCATCGTCACCGCCTTCAAGAAGACAAATAAACCTCATGTGCTTGGCTTCACCGAACCCTACGTTGCTGGCGGACTGTACAACTTGCCGCCCACACGCGAAATTGGTACGCACCTGTTCTACAAGATGACGCTCCAGGATGTCCAAGATTAGGTACGTCTACACGAACAACACCGTCTCAGAGGCCGCCATCAAACGCATTAACTGGCTCGTAGGCGAGTTTAGCTACATGCCCACCGTAGGATTCAGCGGAGGCAAAGACTCTACCATCCTCCTGGAAATGGCATGCATGATAGCCAAGGAACGAGGTCTGCCACCCGTCAAAGCCGTGTTCCTGGATCAAGGGGTTGAAGCAACCTCCAACATCGAGTTCATGCGCACCATCATACAACGACCCGCAACGCCTGCCCCGCTCAATAGGGGATTGAAACTATGTGGAAGCCCACGGCATTGACTGGTGTACGCGCTATACCCGCAGTGCGTATTCCGACGTGATTATGCACCCAATCTGGGGGAAATTGAACACCCAATCCGAGGCAAATGTGAACGCGTGATTCGAGGCAGCCTGGGCATGACCTTGAGCGCACGCAACTGACCGTCCAGAGCGCATGATCCCCGGACTGCGACCAAGGCGTAGCCAGATCAGCGGAGGATCTGTAACCTGATCATGCAGCTTGAGCAACAGGCGGAGCTGAGAGAATCGCTGATGAACGCCAAGAGTTTGCTGCAGGGGGCAGCTACCGTCCAATAGTTCATCGGCCACGGACAAAGTCCGACTCTCCGCAAGGAGCGGATTGTGCTGGAGCCGCGAGTTCCCGTACCAGAAGATCCGCCCAATTCGGATCCACAAACCTCCAAGATGCACTATTTCTCGTACTGACTTTTCTGGTCATGTTGTGCAATATCGTGTCCGCATTCCGTACTTTGCAGTGGATGAATTGACGGTGGCAACTGTCGTGCAAAAAGGAAGAATAAATGGCTGATCTGTCCTATTCCTATCGCAATGAGATCCAGTCCAAGCTAGCATCAGGCGTGGCGACTGAGCACACGTATAGACCCACGCTACAAAACTTGCTGCAGGAGCTGGCGGGCAATGCAATCGCCATCCTGAACGAAGCTCAGCAGGTGAGGCACAACGCGCCAGATTTTACAATTCGGCAGGGTGGCGTGCCCATCGGCTACATCGAGTGCAAGGACCTAGACGCAGACTTGGACAGCATTGAGCGGTCCATTCAGCTGCGGCGCTACCGCAAGGCATTCCATAATCTAATTCTCACGGACTACCTAGAATTCCGGTGGTACGTACACGGAACACGCAGAGCACAGCTGCGACTCGGCATTAAGCAAGGCTCCCGCATCAGGCGCCATAGAAGCCATCTGTCGGCGGCTACGTTCTTTAAGGGCTTCTTTCGATCGGCTACAGTTGAGATCAATACGCCTGCCGAACTGGCGACTCAAATGGCGGCTAAGGCACAACTCATCCGGGAGACGATGGTCAGTATTATGGCGGAAGAATCGGCAACGACACAGGGCCCATTCAGAGCAATGTGTATGAAGCTTCAGGAGGAGCTGATTCCAGACCTTCAAGACGCTGATTTCGCCGACATCTATGCTCAGTCCGCGGCGTACGGTTTGTTCGCGGCAAGATGCCTTACGTACGGAGATGGGCGCAGCGTGTTTTCGCGAGAGCATGCTCTTGGCGTTCCTACCACCCCCCTGCTTCACCACCTGTTCAGCGGGATCGTAGGGCCCTTCGCTGATCCGCGGCTGACCTGGATTGTTGACGACTTGGTGCAGCTGCTCGCAGGAGAGCATTTTGGGGATTTCCTAAGGGATTTCACCGCCGAAGGCATAGGCAAGGACCCCGTCGTTCATTTCTACGAGCTTTTTCTTGGAGAGTATGACCCCCAGCTACGCGTGCAACGAGGCGTCTTCTACACCCCCAGACCGGTGGTGCAGTACATCGTTCGGAGCATCGATTCATTACTGAAGACCAAACTGGCATTACCGGAAGGCCTTGCTGATCAGCAGACAGTATCGTACAAGCCAGCCGACGAGGAGCAGGTACAGAGCAGCAAGGTGCTCATCCTTGACCCAGCCACCGGAACGGGTACCTTCTTGAGAGAAGTCATTGTTCACATCCGCACGAACTTGGAATCCCGAGGTCTCGCTGGAGCATGGCCCGACTTTGTTCAACGTCATCTGCTCGACAGACTAATCGGATTTGAGTTGCTGGTGACGCCCTACGCGATTTGCCACCTGAAGCTGGCCCTTGAGCTGGGAAGGCCCCCTTTGCCAGTCGCGTTGAATATTGGACAGCGCTTCCGCGTCTATCTGACCAATACGCTCCTAGAGGCTGCTGGCAAGATCACCGGCATTTTCCCAGCTGACCCGGTGGCGGCGGAGGCTTTGGAGGCGGCCCGAGCCAAGAGCCATGTACGTATCAGGGTGGTTCTGGGCAACCCTCCGTACTCCGTAGAATCCTTAAACCCGCATAATTCACGTCTGAGATTTGCATAAAACAGCAGCAAAGTATTGCATGGATACTTTGTTACAATGCATGTTATCCTGAGTGCGCCGCTTTTCAGTTAGGAAGGGGTTTATATGGTCCCATATTCATGAAGACAGGGTCTTTCGCCTATAGATCTACAACGGATGGCCTCTGAACAAGGGTTTCGGGTGTTTCTACGCGCCGTTTGATGGCATTGAGACCATTGTATAAACATTCTTTATACGCGTTTTGAGGCAGTTGGCGGGATAGTACGAATTCACCCGGTGGGTGAACGAGACGTGGCCCATTTTGGGCCCTTTTGCCCGTCCTGGCAGGTATCCACTTTCTGGGCAGAGCCGGGGATTTCTGCGCCTGGGCGAGCTTGAGAGGAGCAGCAAGAGGCAGGCGGACCGGTCTGCTGGGCGGCGGACACTTTCATGGCCGATTCGGCATTGCGAGTGCGGCCTGTATCGGTCGCAGGCACGGCACTGGGTGCAGGATTGTCATGGGCTGTCTGCGCCGGGCCGGGAGCGCCGTGCCAGGGTTATGGACCCTCGCAGCGATGGCCGAAGCGCCGCGGACCGTGGCACGCGAAGCGGCATTACGTACGATCCTGACGTCAGACTTAACTCTCACGCAAACCATCAGTGCCTTTGGACTGTGGCATAGTTGCCGCTTATAGGACGTCGCAGCGGCCAAGAGGCAGGGAGATCCCTTACCGCTGGGCGGGCTTGCGCACAACAAGCACGAGCGCGTCACGGTGCCTGAAGCACCGCTACACGTACCATCCATGATCCAGTGAGCCCATGTCCGCATCCAACACGTTGAAAACGTTCGCGTCGCACAACCGCTCGGTTAAGGTGAGTTTTGATAAGCCCGATCAGGTGACGTCCGATGCGGGCGCCCTTATTGGTCGTCGCCTGCTGGACTTGACGGGCTTGATTTCGATGCTGATGAAGGGCTTGGTGGACTCCCGCGACAAGCGCCGTGTCCGGCACTCGCTGCCTGAGCTGCTGCAGCAGGTGCTGCTGTCGTTCATGCAGGGATGGGATCGTCTGCGCTCAGCGGAAGACTTAAAGAACGACCCCGCCTTCCGCGTGGCCTGCCGTGATCAGCGTGGTGCGAAGGTGTTAGAGCCCGAACACCGCTTAGCTTCGCAGCCGACGCTGTCACGCACGATTGACCGGCTCTGTGAAGAGCCCAACCTCCAGCATCTGGCCGATACGGTCACCCGGCTGGGAATGGAGACGATATACACCCGCAACGCAGGTTAGCGCGTGCCGGAGCTGGTCATCGACGTGGATAGCTATCCCGTAGAAGTGTACGGGAAGCAGGAAGGCAGCGAATATAATGCTCACTATAGGCACAGGATATATCTGCCTATGGTGGCCACATGCGGGCCCACCGGGGATGTGCTGGGAGCAGAACTGCGTCCTGGCGCTATGAATGACGCAAGAGATAGCCATAAATTCATCCACAAGATTGCGAAAGCAGGGCAAAACCACGTCGCCGAACGGATTATCGTGCGTGCCGACGCGGGCTTCAACAGCCCCATCACGTACGAGCGCCTCGAAGACGATGGCATCGACTACGTTATGCACCTGAAAAAGAACAAGAAACTGAAAACGTTGATGGAGAAGACCGTGGCCAAATACGGCGGATCACCTACGCACTGCATAGAGCTGACCTATAAAGCGGAGTCTTGGAACGAGGCCCGGCGCGTGGTGATGGTGCCCAAGACGTACTCCAAGGCCGAGCCGGAATACTACTTTCTGCTCACGTCCTTGTCAAAGAAAGAGTGCAATGCCCAGAGCTTGGCTAACTTCTACCGGATGCGAGGCAAAGCGGAAGCACACCACGCAGAGATCAAATACGCTTCCTGTATGCTGTCCTCGGCGGCGCGCCCCAACATGTTCGAGAAAGTGGTCAAGCAATCACTCGGAGACGAGAGCGACAGCAAGACCCAAGACGAGAAGGCTACCAAGACGGTGCGCCCTCAGAATGCGGTACGCTTGCTACTGAATGTGATGGCCTATCAACTGATCCACATCGGGCGCTGCCAAATGATCGCCCCCGACTACTTGGCTCCCAGAAACTGGCCCCTGGGACTACCGACCGCCACAGAACCCCCACCAACAGACGTCGGTCCGCCGGCAGAGCCAAGTAGCAACGGCACCGCCGAAGCAAACACCGAGAAGCACGATAAGCAGATGAAGCCTGAGCCCGTACACGCGCCGCTCATGCATGTGCGCAGATTCAGGGAGAACGTGCTCAAGGTAGGGGGACGCCTGACCAGACATGCACGGCGGCTGCACTTCTATCTCGCCGAGTCCGCAAAGAAGCTGTGGGAGACCTTCTGGGAAAACACATGGAAGCTGCGCTGGCAGACCCTGTGCTGGCCGAGTCTGCCTAAACGGTGCTAAGAGGCCACCACCCGGCTTCCTGACCACGTTAACGCACCTTCCCAAGGGCGACCAACCAGAGCCCAGCGCTAAGCTACGCCCGCACGACATTAATTCGCCCCGCTGAGCGGCAAAAAGACACCCTGAGCGCGCCGCAAACTCGCAAACTCGCTCCACGACTAGGCCCCATCAACGGGTCATACCCCTGCCTCCAAGGCATTACCCCTCAACGGCCGCCCACGAATTCCAACTAGTGAATACGATGGGTTAAACAAAGGGGGGTGGATCACCGGGCTAATTCGCGGTCAGCGAGGAGGCAGGTTCAAGGCGGACTATTATTCCGTGGGAGGTGCCGCTATCGACGAATCTAACACCAAGCCGCTTCAGGACGACTACGTAAAGTTCATCCGCTATGCCCAATACAAGATAGACGAGGCAGGAGAGGGAGTAGTCGGCTTCGTGACCAACCACGCGTACTTGAGCAATCTGACGTTTCGAGGCATGCGGGAGTCGCTATTGGAGTCGTTCAGTGACATTTATATACTGAACTTACACGGTAACTCCAATATTCGTGGCGCCTCTCCACACGGCAATGACAACCTTAGCGGCGCATCCCCAGGCGACGTCAATGACGTGAATGTGTTTGATATCCAACAAGGAGTTGCTATTGGACTATTCGTTAAGCGGAAGGACACGACGCTAACTCACGGTCGTGTATACTACGCCGAGCTATGGGGAGCCCGTAGTGATAAGTACGACTGGCTAACCAATCACGACAGCAGCTCCACGAATTGGGTAGAAGTAAGGGCCGAGGCACCGTGTTACTTTTTTCTCCCGCGCTCAAGTCCTTTTGCAGACGAGTACTACAGATGGCACGCTTTGGGCAATAGTGTGCTGTCCGTCCGCAGTACGTCGGTTGTGACATGCAGGAACCGAATCACTATTCACTTCACGCGAGAGGAGCTGATGCGATTCCTGCGCCGCTTCGTTGACTTGCCGCCCGAGGAGGCGAGAACCCAGCTCAGCATAGGTCGAGACACGCAGAGCTGGAAAGTTGCGCAAGCTCAGCGGTCTATCCGTGAAACTAGGTTAGCGGCCCATCATGTAAGGCAGATTCTGGTTCGGCCATACGATGTACAATACACCTACTATACGCATAAGTCCAATGGATTTATTTGCCGGCCCCGCTACGCCGTGATGCAGCACATGGTCCATGGACCCAACCTGGGTCTGATCACGGTGAGGCAGACTGCCAATAGGAATTATAGCCTGGTATTCATTACGGATAAGATTTGCACCTATGAATTGATGCTTAATCCGGGAAGAAGTGGTGCCAACATCTTTCCCGTTTACTCCTACCACCGCGACATGGGTCGGCAGTCCAACTTTTGCCGCCCCTTCGTCCGCCTTGCGTCCGAGCGCATAGGCCTTGACTGGAATCAGGATGAGCGAGGTGCAAAGGGCTCCTCGTTTGGTACCGAGGACCTCCTCTACTACGTTTACGCGTGTCTGCACAGCCCAGAATACCGATCACGTTACCATTCGGAGCTGATGACCGACTTTCCCCGCGTGCCTGTGACGGAACGGGCGGACCTGTTTTGGCGCTTGGTCGACATAGGTGACCGCCTGGCAGATCTGCACCTGATGAGGGCATTCGGCACTGATCTGCCTGGATTTCCTCGGCAAGGCACATGCACGGTGGACCGCAGGAAATATGTCGATGGTAGGCTGTGGATTAACAGGCACCAGTACTTTGATGGCGTAGACCCAGATGTGTGGGAGTTTGAGCAGTGTGCCTGGCGGCCTCTTGAAATCTGGCTGCGATCCAGGAAGGGGCGAACCCTCTCATCAGACGACATTATCCATTTCCGCAGGATCCATGCCTCAGTCTCAGAAACCATGCAGCAGATGCAGCGCATCGACCAGGTGATAAACGAGCACGGCGGATGGCCACTGCAGTGATGAAGGTCTGGGGCCCGAGGAGTCTGAGCCGCAGAAACGCTTAAGAGCGACGGTAGGCGACTTGCGCCTAGTATCGGTCGCCTTAGCGCTTTGATGTCCGTTATTATCCATTAGTTCCGTATTTTGGAGAAATATGCTACTGCTCGCTATCGCTGCATTACCGATGGGAATAACGCTTCGAGATTACCTGCCGAATGTTCCGCGCATGCTTCCTGGATCGCTCCGGGACTGGCTGCCAGAGGATCACTTGGTTTACTATATGTCTGATTTCGTGGATCGGCTGGACTTGAGTGCGTTTTACGCTCCCTACGAGGGTGATGGTCGCCGTAACCGGCTGTACCATCCGGCGATGATGTTAAAGGTGCTGATTTATGCGTACATGGTCGGGGTATTTTCGTCCCGCAAGATTGCTGTGTCCAACGACAACTAGAATTGAGACCAGCGACAATTAGAATTGAGACCAGCGACAATTAGAATTGAGGGGGAAGGAATCGGTGCGATGCGTATGTACGGACAGGATTGTTCACCTATCAACATGCATTCAGCATGGCTACCGATCAGCAAGTCAAGCGCCTGTTCAAGCTCGTTAACGGGGAGAATCGGGCGCGAGCAACAGCTGCGGCGAAGGCCGGTATGTCCGAGAACACCGCACGCAAGTACCTTCGTGCGGGCAAACTGCCGAGTGAGATGAGGACCCAGCGAACGTATCGCACGCGTCCAGACGCGTTTGCGGATGTATGGGGCGACATACTGCCCTATTTGGAGGAGAACCCCGGGCTGGAGGTCAAGGCTTTGGCCGAGGACTTGCAGCGCCGCCACCCTGGTCGGTTCCATTCGAGTCAGCTGCGCACATTGCAGCGGCGTGTGAAGCAGTGGCGAGCCGAAGCGGGTCCTGGAAAGGAGGTCTACTTTGACCAGGCATACGAACCTAGTGAGCGGCCGCAGTCGGACTTCACCTGCATGAACAAGCTGGGCGTGACCATCCAAGGCCAGCCGCTTAAGCATATGCTGTTCCACTTCGTTTTGGCCTACTCCTACTGGGAGGGAGGTACGATCTGCAAGTCTGAGAGCTTTGAGGCGCTAGCGGAGGGGCTGCAGAATGCGCTCACGCAGTTGGGTGGTGTGCTCCGGCTGCACCAGACCGACTCTATGAGCTGTGCGGTACGCAATCCGAAGCGTACCGAGAAGGAGGGAGCCCCCTTTACTGATCGATATGGCGCGCTGATGCGGCATTACGGGATGGAGGCGCAGCACACGCAGCCACGGCGCCCCAACGAGAACGGGAAGATTGAGCAGCGTCACTATCGGCTCAAGCGCGCGATCGGTAACCAGCTCGCCTTGCGGGGCAGTCCAGCCCGTTAAAGCATGTAAGGATAGAAGGCGTTTCTGGGTATTTGCCAGGCGCAGTGCTGATCGATATGCCCGTCCCAAAGAGGATCAGGCTAGGCTGCGCCCGTTACCCGTACGGCACCTGAAGCGCTATCAGCGCAGGCGTATGCGCGTGACCAAAAGCGGGTAGGTCCGCGTGAAGAAAAACTAGTATTCGGTTAATAGTCGGCTGATCGGGGAGCTGGTGGATGTACGGATTTATGCGGAGCGGATCTAGGTCGGTATGCGCAACGACGCGTGACGCACATGCCCCGGCTTCACAGCGCAGGTAAAGCCCGGGTTGAATACCGCCATGTGATTCACATGCAGGTGCGAAAGCCTAGAGCCTTTGCTCATTATCGGTACAAGGCCGATCTGTTTCCGTCTCCTACGCTCCGCATGGCGTATGAAGAACTACAGCGCGTCCACTCGAGCTCGCTTGCGGCCGATTAGCAATATCTGCGCGTGCTGCATCTGGCGGCCAAAGGGAGCGAACTCGCCGTATCTGCTGCTCTTAGCCCGTTGCTCAATAATACCCAGCCACTTACGCTCGGCTCGCTAAAGACGCTCCTCAATCAAGGGATTGAGGAGCGTTCGATGCAGGTTCGTGCGGTGGATCTGAGCGCCTATAATGTCCTGTTGTGAGAGTGGCAGCTCATGTCAACGTTGGGGCCTTCTGGCCACTTTTACGTTTATCGCGAGCCGGCGGACCTGCGAAAGGGATGTGACGGCTTGTGCGGAATCTTCAACTGGGAACTGTATACCTACGTTGTCATTTGGGACTCATGTCCACACATGTGGCTCATACGTTCCATTCTTCGGACTTGGCGTCTATCATCGCTTTCCGGCGAGAGCAGGTACTGGCAGTGCACCATAAGGTAATGAAGCGGGACGCGGAGATTGCGTCGTTGCGCGAGAAGGACGTATCCGTACCGAGGACCTGCGACCTATTGGGAGGCATGGGCAATAACACATATATTCCTGTATCCTCAGATTACGTACCTTTGACGAATGCTGGCTGGAATATGGGGTCGCAGCATGGTCATGGTTGTTTACCGCTTCTAAGCCGTACTCATCATGCCATCTAACATCGAGTGGACAGACGAAACTTGGAATCCCGTGACGGGGTGCACTCGCGTTTCGCCGGGTTGCGACAACTGCTACATGTTTGCGCTCTACCCGCGCCTAACGGCCATGGCAGTCCCGGGATACGAGACAGATCCGACAGATGTGCGTCTGCTTCCCGAGCGCTTGAAAATCCCGTTACGCTGGGTGAAAAAGCGGCATGTTTTTGTAAACAGCATGTCCGACCTGTTCCATCCTCGTGTGCCATATGAGTTCATTACGGAGGTTTTCAAGGTGATGAAGCATGCGGCAGAGGAGCGGGGGCACGTATTCCAAATCCTCACCAAGCGCCCGGGACGCGCGGTTGGGTGGTGGGCCAGTTGTGCTCCACTTTTTGACCGGCAATGGCCAGACAACGTGTGGATTGGCACATCCGTCGAAAACCAGAAGTATGCACCCCGGATTACAGTCCTGGCTCGTATGCCTGCTCGGATTCGGTTTGTTTCGGCCGAGCCACTACTAGGGCGCATCGATCTCCGTGAATGGTTGCAGGCTGGCGCCCTGCACTGGGTAATCGTAGGCGGAGAAAGTGGATCGGGAGCGAGGCCCATGGATCTAGACTGGGCAAGGGACCTGCGCGATCAAGCCCGCAAAGCCGATGTTGCATTCTTTCTCAAGCAGCTGGGGGGAGCCCGAAACAAACGCGGAGGACCCGCCGCATTGCTTGAAGGCAGAACGTGGGCGCAGATGCCTTTCGCACCCGTTACCCTACCGACTTAAGCATGAGCCAGCGTAGATTCGGGGTCAATGGGCTAAGGAGAAGCTGTTCATTCTGCGAAAATACATGGACGCCAACACTACCGGTTTAAAGAACGGCTCTTCTCCTAAGGGGACGGGTACAATGTTGTAACCACCGGGAAACGATGTGAGATGAGGCTGTACAGACGGTGCCGCGCAAGACGTCCGTGCTTAGCGTGATGGACCAGGGAGCGGATGTATTTGACATCCTTGCGGCGCAGCGCACATTCAAGCGGACGGATGTACTGATTCGGACCAAATACGATCGACATCTGGGTAAGGACCATGATCGCCTGTTGAAAGCGATGCGCAGCGGACCTCCTACCGGTGTGGTGGACCTTGTGGTAGAGCGTCTGAGTCTTTGGGCGAAGTCAGGGCGGATCACGCACAAAAACCGTCCGAAGCGGAAGGCACGCGTGGAGGTGCGTTTTCGCTAGGTGACGATGCCAGCAACAGGCGGGTCTGCCGAAGGTCCCGTCAAGGTCTCCGCGGTTCACGTTCGTGAGATAGCGCCACCCAAAGGCGCAGATCGGATTGAATGGTTTCTACTAACTAGTGCTTGTCCGAAAAACAGGGCCTGCCTTGTGTAGATGGCTACATGAGGGTCAGGAGGGGGAGAGGTACGCCAGAAATAGGCGTTCTTGCGGGCTAATGGTCGGTCTAACTCACTCTGGACCCGTTGTGGGCCCATTCCTGCTAAGAGCTTGAATCCACGAATGTTGGCTCAGATCTGGCTGTTCTCAGCGTAAAGTACGGTATTGAACTCTGAACCCGCCCACATTCGCCCGATTCATACAAATGAGAGCGCTCCTTAAGTACCAGTCGGATCTGCCGGTCACGCCGATTGAGCAGATTGAGCTGAACCCCAAGTCAAGGGACGATACCCCCGCGGTGTTGCGCGGCCTGCAGTCCCTGTATGTGGATAAGGATGTGCGCGAACAGGTGCTGGAAATCCTTTCGCGCAGAATTCTTCCCGACGTAGATCGGACGAAGGGTCGCCCTGGCATGACTTTCTGGCAGATCTTTGTGTTAGGTGTAGTGAAGTTCGCACTCAACTCCGACTATGATCGTCTGGAGGATCTGGCCAACCACCATAGGGCGCTGCGTCAGATGCTCATGATCAGCGACGCCAGTAAGAAGCGGTTTTCGGTGCAAACACTGGTCGACAATGTGTCCCTGCTGACGAAGGAGGCGCTCGACGAGATTAATCAAGTGGTGGTAGCAACGGGTCATAAGGAGCTCAAGCATGGCGCTAAAGATGCCTTGCGCTGCCGCGCGGATTCGGCTGTGGCGCGTACCAACGTGGAGTGGCCCACGGACGTACGCCTTCTCTGTGATGCATTGCGCAGTTTGGTTAACGAGTTGTACGGACACTGCAAGGCGTTAGAAATGAAGGGCTGGCGCAAGGCCCGCTGGTGGGTGAAGAGATTAACGACAGCCTATCGCCGTTGCCGTAAGGCCCGTAAGAATGGCTTCCTCGACCGCGTACGTCAGTTCCTTGCGGTTGCGCGCCAGATCATCACAAAGGCGTTAGGGACGGTGAAGACGCTGAAGGAAGTGACCGACAAGATGGCGTGGTACCTGGAAGTCAGCGAAAAACTGGTAGACCAAGTGGACCGTCGCTTGCTGAAAAAGGAAGAGATTGAGCACGAAGAGAAGATATTTTCTATTTTCGAGCCGCATACGCAGTGGGTCAGGAAAGGAAAGGCCGGCGTGTTAGCTGAGCTCGGCATTCCGGTCTGCGTGCTGGAGGATCAGCATCAATTCATCTTGATGCACCACATACAGCACGACGGAGGCGATAAGGCCATGATCGTGGGTTTCATAGGCGAAGCAATGAAGCGCTATCCGTCGCTTACGTCCTGCAGCATGGATAAGGGCTTCTACTCTGCGAAGAATCGCGACGCCTTGGATGAGCTGCTGGACTTAAACGTCATGCCCAAGCCTGGCTACCGCAATGCGAAACAACGCGAGCGGGAGTCTCATCCCGATTTTGTCAAGGCGCGTCTACAGCATCCTGCGATCGAGTCCGCCATCAACAACCTGCAACAGCGGGGAATGGGGCTCATACGTACCCACGGAAAGGAGGGCTTCGATCGGTCGGTAGGGCTGGCGGTGCTGTCGGCAAACATTCACCGACTAGGCAAAGTGGTCAGGAAAAAAGAAGTGAAACGACGAGCCTGGCACGCCGCTCGCGCGAAGGCCACTTAAGGCTCGCCCGCTCCAGCTTCGGCTGAGCTCTTCTTTTTCTGTCTCCGACAAGCCCGCGACGGGTAAGCTGTATCCACTCTGCGCCGCCAGGAGCTAACGCTGCCCTTTACCCATATCGCGACCTAGTCTGACGACTCTGCGGGTGCATTGGACCTATCTTCAGGCCCAGCAATAGTGCTCAGGTCTGCCCCCGGCCCATAGGGACCACTTGACATTGTAAGTCGTGTTGCTTACTATAGCAGCATGTTCGAGCAGAATCAGATTTTGCGGACTCTCAGTGCTCCCCGGGGGCGCATGCGCTTGAAGAAGAGGCTTTCTGACGAGAGCCTTCCCAATCGCACCGCGATTGCGCGCCGTGTATGTGAGGACTTTGGATTTGTAGATGCCAAAGGCAGGGCACAGGTAGCTACCTGCGCGAAAGCCCTCTTGAAGCTGGAGGCACGGGGTGAGATCACGCTGCCAGCACCGCTCAACAATCATGCTGCGCAGGCGTCGCCCCGCCTGTTGGACGAGGCGGTTGCTCCACCGGTGGCGATGCCCGCGACTTTGGGTGAGGTGGAAGGTCTTGCAGTAGTAAGAGTTCGGACCGCAGCACAGCGTGCGGTGTGGAATACCCTGCTGCACCATGAGCATCCTCGTGGTACGACCACCCTTGTTGGTGCCCAGCTGCGGTACCTGGTAGTGAGCGCGCATGGATATCTGGGCGCGGTAGGTTTTTCCGCCCCGGCCTTGCGCTTGGCCGCAAGGGAACACTTCATGGCATGGAGCGATGCCCAACGCCAAGCGCACCTCCACCGCATCTTCTGTTTGAGCCGCTTTCTGATACGCGGCACTTGCAAATACCTGGCCAGTCACGTACTCGGCAGGGTGTTGAAGCAGTTATCTGACGACTGTTATGCGCTTTATGGATACCACCCCTGGTTGATAGAAACGTATGTGGAACCTCCATGGAAAGGTACGTGCTTGAAGGCGGCCAATTTTCTGTCCATCGGCTATACTGCTGGGGGCAAGCGCCACGCACATTCCAAAGAAGAAGCGCCGAAGGCCTTGTTCATGTACGCAGTGGACCGCCGGTGGCGCTCGTACTTGGGCGTACCCGAGGTGGCGCTGCGTCCGGTCAGGCAACCGCACGAAGGCATGGACGACTGGGTTGAAGCAGAGTTCGGAGATGCTCCGCTGGGAGACCGGCGGCTGTCCACGCGGCTGGTGAAGAGCGCATCGTTGTTGGCCGATGTGATAGGAAAGCCTATATGCTCCCATATAAGCCATGATAGGGCGGCGGTGAAGGCCCATTACCGGCTTCTGAGCAGCAAGCAGACCGACGTAACGCCCGAAAACATGCTGGCGCCGCATCGCAAACGTACGATTGAGCGGATACGCAGTCAGAAGGCGGTACTCTGCATACAGGATACCACCAAGCTGAATTTCAGCACGCGACCCGCCTGTGAAGACTTGCAGGTCATAGGTACCAACCAGACGAAAGCAAAATCCCGTGGGATGCCCCTTCATGCCACGCTGGTTACTACTACCGATGGCCTGCCCCTGGGGATATTACGTTGTAGTTATCGGGATCCAGATACGGGACCGCTCAAACCTCGATCGCAGCAGTGGTTAGACGGATATCTGGACATCTGCGAAGCAGCAGAGGAGATTCCCAAGGAGTGTCGCCTCATCTGCGTGATGGACCGGGAGGCGGATAACTTTGCGCTATTTGCCGCCCAGCGGGCACAGGATCGCGTGGAACTCCTGGTCCGCGCCCGTCATGACCGGAGACTGGCGAAGAATAAAAAGCTGTTTGCGACGCTTCGCAGCGGTCCTGCCGCTGCGAAGGTGCGGATAGAGATCCAACGGGTCACGGCGCGTCCGAAGTCTTCCAGGAAGAAGGTGCGCCGCGGACGTAGTCACCGTATTGCCCGAGCCGAGGTACGCTACCATTGCGTACAGCTGCCCGCCACGCAGCGGCAAGGGGGATCCGTAGCGATGTACGGCGTGCATGTCCGGGAGATCGCGCCCCCGAAGGGAGAGAAGGCGGTGGAATGGTATCTGTTGACCAGTATGGCGGTGCACAGCGCAGAAGAAGCGGTGCAGATCCTGACTTATTATACCCGGCGATGGCGTGTTGAAGACTTTTTCCGTGTGCTCAAGAGTGGCTGTAAGGTGGAACGCATGGCGATGCGTTCGGCAGCGCGCCTGGAACGTGGGTTGGCGGTGTACTGCGTGATCGCCTGCTATGTCATGATGCTCACCTTACTGGGGCGTGCCGTCCCTGGATTAGACGCCGAGCTGATATTCTCCCCGATGCAGTTGATTGCTCTCTCCTTTTATGCTAAGAACGTGAAGCTGCCGGTACCCCGCACCCTGGAAGCGGCGCTTCTGCTAGTAGCAGTAATGGGCGGCTATCAGAATCGAACTCGCGATGGACCGCCCGGCTTTCAGATCATGTGGCGCGGATTAGAGCGACTATCCACCATTTGCTTTGGGTACGAAATACTGCCGGCAGCGTATCGAGAAGGGCTTGGTTGCGACTATGGCCATGGGAGCAGCATACTTTCTTGACCCTGTCGCGCAACGACGCACGAGCCAGAGGCACGCCACCACGGAGCAGCACTGGCATCGTAAGCAGTGGATACCTCTAATGCAAGTCTGAACGCACATTGAGTGACGGCATGTCGAAACCTTACGGGCGGCGAAGTGCAAAAAGTCAGCAAGGGTGCTCCGCATGATCACTCATCGCCGCGAACTGAGCACTATTGCTGGGCCTGAAGATAGGTCCACGGCACCCGCTGGGGGGAGAAGGGGATTTTGGGGTTTGGCAGTCGGGCCCTGACCTTCATAAGCGCCTTTCGGAGCTTGAGCAGGTGTTGGGGATTGGGGATGGTTTTCAGTTTGGGTTCTGCATACATGAGAGCCAGCGCCATCCAGCGGTGGACCTGTGCCGAGTTGTTCCAACTGCAAACATTGCGCGTCAATCTGCCGAGGGTACTATTGAGATTCTCAATACAGTTGGTGGTGCGCAGGCTTTGGCCGAGCTCTTTGGCTATTGCGAGCCTTTGGATCGTGAGCGTGTCCTCCATGCCTTCCTCCAGACTCTTCATGGCCTTGAGTTGGTGGGAGGCTTCCAGGTCGTCCTTGATCGATAGGAGTTCCGCCTTCGCGTCTCTGTAGTCTGGAATGTGATAGGCTTTCTGCAGGCGCGCCCGATATACGAGCTTATCTTCTTTGCTCATGTGGGCCACGACGTTTTCCCGCTTGTGCCAACAGCAGCGCTGCACCTGCACGAAGCCGCCGAAGACCTCCTTGATAGCGGCGTGGGGCCCTTTGGCGCCATCGAAGTCGTCAGACTAGGTCGCGATATGGGTAAAGGGCAGAGCTAACGAAGCCCGGTTGAGGGCCAGAAATGGCCGCGCAGCGCTTCTGTAACCCTTCCCATCGCTCAGACCAGCGTTCCTATCGGGCCCCCAGCGTGCCCCCGACCTTGCTCCAGCCAGGCAGACGCCCAAAATGCCCTATTTTCTGACAAGCACTAACTACCGTGGAGGTTAGGTCGCTTCAGGAGGCAGAGCAGATACTGGAATACTACACCCTGCGCTGGTGCGTGGAGGACACCTTTCGGGTACTCAAGGCCGGTTGCCGCGTCGAGAAGCTGCGCATGCAGCAGGCTCAGGACCTGCAACAGGTCATTACGCTGTACATGGCCGCGTCCTGGCGGCTCATGCTCATGACTCTGTTGAGGCGTGTGACTGCCAGCATGGACACGGAAGTGATTTTCACGGATGCGGAGATGCTTACGTTGCGGACCTATGCCCACAATTACGACCTTCCTGAATTCACCGACCTCGCCTCGGGGATTACGTTGGTGGCGATGATGGGCGGCTACATGAACCAAAAGCACGACCCGCCGCCTGGGCACAACATCATGTGAAGTAGGTACGCAAGTCTGAAGATGCGTGCCATATCCCTCGAAGAACTTGGAGCGATATACGACCTTGCGGAGCGCCCGCCACCTTAGCGCATGGCGCAGGCTCCGCGATCTCAACTGCTTCGCTCACCGTACGCTCCGCAAGGTGCATGCCCGCAAAGCGAGGGGAATACACATGCCCGCCACGGTCGGCGCGTGCACCCTTAACCCACGCCCGGTACGCGAATGCCCTTGACCTTTCGCATCTACCACTTAGAACGGCGAGACATTCGCCTCCAGCGTGAACCTCAGGCCGCCCGCTACGAGGGCTATGCTTTACTAGTCGGGTAACCGCGTGGCTGGGAGCCAAGCTCTGCCCGCCCTATGCACTTCGAGCGCTCGTTATTAAGCTGCTCAAGTGAGCACAGGGCAGACCTAGAATGTCCCCAATCGCGATTGGCAAACGGATGCAAGCTGGAATGGATCAATAGACACATGCTTCCAGATCGTGCCGAACAGCATCCCGAGCAATCACGCGCACGTGCCAGAATCACCGACGGCTGATCTGCAGCTGCCAAGGCACGAAGGAGTAACTTCATGAATCACACTGTTGCCGGGTGGCCCCTTGCTAACAGCATTCCTCGTTACCAACACTTGAGGTGGACTGGAGTGCGCGAATGACAATTGGCGTGCACCTGGTAGGGACATCGCCACCTGCAGCTGCAACCGGCTGCATCCTGGTCGGCCTGCAGAGGAGCAGGATTAGTATGCACACCACCCCCCGCACACGATAATCGGATCATGAGGGTGCTCGATAACCTTATCGGCCGGGTCCGCTTCTCTGCATGGCGTCTCCTGCTCGATACGCCACATGTCCGTGCGACCTCGCCGATGCTACGCGGCGTCTGGGGACGAGCACTCCACTTTCTGGATGCCAAGACGTATCATGAGGTTTTCGAGGGGGGTGGGCCCCAAGACCGGCGTGTGCCCAGATACATCATTCGCCCAGCACCTGCCGATCCAGCGACCGCACCCGCCATCGACTTTGTTCTTATCAACGTACGCGCGGAACAGCAACCCGTACTCTGGGAAGCGTGGGCCATGGCAGGCGGGATGGGATTGGGGCCCAATAGAACACCCTTCTGTGTGCGCAAGAAGGTGCCACTCATCACACTGCGGCACCAGGTCGGCACCTCGCAACTCTTAGCGCGCGACTGGCCAATAGAAGGCTCGCCATCTCAGACTCCTTGCACGATTGAGTTTCGCGCACCGCTTCGCCTGCTTAGAGATCGAAAGCTGCTGGAACAACCAGCGTACTCCGATATCGCAACTGCCGGAGCGCGCCGGCTTGCGGCGCTGGCCAGTCTAGAGCGAGGGGCGACCTATCGTGACCTGCAACAGTGGGTCAGAGACTCGGCCACCCAGACACCTGCGCACGCGTGGCGCGGCCAGCGGACCGATGTCGTGCGCTGGTCGGCCGCGCAACGCAAAGCAGTAAAGCTGCATGGAGTGACTGGCTCCTTGTACCTCCCAGAAGGCCCAGGAAAGCTTTGGACCCTCTTGGCCTACCTGCGCTGGCTTCATGTCGGTAAGGGCACTACGCTGGGCATGGGGCAACTAGACCTGTGCTGACCAGCTATACCAGGCATCGGTACGCACGCAGAATGTCCGTTCAGCCGAGCACGCGCATCATAGGAGACCCGATTGGCGTGAAACTGCTCGGCAATTCCAGCTGGCGAGCGCCTTCCGCGACCAAATAACCCAGAGCCTACAAGGCCGCAGACACTTCAGGGATTCCCGCGCTGCTGACTAATGTCGACGACCTTCAGCGTCAGCGGATGCGTGTACGCTCGTCCCAGATCGGGACCAGAAGCTCGTAGTCGCCAAAGCCGGTTCGGTCCACGAAGACGTATTGCCGGCCCAATCGATAGTAATACCAGACCTCATACGGCTTGGCGTTGAAACTGAACGTCTGGCGCCGTGTGTCCTCTGGATCGCCATGCAGAATCAGCACATGTCCTCGGTCCGTCTGCCAGCCGGGCCGGACAGCAGAGTAGCGGCGCGTAGCCACATCGACGCGGTAGTAATACTCCTCCATGCGCTCATTGCGCGAGGTCGTTGGCGTGGGGTCACGCTCCTGCCAAAACTCATTGAAAAGCCTGCGCCGCTCGCCCTCAGAACCAGCCTGCTGGATGCGCCGAAGCTCACGCCGCGAAGCGGCATACACCATCTGCTCAATAGCTAGATCGAGGTTGCTGATATGCGCACCCAGCCCCATCCACTGCGACACCACAGCGCGCTCGCTGGCATCACTGTGCGCACCAGTATCCATGTGCAGACGCAGCGCATAGCTGCCTACATCAAGGTCCTCAAGACCAAACGGCGTCACCATCTGGCTTCGACCGGCGGAAACGTCGATAAATGATGTATCAGAGAATACCGGCGCTGCGTCACTACTCAGGCCCGAGCTAAGGGGCGTAATAGTGCGCACAAGAGTGGCGACATGCGGCTCGTCAGCATAAACCTCATAGTAGATGTCCACAGAGGCCGCGCTGCCAGGAAGCACGTTGCTGACTTTGGGGTCGGTGAATTGCGTGGTCGGGTCATAGGAGTTGAGCAGCACCAGATCGCTCAGCGCAAACGGCCGGTCCAGATCCTTCACCTCGACAGAATACTCCCTGAACCAGGTCCCGCCGCCATGGCGGTCAGTGATCTCGAACGCGACGAGGTAACGCCCAGGCTCCAGGAGCACCGCGTGCGTGGTGGCGTCACGCTGCGTCTCTGACTCCGTCTGGGCGAAAACCGGCACCGTGACGGTGCGGTCCCATATCGGTGATCGCACAATAGATGACGGACGGCCGAGCTCGTCTAGGATGCTGATCTCTGCCGCTACCTGGTAACGAGCCACAAAGCCCAGCGGGCTAGGAACGAAGCGGAGCCTCTTGTAGGGTACCTGGGCATACAGCTCAAGGCGCGTCAGTCCCGCCACCTCGGGAGCACGCATACTGACTGCGTTGACGGCGACTACAGCCGGCTGCTGCTGCGCATGCGAAGGATGCGGCAACGCCAGAGATAGCAGCAGAACAGCAACAAGCCAAGCGAGGCGGAGCAAAGACTTCATAGCAGCAGGGCGGCTATACCGAAAGCGCAGCCACATAGCGCTGCGCATCAAAGACCTGCAGGTCATCTAGCCCCTCGCCCACACCGATGTACTGTACCGGGATCTGAAGCTCGTTGGAAATCCCGATAATGACCCCGCCCTTAGCGGTGCCATCCAGCTTCGTAATGACAAGGCCCGTGACGTTTACGCTCTGGGAGAACTCCTCGGCTTGCCGAATAGCGTTCTGCCCGATGGATGCATCAAGCACCAGGAGCACCTCGTGCGGCGCGTCCGGGAGCTTGCGCCCAATGATTCGGCGAATCTTGCCAAGTTCATCCATAAGGCCGCTGCGAGTGTGCAGGCGACCCGCGGTGTCAATCAACACGACGTCGGCGCGGCGCGCTATCGCGGACTGTACCGTGTCAAAAGCGACGGATGCAGGATCTGAGCCACGCCGCTGCTTGATGAGCGTGGCATCGGCACGCTGGGTCCATACCTCTAACTGCTCAATAGCCGCAGCACGGAATGTGTCGGCCGCGCCTACGACTACGCTGCGCCCAGCCTGCCTGTAGTGATACGCCATCTTACCGATAGTGGTGGTCTTACCCACACCATTGACGCCGACAACAAGAATCACATGGGGGTGGCCCTTGAGCGGAGCATCGAAGTCGCGGTGGCGCTGGCCGTGCAAAAGGCGCGCAATCTCGTCTCTGATCAGCGACGTGAGCTCATCAGCATCGAGATACCGGTCCCGCCGGACGCGGGCTTGGATGCGGCTGATAATATCCAGCGTGGTGCGAACACCCACATCACTGGTGATGAGTACCTCCTCGAGCGCATCCAAAGTGGTCTCGTCTACCGTGTCTTTGCCGCGCACTAGGCGCTTAACACGGCCGAAAAAGCCGGCGCGGGTCCGTTCCAGACCCTGCTCCAAACGCTCTTGACGGTCTTTCTTCTTTCGTCTAAACAAAGGCTACGAAGTCTAGCGGTGCTGCGTGTGCAGCAGATAGAACCTCCTCACATACTGTGCTAAAGAGAGCATCATAAGCACGGCGGTGATCCACAGAAACAACTCCATCACCAAGCCTCCGGTGCGCAGTACAGCAGCCAAGAGCGTCACGCCTGCAGCCGTCACAGCGGCTTTGCCGAGCCATAAGCTGGCATGCACCTCACCGGTGCCACGCGCCATCAGAGTACCACCAATGACGATGGCTAGATCACGCGCTCCAATAAGCAGCACCCACCACAAAGGCAGCCGACCAACCAATAGCAACGCTAGGCCTATAATCAGCACCGCCACCTTATCCGCTAAAGGGTCGAGCACTCTCCCCCATTCGGTTAACGTATCCGTCTGGCGGGCCACCCAGCCATCCAGCCAGTCCGTGGCGCCACAAACCACCAACAGAGGCGCAGTCGCCCACAACGATGCGTCGCTCAGGATCAGAACGGCCACGGGCACGGCCAGCACCATACGCGCCAAGCTGACCACGTTGGGCCATGTCCAGAATGTACCTAACTGCCCAAACATCAGCTGCAAACCCGGATTCCGTGAAAGCTATCCTACGAAGCGCCTGTACAATGGTTTTTGCGGCACCCGGACACGGCCGAATGAGTTATATCCGATCGCACCGACGCTAGCGGTGCGATATTGTGGAACGGTTCTTCTTCGTGCATCCCCCGCCTCATCTGGATCGCTATGCGTGTCACGCTGTCCAACATGCAGGAGCTTCTGCGCGAACGCATCCTGGTCATCGACGGCGGGATGGGTACCATGGTGCAGCGACATACTCTAACCGAAGAAGACTTCCGGGGAGAGCGCTTTGCAGATCATGCTTCGCCACTACGAGGCAACATCGACCTGTTAGCGCTCACCCAGCCCGCCATCATCAGGAATATCCACACGGAATACCTGAAAGCCGGCGCCGACATCATCCTAACCAGCACGTTTACCGCCAACAGCGTTTCGCAGGCAGACTACGGCACCGAAAACCTCGCGTATGAGATCAATGTGGCTGCGGCCCGCCTAGCGCGCAAAGCCGTCGAAGAGTCCGGTGCTTGTCCTGGATTCGTGGCCGGATCTTTGGGGCCGCTCAACAAGGCTCTGTCGCTATCGCCCGTAGCCGGCGACGCAAGCGAGCGATCGCTCACCTTTGACGAAGCAGAGGCCGCCTACGCGGAGCAGGTGCGCGGCCTCCTAGATGGCGGGGCCGACCTGCTGCTTCTGGAAACGATCTTTGACACCCTAAACGCGAAGAGTGCCCTCGCGGCCATAGCGCGCGTATTCGAATCCCAAGGCACACGCCATCCTGTGATGGTGAGCGGCACTATAGCTGACCTGAGCGGAAGGACCCTCTCTGGGCAGAGCGTGGTGGCCTTCTGGATCTCCGTCGCGCATGCACCGGAGCTGCTTTCTGTCGGTCTCAATTGTGCTCTAGGCTCCGCCCAGATGCGCCCCTACATCCAGGAGCTGGCGCAAGTCTCGACGGCAGCCACCAGCCTGTACCCCAATGCAGGGCTTCCCAACGAGTTTGGTGGTTATGACGAGACACCCGCCTTTATGGCCGAGCAGTTGGGGGCCTACGCCCAAGCCGGGTGGCTAAACCTTGCTGGCGGATGCTGCGGCACTACCCCGGATCACATCCGGGCTATCGGGGCCGCCGTGCGGCAACATAAGCCCCGCAAGCCGCCCAAAGTGACGCGCACGCTGCGCCTGGCGGGACTGGAGCCGCTGGTATTTCGGCCGGACCTCAACTTTGTCAACATCGGCGAGCGCACAAACGTGAGTGGGTCCCGCAAATTTGCACGGCTCATCCGCCAGGATAAGTACGAGGAAGCACTGTCCGTAGCACGGCAGCAGGTGGAAGACGGCGCGCAGATGATCGACGTCAACATGGATGACGCGATGCTAGACGGCGAGCGCGCTATGACCCGCTTCGTAAACTTGGTGGCCTCAGAGCCCGAGGTGGCACGTGTCCCTGTCGTCATTGACTCCTCGCGGTGGTCTGTCATACAGGCCGGCCTGCGGTGCGCACAAGGCAAGAGCATCGTTAACTCGCTCTCACTCAAAGAGGGCGAAGCCGCGTTCCGAGCGCAGGCTGAAGAGGCGCGGCGCTTCGGGGCGGCGGTGATCGTGATGGCTTTCGACGAAGAAGGGCAGGCAGCTACCCTCCAGAGGCGTATCGAGATATGCCAGCGCGCTTGGCGCATCCTTACAGAAAAGGTGGGCTTTCCCGCGGAAGACATCATCTTCGATCCCAACGTTTTCGCAGTAGCTACCGGCATTAAGGAGCACAACCGCTACGGTATCGACTTTATTGAAGCCGTGCGGTGGATCAAGCAGCACCTGCCCCTAGCACGGGTCTCTGGCGGCATCAGCAACGTCTCGTTTTCGTTTCGGGGCAACAATGTGGTCCGCGAAGGGATGCATACCGCCTTCCTCTACCACGCCACCCGCGCCGGGCTCGACATGGGCATCGTCAATGCCGGGCAGATCGAGGTGTATGAAGCCATCGATAAGGCTCTGCTTCAGGCCATCGAAGATGTACTCTTTGATCGGGATGCCGAGGCCACAAACCGCCTGATCACGCAGGCGGAAGGGATGCGCCACTGCCGATCTGGGGCGCGCCAGGCACAGCGCAGCGCATGGCGCGACACTACCGTAGAAGAACGCCTGCACTATGCGTTGCTCAAAGGCGTGACTGAGCACATCGTACAAGATGTGGAGGAGGCGCGCCTGCAGTATCCGAACCCGCTGGCCATCATCGAAGGACCGCTCATGGACGGCATGGAAGTCGTGGGCGACCTCTTCGGCGAAGGTAAAATGTTTTTGCCCCAAGTGGTCAAGAGCGCCCGCGTCATGAAAAAGGCAGTGGCGCAACTGATGCCTCACATCATGGCGGCACAGAAAGGACGCCCGATGGCGCCAGCCAAAAGGAAGGTCCTAATGGCCACCGTTAAAGGCGATGTTCACGACATCGGCAAAAACATCGTCGGCATCGTGCTGCAGTGCAACGGCTATGAGGTGATAGACCTAGGCGTGATGGTGCCAGCGCCAGAAATCCTGGCCAATGCCCGAGAGCACCACGTGGACGCCATTGGTCTGAGTGGCCTCATCACTCCCTCGCTAGACGAGATGGTCCACGTCGCTAGAGAAATGCAGCGCCAACGGTTCACACTCCCGCTTCTGATCGGCGGTGCCACCACTTCGGCGCTCCATACCGCCGTCAAGGTGGCTCCCGGCTACGAGGGGCCGGTCGTTCATGTCCTGGATGCGTCGCGCAGCGTGGCCGTGGCCAGTAACCTCTTTTCGAAGTCGCAGCGTTCTAGCTATGTGGAAGAGGTGCGCGCAAAGCAGGCGGTCGTGCGCCGCCGCCACGCAGGCCGGCAACGGCGTGCCACCTTTCTGTCGTTGGCCGAGGCGCGCCAAAACGCCTTTGTGGCGGCCGGTCCAGCCAACATAGTGCGACCCCGCCACCTGGGGGTGCACACCTTCCGCAACTATCCGCTTAAAGAACTGTGCGAATTCATTGACTGGACACCCTTCTTTGCCACCTGGGAAATGAAAGGCAAAATGCCAGGCATTCTCGATCACCCGGTGCGCGGACCCGCGGCACGCCGCCTCCTGGATGACGCCAACGAGCTTTTGACCCAAGTGCTGTCGTCAGGGCAGATCCAGGCGCACGGCGTGGTGGGGCTCTGGAGCGCACGCCGCCAAGGCGATGACATCGAGCTCTACGATGGCCAGAATCACCTGGCTACTTTGCACACGCTAAGGCAGCAGGCCAAGAAGACGCGAGGGCGCCCCAACAGGGCGCTGGCGGACTTTGTGGACAGCCAAAGACAAGACTTTGCTGGGGCGTTTGCGGTGGGGGTACATACGGGTTCACTAGTTGAGGAATTCGAACGCGACCTCGACGACTACAATGCGATCATGGTGCGCGCGCTGGCCGACCGCCTGGCGGAAGCGTTTGCGGAGCGCCTGCATCGCCATGTCCGAACCTACCTTTGGGGGTATGCGCCCAAAGAATCCCTCACTGCTGAGGAGATCATCCGCGAACGGTACCGCGGTATCAGGCCCGCGCCCGGCTACCCGGCCTGCCCGGATCACACGGAAAAACGTACCTTATGGAATCTTATGAACATTGAGCAAACTGCCGCCATCCGGCTTACGGAAAGCCTCGCCATGCATCCGGCAGCATCCGTGTGCGGCATATACCTGGCGCACCCCGAAGCGTCTTATTTCGATGTCGGCCTCTTGGGCCAAGACCAGGTGGCAGACTACGCGGCGCGCAAGGGTATCGCCATGCGCGACATGGAACGTTGGCTCGGCCCGCGCCTGAACTACATTCCCAGTCCTTGATGCCCACACTCAACGCTATTACGGCCCCAGCCCCTGCAGCCATCGATGCACTGCACCGTCAGCAGGCGACCGCGCTGGCGCAGGCGGTCGGCATTGTGCTCTTTGCCACGCTCACAGCGTTTGGCGCGCAGGTGCGCATCTACCTCTGGGAAGTGCCGATAACGCTGCAGACCATCTTTATTTACGGGGGCGGACTCTGCCTGGGCGGACGTAACGGGTTGCTGGCCGCGCTCCTGTATCTGGCGGCCGGATTGGTGCTTCCCGTATATGCAGGCGACGGATTCGGTCTGAGCCACTGGATGAGCGCGCCAAGCGCCGGATACCTGTTGGGCATGCCCCTGGCGGCGCTGGTGGCAGGGTCCTTGGCGCGCCGCTGGAACACAGGCCCCGGCCGGGTATTGGCGCTCACCGCCGGGTCGCTGGCCCTCTTTGCATGCGGCGTCGTATGGCTCCACTTCGCAGCAGGCCACGCCTCGTGGCTGGAAAGCCTCGACAAAGGCTTTTTCCGGTTTGTGACGATCGACGCGGCGAAAATCCTTTGCGTGGCCGCCCTGTATCAGCTGCTGCGCCGCCTTGGGTAAGGCGCTATTGCTACTGGCGCTCCTCTGGGTCCATAGTCTGTGGCCCCAACCGGCCTGCGTGGCACAGCCCGCCGCCAGCGTGTTGGACGATCCCCAGGTGCGCCGCGTAGCAAAAGAGGGTCTGGACCTCCTGTACAACATGCAGTTTGAAGAGGCCGCGATACGCTTTGACTCTATCAGCACCCAGGTGGCGGCGCACCCCGTCGGACCGTTCCTTAGCGCACTGACGCTCTGGTGGGAAATCCTGATGGACCTGGCGGACACGCAGCACGATGAGGAGTTCTATGCCGCCATGACAGAGGTCATTGAGCGGTGCGATGCGCGCTTGGATGCGCAGCCAGACGACTTTGACGCGATGTTTTTCAAAGGGATGGCGCTGGGTTTTCGGGGACGGCTGCGCTCAAACCGGCGCGACTGGATTCGCGCGGCTCTGGATGGCAAGCGCGCAATGGACTATGTGTTGGCGGTGGCACATGCAGATTCCACCAGTCACGACTTTGTGCTAGGGCCTGGGCTTTACAACTACTACGCGGCGCTCATCCCAAAGCGTTATCCAATTCTTAAGGCCATCACCACGTTCTTGCCCAAGGGGGACCGGGAGCTAGGGCTGGCGCAGATCCAGCGCGCAGCAACCCGGGGGTACTTCATGCAGACGGAAGCAATCTACTTCCTTCTGCAGATTAACTACCTGTATGAGTCCGACTACCGCGCCAGCGTCGAATATGTCTCCATGCTACGCGAGCGGCACCCGGGCAACTCCTTCTTTCATACGCTGGAGGGGCGGATCTATGCACATTGGGGCGACTGGGCCCGATCAGACACGATCTTTGCATCCGTGCTGAATCGTTATCGTGAAGGCAGGCCTGGGTACGAGGCTCCGTCTGCGGAGCAAGCGCTGTATTTTCTGGCGCGCGGCAGCATGGCTAGGCGCCGGCATGATGAGGCGCTTAGCTACCTTTTGCCGCTTGAAGCATTGTCGGCGCGAAGCCAGGAAGACACGTATTTCAAAGTCCTGGGTCGTCTGCAGCAAGGTATGGCCTATGATGCGCTCAACCTCCGCGAACGTGCCGTGGAGCGGTATGAGCAGGTGCTGACCATGAAAGACTGGAGACGCGCGCACGTACAGGCTAGACGCTACCTGGATCACCCGTACGGGCTGTGAGAAGGATCCGATGCTATGCTAGGCTTCGCTCCCGGTAAGCCGTAACCAACCACCAGAGAACAGGATAGCCACATGACCGCCCGCAGCTATCGCCGTTGCGGGCCCCATCGCCCAAGAGGCTAGGAAGCTATGAAGAGACTTTTCTCAAGCGCGGCGCTATGCCTGCTTTGTTGCCTTACGGTGCTGGCACAGCCGCGGACAGAGCCGATCCAGGTGACGGATCTGCTCAAGATTCGGCAGCTAAGTAGTGTGACGGCCTCAAAGGACGGACGCTACGTCGCATACGTCGTGCGCAGCATAGTAGAAGACGAAGATGACGATTATCGGTACGAGTCACAGCTGTGGGTCGTCAACGTGTCCCGTGGCGAGGCGCCGCAGCAGCTCACCTTTGATCCGGCGGGCGCGAGCGCGCCGACTTGGCATCCAGACGGGGACCGGCTGGCGTTCGTCCGCCCGGTGGACGACGTACCGCAGCTGTTTTCGATTTCCATCTTTGGTGGCGAGGCGCGGCAGCTGACAAGCTTTAAGCATGGCGCCAGCCAGCCGCAGTGGTCGCCCGACGGCGAACGCATCCTGTTTGCTTCTTCGCTCGACGATGAAGCCATGGCAAGCCTTTCGGATGCCGCGCCGGTATGGAGCGACGAGCGGCCTGGGCGCCGGCGCGGTGACATTGCTGGGGCGTCACCTGATCCAGACGCGTCGCTCGCATCGGCGCGCGCCTGGCTCGAAAACAATGCAACAAAAGATAACCCGCGCATATTTACGCGCCTGGATCTGCAAGGCGAACATGCGCTCCAGACGGGCGGGCAATACAGCCACTACTTCGTCGCAGAGGCCGGGCCAGACTCTATGGAGGTGACCATGGTGACGGACGGATACCATTCCTTCAGTGGCGCAGCGTGGCTCTCCGACAGTCAGCAGCTGGTCTTGAGTGGATACCCCGAGAACGGAACACATCCCGACAGAGAGCGGGACCGGGACCTCTTCCTCATAGATATCTACGACCGTGATCTGCACCTCTTGCTCGACATTCGGGGGTACAGCCTCCTGGCGCCAAACCTATCCCCAGACGGCAAGCAGATATCCTTCCTGGCGCGCGACCTGGATGACCCCGGCTACGCCCAGACGGAGTTGGGTCTGTTTGCATTGGATGGCCAGTCCTCGCCCGAGATGCTAACCCTCGACTTTGATCGCAGCGTGAGCCAAGTGCACTGGTCCGCAGATAGCTGGTATGTGTACTTCACTGCGCCTTCAGAGGGTGGCGTGCCGCTCTATCGGATCATGGTCAACGAAAACCGTCCTGCCATGTCATCCGCGCAAGACACCGAAGAGGACACCCTGACGGTACCGACTTCTGCGGCCCGCAGCTCATACTTCCGGGGGGAGCTGGTGCAGCGGGGAGTGTCCGTCGACCAGTTGACAAGTCAGGAGCATGGCATCCGCAGCTATGACCTGACGCAAGCTACTGCCTTCCTGATACGCACCGAGGTGCTCAACCCGTATGAGCTCTATTCGTCCACGATGGACTTCAGGGGGCCACGACGCCTGAGTGATCACAACGAGCCGTGGCTTCGCACAAAACGGCTGAGCCTACCCGCTGCGCGCTACGTCCAGCGTGATACGCTACGTATCCAGTACTGGGTGATGCCGCCTACCAGCCAGACCTCACGATCCACTTACCCGCTCCTGGTGGCCATCCATGGCGGTCCCGCCTCGATGTGGGGGCCGGGTGAAGCCACCATGTGGCACGAGTTTCAGTTTCTGGCTTCCAAGGGGTACGGCATCGTATACTGCAACCCGCGTGGCTCTGGAGGATACGGGCGCGACTACAAGGCCGCCAACTATCGTGACTGGGGCGACGGACCCGCCAGCGATGTCTTGGCGGTAGCTTCGGAGGTGGCCCGACGTCACCGGTGGGTCGATTCGAACCGCCAGGTCGTCACTGGAGGTTCCTATGCGGGATACTTGACGGCTTATATCGTGACGCAGGACCACCGGTTCAAGGCCGCGGTGGCCCAGCGCGGCGTGTACGACTTAGCCACGTTCTTTGGTGAAGGGCGCGCTTGGCGGCTAGTACCCAACCACTTCGGAGGCTTCCCTTGGGAAGTGTCCTCGGTGCTGAGTGCCAACTCGCCGCAGGCGTCTGTGGATCAGATCAGGACGCCCCTCCTCATCATGCATGCCGACAACGATTTGCGTACCGGTGTGATACAAAGCGAGGTTCTGTACAAGAGCCTTAAAGCGCTGGAGCGCGCCGTAGAGTATGTACGCTATCCCAATGCAGGTCACGACCTGTCGCGGAGCGGGCATCCCAAGCAGCGCATGGATCGCCTGCTGCGCATCTGGGAGTTTATGGAGCGCTACGTAGGTAACAGCAGGCCGTGAACCTCCGCCAGGAGTGGCGCGCGCTGCAAAGGGGCGTACGCACACTGGATCTCCAAACGGTCTGCGTGCTGCTACTGTGCGCCGCGCTAGTAGCCATCCAATTCAAGGTCGGCAGCCGCCACTTCTTTTTTGCAGAGGTGCTGCCCATTCAGGTGACGGTACACCGCGAGCTGTTGTCCTGGGGCTGGTGGTTTGTCGTGCAGGGCGTCGCCGGCTTCGTACTTCCGGTACTGGTGCTGCGCCTAGCGTTCAAGCAGTCATGGAGCGCCATGGGGCTGGGGCTTGGGGACTGGCGGCTGGCCGGCGTGCTGGCGCTCCTCTATCTGCCGATAGTGACTATTGGCACATGGGTGCTATCCAATGGCGCAGCCTTTCAGGCGCAGTATCCGCACCTACGTGCGGCGGCGTTTGACTGGCAGTTGTTTGCTGTCTACCACGCGTTGTTTCTTTGCTACTGGATCGGCTGGGAGTATCTGTGGCGCGGCTTTGTGCTCTTTGGCACCCGCCACACGTTCGGGCTGTACGCGATACTGATCCAGGCCGTGCCCTTTGCACTGCTACATCTGCAGAAGCCCGTAGCGGAACTGGCGCTATCGCTAGTCGGCGCCGTGGCGCTGGGTGCGCTGGTATGGCGCTGCCGCGCCTTCTGGATCGCGGTACCTATCCACGCGCTCCAGATGCTGGTGCTGGACCTCTGGTGTGCACTGCGTCTAAGGACCAGCGCCGAAGGGATAGGGCTGGACGCCCTGTGGCTGGCTCTTACCGGTTGGCAATCATGAAGTCCACTGCCAAGTTGGTCAGCGTTTTGACGCCGAGCTTCAAGGCATCCTCGTCGACATAGAAGTAAGGCGAATGGTTGCGTGGCGCTGTGGCCGGATCCATGTCGGGAGGCGTGATGCCAAGGAAAAGGAACAGCCCGGGCACCTCATTGGCAAAGTAGGAGAAGTCTTCAGCGCCGGTGACCAGGTCCGCGCGTCGCACGTTAGCGTCGCCGGCTACACGGCTGAGCGTGGGCAGCATCGCCTGCGTGAGTGCGGGGTCATTGACGGTCACCGGATAGCCGTTGATGACGTTGACCTCGGCGCTCGCGCCGCTGGCCGCAGCGATAGATTCCGCGGTGCGCCGTATCCGAGCCTCAATGTCGCTGCGCACGTCAGGCAAGAAGGTGCGGATAGTGCCGCGCATCTCCACCTCGTCTGGAATGATGTTGTTGCGTACACCCCCTCTGATAATGCCTACGGTGATGATCGACGGCGTGGCGGTGACAGGAAGCTGGCGGCTGGCGATGGTCTGCAGCCCGATCACGATCTGCGAGGCCACCACGATAGGGTCGACACCGCCCCAGGGCACAGCGCCGTGCGTCTGGCGCCCGACAACCTTGATGTACAGCTCATCGACGCTAGCCATAACCTGCCCAGCCCGGTAGGACATGGTACCTACCTGCTCGGGCCACACATGTAGTCCGAAGACAGCATCAGGCTTGGGGTCGTCAAAAGCACCCTCTTTGAGCATCAGCTCCGCGCCCCCTTCCTCGCCTTCTGGAGGTCCCTCTTCGGCCGGCTGGAAAATGAACAGCACCGATCCAGAAAGGCGGTCCTGGACAGCGGCCAGCGCTGTGGCCGCACCCAAAAGCATGGCGACATGCGTGTCATGGCCGCAGGCATGCATCACGCCCACCTCCTGGCCCATATATGTCGACCGCACTTTGGACGCAAACGGCACATCGGCCAGTTCCGTTACCGGCAGGGCATCCATATCCGCGCGTAGCGCTACGACGGGTCCTTCGGTGGCGCCGCGCAAGAGACCGATGACGCCCGTATGCGCCACACCGGTGCGAACCTCCATGCCGAGTGATTCCAGGTGGGCGGCAACCAAGGCCGCCGTGCGAAACTCCCGGTTGCTGAGCTCGGGGTTGGCATGGATGTCGCGGCGCCACTCTATGACCTGGGCCTCTACAGCGTCGGCCTGCTCATCCAAAAGGGCGTGCAGCGTGGGCTGAGCTTCAGTTACAGTAGTAAGCATGATGCCAAGCCAGAGGAGCGGTAGGAATCTCATGAGCGAAAAAGTTAACGTAGGACGTTGATTAGGCGGCTGTATTTAACGGTGATGCTACGGCTGAGCGACTGGTCAAACCCAAACTGCTGCGTCACATCGCTAACCTCATTGAATACGACAAACAGACCCGTGTTGGCCGTCTGAAGCCACCCGAAGCGGAGGTTGGCGGACCAGAGGTCCGCGATATCGTTGTACTGCACCAGGCTCTGCACAAAGATGCGCGGCGTAAACGAATACGAGATGCGCGCCTGTACCAGGTGCGTCTTGAAGTCACCGCCCAACAGGCGTATATCGTTGTAGCTGAATACGACTTCGGTCGTAAACGCCTCGTTAGCGCGCACGCGCAAACTGCCAGACAGGTTGGTACGCGAGCCCCCGAAAAAGCCGCCCAGATAGCTGCGCAAGCTGAGACTCACCTTCTTGCCCTGGTTGGTGATAAGGACTAGCTGCGCTTCAGCATGATCGTAGGTGTCGGGCTCGACCAACACATCGGGCGCGATAAGGAAGGGCCTCTTGACGCCTTCGCGCGTGAAGTTGATGCCGGTATGGATCTCGAAGCCGTCATTCCATTCGAAGTGGTTGTCAATATGCCAGCGGGCGGTCTGCTGAAAACCTTCAAGATCCCAATAGCTCTGGTAGCTTACATGCGGCCTGAGTTCAAGTAGTCCGAACAGGTCTTCGGGTCGCCAGGCGTACAGCACCAAGCTAGTCAGTTTGCGGTACGCCACCCCACGTTGGAGAAAGCCCATCGCAGGGTGGAAGTCTTCTCCTACCTGGGTAAATGTGGCGTTAAGACGCCACTCGCTGTCGACGTAGCTCGCATTGCCGTTGTAAGCGTAGCCGGCGGTCTCGACCCCAGGCCTATACGTCCGTGCAAAGAAGCCCGAGACCTGCGTGTACGGCCCCAGGCCCAGCCTGCCATCCATCGCCACGGTCTGACCCTCCCGGTCAACCACCTTGGTGACTTTGTCCGTGGTGGACAATCGGTTGGTAACCATCGCGCCCAGGCTGCTGCGTCCGGGAAAGTCTTTGCGCACGCGCGCCACAGAGAAGTTTTCTGCTGGCAAAGGCCACACACCGTCCACACGCTGCGTCTGCATGTTAAGAAGCCCCACATTGATGCCGCTCAGCTGCCCAGAAAGGCGGGCCCCGCCCAGGATGGGGATGGGCTCGCCGCGTGGTCCAATGCCAATGCGGCGACTGAAAAACAGCTCCACCTCCTGGCCGCTGAACTCGGACACCCCTACGGAAAACAGGCCAGCATTTTCGAGAAAGAAAGGCCGCTTTTCGGGAAAGAAAAGGTTGAACCGGTCGAGGTTTATCTGCTGTTCGTCGACCTCCACTTGCGCGAAGTCCGTGTTGTAGGTGACATCCAGCGTGAGCGCTGGCGTGATGCTGTATTTGAGATCCGCGCCCAAGTCGCCGGTATACTCACTTTTGTACCCTTCCTTTGGCCCGGGCTGGCGCGCGCCTTGCCCTAGGAGGTAGGGCATCACCTGCAGGTTGCGTGCTTGGGGCACCTCGAGACCTTCCAGGCGTCCGGCTCGGGAGACGCGCGTGATACGGTACTGGCGCGGCAAGCGCGTCCAGTACGCGCGCTCGTTGCGCCGCCGCACATTGCGTTGAAAGTTCAGCCCCCAGACCTGCGTCTTAGCACGCGGAAAGCGCAGCGTCCTGAATGGGATCTCAAACTCCGCGCTCCACCCTTGATCGTGCACGGTGGTGCGTACGTCCCAGGAGCCGTCCCAATTTATGTTGAATCCGCCGCCGCTGCCGCTCTGTTGGCGCGCTCCGAAGCCACCTTGGCCTTCATTACTTACTTGCGCGTCAAATTCAATGCCTGCGGGGTTGGTGCCAAACAGGAAGCCGTTCTGACCATCCAGGTAGGTGTCAAGGATCAGAATGAAGCTATCGGTTTCATTGAGCCCGGCGTCGCGGCGGCTGTCAGACACGATGATGGCTTCTGGGTTGCGGTCAAAGCAGGTGACGCCGATATAGAGCGCGCGGTCGGTATAGACGACGCGTATGTCGGTACGCTCCGACGCGGCTGCACCAAAGTCGGGCGTTGTCTGCCAGAGTTCCGTAACCGGCACGCTTGCGCCGTAAGCTCCGTCGTTGATGACCTCGCCGTCGAGCGTCGGCGCCTCATCTACGCGCACTGCCTGCATATGCGGGCGTTCGGACACGGATTCATATCCTGCACCGGCGCCTTCGGCCCCTTGTGCAAAGCCTTTTGCGGGCGTCAGCATTGCGAGGGCTAAGATGATCAGGCACAGTCGGACACCCATGGGAAGCGAAGTAGGTCAGGTCTTGTATAATACGCTCTTGTGGCGCTAATCGGCAACCATTGCTGGCCGCAGGCATCGGCCGCGTGGCATTTCTACACAACATTGTTGGGGCCTACGCCATGGCAGAAGACAAGAGGATGTGGGGCGGCCGTTTTGAGAGCGCGACCAGCACCCATGTCGCGGAATTCACGGCATCGGTGGATGTGGACAAGAGGCTTGCTCTGGACGATATCCGGGGCTCTGTGGCGCACGCCACGATGCTGGGTGCGCAGGGGATTCTAACTTCAGACGAGGTGAAGCGCCTGGTGGCCGGGTTGGAGGCCATTGCGCGAGACATACGCGAGGGGCGCTTTGAGTGGCGGACAGAGCTGGAGGATGTGCACATGAATATTGAGCAGGCGCTCACGGAGCGTATCGGCCCATTGGGTGGCAAGCTTCATACGGCGCGCAGCCGTAATGACCAGGTGGTGACAGACCTGCGCTTGTGGCTGCGGCGGGCAGTGCGTAGCCAAGTCCGCGCGTTGCGGGTCCTGCGCCTTGTGCTTACAGAAGTAGCCCAGAGGCACCTTAACGTGGTGATGCCGGGCTACACGCATCTGCAGGTGGCCCAGCCGGTGCTGTTTTCGCACCATATGATGGCGTATTACGAGATGTTTACGCGCGACCAGGCTCGTTTCCTGGGTTCGCTGTCGCGTGTGGATGTGTCGCCGCTGGGGGCGGGGGCGCTGGCTGGCACGAGCTTTCCTATCGAGCCGCGTACGACGGGCGAGATGCTTGCGTTTGCCAGCACGGCTTCCAACTCAATGGACGCGGTAGCAAGCCGCGACTTCTGTCTGGAGGTTCTCTCCCATTGTGCCATCGCTATGGTGCATCTGTCGCGCCTGAGCGAGGAGCTGATACTGTGGTCAAGCCACGAGTTCGGCTTTATCACCTTGCCGGACAGCCATACGACCGGGAGCAGCATCATGCCGCAGAAGAAGAACCCTGACGTGTGTGAGCTGGTGCGCGGCAAGACCGGGAGTGTGTGCGGGCACCTGATGGCGCAGCTGATGATGATGAAGGGGCTGCCGCTGGCGTATAACCGAGACATGCAGGAGGACAAGGAGGGCCTCTTTGCGGCGCATGACACACTCTTAGCCGCGCTGCAGCTCTATGCGTCCATGCTGCCAGCTATCGAGGTCCACCCAGCGCGTATGCGCAAGGCGGCGCGCGGCGCGTTTTTCAATGCGACGGACTTGGCAGATTATCTGGCGCGCAGGGGAATGCCGTTTAGGGAAGCGCACCATGTGACCGGCCGCCTGGTGGCGCTTTGTCTAAGTGAGGGCACCGCGCTGGAATCCTTGCCTTTGGCTCGGATGCAGGAGGTTTGTCCCCTGATAGAAGCGGACATCAACACATATCTACGCCTGGATAACGCAGTGGATGCTCGGAAACATTACGGAGGTACCGCGCGCGAACAGGTCGAACGGCAGATCCGTCAGGCGCGACAGGCATTGCAGGTCGACGGCGGCGGATTCAGCGAGCGCTGATGTGGCGCACTTCCGGGTCTGCGTGACATGTGGTGGGCGACAGTGCTTTCTTAGGAAGGGTTCGGTGAGGAACGCCGAGGTTTGGGAGCGCCGCCCATGATTGCGGCCAAGGGGCGCAGACCGTTGACGTTCTCGAACATGATTTTTATGGTAGCCGTCATCGGCACGGCCAGCACCGCGCCGGCGATCCCCCAGAGCCAGCTCCAAAAGATGAGAGACACGATCACCAGGAGCGGACTCAGATCCAGGTTGGAGGCCATAACCCACGGATCGATCCAGTTGCCCACCACCATCTGGATAACTCCCATGCAGAGCAAGGCGATTAATGGGATCGTCAGCGAGCTAAACTGCAGCGCCGCCGCCAAGAATGCCAGAATCACCGCCGCGATAGACCCAATGTTGGGAATAAAGTTGAGCAGAAAGGTGAGAAAGCCCCAGAACACCGGGAAGTCAACCCCAAGGATCCATAGCGTAAGGCCGACCAGCACGCCGGTGAGCGCACTCACAAAAGTCTTTGCTGCTAGGTAGCGGCGCACGCCGCTGGTGATATTCTCGGTCACCTGCTGCACGCGTTCTGCGATGTCCGGTGGGTACGCCCGCTGCACTTTGGCCGAGAATTCACCACTGCCCGCCAGGATGAACAGCATAAAGAGCAGCACCATGAAGGCGTTAGCGACGAAGGAAAGGAACGACCCAAGTCCGTTGGCGAGCAATGTAGACACCAGCGAGGCATCCACCACTCTACTGGCATCGAGGTCTTCCACATCTACGCCCAGGGGCGCGGCCAGGCGTCCAGCGGCGACCTCAATGTCCTCCACTATGGCTTCCACGCGCGACTCATAGTGGTCGATGGTGGTGCTGAGCGAACGGGCGCTCTGGAACACAACCAGCGCCACGAGACCGACGGCCAGCGCGAGCGCAACCAGGACCACAGTTAGCGTCAGATACGTGGGAATCCTCTTGCTTTTGAGCCAGACCACCAGCGGCTGGAACATGATCGACAACAGGAGCGCGATCGAAAAGGGAACCAGGACCGTCTTGAGCTCCAGCAGCGTGACGCCGACAAAGAATGCCGCGATGACCCCGATGAGCGACAGGGCCACCTTGCTTTCGCCAATAGCATCCTTAAGAAGCGCCAGGGGCATGGCAGGGGCTCTTAACTGATATACACCATACCGGCTGCAAGGTAGGCAGTGGGCTGAATTTTGCGACGCGCTCGGCCGCGCTCCGCGGGCATCGGAAAAGGCCTTGCGCCCTTGGCGCCGGGGTCACGCTTTCAGCCGTCATACATGCGTCATTAAAGCCGCGCTACGCCACTTCGTTCAGGCTCATGCACCGGTCTTGGGATTCCACCAGCTGCGTTTGCTGACGATTGCTGTGCCGCTGGCAGGGCTGTGGTCACCGGTTTACCGGTAACGGGCGCCCTTTGTGACAGCGCCCGCAACATCAAGATGTGCGCATGTAGAGTATAACATCTGTCAGGATGGACCGATAGGGCGGAAGCCGTGGGCAGCCTTCCTTGCGTGCCACCTGAATGATGGGGCGTCTGGCTAAGGGCTCTTGCCTCATGGGCGCCTTCGCCATTGCCGTATCATGCTTCAGGCGGGATTTACATACAAGACTGGATACGCCTGTGAAAAGTATGTAGCCAGCGGTCCTTTCGTGTTGTAACGCGCAGGCACATCGCGCAGCTGCGCGAGGAGTCCATCGCCATTGCTGCTCAGGCCGACTTGTCTGATAGGATGACGATGCCCGCTAATACCGGGATCGGGGCCATCCGACAATGGAAACGATCCCCGAACCTGCGGCTGCTGTTCCTTGCCGCATGGCCACATAGGTCGCCAGTGGAGCTATGCTCGGAGCCTGACGTGACAGCCGTGAGTGGGGGCTCCACGGGTGGAAAATGCCAAGTTACAACCAGGTGTGACCGGGCAGGGGTACGCTGCTGTAGCGTGCATTAAATGCCGGAGCATTGCTCTGCATACGTTTCGGTGCGAGGCCTTATGGTTCTTCAGCAACTTCGGCTTGAGGCTGGTCGGGGCGGCTGTAGCTGATAACACCGCGCAGGTGTTGGTACTTCCCGATGTTCTTTGGGAGGTACATTGTGGCTGCTGGCAATCTTCTAATGAGGGAGTATCAGGTCCACGAGTGAGCGCTAATGCGGATGTAGCGCGCTTAGCATCGTGGGCTTAGACCACACAGAGCCATCATGTGCGCTCGCCAGGCCAAGGCACCGGTATGACTCGTTCGTGATGCCCGAGGTGGAGAAAAACCCGGCGTGCGGGAGAAACTGAAAGAGATTCATCATTAACAGGAATCCATTCCAGGCGCGCTTGAATTTGCCTTCGTTTCGCAGAGCGTCATCAATGAAAACCGCAAGCTGCAACTCTTCCACATTCAGGTTTATGATCCCGGCAGGGCTGGTACGGACCCGTGTAATGACTTCGTGCGACCCGTCTATGGTTGCTTTGGACTCGCGTACGATACCCAGTTGCTGCTCGGCGGGCTCCGGCAGGGGCCATGGCGGCGTATCAACGTCCTCGGGAGCTTGGCCGGTCCTGACATGCAAAAGCGCGTGGCGCAGCGCAAAGAAGGTCAGTCGCGTGGCATCGAGCTTGCCAAGCACCGCCATCAGCAACGGCAGGCTGCCGTTGCGGCGGGCATTCTCCAGATCGTCCAAAGAGCCTACCTCCCTCCGAATGTAGTCGTCGATGGCACCCAAGGCAGCCTCTTTTGAGGTGTAGTCTTCGCAGTGCCTCGGCGGGTCCGCAGGGCAGTCTAAATCATTCCACGTAATGGACCATACACGGTACCTGCCTGAACGGATGATCGCATTGCGTTTGGCCGTGTCATCCGCCAAGCGATCGAGGTGATATGCAAAACCATCAATATAGACCGCAACTGGCAAGACCTTCGAAGGCTCGGTCGGCACAATGAGAAAATCCGGCCGCGTCGGGAGGGCTACCCCTTCCTCGGTGCCCAGCGGCACCTGGCAGTGAACCCGCCACTGCAGGTCTCCAATAGTGATGTCGTAGCATGACTTGCCGTATTCACTCACCTCTTTGAAGGTACCGCCTGGAATCGCTTTGACTTGTTCCTTAAGTACCGCAAGAAACTTGTACTCAGCTTCGCTCTCTACCAGCGGATTCAGATCGATATTATCCAGCTTTTTGGATTTCTTCAGGGCACCGCCCTTTTCTAGAATCAGCTTCAGCAGGCCAAGCGCCGCGCTGCGCGAAATGCGGTCACGTGCGTAGCGGTTACCGTACGCATACAGACAACGGTAGCAGCCGTCACGGTTGATATCTTCCTGGCATATGCACTCCGCGAGCATATCGCGGGCTTCACGGAGGAGGTCCAGGATGGTGTCGCGGCTGGTGAGCAGGTCCTTCAGGTACCCTGTCCCGCCCGGTACCGTGTCATACAGATACACAAACTGCTTGCGTCCCGCATGATTCTGGATCGGCTCATCCTGGAGTGTAGTCCGCAGATGGTCCATCCTGCCGCGAAAGTGCTTCTTCAGGCCCATGTGGAGCGCAGCGCAGAAGGATTCGATCTTGGTCGCCGCGTCCTGGCCGGAAACGACCGGCACCAGAATCCTGATGGCCTCCGACTCAAACTCGTGGTAGAGAAATATGGAGCGGAAAGCCAGCTGCACATCATTGCGACTCCTGCAGCCCGGGGCGTGCCGGGCCTCGCCTTTACGTCTTGAATCCACCTTGCCGCACGTAGGGCAGCATTCAAAGCCACATGCGCTGAACTCCCTTCCGGCTATCGTGTGGGGTGCGTCTCCAGACCTTGGCGGACCGAAGTTGATTTCACGAAACGTCACTTTGCGGGCGAATTCGAAGCCGAACGGTACGGTAGCCTCCGTAGATGCGAAGGACGCCTGGACAAACCGGCCGTCGACGGAGACTTGTGTCCGCGTGCGGTAGAATTTTCTGTTTCGTTCATCGGATTCGTCCAGCGACAGGCTTCGGCGCGCATTCGACACGGCTTCCACACGTTCCATGCGTGCCATCTCGTATCTGCGACCCGAATCGGTCCAGTTCGAGCTGTGGCATCGTGGGCAGCGAGGCTGGTCGGCTTCAGCATCCAAGGAGCACCAGGCGCAGCTGTCGCAGAAGCGCCACGGTGCGATGGGCGCGTTGTCCAGGTTGACGCGGGAAACCACCACCTTGCGTCCCTCGGCGTAGAAAGTGTTACCGGGAGCAAGCTCCCTGACCGCCATCATGCCGGGGCGCACGTATTCTTTGGTGACCGGCTTGCGCCCACGGTCGGCTGCATCGCTCCCAAGAAGTACGGACTGCAGCTTCGTTACGTGCTGGGGGAAGGCATAGTTGGGTAGCAGGCCTTCATCGCACATGAAGTTGAAGACGTCCGTGTCGGTGATGTCTCCGGCAATCTTTGCGAGCATCGCTTTGTTCGCGAGCAGCGCCTGCCTGTCCGTTTCGTAGTTGCGATCTTTCGGCCCTTTGTCCAGGTTCTTTATGTCGGTACCGATTCTGCGGCTGCGCTTCCTCAATTCTTCTCTCTCCTTGAGTCGGAGCTGGAAGGGCTTCAGCACAGCCTGCCGCAGGGGTCCGTCCAGGAAGCCCACGACCATGTCTTTAGATCTCTCCCCGATATCGGATTCAAACAGCTCCAGGAATCCTTTCTGCAGCGCACTGGCATTACTATCTGCAAAGGCCAGCCAGTTGTAGGGGAATCGCGACGGGTTTTCCTTTTTGAAAGTTGCTTTGAATCGTTCGAAGTGCTCCCAGGCCTCCGCATAGTCTTCTTCGCGGTCCATGCGGTCGAAGGGCGCCTCGTAGGTGATGGTGCGCTGTCTGGGCCCGCCCGGCAGCGTGTCGTCGGCAATGCTCCATCCGACGCTGCTATCCTGCAGATCTTTGACGTCTTCAAAGCCGAGCGCGGTGTCGAAGGCTACCCGCGCAGGGCAAATAATGCTGTAGCATTTGTCTCGGCTTTGCTTCGTTCTGGGCAGTCCGCCTTCGCCCTTTTTGGTGGAGAAGATGATGCGGTCGTTGCGGTCGTACCATGTGCTGTTTTCGTAGTCGCGTAGCACAGGAAACTGCGTCCGGTAGACGGTCTGGAGCTCATTCAGGGTGAGTCCAAGCGCTTGGGCTGTGAGGACGTCAAGCTCCACCAGCGCCTGCCTTCTGGCGAGGTCCGTGCGCAACGGGCTGGGCCACGCCCAGCGATCTTACTGTCCGTCAAACCAGGCGTTGTCTAACCTCGGGTCGGCCTTGGCCCATGGGGCTATAGTTTCCGGGATGCGGGTATCGTTCCAGAGCGCCAGATAGTCCCGAGTGAGGCACACCAGGCCTCGTGCGCGGGCCGTGGCACTGGTGTCCGCAGCCAGCACGGGTAAGGAGCTGAGCATTCCCGGGTTTACGGCGGTCTTTCCCGAAGTCTTGCACCAGAGGTCTGCCATGATAGAGAGTGTGCCCTGCAGGACTTTGAACAGCAGATCCAGATATGCAAAGGCAAGGGTGCTCACCGTATCAATATGTCCTGCCCCGGGAGGAACTACGGTTGGAATAAGGGTACGCTCCATTGCAGGGCTGAGCATGCGCCGGAAGCCCAAACGGTAATGATTCGTAACTGGCGAATCCCAGCCGGTGCGGGGCACCAGGTCTGCGTATTCGCCAAGCGATGTTGCTGGCACATAGTTCGTGCGCGGCCGGTAGTTGCGTATTCCGCTTCAAATCGACCAGTGGTTCCACGGGAAATCGACCACCGATTCCACGGGAAATCGACCAGTGGCTCCACGGCTAATCGACCACCTGAGCTGGCGCGCGCCGACCGGTGGCGGCGGGGTGTAGGAGGTCGGTTAACGGGCCTGCCAAATTGGCAGTCTGGCGGAGTTAGAAACGGGTTATTGTTGCCTGTCGCGGGTGATGGCGGCAGGTCAAGCGCAGGTGGTATCGTACCCTCTTTACTTACCAAAAGAGGGGTACTTATGCCAAACAAGAGGGTTGTTATGCGTGTTTTGTGGGACGTTCTGCGGTTGTCTGCGGAGTCTGATTTGAGCGTACGTGGTATCGGTCGTGCGCTGGGAATATCGCACAGCACGGTACTTGGTTACTTGCGTCGTGCTAAGGCAGCGGGTGTGCATTGGCCTTTGCCCGAGGGTATGCCGGAGGCCAAGTTGAAGGCATTGCTTTATGGTCCGCCGGAGGTTGCCAAGGAGACGCGTCCGTTGCCGGACTGGTCCGAGGTGGAGCGTAAGATGCAGGTCAAGGGGTTCACGCGGCGCCTGATGTGGGAGCGGTACAGGCGGGACCACAGCGATGGTTACGGCTACAGCAAGTTCTGCGCTCTTTACTCTGCCTGGAAGAAGGAATTTGGCCAGGTGACGGTTCCGATGGATCATCCTGCGGGTCATTCGGCCTTCGTGGACTATGCAGGCATGCGCCTGGAGGCGATAGACCAGCTTACGCGTAAGCGGCGTCGGGTGGAGACCTTTGTTGGTGTGCTGGGATTCTCCAATTATCTCTACGTTGAGGCGACGTGGACGCAGCGTCTTGGGGACTGGCTGGGCTCGCATCGTCGCATGTTCGAGTATTTCGGGGCGGTGCCTTCCTATGTGGTCTGTGACAATTTGAAGAGTGGCGTGCGCAAGGCCCACCGATACGATCCGGAGATCAATCCGTCGTATCAGGACCTTGCGATGCACTACAAGACCGTGGTTGTGCCTACGCGTCCCGGGAAGCCCAGGGACAAGGCCAAGGTCGAGCAAGCCGTGTTGCATGCAGAGAGGCGCATTCTGGCTCCGTTAAGCGATAAGCGTTTCATCGGTCTAGCGCACGTGAACCGGCACATTCGTGTTCATCTGAAGGAGCTTAACGAGCGGCCTTTTCAGAAGCTGGAAGGCAGTCGTAAGAGCTGGTTTGACACGTGGGAGCGATCAGCGATGAAGCCCTTGCCAGCGGAGCCGTACGAGCACGCGGAGTGGCGCAAAGCCAAGGTGCACAGAGATGCGCACATCGAGGTGCGCTGGCACCGTTATAGCGTTCCTTATCGATATGTAGGGCGTTCGGTACAGGTTCGCCTTACAGATACCACCCTTGAGGTATTTTTTGACGACAAACGGGTGGCGACGCACCCGCGTAGCCACCAGAAAGGGGTCACCACCAAGGATGAACACATGCCGGACGCCCAACGCCAAATGAACGATATGAGCCGCTTCGTAACCGAGGCCGAACGCATCGGGCCGGACACACACAATATCGTGCGGCAGATCATCGATGCTGAGCGGCACCCGCTGATTCGTTACCGCACGCTCATGGGCCTGCTCCGCTTGGCTCGCATCTACGGTAAGAGCCGCATGGAAAACGCGTGTACGCGGGCAATCGCTATCGGCACCCGCTCGTACAGGAGCATCGCGTCCATCCTGAAGAATGGACTCGACAAGCATCCGCTGGACTCGGTGTCTCCGCCTCCCATAGACCATGACAACATCCGGGGCCCAAGCTATTACGACACCAAATCGGATTCTCCTCACCAAACCTCGAAGGCCTGATGCTCCTACACCCTACCCTTGACAAGCTCGAGCAGATGCGTCTGCATGGCATGGCGCGCGCGCTGCGTGATCAGCTTACCCAACCGGAAATGGAACAGCTCCCGTTCATGGACCGCCTGGGCCTATTGGTTGACCACGAGGAGATCGTGCGATACAACAATCGCCTGCGGTCGCGCCTACGCCGCGCCCGGTTACGCCAGGAGGCCTCCATGGCCGATCTGGACTATCGTCGCGGTCGCAATCTGGATCGGCGCCTGATGGCCTCGCTTTCCACCTGCGACTGGGTGGGCAAACATCACAATGTGATCATTACCGGACCCACCGGTGTCGGCAAGAGCTTCGTGGCGTGCGCGCTGGCGCATAAAGCCTGCATGGAGGGGTTCACCGTACGCTACCACCGACTGCATCGTCTTCTGGAAGATCTGCAACTCGCGCACGGGGACGGACGCTTCCTGAAACTGCTGAAGCAGTTGACGCGCTTCCACCTACTGGTTCTCGATGACTGGGGGTTGTCACGAATCAGTGCGCTGCACCAGCGGGATCTGCTTGAGCTCATCGATGATCGGTATCAGAAAGGATCCATCGTCGTTACCAGTCAGATGCCTGTGAGTGTGTGGCACGAAGGCATGGAAGACCCAACACTCGCTGATGCTATCCTGGATCGCCTCATTCACAATGCACACCACATCGCGCTGAAGGGAGAGTCCATGAGACAGCGTCTGCCAAAATGGCAGAACCTTCCAGAGAAGACAAGCGTAACTGACGCCAGACAGCCGAGAAAATGGTACCCAGAACAGTCACGATGCAGCGCTATCCAGCGCGGACTCAGCACGCCGAATCAGGTGGTCGATTAACCGTGGAATCGGTGGTCGCCATACCGTGGAACGAGTGGTTTTTTTCCGTGGAATATGCAGTAGTCTTCCGGCAACACGGTCAGGTCCATTCGGGAATAATCGCCTTTGGTCTTGCAGCCCTCGTTGGGTGTCTTGAAGTACGGGTTTCCGATGAAAAAGTGGGGCCCGGAGAGTATCCAAGGTGCCCCGGCATTCGGGAAGGCGGTATGTCGGCGAATGATACCTTGCTTCTGGGCACCGGATTCATGCCACATGGCAGAGTAATGGAAGTCGTCACCAAAGTCCTGCAGCCGTCGGGGCCCCTCCGACAACATTCTTAGTACCTCTGCAGCATCTTCTGAGTGAACAGCCGGAAGCTTGGCCCCGGCGGGATCAGTGCCCGGATCGTAGAGCTCGGCATACATGCGTAGTTCTTCGGACGTCGTTTGTACCAGGCGCCGTTTGTGTCCGGCTACGACCCAGTGGTTTTCGTCGTCTTTGATGCCAGGTACGGGTCCGCCCCCATCATGCGCAAAGGCCTGTGCCACCGTGCTGGCATGAAACAGGTTGAACATGCTTACAAATCGGGGTTCTGCCCGCTTAGGACCGTATACATTGATACTGTATAGGACTCTGTGGCCGATTTCAGGGAAGAGCATGAACTGATTGCTGAAACGGAAGTGGTACCGCAGCCGTCGGTAGAGCTCGCGGCGCAGACTCTGCCCTCTGGGATCGTCGAAGAGGCTATGGGGGTGAAGCAAGCCAGTGGCCTTGGTCTGCAGGTTCCATGCCTGCAAGACAAAGGTCTTATAGACGTTCGAGGCCACCCCCTGCAGCAGAGGGTAATTCTGCTAGACGTTCATGAAATTGTTCAGCGCTGTAGGCGCTTCGTAGGCCGCCAGGTAGTCATCCACGTTCCTCTGGATACGTGGCTGGCTGCATCTTGCCCCAAGTACATGCTTCAGGCTGCAACCGCCCAATAGGTAAGAACAACGTTGCCGCGCATGCACCTGCAGAATCGATAGCTTTCCGGGAGTTTTCTGCCAGCAATGGTGCCACAGCGCCCAGTCGTACTAGGAATCACACCAGAATCAGCCCATCGGTGGTAACGTTACAACAGACTTGTCACCCAACCCCTTGGCGGCTTGAACAAGCCCCGCGTAATTCTAAAGTTTGGAGGCACCAGCGTATTCACGCTCGCGCATTGGAACGCGATCGCCCATGTCACGCGCAGCCGCTTGGCTCTTGGCCAACATCCAGTGCTGGCGTGTTCAGCCGCAACAGGCATCTCTCAGCACCTCGAAGCGCTCTGCGACGCCACGCGGCAAGGCCCGTTTGAGGCCCCGCTCCAAGCAATAAGAGAGGACTACCTCAACTTAGCACAGGAGTTGGGGGTAGATGGTCCGCGCCTTTTGGAGCGCTATTTCAAGCGGCTGGACCACTGGGCGAGCGATCTGGCGCAAAAAGACGAGGTCGGGCCCGCCGAGCGCGCGTGCTTTATTGCCGTCGGCGAGGTGATGGTCACGAAGCTTGGTGTCGCCTTTCTTCAGGCAGAGGGCATTAATGCCACTTGGCGCGATGCACGATCGCTCCTGTCCGCCCACTGCAACCCAACGCAGGACCGCGCGCTGCAGCACCTGTTGGCGAAAGACATCGTCACCTTGACGCAAGGCTCTATCGCACGGAACGTGCACGGCGCAACCGTTCTGTTCCAAGGCGGCTCCGATACAGCCGCTGCCTGTCTGGCTGCCAAGCTTGGCGCCAAGCATGTTATGAAATGGACCGATGTGCCTGGCGTCTTCACTGCCGATCCGCGCCGGGTACCCTCAGCACGCCTGCTCACGCGCCTTAGCTACAGCGAGGCGAAAGCAATCGCCCACAGTGGCGCCCATGTGCTGAGCCCGGGTAGCATCGCCCCCCTGCATACACACGGCATTGCCCTGCACATCCGCGGCATCAATACTCCAGACACCGAAGGCACCGTCATTGTCCCGGACCCAAAGTCGGAGCCGACAAGGGCCCAGGTCGTGGCGATCTCGCTATTGCAAGGCATCACGCTCGTCGCCATTAGGCCTTCGCACCGCTGGTATGCTGTCGAATTTTTGGCACAGGTCTGTGCCGAACTGGCGCACAGCGCCTATTGCATACGGTTTGTGGCCACGTCCACTGCTGGCGTCACGCTGTCCATAGGCCCGGACCCTGGCAAACCAGCAGACCCCGACTCGCTAAGAGATCTGCTCTTTGACCTGTGCCCACCAGATCGCATCCAGGTCGTGCCATCCTGCGCCGCCGTAAACCTCGTCGGACGACACCTGGGCGCCATCCCTGACGGGCTGGGGCCGGCGCTCGAGGCGCTTCGCGGACAAGTGGAGATTCTGGCGACACACGCAAGCCACGACACATCGCGGTAGCCCCAGGGTTTCCCCTGGGGCCCCGCACAGATCCGTGCGTGCGCGGTGACGCACACGGCTCCTCCCGCAGGTCGCGCTGTCGCGCATGACGTTAGGAAGTGGGGATACCCACCTCCAGCCGTAAGCGGTACACCTGCGCCCCGACTGTGGCTCTGAGTCCACAGCCATTTGGACAAGATTCACGAAATCCGGCCCAGAGTCCGGCATGAATCCAGCTTCCCGCTTTCCCCTTGGGTGCGACCCTTGGCTCCACCGGCTCCGCCCCGTGGTCATCCACGCGTTGTTCGCTGTCTTCGTAGCTACTATGGTCACATCTGACTTCTCTCCACCGTACATCCTCCGATCAGCATTTAGCCTACGCTTTGGCGACCCTCCCCGAAGGGATGGGTAATGGAGAGACCTCCCAGGTCCCGATGCAGTACGTACGTGCGTGCCTGGGTTCTTGGACACCGCGGGACCCTCCTCCGCCTCACCATTAACGGCAAAGAAGGTGTTGCCTTCGACCAAGCAGAAAGCCTCGGCATCCCGGACTATAACATTTTCGGTGCTCATTAGCCCTGCCCACCCGCACCTCTACCGACGCTTCGCTGGCACCCTCGCGGGTACCAACGCACGGCTCGAGGAGATGCGTGGATGGTTAATCCTTCACATCGGGAGACTTTCACTCCCTGTACTGGCACCAGTTAGCCTGGCGCACCAGCCTCACATTTATCGTCCAAGCCTCCAAGGCTCATCGTCTGGTGACCCGCATGCACAACCACCTCCTTGGTCACCGCACCCCAGGCACCGGCTTTGGCCCCACGTATCATGCGCTCCTAGGCGAACCCCCGGTAATCTCCCGCTCCCCATGGTGGCGCCGTAAGCGCCAGGCACTGTTGCAAATAGCCGGCGAGGCGTCTCCCTGCTTCGTATACGACGAAGCCAGCCTCCACGAAGCAGCAGAGCAGATGCTGCGCCTATCCGCCATTGATCGCTGCTTCTATGCTATCAAAGCCAGCCACCACCCGTCCGTACTGCGCGCCTTCTATCAGAAAGGGCTGGGGTTTGAGTGCGTCTCATTGGGAGAACTGGAACTTATTCGCCAGCACTTTCCCAAACTCGACCCCGAGCGCATCCTCTTTACGCCCAACTTCGTGCCGCAAAAAGAATACGAGACGGGATTTGGATACGCTGGGCATGTGACCCTGGACGGCATCCGCCCACTGGAGCTCTGGCCCGAGACATTTGCCAGCCGCCACATCATGGTCAGAGTTGATCCGGGGCGCGGACACGGACACCACCGCCATGTGCGCACCGCAGGTGCCCAATCCAAGTTCGGCGTGGTACCCGAAGCGCTGCCCAGAGTGGCGCACCTGGCCAAGCGCGCAGGCGCAACCGTCGTCGGCCTGCATGCCCATGTGGGTAGCGGGATCCTGCAGCGAGAGACCTGGCTGGAAACCGCCCGCTTTTTGGCCTCATTTGCAGAGCAGTTCAGCCAAGTGCGGCTGCTGAACATAGGCGGCGGCTTCGGCGTGCCAGAGCACCCCGGCGCTGTGGCACTCGACCTGGATGCCCTCAACAGCGAGCTGCTGGAGTTTCGGAAAGCGCACCCCCAGCTCAGTCTTTGGGTGGAACCCGGCCGCTACTTGGTCGCCGAAGCAGGGGTGCTCCTGGCGCGCGTCACCCAAATCAAAAAGAAAGGTAATACGCGATACGTGGGCATCGAGACAGGCATGAACTCCCTGATCCGGCCCGCCCTGTATGGCGCCTGCCACCGCATCGTTAACCTCTCCCGCCTGGGGGAACCCTGCACCATCACCGCCGAAGTGGTAGGCCCCATCTGCGAAACCGGAGACACGCTGGGCCACGCACAGCGGCTACCGCCTACCCAGGAAGGTGATGTACTCCTTATTGCCACTGCCGGAGCCTATGGCCGCACCATGAGCTCCGACTACAACCTGCGGCCACCGGCCACAGAGCGCGTCCTTAGGCGCCGCTAAAGCATGTCCCCACAGTTGTGGCAGTAGAGGGCATTCTTCGGATGATCCGCCTGGTAGCATCGGCCACAGACCTTACCAGCCGTATAATTGCGCCGCATCAAAGCGAACTCCGATGACACGATCCCTGTGGGAACCGCAATGATGGCATAACCGATAATCATCACGACGGCCGCCAATGCCTGTCCAGCCGCCGTGGAAGGCGAAATGTCTCCGTACCCTACCGTAGTTAGCGTCACGATGGCCCAATAGATGCTCCGCGGTATGCTGTCATACCCGTTTTCGGCGCCTTCGATAAGATAGATGAGCGAGCCCAGGATTGTAACCAACGCAAGAACGGCGATCATAAAGACCATAATCTTTCGCCAACTCGCACGCATCGCTTCGTACAGGATGTCCCCGGCATCGTAGTACTGGACAAGCTTTAGCACGCGGAACACGCGCAACATGCGCATGAGGCGTATGACCAGCAACGCTTGGGCCCCAGGAAGTAGTGCGCTCAGGTAGGTGGGAAGAATGGCCAACAGGTCGATCACCCCGTAGAAGCTGCGCGCATACGGCCCCGGCCTTTTGGCACACATCAACCGCAGCACGTACTCAATAGTAAAGATGGCTGTAAAGCCCCACTCCAGACCGAGCAGCAGACCGCCATAATTCCTCTGCAGCTGGGGGATACTCTCTAGCATAACGACCACCACACTCGCCAAAATGGCGATGATGACCGTTACGTCAACGGCTTTGGAGGTCGCCGACACGCCCCCGAAGAACTCATACTGCAGCCTCCTACGCCATCTCCCGTACCGGGTCAGGAGGGGACCAGCCCGCCTTTCGCCTTCCCTCTCTGCCATCCCTATTCCGCGCCGGTACCCAGGACCTGTCCCTTAGTCCTGATGCCGCGCATATACAGGTCCAGATAGAATAGTCCCGCAAGCGTGATGCCGTGCCAGAATTCACCTTCTGCCACCATACGCAACAGCGCAGCGACCGGCACAGGGACTACCTCAATATCTTCGGCCTGGTCCAGATGCTGCCGGCTGACCAGCGTCGCACCGCGCGCTAGAAAATAGTGGCAGGTATTATTCTGGATGGCCGGATTGGGGCGCATGGACCCCAGGTGCACTAGGTCCCGGGCCACATAGCCGGTCTCTTCTAGCATCTCGCGGCGGGCAGCCACCTCTGGTAGCTCCCCCTTGTCGATCAGACCTCCTGGAATCTCCAGTGCTGCAGACTGCGTGCCGTGCCGATATTGGCGGACACAGATCAGCTCGCCATCGTCGGTGACCGGCAGGCAGTTCACCCAATCCGCAGACTCCACCACATAAAACCGGTGCGGCTTACCTGTTCTTGGCGAACGAGCCCGGTCTTCGCGAACGCGGAAGACTTTATAGTCGCCGCGCAGCCGGGTTTCAACACGTTCCCATGGACGGACCATCACTCCGTAGCACTTAAGCACCCCCTGTTGACCAGTTCCGTGACGATGCCCAACATGACGGGCATCGCAAGGTACGGCTTGAGCGCCTGATACGTTAGCCGCTCGGTGCCGGTGAGCAACCGACAGGCGCCTGCAGCATGGCACGGTAAGACATACTCCTTGCCATCCGCGTACAGCAGGACGCGGTCTGGATGCTCGATATATGCCAAAATACTTGGCGACACGCGCCGGAAACCGTGCCCCCGCTTAAGGTACCTCTGCACCGCCTCAGACGACATTCGCGGGCTGGGGCACACAAGCCCGCTGGCGGACCGCGTAATGTAGGTGCCAAACCAGCGGTCCAGCTCCTCGCCCCTGAGCAGCCAGGTGCGTAGCGTCTGGCGCACCCACGCCAGATCCGTATCCTCGATGCGCCCCGGCGCCGCCGAAGGCGCACGCCCGCTATCACCAAACAGCGGGGCACCGTGGCACCGCTCTGTCGTCTCTTCTAGCACCCCGCACACGATGTCCTGCGGGCCAGGCGCGCGAAACCCCACCGAACAGGTCATGCAAGGATCCAGCGCCACACCCAGGTGAGGCAGCCGGGGCGGCAGATACAGCAGATCTCCAGAATCCAGAATCCACTCGTCGTCGGGCGCAAACTCCTTGAGGATAGCTATGTCCGCATCCTCATCCCATGCTACATCCTCGGGGGCAGGCGTGCGGCTGATCTGCCAGCGACGGCGCCCAAAGCCTTCAATCAGGAATACATCGTAGCTGTCCACATGGGGACCGGCATTGCCACCAGGCGGCGCGTAGCTGATCTGCAGGTCATCCATGCGCCAGTTGGGCAGAAAGCGAAAGTGGTCCAGCACCCGGGCGGCCGCCGGCACATGCCGCTCTGTGCCTCCCACTAAGAGCGTCCATCCCTTCGAGGGAAGCGACCGGAGCTCCTCCTCTTCAAATGGCCCCACGCATAGCTCCCACGGATACTGGCCAGCGTGCTCTAGAACCAAGCGCGACGATATCCCCTCGGCGCAAGCCAAAGATAACAGCGCCTCTGGCGTCAAAGGAGAGGTGAACCCCGGCAGAGCCTGGCGCACCAGAAGTGGCTGCTTCTGCCAGTAATCAGCAAGGAATGTGGCCGGCGTCATCCCACCAAGTACCTGGAGTCCCATTGCACGTCACCTCAAGGCCGATAGCACAAGGTCCAGAATCCAAAGCGTCGCCACGCCTAGCGCGACCCACATCACTACCCGATACTTCCCGCTGCGGCCCGGAAATTCATACTCGCAGTAAGGGCATTCCGCGGGTCTGCCCTCAACGGGCAGCGCGCACGAAGGACACTCCGTTTGGCCTTTTCCCGCTTGCATCATGCCCTGTTAACGCCAACGTGTGCTGCACGTTCGACGCCTAGAGAACCTCTTCGGGAAACAAGTCACCCCGTTGCGCCTTTGTAGGGGATTGCGGTGCAACGAGAGACAGTATCGACGTGAGTGTGACGGTTGAAAGCACGCTAAGCCTGCCGGTGATTCCGCGCAGTGCGGCTGCGGGGGTAGAGGTGCAGGTGGCCACATCGCAGCACTTTGACTTGGCTGTGCGCATTTCCTCGCTGATCGAGAAGGCCGCGGCCGCGCGCGGCACTGGCATTGCGCGCCGTGATCCGGCATATATACGAGGCAAGATGGCCGAAGGCAAGGCGGTCGTCGCGCTCGGTCCAAAGGGCCAAGTGGCGGGATTCTGCTACATCGAGACGTGGAACCACGGCAGATACGCGGCCAATTCGGGGCTGATTGTTGCTCCCGCATTTCGGAGGATGGGGCTGGCGCGGCGCATCAAGCGCTGCGCTTTCGAGCTATCGCGAGCCCGTTACCCTAAGGCGAAACTATTTGGGATCACCACCAGTCTGGCGGTGATGAAAATCAATTCGGAGCTCGGGTACCGGCCGGTAACGTTCTCAGAGCTGACCGATGACGATGTGTTCTGGAACGGTTGCCAAAGTTGCCCCAACTTTGACGTGCTCACCCGCATGAAGCGCAAGATGTGCTTATGTACGGGAATGCTCTTCGATCCAGATGCCGAGTAGCCGGCATTCAGTTTGGCTGGGCATGCATCCTGGGCCACCCACCCCCTGATGACCGTCGGCGTTGCCCTGCCTTTTCCGGTAGACCACGTGTATCACTACCGGGTGCCGCCCAACCTGGAAAAGGTCGCGCACGTGGGGTGCCGCGTAAGCGTACCCCTGCGCAATCGAACCGTCGTGGGCATCATCACCGATCACTCGGGCCCTCCTGAGGGCGTGCGGTCCCTCCGCCTGGTCCGCAAGGTACTAGATGACACTCCGGCCGCCAGCGAGCAGCTTCTGGCGCTGACCCGCTGGATTGCCACCTATTATGTCTGCGCATGGGGTGAGGCGCTACGAGCCGCCCTGCCGGGCCAAAAACAGGGCACGCAGCAGCCCAAGACCGTACGCTTTCTGCGCCCAACGCTGGCATTCGCTTCGGCCGCTGGACTCAGGGATGTTATTGAGCAGTTGCGCGGCCACAAGCAGCGGGCGCTTATCCGCACTTTCTTGCGCTACATCACTGCAGGGAGGCCGTTTCCCGCCAAAGCCACACTCCTGGCTGAGTCGACAGCCTCAGCCGCTACAGCGCAACGCCTGGTAGCTAAGGGCATCCTCGAGGAGTCCGAAGAGGAGGTGCTGCGCACCCCAGACTACGGCAACATCCCTGACAGGCTTACGCGTCCCCCGACGCTCAATGAAGCCCAGGCGCATGCGGTCGCCCGGCTTGATGTAGCAGTCCAGGCCCAGTCCTTTAGCACCTTTCTGTTGCATGGCGTCACTGGGTCTGGTAAGACCGAGGTTTACCTGGCGGCCCTTAAGGCCACGATGGCCCTGGGCAAGGGCGCTATAGTGCTGGTGCCGGAAATCGCGCTAACGCCACAGACCGTACAGCGATTCCGGGCTAGGTTTGGCGACCAGATCGCGGTGTTGCATTCACGCATGAGTTATGGGGAGCGGTACGATGCGTGGCGCCTGTTGCGTACGGGTCGTTGCTCCGTTACGATCGGTCCGCGCTCCGCGGTGCTGGCTCCGGTGTCCAACCTTGGCCTCATCGTGGTGGACGAAGAGCATGACTCCTCATACAAACAGCATGATCCGGCTCCGCGCTACCATGCGCGTGATGTGGCTGTGATGCGGGCCAAGATGGAGGGTGCCGTCTGCATCCTGGGATCGGCCACCCCTTCATTGGAGAGCCTGCACAACGCCCGCGCTGGTCGTTACCAGCTGCTGCAGATGCCTGAGCGTATTCCAGCACCGGGTGTGCGGGCCGTGCCACTGCCCGACATCCGTCTGGTGGACTTGCGTCGGGAAGCGCGCGTGGGCTTGCATCGGGTAGCCTTGTCCAAAACGCTGCGCGGTGCCATCGCCAGGCGACTCAAGCGCGGTGAGCAGGTGATCCTGCTTCAGAACCGGCGCGGATATGCCCCGGTCTGGGAGTGCCAGCGCTGCGGATGGCTCCCGGAATGCACAGACTGCTCCGTCTCACTAACCTTTCACAAAGCCACCGACGCACTGCGCTGCCACTATTGCGGATTTGCCCAGCGCCCGCCAGACGTCTGCCCCGAGTGCCGTATGGACGACTTTGCCCGACTGGGTACGGGCACGCAACGGGTACAGGAAGAGCTTCGGCGCTTCTTCCCAGGGGCCCGCATCCTACGTATGGATCAGGACACCACCCATCGTAAGGACGCCCATTATACGATTCTGAGCAGTTTCGGCAGAGGCGATGCCGACATCTTGATTGGCACGCAGATGGTGGCCAAAGGGCTGGACTTTGACCGCGTCACGCTGGTCGGCGTAGTGAGTGCGGATGTCGGTATGGGGTTACCTGACTTTAGGGCAGAAGAGCATTCAGCGCAGCTTTTGATGCAGGTAGCTGGCAGAGCCGGCAGGCGGGCGCTTCCTGGCAAGGTGCTACTTCAGACGCGCCGCCCAGAGCATCCCATCTTCCATTATGTGCAGCAGCACGACTATACCGGGTTCGCCACGATGCTGCTCGAGGCGCGCCAACAGCTGCGCTACCCGCCCTACGGGCGTCTGACGAACGTGGAGATCCGGGGACCAGACGTTAAGCGCGCAGCGAAACTCGCCGACCGCTGGGCCGAGACGGCCCGGTGCAGCTTGCCCAAAGAACTGGCCATGCTCGGACCCGTACCGGCCCTGGTGGCGAAAGTCAAAACTCAATACCGCTTCCATGTGTCCATCAAAGCGCCGCGTTCCGTGCGCGGACTCAGCGACTGGCTGCGAAGTGTACGCACAGAATTCGGTGCGCCGCCCTCTGGATACCGGGTCGCCATCAACGTGGATGCAATCAGCGTCTTCTAAACCGTGTGGAACCTGCTCTAGCGAAGGGACGTTACTATGAGCGGAAGGGTGAGTCCCGTACGGTCAGCTCCCTCTGAACCCCGTCAGGGCCGGAAGGCAGCAGCGGTAGGAGGTCGTAGCGACGCGATGCGGTACGCTTGCCCTTCTTTTTGTGCACCACAAACGCTTCGCAACCTTGTGCGATTGCAGCGGCAGCATTGTATTTTCAGCGGCTGACAGGATCCTCCCTAGAAAACGATCTCAAGCTCCATGGACCTTTCATTAGTGCTGCTTCAGGCAGCAAGCGGGCAGGGCAGCATTTTCCCGATGCTGTTGTTCCTCTTAGCCCTGTTCCTGATCTTCTACTTCTTCATGATCCGTCCGCAGAAGAAGCGTGAGCAGGCGCGCAAGGCGATGATCGCGGCCGTACGGAAGCAGGACCGTGTCGTTACCGCAGGTGGCATTCACGGCACCGTGCTGCAGGTTGATGACGACACCGTGCTGCTTGATGTGCATACGAACGTCAAGATCCGCTTCGACAAGAGTGCGCTGGTCTCTGTAAAGAACAAGGGATAACCCTACGTTGCGGCGCGTACCCCCTGCCGGCTGGCGAGCCGCCAGGAACCACACCGGATTCTACCGCCTGCTATGCCGCGCGACACTTTTGACACTATCGACGATGCGATAGCCGACGTTCGCGCTGGTAAGCTCGTCATTGTCGTCGACGATGAGGATCGGGAAAACGAAGGAGACTTTGTCGGCGCCGCGGAGACTATCACACCCGATCTGGTCAACTTCATGGCCATGGAGGGGCGCGGCTTAATCTGCGCCCCCATGTCGGCGGAACGCATCCGGGAGCTGGAGCTCAGCATGATGCCACAGCGTAATACAGCCGAGCGCAAGACGTATTTCACCGAGTCGGTAGACTACTGGCGCAACACCACGACCGGCATCAGCGCATCAGATCGCGCAACAACGATACGTGCACTTGCGGATCCAGCATCTGGACCCGACGACTTTACGCGCCCGGGCCATATGTTTCCGCTGCGCGCCCATCTGGGGGGTGTGCTACGGCGCGCGGGCCATACCGAGGCAACGGTGGATCTCTGCACAATGGCGGGGTTTCAGCCCGTGGGCACGCTCGTGGAGATTATGCGCTCGGACGGCAAAATGGCGCGCGTGCCGGAGCTGATGCGTATAGCCGATCGTCACGACATGCGCATCATCACCATCAGCGACCTTATCGCGTATCGCATGCAGCGTACGACGCTGATTCGGCGCGTGGTCGATGTGAAGCTTCCGACCCGCCATGGTAGCTTCCGGCTGGCAGCCTTTCAGGACAAGATCACCGAAGAGGTACATATGGCACTGTACAAAGGAACATGGGCCGAATCTGAGCCCGTGCTGATCCGCGTACATTCGCAGTGTGTGACCGGCGACATCTTCGGATCCTGCCGTTGTGACTGCGGCGATCAGCTTCACCAGGCAATGGCAAGAGTCGAAGCCTCGGGCACCGGCGTAATCCTCTATATGAAGCAGGAAGGACGCGGCATCGGTCTGCTGAACAAGCTGCGAGCATATGAGCTGCAGGAACGGGGGATGGACACGGTGGAAGCCAACGAAACGTTGGGGTTTCGGATGGACCACCGCGACTACGGCATCGGGTGTCAGATTCTGCGTGCGATGGGGATCCGGCGCTTGAAGTTGATGACCAACAATCCGACCAAGCGGGTCGGCCTGCAGGGTTACGGGCTAGAAATCACCGAGCGTGTACCTATTGAGGTGTCCCCCAACGCCGCCAACGCTTCGTATCTTCGCACGAAGCGGGACCGGATGGGCCATATCCTGCCCGACCTGGACAAAGGCATTCCGCCGCGTCGCACCTCCTAGAAGCCAATGGGTCGGTCCGGCTGGTGCCGAGTCTTGGGCAGATAAGGGCCGCCTTGTCGAGCGGACGCGACGCTACGGACCAGAATTATCCCTTCACGCAATGAAGAATCTCAGATACCTACCATGGGCGTTTTGTATTGCGCTGCTCATGCCGCTTGAGACCACAGCTCAACGGACCGTCAAACCCGTGCTGCACGGCCGGCACTGGGTAGCTATCACTGGCAAGCCCTTGGGGGCCACCGCGGGGGCGCTTATGTTTGCCAAAGGAGGCAACGCGGTAGACGCGGCATGCGCGATGCTGGGCGCTACCGCCACCATGTGGGATGTGCTAAGCTGGGGCGGAGAAACCCAAGCGCTGATCTATAACCCAGAAACCGGCAAAGTCATCGGCATCAACGCGCTCGGTGTAGCGCCCACCGGTGCCACCGCGGCGTTCTTTAAGGAAAAGGATATGCAATATCCACCCGAATTCGGACCACTGGCTGCGGTCACACCGGGAACCCCTGGCGGACTGATGGTGATGCTGGCAGAGTACGGAACATTGAGCTTGGCCGAAGTGCTGGGCCCTTCCATAGAGATGGCCGAAGGGTACCCCATCGAGGCGCAGGCGTCGCGCAGTATTGAGCGGGAGAAGGATCGGCTTAAGGAATGGCCGTATTCGCGCAGCGTGATGCTCCCCAACTTCGGACAGGATCACGAAGCGCCACAGCCTGGAGAACTTTTTCGCCAGCTCGATCTGGCGCGCACGCTAAAGAAGCTCGTCGAGACGGAAGACGAGGCGTTAGCAGCAGGTAAGTCGCGTAAAGAGGCGATTTATGCAGCCTATGACCGCTTTTATCGGGGCGACGTCGCCGAAGAGATCGTACGCAGCACGCAAGAGCAGGGCGGCCTCCTCACTATGGAAGATCTGGACCAGTGGCAGGTGTACCAGGAAGAGCCCGTCATGACGACCTACAAGGGGATTGAAGTCTATAAGCTCACCTCTTGGGTACAAGGCCCGGTGATGCTGCAGGCGCTAAACATGCTTGAAACGCTAAACTTAAAGGGGATGGGCTATAACAGCGCACGCTACATCCACGCGCTGTATCAGGTGATGAATAGAGCCTTTACGGATCGCGACTTCTATTATGGTGACCCATACTTTGCGCCCGAGGAGCCCATAGAGGGTCTGCTGTCCAAAGAGTATGCCCAGTCGCGCATTGACTCCATCAACTGGGAGCAAAACGATCCTGACGTCAAGCCAGGCGACCCGTACCCATTTCAGGGGGAGGAGAATCCATTCTTGCATTACCTGGAGGCATGGACACCAGCGCCGGGCACCGAGACAGGTGACGCGGGCTTTGAGACTAGCGACTTCTATGCGGGGACGACCTCTATTCAGGCGGCCGACGCAGAGGGCTGGGTCGTGTCAATAACCCCCAGCGGCGGCTGGATACCCGCTGTCATCGCTGGTCGTACGGGCATCGGCCTCAGTCAGCGCATGCAGAGCTTCGTGCTAGACCCTGAAGAGAATCCATACAACGTGGTCGAGCCGGGCAAGCGGCCGCGCGCGACACTCACGCCCGGCATGGCGCTCAAAGACGGCAAGCCGTACCTCTCGTTTGCCGTGCAGGGCGGTGACAGCCAGGATCAGAACCTGCTGCAGTTCTTTCTCAACATGGTGGAATTCGGGATGAATGTGCAGCAGTCTGCAGAGGCGGCCAACATGAATAGCTTCCAGATGCGCGCGTCATTCGGTGAGCACGAGACCTCGCCCGGGCTCATGCTTTTGCAGGATGCGACGCCGCCATGGGTACGCGCTGAGCTGCGCGCGATGGGCTATAATACCTTTTTCAATGCCCGTACGTCCGGGCCCATCACCGCCATCTATTTTGACCGCGAGCATGGCACACTCTGGGGCGGCGCCAGCCATCACGGAGAGGATTACGGAATCGCCTGGTAAGGCTAAGCCTGCCCGTTACCCATATAGTGACCTAGTCTGACGACTCTGCGGGTGCATTGGACCTATCTTCAGGCCCAGCAATAGTGTTCAGGTCTGCCCCCGGCCCATAGGGATGACTTGACTTTTTAAGTCGTGTTGCTTACCATAGCAGCATGTTCGAGCAGAATCAGATTTTGCGGACTCTCAGTGCTCCCCGGGGGCGCATTCGCTTGAAGAAGAGGCTCTCTGACGAGAGCCTTCCCAATCGCACCGCGATTGCGCGCCGTGTATGTGAGGACTTTGGCTTTGTAGATGCCAAAGGCAGGGCACAGGTAGCTACCTGCGCGAAAGCCCTCTTGAAGCTGGAGGCACGGGGTGAGATCACGCTGCCAGCACCGCTCAACAATCATGCTGCGCAGGCGTCGCCCCGCCTGTTGGACGAGGCGGTTGCTCCACCGGTGGCGATGCCAGCGACTTTGGGTGAGGTGGAAGGTCTTGCAGTGGTAAGAGTTCGGACCGCAGCACAGCGTGCGGTGTGGAATACCCTGCTGCACCATGAGCATCCTCGTGGTACGACCACCCTTGTTGGTGCCCAGCTGCGGTACCTGGTAGTGAGCGCACATGGATATCTGGGCGCGGTAGGTTTTTCCGCCCCGGCCTTGCGCTTGGCCGCAAGGGAACACTTCATGGCATGGAGCGATGCCCAACGCCAAGCGCACCTCCACCGCATCTTCTGTTTGAGCCGCTTTCTGATACGCGGCACCTGCAAATACCTGGCCAGTCATGTACTCGGCAGGGTGTTGAAGCAGTTACCTGACGACTGTTATGCGCTTTATGGATACCACCCCTGGTTGATAGAAACGTATGTGGAACCTCCATGGAAAGGTACCTGCTTCAAGGCGGCCAATTTTCTGTCCATCGGCTATACTGCTGGGGGCAAGCGCCACGCACATTCCAAAGAAGAAGCGCCGAAGGCCTTGTTCATGTACGCAGTGTTCCGCCGGTGGCGCTCGTACTTGGGCGTACCCGAGGTGGCGCTGCGTCCGGTCAGGCAACCGCACGAAGGCATGGACGACTGGGTTGAGGCAGAGTTCGGAGATGCTCCGCTGGGAGACAGGCGGCTGTCCACGCGGCTGGTGAAGAACGCATCGTTGTTGGCCGATGTGATAGGAAAGCCTATATGCTCCCATATGAGCCATGATAGGGCGGCGGTGAAGGCCCATTACCGGCTTCTGAGCAGCAAGCAGACCGACGTAACGCCCGAAAACATGCTGGCGCCGCATCGCAAACGTACGATTGAGCGGATACGGAGTCAGAAGGCGGTACTCTGCATACAGGATACCACCAAGCTGAATTTCAGCACGCGACCCGCCTGTGAAGACTTGCAGGTCATAGGTACCAACCAGACGAAAGTAAAATCCCGTGGGATGCCCCTTCATGCCACGCTGGTTACTACTACCGATAGCCTGCCCCTGGGGATATTACGTTGTAGTTATCGGGATCCAGATACGGGACCGCTCAAACCTCGATCGCAGCAGTGGTTAGACGGATATCTGGACATCTGCGAAGCAGCAGAGGAGATTCCCAAGCAGTGTCGCCTCATCTGCGTGATGGACCGGGAGGCGGATAACTTTGCGCTATTTGCCGCCCAGCGGGCACAGGATCGCGTGGAACTCCTGGTCCGCGCCCGTCATGACCGGAGACTGGCGAAGAATACCAAGCTGTTTGCGACGCTTCGCAGCGGTCCTGCCGCAGCGAAGGTGCAAATAGAGATCCAACGGGTCACGGCGCGTCCGAAGTCTTCCAGGAAGAAGGTGCGCCGCGGGCGCAGTCACCGTATTGCTCAAGCCGAAATACGCTACCATTGCGTACAGCTGCCCGCCACGCAGCAGCAAGTGGGATCCGCAACGATGTACGTCGTGCACGTCCGGGAGATCGCGCCCCCGAAGGGAGAGAAGGCGGTGGAATGGTATCTGCTGACCAGTATGGCGGTGCACAGCGCAGAAGAAGCGGTGCAGATCCTGACTTATTATACCCGGCGATGGCGTGTTGAAGACTTTTTCCGTGTGCTCAAGAGTGGCTGTAAGGTGGAACGCATGGCGATGCGTTCGGCAGCGCGCCTGGAACGTGGGTTGGCGGTGTACTGCGTGATCGCCTGCTATGTCATGATGCTCACCTTACTGGGGCGTGCCGTCCCTGGATTAGACGCCGAGCTGATATTCTCCCCGATGCAGTTGATTGCTCTCTCCTTTTATGCTAAGAACGTGAAGCAGCCGGTACCCCGCACCCTGGAAGCGGCGCTTCTGCTAGTAGCAGTAATGGGCGGCTATCAGAATCGAACCCGCGATGGACCGCCCGGCTTTCAGATCATGTGGCGCGGATTAGAGCGACTATCCATTTTTTGCATTACGTACGAAATGGTGTCGGCAGCGTATCGAGAAGGGCTTGGTTGCGACTATGGCCATGGGAGCAGCATACTTTCTTGACCCTGTCGCGCATCGACGCACGAGCCAGAGGCACGCCACCACGGAGCAACACTGGCATCGTAAGCAGCGGATACCCCTAGCATATCTGAACGCACATTGAGTCACGGCATGTCGAAACCTTACGGACGGCGAAGTGCAAAAAGTCAACAAGGGTGCTCCGCATGATCACTCATCGCTGCGAACTGAGCACTATTGCTGGGCCTGAAGATAGGTCCACGGCACCCGCTTGGGGGGAGAAGGGGATTTTGGGGTTTGGCAGTCGGGTCCTGGCCTTCATAAGCGCCTTTCGGAGCTTGAGCAGGTGTTGGTGATTGGGGATGGTTTTCAGTGTGGGTTCTGCATACATGAGAGTCAGCGCCATCCAGCGGTGGACCTGTGCCGAGTTGTTCCAACTGCAAACATTGCGCGTCAATCTGCCGAGGGTACTATTGAGATTCTCAATACAGTTGGTGGTGCGCAGGCTTTGGCCGAGCTCTTTGGCTATTGCGAGCCTTTGGATCGTGAGCGTGTCCTCCATGCCCTCCTCCAGACTCTTCATGGCCTTGAGTTGGTTGGAGGCTTCCAGGTCGTCCTTGATCGATAGGAGCTCCGCCTTAGCGTCTCTCTAGTCTGGAATGTGATAGGCTTTCTGCAGGCGCGCCCGATATACGAGCTTATCTTCTTTGCTCATGTGGGCCACGACGTTTTCCCGCTTGTGCCAACAGCAGCGCTGCACCTGCACGAAGCCGCCGAAGACCTCTTTGAAGCGGCGTGGGGCCCTTTGGCGCCATCGAAGTCGTCAGACTAGGTCGCGATATGGGTAAAGGGCAGGGATAGCCTTTCGCTACACGCCCAGAGAAGCCGTACGGGTTACGCCACCGGCGGCAAACCGTGATGCTCGAAGAGCAGATTGAGCGCATCGGCCAGCAAATCCTGCTGATTGCGGCCCGTGGTGACTTTAAGCATGGCCAGCTGCTTTGAAGCCGCCGTGCGGACACGAAAAGCCTTCAACTTGTAGGGTGGGTCAGGATCCGATGGGGGCGCAGTCGATGGTCGAGGCACCTTGAACTGTGTCAGATCAGGCATCTTGGATTTGGGCATAGAGCTATAGTTGGGTAAGAAGCCATTGCCAGGTGGCAGCTATTTCCCGGGCTGCCTTGCTATGCGGTTGCAGCTCCACTGCTACGGCACCCTCAATAAAGGCATCCACCAAGACCGCACGACGCATCACCGGTACCGGACATACCGGCAGGCCATACTGCTGCAGCACCTTCCTGACTTTTTGGTTGATGCCTGAACTGTGGCGGCCCTGATTAATGACCAGGACGCAAGGCCTACTGTGCGTGGCCGCTAAGGCTATCGTAGAGGCCAAAGCCTCGATGTCTAAGACAGAAGGACCGCACGGGATCACACACAAATCCGCCAGGCGAATCGCCATCGCGCTGTTAGCACGCGGCATCGTGTCCAGAAAGACCCAGGACATGCCCTCGCCCCTGCATGCGGCCACAGCCTCTTTGGCCCTGGATGCATCGGCTTGCCGTACGAGCGGATGTTCCGCCTCACGACGTTGATACCACCGCACCGCTGAAGCCTGCACATCCAAATCCAGGATCGCCACCGGGTCGGAATGCTGACGGTGCGCTTCCACTGCCCAATGCAGCGCAAGCGTGGTCTTGCCCACACCGCCCTTCTGCAACACGACACTCAGAACCTTCATAGCAATGTAACTAGTTAGCTACGGTTGTTAACAAGATAGGAAACTATGTCGAATCTCTCTGCACCCGTCATAGGGCCATCCAAGCTCGCTGCAGACACCGACGAAGCGGTGCTTATCCAGACATGGCTGCACGGCAAAGCCCAAGGCCCCTAAGACGGCTATCGGCACGATGTGCCCCCTCCTGGAAAGACGGTGACGACAAGGACTGTGCACGCTCACGCTGCCACAACTGCAAGCCTGTGTTGAGCGACAACTAGAACTGCGGGGGAAAGAATCGGTGAGATGCGCGTGTACGGGCAGGTTCGTTCACCTATCAACAGGCATGCAGCATGGTTACCGATCAGTAAGTTAAGCTCCTGTTCAAGCTGGTTAACGTGGAGAGGGGGCCCGGGCAGCGGCCGCGGCGAAGGCTGGTATGCCCGAGAACACCGCGCGCAGGTACTTGCGCGCGGGCAAACTGCCGAACGCGATGAAGACCCCGCGAACGTATCGCACGTGTCTGGACGTGTTTGCGGATGTATGGGGCGAGATTCTGCCCTTCTTTGAAGACAATCCCGGTCTGGTGGTCAAGGCCGTGTTCGAGGACTTTCAGCGCTGCTACCTTGGCCGATTCCGTTCGGATCAGCTGCGCACATTGCAGCTTTAATAGCGGAGGACTTGCACCCCCTGTACTAACGCCAGTTAGCCTGGCGCACTCCAACGGCGTCTTCGCCAGCTCAATGGTCTTGAGCGTTTTCTGACGTCGAACTATCTCCGCATCCATGGTGCTGCCTTCTGGAACGTCTACCTCCAGCGGCGGAGCAGACTTCGGATCCTTAGAGCGGTCCTCATCCCCAGTGGCGGAAACACCATCGCCCCAGCCACCCGTTGCCTTCAGGCTCGGTTCTGCTGTGTGATCGTTCCTCAACCATGCGGCCCAAAGGCAAGCTCCCTGAACCTCTACAGTGCGTACCGTGCCGTTTGCAAATCACTCTCTTTGATGCAGCTTCTCTCGTTTATGGTAATGTTCTCAATTGGGGCAAAGGCAAGCCTAGTTCCAGCCATTCTTTAATTTCAACTAGCCCCACTTTTCTTGCTATTACCTCTTGTCCCAGTATTTGGAAGCGTTCTCCACTATTGCTAGGTACAACAACAAATTGGTCTACAACAACGACTTGAGGAGTAGATGGTACGCCTGGGAAATCAGTCCAGATATACTCCATTACTCCCTTGTTTATCCAACTGCGTCCAGCCATAATCTCGTCAAACATACCAAACTTAGCAAGGTGATTAGTCCCGGCATTTGCAACCCAGTCCTTTGCAATCCCCACTGTTGTAAAGGCTCTGCCTCGCTTGACAGCCTTTGTTTCTAACATCAACTTTATCGTTTCTACCATCTCTGGCAAAGCGCTATTATTAGAGGCCACGCATCCAGATGATCCAATAAATATCAATGCCAATTCCGCGCCGTTGTTTGCAACATAGTTCGGTTGATACCGGTCCCTGTCTTGCAGGTGCCATGTAACTGATATCTTGGGCAATACAATTACACGGAAGTACGCAAGTGCAAAGGCGATGCAAAACAGACCTACATAAATAAGTAACGCATATCTCCTTAACATAATCATTGCGTATTGAGAATCTAGTCTATGATTTTGGTGAAGGCAAACTGATTTCATGAATTACGACCTGAGGAAAGGGGGTGTTTGTAGCCGCATACACACGTCCGTGCCCAATATAATAAATAAAGGGCAGCGAATCGTTGACATACAATCCATTCCCAGTGCGTATATCAAGTATGTACGTAAGAATGGCTCCATAATCCTTGAGCGCTAATACGCTCTCGGGTGTTTGCCTAGCAACTTGGACAATCACACTGCCAAAAGCAACCTGAATATGCCTGATCTCGTCAGAAAAGCCATCGGCATTAGTGTAGAATCCAAGCCCCCTTTCGTCTTGATTTTCTGTAATTGTAAGGGATTGAAAATCTGAGAGCGTTGTTATCCACTGCGTAACACCTTGTCGAGAATAGGCAGTAACTACTGGAAAATAACGAGAGGCAAACACTACTGTATTTGTCCCTGTATCGCAGGCGATGTTGCCCAAAGATAGAGAGGATCGCACTAGTGGACTGTTAGAGGAATATGTCCCTCTAAATGAATGAATCCGAGCATCCGCCATCCCTATGGCGTGGATGACCTTGTCTCGTTCCCTCCATATGGCATGTGCAAAGATGTCAGAGTCAAATGCGCAACCATTTAGCATTGCGAATGGGACATGCACAGTTGTGTCTAATACAACAGTGGAATCCACATGATCGAAAACCGTGATTGCCCGACTGTCCATGACCATCACTTGCCGTTGGCTGGTTATAGCGAGACTATGTGGCCTCCAGAATTCGCCTGGTGCTTCACCAGCACGGCCAAAAGATGTGATGAAACTGCCATCCGGATGGAAGATGCGTACATTAGCTCTTCGAGAATCGAGTATGAAAATATTCCCGAAATGATCCACGGCAATATCGTCTACACGACCTAACATCTCGTGATCATCACCTTCGAGAACACCGATAGTGAGTAGTTCTTTTGTCGTTAGCAAAGCTCGCGCAAGTTCGTGAATCTCATCTCTGCCGTGAATCCCATCGCCCATTGGGATGGTATGTGTAACTTCCGATCTGCCAGGAAGATTGTCCTGAGTTGGATGGCTGATGCTGCGTGCCATAGATGGGGCCGCACGCTCTTCCGAGTTCTTGCAAGCAGGAAGTATTAACATGAACAGCATCAATCGCAGGAGAAACCAACGCCGGGGGTGTGCTGCTACTCGGTGCAGCGTACGCACCGGCGGCGGCGGTGCCGTACGACCACCACAGCCACTAGTCTGGGCACATACAGCACGGAATGTACCCACGAGCGTGACACACGATTTCGAGTCGGGGTAGGGTAGCATAGCATTTCGGGTTGGATGTCGGGAAGTTGGCTGTTGAGTAGCGCGGGGGACCCTCACCGCTAGGCTCTCACCTCACACGGCTCTTCTCGTGCAGCCTCTTGGATTTGAACAAAGAGGGTCCGTGAAGCTCCGACCAGTGAACGAACAGGTTCGGGTTTCGGTAGGCCATAGACCTTAACCAGCTGTATGCACGGCGCTTGCCGCGTGGCAACCGCTTGTATTTGCGGTCGGGCCCATACCGCCAGATGGTGATCTATGGATCGCAGCACGTAGTACAGGATCCACTTGTTGTAGGTCCCCCAGACTTGCTCTATGGAGACTGGAAACGGCTTTGCCTTCTTCATCTGAGTCATCCCCATTTGAGGTTGCCCCGATGATTCCAGCAGCACGAGCTGTCCCCGTCGCTCCGAGCCCTTTACAGGATCATCCCCGCTATTACGAGACAGTCCGCCCCTGTGGAGTGCATTGGTACTCTGTGACTTGTGGGTATTGCCCACTTGCCAGGCTCCCTTAGCATCACTCCGACAGGTTCTCACGTTCCACGCAAGGGCCTGAGTCGCGCTCTCGCCGCCTGTATGCCGGATGCCGATCGGACAAGCTTCAGGACCCCTCCGACCTCGTCCCAGGACCAAATCCCTACCCTGGTTTTGGCATCGTCCGTGCTTTTTGACACGTCTTCAACGGTTCACTCTCGTTCGACTTCACGACTCGCACCTGACGGGGTACTTCCCCGCCTTTTCCCATCTTGCTAACCACCACGCCTCTTAAGCGCAGCAGCAGTGGGCGGTTTGCAGCCTCCACCTGACTGGTGGCTGCGGAGGGCCTACCTCCATCCCTCACGCAGTTATCAGGCTCTTTTTCCTACCTCATACTTTCACCTCCATGCCTGTACGTGACACACGGATAGCGAGCAGAAAGGAGTGCTGGAGTCCTGGTTAGCACACCGGAGTCCGAATCCGACAGTCTTCGGGTATCCACCAAAACATCGCCGAGCTGCTTTAGGACGGATGCCTTCGGCTTGGTGGAGTTGCACACGCGCCACGACCCTCCTTCCAGAAACTCGCTTTCTCCTCCCGAGGTGGGGCACTGACGGCTAACCGGCAGGCAGACCGTTCTCGCTAGCAATCAGTTACAAGGCAGCCGATGTCGCCGTTTTGAAGTCGCACCCTTTTGCAGTTGTATCGGTCTTCTGGAGTCGCAGTGACGTCACACTGCGTGCCTACACACCAATTGAACTCACAACCGGCTTCTTCCTCCTCCGTGGTTAAAGCAACCGTACCGCTTACGGCACCTATTCCCAGCGCTAGAAGCCCTATGGCAATCGGGATGCAGAATCGCTTGATGTAGCGTTTCATAGCAAGAGTGGTCTGGTGACAGCGGAAAGGTAACCACCAAGAGCATCTAAGTCAAGCAGTTTGAGAAACTGGGTGCGATGACAAACATCCGTTAATTGCCCTTAACGGATCTATTACCGCAGCGGCCGCGTTGACAAACCATCGTTCACTCGACCGAGGCCCCCCATCCAGGACCCTGTACTAGCTCCCCTTGCGGCCACCCCCGACGTCAGCGAAGCCACCCAACGGGCCCTGCGCCACGCCCACGCGCCGGAAACCCGCCGCGTCTACGCCCTGCACCAGCAAGCCTTCGAAGCCTGGCTCCAACAAGAGCTGCTCGGTGCCACACCCGTAGAAGTGGCCAACTACCTGGCCGGCCCCGGCCGCGCAAAAAGCCACAGCTGGCGCGCACAGGCCACCGCCGCCCTGAGCTGTGCCTTCCACGAAGCCGGCTTGCCCTCGCCGGCCCAACACCCGGGCGTGCGGCGAACCCTGCGGGGATTGCGCCGACAACGGCCACATGCGCCGCAACAGGCCGCCCCCCTCACCGAGACCGCCATCGCCGCCATAGAAGCCACCGCCCTGTTGCCCCGCACCGGACGCGGCGGACACCCCGAATCCCCTACCACCGCGCGCCAGCGAGGATGCACCGACATCGCCCTCGTGCGCACCATGCGCGATGCGCTGCTCAGAAGAAGTGAAGCCGCACGGCTTACGTGGAAAGACGTGTCCTTCGAAGCCGACGGCAGCGGAAGACTCCACATCGGTGGACCCACCAAAACCGATCCGGAAGGCAGCCAACCCCACGTCGCCTACCTTACCCGCACCACCGTACAGGCGCTTCGGGCCATCGAACCCGCCGTCGGCGACCCCCAGGCGGCCCTCTTCGGACTGGGCTCCCGACAAATCGCTCAACGCATCCAGGCCGCCGCCCAAGCCGCCGGACTGGACGGCACATTCTCCGGACACAGCGGACGCACCGGCGCCGCGCACAGCCTCGCCAAACGTGGCGCCACCCTCGTGGAACTCCAACAAGCCGGACGATGGCAATCACCCCACATGCCCGCCGCATACGCCAGAAATGCACGCGCCAAACATAACGCCGTAGCACGACTGCTGGAATCGTAATGCCGAGCGCCACCAAGACGCGGCGAGCTGCGCATCTGCGGCCTACGCGCATGGGGGAATCGCGGCCGAGGCAACCTGGGAAGTCGAGCACCGCGACGTCGATGCACTGCAACCGACTCTGGGCCCTAGTGGGGTGAGCTAGCGTGTTTGGCAAGCTGACCGACGACAACTTTCCGCACAGCAGGCAGCTAAGAGCGCTGGTCTGATTTAACGACGTCCACAGCGGCCCGTAGCGACCGTTGCGGGCCACAACCGGTACCCAAAGGCCCCACGGCCTAGGCGGGCCGTACAGGGGCGCTCAGCGTCTGCATCGGTTTTGCTCGCCCCCAACGGCGTGTTGTGGCAGGCCATCCGCACACTCCCGATACGCGCACGCACGATCCCACGACGCCATCAGAAACTATCTGGCGCTCTGAAGCTCGCGTCAGCTCGCCTCCCGAGGGCGCCCACAAGCATAGCAATGTCCGGGAGGTGTAACCGGCTTTGGCGGTAACGTAATGTATTCCCGATTCGAAGTAGCTTTCATGGCCCTCAAATCATCGAACATGGCACGCACATCATAATTGAACCGGGCTGCACGTGCCTCCCGAATCGCCCGTATTTCAGCGATGATCGGATCCGTTTCTGGTACTTCCATAAGAGGCCTCCATCAAGTCATCAGGCGTGCAAATCGCCACTGGCGTATAACCCATATGCCGGCGTATACGCTCGATTCTGGAGCGCTGATATACATTTGCGATGTGCTTCAAGTTCCATGTCACCAAGCAATCTACGCTGTTGGTAACAGCGATAGCAATATGAGCAGCATCATCTGCAGCCCGGCGTGGTACAGCACCATGAACCAGCAATTCATCTTCCCGACGGAGGGCGGCCATTGACCGGTTGGTGTAGCGTTCGGGTTACTGCAGCACCGAAGAAGAGTTGAAACTCGTCGTCTGATCGAACACATGCGTGATGACCTGCGACTCGGTCAAGACCACTTGCGGCGTACGGATACCCATGGTACGCAGGTTAAAGTCCGGATTTTGCGATACGAGGAAAGGAAAGTGGGCCTGACTGACGCGCCGCAAGCGTAACGATTCGTAAGTCCCCTGCTCAACTCCCACCAAGGGATCAGCGTAGATAGCCAGAACAGGGAGATCCGGCAAATTAACTTCTGGTTGCTGCTCTGACCAATAGCGGAGCAGCTTCACCTGATCGGATGAGCAGCTCACACCGCCCAGCAGTATTATCAGTGCCGTGTCGGGCATGACCAAGCTCTGCTCTGCCAGCGGTGCACGGGACTTTGCTTCGATCAGGTCACTCACGGGAATATCAACTCCCAACAGAGCTGATGAATCTGGCAAGGAACGCGGCGTGACTGATTGTGGCCCTGGGCCTGTGGATGTAAGCCATATTTGCGCACCAGCGAGCACTGCAAACGCTATTGCAAATGTCCCTGCAAACCATAGTATGAGTCGGATGCGGTTAACCATCGGCGCTTTCAGGTCGGATGAATCGGTAGCGAACAATTACCGGATTGCCCAATTCACCATCTGCTAGGGCCTCATGAGGCCCTAAGACGTAGAAAAAACCGTTGGTAGCGGCCCGGGGATAGACAGACGATATCGTGCTACGACCAGTAAAATGCCCAGCGTTGCTGGCGATGTTTAGGCCCACCATTATTCGCGATTGTGTGCCGTTAAGGTGCCACCGTTCATTCAAGTTGCCAAATACTGTCATACGCGTTAGGCCATCGAGCGCGAAAATTGCCACTGCGGACGGATACTCGTCTGACATTGTGGAAAGGACTTGTGCACTAGCACCCTTGGGCAAGTCATCCAGACGCTCCTCAAAAAAGTCTGGCTGAAATCGCGGGCCGCTTGACCATGCAGCCACCCCGTCCATACTCTCGGCATAGATATAGTACGGTCCGTCTTCAAAGCATTCGAGGGATCGGCCCGGTTGTCCTTGAAAAAACTGATTCAGGAGAGCAAAGCGTGGCGGATCTATTTGCAATTTGCCCAATGCTTCCAGCGACGGTGAATACACTCCGATGGTGGCTTCGTCCCGGACGTAGACGCGGTGCAAGTACAAGGAGTCGTGGCGTGCACAAATTGCCTTTGACAATGCATCCAGCCGCCTAGTTGCGCTGACGCAGTTGCCTTCGGCATCAAAAAAGGCAGCGGCACGTCCAAATGCAAAAGTCATCACCTCCGAGTCGCCGATGAAGCGGGAGCTCCCGGGTATGAAATTGGCCTCGTCCGGTAAACAGCCTAGCGTAGTATACGAGTTCAGATGACGGCCTGAAGGAGAGAACCGGTGTATGCCTCGTCCAATTTCGTCACTGACCAAGAGCTCCCCGCGAGCGTTAACGTCCAGGTACCCGATACTGCCAATGAGAACGGAAGAGTCCAGACGCACGGTGTCGTGCGTGGCGAATAGCTCCGCGAAGGGGACGATTGGGGAACGCTTAATTTCCTGTTCTGGCTGAGCGGAACTGCATGCGGCTGCAAGTATAGCCAGCAAGACCAGCATTCCGTTGGCGGAATGTGCCAACGTTTTTGCAACACATTTTGGATTGGGATTAGGGAGTATTGAAGGCGTGATCATGGCTGGTTGGGGTTGTTCTGCTGGGCGGTTCCGGGGCTTGATCCGGGTTGGCTTTGTCGTCGGTAAGGGTGCGGGTCTTGCGGCTTGTTGATCCAGGCGGCTTTAGGTGGCATGGGCACGAACGGCACGCCGTTTGGAAAGCGTTCCGGATGCTTTTGGTATGCCTCTCGGAGCGTCTTTTGCCGTCCAGCCCGCACCGCTTCTACTTCGCCGTAGTGCACAATGGCAGGGCGCATCAGCGCTAAGCCTGTATGATAGTGCTCGTGATTGTACCAGTCGAGGAAGCGGCTGGTCCAAGCCTTGGCATGTTCCAGCGAGCCAAAGTGTTTCGGGTAGGTCGGCCGATACTTCATCGTCTTGAACTGCGCCTCTGAGTAGGGATTATCGTTGGAGTTGTACGGACGCGTGAGCGACCGGTCGACACCCAGCTCGGCCAGCAGTTGGGCCACCGTTTTTGACGTCATGGCACTGCCACGGTCGCTGTGGATGATCAGCTGGTTGGGCTCAATACCCTGTCGGAAGCATGTCGTCTCGATCAGCGTGCGTGCGAGCAGGCCAGACTCACCTGGCGCAATAGCCCACCCCACCACGTAACGGCTGTAGACGTCCATGATCACGTATAACGCATAGTGAACCCACTTCTGTGGCCCGCGCAGTTTTGTGATGTCCCAAGACCATAGCTGGTTGGGCGCCGTCGCCAGCAGCTCCGGCTTGCGGTATGGTGGGTGCGTTCGCTGATGGCGTCGCTCGCCGACTTCATTCCGCTCTGCCAGTATCCGGTACATGGTTCTCCAGTGACACAGATAGCATGCTTCATCCAACAGCGTCGCGTAAATCTGACGAGGCGGCATGTCGAAGAACCGGGCACTGTTGAGTATGGCACGGATCCGTTCGCGCTCCGCCGAAGGTATACGGCGGAGCCCTGCGCGCTTCTTGCTGGGACTTGACGGTGACTTCGGATTCATGGCCCGATACAACCACCACCGGGATACCCCCATCCACCTGCAAGCCTCGGCCTTCGGGATCGCCGGTGTACCCATGGTTAGTAACTGCATCATGGCTATTCTCCCGGGCCGATCTCGTCGGTCCCAAACAGCGCGCAGAGTTTTTTTGGACATCCATGATCGTTTCCGCATTCGCCAACTGTCGCTTCAGCCGCTTGATTTCCACTTTGTGCTGCCGCAGTGCCTCCGTATGCCTTTTGCAAGACCCGCATTCTTGTTGGGACCCCTCAGACGAGGCCCGCAGTTGACGCCGCCATCTCGTTAGTGCGGAACTGTACAGTCCTTCGCGTCGCAGCAGAGCGCCGATCTGCCCTGGCTCCGTACAAGATTCCACCTCCTGTAGGATCCGCCGCTTATACGCCATGGAGTAGCGCCGCCGCTTCGGACGTAGGGGAACCTCAGTGGGCGGCACGCCAGGGCGGCTATGCTGGGCGGTTGAATCAGGCTTTTTCATGGTTGTTGCATTCATTTAGTGGACGAGGAAATCCAGCCGCATACCCGTCGCGCCATGTGCAATGCTGCATAATCGCTGAGTCACAAAGTGTTGCGCATATTATAGGCACACAGAGCGGCACGCCAGGGCGGCTATGCTGGGCGGTTGAATCAGGCTTTTTCATGGTTGTTGAATTCATTTAGTGGACGAGGAAACCCAGCCGCATACCCGTCGCGCCATGTGCAATGCTGCATAATCGCTGAGTCACAAAGTGTTGCGCATATTATAGGCACACAGAGCACTCCGCGTGCTCGTACGGCTCCGCTAGCAAGGGCTTCATCGCTGATCGCTCCCACGTGTCAATCCAGCTCTTACGACTGCCTTCCAGCTTCTGAAAAGGCCGCTCGTTAAGCTCCTTCAGATGGACACGAATGTGCCGGTTCACGTGCGCTAGACCGATGAAACGCTTATCGCTTAACGGAGCCAGAATGCGCCTCTCTGCATGCAACACGGCTTGCTCGACCTTGGCCTTGTCCCTGGGTTTCCCGGGACGCGTAGGCACAACCACAGTCTTGTAGTGCATCGTAAGGTCCTGATAAGACGGATTGATCTCTGGATCGTACCGGTGGGCCTTGCGCACGCCACTCTTCAAATTGTCACAGACCACATAGGAAGGCACCGCCCCGAAATACTCGAACATGCGACGATGCGAGCCCAGCCAGTCCCCAAGACGCTGCGTCCACGTGGCCTCAACGTAGAGATAATTGGAGAATCCCAGCACGCCAACAAAGATCTCCACCCGGCGCCGCTTACGCGTAAGCTGGTCTATCGCCTCCAGGCGCATGCCTGCATAGTCCACGAAGGCCGTATGACCCGCAGGATGATCCATCGGAACCGTCACCTGGCCGAATTCCTTCTTCCAGGCAGAGTAAAGAGCGCAGAACTTGCTGTAGCCGTAACCATCGCTGTGGTCCCGCCTGTACCGCTCCCACATCAGGTGTCGCGTGAACCCCTTGAGCTGTATCTTACGATGCACCTCGGACCAGTCCGGTAACGGACGCGTCTCTCTGGCACTCTCCGGCGGACCATAAAGCAATGCCTTCAACTTGGCCTCCGTCATACCCTCGGGCAAAGGCCAACGCACACCCGCTGCCTTAGCACGACGCAAATAACCAAGTACCGTGCTGTGCGATATTCCCAGCGCACGACCGATACCACGTACGCTCAGATCAGACTCCGCAGACAACCGCAGAACGTCCCACAAGACACGCATCGCAACCCTCTTTTTTGGCATAAGTACCCCTTACCTGGTAAGTGAAGAGGGTACGATACCACCTGCGCTCGACCTGCCGCCATCACCTGCGACAGGCAACAATAACCCGTTACTAACTCTGCCAGACTGCCAATTTGGCAGTCCCATATGCCGCCCTCCTACACCCCGCCGCCACCGGGCGGCACGCGGCGGATCAGGTGGTCGATTAACCGTGGAATCACTGGTCGATTTGGAGCGGAATACGCATCACGGCTTCACTTGTGAAACTGGGTGCCCAGTTAGGGTATGCCGAAGCCCAACCAAACCGCAGTGAAATGCGAAACAGTTACCTCGGATTCAGCCTGGTGCCTGGCGGGCGCGCAACGTATGCGCCCGCTTTGGCCATGAGTCCAGACGTGATGCGGCAGCCCGTGATGCGGCTGAAGCTGGACGAGCACGGCATAGCTCGCGCCCTGGCAGGCATACCAGGCGGCACTGGACGCGGCTTACGTCGCGAACGAAGCGTTGCAGGTCGCGAAGTACCCGCCCGGCTAAAGAGCCGTATCCGGGGTGCCCCCCTCCCCTGATTATCGTATTTCGTTTCCAGCAGTCGTGCTACGGCGTTGTGTTGGGCGCCTGCATTTCTGGCGTATACGGCGGGCATGTGGGGTGATTGCCATCGTCCGGCTTGTTGGAGTTCCACGAGGGTGGCGCCGCGTTGGGCGAGGCTGTGCGCGGGGCCGGTGCGTCCGCTGTGTCTGGAGAAGGGGCCCTCGAGTCCGGCGGCATGGGCGGCGGCTTGGATGCGTAGGGCGATTTGCCGGGGGCCCAGTCCGAAGAGGGAAGCCTGGGGGTCGCCGACGGCGGGTTCGATGGCCATGAGCGCCTGTACGGTGGCGCGGGTAAGGTAGGCGGCGTGGGGTTGGCTGCCTTCTGGATCGGTTTTGGTGGGTCCGCGGATGTGGAGTCTTCCGCTGCCGTCGGCTTCGAAGGACACGTCTTTCCAAGTAAGCCGTGTGGCTTCACTTCTTCTGAGCAGCGCATCGCGCATGGTGCGCACGAGGGCGATGTCGGTTAATCCTCGCCCCCGCGTCCGGTGCGGGGCGACAGGGCGGTGGCTTCTATGGCGGCGATGGCGGTCTCGGTGAGGGGGGCGGCTTGTTGCGGCGCATTCGGCCGTTGTCGGCGCAATCCCCGCAGGGTTCGCCGCACGCCCGGGTGTTGGGCCGGCGAGGGCAAGCCGGCTTCGTGGAAGGCGTGCCTCAGGGCGGCGGTGGCCTGTGCGCGCCAGCTGTGGCTTTTTGTGCTGCCGGGGCTGGCCAGGTAGTTGGCCACTTCTACGGGTGTAGCGCGGAGCAACGCCTGTTGGAGCCAGGCTGCGAAGGCTTGCTGGTGCAGGGCGTAGACGCGGCGGGTTTCCGGTGCGTGGGCATGGCGCAACGCCTGTTGGGTGGCTTCGCTGACGTCGGGGGTGGCCGCAAGGGGCACCGCAGCTGGTACAGGGTCCTGGATGGGGGGCCTCGGTCGAATTGAAGAGGGCTCGTCAACGTGATTCTTTGCGGTCCCTGCAGGCAGGGCTCAAGAAGCTCCGTATGCCGGCGATACGTGCTTGCTTCAGGGAGAAGGCCGATACGGTCCGCCGGGAGGCCATGAGATTTGAGCGCTTTCTGCTGGAGCTGGTGGAACAGGAGCGCCACAACAATCGCATTCAGCGTTGGCTGCGTGCGTCTCGGCTGCCGCTGGAGAAGACGCTGGACGCGTTCGATCGTGGCCGGTTGCCCCTGCGGATGGACGAAGCCACTCGCGCAGCGCTAACTACTATGACAAATCTGGCACCGAGTAGCGAACAATCATCGGGATGGGACTGTGGAAAAGTGCGTACAGTTCACGCCCGTCAACTGATACGGCTATTTCGACGGGATCGCCCCCAAGGTCCAGAACGGCAATTGGCGTCCCGGTCCACGTGAATACAATGACATCAGCTTCTTTGGTAGGCCGGCCGAGTCTGTCCGTACCAGAATACAAGCCAAAAATCAGTTCGTCCGTTACGCTTAGCCCCAAGTAAGCTATACGCGTTTCCTCCGGTTCCAAGGCCAGCCATGAATTTCCCTCTGAACCATAATATGTGTCGTAGACAGGTTCATAAAACCCGGGGCCTCGTACCAGCGCTTGCAACTTCCCACGACCATAGATCTCAAGGCGGTCCGTGTATAGGTTCGCAAGTGCTATCCTGCGGCCATCCATCGAAACCTTCAGTGTGGCCAGGTATGCCTGGTGACGGACATGTATCGGGGTGCTCGTTCCACCTGGCGGGCTTGGGCCTATCATCCGGTGAAATGTACCGTCTGCGTCGTACAGAGCCAGCCTGCCTGGACCATAGAAACCCATACTCACAATGCTATCTCCATCTATCCAGGCAGGACTTACTGGAGTTCCCGCAGCATCATCGAGTCTTACCGCCCTGCCGGTCAATGACTGCGTCTGAACCAGTTCATCGACGTCTACATGATGCAGCCACCGAGAATTTAAATCGAAGGCCCACCCCTGGTCACGGCCATGCCGGAAATTTAAATTTCTCAGCGAGCCGACTTCTCCAGGACCTTCCCCGAACGCACCAGCCGAAGTAATCAACGCTCCCGTCTTCCTGTCGAAAACCCAAAATGGTCTCCGTACGTTTCTATCCTCAACGAGGATGTACTTCGGACCAACTGCTATGTCCGAGGGTACTCCAAGAGAATCTGCGTCGGCGAGTACGTCCCCTCGTAGAGAATATGATGCCAGCGAATCGGTAGAAAATCGTATCGTCGGCGCAACGTCGTCCAGTACAAGCACATCCGTCGAACACGACACACCCACGAGCGTGACCAGCCCGAAATACAGTACAGAGCATGACCGAAAGCATGGCAGCAGCAACCCTAGTTTTAGCCGTATCCTACGACATCTATATCGTTTTACCTTTCTCATAGCAGATGTGCGTTGCAGTGTCAGTTAGCCCGTAACAAAGGTTAGCACATGTATACGGTAAAAGCAAGGATAGCCAAAAACGATTCTCCCTTTGCCCGACTTCGCCACTTTCCAGCCTTCGCGGCCGCAGGCTGGCTTGACCTGCACCCCACAGGGCCGGAATTGAGCGATATTTAGTCGTTTTGTCGACAACTGTCGCACAACATCGCACGCCAAGCAGGGGCAGGTGCGCTGGGGTTACCGCCTCGTGCGTTCGAATAGCTGCGCTTCTTTGTCGGTTAGCCCTACCCGGTAATCACTCCAGCAGCTTAACAACGACCCTCAAGGTGCATAGGGCCGGCAGATCATGGCCCTTAGCCACGCGGTTACCCGACAAGAAAAGCATAGCCCTCGTAGCGGGAGGCCTGCGCTTCGCGCTGGAGGTGAATGTTACGCTATTCTAAGTGGTAGATGCGAAGGGTCAAGGCTATTCGCGTAACGAGCGTGAGTTAAGGGTGTATGCGCCGACCGCGACGGGCGCGTATATTCCCCTCGCTTTGCGGGCATGCACCTTGCCCCAAGTTTGTCAATGTAGTGGATTTTTTACGTGAGGTAACACATCCCTGACATACAGGGATGGTCAGAAGGGCGGGTTTTACCCGTGTGTTTTACATGTTCGCGTGCCCTTTAGCGGGGCGTCTTGCTTTCATTCTGCGGGTGTACGTGCCGGTTTTGAGCCCCATCGCGCGGAAGACTTTACGGTGGAACGGCTTGAGGTCCTGGTCTTTCTTGAGCAGGGTGCAATGGGTTGCGTTTTGTGGGAGCACGGTTGTTACACGATGCATCTGGTTGAGCTTGACCTTGAGTGTGCCCCAGCTGCTGTGGATGTCGACGGTTCTCAATAGGCTGCGTATCAGATGCGCTGCGTGAAAGGCGAGAATGGACAGGAAAAGGTGGGCTTCTATGCGAAGGTCCCGACTGTGGTAGATCGGACGTAATCCGAGATCGGATTTCATGGTGCCCAACGTGCGTTCGATCTCTCCTAGCTGCCAATAGGTCTGTGCGATTTTCTTGACCGACCATTTGGCGTGGCTGGTGCGCAGTACATACCCGCCGAGGGCCTCCGTACATGCCTCGTAGGCAGGCCTCTGTGTGAGGCAGATCTTTTCGGCGTGGGTGCTGCCAGCCTTCCTGGTCACTTTAACATCATACTGGTAGGCCACCTGCTTGTACTTTTCTATGAGTCGGCCCACCCGGATCTGCACCTTATCGAAGTTTTTCAGACGTCTGGGCAGCGCAAGTCCCGCGTTCAGGTGCGCGATGGCCTCCTCGAATTTCACACGCTTTGCTCCAACAATCTGGTCGCTGACTGCTTGTCGGGCTTCGCTGTGCAGATACACGCGCCGTTCTCCTCCTTCGTCTGGGAGTGCCCAGGCACGCACGTCGACATCGCTGGCGGTTTTGAAGACTTGATCCGGTGCGTCTTTGGGTACCGGCGGGGACTTCGTACGCTGCACGCAGATCCAGTCCAGATCCTGTTCGTTCAAATACGCCAGATTGGCCTCTGTAGCGATGCCAGCGTCCATAATCACCGTGGGCTTGGCTCCGTTCAGCTGTGCAATGGCCTGGTGCAACGTGGCAGGCTCACTGGCATTGCCCGGGAGGATTTCCGCCGTGCGGGGGAACCCCGATGCATCCATCATCAAGGCCAACGTCACCAGTGGGCAATCAGACCGTTTTTCCTTGCTGCGACCATGCCGCAGCAAGTCCCCTTTCTTGCGGCCCGTGTAGAACACATTGGTGACAACATGGAATCAAAAAGACTGCTGCGGCTGGATCGTGTTTTCGCCCGGCCCTAGTGATGGATCATTTGCATATGATCATATAGTTTTGGTATTATAGGATGCATGAAACGAGCCACACTGACGGAGCGCGCCGAGCGCGTGGCTGCAGCCAAGGTGCTGTGTCGGGAGCACAGCGCCGCAGAAGCGGCGCGCATGCTTGCCGCACGGTTCGATCTCTCCCGGGTGCAGGCTTCCCGTTACGTCCGTGCGGCGCGCGAAGCGGATTCTTCGCTGGCTCGGGCGGAGGCTACCGCGCCCCTGAGTGTCCGGATTCCCGTGGCTCTGCTTGCGCGTGCGCGGGCTCGTGCACGCCATACCGGTGTGAGTCTGGGGGCGCTGGTGGCTCGAGCGCTGGCGCGTCTTTTGGACAGCGATTCACCGTGAATGCGTCCCATCCGCCTGACATACAAACCGGACCGGGCTGCGCAGCAGCGCATAGCCCAGACCTACGAGCTGTTGGTGCAGCCCTGGATTTCGGACAACAATACATTCTCGCATGAAGCAAGAAGAGAAGATCGCGGCCGTGTACGTGCGCGTATCCAGCGAGAGCCAGCGGCGCCAGCAGACAATTAACAGTCAACTGGAGGCCGTGCTGATGAATGCGCGTGAGCGTGGCTGGGCCATCGATAAGCAGCAGATCTTTGCTGACAACGGCTACAGTGGTGCCACCCTCGCTCGCCCCGGATTGGACGCCTTGCGCGACCTGGTCGCCCACGGCGTCCTGGCGTATGTGTTGGTCTTGTCTCCCGATCGGCTCAGTCGTAAGTTCGCCTATCAGGTTCTGCTTCAGGAAGAGTTTGAACGATACAACACCCGTATCGTCTTCGTAGAAGAGCCCGATAACGCGACGCCGCAGCAGGTACTGCTGCGCCAGATTCTGTCCGTCCTGTCAGAGTATGAGCGTACGCAGATTGCTGAGCGCTCTCGCCGCGGCAAACTCTATCGGGCCCGCCAGGGCTCTCTGAACATGATCAGCAAGCCCCCTTACGGTTATGACCTGATCCGTAAGACGGAGACCTCCGGCGCACGATTGGTGATCAATGCCTCCGAAGCGGCGGTCGTGCGTCTGATTTTCAAGCTTTATACCGAAAAGGGCGGCACCATTCCGGTAGTGGCACGGAAACTGGATGCACTGGGCCACAATCCCCGACACGCAAAGTACTGGGGCATCTCCACCATTTCCAGCATCCTGCGCAATGAGGCTTACATTGGTAAGGCGGCGTATCAGAAGACGATGACATCGGAGAAACGGGTTCGGCACAATCGCACCGGACGCAGCAAGAACGGCGCCGTGCGGAGATTGTATTCACGAACGGCTCGTCCACGAGAAGAGTGGATTACCTTGCGCGTGCCACCAATTGTTGACGAAGCAACCTTCCAACGTGCCAAAGAGCGGCGCAAACATAACCGTCGCTTTTCGGTGCGAAACACGCGTGCGCCAAGTCTTTTGCAGGGGCTATGTATCTGCGCGCATTGCGGATATGCGATGGGACGGCTCCAACATAAGAACAGCCGCAGAAAATACTATCGGTGTAATGGGACGGAGGGCTGGCGGTTTCCCGAAGGCGCCGTATGCGACAACCCCTCCGTCAACGCCGAAGATCTCGACGTAAAGGTGTGGAAGGCGGTGGTGGGATTGCTGGAAGCTCCTGAACTCATTCAGGCCGAGATTGGTCGTCGAACCAAAGCGGCACGGAACAAGGGCCCGGCGCAACGGCGCAAGGACGAGTTGCAAAAGGAGCGTCTGAGCTGTGGAAGGCAAAGCCGCCGACTGGTGGATGCATACCAGCAAGGCCTTATAAATCTGGACGAGCTGCGCGATCGAACCGGACCGCTGCAAACGCGACAGCGGGCCATTGAATCCGAGCTCAGGGCACTACAGGCCGATCGGATGGACGCCGCGTCTACCTTGACGCTCGCCCACAGTGTTCAGAAATTTGTGGCGCGGATGCACGAAGGCGAAAAGGACCTGTCCATCACGGAACGGCAGCAGTTGGTTCGGCTCTTGGTTCGCGAAGTACGCGTCGGCAAAACTGAAGTCACCGTATGCCATTGCATTCCGCTGGCACCCTCAGCAGACCCCAAGCAACGCTCCGACACGCCCCTGGCCTCACCGGCCAGCGAAAACGACTTTTTGATTCCACGTCGTGGTCAGGTCAAAGAAGGCAATGGTTTCGCTGAATCCCAAGAGCTCCTTCGTGGTGCCGAAGAGTGCATCCATGATCGACTGACGGTGCTCGTAGAGGGCATCTCCGATACGGTAAAGGCTGCTCAGACTGGGGAGGTCGCAGTGCAGTAACTCCAGGATGCTGGATCGTTCGTGCATCCATTCATGCGTATGTCGTTCACTGCCGGGCAAGAGCATGCGCCCGACCACCAGCGCCGTCGCCAGGTGAATCTGATCTTCGCGCAACTTCAGCATTCGCAAGGACTTTGCGAATCCCAACAGCTGCAACGCTTTCAGAGCCACACGTTCGCCTCCGACGGTACGAGTGTCGGAATGATGGACTTCATCAATGATGACAGCATCCCGGTCGTCGCGTGGGTCGTCCACGTTGTAGCCCTTTTCCAGCAGCTTCTCAACGATGGTCTCGCTGGTATGGCGGAGGCCTTCACTCTCAAACGCTAGGCGGCTCTGTCCTCGCAAGCCCTCGTCAATATGGAGGATCAATGCGCGCCATTGTTCTTTGGGGATTGCGAAGGATTGGCCCAGGTTGAGGACAGTCCGCTGTTTAGGAGCGCCCTTGATACGGTGGCATTCGACCAGCGCGTAGCTGGTGGCCTTGGCACCTGATTTAAGGATGCGTGTTTTGGCGCGGATGTACATGCGTATGAGCGTGCGGGTATCGGGTGCCCATGCGTCTATATACGGCTTTGCAGCGAAATGGTTCTGGACCATTCCACTACATTGGGTATTTTGAGAAAAAAAAGGTATCAAAGCCATATGGATCATAGGTATAACACATAAATTGAGGCCATATTGCCACAATATAAGTCCCGATGTTGCTGCGCATGGGGCGCATTTGACAAACTTGAGATAGGCTCCGCCCACGGAACCGACACGGTGCGCACTCCATGCTCTGAACATGCCACGCGGGGAAGTAGCATAACCACCATAGTGCGATACCCGCACAGATCCAAGTGACGCCATTGCCGAGGACGGTGATCATAGCCTGGAGACGGTGAGCCACACTCTGGACAAGGAAGCTGATGGCCGTCCTCGTAGGATACATGGATCCACGCTTCTCGCTCCTCATGCTCAAAGGTCACGTCGGAAACCTCCCAGGAAGCACGGATGCCCAACAGATAAGCGATATTCTTCTTCAACTGCGACATAGCGTTGATGGGGTTGGAGTACATGGATGCCATTGCGATGATCGTCTGGAAACAAACCAGAAACAACTGTGAATCCGCATCGTCTCAAATCGGTTCCCGGTGGTTACAACATCGGACCCATCCAATTAGAGGAAGGGCCTTTTTCTTCAACTGCGACATAGCGTTGATAAGGTTGGAGTACATGGGTACCATCGCGATGATCGTCTGGAAACAAACCAGAAACAACTGTGAATCCGCATCGTCTCAAATCGGTTCCCGGTGGTTACAACATCGGACTTATCCGAATAGGGGAAGGGCCAAACATAAGATGGCCACATGGCCTACATTTGATGCTCTCTACGGGACGCTTACAATAGCAGCGCTCATTGCCGCAAACTTTCTGCATGCATCCCACAGCATGTTGTCTTGCCACCCGCTATTCATCGTTACCGCATCTCGTGCTGCAGACGCTTCGCTAGGTTCTGCACCATCAGAAACACGCGCCGTGCTAATGCATGATCCTCCATCCATAGATCCTCTTTGTTCTTAATCCACAAGCCATTCAGCGTGTACTTATGTTTCTTCTTGATGTTACACGGCCTACACAACAGAATCCGGTTGTCAATTGTATCTTTGCCACCATCAGCCTTGGGGTTGATATGGTCCATATCCAAGAATGGCCCCTCAAGGGTCCGACCACACCCGGCGCACAGGTAACGCTCACGTACGTGTGGATGCTTCTGAGCACTTAACAGCTGCTTCCGCATAGCACCCTCAGGAACCCTCTCCCATGGCCTCTTCTTCCTCTTACCATAGCCAATCAGGGCTGGCAACTCCATGGCTGCCAAATCACCACCGTCGGTACGCCGCGGCAACTCGCTGGTGAACACGAAATCCGCCGTAAACAACGAAGTTCTTGCCGTACCCCCTTGTTGTAAATGGTGATCATGCAGGGTCACTTGTCGTTCCATGCGCTTAATGACTACATCGTGAGCGCCTTGCCAAATATCTACGCCCACCCACTGCCTGCCAAGCCTCTCCGCAGCAATACAGGTGGTCGCGCACCCAGCGAAGGGGTCAAACACAACATCACCTTCGTTGGAACTGGCCTCGATTATCCGCTCATACAATCTGAGAGGTTTCTGAGTCGGATATCCCGTGCGTTCTTTACTAGTGGACGATAACGACGCGATGTTCCACACGGTATCAAATGGCTTGCCTCCTTTCAGATAGTACTTCTTACCGTATGACACCATGTAACGTCCCTTATCGTCGTGGTGACGGTATTTGGCGAGCATCTGCTTTGTGGGCTCACCACGCTGGACGTTGAAGGTATGACTGCGTTCGTAAGACTTGGTGTAGAACAGCAGAATGTCGTGCTTGCGCGGATACCTGGAAGTGGCTCTGAACGCACCTAATCCATAGTGCCAAATGATCTCGTTTTGAAATTGCCTGGCGCCAAAAATCGCATCCAGGCATGCCTTCAGGTAGTGACTTGCCGTCGGGTCGCAATGCAGATACATGCTCCCTGTCGATTTCAATACCCTGTGCATCTCCATCAGGCGCACCGACATGTAGCACAGATAGGCACCCATGGAAGGCGAATGCGCTTCTACGCCGCTCTCGATTACCTCCACCAGAGCAGACCTATGTTCCCTTAATTGCTTCACCCAGTCCTCGTGGACATGCTCTTTCCAGCTCCAGCGATCGTGAAACGAGGCACCCTTCGCTAAGCTATCTGGCGTAGCGTGGAAATCCTTGCTTCGGTTAAACGGCGGATCAGTAGCGATCAGGTCTACCGACTCCGAATTCATGTTGCGCAGCACATCCAAGTTATCGGCATGGAATAGCGTGCGGTTCTTCCAGTTAGGTTCAGCCATGGCTTTAGGCCTCGTGAGCCATATCAGAAATACGGTCCGGGGTCAGCGGCGCCTCCCGGTCCAAGGGCGTTACGGCCACTGTGATGTGCTCGGGGCGGTCAGGAATCCATAACGATCGGCATTGTGCACGTAGCTGCCTGGCGACCCGCTCAATCATTTGCCAGGCATCCTCTACGACTATCGTACCCTGCCCCAGCACACCAGTGACGACATCATACTGCATTTTCGGATCGGGAACGTCCTACGCATGGGCTCTGGGTGCAGTTGGGACAAGATTCGGTTCCGCCTAGCGCTAGACTGACGTTGTGCGCCACTGCTCAGCGTTCGTCCAGGTCGGCCCCGATCCTGAGGTCGGGCATGCTTACGGGCATGCAGCGCCCCATAGCACACCAATCTGCATCCAGATTGCACACCTCATTCGCAGGTCGCGCCTGCAACGGAAGACAATGGCGGTGCCCAAGTACCCTGGCCTGGCCTCATACCTTCCATTGCTTGGACCTCATCCGTGCGCTTCCGCCCACTGCGCTGGCGCATGTGACCGGTTGTATAGACCTGTCGAGACCGGGCTCATGGCATCTCCACCACCATCGTCCCCTGCATTAGCCGCCAGTGCCCAGGAAAGGTGCAAAGGTACGGATAGCGCCCAGCCTCGGCTGGTACCTCAAAGATCACCGATACGGACTCGCCCGGACTCAGCATCGGCGTAGCGAACATGACCGACTCCATCTCAGGCACATATTCGGGTCCGGTGAGCCGATCCGCCACCATGCCGACCGCCTCCTGGTCACCTGGCCTCACAAACACCGCATTGTGCGCCATATCTCCCGGATTCGAAAACTGCAGGCGCACCCTGGTCCCTGCAGTCACCGTGAAGCTGGAAATGTCAAACCTCAACAAACCTGGCAGCACCGAGAGTGCGACGGTTTGTGCCACACTCGCATCTTCGCTGCCTGCAGCGTCGCCTTCTGCATGACGGGCTACAAACTGCGCCGCAAAAGGAAGGTGTTCGCTAAGGTCCGCCTTCTTGCCTCCTAGATACTCCGCCTCCACCCGATACCGCCACATAGCAGCAAGCATCAGGTCTACGCCGCCACCGCGCAGGTACAGATCCTCTGGCGCACCGCGAAATCCGCCATTCCCAAAGATGTCCTCCACGCGGACCGCAATCACGTTTGAGCCTTCGCGAAGCACTTCCGCTGGAACCGCATAGGCACGTTTAGTAGCATAGGCGCGCTGCGATGCCCCCACCACTGTGCCGTTGATATACGTCACGTCGCTGTCATAAATCCCGCCAAGCCCGAGCTCCATGGACGCCGTAGGAGGCGCAGGCAGCAGCACCTCCTTCCTGAACCATACGACGCCATCAAACGACTGAAGATGCTCCGTACGGCGCCACGCCATAGGGAGCTCCATCGTTCGCCATTCTGAATCGTTCAGATCGGGATCCGACCAGTCCGCAGGATGCCACCGGTCACCACCGCCTACTTCGTCCCCGTCATAGAGGGCACCCAGGAAGCCTTCCTGGTGCGTACTCGCCGCGATATAGAGCGCCTCAGAAAGCCACACATCACCGCGCACCTCAGGGCTGATACTTGCCGCATAGAGCGCCTGGCCCGCCGCCACCGAAGCCGGCATCTCGCTCAAGGCCAAAAGGGCCGCCAGTCGGACTAGCGGATCCGCGTCCCTTACCATCGCTCGCTCTAGGATCACCTCCAACGACGCGGCATCGCGCGGCAACACACGCAACGCATTCTTGCGCACTCCAGAAGCCGGGTGGACGAGCGCACGATACGCGGCTTCCCTTCCTGAAGACTCCGAATCTTCGAGCAGCCCTAGACCCTTGAGTGCCCAAAGCGCGTGCACCGCCGGACTGCTCAAACCCACCTCGTCCATGTGGCGAGACCTGAGCAAACGGACCAGGTACGACTCAACCTCTGCCCGCTGCCCCTCCACCAGAAGCCGCTGCGCCACCAATCGCCAAAACATGTTGGTATGACCCAACGCCTGTACCATACCTTCGGTGTTACTAAGGTCGGGGTACGCTGGCAGCGCAGCCCCCTTGTCGTAGGCAACGCGGTAGATGCGCCCGTGCTGCTTGTCACGCAGCACGTTGATGTGCGCATTGCCCTTACCGGTTCCAAAACCCTCCGGCGTCGGGTTGTGCTGAACAATAAAGTTGTACCAGTCCAAAACCCATACCGCGCCGTCGGGTCCGACCTCGGCCGCTACCGGTGACACCCATTCGTCCGCGCTGGCTAATAAATTCCATCCATCCCGCTCCTGATAACCCGCGCCGCTAGGCTCTATGATCGCCCGGTGCACAAGGTGCCCGGTCGGCTCACTGACAAAAGCGATGCGGTTCCAGTACTCCTGCGGAAATTCCCGAGCCGTATAAAAGCTGTGCCCGGCTGCTGCCGTGAGCCCGTTCCACACATCCACCTGCCGGATGTTGGGCGTTACTGGCCGTATCTCATAGTGCCCGTCAAGCTTGACCTTCCCATTGCCCGACAGTCCAGTGATACCATCGTAATAGCGGGAAGCAATGGCGACAAATACACTGTGCTCGTTATTAGCCGTGGAGCCAAAAATGTCAAACGTCTCCGAAAACCCGAGCCCCCAGGTGTTGTTGGTAAACGTGGCTACAGGCTCCAACAGGCCGCCTGATGGCGTAAACCGGAACACACTCTGCCCCAGCTTAAAGGAATCTGCGCCCACCACACCATCAAAACCGGCATAGCCCACCGTGCCCCAGATCCAACCGTCAAAACCGTACCGCAGGTTGGACGGACCCGCATGCGTGTCAAAGGTGCCGAATCCGGTGAATAAAACCTCCCTCACATCGGCCCGGTCATCACCGTCCGTATCCTTCAGAAACAGCATGTCTGGCGCCTGTGCTACAACCCACCCGCCATTCGCGTGCACCAAGCTTGTCGGCACGCTCAACCCATCGGCGAAAACCTTTACCGTGTCCGAACGCCCATCGCCATCCAAATCCTCCAGAATCTTGATCCTGTCCCGACCATCGGGCCCGTCTGTACGCCTATTGGGGTAATCAACCGTCTCAATGACGAACAACCGACCGGCGTCGTCCCAAGCCATCGCGATGGGATTCACGATGTCCGGCTCCGAGGCAAAGAGCGTCAGCTCAAATCCCGACGGCACCTGGATATGCTGCTGAGACTCTGCTGGAGACAAAGGCAGCTGAAACCGCGGCGGCGGATCACGCTGCTCGTAGTTGGGGATGCTGTCATGGGTGACGTATTCCAGCGGGGATATCTCATACTGCCCAACTAGCGCGCGCACCCGATCTCCGACAGCCCAAAGGATGCCACTCCGCATAAGCGCATGAAACCCCGGATTACTCCATGTGCGCTCGTCGTGGCCATACGCCGTATAGAATACACGGCCTTTGCCGTGCGTGCGTACCCAGGTCCAGGGCTCGGCATGGTCGCCCTCTTTGCGCTCCATCAGGATCGTGCGATCCGCCGCATGACGCGTATGGACATACGTTTCGTCCCACGTTTCAAACGGCTCTACAAGTTCCATGGCAGGATGCTCTACATCAACGATTTCGGCTGTGAATGCGTCCTCGCCATGGCTCTCGAACTGCGCTCCCACCAAGCTGACGAAGGCCTCGGAATTGCGAAAACAGTAACTGGCGGCATGCACCGGCAAGAAACCCTTACCACTGGCGACAAAGTCCAGTAGCGCCCGCTCCTGCGTAGCCGTCATAGAATCGTGGTTGGCATACAGGATGAGCGCGTCAAACCGGCTCAGATTGTCAGCATCAAGCGACGCCACCTCATTGGAATACGAAATGTTGATGCCATCATGCGCCAATGCAGACGCCAGCATCGGCGCATAAGATTGCGCATCGTGGTGACGGCTGCCGTGTCCTAGAAACAGCACCTCTATGCGGCGTGGCGCCTCATCGGCCGGCTGCGGCGACCGGCAGGAAACCACCACAAGCAGCATCAGAATCAATAGCGTCGGACGATTCATGGCGCGTGCGGCAGGATAGTCACATCGGGGAGGGCTCGGAGCACCTGTTCCTCGCCAGCAGGCGCGTAAATCACCAGGAGGCGCAGCACTTCGTCACTCGTATTCTGGGTTCCGTGATAGATCCCTCTCGGGATATAGATGCTGGCTCCCTGTCGTACGATAACAGGGGGCTTATCGTCCAACATCTGCAAGGCCGTCCCTTGGACCACATAGATGATCTCATCCGACCCGTCGTGCTTGTGGCGTCCGTGGCCTGTGCCAGGCTGCACTTCCACCTCTGCAAACGTCATGGTGGAACCCCCGGTCAGGACAGGTTCCGCCAGTATTTTGATGAAGCCCCAGTCAAACGTCAGCGTCTCCACTTCGGAGCTGTAAACGACTTTGCAACTGCCGACGGTTTGCATAGCTAAGATAGCCTTGGTCTATGGCGCGGCCTATCGATGTGGTACTGCGACAGAACGACCCTCAGCAGTCACCGAGCTGGCATCAGCTCCAGAAGGTGGCGGGCCGCCGCCAGCGCAAATGCTTCTTCATTGATGTGAAGGTCCAGCTCCACCACCTCAACGTTTTTGCTCACATTCTCGCGCAGCGATGCAAACAGCGCCGCATCAGCCTCTGGGTCATAAAAGACCTCTCCCGCTTTGTCTATCGCACTGACACCCTTGAGCGGCAATAACAGTCGCACCGAGGCCTTTGCGGCGCTTAGCTGCGCGGCGATCCTTCGGCCTATGCGGCGACATTCGTCTGGACTGGTCCGCATAAGCGTCACGTTGGTATTGTGCCTATACAGGTTGCGCCCGCGAAAGCGCTCCGGTACCGTGTCAGCACCACGAAAGTTGACCATATCCAGCGCACCCACGGAAACGACTTGCGGGATGCCGCGCATCGCAGCTGCGCTCAGGCGATCTGGACCCGCACTCAACACGCCTCCAACCACCTCGTCGCACCATTCCGTGGTTGTCATGTCCGCCACCGCGCTGAAAAAGCCACTCTGGATAAGCGCTTCCATCGTTCTTCCGCCAGTCCCGGTAGCATGAAACACCACCACCTCGCAGCCCGCTTCTGTCAACGCCCTCTGCATGCGCAGCACACACGGCGTCGTTACACCAAACATCGTTGCAGCCACTAGTGGCCTCTTGCTGCTCCCCGAGGTGACCTCCTGCTCCACCATGCCACATACAGCGCCCACGGCATTGGCAATAATTGGCCGGGAAATCCTGTTCAGGCCCGCGATGTCTGTCACAGAATGTAACATCGCGATGTCGGAGAACTGTACGTACGGACCGACATCACCAGAAGCCAACGTCGACAGCATAACTTTCGGGACGCCTATGGGCAAGGCGCGCATCGCTGCCGTCGCTATCGCGGTGCCTCCGCTTCCGCCCAGGCCCAAGACGCCGCCAACTTGGCCCTGGCGATGCAACCGCTGGGCAAGATGTGCAGCACCCTGGGTCATCACGTCGATTGCGTGCGCCCGGTTCGCCCCTTCGCGAAGTTCTTCGAGCGTGCCTCCCCCAGCGCGTGCCACAACGGTTGCAGCAATCTCCGGTGCGGTGCTAGGCTCTCTCAGCACGCCGGCATCCATCAGGACGGCCGACAAGCCTCGCCCCTCAATCAGGTGGCGGGCAAACGCAAATTCGCGACCCTTGGTGTCGAGCGTGCCGACCAGAAGAATTGGTGGATCCATATGCCGCCTCCTGCCAGATGGCGTTGCTTGAACCTAAGGGCGACCACTACCTGTCACGTGGCACCTGCTGCATGCACACGCTGGCCCGCTCTCTGACACATGATCATCACCCACGCGCGGTGAGATGCATAGGGACAGCTCACCGATGACGAGCAGCGCTAGAAGCAATCGGCATGCCGCACCCTGTGGCGGAGAGGGAGGGATTCGAACCCCCGGTACCCGTCAAGAGTACACTCGCTTTCCAGGCGAGCCCGTTCGGCCGCTCCGGCACCTCTCCGAATCCTTGTTCTTGGGATTGTGCATTTGTGCTGCACCTCATTACCACAGCACCTGCACATCACCGGCTATCGACGGTCAGATTTCCATAATGGCTGCCTCTTTCTGCTTGAGGATAAGGTCCACCTTTTTCACAAACGTGTTCGTTTCTTCCTGCAGGCGGTCCTCGGCCCGGTAACGCATGTCCTCCGACAGCTTTTCCTCTTCCTGAGCACTCCGGAGATCATCGCGCGCATGGCGCCGGATGTTGCGTACGGCGATCTTTGCCTCTTCACCCAGGCGACGTGTGCTCCGGACCAGCTGCCTGCGGCGCTCTTCGGTAAGCGGCGGCACCGGCACGCGGACCAGGACCCCGTCATTAGAAGGGTTCAGCCCCAGGTTGCAGCTCCGTATAGCCCGCTCCACATCACGCAATGTGTTGTTGTCCCAGGGCTGGACGACGATAAGGTCAGGCTGCGGCGCGGTAACGGTTGCCAGGTGGAGCAACGGCATGACCCGGCCATAGACGCGCACCCTGACATCATGCAGCATGACGGCCGAAGCGCGCCCAGCGCGGATACCCTGGAGCTTCACCTTGAAGCCTCGGATGGATTTGCCCATCCGCTCTTTGGCATCCTCCAGAATAAGCTCCAGCATTTCATCCAGCATGGCGCCAATCCCTGTAGCTATGCGTCCCAGTGCACCAACGTGCCCACATGGCAGCCTTGCACAATTCGGAGTAGGCTGCCAACGCTGTGCACGTCAAATATCACCATCGGAAGCTTGGACTCCTCACAAAGCGTAAATGCGGTCCTGTCCATCACCCGCAAGCCCCGGCGCAGCACTTCGCTGCCTGAGATGCGCGGAAAGTGGCGCGCGCTGGCGTCTTTCTCTGGATCCGCAGAGAAGATGCCGTTCACACGGGTCCCCTTGATAAGGACCTCCGCATCGACTTCAAGCGCACGCAGAGCCGCCGCCGTGTCTGTAGTAAAATAGGGACTACCGGTTCCACTGCCAAAGATGACAATCCGCCGCTTTTCCAGGTGCCTGAGCGCGCGGCGCCGGATATATGGCTCGGCAATCTCTTCCATCGCGATGCTAGACTGCAGACGCGTCTCCAGACCCGACTTCTCCAGCGCGTCCTGCAGCGCCATAGCATTGATCATGGTGGAGAGCATGCCCATATAATCGCTCATCGCACGCGTCATGTCCATCGACGCTTCCCGAACACCGCGATAAATGTTACCGCCCCCGATCACGAGCGCCACCTCCACCCCTGTTGCCGCTACACTGCCTATCTCCTTCGCGTAGCGCTGAAGCACTTCGCGATCTATGCCGAACTCCTGCCGCCCAAGAAGTGCCGAGCCGCTCAGCTTTACCAGAATACGGCGGTAGGCGGGCTTGGGGTCCATATCAGCAGCGCCCTTGCCCGGCGCACAGGGGATGGTTTCGGGCCGCTATCTGCCCAACTGGTACCGCACAAACCGATGGAGTGTGCCCTGGGCCTGGCGCAGGATGTCGCGCACCCTCATGGACGAGTCCTTGACAAACGGCTGCTCCACCAGCACGTTATCCTTGAAGTAGCGCTCCAGCTTACCTTTGGCGATGATGTCTATGATGCGCTCCGGCTTGCCTTCGAGGCGTGCCGCTTCCTGGGCGATCTCCATCTCCTTGTCCTTCACCTCCTGGGGCACTTCATGTCTGAATGCCGCCACAGGATTAAGCGCGGCCACCTGCATGGCCACATCGCGCCCTGTGCGCTCAAGCGCACCACTTCCAGACAATTCGACCAGAACACCCAGCCGCGCACCCGGGTGCACGTACGACACCACCACGCCCTCGTCGCTCTCTAAGACAGCGAAACGGCTGATAGCCATCTTCTCGCCGATCTTGCCGATAAGGTCTGTCAGATGGTCCCTTACGGTGCGACCGTCACCAAAATCCAGCGCCAAGAGCACGGCGGGATCCGCTGGCCGGTCTGCCAGAATCCGATCGGCCACCGTGCTGGCGAACGCGACAAACTCACTGTTGCGCGCTACGAAATCCGTCTCGCAGTTGACCTCCACCAGGATGCCCGAACGCCTGTCGGCACTGATACGTGCTACCACCAGTCCCTGCAGTGCCTTTTTGGACGCGCGGCGGGACGCTACTTTCAGCCCCTTTTTTCTGAGCTGATCAACTGCCGCCTCAAAATCTCCTCCGCTGGCAACAAGTGCGCGCTTGCAGTCCATCATGCCAGCGCCAGTCATGCCCCGGAGCTTCTTTACGTCCTTCGCAGTGATTGCCATCGCTTAGTATGAACGGATAGTGGCTGGCGCTACTTTACACGTGACCGCCTGCGGGTCCGGCGCGAACGACGTTCAGGCCTGCCATCGGTGCCGCCATCGGTCCGCTGCTTGTCCCGGGCACGCTTCTCGCGCTCCATCCGCTTCGTTTTTTTCTCGATCTCGTACTGCTTCTTACCTTCGCCGACCGCGTCCGCGATCGTGGACGCCACCAGCTCAATAGACCTGTAGGCGTCATCGTTGCATGGGATCACATGGTCGACCAGGTCAGGGTTGCAGTTGCTGTCCACCATCGCGATGATCGGGATTCCCACCTTGCGCGCTTCGGCCACGGCGATGTGCTCACGCCGTATATCGACCACGAAGAGCGCTCCGGGTATCCGCGCCATGGCGGCGATGCCACTCAGGTTGCGCTCCAGCTTGGCACGCTCGCGGCTCTTCATCAGCCGCTCCTTCTTCTTAAGCTGATCCAAAGTGCCGTCCTGCTCCATCTTGCCGAGATCCTCCATGCGGCGGATACTCTTGCGGATGGTCTGGAAATTGGTCAGGGTCCCTCCCAGCCACCGCTCAACGACATAGGGCGACTCGCAGCGCTCCGCGCTTTCGCGCACGGTGGCTTTTGACTGCTTCTTGGTCCCGACAAAAAGGATCGCCTTACCTTGTCGCGCTAGGCGGGTCGCAGCATCCGCGGCCTTTTCGAGCATGCGCTGCGTCGCGACAAGATCGAAGATATGGATGCTGTTGCGCTCCATAAAGATGTACGGACGTATCTTCGGGTTCCACCGGCTGGTGAGGTGACCAAAGTGCGTGCCCGCACGCAATAAGGCCTCGATCGATACGCGATACTTGGACGCGGGAGCTTTGTCTGGAACGGACGGCGGGGCGGTTTCAGCAGCCGAAGGGGAAGCCTCGTCGGAGGCCGCAGGCGATTGCGGCGCAGGCTCGGTGGCCAGCGCCGCCGTGGTTTCTTCCATATCAGAATTCGGGTTAAGCCGCTACCACCGTCACGCGCCCTAGCCAAACCTTGTGGTCACCCCGCCGGGCATCCGGTGGTATGTGAAATAAAATGCTAACGCTTGGAGAACTGGAACCGTTTACGTGCTTTGGGACGACCGTACTTTTTGCGCTCCACCATGCGGGAGTCGCGCGTGAGCAAGCCCGCATCACGCAAGGGCTTGCGAAAATCTTCCGCCACCTTGAGCAAGGCCCGGGCAATACCCAGACGAATCGCTTCGGCCTGGCCGGTCTTACCGCCCCCTTTCACGTTAACCACCAAGTCGTATGACCCAAGCGTACCTGTAACGACAAAGGGCTGCAGCAGCGAACGCCGTCGCACCTCAGTCGCGAAGTACAGATCCAGCGGGCGCTTGTTGACAAGTATTTCTCCAGCGCCGGGACTTAGGTATACGCGCGCAGTGGCGGTCTTGCGCCGACCGACGGCACCTATCTGGGTAGCGGAAGCCATTACTGATTCGTATTGCTAAGGTCCAGAATCTGCGGTTGCTGAGCCTGGTGCGGGTGGCTACTGTCGGCGTACACCTTCAGCTTTTTCAGCATCTGGCGGCCCAGCGTACCCTTGGGCAGCATTCCCCGGACCGCATGGCGTACCAGGTGCTCCGGGCGGCGGCTCCGCATTTCGCGAACCGTCCGCGAACGTAAGCCACCCTGATAGCCACTGTAGCGGTAATAGCGCTTATCGTTCTCCTTGTTGCCGCTAAAACGCGCGCGCCGCGCATTGAGTACGATCACGTAGTCGCCCGTATCCACATGAGGGGTGTACTGCGGCTTATGCTTGCCACGCAGAATCGCCGCCACCTTTGAAGCCAGACGGCCCACGACCAGCTGCTCAGCGTCGACCACATACCAAGCCCGCCGTACGTCGGCAGGCCTAGTGCTCACGGTCTTGAAGCTCCTTATGTCCATAGGTACGAGGTGCGCTCGAATCCGCAGGTAGCACGGTGGAACGCCGGGCTGACTCGAAAAGTTCGCAACCGCTCGACCGACTTCACCTCATCTTTACGATGAATACTTGCGCAGCATCACCGGCATCAGGAGCATAAGTAGATCCTCTCCAGGATAGTTGATTGCTGGGCGCATAGTGCCGGCCCATTCCGGGTTACCGACCTCGAAGACCACCTCTTCACTTTCTAGGTGCTGCAGCACGCCCAAGAGGTATTTGGAGTTGTAGGCAAGCACCAGCGTGCCGTCACTGTCCTCTTTGTCTTCGAACTCACACGGGATGAGTTCAAAGGCCTTATGAGCACGCTCGATATCTTCGGCGCTAATCTTAAGCTCACCGTCTTTGATATCCAGTCGGATTTGGTTTGCAGCGGAGCCCGCAAAAGGCATGGTGCGGCGGGTAGCAGCCCAGAACAGCTCCCGGTTCGCACGCAGCGTGCGCTCATTGTCTTTGGGCAACACGGCTTCGTAATTCGGAAATGGCGCGTCCATGACGCGTGTCACCAGTCGTGACGTGTCAAAGTCAAAGGTCGCGTGCTCTTTGCCCATGGTGACCCTGCAATACTCGCCGCCCGACATGCGGGTCAGACCCTTCAGGCCTCCCACCGGGAGTACCCACTTGCCCTCCTCACGACAGGGTACCTCCAGGGCTTTGAACAGCACTAGGCGCACGCTGTCCGTGCCAACTAGGCGCAGATGGTCTGGAAACATCTGAAACAGGATCCCCGACAATGCGCTTCCCTGCTTTGACGTGGACACTGCGAATCCGGCCTTCTCCACCGCCTTGGTAAGCACGCTTCGCGCTATCACAAAGTGCGGCTCCATCTCCCCCTGGGTGGGCAGGATCGGATAGTCCGCCCCATCGAGACCGGAAAGCTGGTACTGGCCGGGTCCTGCGCGGACAGTCAGGGCGAAATTCTCGTCCGCCTCAAAGTCGATCGGCACATCCCCCAGATTTCTCACCGTGCTGAGCAGGTAGCTACCCGGCACCGCGATGCGACGGCCTGGCACCGTCGGTTCCGTTTGAAAATGCACCGGCACACGCTCAACGATGGTGCTATCCAGGTCGGACGCGGTCAGCCGCAGGTACCCGTCATCCTCCTGCTCAAAGAGGATGTAGCTGAGAATCGGCATTACGGTGCTCCTAGGAAGCGCCGTTGCGACGCTTTCGAGCGCCATGCCGAGCACCTTGCTGTTGGTCGAGAATTTCATGCAACCTAATAACTGTGGATGCCGAATTTACGTAATCTGCGCCGTTCTGTGGAAACGCACAGTGTCTTGTTCCGTGCCCCTGGGCAGAGGGCGAAAAGGCGTGCAGGCGGCCTAACTCTCACTGAGAACCTCTTGGATGCGTCGAAATTTCTCCCGGAACTGCACGTTGGTTTCCGCGTGGTCTTCAACCTTCTTGATCGCATTGATGACGGTCGTATGATCCCGCTTGCCGAACCGCCGGCCGATCTCCTTGAGCGAGTGCCCTGTGAATTTTCGGCACAGATACATGGCGATGTGCCTTGCCTCCACGATTTCGCGCTTGCGTGATCGGCCATTTAGCAGGTCCTGCTTTATCCCGAGGAAATCGGACACGGTCTCTTGAATGGCCTCGACTGTTAGGCGCGTAGGCTGGGTGATGAAGAAGGGTTTCAGCTCGCGCTTGGCCATCTCAAGGTCTACTTCCTCGGTCTGGAGCATCGACACCGCCATCAGCCGCACCATTGCACCTTCAAGCTCCCGCACGTTGCTCTGGACCTTTCGCGCTACGAAGTTCATGACATTTGGCGACAGCTCGATTCCTTCTTCTTCGGCCTTGCAGTTCAGGATAGCCAGCCTCGTCTCAAATTTCGGCGCCTGCAGGTCTGCGGTCATGCCCATCAGGAATCTGGAAAGCAGGCGTTCCTCAATGCCTTCGATCTGTTTGGGCGGCCGGTCAGCAGTCAGGATGATCTGTTTGCCGATCTGGTGCAGCTCATTGAAGGTGTGAAAAAACTCTTCCTGCGTCTTCTCCTTACCGCTGAAGAACTGCACATCATCAATGAGGAGCACATCGATGCTGCGATAATAGCTGGAGAACCGGCTGACCTCATTATTCCGAATCGCCTGCACAAAGTCGTTGGTGAAGTGCTCGCTGGACACGAACCGGACGCGTTTCGCTGCGTCCCGCTCCTGCACGGCATTGCCTATGGCCTGAATCAGATGGGTTTTGCCCAGGCCCACGCCCCCGTATATGAGAAACGGGTTCCACGTAGTGCCCGGGTCTTTCGCTACAGCCAGCGCCGCACTGCGCGCGAGCCGATTGCAATGGCCTTCGATGAAGTTCGCAAAGGTGTAGTGCTTGTTCAGCTTGCTGTCCACGGGCGGCAACGAACGGCCCACCTTTGGATACGTCTTGTTTAGAGCCGCTACGCTTTGGGGCACGCCAGGCTGGGCATTTGGCGCGGACAGCCGCGCTTTAGGCCGCTGGACAGCAGGTCGGGTCTCATTCGTTTCCGGCGCCTTCTGGTCTTCCAGATTAACCCTGAAGACTAGGCGGCCTTCTGGGCCCAGCACCTGGGTTACTGCACGGTCGTACACCTGATTGTAGTGTGTTTCCAGCCAATCAAGGTAGAACCGGTTTCGCACTTCGACGGTCAGCTGAATCTCTCCATTGACTATTTCCAGATCGACCGGCGTGATGGGCTGGAACCAGGTCTTAAAGCTGCTGGCATCCACCCCATCCCGGATCACGTCAAGGCAGGACTGCCATATTTCTGCCGTATTGGAGCGCATGCGTATCTGTTGACTTGCGGACGACCGGATCGTTGACTGGCTTGCTACCCTCAGCTCCCGTAAGAGACCTGGAAATCCCGCCGGCTGTTTGACCCAGACCCGCCGTTACGGCATGGGTGAGCACCTCATGATGGTGCGCATGCGTCCACTGAACGATGAACCTGTTCGGCACCCTACCGGTCAGCTGAACCTCTCCGTCGAGACTTTCAAGGTCAACTGGCGTGATGTGCGCAAATCGGGCCGTAAATCTACTGGGATGCACCTTGTCGGTGCCGCGACTCCTGATAGGGCAGGACTGCCAAGTAGCCGTCGTATTGGAGCGATGCTTGTCCATTGATTTTCCAAGGCCCGCCAATATACAGCGGACAAGCGGCCCAGATGGCCGCATCGGAGGCTGAGCAAGGACCTGGCGACGTTGCTCACCGAGAACTTGTTCAACTCTTGTCATACAACCGTAAACCCAAGACGTGTTGAATGTACAACGAGGAGCGACGTGACTATTCACAAGTTATCCACGCGCTGTTGACATTATCCACATGGGCCATTTTGGGGCTACGCGCACCAGTCTCGCTCCTGCTTTGTCAGGCGTCGCAGGTTGCCACCAATGCCGACTCTTTTGCAACCTTGCGGTCTGCCTCCACCCTTCGGGAAGGCCGAAAGCCATTCTTGACGTCACTACGGATGGAATCTAAGCCGGTTATCCACAATGCATCCACAACGGCAGCTTGTTCGCTATGTTACTCTGGCACAGCCTGCTGGTGGTTTGCTGGATGCAATCGGTTAAGCTGCGACCAGATACCGTCGCGAGATTGCGACTTCTTGTGTGCGGCCTGCTTCACATCGGTTGGGCCTCTATGGAGGAGGGCCGCCAATGACGTCTGGCTAGCCATCGAGGGGTCGTTCTTACGTGTTATCACACCTTTGCCGAATGCCAAGCTGATCGTGTCTAACGAGTGTGGCTATCACGGCAAATCACGCAGCCACCAGACACCCATGCTGCAGTCCACGAACCCACGAATGTATGTGCCCACCATACGAGGGCAGTTGCGCACTATTTGGACCAAGCCTAGCCTGCTGCTTCCTAGCTTAGGGCTGGCGACATATTAACTTGGCCTGACCGGAACCATCGGCTCCATAACTGCGCAGACGCTATGCACGCCGATAACCGCTCCCGCCTGAATGTCGGAAATAGTCCTTATTTACGTTTCACGTAGCGCCCTTAACGCTGCTTTCGGTCTGGCCCTGCGCGAAGGGGCGCCGTACATGGACGTCGTGCGCCGAGCCGTTGTCGATGAGGCCATTGCGTACTCGAAGCGGATACGGGCTGCCCAGACGGCACGCCTGCAAGCCGGCCCACGAGAGCGCTCGTAGCCTTGCTCCTGGGCCAGACATACCGCTGCTATACAAAGAAGGCGGGCTATGCCCGCCTGCGGCGGATGTTCGCAAACGGTAAGTGGGTCCGTAACTGGGCGGTCGAACAATGCCGCAACGCACACAAGGCAGCAGAGAAGCATCCGAGCTATTTCACATTGACGAAGCTCTGGACGACCGCCCGCAACGCCGATGAGCGCAATCTCGAGTTCGGCGTGACGGAGCAGCGTTCTGTGATCAGGGGCGTGACGGAGGGTTACAAGCGCTTTTTCAATAAGCACCATGTGCGTCCGCCGCGTTTCAGCGGCGACTTGGTGAAGAGCTTCAGGCTGCTACGAAAGCCCGAACGCGTCAGGCGCCAAGACTATCGCGTTCGCATCAAGGGCGTCGGGTACGTCCGTTTCACCGATCGGCGCGGGTTGATCAAGCGCTACGGCTGCAAGTTCCTGCGCATCGTGCGGTCGTCGCTGGGTACCGAATACACGATACAAGTCGTGTACGAGCGCCCCGAGGCGCCAGAGAACAGCTGCGGCGTACGTGATTGCGTACCACAGCTGTTTGGAGCGTGCGGGTGACTTTTCGCGCATCAGACCTGCAATGCGCGGTTACGGCCCCAGGTTGCAGCAGCCGAGATCTTGCTCTGCTGTCTGGCGGGCCATCTCCGACGTAGCCCGGTCGTGGCGTTCCCCGTCCAGGCCCAATATTGTTTGTGATCCAACTGACTCGGAGTCCTACCTTGCTAGTTCAGGCAAGGCGCCCTCGCATTCGTCTTCTGGCGGGCCACCACGCGTCCACAATCAGCCATACGGCGGCGGCTCACAATGGTGGTCTGCCGACTGCTTTTCATCGGTCGAACCCTGGTGCCGGAACCTGCCGATGTCGCGCCAGCGATAAGGGCACGGCACTGCAGGGTGGCCGCACCGCAATCACCTCAGAATCGGCGGCGCGCGATGTCCAAAACGGTTGCACGCCGCGCGCGGCCAGTGCAACAGTTAACGAAGCCTCCTCTGGTATGGCGCGATGTGGTCGACCGGGCGCCCTGCCTGTGCGGACAGCACCTGCGGAACACGAAGAAGGTGCAGCTGTTTACCACGCGCAATGAGTTTAGAGAGCGTTGAATTGCGACCGGGAACCCGACGGTGCTTCTTGTGCGAAGCCTCAGCCTTGGGGCTCGATCCCGACCGATTCTCTGACCTCAACATTGAGGTGAGCGTGGAAACCGAAGGTGAGCACTTGGTGCTCTCACTGGCCGCCGAGGCCGACGTAACCCTCACTTGTGACCGCACACTGGATTCGTTTGTCCAGCGCATTTCCAGAGCGTGCCGTATTTTGCTTCAGCCGCATGGCAGCCAAGCGCCGAATTGTGCCTGTGACGAAGCGATTGCTTACCAGCCTCTGCAGCGTGCTGTGGATGTGACTACTGCCGCGCGAGACACGCTTCTTCTGGCCGTGCCGCATCGCAATGTGGCGCCGCATGCCCGGCACCTTGACCTGCCGCGCGTATTCGGTGCTCCAGAAGCAGGTGTGGCACCGCATTGGACGCCGCTGCAGCGACTGAATCAAGATTCGTGACTGACCATGGCTAACCCCAAGCGGAAGCATTCCAAGGCACGGACGCGCACGCGCCGCAGTGTCTATTACGGCGGGCTGTCGCGCCCCAACACCATGCAATGCGAAAGCTGCGGCCAGACCAAGCTTCGTCACCGCCTTTGTCCAGCCTGCGGAAAGTATCGTGGACGCCAGATAGTGCTGGCTGAGGAAGAAGCGTAGTGATCTGCTGCCACCATGGCGGCAGCAGAACGGCCGGAGACTGACTTTCCGATGCCGATCCGAATAGCTGTCGACGCAATGGGTGGCGATCATGCGCCCGCCGCAATCGTTGCTGCCGCGCTAAGCGCGGTGTCGGAATCCGACCTCAACGTACGACTAACGCTCTTTGGACCACTTCAGACGCTAACCGAAGAGCTGCGCCGTCAAGAGCCCCTAGGCCATCCGCACATAGATCTGGCAGATGCTCCCCAAGTAATCGGCATGGGCGAGTCTCCAGTGAAAGCGGTACGCCGGAAGCCACGCTCCTCCATCCACGCAGGCCTCACCTTTCACAGAGAGGGAAGGGCAGACGCATTCATCAGCGCTGGCAACACGGGAGCGGTAACAGCGGCATCCCTGTTCATGCTCGGCCGCCTACCAGACGTCGAGAGGCCCTCTATCCCCACCTACTTCCCCACGGTCTGTGGCAAGTGCCTGGTCCTCGACGTCGGTTCCAACCTGGACAGCCGGCCCGAGCACCTGCTGCAGTATGGTCAGATGGGCACGGCATTCGCCACCTATGTGATGGATGTCCCCAACCCGCGCGTAGCCCTCCTAAACATCGGCGAGGAGCCGGCCAAAGGCAACGACGTGGTGCGGACCGCCTACAGACTGCTGTCCCGGGCAACGAACATCCGCTTTATAGGAAACATTGAGGGTCGTGACATCATGCATCACAAAGCGGATGTGGTGGTGTGCGACGGATTCGTCGGCAATGTGGTACTCAAGCTCACCGAGAGCGTCATGACAGCCCTGCCAGTCTTGATCCGTCAGGCTGCTGCTACGAGACAGCTCAGCGCTGCCACCAAAGAACATATAGCAGGGATCCTACGCGATGTGGCTCGCCGGTTCGACCCAGAAACGTACGGCAGCTGCGCTCCACTCCTAGGCGTCAATGGTACCGTCTTCGTCGCACACGGCCGAAGCAGCGAAAGCGCTTTCAAAACGGCGCTTCGCCTGACCGCCCGCAGCGCATCGGCCAAGCTGACTAATGTCATAGGACGCCTGGTACAGCACGCCGCCTGAGAATCATGACACGAGCCGCCATCACGGCCGTTGGCCGCTACCTGCCGCCAGACCGACTAACCAACAAGGATCTGGAGTCGATGGTCGACACTACCGACGAATGGATCCGCACGCGCACTGGAATACAGGAACGCCGCATCCTCAGAGACCGTGGCAAAGCCAGCGCGTTTATGGGCACCGAGGCTGGCAGGCAGGCGCTAAAGAAGCGCGACATGGATCCTGCGGACCTTGATGTCATTATCGTGGCCACGGTGACGCCAGACATGTTTTTTCCGTCCAATGCCTGCCAGGTGCAGGCGGCACTCGGTGCGACTCGAGCGTGGGGATTCGACCTTTCGGCAGCCTGCAGCGGCTTCGTTTTCGGGCTTTGCACCGCCGCATCGCTGATCGAGTCCGGCCGCTACCGTAGTGTGCTGCTGATCGGCAGCGACAAGATGAGCAGCATCACCGACTACACCGACCGCAACACATGTGTTCTTTTTGGGGATGCGGCAGCAGCCGTGCTTCTCGAGCCCGATGACAGCGGCCACGGCCTGCTAGATCATGTGCTCCGATGTGATGGCGAGGGCTGGGAAGCTCTTTGCATGCTGGGTGGCGGCAGCCTGAGGCCGCCCTCACACGAGACACTGGCAAAAAAGATGCACTTCCTTCACCAGGACGGACGCACGGTGTACCGGTTTGCCGTGTCTGCCTTTGCGGATGTGGCCGAAGAGGTGATGATGCGCAACGGTCTGACCAGCGAAGACGTACGCTACTTTGTCCCGCACCAGGCAAACCGCCGCATCATTGACGCCGCCGCACAGCGGATGGGGCTGGGCGCCGACCAAGTGATGGTGAACATTCACCGCTATGGCAACACCACCAACGCGACTATTCCGCTGTGCCTTTGCGATTGGGAATCCGAGCTGCAGAAAGGCGACAACATAGTACTTGCCGCCTTTGGCGGCGGCTACACCTGGGGGGCTGGCTATCTGAAGTGGGCGTACGATACGCCAGCGGTGCGACCTCAGGGAGCGAAGCCGGCCCTGGAGCAGAAAGCGGCGCGGCTGGCGGTAAACACGATCTAATCTTCAGTGAGCACAGCATTCTTGTTTCCTGGCCAGGGGTCCCAATATCCGGGCATGGCCAGCGACCTGTATCAGCAGTATGCCAAGGTTCGTGCACTGTTCGACGAAGCCGACGGCATTCTCGGCTTTGAGTTGTCTGAGTGCTGCTTTGCACAAGACACTGCTACGGACCGCGCCGAGTGGGTGCTCACGCAGACGGACATTTGCCAGCCCGCCATCTACCTGCACTCTCTGGCCGTCTTCAAGGCGCTTGGCCGGCCACCCGTAGCTGTAGCCGGCCATAGCGTGGGGGAGTATTCAGCTCTGGCCGCAAGCGGCGCGATCGCTTTTTCTGACGGGCTGCGCCTGGTACGACTGCGGGCACAGCTGATGGGCCAGGCGGGTGAGCAGCGGCGCGGCGCCATGAGCGCCATTCTGGGGATGGATGCTGCTGCGCTGGTAGCCACATGCAAAGAAGCGTCCACAGACGACGAAGTCGTGCAGCCGGCGAACTTTAATGCGCCCGGCCAGGTTGTGATATCCGGCGACGCTGCAGCGGTCACCTACGCTTCAGCGCTCGCCAGGCAACGCGGAGCCCGGCGTGTCATCCCTCTCCGCGTTAGCGGAGCCTTTCATTCGCCGCTTATGCAGGATGTCTACGGACCCCTAGCGTTGCATGTGGCAGACCTGGAAATCGGGATACCTGACTGCCCTGTATATATGAACGCGTTGGGTACGGCCACCACAGATCCGGCACAGATCCGACAGAATCTCCTGCAGCAGCTGACGTCACCTGTCCTATGGATGCAGCTTATTCGCGCGATGGACCGGGACGGCTGCACCCGCTATGTTGAGCTTGGGCCGGGCCGTGTCCTAAGTGGTCTCACACGGCGCATCCTAGGACGCGGTACGGATGTGAGGAGTGTGGGGTTTGCGCACGAAGTGGCAGACGCAATAAATCTTATGAGTTCATGAAGGGCAAGACAGTGCTGGTGACCGGCGGCACGCGCGGCATTGGGCGCGCTATCGTCAAGGCGTTTGCTCAGGCCGGTGCGCACACGGCGTTCACGTATCGCAGCTCCCAGCAGGCCGCAGCAGCGCTGGAGAAAGAGCTGAAGGAGAAAGGCCGCGAAACGCTTTCTTTCCAGGGAGATGCCGCGCTGATGGACTCAGCTGAGGAAGCCGTCAAAGGCGTCCTTGGCCAGTGGGGGCAACTTGATGTGTTGGTCAACAATGCTGGCATCACGCGTGATAACCTGCTATTGCGGATGTCCCAGGAAGACTGGGATGCGGTTTTAGCTGCGAATCTGCGCAGCATGTTCAACTTCTGCAAGGTGGCCTGCGGACCCATGATGCGGCAGCGCCGAGGATGTATCATCAACATCTCTTCAGTGGTCGGCATTACGGGCAATGCTGGGCAGGCCAACTACGCAGCATCAAAGGCTGGAGTATTTGGCTTTACGCGCAGCTTGGCCAAAGAGCTCGGCAGGCGCAACATAACCGTCAACGCATTGGCGCCCGGCTATGTTGACACTGATATGACGGCATCCATGAACGATGCAGCGCGCAAAGCCGTCTTGAAGCAGATACCGCTCCAGCGCGTGGCTGCGCCGCCAGAAGTGGCCGCTGCTGTACTGTTTCTGGCTTCTGATGCCGCAAACTACATCACGGGCCATACGCTGGTGGTCGATGGCGGGTTGGGGCTTTAGCTGCGATGGCAAGCCGTTACACTCGAACGCTAGATTTCACTCCACGCGCACAGCGCACCGAAAAAGAGCGGGCCGCTCGCCGTGCGTTTCCCCCGCCGGATCCGCCGCTTCCGCCATTAGCGGCGTCTGGACTGCCAGCCGCCTCTAGCGCCGCCTTTGACGCTACCGGATGGCCCTCACTGATGCGTGTGCAGGCCGTCGCCATTCCCTACGTGCTCCGCGGCGACGACCTGATAGTGCAGTCCCGCACGGGGAGCGGAAAGACGGGAGCCTTTCTTTTGCCCTTGTTTGCCACGCTGGACGTGGTAATGCCGAGAGTTCAGGCCCTCATCCTGACGCCTACTCGTGAGCTGGCGCGACAGATTTTCGGAGAGTTTGAGCGCATGGCTGCTCAGAGTGGATTCAAAGGAGCGCTCGTATATGGGGGCGTGGGATACGGTGCACAGATCAAAAGCCTGAAGGAAGGTGCACAGATCCTTGTTGGAACGCCGGGACGAATCCTAGACCTTCTCGGGCGGCGTACCTTTACGCTGGACGCCATGAAGGTGTTGATCCTCGATGAGGCCGACGAGATGCTATCGATGGGTTTTCTCCCAGACATGCAGCGTCTGGCAGAATATGTGCCTACCCCGCGCCACTCGTACATGTTCAGTGCCACCATGCCACCGAAGGTGCGCGCGCTGGGTCGCCTGTTTCTTCAGAACCCATCCTTTCTGGGGCTCAGCGCCGATAACATCAGCGTCGACACCCTTAAGCATTCTTATTGCCGAACAGGAACCGAGGGCAAGACAGCAGCACTTATCCGCCTTCTAGAATACGACAATCCGCGGTCGGCCCTGGTATTTGCCAATACGCGCAGCGAGGTGACCTTCGTGGCCAAGCTTCTCGCGAGGCGCGGCTTCAGTGTGGCGCGCATTGCAGGAGATATGCCACAGAACAGGCGAGAGGATGCGATGCGACGCTTACGTCAGGGCACCTTGCGTATCCTTGTCGCTACCGATGTCGCAGCTCGCGGCATCGACATCAGTGAGCTGAGTCACGTCATGCAATACGATGTGCCGCAGCATACTGAGATGTATATTCACCGCACTGGCCGCACAGCCCGCGCTGGCCAGGCGGGCGTCGCCATAACGCTGACCACCTTTGAAGACGAGGTTGCGCTAAAGGCTATCGCGCGGTACTACGCGCTTGACATGGAAAACCGTCCGCTACCCACCGAAGAAGAAACCACCGAGCGCGTCCAAAGTCGCGCTACGGTAACGCTTGCGTCCACGCTGCGCAGCAAGTCGCCTCAGGAGCGGGAACGGATGGCACGCTTTGTGCCACTGGTAACCTCTCTCGCTGAAGAGGAGCCGGAGCTGTTGGCGATGCTCGTGGATGACCTGTATCAGCGCAAGGTCTATGGCACGCGTCAGAATCGGCGTTCGCGCCCCAAACGCCGCAAGCGGCCCGATAGACACAAAGGCGACAAATCTGGAGGCAAGCAATGAAGGCGCCGGCGCTAGGTGCCGCACTAATGGCACTCTTGGCCCAAGCCTGCTCACAGCCGGATCAGTACTTGCAATTTGGTCCCAAAGTGGGTGTGACCGAATTTGTCGGCCTCGCTATGGGCGGCCAGCGTGTCTGGCCTCCCGAGGCCCTTGTACGGCGCTTCGGGCCTGCCATAGACACCATCCATGTCGCGCCTTCGAACAAACGTCTCACGTATTACGGGTTTGAACTCACCCTTAGTGGCGATACGCTCAAGAACATCGTCTTGACGGAGAGTCGCCATGTCGCGCCTGAAGGGATTCGCGTAGGATATGCGATGTCGCATGTGCGGCGCCTCCTCGGCCCGCCATTGACAGCCTCCACTGAGCGTTGGACCTACCAGAGCGAGGGGGCACTCATGGCAATCACGGTCGGTGAGGGCGTCGTCCTGCAGATACAGTGGACGCTGGACCCATAAGCACTGACGTATTCTATGTGTCTTGTCTTCTAGGTAGGGCTTGTCAAAAACACAGGGCCTGCCTTGCTAAAGCGGCTACGTGGTAGTTGGCAGGGGGCAAGACACGCCAGAAATCGGCGTTATTGCTGGCTAATGGTCCCTCGACCATCGTGAACCCGCTATTGACCCATGCATGCCGAAAGCTTGAAACCGCGAATGTAGGTTCAGATCTAGGTTTTCTCAGCGATAGCCACAATCTTGAGCTCTTAACCTGCTCACATTCGCCCGATTCGTACACATAAGAGCGGTCCTTAACTCAACTTCGTCACTGGCTGTGAAGTGAACGGTCGCCCCTCTCCCAATCCCGTTTTGGGGAGCGTGTTTTCGGTTGCTATGGGACCTTGCTTTTTACCGGAGCGGTCGGTGGTGGGTTAGGGTGGTGTTCGCCCCTGTCTTGCGTGTCCTTTGTCGTATTGGGGCCCATCGCGGTAGCCCCAGGGTTTCCCCTGGGGCCCCGCACACGTAGGGTCGGGGTCTGGCGCGCCAATCCACAGGACTCAGTCGGTAACCGCCTTGTCCTGGAATCACGTTTCCAGACCCCGCCACATCAAACCACGGCGTGCGGTTTTCCCGCACCGGGCTTTCCTGCTGGATACGCCGTAAAGTTCATACGCAGTTGGCGTGGGCGTGCTTTCGGCTTGTAATACGATATGTGCCACTGGTCGTACAGTCCCAGTCGCTCGTAGAACAGGCGCCTATTCCACCGTTTCCAACCATAGCCCCGACGTCCTCGGGCTCGCATCAGATGGCGCCTGATCTTCAGTTCTACCCAATTGCGGATGTAACGAAAGCATCGGCTGGATTGCCCTATCCGAAAATAGTTCAACCATCCCCGCAAAATCGGGTTGATACGTTCAATTACACGTGTAACCGGCTGTGAGCGAAAACGTCGGAATACCTCCTTGAGCCGCCGTAGCAGCTTCGTGCGCGCCTTCATACGGGGCACCGTCAGGGCGCCCCAGCGCCCCCGCTTCGTCCTGTACCGACGAATGCGGAACCCAAGAAACGTGAAACTCGCCCCTTCGGTCAGGTCAACCCTCCGCGTCTTCTCTACATTGAGCGAAACGTCAAGCTTAGCCAATTCCTCCAGCAAACGCCGGTAAACCCCCCGCTCCAGCCAGCCCCATTTGGGGTAGCCATCCACCACTATCACCAGGTCGTCAGCAAAGCGGGCGTACTCCATATGGAAGTACCCCCTCTCGCGGGTGACCGCCTTCGCACGCTCCAGCATACGATCCACCTCATTGAGGTAGATGTTGCTCAGAAGCGGCGAGATGACGCCCCCTTGAGGCACGCCTTTGTTGCCACCAGACTTCAGTATCCGCTTTAGTAGCCAAAGAATCGCGTTGTCCTTAACGCGGACAGCCACTTTCCGGAGTAGAATATGGTGACGTATCGTATCGAAGTACGACGCCAGATCCACATCTATTACCCGGGTCATTCCTTTGACCACCGCCGAGGTTACACGGTGTACGGCAGCATGAGGCGTGCGCTTCGGTCGGTACCCATAGGATCCGTCCTGAAAGTCGGCCTCAAAGATCGGCTCCAGAATCAGCTTCAACGCTCCCTGTACCACGCGATCACGTATCGTCGGAATACCCAGCGTGCGGAACTTGCCGCCGCCTTTAGGTATCCGCTTCTTACGCAATCCCGATGGTCGGTAGCGGTATAAGACAAGATCGCGCCGTATATCGTCCAGAAACGCCTCCAATCCCGACTCCTCTATGGCTTCAAACGTCATTCCGTCAATGCCTGGGGCACCGCCGTTTCGTTTTGCCATTCGGTACGCCTCCTGGAGCGTTTCCATCTTACATACATGCACGTACATGCCCCAAAAACGCCATTCCGGCTCTGCCTTGGCTTTACGGTATATTCTCCTCCTCAGGTCCTGCAGGCTTATAGTTGCGGCCTTCTTCATGTCTTCAGTGCCTCCCCGTTATTGTCGGAAAACATACCAGCAGCGAGGCGCCTTCGCTCCACGGGCATTACCCCGCTTCAGCGCTACTACGCACCTCTCCGCCACCCTCTCACCTTCGGTACACTTCCCGGTGCCACCGGTTATAGTACCTACCTTTCTCCGACGATTTCTCGTCGGGGCGAGGAGGGCTTCTCCAGTTGCTTTGCATGTCCTTGTGATCGTGCCGTCGCTACCACCCCGCCGAAGTGGAACAGTCGTTTCAATCAGATTTCGACCGCCCATGCTGCCTTCGTCCCACGGATGAGGACTCGGCCTTCGGGATACACTGACGAGGCCACCTGTGCGTTCACTTGCGTTACGGCCCGAACACTCGCAACCTCCCCAAGGGAGGCCTTGTCGGTAGGCTTCATGAATTAAGTTTCCCGCTTCCATGCTACCCGAGCTACAGAGCTCTGATTTCTCCTCTGGCAGGACTGACTCCTGCCGAACATGCCAGCCTATGCTGGACACACATCCGTGCGTGCGCGTTAACGCACACGGCTCTTCCCGCAGGTCGCGCTCCCGCGCATGACGTTAGGAAGTGGGGAAACCCCACCTCCAGCCGTAAGCGGTACACCTGCGCCCCGACTGTGGCACTGAGTCCACAGCTCTTGGACAGATCCACGTAATCCGGCCCAGAGTCCGGCATGAATCCAGCTTCCCGCTTTCCCCTTGGGTGCGACCCTTGGCTCCACCGGCTCCGCCCCGTGGTCATCCACGCGTTGTTCGCTGGCTTCATAGCTACTATGGTCGCATCTGACTTCTCTCCACCGTGCATCCTCCGATCAGCATTTAGCCTACGCTTTGGCGACCCTCCCCGAAGGGATGGGTAGTGGAGAGACCTCCCAGGTCCCGATGCAGTACGTACGTGCGTGCCTGGGTTCTTGGACACCGCGGGACCCTCCTCCGCCTCACCATTAACGGCAAAGAAGGTGTTGCCTTCGACCACGAAGAAACCCTCGGCGTCCCGGACGATGACATTTTCGGTGCTCATTAGCCCTGCCCACCCGCACCTCTACCGACGCTTCGCCTGCACCCTCGCGGGTACCAACGCACGGCTCGAGGAGATGCGTGGATGGTTAGTCCTTCACATCGGGAGACTTTCACTCCCTGTACTGGCACCAGTTAGCCTGGCGCACCTTCATCCGGTCTCATCTGTCCGAATCGGACACAGCTCACGCTGCTCCTTCTGGAGTGGGTACGGCCGTGAGGTATGGAGAGCATCGTAGGATTCCTGCGTCAGGAGGTTTTTCCAGATCGCTCGGCTCGCCGGAGTATTCCTCCTCGGTTCTTGTCGCCGCGGGATCGTAGCTCATGTCCAGACAGTGGACGATCCGCTGCAAGAATGACATCAACGTCTGATCCACGTACGAGATAGCGTTGCTTACCCTTTGGCAGCACCGTGGTAATCTGATGGATCTGGTTGAGTCTGAGGCGGAGCGTATCCCACCTTTCATGGATGTGGTTGGCCTTGAGCTTTGTGTGGATCACATGGGAGGCGCGGTAGGCCAGCACGGCAATGAACAGATGCCCTTCAATCCGGGAAGTAGGCCACAATTAGTGGGAAGAGGGCTAGAAGGGGATTCTGGGCTTTCGTAGTCGGGTCCTGGCATCCATAAGCGCCTTTTGGCGCGTAGGTACGTGTTGGTGGTTGGGGATAATCTTCAGTTTGGGTTCTGGAAACATGAGTGCCAGCGTCATCCAGCGGTGGACCTGTGTCGAGTTTTCCAACTGCAGACATTGCGCGTCAATCTGCCGACCCGGTCACTCGCTACGTCTCCCTATTCACCCTTCTCCATATGGCCTTGACCGCTTCCACCAGGCACCCATCATCCAGCCCGAGTGCCCAGATCAAGACCCCGGTCACGGATGACCCGATTGGCCTCTGAGCCCCACTTTTTCCCTGAAATGGCCTTGCTTAGATGGTAGGAAGTCCCCATACATTCAAGGCAACAGGGGCAATTGGTTACTCCCAGAGAGATGTCTCTCCGTGATGCGACGCTCAGCGAAGTGCACCGTATTCAGTGACCGAAACGCTGGGCTGGCCAAGCCCAAGACATCATTAGGCAACCTCGGTCGCCAAGATCTCCACCTCAGTGATTACCTTCAGGATGCACGCCAAGAGCGTCACTTATGAGATACAGGGGGGCTGGGCGCGGCCTGATACCGAATCGTGTAGACATCAGCGAACGGGATCCCATAGTGGAGAGGAAGACGCGTATAGGGGACTAGGAGGTGGATACGATCATTGGGGGCAAGCACCAGGGTGCGTTGGCATCGATGGTCGACCGTGCGTCGACATTCCCATTTCTTGCGCTGGTATCTTCGAAGGCAGCGATCGGTGTCCGCCGCGCGATGCTAGCGTGTTCGAATCCGGTGAAGGATCGGGTGCTTACCATCACGGCGGACAACGGGAAGGAATTCGCTCATCACCAGCAAATCGCCCGGGCCCTTTCAGCGTCGTTTTACTTTGCGCGGCCGTACCATTCCTGGGAGCGTGGCCTGAACGAGCACACCAATGGCCTGGTACGGCAATACTTTCCGAAGGCGACCAACTTCCGCACTGTTGAGCCAGCAGCGGTAATGCGGGTACAGACGATTCTGAACGATCGTCCACGTAAGTGCTTGGGTTACCGCACACCGGCGGAAGTCTTCATTGGCGCGCGGTACGCTGTAGCGGCCGCTGTGGATGGTGCACCAAGGTCTGAGCCAGACCCGACAGCAGAAGTCGGTGCGCCTGGATCAGCGATTCCCAGCAGTCCAGTCTGTGGTAATGGATTGATTCGGTCGTATCACCAGGACGACCGGTAGGGCACGATACCGTCTACATGCGGCATCATGCATGGCTGCGCGCATGGGAAAGGGCGTTTGTCCCGCCGGCACCGAAGCTCTTGGGGCCCAAAGCGCTGTTTCAGTCTGCCCGACGCCGTTCCATCTCCGGTCGGGCGTCGCCCTCCCTTCGATGGAACGGCCCCTTCCTGCTCTCTTCACTAATCCCTCCCTCTATTTGCGAGCACACTGACCTGATTGCATATGTTGCGCTTCGGAGTTAAGTTCGAGCGATTTAAAACCGCACACTTTACCAAAGCCGATTTCACCATGAACCGAGGCCTTCTGGTTGGAGCCCTTGTTGTTGGGCTTACATTCCACTCTCCTTCATTTGCGCAGGTGGTCGGCCAACGCGTACGGGTCGTCACGGATGACGGCAAAATGATCGGCGAAGTAAGAGCTGTGAATGCAACGGATCTTACACTAACGCTGGGTGAGGACGCAACCCGAAATGTGGCTTTCGCCAACATTAAGGACTTACGCTACGCCGATGGCACACGCACCTACCGAAAAGCTGCCGCCCTTATTGGTGCAGGCGTGGGTATTGCTACTGGTATTGGAATGGGCATATTGTTCGCGGAATCTTGCGATACCACCGATCCTGACGTCGCTCCTTTCCTCGATTCCACATGTAGAGTCCTTGATCATGCCGCAGCTGTTACCGCTTCATTTCTCTATGGACTCGGCGGGGCTGTAGCCGGCATAGTTGTCGGGTCGTTTATCAAAGGCGACCGTTGGAGAACCATTGACCTCTCCTCACGCATATCGTTGGCTCCGACCCTGAGATACCTGCCGGGCCAGGGCGTTGTCGGCGGGGTGCGCCTTACTTTGTGATCGCGAATTAAGGGCCTCGGGGCCTGTGTTTTGGTATGAGAGCTGGCACCTTGGTCGATCGACGGGACGGACCTGATACACGAAACCCGTAGCAAGTGAATGTAAGGCCACATAGCCCAGGCAGTAAGAACAGGGTAAATACGCAACCGCGCACAATTCGCGGTTAAGCGGAGGCACTTGTTAAGCCATAACCGACCGTGCATAGGACCCTACTGACAAGCGCTGTTGCGGCATATGTGACCATCAGGGCTATGGGCCTTCACTGCAACCATCTTGTAGAGTCCACAGCGCCCCAAAACACGCTGCTCAAAACGGGAACAGGAGAGGTCCGACCTTTCACTTCACTACCACTTCTTCAGCGACAACTAGAATTGACGTGGAAGGAATCGGTGAGATGCGTATGTACGGGCAGGTTTGTTCACCTCTCAACATGCATTCAGCATCGTTACTGATCAGCAAGTTAAGCTCCTGTTCAAGCTGGTTAACGGGGAGAACAGGGCACGGTCAACGGCTGCGGCGAAGGCCGGTATGTCCGAGAACACCGCACGCTAGTACCTGCGCGCGGGCAAGCTGCCCAGCGAAATGAAGACCCAGCAAACGTATTGCACGCGTCCAGACGCGTTTACTGTCCAACGACAACTAGAATTGAGACCAGCGACAATTAGAATTGCGTTTCGGGAGGAGGAGACTCCCCGGCGGAGCAGCGAGCTGCGAAGCCGGGGAGTCTGTCCGATTTCGTAGGCGTTCAGTGGTCCGTACCTCGTTCGTTCGGGGTAAAGATACTGCTGTATGGGAGACATATGATTCAGGTATTTCCTTGTTTGATTGGCGTTGGTTGGAGGCTTCCAGTCATCCGCTGTGGTAGTGCTGCTGGAGCCTGTTTAGGGCGGCCGTCACCCCCACCATAGGCGTGCCGTTGGTTTCCGGCTGGCTGAAGGCAACGGGGCGGGTGGTTCGTAGGCTGCCCCGTTTGGTCGATACCGTTTCCTCGCGGGATCGCTTTCGTGCGGTCTCTGTAGCCATCGTACAGGCCCTCGGTGCGCTCTCGCCTGTGCTGGAGGCGTACCAGGGTGTCCGGGCTGAGACCGTCGTAAGCGCCTTTCTCACGTGTCCCTGAGCATCATACGGCGATCCGGAACCGTGCAACCCAGAACACAGCAAGGACCTCTCACCGCTGTTCGGTGGACTGAAGGGGGTCCTGTGTGCTCCCTGGTCCCGGCAGCCGCCTTCCAAGTACACGCTCAGGTCATGATGGATGCGAGTGGGCGGCCGCGTTTGATCACAGACCCCCGAGATCTTCTCCAGCGGGAATCCACAATTCCGCAGCTTATTGACCCGATGCTTCGGCAGACGGCATGAACAGCTCGAAGACACCGGACAGACTCCCGGTGAACGAAGCTGTATGCTCGGCGGTATCGCGATCAACCTGTTCCATGGACGCTGTAGGCCGTCATAGGCGCTCAGATCCACTATTGGGTGCGAGTATCTCATCTGGATCAGCACTAGGTAAGGGCAGACCCGCTGCGACCGCTAGCCGCTCGCGACGGCTCCATGGAACCACTAAGGAGCTGCTGCGTTCTCAAGGGATTTTGCTGGGCATGTTGACGCGGGAATCCGCAATTCCGCTGCTTGTTGACCCGATGCTTCGGCAGACGGCCTGAACAGCTCGGAGACACCGGACAGACTCCCGGTGAACCGACCTTTCTGCTCGGCGGTATCGCGATCAACCTGTTCCATGGACGCTGCGGACCGTCATAAGCGCTCAGATCCACTATTGGGTGTGAGTATCTCATCTGGATTAGCACTAGGTAAGGGCAGAGCCCGCCGCGACGGCTAAGCGCTCGCGACGGCTCCATGGAACCGCTAAGGGGCTGCTGTGTTAATGCTAGGTTTATGCTGGGCTTGTTGCCGCTGCCTGGATGCTTCCAGTCGATAGCTGGGCAGGTTGAGCTCCAGGATCACGCTGTGATGCATGATGCGATCTATGGCAGCGGCGGTGGTCATCGGATCCTTGAAGATGCTTTCCCAGTGGCTGAAGGCGAGATTGCTGGTAATCAGGATGCTGCCGCGTTCGTAGCGTTCGGCCAGCAAGTGGAACAAGACCTCCATCTCTTCGCGGCTGTGCTGTACGTAGCCGATGTCGTCCAGGATCAGCGCCTCGTATCGCCTCAGGCGCTTCAGCATCTGCGGTAATCGCAGGTCGCGCTTAGCGGCGAGTAGTTGCTGGACGAGCATGCCGCAGCGATAAAACTTCACGCGGCGGTGCTGAAAGATGAGCTCCCGGCCCAGCGCACACAGCAAATGGGTCTTTCCGCTGCCTGGAGGACCGAAGGCCAGCACATTCTCCTTGCGATCCAGAAAGCCACCTTCTAGGAGCACGCTCACATGGTGATCGATTCGAACTGGCAGCCGACCCCGGTCAAACGTGTCCATGGTTTTCTCCAGTGGTAGCCCGGATTCCCGGAGCCAGCGCTGTATCCGGTTGTTGCGGCGGGTGTGCACCTCCGTCTCGACCAGTTCCCACAAGAACCGTTCAAAGCTCAAAGACTCTCGTCGAGCCAAGTCCGCCCTATCCCGGTAGCCGTCGCGCATACTCGGCAAACGAAGCTCCTTCAAGCCTGCACGCAGCGCACGGTCCAGCTGCGCGGTGGTCAGTGTCTTCATTGCGCTTCGTGGTGTAACAGGCTATTATAGGCGCTCAGATCCACCGCACAAACCTGCACCGATGGCTCCTCAATCTCTTGATTCATGAGCGTCTTTACCGAAACGAGCGTAAGCGGCTGCGTACTATTGAGCAACTGGCTAAGCGCAGCAGATACGGCGGCTTCGCTCTCTTTGGCCGCCAGATGCAGCACGCGCAGGTATTGCTTGTCGGCCGCAAGCGAGCTCGAGTGGACACGCTTTAGCTCGTCATACGCCATGCGAAACGTATGAGACGGAAATAGATCGGCCTTGTACCGATAATGAGCAAAGGCTCCAGGCTTGCGCACCAGCATATCAATCACATGGCGGTATTCGACCCGAGCCTTACCTGTGCCGTGGAGCCGTGGCATATGCGTCACGCGCTGCTGCGCATACCACACCTCGATCCGCTCCGCATAAATCCGTACATCCACCAGCTCCCCGATCAGCCGACTATTAACCGAATACCAGTTCTTCTTCACGCGGACCAACCCGCCCTTGCTCACGCGCATACGCCTGCGCTGATAGCTGTTCAGGCGCCGCTCGGGTAACGAGCGCAGCTTGGCCTGATCCTCTTTGAGACGGGCCTCTCGATTAGCATTGCGCCCCGCAAACACCTTGGCCAGAAATGCCTCATATTCTTGCCTGCTTTCAAAGTCCGAACTGCCCCGCAAGGCGAGCTGGTTACCGATCGCGCGCTTGAGCCGAAAGTGACTCTGCTCAATCTTCCCGTTCTCGTTGGGGCGCCGTGGCTGCGTGTGCTGCGCCTCCATCCCGTAATGCCGCATCAGAGCACCATATCGGTCGGTAAAGGGGGCTCCCTCCTTCTCGGTACGCTTTAGATTGCGTACCGCACAGCTCATAGAGTCGGTCTGGTGCAGCCGGGGCACACCACCCAGCTGCGTGAGCGCATTCTGCAGCCCCTCACTTAGCGCCTCAAAGCTCTCAGACATGCAGATCGTACCCGCCTCCCAGTTGGAGTAGGGCAAAACGAAGTGGAACAGCATATGCTTAAACGGCTGGCCTTGGATGGTCACGCCCAGCTTGTTCATGCAGGTGAAGTCCGACTGCGCCCGCTCACCAGGTTCGTATGCCTGGTCAAAGAAGACCTCCTTCCCAGGACCCGCTTCGGCTCGCCACCGCTTCACACGCCGCTGCAATGTGCGCAGCTGACTCGACTGAAACTGGCCAGGGTGGCGACGCTGCAAGTGCTCGAACACAGCCTTGACCTCCAGCCCAGGGTTCTCCTCCAAATAGGGCAGTATTTCGCCCCATACTTCCGCAAACGCGTCGGGACGCGTGCGATACGTTCGCTCGGTCTTCATCTCACTCGGCAGTTTGCCCGCACGCAGGTACTTGCGTGCGGTGTTCTCAGACATACCAGCCTTCGCCGCAGCCGTTGATCGTGTCCTCTTTTTCCCGTTAACGAGCTTGAACAGGAGCTTGACTTGCTGATCGGTAACCATAATGAATGCGTGTTGACAGGTGAACAATCCTGCCCGTAGATACGCATCTCACCGATTCCTTCCCCCGCAATTCTAGTTGTCGCCAACCGCAATTCTAATTGTCGCTGAACAGTTTACGGATGTATGGAACGCAATACTGCCCTTCATTGGGAGAACCCCGGGCTGGAGGTCAAAGTTGTGTTCGAGGACTTGGAGCGCCGCTACCTGGGCTGGTTCAATTCGGGTTGGCTGCGCACATTGCAGCGGCGTGTGAAGCCGTGGCGGGCCGAAGCGGGTCCTGGGAAGGAGGTCTACTTTCACCAGGCATACGAACCTGGTGAGCGGGCGCAGTCGGACTTCACCTGCATGAACAAGCTGGGCGTGACCATCCAAAGCCAGCCGTTTAAGCATATGCTATTCCACTTCGTTTTGGCATACTCCAACTGGGAGGCACGTACGATCTGCAAGTCTGAGAGCTTTGAGGCGGTAGCGGAGAGGCTGCAGAATGTGCTCACGCAGTTGGGTGGTGTACCCCGGCTGCGCCAGGCCGACCCGATGAGCTGGGCGATACGCAATCTGAAGCGTACGGAGAAGGAGGGAGCCCCTTTACGGATCGATATGGCGCGCTCTTGCGGCACTACGGGATGGAGGCGCAGCACACGCAGCCACGGCGCCCCAACGAGAACGGGAAAATTGAGCAGCGTCACTATCGACTCAAGCGCGCGATCGGTAACCAGATTGCCTTGCAGGGCAGTTCAGACACTGAAAGTAGGCAAGCATATGAGGCGTTTCTGGGTGATTGCGGGACGCAATGCCGATCGAGATGCCCGTCTCAAAGAGGATCAGGCCAAGCTACGCTCGTTACCCGAGCGGCGCCTGAATAGCTATCAGCGCGGGCGTATGCGCGTGACCAAGGGCGCGTTGGTCCCTCGGAAGAGGAACTGGTATTCGGCTAATAGTCGGCTGATCGGGGAGCTGGTGGATGTAAGGATTCATGCGGAGCGTGACTCACATGCCACGGCTTCACGGCAAAGGCAAGGCTCGGGTCGAATACCGCCATGTGAGTGGCATGCTGGTGCGCAAGCCTAGAGACTATGGTCGTTGCCAGTACAGGGCCGAACTGTTTCCGTCTCATACGTCCCCCACGGCGTATGACGAGCTACAGCGCGTCCACTCGAGCTCGCCTGCTGCCGATAAGCAATCCCTGCGTGTGCTGCATCTGGCGGCCAAAGAGAGCGAAGTCGCCGTATCTGATGCTCTTAGCCAGTTGCTCAATAGTACGCAGCCGCTTACGTTCGGCTCGGTAAAGACGGTCATCAATCAAGGGATTGAGGAGCCTTCGGTGCAGGTTCGTGCGGTGGATCTGAGCGCCTATAGTGTCCTTTTGCACCAGAGAGCGCTATGAAGACACTGACCTCCGGGCAGCTGGACCGTGCGCTGCGTGCAGGCTTGAAGGAGCTTCGTTTGCCGAGTATGCGCGACCGCTACCGGGATACGGCGGACTTGGCTCGACGGGAGTCTCTGAGCTTTGAACGGTTCTTGTGGGAACTGGTCGAGACGGAAGTGCACACCCGCGCCAAACACCGTATACAGCGCTGGCTCCGGGAATCCGGGCTACCGCTGGAGAACACCATGGACACGTGTGACCGGGGTCGGCTGCCAGCTCGAATCGATCATCATGTGAGCGTGCTCCTAGAAGGTGGCTTTCTGGATCGTAAGGAGCATGTGCTGGCCTTCGGTCCTCCGGCAGCGAAAAGACCACCCTTGCTGTGTGCGCTGGGCCGGGAGCTCATCGTTCAGCACCGCTGCGTGAAGTTCTATCGCTGCGGCATGATCGCGGAGCAACTACTCGCCGCTAAGCGCGACCTGCGATTACCGCAGCTGCTGAAGCGACTGAGGCAATACGAGGCGCTGATCCTGGACGACATCGCCTCCGTACAACACAGACCATCATAAAAGCGAAGTATCGGAGAGCGGGTGCCTTGCGCGTAGACAGGACAACGGTTTTCAGCGCGGCACACCGCAAGAGTGTTTTGAGGCAGCTGCCGAACGCTCCCACTCGTGAGATGGTATCGGATGATTATGATGTGCTGGATTCAACGATCGCGGCGCAGCAGAAGGCGCAAGACCGGGCGATCCGAGAGCGCAGACAGTACCCAGAGATTCAGCAGTTCATGAAGATGCCCAGCATGGGACCGATCAGTGCTCATGTCTTTGATGCGTTCATTCAGACGCCGCACCGTTTTGCGACCAAGCAGCGGCTTTGGCGCTACTGCAGGCTGGGCATTCGCACACGCAGTTCTGCTGGCAAGCCGCTGGCGTATAAACGCCTGGATCGCTCGGGCAATGGCGAGCTCAAGGCCCTTAGCTATCGCGCCTGGATGAACGGCATACGCGGCGGTAAGGACTCGAATGAGGTGAAGCGCTTTTTTGAGGCCTCGCTGGATCGCACGAACAACCGCACACATGCGCGCCTGAATACGCAGCGCAAGATTCTGGCCGTGCTGTGGACCATCTGGAGAAAACAGACAGCCTACGACCCCAACCTTTTCTTCCCATTGACCCCAACCGCACAAGCGGTCTGCTGAACCATTAGCAGCAGCGAAGGCAATGTGCATAGCAGTCGCGACAAGCGGATACGGTAGCCGGGAAATGCTCCACTCGCGGAATAACTGCTTTACGGTAAGTTCGAAGCACAGCTTAGCATCCCGGCCTCCATGCCCCATATCACTATAGATCCCATCAGTGGGAATCTCATAAACGAGCCTGGCAATCGACAAGCGCTACCAACCGTCATGCACATCCGTTACCCCGCTGGCTACCAGCCCATGCACTGACCCCTCGCCTACGCACGGCTCTACTGCAGATGCGGTCCTGACCGGGAGTCACGCGCGACCTGAAAAATCTCGCCCATTTTTCAGGATGGGGGACGTATGGGCTTGACTTTCTTTTTGAAACGAGCCGCGAAGAGATGAAGGTCTTGTTCCACTTGCTGGCCGAACGCTACGAACGTGGCAGCATCCTGATTACCAGCAACCTCGCCTTCCGCCACTGGGAAAGCATCTTCGAGGATCCGATGACCACAGCCGCCGCCATAGATCGCATCGTGCATCACAGCGTGATCCTGGAGCTCAACCTGCCCAGCTATTGACTGGAAGCATTCAAGCAGCGTCAACAAGCCCAGCATGAACCCAACTCCAGCGCAGCAGTCCCTTAGCGGTTCCGGGGGGCCGCTGCGAGCGCTTTGCGGTCGCGGCAGGCTCTCCCCTTACCTGGTCCAGATGAGACACCCGCACCCAATCGTGAATCTGAACGCCTATGACGGCTTGGTGCGTCCACAGAACAGGTTGATCGCGATACCGCCGTGCACAAAGCTCCGTTCACAGGGAGCCTGTCCGGTGTCTCCGACCTGTTCATGCCATCTACTCAAGTACCGGGTCAACAAGCAGCGGAATTGGGGATACCCGCTCGAGAAGATCTCGGGGGTCTGTGATCAAACGCGGCCGCCCATTCGCATCCATCATGCGCGTGCACTCGGAAGGCGGCTGCCAGCACCTGCGAGCACACAGGACGGCCTTCAGGCCACCAAACAGCGGTGAGATGTCCTTACTCTGTGCTCTGGGTTGCACGATTCCGCATCGCCGTTTGATGCTCAGAGACACGCGAGAAAGGCGCATACAGCAGCCTCAGCCTGAACACGCTTGTATATGCACAGCCGAGAGCGCACCGAGGGCCTGTACGATGGCTACAGAGACCGCACGAATGCGGCCGCGAGGAAACGATACCGACCAAGCGGGACAGCCTACCGTCCACCCGCCCCGTTGACTTCTGCCAATCGGCAACCAACGGCACGTCTATGGTGAGGGTGACCGCCGCCCTGGACATGCGCCTGCAGCATCGCCACAGCCGATGACTGGAAGCCTCCAACCAACGCCAACCAAACAAGGAACAACCTGAATCATATGCCTCCCATGCAGCCGAATCTTTACCCCGAACGAACGCGATACGGACCCCTGGACGCCTACGAAACCGAATGGACTCCCCCCTACCCACAATTCTAATTGTCGCTGGATACACGTTATTAGTACCGCTTGGCCACCTGCCCACATTCCGCGACGGAAGCGCTCAGGCCTGGTCTTACGGAAAGCTGCTCTTAGCGCTGCTGACAGAGCCGATGGTTCGCCACGCGCAGACTCTTTGCCCTTGGGGCTATGGCAACTGTGGAACCACCCAGCACATGAAGGACACGTGCGTCCTTCGCCCTTAAACAGATAGCAAGTTTCACCGAACCGGGCTACTCGCTACAAAGCACGATCTAAGATCGGCTTGGGATCACCGTTGGGCCCGCAGCGCCCCCCGATATCACAAACATGGCAGCTTGAAAGTCACTGCGATCTGCTGCCAACACGTTGGCGCTTAAGGACGCTGAACCCTAATATGTGGGCGATGCGGGATTCGAACCCACGACCTCCTGCGTGTAAGGCAGGCGCTCTAAACCTGCTGAGCTAACCGCCCCGATGAGCGGGAAACGGGACTCGAACCCGCGGCCCTCAGCTTGGGAAGCTGATGCTCTACCAACTGAGCTATTCCCGCATCTGCAGGGTTTAACCGGGACGCCGCACGAAAGTTGGGCATCCGGGCACAATCGTACGACTGCGGGGTTAACGCCAGCGCTTTGGACAAAGTCTGACCTTCTCGATGAAACGCACGTACCAGCCCAGCCGCAGAAAGCGCAGAAACAAGCACGGCTTTCGCCAGCGCATGAGCAATCGCCACGGGCGCAAACTTCTCGCCCGCCGCCGCAAGAAGCGGCGCCGCTCGCTCACGGTGAGCGACCGCTATGTAGGCAAGTAGCGTGCATACAAGGCTGGAAGCATGGCCGCGTGCTGCACGTCTGAAGCGCCAGCGGCTGATTCGTCCGCTCTTCAAACGTAAGCAACCGGGCACGTACAGCATATCTGCAGGCACGATACGTATCCTGTACCGTACGGTGCCCCGCGCACTGACAGGCACTGACGCACCTATCCAAGCCGGCTTTGCTACAGGCCGCCAACCATCAGCCGTCCAACGCAACGCGGTCCGCCGCACTTTGCGCGAAGCGTTTCGCACGAGCCCCCTGCGCCACGCACTGCCGGTAGCACCCGACCAAGCACTGACGCTTATCGTGCTCTGTCGTAGCCGCAAAGACTCTGCCCACGCGCAGCTGCGGACAGATCTGCATAGAGCGATGGAAATCCTTAGCTCCCGCCTTTCCAGATGACCAGACAGTCTAACAACTACCGATTGTGGACCGCAACGTAATTGTCGGCACGATTCTGATGGCTTTGGTCATCATCCTGTGGATGTGGTGGCTCCCGTCACCACAGTTGCCAGAGCCTGCCTTGCAGCCGCCACAGGATTCTTTACAAGTGCCGGCAGAGCAGCCTACGGTGGAGACAACCGAGTCAGCAGTTACACCACTCCCTGCGCCGGCGCCCGCAGCCCAGGTGATAGATACTACGGTGGCGCTCACAGGGGAAGAGCGGCATATCACAATAATACATCGCCTCTATGAGGCGGAGATGTCTACCCTTGGCGCCACCTTTACGCGCTTTTCACTGACGCAATACCGGAAGTTCGACCAGGAAACACCTGTGGAACTGATAGGCGATGAGCCCGCGCTGGGCCTCCGGTTTCAGTCGCCAGGCGGGCGCAACCGCGATACGCGCGAATTCTATTACGAGCCCAGCCTGACCACCAACCGCCTAGATGTTCTTGATCAGCCCCGAACCCTGTCGTTTACGACGCCTGCCGGCGCTGGCTGGATTCGCAAGACCTATACGTTTACGCCAGACAGCTACGAGGTCGGCCTGAAGATTGACATGATCGAGGCCTCCTCATTCCAGTCTGGCGACGGCTATGAAGTGGTCTGGGCGGGCGCACTCCCTTTCAGCGAGGATATTAACAACCGGAAGGAGGAGATGAACCAGGTGGGAGCCTGGGCCCGCAGCGGCGGCGAGGTGGAAGGAGTAAACGTGGGCCGGCGTGAAGAGGATGACGTTTCTTTGCGCGGCGATGTGTCTTGGATCGGTGTTAAGAACAAATACTTTGCCGTTGCTGTCATCCCGGATGTGCCGGCGCTGGAAGCCTACCTGGCAAGCTCGCGCACGGGCGATGCAGACGATCCCGATGTGGAGATTGACCTCACCGCAAGCCTCTTCATGGGGTCTCCCAGGCTCGGAGGCGACGAGTTTCGGCTGTACATGGGTCCACTAGACTACACCTATGTGCGCGGCTATGAAGGGCTGTACGGCATGGTGGATTACGGGTGGGACGGCTTTGAGTGGATCACCCGGCCACTAGCGCGCTTTGTGTTCATCCCGCTCTTCTCATTCCTGAGCTCGCACATCGCCAGCTATGGGCTGGTGATCATAGTGTTTTGCATCCTCATCAAGCTGCTGCTGTTTCCTATTACGCGCGTCTCGTACCGCGCTATGGCTGGCATGCGTGAGCTGGCCCCGCAGATGCAGGAGATAAAGGCGAAATACAAAGATAACCCGCAGAAGCAGCAGCAGGCTACCATGAAGCTGTACAAAGAGACGGGGATGAACCCGCTTAGCAGCTGCCTGCCCATGCTTTTACAATACCCGATCATCATCGCCCTCTGGCAATTCTTGCAGCAGTCGATCGAGATTCGACAGCAGAGCTTTCTGTGGGCTCCAGACCTGTCGGCCCCGGATGCCATCCTCAGTCTACCATTCAGCATCCCATTCTATGGCGACTATGTGGCTGGCTTCACGGTACTGATGGGGGTCTCTCTGGTGATTCAGATGCGTATCCAGTCGGCGCCCACAGGCGGGATGCAGCAGAAGATGATGATGTACGGAATGCCACTCATAATTTTCGTTGTATTCAACCGGCTGCCGTCCGGGCTCAGCCTGTATTACCTCTGCTACAACATCTTCACCGCGGCGCAGCAGAAGCTCATCAACCTGGGAATCAAGAAGAAGAAGGCTAACGCTCCCCCCAAGGGCGTCATTCGTGACATTACTCCTAAGAAAGGGCGCCGGGGCAAAGCCTCCAAGGGTGGCAGAGGGAGCATGGGGGGCAAGCCCCTGCGGCGCAGGTAGGACGCCGGGCTATGGCAACCTCCGACACTGTAGCCGCCATTGCCACCGCGCGCGGCAGGGCGGCTTTGGCGATTGTGCGCGCCAGCGGACCGGAAGCCATTGTAGTGGCTTCACGCTGCTTCGAGGGCCAAGACCTCACGACCGTACCCGCGCATACGCTGCATGTGGGGCTGTGGCATGCGGATGACGGCACGGCCGTAGATCAGGTAGTGTGCGCCGTCTATCGCGCGCCCCGCTCATATACCGGCGAAGACATGGTCGAGGTCTCCTGCCACGGAGGCGACTATGTGGTGGCGCGCGTCCTTGATAGCCTGGTAGCCAGCGGGGCCCGCCTCGCAGCTCCCGGTGAATTCACGCAGCGCGCCTTTTTAAACGGCAAACTCGATCTGGTGCAGGCCGAGGCCGTGGCGGACCTTATCCACTCTTCCTCGGCCCGTGCGCACCGTGCTTCCATGGACAGCCTGCGCGGCCGCTATTCAGAAGCCATCGGATCGCTGCGTGACACGCTTCTGGAAGTGGCCGCGCTGGCGGAGCTGGAGATTGACTTCTCCGATGAGGATGTGGAGTTTGCGGATCGCGGCGCCTTGGCGTCGCTTCTTGCCCGCACCCAGTCCCTCCTGCGGGCAGCACTGGACTCCTTCGCGCTGGGCGTGCTCGTCAAAGAAGGCGTGCGTGTAGTGATAGCCGGGCGCCCCAACGCGGGCAAGTCCACGCTGCTTAATGCGCTGGTGGGCGAGGACCGCGCCATAGTAAGTGACACGCCCGGCACTACACGCGACACGGTCACCGCTGACCAAGAGATTGACGGGCTGCTGTTTCGTTTCACGGACACTGCAGGTCTGCATGACTCCCGGGACCTCATTGAGCAGGAAGGCGTGCGCCGCTCGCGAGAGGCGGTACGCCGAGCGGACCTTGTGCTGTATGTCTACGACGCGGCGGTCGGATTTCAGGCCGTGGAGCAGGAGTTTGTCCGATCCATCGAGGTCGCCCCCGTACTCGTCGTCGGCAATAAGGTGGACTTAGCTCCGGTCACGCACGGCCTTGTCGTGTCAGCACTGGCGGCGCGCCAAGACCATACGGAGCTGAATGACCTGCGCATCGCGCTCGTTCGAGCTGTTGAGAAGTGTGCGGCAGACCCGGTGAGGCTGGTCACCAGCGCACGGCATCAGGGCCATCTGGTGCGTGCTGCTGATGCGGTAGAACGCTCACTTGAGGCGCTACGCACAGGCATGCCGGTGGACATCCTTACGCTGGATCTGCGCGCCGCGCTTCACGAGCTCGGCTGCATCACAGGAGCGGTCACCACCGAAGAGGTGCTGAGCGCCATCTTTTCCAAGTTCTGTATTGGCAAATGATCGTCCTTGTTTTGCATAACGCAGAGGCTGATAAGCAATATAGACGCAGGTACGATGTCTGGAACTAACGTAATTCGGCCCAAGTAGGAACACACATGATTACGGTAAACTGCGCAGCTAATTGCGGTTAGTGCCCAGCGTGAGGCTCAGTATAGAGCGTGGTGGCAAGTCGTCTAGGGTGCAGTAAGGCCTTGATGCCATGCAGAAACATAACCAGGTGCTCAGGGCTGTGCTTGAGCAAGTACCCAGGGAACAGCCCTTCGCATGTATACTCTGGTAATAGATCTGCATAAGCACCGGTCGGCGCAGAGCAAAGCACGATTCGTTGGCGAAGTTTGATGTCATTGTAGTAGGCGGCGGCCATGCTGGCACGGAGGCGGCTGCGGCCGCTGCCCGCATGGGTGCGCGCACGCTGCTCATTACGATGAGCCTCGAAGCTCTCGGCCGCATGTCGTGCAACCCCGCCATAGGCGGCATCGGCAAAGGGCATATCGTGCGTGAAGTCGACGCGCTTGGCGGCATCATGGGACGCGCGTCCGACGCGGCTGGCATCCAGTTTCGGATGCTAAACCGGCGTAAGGGCCCGGCTGTGTGGGGCCCTAGGGCACAATGTGACCGAGTGGAGTACGCCACGGCGGTGCGAGAGGCGCTAGAGTCAGAAGAGCGGCTGTACTTCCGGGCGGATGTGGTGACTTCGGTGACCACCGCGCAAGGTCGCGTGACAGGCGTGGAAACGCAGCTTGGCACCACCATCCAGGCCGACGCTGTGATCCTAACCAGCGGCACTTTTATGAACGGTGTGGTCCACGTGGGTGCCAAAACGTTTGGCGGAGGGCGGATGGGGGAGCGCGCCACACGCGGCCTCACGGGATGCCTTCACCGGCTCGGATTCCAGTCTGGAAGGCTAAAGACAGGAACGCCGCCTAGAGTTGACGGCCGCTCTCTCGATTACAGCAGCCTGAAGGAGCAGACGGGCGATCCCAACCCCACCCCATTCTCCTTCATGTCGGATCAGCTGCCGCTGTGTCAGGTGAGCTGCTGGATTACACATACCTCACCTGCGGTACATGACATCTTGCGCACGGGATTTGATCTCAGCCCCATGTTTGCTGGGCGCATTCAGGGACGCGGACCCCGGTATTGCCCTTCCATAGAAGACAAGATTGACCGGTTTGCCAGCCGGGACCGGCACCAGCTGTTTCTGGAGCCGGAAGGACTGCGCACCACAGAGGTGTACGTCAACGGGTTTTCCACGAGCCTGCCAGAGGACGTTCAGCAGCGTGCCCTGCGCCGCATAAAGGGGATGGAAGCGGTGCACATGTTGCGGCCCGGGTATGCGATCGAATACGACTACTTTCCACCCTACCAGCTTCAGTACTCATTGGCCACGAAGCGCGTACCGGGTCTGTTTTTTGGCGGCCAAATCAACGGCACCACGGGATACGAAGAGGCCGCGGCCCAAGGCCTGATGGCTGGCATCAATGCGGTGCGCTATCTCACTCGCGAAGAGCCCGTGGTATTGAGTCGTGCACAGGGCTACATCGGCGTATTGGTGGACGACCTTATCGCTAAGGGTACCGATGAACCTTACCGCATGTTCACGTCGCGTGCAGAGCACCGCATCTTGCTGCGCCAGGACAATGCCGACTTGCGCCTGACCGCCCTGGGCCGTGACCTGGGGCTCGTCTGCGAGACCCGCTTTGCAAGGATGCAAGCCAAGCGGGATGCCATACGTGCCACGCTTGAATCCCTCAAGAAAGTAACGGTTCGTCCCCACGAAGTGAATCCGTACCTGGAGTCTGTAAATACGCGGCCCCTGGCCAAGCCCACGCGACTGGTTAGGCTGGTACTAAGACCCGAGGTCTCCCTCAAGCCCCTGCTTAAGGCTATCGGCCAGCGATGCGCCCGTCAGGCGCCGGGTATGGAGGATGTAGCACTCCTGGTGGAAACCGATCTCAAGTACGCGGGATATGTGCGGCGCCAGAAAGAGGAAGCCGAAAGGATGAAGCGTCTGGAGTCACGCTGCATGCCGCGCGCTATCGACTACGCAGCCCTTACCAGCCTCAGCTCGGAAGCCCGTGAAAAGCTCAGCTTGGTGCAACCTGAAACTCTGGGGCAGGCTTCCCGCATCAGCGGGGTCAGTGCAGCGGACCTTTCCGTCCTGATGGTCTTAGTTAGCCGGACCTCGCCACATGCCGCCTCAGCGGTCAGTGCATGACCTATTGGACACCGGCGTTCTTGAACGCCTGCGTCATTTTGAGGCTGCCTTCTTGCGTCTTAACCGGCGGCACAGGCTCATGGCGCGAGGAGAGGATACGCATTTCTGGGAGCGCCACATAAGGCACAGCCTAGCCCTTTGTGCGCGTCCTTTCCCCTCGAGCGCCCGTGTGGTAGACTGGGGCACCGGTGGCGGGCTACCGGCGTTGCCACTGGCTATCGCTCAGCCCTCGCTGCATGTAATAGCTGTGGACTCCGTGCAGAAAAAGGTCTGGGCGGTGCGCCTTCTCGTGCGTGAGCTGGGCTTGGATAATGTGGATACGTGGTGCGGCCGAGCGCAGGAGTATCCAGACGTAGCTACGCACAGCATAAGCCGCGCAACGGCTTGCCTGGCTACGCTTTGGCAGTGGCACCAGTGCGTGGCTGCCCCAGGCGCTCGTAATCAGGCAAGATCAGACGACACGGAGTGGGCACCTGGCCTGCTCTGCTTGAAGGGAGGCGACTTATCTTCTGAACTACATGCGCTGCGTCGGGCAGATGATCTGCTCCGCGTTACGCGGATGCCACTCGACCATATGGGACCATGGTTTCGCACCAAGGCGGTGGTACACGTTCACCGGCCGTAACAACGCTATGAATTCCAATTGGCAGGAAGATGTCCCGAAGCGGCTTGAGCGGCTTCTGGACCTGATCGCATATATCAGTGGCAAGAAAACGTTGCCCGCCCGAAAGCTGATGGCCGAGGAATTTGGGGTTACGGTGCGGACAATCTACAGGGACCTCCAGTTGTTGACCAGGCGCGGCTACATCCTGCCTGCGGGCAAGGATAGTGGTATCGAGGTGGATGGGGAGAAGGGACGCGTGCTTCCGCTGCTAAGGTTGTCGCGGCGGCAGGCGGCCGCATTTCAGATTGGCATGGAGTTCATCAAGCTTCGCTCCGGCTCTGACATAAGGGAAGAGGCGGAAAAGGTGGCGGACAGGGTGCGGTCCGTGCTGCACGGAGCCAGCCGCGCATATTTTGATGCGCTGATAAACAGTACGGCGCTGGATCCTTACCTGCTGCATGAGGTACCGCCACACAAGCACTGGACGCAGATCACAGATGCTATCGCAACCCAGAGCAGCTTATACCTACAATACTTCGTTCGCAGCCGCGCGGAAATCACCCGCCGTATAGTGTGGCCACTCGGCCTTGTGCTGTACTTGGATCACTGGAACCTTATTGCGTTTGATAAGGATAAGAATGACTTCCGGCAATTCACGCTCGACTATATTCAAAAGGCGGATAAGCTTGCTGCAACATTCAAGCCGCCGGATGGCTTCAGCCTTAGGCAATACTTGGCCGACCGAGCCGCAAGCAAACACGGCACCAAGGTCAAAGTGAGCTTTACCTCACCGAGCTATCCGATGGCGAGGCGTGCCATCCCCGCCAAGCCTTTGGAAGAGGTTGACGATGGCAAGCATGTCACGGTCACCTTCAACTTCGACAACCTGGAATTCCTGGCCGAGTACCTACTGCGTTTTGGCCAGGAGATCCAGGTGCTGGAGCCGGAGTCACTGCGCCAAGACATTCGTGCGGCTGCGCTGAAGGTGGCGGGCATATACGATCAGTCCCCAGAGCCAGTGGCGGGCCGCCCAGCCTGATCCGACAGCTGCTGCATCAGTGCCAATGCCACCTTCATTGAAAGCACTTGCTGCACAATGGCACGCGGAACGCCGCGCTTGGAAGGCTTCATGGCATACCGGTGTCCAGTATTGTCCAAGCGCTCCATCAGCGGCTGTAACACGTATTTCCGAAAGTGTGGCACATCCATCGGCAGATGAAGAAAGAGGCGCTGGCGCCTATAGCTGACACGCGGAAGCCCTAGTTTCTGGGCATGCATCTTCATTCTCGCCGCAGCCAACAGGTTGCGAGCTTCTTTGGGAAGCGGACCAAACCGGTCCTTCAGCTCATCACGAAGGTCATCGAGCTGCTCTGGTGCGCCGATCTCGCTTATGCGGCGATAGAGCCCAAGCCGCTCCAGGTCGCTGTCCACGTAGCTCACCGGCAATGAGGCGGCCAGCTCTGTATCCACCTGTGTTTCCGTAGCTGCTGGCGGCGGTGGCTCACCATTTGATAGAGCGGGAAACTCCGCTGCGCGCAGCTCCTGCACGGCTTCATCTAGGATCTGCTGATAGGTAGACAGACCCAGGTCGGCGATGAAACCACTCTGTTCGCCGCCCAATACGTTGCCCGCGCCACGGATGTCCAGGTCGCGCATGGCAATCTGAAACCCACTGCCAAGGTTGCTCAGCTGTTCAACCGCGCGCAGGCGCTGCCGTGCTTCACGCGTAAGCGCATGGATCGAGGGTACCAGGAGGTAGCAGAAGGCTCTGCGATGGCTGCGACCGACACGCCCGCGTAGTTGATGCAGCTCTGCCAGCCCGAACCTATGCGCCCCGTGGATAATCATGGTGTTGGCATTAGCGATGTCAAGCCCGTTTTCAATGATTGTCGTGGACACAAGCACATCCGCTTTGCGGTCCACAAAGGCTGCCATTGCACGCTCCATCTCTGCGGCCCGCATCTGGCCGTGGGCCACCTGAATCCGCGCGCCAGGCGCCAGCGCTTCAATCATGTCGGCGGCCTCACCAATGGAGCGCACCCGGTTATGCACAAAAAAGACTTGACCACCTCTGCTCAGTTCGTACAGGATGGCGTCGCGAATCAGTCCCTTATCAAAGGAATGAATCTCCGTGACGATGGGCTGCCGGTTCGGTGGCGGAGTGCTGATAATGGATAGGTCTCGCGCGCCCATCAGCGAAAACTGAAGCGTTCTGGGTATGGGCGTGGCCGTAAGCGTGAGCGTATCGATGTTGACCCGCATCTGGCGCAACCGCTCTTTGACGCCTACCCCAAACCGTTGCTCCTCGTCAACTACCAGCAGGCCAAGATCTTTGAATTCCACATCTTTCGAGATGATGCGATGCGTGCCGATCAGGATGTCTACCGCGCCGGACTTCAAGTCTTTCAGTATTTGACGCGTTGCCTTGGAGGCGCGATGTCGTGAAAGCATCTCTACCCGTACAGGAAAGTGTTCCAGGCGCTCCGCAAACGTGGCTTCGTGCTGACGCGCCAACACGGTAGTTGGCACGAGCACGGCCACCTGCTTTTCGTCCTGCACCGCCTTGAAAGCGGCCCGAACGGCCACCTCCGTCTTCCCAAATCCCACATCGCCACATACGAGGCGGTCCATGGGGGCAGGGGCCTCCATGTCCCGTTTGACCTCGTGACTTGCGCTGTACTGGTCCGGCGTGTCTTCAAAAGCGAAGGACGCTTCCATCTCCTGCTGCCAGACCGTGTCAGTCGAGAAGGGGTGGCCTTTCGAAGCCTTGCGCTGTGCGTAGAGCTTTATCAGGTCCCTGGCAATGTCCTTGATCCGCTTCTTCGTTCTCCGCTTTTTGCGCTCCCACTGGCCAGAGCCCAGCTTCGTCAGCTTGGGTTGGTGACCCTCTTTGCCAGTGTACTTGTGCAGTTTGTACAGCGCGTTGACGTTCACGTAGAGCACGTCCCCTCCGGCATAGTGCACACGCACCGCTTCCTGCTCTTTGCCACGTACTGTGATGGTGCGAAAGCCGGCGAACGTTCCGACACCGAAGTCTGAATGCACCACGTAGTCCCCGGGATGCAGGCTGCGCAGCTCATGCAGGCGGATGCCCCCGTGCTGCTTTCGGCGGCGCGTCGTAGCCCGATAGTAGCGGCCGAATATGTCGTGATCCGTATATACGGCTAGGTCAGCAGATGGCAGCCTGAAGCCCTGGTGCAGCGACTCACCTACGAGCCGCACCCACCCCTGCTGAATGGCGTCATCCAGCAGCCCCTTCAGCCGCTTTATTTGGTTGTCGCTTTCGCAGAGTATGTACGTGCTGGTTCCGGTTTCAGCATTTTCAGCCAGGTGGGCCCGCAGCAGCTTGAATTGACGGTTGAATGCGGGCTGGGCCCAAGCCCCGGCGTCAATCGTGGTAGCCGTCATTGGCTGCTCTGCAAACGTGCCGAAATACAATCGTGGACGCACCATCAGCAGTGACTGCAGCCTGGCTCCATCCAGATACCGTTTGGCGGGCGGCACCAGTGGTGCCTTGTCTTCCGCCTGCTTATACCGCTCTGAGGCAGCCGTAAACAAATCGGTGGCCAGTGGCTCATGACGTTGGCTGTCAAACAGCACCATAAGCGCATCGGCTGGCAGATAGTCAAACAGGGAGGCCCAGGTGGTGCGGCTCGCCTCAAAGTGCTCCAGTCGCGGTGCGATGCGTGCCTGCCGCAGTTCGCTTATTGACCGTTGGGAGCGCGGGTCAAATTCGCGCAGGGAGTCTACATCGTCACCGAAAAACTCGATGCGAATGGGATAGTCTCCCGCAAAAGAGTAGATATCCACGATACCGCCACGCCATGCTACTTCGCCGGGCTGATCCACGAACCGAACGCGCTCGAAGTCTTGGCGCACCAGGTCTTCCACCAGCTTTTGCGGCGCCACCGTATCGCCCAGCGCAATGTTGCGAGAGGCCTGCCGCACAGCACCCAATGACGGTGTGCGCTCTACCAGAGCCGGCACGCTGGTCACCAGCACGCCACATCGTTGTTCTGTAAGCTGCTGCAGCACATCTGCACGACGCACCAGAGGCTCGGAGCGCGTATCCTGCTCCTGGTTGTACGGAATCTGGCCACTGGGAGGAAAAAGAAACAGATCCGCGCTGGAGCCCGCGATGCGGGACAGGTCGCTGTGCAAATAGACCGCGTCTTCAGGCTCTGGGAGCACGCACATTGTGAATCGCCGGGTCACCTGCCACAGACGGTGCAGCAGAAAGGCAGGCAGGGATCCCGCCGCACCTCGCACAATGAGGGGATCTTCAGCGCCGCTTCGAGCCCAGCGGATCAGTGCATGACAGAGGGTAGTTCTCCCGATCCTGCCAACGATATCGTGCAGCGGCAAGTCACTCACTACAGGCCTTCAAATGCAGTTGGCGATGGGGCTGATGCTGCGAGATGAGCCGTGCGCTAAGATGGCTGGGGCGCCAGCGCACCATGCTATGAGTATTTATCGACAGTGTTTCACGTGAAACACGCGATTTTCTCGAATGACTCGGCTTGCATCCCGCGCCATATGATGTCCTTTAGCGCGTCACCGCGAATCGGCCGCTCTGGCGGCCAGACTGCGACTCAAGCACATATACATACACGCCGGCGGCCCAGTCGTGGTTATCCAGCCGCACCCGGTACTCGCCAGGTTGCAGTGCAGTTTCCAGGGGTTGCGCGACTGGCTGCCCCAACATGTTAAATATGCGCAGACTGATCACACCCGCGAATTCGCTGATGGCCACTTTGAAGGTTATGGCACCGCGGGTAGGATTCGGGTAGGGAGGCTCCAGAGTCAGCTGCACGGGTCTGTTGTTGGGCTCCGTACTGGTGGGCCCGCCATCATCGTCGGTTAGCAGGACGGTTGCCGAATTCAGCACCAGCTGGCTTGTGCTGCTCACGGTGACAATCTCGTCGGACTCGCCTTCCTCGTCGTTAACTGGTATCAGCGTGAATTCCTTGGATCCTTCTATAGCCTCTGCAGCGACGGTTACTGTGAAATCACTGACGGGGACGAAGTCCACGGTGGAGGTGTTCCCTGAGCCAGTTGCCATGACAACGAGGCCCAAATCTGTCGCGTACGTAGTCTGGCCACTGACCGACATCGTGGCAGTGATGGGTGTGGGCCCTTGCCCCTCGTCCACTGTAGCTGGGTGCACGGACAGCCGCACTCCGATCGGGGCCGCATCGTCATCTTCAAGTGTCACGTAAGCGGTGTCTACCACGGCCGGCGCTGCACTGCTGATGCGAATCACTTCGTTCAGCTCATCCACCCGATCGTTTTCCGGGTTCACTGAAAACGAGGCGGTTCCGGTGAACGTCCCTATTGGTACCACCAGATCAAATTCGCTGACGTCGGCAAAGTCCACCGCGGGCGTTATACCACTTCCATCGACGTCAATCGTCAATACCTGCGGTACATTGTAGGCTCCACCGCCTTGCACATTCGCGGTCACCGTCACTGTTGTTAGACCGTCATTCTCACCTATTGTCATCGGACTGGCCGCGAGGCTGATGCCGTGGGGCGCTTCGTCGTTATCGACAATCGTGATTGTGCTTGCATTGTCGGCCACCGGATTCGTGGTGCTAACCGTGACAACCTCATCAGATCGTAGAACGGTGTCATCCACCGGCTCCAGGTCAAACGTGGATGAATCTGTCGTTGCACCCGCTGGCACCACCAGGTCGAATCCAACTACAGGCACGAATTCCACCACATCGGGCTGTCCAGAACCCTCTACTGTGATGGGTAGTACCTGGTCTGTCGTATACGTGGCGCCTCCTCCGAGCACTGTTGCCGAAACCGTCACCGCCGTGGCGCCATCACCTTCGCCCACGGTTGTAGGGCTTACAGCGAGGGCAATTCCGGTCGGATCGCTGCTGTCGTCGTCGGTAAGCAACAGGGAAACCGCGTCTGCCACCAGTGGACTGGGGCTTGCGATCGAAATGGTTTCGTCGTTCTCTTCCTCCGTATCGTCAATCGGCTCGAGCGTAAAGGTGGTTATTCCGTAGTCGGCACTGGCTTCTACGGTGAGCACGAGGTCCGCTACCGGGTAGAAGTCTACCACGCCCGCTTGGCCCGAACCAGCAACTGTGATCGTCAGCGTCTGATCAGCAGCATACGTGGTGCCGCCCAGGACCTGTCCAAGCACGGTCACTATGGTCGGACCGGCATCCTCGGCTACCGTCGTAGGGTTGAGAAATAGCGCGATTCCTGTTGGCGGCGAATCGTCGTCCGTCAGGGTTAGCGTGGCTAGACCATTCACATCAGGATGCGTGCTGGAAATCGTTATGATCTCGTCTGCCTCGTCAACCGCATCATCAACGGGGGCCAGCGAAAAGGTCCCATTCTCTGATGTCGTTCCTGCTGCCACCGTGATGGTAAAGTCGGAAACCGCACCAAAGTCCACCGCATCGGCTGCTCCCGAGCCGGTCACTGCAATCGGCACCGCCTGATCCGATACAAAAGGCGTGTTGTCCGCTTTCGCTGCAGTAACCGTCACCGTTGTAGTTCCCGCACCCTCACTCACCGTCGTCGGGCTGACAATCAGCACAATGCTGGCCGCGGCATCGTCGTCTGTGAGTGTCAGCGTAATGCTCCCAGACACCGCAGGGTGCGTGCTGGAGATGGTAATAGTCTCGTCGGACTCGTCTATCGAATCGTCGGTGGGCGTCAACGTGAATGTGCCATCCGCAGACGCGGCGCTTGCTCCAAGCGCAATGGTAAAATCCGAAACCGCGGCAAAGTCCACCACACCATCTGCACCAGAGCCCGACACGGAGATCACGATCGACTGATCCGTAGCAAATGAAGCACTGCCCGTCTTCGTCGCCGTCACCGTGACCGTCGTTGCACCCGCGTCTTCACTGACCGTTGCAGGACTTACGGTGAGCGTGATGCCAGGCGCGCTGTCATCGTCTGTGAGTGTCAGCGTAGTACTGCCGGACACATCCGCATGCGTGCTCGAAATCGTGATCGTCTCATCCGTCTCATCCTCCGTGTCATCTATAGGCGTCAACGTGAATGTGCCCGTGCCCGAATCCGCGCCCGTTGCCACCGTAAAGGTGAAGTCCGTTACCGGGACGAAATCCACAGCAGAGGTCGTTCCAGAGCCGGTGACTGAGATCGGAATAGACTGCGCAACGGCATAGGTGCCTCCAGAGACCGTTGCAGTCACAGATACCGTAGTCACACCGGCGCCCTCAGATACGGTTGAGGGGCTTACTCTCAGTGCAATGCTCGGGGAAGCGTCACCTTCGATGGTTATCGTAAAGTTCGTAGAGACTGACGAGCCTTTATGGTCGGTGACTTTCCAGGTGTACGCAGTAGCGGACTGAGCACTGGTCGGAGTACCAGATACCGTACGCGTCGAGGCATCGAGCATAAGCCCGGCTGGCACATCGGGACTGATAGCAAATGTGTAGGGAACGATGCCACCTGTCGCACCGGGGAGCGTAAGCGCAGATATTGCGCTACCAGCCGTGAAGGTCTGATCGGGTACTGTATCGTCCAAGCTTAAATCTGCAGGTGAAAAGCGATAAATGTTGCCGTTGAATGCTAGAATGTACACCTCGCCATGCGCATCCTGGCCGAATGAGGCGATATTATAGGGGGTGTCCATCAGCTCGGTATTTACCCGTGTGGCGTCGGTTGTCAGCGCCCAGATAGTGCCTTCCACATAGTCAGCGTAAATGTATTTGCTATTCAGAGACGGTACGCTGGTGCTGCGATATACGTAGCCGCCCGTGATGGAGCGGGACGCGCCGTTGGTGGCGTATGAATGGACAGGAAGCGTCAGGCCTGTCTGATCGCAGCCCGTCGAAGGGCTGTAGCAGGCCGGGCCTTCCATCGTTTTCCAGCCGTAGTTGCCGCCTTTGGCGACGACATCGATCTCCTCATGTGCGTTCTGGCCGACATCTGCCGCATACAGTTCGCCAGTTGTCATGTCAAAGCTGAATCGCCAGGGATTCCGAAACCCCCAGGCCCATATCTCTTCCTTATAGCTGTTGGTGTTGTTGGCAAGCGGATTATCTGTGGGGATGGAGTATGGCAACGAGCTCACATCTATGCGTAGCAGGTTCCCCAGGAGCGTGCCTCTGTCCTGGCCGTGATTCTGGGGGTCTCCAGAGCTGCCTCCGTCCCCAAGCCCGATATAGAGGTATCCGTCGGACCCGAATGCCAACTGTCCTCCGTTGTGATTGGAGTACGGCTGTGCGATGGTCATGACCAATGTTGCGGTAGAGCCATCCGCTACGAGTGAATTGGACGAGCTGCGCGTGTACCGTTCAATGACGGAGCGCCTGGGCGATGAGGCGGAATAGTAGACGTACAGGTATCCGCTGGTGCCATAGTCAGGCGCGAAGGCCAATCCCAACAGGCCTTCTTCATTGCCATTGCGCGACACCTTGCTGGAGATATCCATGTAGGTGGTCGCAGAACTTGCTGACTGGTCGTTTTTAAACACACGAATGACGCCGTCTTGCTCTACGACATAGATACTGTCCCCTTGATGCTGAAAGTCCACCGGTCGGCTAAAGCTCAGCGAGGGAAATGCATTTTCGATCTGCACGCTCTGGCTGGCAGCAATAGATGCCGCCATCAGGGACGCGACTAAAGTTGCAAGTCGGCTGTGCATGAGGATCAGGTGAATGCAGGCAGAGTGGCCGGCTTCTCTGGTGACACACGTCTGGCTGATGCGGTTGGGAATTCCAGTGAAAATAGTGAATGCGGGACTTCTGGCCGTGTCCGTCCGCGGATAGGTCTCTTGTTTGTCCCTACCGGTCGCGACAATCTGGGGCGACCTCCATGTCCTGACTCACTTGGTCGCGTTAACAGCCCTCGGAGCCCTGCTGCCGATCCAACCGAATCACCCTTAACGCGGACGCCACCGGACAGAATATCCGGGTATGAAATGAGGGGGCGGTCAATGTCTGAATTGGGAGACTGGATTATGACCTTATCTGCGGGACTATGCGCCATTCCCTGTCCCCTTAGAGATTTGTCGTTGGGATAGGTGGTCTGGAGTCTGGCATCTATTACTGCACGCGCGATGTCCGTAGAGAAGGAGGTGAACCAATGGCTCTTTCGCTGCAGCCGTGTTTCACGTGAAACATCGAGGTGGCCAGCCTACAGGAGTGGAAGGCTCGGTTGCTTAGCCTGAGCGCGAGTCGGTGCGGGGACAAATGCGCGTCCCGCTTGCAGCAAATGTTTCACGTGAAACATCGCGGTTGTTGGGTGGAGCCCACTCCTTGGGAAACATGGACTCCTGAAGCACGCACAGGCATAGGCCAAGGGGGCGGCCTCCTGCGACAACATCTGCGACGACAGAGCACCCACAACGGCGACCTGCACCGGATCAGAGAGCCTCACGTAGCACCGTAGCAGCAGCGACATGCCGCTCACAATATTCACTCGATTGCGTTGCCAGGCACCTGTGTCGTTGGCTGTTTCGTCGTGTCGCTCAATAGGTGCCAGGCACCGACGCACCAGATGGGCTACGAGTATCCAGCGACATCACTGGCTGCCATACTCTTGAGCCGCAGGCCTCGGATTCACGATTCCTGCAGCTCCATGGGCGGACCTTCTGTGCCCAGGCTGCGAACGTGTTTCACGTGAAACATCGAGGTGGCCAGCCTACAGGAGTGGAAGGCTCGGTTGCTTAGCCTGAGCGCGAGTCGGTGCGGGGGACAAATGCGCGCCCCGCTTGCAGCAAATGTTTCACGTGAAACATCGCGGTTGTTGGGTGGAGCCCACTCCATTCGATAGCGAGACCGCGGCCACAGGGGGAGCGGAAAACCCCAGATGCTCCGGCCTGCTACGTTTCGCTGTTCAAGGAAGGGGACCCGTAATAACCCGCGTAAGTCGTTCGACGTGGAGGCCACCAACACCAATTACAGAACCGCGAAGCTGAGGAGCCATATCGCACAGCTTCCGACGCGGCCTAAGAATCCAGCTGTCTGGGGGCGTTGTATCGGCTCCAGAGTCAGTCTGTCACGAAGGAGCATGTCGCTGAAACGCCGCCCTCCGTCAAGCAGCCTTTATAGGCCCCTAACCTATCTACGCAGGTGCCAGCAGCTTTTCGATATAGTCACCATTCTCATCTGGAAAAAGAATATGCCGTTCAGCGAATTCCTCTTTCGACCATAGTGCTCCATATCGCAGCCGTAATTCGCGGTACTCCGTGGCTGACACGATGAACGAATCTAGGCTTACGACGCCGGCTACGTTACTCCGACTCGCGATTCCCTCTGCTAGGATCGGCAATTGTTCGTGCAGCCGCGCCTTCTCGTCCTCTTCGTAGGCCTTGGCGTGCACCATCCCGTGAGGCTCTACGAAAATAACACGCTGCCGGTCGCCTGTAATCATCCACAGTATGAAGTCCGGGTAGAATCCGGTTCCTTCCAGAGAAAAGCCTACACCTCGCCCACGTCCCTGATTCCGCAGCAGGAAGAGCTCTGTATCTGGGTACAGTGTGCTGCCACGCTGCTGCCAAAAGTCGCGCAGATGGCGCACAAACCCCGCTTCACTTTCGTTCAAGGGAAGGGGTGAGACTGTTACCGCCGGGTTCGAGCTTTGGATCAGCAGAGGCTGGTACAAGTGGCGGTCGAAGTAGATGCGACGCAGCGAGCCGTTCTCCTGCTCGTAGAGCTTTTCCTGCTGCTCAATCAGATCCACGATCTGACTAAAGAGATTCGCTTGCTCCCGAGGAGCGCTTACAGCGTAATGGGACTGGTGTAGTGCGCTTGGCTTCGACGCCGCGCCACGGCTAACGTTGTGTAGCAAGTTCAAGTCGGAGTCATCCACCACGCGGTATCTCATGCGCACACTCTCCCACCGGCTACGTGCGCGCTTCCAGCACTTATCCGCACAGCATCGGAGCATCGTACGCACGATCGCCTGCAGATCTTCACGGTCTCGCCAGTTCCGGGGAGTGAAAACATGCTGGTCAGCCAGGACCCTAACGGGTGCTTTTTCGACAAGAGACTTAAGAGTGCTCGGTCGGGGAATAGCCAAGGCATGCATGCCCTTAATGCGCCGATATAACATCAGGTCCAGGTAAGCCTCTTCCCAGTCTACCAGTCTCAAGGGAAGGTCCGACACGTCGCGTTCGAACCCTGCAGTACCCTCCGAAATCTGCTGCCCGCTGGCACTGACTTCCCATGCCGACGCTCGTGTAACACGGTCAATCAGAATTGGTGCTAACTGTTCTGTATCAAGCGCGAAGTTGGATTGCGACTCGAAATCGACTCCGTCAGGGAGCGCAGGAACCTTCAGCCCTCTATCCAGGAATTTCTCATTGGTGCGCACGGGTACGCGCAGGGACACGGGATCCCTCGTTTCCAGACCCTCCGTCTCCAGATACTCACGGAATTTCGTCATATAGTCTGCCCGAACTGAAAAGATGTTGAGGGTTTCTAGCAGACCAATGTTCGCTGGATGCTGCCCCTCCAAGTAAGTACTGCGCTTGAGCGACATTCCCTTCCCTTTAAGTCTCACGCCGCGCCCGAAAAGCTGGATGATCTCTGAACCTTTGGCTCTGCCCACGTTCATAAGGCCCATACTCGATACCCGCCACGAATTCCAGCCTTCGACGAACTTCTTGGCGCCTATCAGTACGTTGACTGTAGCTCCCTTTTCGTTGATTCCGTCAAATATTGTGCCGCCAACCGCGTCTTGTTCCAGGATAATGCCCCCTCCTGCCTTCTGAGCGAGTTTTTTAAACTTCGCGGTATCGCCGATGTAGGTGAGGCCGAAATAGTGGTCCGCACCTACCGCTTTGAGTCCAAGTTCTCCCGGCGCCCCCAAAATATCGCACAGGCGGAGGCCAGCGGGGCCACTGGTATGAAACACGCTACGGAGCATATCAGCGTAAATCTCTTCCGATGTTCCCTGGGACTGCGCTAAGTCGTTGAAACGACCGTCGAATAGATCCACGTTCCAGGCGGAGTGAAGTCCAGATTTTCCCCGCAACAGCTTTCCGATGGCATCCTTTGCCCACCTTGAATCGCTGAGCACACGATGGAGAAAGAGTTGGATAGCAAGAACATCGCTTGTTTCGCGCCCGCGCCTCTTGTATACCGCGTTGACACTTCCACCGACAAAAATCCAGAGAGGCTTTTCCAAATTGTAGGCACGCATGTCGGATGCGTTGTCGCGGTAGGTACACAATTGCTCGTAGAAGGACAGAAGATTGCCAAGCAGGAGCAGATTAGTTAGCGCTGGCGGAGGGTCGCTCCCTGCCACGTTGAGGACGCGAAAGTCCTTTCCGAAACCATCGCGGTGGAAGTAACGGTAAGAGTAATCGAAAACTATGGACTTGCCGTAGTCAAGGGTAAGCTTGTTGTCCCGCGCTACTGCCAGCGCCTGTCCAAAGGTAGCACTGTACTCAAAGGTGAAACCACGGTCGGCGATTGCGTTTCGTACCGAATGCCATACTTCACCACTCGCGCCACGGTGGCCTTCGTCCACAAACACGAGATTGCGGTCGCCGAGGGCATCGACTTCTATGCTAACACCCGTTCTTCCCCTGCGCTTCTCAACCAGCTTGGTGATCTCCGTCACCCACACGGTTTTGGGATGGCCTGCGAGCAATCCTACATCTCCAAAGCGGGCAGACGGAATTCCAGACGCGGTCAATTCCTCCATGTGCTGCGCACTCAACCCCTCGTTGGGTGTAACCAGGATGATGTTTTCCAAGCGAGCACTACCGAAGTAATGCAGATACTGCAAGTAATTCAGGTGCATGATCAGCGTCTTACCGCTGCCGGTCGCCATCCAGAATGCGAGCTTATTCAAGTCGTCCGTTTCGATTCTGCGGACTGGGTAGTTACTTGGTAGAGAATGGACCCGTTGACGAACGTAGCTATGGATTTCACTTGCAAGCCTCACAGGGTCTGTAGCTAGGCGGTCCAGGAACAGTTCGGCGTATAGTGCGCCCAACTGCTGGAAGTAGCGCAAGATTATTGGATCTCGCCTACGCTCGTTGATGGACCGCAAGTGACGTTGCACGTTGTCGTCATATCGGGCCAAGTCCCCGGGCGGAATCAAGCAGTAATCCCGGGCGCCTAGCATACGCGCAACATGGCTGCGGCCGCCTGCGTCGTACCCCTCGCTTGCGCTCTTCATCACATCAAAGAGCATCTGGTTAGTCCTGAACCCGAATTTCTGATTGGCCCAACCGAGTAGCATGAGTTGCGACTCGAGCTGGTATAGAGTCTTGGACGAAGTCACTGAGGGACGCCCCGCTCGTTTCCTGCGGGCCATTAGTTACTTGCGGACCCGAACATCCGTCGCTTGAATAGAATGTCTAACGACCTCGCGTCCTTCACCATCGAGTCACCATTCATATATATCTCGTCGGCACCGGATGTCATTCGTTTAGCGGCCACGAACTTCGCATCCCTTTCACGGTCCTCAAGTGTCCACCCTTCAGTGTTCCTCCAAATGACAACAGCGGTTCGGCCATCCTGCATAGTGCCGGTATAGGTCACGTACCGGCGGCCTTCCTTGTCGTAGACCTGACGCGTGCGTACGGCGAGGCCGAGCAAGTAATTGAAGGTTTCCGGCAGATCCACTAGGATCTCCGTATCCTCTCCCCCACCGTTAAGGCGCAGTTTGTAGGCAAAGGGGCGCTCCAGTGCTGTTACATTCAGCAAGGTCGCGCATCCTCTTGTCTCCCACTTAAGCATGTAGCGCAGCATATAGTCCTGCAAGTCGAACAAGTCTCCCTCCTCCTCCCCAAACTCGATGTTTCCGAGCGCGTCTTCATAAGTCTCCAAGCAGAAATACTTAATTATCCGGGGGCCACGCCTCGCCTCTTCAGGGGTTGCCGAACGAATCGCGACTCCCTTCTTCCACTCCGGCGAGAACGCCACCTTCTTGAGGCGCGGGAGAAGCACCGAATCGAAGTGGTCGCCCATTTCCACCAAGATAAAGTTGCGCCGACCGCCGTCCTCACGGTTTAGGTTGATGACCGCATGGCCGGTGGTGCCGGAGCCAGCAAAGTAGTCGACGACACAGCCATCTCGCGAGTTTCCAAGAGCAGCATCAATCGAATCCCGCACCGTAAATATTGACTTAGGGAATGCGAAACTAGTGTTAGGTAGAAGATTGCGTAGGAGAACGGTGCCATGACTATTCGCCGAGTACCTCTTGTTCGACCAGACTGTCTTGTAATTGAATCTACTCTTGCTTCTCACTATGTCCCAGAATCCCGTCTTTCTATCGAGCCTTGCACTCAATTCGTCCTTTATCCTCTCGACGTTCTTGCGTGCAAACACCCACTTGCGCTCTTGATTTCTTGCATCGATTGGGTAGATCTCAATGGTCCCGTCATCAGTCTTCACATTCTTGGCCGTAGGATGGTATTCATCATCGCACACATCCCCAAAACCTACTATTTGCCCGTGCTGTACATAGATCGGATAGAAGCAATTCGCCGCGTCTGTCCTCAGATGAGCCCCTTTCGATACATCGCGTAGTGGTCGAATATCCGGCTTAAGTCGCGTCTGAAGACCGATAAAGGATCCCACCTTTGGGAAGACAAAATACGCAAATTCATGTGTGTATGAAAAATTTGAACCCTGCTGTCCAGTTGCGTTGTGCACGACAGTTACGCAAGTTTTTCTCTGATCGGGATAAAGGTGACTCAGCAATTGTCCCAAGACTTCTTGCTCTACCTCATCAATGGCTATTACCACAACAGCTTCCGAAGACATAAGACTGCGGGCCAATGAAATGCGGTTTCCCATCAGCGTCAGCCATGTAGAATGCTTATACGAGTTCTTGTAGGCGATTTCTGATGATTTTGTGTTGTAGGGTGGATCGATATAAGTCATTTGCAACGACTTTCGATAACGTTCTTGCAACAGGTTGAGCGCTTGCCAATTCTCACTCTTGATGGCCACGCCGTCGGTCTTGTCGTCAATGTCCACGAGCGTCGCCAGCAGCTCGTCCAAAAAACTCGAATCAAAATGTCGCGTATCAAGAAGGACCCCAGGATTGCGTTCCATGAAGGCGCGCCGCGCTGCCATTCTGTCTCCGCTAGTAAAGAGGGAAGCGTCGTTTTGGACGCATCCCAATGCGCACCACTCGTCCCATTGTGCCTCACACTGTAGGACAAGGGGAAGGAGCCGCTTCGGAACCAGTCCAACTGCCACGCAGTACTGGACATCTATGACGAACTTGCGTTTTTCCCAGAGCATCTTCTGGAAACCCTCGATCTGCGCGAGGAATTCGATAATGTTTCGGCCGACTCTGCGAATCACTCGCATCTTGTCTAGCCAGGCATCGGCCTGTGCCTCGCCGCCCGCCGTAAGCGAACCCAGACTCAGGACTTCCGACTTAAGGTAGTATTCGAGCTCCCTAGTGAGAAAACCCTCAAGATCTCGGTGGACAAAGAAGTCCGAAGTCCTGCGGCGGGCGAATCGAAGCCCGTGGTACGTGAAATAAGTAGGTGAGACGGCGCTGTCGTCGGCGCCACCCTGCCGGTGACCGAGCAGCACCGCAGCCGCCTCCGGGTAGGCGGCAAGCGCCACAGGTATCTTTGATTCCGCTCGATTGATGATTGCCTTCTGCTGGCCATTCCTGCCGTACTCCTTTGCCTCGGCGGGCGTAAGGGAACGGCACTCGAACGGCAGTTCCAGCACGCGGCTCTCCCCGTTCCAAGTCGTACGATCTAGTATTGGGAAGAAGAACCGCTTCTGGCCCTTAACGTCATTCTGGTCGACTTTGGCTGAGCACATGAAGAAGCGGACAGACACTCCCGATGCTGTGCGGTACCTGTAGTCGCTGAAATGCTCGGCAGCCTTTACATAGTACTGATCACGATTTGCCCAGTGAAAATGGACATCTTCACCGCTGTAGGGTACCACATACGGATGCTCCCATGCATACCGGCGCTTCGGCATGAAGTCGCCGTCCTGGTAGTACCGGCCGAAGAAGGCATAGAGGTGGTTGTAAACATCCCGCCGCACGTCTGCGGCCAACAATGAATGGCAAGCGCGCTTGCGCCAGAGGATGTATTTTTCGCCGAGCGGGGTTTCCTGGTACTTGATAAGCTTCCCACCGGGGGCGAACGCGTCGTCTCCAAAGGCTTGCATTGCGGTCTGGCGTACCTCCGCGAATACTTTAGCACGCTCTGCCTCTGTGTGGATGGCTCCCTGCCCGACTGCAGCTTCAATCGCTTCTGGCAGCTCCCGTTCAATATACCTATCGAGAACCCTGCGCTTGTAGTTCATGATCCGGTAGATGCCAAAATCCAGGTCGGCACAGTCAAACTGAAACAGCTCTCGAAGGAGGCGTTGAAATTTGGCCTGCTCCTCCGATGGGGCGCTCTGCTTCTCCGCCGCCTTAGCCGGTTTCCACTCGATATGAAACGGCGTTTGCATAAATCCTAATGCACTGTTAGGCGTAGGATATGTCACGGAATAAAATCAAACTCGTGCCGGAACTAGCACGGCGCATAGACTTCGTATCGCCAGACCCTGCACAGGTTCCTGGGCTGCCCTAAAGGGGTTTCGGAAACCTTTGCGTGTAGTAATCACAGATGCTCCTGGGCGTGGTGACCTTTACCCCATAGCACTGGATCGGCTACTAGGATCAGTCTGTCACGAAGGGGAATGTCGCGCCCCCCCCCTCCGTCAAGCGGTCTTTATATGCCCCCTTAGCTTACTCCGTTCCTGCGACCACATCCCAGCTACGCTTGACCACGCAGATGCACGGCGATCGGTGCCCTTCACCCGGAACATCCGCGCGAGTTGCCAGACAGCCTTCATCTCTGTGGCACAAACCGTGCTCATCCGCGCCGACGAAACCCCGCGGATCAGCCGGCGCCAAGGCCAGCTGATCGGTCTTTCCGCGGCAGAGTTGCCCGAAAGCGGCATTGCCAATGCGCGAAGAAGCCATTGCTGGCTATCCATACCTGTAGTCCCCCAGAACTGATTCCTGAAGCGAGGGCAGTCAAATACCCACCCTTCGCCGGTAGTAGAGCGCAGTGCATATGTCGTTCCTACCTCACGCCCTGAATGCATCCCCATCCGTTTTTCGGTCACCGACTATCTATTGCCTCGCCGCCGTAACCAGTTCACCGTAAGTAGCAATAATGCCGCGAACACGATCAGAAACGTCGCAACGGCCAAGATCGCCGGACTGATCTGTTCCCGGATTCCTGCCCACATCTGGCGCGGGATCGTGCGCTGCTCGACACCACCCATGAACAGCACCACTACGACCTCATCAAACGAAACGGCGAAGGCGAAGAGTGCGCCAGAGATTATTCCGGGTGCAATCAGCGGTAGCTGCACACGCCGGAAGGTGATCCACGGGCCCGCCCCCAAGCTCGCGGCCGCACGCGTGAGGTTGCGGTCGTAGGCGGCTAACGTTGCAGTGACCGTGACGACAACAAAGGGCACGCCCAGCGTGGCATGCGCAAGGATGAGGCCAAGATGTGTCTGCCCAAGTCCTAGCCCAGAGTAAAAGAAGAACATGCCAGCCGCAGCGATAATAACCGGCGTTACCATCGGCGAAATAAGGAATGCCATGACCATCCGTCGACCAGGCATGGCTGGACTCGATAGACCCAACGCCGCCAGTGTGCCCAGTAACGTGGCCAGCACCGTCGCGCTGACCCCGATAACAAGGCTGTTCACTAGGCTCGCCGACCACACCTCGTTCTCGATGATCTCGCGGTACCATCGCAGTGACCACGCCTCCGGGTCTAGGCGGAGCATCCCTTCGGTGAAGGTGAAATACGGCTCGGCATTAAAGCTGAGCGGGACGATCACAATGATCGGAGCCACGAGGAACACGAATACGCATGTGCAGAAAGCCAGGTAGACGATTCGGGCTGGACCCAGACGAAAGGCGCTTTTCATCACCCCAGTCCCATCCGCTCAACGCCCACAAGCCGATCGTACACCGCGTACAGCACAAGAACGCCCACGAGCAACACGCCGCCCAGCGCGGCAGCCAGCCCCCAATTCAGCGAGGTCTGCATATGGTAGGCGATCATATTGGAGATCAGCTGCCCGTCACTGCCCCCTACCAAAGCGGGGGTGATGTAGTAACCGATGGCCAGGATAAAGACTAGGAGGGCCCCGGCGCCCACACCGGGTAGCGACTGCGGCCAATACACGCGCAGGAAGGCCTGCAACGGCTTGGCACCGAGAGAGGCCGCGGCCTTCATATGAACCGAGGGGATCCCGCGCATCACCGAATAGAGCGGCAGGACCATAAACGGCAGCAGCACATGGGTCATGGCCACTATCGTTCCGGTCATATTGTACACCATGGCCAGCCGCCCGTCGTCATTTATAAGCCCAAGAACAACCAAAAGATCATTCAGAACCCCTTGGGTCTGAAGCAACACGATCCATGCGGTAGTGCGCACCAGGAGCGAAGTCCAGAATGGGACCAGCACTAGAATCAGGAGCAGGTTCGCACGGTGGGGCGGCGAACGGGCGATCAGGAGCGCAATCGGATACCCCAGTGCAAGACACAGCAGGGTGATTATACTACTCACTATTATGGTCCGCCAGAATAGCCGCAGGTAGATTCGACGCTCCTGAGGTTGTGCGACCACCGCTCCGCTTGGCAGGCGCTGCAGATCCAAGGCATTCAGGTAGTGGCGCGAAGTGAATCGTTCACCTGTCGCCTGGATTGCATGCCAAGTCGCGGGATCGGCCCAGATTGGGTCAATAGCCCCCATGGTCTCGCGCCACGGACCTTGCTCAACATCGCGCAACGCCCGCTCAGTGCGCGCAAGCGCGCTGCGCAGCCCTCCCTGCACGCGATTGATTCTTGAGGCCACCTGGCCGAGCGTGCGCTCAGCCCCCGCGCGTTTCAGTTCCTTAGCTACGGCGGCATAGACAGCTTCCGACGGAAGCCCCTCCTCCCCGTCCCAGTCCTTGAGAAGCATCTGCGTTTCAGGCAGTGCATCAGCTACTACCGGATCGTAGACACTTCGAACAAGCATCGTCGCTAAGGGCGTAACAAAGGTCAAGCCGACGAAGATCAAAAGAGGTGCAACGAGTCCGAACGCACGCAACTGCGCGCGGCGGTGCAGACGCGCAGACACCCTTAACGAGCCAGCCATGCGCTAAAACGCTCGTTCATTTCGTCTTGGTGGTCGACCCACCAGGCCCAGTCGAAACGCAGGGCACGCGCCACGTTGGCGGGACTCGCCGGCATGTGCGGCTCCATGTCCACACCCGCCACCACATGGGTGGTTACCAGTGCCATCCCCGATTTTCGCATGGGGGAATACGAAATCCGACGTGCGATTCGCGCCAACGATTCGGCGCTGGTTGCGAAGGCTAGATATTCCAGTGCCTCTTTAAGCCTGGGCGTCCCCGCGACGATCGCGACCTGACCCACATCAAGCAGCTGCCCGTCCCACACGATCACGAACGGCTGGTCTTCGAGTACTTGCGCATTGAAAATGCGGCCATTGTACGCGGTGGTCATGACCACCTCCCCGTCAGCCAACAGCTGTGGTGGCTGTGCGCCCGCTTCCCACCAGATGACCTCGTCCTTGATCGATTCGAGTTTGGCAAAGGCACGATCGAGTCCCTCTGGCGTGTCAAGCGTGCTGTACACCTGGTCGAGTGGAACACCGTCGGCGATTAGCGCGAACTCCAGGTTTGCTTGCGGAACCCGCCTCATCCCGCGGCGACCAGGAAACGCCTCAAGGTCGAAGAAGTCGGCCATCGTGGTCGGCTTGGCACCGGGAATGTTATCGTCGTTGTACGCATACACCGTCGACCAGTAGAGACTGCCTGCTCCGCAAGCGTACCGGCCGTCCACCACGAAGTCCTCCGCGGCAGGTGTTCCGTCGGCTCCGGGCGGCAGAGCATTGAGGTCGATCCGTTCCAACAGCCCCTCATCGCATCCCCGCACCGCATCGGTAATCTCTAAATCCACTACATCCCAGTGAATGACGCCGATGTCTACTTGTGCGCGGATCTGGGCGAGACCACCGTTATAGTCTTCAACCCCAATCCCGATGCCGGTCGCCTCGGTGAAGGGAATGTTTACGGCCTCATTGACAGCACGTCCGAATGAACCTCCCCAAGATACGGTCGTGATGGAGCGTGGCTTATCTGATCCGCCCGATCCGCACGCGGCAGCGCACAAGGCAACTAGGATGGCTGGAATAACCGACTTAACACGATGGCTCATGGGTTTATGCCTTTTGGTCAGGAGCGCTCATGGTTGAGGGCTCGGCAGTCGAGGGCCGTCCACCCAATGCGAACGGAGTCGCCTCTGAGCAGTGGGCTGTGCCCCACGATATTAGGAATAGTAACGATGAAGTCACTTCGGCCGCACGCGGTCAGACGCACACGCAGCTGATCGCCCAGAAACGTCAAGTCTTCCACCGTTGCGCTTACTTCGTTCTTATAGCGGCCCGGTACCGAGTTGATCGCAACGCGTTCGGGCCGTATCGATAGCGTTACGGGATCTCCTGTCTCACATGCCACCACCTTCAGCGCGTGGACCTTCTCACCGCCCGTTTCCACCTCGCAAACCTCATCCAGCACAGCGGTCACACGTCCTTTGAGCAGGTTACTCTCACCAATGAACCGGGCGACGAATGCGCGCTCCGGCTCCTCGTACAATCCCTCGGGTACCGCAATCTGTTCAACGATTCCCTCTCGCAGCACTGCGATCCGGTCCGACATGACCATCGCCTCCTGCTGATCATGCGTAACGTAGACGACGGTCACATCCAGGGTGCGATGGATGCGCCGGATTTCGTACTGCATCTCGTCGCGCAAGCTCCGATCGAGCGCCCCCAGAGGCTCGTCCATCAGCACCAGTTCGGGTTCGAATACTAAGGCACGCGCGATTGCCACCCGCTGCTGCTGACCACCAGAGAGTTGGCTGGGCCGGCGGTCAGCAAAGCCCTCGAGGCGGACAAGCCGGAGCACTCGATCAACCAGCTCAGTGCGTTCCTCCGCGCCCACGTTGCGCACCTCTAGCGGAAACGCCAAGTTGGCGCCTACAGTCATGTGCGGGAAGAGCGCGTAGTTCTGGAAGACCATCCCTATCCCGCGTTTCCGCGCCGGCAGGTCTTGGATGGGGCGGCCGTCGAGTAGAATCTCGCCCGCTGTGGGCGACTGGAACCCTGCGAGCATCATCAGGATTGTGGTCTTTCCTGACCCCGAGGGCCCCAGAAACGTTACGAATTCGCCTGTACGAATGCTGAGGTCGAGGTTCTTGACGACCAGCGTGCGACCGTCGTAGCTCTTGGAGATGCCCCTGAATTCCACATGGGCGGTGCGTGCACGGTTACCCACGACACCGGTGCGCAAATACGGCCGTAGTCGGCTTCATAGGTTTCGCTATTGGCTGGATGCCGCCAACAGTGCTGCGAGGGCTCTCCGCCTTGGATCTATGCTCCCTGGGTCTCTCTGCCGCGGCCGCAGCCCAAAGCATTTCCAGATGCCCTCCCGGCCAGGACCGGCCCGCCGCGACAGATTGCATGTGCATCCCGGTTCCGGTACCGGAATCCCGGTCTCCACACCCTCTTCTGCCTGTTGCGTCTTTCGGGTGGCCATGGCTGACCCGCTGAAAGAACGCCTTGATTGTACTCACGAAGTCTTTTCCGGTGGTTCTCGCTGCCGGTGCGCGATGACGCCGCACTGCCCGGGGCAGCCCTGGGTTCCAACCCGCACGACGCCTGAGGTGCGCGGCCATCCCCCAGATTGCCCGCGGTCGCGCTACGTTCAACAAGCGCTGGAAGCGCACCCACTGCATTCTGCGCATAATGCCCGTTCTTTAATGCCTTCCTTCGTGAGCACCCGGTGCTCTCGCCCGCGCCGGGTCTATGGAAACCCGCAGGCGGATTGTAGATCCGTGTCCGGGCACATTAAGCGTCGCGTTGTTGGTCAACAGGATAGCCCGTCGGGATGGTGCCCCAAAATATGCCGAAATGGAATGCGAAGTCACGCTGCTCCCGGTAACGCTCGCGGCCTTCGCCATTCCGATCTTGCCCATACCGATAAGGATACGCATTCGCGCCACCCCGGCCATCGGACGGATTCGAACCTGCTCCTGATTCTCGTGCTGGTCCCATTCTGGACCTCGCTTCTGGTACGCACTACCGCATGGATCGTGTTGCTTCAGACCCAAGGGGTGCTGAATGACCTTATGGTTCTTATTGGCCTGGTAAGCGACGACGGGCGACTGGCCATGGTGTACAACATGACCGGAACGATCGTGGCCATGACCCATGTACTGCTGCCGTTTATGGTCCTGCCGCTCTATTCGGTGATGCGCGGGATCCCCTCGACCCATATGAATGCCGCGGCCTCGCTCGGCGCTACGCCGCTGCAAGCCTTCCTGCGCGTGTACTGGCCGCAGTCGCTTCCCGGTGTGGGCGCCGGGGCCCTCCTGGTATTTATCCTGGCGATCGGTTATTACATCACCCCCGCACTGGTCGGGGGCAGTGACGGGCAGCTGATCTCCAATATGATCGCCTACCATATGCAGACCTCACTGAACTGGGGGCTGGCCGCGGCGCTGGGCGGCGTGCTGCTCGTGGGCGTTCTCGTGCTGTACGCGGTGTACGATCGCTTGGTGGGCGTCGAGCGGATGGGGCTGGGGTGATGAAAAGCACCATCCATCTGAGCCCAGCCCGAGTCGTCTACCTGGCTTTCTGCACACTCGTCTTCGTATTCCTGCTGGCTCCGATCATTGTGATCGTTCCACTCAGCTTCAATGCAGAGCCGTATTTCACCTTCACCGAAGCGATGCTCCGTCTTGATCTGGAGGCCTGGTCCCTGCGGTGGTACCGCGAGATCGTCGAAAACGAGACCTGATCGGCGAGTCTGGTGAACAGCCTCGTAATCGGGGCCAGCGCGACGGCACTGGCCACGGCACTGGGCACGCTGGCGGCGTTGGGTCTGGCGAGTCCAGCCATGCCCGGTCGACGGATGGTCATGGCGGTCCTTATTTCGCCAATGGTGACGCCGGTAATTATTGCAGCGGCCGGCATGTTTTTCTTCTACTCCGGGCTTGGGCTTGGGCAGACGCATCTTGGCCTCATCCTTGCGCATGCGACGCTGGGCGTGCCCTTTGTGGTCGTTACAGTCACGGCAACGCTGGCCGCGTACGACCGCAACCTCACGCGGGCAGCCGCGAGCCTGGCCGCGGGCCCCTGGACCACCTTTCGGCGTGTGCAGCTACCCCTGATTTCACCCGGAATAATCTCCAGCGCACTCTTCGCCTTCGCCGTTTCGTTTGACGAGGTTGTCGTGGTGCTGTTCATGGGCGGCGTCGACCAGCGCACGATCCCGCGCCAGATGTGGTCAGGAATTCGGGAACAGATCAGTCCGGCGATCCTGGCCATTGCGACGTTTCTGATCGTGTTCGCCGCGTTATTGCTCCTTACGGTGAACTGGTTACGGCGGCGGAGCAACACATAGTCGGTGACCGAAATACGTGTGGCGAAGCATTCCGGGCGCGAGGTAGGAACGACATATGCACTGGGCCCTCCTACCGGCGACGGGCGCGCTTCTGACTGCGTGCGCTTCAGGAGTCAATTCCGGGGGACTACAGGCATGGATAGCCGGCGATGGCTGCTCCGCGCATTGGTAATGTGCATTCGGGAAAACGTTGCCGCGGAAGGAGCAATCCGCTGACCTTGGTACCGGACCCCTTCGTCCGCTCAAGCTGATTGGAATCCCGCCTCGTGTTAAGCCACCTTTATAAGCCCCTTCTTAAAGGGTGTCAGGCGTCATCCCAACTCAACTTGGTCGTGCGCCGTAGGAAGGGCGCGTCCCTGTGGCGGGTGCGAATCCCGCCCAACACATGGTCGCTCCGGTTGGTAGTGGCCTCAGCCTATCGTGGAGGGTACGAAATGGTGCGCTAGGCTAACCGGCGTTAGTACAGGGGGTGCAAGTCGCTCGTTGTGAAATGAATAGCCAACAACGCAACTCCTCGAGCCGTGCGCCTGTACCCGTGAGAGTACAGGCGAAGCGTCGGCAGAGGTGCGTGTGGGCAGGGCAAATGAGCACCGAAAGAACAATCGTCCGGGATGCCGAGGTTTTCATTTCGGCCAGAGGCAACATCTTCTTCGCCGCTCGCGGCTCAGCCCGGGAGTCTCCTCCTCCTCCTCCTCCTCTCCAACCTCAATTCTAATTGTCGTTGGACAGTTGAGATCGAACGCACGTTCCGCACCATGACATCGGATCTTGGATTACGTCCGATCTACCACAGTCGGGACCTTCGCATAGAAGCCCACCTCTTCCTGTCCATTCTCGCCTTTCACGCAGCGCATCTGATACGCAGCCTATTGAGAACCGTCGACATCCACAGCAGCTGGGGCACACTCAAGGTCAAGCTCAACCAGATGCATCGTGTAACAACCGTGCTCCCACAAAACGCAACCCATTGCACCCTGCTCAAGAAAGACCAGGACCTCAAGCCGTTCCACCGTAAAGTCTTCCGCGCGGTGGGGCTCAAAACCGGCACGTACACCCGCAGAATGAAAGCAAGACGCCCCTCTCAAGGGCACGCGAACATGTAAAACACACCGGTAAAACCCGCCCTTCTCACCATCCCTGTATGTCAGGGATGTGTTACCTCACGTAAAAAATCCACTACATTGACAAACTTGGGTTGAGCCTGTCCGTCTGGTCAGGCGCGTTGGCCGTGAGGGATAGCATCGGCGTAACAGGCCGTGTCGTTTGGTAGAACGCCAACCATGCACGCTCTGGACTGCTCAAGGTGCAGCGGCCCCGCACCAAAACGGCTCAGACACACCACACGAGGCAGGCAGGCCTGCCACTGGGCGTCGGACCAGGCCATCCAGGGCTCGCAGACGGCCAAACGAAGTGCGGCCGCCAACCGCCGCAGCCAGGTAGTCATGCGCGCGACAGATCAGATAGCGTATCTGCGCGCCGAAAAACGTTGTAGTACCGCACGGATGTTTATGAAGCAAGAGCGTGCTCCAGACTGCGTGCTGCGCGTCGTCGGTCACGTGCCCACGGCCAAGCTCTGCACATCTTGCATCCTATCTGAATCCGCGCGCAGCGTGGGCACCGGCGCTGGCAGCAGGCGTGTAACGACACCGGCGGCATACGCGTTCGTCGGCGCTGGCAGCGCCACGAGTTGTACCACCCAAGATATGCACAGAGGGATCAATGGCTCGACAACCACCTCCGCGCGGCACTAATCAACTGACATGTGCTCAAATAACCGGATTTCCGAATGGGTACTTCGTGGCATCAAGTCCCCTCGGGAGTGGTTTGGCAAAAGGTTGCCGCGGCTGGCACGTCCAAGGGTCACTGCAGCACCGGTGATCTGAACTCCGCTCGCTGATCGAACACATGCGTGATGACCTGCGACTCGGCCAAGACCACCTGCGGCGTGCGGATCCCCATGGCCCGCGGGTTGAACTCCGGGTCTTGTGATACGAGAAAGGGAAAGGTCGCCTGGCTTACGCGCCGCAAGAGCAGCGACTCATAGGCGCCCTGCTCAATTCCCACGAGGGGATCGGCATAGATAGCCAGCACAGGAAGATCGCGCAGACCAGTCTCCTCGCCCTGCTCCGACCAATAGCGGAGCAGCTTCACCTGGTTGTCCGAGCATCCCACACCCCCCAGCAGTATGACTACCGCCGTATCGGGTATGGCCAACCCCAGTTCTGCGGCCGGAGCCTTGGATTGCACTTCGAGGAGCGCCGCTGCGGGGAGCGGCTGCCCCACAAGCATTGAATGGTCCGGGACAAGCGCCACGTCACTGACCGGTGGCGCCGGACTGTTGTCGCCCGCAAACCAGAACCGCAGGCCACTGAGCGCAACCAGAGCTGCCAGAAATGGCACGCCAAACCACATGGTGTACTGCAAACGACTATTCATCCGCATCCTGAGGTGGAATAAAGCGGTACCGGAAGATCAAAGGATTGCCTACATCACCATCAGCCAATGGCTCATGGTCTCCCTGGCTATAGATGTAACCATTGCCAGCGGCATCAGGCCAGACAGGAGAGATCGTACTGCGAGGGGGAAAGCGACCGACATTACTGGCAACGCTGATGCCATATTGGCCCCCGGTACCTTCTATCCCCTCCAGCCGCCACCGATCGGCCAGGTGGCTATACACTACCATACGAGTCTGACTGGTGAGCGCAAAGACAGCGGAGGTCGTGAGGTACTTGTCGTACTCCGCTCTCATCTCCTCTCGAGACATATGTCGCTGCAAATCCTGTGGTCGCGGTGAATAAAACTCTGGACGCTGTTGTGCTGCCTTCGCATCGAAGCGCACAGGAATGGCGTCCATGGACTCTAGGTACGTGAAGTACGGTCCATCACCAAAACAGTCTATGCTACGGTCCCACATCGCGCTAAAGGGGACGTTTAGCCTGGGGAATTTAGGCCACTCCACAGGGATGTCCCGCAGCACTTGTAGTTCAGGCGAATACACCACTACGCTATTATGACTTGATGACGAGGTCCAAGGGTTAGGCCAGACAAGAAAGAAGAGGGAATCGCCGCTCGCACAAAATCCCTTAGCGCGGTGGAGCATCCGCCGGGTGGCGCTAACACAGCGGCCATCTGCGGTGAGAACCACCACCTTGTCCCCAAGGTCCTTCGTAACTACGTGACCCCTATCCGCGAAGCGAGCGCTAAAAGGAGTAAGGTCCTCGTCATCGGGCAAACACTCCTGCGGCGAGTAGGTCCTGATATGTTCCCCTGACGACGCAAACAGGTTAACGCCACCCCCTATGAAATCCGTCACCAAAAGGTCTCCCTCCTGATTGACATCCAGGAACATGATCGCGCCTATGATGATGGACGGATCCAGACGGACGGTGTCCGCAGGAGCAAACAGCTCATCAAATGGCAATACCGGTGCGTCTAGGATCTGACTCTCCTGGGGAGCGGCAGTACATCCAACCGAAAGCACAGCCACCAACAGCCACAGCCTCATAACCACGACATGCTGGTCAGTCATGGGCCGCCATACAGGCAGAACACGTATTCGTTCGCTCCAGGGTCACAGCACTTCTCGCCAGCCAGCACATGGAACGTAGTGCATGGGCCAAGACAACCCACGACATAGCAGTCTTCACCACACGCATCAAAAGGCAACCTATGCCAAATTAATTGCGGCACCGTACTGCCCTGCATGTTCTCAGGATGTGGCACGATAAATGCGGACACAAGGACAACACAGACTAGGCCCCCGAGCGCGCACAGGATGCGGGCTTTCGTAGCAGAGATAGCCGGGAGCGAAAGGTTAGGAAAGGTCTTCCTGGCATCAAGTCCCCTCGGGACTGGCTGGTAAATGGGTGCCGCGGCTGGCACGTCCCGTGGCACGACGCTGTGCGGCGACAGGCACTTCGGCGAAGCTCCCACCGCCTCACCTGTACTGCAAAGCATAGGGTCAGTATATGCAATCTGTGAGCAAGAATCTCGTACCTCGCTGCCTCGCAGACCTACGCCTGCCCAGTTCCACGTCCGATGACCTGACAACGGTCGGATCCAACGCATCCGTCAGGTATCGCATGCCGTCTTGCCTTGTGATGTTCTGACAGGTGAAGCGGCAGTCTTTGGAGCAGGTAGCCTGCTGGATCATGGGGGAGATGGGCAGGCCTACGCAGCGGCCCTGTTTCTGATGACAGTGTCGCAGCTATCCGTGTCGAGTATGGTCATTTGGTGGCGATCGTGATGCCCGACAATCGGTCCGCACGCCCAGAAGCCTCAGCGGCCATCAGGCAGATACAGCCGCGCCATAACCAGCGCGTCAGGCCAGGTATGGAATCGTCAGCGGCCCCTCGGGCATGATCGCTACACGCGCTTCCCTATCTCCCAGCCGGAGAAGGTCCCGGTCGATCGCTTCGCGCACCCCACGCGCAGGCTCAATGTGCGCCCGGCGTACCGCCTCGGGGCGCAACGTGCTGAACACCTGAACGCGGCAGCGCTCCAGAACCTGATTCAAGTTCTGCGTCTGCCACTGGTCCGGTTCGGCAGCCGAATGGCGGATCGCACGCCTACGAGCGGCGGACGAAGCGTAACGAAACAGCTGCCGCTTGAATGCTCCATGGTCCAGAAACCCATGCGCACACTGGGCAGCAGCCACAATCGGGCCGCCCGGTAAAGTGATCGCCGCAGCGGCACACATACCCTTGATCCTCTGGTACAGATTCCAATCCAGAGGATATCCGCTGTTGGTCGTCACCACCACCGGAAAGGGCGCCTCCACCGGAGCCATGGTACGCCGCTAGGTATAGGCACAACCGGCCTGGTGCACCACCCGCACGGCGCCGCAGAAAAACCCCGCAATCGCCTGGTCATCATTCAGCATCACGTTGATGAGAACGGCGGCGGGCACCAGTTTACCTCCTGCGCGCACATGCGCCTGCGTCGGGTTGCCTTCCAGGATTCCCCATGTGCTCAGTGGGTGGGCGACGGTGTCGTATCCATGGTAGCGCAGGATAGCGTCCATGCCCGCAATGCCCGGGAAGACAGCCGTGTAGCCGCCAGAAAAGCCTGCCATAAAGTGTGGCTTAATGCAGTTCACGCAAGAGGTCTTCCATGCCCAGCAGTTTCAGCGCTTCCAGCGCCAGGCGCTGGTCTCCGACGGTTCTTGCATCGAGATGTTCGACCTTGTCCGTGAGAATGGTGTCGCGAGGATCCGGGGGTCTTGCATGGATGTCAAAGCCTTGGTCCAGGAGCCTTTTGACGATGTCATCCACCGCGTTCCGGAAGTGTTCATCAAAGTCCGTCAACAGGATGCAGGTTTGTCCTCTCCGGCGCGCGGCAACCTGGTTGGCGAATTCGGGCCAGTCCTGCTTAGAGATACTGAAAGTCTGTGCGAGGTTGAGCAGGATTCGCTGTGTGGATTCTCCACCGATGCGTCGGGAATGAAGGAGGGCGAATGTGGGTCGTACCTGGCCGTTTCTGAGGCGGTATTGAGAGGCTTGTACGAAGATGACGCTGCACGTGCGTCTGGGCCGGGGTTGTGTTACGGGTGCTCCGGCGGCGAGGTCCCGTATCACTGTCCATTTCCCTACAACGCCAATTAGAGCGAAACCGCGCGACTTCGATAGGAACAAGGGCCTAAGACGTCCTGACATCGGTCCCCCAGGAGGACAATGAGGACGAACGTGACCACTGAGCCAGGAGACTCTCAGCCCGAGTGACGAAGATGGGCCAAGCCCGCGCCAGCGGCATCCAGCCGCATCGCCGACCCGCACAGGTCAAACCTCTCCCCAGCCTGTGGCCACACACGTGACCCCTTTTTGCCGCATGTGGAATGAGGCAAGGAATGAGAACCCATAGGACATTGGTCAATGGCCGGCTACTCGGCAGCGTCTGTCATGGCGATCGCCGCGCGGACAAAGCCGTTAACACGCTCCAGCCGTCGCTGAGCCTCTTGCCGGTCCACGCTCGCCAACACCATGACCAGCGCGGTCTTTACGTGGCCGCCCGCCGCCCGCAGCGCCAAGGCCGAGTCATGGTAATCCAGACCCGTCACAATCATCACCGTACGACGTGACCGCTCCACCAGCTTCCTCGCGCTCATCTGAAGGTCAACCATCATGTTCTCATACACCTTGCCCATGCGCACCATCGCTGCTGTCGTGAGCATGTTGAGGACAAGCTTCTGTGCCGTCCCGCTCTTCATGCGTGTTGATCCCATAATGACCTCTGGACCCACGACCGGGCAAATAGCTATATCGACCTGGAGCGTAAAACTGCGGCGCGGATTGCACGTCACAAATAGCGTCTGGCAACCCAGCGTTCTGGCCGCCTTGACAGCGCCAACAACATATGGGGTACGGCGACTCGCAGCAATGCCGCAAACGATGTCCCTGGCCGTGACGCCGTGCTCGGCAAGGGCCGCGGCACCGTCAGATTCCACATCCTCTGCACCCTCCTGAGACCGGAACACCGCATTCGGACCCCCAGCGATGATGCCTTGAACCATATCCGGCGCCGTTCCGAACGTCGGCGGACATTCCGATGCGTCCAGAATCCCAAGGCGCCCGCTCGTTCCAGCTCCGACATAGAACAGGCGTCCCCCATTCTGAAAGCACTCCACAATGAGCTTCACCGCTTCGGCAATGAAAGGCAGCTCCTGGCGCACCGCTGCCGCTACGCCAAGATCCTCATCGCTGATGATGCGCAGAATCTCTGGGATTTCGGCCGTATCTATGTGTTGCGATCGTGGATTGCGCTGCTCCGTGACGAGTGATTGTAGCTGATGATGAAGCTGCGTTGAACCGTGCATAGGAATCGGGAGTAAAGGGCCGTCACGGGCAGTGTCCCGCAGGCTAATCTGATCAGGAAGTCGGACAACTGGATGAAGATACACTGGCTCCGAATGCAGTCATTCAGGGCCCACACCGATACCCGTCTGGAGTTCGCGCCAAAACTCAATCTCATCTACGGACCCAACGGTGCCGGTAAGACGAATATTTTGGAAGCAGTTCACTACCTGTGCCTCACCAAAGGTTTTCTGACGAACACAGACCTCCATGCGCTCCAGAAGAATGCCCCGTTTTTTCAGCTGACCGGTGCCTTCGGCGGCACGCGCCGCCGAGCTGTTGAGATCCGCCTGACATTTGATCGGCGGCGGCGCAAGCAAATCTTTTCAAACGGCGCGCGCATCGAGCGCCGGGCAGATCTGGTCGGCATGCTTCCCGTGGTGGCCTTTGCTCCTAGTGATATCGCCATCACCGCCGGTGCGCCAACAGAACGGCGCCGGTTTGTCAATAACATATTGAGCCAGGAGCGGCCAGCGTACCTGACAACGCTTCTCCGCTACCGACGCGTGCTAAGCCAACGCAACAGAATGCTAGACCAGGCACGACGCAAACGCGAGACGCCCGATGCCGCAATGCTGGATTCGTGGAATGCCTCCCTGGTGAATCTAGGAAGCCTGCTCATCAAGGCACGCAGCCGCTTCCTGGCGGATTTTGCGGGATTCGTTACAAAGGCGTATCAGCTTCTGAACGCTGTAACAGAAGAACCCGCCATGACCTACAAGTGCGCCATCGCTCCGCCGGATGCCGTCGACAGCCAAGACCAGTTGCATGACCTGTTTCACGAACGCCTAGCTTCTAGGGCACAACGTGAACAGAAAGTCGGCCGGACACTGGTGGGCCCACACCTAGACGACATACATCTTTCAATAGACGGCCTCGCGCTGCGCGACTACGGCTCTCAAGGCCAACATCGCACCTTCGGCATTGCTATCAAGCTAGCACAGTATCAGTACCTGAACAGTCGCCTGGAAGAATCACCCATCCTGCTGCTTGACGACGTATTCGACTCGCTCGATGCTAAGAGGGCCCGGGCCATCCTGGCACTTCTTCAAAGTGACGAACTGGGCCAGACCCTGATCACCGCCGCAGAAAAACAGGCGATTAGCCGCTTTGTGCCATTCGCCTTTGAAGAGCACCGCTGCATTCAGATTCGCGACGGGGCAGAGGCTGCCAACGGCCAATAAGGCCGTCAGAGCTGCAGGGTGGGGGACACTCTATGCCGGACCCTCTCCCGTGGGCGGAATAAACACCGCCTCTCCTGCCATAGCGAGCTTGCCTGCATCGTTGTAAATGTACGTGCCGACCTTCACCTGCCGCCGCTTTTCCAGCTTTTCCGACACCTTCACCTCCACCTTGACGCGGGAATTGATCGGGACGGCCCGCAAGAACCGGCAGGAAATGTTCGTCGCAACACACCCCGGCCCAGGAAAGTCGTGCCCCAGCACCTTCGAAATGAGTGCTAGAAGGAATACCCCATGCACTATCCGAAAGCCAAACGGCGTTTGTGCGGCATACTCCGCGTCCACATGGATAGGATTGTCGTCGCCGGTGATCCGCGCGAAGGTTAAGACGTCCTCCTCGCTGACGAACCTGTGTGTTGCGAACGACTCGCCGATTTTCATCGACTCGTATGTGGGCAGCTCTTTGGACTGAGCTAATTCCGCCGCGCTCATAAGGGCATTCAGAAGAACGTTCGACCGGGGCCCGTCTTAACAAAATGCGGTCTGATGTGTTTCTAACCTGCGCACACACCGGCAGTCAACGCTACTTCCGATTCCTCGATCGCCGCAAATACGCAGGCAGCTGGGCCTAGCGTTTGACGCCTTCTGGCGCAACTGGCGGACGCTCGCCGCTTCTAGGCACGGTCGCAGCCTGCTCAAATGGGGGCGCAGGTCCCTGGTGGGCGCCATCGTCGCCTACCTGATCTGGGAGCTTCGGGACGTAGACCTCGCACAGGTCGTAGCGGGTCTGCCACTTCAGCCCCACTTTTACGCGCTGCTTCTGGTAGTGTACTTTGCACTGCCCGCATCACAGATTCTGGCATATCGCATCACCTGGGAGTTCCGCGTTAGCGACGGCATTCCCGCATTTATCAAGAAGCGCATCCTGAACAAAGATGTGCTTGGCTATTCCGGCGAAGTGTTCCTCTTTTCATGGGCGTCGCGCCACGTCAGAGAGCCACCTGTAGAGCTGATGAAGACTATTCGGGATCAAAACATCCTCTCTTCGGCGGCCTCGACCTCGGTAGCCATTGTGCTAATCATTGTGTTCATTTTCACGGGCCAAGTCACACTGGCGGACCTGGTCGGAGAGCGCGCCCAGAGCACTTTGGTCGGCGGCGGCATCGGGCTGGTCGTGTTATTAGCGATCCTGGTGCGCGTATGGAAGTATGTGTTCGGCATGCCGTGGCGTCCCGCACTGGCCGTTTACGGCATTCATGTGGCACGACTGTTGCTGAGACAGTGCGCGGAGATTGCCATGTGGCATGTAGCCATGCCGGAGGTGCCGCTTAAAGTGTGGTTCACCTATGCGGCCGTGACGATCCTGATTTCGCGCATCCCGTTCCTGCCCGCGATTGATCTGGTTACTATGAGCGTTGCGGTAGGACTGTCCAGCGCACTGGAGGTCTCTGAAGCACATATCTTCGCGCTGTTTGCCGCCATCGCCCTGGTGCAGCGCGGCATTAACCTACTGTTCTTTGCCGGCTTGCCAGCCATAGAGCGCGGCCGCACACAGACTGCCGATGCCCCAAAGTAACCCGCGGCTCGTTGTGCGCGTCCTACGTGCAACCCTCAAAGGACCTTTCACTAAGCCTTTGCAATTCTCAAGGAGCGGGCTGTGCGGACTCGGACTGGCAGTCCTGCTGTCGTATTCAGGAGCCGGTGCAGCCAGCGCACAGCAGGTAACCGTGGAAGACTTCAACTACCCAGGCCCGGTCCCGTCCAAGTGGCGCACACTGGATCGACGGTCTCGCGAAGCCAGTCCGCTACCAGCGACGCTAGTACGGGACAACGACTACGTCGAGGTCGTGACCGTCGACGGCGAACAGATGCTCCGGGTATATACGCACAACGAAACCGTGCAGGTGGCCCGCCTCAATGGCGCCGAAGGATTTGACTGGGATACCAACCAGCATCCGGTGATTTCGTGGCGATGGCGCGCGGAGCAGCTGCCACAAGGCGCTAAGGAAACCAGTAATGCAACCAACGACACCGGTGCCGCACTCTATGTGGCCTTTGACTGCAAAGACTGGCTCAGACGCCCCTGCGTCATCAAGTACACGTACAGCTCTACGCTGCCGGTTGGTACCACCGCACGGTTCGGCAGACTTCGCGTCCTTGTCGTATCAAGTGCGCTAGATGGCCTGGGCAGATGGCAACAGATCCGGCGCAGAGTGCGCGAAGATTACCTGATGCTGTTTGGCAAAGAGGCGCCGGCACGCCCGTTGTTCATCATGGTATGGGGTGATACAGACAACACGGAAGGCACTTCGGACGCATATTTTGACGCCATTGCTATTGGAGTAGAGGACTGAAATGGAGCACATTTTCAGGCTGCTGCACCCGTGTATCAGGGCCGTGGTGCGCCAGCCCATATGGGTGTTGGGTCTTGCGCTCTTGGCCACGATCGCCAGCGTGCATGTCACGCGCAACCTTGTCATTGATCCAGACTTTGCCAGCCTCATACCGGAGCAATACCCGAGCGTGCGGGCTCTGGAGCAGATGCGTGCCACGATCGGGGGCGGAGATGTATCGGTGGATCTGGCCGTAGAGAGCCCCTCCTTTGAGGCCAGTCTGGCGTTCGCAGAGGAGATAGTGCCATTGGCGCTTGCCCTGCGTGACGAACGTTCCGAGGATGGAGAGTTGTTTTTCGTACGGGCGGAGCTGCGCCGTGAGACGGATTTTCTGCGAGACAACGCGCTGTATATCGCCACTGACGCGGAGCTGGATCAGGTTGTGGCAGAGCTCGACGACGCCATCTACGAGGCGAAGCTGGAGGCAAACCCCTTCTTTTTCGATTTGAACGATGAAGAGGAAGAAGAGAATGACGCAGCAGATGAGCTGCAAGCCACTTTTGACCGCATCATCGGTAAGGAGTACTACGTGTCAGAGGACAGCATCACCCTTGTTGTGCGCTTCTTTACAGGGGGCTCGGTTACGGATGTAGGCTACATCGAGCATCTCTACGGCGCGATGGAGCGCACGATCGCGAGCTTGGAGCCCAGCTCCTTTCACCCGGAGTTGACCACGGCGTTGGCGGGACGCCTCTGGCGCCACCGGATCGAGGTGCGTACCGTCACGAATGACGTGATGGGCTCATTTGGAACGGGCCTGCTGTGCGTGCTCCTGGTGATAATGGTCTACTTCCTCTACAAGGCTGGCCAGGCACGAGGCTTTCGCCGTCTGAACCGCCGCGCCGTGCTGCTGGAATTGTTACTGGCGCCAACCACGGCCCTCATTATCGGCGTCCCTCTGTTAGCCAGTCTGTGTTGGACGGCGGCCGTAGCGTGTCTTACGTTCGGCACGCTTAACCTCCTTAGCTCCACCCTTGGGCTGGTCCTGTTCGGTCTTGGGGTCGACTACGGCATCCACTTCTATGCAAGGTATGTGGAGGAGCGCACGGTGTACAGTCCGCAGGAGGCTGCGGTCCGCACCTTTATGTCCACAGGACAGGCGATCGCTGTCGGCGCGCTTACCACAGCCTCCGCGCTGTATGTGCTGGTCATTGCCGACTTCCAAGGCTTTAGTCAGTTCGGCTTCATAGCTGGCAGCGGCGTGCTGCTGGCGCTGGTCGCCATGCTCTTTGTACTCCCTTCGATGCTGGTGGCATTCGAATGGGTGCTTGGCCGGACTGGATTCAGGCGTGACGGTGGAGCCATACGTCCTGGCAAGGGGCGTTTACCTGGCGCACGCGGGCTGCTGCTCGGCAGCATAGCAGCCGTGATGCTGGCCATGATCGTGGCCCCGTCGGTGCGCTTTGAGTATCGTTTCGGAGAGTTGGAGCCGGTATATGAGGAGTGGGTGGATGTTGCCACAAGAGTCGGGCGGGGGTTTTATGAAGCGGGGCGCCGCAACCCGGCCTACATAGTGTTGGACGACCCTGCCAAGACTCCGGTCGTTGCTGCTGTGCTGCGTGACAAGATGAACCGCGATACCACGACACATGTGGTGGACACCGATACGTTCACTACTACGATTCTCTCTGTGGAAACGCTTCAGGAGCGGTTTCCTATGACGGCGCAGCAGCAGCAAGACAAGCTAGCCCAGATCGCCTACATACGCGACACGCTATTGGCGGACCCGATACTCCCGGATAACAGCGATATGGCCACGCTCAGGCGCGCGGCGCAGACGCGCGCTCCCATCGCTTTGGAGGAGTTTCCTGGTGAGTTGCGCAAGCGTTTCACTTCGAAGACCGGGGAGTTGGGGACCTTTGTCACCATCTATCCGGCTGTTGGACTTTCTGATGGTCGCAAGTCCATGGCATTTGCCGACGATGTGGGTGAGGTGGTCCTGCCGGATGGGGAGACCTATTATGCGGGATCCTCGTCGATTGTAGCTGCGGACATGCTCCGGCTGATGCGACAGGAAGCACCGTACATGGTCATAGCCAGCCTGATAATTGTGATGCTCCTGATGTGGGCCAACTTCCTGCGTTTCAGACTCGCTTTTCTCGCTTTTCTGCCGATGGTGGTAGGCGTGCTGTGGATGTTGCTGGTGATGAAGGGGATTGGGCTCAGGATGAACTTCTACAACATGGTAGTATTACCGGCGGTGATCGGGATCGGCAATGATGCCGGAGCCCACATCGTCCACCGGTACCGCGAAGAAGGGCGTGGTTCGCTGCGCAGAGTGTTGCGTTCCACGGGCGAACATGTGGCCATTAGCGCTGTGACCACCATGGTAGGCTTCTCGGGACTTCTGCTGAGTTTTCATCCGGGCCTTAACTCTATCGGCGCATTGGCGCTGATCGGTATTGGGACCACTCTTCTTGCTGCGCTGCTGTTTCTGCCGGCACTGATTCAGGTGCTGGAGAGCCGCGCTGACCGCCAGTCAGTATCCAGCAACCCGTAGCTGGCGAAGGCACCAAAGGGCTGGTGGCAGGACGGGCGTGGCGGCTGGTGTCTTGCCTCATGCCGGGCTCTCATTCGCCCGAGCTAGGACACTGCCAGGTCGCTGCCGCTGCCTTCCCTCGGTGAGCAGTCCACCGTACTGGACACGGAATGCCAGCGCGCATTCCTGGGCCAATACGCGTTGCTAAGCGAGCCCTGCACCAACGAGCCCGCCGTCCATACTGTTAGGAAAGCTGCGCCCTTCCACCCTTACGAAGCTGCAGAGCGTGAACGAAGCTGCCATCCATGTTGCCTGGCTATTCGCACACACTGGGTCCGTCAGAATGCCTGGAAACTTTGGGTCAGAAAACGCGCACCTACCAGTGTTACCGGACCGCCAATCCAGCTTACGACCCGGAAGCCTGCTGCGCCCTTTGAACTGGACCTGACAGCAACGGGGGACTTAGTGGAACGCACACACGACTCACGGAACGACCTTGAAGATCATGTGTATATTGTAACCTGTTGTTCCCGCATCACCCGACCACCTTCCGACCATGACACGGACGGCGACCATCTTGGCTTTTATTGTAGCGGTGAGCGCGATCGCGCCCCATGCGCTGGCGCAACGGCGCCAAGCGGAACGTGCGCTCAAGAACGGCGAGTTTGCTGAGGCGCGCGCGCACGTGGAGGAGTTGTTAAACGAGCGGCCAGACGACTATCGAGGGTACGACCTGTTGGCGCGTATCCACGCACAGCAGATGACCGTGAGTGAAGGGGATGAGTATCTCATGCATGTCGAAGCAATGGCCACTGCCTACCGCAGAGTTGTTGAGCTCCGGGCTAGAAGCAGCAACGAGGTGAACCACACGTTGCTGCAAGCCTACCAAAACGCTTTCATGGGCGGCGTTGGACTTTACCAAAATGCTGCAGAAGTTTCAGCCGACAGCGCGGATGCCCAATCCGACCTCTACGTGCAGTCCAGCCAGCAGTTTCAGGCCGCCGCGCTGATCATGCCTGACTCCTTGGACCCTTACCTCAACTGGGCATTTGCTGCCATCGCCGCTGGACGCGACCTGGGTGCCGTCGTACCCCTTCAGAATGCCATCATGCGGACTGCAGGTGCCGTGCCAGGGGCCGACAGTCTAGAATACTTCGATCAACTTCGCCTGGCGGCCGAAATTGGTACGCTGGAAATAGACTGGTACGATTACATCGGAAGGATATATATGAGCAGTAACCACGCCGAAGAAGCTGTGGCAGTGCTCGAAGAAGGGACCAAGGTGTTTTCTAATAACGAAGAGCTGCAAGGCCTTCTACTGAACGCCTATGCGGTCGCTGGCATGAACGACCTTGCCATAGAGCGCTACCGTGAGCGCGTCGAAGCGCTTCCCAGTGACAGAATCACCCGCTACAACTTGGGCTCACTACTCCTTCAGGCAGAGGAGTATGAAGAAGCCATCGTCCACCTAAAGGCCGCAGTAGAGCTTGATAATAAACATACCGACTCCTTCTACAACTTAGGGGCGGCATATATCAACCAAGCCACGGATCTTCAGGCCCAGGCGAGTGCTTTGGATGATTCCCTTCGGGCCGTACGCGATACGCTGGAAGAAGAAGACATTGATCGTAGAGAGCAAGAGATTTTTGAGCTGCAGGATGAAAAGATCACGCTAATGTCCATGGCCATTCCATATCTCGAGCACGCACTGGCACTTGCCGAGATTGACGAGAGCCGAGAGTCTGTAGACATCTGCAGGGCTCTCTACCAGGTATACGCACAGAATGATCAGATGGACAAGGTGGAGGACGTCAAGGATTGTGCCGGATTCTAGGCGAGTAAACCCTCGGCATCACAGCATTCCCCAGCGGACACGCCCAGAAAGATTCGATCGGCGCCGCGCTTCAGGGCGACCATGCCGCAACGGGGCTTCACGTACGCTGGACCGCCTTTAGTGCCTTAACGTAACGCGCGGACACGGCCTCCCATCGAAAATGGCGGAGCGTGTGATTGCGCGCGCTTATGCCAAGGTCGCGCAGAGCTTTGGCGTCCTCATGCAGGCGTGTGACCGCATTCACAAAGCCTGCCGCGTCGCCGCTGGCAATCAGGTGGCCATTCGTGCCTTCGGTGATCACATCCTGAATGCCTTCTAGCCGCGCTGCTAAGGCTGGCGTCCCGCAGGCCCCCGCCTCAAGCATTACAATCCCGAACCCCTCCATGTCGCCGGGAACTGGGATATTTGGCACTATCAGAAGGTCTGCCTGCCCGTATAAGCGCACCAGCGCGGATTCGGAAAGGCGTCCAAGCAGCCGCACGCGATCACCCAACCCGCGCTCCTCAATGGCGCGGGCTATGCTGCCGCGCTCGGGGCCGTTTCCACCGATCTCGTAATGCACCCTGGGCGGCAGCTGCGGCATCACTGCACGCACAAACCACGCGAATCCTTTGCGCCGCACCAAGCGCCCTACACTGCAGAGAAGGAGCCGATCCACCGGACCCGCAGCTGCATTGCCCGTGCGCGTCGCCGGCGCCTGGAAACGAGCTGCCTGGACCCCATTAGGGATAACATGCACATGCGACGCGGGCATGCCGCGCCGTATGCACTCGGCGCCCGTGGCTTGGCTAACCGGCATCACCACGTTAAGGGCACGCAGGATATGCCGCACAAGCAGCCACTGGTAAAGGCCCGGCTGGGTCACATCTTTGCCGTGTACAATGGCTCCTGCCACCACATCGCGGCGCGCCAGGGCCCGGCGCAGAAACAGCACAAGCGCACCCGTCACCATGGAAGAAAACAGGATCGCGTCCACCTCCCCACGCCGAATCTTGCGCCAGATACGCCACAGCGTCGGCCACAGCCAGAGGGCGCACTGCAGGTGATGCCAGCGCCATGCGCTACGCAGCACTAAAAAGGACACATCCGCATGAGCCGGCAAGGCCTCCGCCAGCTCTACCGCCACGCGCTGCATGCCGCCAATACTGGCCAGCGGGCGATCCTTCGGAGGAAAAGAGTGCGAAACAAACAGGAGCCGCATGGCGGAGCCTACGCCGCCGCGCGGGTCACAAGCGACTTGGTCCCGTTGGCAATAAGGCCTGTCCCAACGGAAGAGGGCGAGCTGTGCCAGATGTCACGGTAAAAGGCGGACATCTGTGCCATCACCTGGTCCCAATCGAATAGTCGGGATCGCGCCAAGGCTCGTGCGCCCATAGATCGCCGCAACGACGCGCTACTGAGCAGGCGCTGGACTTTGTGGAAAAAGTCTTCGCTGTCGCCTGGGCTGGCGAGAAATCCTGTTACGTTGTTAAGCACCAGAGCGCTGCTGCCACCGGCATCCGCGCAGACGGCGGGAAGACCGCTGGCCATAGCCTCGAGTGTGACGTTGCCGAAAGTCTCCGTGTCGCTTGGAAAAAAGAAGATGTCCGACGAGGCGTACGCCTTGGACAATTGGTCTCTGGAAAGGCGGCCGGTAAATAACGTGCGCGGAAGCCGCTCCCTTAGACGTTTGCGCGCCGGGCCGTCTCCTACCATGATGCTGCGATGTGCGATACCGCTGTCTTCTAGGCGACGAATCACTTTGGCAAACACGTTCAGACCCTTCTCCCATACCAGGCGGCCAACATAGGTAACCACGAGGTCGTCAGCTGCTAGACCATGGTGTTGGCGCCATGCTTCGCAGCGCCACCTCGGATGGAATCGCTCCTGATTCACTCCCCGCGGCCAGAGCCGCAATCCGTTGGAAATGCCCCGCCGCCGCAACTCGTCGACCATCGCTTGCGATGGCACATAGATGTGCTGGCACTGCGGATAGAACCATCGGCCGTAGCGCCAACAGGTGCCCTCGAGCAGATCCATCCGGTAAAGCCGGTTGTACGTAGGGAAATACCTGAGGTAGGCTCCGAAATGCGTGTGAAAGGAGGTTACCACAGGGACACCCTGGTCATTGGCCCACAGCAGAGCCTGCGCTCCCAGGTAGTCCGGTGAAGCGATGTGTACCAAGTCCGGTGCAAACGCCTTAAGGCGCTGGCGTGCACGACGCGATAACCCGAGCGAAAGGCGGTAGTCACTGCGCCCCGGCCAAGGTAAAGACGGGATGGTGACAAGCGTCCCGGCATGCTTAATTGCTGGCGCCGACTTAGCAGTCGGTGCAAAGACCAGCACCTCTGCGTCGCGACCCTCCAGATAGCCCACCAGGCGATTGAGCGTAAGCGTGACACCGTCAGAGATGTGGTTGTACGCGCCCGCAAAAAGCGCGATGCGCCTGCCAGCAACATCGCCATGCTCGACATTACGTGCCTGACTCATAAGATCACGCATTCTTGACGCTGCTGTGGGCCTACCTCTCTGAGAATGAGGCAGGTGTCTACCGGTGACGGATACCTCCCCCAGAGTATGCTAGACGCCGCCAGTTACGGCAAAGTAACAGCAGATGCTGCATTCGCTTGTCCGAGGACCGAGCGGAGATGTCGTCCGGTGTGGCTGTCAGGGTGCGAGGCAATGGATTTCGGGGTTCCCTGCGCCACGATGCGCCCTCCGGCCGAGCCGCCTTCGGGGCCAAGATCGATAATCCAGTCCGCAGCCTTAATAACATCGAGGTTGTGCTCTACGATTAGCACCGTGTGCCCCATATCGACCAGACGGTTAAAGGCGTCCAGGAGCTTGCGAATATCATCGAAGTGCAGCCCTGTAGTCGGCTCATCGAAGACGTACAGTATCCGATATTCCAGGCTCCCGCCCATGTGGGCGGCCAGCTTAATCCGCTGCGCTTCGCCGCCAGAGAGCGTGGTCGCCGGCTGACCCAGGCGCAGATAGCCAAGGCCAATCTCGCTCAAGACGCGCAGTCGCCGCGTGATTCTCTTCGCACCGTCAAAAAAGTCCAGCGCCTCATCAATGGTCAGCTGCAGGATGTCATCTATATTTTTGCCTTTGTAGCGGACCTGTAGCACCGACTCTTTGAAACGACGACCGCCGCAGGCTTCGCACTCTAGGTGAAGATCTGCCAGGAACTGCATCTCCACCTTGGTGGAACCCTCACCGCGGCACTGGTCACAGCGTCCCCCGTCTACGTTGAATGAAAAGAAGCCCGGCTGAAAGCCGCGCATCCGCGCCGCATCAGTCCCTGCTAGCAGCTGACGGATCCCGTCAAACGCTTTCGTATAGGTCGCCGGGTTGGACCGGGACGAGCGCCCGATCGGGCTCTGGTCCACCATCTCCACACGGGTAATGAGGTCATACCCGGTAATCTCTTTGTGAGCTGCTGGCGGCATGGCATTAGTCGACAGGCCCATCAGGCGCCGGAGCCCGCGGTAGAGCGTGTCATGGACCAGCGTGGACTTGCCCGATCCGCTGACGCCTGTGACAACGGTGATCACGCCAAGCGGAAACACTACATCCAGCTCTTGAAGGTTGTGCGCCCGGGCGCCTTGTACGGCCACAGCCTGCGACCAGTCGGGCTGTCGCTGCGATGTGGGCACCGCTATTGATCGCCGCCGACTCAGGTACTGACCAGTCAGCGAAGTCTCGCTCTGGAGCATGTCCTGAAAACTGCCCTGAAACGATACCTCGCCGCCATGGGCGCCGGAGCCCGGACCCAGGTCAACAATCTCGTCCGCATGGCGCATAACCTCTGGGTCATGCTCCACCACCACCACGGTGTTGCCCAGATCGCGCAAGCGCTTCAGGGTGGTAACCAGACGAAGCGTGTCCCGCGGGTGCAACCCCACCGTGGGCTCGTCTAGCACATACAGCGAACCCACCAGGGAACTGCCAAGAGAAGATGCCAGACTAATGCGCTGGCTCTCACCACCCGAAAGCGTACGCGAAGGGCGATCAAGCGTGATATAGCCCAGCCCGACCTCCACCAGAAAGTGGAGTCGTTTGCGAATTTCGCTGAGCAGGACTGCGGCCACCTCTTCCTGAAACGGCGTCAGCACCAGATCCCGAAAGAACGCTTTAGCCTGGACCGTAGTCATCTCCAGGACCTGGCCGATATGTTTGCCCCCAATCTGTACATATAGCGCCTTGCGACGCACCCGGTAGCCTTGGCAATCGGAGCATTTCCGGGTGCCCTGGTAGCGTGCGTAATAGAATCTGTAGTGTTTGCGATGCAGGTTGGACTTTAGATGCTCGAAAAACGGGTTGATACCGATGTAGTCGTGCGTAGGGATACTATTCCAGATGAGGTCGCGGCACTGTTCATTCAGTTGGCTATACGGGCATCTGGTATCGACACGCGACTGTATGCACATGGCAATCAGGCACTTCTGATGCACATGCCATTTCTTGAGTCCCTGGAAGCATGCCACGGCCCCGCTCTCTAGTGACCGCTCTGGATCTGGAATGATCAGGTCGGGATCCAGTCCCTTGATGTGCCCGAATCCTTTGCATGCCAGGCATGCACCCACCGGGCTGTTGAATGAAAACAGGTGCGGAGTCGGCTCCATAAACTGGATGCCGTCTCGTGCGAATTGCTCACCGAATTCCAGCGACTCTTTGCCAGGTGCTGCCTGCTGAGCTCTTGCCTCACCGCTCCCTTGCAAAAAAGCCTGCTGCACCGAGTCCGCGATGCGAGTTGCGTTGTCTTCGTCCCCGTGGCGGATCACCAGGCGGTCCTGCAGGACCCAAGCACCGCTGGGAGGCTTCTCGCTATCCTCGGCGCTTATGTCCACCAAGCGCTGCTGACGCGGCAGGTACAATCGGAAATACCCCAATCGCCGAAGCTGCGCCAGGGTGCGGTCTGAGGGCTTGGGAAACATAAGATAGAACCGTGTGCCATCCTCCCAGCGCTCGGTCAGCGTCCGAGCTACGGACCGCGGCGTGTCTCGCCGTACCGGCTCACCGCTCACAGGCGAGATAGTGATGCCCGCCTGCGCGTAGAGAAGACGCAAGTGGTCGTAAATCTCGGTCTGGGTCGCTACCGTGGAGCGGGGGTTGCGGGCCAGTGCCTTCTGCTCAATAGCGATCGCGGGTGCCAGTCCTCCCAGATAATCCACGTCTGGCTTGTCCATCTGGACCAGAAACTGGCGAGCGTACGCGCTGAGGCTTTCCATGTAGCGACGCTGCCCTTCTGCAAAGATCGTGTTGAATGCCAGGGTCGACTTGCCGGAACCGGACGGTCCGGTGATGACGTTGATCCGATACTTGGGAAGGTCCAGATCAAGGTTCTTCAGGTTGTGCTGCCGGGCACCTCGGATCACAATGAATTGGCGCGGATCTACTCCGTGCGCGAACCCCGACTCACTCATACGCATGATGCGAAATGCACCGTGCTTGAACGCCCGAAGATCCCGTTAGAGCCCCTACGTGGAACAGCTCGGTAGGGGGCTGGTAGCAAGTAGGCCTCACTATGCGTCCGCCATGGCATTTCTGAATCCGCTGGTGCTTATTGCTCTGGCGGCGGCAGCCATCCCGCTACTGATCCATCTGTTCAACTTCCGGCGGGCGCGACGTGTCGATTACAGTTCGCTGCGTTTTCTCAAGGAGCTGCGCCGCACCACTTTGCAACGTGTTCGTGTAGAGCGGTGGCTGCTGTTATTGCTCAGAGTGCTGACCGTACTTTGCCTCGTTGCGGTTTTTGCCCGGCCCATCCTAGTGGGGAGCGCGTTTACCGGCGATGCAAAAGTTTCGGCGGCCATCGTGATGGACAATTCGCTTTCGATGACGCTGCGCGACCAGGGGGGCACGTATCTGGAGCAAGCCCGCACCTTAGCGCGGACGCTGGTGCAACAATCCGACGAGGCCTTCGTCTTGTTGACTTCGCCCGAGCCGGTTCTCAGCGGCGTCGCGGCGCTCGACCAGATTGACAATGCGGTAGCAAATGCTCGCGCGGAAACCGCGCTGGAGGCCATCGCGCGTGCCGCCACGCATGTGACCGAGCACGGCATGCACTCGAATCAGGAAGTGTATTTCGTCGGAGATCTCCAGGAGAGTATGCTCGCCGACACCACGAGCCCAGTCATCCCTCCCGTTACGCATGTCACGCTGGTCCCAGCAGGCAGGCGTGGCCACGACAACGTGGCGGTGGAATCGGTGAAAATCAAAAGCCGCATCATTGAGGCAGGCGCGCCCGTAGAGATTGAGGCTACGCTCAGTAGCCACCAGGAGGCATCCGCCCTAGGCTATGTCGCCAGTCTGTACTTGGAGGGCGAGCGCGTTGCGCAGCAGAGCGTGGATTTGGTGCGGGGTGCTCGCACGTCGGTGTCATTTACGGTTCGGCCTGCCCAGCGCGGCTGGCTCAGCGGACGGGTCAAGGGTGAAGACGATGCCTTTGCGCTCGACGATGAGCACTACTTCACGCTTCTGGTGCCGCCGAAGCGCCGCGTGCTGGTTGCGCATGGACCAGGCGCTACTACAGAGTTCGTGACGGTTGCATTGGCTGCCGCCAGGGATTCCATGGAGGTGGATGTCATTGCGGACGCGGCGCTGACCCAGGGCACCCTGCCGGGCTATGACGCCTTGCTGATGGTGGCTCCTTCCCGGCTGCCTTCGCAGGTGGTAGTAGCGCTGGAGCGCTTCGTCTCCGGTGGCGGCGGCCTGATGCTGTTTCCTGACGAGGACCTTGCGGCGACCAATGCTATCCTTACGGCTTTGGGGGGCGGAGCGGTCAGCGACATGATGGCGGGCACGCCCGCGGCTACGGTTACGGGACTGGATCCAGAGCATCCTCTTTTCGAGGGCATCTTTGATGATGCCGACCGCATGGAGGAGCCTGTGGTGTTCAGGGCTGCCACCTATGTGCCCAAAGCAGGTACGGAGCAGACGCTGCTTTTTCTTTCTAACGGGCGCCCGTTTTTGCAGGAGCTCCGCCGCGGCCAGGGGCAGGCCTTGTTTATGGTTGCGGGGCCAGACCCAAGCTGGACCGATCTTCCGGTCCGCGGCCTTTTTGTGCCGTTGATGCACCGTGCGGTGCTTTACCTGTCGTCCACCGAGTCCGTACAGGGGGACCGGTTGGTCACCGGGCAGCCCGCGCAGATCCGCCTGGGTGGCGCATCTGGCCCATTTCGGCTTCGTACGCCCGACGCAGAAGAAGCAGTTCCAGAGCAACGTCAGCTTATTGGCGCCACGCTGGTGACCATCAGTGAGTCGCATGGTGCACCTGGCATCTATGACCTTCTTCAAGGCTCCTCTGTTGTCCGCCGCATGGCGATGAACACGGATCCTAGGGAGTCGCAACTGGCGCTGGCCTCCTTTCAGGAGGCGGCGCGCACGCTTTCTGCGGCTACAGGACTCCCGGTAGAGGTGGCCAGTGCGGGCAGCGCGGTCGAGCTTTCGGAGCGTCTGCGAGAGGATCGTGTAGGCGTAGAGCTCTGGCGCACCTTCACAGTGCTGGCGCTGATATTTCTCGGCTTGGAGATGCTGGTGTCAGCGCGGGGCCGGCCGCAGCCGGTGTAGCTGATGCACTCCACGGAAGTACCACAGGAAGCTGCCGTCCTTGCGGGCGTGGTGCGCCCCAACGGCAGCGACGCGGAGCTAGCAGACTCACTAGATGAGCTGACTTTATTGGCAGTGACGGCTGGGGCGCGCGTAGTTGGACGGATGACACAGACGCGAGCGCGCCTGAACCCTGCCACCTATATGGGATCAGGCAAGGTAGTCGAGTTGCGCCAGATGGCTCAGCACCACCGGGCGGACCTAGTCATCTTTGACGATGACCTGAGTCCCGTCCAGATGCGCAACTTGGAACGCATCATCGGTTGCAAGCTTCTGGACCGATCCGCTCTCATTCTGGACATCTTTGCGCGACGCGCCCGCACCGCGGTTGCTAAGACGCAGGTCGAGCTGGCGCAGCTGGATTACTTGCGAACGCGGCTGACACGGCACTGGACGCACCTTTCGCGGCAGCAGGGCGGCATCGGGACTCGTGGTCCGGGCGAGACGCAGATCGAGACAGACCGACGTCTTATTGGCAAGCGCATGGCCACACTCCGGCAGCGCCTGCGACGCATTGACCGTCAGCGTTCCACGCAGCGGCGCAGCCGGCGGCGCCATCCGACCGTGGCGCTGGTGGGTTACACCAACGCTGGCAAATCCACACTACTTAACGCGCTTACCGGCAGTGACGTGCTCGCAGAGGACCGCTTGTTTGCCACGTTGGATTCTACGACGCGTCTGGTCACGCTGGTGCCAGGCCAGGAAATCTTGCTATCTGACACAGTAGGGTTTATCCGGAAGCTGCCGCACAAGCTTATTGAGAGCTTCAAGAGCACGTTGGACGAGGTCCGCGAGAGCGATATTCTGGTGCATGTCATCTCTGTCACGCACGCAGCATATGAGCGCCACATCCGCGTGGTCAATGAAACGCTGGAGGAGATTGGAGTGGCCAGCAAGCCTACATTGCTGGTATTCAACAAGGTGGATGCGTTATTGCTGACGGACCAGATCGCAGCGCTTCGCGCATCGTGGCCAGGGAGCATGGTGATTTCGGCGCTAAGGGGTACGTGCTTGCCCGAGCTCCGGGAGCGTCTGGCCCAGATGGTGGGCGGCGCCATGGTGGAGCGTACTGCGTATGTGCCGGTCACCGAGGGCCGCGCGTTGGCGCGCATTCACCATGGCACCACGGTGTTGGCGGAAGATTATGTCTATGCCCAGCGCCCAGGCCGCGATCCTGAGCTGGTCACTAGGGTGAGGTTTCTTGCCGCGGACCGGGATGGTGCCGAGCTGCGGGCTGTCTTGCGCCCATTTGAGAGTTACCAGCCCGCGGAAAAGGACTAATTTGTCTGGGCATCCTCGCGGTAGGGACCCGGGTTTCCCCGGGCCCCCCGCACAGATCCGGACGGGCGCGTTAACGCATCCGGCTCCTCCCTTGGGTCGCACCGGCGTGCATGGCGACATATCGTTGATTAGGCCAGGGGTGTTTGATCTTGAGCGCAGGCCAGCACCATGTAATCATGGTCTCCAGCTTACTCCATGTCATGCGATCCTTCTGCGAACGTCTGCGGATTATTTTCATCCATTCACGCTTCAGGCGGGTAAAGAACCTTCGTAGGAACACAAAGCTGGTGGGAACAGCATAGTAGTTCAGCCATCCCCGAAGTACGCGCCCCAGCCACTGGGCTGTAGCGTGTAACGGTGCATGCATCCTACGGCGAAGCTCCTGACGCAGGCTTTTCAGCTTTCGTGCCATTCGCTTCCCCACCGGTTTCCGTCCCAATCCGAAACGACCGCGGCGGTCCCTTCGGCAATAATGCGTAAAACCCAGAAAGTCAAACGTCTCGGGACGATCCTCACCTCGGCTGCGGCGATTCACCGCCGCAAACCGCCCAAATTCCAACAAGCGAGTCTTCTTCGGATGCAGGGATAAGCCAAATTTGGCCATCCGCTGCCCTAGATCTCTTAGAAAACGCTGCGCGTCGTGCTTCCGCTGGAAGCCTACCACAAAGTCGTCCGCATAACGGACAAGGCAGGTTTCCCCCCACGCCACCCGCACGCGCCATCGCTTATCGTACCACAGGTCCAGAACATAATGCAGGTACACATTCGCCAGTATCGGCGAAATTACCGCGCCTTGTGGGGTGCCCATCGGACTGTCCCGCAAAACACCGCCCTCCATTACGCCTGCCTTGAGCCATTTGATGATCAGCCGAATGACCCGTTTGTCCGCTATGCGGTGCTCCAGAAACCGAATCAGCCAGCCCTGGTCCACCATGTCAAAGAAAGAACGTATGTCCGCATCAACAATCCAGTTGACCTTCGTACGCTCGATCGCATAGGCCAACGCGTCCAACGCATCATGCGCCTTCCGCTTGTACCTAAACCCATAGCTGAAGTCAAGAAACTCCTCCTCATAGATCGGGAGCAGGATACAGATCGCCACCGCAGCCTGGACAATCTTGTCCTCCAGTGCCGCAATGCCGAGCGGTCGTGTACTGCCATCTGGCTTGGGTATCTCAACCCGCCTGGACGGCATCGCCCGGTACGCTCCGCTGTGTACGCGGTCGTGTAAGTCAGCCAAACGCGCTGTCAATCCAACCTCGTACTCCGCCCATGTCACGCCGTCCACGCCGGGCGCTGCCTTCCTCTTTAAACGATAGAAGGCATGCCGCAGCGATTTCACCGTGATATGGTGCAGAAGCGTCGTGAGCTTCTCCTTGGGTTTCCGCTTCACGAATTGTCGCAACCGGTCCGCTCCTTGTTGCACCGCGACCCGATCCCGCGCCCGGACAGTGTTAGAGTTTTCCAGTTTCCCCTCAGGTACAGGACTTGGCTCCGGCAGCTCCGCCGGGCGGCTACGCCCCTTGTTCGCTGCTTTCTTAGCTACTATTCCTGTATCGGACTTCTCCATGTCGTTCATCTCCAGTTACGGGGATTAACCCTCTCTTTCGCGACCCTGAACGACTCCAGGGTGACACGGAGACCTCCCAGGTCCCGGCGTAGTACATACGTGCGTGCCTGGGTTCTTGGACACCGCGGGACCCTCCTCCGCCTCACCATTAGCGGCAAAGAAGGTGTTGCCTTCGGCCAAATGCAAAGCCTCGGCATCCCGGACGATGAAGCTTTCGGTGCTCATTAGCCCTGCCCACACGCGCCTCTACCGACGCTTCGCCTGTACCCTCGCGAGTACAGACGCACGGCTCGAGGAGATGTGCAGATGGTTAGTCTTTCACAACGGGGGACTTGCACCCCCTGTACTAACGCCAGTTAGCCTGGCGCACGCACATGGGTACTCACCCGCTGCATACCAGACTTTGACGACTCCTCTAGTGCCGAGGGTATGTATTCCGACATCAATCGAGCATCGAATCCGACCCAAACTGGACAGTCATTTGACGGCAACCGGGCTCACAGGGGGACTCATATACGCAGGCTACCTGGACCATGGACATCCGGTGCGATGTGATGGTCGGATATCTTAGCATGGTGAAGACGCAGACTGTGGTGTCAGCAGACTGCACAAGGCCATCGAGTCGAGCTTTGCCATTACTGGCGGCACCTGAGGTGGCTGCGCAATCAGGTGATGGGGTATTGCTGGGCCCGGTACACGCTTGGCGAGAAGCATCCGAGTTATTGTGACTAGTACTAGTGGCTTACGGCATTGGTCAAACGGACGGACTAGGAAACCCGTTTCGCTCGTAGGCTGCAGCGGAGTGTGATTTATCGGGTCTGGAGGGACTTCCTATTATTTAAGCAAGGCCATTTCAGGGAAAGAGTGGGGCTCAGTGGGCAATCGATTCATCCGTGACCGGGGTCTTTATCTGGGCACACGGGCTGGATGATTGGCGCCTGGTGGAAGCGATCAAGGCTAAATGGAGACGGGTGAATCGGGAGGCGTAGCGAGTGACCGGGTCGGCAGATTGACGCGCAAGGTCTGCAGTTGGAAAACTCGGCACAGGTCCACCGCTGGATGACGCTGGTACTCATGTTTGCAGAACCCAAACTGAAGACGAATTCCAACCACCACGCCTGCCCAAGCTCTACAAGGCACTTATGGATGCCAGGACGCGACTACGAAATCCCAGAATCCCCTTCTAGCCCTCTTCCCACCAATATTGGCCCACTCCCCAATGATCAAGGTAAAGTGGCCAAATGGCCCAGGCAGCAGCTGAGCCTGGCTGGTCTTGTGCCGAATCAGCCGCTGTAGGCCGCTGCGCACACCAGTATCCCCTGGATCGGTGAGAAATCTACTCCGCATCAAGCCCACCTCCTCACCACGCAAGCGCAGCACCTCGAGAGTCACCCTGTGGCTTTTGCGTTTGCTGCACAGACCACATACCGGGATGCGTTTATCCATAGTGTTGGGTACCAGGAACCACCTGTGTGCACGACTCGGCTAGATTGGATCCAGCAGCATCCACGTCACCTGGAGTGTCCCAGCGCACCCCGCGCACACGATGAATCCGGTATCCAACTGCCTTCGCCAGTCTGTCAGCAACCCCTTCATTTGAGACTTCGGAATTCACTGCTAAGACGTGCTCACCACGTTCGAGCAGGTGCTGGTGCGTCAACGGTACCCTCTTTGGTGTCGGTCCGAATAGGCAGGTCGCTATAGGACCACACGGTGCCCGCCACGGATCCTTCAGCGAGTTCGCTCTCTTGGCCGTCTATGTTGAATCCCAGGCGCCGAAAGCGCTCAAGAGCAACCTCATGAGCTTTTAGACTGCTATCTATGCCGATCCACTGACGACCAAGGTGCTCAGCGGCTATGCATGTGGTGGCACATCCGGCAAAAGGATCAACGACCATGTCACCTTCATTCGAACTGGCCGCGACAATACGCTCATACAGTCTGACTGGCTTCTGGGTAGGGTACCCCGTTCTTTCTTTGAGCATTGGAGAATTAGATGACATGGACGATACATCATTCCACAGATTGCCTATGAATCGACCCTCGTCTGCAAAATAGATATACTCCTTGCTGCCGATTCTCCGCTTGCGATACCTGCGACCATGTTCGTCGGTATGCGTGAAATGCATATCCAGGCTAAGGTCGGCGTACGGCTTCCGGCACAGTGGATGCACCACATCAAACACATGCTTTCCGCGGTCAGCGGCATAGCATAATATCACGTCATTCTCATTGCCCCAGTGTCTTTTGGCCTTCACCCCATTCTGCTTGTTCCACACAATCTCACCTAGAAAATTCCTCCATTCGAATACGGCATCCATGCACGCCTTCAAGTAATGCGATGCCGTCGGGTCGCAGTGCAGGTAGATGCTGCCCGTCGGCTTAAGCAGACGACGCATCTCCAGTAGTCGGATCGACACAAAACACAGATACGCACCCATCGGCTCCGAGTGCACGGCACGAGCACTTTCAATGGCCTGCATCACTAGCGGGCTAACATCGGATAACTGGTCTATCCATTCCGGCTGCACATCATCATCCCAGCTCCACCTGTCGCGAAATGTGGCACCACTGGCCAGGCTGTCAGGCGCAGCACAGAACTCCCTACTCTTGTTAAATGGCGGATCCGTTGCAATCAGATCCACGGTCTCGGCGTTCATGCCACGCATCACGTCCAAATTGTCGCCGTGAATCAACGTTCGGTTCTTCCAATTGGGCTTGGCCATAGGTTCAGCACCCAGCTGTGTCATTTCGCCCGGTCAATCCTTGCCAGCATCGCAGCCGAACGTTTCCGGCTCTTGGGCTGCCGGGCTTAATGATGGCTCGTATGCGAATGATGCGGCCGACTGAAGGCGGGAACAAGATATCCGTCTGGAAGTGAGCGCCCGTTTCGGGCATCATGCACGCTGAAGCTTAAAGGGGACCTGATGGACCTCGACAATACGCTCATAGATTGGGGGAGGGGAGTGGATCACTGAAAAAGCATACGATGACAACTCATGAGCAAAACACGTACGAACACGATCGGGCCCGGCGCTACCCCAGCACTAGAATGCGCAACCACCTCTGGTAGCGCCAGCTCGGACCAAGCTCGGTTCACTTGGCCTCGCGTAGTTCAAGGATATGATATGACTGCGTCTTCACCATATCAAGGCAGCTTACCATAACATCACACCTGAGTTCCACATCCTTATCAACTATCACGAATAAGTCTTGATCTGTTCAGAGAAAAGCCTGCGGACGTACAGACCATAGTGGCAGTCGAGGAGGAGGCGAATGGCACACCTAATAGGTGTCCTCATGATTCGAAGCAAGCCGGGCCGAGCATTGTCCTGCGGCTGACCCCACCTACCATTAGGCGCCACTGCCAGCCGGTTCCCGCCGGATCAGGTGGTCGATTTGCGTGGGATACACAGACTCGGAGGCCTCCCAGGTCCCAGCTTAGTACGTGCGTGCCTGGATTCTTAGACACCGCGGGATCCTCCTCCGCCTCACCGTTAGCGGCGAAGAAGATGTTGCCTTCGACCATGGCAAACGCCTCGGCATCCCAGACTACAGCTCTTTCGATGCTCAATTGCCCTGCCCACACGCGCCTCTGCCGACGCTTCGCCTCTGTACCCTCGCGAGACAGACGCACGGCTCGAGGAGTTGTGTGGTTGGTTACTCTTTTCACAATGGGAGACTTGCACCCCCTGTACTAAAGCCAGTTAGCCTGGCGCACTCCCGGCTCGCTCACCACCATGTCTCTTAAGCGCAGCAGCGGTGCACGGCTTGCAGCCTCCACCTGACTGGCGGCTGCGGGGGCCTTCCCCATCCCCCATGTCGTTATCAGGCTGTTCCTCTACCTCATGCCCTCGCCTCCATGCCTGTACGTGACACACAGCGCGGCTATCTCGGCCACTGAATCACCTGTTCAGGGGCAAACTGCCGTCGACAATCAAAGTCTCCGCACCCGTGGTGAAGTAACCCGGCTCGTGTACGCACCCCTGCTGGTACCACCGACCTGTTCAATCAAGAATCAGGCCGCTTATTGCTGAAGACTTGTGAGGCGGTCTGCCCTTCGTAAACACTGGTCGATCCCAGCGCGATGTACTTCATATACAGGCACCAACTTGCCTTCCATCGTTTGGATAAAGGGTCGGCATCTTCCACTGGAAGGCCGAAGCCCTTCGCATCCGCTGCGGAAATCACTGCACCGTGGCTCTTTGATTTTATGAGTGTTTCCTTGAGGGCGGCACACAGGGCTTCCACTTTATCTTCGGGGCGACACGGCACCGACGTTAAAGCCTCTGTGATCAGATCTTTGGTTCGGGCAAGCTGTTACGCGCCTGCTCCACCATCAGCGCGGTCACCGGCTCTAGTAGAAAGCCATGAAGCGGGTAGGGTTCGGGATTCTTCCAGATTCTCTTCTCCGCCCATTTAACGGCACTGATGATAGCTCGGGCGGAAATAAGCGATCCGTTAGCGAGCTGAAGCTGAGGATCCACGGGGCCGAGATCACTAGTTGGCCCCATGTAAATGGAGTGGGCTCCCAACACGAGGAGCGTGCCCGCGCTCTTGGCCTGATCGGGTACAATGACCGTGAACTTCCGACACCGGGCTTAGACTGCCCGTTACCCATATAGCGAACTAGTCTGACGACTCTGCGGGTGTATTGGACCTATCTTCAGGCCCAGCAATAGTGCTCAGGTCTGCCCCCGGCGCATAAGGACCACTTAACTTTCTAAGTCGTGCTGCTTACCATAGCAGCATGTTCGAGCAGAACCAGATTTTGCGGACTCTCAGTGCTCCCCGGGGGCGCATTCGCTTGAAGAAGAGGCTCTCTGACGAGAGCCTTCCCAATCGCACCGCGATTGCGCGCCGTGTATGTGAGGACTTTGGATTTGTAGATGCCAAAGGCAGGGCACAGGTAGCTACCTGCGCGAAAGCTCTCTTGAAGCTGGAGGCACGGGGTGAGATCACGCTGCCAGCACCGCTCAACAATCATGCTGCGCAGGCGTCACCCCGCCTGTTGGACGAGGCGGTTGCTCCACCGGTGGCGATGCCAGCGACTTTGGATGAGGTGGAAGGTCTTGCACTGGTAAGAATTCGGACCGCAGCACAGCGTGCGGTGTGGAATACCCTGCTGCACCATGAGCATCCTCGTGGTACGACCACCCTTGTTGGTGCCCAGCTGCGGTACCTGGTAGTGAGCGCACATGGATATCTGGGCGCGGTAGGTTTTTCCGCCCCGGCCTTGCGCTTGGCCGCAAGGGAACACTTCATGGCATGGAGCGATGCCCAACGCCAAGCGCACCTCCACCGCATCTTCTGTTTGAGCCGCTTTCTGATACGCGGCACCTGCAAATACCTGGCCAGTCATGTACTCAGCAGGGTGTTGAAGCAGTTATCTGACGACTGTTATGCGCTTTATGGATACCACCCCTGGTTGATAGAAACGTATGTGGAACCTCCATGGAAAGGTACCTGCTTCAAGGCGGCCAATTTTCTGTCCATCGGCTATACTGCTGGGGGCAAGCGCCACGCACATTCCAAAGAAGAAGCGCCGAAGGCCTTGTTCATGTACGCAGTGGACCGCCGGTGGCGCTCGTACTTGGGCGTACCCGAGGTGGCGCTGCGTCCGGTCAGGCAACCGCACGAAGGCATGGACGACTGGGTTGAGGCAGAGTTCGGAGATGCTCCGCTGGGAGACCGGCGGCTGTCCACGCGGCTGGTGAAGAGCGCATCGTTGTTGGCCGATGTGATAGGAAAGCCTATATGCTCCCATATAAGCCATGATAGGGCGGCGGTGAAGGGCCATTACCGGCTTCTGAGCAGCAAGCAGACCGACGTAACGCCCGAAAACATGCTGGCACCGCATCGCAAACGTACGATTGAGCGGATACGGAGTCAGAAGGCGGTACTCTGCATACAGGATACCACCAAGCTGAATTTCAGCACGCGACCCGCCTGTGAAGACTTGCAGGTCATAGGTACCAACCAGACGAAAGCAACATCCCGTGGGATGCCCCTTCATGCCACGCTGGTTACTACTACCGATGGCCTGCCCCTGGGGATATTACGTTGTAGTTATCGGGATCCAGATACGGGACCGCTCAAACCTCGATCGCAGCAGTGGTTAGACGGATTTCTGGACATCTGCGAAGCAGCAGAGGAGATTCCCACGGAGTGTCGCCTCATCTGCGTGATGGACCGGGAGGCGGATAACTTTGCGCTATTTGCCGCCCAGCAGGCACAGGATCGCGTGGAACTCCTGGTCCGCGCCCGTCATGACCAGAGACTGGCGAAGAATACAAAGCTGTTTGCGACGCTTCGCAGCGGTCCTGCCGCTGCGAAGGTGCAAATAGAGATCCAACGGGTCACGGCGCGTCCGAAGTCTTCCAGGAAGAAGGTGCGCCGCGGGCGCAGTCACCGTATTGCTCAAGCCGAGGTACGCTACCATTGCGTAAAGCTGCCCGCCACGCAGCAGCAAGTGGGATCCGTAACGATGTACGGCGTGCATGTCCGGGAGATCGCGCCCCCGAAGGGAGAGAAGACGGTGGAATGGTATCTGCTGACCAGTATGGCGGTGCACAGCGCAGAAGAAGCGGTGCAGATCCTGACTTATTATACCCGGCGATGGCGTGTTGAAGACTTTTTCCGCGTGCTCAAGAGTGGTTGTAAGGTGGAACGCATGGCGATGCGTTCGGCAGCGCACCTGGAACGTGAGTTGGCGGTGTACTGCGTGATCGCCTGCTATGTCATGATGCTCACCTTACTGGGGCGTGCCGTCCCTGGATTAGACGCTGAGCTGATATTCTCCCCGATACAGTTGATTGCTCTCTCCATTTATGCTAAGAACGTGAAGCTGCCGGTACCCCGCACCCTGGAAGCGGCGCTTCTGCTAGTAGCAGTAATGGGCGGCTATCAGAATCGAACCGGCGATGGACCGCCCGGCTTTCAGATCATGTGGCGCGGATTAGAGCGTCTATCCATTTTTTGCATTGCGTACGAAATGGTGTCGGCAACGTATCGAGAAGGGCTTGGTTGCGACTATGGCCATGGGAGCAGCATACCTTCTTGACCCTGTCGCGCAACGGCGCACGAGCCAATGGCACGCCACCACGGAGCAGCACTGGCATCGTAAGCAGCGGATACCCCTAATGCAAGTCTGAACGCACATTGAGTGACGGCATGTCGAAACCTTACGGACGGCGAAGTGCAAAAAGTCAGCAAGGGAGCTCCGCATGATCACTCATCGCCGCGAACTGAGCACTATTGCTGGGCCTGAAGATAGGTCCAAGGCACCCGCTGAGTCGTCAGACTAGTTCACTATATGGGTAAACGGCAGGGCTTAGATCTGCCGAATAAGCCGAAGTGCGGTTTCACCGTCGCCGCCCTGTGTACTCAGTATCAGGTGGAGGTCCTGATTTGGATTGGCATCAAAGAGTGTCTCCTCGAGAAGGCGTACGCTATGCGGAAAGACCGAATCGCGCATAACTAGTGCTTGTCCGAAAAACAGGGCCTGCCTTGCGTAGATGGCTACATGGGGGTCAGCAGGGGGAGAGGTACGCCAGAAATAGGCGTTTTTGCGGGCTAATGGTCGGTCTAACTCACTCTGGACCCATTGTGGACCCATTCCTGCCAAGAGCTTGAATCCGCGAATGTTGGCTCAGATTTAGCTTTTCTCAGCGTAAAGCACGATATTGAGCTCTGAACCCGCCTACATTCGCCCGAGTCATACACATGAGAGCGGTCATTAAGTCCCAGTCGGATCTGGGGGTCACGCCGATTGAGCAGATTGAGCTGAACCCCAAGTCAAGGGACGATACCCCCGCGGTGTTGCGCGGCCTGCAGTCCCTGTATATGGATAAGGATGTGCGCGAACAGGTGCTGGAGGTCCTTTCGCGCAGGATTCTTCCCGACGTAGATCGGACGAAGGGTCGCCCTGGCATGGATTTCTGGCAGATCTTTGTGTTAGGTGTAGTGAAGTACGCACTCAACTGTGACTATGATCGTCTGGAGGATCTGGCCAACCACCATAGGGCGCTGCGTCAGATGCTCATGATTAGCGACGTCAGTAAGAAGCGGTTTTCTGTGCAAACACTGGTCGACAATGTGTCCCTGCTGACGAAGGAGGCGCTCGACGAGATCAACCAAGTGGTGGTAGCAAAGGGTCATAAGGAGCGTAAGCATGGCGCCAACGATGCCTTGCGCTGCCGCGCGGATTCGGCTGTGGCGCGTACCAACGTGGAGTGGCCCACGGACGTACGACTTCTCTGTGATGCATTGCGCAGTCTGGTTAACGGGTTGTACGGACACTGCAAGTCGCTAGAAATGAAGGGCTGGCGCAAGGCCCGCTGGTGGGTGAAGAGATTAACGAAAGCGTATCGCCGTTGCCGTAAGGCCCGTAAGAATGGCTTCCTCGACCGCGTACGTCAGTTCCTTGCGGTTGCGCGCCAGATCATCACAAAGGCGTTAGGGACGGTGAAGACGCTGAAGGAAGTGACCGACAAGATGGCGTGGTACCTGGAAGCCAGCGAAAAACTGGTAGACCAAGTGGACCGTCGCTTGCTGAAAAAGGAAGAGATTGACCACAAAGAGAAGATATTTTCTGTTTTCGAGCCGCATACGCAGTGGGTCAGGAAAGGAAAGGCCGGTGTGTTAGCTGAGCTCGGCATTCCGGTCTGCGTGCTGGAGGATCAGCATCAATTCATCTTGATGCACCACGTGCAGCACGACGGGGGCGATAAGGCCATGATCATGGGTTTCATAGACGAAGCAAAGAAGCGCTATCCGTCGCTTACGTCCTGCAGCATGGATAAGGGCTTCTACTCTGCGAAGAATCGCGACGCCTTGGATGAGCTGCTGGACTTGAACGTCATGCCCAAGCCTGGTTACCGCAATGCGAAACAACGCGAGCGGGAGTCTCATCCCGATTTTGTCAAGGCGCGTCAACAGCATCCTGCGATCGAGTCCGCCATCAACAACCTGCAACAGCGGGGGATGGGGCTCATACGTACCCACGGAAAGGAGGGCTTCGATCGGTCGGTAGGGCTGGCGGTGCTGTCGGCAAACATTCACCGACTAGGCAAAGTGGTCAGGAAAAAAGAAGCGAAACGACGAGCCTGGCATGCCGCTCGCGCGAAGGCCACTTAAGGCTCGCCCGCTCCAGCTTCGACTGAGCCCTTCTTTTTCTGTCTCCGACAAGCCCGCGACGGGTAAGCTGTATCCACTCTGCGCCGCCAGGAGCTAACGAAGCCCGGTTGAGGGTCAGAAATGGCCGTGCAGCGCTTCTGTTACCCTTCCCATCGCTCAGACCAGCGTCCCTATCGGGCCCCCAGCGTGCCCCCGACCTTGCTCCAGCCAGGCAGACGCCCAAAATGCCCTATTTTCTGACAAGCACTAACTACCAATCGGCAGTCGTACTCTTCTTGATACTCGCGGATCAGGGATTGACGCTCGTAACACGCAGCGTGGAAAGCCTCATAGAGGGGGCTGCGGTCACTCACGGTCGTGGTGGGTGTGACGGCGCTGAAATTGGAAACTCTGGATGCTGAAAGACGACTGGCTTGTTTTTGCGCATTTTGCGGGCTTGGTCCCGTGCCGCTAAGGCGATTTCGATCCGCTCACGCCAATTCGGGTCGTAGCCGACAGGGGGCTGCAGCACGCGAGATTCCTTGGAATTGGGGGATTTCATCTGGGTGTCGGGGTGTTTTCCCGCAGCAGGTCGTGACTTAGCCATTTCGCGTCTTGTCTTGTCGTGGTTGTTATCTCAATGTAAGCACTTCTTCGGACTCAACCGTGAATCGTCTGGGTGGGACGTATATGGGGTGGAATCGCTCCAAGTCTGCACCAACGGGCTACGACCGTAACGCAAGTCAGGCTGCAATTGAATGCGCGCGATGGGCGACGCGCCCATCATCGGACTCCCAAATACCGCAAGTGCCGACAAGCCGTTTCTGGTATTCCTCCGCAGTCCGCAGCAATACTTTCCTCAAGAACCGCGCCAAATTGTCGCTTCATGTCGGAGCCCTTCTGACGAGACGAAATGTGTCAACAGTTATGACACACGTTTTGGAATCGGCGTAAGGTGGCATTCCGGGCGAGACGACGCATTGTATCGCGATAGGTTCGCTCCTGATGTCGTCGTCTCCAGGTTGTGACGGTATGCATTTGGCTTGTTTATCCAGGCGGACTTTAGCGACATTTCGGCCGTGCGTGATCCGTTGGCAAAGCGTTCGGATTGATCGTCGTAGACCTTGTTGAGCTGGCAGCGGTAATGCGGGTGCAGGCGATACTGCATGATCGTCCACGCAAGTGCTTGGCATACCGCACACGGACAGAGGTGTTTTTGGTGCACGATAGGCAGCTGCAGCAGTCGCTGCGGATTGTGTATCCAGTGTTAAAGTCAGACTGCCAGCAAGAACCGTTGCAACCGGATCAGTTGCTCTCAGCAGTCCCGCGTATGTTGATGGCCTGATTCGGGCAAGTCACCAGAAGGACCTGTAGGTCACGGTGTCGTCTACAAACAGCATCGTGCGTGCCTGCACGCATGGGACGGAGTACGTCCGCCCCGCTGCCGTCAATGGTCTTGGGGCCTAAAACGCTATTCCGCCCCGCTCGAAGCAGCTATATCTCCGGTCGGGCTTCGCCCTCCGTTCGATGGAACGGCTTCTTCCTGCTTTCCGCACTATCGACAGCCTCCACTTACAAGCACACTGTCCTACTCTGCAGACGTTGCGCCGCAGAATTAAGGCGACGTATCCAGATTACTTTCGAAATCGGCGATAGTCATGCCACCCACCCCCGCTCCACCTTGGTTGCTCTTCACTCTTCCCCACGTCTCCCTGACCTGGGCCTTGGGCGCTGAAAACGGCTTTGCCTTCGTCACCTGAGTCGTCCCCGATTGAGTTGCCCCCGATGATTTCAGCAGCACGAGCAGCCCCCTTCGCTCCGAGCCCATTACAGGATCTTCGTCGCTGTCGGGTCGGAGGAAGCGCCCCGAAAGGCTAACCCTCCCATGCAACCACATTCTGGACTTCACAGTGGCCTTTGTGACGGTTAGTTTACCTGTATGCACGCTCAGCACCGGGTTCTAACAACGCTTCGCCGTACTATGCCAGCCCTGTCGGCAACTGTAGCGGCTCACCGGGACAGGAGCCAGTCGGCTCTCGGTCGTCTCGTATGTGAACAGTGTGGCTTCTTCGATGCCCGTGGCCACGAACAGCAGGCCAGCTGCATGATTGCGCTTTGGGTAGTGGCGGCTGACGGCCACATCACCCTGCCCTCGGCGGAGCCTGCGCTGCCGTTCACCGGCCCGCGTGTTCTGGAGGCACCGGTAGCCACGCCGGTGGATATGCCCGACGGCATGCGGGTCACTGAGGGGCTTGAGATTGTTCTGGTCACCGGCGAAACAGATCGTGCGATCTGGAGCACACTCCTGGACCGGGAGCATTCTCGGGGTGTGATCACGTTTGCCGGGGCGCAGCGGCGCTACCTGATCAAGAGCGCCGCCAGCTATCTGGGGGCCGCCAGGTTTTCTGCCGCTGCGCTTTTTCTGAAGGCCCGGGACATGTGGATGGCGTGGGATCATGATCAGCGTGGTAGCAACCTTAAGCGCGTAGTGAACCTGAGCCGATTTCTGATTCGGCCAAGTGTTCGGTGCCAGAATCTGGCGAGCTTCGTGTTCCGGCGACTCCCCTCTGACTTCAGAGCCCGGTATAAATATGCGCCTTAACGTAGTGAAGACCTTTGTGGGTCCGCGCCATGAAGGAGCGTGTTTCAAGGCAGCAGGTTTCCGATATTTGGGTTTAACCCAGGGGCGAGGTCGGCATGCGCCGAACGGCGTGGGCAGGCGTTCACGGAAGAAGGTGTTCGCTTATGAACTGGTGCCTACCTAGCGCGAGCGTCTGGGCGTACCACATGTGGAATGGCGCCCCCGACTGGAGGTGGGAGTGGGGCTGGACAGCAACTCTTGGGCAGACCAGGAATTTGGCGGTGCATAGTTAGGTGACCTGCGGCGTACCGCGCGTCAGGTGAAGAGCACGACATAAATAGCAAAAACGATGGGGAAGCCAGTGACTGCAGGGCCTGCGCTGGATATGGCGGTGGTACGAGGATATTGGCGGTCCATAGAGAAGGCCGATAAGTTCGGCATAACACCGGAGAAGATACTGGCGCCGCACCGGCAGCGGACCCTTGAGCGGATGCGCACACAGGAAACGGTACTGTGCATCCAGGATGGTACAGACATTAGTTACTGCACGCCGCCACTGCTCGATTAGCCCCGGATCAGGTGGTCGATGCAGGCCGGATTACGCACTGAGCAGGGACACGTTTAAGCTCAGCTCGTTCTGTGCCAGCACTATAGGAATGGCGAGGGTGCCAATCGCAACTACGCGGAGGATTTCAAATGGGCCATCCGCGCCGCCAGACAAGACAACCACACGGCACAGATCATCGCCGGTATCATGCTAAAGAATGGCCAGGGAGTACAGATGAACCCGACAACGGCCGCTAAATGGTTCAAGGCGGCTGCAATGCAGGGCAACCATGTAGCTCAGTTCAACCTGGCGTTCACATATTTTGCAAGCGGCGTTTCGCTGGATGAACTGGTTTCGGCGTATGCTTGGGTATGGCTGGCTGCGTCGGAGCTGCACGCTCCAAGCCGTTCATTGCTAGACTAGATTCGCCGCCACATTACGCTTGCCCAAATAACATAAGGGCGGCGCATGGCAAACAAACTGGCCCAGCGCATCAAGGCACCATCGCCTGCGTAAGAGGGCGATTCTGCTCCGCCGTCTTGCACGCACAGACCCGGCCGCGCCTTAAGGGATGCGCGGCCGTATCAGTGCCGCCCCATATCGATGCCGCCAGGCTGCACTTTGTGACTCTAGATACGATGCACTCGCCTAAAGACTCTGGCACCGTCTGGGGCGGACACACATATGTGCAAACCGCACCTGATCGCTACCACCTGGAAACCAGCATTCTGCTATGAAGCCACGCGCCCTGCGCACCTTTACCGCCGTGCCCGCCTTACCACCCGCGCTGGAACGGCTGCGGGAACTCGCATATAACGTACGCTGGGCATGGCACGAGGACACGCTGGACCTGTTTCGGCGCCTGGGCGCCAGCCTGTGGAACGATACCGGCAACAACCCGGTGAAGCTACTGGGCATGGTGCCCCAATCCCGACTGGAACTAGCTTGCCAGGATGAAGGCTTCATGGCGCACTTCGAGGATGTGTGCGCCAACTTTGACCGCTACATGAACGCCACATCCACCTGGTACAGCCGGCATTTTGGCCACGAGCACGCTCCTTTGGTCGCCTATTTTTCCGCGGAATTCGGCGTTACCGAATGCCTGCCGATCTTTGCAGGTGGTCTGGGGGTGCTAGCGGGTGACCACCTTAAGAGCGCCAGCGACTTGGGGCTGCCGCTCGTCGGCATCGGGCTGTTGTACCAGCACGGATATTTCGGCCAGCGCGTAGGCGCAAGCGGGTGGCAGCACGAGTCCTATGAGGCCAACGATCCAGCGGTGCTGCCGCTAAGGCCAGCACTGGATACCGAAGGCCAGGCCTTGACCGTATCAGTGGAGCTGGCTGGGCACCTCGTGCACGCACGCGTGTGGCAGCTGCAGGTCGGACGCGTACCGCTGTACCTGTTGGACACCAACTTTGCGGCCAACGCACATGATGAGGACCGCGACCTGACGGATTACCTGTACGGGGGTGGCAACGAGGTGCGCATCCGGCAGGAGGTGATGCTGGGCATCGGCGGTTATCGTGCACTGCGTGCATTGGGCATCCGGCCTCTTATCTGCCACGTTAATGAAGGGCATTCCGCATTTCTGACGCTTGAGCGCATCAGTGAGCTGATGGCAGACGAGGGTCTGAATTTCTTCGAGGCGCGTGTGGTAGCCTCCGCCGGCACGGTCTTCACGACACACACGCCCGTAGAGGCAGGCCATGACCAGTTTGGGACGGACCTGATGGACCGGTACCTGACCCACTACGCCCAACGCGCGCTGGGGCTCTCACGCCACGACTTTCTGGCGCTCGGTCGCGAGAATCCTCACAACGGAAGCGAGCCCTTCAACATGACGAAGCTGGCGCTCCGAATGAGCGCATCCAGCAATGGTGTAGCCAGTCTGCATGGCGCCGTAAGCCGCAGCATGTGGCAGCGGCTGTGGCCCCAGGTGCCCGAGGATGAGGTGCCTATCCGGCATATCACCAACGGCATCCATCCCTCGACCTGGTGTGCCGCGCCTCTGAAACGCCTGTTTGAGCGATACCTGGGCCCCAGGTGGAACGAAGCGTCTGGCAATGATCCGATGTGGCAACGCGTGGATGACATCCCCGACCAGATGCTCTGGCGAACCCATGTCAACAGGCGCGAGCGTCTGGTCACAATTGCCCGCCGGTACGTTCGGCAGCGGCTCGCACGCAACGGCGCGCCCCCTTCACAGCTCGCCGAAGCGGCCCATGTACTTGAAACGCACGCGTTGACCATCGGGTTTGCCCGCCGCTTTGCGACCTACAAACGTGCGACGCTCCTCTTTCACGACACCGAGAGGCTCGCACGCATCCTCTGCAACAAGGAACGTCCGGTGCAGATCATCCTTGCAGGCAAGGCGCACCCTAAAGACAATCCCGGCAAGCAGCTAATACAGCGGATCGTTGCGCTATCCGAGTCAGAACCGCTGCGCGGACACATCGTGTTTCTGGAGAATTATGACATGAACCTAGCCCGCTACCTGGTACAGGGCGCGGACCTCTGGCTCAACACGCCACGGCGTCCACGTGAAGCCAGCGGTACCAGCGGGATGAAGGCAGCTGCGAATGGGGTGCTTAACTGCTCTATCCTGGACGGCTGGTGGGACGAAGCCTATGATCCGACGCTGGGATGGGCCATCGGCGGTCGCGAATTGTTCAACGACCACGCGTACCAAGACCGGCGAGAAGCGGCGGCCCTATACGACATCTTAGAGCGCGAGGTAGTGCCGATGTTCTACTCCCGCAGCACGGACAACCTTCCCCTGGACTGGATTGCTCGCATGAAGGGGTCCATCAAGATGTACAGCCCCCGCTTCAGCTCCCCCAGGATGGTACGGGACTATGTTGAGGAGGCCTACCTGCCCGCGGCCAGACGCTACCAACACCTTAAGGGTAACAGCATGGCCAAGGCGCGCACGCTTGCAGCTTGGTGGGAACACGTACACACCCAATGGCCTCACGTCCGCGCCGAACTTCCGCAGGAACAAGCTGCAAGGGAGCGCACAGTGGGCACGTCATTTACTGTGCGAGCCCATGTCACGCTTGGCGCGATGGGTCCAGAGGATGTCGACGTTCAGCTTTGTATGGGCAGCGTCACGGCTTCTGGAGAGATCGAGGACTTCGTGCTCGAACCCATGCGGATGCGCGGCTCTGTGGGCCAGGGCGCCTACGCCTACGAGACTGACGCTGTCACCTGTCTGCACAGCGGCTTTCGCGGGTATACTGTCCGCGTGCTTCCTCGCCACCAGGATATGGGGACGCCATTCTTGCCCGGCCTGGTGGTGTGGGGAACCTAGTGCCCCAGGTCTGAGAGCTCGATGCGCGCGCCGTCCTCAAAAACGCTGTCTGGCAGCTCGTCATAAACACCGACGTTGGGCAAGCGAAAAGGCTGGTCTTGGCGCATGCCGCGGCCGTCAGAAAGCATGATGTTGCCGTGCCACTGCCAGTTTTCCCACGGACGCGTAAATCCCGGTTCCGGGTCGGACGCGTTGCGGTAGTACGACCACTGGGTCACTAGGCTTGACTCCTTGTCGACATACACCTCGTAGCGGTTGTCGGGCGTGAGGCCTACGTTGTCGAATGTGAGCGTCAGTATATGGGCAGCGCGCCCGTCTTCGGTGGTGCCTTCGCCGCCATACCCCAGCGTTACACCCGAGTCTTTGAGCTTGTACGGCATCAGCAGCCAGTACCCGCTGTTGGCCCAGTCCCCATAAGCACTCTGAAGGAGCGCTTCCACTTCCTGTTCAGGTACCGCCTCGCCGTTCGCAAAAGCGGCGCCTTGCTGGGACGTGATATTCATCAACACCACCAGGCTGTCCCGCTGCCACCTGAACCGGCCCGTCCATTTGTCCCAGACCTGATCGTCCTCAAAAAAGGTCCACGTCAGATACCGGGTGTTGTCCCAGTTGGTCCGGCCTCCCATCGCCTCCATAACCTGATCTGCGATCTCTATTGCAAGCGGGTCGGATCCTTCCTGGTCAAAACCCTCCATAGGCGGGTTGTCCTGCGCCTGCGCCGCAGCGGCAAAAAGCAGCAGGCTCAGCATGTGGACAGCGTGCTTCATTTGTTACGTCAGAGGGTGGGCGAGATACTATCGACGGCCAGGGAACGGGATCACCTTGTAGCTGCAGAGAGTTTGCATGAACCGCAGCACCAATGGTATTCCTGTTATGATGCAAGGGTTCCGATTTGCGCTCCTGGCGCTGACTCTGTCAATCCCACTGGCGCTTGCCCAGGCACAAGTGGTCCCGGTCACGGAAGGGGACTATGCGCGTGCCGAAGCCACGCTTGGCCAACATACCAGCGGACTCGTATACGGCGCCACCGTTCGCCCCTTCTGGCTGGATGGGGACCGCTTCTGGTACCTCCAAGAGCTGCGCGGCGCTTCGGCCGTAATTGTAGTGGATCCGGGTGAAGGGACTACCGAAAGCGCCGTGGATCTCGGCCGCTTGGCTGAGGCCGTGGAGGCGCTCACGGGCGAAGAGATCTCCATGGGCGACTGGGCATCTGCAGGCCTTTTCCTTTCAGAAACAGAAGGTTCGGTTACGCTGCGGGCAGCACGGCAAAGCATACAGTGTGACCTCACCACTTATGCGTGCACGGAAGCCAAAGAGGTAGCCAGACGGCCGCGCAGCAGTGTGCTGTCCCCCGACGGCACGATAGCAGCGTACATAGAAGGACACAACCTCTGGGTCGAAGAGCTCGCCAGCGGACGGCGGACGCAGCTTACCACCGATGGCGTCGAGGATTACGGGTACGCGACCAACAATGCCGGCTGGACGCGCAGTAGCACACCCGTGCTACTCTGGTCACCAGACTCCAAAAGGATCGCCACATTTCAGCATGACGCTCGCGGTGTGGGCGAGATGTACATGGTAACGACCGAGGTGGGACACCCGAGCCTGGAATCGTGGAAATACCCGCTGCCCGAGGACAGTGTCATCTTTCGTATCAGCCGTGCGGTGATCCACGTTGATCTGGACGAGCCGCATGTAGTGCGACTGGACATGCCTCCTGATGCGCATCGGAGCACGACGACGGATCATATCGCCGACTGGGACGGCACCTTTCTTGATGTACGGTGGAGCGAAGATGCCAGTCAGCTGGCCTTTGTGTCCTCTTCGCGTGACCACAAGGATGCTTGGCTACGGGTAGCGGACCCGGTCACAGGAGCAGTCCAGACGGTGCTGCATGAGCATGTCGACACCTACTTCGAGTCAGGGGTCGACGCAGAAAACTGGCATGTGCTATTCGACACGGACGAGGTGATTTGGTATTCGGAGCGTGATGACTGGGGCCACTTGTACCTTTATGACTTACACAGCGGCGAGCTCAAGCACCAGATAACTCGCGGCGAATGGGCGGTACAGCAGCTGCGGCGCATTGATGAGCTCGAGCGCATGCTGTACTTCACCGCCAAGGGGCGCGAAGCCACGGACCCATACTTCGATCACCTCTATAAGGTGGGTTTTGACGGTGAGGGCCTGACACTGCTGACGCCGGAGCCGGCGCACCATACGGTAAGGATCGCGCCCTCAGGCAGTTACTTTGTCGACACCTGGTCCACGCCGGTGACGCCTCCTGTGAGCGTCGTTCGCGACATGACGGGAAACGTGTTGGTAGAACTGCAGGAGGCGGACATTTCCGAGCTCCTTGACGCAGGGTGGGTGCCGCCTGTGCCGTTCACTGTTAAGGCGCGCGATGGCGAGACGAATCTGTACGGTCTGATGTACCAGCCGTCGCATTTTGACTCTACGCGGTCGTATCCGGTGCTGAACTATTTGTACCCGGGCCCGCAGTCTGGAAGCGTGGGGAGCCGTTCGTTTCGGGCTTCGCGCAGCGACAAACAGGCGCTAGCAGAGCTGGGCTTTATCGTGGTTGAGGTGGATGCTATGGGGACACCCGGGCGCTCCAAGTCTTTTCATGACGCCTATTACGGCAACATGGGGGACAACGGCCTGCCGGACCAGGTAACGATGATCCAGCAGCTGGGCGAACGCCACGCGTGGATGGATCTGGACCGCGTGGGCATCTGGGGGCATTCTGGAGGTGGTTTCGCCTCAACCGGCGGCATTTTGCGCTATCCCGACTTTTACAAAGTCGCGGTATCGGGCGCGGGCAACCATGACAATCGCAACTATGAAGACGACTGGGGCGAGAAGTGGCAGGGCCTGCTGGTAGAGAACGAGGATGGCACCACGAATTATGACAACCAGTCCAACATCCTTCTGGCGGAAAACCTGAAGGGCAAGCTCCTTCTGGCGCATGGCCTGATGGATGGTAACGTGCCAGCATCGAACACGCTGCTTATGGTGGAGGCGCTGGTGGCGGCCAACAAGGATTTTGATCTGATTGTGTTCCCCAATGGCAGCCATGGCTTTGGTCGCGGCCGCACGTACTGGATGCGCAAACGGTGGGACTACTTCGTGCGGCATCTTCTGGGCACCGAGCCGCCCAAGGAATTCGAGTTTGGACGCGAGCGCGTGCGCGTAGCGGAGCCTTCGGGTTAGGCGCTCCTCTTTCCTCTTTTTTGTAGTCTGGTCGCTTGCGCGGCAGGCCGCCGCTCCGGCACAGTGGGAATTACTTTATGATCTCCTGATTATACACGGTGGTAAGGGGCAGCTTTGCGGCGCAGTCAAGGCACTGCACGTTGTCGCAGTACGGGGACAGGGGCCTGCGATGGGGCTGGCCAAGCGGCCGGAGGCGGTTTTCATTCCGGGCGCTCCAAGACCCGCCATACATCGCCAAGCAGCGTGCTTCCTTGCAGCTGATCCAATGCCCCGGGGTGAGGCCCACCGATTTGCCGTAGCTTTGCACGCGAGCGGCGTCGCAAGAAGGCCTTGCATTCGGAGCTGCTAGATATTCCGCGTATCGAGCCTAGACTGGCCCAGGCACCGGTCAGCAAGTTCGTTTCAGTGCGCACAGTCAAGCAGGCATCGCTGGTGGCATTATCCGCCCTCGTAGGAATGCGCGTCGCGGAGTCCATCCAGCGATACGCTGCTGAGCACTCACCGTTGAATCAATCCCAGTCATTATGACCCAGGATCGACGCCGATTTTTGCAATTCCTGGCAGCGGCCAGCCTTGCTCAAGGCTGCGACAGGTCAACTTCAGAAGACGATGCCACCTTCTTCAAGGACACGACGCCCTTCAAGAAGCACGGCAGTACGAGTCTCGAAGCCCGATTGGAGAACCAGTCTGGGTTTCTGACGCCAACCGATGGCTTTTTTGTGCGCAATAATGACCGGAGCATGGATATCGATGTCAATACGTATCAGCTTACGGTAACAGGAGATGCAGTTGCACGTCCGCTGAGCCTCACGTTTGGCGACTTAGTGGCCATGCCCAGCCGAACGGTGTTTTCGTACCTCGAATGCGGCGGTAATCAGCGGGCATTTTTCAGTACACTCCTGAGCAGGCCAGCAGCGGGGACCCAATGGGGACGGGGCGGTGTGGGGATGGCCGTCTGGACAGGTGTACCGCTGGTAGAGGTGCTGATGCGGGCCGGCGTCACCGACGACGCGTATGCGTTGCAACTGATCGGCTTGGACAGTGGCGCGCCAGAGGGTGGCTTTCGGCGACCGCTCCCAATTGCCAAGGCCTTGGATCCAGATACGCTTCTGGCCTATCGGATGAATGGCGAATCATTGCCGCGTGACCATGGGTTTCCTGTTCGTGCGCTGGTCCCCGGATGGGTAGGCAGCAGCAGCATCAAGTGGCTCGGAGCCATTGAGGTCTCCTCGGAAGCGATCTGGAGTCGAAACAATACCACGTCTTATGTGCTGATCGGCGATGATTACCCACACGAAGGCGAAGCCCAAGGCCGCGTGGCGACCACTCAATCCATTAAAAGCACATTAGCACTGCCATGGCCTGCACGCCTGACACCAGGAGTGCACCGCATTCGCGGTTATGCCCATGCCGCGCGTGCACCCATAGCCCGTGTGGAATGGAGCACGGATGATGGTCAGACATGGGAGAACGCCACCCTTCTCGCCCCGGTCTTGCAGTATGCCTGGGCTCGGTTCGAGTTTACCTGGGAGGCGGTAGCAGGGAGCCACCGCCTGATGACGCGTGCGACCGACCTGGAGGGCGGTACGCAGCCGGCAATGGTGCCATTTAATGAGAAGGGGTATCTGTTCAATATGCCGCTGCCGCATCCCGTCATTATAGCATAGTCGCGTGATGCAGCGCGGCGCGGTCCTATTGCTGCTGTTGCTGGTGGTGGCCTGCCAGCGGGACACCGTTCCCGCGCAGCAGGCGCGTGGCGCGGCGACATATGCTGCGTATTGCGAGGCATGCCACGAGCAGAATGACGGTATTGGGCCCCGCCTGACCCCCACCGTGCTCGCATCGCGCATGACAGCCGAACGGCTCTTTGCATACAACCGAGACAAGATGCCCTATAATGCGGGCAGACTGCTTACAAATCAACAATACTGGGACATCACGGCCTTCCTTCTGGCACGCAGTGGCCTGGCTTCGGGTAACGAACCGCTTCGGGCGGAGAACGCTGATTTTCCGTTATTGCAACGTACGCAGTAGGCCAACAGGCTATGCTGCACTACACCCAAGTTTGTCACTGTAGTGAAGTTTCTTGGGTGAGGTAACACATCCCTGACATACAGGGATGGTCAGAAGGGCGGGTTTTACCGGTGTGTATTACATGTTCACGTGCCCTTCAGAACGGTTTGGCAGCGAAATGGTTGAGGAACATCGCACTAGATAACACTACATTGGCTACTTGAAAAACAAGAGGTGTCAAAGTTATATGGAGCATATATATAACATATGTCTTGAGACTAAATTATCAGAAAACAGACCCCGATTTCGCTGCGATTGGGGCGACATTGAGAAACTTGGGTACAGTGGGGCGGGCTGATCGTCGTAAGCCTTGCCGTTGCACTTGTCAGTGATAGCCGGGGTTTCGCGCAAGACACGTTAACCAATGGACGGATCCTTTCCCCCACTGTAAACGTGCCAAGTGGTTACAGCGCGCGACCGTGGAGATTGCAGCGAAAGACTTCCAGGCACACTTCAAAGTTGAATTCGGCGTCCGGCTTGCATTCAGCGCGGAGCTGATTCAGTTTCAACAGGACTGGCAGCTTCTGTTTGCCGAAGGCATCGCAGTTGCGGGGCCCCTCGCTACAATATGCAGCACGAATTCGCGCGACGACGACTGCCGCGCCACGCTTGCAGGCTGGCCCTCCTGTAGCACTCTTGCAGCGCCGCTTACCTTCAGCCCAGTGTATTGGGTGAAGATGAATGCCATCGCCGGGGCTGCGCTGGACTTTGTGCAGACTGCCGTTACTATCGTCTTGGGCCCTCTTGGCGGGTTGGCGCCCTGGATGGGATTGCTCAGGATCGCGGAAGCCTCTGGCATCCGGTATTTACTGATTCGAGTGACGCTACTGCGCCTTCGCCCACTTTTTCCTGAAGTGTTTCGTAACCATCTGGCACTGGGTATGATCGTGTTAGATATGGGGGATTATAAAGTTAACTTAACAAGACGCCTGAATCCTGTCAGCACCGATGCGTGGTAAGATAAATCATTGTAAGGCGTTACGACATGGGGAAGAAGGCACCTGACAAGGATCCCTGGCGTGGGATTGGCGTCACGGTGGTAGCGGGATGTTTGCCACCGAGGACGACTTTGTCCAGTGGTTCGAGGGCTGGCATTGGCTGACCAGCGAGTTGTCGTGCACGCGGTGCGGTAGCCTGAACACCTACCGGGTCAAGGCTGGCAAGCCGATGCCGTATCTGTGCTAGGACTGCAACGGGTGCTTCAGCCTTAGGACCGGCACTGCGATGGAATCGTCGAAGCTTCCGCATCGGATGTGGGATTGGGCGATCTGCCTCTAACTCACCGACCTCAAGGGCGTCTTTGCGATAATACTGCACCAGGATCTCGGCATCCCGTACCCGTCGGCTTGGTTCATTCCGCACCGGATCCGAGAGGCGTTCGCTGGTGTTGCGTATTCCGCTTCAAATCGACCAGTGGTTCCACGGGAAATCGACCAGTGGTTCCACGGGAAATCGACCAGTGGTTCCACGGGAAATCGACCACCGATTCCACGGGAAATCGACCAGTGGCTCCACGGGAAATCGACCACCTGAGCTGGCGCGCGCCGACCGGTGGCGGCGGGGTGTAGGAGGTCGGTTAACGGGCCTGCCAAATTGGCAGTCTGGCGGAGTTAGAAACGGGTTATTGTTGCCTGTCGCGGGTGATGGCGGCAGGTCAAGCGCAGGTGGTATCGTACCCTCTTTACTTACCAAAAGAGGGGTACTTATGCCAAACAAGAGGGTTGTTATGCGTGTTTTGTGGGACGTTCTGCGGTTGTCTGCGGAGTCTGATTTGAGCGTACGTGGTATCGGTCGTGCGCTGGGAATATCGCACAGCACGGTACTTGGTTACTTGCGTCGTGCTAAGGCAGCGGGTGTGCATTGGCCTTTGCCCGAGGGTATGCCGGAGGCCAAGTTGAAGGCATTGCTTTATGGTCCGCCGGAGGTTGCCAAGGAGACGCGTCCGTTGCCGGACTGGTCCGAGGTGGAGCGTAAGATGCAGGTCAAGGGGTTCACGCGGCGCCTGATGTGGGAGCGGTACAGGCGGGACCACAGCGATGGTTACGGCTACAGCAAGTTCTGCGCTCTTTACTCTGCCTGGAAGAAGGAATTTGGCCAGGTGACGGTTCCGATGGATCATCCTGCGGGTCATTCGGCCTTCGTGGACTATGCAGGCATGCGCCTGGAGGCGATAGACCAGCTTACGCGTAAGCGGCGTCGGGTGGAGATCTTTGTTGGTGTGCTGGGATTCTCCAATTATCTCTACGTTGAGGCGACGTGGACGCAGCGTCTTGGGGACTGGCTGGGCTCGCATCGTCGCATGTTCGAGGCTTTCGGGGCGGTGCCTTCCTATGTGGTCTGTGACAATTTGAAGAGTGGCGTGCGCAAGGCCCACCGATACGATCCGGAGATCAATCCGTCGTATCAGGACCTTGCGATGCACTACAAGACCGTGGTTGTGCCTACGCGTCCCGGGAAGCCCAGGGACAAGGCCAAGGTCGAGCAAGCCGTGTTGCATGCAGAGAGGCGCATTCTGGCTCCGTTAAGCGATAAGCGTTTCATCGGTCTAGCGCACGTGAACCGGCACATTCGTGTCCATCTGAAGGAGCTTAACGAGCGGCCTTTTCAGAAGCTGGAAGGCAGTCGTAAGAGCTGGTTTGACACGTGGGAGCGATCAGCGATGAAGCCCTTGCCAGCGGAGCCGTACGAGCACGCGGAGTGGCGCAAAGCCAAGGTGCACAGAGATGCGCACATCGAGGTGCGCTGGCACCGTTATAGCGTTCCTTATCGATATGTAGGTCGTTCGGTACAGGTTCGCCTTACAGATACCACCCTGGAGGCATTATGTGACGACAAACGGGTGGCGACGCACCCGCGTAGCCACCAGAAAGGGGTCACCACCAAGGATGAACACATGCCGGACGCCCAACGCCAAATGAACGATATGAGCCGCTTCGTAACCGAGGCAGAACGTATCGGGCCGGACACACACAATATCGTGCGGCAGATCATCGATGCTGAGCGGCACCCGCTGATTCGTTACCGCACGCTCATGGGCCTGCTCCGCTTGGCTCGCATCTACGGTAAGAGCCGCATGGAAAACGCGTGTACGCGGGCAATCGCTATCGGCACCCGCTCGTACAGGAGCATCGCGTCCATCCTGAAGAATGGACTCGACAAGCATCCGCTGGACTCGGAGTCTCCGCCTCCCATAGACCATGACAACATCCGGGGCCCAAGCTATTACGACACCAAATCGGATTCTCCTCACCAAACCTCGAAGGACTGATGCTCCTACACCCTACCCTTGACAAGCTCGAGCAGATGCGTCTGCATGGCATGGCGCGCGCGCTGCGCGATCAGCTTACCCAACCGGAAATGGAACAGCTCCCGTTCATGGACCGCCTGGGCCTATTGGTTGACCACGAGGAGATCGTGCGATACAACAATCGCCTGCGGTCGCGCCTACGCCGCGCCCGGTTACGCCAGGAGGCCTCCATGGCCGATCTGGACTATCGTCGCGGTCGCAATCTGGATCGGCGCCTGATGGCCTCGCTTTCCACCTGCGACTGGGTGCGCAAACATCACAATGCGATCATTACCGGACCCACCGGTGTCGGCAAGAGCTTCGTGGCGTGCGCGCTGGCGCATAAAGCCTGCATGGAGGGGTTCACCGTACGCTACCACCGACTGCATCGTCTTCTGGAAGATCTGCAACTCGCGCACGGGGACGGACGCTTCCTGAAACTGCTGAAGCAGTTGACGCGCTTCCACCTACTGGTTCTCGATGACTGGGGGTTGTCACGAATCAGTGCGCTGCACCAGCGGGATCTGCTTGAGCTCATCGATGATCGGTATCAGAAGGGATCCATCGTCGTTACCAGCCAGATGCCTGTGAGTGTGTGGCACGAAGGCATGGAAGACCCAACACTCGCTGATGCTATCCTGGATCGCCTCATTCACAATGCACACCACATCGCGCTGAAGGGAGAGTCCATGAGACAGCGTCTGCCAAAATGGCAGAACCTTCCAGAGAAGACAAGCGTAACTGACGCCAGACAGCCGTGAAAATGGTACCCAGAACAGTCACGATGCAGCGCTATCCAGCGCGGACTCAGCACGCCGAATCAGGTGGTCGATTAACCGTGGAATCGGTGGTCGCCATACCGTGGAACGAGTGGTTTTTTTCCGTGGAATATGCAGGTGTTGCGTCGGCGTTCACGAACCGGGGCGAGGTGGACGCCACCTTCATCGATGGCAAGTGAAAGAACATGAGCAGCAAAAAGAGGAAGGAATTCACGGCGTGGGCTGCGGTCCGCTAGGGAAGCCCGCGGCTGTCGGAATGAAGGACCAAGAGACTAGACAGGTGGTCGCGCGAGTGATCGAGCGGTCTGACAAGGAGACCGTACAGAGCCTCGTGGACGACTATACGGACCGGGATGTCACACTCTGCACTGATGACACTACCGCCTACAAGAGTAGCCGACGGCCCCACCAATCGGTGCAACACAGCGCTGCCGAATATGTCCGTTACCTCGAAGGTGTGGTGAGCCACACGAATGGTGTCGAGTCCTTCTGGTCAATGCTGAAGCGGGCCCACAAGGGCGTCTGCCACAGGCTCTCGTCGAAGCAGCTGCAAGCCTACGTCAACACGTTTGGTCCCGGGCAGGATATCCATGAGTATGGCGCTGTCTCTCAGCTGCGACCCCTTACTCCATCCAGCCGCGGAATAGTCAGCCACCGCACACTGGGTGACGGCGTCCTTAAACGCTACTATAAGGAGGACGTGATCCTTCTGGGATGTGGCGTCAGTCCATCCGCTTTCGTTCGCCTTTGACTATTACGCGGTCAGAGATTGATGAGGGCATAGCTCTGATGCGCCGCGCGCTCGCCGCAGAGCTCGGACAATAACTGTCGCACCGACGGTATGCGTTTGCCAGAACTGCAGCCGGCGGGCTGGGCAAGCGTAATGCCATGAGCCGGTCTGGTCGGATCCATGTAGCCCCCCGCACACTGTTCTTAGCGCCAGCGCAGGGCATGATATCCCTATGCTTCCGGGTGGGAATCACGTACTATAGCACCGAATGTCAACACCTGGGGAGCCTTTCTAACCCACATCCGTACACCGTACCTAGTAGAATACTACTGACCAAGTGATTAGCCTCCATAGTGGTAAAGAAGGATCAACCAGCGATTAGCATAGCCCGCAACGTTATTTCCGGGCATCTCACCAATGAGAGAGACATAGAGGGTGAAATACGGAAGTTGGTCTTTGCCTTAGGATTCAGAAACGATGTGAACGTACCCGTACGTGGGGAAGGGTTTGCGGACATCGTTGTACCTCAGTTCAGGGTTCTGATCGAGGTGAAGGCTCGTGGGCATGGCGATGATCCTTATGCGGTGAAGGGGAAGGAGAGCCCTTATGCACAAGCGCAACGCTATACGCGTGCGCTGCACAAGGCAGAACAGGAGCGGCTGGGTGGCAGCGCGGAGTTTGCCCGTCCATGGATCGGCATCGTGACCGACGGCGATACCTGGAACGCGTGGCCGTTTGATAGCGATGCTGATCGCTTCGGGGATCAGATCGGGAATGTGCTGGAGATGCCTACCCCAGAAGAGCTGCTGGACTGGTTGGGGCATGTGTTCGGCGACGCGCCATTTCGGAAGCTGCCGGTCCCCGCCAACCCGTCACGCAGGTTCAAGCGCTTACGCAATGAGCTGGGGAAGATTTACCGGGAGCTCTCTGGGAGCCGCTATACGCACACCAAGACCAAGTTCGAGCTCTGGGCGGACATTCTGGAAGCGTCCAGTATGCGCCCAGACAATCCTGCCGCTGCGCAGAGGCTGTTTGTGGCCCATTCGTTTCTGGTCGCCTTGGCGAAGGGGGTGATTCATGCACTAAACCATCCAGACACGACACCCGACTCGCAGGAACTTTTCAGTGAAGACTTTATTGCGTGGATAGTAAGCGACAAAGGCGCCGGACATCAAGGGCGCCAATGGGCGGACGCGCTGCTGAAGAAGATCCACAGTTATGACTGGCGCAAGCGGAAGGGCGATGTGCTACGCCCCCTGTATGAGACGTTCGTTGATGCCAAGGACCGTGCCGACTTCGGAGAATTCTACACCCCGGACTGGCTGGCAGAAGGTATTGTGGCTGAAGTGCTAGACGAAGACTGGTGCGCAGTTGCCGTAGAGGAGACGCTTGGGGCACTTGCCGACGGCTCGGAGCTGAAGGGCCGAGGCGTGCTGGATCCCACGTGCGGCTCGGGTACGTTTCTGTACCATGCTGCGCTTCGCATCCTGAACTCGGATGCCATAATCAGGCGCCACCTGTCGGATGTGCAGAAGGCAGATGTGGTGGTAAAGTTAGTAAACGGCATTGACGTGCATCCGGTAGCCGTAGCGATGGCCCGTGCCTCCATATTGCGCGCCTTACCAACAGAACCCACCAATGGTCCCGCAGCCATCCAGGTATATGAAGGGGATGCCTTAATCGCTGGCAGCGAGCACAAGGGATCGTTGTTCTATGAGCACGGCGACCGTTATGTAGTGAAGTCCCCTGGGGGCAGAACGATCGTGCTTCCTGGCGCATTCGTCACCAGTCCGCAGGCAGGTCAGGCTTTCGGAAGCATCGTACGCGCAGCTGAGCAAGGGCATGCCTTACCCCGCGAGGCCGCGTTGCTTGTGCCTGCCAATGACGTGAAGCTGCTCGAAGAGGCCCTGAAGAGACTTTCCCAAATTATTGAGCGTGAAGGCGATTCCGTGTGGACCTGGTATGTGTCTAATGTGACGGGTCCGCTGCGGTTGGCTAGGCGCAAGGTTGACCGCATCGTAGCCAACCCGCCCTGGGTGTCCATGGCCAACATACAACCCAGCTCCAGGAAAAAGGGCAACCGGAAGGACGTTCTGGAACAACTGTTTCAGCGCGACGATACGTACATCTGGTCAGGCGGCAAAAATGCACCGCACAACGACATTGCCGCGCTGTTCATCATCCATTGCCGTCAGCTATACATGCAGAGCACCGAGAGCGACCCGGCGGCATGGCTGGTACAGTCGTCGGCGATAAAGTCAGAAAACTGGTCCAAGTTCAGAGAATTGCACGAGGACAGGCTGGCACAGTCTATCGATTTCCAAGCGGTCAAGCCATTCGGCGACTCACGCACCGGCGTCGTGTTGTTTGAGCACCGCAAAGCTCGCGTGTTTGGAACAGGTAAGCAAAAGCGGCTGGAGACTCATCTGGTTGCTGCTAAGAAAAAGCCAAGGACCAACATGTCGCTGGCCGAGGCAATTCCATTGATCAGGGTGATGCCGACGCCTGTGGGGTTTCCCAGGCTTCCCTCGGGCTATTGTGATGCTAAGGGTAACATGCCCGTCAGGCAGGGTGCCACCCTAGTACCGGATGTGCTCGTTGTAGCTGGCAGCTGGGATATCGGGGACGATGGCATCGCCAGCGTGACCACCACGCAGTCGATACAAGGGGTTTGGAGGTCGGTAACTGTGCAGCCTGGACGCTTTCCTGCACACTGGATACAGGATTTCCTAAAGAGCAAGTACATGCTTCCGTTCGGCGTTCTGCCGGGAATGCCCAAGGCTATCCTGCCATTGAATACCGATTGTCAGCTGCATGGCGATCCGAGTGCAGTCAACGAGTCGTGGGCAAAGCTGGATGCGATCTACCAACAGTACCGTGGACAGGGCAGCAGCACCCCGAAGACACTGCGCAGGCAGATCGACTTTCACGGGAAGCTGTCGGCGTTGCTACTCCGACGACGCGCTTCCACCGGGAAGGTCATGGTGCTGCATCCGTTATCTGGAAGCCTAATGCGGGCTTGCCGGATTGTGCCCACTTCCGCAGTAGTAGGTCACAAACAGTATTACCTCATGGCATCCAGCGAAGATGAGGCCGCTTACCTCGTTGGCATATTCAATGCGCCAACCATGCGGAAAGTGTTTGTTGAGCGAAAAACCAGCAAGATTGACTTCAACGTTAGGATTATATGGACGACGATCCCGATTCCAAGGTACGATGCGCACAGCGCCCTGCACAGAGCTATCGCGGACATCGCTCAACGCGCAGAGACGCTCGTGGAGCGTTGGCTGGCTGACAATTATACGCCTGCGCTGAAGCAGATCAAGGCATCCAACAGGATCCGGTCCATGCTGGATGCACACGGACTTACCAATCAGCTCAATGCCGCAGTCCAGAAACTATTACCGAACCATACCACGTAGGTACCATTCTGAGCTCCGTGAAGAGACAGGCCGTGACGTCTACACCCGATATTGTGAAGGGGCTTAGTCCTTGCGCGGTGTCACGGTGGTCCACACACCCGGGACGCTCGCTTGGGCGGCGCCGTCATACATCGCCTCGACCCTTACGGAAAGAAGGTAGTACCGACCAACGTATGCGGGGTGAAACTGTACCGGGATGGTAAGCGAATCGCCAGCCGGGAGCGAGAAGCATGAATGCACCCGTTCATCATTGACATCCTGGCACTCTCGGTATCCGCGGCACCCAGCGAAGGCCTTCACCTGCGGGCCCTCATCTTGAATCTCCCATCTGGAAGGAGCCATAGCCATTAGTGCACGGGCGTGCACCGGCCGGTCGGTGTCGTTGCGAATCGATACTGTGGCTGTGACGTCCGCGCCCTGCTCCAGAAATGCCAGCTCCATCGACCGATCATCGCGGGTTGAGAAACGTATCCGCACATCCCATCCACTTAACGACACCTCTTCATCTCCCGGCGCTGGGGATCCGTGCTGGACGAGCGTCACGTACAAAAGCTGCTTGGAAGTGTTCGCTACCGCCATGTGCCCGCCAGATCCCGCGATGTCAGCCAGACTCTCCATGTGTAGAAGACGGTCGCTGCTGACAAAGCGGGTATCAGATCCAGCCTGGCGTTCGAACGTAAATGCCTCGGGCGCACTTTACTGCCTGTAGTAACGAGCCAGTGAATAAAGCGCATGCTCCAGACTGTGCATACAGTACCACTGATCGGAATGCATACGGGTGAAGATTGTCTGGACCAGCCGTCGGGCTCGGGGGTCCTGACCCAGCATTAGCAGGACATCTACGAGTATCGCGCTGTCTCTTAGCTGCAACCCAATACTCCATCCATCCGCTTTCGTTTGCCTTTGACTATTACGCGGTCAGAGATTGATGAGGGCATAGCTCTAATGCGCCGCGCGCTCGCCGCAGAGCTCGGACAATAACTGTCGCGCAGACGGTATGCGTTTGCCAGAACCGTTGCTGGCGGGCTGGGCAAGCGTAATGCCATGAGCCGGTCTGGTCGGATCCATGTAGCCCCCCGCACTGTTCTTGGCGCCAGCGCAGGGCATGATATCCCTATGCTTCCGGGTGGGAATCACGAACTATAGCACCGCATTTCAACACCTGGGGAGCCTTTCTAACCCACATCCGTACACCGTACCTAGAAAAATGCTACTGACCAAGTGATTAGCCTCCATAATGGTAAAGAAGGATCAACCAGCGATTAGCATAGCCCGCAACGTTATTTCCGGGCATCTCACCAATGAGAGAGACATAGAGGGTGAAATACGGAAGTTGGTCTTTGCCTTAGGATTCAGAAACGATGTGAACGTACCCGTACCTGGGGAAGGGTTTGCGGACATCGTTGTACCTCAGTTCAGGGTTCTGATCGAGGTGAAGGCTCGTGGGCATGGCGATGATCCTTATGCGGTGAAGGGGAAGGAGAGCCCTTATGCACAAGCGCAACGCTATACGCGTGCGCTGCACAAGGCAGAACAGGAGCGGCTGGGTGGCAGCGCGGAGTTTGCCCGTCCATGGATCGGCATCGTGACCGACGGCGATACCTGGAACGCGTGGCCGTTTGATAGCGATGCTGATCGCTTCGGGGATCAGATCGGGAATGTGCTGGAGATGCCTACCCCAGAAGAGCTGCTGGACTGGTTGGGGCATGTGTTCGGCGACGCGCCATTTCGGAAGCTGCCGGTCCCCGCCAACCCGTCACGCAGGTTCGAGCGCTTACGCAATGAGCTGGGGAAGATTTACCGGGAGCTCTCTGGGAGCCGCTATACGCACACCAAGACCAAGTTCGAGCTCTGGGCGGACATTCTGGAAGCGTCCAGTATGCGCCCAGACAATCCTGCCGCTGCGCAGAGGCTGTTTGTGGCCCATTCGTTTCTGGTGGCCTTGGCGAAGGGGGTGATTCATGCACTAAACCATCCAGATACAACACCCGACTCGCAGGAGCTTTTCAGTGAAGACTTTATTGCGTGGATAGTAAGCGACAAAGGCGCCGGACATCAAGGGCGCCAATGGGCGGACGCGCTGCTGAAAAAGATCCACAGTTATGACTGGCGCAAGCGGAAGGGCGATGTGCTACGCCCCCTGTATGAGACGTTCGTTGATGCTAAGGACCGTGCCGACTTCGGAGAATTCTACACCCCAGACTGGCTGGCGGAAGGTATTGTAGCTGAAGTGCTAGACGAAGACTGGTGCGCAGTTGCCGTAGAGGAGACGCTTGGGGCACTTGCCGACGGCTCGGAGCTCAAGGGCCGAGGCGTGCTGGATCCCACATGCGGCTCGGGTACGTTTCTGTACCATGCTGCGCTTCGCATCCTGAACTCGGATGCCATAATCAGGCGCCACCTGTCGGATGTGCAGAAGGCAGATGTGGTGGTAAAGTTAGTAAACGGCATTGACGTGCATCCGGTAGCCGTAGCGATGGCCCGTGCCTCCATATTGCGCGCCTTACCAACAGAACCCACCAATGGTCCCGCAGCCATCCAGGTATATGAAGGGGATGCCTTAATCGCTGGCAGCGAGCACAAGGGATCGTTGTTCTATGAGCACGGCGACCGTTATGTAGTGAAGTCCCCTGGGGGCAGAACGATCGTGCTGCCTGGCGCATTCGTCACCAGTCCACAGGCAGGTCAGGCTTTCGGAAGCATCGTACGCGCAGCTGAGCAAGGGCATGCCTTACCCCGCGAGGCCGCGTTGCTTGTGCCTGCCAATGACGTGAAGCTGCTCGAAGAGGCCCTGAAGAGACTTTCCCAAATTATTGAGCATGAAGGCGATTCCGTGTGGACCTGGTATGTGTCTAATGTGACGGGTCCGCTGCGGTTGGCCAGGCGCAAGGTTGACCGCATCGTAGCCAACCCGCCCTGGGTGTCCATGGCCAACATACAACCCAGCTCGAGGAAAAAGGGCAACCGGAAGGACGTTCTGGAACAACTGTTTCAGCGCGACGATACGTACATCTGGTCAGGAAAGAAGTCCGCATCGCACAACGACATTGCCGCGCTATTCATCATCCATTGCCGTGAGCTCTACCTGCAGTGCAAAGAGCGTGACCCAGCAGCGTGGCTGGTACAGTCCTCGGCGATAGAAGGCGAAAGCTGGGCCAAGTTCAGGGAAGTACACGAGGACAGGCTGGCACAGTCTATCGATTTCCAAGCGGTCAAGCCATTCGGCGACTCACGCACCGGCGTTGTGCTGTTTGAACACCGCATGGCCCGTGTGTTCGGAACAGGTAAGCAAAAGCGGCTGGAAGCGCATCGGATCCATGCCAGTAATAAGCTTAGGACCAACATGTCGTTGGCTGAGGCAATTCCATTGATCCAGCTGGTACCAACGCCCGACAAGTTTTCAGAGTGTCCGTCAGCTTACCTTGACCGAAAAGGCAATATGCTGGTCAGGCAGGGAGCCTGCCTAGTGCCTGACGTGCTGGTTGTGACTCACTCTTGCAAAGCTGAAGATGGCGGAATGGTTCGTGTTACGACCACGCGATCAACACAAGGAGTCTGGAAGACGGTGCATGTTCAGCAGGAATGCTTTCCTTTACACTGGATGCATGATTTTCTGAAAAGCAAGTACATGCTTCCTTTCGGCGTATTACCGGGTATGCCCCAGGCTATCCTGCCATTAAACGCTGACGGGCAGGTTCATGACGATCCCTGCGCAGTCAGCAAGTCGTGGGCTAGGCTGGATGCCATCTATCGGCAGTACCGCGGACAAGGTAAGAGCACTCCGAAGACGCTGCACGGCATGGTGAACTACCAGAATTACCTTTCCATTCTTCTGTCCCGCCGCCATTCCATCAACGAAAAGGTCATGGTGCTGCATCCACTCTCAGGGCAAATCATGAGAGCATGCCGGATTGTGCCCACTTCCGCAGTAGTAGGTCACAAACAGTATTACCTCATGGCATCCAGCAAAGATGAAGCCGCCTACCTCGTTGGCATATTCAATGCGCCAACCATGCGGAAAGTGTTTGTTGAGCGAAAAACCAGCAAGATTGACTTCAACGTCAGGATGATATGGACGACCATCCCGATTCCAAGGTACGATGCGCACAGCGCCCTGCACAGGGCTATCGCAGACATCACTGTACGCGCAGAGACGCTCGTGAAGCGTTGGCTGGCTGACAATTATACGCCTGCACTGAAGCAGATCAAGGCATCCAACAGGATCCGGTCCATGCTGGATGCACACGGACTTACCAAAGAGCTCAATGCCGCAGTCCGGCAGCTATTGCCGAACCACACCACGTAATCGCTCTGATGAGCACTGTGAAATGGTAGCATGTGGAGCACTGTGGAGATTGACAAGACATTATCCATGGCACTATTGCCTGGCAATCCAGCACTCCCAACTTGTATCTTGAGATCCGTAGACTTCTAGCTACACCCGGCTTTCGGCACATTCGACCTGTAGGCCGCATCGCCTGAGGCTGGCCTCTGCTGATCGCACAGACTTTCGCCCCCCAATGCTGTTAATCGCTACCAGAGTTTAACCGTACCTTACAGCTGGCAAAAGAACACTGGTCCTTCTGGAAAATGCCCCGACGCGTTGTCCTCGCCCTCGCATGCCTGATACCGCTTGGTGCCCAGGCACAACATGCAGGCATCTTCCTCAATCAGCAGGAAGCCGAAGCCATCCGAAGCGCACAGGGGCGATACAGCCTGATGGATCACTCCCTCGCGCTGGCCGCAGCGACTATGAAAAATGCATTCGCCCAGCCCCTGGAAGTGCCACCACCTGGAGAGGCAGGAGGCTACGAGCACGAACGCCATAAGCAGAACTACCGGGAGATGCGCCTAGCCGGACTGCTCTTTGCCATCACACAGGAAGAAAGGTACGCGACATTCGTTCGCGATATGCTGGAGCTGTATGCCGTAATGTATCCGACGCTCGGACCTCATCCGCTGGCACACCATCAGCGACCAGGCAAGATTTTCCACCAGACACTGAATGAAGAGGTTTGGCTGGTACACACCAGCGTTGCCTACGACTGCGTGTACACCTGGCTGTCCGAAGAGGAACGCGAGCGCTTCGAAGCCAACATTTTTCGTCCCATGGCCGACTGGTTCAGCGTCCAGAACGAGTCGGAATTCAACCGTATCCATAACCATGGCACATGGGCCGTCGCCGCGGTCGGGATGATCGGCTACGTGATGGGAGACCTGTCACTCGTAGAAAAAGCCCTGCACGGATCCAGGCTCGACGGCCAAGGCGGCTTCCTCAAACAGTTGGACCTGCTCTTTTCGCCCGACGGCTACTACATGGAGGGTCCATACTATATCCGCTATGCGCTCATGCCCTTCTTCTATTTTGCAGAAGCAGTAGAGCGCATGCAGCCGGAGCAGGAGATCTACGGCTATCGGGATCAGATCCTGCGCAAAGCCTACTACGCCGCAGTGCAGACGGCCTTTCCCAACGGCATTTTCCCACCCATCAACGACGCCTCGCTGACGATGGATGTGGCTGCACCTGAGGTGGTGCTGGCCAATGCGCTTACGTATGACCGGTACGGTGCCGACGACATCCTGCTCGGTGTAAGCCGATTTCAGGGGCGTGTACCCTTAAACGGTGGGGGCTTGGTGCTGGCTCGGGACTATGATGCGTCAGAGCATGAGCCCGTCATGTCGTGGCCCTCCCTGGAGCTGCGCGACGGGTACGATGGCCTCCGCGGCGGGTTGGGCATGCTCCGGACCGGTGACGGCGAGTCCCAGTCTATGCTGCTGATGAAGTACGGCGTGCACGGCAGCGGGCACGGACACTTCGACAAGCTGCACTTCATCTTCTTTGATCAGGGACGCCAGGTGATTCGGGACTACGGATTCGGCCGGTGGATCAATGTCGAGCCGAAGTTCGGCGGGCGCTACCTGCCAGAAAACGACTCGTACGCCATGCAGACCGTGGCGCACAACACCGTGGTCGTAGATGCTACGACGCAAAACGGGTTTGATGAGGACGCCGCAGAAGTCACCTCAGGGCAACGCCACTTCTTTAACAGTTCCGACCCGGCGGCACAGATCGTCAGCGCACGGGCAGACACCTACTACGATGGCGTGGAAATGCAGCGGACCATGCTGCTGCTGCGCCACGAATCGGTGCGGTGGCCGGTCGTCCTCGACCTTTTTCGCCTAACCAGTGATTCGGCTCACAAGTACGACTACCCGCTCCACTATCGCGGACAGCTGATCTCCACAAACCTGGACCTGGAGACGCACACCACGGCCCTAACACCGCTCGGCGAAGATTATGGCTACCAACACATATGGAAGACAGCCGAGGCGGCAACAGACTCCACGATACGGATAAGCTGGCTGGACGGAAGTCGCTATTATTCCGCGATCAGCGCTGGCGCAGATGGAACGATCGCGATCCTGGGCAGAACGGGCGCCAACGATCCTGAATTCAACCTTCGGTCTGAGCCGCTGATAATGCTGCGGCGCCAAGGCGCCGACCATCTCTTCGTAACAGCCATCGTCCCCCACGGGTACTTCAACGAAGCACGCGAGCGCTCCGACGGAGCACGTCCGGAAATCGTCGATGTGCGCGTGGCAGGCCACAACGATGACGGCAGCGTTATAGAGGTTATAGGTATCCAAGGCCTGCTTTGGCGCGTAATGGTGACCAATCACCAACCTGCTGACAGCACTCGCACCCACACGCTGACGTTGGACGGCGTGACCCATGAATGGACCGGAACACATCACGTCGAAACTTTCCGTTACTGACGCACATTAGAACTTCACCCACATGACACGCATACAGCAATTCGAGCGCAAGGCAGCCCTGGTAACCGGAGCAGGGCGAGACATCGGGAGAGCCATCGCCATCACACTCGCCAAGGGCGGGGCCTCGGTAGCCGTGAACTACAATTCCAGCGCGACAGGCGCTCAGGCCACGGTAGACTACATTCACAGCCAGGGAGGCCAAGCGGTGGCCATCCAGGCCGATGTCACGCAAGCAGATGAAGCACAAAGGCTCGCCCAGGAATCGGCAGCGGCCTTCGGAGGATCGCTGGACATTCTCGTCAATAATGCCGGCGGACTCCTAGCCCGCAAAAGGATTGACGAGATGGACGAGTCCTTCTGGGATGCCGTGATGGCCGTCAACCTTAAGAGCGTGTTTCTGGTGACCCGTGCCGCCCTGCCGCTAATGACCGGTGGCGGATGCATCGTGAACGTGGGATCTCTGGCGGCGCGCGACGGCGGCGGCGGCGGCTCCGTCGCATACGCGACAGCCAAAGGAGGCGTACTCACCATGACACGCGGAATGTCCAAAGAGCTGGCAGGGCGCCGGATCCGCGTCAATTGCGTCTCACCAGGACTCATCAACACGACGTTTCATGACACCTTCACGCCCGCTGCGGTGCGCAAAATCGTGGCAAGCCGGACATCGGTAGGTCGCGAAGGAGAGTCAGTAGATGTGGCACGCGTGGTGGCCTTCCTGGCATCGGACGCTGCGGCCTACATCAACGGTGAGTCGGTTGAGGTCAATGGCGGCCTGTATTTTACCTGATCCTGGGCGCTGCCACCGCCTTGAGAAGGTCCCTGATCCCAGTACCATGTCATGGAGGTCCCTGACGCTGCTGGCGGCTCTGGTGCTCCTGGCGACGCTGTCGGGTTGTCGCGACGCCTCTGACTCCGTAGAGCTGCGGCTAGCCCACATCCTCGACGCTACGCATCCTGTGCATCAAGGGATGGCCTTCCTGGGCGAACGCCTAGAAGAATTCTCCGAAGGTACTATGCGGGTAAAGATCTATCCGAGTGGCCAACTGGGAAACGAGCGGGAGTCCGTAGAACTGCTCCAGTTGGGTATGCTCGACATGACGAAGGTGGCTTCCAGCGTGATTGAGAATTTTGTGCCCGCCATGGGCGTGTACAGCCTGCCGTATCTCTTCGAAGATCACAACCACTTCTGGACCACCCTGAACGGACCCGTCGGCAATGAGATACTGCTGCAGGGAACCCCATTCCGCATCCGCGGCCTCTGCTACTATGACGCGGGGTTCAGGAGCTTCTACATCAGCGACCGCGCGGTAAGAACTCCAGAAGATCTTGGCGGACTGAAGATCCGCGTGATGCGCAGCAACCTCTCTATCCAGACGATAAACATGCTCGGCGCCAATGCTACGCCGATGGCGTACGGGGAACTGTATACCGCACTGCAACAGGGCGTGGTCGACGGCGCAGAAAACAATCCGCCCAACTTCTATGGCTCCAAACACTTCGAGCAGGCACGGTACTACACGCTCGACGAACATGCCGCGCCGCCCGATGTGCTCCTAATAGGCACGCATACCTGGAATGGGCTGACTGCTCAGCAGCAGGAGTGGCTTGCACAAGCCACAGCAGAGTCTGTCACGCACCAGCGACGCCTCTGGATGGAGGCCACCGCAGCAGCGCTTCAAGCCGTGCAGGATGCGGGGGTAACGGTGATCCGGCCTAACAAGGCGCCGTTCCAGGAGGCGGTGGCGCCCATCTATGATTCTATTGAGGGCACAGAGCTCGGCAGATGGGCCGAGCGCATCCGGGTTTCGACACAGTAATGACGCGCCTGATCACCAGAATTCTGGCCGTGGTGCTCATCGCATTGATGTGTGTCATGGTGGTGACCGTGTCCTGGCAGGTCATCACACGTTATCTGCTTAACAGCCCCAGCTCGTATACGGAAGAGCTTGCCACGTACCTGCTGATCTGGATTACCCTTTTGGGAGCAGCCTATGCGCTTCAGATTCGCGCACACCTGGGTATCGACATCCTGGTAAGGCGACTGCAGCCGGGCCGCAAATACATAGCCCGGCAGATCGCCTACAGCACCATCATCGTGTTTGCGCTGGTCGCGCTCGTGTTTGGCGGTGGATGGCTGGTATACGTGACGCTGGACCTCAACCAGCTGTCGGCTGCCTTTCAAGTACCTGTCGGTTACGTCTACACCGTGCTGCCATTGAGCGGTCTGCTCATCACCTACTACTGCGTCGTAGCCATGCGCGGACTGCGTGCGTCTCACCATTGTTCTGCTTCCGGTTAGTGTGATGAGCACAGCCATCCTGGTACTGATCGTCACGTTTGTGATCCTGCTGCTGCTGGACGTTCCGGTGGCATTCTGTCTGGGCATGGCCACGCTGACCACCATGTTAGTCGCAGGAGACTTTGTACCCGCGGCCAGCACCACTGCCCAACGCATCGCCGCTGGGCTCGACAGCTTCACGCTGTTGGCTATCCCATTCTTTATCCTCGCTGGCCACCTGATGGGGCGAGGGGGTATAGCACGGCGATTGATTGCCTTTGCGCGCGCACTAATTGGCGCTCTGCCCGGCGGGCTGGCGCTGGTGAACATCATTGCGTGTATGCTCTTCGGCTCCATCTCGGGTTCAGGCATTGCCGCTGCCGCCGCCATTGGCACCGTGATGCACCCCAAGATGCTGGAGGTAGGCTACTCCCCCGGCTTCAGCACCGCGGTGAACGTGTCGTCCGCCACGACCGGCCTTCTGATACCACCCAGCAACGTACTTATCGTCTATTCGCTGGCCAGCGGCACGGTATCTGTCGCGGCCCTATTTATTGCAGGCTATCTCCCGGGGATCCTCATCGGCGGGCTGCTGATGGTAGTAGCTGCTTTTGTGGCCCACAAAAAGGGATACGGCCAAGGAGAAAGAGTCCGGCTCGGTGAGGCGCTGAGACAATTCGTCCGGGCCTTCCCCAGCCTGACCCTAGTGGTGGTTGTGATCGGCGGCATCGTGGCTGGCATTTTCACGGCAACCGAAGCCGCGGCTATTGCGGTGCTTTATGCCCTGGCGCTGGTGCTCATCTATCGGGAGGTACGTCTGAAAGATCTTCCCGACATCCTCCTGGGCAGCGTGACAACCACAGCCGTTGTGATGCTGCTTATCGGCACGTCGCTGGCGCTCTCATGGGTCTTGTCCTTCGAGGATATTCCGCAGACTATTGCTGGCACGCTGGTGTCACTGAGCGAGAATAAGATTGTAGTTCTGCTCATCATCAACGTGTTGCTTCTGATCGTGGGGACGTTCATGGACATGACGCCCGCCATCCTGATTTTCACGCCCATTTTCCTTCCTGTGGTTGTAGGGCTTGGGGTTGATCCACTCCACTTCGGGATCCTAATGGTGGCCAACCTGTGCATCGGGCTGTGCACGCCACCGGTGGGCACCATCCTGTTTGCCGGGGCCGGCGTCGCCAACGTACCCGTCCAATCAATCATTCGGCCACTGGTGCCACTATATGTGGCGATGCTTGTCGGACTTGTGCTCATCACCTTTGTGCCGGCGATTTCCACCGTGTTGCCTCAGCTGTTTGGGCTGTAGAAGAGGTTGCATTCCCACGGACCCCAACTCACCTTAGCAATGATGCCAGACGCCTCCTAATGGACGTACCACATGCGAAGCACACAAAGGCGGCATGATGAAAACTGACGGCGCCGAAAAGATCTGGACAGATTCTCACCCAGCGATTCCAAGTTTGGATTCACGTTGAGGGGTAGGTTGTATCGTCATCCGCCTCCGATGGAGCCCTCCGCTACCAGAGCCTCAACGATGGCTCGTTAAAAACAGGATAACCCGGCCTTCCAGATGCCTGTAAAGACCGTCGTGTCTCTCGGGCGGATGGATGGCGACCCAAATCTGGCTTCTCGTTACCCATGCCAGCCCTTTCAAAAACCTCTTCTGCAACTCGGGTGCGTGTAGCCTATCGTAAAATGACCCGTTCCTCCACCGAAAACCCCAAATTCAGAATTGCTGATTCTTACCGTATGATTGTGCGTTATTGGTGTTCTTTTGTTACCATAAAAGCTCAAGGTAAGGTGCCGCCTATGGCTAGACTGTTTTTCGTCGCTGCATTAGCCATGGTGTCGTGCGGGCTTGCGGGCCCGGCACCGGCTGTGGCCCAGTCTGGGAAGGTTACTGGACTGGTGACCGACGACGTCGGCGAGGCCCTCTTCGGCGCTAACGTGATAATTACCGGCACCGGGCGAGGATCCGCTACAGAGATTGACGGGCGCTACTTCATCCTCAACGTGGCTCCCGGTACGTACAACCTGACAGCGTCGTACGTCGGCTACCAGTCCGTAACAACGCTGGAGGTTATTGTCAACCTCAGTCGCACCACCACCGTGGACTTCACGCTGATTCCCACGGCGACCGAAGGCGACGAGATTGTCGTGTCAGCAGTGCGCCCGGATGTGGAAAAAGATCAAACCGCGACACTCGAAATAGTGCGCCCCGAAGAGGTGGAACAGATTGCTGGACTGACCGACCTTTCCGGCATCCTGGGCCTGCAGGCTGAAGTCAGCGACGGCCACTTCCGCGGAGGCCGCTCCAACGAAGAGCTCTACGTGCTCAGCGGTATGGGCATCGTGAACCCGCTGAATTCCTCGCGCTCATTCACCCCCATGCTCAGCGCTGTCGAAGAAGTGGAAGTCATCACAAGCGGCTTCTCCGCCGAGTACGGGAACGCCATGAGTGGTGTCATCAACATTTCTACGCGAGAAGGCGGACCCGTCTGGGCCACCCGGGCAGAAATCCGTACGCGGGCACCAGGCTACAAGCATTTTGGCGGCAGCGTCTTTAGCCCGCAGACGAATCCGTATATCCGCCTCATGGATAACGTGGAATGGTGGCAGGCCCCCGACCCGGAAAACGATGACCGCCCCCGCTGGCAAGGCGCGGTAGGGCGCGGCTTCGGATCGCGGATTGACCCCGAAGAGGGCGCTCAGCTAGCCTACGACCTCTGGCGGCGAACGCACCGAGACATCGGATACGAATACAACAACCGATGGGACGCCCTGATGGACTTTACCGTAGGCGGACCCCTCTCATCTAGAAGCGCACTCTTTGTGGCCACGCAGATCAATCGTGTGTGGCCAATGCTGCCGACTCCAGAGCCGAACCGACAGGCTCAGGTGATGGCAAACCTCGTTGTGCGGCCCTCGGCTGGCGCAAAGATCAAGTTGAGTGGGCTGCATGGTTCCGTATATGAGCAGGAATTCAGTTACTCGTCGGGCGGATTCTACCGCTGGATCTATGATCGCGTGATCGGTGCAAACAAGGTACGTGACCTTAGCACCGGCGTGGGCCTGATGTACTCGCATGTGCTGAGCGACCGGACCTTCTACCAGATGACAGTCAATGGCCTCCGCACAAAGCTGAGGGAAGGTGTAGATGTGATCGATCCAGACCGGTTCCGGGACGATATCTACGACCGATCCGTATGGGAGCGGCTGTACTGGGAAGACGGATTCCGTACGGGGGTCATGGATGACGACTTTTTCAGCGAGACGTCCTGGACCTGGTCTGCGGTGGGGTTCATCAATAGCCAGGTATCCAACAATCACGAAATCAAGGCCGGCATCCAGGCAAACCTGTACGACATCGATGTACAGAACCGGCTCAACAACTCCTCAAGCACCAGCGCGGTCCGCGAAGTCTATCGAGCAAGTCCGTACGAGGGTGCCATCTATATCCAAGATAAGATGGAGTTTGAGGGCATGATCACAAACGTCGGGGTTCGCCTCGACTTTTATGATCAGAACGTGCTGTACTACGCGGACACCTTCTCCCCTTTTCGCGATCCGAACAACCCCGCGGTAGTCGACGAAGAGGCGGCCGCCAAATTGAAGACGCCTGCCATCGTGCGGCTGCAGCCCAGGCTCGGGTTTTCTTTCCCCATCAGCGAACGCGCCGTATTCCACCTCAACTATGGCAACTACCTGAAGCGGCCCGGGCTGGAAAGCCTGATTGGCCGGAGAACGACCCTGTTCAACGAGAACCTGGGTACGGTGGAACCGCGGCGGCTGGGGAACCCGCTGCTCAAGCCGGAAGAAACCAAGAGCTACGATGTGGGCCTGGTGCTCGGCGTGGCGCGCGGCTTTACGCTGGACATGAGCGGCTACTACAAAGACGTCAAGAACCTCATCCAACGCGTCGTTTATATCGACACGAACGATAACCTCTACGAATCCCTGGGCAATCGCGATCACGCGAACGTCCGGGGCTTCAGTCTGCGCCTAAACAAGCGCCAGGGGATTATTTCAGGATCCGTCCGCTACCACTTTTCGGTTGCAACAGGAAAGAACTCGACCCCAACGGGACGGAGCCCAATCATCGACGAAACCGATGAGCAGACGCAGCAGCCAAGCCCGCGCGATATCCTGCTCAACTATGATCGGAGCCACTCCATGATCCTTATCAGCGGTGTCAACCTTCCCACAGCGTGGGGGCCTCGCATCGGAGGGGCACACGTATTTGGAGGCCTACGGATCAACTTGCGGCACAGCAGCCGAAGCGGTCGCCCCTACACGCCCAGTGAACTTCTGGGCGACAACTTCGCTAAGCTGAATACGCTGCGGACCCCCTGGGAGCACAACACCGACCTGAAAGTGACCAAACGGCTCCAGCCGCGCGGAGGCAACGTGGATGTGTTCATCGAAGTGTTTAACCTGTTCGACCGGCGGACCTTTAACTACAACAGGGTCTTCCTGGACCCTGAAACGCTGCGCAGATACGAGAACGGCGAGGACATCGAGTATGCGCTTCCCGACAGCAACAACCCGGACCTTGCAGCGCTGCAGACCTTCCGCATCTACAACAATGCACCCCGCTCAGTCCGCCTGGGCGCGGTGGTTAACTTCTGAGCCTGCTGTGACCGCCATGACCTGTCGCCCTTACGTGTTCCTGATGACAGTGCTGATGACAGTGCTGCCAGCCGCACTGGTGACCGCACCGCAGGCATTAGGACAAGAGCTGCGCGACAAGCGGGTGCATCGGCGCGGTATGCTGCACGAAACAGTTTTCAACACCGGAGAGATCGGCCGCAAATGGTTTTACCGGGACCACGACATCACCCTGGATCCGCTCATGGAATGGCCCGGCAATTCGGCAACCGTGATCGACGGTCTCGAATACAGCGGACAGCACAACATCATCGGGGGCGGCATCTCCATTTCGGCCAACTACGAAAACACCAACATCTTCGACCTCACCCAGCGCCTGTATGCATTTTGCGGGTCGTCTGGACAGCACATTCCCATCACGGTGGCCGGAGTGTACTCGTTCCCGATATCGGTCGAACGCGTGGAGAACTACCCGTTGTCGGCCGACGGCACCCTTAATCCGGCCTACGATCCGAACGAAGCTGAAGAGATCATCACCTCCAGCTGGCATACTAATACGGGCGTGACGGTGACGCGGACCAGCCGGGCATGGAGCTATCCCGACTATGACGACCTGATAATCTTCGAATACACGTTTGAGAATACCGGCGACACGGATGGAGATGGCGTTTCAGATAACGACGAAACGTTGTACGAGGTGCTCATCGGTTTCCATTATGGCGTAGCACCTTCAATGCTGGGATTCCAGCGCTGGTACGGTACCTGGGAGTATGACTTCATGTACAAGAATGATCTCCGGGGCTACTTTGACCGGCATCGCTGGCTGCGCTACGTGGTTAATACCGGCAATGGCGTTAATGCGGACTTTGCCGAGTCTGGCAAGCCTGATCCCAAATATTTCTCAACGTTTGCCGCGACCGGGGCCCAGGGAGGCGGGCTGGGATCCCCCCAGACGCCAGGCATTCAGATGCTGTATTACGACCGCAATAATCTGGCTACGAAAGGGAACACTATCGCGCTTGACGAACGGGTTGCCAGCGAACTGATGATCGATTCGGACAGCACGCTCAAGCAGCCTTTCATGAACAAGGTGGAGAGCGGCAACGCACGAGAAGACAAGATGCAGCCCAAACTGGTGCCCTACACGCGGTGGAGCGGCACCTATACGCACTATCGTGAAACCGTTTGGCCCCCGCCTACGGGCACCGAAGATCCAGACTCGCTCAAGTGGATGGGAAGGGGTGCATTCAACTTTCGCCAGTCATACAAGGCCGTCGGCCACCATATCGTGTTCGGCCCCTACATTCTCAAGCCCGGCGATAAGATTGAATTCTCGCTCGCCGAGGTGGTCGGCTACGGAGCGACCGACGGCCCTGGAGAGTGGGACGAAGGCGGAGGACTCGGCGAAGTCATCGACGAACAGATGCCATGGCACGAGGTGCCCCACTTCCATGACAAGGTCATCAACCCCGCCGACGGCCAGACGCTGAGCCAGAACTATATTGGCGAATACGGCCACCCGGACTACGTCAATTCCGAGGTCCGAACCCTGAAGGATGTAGCCGACATGGCGTACAATGCGTACACGGGGAGGCCTCCGGTGTTGCCTTTCTGGCCGGAGGACAACCCGGCCGACGGCGTCTATGACGTGCCCATGCCGCCTCCAGCGCCTGTGCTTAAGATCACCAGCAACGCCCGGGCGCACTCGGTAATCCGCTGGGGCACCGCCCAGGAAGCGTTCGTTCACCCGCGCCTTACCGGGCCCCCGGTCGCGTACCGGGTATACCGATCCGAGGCGGCTATCGGACCATGGACCCTGTTGGATGAGGTGGCCGTCGGTAGCGCGGCTGCTATGACCACCGATGGCGAGTATCAGGCGATGGATGCGAGTACGGTGGTCGGGGAATCCCAGTGGTACGCGGTCACATCCGTGGACGCGCAAGGGAACGAGAGTGGTAAGACCAACCTGGAAAAGGTGACGAGCAGCCTAGGGCCGGTCGATGAACTCACAGAGGTGCACGCGGTACCCAACCCGTTTTACCTTACAAGCGGGTTTACGACGGGTGGTGGGGGCAATGCGGCGCAGCAGATTGGATTCTACGGGCTCCCGGAGCGGGCAACGATAGATATCTACTCCTACAGCGGGCAGCTGGTGGAAACGATAGAGCATGACGCCGCCCGCTATTCAACGCCCTGGTTTCAGGTGACCCGCAACGATCAGGTGATTGCTTCGGGGGTGTACTTCTTTGTTGTTCGCGCGCCCGACGGGGCTACCTTCCGCGGCAAATTTGTCGTCATCAAATGATGCGTTTCACGATCACGCTGGGTATGGTGCTCTTGTGCCTGCTGCTGCCGCCCGAGGCAGCTGGGCAAAAAGTTGGCACGTCGTCTATGCAGTTCTTGAGTGTGGCTCCAGATGCCCGCTCGTCCGGGTTCGGGACCGCCTTCGTAGCCATGGCCGCAGGCGCCCATGCGCTGTACTGGAATCCGGCAGGGCTTGCGCGCGCTGGCGGGCACACGCTGGCCCTCGATCGCGTGAATTGGCTCCTGGATGCTACCCACTACGCCGTGGGCTATGGCGTCAACCTGGGCTCGTTTGGCCATCTGGGGGCTCAGTTCTATCTGGCCGACATGGGCCAGTTTAAGGAGACGCGCGTCGATCACCTGGGATTTGTCGACCGCGACGGGACGTTGGTATACAACCCGGGGCTTACGGGCAACACATTCTCCTTGAGCAGCTGGGTGCTAGGCCTCACGTATGCGCGCAACTTCACCGATCGCTTTGCGGCAGGCCTTTCCACCAAGGTGGCCCGAGAGGATCTCTGGCTCGCTTCCGACGTGGCCGTGCTGTTTGACTTCGGGATCACCTATGCTACCGGCTTCCGGTCGTTGCGCCTGGCAGCGTCGGTAATGAATTTCGGCGCGCCGGTCTCCTATGGAGAGGATTCTTTCCCTGTGCCGCTCCTGTTTCGGCTCGGTGGCGCCATGGACCTAGTGGGGAGCGCCGGCCTGGTACCTGTGCATGACTCCAGCCGCCTGACGGCCACTTTCGACCTGATTCAGCCCAACGACTACGATCAGCAGTGGGCTGCGGGTCTGGAGTACTCGCTATTCCAGCGCTTGTTTGTACGGAGCGGTTACCAGCACAACTTTGACGCTGTCGGCTTCAGCTACGGACTGGGGGCTCTGCAGACGATCGGCCCCGTTCGGCTAGGCGTGGACTACAGCTACACGGATATGACCGAGGCTTTGGGCGTGGTGCACCGTCTGGGTCTTTCATTGACGACGGACTGACCATGTTTCGGATATTGGCGCTGTGCTTACTCCTGGCGCCCCCTGCTGCGCATGCCCATGCCCAGGGAGTAATCGAGCCGCTCGGCATTCAGGGCATTGAGCAACAGGAACTCGCGTCGGTGCGTGCCCGGGGCATGGGCGGCGTATTTGCTGCGGTACCCGGTTCGCCAGAATCTGTTGTGCTCAACCCGGCGGGTCTGGCACATGTGGAGCGTCCATCGGTCGCTATTGCTGGACACTGGAAGTCGCGCAGCTGGGCCGAAACCCAACACTGGAACCCGAATCGGTATTATGCGGGGCTGTCCTTGTTTTTCTCAGACCCTGACGACTACACTACGGAGCCTCTCAAGAACCCGGGCTGGACCCACAGCCAGCAATCCATGCAGTTGGCATCCGCCCTTGGGGTGTATCCGGTGCAGCTGAACGGGCGCAGCCTGGTGTTTGGGGTCGGGTTTCATCTGGTAGCGCATCTGGGTGACTTTGATCGCAACAACAATGTCCTGGACCCTTATATAGGGCAGTTCCGTCCAGAGCCTGTCCATCGTCCGAATCCGGGAGAAGAGATCACGGTGCACTGGTCGGCTTTTGAGCGCGAGCGGCTTGGCCATCTCAATGCACTGGTGACGTCTGCCGGGTACGAGCTTGCGCGTAACCTTACCATCGGGCTGCGGGTGGCGCACACATGGGGCAGCACGTCCGATCGCCAGGAGATAACACATCGCGGCTTGTTTATCCTCAGAGAGGCGGCGCACGACTACAGCCACGAGCCGGGATCCGGCACCCTGGCCTGGTCGGGAACGTCGTCGTTCTCTAGTCTTGAGAGTACGGTAGGGATGCAGTGGCAGATCGGAGTGCTGAGCCTGGGCGCCACATGGCAGCTTCCGACGACGGTGACACGCGAAGTTGAGTACCAGAAAACCGGGCAGCTGGAGCAGTCACCCGTTGAGGGCATGGTCACCACCAGCACACAGGAGATTGAGGTGCCAACCAGATTCGTGCTGGGTGTCGCGCTGCAGCCTGCGCGGTCTTGGCTGATGGCCTTCGATTATGTGCGGCAGGACTATTCCGCGCTCTCAGCCAACGGTTATACTCCTGACTGGGGCCTAGTGCAGGGCATCGGGCTCGGGCTGGAGTGGCACATTCGCTCCACCACAGTGATTCGCGTAGGCTACAGGGAGGATCCCCAGCCGTTTCGGATAACCGGATCCGGCCTTCTGGGCGAAACAGCCCGCGGAGAAGGGTACAGTGCGGGCATATCCCAGCAGCTGCGCCGGCTGCAGGTGCATGTCAGCTACGAGCTGCAGCATCTGCGTTATCATGACCGCTGGGAGTCAAACGTGGATTACAACAAGATCGACAAGCACAACGTCCTTGTCGGTGCGACCTACGCATTCTGAGAGGACGGTCCGTAATGTTTCGCATTCTGAAAGCCCTGACCATTGCAGGTTTGGTAGTGGCACCTAGTGCTGCTGCCCAGCACCCGAGGTACGACACGTATAACGGGTTCGAGGTCGATACCACTCCCACGCTGCCGGCAGCAGAGGTTCACCCATCGCTGTATTTCGAAGACGGTGATATAGCAGCGCTGCAGGCGCGCAAGGGTGACGTCAACTCACGCTACTTCGCTCTTTGGCTGCAGATTCGGGGCGACGCGCTGCGCTTTCGGGACGACGATATGGCCACGCTGGACGAGAATGATCGGCCAAGGGCAGCGAAGACGCTAGCATTCTGGTCGATCCTGGAAGACGACACCGTCGCGGCGGACAAAGCCATCGAGGCGTTGCTGCTGGCATACGATGGTGTGCCGCAGACCGGCCAAAAGCCCTACGACGAAATCTACCGGGCCACATGGCTTCAGAACTATGCGGCGGCCTATGACTGGGTGCATGTGCGCCTGACGACTGCGCAGGACTCGACGATACGGCAGCGTATCGCGGACGAGACGCAGTACCTGCGCGATAACCTTATGTCTGGGGATCGCCTAGCACCCAGGCCCCATAATCATCGTTCGAAGCCTGCATGGGCTGTCGGGACCGCGGCACTGGCACTATCCGACCACCCCGAAGCCAGAGACTGGCTGTCCTTTGCGCTAGATGCCGCCAACACGGTAACCCGTTACCAGTTCAGCGCCGACGGCATCTATCGCGAGGGAGGCCACTATTGGATGTACAATGCTGTCAACCTGATCCCCTTTCTGTGGCACTACCTCAACGTGTCCGAGGTGGATCTCTTTGCGGCGTACCAGCCGGCGTTTGAGTGGCCGATACGCATACGGACTGGCCGCGGCCAGATTCCCAACCTGGAAGACGGGTACCTGAAGCCGGCTCCCACCCACATGGTGGCCGCGGCCTACACGGGCATACCGACGGATCTTAATCCAACGGCGGACTTTGCCGCGATCTGCCAGTGGAACTATGAGCACACGCGCGTCATCGATCCGAACTACACCGGAGCGACCGCAGATGTGACCTGGGAGATTGACGAATACATCCTGTATGACACGACGATTGTGGCGGCTGCACCGACCGCGTCCCCGACGCAGTTCCTCGAAGGCGGGCAGATAGTGTTTCGCAGCCACTGGGCGGCGGATGCCAGCGATCGTTATCTGCTGTTTCACGGGGTGGCTGAAGCCGACAACCACAACCATCCAGACCAGCTCTCCTTCTTTCTCGGAGGCTACGACGCGATATTAGCGCCGGATGCCGGGTATGGTCCAGACGGGTTTTCTGATGACCGCCGCAGCTCGTGGTATACAACAGGAAAGGCGCACAACATAGTGACGGCCGATGGCTACCCGCCGGTGACAGATCAGCTTTGGTCGTCGCCTATCGAGTACAATGTGACGCCGCCGTCGCGCTACCATGTCAATGCTTCATTCTTCGCGTTCGCGGAAAAGGAGAGCGGCTATCTTCGGCCCAATGATGTCAGCTTAAAGCGGGCAATCGGCATGCTGAGTCAGGACTACTTCGTGGTCGCCGATGTTATTGTAGGCAGCAGCTCGCACGTGTACCGATCTTATCTGCATGGGCGCGGCTCATTTCAGCGTCAGGGAAACTATGCGAGTTGGGCTCCCTGGGCGAACCGGTACGGGGAAGCCGCGCGCCTCGATGCGTACCTGTTTCCGGCATCGGCGGATATCGTGGATGCCACCGGGTACGTGAGCCTTTTCAAGGACGAGCGTTGGGAGCGATATGTCGAGGTATCGCAGACGGCTGAGACAGCCACGTTCTTGCAGCTGCTTGTCCCGGCACCGACAGGCGGCGTCGCGCCCGCAGCCACGGACTTGAGCACCGAGGACTTTACGGCTGCGCGGCTTGTTGTCGCCGACACGGTCGATCATTTTATGGTGCAGCCCTCTGCAACCTGGCGCCAGCTTGACTCGATGGCCACCGATGCTACGCTATTATGGGAGCGGCGAGTCGCGGACGCGCTGACGATGGTGGCCGTGCGCGAGGCTCGTGAATTGGAAAGCGGTGCTGTGACGCTCACTGCCAGCGTGCCCGCGACCTTAGCGCTGGATGTGCGTGACGCCAATGCATTGCATATTGCCGCGCCGATGGCGCATCCTGCCATCGACCTGGAGATTGCCTATCCTGGAGCGGACGGCGTTCAGGAGGTGCAGGTCAACGGCCAGTCAGTGGCTTTCAGCTACCAGGACGGACACCTGAAGGTCGGCCTTATAGCTACCGGCTCTGAAGAGTCGGCAAGCCTGCCACGACCATCGCCCGTGGGCAATGCTTTGTCGGTCTATCCCAATCCCTTCAGCAGCGAAGTCACGGTGGTGGCTCCAGGGCAGGAAGACGGGCCATTCGTCGTTGCCATCTACAACGTCCTCGGGCAAGAGGTGCGCAAGATGCGTCTTGATCGTTTTCATCGACAACTGACCTGGGATGGAACCTCTGATTCCGGTGCGCCGGTCCCGCCTGGCCATTACCTAGTGTGGTGGACGGGCTCGGACGGCGCCGTATTCAGCGGCACCGTGGTACGGGCATTGCGATAGCCTGTTATATTCACACTCACTCTTGCCTCGTTCGAGGCAATCACCCCAACTTGCAGGATTATGAAACACGTTACTACTCTACTTAAAGCCGGACTGTCGGCAGCGCTCTGCGCGCTCCTCGTCACCGGAACCGGGCTTGCGCAACAGCGCATTGAGGTGCCGGCAGCCTATGACACACTTCGGGGTGTCGTGCACAATATGGCCGCCCCGGGCGACACCATCGTGCTCATCACCGACGGCGGCAACTATGAGAATGAAGACGAGATCCGAAACAACGGCTTGCCCCTGGTCATTATGGCCGCGCCTGGCCTTTCAGAGCGTCCTGTCATTTCCAATACGGGTCCCGATGGTACGAAGGACATCATACGGCTGTACGACGACCTGACGCTCATCGGACTGGAGTTTGATGGGAAAGACCCGGACCAGCAAACGAAGTATGGGATCCGTACCGGGAGCGGATCCGGCGATGCCGACACGAACGTCAAGAAGGGATACGTCCTGAAGATTATCGACTGCTACTTCCACGACTTTGTCCACGGCTCAGACGGCAACGCGTTCCGGGCCTATTCCATGACCGATGCGGACTCCATCATCATCCAGAACTCGATCATTGAGAACACCGGAAAAGAGGCCGTGCGTGTTCGTGATGAGGACAGTGACAGACCGGGCTTCGGATTCTACAACGTGGACTACTTTGAGGTGACCAACTCCACGTTCTGGAAGATCAGGAACGACGCCATCTCCGTCTACGGTGGTGATGAGGACCCCAACACGCCGGGACCCAAGGTGATTATCGATCATGTGACCATCTATCAGGCGGGGCACTACGTCCTGAACCTCAAGGATGTCGAGGACGCTACGGTGACCAACACCATCTTGGTCGACAACTATGACATCGTCAATGCCACCAACAAGACGCTGGGGCTGCCGTGGATGGTGCCGGGATCACGCATCGCCTACAGCGATACGCTCAACCTTAGTGACGATGGGGATTGGACGGGCAATCGAGGAGATCCGACGATAGAGAACCTGCTCGCCGTGGATCCCATGTTCGCGGATCCAGACATGGGTGACTTCACGCTGCTGCCGGGCAGCCCCGTGATCGGTGCGGGAATGAACGGCATGACGATGGGGGATCCAAGGTGGTGGCCAGCAATCACGAGCGTCGCAGCGGGTCAGAACACATTGATGGATGCCGTTAACAACGCGATGCCCAACGAAGTCATTCTGCTGACCGATGGCGGCGGGGAATACCTCAACGACAACAACATCAACGTAACCATGCCGCTAACCATTATGGCGGCACCGGGGGTCATGACACGGCCGGTTATCAAGAACAATGAGCCCAACGAAAGTACACGGGTGATATTCGACATCTTCGACTCCTTGCATCTGGACAATGTCGAGATCGACGGCCAGGCGGGCACAGAATTCAATGCTAAGTACCTGCTACGCATCCGCAACAGTAGCTCCACCATGGTGGACACTACTATGGTGCTCAAGGTGACCAACAGCTACCTTCACGGGGTCATCGCTGGCAGCGACGGCAACTTCTTGCGCCAGTACAGCGAGACCTACGCGGATTCGGTCATTTTCCAGAACTCCATCCTTGATAACAGCGGTAAGGAAGGCATCCGCATCAAGGATGAATCCAGCGACCGCCCAAACCAGGGATTCTACAACGTGGGCTATTTCGAGCTATCCAACACCACGATCTCAAGAACCAAGCGCTCGGCGATCTACGTGTATGCGGGCGATGATGACCCCAACACTCCAGAACCCGAGTTCATGGTAGACCATTTGACGTGTTACATGTGCGGCTACGACAACGGTCGTGCCGTGTGGCCCCGGGACATTCAGAATGCTACCGTCACCAACAGCATTTTCGCCAGCAGCAAAGAAGACGGTGACTTCAGCGTCCGGCTCTATGGCAACTCGAGCATCTCGTACTCCGACACCTTCATGGTGTCGCCCGTGGTCTTGAGCGGCAGCGCCACCGAGAGCGACAACTATGACGTGGATCCAGAATTCGCTGACCCGGACAACGGGGACTTCACCATCCCGCAGGGATCGATGCTGCGGACGGCAGGATCGAACATGATGGGCATCGGAGATCTCCGCTGGATCCACGGCGTCACCGACGTCGAACCTTTGGAGCTTCCGCAGGAGCTGGACGGAATGCTAGGGCAGAACTACCCCAACCCCTTTGTCAGCACGACGACCATTCCGTATCGGGTCCCCGAGTCAGGGTATATGCGCCTTGAACTCTTTGACCTGCTCGGTCGGCGAGTCCTGATCTTAGAGGAGGGCGACAGAGCGAAAGGGGATTACTCCGTGTCGTTTTCGATGCCGGATATGGCAGCGACGGGCGTCTACTTTTACCGGTTGACCGTGGGCGGGCAAACCGAGTGGCGCTCGCTGATGCGCACGCGGTAGTGAGCCGCTACCCGAAGGTCGGGACCCTCATTTGCATGCTCTGCCTCTATCTGCCTGCGCCCGTAGTCAGGGCGCAGGCAGAGCGGTTTGTCACAACGCCCGCCGAGCTGGCGGCAGCCATTGCCGCTTCGGATCCGGGGGATGCGGTCGTGATGGCAAATGGAGTGTGGACGGATGTGACGATCTCCTTTTTTGCCGAAGGGCTCCAGGGGGATACGATCACGTTGCGGGCAGAGACGCCCGGGCTGGTGGTACTCAATGGCTCCTCTCGCCTGAAGATCGGAGGCTCCTACCTCAAGGTGGATGGCCTGTGGTTTGACCAGGGCGCGCTAACCAGCGGCCATGTGGTAGAGTTTCGGCGCTCCTCGTCGTCTTTGGCGCATCACAGCCGCCTAACGAATTGCGCTGTGACGAGCTACAACCCACCCGGCCGCCTTACCCAGTACAAGTGGGTATCCATCTACGGGACACACAACCGCGTCGATCACTGTCATTTCGCCGGCAAGACCCACGATGGCGCCACGGTTGTTGTCTGGCTGCAGAATCCGCCCAATGACAGTCCAAGGTGGCACAGGATAGATCACAACTACTTCGGGACGCGTCCAGACCTGGGCAAGAACGGTGGTGAATCGCTGCGGATTGGCACTAGCAGCCGATCCATGCAGCACAGCCATGTCACCGTCGAGCACAACCTATTCGAGGAATGCGACGGAGAGATAGAGATCATCTCGAACAAGAGCGGATCCAACATCTTCCGGCACAACACTTTCCGGCGTTCCAGTGGCATGCTGACGCTGCGTCACGGCAATGAGGCCGACGTCTACGGCAACTTTTTTCTGGGGGAAGGTAAGTCAGGTAGTGGCGGTGTTCGCATCATCGGTGAGCGCCACCGTGTCTATAACAACTACTTTCAGGATCTGACCGGCACGGGCTACCGGGCCGCCGTGTCATTGGTCAATGGCGTGCCCAATTCGCCGCTGAACCGGTACTTCCAGGTCAAGGGGGCGCAGGTGATTTCCAACACATTCGTGAATGTCAGGGAGGCCTTCGTCTTTGGCGCTGGCAAAAGCTCCGAGCAGTCGTTGCCACCGGACAGCGTGGTGGTAGCCAACAACCTAGTTTCCACGACCAGTGGCCCCATCGTCGAATACGTCGACGAGCCTCTTCGCGTGCAGTACGCGGCGAACATTTTTCATGGCGCGAGCGTCGGGCTTCCAGATACGACGGCTGGCATCACAGCAGAGGATCCGCTGCTTGAGCAGCGGGACGGCTTATGGCGTCCGACGGCCACCAGTGTTGCGTTAGATAGCGCGGTGGTGTTTTCGTTTGTGGATATGGATGTGGACGGGCAGGTGAGGGATACCTTGCCCGACATTGGAGCGGATGAGCGCTCCTTGGACCCGATCGTGTACAGAGCGCTTACGCGAAGCGATGTCGGGCCCGAATTCCAGGACCTTGTCCTGCAGATCGTAGAGGATGAATTGCCTGGCCCGCAGGCTGCATTGCGCGCCTTTCCCAACCCGTTCATAGCTGGCACCACGCTGGAGTTCACCTTGGACCGAAGTGCTCCTGCCCGCCTTGTGGTGTACGACATCTTAGGGCGCGAAGTCGCGATATTACTGCGCGGGTATCATCCCCCAGGCACGCACCGCATTGAAATTGATGCGTCCCGGCTCGCGGCTGGCACCTATTTCGCTGTACTGCACATCGAAGACCGCCGCCAAGTGGAGGCACTGGTAAGGCAATGATGCGTCGCCTCGGCCATGTCCTGTTAGGGTTGCTGGCCATCGGGTTGGCCGAGCCTGATGAGACGGTTGTGCACAACGCGGCGGAGTTTGCTAAGGCAGTTGAGCAGGCTCGTGGTGGGGACACGATTGTGCTGGCGGATGGCATCTGGCATGATGCGACATTGACGTTCGACGCCGATGGGGCACTGGGCGACACCATCACCGTCCAGGCTGAGACGCCGGGCGGCGTGATACTGACAGGCTCTTCGCGGCTCCGTATTGGGGGAAGCTATCTGAAGGTGGAGGGGTTGTGGTTTCATCGGGGAGCACTCAGCGGCGGGCATGTGATTGCTTTTCGCACCGACCGGCATGCTCACCACAGCCGCCTTACGGCGTGCGCCGTGACCGAGTATAACCCATCGAACTGGCTGGTTCAGTACAAGTGGGTCTCCATGTACGGGACGCACAACCGGGTGGATCACAGCTATTTCGCTGGTAAGACGCACGATGGTGCAACGCTGGTGGTCTGGCTGGAGGACGCCCCAGACCACGTTCGAAACCATCACCGCATTGACCACAACCATTTTGGCCCCCGTCCGAGGTTGGGCAAGAACGGTGGTGAAACCATCCGCATCGGCACCAGCCATCGCTCGATGCAGTCTTCGCATACGATCGTTGAAAACAACTTGTTCGAGCGAACTGATGGCGAGCACGAGATAATTTCCAACAAGACCGGGCACAACGTCTTTCGCGGCAACACCTTTTGGGAGGCCCAGGGAGCGCTGACGTTGCGCCATGGCAATGCTGCCACCGTTACCGGCAACTATTTTTTGGGCAGGCGACGTCCAGGTACCGGTGGAGTCCGGATCATCGGTGAGGACCACCGTGTGGCGGACAACTATTTCGAAGGACTTCGGGGCGACTCGTCTCGGGCTTCGCTATCGATCATGAACGGCATTCCTAATTCGCCGCTGAACCGCTACTTCCAGGTCAAGCGTGCGGAGGTTGCCCACAACACGTGGGTAGACACGAGGGTAAGTCTACTGTACGGGTTGGGTGCGGACTCAGAAAAGTCATTGCGACCCGAGGGGGTAACGATACGAGACAACGTGATTGTGGCTCAGGCGGATATGCCGGTCATACGGTCTATGGTGCCGTTCGATGGCGTTGTCTTCGATGGCAACGTATTCCATGGGCTGCCGCCTGCGAAGGGTCCGCCGGGGATAGCGTGGCAGGATCCCACGTTGCAGCAGGGTGATGACGGGCTTTGGCGCCCTTCTCCTGACGGACCGGCGCATCTGAAGGGTGCGCGCCTTGGTCACCCTCCGGTCACTGAAAGCGACGTGGGCCCGCCGTGGTGGGGCATGCCCTGGACGCCGACCATATTGGCCGATTCCACGGTGAGTCTTCCCGACTTTTCCTGGGCTGGATACCGTTGGGGCGAACAGCCGATACCGGAGCTTCCAGTCACTATGGACGTTACCGCATTTGGTGCTACGGGCGATGATATGCGCGACGACACCGCGCCTTTCCAGCGGGCTCTGGCTGCAGCGCACCAGCACCCGGGCCCAGTGGTGTTGGGCATTCCAGCGGGGCGGTTTCATCTGTCGGGCATCTTGCGGCTTGAGCGAGACAGTCTTGTTCTTCGCGGCCGTGGACCGGATTCCACCTTTCTGGTCGTCGAGAAGCCTTTGCGCATCCTGGACACGCCCGCCCAGCAGCAGGAAGAAGTCGCTGGCGCACCATCTTCCCAAGGCCTTGGCTTATCCCCGTTTGCTTACCAGGGGGGTATCATCTGGGTGCGCAGCCCGAGCGGGATTCACGCGCAGGACAGCATATCTGTCTTGAGTGCCCAGGGCCAGACCATCACCGTTGCGGAGCGTGGAGCGTGGACATTGCCAGCGGACGCACAGCTGCGCTGGACCACCCAAGGTCGCCGCCATGCTCAGGTGGTCACCGTGATCGCGCAGCAGGGTCTCGTGTGGCGCACTAAAGAGCCATTGTGGGAGCAACACATCACTGGTGCCATGGACGCGCATATCTCGGCTATCAATCTCTTGCGGGAGGTTGGTGTGGAACATCTGTCCGTGGTTTTCGAACCGGTTCCTTACCGAGGTCATCAATTGGATGATGACTACAACGCCGTCTTTTTCGATGGCGTCCGGCACGGATGGATACGTGATGTGACCATAAGCAACGCTGACAACGGCGTTCTTCTTAGGGCGAGCGCCAACGTGACCATGGCTGGTCTTGTCGTAAGGGGACGTGGTGGGCATTCCGGCGTATTGTTCATGGACACCCGGTATGGGCTGTTGGCCGAATCCCACCTCAGCCAGGCGGTGCACCCTGTAGGATGTGTGCAAGGTGGCGGGTACAACGTAGTGCTGGGCGGCTCGGCGGCGAGCCTCTACGAGGCAGGCTGCATCATGCCCAATCTGTACGACGGATCCACCTTGGAGTCTGCTGGCGATGTCCTCTGGCAGCTGTCTCCAGCGTCGCGGCCGGTACTCTGGAACGTCACGGCACGGTACGAACACCCGGACCATGTGCGGCTGCCGGTATTCACAGGCTTTCTTGGAAATGATGCCACGGTGATAGGGCTGCGCGCCGGCGTGCCGTTGCGCTTGGGTATCGCTACCGGCGCGCACGTGGAGGGCATTAATCGCGCGCCATTGGCGGTGCCATCTCTGTACCAAGCTCAGCTAAGCGGTCGCGCACCAACCTGGTAGGACTGCCCGTACGTCAGAGAAGGCTGAAACGCGTTGGGGTCGCATATCCGAACCTGTCTGGTCGTTGGTACCAACGGAGATGCCCCACATCCCCATGTTGCCCGAAGCTTGGCATCCTGCTCCGGTCCCGCCTTGGCATTGCGCAACTCTTTTGCGGACGATGGCGAGTGTCACCGATAGGCATGGGGAGGTGAGCGTATTGCGTACGGGAAGCTATCTAGGCGCTCGGCGAACTGGCGGCTAGATGACCAGGAAGGTGATTCCGCCATGCTGCCATAGGCCGAGGGAGGGGCAGCTTCCAAAGACGCTGGAAGACCGCCGCGGGGCGCACAGCTTAATTCTGTCTTTCCGCAATACGCAACGGTGCACGATAGAAGCTGATCGCACACGATAGGTTTGCGCACATCGGCAGGATGTGTGTAGGGGGCCGTGCCTTTTACGGTTTGCACTGAGCTTTGCGCGTGGAATTCGTATCGGGGTTTGCATGGAGAAACAAGAGGTCGCTCTTGTTACCAGCCGAAGAACGGTGCCCAACGCCCCCGTGCATCCCGTTCATCCGTCCGTACTGCCGCCGGACACCGACGACCATCCCCTCCTCCAGACCTGCAGCGATTCTAAATTTGGGTTCGCGGTGAGGGGTAGGTTGTATTGTCATCCGCCTCCGCTGGAGCCTTCCGGTACCAGATCCTCAACGATTGCATGTCAAGAACAGGATAACCAGGGATTCCAGATACCTGGAAGGCCGTCGTAGTCTCTCGGGCGGAAAAATGGCGCCTCAAATGTGGCTTCTTGTTGCCCATTCGGACCATTCGACAGCCTCCTCTGCAGCTCGCGTGCGTGTAGCCTACCGAAAAAAGACTCGTTCCTCCACTAAAACCCCACATTCAGAATTACAGCCAGACCTGGGGCTCCACGGCAAGGCCCCTGGCACCATCGAAGGATACCGGCGAGACGTACGCTCACTGATGATCCAGATCCCCGACGGCTTCCGCACCCTCACGCTGCCGCAGCTCCAAGCGTGGGCTGATGCGCTTGTGTCCCTGGCTCCTGGCACCCGGGCGCGCAGAATCACTGCCGTAAAGAGTCTGCTCACCTTCGCCTTTACAATCGGGTACACCCTTTTCAACGTTGGAGGTGAACTCCGACTGCCCCGGCACAAAAACATCCTTGCTGCTCGTATCCTGTCCGAAGCCGCCGTCCATCGCATGATTCACTGCACCCCGACCCCAGAGATTACGCTCTTCTGCTCACCCTCGACGGCGCCGGCGCCCGCGTCTCCGAGATGGTCCCCCGCCTGGCAAGACCGTACAGACACCGAACACCGGCGGACAGTTCACGCTCTACGGCAAAGAACAGCGCACCCGACACATGGCCATGCCTGCCGCCGCCAGCTATGCCATCGGACGAGAGCACAAATCGAGAGTTTCAGCGTAGCGAGGCTGAGCAAGCGGAAAGCCGGGGCGGGATGGTTCCAAATAGGTGACGGCGCCATAGTAGTCATCCAATGGCACGAATGCGCCATTCTCCTTGGCCCAGAGACGCATACGCTGGTTGCATGAATGTGCCCACGATAGAATCTCTATGCGCCAGCCGCGCCGGTGCATGCGCTCCAGCGTCCTGTGGAATCCTACACCCTTCTGGTAACCCGCCCCGTCGCCTGTGAGAAGCACCACGATGCCAGGGTCCCCGTTGTTATCCAATGCATCTTCCAGCATGATCAACTGCAACAGGCGATCGGGCATATCCTGTTCGCTCCGAGATCCTCCGCCTCGATCAAATAGGGACACCGTAAGCCCGTCGTTCTCCAAACGATTCCAGAGTTGCTCCATCTCTGGAGGTATTGATCCCACGGCTATGGCTCGCGCGATTGATCGGTCCGCGTGAGCTAGTCGAAGCATATTGTCGAAGTGGACCCGAACGCGGTACCGTGCATCGGGTTCATCAGACAACTCGGCCATGCGCTGTGCTTCGTGGAAGATGTTCGAGTTATCCCAGTAAATGAAGACGCTATCCATATCGTTGTGCTACTCGTCAAAAGCACTGCTCTGGGCACGCTGCCAGCTATCCAAAGCCATTGACCGTCTGCGCAGTCATGCTTATACCCGCGGTCAGGTCACACAACCCAATCACCTGTATTACCGTGCCTTGTATGGCAACATTATATGCCCAGCCCTCGATCTTGCTCACGCATGTGTTCCTGGTGCACGCGGTAGTCCATCATATCCAGGACTCCGCTTTCCATGCCGCGCTCGTGCGCCTCTTTTGCCACCTCTGAATGCTGATGCTCCGGTGTCCGCTCCAACACCGTGCCGACTACTTAGCCACGGTGTTTCTACAGCTGCTGCACATCGCGTTGGTGCTTCTTCCGCGTTTGGGTAAGCACCTCTTCGGCCAGTCCCGCGCGCCGGCGCCGTGCGTCCCTCTGCTGGAATAAGCCCTGGATCTGCGGGCGCATACGCGCCCACATGCTCCTGGCTGTTTCCAGGCGTGAGGCCCCCTTCAGGGATGGTACCTCCTCGGGTGTCAAGGTTTGAATGCGCTGCTCTACCTCTCGCACGTGTTCTTGCTCGATCCCGGGTACGCGCCAACCGTCAATGCCCTTCGTATACTGTGCGTACCATGCGGCCTTGATTGATTGCCAAGTTAGAGGCTACGCCTAACGGCTCGACTGCCTGCACGTAGATTTGTTGCATCTCGAGTAGCTTGTGAGCACCGCTGAAATACACCTTGTGCGACAGGTGTCCCTCGCTATTGACCGGAGTCACCGCACCGTGAACGTGGGGACGCACTTCGTCCATATGCAGCACGGCATAGGCCAGCGGCCCCGGGCATTGTTCCTGCAGCCACTACAGGGTGGTCTTTGCCCACGAATCCACCGCGGGCACATCGTCTGTGTCAAGCTGCTGCGGGAGCGTGCAGTTCATGCTCGCCGCCACATTGGCATCCTTCCAGATCTTGTGCCCGGCGCCGGGCTGGCGCTGCGGCACCGCCGAGAGCGCCCTCTCCCCGCCGAACAGTAACCCGATTTTGCGCCAAGCGGTCGGGGTTGACCTGCAGGGGAAGTGCGTCAGGCGCGTAGCAACAGCAGTCGTGCCGTAGCATGCCGGTGATGTCGGGGCGTATTCTAGGACGGACATTGAGAGCAACGGGTATGTCGGGGTGGTGCACGCCCGGCCCCCTTGATTTCACTAACAGGCATGAACAGGCATCGCCCGCCCGTTGCGCGCCGCAAGCTCCCCAAAAGGGCGTTATTCATTCACCTTTCTCCATGGCATGGGAACCAATTCACACCCTAGGTATAGGTTAACCGGTTAGATTGTACGGTGTCGCGCTGTGAAGGTCCTCGGTCCGCTTCTTCTCACTCTCCTGCTCACCACACTACCCGCGACTGCGCAGTCGGGATCGATCACCGGCGACAAGACAGCCTGCACGGGCGGCTACGCAAAGAGCTACCCATGTACCGACATCACGTTGCTGTCCAAGTTGGCACGCAGCGACTTGGACGCTTCGTACCTGAATGATGTATGGGGCTGGGCCGACACCGCGTCTGGGCGCGAATTCGCGCTCGTGGGCACTTCATCTCACGTGGCCTTCGTCGAAGTCACCGATCCGGTGAACCCGGTCTATGTCGGTAAGCTCCCTTCTCACTACACGTCGACAAACAGTTTCTGGCGCGACATGAAGGTGTACCAGGATTTCATGTATGTCGTGGTCGATGGAGGTGGCCCCAACGGGCTGCAGATCTTTGACCTCACAGAGCTGCTGTCACCGCCGTCCACGCCGCATGACTTTTCCGAGTCTGGGTACTACGACGGTTTCACAAACGCGCACAACGTAGTCATCAACGAAGACACGGGGTTCGCCTTTGCGGTCGGCACCGGAGGTGGGGGCAACAATGCCTGCCCTCGCGGCCTGCACATGATTGATCTAGCAGACCCGCTCAACCCGGCCTATGCTGGCTGCTTCAGAGACTCGGACACAGGACGCCACTCGGACGGCTATTCGCACGACGCGCAATGCGTCATTTATAATGGTCCTGACTCGAGCTATTCCGGGAGGGAGATCTGCATCGGGTTCAACGAGAACGCTATCAGCATCTCGGATGTCACCAACAAGGGCGCGCCGGTCAAGGTGTCCCATGCCGACTACCCGGATGTCTCCTACACGCACCAGGGGTGGCTGACAGAGGATCACAAGTATGTTTTCCTGAACGACGAGGGCGACGAATTCAGCCTGCTTACCCCCGATGGTCGCGGCACAGGCACACGCACCCTGGTCTGGGATGTCACCGACCTGGACGACCCTGTAGTGTATATGGAGTACTGGGGAACGACCAAAGTTACGGACCACAATCTGTATGTGAAGGGCGAGTATGTATACCTGGCGAACTACTCCAGCGGCTTGCACATCCTGGACATTTCCGATATCGACGACCCCACCGAAGTAGCCCAATTTGACACGGAGCCCAATTTCGATGGCACAGGATACACCGGAGCATGGTCCAACTACCCGTTCCTGCCAAGCGGCATTGTTCTGGTCAACAGCGATCCAGAAGGACTCTTTGTGCTTGACCCCGTGGGAACCGCCGCGACGGCCGTAGAGGATCCTCTCGAGGTACCTGCCACCTTTGCGCTTAGCAATGCTTATCCCAACCCCTTTAACCCTTCAACTGTATTTTCGGTAACGCTGGCTGAGGGGCAGGCAGTGGATCTTCGAGTGTTTGACAGCATCGGCCGTGAGGTTGCAGTGATCCACCAGGGGTTTCTCAACGTTGGCACCCATCCTTTCACCTTTAGTGGAGCCAACCTTAACAGCGGCACTTACCTGATTCGCGCCAGCGGTGGCGTCGCATCGCAGTCGTTGGCCGTCACCCTTCTCAAGTGATCGAAGGGTCCTGTTACCCGGCGCCTCAGGGGCCTTGAATACAAGCACTGATTCTGCGCAGCCACGCGCAGCACCGCCTTGCAGAGCGTTCGCAGGCTGAACGTGCTCTGCTTCTTACGTTGGTCGCAGGGCACCATACTCGGTGCAAGCTGACGCCATTCTCATCCATATGGCTGCGAAAGTCGTGGCATAGAGGGGCAGCGCCTCCGTACGGTTCCGACTCAGCTATTGGCTGCCGGTTGATTTGCGCTGCAGGCCACGATGGCACCAGGTAACGATTGATGCCTTGCGCTTGGCGCGACTCCTCTCGTCTTCTCTTGGGCACGGATCCAAGGTGGTCAGACCTCTGGAGGTGGGCCAACATTAGCGGGAAGAGGGCTAGAAGTGGATTTTCGGGTCTGGTAGCCGGGTCCTGCCTTCATAAGCGCCATTCGGAGCTTGAGCAGGTGTTGGGGATTGGGGATGGTTTTCAGTTTGAGCTCTGCATACATGAGCGCCAGCGCCATCCAGCGGTGTACCTGTGCCGAGTTGTTCCAACTGCAAACATTGCGTATCAATCTGCCGAGGGTACTATTGAGATTCTCAATACAGTTGGTGGTGCGCAGGCTTTGGCCGAGCTCTTTGGCTATTGCGAGCCTTTGGGTCGTGAGCGTGTCCTCCATGCCTTCCTCCAGACTCTTCATGGCCTTGAGTTGGTTGGAGGCTTCCAGGTCGTCCTTGATCGATAGGAGCTCCGCCTTAACGTCTCTGTAGTCTGGAATTTGATAGGCTTTCTGCAGGCGCGCCCGATATACGAGCTTATCTTCTTTGCTCATGTGGGCCACGACGTTTTCCCGCTTGTGCCAAAAGCAGCGCTGCACCTGCACGAAGCCGCCGAAGACCTCTTTGATAGCGGCGTGGGGCCCTTTGGCGCCATCGAAGTCGTCAGATTAGGTCGCGATATGGGTAACGGGCAGGGCTAGAAAGTCAAACGGAGCCTCTCAGCCAGGCCGGGGAGGGCTAGCGAACCGTCGCCCCCAGGGCAATCCCGCCTCAGAGATAAGGTCTTAATGAGCTTGGAATCGATGCGCAAACACCAGGAAGATCGCCGCCTGGCATGCCTTGCAACCATGGATCCAGAGCAGCGATCTGTCTGTCCCTCCGCCGTGTCAAGATACTGTAAAATAGCGCGAAGCACATGTTGAGCATGTATGTCACTTTCAGCGTTTAATTCCTAGTTTTGCAGGGTGCCCGCGGCGCTACCGTTTCGGTGGCGATGCACAGGGAGACGACACTGCTCCATGCTCACCACCGCCATGATTGCTTATCCTGCTTCTCGCTTATTGCTGGTTGCCTTGCTGCTACCTGCAGCGGCCCCTGAGCTCCTCAATGCCCAGGACCGCGCCAACACCGCTGCGTTTGACATAGTGATCCGCGGCGGCATGATCTATGACGGATCTGGAGAAACACCATACCTTGGCGATGTGGCCATCAGCGCAGACACCATTGCTGCTATCGGTGAAGTGGAGGGCCAAGGTGCGCAAGAGATTGATGCGACAGGGCTGGCGGTAGCCCCAGGCTTCATCAACATGCTTAGCTGGGCTAACGAGTCGCTCATCATTGACGGCTCGTCGCAAAGCGACCTGTACCAGGGTGTGACGCTGGAAGTCTTTGGCGAAGGCTGGTCAATGGGGCCGCTCAATGCCGCAATGAAAGAGAATGAGCTGCGCGGCTTCGCTGACTATGTGGGCGGCCTGGACGAAGCAGCTCGACTGTTGGGGCCGATGCCGGGCGATTCTATTGCGTTGCCATGGACCTCGTTGGGCGAATACCTGGAGTTTATGGAGGCGAGAGGTGTCGCTCCCAATGTAGCCTCGTTTGTGGGAGCGACTACCGTGCGGATCCACGAGATAGGTCACGTCTACCGGGCTGCCACACCTGAAGAACTCTCGCGCATGCAGGAACTGGTACGAGAGGCCATGCGCGAAGGCGCGCTGGGGGTGGGCTCTTCTCTCATCTATGCACCTGCCTTCTATGCGGACACCGCGGAGCTTGCAGCCTTGGCAAGCGCAGCAGCGGAATACGACGGCATGTACATCTCGCATATCCGCAGCGAGGGATGGCAGCTGGTCGAAGCAGTCGACGAACTGATCACTATTGCGCGGACAACCGGCATTCGAGCCCAAATCTATCACCTGAAGGCCTCTGGGCGTACGAACTGGCACAAGCTTGACACCGTCATTGCCCATGTGGAAGCCGCGCAGAATGAAGGACTACACATCACGGCCGACATCTATCCCTATGTAGCCAGCTCTACGGGCCTCAATGCCGCGATGCCGCTTTGGGTGCAAGAAGGAGGCTTTGGCGCATGGCGCAACCGGATGATGGACCCTGCCGTGGCCCAACGCCTAGAGCAGGAGATGATGGCGGCCTCGGACACCTCAGAAAGCCGCCTAGTGCTGGCTGGCCCAGAGAATGTGATGCTGGTGGGATTTCGTACAGACAGCCTGCGCCAATACATCGGTCAGCGACTTTCAGATATCGCAGCCCGTCGGGGTGTGACGCCCGCGCGCGCGGCCATCGACCTGGTAATTGCGGACAGCAGCCGCGTGGACGCCGTCTACTTCATGATGTCCGAAGATAACGTAAAAAAGAAGCTGGCGCTGCCGTGGGTCAGTATCGACTCAGACGCTGCATCCATCGCACCAGAAGGTCTGTTCCTCAACAGCAACCCTCACCCTCGGGCCTATGGTGCCTTTGCCCGAGTGCTGGGCAAGTATGCGCGCGAGGAGCAGGTGCTGTCGCTGCAAGAAGCGATCCGGCGTATGACGCACCTGCCAGCCACGAACCTCAAACTAGAGCGCCGCGGCGCGCTGCGTGCCGGCTACTATGCGGACATTGCCATCTTTGACGCGGACACCATCATTGATAACGCGACATTTGAAGCTCCGCACCAACTGGCGACAGGCATGGTGCATGTGCTGGTCAACGGCACCCCGGCACTTTTCAATGGTGAGCTGACAGGTGCACGGTCCGGGCGCTTCGTGCGCGGACCAGGGTGGAACCGATAGCTCCAGGGCATGCACTGGCCGGTGCTCACACCACGATGATAAGGCGGCCAGCAGCAGAGGAACCGAATCGCCACGCCACGGCAAGGGCCAGAAACCCAAGTCCTGACCTTACCCCTAAGGCTCCTTCATGACCGCGGCCCCTCACGACACCTCCCGGTCAGACGACAAGCACATGGACGGAATCGCTCGTGAAGACCACACCTTTTGTGGGCTGCTATATTGCGCTTGTTAATGGAATACATTAACTTAACAGGTATGGGTGTATCAACCAAGCCCGGGATAGGGCGGAGGTACGTGTGACGAAGACGCTATTGATGGTGGCAGCAGGGGTGCTAGCGGCGCTCCCCGCCTGGTCCCAGCAGACACAGCAATGGTGGGAGCGACCGGATCTCCCCATTCCCGTGGAGGAGCTGGCGCAATGGGACAGGTACGTCCAGAATCAGGAATTGGGATCCTTGGCCACAAGGCTGACCAATGAGCAACTGGTGCGCAGATTCAGCCTGTTGTACGGGAAGCAGGCCTACCTGCTCGGAATTCGGGCGCATGGCAAGACGGACTCGGGCAAGCAGATTCTGCGCGATGCGTTTGAAGAGCTGGAACGCCTGTCCGATCAGCGACGCATCGTAGATAACCAACGTTTTCGCGAACTCTATCGCACCATCATCACCGAGCACGATTACTACCACGGCCGGTTCCTGGAGAATGAGTTCAGGAGCCTTTTGGCGCTACGCGAAGTGATCTTTGAGTCCGATGATTACATGGAGGCGCTGGACACAAATGTGCAGAACCAGGAGTTTGGGTCGTCAGACCATGCGTTGACCGACAATCAATTGCTAAGGAGGCTCAGCCAGCTGTACCGACACCAGGCCGGCCTACTCTGGGCTTTTGCGGAAGGCAGCACGGACTCTGGCGCACAGACGCTGCGCAGTGCGTTTGTTGGGCTGGAAAGCCTGTTAAGTCAGCCGGGCATCGCTGAAGACCGGCGCGTTCGCGAATTCTATCGATCCATTATCACCGAGCACGACAACTACTTCGGCCAGGTTTTGGCGAATGAGTACGGCAACGTCTCGGCGTTGCACAGGGAGATCTTTGGGGTGCAAGACGTCATCGCAGCACAGCGACCGCTTGGGTCCCCAAAGACCGTGGCGCCACCTGTCCGCCCGACAATCCCGATGGAGGAAAACCAGTCTGTAGCAAAGTTGCGCAACTGGTTTCTGGAGTACAGAAGGGAAGAGCTGATGCGATGGATGCGCCGGGCCGAGACCTATTTTCCCATGATCGAGCAGATCCTAGAAGAGGAAGGACTGCCCGATGAGCTCAAATACCTGGCGGTCATTGAGAGTGGCCTCAACCCCCGGGCACGCAGCAAGTGGCGTGCCGTGGGGATGTGGCAATTTATGAGCGCGACCGGGCGCGCGTACGGGCTGCGGTCAGACAACTGGCACGATGACCGGATGGACCCCGTGCTGGCGACGCGTGCAGCAGCTAGGCATCTGAGCGATCTGTACTACAAGCAGTACGGACAAGACTGGCTTGTGGCTCTGGCTGGATACAACTGCAGCCCCCGGTGCATCAACCGGGCCATCCGTGCCAATGGAGGGCGTCGTGACTACTGGTCCATGCGGCGCCACCTTCCAACTGAAACGCAAAGCTATATTCCCAGCTTTATCGCTGCAGCACAGATAATGTCCAACCCGTCGGAATTTGGGTTTCCTTCAAACGTATTCAGTTCGGAGGTTGCGAACGATGGGGTACAGGTCTTAAGGTCGGAGGCTACAGTCGCTGAGTTTTCAGGCATCGGACAGGCGTACGCATACGATGAGGTTCCCGTCACCGGCATGCTGACCATCAAGGACATCGCCCAGATGGTGGGTACAACCGAAGACGTGATTCGACACCTCAACCCCGCGCTGGTTCGCGATCACCTGCCCCCCGCGCGCTATGCCCTTCGCCTCCCAGTAGGCACCGCTTCCCGCTTTGTGACAGCGTTTGATAACCTGCCCAAAGATGCGGTGCGGAGCATATCCCGATACACCATAAAAAGAGGTGACAACCCGAGCAGAATCGCGTCCCGGTACGGAATATCCCCCCGTGCGCTGATGGCTGCTAACGGCAAGAGGGTGAACGCTACGATCTATCCGGGGCAGACCCTGATCGTGCCCGAGACCCAACAAGGCGGAACCGCCACCGTGGATTCTGACGCTATCTTAGCAGTCAATTGGGGCCAACATGTGCGTCAGCCGATCGTGCTGGACTATACCCCCACGCCGGTCCGCCTGACAGACCCCACGCCGGTCCGCTTGACCAGTACCACTTCCACTCAACAGACGACCGCTTCGAGGACTAACGAGACGTCGACCCAGCGCGCTCCCGTACGACATGTGATACGCCGCGGAGATACCCTTACCAAACTCGCTAAGAAATATGGTACCACCATCTTACAGATTCGGCAAGAAAACGGTCTTCGAAGCAACACTATCCGACGCGGCCGGATATTGCGCATCACCCCGGGTCATGAGGTCTCCTCTATTGAGCGAGCGACTGCCTCCAGCGCAGCCAGCACGTCGACCCAGCGCCCGACGATACGGCACCTTGTGCGCCGCGGAGATAACCTAAGTAAACTCGCGAGCAAATATGGCACCACCGTTTCAAAGATCCGACAAGAAAACGGCCTTCGAAGCAACCAGATCAACCGTGGCAGCACGTTGCGCATCACTCTGGGGCAGAGCAAGACGATCAATCACGTTGTGCAGCGCGGCGAGAATCTGACAATAATTGCACGGAAATACGGGACGACCGTGACCCGACTACGGTCCACCAATAACCTGCGCGGCTCCAGGATCTACCCAGGTCAGCAGCTGGCGATTCTTAGGTAACAGCGCTCCGTCCCGCTTGGGCTCAGCAGCTTCCGAATGTCAGAATTCGCTGCCGCTGGATATGCTCACAGGGACCACGATATCCGCTGCCACGTAACCAAAACCTGGACTTACGGCCGCGCAGCCAAGGCCCCATGGCCCCGTGGCGGATGTGCTTGATGTCACACGTACAAGAGCGCCAGAAACACGACGAAGCCACCCACCAAGAGCGCACCCGGAAGAGGCGTGATGCGCCGCGTCCGTAAGACCGGGACCACCGCAAGCGTGAACAATACGGAGCACGCGATAGAAAGCCCGGCCTCCATAGTGTAGCCGGTAACCAGCGGAGAAACGACGCCGCAGACGCCCATAGCCAGGAACACATCAAAAGTGTTTGACTGAAGTATGTGGCCAAACAGCAGCATGTGCCTGCCCCGACGAGCCACCTTGATGGCAACAACAATGTCTGGCAGTGACGTGCCCACGGCGAGCGCGGAAGCGGCAAGGACGGCATCGCCCACGCCAAGCAGCGCAGAGGTCCATTCAATAGCCTCCACGATAGCAACGCCGGAATAATAGACGACAAGAACCGTGACGGCCACGCACACCAGAAGCACTAGGCGCGGCAGCGTCATCAGAGAGGCCTCTATGGCCGCGTCAAATTCGGTGGGCTGTCCGCTGCGATGCCAACGAAGCACCAGCCAGCCCAAGATGCCAGTGATCACCAGAAGCCCAGCCAGATAGGTCCACTGAGCCAACCGGCTGGCACGAAATATCTGCAGGTCGTCGCGCTGCACATCCGCGGCCAGAAAACTAAAGAACAGCAGTACCGCCACAATCGGCACGAGACGGGCCAGCACCCGCCATGCGGGCGCCCGCCTCGGGGCGGCATTCACGTAGGTGTCGGCCGCTTCCGACGGCCCATCCGCGGCCTGGGCAGGATCCGACTCGCTACGCTTGAGCTCCCACGTGATAAAGACACCGTACAGCAGCAGAAATACGACTGCGTGCCAGAATCCGAAGTAGCCCGTCAAATAAAACACGCCGGTCAACGCCACCGAACCAACCGCAAAGGCAACAGGGATCCCCAAAAACCGCGAGACGGCCGGTGCGGCCGCAAACGAAAGCACACCTCCCGCCAAGGGTGCATGCCTTGAAACCAGCCTTACGCGACCCTCACTAGGTACCAAAACATACAGGGCCAAAACGCCTAACCCGAATCCCGCAGCCAAGTTGGCTATGATGGTCCCGTAGATCGTAGGTACGACGAGCTGCGGCACATTCCCGAATACCGCAGCCACAGACGTGAACAGCTCCGGGAGTGACGTGCCAATGCCTACGATGAAGCTGCCGATGAAATAATCCTTCAGCGCGAGCTTCCGGCCCAACGTGGAGGCGATGCCGATCAGCAGGTCCGAAGACCTCAGGATCACGTAGATGGCAGCCGCCAGGATAAGTACGGGTATCAGAGGCTCAGTGCTGGAATGGTCCTTGGAAAGGCCAAGGGCGTAGCGCCTTCGGCCCAGCGCACGTCAGCGCAACGCCGCCCGCACATACGCACGGCGCATGCGTGCAATCCCCGCGATAGAGATGCCTTTGGGGCATACCGCCTCGCATTCCGCATGGTTGGAGCAGTCACCAAACCCTTCCTGGCGCATCTGGTCCACCATGGCCATCACCCGGCGATCGGCTTCCACGTGGCCCTGCGGTAACAGGGACAGGTGTACTACCTTCGCGGCAGTAAACAGCGAGGCCGACGCGTTGGGGCACGCCGCCACGCAGGCGCCACACCCGATACAGGCGGCGTAGTCCATTGCCTCGTCCGCAGCACGCTTGCTTATCGGCAGCGCGTTGGCGTCTGGGGCCCCTCCGGTCGTGGCGGACACATAGCCTCCGGCCGCGATAATCCGGTCAAAAGCACTGCGGTCCACCACCAGATCCTTGACAAGAGGAAACGCGCGCGCGCGAAACGGCTCCACCACGATTCGGTCACCATCGGAAAACGTGCGCACATGTAATTGGCAAACCGCGGTACGCCGCTGCGGACCATGCGCGATGCCACCCACCATCACGCCGCACGACCCGCATATGCCCTCGCGGCAGTCACTGTCAAACGCCACTGGCTCCTCATTGCGCCCGACAAGCTGCTCATTAAGCACATCGAGGAGCTCCAGAAATGACATGTGCTCGCTGGCATCCTCAACAGTATAGTCTACCAAGCGGCCGGGGGCGTCAGGGCCCGCCTGGCGCCAGACGCTCAGATGGATAGTCATGCGCTCGGCCATAGTCAGAGAGGTCGGTTCCGAGTCATTTGTAACTCCGACGTGTGAGCTCCACCGTTTCAAAGGCCAGCGCCTCCTGGTGATGCACCGGAGTGCTGTTGCTGCCCGTATGCTCCCAGGCCGATACGTGGGCAAAGTCGCGATCGTTGCGCAGCGCTTCCCCTTCTGTAGTCTGGTATTCTTCGCGAAAATGGCCGCCGCACGACTCCTTGCGCGCCAGCGCATCGCGTGCCATCAACTCCCCCAACTCCATAAAGTCGGCCACCCTTCCTGCAAACTCGAGGTCCTTGTTGAAGGTGTTGTTCTCGCCCAGGATGCGCACCCGCCCCCAGAACTCTTCCCGCAATGCAGCAATGCTGTCGATGGCTTCCTCAAGCCCAGCCCGGGTTCGGGCCATGCCCACATCGTTCCAGAGCAGCCTGCCGAGCTCCCGGTGGAACTCTGTTACCGTCTTATCACCCTTCACTGCAAGCAGCGCTAAGAGCCGCCCTTGGGCAGAGGATTCCGCCTCACGGAAGGCATCATGATCGACCGTGACCTGCTTATCTACGCGCGTTCCGCTCAGGTAGGCGCCGAGCGTGAAAGGAATGACAAAGTACCCGTCGGCCAGCCCCTGCATCAGCGCACTGGCACCGAGCCTGTTGGCACCATGATCTGAAAAGTTGGCCTCCCCCAGCACGAATAGCCCATTAATGGTGCTCTGTAGCTCATAGTCCACCCAGAGCCCTCCCATCGTGTAATGCACGGCCGGGTAGATGCGCATTGGCACCTCATAAGGATTCTCGCCAGTGATGCGCTCGTACATCTCGAACAGATTGCCGTAGCGCTCGCGGATGGCCTGTTGGCCAAGTCGCCCGATCGCGTCGGCAAAGTCCAGGTACACCGCCAGACGCGTGTCTCCGACGCCCCGCCCAGCATCACATTCTTTCTTGGCGGCCCGGGACGCCACATCGCGCGGCACGAGGTTGCCGAAGCTGGGATACCGCCGCTCCAGGTAGTAGTCGCGATCCTCTTCGGGGATACGATGCGGTGCGCGCCTGTCCTGCGAGTCTTTCGGCACCCATACGCGCCCGTCGTTGCGCAGACTTTCGCTCATCAGGGTGAGCTTGGACTGATAGCTGCCCGACACCGGAATGCACGTGGGATGAATCTGCGTGAAGCACGGATTGGCGAAGTACGCGCCGCGCCGGTAGCACCGCCAGGCGGCGGTCACATTGGAATTCTTAGCATTCGTCGACAGATAATACGCGTTGCCGTAGCCGCCGGTAGAAAGCAGTACCGCGTCTCCGAGGTGCCGCTCAAGTTGGCCAGTCACCAAGTTGCGCGTAATCACGCCGCGCGCATGGCCGTCCACCACCACGAGGTCAAGCATTTCGCGGCGGGGAAGCATTGTGACCTGACCTGCGGCTATCTGATGGCTCAATGCCTGGTAGGCGCCCAAAAGCAGCTGCTGACCCGTCTGGCCTCGCGCATAGAAAGTACGCGACACCTGCGCTCCCCCGAATGACCGATTAGCCAGAAGGCCTCCGTACTCGCGGGCGAACGGCACACCCTGCGCTACAGCCTGGTCGATAATGTTGCCGGATACCTGAGCCAAGCGGTAGACGTTCGCCTCGCGCGAACGGTAGTCTCCGCCTTTGATGGTGTCATAATATAGGCGCCAGATCGTATCACCGTCGTTGGGATAGTTCTTGGCCGCATTGATGCCGCCTTGGGCCGCGATAGAGTGTGCGCGCCGCGCGGAGTCCTGGATGCAGAAGCTCTTGACCTGGTACCCCAGTGCGCCGAGGGTGGCAGCCGCCGAGCCACCAGCCAGGCCTGTTCCGATCACCAGGATGGTGCGCTTGCGCTTATTGGCGGGGCTGACCAGCCCCACGGTGTCTTTGTAGGCGTCCCACTTGTCCTGCAGCCGGCCGGCGGGGACTTTGGCATCAAGGGTGCTGCGCGCCGATTGCTGCATCAAATGAACTGGCTGAAGTAAATCCAGAGCGGCACAAGGATAAACCCTGCACCCACGATCAGCCCCAGCACCGCGCCCATCGGGTAGAGCACACGACTGAGTCTGGGTGACGTCAGGCTCAGCGACTGCAACGCACTCCAGAAGCCGTGCCTAAGGTGAAATCCCATAAGGATGATGACCAGCGGGTATCCGAAGGCATACAGCGGTGACTGAAACTGCTCCGTCATCAGCCGCCGAAGGTCACGCACCTGCTCTCCATCCACGGTGGCCACATAGCCTTCCCCTATGCCAGGCCCGAACTTGAAGTGTAAGAGGTGCAGCACAAGAAACACCAGTAGCACCAGACCGGAAACTATCATGGTACGCGATGCGAACGTCTGGCGGCTGGGTGCTCTGGCGCTCCTGTATTTTGCATACCTGCCGCCCCGTGCCCGACGCTTTCTTAGCCAGATGCTTATGCCGATGTATGCGTGGAGGACGAAGAAGGCAGCAAGCCCAACCTCCAGGGCATATAGAACGACGCCATAGCCGGCGAGCTTATGGGCATACAGATTGTACGCATCCTCGCCTTGGAGGTAGGTGAGGTTGCCGAGCATGTGCACGATGACAAACAGCACCAGTCCGAGTCCGGTAAGACCTGTCAGCACTTTGCGGCCTACCGGGGAGGCTACGGCTTGGAGCACAGACTTGGCGCTTGGCGGCATTGGCGAAGCAACTTATGAGGGTGGATCAACCTTGCGGCACGCCAAGAGCAGCCGCATGGGCTTTGTGGTACCCCCAAGTACCGCATCCGGTTCAGAGCGCTTCAAGGCGCCGGGCCAAAACGTAGCGCAAGGCTGCACCCAAGGCCGTATTTTATCGTATGCAGCCGGCAGGCTTGGCCCAGCCACAGTGCACTACACTGTCTACACCACCGATTCCGCACACGAAACCATTGGCGTCCATGCGATTCGAACTCAGGCAGGTCAGCCTTGACAGTATTCCCAATTCACTGCGCAAGGCCCACCAGTACCGCCTGCTCAATGAGCCTTCTCATGCGGAAAGTATCTGCCGGGATGTGTTAAATGTGGATGCACATAACCAGCAGGCCCTCGATATCCTGGCGCTTGCGCTCACGGATCAATTCTGGCTGCACCAACACCTTGCTGAGCGTTTCGCAGAGGCCATGGCTTTGCGTGCGCGCCTGACGGATCCCTACCGGCGCGCCTATCTGACCGGGCTGATACTTGAGCGCCGGGCCATGGCCATGTTTCATCATGATGGCAGCGCATCTGCTTTCCCCGTTTATGAGGGTCTGCTAAGCGCCATGGAGGCCTACGAACGCGCCATCCAGGTGAGTCCCAACCGCGACGACAACGCGATCTTGCGGTGGAATGCCTGCGTCCGCATTTTGAGGCGGCACCCGGTGCTGGCGCGGCAGGACTCCAAGCAGCCTTCGCCTTCGGACCTGCGCCAGCCTGCCAGAGGGACGGGGGGCCGACCTGAGCGCCCTCGGACCTTCAGGCGTGCGTCATAGACCTGTACCCTAATCCTTGCGGCTTGCTGCGCACGCCTGCAGCGTAGGTCGATCCACTCTCTGCGGTAGCTGGCGATCCGCAAGCTCCATTGGAAACTCTTTTTAATGCGTATCTGCAGGATGACATTGGGCTGTGGAGCCACACATTCCTGGCCCAGATTTGGCCCCGGCGCCTAGGCCTGCCCTGTACTCGCTCAAGCAGCTTAACAACGAGCCCTCAAGGTGCATAGGGCGGGCGAAGATCTTTCGGGAGAGCTCACTGAGCCAGTCTTTGAGATTGGCCATATCCTCGACCAGACCTGCGGTCGTTACCTCCGACAGCTGCCGTTGCGTACGCTCCTCGCTATGCAGGCGCCGCCGATGGTCACGCTCCGAACGAAGCCGCTCGACCACCGCGCGATGGTCCAGCTCGAGCCTCGCGCAACGCGGACAGGGGTGCTCCTGGGCAGGGATACTTGGCACGCCCTATTAACTCATGGCATTTGCAATTCGTTTCGTCAATTTTATGTGAAGATAGTTATGAATCGGAACCTCGCAATCGGCGTCGATAGCGTACCGTCGCAAGCCGTACCCCGTCCAAGAGCATCATGAGCTCCGTCCATAAAGGCGTCGCGGTCTCTGGCAGCTCAAACGTCCGTGACTCGAGACGCTTGTAGTACAAAACCCAGCCGCTGCGATCCCAAACCAGAAAGGTGATATGTGTCCGACGGCGGTTGATGAAAACGAACATATCGCCCGAGTGAGGATCACGCTTCATGCCCGAGCGCACCAGACCGCACAACCCGTCAAAGCCCTTGCGCATGGCCGTAGGCTCCCAGCAAAATGAAACACGTGCGACGGCCCCAATGCTAACATGACTGGCTTCGCTCACGCTGTAACGCAGATCCGAGAAAGTCCGCCGATACCGGCATGTATCCGCGCAGACGCGCGCCGCCTGGAAACTCGACCTCCATCAACGCCCGCTCATGTACCTCTGGTGACGATACCTCCACCAAGGCGCCCGAAGCCCGAGACACAGATGCCGCGTACTTCTTGCACCAGTAGTAAAAACCACGCTCCGACAGGCCGTGCTCAAGGCAAAACGCCTTCAGACTCTGCGCACCACCCAAGAAACGCTCCACCAGCGGAAACATGTCCTCCGAACTACGATGTAACGATGCCATTGCACCCCCCAGTTAAGTTTCTCACTGACCGATGTAACAATATCGGCAGCTCAAGCCCCTCAACGTAATATGTACACTACGGGACACATATTCCCCGCCGGTGACGACCACTACATGCCTCGAGCAATCCTATAGAGACCTGCTCGTTATCGCAAATCCAAGCCGTCAGGTCACGACTGGGGAAGGTCCCAACCTGCCTGGAGCAGAGGCTACGGCATAACCACGTAGAACCCCATCAAAACATAAGATGGCCACATGGCCTACATTTGATGCTCTCTACGGGACGCTTACTCTACGGTCGCTGATGGGCACCACATGCAGGTCGTGAAGACCAGTATAGCGGGCAAGCGGCCGGATAAGACGGTTGGCATGCCACTGCTCCATCAGGTGCGCCGTCCACCCGGTGATGCGGCTCATCGCAAATATCGGGGTGTACAGGTCCGCATCGATGCCGAGCATGTAATACATCGGCGCCGTATAGTAATCCACATTGGGCGCCAACCCCTTCTCCTGCCTCATCACCTCGAGGATCTCCTCGCAGATTCTCTCCCACTTGCTGGTATCCTGCTCTTTGGCCAAATCCTGCATCATCCCGCGAAGGATGGACGCACGTGGATCGATCACCTTGTAGACGCGATGCCCAAAACCCATGATGCGCTCCCTTCTGGCCAAACGCCTGCGCACCCAGGAAGCAGGTGACTCGCCAGAGGCATCAATCGCCTTTAGCATCTTCATGACGCGCACGTTGGCACCACCGTGCAACGCACCCGCTAACGCCCCGACAGCACCAGACACCGCCGCATACAAGTCGGACAGCGTGGATCCTATCACACGCCCCGCAAAGGTGGAAGCGTTAAGACTGTGCTCCGCATGCAGCACCAGCGCGGTATCCAGCGTCCTCTCCGCATGCGGCGCGGGACGCTCGCCGGTGAGCATGTACAAGAAGTTGGCCGCCGTGGAACCGTCCGTGAGCGGCTCGATAGGCTCGCGCCCGGTGCGCAAACGGGCAAATGCCGCAATAATGACTGGCATCCGAGCAGCCAAGCGCACCGACTTGCGCATGTTGGCCGCAGCACTCATGTCGTCCGCCTCCTGGTCAGCATGAGCGAGAGCCGATACACACGTCCGCAGCACTGCCATCGGGCTGGCGTCCCGGGGCATAAGCTCCAATATGCTCAGCACTAACGGAGGTAACACCCGCTCCGAACACAGGCAACTGCTTAAGCCATCCCGCTCGCGCGATGTAGGCAATGCACCCAGCCATAAGAGGTGTGCTACCTCCTCAAAGGACACATGGCCCGCCAGGCGTCGGATGTCGTACCCGCGATACACCAGCTTCCCCGCTCTTCCATCGATGAAACAGATCGAGGAATCCAAAGCGATCACACCATCCAGCCCGCGCGCGGTGCCGCAATGTGCCGCAGTGGTAGAAGTGGCCATTCCAGACCGTTTGGGTGCTCAAGAAGTAAACGCCAGCGCTTCGGCAAGGTGCCCGCAAGGGCGCAACGGATCCAAACGGCGCGCCGCCCGTTGCAGCATTCACCTGTAGTGGTATACACCATACCCCACCCAGGAAACCCAATCGTTGTGGCCATCAACGGGCCACTTGTCTCTTTCTCATCAATTCTTGTGTGCATGCCGCGGGACAATTACCCGGTGCTGCTGCGCACAGGACGCGTGCGCCACATGCCGTACATACCCGATTCCGAACCTCCTGCGGCCCAGGCGGCCCAGGCGGACGGCCGCGTAGGCGCGCCCCATTCACTGTATGACCAAAGAAATTGTTATCGCTGCCAGAGCGGGCAGGACGAAGATCGCCATCGTGGAAGATGGCTCGCTGGTAGAACTTCACCTTGCCGACGCTGACCATAAACGCACCGTAGGCGACATCTTTTTAGGACGTATCGACCGTGTAGTGGCCAGCATTCCCGCTGCCTTTGTCAACATCGGGAAGGACCAGAATGCGTTCCTGCATTTCACGGACCTCGATCGGAACCTGCCGCTGCTTCTGGCCTATTCCAAAAAGGCAGCGCCAAACCTTCGAGCCCACCAGCCGGAAATACCGCCCCCCACGCCCGGGGGCAAGGTGGCCGCGATCCGCCGAACTGAGAAGGCGAAAGTCTTTAAACTCCTGGCCAAAGGCCAGCGCATCCTGGTCCAAGTTACCAAGGAACCCATATCAGGCAAGGGCATGCGCGTCAGCGCGCGACTGTCGCTTGCGGGGCGTTTTCTGGTGCTGCTCCCTTGGGCCAACTTTGTGGCGATTAGTCGCAAAGTCAAGCCGCAAAAGGAACGCCGACGCCTCCGTACGCTGATCCGGCAGCTGCAGCCGAAGGGTTTTGGCATCATTGTGCGCACCGTGGCCAAAGGCAAGGATCGCCAGGCACTGAAAAAGGATCTAGAGCTCCTGCTTAAACGCTGGCGCCAAATGGAGGAGAAGATAGCCGCCGTCCGCAAGGTACCCGCGTGCGTACATACCGACGTGGGAATGGTAGCCTCAATCATGCGCGACGTATTTTCCAGCGATTATGACCGCATACTGGTGGACGATCCGCGCCTGCACCGCAACATTCAGCGATATGTCCACGCCGTGGCTCCTCATCTGGAGCATACGGTGAAGCTGCACACCAATAAGCGGCCCGTCTTCGAAGCCACCGGACTTCAAAAAGACGTCGACATCGTCTTCGGCAAAACTGTGCAGGTCCCTTCGGGCGGCTATCTGATCTTCGAGCAGACAGAGGCTATGCATGTGGTGGACGTCAACTCGGGCAACGCCCGGCCGGCCGCTTCCGTAGAGGCAGAGCAGCATGCGCTGAACATCAACGTTGCGGCTGCACGAATGGTAGCACGCCAGGTACGCCTGCGTGACCTGGGTGGCATCATTGTCGTTGACTTCATCTCCATGCGGGGTGCCCAGCATCGCCGGCTGGTGTTCGAAGCACTCAAAGAAGGCTTTAAGGCAGACCGCACTGCGACCAGCGTCCACCCCATGAGCGACAATTGCCTGATCGAGATCACAAGGCAGCGTACACGGCCGAGCCTTACGGCAAAGGGCAACGAGCCATCGGCAGGCGGGGCACACCCTGCTGCTTCGACCACGCCAGAGGACCTGGTAGCCAGCATGGAGGCGTGGCTGCAAGCGCAGCGCAGGAGCACCACCGGCAAGCTCACGGTCCATGTGCATCCGTTTACCGCAGCCTACCTCAAGAGGGGGGCCTGCAGCCTGTGGCTCCAGTGGCAGGTTCGCTACAAGGTGCGTATCCAGCTCAAGGAATCGACCAAGGTGGGCATCATGGCATTCCAGTTCGCATGGTCTGGCACGCAGCCAAAGCCCAAGCCCAAAGCTGCCGCGCAGCCTCTGCGCCATGTGCTAAGGTCGAAGGCCAGCGCAACATGACTCACGCTCGCCACTGTCACATCTGGGCTCTAGCACTTGGTGCCAGCTTCCTTGCAGATGTACAGGCGATTGCACAGACGGTGGGCGTGCGCACCATTTCCATCGGGGCCGGGATGGAAGACTTTACCTATGCCGGTGGGGTTGGCGATGTGCTGCGTTACGACTACCGGGGGCCAGCGATTGCGGTGTTCTACACGCAGTCAGGCCATTCAGCGTACGCGGCCTTGGGGGCACGCAGCCCCCTGCTTTTTGACATCGGGGGGAGCGGATGGATTAACCTGCGGGCGCTCACAGTACCACAGCATGGCTTCAGCGTACCTGTAATCTTGTCGCTCGGCCATCGTCGCGTGGAGAGAACTGGCGGGATCAGATGGGATGCATCCCGTCTCGGGATCGGAGCAGGCGTACTGTGGACACCCGCGCGCACGGGCCTCACGGTGCGATTGGCTCCTATGCTCACTTTGGTATCCACAACGCTGTCAATAGAATACGCGTTGGCGTTTGGGGCGGAGATGGACATGACACTGCTGGTGCTTAAGCTTGGGCCGGGCAAACACCTCGAACTGGGTTATATGGCCCGGTTCCAGCAATGGGACATCAGGGCACCGGCCGTCCTGCAAAACCAGGCCAACCGCGCCTTCGACTACCGGAGCGTAACACACCTCTTACGATCCGGCATCCGCTTTTAGCAGCACCCATTTGACAACACCATGCGACACTCGCTTTCGCGCGGAAATGCGCTACTAGCGCAATGTCACCAAGACGATTGGACTCGATCAAGATATCGCCGGTACACTTGCTGTCTACCGCCCTTACGAACAAGGTGTGATCGATACTGGTTGCGGTGACCATTATCGATCTGAATCCAGTCTTGAACTTACGCTTGCCTTACGCAGTCGCTGCCCATGCTGCACGTTGCTGACACTTTAGCCATAAAGCCCTTGATCGTACGCGAATTCCGTCTTGATACGATCTGCGCAGTCTGATGCGCCTCTCATGGAACGAAATACGCGCCCGAGCCTCCCGCTTTGCCAAGAAATGGCAGAATGCGGCATACGAGAAGGGCGAGACGCAGAGCTTCTATAACGACTTCTTCGACATCTTCGGCGTTAAGAGACGATCTGTTGCGCGATACGAGCAGCATGTTAAGAAGCTCGACAACCGCTCAGGCTATATGGACCTGTTCTGGCCTGGCGTGTTGATGGTCGAGCAGAAAAGCGCTGGGCACCGTCTTGACCGTGCCTACGACCAAGCCGGAGAGTACTTCGACGCACTGCCGCAACACCGTCGCCCCCGCTACATCTTGGTAAGCGACTTTCAAACGTTCCAACTTCATGACCTCGGCGAACGGGAAACCGTGGCCTTTACACTTGCGGACTTGTCCAGTCATGTCGAAAGGTTCCGGTTCATTGTTGGCGTGCAGCGTCGCAATTTCCGTGATCAAGACCCCGCCAACATTGAGGCTGCAGAGCTGGTTGGCCGGCTGCACGACGCTCTTGCAGATGCGGGATATAGGGGCCATGATCTTGAACGCTTCCTGGTACGGATCGTCTTCTGCCTGTTCGCGGATGACACCGGCGTCTTCGAGCCGCGCGACATCTTTCTCGACTTCATTGAGTCACGCACAGGTGAGGATGGGACCGACCTTGGACTGTGGTTATCGCAACTGTATCAGGTGCTTAATACGCCGGTTGCCGATCGCCAGAAGTCACTTGACGAGGACCTTGCCCGCTTCCCGTTTGTCAATGGAGCCTTATTCGAAGGGTCGTTACGGATTCCGGCCTTTGATGCTGGCATGCGCGCAAGGCTGTTGGATGCCTGCCGCTTTGATTGGTCGAACATCTCCCCAGCCATTTTCGGGGCGCTGTTTCAGTCGGTCATGGACGCGACCGAGCGCAGGGCACAAGGTGCACACTATACTACGGAGAAGAACATCCTCAAGGTGGTCGAACCACTCTTCATGGACGACCTTTATGCTGAATTTGAGCGACTGAAGACACGCAAGCGTGAACGCAAAAAGAAGCTTCGGGAATTTCAGTCCAAGCTTGGGCAGTTGACGTTCTTCGACCCAGCCTGCGGTTGCGGCAATTTTCTCATCATCGCATACCGTGAGTTGCGTCTACTGGAGATTGAGGTGATTCGGGAGATTCGGAAAGTCGAAGACCTTGGTGCACAAGGTGTATTGGATGTGAGTTGGCGGTCGGTGGTGGATGTGGATCAATTCTATGGCATTGAGCTTGGTGAATTCCCTGCCCGGATCGCGGAGACGGCAATGTGGATGATGGACCACATTATGAACAACCTGATGAGTCTGGAGTTCGGCCAAGCCTTTGCACGCATCCCATTGGACAAATCTCCGTCTATCATCCACGGGGACGCACTGGAAACGGACTGGACGGAATTACTTCCATCCAAGGGTTGCGACTATGTGTTGGGTAACCCGCCATTCGTAGGAGCGAAGTTGCAGACAAAGGCGCAGCGCGCACAGGTGCGTCGGATCGCGGCATTGGGTGGAAGCGGTGGCACACTTGACTATGTGGCGGCGTGGTTCATTAAGGCTGGCGAGTATGCGAAGGCCAGCGGCGCACGCATCGGTTTCGTAGCCACCAATTCAATTACGCAAGGCGAGCAAGTGGCGCAGCTTTGGCCCATCTTGTTCAACCGATGTGAACTGGAGATCGCATTTGCGCATCGCACCTTCGCCTGGGGATCGGACGCGAGTGGTAAGGCGCATGTGCATGTGGTCATTCTCGGACTCTACCGGCAGGAGAACGTAACGCCCAAGAAGCGACTATTCAGCTATCCCGATGTTAACGGGGAGCCCGAGGAATCTTCCCACGCTGCGCTCTCGCCTTATCTGATTGATACCAGCGGACTTGAAGACCCATATCTGACCGTTCGGAAGGAAAGCCAGCCAATCAACGGAATGAAGAAAATGATCATCGGTTCCAAGCCCATTGATGGTGGCAGCTACATATTCAGGGCAAACGAGCGTGCGGCTTTCCTTGAAGCAGAGCCCGGCAGCAGGCCCTTCATGCGGCCGTTCATTGGACCCCGCGAATTCCTGCAAGGTGGAACACGCTGGATTCTCGCCCTACATGACGCACCGCTGGAGGCACTGGCCCGGATGCCGCGGGTCCGCGAACGGGTCGCCGCTGTTCGCCTGTACCGAGAAGCCAGCCAGAGTCGCCCAACTCAAAAGCTGGCAGGTACGCCCACGCTCTATCACGTAAACGTTCTCCCCACAGGCCCGTTTCTGGTTATCCCTAAGGTCAGTTCAGAACGCAGGCAATATGTACCGGTGGGGTGGTTGGAGCCGCCCGTGATCCCAAGCGACGGGCTGAGGCTTCTCCGCAACGCGACACTCGCCGACCTTGCTCTGCTGACCAGTGCTATGCACATGGCGTGGACGCGGACCGTGACGGGGCGGCTAAAGAGCGACTACAGCTATTCCGTCGGCGTTGTCTACAACACCTTCCCGACACCGCCCGGCTTCGCGACTGGCGAAGCGGATCTTTCCAAGCTAACGCCGCGGGCGCAGGCTGTACTCGACGCTCGTGCAGCCCATCCCGACGCTAAGCTGGCCGATCTTTACGATCCAGACCTGATGCCGCCCAACTTGCGCAGGGCACACCAAGCCCTCGACCGCACCGTGGATCGACTCTATCGTCGCAAACGCTTTGACTCCGAGCGCGAGCGAGTGGAGCACCTGTTCGTACGGTACGCAACAATGTGCGAACCACTGTATGCACAAGGGACAAAGGACAGGAAAACACCGCAACGGCGACGGTAGCGTGACCATGCCATTCTCGGCCACGTTGCAAACAAGGCTGCGCCCGTAGCCCATTGGGCGCCAGTAACCTTCACTGAATAGACAATGGTTGAGCAACTTCAAAGACAGGCCCTCTTAACGTGCATTTGAACACAGAACGACTGCTGCAGGCGATGGCGGATGCAGCCACCCGTCTGGGGGTCACCATCCGATGGGAGAAGGGCAACTTTCGTGGCGGACGTTGTGTGATCGCAGGCACCCCCGTAGCGATCCTTAACCGTAGCCACCCCGCCGAAGCGCATCTGTCCGTCCTGGCCAGCGTCCTAAAGGAGTTGCCTCTTGACACCATCTACCTTAAACCAGCGGTGCGGGAAGACATCACCGCGCTGATCGCCAGGCTGTAAGGTGCGAATCACGATGCTTGGCACCGGGGCATCCATCGGAGTTCCGGTTATCGGCTGCCGCTGCCGGGTCTGCACCTCGACGGATCCGCGCGATTGCCGCACTCGTAGCGCATGCCTAATCCGCACAGATGCGCTGACGGTCCTTATTGACACCGGCCCCGACTTCAGGCAGCAAGCGCTCCGGGAAGGTGTGAATCGCCTCGATGCGCTCCTTATTACGCACCACCATCAGGACCATGTGGCTGGTCTGGATGACCTCAGGCCGTACTTTTTTCGCAACGGTACGCCCCTTCCATGCTACGCGTCAGAGGAAACGCGCCGCGCCCTCCGCCAGATGTTTCCCTGGATCTTTAACGACCTCTTGCGGTACAGCGCTGCGCCTAAACTGCTCCTGCAAGACGGCGCACGCCCATTTGTGGTGGTTGGCCGCCATGGGCAGCCAGCATCTCTTGAGGTCACGCCCATCGTGTTGCCGCACGGTCTCATGCAGGTGCTCGGATTTCGGATTGGGCGCTTTGCATACCTTACCGACATGAGTGCCGTGCCGCAGGAGGCTTTCGAGCACTTGGGTGACCTTGATGTGCTCGTGCTTGATGCACTGCGCTATGAGCGAACGCCCATACACCTTTCGATCGGTCAAGCACTCAGAATAGCCGCCCGCGTGCGCGCGCGCCAGACCTACCTCACCCACATGACGCACACGGTCCTGCACCGCGAAACGGCCGCTCGCATGCCCAGAGGCGTGGCACTGGCGTACGACGGACTCTCTTTCGAAGTGCCGGGCAGCCTCGAATGATCCTCATCCTCAACGGTCCAAACCTGAACCTTCTGGGAACGCGTCGCTCTGACCTATACGGACGTGAAACCCTTGCATCGATCGTGCGCATGCTCAAGGAGCGGTTTGCGGACACCCAGTTCGAGTCTTTTCAGAGCAACTCGGAAGGTGCGCTCATCGACCGGATCCATGCGGCGCACTACGCCGGTGCACAGGGCGTGATATTCAACCCGGGCGCGTACACGCACACCTCCGTTGCGCTTCGCGACGCCATCGAGGCCATAACGCCTCCGGTGGTCGAAGTGCATCTCAGCAATATCTACGCACGTGAATCCTTTCGGCACCACTCGTTGCTGGCTCCCGTCTGCGTCGGACAGATCACTGGTCTGGGACCGGAAGGTTATGTGCTGGCTGCCTCCTACCTTACCAGGATTCCGCTGCACGTTACCGGTGAACCCGACGCATAACGACGGGCAAGCACCTGCCAGGGCCGAAAGCTTTGGATGAGGTGCGCAGGCAGGGGGCCGCCTGGCGCCGCTTGTATTCGTTCCGATCGACGTCGGCAAGAATCCGAGCCACCAGCTCGCGTGAAAACCCGGTGGCTTCGCCTATCTCGTCGAGGCTTTCCTGCTCTTCGATATAGCGGCGCAGCACCTCATCTAGCTGCTCGTACCGAGGCAACGTATCCTGATCCTTCTGGTCGGGGCGGAGCTCCGCCGAAGGCGCTTTGGTGAGCGTGCGTTTCGGAATCACGGTTCCATCTTTGTTGATGTACCCAGCCAGTGCATAGACACTGCCCTTGAACACATCGCCGAGCACGCTCAAGCCGCCGTTCATATCACCATAGAGCGTCGCGTACCCTACCGCCAGCTCACTCTTGTTGCCGGTAGCGAGCACCAGGTACCCATACTTGTTGGACAGCGCCATTAGCAGCGTGCCGCGGGCGCGCGCCTGGATATTCTCTTCGGCCACCCCCGCTTCTGTGCCCGCGAAGCTCACTTTAAGCGCTTGATCCACCGCCGCCACCACACCACGTATGGGGATGTCCAAGAGCGGGATCCTGAGTGCTTCGGCCAGGTGGACCGCGTCCTCCACGCTGTGATCCGACGAAAACTTCGATGGCATCGAGACGCCAACCACGCGATCGGGGCCCAAGGCGCGCACCGCGAGTGCACACGTCACCGCGGAATCGATGCCGCCGGAGAGCCCCACCACGGCTTTGGTGAAAGCCCCCGTCTTATGAAAATAGTCCCGGATTCCCAGGACCAAGGCATCATGAAGGTCTTGCATAGGCTGCCGCGCCGTGTACCCGGCATCCGGGCCATCCGTCTTGGACATACTATCGGGCCATTCCCAGAGCTGCAGCGCCTCCTCGAAAGCAGGTAATCGGGTCGCAAGGCGGCCATCAGGCAGGCATACGCAGCTGGATCCGTCAAAGATCAGCTCAGTGTTAGCACCAACCTGGTTCACAAAGACGTAGGGCAGACCGCTGAAGGTGGCAGCGCTCTGTATCAGAACATCGCGGCTTGAAAGCTTTAACTGCGAATGTGGCGAAGCGGAGATGTTGATGAGTAGGGTCGCGCCACTTTGGGCCAGCTCCTTGACGGGGTTCAGTGAATACTTCGGGTGCGCCTCGGGACCGACATTCCAGAGATCTTCGCAGATGTGGAGTCCGATCCGATCGCCGCGCCAGCGTATCGGGCTGCAGCCGAAGCCTGGAGCAAAGTGGCGCAGCTCGTCGAATACGTCATAGGTGGGCAAGAGGGCTTTGTGCGCCACGCCCAGCTCCTCGCCGTCCTCGTAGAGGTAGGCCGAATTGTGTAGGTGCTTACCTGTACGGCGTTCGCTGGGCGCCAGTCCCCCCAGGATCAGGCCTATCTCGGGCGGCACTAGGCGTGCCACGGCAAGGCGCTGTCGCTCCTCTTCGCGCACAAAGCTTTCGTACTCCACGAGATCATGTGGCGGATAGCCGACAAGCGTCAATTCAGGAAAGACCGCCAGATCCCCGCCCATCGCGTAGGCCCGATGGGCATAGTCCAGCACCTTGTCCGCGTTGCCCTTGAGGTCCCCTACTACGGGGTTGATTTGCGCAATGGCTATCTTCATAAGGGATCAACTGTTTGTTGCTCCTGTTCTACGCAGCGAACCACGAGCACCTGTCATGAAACGCAAAATCCTTTTACTTGTCGCGACCGCGTTCGCTGCAATGCCAGCCAGCGCCCAGGAGGCGGCTTCTCGAGTAGCGTTCGTGAACGCCCATGTGCTCACTATGGAGGATGCCTCCGTGTCACATCCCTCCACTGTGCTGATACAGGGTGACCGCATCGTTGCCGTTGGAACGTCTATCACCGTGCCAGAGGACGCCATGCGCATCGATGCCGAAGGCGCGTACATTCTGCCTGGTCTGGCTGAGATGCACGGACATGTACCGCGGCCCGACGAGCCGGACCAGTACACGGAAGATGTACTCTTCTTGTATGCCGCCAACGGCATCACCACGGTACGCGGAATGCTGGGGGCTCCGGGACAGCTGGAGCTTCGCCAACGCGCCAACAGCGGCGAGATAGTCTCACCAACGTTGTACTTGGCCGGTCCAAGCTTTAACGGAAGATCGGTCAACTCGCCCGAGGAGGCAGAGGCCAAAGCGCGTCGCCAGAAGGAAAAAGGGTGGAACCTGCTTAAGATTCTCCCGGGCCTCACGATGGAGGAATACGACGCCATGGCCACCACAGCGCATGAGCTGGGCATCCGGTTTGGAGGACATGTACCTGCCGACGTGGGACTTATGCACGCGTTGGACCGCGGCCAGGAGACCTTCGACCATATAGACGGATACGTGGAATACCTGCGCACGGTGAACCCCGACTCGCTGGACGAGAAAGCTCTGGCGCATGCCATTGCTCGTACCAAAGAAGTAGGTGCGTGGGTCGTGCCCACGATGGCACTCTGGGAATATCTTTATGGTGTGGTGGATGCTGAGCTGCTGGAGGCCTACCCTGAGCTCAAGTACATGCCGCCGGCTGTGGTGGAGAACTGGGCCGGTCGTACAAGACGGGTACAAAATAGCCCCAACTTCGATCGTGATTCGGCAGTGGAGCTAATAGAATGGCGCATGCATGTCCTAGGCGCGCTGCACGAGGCCGGAGCGCGCATCCTGATGGGTACGGATGCGCCGCAGGTATTCAGCGTACCCGGATTTTCGCTACATCGCGAGCTGGAGCGCATGGTAGATGCTGGCATGGATCCGTATGCCATCCTTATGTCTGGGACAGCCAACGTGGGGGAATATTTTTCCAATGAGGACGTGTTTGGCACCGTGACACCCGGCTCCCGTGCTGACCTGCTCATGGTGGCAGCCAATCCGCTGGAGGATGTCAAGCACCTGGCTAATCCTCTGGGCGTGATGGTACGCGGGCAGTGGCTGTCGCGCAAAATGCTAGATGACGGCCTTACCGCCATCGCGGACCGCTACAGCAATAACCCCTGACCTGGCCGCATGACGCCGGGTCCACGACGATGGTTTTGGGGGCTGCTGGTGCTGCAGGCGGTATACTGCACCGCTGCGTGGGCGCAATCCGCCAGTGCCTTACTTAACAGTGGCCAGTACCTGCGTGCCCGGTCGGCATTCGAAGACAGTCTGGGCGCAGACCGGCAGGAAGCGATAGAGGGTTTCTTCGAGTCATTTCTGCAGCGCGGCGACTTCCAGGAGGGTTTGGCAGAGGCGGAACGCCTACTGGCCCGCTGGCCGAGAAACGCCTTTGTCCTGTACGGCAAAGGGCGCTTGCTGCAAGAAACAGGACAGCTGATAGCATCCGAAGAGGCATTTATTGCAGCCGTCGGTGTTAAGCCAGACTATTGGCGGGCTGGGCTGGCACTGGCTGAGCTGTTTGAGGCGGTAGGGCAAGAGCGCCAAGCTCGGCGCCTGTATGAGACGCTGCACAGCAACCTCAGGTACGGGTCCTTTGACACAGCAGAGGCACGCGCCATCGGTGCGCGCGCGGCTGCCGGGCTGCAAGAGTACCATGACGCTAACGACGCGCTGTCCACGGCACTGGCGCTGGAGCCCGGCCATGTGCAGCACCTCCTCTGGCATGGAGAGCTATACCAAGTCACCTACGATGTGGCGCAGGCGCAGACGCTTTATGAAGAAGCGATCTCCATCAATCCGCACCGGGCAGAGCTGTATGTGGCGCTCGGACACGCCACCGCGAGTTATGCTCGTAAAGAATCACTGGCGCGGCGGGCCCTGGAACAGATGCCCAACAGCGTGGAAGCGCGTGCGCTTCTGGCCAGCCTGCATATCCTGGACGGTCGGCATTCGATGGCAGAAGCTCTTTTGGACGAGGCACTGGACATCAACCCTGCCTCCATGGCCGCGCTTGCCCAGTTGGCTACGCTGCAGCACCTCAACGCAGATAGCGCCGCCTTCGCGCAGACAGAAGCGCGGGTGCTAGCAAACTATGCACGGCCCGTTGACTTTTACCGCACCGTGAGCGAGGGGCTGGCGCTCCGGTTTCGTTACCCGGACGCCGCGGTGATGGCCTCCAAGGCAGTTGACGCGAATCCAGATGATGCTGCTGCGAATGCCACCCTTGGGACGGCTCTGCTACGGTTGGGCCGCCGCACGCAGGCCCGCAGTCACTTGGAGCGGGCCTATGAGCGGGATGCCTTTAATCTCTTTGTGGCCAACACGCTCAGCCTTCTTGATGACAATGCATCGTTTAAGGTTTTGGAGAGTGTGCATTTTCAGCTGCGCATTCACAGCCGGGAGGCCGACATTCTGGGCCCGATCATGTTACGCGAAGCGGAGGCTGCCTACCGGGCGATGGCGCCGCGGTACCCGTACCGGCCTACAGGTAAGGTGGTGATCGAGGCCTACAACGATGCGGACGATTTTGCGGTGCGCATCGCGGGTGTTCCGCACATGGGTCTGTTGGGCGTTAGTTTCGGGGATGTCGTGGCTGTCAACACGCCGGAGGCGCGGGGCGGTACCCCGTACAACTGGGCCCGCACGCTATGGCATGAGATAGCGCACACGATGGCGATCGGCACCAGCCATTTTCATGTGCCGCGATGGTTGACCGAGGGGCTTGCGTTGTACGAAGAGCAGCGTGCGTATCCCCAGTGGGCTCGCGAATATGAGCTGCGCTTCTTTATGGCCTTCGATCAGGACCGGCTGCATCCTTTAGAAGAGATTGATCGGGGCTTTACGCGGCCAGCATTTCCGGGTCAGGTGATGATGAGCTATTACCATGCATACCGAGTAGTGGACTATATCGTCCAGCAGCACGGTTTTGGTGCCGTGACGGATATGTTGGAGGAGCTTCGTGCGAGCCGGACCCAGGAGGAGGCACTGCGATCGGTCTTGGGGGTGTCACGTCGGGCGCTGGATGAGGCGTTCCGCGCATCGCTTGATGCGCACCGCGCCCAGCTGCGTGATGTACTTCAGGGGTGGCCTGATATGCTGACGGAGGAGGCGACGGGTGAATCTTTGGAGGCGTGGCTGAAGCAGCAGGGCAGGAATTCTCTTATGGGTTCACTTAGGGACGGTGCGGAAGCCATGACTCGCGGGGACGACGAAGACGCTGAAGCGCATTTTCTTCAGGCGCTCGAGTTGTATCCCCCATTCACCGGTGCGGGCAATGCTTACGAGGGGTTGGCCACCCTTTACCGGCGTCGCGGGGACGAGACTCGGCTGGCGAGCATTCTGGAGTCCTATCTTGCTGTCACGCCTTATGGCGCAGCTTGGGCGCGCGAGCTGAGCGCGATCCACGAGAGGCGGGGAGTCTTGGCCCGGGCGCGGGCCCTTCTGGAGCGGTCGCGCCGGAGCACGCCGTATGACGAGGAACTCCTGCGCAAGGTGGCGGAGCTTGCCGCTAGAGCGCAGGATCACGATGCCAGGGTGGAGGCTCGCCGGGCGATACTGGCTCTTAGCCCCGTGGACCTAGCGGGTGCGTACTATGCGCTGGCGAGCGCCCTGTATGACGATGACCGGATTCTGGAAGCCAAGCGCGCCGTCCTGCAGTCTTTGGAGATTGCGCCTGGCTACAAGGAGGCGCAGCTGTTGCTTCTGGAATGCGTCGATGGAGCGCGTTAAGGCATGATGTTGGGCAAAGTGGCAAGGCTGGCGTGGTGTGCGTGTGCGCTGATGCTGGTGGACGGTGCGCCGTCGCTCGCGTTTGCGCAGGCCGATTACGGTTTTCGTTTTATTCGGATTCGTTTTGAGAGCCCTTACGGTGGGCGCGGCTGGGGTGGTGAGATGTGGGCGCATGATTTTCCTACAGCGGAGGAGAATTTCTATGTCGCTCTTAGGCGCACCACGACGATTCATGTACAGGAGCCTTACCTGGTTCTTGATCTGAAGGATGATCGGATCTTTGAGCATCCGATTCTCTATTTGTGTGAGCCGGGGTACTGGCAGATGGATGAGGAAGAGGTTCTGCGGCTCCGGGAGTATTTGGAGCGCGGGGGTTTCATCTTGTTCGATGACTTTCGTGGCGACTACGAATGGGTCAATTTGTACCAGGAGATGCAGCGCGTCTTGCCTGGCAACGAGCCGGTGGAGCTTCCGCCCACGCATCCGGTGTGGTCGATATACTTTGATGTTGATCCTGTTGCTGCGCCCTCTTTGGTTAGCGGCTATCAGGGTTCGACGGATGCCGACCGGTACATGGCTTATTTTGACCGGGAGGGACGTTTGATGGCGTTGGCCAACCGCAACCAAGATATTGGTGACGGGTGGGAGTATCCAGACAGAGATTTTGCGAATGCTTCCACGGTGAGTTTCCAGATGGGCATCAACTTCGTCATGTATGCACTGACTCATTAACGTGCACGGTCCGCGTGTCGTGTGGCTGGGCCCGCCGGTGGCACGTATCTACGGGCCCTCTAGCAGGTAGATCTGGCTATGTCTCCCATTTTCTGAAACTGCTGAAGCAGTTGACGCGCTTTTGGCTCCTGGTGGTCTATGACTGGGGCGTATCATGAATCAATGCGCTGCACCAGCGGGACCTGCTTGAGCTTACCGATGATCGGTATCAGGAGGGATCCATCGTCGTTACGAGCCAGATGCCAGCTAATGTGTGGCACGAATGCATGGAAGACCAACTCTCGCAGATACCATCCTGGATCGCCTCATTCACCATGCACACCACATCGCGCTCATGGGAGCATCCCTGAGAAAGCGTCTTCCACAATAGCAGCACCCTCCAGAGAAGACCAGCGCAACCGACTCCAAACAGCCGTGACAATGGTACCCAGAACCGCCAAGATGCAGAGCCATCCAGCGCGGACTCAGTCCGCCGCCACAAGTGGTTGATTTAAATCGGAATGGGGAGTCGATATACCCCGGCACAAGTGGTTGTTGTCGGAACATTCGACCAATCGGGGGTTACAGCGTTCTGTACTTCGCAGTACTGCCCACCTGATAGTGGTACCGTCGAGATCGTCAATCCTGCAAATTAACTTGCACATATCATGAACGGTCATCACGCTCGCATAGCGGATCAGTTTTCGATATTCGCAAAGCCTGTAGTATTGCTTCTCGTTGCGATTGTCGTTACCTCCTGCTCCAGGCGCATGTCCACGCTCGGATCGCTCCTGCGCCAGTCACCATACCGCTTGCAGAACTGACTGTACTCCAAGCCATTCGGATGCTCCTCCTTGTACTCGAGCCATAGCATTCGCAGCGTCAAATACGAGAACTCCAGCCGCTGCCGGTGAACCTTATCCCAGTCCGGTAATGGACGATCCGTGGCGCGCTGCGGCCCAGACGAGCCGTGAAGCTTGTTCTGTAGATCGATATCGCTCTACTCCTTGCACTGCGCCCAGGTCAATCCCGACAGCTTCAACCGCGAAAGCGTGCGAGATACCGTACGACGACCAACTCCTACATGCTGAGCTATGCGGCGCTCAGAGTAGGATCGCTCAAAGTAAAGCACCAAAATGCGCCTAACTCTCTTCATGGGAATACGATGGGTTGCCATGGCTCTGGGCCTCTTGTCTGATTAAACAAAGACCCAGAATAACGATGAAAAGGGGACCTTCTACACGACATTATACCCCCGATCACACCAGCTCCAACAGCCCCAACAACTACCATGCACACATGTGCATGTACGTGGCGCACTTGCTCCGGAATCGGTGGCGCACTTCCATCGGAATTTGCAAACAGCCTCTGGACCTTACGGCTCCATCGGGATGCCAACGCGCTCGCCAACCCCTTGCCCTGCCAAATCAAGTGTTGCACTTGCTTGTTAAATGGGCCCTCTTGCCCACGCCGGTAGGGCCGGTGAAGATCACGTTCTGGTTTTGGCGTATCCAGTCGCATTCAGCCAGATAATGTACAGTCACCCATGCACACTCCGTGCACGCGCCGCTACCTCCCCCAGAGCACCCATCAGGCCGCTTGGGCAACTGCCGTAGTACAGTCACGCCAGCAAGGAAAGCTGCCAACCGAATGAGCCCAGCATCCCCACGACCTTGTAGTAACCGGCCTGGAGCCAATAAATGGCGCCAAACCACCTCCGCGCGGCACCAATCAGCAAGAATGCACTCAAATCACCGGACTTTCTGGCGGATACCGCGTAGCCCCACACGGTTGCCGTCGGTCTCTGGCACCGTTTGCCCTACTGCTACATACGTGCTGAATGCTGTATAGCGTCGAGACCATGTCTGGAACCTGCGGCCGAAACCTGTGAGCTTGTGATATGAAGCGGATTCGCGGGAATGCGCTTTCGGTCCCGCCGTTGGCGTACGGCATTGAATCATACGCCGTGCGCGGGCCGCACGGCATAACACGGACTTTCAACGGATCGGGTCACATTTGCGGATCATCCGCCGGAGGTCCTTAGACGGTTCTGCATTTGCCTGGAGTACATACACCTCGACGGGCACAGGTTCCAAGGAGCATGCCAGTTGCCATCAAGCCGTCAACCATACCGTTGCATTTCAATTGGTCACGTACTAACTTTGCAATTGGTTACCACTCTAGTTTGCAATCGGTCATGACTCGCATGGCTCATTCTGGCCTAGGCTTCTCCAAATCGCTTTATGCGCGACTGGTAACGCCGCGCATTAGTGAAGCATTGTTGGACACCAGGGTCGTACTCCTTGTGGGGCCGCGCCAGGCGGGCAAGACCACGCTGGTGAAGGCCTTCGCTCACGATCGACTTCCGTACTTCTCACTCGACGATCACACTACGCAGCATTTTGCACGGGCGGATCCCACGGGATTTGTCCGGCGTCTGGATCGTGCCATAATCGACGAAGTGCAGCGGGCGCCGGATCTGCTCCTCGCTATCAAGCAGACGGTTGATGCCGACCCCCGACCTGGACGGTTCCTGTTGACAGGCTCTGCCAACGTGTTTCGACTTTCAAGTGTGGTGGATTCGCTTGCTGGACGCGTGGAGACGGTGCGTTTGCTTCCGTTATCGCAGGCTGAAATGCATGGTCAGGCATCGACCTTCCTCGCGAATGTGTTCGCGGGTCGCCTGCCGAAGCGTATGTTGCCTCTCGTTTTGGACGATGCACTTGTGGATGTGGTTCTTAAGGGCGGCTTCCCGGAAGCGGTGAAGCGCCCTAAGGCGCGGCGCCGGGTGGATTGGCTGATGAGCTATCTGGGGTCCTTGCTCCAGCGTGATGTGCATGACTTAGGCCAGATCAACCGGGCCGTCGTTTTACCTAGGCTGGCACAGATTCTTGCAAGCATGTCGGGTCAGCTACTAAATGTCACTCGCGTCGCACAGATGCTGGGTGTAAGTCGGTTAACAACGCAGCGGTACATTGACGCACTGGAAAACCTATTCCTAGTCTACACGCTGCCGCCATTCCATTCCAACGCGTTAAAGCGCCTGATCAAGTCGCCAAAACTTCATCTCTTGGATTCCGGTCTACTTGCAGCCGTGGGCAACAGCACGGCCGAAGCCTTGCGCTGGGATAGGACACCGCTTGGTCGGCTATTGGAATGCTTTGTCCTGGGCGAACTCCTAAAGATGTCCGACAGTGCGAGTGGGCGTTATCGGCTGTCGCACTTCAGAGATAAGCAGCAGAACGAGGTGGACTTCGTCTTGGAAGATTCCGGCGGTTCAGTAGTGGGCATTGAGGTCAAGGCAGCGGCAACGGTTACCGGGAAGGATTTTCGCGGATTGCTGCGATTGCGGAACGGCTGTGGTACGCGATTCAAGATGGGCATAGTGCTTTACAACCACGACCGTGCATACTGGTACGACCGCAACATTGCGGCGGTGCCGATTTCTTCTTTGTGGTCTGCCGGCTGATTTTCCGATTGTCCACTCTACGAAAGCCGAGAGCAACCCCCATAACAGCGATTCTAAATTTGGGGCGTTCGGTGGGGGAACGGATCTTGTTTTGCGGTAGGCTACGCGCATGCGGGCTGTGAGTTAGGCGGTTGGTGGACGGAAGCAGGCAATAAGAAGCTACATTTGAGGCGCCACCAATCCGCCAGAGGCATACGACGGCCTTCCAGGTCTCTGGAATTCCCGCTTACCCTATTTGTGACATACAATCTTTCAGGCTCTCGCGACGGAAAGCGCCAGCGGAGGCGAACGACGGTACAACATGCTTTCCCAGAGACTTCGCCAGTCGGGAAAGCAATATCTCGTCGTAAGCACGCGCACTTCCTGAAAGAAAGCGCGCCGCACCTGGTAGGATGCTCGGCATTGCCTCCACAACCCTTTTACTTGGTCGAGCATCGTATGCAGGGCAAATGCCAACAGGTTGAGGGTAGCTAACAGGTTTGCCAGCCCATTTTTGCCATGCCCGAAGTTGTGTTTGAAGTTCTGTCCGTGTCGTGCGAGGATGTTGAAGCACTCGTTCTCGATTTTCCAGCGCGCCCGCCCACAAAGAGCAACCTCCTGTACATTGTGCTTCGTTACCGTCAGGCTGGTGAAAAGCGTCGTGTAGAAGGTCTGCTTGTAGGTGCCCTGCTTTTGGCGTACCCGCACGGTCTTTTCCACCCATGTGCCGTGTACGGCATCGTCCGTGTTCCGAATCGGCAGATCGGTCATCCAGCGATAGCAGTGCTCTTCGTAGCGACGTGTCTTCTTGTTCTGCACCCGAATCCAACCGGTGCTCTGGATATAGCGCTCGTGTAAAAACTTGAATAGCGTTTGATGCGACTTGGGTTTGACCACAAACAGGAAATCGGCGCCCGCATGGAGCACCTGTTGGCAGAAGGGGTGTGTAGCATATAGGGCATCTCCCAGATATACCGGACGATAGCGAGCCATGCGAGCTCCCCACTTCGTTAACCACCGCTTAGCGGCATTGATCTCGCAATCCTGCTTGCGACGCCGCACCGAGTGCTGGTCGCCAGGATCATCCTGTGTGCGGACAAACTCTGGCATCAACGGTACCACCCGGCTGTGCCCTGGAGCCACCACAACCGCCGCCACCATGGTATGGAAGAACGAAGGACGCTTGTCTTTCCCCGTGCGACGAGAGGAGCATTGCTTACAATGGATTGTCCGAGAGGAATGAAACTCGATGCCATCAAGCGCCACAAGGATGCGATCCCTCAGACGCACAAACGGCGAAAAGTCTCCCTTGGAACGAAGCGTATCCAGCAGGTGCAGAAACAGGCGCTGAAATGAATCTGGCACCAGGCGGTCCAGCAGGTTGCGGATCTGCCCGTCAGAGGGAATGCCTTGCATACCAAACAGCGTCTGGCAGGTGGAACGGCCCACGTCGTCCTCCATCCTCCGCTGAAAAGCAAGAAAGGAGGGCGATTGCAGAAAGAAGCAGGCAAATGCGCTCAACACGGCATCGGCCAGCGTGTAGCGCAGATTGGGCCCCCGACGGTTATCTTCAAATGTACCGGCGGCCGATCGGATGCGTTTCAGCGCATCGCGCAGCAGCTTGCTTGGTTTCATGGGTATACCTCAGTGAAAGACAAAAGCACGCTATAGCAGGGCATCGCAGGACCGGTATTGCCAGTCCATACACCCATGATACACATAACGTCTGCTGAACAGGCATTCCCGTAAACCCTACATGCATCTAAATTTAGAATCGCTGCCCCCATAAGCGTTAACTTGTCAATATCAAGTTAATCCTGTACGTTGCCAGCATCTACACTGACAGCGGGCGATCTGCTACATTGGAGGCATGGACCACTACCGGATGATGATTACCCCTCCCTCCCCTCCCCGAGCTGCGGGCCATCGCAGCCGTCCTCACGGATGTGGACGGCCTTATCGGGTCGTTGGAAGCGCTGATCTCAAAGAACCGGGCGATCAAGCGGGCCGCGATGCAGCAACTCCTGACTGGTAGGACGCGGCTACCGGGGTTCAGTGGGAAGTGGGCTAAAGTCACTGTCGGTCGGATCGCGGAGACCTACTACGGCGGGCTGGCAGGAAAGACCAAGGCAGATTTTGGAACCGGGTCCGCACGGTACATTTCGTTTCTCGATGTCTTGGAGAACGTGAGTAACACTCGACGCAGATTCGACCGAGTTCGCATCGCCGACTCCGAGTCACAGCACCGCGTCCGAACCGGCGATGTGTTGTTCAATGGGACATCCGAGACGCCCAAAGATCTCGGGATAGACGCGGTCGTCGCGGTCGATGTAGATAATCTTTACTTGAACGGCTCTTACTTCGGCCATCGCATCCATGACCGCAGCCGATGCGATCCGTTTATTCTCGCCTAATTGTCTCGGGGAGCACTAGGTCGCGCTGCAGCGTATGCTCTGGCGCAGGGTGGCACGCGCTATAACCTCACGACGGTTTCTCGCTTTGGACCTTGCTCTCCCACCCCTCCCCGAGCAGCGGGCCATCGCCGCCGTCCTCACCGACATGGACGACGGGATCGCCGCGCTGGAGCGCCGCGTGGACAAGACCCGTGCGATCAATCAGGGCATGATGCAGCAGCTTCTCTCCAGAGCGGTCCGCATGCCCGTACCCGATGACGAACTGGAAGGTGAATCACATGACGCCTGAAACCCAGCACGTCGAATGGAAGCGGTCCTGGTAGGATGAGCACCTGAGGTGGATCTGCGGGTTTGCCAGCGCGCAGGGTGGCGTGCTGGAGATCGGCAACTAGGACCGAGGCGAGGTGGTCGGGGTCAAGGGGACGCTCCGGCCGCTCGAAGAGATCCCCGGCAAGGTGCAGTCGCTGCTTAGCATCGTCGTGGACGTGAGTCTGACGTCGGAGTCCGGCCGCGAGTATCTCGAAATCACAGTCGAGCCGCATCCGAACCCAATCAGCTATAAGGATCAGTTTCACTACCGCACCGGCAGCACCAAGCAGGTGCTACGAGGTGCCGCGCTGAGCCGGTTCCTGCTCGCGAAGTACGGGAAGACGTGGGACGAAATGCCGCTGCCCAGAGTCGGACTGAGGGACCTTGACGACCGCGTAGTCGATGCATTCCGCCGCAGGGCCGTGGGGAGCGGGCGGCTTCCGGCCGAGGTCCATGGCGAGCCCATCGAGAACCTCGTCGAGAACCTGAGCCTGCGGGACGGAGAGCACCTGACGAGGGCTGCAGCGCTTCTATTCCGTCCGTCGCCTGGACGGCTCGTGCCAGACGCGTATCTGAAGATCGGCTACTTCCGGGGGTCGGAGCTGCTGCTTCAGGACGGGATCGAGGGCGACCTGTTCGCACAGGTGAACCGTGCGATGGACCTGCTCTACACGAAGTACACTCGCGGCCTCGTCTCCTATGACGGCGTCTATCGTGTCGAGACCTTTCCGGTGCCGCGCGAGGCAATGCGGGAGGCGGTGATCAACGCGGTCATCCACCGCGACTGCGTGACCCCACGACGATCCAGATTCGGGTCCGTGACGACCGGATCTCGATCTGGTACGCGGCCCACCTGAACCCCGAATGGACGGCCGAACTGCTTGCCGAGGAGATGTCGTCGCGCCCGCACAACCCGCGCATCGCCTACGCCTTTTTTCGGGCCGGGATGATCGAGGCGTGGGGGCGCGGCATTCGTCGGATTCTGGACATCGGCCGCGAGGCGGGGAACCCGGCACCGACATGGCGGCTCGACGCGGGCGGGGATGGCCTGTGGGTGCGGTTCCCGTTCTCGGAGACCTATCGGGCCGCCGACGCCGCAGCACGCGGGAACACGGCGGGGAACACTCCCCATATGCGTTAACTTATTAATGTCAATGTGATCCTGTATGTTGCCAGCGTCTACACTGAGATATGGCCACCAAGGGGGATCATGCTGAGAAGTGAAGACCGTTGCGGGCAACGACGACCAGGAATGTCCAGAAGCATGGCGTACTCTTCGGCCGCGAAGTGGAGAGCGCACTGTCACCTCATCGTTAGTCTGGAGAATAGATGAAGTGGACCGTATCAAAGGCAGCGGATGACAAGGAGTGGGGCCTGCTGGTGTCGTTCCTGCCTGCGAATTGGCAAGAACTAGCCGCCTCTACCGGCGCATTACGCGGCCTGCGTAAGGACAAGTCACCGGAAAGGCTCCTTCGGACATTGCTGATTCACTTGGGGTGCGGACACTCGTTGCGGGAGTCAGTCGCGCGGGCTCGTCAGGCTCAACTGGCCAACTTATCTGCAGTAGCGCTGCTCAAACGATTGCGTAAGTCACGAGACTGGCTCTATGCTATGTGCATGGAGCTGTTTCACGAGCATGGAATTGAAGTGTCCACAGGCGGCGGATTTCAAATGCGGGCATTTGACGCCACTGTTGTGAGTGAGCCTGGTCGCACTGGCTCAACATGGCGGCTGCATTACAGTGTTACTCTGCCATCACTGGGCTGCGATTTCTTTAAATTAACTGGAACGAAGGGAGCTGGCACGGGGGAATCGTTCAAGCAATTTCCAATCCGGGCAGGTGATTACATACTGGCTGGCCGCGGGTACGCTACCGGTGCGGGTATTGAGCATGTGACCACAGCGGGCGGCTACGTAACGGTGCGCGTCAATACCGGTGCGCTGCGCTTTCAGAAAGCTTCCGGTCAGCCCTTTGACCTGCTGTCATCGGTAGAAACGCTGCAGCAGGCTGGGGCTGTGGGATTCTGGGCCACAGCCGTTAATGCAGAAACGCCAGTGGTGGGACGCATTTGTGCACTACGAAAGACGGAGGAAGCAATCGAAGATGCACACAAAAAGATCCACAGGACCGCACAGCGTAAAAGAAAGACGCCTCGCAGAAAGACCTTGCGGTACGCGCGCTACGTCATCTTGTTCACCACCTTCCCCGAGGACAAGTATACCGTAAAAGAGGTGCTTGAGTGGTACCGGCTACGCTGGCAGGTTGAACTGGTGTTCAAGCGCTTCAAATCGCTAGCACAACTGGGTCATTTGCCCAAATCCGACGATAACAGTGCCAGAGCATGGCTCTACGGGAAGCTGCTAGTAGCCCTGCTCACCGAAAAGATCGTCCGTCATGCGCGGACTCTTTCCCCTTGGGGCTACGACGCGCAGGCGTACGAGCAGTACGTGGAGGGACTTCAAGTTCGCGCTTAACCAAGTTAAGCGGACGATTGAGCCCGAGTGCTCATTATCTGAAATGATTCAACACTGACCTACTATTTCTGGGCAGTTGGCGGCACCTCCGAGAGTTAGAGTCAACCAAGTGGAACGCTATTTCCCAAGCTTTTTACAAGTTAACGCTTATGGGAATCCCTCACCACCACCCGATGCTACCCAGAAGACTACCCAGAAGCCAACCGGAAATCCACCCGCGACCGGATCGTGGATTGTCTCCGAGCCGAGCCCGGACTGACCCGGGCAGCGCTTGCCGAGCGCGTCGGCCTGTCTCAAGACGGCGTTAAGCACCACTTGCAGAACACGAAGGCGGTCGGGGTCATCCGTCGTGTCGGCACGGCCCGGGCGAGACATTGGGAGGTGCTGGGGTGAGATCGGCCGAGCTGGACGAGGCGGTGAAATGAGCGCCGTCGGCGACCTTGAGACTATGACCCAGCGGCACGTCATCATGCTGTTCCGGGACCAGCGCGGCTACGAGTACCTCGGTGACTGGCGGGACCGGGAGGCCAACCGGAGCATCGAGATCCGTCTGCTTGAGCGGTTCCTCGTCCGCTAAGGGCTGGCGAATTATTAACTTATCCTGACCGGAACCATCGGCTCCGTAACTGCGCAGATGCAATGCGCGCCGATAACCGCTCCCGCCTGCCTGAATGTCGGAAATAGTCCTTACTTACGTTTCACGTAGCGCCCTTGACGCTGCTTTCGGTCTTGCCCTGCGCGAAGGGGCGCCGTACACGGACGTCGTGCGCCGAGCCGTTGTCGATGAGGCCCTGATTGCGTACTCGAAGCGGATACGGGAGTAACGTCCAGGACAGCCGCGTGCTCGTGATCACCGACCGCTCCGAACTCGACGAGCAGATCGAAAGAGTTTTCCTGGGGGTGGGGCGAGGACATCTACCGTACCGCGAGCGGTGCCGATCCCGCTAAGCCACTCGTCTGCTCGCTGGTCCAGAAGTTCGGTGCTTCGGGGGAAGCCGACATCGACCACTACGTGAGCGACTTCCGCGCCCAAATGGCGGCAAGCTTCCACCCAGCGGGCGACATCTACGTCTGCGTGGACGAATGCCACCGCACGCAGTCAGGCAAAGCTCCACGGCGCGATGACGAAGCTCCTGCTGGAGTCGACACTGATCGGATTCACGGGCACGCCGCTCCAGAATTCGGACAAGCGCCAGAGTAGCGAGACATTCGGCCCCTACATCCACACCTACAAGTACGACCGAGCGATTGGCGACAAAGTCGTGCTGGACCTGCGTTACGAGGCACGCGACATCGACCAGCACCTGACCTCCAAGGCCAAGGTCGACCAGTGATTAGTTCTCAAGACCAAGGGCTCAGCGACTTGGCCAAGGCTCAACTCCGGCGGCGCCGGGGCACGATGCGGAAGGTCACGAGCTCGCGGGATTGGATCGACTAGATCGTGGACGACATCCTCATCGACATGGAGGCGAAGGACCGGCGCAAGAGTGGACGGGGAAACGCCATGCTGGTCTCGGACAGCGTGCACGCGGCGTGCCGGTTCTTCTGGGCCTTCAACGAGACGGACCTGAAGCGAAAGTATGCCATCGTCACCTCTTACCGTCGGGCACCGGGCGACATCTCGGGGGAAGAGGCGAGGGCGGGCGTGACCAAGGCGCTGCTCAAGCACACGGTCTACCGGCGGATGCTCGCGGACCACTTCGGCCAGTCCGAGGACGAGGCCATTCACCAAACGGAAGAGTTCGTGGTGGTAGCAAAGGGTTATAAGCAACTTAAGCATGGCGCTAGAGATGCCTTGCGCTGCCACTCGGATTCGGCCGTGGCACGTACTAACGTGGAGTGGCCCACGGACGTACGATTTCTTTGTGATGCGTTGCGCAGTCTGGTTAACGAGTTGTACGGACACTGCAAGGCGGCAGGAATGAAGGGCTGGCGCAAGGCCCGCTGGTGGGTGAAGTCAATAACGACGGTCTATCGCCGTTGCCGTAGGGCCCGTAAGAATGGCTTCCTCGGCCACATACGTCACTTCCTTACGATTCCGCGCCGAATCATCACAAAGGCGTTAGGAACGGTGAAGACGCTGAAGGAAGTGACCGACAAGATTGCGTGGTACCAGGAAGCCAGCGAAAAACTGGTCGACCAAGTGGACCGTCGCTTGCTGAAAGAGGAAGAGATTGACCACCAAAGAGAAGATATTTTCTTTTTTCGAGCCGCATACGCAGTGGGACAGGAAAGGCTGGCGTGTTAGCTGACCTCGGCATTCCGGTCTGCGTGCTGGAGGATCAGCATCAATTCATCTTGATGCTCCATGTGCAGCACGACGGGGCGACAAAGCCACGATCGTGGATTTCATGGGCGAAGCAAAGAAGCGCTATCCGTCGCTTACGTCCTGCAGCATGGATAAGGGCTTCTACACTGCGAAAAATCGCGACGCCTTGGATGAGCTGCTGGACTTGAACGTCATGCCCAAGCCTAGTTACCTCAGTGCGAAACAACGCGAGCGGGAGTCTCATCCCGACTTTGTCAAGGCGCGTCTACAGCATCCTGCGATCGAGTCCGCCATCAACAACCTGCAACAGCAGAGAATGGGACTGATACGCACCCACGGAATGGAGGGCTTCGATCGGTCGGTAGGGCTGGCGGCAAACATTCATCGACTAGGCAAAGTAGTCAGGAAAAAAGAAGCGAAACAACAAGCCTGGCACGCCGCCCGCGCGAAGCTACTTAAGGCTCAACCGCTCCGGCTTCGGCTGAGCCCTTCTTTTTCTTTCTCCGACAGGCCCGCAACGGATAAGCTGTCTCCACTCTGCGCCGCCAGGAGCTAACGAAGCCTGGTTGAGGGTCAGAAATGGCTGCACAACGCTCCTATAACCCCTCCCATCGCTCAGACCAGCGTCCCTATCGGGCCCCCTACATGGCTCCGACCTTACTCCAGGTACTCAGACTGCGTATTCCGGCGCAAATCGACCAGTGGTTGTTGATCGTAACATGCTGCAGAGGAGCGAGATTTACCCGGAAGACATCTTGAGCAAGTCGCGGATCGTACGGCATTTGAGCGCCGACTCCCGCTGCGTGCCGCTGAACCTGACACTTCAAACTCCTTTACGCTCCGCGCCCCTGGAGTCAGCTGGCCTTGAGCCTTCTGCCTGCGCCAGTTGCTAAGGTGGTAGCAAGTGAAGATCTTCCCTACGCAGCAGCGCACCCAGCGCGGTCTTACCCTCACAGGCATCTGCCTCATCAAGGATGCGGACCTTTTAAGCGAGCGAAGACCGCCGCCGCCGGGCACGCGGTGCAACCTCCGGGTCCGGCCTTCCATTCGTGTCATTCTGCTTGTCTGTAGTCATGCCTAGTGACGTAGTGTGGTGGCACAAAGGGTTGGTAAAAGGGCGTCTGAAGAAGCCCAGATTCCTGCGTAGGATACATTAACCGAATCCACGAGCTGTACAGCCCAAGATATCCACAGAGGACAGGTGTCACTCTTCGTACTTCTATCCGCTTCCCGAAATTATTCGCTGCCTCAACAGGGGACAGGAGAGATCCGACCTTTGAGTGCACGGTAAGTGATAAATTTGGGTGAATATCGGAGAACGACGCAGCACTTGCTGAAACAACATTGACAACTGCCGGGTAGACCGATGCGAAACCGCTCGCTGCACGCCCCAAAAAGCCGATGCTACGCCCTTTGCTTCCAGAGAGTTCTGCCTACGTTTCCGAAGTTAGTGACCTGCAGGGCCAATCAGGCTATTTGCGGGCGAGTCTGAACTTCGCTATTCTCGTGACGCGCAAAGCAGTTTGCAGTTGCGCTCTTGTTATTCTCTTAGCAGGCTGGGGCGCATGCGCCGATTCTTCCAATCGTAGCTCGGGCGATGCTGTTTCAGCCGAGACGGCAGCCGAGCTTGCGCTAGAAGAAGCCGAAGGAGGCATCGGGCCGGTTGATAGCGTTGAGTTGGATGCCACCATCGACACGGCACTGGTAGCGCAAGGGGAAGCGATCTTTAGCATGAAGTGCGGAGCCTGTCACAAGATGACCGAACGCTATGTCGGGCCTCCACTGGGCGACGTATTGGAAAGACGAACCCCAGAATTCATCATGAACATGATGCTTAATCCAGACGAGATGGCCAAAAAGCACCCCGAGGCTAAGGCGTTGCTAGCGGAATACCTCACGCAAATGCCCAACCAGAACCTCTCCCAGGAGGATGCGCGAGCAGTCCTTGAATTTCTGCGGACCAGCCAGGGTGATGCCGACAAGGCCACTCAATAGAGGCACAGGGCCTCATCGTTTACTTCATCAGAATCCAAGAGATAAACCATGGCAACCGGCTTTCCAAAGCAGCTGCTCTACGGTGGCTGCCTCTTAGCGCTTGCAGGCGCCACGTTTTTCGCGTGCCAGACTACCGGCACCCAAGATTTTGGTGCCAACAGTGCGGCCAAACAAGTTTACGTTCCACCGGGCGAGTATGATGAGTTCTACTCCTTCTTCTCTGGTGGATTCAGCGGCAACCTGACCGTTTACGGTCTGCCCTCAGGCCGGCACCTGAAAGATGTTCCTGTCTTTTCACAGTTTCCAGAGAACGGTTGGGGGTACACTGAGGAGACCACACCCATGCTTAACACGTCCTTTGGGTTTATTCCATGGGATGACGCGCACCATCCTGAACTGTCGATGACCGATGGCGTACCGGACGGACGCTGGATCTTTATCAACGCAAATAACACGCCTCGCGTGGCACGCGTCGATCTGACGACATTTGCCACGGAAGAGATTATTGAGATTCCCAACTCGGCGGGCAACCACGGGTCTCCGTTCATCACGCCCAACTCCGAATACCTCGTTGCATCGACACGCTTCAGTGTACCTGTACCGCAACGGGATGTGAAGATTAGCGAATATGCGGGCAACTTCAAGGGTACCCTCTCCTTCATTAAGGCTGACACGCCCGGCGAGATGGATATTGCCTTCCAGATACTGCTGCCGGGATTCAACTATGACTTAGCTCATGCGGGCAAAGGTCCCTCATTCGGCTGGATGTTCTTTTCATCGTACAACTCCGAAGAGGCCCATACCCTTCTGGAAGTTAATGCATCGCAGAATGACAAGGACTTTATCGCCGCCATAAACTGGCAGCGCGCTGAGGAGTGCGTGGCCGAGGGCCTCGCGCTTCCGATGGCAGCCCGCTACTTCCATAACCATATGGACCGGGCGACGCAGTCTGCGGTCTCAATGGAACAGACCAGCGTAATGGTCCTTGAGCCAGCCAACTGCGATCAAATGGTCTACTTCTTGCCGACGCCCAAGTCTCCCCATGGCGTAGATGTAGATCCGACCGGACAGTACATCGTGGCTGGTGGTAAGCTCGCAACCGTGATTCCAGTGCACTCGTTTTCGAAGATGCTGCAAGCCATCGCCGACGAAGCCTTCGAGACTACCATCGACGACATCCCGGTGCTACAGTACGAGGCCGTCATTGCGGGCGAGGTGGAGAATCCGGGACTGGGCCCGCTTCACACGGAGTTTGATGGTCGCGGCTTTGCCTATACCACGGCGTTCATCTCGTCAGAAATCGTAAAGTGGCGCGTAGGAGAGCCTTGGGATGTAGTAGACCGGATACCGGTCTACTATAGTGTGGGACACCTGATGATTCCCGGCGGTGATAGCCAGCAGCCTTGGGGCAAGTACCTTGTTGCGATGAACAAGATAACTAAGGACCGCTATTTGCCGACGGGCCCTGAGCTGGCCCACGCCGCGCAATTGATCGACATAAGTGGCGAGAAGATGCGGATGTTGCTTGACTTCCCCACCATGGGCGAGCCGCACTATGCGCAGGCCCTGCCTGCTGAGCTGATCATGGATAAGCAGGTGAAGTTCTTTCCAATCGAAGAGAATCAACACCCGTACGCGGTCAAGAGCGAGGCGGATACCCGTGTAGAGCGTGACGGCAGCGATGTACATGTCTTCATGACCTCTATCCGAACGCACTTTGCGCCAGACAACATCGAAGGCATAAAGGTGGGTGACGATGTGTACTTCCATGTCACAAACTTGGAGCAGGACTGGGATATACCGCATGGCTTTGCGGTTATGGGTGCGAGAACGTCTGAGCTGCTCATCATGCCCGGGGAAACCCGTACGTTGAAGTGGACCCCTCAGCGCGAAGGCGTATTTCCGTTCTACTGTACCGACTTCTGTTCTGCGCTCCACCAGGAAATGCAGGGCTATGTTCGGGTTTCATCGGCACAGTCTAGCGTTGCACTGTCCTATGGTACAGGCAATTGATGTGGGAGTGACGGATGCCTTTGTCTTAGGTCACGAAGATTGCGCTAGGCTCACGGGCTGCACACAGATGGAGTCTCCAGATCGGTCGGCGTGTCTGTCCGTGACTGCGATTGAGGTAAGTCCTGTTTGGACAGCCATTCCATGACCGCGCGTACACGACTGGTCCTCGCTGGCGCATCTGTAGCACTACTGGTGGTGTACGTTGCACCCATTTGGAGTATCTCACTGGAAGCACCCCAATACCCGGAAGGTATTGGTATGTACATCTGGGTAGATACGATCACAGGCCACGAGCCTCAGGATCTCCAAAACATCAACGGGCTGAATCATTACATAGGCATGGGGGCCATCACGCCCGAGTCAATTCCTGAATTAGATATCATGCCGTGGATCATGGCCTTGCTGGCAGCCCTTGGACTGGCGGCTGCGGCAGCGGGCAAACGTGTGATGCTTTTTGTATGGGTCGCCCTGTTCCTTGCAACTGCCGTCATAGGCATGGTAGACTTCTATCGGTGGGAGTATAACTTTGGGCACAACCTCGACCCGACTGCGGCCATCAAGGTCCCCGGGATGCATTACCAGCCGCCGCTGATTGGTGCGAAGAGGCTACTGAACTTTACGGCGCATTCTTGGCCTGCGACCGGAGGATGGGTGGTCGTTATGTCTGTGATCACCGGATTGGTACTAGCGATCCGTGAAGCAGGAATGACCATTCGGCGCAAGAAGGGCTATTCTGGCGGCTCCAACCCAGATATGAGTCCCGATGGACGCGCCAAGCAATTGTGTACTCTGGTGCCTGCGCTATTGATACTGGCAGCCTGCACTCCAGAGCCGCAGCCGTTGATCCACGGGCTCGATCGGTGCACATTCTGCAGAATGACTGTTTCCGATGAACGGTATGGCGGAAAAATCGTGACCGCTAAGGGGAAGGTCTATCCCTTCGACTCGGTAGAATGTCTATCGGCGTTCCGGCTCAGTGGGCGCATCTCGGACGAGAATTTTCAATCCAGTTGGGTCGCTGACTTTGCAGACGCCCCAAATCTGATTCCTACTGACAGCGCTTTCTATCTGCACAGTCGAGACCTGCCCAGTCCAATGGGCATGGATCTGACGGCGTTCGGTAAGGGAATTTCCCGGCAAGCGGTTCTCCATGCCTTCCACGGTAACGTATTGGACTGGAGCGGTGTGGACAGCCTTGTTCGACTGAACATGCTGAGCGACAGCACCGGCTCGGCGCTAACCACTGCGGCGCCACAACCGAAGAACTGATTAAGGCATGGACCACGATACTGCAGGCGTTGGCCACAGGACGCGGTTGATTGTGGCTATTCTGATTACTGCGGTGGTGCACACCGCAATGGGTCAGGGCATAGTCGTTTCACCCGAGGGGCCGGTGCGCAGCATTAGCGAGGCGATCCGGCAGGTGGAGCCTGGTGGGCAGGTCACCGTAAGAAAGGGCACCTATCGGGAGGCAACGATTGAGGTGGACAAGCCGGTGACCATCATCGGAGAAGGCTATCCAGTGCTTGATGGAGAGGGTGATCGTCAACTTATGACGGTGACAGCCGACAGCGTTACCATACGCGGGCTGGAGTTTCGGAATGTGGGTGTGAGCTTTGTGGAGGACAGGGCTGCGCTGAAGGCTGATGGCGTCCGGTATTGTCGGCTAGAGAGTAATCGCTTCATAAACACCTTTTTTGGGATATACTTGGCCAGAACGAGTCAGTGTCGCGTAGCGAACAACGTGCTACAAGGAATGGGTTCGACCGAGACACGGTCTGGAAACGGCATTCATCTGTGGTATTCGAAGCAAATCGAAATAGCGAACAACACCGTAAAGGGCCACCGTGACGGCATCTACTTTGAGTTTGTAGAGGACAGCTCAGTCATGGAGAACGTGAGCGAGGTCAACCTCCGCTACGGGTTGCATTTCATGTTTTCGGATCGGTGCAAGTACCATAAGAACATATTCCGTGGCAATGATGCGGGTGTGGCAGTGATGTACACTGATTCGGTCGAGATGATTGGCAACCGGTTTGAACACAACTGGGGTAGTGCCTCCTTTGGGCTACTGCTTAAAGACATCACCGATAGCCGTATCCAGGACAATCACTTCGTAGAAAACACGGTCGCAGTCTATGCGGAGGGGTCCAATCGCATCATATTTGAGCGCAATGACTTTGTCGAGAACGGCTGGGCTGTCAGAATCATGGGCAATGCGCTAGATAACGTGTTTATGCGCAACAACTTCATTGGCAACGCCTTTGACGTTGCAACCAACAGCCGGCGCAGTAACAGCCGCTTTGAGGAGAACTTCTGGGATGCCTACCGAGGCTATGACCTCGACCGTGACGGATACGGCGATGTGCCATTTCGGCCGGTCCGCCTGTTTTCACTAATTGTCGAAAAGTTAGAGCCCGCACTAATCTTGCTACGAAGCCCCATCATTGGCGTGCTCGACACTGCAGAGCGCGTTCTGCCTTCGTTGACGCCCGAGACTTTGGCCGACACTAGGCCCTCGATGCGAAGGATTCTATAAGTGGTTGTGTTTCCGAGCGTGATTCTAGGGACAACCAGCGCAGCCGAATTAAGCCTGCAAAATGGGGCGGCCCGTATCATGGGGGTGCATAACAATGATTGAGATCCGTGGCTTGGTTAAGAGATTCGGACCGCTGCGCGTGCTGGACGGGCTGAATCTAGATCTGGTCCGCGGGAAGGTCACGGCCATTCTCGGCCCCAACGCGTCTGGGAAGACCACGCTTATCAAGTGCATTCTGGGCCTGACGCATTTCCAGGAGGGTACCATCTCGTTCGACGGTAGGCTGCTGGACGGCACGCATACCTACCGTAGGAAAATCGGTTATATGCCACAGGTCGCGCGTTTTCCTGACCACCTCAGAGGTAGGGAGATCATTGCGATGCTGAAGGATCTGCGAGGCCGCCCCGAAAGTACGGACGAGCGCTTGGTGGAAGCCTTTCAACTCGGAAGTGAATTGGACAAGCCGGTGGACACGCTTTCTGGCGGCACACGCCAGAAGATCAGCGCCGTCCTTGCATTCCTGTTTGATCCAGTGATGCTGTTCCTGGACGAGCCAACGGCCGGACTGGATCCTGTAGCTAGCAGCATGCTCAAAGACAGGATTCTCCAGGATCGCGCCGCTGGCAAAACCATTATTCTCACATCGCACATTATGAGCGAGATCGAGGAGCTTGCCGATAATGTTGTCTTCCTGCTCTCTGGCCGCGTGCGCTTTGCTGGACCATCGGACGAGGTGAAGTCTACCACGGGGCAGGACGGGCTGGAACGGGCACTTGCGCAGATTATGACCAGAGATAGCAATGAGATACCGGCATGACGGCGACACGCAAGATCATAGTGTATGAGCTGCGGGACATCGTACGAAGCCGGTGGATACTGTTCTACGCGTTGTTTTTCCTTGTTATCACAGAAGGGCTTTTCCGTTTTGGTGGAGGTAGCGCGAATGCGCTGGTTAGTCTGTCAAGCTTGGCACTGGTTATCGTTCCACTCATAAGCATCGTGTTCGGCGCTATGTACCTCTACGATGCACGTTCCTTTACCGAGCTATTACTCACGCAGCCGGTAGGCCGCGTAGCACTCTTCAAGGGGTTGTACATTGGACTGGCGCTCCCGATTGCCATGTCCTTTCTGCTCGGCATCGGCATACCGTTAGTGTTCCGCGGCATTCTGGCAACGGCGCATCTGGAGACGGCGCTCGTTTTGGCCGTCTCTGGCACGTTGCTCACCTTCATATTTGTCGCTCTGGCCTTCTTGGTCGCGGTAACGGTTGAACAAAAGGTGCGCGGTCTGAGTGTTTCGATCCTGCTCTGGCTGTTGCTTACCGTGCTTTATGACGGATTGGTCTTAGCGCTGGCAGCCTTCTTTGCCGACTACCCTTTGGAGCGGCCGATGTTGGTGTTGATGCTGCTTAACCCCGTTGATCTGGCGCGCGTGCTGCTTCTTCTGACCTTTGATCTCTCAGCGCTCATGGGATACACGGGTGCGGTGTTTGAGCAATTCTTCGGTACACTGGCAGGCAAGGCCATCTCCATCGCCGGCCTTATGTCTTGGATTGTTATTCCTCTGGTAGCGGGCATACGGCGGTTCAAAAAGAAGGACTTCTGAGCGTTTTCACGCTATTCCTATCGTGGTAGTGTGCACATGCCACATGATGTCGAGTGCGCCGCTATGTCTGCAGCTGAGCGCGGCGTTGGGGCGGCCGTAGGTTCGAACTCACTTATGGCTCACGGATGCATCCAGGCTTATGAGCGCTTGGTTACCTTTAGCTTGAGCCTCTTGGAATATTCTGACGCTGGCCACATCTCCTCGCTTAGGTGCGCGGTCGCCGGATTCCTGCAGATTATTGCGCTCGGACGTCGATCCATTCGCCTCTATGTGTCGGGGAATTACCCGGAATCGGCGTGAGCGCACGCCACTGGTGCCAATTCCGATCAACTGAGCCACCAATTCCGGCTTCAAGCGCGCCACCCTGAGTCTTACGTCGGTAGCGTTCACGAGCGGAAGGTACAAACCCAGCCGCACGCTGAGCCTTCGCCGCACGCTTTGGCGCCTCCTTCCCAGCGTATGTTCGGGCATTGCGGGAGGTGAGCCGAGCGATCTGGAAAAACCTCCTGACCCATGCATCCTGTGATGCTCCTTATGCCTGGCACCTGTACCCACTCCAGACGGAGTAGCGTGGCTGTGTCCGACTCGGACAGATGAGACCCGATCAAGGGGCCCCAATACGACAAAGGACACGCAAGAGGGGCGAACACCATCCTAACCCACTACCGATCGCTCCGGTAAACACCAAGGCTCCATAGCGCCTGAGAAAACGCTCCCCAAGACTGGAGCAGGAGAGGTCCGACCATTCACTTCACTACCACTGACGAAGTTGAGTTAAGAATGGCTCCGTAATCACGTTCGTTCAGCAGTAACTGTCGACCGCATCGACCACGACCTGAAACCTGTCTGCGTCGACTCCTCGGAGAAGGCGCCGTAGCACGCGTTGCGCCGAGCGATGGTGCGGCGCCGACAGGTGGGCAAGCAGTGCGATAACTAGCCGTACGCTGTCCATTCCAAGCTCCCTTGCTTCCTCTGCTATTCTCTCAACTGCTGCAAGCCTCCGAATGGCGTTGCTCAATTCAGGACTGGTCTTGTCCAAACTTCCGGCAGCGAGATGCCGAGCCTCCGCATTCCAGTCAATCAGAAGCCGCAAGCCGTGCAATTCATCGGCCATGCTGAATGGGCCCTGAGTCGTTGGACTACCATAAAACAGGTGAGGATCGACTCCCCTGCGTTGGACATGCGGTGAGAACGCGCGCTCTGGCCCGCTGTGAGGAGCGGCCAGCTCTGCAGGCAGCGAAGGTGCCTGCATATAGCTATGCACAGCCTGACGCGTACCCGGGGTTGGTAAATCTACTTTGCGCGTGATCGGCAGGCCCTCCTGACGTTCACCCTCGGCGTCAACCAGAACCAGGCTGGTCAGGTGGGTAACGAGCCCCGCCTCCAGTGCTGCCTTTTCGGCGTCCTCTTCGGGGGTATGCGCCAGCGTAAGACTCGCTGCAAAGGCGGCGATACCCTCTGAAAACGTGCGGTCTGCTACTTCGGAGCAGTCCACGGTCCACGTGGCCGTGATCTGGGCATTACCACGTATCGCAACGATACGAGACGGCCGACTTTCGGAGTCCGTGCTGAAGGGCGTATCCATGCTGTGCGCCATCCGCATCCCGGCAATGCATGCTTCCAGTGCGCGGGCGACGTCGCTGCCAAAGCTGAATTGGATGGTGCCTCCGGTAAGGGCAGCTAAGTGGCCTACGCGCGCCTCAAGGCTGTCTTCTCCGACCAGCACAATAGAAATGCGTCGTCCGCTCTGTGCATGCTTCTCAATATCAAGCGCATAGCTCATGCCGTCTGTAATCAGGAGCACATCATCGACCGGTACGAACTGCACGGTATCTAGTGCACCACCGATTTCGGTACCTCCTGCAGGGTCTTGGAGGCGCGGCACCAAGCTGGCCAGCGTTGCCGGATCTGCGGGCCGCCCAGAGCCCACCGGTGTGCAGTGGTGGTCAAACTCCCAAAGTGCAATCCGATCATCGTTCCGCAAGTTGGCAGGTAACTGGCCAAGAGCCCTGACCAAGGCTTCGTGCATAGTCAGATGGGACGCGCCACCCCCTGCACACAGTCCGTGCATGGACCCGGAATGGTCGACGAGCACGACGGCGTTCAGGGCCGATTCATGCGATTGAACCGGCTCAATGGACACCGTAACCTGCCTTCCGCCGTTCTCCCTACCAACCAGAGGTGTCATATCAGATCCGCTAAAGGACAGATCAACAGGAGCGTTGGCGGCAATGTCCGCCTGCAAGCAGCCATCCTCGGCGGGATGGAGAGTGCCGCTCGCCAGTCTCGCCGCGCTGGCGTCGTGAGACAGCTGCAGCCGCGTTTTGCATGGCGTGCCTCCATAAGTCAATGCATCAGAATCTGGAAGCGGAGAGGCACCGTAAACCTCACCCACCGTGAGGGGAATCCTGAGTAGTCCATAGCCTTCCTGAAAACTCAGAGACAAAGCCCAACGCGTTGTGATGCTGACCGTAGCTCCAGCACCCAAGTTGCCCACCGAGATCAGATGGACACCCCGAAGCAACTCCTCGTGCAACACAGCCATCATGCCTTCATCGAGCGCGTCCTCGTAGGTCTCGCGCGCGGATTCCTGTGGCATGACCTTGCCGTGCAGCACTCGATCGCCTACTCTGGCTGTCAGTCCGAAGAAGGCAGCCTGTACCGGCACGGGAAAAGAGAGCAGTGCCTCAATAGCCTGCTTCTCCTGGTTTGTGTAGGTGCGCGCCATCTCTACGACGGCTAGGCCGCTGCGAACCGTGACGGCAATATCCTGCTTGGTAAGTATCGGCAGCGTGGCATCACGCTCTGCGCACCTACGCGCCACCAGTTCCTGTATGGGATCCACCCGCTGAAATGCGGCGGATACGCTCTCGTATGAAGTGTGCAAACTAGTCATGACCGTTCCTCGTTGGTGGAAAGTATTTCCTGCAATCGTGCTTGTACCTGCCGCGCAAGTGCCTCATTAGGTACGCCAGAAGCGATCAGCTCCCTATCCACAACGAGTGTGATACCCGGCGCAACCGGGAAAGGCACCCCTACTTTCGCCTGCTGCAACACGCGAATCGCCCCTGGCGGGAATCCGAGCGCTCGCAGTCGCTTGTACCTACAGATAGCCCTAACATGAGCTTCGCCGTAAGAGGCATGCGCACGCCCACCCGTGGGCGCGGGCACGAACCCCTCAGCGATCATGTAGCGCACCTGCCGAGGCGCGACACCGACCTCCGCTATGAGCTCTCGGAAGTTCATCTTGATCGTTTTAACAAGCCGTTTGTCATAAGGTTGCAGGAGGAGAGCCATTATTAGTGGGAAAGCGGCTTCACGGGAGAGCGACGGATGTCTGAATTCCCTTACCACATCGCCCTCTTTATCGATGCCACTAACTGAACAGAATCCTGTAACACCTGCGGTATCCGGCGACGCTTTGGCGGGTGTCGGCGACTGGAGGTTGTATCTCTTGAAGCAATGCAACCTGATAATTGAGCTTCTGGGTCGCGAGTGGCCCGATCCTCCATTGCAGTCTCTGGTGGCGGCTGACGATGCGGGTTCAGAGACGCAGGGAAACACAGATGGTAAGTCGGCTGTACCGTTGTGCTCGACGTGTGGTAGTGATTCCGAGCATCAAGAGAAAGCTGAAGAGCCGCTCTTATCGCATTATCGGCTGGAAGCAGACCGTGCAGATCGTGCTTATGAGGAGTTTTGCACACGCTCGTTTGCTGACGAGAACTTCGTGGCTCTCTGGATGAGTGCCGCATACGTCCAGGCGGTGCAATACACCTTTGTTGTGGGCGTCACGGAAGCCGGGTACAAGCGGATATTGAGCCTGGCAGCCTGCTCATTGCAGCATACGGAGGCATTAGAGGGAATGCTGGAGCAGCTTGCGCGTCGCGGGTTGCGCATGAGCGAGAGCCTGTTGTACGTAATACCGGGCGCCGTGGGGCTCAGGCGGGCGTTGGTGGCCCACTCTGGTGACCGCATCGTTGTGCAGCGCTGCCTTGCTGAGAAGCGTGCGCGGATACTGAGCTTTCTGCCGCAGGAGTATCGTCTGAAGGTGGGCCGTGCGCTGCATCATGCATGGGGCGCGCTGGAATATGGTGATGCTCTTGGGGCCCTGAAGCGGCTGCAACAACGGGTGCACCGCATCAATGAGTCGGCTGGCCGCGCGTTGGCCAAGGGGCTGGAAGAGACGCTCACCTTGCACCGTGCCGGGGCCTATATGGCATTGGGGCGCAGCTTAACGACGACGCGCGTGCTTACGCGTCTGGCGCAGCGACTCTGTGGGCGCCTGCGCCAACGCTCAGACTGGATGCCATCGGATCAGCGCAGTACCTTTCTGGCCCTTGACCTGATGGCCATGGAAGCAGGGATGTACCGCTTAGGCCACGCCGCGTATCTTCCGGCGCTGCGTGAGCAGCTTACCGGCTTAAATCAACCCCACTCTACGAGAACATGAGCTCATTTACGATGGCCCATTTAACAAGGAAGTGCAACACTTGATTTGGCAGAGCAATGGGTTGGCGAGCGCGTTGGCATCCCGATGGAGCCGTAAGGTCCAGAGGCTGTTGGTATGTATTGTGGATTCATCATTGGAGGGTATCGAATGGCAAAGGGCTACCGTCACCTTTCGTACGAGGAAAGGTGTCAGATTCATGCGTTGAAGAAGCGGGGGGATTCAATACGCGCCATAGCGCGGCAGTTGGGTCGTTCGCCATCGACGATCAGTCGAGAGGTGCGGCGCAACAGTGGAGGTAGAGGCTATCGGTATAAGCAGGCGGACCGACTGGCTCGTGTGCGGCGCCAGAAAGCGTCGTTGCATCCTCGTAAGATGTCCGCAGCGCTGTGGGCCATGGTGCGCGAGAAGCTCGCCTTGCACTGGAGTTCAGAGCAGATTGCGGGTCGGCTTCGTCATGATGGGGTCGTTGCGTTGAGCGCCACATGGATCTACCGGTACATTTGGAGCAACAGGGTAGCTGGAGGATCGTTGTACAAGCTACTTCGCCGTAGCGGTAAGCGTTACAACAGGCGTAGCCAGCGCGGTGCTGGGCGCGGCCTGATACCGAATCGTGTAGACATCAGCGAACGGGATCCCATAGTGGAGAGCAAGACGCGTATAGGCGACCAGGAGGTGGATACGATCATTGGGGGCAAGCACCAGGGTGCGTTGGTATCGATGGTCGACCGTGCGTCGAAATTCACGTTTCTTGCGCTGGTATCTTCGAAGGCAGCGATCGGTGTCCGCCGCGCGATCGTAGCGTGTCTGAAACCGGTGAAGGATCGGGTGCTTACCATCACGGCGGACAACGGGAAGGAATTCGCTCATCACCAGCAAATCGCCCGGGCCCTTTCAGCGTCGTTTTACTATGCGCGCCCGTACCATTCCTTAGAGCGTGGCCTGAACGAGCACACCAATGGCCTGGTACGGCAATACTTTCCGAAGGCGACCAACTTCCGCACTGTTGAGCCGGCAGCGGTAATGCGGATACAGACGATTCTGAACGATCGTCCACGTAAGTGCTTGGGTTACCGCACACCGGCGGAAGTCTTCATTGGCGCGCGGTAGGCTGTAGCGGCCGCTGTGGATGGTGCACCAAGGTCTGACCCAGACCCGACAGCAGAAGCCAGTGCGCCTGGATCAGCGATTCCCAGCAGTCCAGCCAGAGGTGATGGATTGATTCGGTCGGTATCACCAGGGCGACCGGTAGGGCACGATACCGTCTACATGCGGCAACATGCATGGCTGCGCGCATGGGAAAGAGCGTTTGTCCCGCCGGCGCCGAAGCTCTTGGGGCCCAAAGCGCGGTTTCAGTCTGCACGACGCCGTTCCATCGAAGGGAGGGCGAAGCCCGACCGGAGATGGAACGGCCCCTTCCTGCTCTCTTCGCTAATCCCTGCCTCTATTTGCGAGCACATTGATCTGATTGCACATGTTGCGCTTCGGAGTTAAATTGGGGGGCTCTCTGATAGCCTACACTGCGATTTGCCAGACTGACGCGCCCCAGCATTCTGAGCAATGCGACTAAAATCGCGCAAATAATTTGCTGCAGCCTGGTACGGTCCCACACTGGCTCAAGACGCGCTGACGACTGAATTAGCCATGGACTACGTCGAAGCAAGACAGCGCCTGGTAGTATGGCTGCGGTCCCGGTTGATCGGACCCGCAAAGAAGAGCGGCATCATTCGCGAAAACCCGCTCCAGCGATTCCCCGTCGGTGTGCTCAGCCCCATCACTATCAGTACGGGCACGCTCCTAAATGCACTGGCAATCGGCCAATCAGTGGAAGACCTTAAGGACGAGGCTTCCAGCAATCGCTACTATGCTGTGCCGTCCGCCGTCGGCTTTTCGTTCCTGGTCAGCCGCGATGCGCAGCTTAACATCGAGGCATCAGCCGTCTGCTACGAAAGGCTGCGCGAACGCGATCCAGATTCTGGACAGTTCACGAGCCCATCCTTTGAGCGCGTTGAATTGCCCCCCTGTGAGAATACTATTGGTCAGCCGCGCACCTTTCAGAAACAGATCTGGGAGTCGCGGGCTGGTATTAGGCTGCAGGCCCTTCGGGGTGCAGATGATATCCTGTGCACCCTGGCACTGTACAATCGTCAGCATTCCAATCAAGTCAGCAAGGATGTGCAGCGACACCTGTTTGAAACGGAGCTGAAGTGTACCGTAACGAAGGGGCTGCTGCTGGAAGTACCGCGGACCCATGTGTCTATGCTGACAAAGGAGGAACACGAATTCAAGCTGCAGTACCGGAGCAGAAAGATCTTTGCCATGGGGCATGGCAGCGCAGTGGACTGGAAAGTTACGCCGGGCGCCGCACCGCAGATCTGGTCAGAATTCATGCCGGCAGTAGAAATCCCTGCCTTATCCACGAACCCCCAGGGGTCCCACCCGGCCCTTGATCTGAAGATTCTCGCGAGCGAAGAGCCCGCTGCCTTTGCCGCCTCCATAGACGACTTCCTTAGCGGGTACGAGTCCTGGATCTCGGGGCAGCGACGTGCCGTATCACGGTTTTCCGACCCGTCGGACCACAAGACGGCGCTACGCATGGTACGCCGTATGGAAGTAGCATTGCGGCGCATGCGACAAGGAGCGTCCCTTCTCCTCAGCGATCGGATCGTAGGCACGGCATTCCAAACAGCCAACCGGGCCATGCTCAATCAGATGCAACAGACTGACAGGATTGCCCGGCGCGATACAGACAATCGAACTTATCGATGGCGATCATTCCAGCTCGCTTTTCTGCTGACCGTCCTGGAATCCGTCGTGCTGGAGGATAGCGACTTCCGCGATACCGTTGATCTCATATGGTTTCCGACCGGTGGTGGAAAGACGGAGGCATATCTCGGGCTCATCGCCTTCCTGATAGTATGGCGACGACTTACGTTCGGCCACCGGGGCGGCGGTACCGTAGCAATCATGCGCTATACCCTGCGACTTCTGACTCGGCAGCAGTTTGAGCGTGCCGCCCGTATGGTATGTGCACTGGAGCTGATTCGCCGGGAAGATGCAAACGGACGCTTTGGGAGCGAACCCTTCAGCACGGGAATCTGGGTCGGCGGCGCGGTGAGCCCCAATTGGTACAGACAGGCAGAGGAAGTAGTTAAGAATGTTAGAGGCGGCGATGCCACTGCACGTTATCAGCTTGTAGTAACAGCCTGTCCCTGGTGCAGAGTCACGTTGGACGTGAAGAATGGCTACTTGTGTGACGCGGGCTCATTCAATTTCCGCTGCACAAACTATGCTGGCTGTACATTTGCGCGCGGCTCGCAGCCACTTCCCTGCCAGGTCGTAGATGAAGCGCTGTACGAACACCCGCCGTCTCTGCTTATCAGCACGATTGACAAGTTTGCCCGACTGGCCTGGATTGATGGTCCGCGCGCCTTCTTTGGTTCTGGTACGCGCGCACCGGATCTCATCATTCAGGATGAACTCCACCTTGTCTCAGGTCCTGTCGGGTCGGTGGCAGGCATGTACGAAGCGGGGATTGATACCACCATGGCAGCACTGGGCGTTAACCCAAAGTATGTCGCCTCAACAGCGACCATCAGCGAGGTACGGGATCAGGTCCAAAAACTGTATGCACGCAGCGTTAACGTGTTTCCGCCGCCCGGACTATCCTGTGATGACACGTATTTTGCCTGCACCGACCGCGAGCGGCCAGGGCGCCTGTATCTCGGATATCTCGCACCGCGCCTCACACGACAAGCAAGTCTCGCCCCTGTTATCGCCGCGCTCATGGCTGCGCCAGGGTTGGTTTTTGGACAGGATCTGGAGTTTGAAGCGCTGGCGGAGGCCTGGTGGACCGCTGTCGTATTCAATCGCAGCCTGAGGGATGTAGCCAGAAGCCACGCCACCGTCATCAACGATGTTCAGATCGCGGGCACGCGCTTGATCAAAGAGGGCAAGAAGAATGATAAGACACTCCAGGAGCGGCTGGACAAGATAGGAAAGCGATTTGACAGCACCAGCATCGCGGAGCTAACCAGCAGGCGACCGGCAGACGAGTGCGCCGCCACATTCACCGCACTGACATACGACCGTACACATGAGTCTTGCCTTGACATGGTGTTTGCGACCAACATGATTTCCGTCGGCCTCGACGTATCTCGACTTGCGCTGATGGTCGTGAACGGGCAACCGCAAACGACCGGGGAGTATATCCAGACTACCAGCCGCGTAGGCCGCGCCGCAGTGCCCGGCCTGGTGGTCGTAAACTACTACAGAAATCAGGCACGCAGCCTCGCACACTATGAAAACTTTCGCCCGTTTCACGATTCATTCTACCGGTTCGTCGAACCCTCCAGCGTAACTCCATTCACCTATCAGGTACGTCGCAGGGCCCTGCACGCAGCACTGGTAATTGCGCTTCGATACTCCTGTGAGCACCTCCTGGAAAACGGCGGTGCATCAAGAATCGGATCGTGTGACGCCAAGGAAAAACGGATCGTGTCCCGTCTGCTGCGTCGATGCCATGCAGCGTGCGGAGAGCAGGCGCTTTTGGACGAGATTGGAATGAACCTGGATCAGCTTTTAGAAGCCTGGCAAGATCTGGCAGCCACCAAACGGAAACAGCGGCGCAAGCTCAACTATCAGGTGAATTCGGGCAGTAGAGCCGCCTCCCGGCTGCTAAAGCCCATGGAATCATCTCAACCTGGATTGTGGCGGACACTGAACTCGATGCGCAGCGTGGAACAGTCGGCAATGCTCAAAACGGGTAGCGAATCGGTGGAGGTTCGCATTTCACACCTCCTGCGCGAGTGTGGTGTGGGATCCATCGTGCGAAACGGCTCCAGCCTCATCGTAGTACCGGATATCCACAGATGGGATGCGCGCGGCGCGGATCCGCTACGCCGGGAAATCAAGTACGTCGCCCAGATTCGCCAACACCTTGGGATTGGGAACGTGAGGCTGATCAAGCCGCCAGCTGGTATAGAGAAAGATGGTCGGGTTCTGAATTGGATTCGTGTAGCCCGGTTTCCTCGCTGGGCGCGTTGTCGCAAGTGCGGCTTGCTGTACCGCAACCCGTGGCAAGACGAAGGTTGCAAGTCAGATGCTCAATGTACACTCAACAGCTGCAAGGGCCAACTGGAGCAGGTTCGCTGGATCCTGGTGCACCGGCTCGGATACCTCGCCGATGTGGACTGGCACTACATGGCACACGGAAACTCCAGAAACAAAAAGCAGAAGGAGTGCAAGCGGGTCCATGGCAGCCCATATCTAAAGCTGCGGCCGGACCTGAAAGGACCCGTAGTGTGCACAAACTGCAACGCCAGCGGCTGGGAGGACATGGCGTATTTTGGACGCCTTACCTCGCAGCAACCCTGGCTGCGGAAACCGGCACCGGAGCACACCGAAGACTGCCGAGCCGAGGTTATGCAAATCGGAGACTCGCGTGCATATGTACCCGAAAACAAGCAGGCCCTTGTTATACCACCAGAATCACGTATTCGGAGGGGAACCATAGTTGATCGCCTCTTTGGAAGTGCAGGGGATCAGCGCACGATCGCCAATGCCTGCCCGGGACTGGACCTTAAAAGCACGCTCAGGCGCATCGCCTCCAAGTACGAGTGTACGGTCGTTCAGCTCCAGGAAGCGCTTGAAGAAATTGACCGCGGCTATCCGCTCTATGGTGAAGCGCTCGATTCTGGAGACCTTCTTCGCCTTGAGTATGAAGCCCTGACTCGCCCCATCCCGGATCTGCGCCCCGATGAAGACTTCATCACATGCCATCGGACCGAGGAGTGGCAGGCACTCTCCAAAGACAACGTACCCCGGAAGATTCGGCAGACGGTAGGATTGGTTGATCGGCTCGTTTCAGTAGATCGGCTGAGAATGATATCGGTGTTCACCGGATTCAGGCGCATGGCAACCAGGGATGTATGCGGCGGCGCGGGTGGCTTAAGTACACACCAGGAACCGGCCCTGGTGCCACCTGACATCTTTGGAAGGAGTGACTGGCTTCCTGCGGGCGAGTTGTACGGAGAGGGGTTGTTCTTCAGTCTTAGTGAATCGGTGCTGGATAGGTGGGAAAAGAAGGTTGAGAACGTAAGAACGGGAAATAGTGCGCTCGCCAAATTCCTAGGTTATGCGACCCTTATCGCGGAAGGCGAAGAGTCTTCGATACCACGGTTCATCCTGTGCCATTCACTGGCCCACTTGCTGATCAGACAGCTGGAACGAAGCTCTGGATATCCGGCTGCATCCATTCAGGAGCGCATCTATTGCGAGTCAGGACAGAATGCAATGGCCGGAATACTCCTGTTCGTCGCCGTAGCGGACGATTACGGTTCGCTGGGGGGAATCATGGAATACGCAGAGCCCTGGAAGTTTTTTCGGTTGTTGTCAGGGGCGCTGGATGCGGCCCGGTGGTGCTCATTCGACCCGGTGTGCTCTCGGCTTTCAGAAGAAGAGTACGGGCAGTTGAATGGAGCCGCTTGCCATGCCTGCATGATGTTGCCCGAACCGAGCTGTTGCAGATTAAACCGGTACCTTGATAGAACCCTGATCAGGGGCACCGGCCGCACCCTTCCTTCAATTCTGGAAATGACTGATTCATAAGCACCATGGCAGCACGCCGCTGGAAACTGCCCGGCATACAGGACCTGAGCAAAGATCAGGAAGCAGCACTGGCATGCCCGCCTCGGGGACAATTCCTGATAATCGGGGGGCCGGGTACGGGCAAGTCGGTGATCGCTACTTTGCGTGCTATGCAGTTCCAGCTCCGCAATACAGACCACATCTTTCTGGTTTACAACCATATGCTCCTTGAGGCCTGCAAACAGCTCACTGGCAACGAGCTGACAAGCAACACGTACCTTCGATGGTACCGGAAACAATTCGAAGTCACCACGGGCGATAAGGGGCTACCACGCAAGAAGCCAAGCACACCCTATCCGATCAACTGGCAGGCTGTGTCCGATAGAGTAGCAAATGCGGACCGGGGCGGCACTGGCAACTCCGAGTGCGAGTGCGAATGCCTCGTCATTGATGAGGGTCAGGACATGCCGCCTGAATTCTACAGCACGCTCATCCAGATGGGATACGAAGACTTCTTCGTAGCGGCGGACCAAAACCAGCAAATCACGAAAGACAACAGCAGTCGCCAGGATCTGGAAGACTGCCTTGCAATTGATACCGAGGACGTGATTGAGCTCCGTTACAACTACCGTAACAATTACGGAGTAGCGCTCCTGGCCCAGGCATTCTATACAGGGGATCCGGCCAGCCCGCGACCTATGCTTCCGAAGCGTAGTCAGCGCCTCCACACCCCCAAGCTGTATATCTTTGAACCAGGACCGGATGCATACGTAAGAATCGCACAAGCGATTTGCAAGTATTACCGGCGCGATGAAGAAAGGCTAATAGGTATACTGACACCGACCAATGGGGTGCGCGAGCGTTACCTTCAAGCGCTCAAAGGCGTGCTGGACCGCCCAGATCAGGATCCAGTACCAATCTCCACGTACTCAAGTGGAAATAACATCAATGTTCGCTTTGACCAGGGTGGCATTATGGTGATCAACGCACAATCCTGCAAGGGGCTTGAGTTCGATACTGTGGTGTTGGCCGACATTGATGAGCACTATTTCTTCCCTGGTAACCCAGAGGCAACCATGAAGCTGTTTTACGTGATGGTTTCTCGCGCACGGGACAGGGTGTTCCTCATGATGAAGTGCAAATCGAAGAGCCCCATCCTCGAATTGCTTCCTGATGATCAATCGGTACTTCTCCACAAGAACATTTTGCAGAGAAAAGCATGAATGACAAAAACCAGTCTGAAGTCGGTCTGCTGGTTACCAACCACCTGAACCTGATGTTCAGCCTTGCTGCGGGCCTTATCATGCCACCATCCGGGTTCGGAGACAAGTATTACAGAGACCCACTAGGCGAGTACCCGGGATGGATTCCGTTCTTCGTTGACAAAGTTCCCCGGAGCGCCATTGATGTGTCCATCGAAGAAGCAAGGCATTTAATGCCTGTAATCGCCGCAGTTGACCTTGCTGGACTGTCTGCGATTGACCTCAACAACGCACGGCGCGCCGTGATTCAGTGCAGCCTGCTCTCGGGACTCACCGATAAGGGTCCTCAGCGACGCGGATTTCTTGTCCGAGGGCCTATCCCTGCCGCGAGAATTCGCGTGATCCGTTTCAGGTCAGACGGCGATATGGAATCGTTTCGAAGCAGTTCCGAGTTACGCAGTAACGTACCGGTAAACACCTATGCGCTGAGGCGCAACAAGACTAGGTTCAGTCGTTCTCTTAAGCGTTGGCCATGGCTGCCAGAGAGAAAGTGGCCCGGCGAGTCTATACCTGTTCACGCGGCACATGCGGTGGGAGGCATTCTCGCAATGCTGCATCAGATAGCCAGGAAGAGCAGTGTCGCTGCGGACGCGTGCCGGGCCGGGTTCAATCCACAATCGCACGCGTGCGATGTTCCGGGTCTGAATTCCTGGATGCGAGACAGTAGCGTAGAGCCAATTTCCAAGTCACTGGAAGGACACATGCTGTGGGGACTGGTTACGATAGTGGCTGAGAACCGGATGGAGTGTAGTGATAACGACCTGGAGCAGCTGGTAGTGGACTTCTTTGACAACATACCGGCAGCATACCGACGCAGTACGGCTCCGCTGAGCAGGACTCTGAAAGAAATCGGAGAGCTCGGCGGCTCGTCAATAGAACAGCTCTGGAAGCAGCACCGCACGCCGCTTGGGCGGGCCGTAATTCTGTTTTTCCTTCGGAGAGAGTGCCAGGAACTGCTGGATTTCCGTCACGACTTGATGTCAGATAGTGACTGGGTGTACGCGGCCATCCTGTTCGGAGCACGTTCCGGGTGGCTGCGCCTCCCTCTGTCACTTCGGGGTTCAGCGGAACTGGAGCCTGCCGTATCCTATCGAATGGCAGCCTTTCATCATCAACTGACCAGCAGAAGCGTTGATCGGCCCCGAATACCAGAGATGCCGACATTCGGTTGAAAGGAAATAGCCGCTCCCAAGGCATAGCGCCCTGTAAATCATTGCGGTCAGGCACAATACTCGGAGCTGCCGATGATTTCTGCTTGCGGAATCTTGCGGCTTTCAACTAACCCAGGCGTATCCGCACCTATACGGCTGGAACAGCGCAGATTCGCGCCATGCTCCACATCAGTAACCGGCAGCCACCATTACTGGTTGCTGACCGACCAGATCCGTCAGCAGCTCTGGCGCTATTACCCGCAGTTCCTTGAACTTAAGGCAGATCTTTCTGCCGCCTGGGTGTTGGCGCTCTGGGATCGTGCGCCCACGCCTAAGCGGGCCTGCCGCATAAGGGTGCCCACTGTTGTTAAACTTCTCAAAAAGCACCGCATCCGACGCTTCACAGCAAGGCAGGTCATCGACATCCTTCGGTCCAAACCTCTTACCGTACCTGAGGGAGTTACGGGGTCTGCAACCTCCTATATCGGTTCACTCGTACGGAGGGTCGACCTGGTTAGAGAGGAGTTGACCGCGGTAGAGCAGAAGATTCAAGCCATCCTTGATTCACTCAAGGCCCGTGCCGAGCCAGCGATTCTAAATTTGGGGCGTTCGGTGGGGGACCGGATCTTGTTTTGCGGAAGGCTACGTGCACGCGGGCTGTGAGGTAGGCGGTTGGTGGACGGAAACGGACAATAAGAAGCTACATTTGAGGCGCCACCAATCCGCCCGAGACACACGACGGCCTTCCAGGCCTCTGGAATTCCCGGTTATCCTGTTTATGACGTACAATCTTTCAGGCTCTCGCAGCGGAAGGCGCCAGCGGAGGCGGACGACGGTACAACATGCTTTCCCAGAGACTTCGCCAGTCGGGAATTGGGTAGCTTCTCGTACGTGCCCGCAATGCATCGCGTAATCCGACGACTTCGTGCACCCAATCCGAGGTAAGCTGGACACCCATTCCGATCCAAGCTGGACGGGTAATCCGAGGTAAGCTGGACACCCGCGCTGGAGGTTGTCCAGCCGGGTTAAGATGGTGCCGTAAGCTGCCATGCCCTGTGGTTGCTGGGAGTTTCTGGTTAGAATCAAGATGAGTCTTCCGGGTTTTCTGGCACGTGCACGTTAGCCATTCGCTCTCGCATCGAGTCGCCGGTCAGCTGGATGCGGTGCGCGTTGTGGACGAGGCGATCCAGGATAGCATCGGCGAGCGTAGGATTTTCCATGGCCTGATGCCAGCGTTCCACCGGGAGCTGGCTGGTTTTTAGCAAGGGGGTGAGCCATTATTAGTGGAAACGTGGCACGCTCAGGCGGGAACAATGCACCTGAGCTCCCTAACCACTACGCACTTTATCGATGCCATTAGAAGGACGAAATGCTGTAATACCTGCCGTATCAGGTGATGCTCTGAGGGGGTGAGCGAGAGCCTGTTGTACGTAATACCGGGCGCCGTGGGACTCAGGCGGGCGTTGGTGGCCCACTCGGGTGACCGCATCGTTGTGCAGCGCTGCCTTGCTGAGAAGCGTGCGCGGATACTGAGCTTTCTGCCGCAGGAGTATCGTCTGAAGGTGGGCCGTGCGCTGCATCATGCATGGGGCGCGCTGGAATATGGTGATGCTCTTGGGGCCCTGAAGCGCCTGCAACAACGGGTGTACCGCATCAATGAGTCGGCTGGCCGCGCGTTGGCCAAGGGGCTGGAAGAGACGCTCACCGTGCACCGTGCCGGGGCCTATGTGGCATTGGGGCGCAGCTTAACGACGACGCGCGTGATTACGCGTCTGGCGCAGCGACTCTGTGGGCGCCTGCGCCAACGCTCAGACTGGATGCCATCGGATCAGCGCAGTGCCTTTATGGCCCTTGATCTGATGGCCATGGAAGCAGGGATGTAGCGCTTGGGCCACGCCGCGTATCTTCCGGCGCTGCGTGAGCAGCTTACCGGCTTAAATCAACCCCACTCTACGAGAAAATGAGCGCATTTACGATCACAATCACGGCTGACGGGCGAATAACAGGGCTCCAGGAAGCCTTTTCGAAGATGAGCTTGGTTGACCTCATCGCTCGCGTGGTCAACTGGCCGAGTCTGCATCTGAAAATGATCATGGCCGTCATGGCTGCGGAGGTCGAGGCGCTTTGCGGCAAACGCTACAGCAGGAAGGGTGCCAGCAAGAGGCCTTGCTACCGGCATGGCACCAACCCCGGTACGGTCCGCATTAGTGGGCGCCGTGTGCCGATCAGGGTGCCTCGGGTACGCGATGTGAAGGTAAAGTGCGAGCGTGTCCTGCGCAGCTATCGCGCGTTTCACGAGGCGAGAATCAATGAAGATGCGCTCATGCGCACCATGTTCTTTGGCGTCAGTCAACGCAACTACGAGGCCATCGCGGACGAGTACACCGATGCATTCGGGCTGAGCCAATCATCGGTGGGTCGCATCTTCCGGCGCAGCGCCGCGAAGGTACTGAAGGACTTCTATGAACGCCCGCTGAACGACCACGATCTGGTAGGTCTGTTCATCGATGGCAAGTACTTTCGCAAGCACCAGGTGCTCATCGCCATGGGGCTGACCTCTGAAGGTAAGAAGTCGTTCTTGGGTGCGTCGAAGTAGGGTCCGAGAGCCAAGAGGCCACCAAGGGGCTCTTAGAAGACCTGCTCGACCGGGGTCTGCAAATACATCAGGGCCTGCTCTGCGTCGTCGACGGCGCCAAAGGGCTCCACGCCGCTATCAAAGAGGTCTTCGGCGGCTTCGTGCAGGTGCAGGGCTGCTGTTGGCATAAGCGGGAAAACGTTGTGGCCCACATGAGCAAAGAAGATAAGCTCGTATATCGCGCGCGCCTGCAGTCGAGTAGCCTGGGGGAATCTCACCCCCAGGCTCTCACAGAACCGTGCGTGAGACTCTCACCTCACACGGCTCTTCTCATGCAGCCGCCTGGATTTGAATAAAGAGGGTCCGTGGAGCTCCAGCCAGTGAACGAACAGGTGCGGGTTTCGGTAGGCCATGGACTTTAACCAGTGGTATGCACGGCGCTTGCTGCGCCGCAGCCGCTTGTATTTGCGTCGGGCCCATGCTACCAGATGTTGATCTATGGATTTCAGCACATAGTACAGGATCCACTTGTTGAAGGCCCCGTAGTAGTTCAGCCATCCGCGTATCTTGGCATTGTAGTGCCGTGCAAGATCCTCTATCCTTCTTGAGGTCTGCCGACACAGGCGCCAGCTACGCACATCTTGCCGAATGGCCTTTGCGGCTTTGCGGCTGATGGCAGGCGTATACCCTGTGAATAGCCTTCCGCCTCGGGATTTCACTCTTCGTGGCCTAAACGTAAAGCCTAAGAAGGTGAACGAGACGTCAGGATAGTTACCCTTCCGGTTGGACTGTTTGCAGTACACTATCCGGGTCTTCTCAGGATGCAGCGACAGCGCACACTTCGCAAAGCGGCGCTCCAGTGCTGCCCATAGATTGCGTGCTTGGCGCTCCGTATGGCAGTGACAGACTATGTCGTCCGCGTACCGCTCAAAGGGTATCGTCGGAAAATAGATCGTCATCCACTTGTCAAAGGCGTAGTGTAGAAACAGATTCGCCAGAATCGGACTGATTACGCCCCCTTGCGGGGTGCCTATGGTCCGCTCTGCCTCCTCGCCATCGGGCATCACGACCGGAGCCGTCAACCACCGCTGAATATATAGCAGCAGCCACTTCTCGCTCGTATGTTTCCGTACAGCACGCATCAACAGCGTATGGTCAATCGTGTCAAAGAACGCCTTGATGTCCAGATCCAACACCCACGCTCTGTCCCAGCAGCGCTTACGTGTCTTCTTCAGGGCATCATGCGCCGACTTTCCCGGCCGATAACCGTACGAGTCTTCATGAAACTCGCGTTCCATATCCTCCTCCAACGCCATCTTCGCTACCATCTGGGCAATCCGATCCGTCACCGTGGGAATCCCTAACGGACGAGTACTCCCATCCGCCTTGGGTATGTCCACCCGTCGTACCGGCTTGGGGTGGTAGCTACCCGATGCCATACGATTCCAAAGCTTGTAGAGGTTGTCCTCTAGATTAGCTTCAAAGTCGGCAAGGGTCATGCCATCCACTCCCGCTCCACCGTGGTTCCTCTTCACTCGTCGCCATGCCTCCCAGACCTGAGCCTGGGAGACTGGAAACGGCTTTGCTTTCTTCATCTGAATCCTCCCCTTTTGAGTTGTTCTGATGATATCAGCAGCACGAGCTGTCCCCTTCGCTCCGATCCCATTACAGGATCATCATCACTACTACGAGACAGTCCGCCCCTGTGGAGTGCATTGGTACTCAATGACTTGTGGGTATTGCCCACTTGCCAGGCTCCCTTAGCATCACTCCGACAGGTTCTCACGTTCCACGCAAGGGCCTGAGTCGCGCTCTCGCCGCCTGTATGCCGGATGCCGATCGGACAAGCTTCAGGACCCCTCCGACCTCGTCCCAGGGACGCTTCCCTACCCTGGTTTTGACATCGTCCATGAGTTTCGACACGTCTTCGACGGTTCACTCTCGTTCGACTTCACGACTCGTACCTGACGGGGTACTTCCCCGCCTTTTCCCAGCTCGCTGATCACCACGCCTCTTGAGCGCAGCAACAGTGGGCGGTTTGCAGCCTCCACCTGACTGGCGGCTGCGGAGGGCCTACCTCCATCCCTCACGTAGTTATCAGGCTCTTTTTCCTACCTCATACTTTCACCTCCATGCCTGTACGTGACACACGAAAGCCTATCAAATTCCAGACTACAGAGACGCTAAGGCGGAGCTCCTATCGATCAAGGACGACCTGGAAGCCTCCAACCAACTCAAGGCCATGAAGAGTCTGGAGGAAGGCATGGAGGAAACGCTCACGATCCAAAGGCTCGCAATAGCCAAAGAGCTCGGCCAAAGCCTGCGCACCTCCAACTGTATTGAGAATCTCAATAGTACCCTCGGCAGATTGACGCGCAATGTTTGCAGTTGGAAAAACTCGGCACAGGTACACCGCTGGACGGCGCTGGCGCTCATGTATGCAGAACCCAAACTGCAAACCATCCCCAATCAGCAACACCTGCCCAAGCTCCGAAAGACGCTTATGAAGGCCAGGACTCGACTGCCAAACCCCAAAAACCCCTTCTCCCCCCAGCCACGTTTCCACTAATAGTGGCTCACCCCCTGATTCCTCCAGAAGCCAGTCCCGGAGCGATGGTGGCATCACCAACGGATCCTCTGGTGCAGACGGGCAAAACGTTGTTGGCATGGGCTTAAGGGACGGCATGTAGCGCTAACACACATATATGTACCTACAATCATAAAGAAGCATATATGCAGTGGGTACAGGGGGACTGTTCCAAAGATGCCACGTCAGCAAGCACCGCCACCATGCATAATGGGTGCTACTGCATCGCAGGCTCCTAGTAGCAGACAGGATCCTCTTCAGGATCCCCCTTATCAGCCAGCTGCTGGTAGAACTTCATCAGGCGTTCCTGCACATCTTTCGTGGATGGATGCAGCTTCTTGGAACTGTACCGGTATGTTAGCTTGTAGATGAAACCAGGACGAGCATAGAGAAAGATAAGAAGCGTATACAACACGGCAATGTACAATACCATTCCGACGTTTCCCGACACCCAGCTATTGAAGGTAACCTCCGATTCGGATATCCCTACCTTCACTACCTCCGCCATTGCAAACAGGCCTAATGCACAGTGGAACAACACCCAAAGCGCAAGGAATATCTCCCTGCGGTGCTTCGCATACCAGAACTGCTTCTCAAGGAGTAGCAGGCTTTTTGCCCGACCGAATGTCTTCATGAGTTACCTCCGTGCTTGCCCCGAAGCTCACCCCAGATGAGAGTTGCTTCCTGATCCTGCTCTAAACACCCCCTGAGGAGGCCCAGCATTAGCAGGCCAATGACGGTTTCCAAGGTCTTGAAAGAAGTTACCAAGGTATTTCGCTGGTTTGTGGTGACGTACGCAGAGAATGACTACGCCACCATAATACAACATGCCCCATTGAGCAGCAATAGTTGACGGTACAGTCGCGAACTTTTTGCGGCGCTTCCCTCCATCGGTAGAAGCCTCGCGGCCATATGCTGGCCACGTTACCGCTGAGGCCACCAGTGGTTTCTCTCATGCCCGAAGCCCTCCGCTATGTCAGCCACGTATGCAGAAAGAAGCCTGGTCCGGCACATTGAACCTCGCTCCGGGTACTACGCTACGCTGGCAGCGGCAGGGCCGGGAAAGCGCAGCAGTCACTCGGCAGACACTCCGGCCCTGGCGGCGTAACCCGCCGCAGGCTGCGCATCGGTGTGGATCCAGGGGTAAACGGGAGGACATGTGGCTTCTTCATCGAAGAGCGACAGCGCAGGGCTGGATCGCCTGCGCGCAGGCAAAGCGCGTATCATCTCCGAGGTGCGCCGGCGCATCGTGGGCCAAGACGCAGTCATTGAGCAGGTCCTTATGGCGCTCTTTGCTGGCGGCCACTGCCTGATCACCGGCGTTCCAGGACTAGCCAAAACGCTGCTCATCAAATCACTAGGAGAGATCCTCGACCTCTCCTACAAGCGGATACAATTCACACCCGACCTCATGCCAGCCGACATCACCGGCATCGAGATGCTCGAGGACAACCCGGCAACCGGACGACGCCACCTGCGGTTCGTCAAAGGGCCCGTCTTTGCCAACATCATCCTGGCAGACGAAATAAACCGCACCTCGCCCAAAACACAGGCGGCACTCCTGGAGGCCATGCAGGAGTACCAAGTCACCAGCGGAGGCACCATGTATGCGCTGGAACAACCCTTCTTTGTCCTTGCCACCCAGAATCCAATTGAGCTCGAGGGCACCTACCCCCTCCCGGAAGCGCAGCTGGATCGCTTCATGTTCAACATCGTCATCGATTACCTCTCCAAAGAGGAAGAACTTGAAGTAGCACTGGCAACCACCTCACGCAAAGAAGCCACGCTCGCAACCGTGCTCAGCGGAACGGATATCGTGAGCTTTCAGGCACTAGTGCGTAAAGTCTTCGTCCCCAGAAATGTGGCGCAGTATGCAGTCGACCTCGTGCGCAGCTCAAGGCCAAAGGAGCCAACGGCGCCCGACTTTGTCAAGAGCTGGATTAGCTGGGGCGCAGGGCTGCGTGCCACGCAGTACCTGCTCTTAGGAGGCAAGGTGCGGGCAGCGTTTCGCGGGCGCTATAACGTCGCTATTGAGGACATCCGGGCATTGGCGCACCCGGTACTGCGGCACCGCGTCATTACCAACTTCTATGCCGAAAGCGAGGGCGTAGATGTGGAAGGAGTCATCGACCGCTTGCTGGAAACCGTCCCTGAGCCGCAATCCGGTCTGACCTGAAAAGACCCAGGCCGCACCAACAGACCGTTCATCCGCCCTGCTACAACGTCACCGGCTGTCCCATCTCGGGCAGGATCAGCTCTATGTCGGGGTGCGCCGCATTGATGGCTTGCGCCATCCAAGCGCGTGCCTCCACATCACCGTGCACCAGGACCGCCTTCTTGGGGCGCAGGCGCCCAGCAAGATCTACCAGATGCCGACGGTGACAATGGCCGCTGAACCGGAATCGCTCCACCTGGCATTCCAGCGGCTGTATGCCCACCTCGCGGTCCAGCATGACGCTGTCCGCCCCGCTACGCAGCGCCTCTAACAGGCGCCCGCCTGGCGAATCGTCCTTGCAGTAGCCAACCATCAGGATAGCATGCCGGGAATGTTCAACCATATGCTGCGCCAATCGGTTTGACATCGTCTTCTCAAACAGCATCCCGCTCGAAACCACAAAGATGCTAGGCTGACGCAGCGTTCTCATAAGCTTAGCCTGCTTGTACGGGAGGTAGCGCTGTTGCACCTTGCTGACCTTGAACGAAGGGTCCAGCCGCGGAGTGTCACCGCGCGTATGATCGTATATCCGGGCAACCTCCCGCATGCCGCCAGCCGTGTACACAGGCGTGGCAGCGGGCACCGTACCCTCCCGCTTAAGGCGGTTAATCACGGCCAACACCTCCTGCGAGCGCCCCAGCATAAATACGGGTACCAAGGCGCAACCCCCTCGCGCCAGCACCTCTTTGAGCGCCTCGCCAAAGCGTTCTTCCTCCCGCTCGCGCGTCGTCAGCTCCGCTTGTGCGTCTGCGCCCAGCGTGGTTTCCATCACGAGGACATCAAGCGGAGGGCTGGGGTAGCGTCCACCAGGAATGATGGTCTGGTCCTGTGTGTTGGTGTCACTGGTATAGAAGAGGCGGCGATGGCGTCCGCCATCGTTCCACTCTATGAGCACCCCAGCAGAGCCCAGGACATGCCCCGCATCATAAAACGTGGCCTTACAAGTCTCCGGTAGAGCATAAAGAGGAAACGGTTGCTCATACCTGTGCCAGTCGTACAGGTCACGGATCTCTTCTACCATCTCTGCATCAAACAACGGCGGATGATGGGTAGACCCCTCACGCAGCTTCCGCTCCTGCAGACGCGCCGAGGCTAACAGCATAGAATCCACCAGCTGACGCGTCGCAGCCGTCATATGGATGTCGACGTCGGGAAACGCTTCTACCAGAGAAGGTAGCCCGCCGATATGGTCGTGATGCGCATGGGTAATGAACACATGCTGCGGCCGATCTGAGCCATGAAGTTGGTCCACAAAGCCATACCGGGGCAGGCTCGGCAAACCCTCAGCGTTGGGATCCGCACCGCTGTCTAGAAACAGGCCGACGCCATCGAGGGACAGGTAGTGGCAGCTCGCCCCGATCTCTTGGGAGCTGCCCAGACTTGTGATTTGCATATTCTAAGATACGGACCGCCATGCCCCTTGACCGGGGCCTGCGCAACAGGGCTGGGCTACGCGCTGAAACTCTTCCAATCTTCCAGAAAGCGCGCCAGCCCGATGTCTGTCAGTGGATGCAGGAGCAGCTTCTTGATCACACCAAGGGGCATCGTGGCCACATGCGCGCCCATCCGCGCCGCCTCGACCACATGAATCGGGTGACGGATTGAGGCCGCCAGCACCTCGGTGGTAAAGCCATAATTGCGGTAGATCGTGACGATATCCTTGAGCAGCTGCACACCATCGGATGCGATGTCATCCACACGCCCCAGAAAGGGACTGATGTACTGGGCGCCAGCCTTGGCCGCCACCAACGCCTGCATAGGTGAAAAGCACAGCGTACAGTTGGTGCGTATCCCTTCTATACGCAGAGCCCTGATAGCTTTGATACCTTCTAAGATGAGCGGGACTTTGACGACTACATTCTTGTGCAGTGCCGCCAATACGCGGGCCTCGGCCATAATCCCGTCAAAAGTGACCGCCGTCACCTCGGCCGACACATCGCCATCGACCATCTCACAGATATCCACGATGCGGGTGTGAAAATCCACCGCGCGCCCAGCGCGCTCCGACGCCTTCTTCATCAGGGACGGGTTGGTGGTCACTCCGTCCAGGACACCCATATCCCTGGCCTCCAGAACCTCGGACAGCTCGGCGGTATCGATGAAAAACTTCATGGCGCATGCGTGCTGATCTGATGCCTATGGCGTGCTCTCTTCCGCCTTCAAGATAACCATTGTTCGATCATCGCTCAGTGCGGCCACGGGTCCAGTGAAACGCTCTACATCTTCCTGAATCATGTCAAGGAGCCTATGCGCGCTCCGATCCCGGTACCTAGCGGCAAACGCCTGCAAGCGACGATCCGTGTATTCCTCCCCAGCGTCCCCCATCGCTTCGGTGACCCCGTCGGTAAACATCACCACGATGTCGCCTGGCGCCATCGTGACGCTGCCAGGCAGGTAGGTCACCTCCGGCAGGATCCCCAAAAGGAGTCCGCCAGCCTCAAGCTGCGCGATGGTTCCGTCAGCCCGGATAAGCAGTGGCGGCTCGTGCCCAGCATTCACATAGAACAAACGTTTCGACGCGGCCTCGTACACGGCAGCGAAGGCAGTTATGAATTTGTCGGCAGGCGTGTTCTCATAAATCACGCGGTTGATGTGCCTAACGCACTCTTCCAGCGGCAACCGCATTGGCAGCATGATGTGCGTACACGCATGGATGCTTGACATGAGCAGCGCCGCAGGCATCCCCTTGCCAGTGACATCGGCCACGATAAGGTGATAACGGCCACCCCTGAGCGCCAGCACGTCGAAATAGTCGCCGCCCACCTCTCGGCTTGGCAATGCCATGGTCGCGATCTGAAGCCCCTGCACCTGGGGGATCACGCTGGGCAAAAGCCCCTGCTGAATGTCACGAGCCAGACGCAGCTCCTCTTCCAGACGCTCCTTTTCTATGCGCTCGTCAACCAAGTCCGCATTCTGGATGGAGACGACCGCCATGGCGCCAAGCGAGTACAGGAACTCCTTTTCACCGGACTCATAGGGTTTGCCGGTCATTTTGGGACCCAGGCAGAGCAGACCGCGCACCGCCCCCTGCTGCTTTATCGGCAGCGCTAACACCAGGCCATGCCGCCTGAGCGTGGTGCGCGCCAGATCCGAACTCTGGGGATCGTCTACCTGCGTGGGGCCGGATACGTCGTCAAAGAAAGCGCTGGGAAACTCGACAGACGGGACGTTCTGCCGCGAAATAACGTCGAAGGCAGGCCCAGACCGCTGCAAAAAGAAGAGGTGCCGGCGCACCATCATCTGTCCCATCAAGGCAAACGAAAACAGGCGCATGACGCGCGAACGCTCCGGGGCCGCATTAAACTCCTGCGACAACTCAAACAGCGTGTTGAGCTGCTGTACACGGTAATCCAGGTCGCGGTTGGACTGCTTCAGGTCACGGTTGGACTGTTTGAGCTCCGCCACCACCTTGAGATTGTGGATGGCGGCCGCCGAAATCTCCACCAGCGATTGTACGAATCTGAGATCCGCCTTGTCGTAGGGGCGTCCGGTCACGTTGGCACCCAGCCCTACGAGGCCGATATGTTCGTCCTGGTAGCGAACCACCAACACGAGTGCCACGCCGTGCTCGCGCAGCGCTGTAGGCACTTCGTTCAACAACAGCGGCTCGTTGGCAGCGGGTGTACGCAGTGTTATCGGTCCAACGCGCGCGAGGGCGGGCAGGCCGCGCACCATGGCCACGCGGTAGCGCGCCTTCTGTGAGCTGTACAAAAGCACTACACCGCGTGTCGCAAGAAGCGAGCTCATTGCCACGCGCAGCAGGTGGCGCAGCACTTCGTCCTGATCCGGGGAGCTGATAAGGATCCGGCTGGTCTCAAACAGCGAGCGGAGATCCTGCTGCGTCGTTCCCTCAGATCGTCGCATTGTGTTCACCGGATCCGCGGCATAAAGTATTGGCGCCTCGTGCGTTACGCCGCAGCCAGCGTGAGGCATTCGCCAGGCGCTAGGATATGCGCGGGCAGCCCGGCACGCCCCATAGCGGCTGCCCATGCACCGATGTCCGTCTCTATGGGCGCAAAGGTGTCATAGTGCAGCGGGATGTTCTGTCTGGCGCCCACCATGGCGGCCGCCCGGATGCTTCCCCGGCTGCCCATCGTGAACCGGTCGCCCACCGGCATGAGCATACAGTCCACCTGGTGATCCTCGCCGATCCAGGCCATCTCGGCAAAGGCGCTGGTGTCGCCAGTGTTGTAGATGCATCGGCCTTCTGCATGCAGCAAGTAGCCATTCGGATTGCCGCCATACGTGCCATCGGGGAAGGAAGAGGAATGCCGTGCATACGTCATAGTGGCGCGTCCGAAGTCGAAGTGTCCGGTGCCGCCGGTGTTGAGGGGATAGACATGCGCATGGCCCTGCGCCTGGACGTAGTTCGTGACTTCAAAGTTGCCTACCACAAGGGCACCGCTGCGCTGCGCGATGTCCATCGTGTCGCCCCAGTGGTCGCCGTGTGCGTGGGTCAGAAAAATCAGATCTGGATGCAAGTCCTCAGCCCGGACCACACCCGACGTGTGCTTGTTGCCCGTGATGAAGGGATCAAAGAGCAGTGTAGCGCCCCCGGCCTCGATCTGAAACGCGGAATGCCCGAAATATGTGAGGATCATCTTAGCAGTCTTGTTGAAAAAGCAGCATCGTGTGGGTACGGCCCTTCTGTGCGGGCCTGTCAACTGCACAAAATACGCGCCACCGGGCAGAGATTCTTACTGCTGCGTCCGCCCCTGCTGCCCCTTTGCCCCAGCCTTTCTTTGTAGTACCCGCCAGGCATCCGGCGGCATGCCAAGAAGCTTCGCGCGCCCGCGCGCTGCGTAATAGGCACAAGGTCCAGCGGCGACTGGGAAAGTCGTGAAGGCAATGTGGCCCAGCGCGCACCATGGGTGGCATGCCTCCTGCAACGCGTGGCAGCCAACCGCGGGCCACAAGAGGTCTCGGCACCAGCGCAGCCGATCTTGGGCGCGGCCTCTTAGCAACAAGATGCCCCATACCGGACGACGACGCAGCTGGACCCAAGACATCCGCCCATGGCCGTGACGCACGGCTGCCAGATGAAGAATAGTACAGAATCCAGCAGCCTCGGCTAGTCTCTCCTCGTCCGAGGCACAGTTGCGACATCACGTCGTCATCACCGCGCGCCCAACCACTATTTCTGGCGCCCAGCGCAGCGCGCGGCAAGTCTGGCGGCAATCAGCATCCGTGTACACCTGGAGATCAACGCACCGTGCCCTGGCATCACCCGCATGAGGGGCTGGCATGGCAGCCAACCCGCACCCACGAGGCAAACCCCAGCTGCAAGAAGGGATTATTCCCAGCTCGCCGCGTTCAGCTGCGTGACATCCGGCGTGGCCGACCCGATATAGTCATCGGAATCCGGGTCCTGTAGCAGATAGATGGATACGCGTCCCGTGTCGTTGAGCGCATATTCGAACTGATTCCCGGTGCGCGGCGAAAAGATCAGCGAATCTAGGACGATGCCTGGCACACCAAACAAGCTGTCTGCAGAAGCCATCATCAGAGAGTCCTGCACCAGCCACATCACCAATGAGTCAAGCGCGCCCGGAAAAGCATCCTGCTCCTGCTCATGATACACCAAGGCGGTGCGCACATGCCCCATCTGGGCGCGCGTCATCTCCGTCACCGCGCGCTCACGCTCCACCTGGGCCCACGGACCCGTGATGGATTGGACCAGCCACCAGAACAGGAAAACGATCAGAAGACCCAAGGCGATCTGGATCACGAGCTTTACCCCTTTGTTGGCCATTGCAGTACGCTTGCGGAAGCGGGAATTGTCGCTGGAACAGGATCCGTAAAATACGCGCGCCGCACAGGCAATTGCAACCGCGAAACCGCAGTTTCATTCAAAGGTGCCGCGCCTAGTGCTGCACATGTTGTACACCCTACAGATGAAGTAGTGACACGTCTCCTTATCAACGTCGACCATGTGGCCACTTTGCGCAACGCGCGCAGAGAATCCTTCCCTGATCCCGTCGCCGCTGCCGTATTTGCCGAGAAGGCCGGCGCGGACGGCATCGTCTTCCATCTGCGGGAGGACCGGCGCCACATCAACGAGCGGGATGTCGCCCTCTTGAAACAGATCGTCCGGGGAAAGCTAGATTTTGAGCTCTCTACCGATCCCGATGTGGTGCGCATCTGCTGCGCGACGCAGCCGCACCTCGCCACGCTTGTCCCGGAGCGTCGCGAGGAGGTGACCACCGAGGGCGGCCTGGATGTGCAGCGTGGCCAAGAGCTTATCACATCCACCGTTGCGCGCCTACGGGACGCGGGCATTCCCGAAGTGGCCCTCTTCGTGGATCCTGTAGAGGCGCAACTAGAAGCTGTCCCCGACACCGGCGCCGATGCTATCGAGCTGCATACGGGGGACTATGCTAAAGCGGGAACGCCTGCTGAGCGCCAGCGGCACCTTGAGCGACTCGCCCGCGCCGCCAGCCAGGCCCACCGCCTGGGGCTCACGGTCCATGCGGGACACGGGCTTGACTACCACAACTACCCGCTGTTCGCTGAGGCAGTGCCGCATCTGGCGGAGGTGTCCATAGGCTTTGCGGTTGTTGCCCACGCGGTGATGGGAGGAATGGACGAGGCAGTACGCACCATGCGCTACCTCGTCAAAGGGTACTGAACCGCTGTGGAGCCAGAGTTTCGTAGCGGACACGTTGCGCTCGTAGGGCGTCCCAACGTGGGCAAGAGCACGCTGCTTAACAGCCTTCTGGGACAGAAGCTCTCCATCGTCACACCCAGGGCGCAGACGACGCGTCACCGGATTCTGGGCATCCTGACGGAGCCTGCCCTACAGGTCGTCTTTTTGGATACGCCGGGCGTGATTCGGCCCCGGTCCGGTCTTCAGCAGTCCATGATGCGCCAGGTCTCTATGGCCGTCAGCGAGGCGGACCTGCTGCTGTTTATGGCCGATGCCCGCGCGGATCGTCCTGACGCGCTGAGTCTGGAGCGGGTCCACGGACTGCCGGCCATCCTGGTCCTCAACAAGGTGGACCTGATTCGGCAGGACAAGGTGCTACCACTGGCGGAGGCGTATCTGCAGCTTCGGGCATTCGAGGCCGTAGTGCCGGTGTCCGCACTGAAGGGGCAGCACCTCGACGCGCTGATGCAGGAGCTGCGCGAGCGTCTGCCAGTCGGACAGCCACTGTATCCAGAGGACATGCTCAGCGAGCATCCAGAGCGCTTCTTCGTTAGTGAGATCATTCGCGAGAAGCTCTTTGACCGGTTGCGCCAGGAGGTCCCGTACGCTGTGGCAGTCAATGTCCGCCGCTATGAAGAAAATCCGGGGCGCAAGGACCTGATTCATGCAGACATCGTGGTGGATCGTCCCTCGCAGAAGGGCATCATTATTGGTGCCCGCGGCCGCACGCTGAAGGCCGTGGGCTCCGCGGCACGCGAAGACATCGAAGTCTTTCTTGGGCGCGGGGTCTACCTCAAATTGTTTGTGCAGGTACGCCCCGACTGGCGCAACCAGGAGGGTCTTCTCCGCACGTACGGCTACTAGGACACTAGGCGGACCCCCAGCCCGTGACGGACGGCGCCGTGCCAAGGGGCCGGGACAGCCTCCGTCGGGATCTGGTACCAGCGAAAGGCACGCCTTGGCGGGTACGTACTCCGCAGCTGCCTAAAGTGGCTCCCAACGGCGTCTGGCGGCAGATCCAGCAGCGTGCGCATGCGCGCATCGTCGGCACGCAGGTCGTACATCTGGCGCGTTAGCCGGTCCAGCCACGCAGCCTGCCCCCGATGGCCGCGTGGCGGTACCAGACACAGCGGCGCCGCCGGATGTGCCAGCGCCCAGTGATCCCAGGTGGGCTCGATGCCAAAGTGATGTGTCACTGCCCGGTACAGCTTCACGGTACCAAGCAGCTTACCATCGAAAGAATGCCCGGCTATGTGTGGGGTAGCCAGTCGCACGGCCCGCAGCAGGGAAAGGCTGGGAGCGGGCTCGTTTTCCCACACATCGAGAATAGCGCCTGCGATCGATCCGCCCAATAGTGCCTGCCTAAGCGCTCGGCTTTCGACCACAGCGCCGCGCGAAGTGTTGATAAGCCACGCGCTGGGCTTCATCTGGCGCAATGCATTACGGCCTATCATATGTCCGGTCTGATGGGGGCCCGTGTGCGTTAAAGGCACATGGAGCGTAATGATGTCGGCGTGGCGGAGCACTGTATGGAGCGGTACCAGGGGCCACTGGGCGCCGCCAGCGGCCTCGAGCGGTGGGTCACTGCATAGGATTCGAAGGCCAAGCGCCTGCGCGCTCTGAGCTACGCGTGTGCCTATGTTTCCGCATCCTACCACACCTAGCGCTGGCGTCTTGGAGCGCAGCTTGTTTTCGCTCATCAGAAACATAAGCGCAGCGATTACGTATTCATTGATTGCCTCAGCACCGGAGCCTGGGGAATGGGCGAATGTGATCTGGTGCGCCTGGAGCGCTGCCCGATCGATGTGGTCGGTGCCGATAGTGGCCGAGCCAACAAAGCGCAGGCAGCTTTCACGGACAAGGCGCGCGTCAACCTGCGTGACGCTGCGTACCAGAAGGATGGCCGCGTCCTCCAGGGCCTCTGGCGTGATGGCGTGACCGGCCAGCGTGCGAATCCGCCCCAGGTGCGAGAAGGCTTCTCGCACAAACGGAATATTCTGATCAGCGAGGATATTCCAGGCCATGCCGAGCCAGTCATCGCCGGGCCCTGCCCGTCGCGCGGCAGCAGGGCACAGCAGAGAATAATTGAGCGTCAGTAGAGATCATGCATAGATCATTCAGATCAGCAGGACGGCATTTAGCCGCAGTGGGCCTCGCGCTGGTGGCCATGTCCGTTGCTACAGAGAAGGTATTTGGTCCGCCAACACCAGAACACGTCATAGTCGCTCAGATAAGTCACGACCCGTTGCCACCAGTCACCTGTCCGGTACCTCTAGATCCGACCCAAGTACCCAAGAAGGTGCCGCCTATTCACGTCGATGATGAAACGCTGTGGCTGGCGCGCCTGATGTATTCCGAAACGAAGCGACCCGAGGAGCAGGTGCTTGTCGGGTGGGTGGCACGCAATCGTGCGCAAACCAATTGGCGTGGCCAAGGCACCCTCGAAGAGGTGGTACGTGACCCATACCAGTTCAGCGCGGTTTGGCGGGGCGAGGATACGTGGAACTCCTTCACCGCCCTTGACCAACATACCAGCTCTGACACATTCCCGTATTACCCGCATGCAGACAGGTGGCACCGTACCCTTGCGCTAGCCTATTGCCTTCGGAAAGCCGAAGAGTCAGAACGGCCTTTTCCGTTAGAGACGCGCCACTTCTATAGCGAGCGCTCCTTAGCGGCGCCACGCAGCATTCCAGAGTGGACGATCGGTAAGAAGCCGGTGAAATTCTTCTTTGGATTCGTACCGGATTCTACGCGCTTCCGCTTCTATGCGTACGTTCCGTAGCGCTCGCTCCTTAGAAGCCGACCGCAAGCCTCACCATGGCGGAGTTGAGGCGTTGCGATCCTTCAGGCGTGAGCGTGACGAAGTCGATCACAATCTCGTCCTCAATGAAGTTGGTGAACCCGAACGTGTAGGCCACTTCTGGGTACAGCTTCAGCCCGCCTAACGTGATCTGCAGCCCCACGCCCGCCTCGCCGGCTATCGACATCGGCGCTAGGTCATTGCTGATCACCTTGTCCGTGAATGACGGAAACCGAAGAACGGGCCCCACAAATACGTACGGTCCGATGACCGGCGCTTTGATGCCGTACCTGAACACGAACGGAATCTCCACCATACTGACATCGAACTGGTCCCGCGTCGCCGGAAACGTCTCGTTGATGCCATCGAAGAGCTGGCCAGCATCCACGTAACGCAGCCCGGGCCGGATACCGATCGGGCCGATCGCAAACTCAAACCACACACCCACATGCCACCCCTCTTTGCTCTTAAAGCGCGTCTCCAGGCTGTTGAACGACAGGTCAGATAGCTGCTGGTAGTTGAGCCCGAAGGAAACACCGAATTGTTGCGCGGCGGCGCTGGGACCTTGCAGGGTGCCTGCTAAAAGCATACCGCCAATCAAGAGGCCAGACTTCATAAGCGCAAAGTTGTGCGTGGCCTGCAACAACAGCGATCCGATCGTGTTTCCGTGGCGGCTAGGCAGAGCGAGCGATGAATATTGGCATCACGTGTTATCCCATCTACGGCGGCAGCGGCGTCGTGGCTACGGAGCTGGGCAAAGCGCTGGCGCGGCGCGGCCATCAGATCCACTTCATCTCATACCAGATGCCGTTTCGTCTGGATGCGGTGACGGACAACATCTTTTTTCACGAGGTGGGCGTGCGGAGCTATCCCATCTTCCAGTACCATCCGTATTCGCTGGCGCTAAGCAGCACGATGGTGGATGTGGCCCGCTACCATGCGTTGGACCTGCTGCACGTGCATTATGCGATTCCGCACGCCACCAGTGCTATTCTGGCGCGCGACATCCTGCATGACCAGGGCATGACCGTGCCGGTGGTTACTACGCTGCACGGCACTGACATCACCATCGTGGGTCAGGACCCGACGTTTGCGCCCGTGGTGACGCATTCCATCAATGCGTCTGATGGCGTGACCGCCGTGTCAGATGCTTTGAGGCGGGAGACGTACGAGGCTTTCGGGGTGAATGGCGACATCCAGGTGATTCCCAACTTCATCAATACAGAGCAGTTTTCGCGGCGGCTGGGCTGCGGGATCCGCCGGCACTTCTGTCCTGGCGGCGAGAAGGTGTTGGTGCACGTATCCAACTTTCGCACGGTCAAGAACACGCCGCATGTGGTGCAGGTTTTCAAGCGTCTTCGCGACCGCGGGGTGCCAGTCAAGCTGCTGCTTGTAGGTGATGGACCAGAGCGTGCTGGAGCGGAGCGTTTAACGCGGGCATTGGGCGTGTATGCGCATGTGCGTTTTCTTGGCAAGCAGGACCCGATTGCCGACATCCTGTCGGTATCTGATGTCTTTATTTTGCCCAGCGCGTTCGAGTCGTTCGGTTTGGCTGCCTTGGAGGCCATGGCGTGCGGCGTGCCGGTAGTGTGCTCCGACATCGGGGGGCTCCCCGAGGTGGTGCGGGGCAGTGGCGGCGGATTTTTGTGTCCGCTAGGGGACCTGGACGCCTTTACGGACCGAACGGCGCAGCTTTTGCAGGATGATTCCCTGCGGATGCAGATGGCGGCTGCGGCGCGCGCGCATGCGGTGCGCCACTACAAGGAGGAAGCGATCGTTCCGCAGTACGAGCGATACTACCTGGAGGTCTATGCGACGGCGACGGCGACGGCACGTGGCCATCGGTCTGGCCGTTGATGTCACACCAGGCACACTAGGCGCGCCAAGCTCGGTGCGACGAGGTCATCGGGCAGCCGTAACGAGAGAAGAGGGTAGAGAGAAGAAGCCGCTGGGATGAATTGCCACCTGGATACGCGGCCGCCTGGTACGGTCATCCCAGTCTGCCATTGGGCACCCGCGTCGGTGACTATGTGTGCAATTGGGGCGCAGCACATTGCGACACGTCAGATCACGATACCATTCCACGCTCACAGCGGCCTCTTTGCGTGTGGCTGACAGCCGCATCGTGGCCGGACTGCTGCTCGACGGGGCATCACGAGCGGACTGGCGCCACGCCATCGTGACGGAGAATTGCCTGCAGATGCGCAGCAGGCAGGCGGCGACAAAGATTGCGAACGTGCTGCGCAGCCGTCTGCAACTTATGGAGCCACCGCTGTGGGAGATGGTGCGCGATGGATCCTACCGGTTGGCTCAGCAGGCCTGCTTCGCCGCTGCCATCAAACGCAGTCGCCTTCTTGGCGACTACGTGGATCTGACCGTACGAGACCTTTACCACCAATTTGCGCCGCGCCTCACAACGGCAGACTGGCATGACTACCTGGAGGATTGCAGGGGCCGCGATCCCGTCATGCCGCTGTGGAGTGCCTGCACTATCCAGGCGCTGAGGAGAATAGTTCATGGTATGTTGGCGCAGATAGGGTATGTGGACGACCCCAAAACCTTGCGGCTGCAGGCCGTGCACATCGACAGGATGCTGCTTAGATATCTGGAGGGCGAGGGTGAGCGATACGTGGTGCGCTGCATCACCGTGCGGCCGCCGTAGACGGCGGCATGGGTTGGCCCAGTCGCCAGAGGCACCTACCTTAGACCTGATCGGTGGCGATGTCCCATACTGTGACCCTTTCGTGCACTCTTGGCAAGGATCCAGAGCCAACATGAGCATCGCATCGCAGGCGTTGCTGGGCCCCAGACCACCCAGATCATGCTTTCGCATCCTTGCAGATCCTCCAACGCCGAGCTCAATGATGGCCAGCATGCGAGCAGAATTCGTCTTGTATTGGTATACTCGGACGGTGGCTGCATTCCGCAGGCGAAAGAAATCGGGCGGTCGTTTTGATTCGCGACGGCCCAACAGATGGCGGCTTGCGTCTTGCATAGACCTCTCTGAAGGCACCTTGGCCCTGGTCGGGCGACATTGAGGCGCCAAGAAGTGTCACACGAAGATTTGCGGTCAGCCGCGCTGCTAACCGCCATATAGATTACTCGGCTTCAGTGATCATTATCGCCAAGCCTGTGGGCGGACGACCCGCTCCCTCCCGTAGCCGGGGCACCGCCGCGCGGGGGCCCAACAGCTTGGCAGGGCGCTGCTAAGCATACGAACACCCGCTACTTCCCATGGATGACCAGCTTCGCGAACGGCTGAATCACCTTTTCGACCGCATCGCTTCCGCGTCGTTTCTAAATAGCCAGGGCATCGGCAACGAAATCGCGTTCTATATCTTCGACTATCCACCCAAAGAGGAGCTGGCCGTAAGGCAGCATGTCGCGCGGCTTGTGGACCGCCTCAAGGGAGCCCCGCAGGACATACGCCCCGCGTCGGTGAACCTGTTCAGACTTGTGATTGACTTCCTGAAGGAGTTGGGATTCCTAGACATGTGCTTCCGGCTGCAGCGGGACCGGGGCAATAGGTTGCTGCTTGAGGCGCTGGAGGGACCCCTGGCTCCAGAACGCGTCGCCGGACGGCTCGCCTCCGTGGCCAGACCTGACAGATACAACCTGATTCTCATTCACGGGGTGGGGAGCGCCTACCCGCTACTTCGAACGCATGAGCTGCTCGCAGCACTCCATCAGCTCATGGACCAGATCCCCGCCGTGTTGTTTTTTCCCGGCACCTACGAAGATGGCAGCCTGCAGCTTTTTGGAGGCACGAGCCGCGCGCTGAATGATCGTCATTACTACCGGGCTCTCCGCCTGGTGCCATAGTCACTAGAGCTTCAAAGAATTGTTGCCATGAGGATTCGAGAGCTTTTTGAGAGGGATGTCTTTCGCCACCTTAACGGCGTCATAAAGGCGGATCAGCTGGATGCCATGTCCGTCTGGCAGGAGCTGGACGAATTCGTGGTCACGCATGAGCTGAAGCGGCACTTTGAGCAGTTTTTCTCGATGTACAGCATGTCGCTACAGCGCGGCGCCGACCCCGACCTGATCGGCAACACGGGCGTCTGGGTGTCCGGCTTTTTCGGATCCGGCAAGTCCCACTTCATCAAGGTGCTGTCCTACCTGCTCAAGAATGACGAGCACACGCTCGCTGGCGAGACCCGTCGCGCTGTTGACTTCTTCGACGCAAAGGTCCGTGACCCCGTGCTTCGCAAGGACATCCAGCGCGCGGCAGCTTCTAGCACGGACGTCATCCTCTTCAACATCGACGGCCAAGCCGATCGCACCAAGAAGGACCCGATGCTGCAGGTGCTGGTCCGCGTCTTGGACAAGCATGCCGGGTACTGCGCTGATTACCCACATATCGCTGGCATTGAGCGCCGACTTGAAGGCCGCGGCTTGTTGACGTCCTTTCACGAGGCCTTTGCCGCAAGGGCCAAGGGATCGTGGCCAGCCCTGCGACACGCCTGGCACTTTTATCGTAAAGAGGTGGCGGGGGCGCTATCTGACGTGCTCGAGCAGAGCGCGCAAGCGAGTGATCAGCTGATAGATACCGCCAGGGAGCAGTTTCCGCTCACGGTCGAGAATTTCTGCAAGTGGGTCAAAGAATTTATTGACCGCAAAGGGCAGGAGCACCGCTTGGTGTTCCTGATTGATGAGGTGGGTCAGTTCATCGGGACGGACACTTCCCTCATGTTGCGTCTGCAGACCATCACGGAGATGCTGGGCACGGTGTGTCGCGGCCGGGCCTGGATCGTTGTCACATCGCAGGAAGATATCGACAAGGTGGTAGGCAGTGTAGAGCGCAGCCTAGCCAACGACTTTTCCAAAATTCAGGGACGTTTCCAGACGCGCCTGTCATTATCGAGCGCGAACGTCGATGAGGTTCTTCAGCGGCGCCTGTTGGCCAAGCGGCCCGAGGTTCGCAGCACGCTGGAGGACGTCTTCAGGGCCAAGGGCGACATCTTAAAAAACCAGCTTTCCTTCCGCGATGTGGGCATGACGATGTCGCCTTTTGCCAATCAGGCGGGCTTTGTCCGCAACTATCCGGTGGCGCCTTACCAGTTCAAGCTCCTGCAGAAGGTGTTCGAAGCTATTCGCGCGGCTGGTGCTACTGGCAAGCACCTTGCACGGGGAGAGCGATCGCTGCTCGACGCGTTCCAACAGGCCTTGCGCTTGGTGGCCGACGACCCGGTCGGTGTGCTTATTCCACTCTACCGCTTTTACCCAGCCATCGAGAATTTCCTGGACACCTCGGTCAAACTGACCATTGAGCAGGCCTCGAAGGACCAAGCACTGCAGCCTTTGGACGTAGATGTCTTGAAGGTGCTGTTTCTTGTCCGTTTCGTCACCGAGGTCCGGTGCAACGTCGACAACTTGGTGACGCTTTGTTTGGCGCAGATTGACGCCCCCCGGCTTGCGCTCCGCGCCAGTATCGAGGAGGGTCTTTTGCGGCTGGAGCGGCTGACGCTCATCAGTCGCAACGGCGACCATTACTCATTTCTGACCAGCGAGGAGCAGGAGGTCAGCCGCAAGATCGCCCGCACTGAAGTTGAGCCCCACAAGAAGTCCGAGGTGCTGACGAAGCTTATCTACCAAGAGGTGTTCGCGGACAAGTCGAAGCACCGTTACAAGCCGAGCAAGAAGGACTTCACGCTACAGAGGGAGGCTGATGGGAGCGTCCTGGGCAACCGGGTGGACGGCGCGCTCGTGGTTTCGGTTATTACGCCGCTTGCGGACGACTTTGACGTGCATCGCGACCCGGCTCACTGCCTTCAGGCGAGCAGGCAGTCCGGCGGCCAGGTCCTTATTCGCCTGCCAGATGACCCTTCGTTTAATCGGGAGCTGACCAAGCTTTGCCGCACAGAAACGTATCTGCGTACGCAGGATGGGCAGACCCTGCCGCCGTCGATAAAGAACATCCATCAGAACCTTTGGAGCCAGTGCGGGCAGCGGCGCAAGCGTTTGCACCTCCTTTTGGACAAGCACATCGGCGAAGCTCAGTTTTTTGCAGCCGGTCAGATGCTTCAGACCACGAGCCATGGGGCTGCACGGTCCTTCGATAAAGCGCTGGACTACCTCATCGAGAACACGTTCAGCAAGATGGGGTACCTGGATCGATTTGAGGCCGATCCGGTCAGGAGCGCAGCCACCCTGCTTCGACGCGCTTCCAGCGGCCAAGGGCCCCTGATCCGTGACGAAGGTCAGCCAAACCGTCGAGCACTCGAGGACCTTACCGAATACCTTGTTCTCAGTTCGAAGCTGAGCCGGCGCATCGTGATTAGCGATCTGGTAAAAAGGTACACGCGGCGCCCGTACGGATGGCCAGAAGGGGAGGTCATCCTGCTCTTGGCCAGACTGGTCATACTAAGCAGGGTACAGGTACTGCGCGGCAGCGCCGCGGTGGATAAGCCACAGCTTGCCGACCTCTTTCGAAAGAGAGGTACATGGAAGACTCTGGTCGTCCGGGCTCGCGAGCGCATTGACGACAGCACTTTGGCAGCTGCCAAGCGCCTTGGGCACCAGCTCTTCCATGAACTTGGACCAAACGACGCCGACGCGCTTGTATCATTCTTAAAGGATCACCTACAGGCCTGGAAGACTACGATTGGGCGGTACGTTGACCACCAGCGTAGCTCCGAAAGCCTGCCGGACTACCCCAGAGCCACCCGCGCGTCGGAGATCGTCCAGGCCTTACTGGCTGTGCGTGAGACGCTTCCTTTCTTGAAACGCTTTCTAAAGGCCGAGCCCGACCTTACCGCTACCAAAGGGGCGGCCAGCGATCTTGGGCATTTTCTGAACCACCAGCTGCCCACTTGGCTGAGGCTGGTAGAGGCACTGCGCCGCTTTGAGCAAAACGACCTGGAGCTAAGCAGAGATGACAGAGCTAAGGGTGCACTCATACGTCTGCGGGAGATTCACAGTGCTTCGAAGCCGTTCGGCATGATCCAAGAGGTGGATGATCTTATCCGCAGGGTTGAGAGCGTCAATCAGCGCCTGCTCAATAAGCACCGCGCAGCGGCAAAGACCAGCGTTAAAGCGGCTCTGGCTACCGTTGAAGCTGCGATTGACGCGTTGCCGCGGGCCCGCGCATCAAAGGGGAGCATTCTGGCACCGCTCCAGAAGCTGCAGAGACGTGTGGATCTAACGAGTACGCTCACCCACCTTGGGCAGGCTACGCGCGAGGCGCCAGACCTCGAGTCTGCAGCGCGAAGAGACATTGCACGTTTAAAGCAGCGCCCTGAGCCAGAGCCCTCACCACCGAAGATCCGCGATGTTCGTGCTGCTAAGCTGGCTCCTAGGCACCCCTTGAAGACGCTCGCCGATGTAGACGCATTCCTTGCAGCTCTACGCAGTGAGCTGGAGCAAGCACTGAGGGAAACATCGCATGTCAGGATCCTATAGCCTGTGAAGCATTTTGCTCAGCTGAAATCCTACGCGGAGCGGGCGCGACGCGCATTCATCACGGCCGTGACGGAGCGGGCTGCCGAGTACGGCCTCACCGCACATGGTGCCGCACCGCTCACGCAACGTGGTGACACGGTATTTATCGGCGGGGCGCACTTTCCTATACGGGTTGCACGGCTGCGTGAGCAGCTGAAAGCGCGCATTGAGCGCCATGGCTTTGCCCAATTCAAGGAAGAGATGGCCTACACTTGGTTCAACCGGTTTGTGGCCATCCGGTACATGGAGCTGCACGGCCATCTCCGCCACGGGCTGCGCGTCCTCAGCCACCCAAATGGGGCCAGCGAGCCTGAAATCCTCAAGCGTGCCACGGAAGTGGCACTGCCTGGCTTGGATCGCACCCAAGTGATTCGGCTGAAGCTGGACGGCTCACAGGACGAAGCGCTCTACCGGCTGTTGATCGTGGCTCAATGCAACGCCCTGAGCCAAGCCATGCCACTGCTGTTCGATCCTATCGGCAGCGCTACGGAGCTCCTGATTCCCCGCAACCTCCTACACACCCAATCGCCTATGAAGCAGCTGGTGAATGAGGTGCCCGAAGATGCCTGGGAGGACATCGAGATTGTCGGGTGGCTGTACCAATTCTACAATGCCGAGCGCAAGAAAGAGGTGATCGGCAAGACCGTGGCCGCGGAAGATATCCCTGCCGCCACGCAGCTTTTTACGCCGGACTGGATCGTCCAATATCTGGTGCAGAATTCGCTAGGCGCGCTGTGGATCGGCGCAGACCGCCGCTCAGCACTCCTTAAGCAGATGCCCTTCCATGAGCGTACTGTAGATCCGACGCAAAACACAGGATTACCCCCCCCATACCTATCTTACACATATATCCGACCTGGAAGCAGTCACGATTCTCGACCCTGCCTGCGGCTCCGGGCATATCCTGCTGGAGGCGTACGACCTCCTGCGCGCCATCTATCTGGAACGCGGTTACAGGCCCCGAGACTTGGCGCAGTTCATCCTCGAAAAGAACCTGTTCGGCCTGGATGTCGATCCACGGGCTACGCAACTTGCCAGCTTTGCCCTTCTGATGAAGGGACTGGAAGATGATCCTGACCTGCTAACAGCCCCGACGGTGCCTTTGAATGTGCGGCCCATTCGTGACAGCGGGGACCTGGATGTGCAGCTCCTCACCGAGAGCCTGCTATTGGCTCATTATGGCGTGAGCGCCGATGACCTTGAGCCACTCAAGCAGCTCTTTCTGGAAGGCACCACCTTCGGCTCCTTATTGAAGGTGCCTGAGACCCTTAGCGACAAGCTCCCTGCCTTGGCGCGCCTCTGCAGAGCGCCCACACCTCAAGACGCATTTGCTGCCGATGCGCTCAGGCGTTTAAGGCCCCTGGTGGCGCAGGCGCAGCTGTTGGCCCGGCGGTACGGATTTGTGGTCACAAACCCACCGTACATGGGCAGCGGCTCAATGTGCGCATCGCTCAAGAAACATGTGCGAAAGCACTATCCGACAGCATATCGGGACCTTTTTGCCTGCTTCATTCAGCGCGGCTTGGACTTGGCCAAACCCGGCGGTTTCTGCGCCATGGTCACCATGCACAGCTGGATGTTCTTGTCCTCCTTTGAAAAGATGCGGTGCGGCCTCTTGCGCACCCACACCATTCGGGTGCTGGCCCATCTGGGGGCCCGGGCTTTTGAGAGCATTAGTGGACAGGTGGTTCAAACAGCCGCGTTCGTGCTGCAAAACGCACCGCCTCAGAGCTACAAACCTACGTTCACGCAGCTGGTGGACGGCTGCGCTGCGCAAAAACGCCAAGCACTGCTGCAGGGTAAGCATCGCTACCAGAACATCGCGCAGCACCAGTTTGAGCTGATACCCGGCTCTCCCATCGCGTATTGGCTCAGTGACGCCCTCCTCGACGCATTCCGGCGCGGCACACCACTCGGGCAGACTTTAGACGCCAGGGTGGGCTTGCAAATAGGAGACACTAGTCGATTCCTACGGCGGTGGTGGGAGGTAGATTATGGCCGCATTGGGTTTGGGATGAGAGACCGGAAAGAGGCGCAGCGTTCGGGCAAGAAGTGGTTTCCGCACAACAAGGGGGGCACATCCCGCAAGTGGTACGGGAATCATGAGTATGTGGTCAACTGGGAGGAAGACGGGCGAGAAATCCGCCTCTACGGCTCAGAGGACGGAGGAAAACCAAGGTCAAGGGTTCAGAATATCGGGTACTACTTTCGTAAGGCACTGACATGGTCCGATATTGCTTCTGGGCCGCCTTCATTCCGGTTGAATGACGGTGGCGATATTCATGGTAACAAAGGGAATTGCGCATTTGAATGCGCCAAAGTAGGCCTTCGCCGCGTCGCTGGGTTCAGTAATTCCCCTGTACTGGCCGCTATCAACAGTGCATTGAATCCAACTCTTAGCTTTTCGGTCGGCTATTTCGCCAAGATACCTTTCGTCGAGCCCACCACAGAGCAAGAGGCTCTGCAGGTAGACACCAATGTCAGTGCCCTGACGCGCATTGCGCGCAAGGACTGGGACGCTTTTGAGTCATCCTGGGATTTCCAGGGCCCGCCAGTGCTGCCCGTTGCAGCTGCAAATCCGGCACCTCTGGAGACCTGCTACCACGCATGGGTTGCATCTAATAGGGAAGCCGCGCGCACCACGCGCAGCCTGGAAGAAGAAATCAACCGCGTCTTTATCGACGCATACGGCCTAGCCGATGAGCTCTCGCCTGTGGTCCCGCTGGAAGAGGTCACGCTCACTGTGAACCCGGCCTACCGCTATCGAAGCATCGCGTCAGAGGAAGAAAGGCAAGCACGGTTTCTGCGAGACTCCATTACTGAACTGGTTTCCTTCGCGATTGCATGCATGATGGGACGATACAGCCTCGATGCGCCAGGGCTCGTGTACGCCGGAAGCGGCTCCGAGGGCTTTGACTTCAGCCGCTACACAGCATTCCCAGCAGATAACGACGGGATCGTCCCCATCACGGCCCAGCCATGGTTCGAGGATGATGCGGCTAACCGCCTGATACGCTTCGTCGCCACAGTATGGGATCCGACCGAGCTGGAAACCAACCTCTCGTTTCTGGCCAAAGGCCTGAGTGCCAACGCCCGCGGGTCCAGTCGCAGCACACTGCGACGATACTTGGTGCGCGGCTTCTACAAAGATCATCTGACGACCTACAAGAAGCGGCCCATCTACTGGTTGTTCACCAGCGGGCGACGACGCACCTTTCAGTGCTTGGTATACCTGCACCGCTACCACGAAGGCACGCTGGCACGCATGCGGACCGACTATGTCATTGCACTGCAAAGTAAGACGGCTTCGCGCCTTAAGCAGCTGACAACTGACATTGAATCGGCAGGCAGAGCCCGCCAGCGCCGACTTGAAAAGGAAAAGGCAAATCTGCAGAAGGATCTCTTGGAGCTGCAAGACTTCGACGATAAGCTACGCTACTTCGCGGACCAACAGATATCGCTGGACCTCGATGATGGAGTTAAGGTCAACTATGGCAAATTCGGAGGCCTTCTCGCAAATGTCCGAGGTATTACAGGACGTCCGCCCGCATCATGAAGATCACGACACTGGTAGCTAAGTTACAGAAGCTCTTTGACGACAGGGATACCCGTGTCGTCTTTTGGGATGACGCCGGAGCGCACTTTGAGAACGACCTGCCCGCGATCCAGCTCGAAGGCGTCGAAATGATCGAGCTCTCTGCGTGCAGCAGCCTACAGGTGAAGGTGCAGATCGAGCTTGGGCCCCCTGAGCGCCAATATCTGCTCTACTTAAGTGAACAAACGCCTCCCGCAGACGAGGACTGGCTGTGCGACATCCGCTTATACAGCCCAACCTTTCGGGCGGACTACGACTCCATCGTGCTAGCCGAGCTCGGCCTACATGGCAGCACGCTGCGTGAGCATGTAAGGAAACGCCGCAAGTTCTTTAAGAGCGCCAAGCGCACAGAGGCTCTCAAGGCGCAGGTCAGCGCTCGGGACACGCCGCTGGATCTGGATCGCAAGATGCTTGCCGTAGCTACGAAAGCCGCTACCGACCAGCCCTTTGACATCTTCCTGGCACTGTTACATTCCTGGGCGCCATCCCCGGGTGGGGCCCAGCCTCATATGCCACCACCGCGCTGGAAAGAGATTGAACGCCTTGACCTGAGCAGCACCTTCTGGAAGCTTACGAAGCAACTCTTCGGGTATTCCGCCCCAACGCCTTCGATTGCCGACTGGGTCCATCGGGTGTTGGTCACCGACCTTAGCCACGCTCTCAGGGCCGACCGTGTCCCTCAGACGTTGCAGAATCTGGTCCTAAAGCCTCCAGGCATCCGCCATGCCGTGGTTTTCGCAGCCCAGTGGCGCGACAGCCACCGCCTGGGTAGCAGCTATAACTGGTGGGCCGACCGGGCCTGGCGCCAGTTGGCTATCATATCGCCACTGTGTGCTTTCCACGCTGAGGAGCTGGCTGAGGTACACACCTTCTCGGGCATTGACGCGATCATTGCACAGGAGTTAGCGCACAGGCTGGCCGCGCAAGACCATGCCGCTGATGCGGAAGAAACCTGTCGGGTGTGTGAGCATCGGAAGCAGGGCCACTGGATCACGTCCCACTCGGTGCCCAAGGATGTGCGGGACTCCTGGTCCGCCGTCTACGAAGCGCTGGCCGCAGCCGCCCGGCTGCTGGAGCTTCGAAGTACGCACCAGGAAGGCTTTGGCTCAAGAAGTGGGGAAGAACTTTATCGTTGGTATGAGCGTGAGCTCTTCCGCTTTGATCAGCTTTACCGGCAGTTTCGAGACGCACTCGACGCGGCCCCTGAATATGGGGCTGGAACCTTGAAAAGACTTGCCAGGCGCGTCGAAGACTGCTACAGCCATTGGTTCCTGACGGAGCTTGCGCTCGCCTGGAGCCTTCACATCGACGCTTGCCTGCCTAGGCGATGGGAGTGCGGGTCCGTGCCTCAACAGAAGCACTTCTTTACCCTCAACGTCAGCCCCTACCTGCATAACCGTGGCGCGAAGCGGCGCGCCTTCGTCATCATCAGTGATGCCCTGAGATTTGAGGCGGGCGAAGCACTTATGCGGAGACTTAATGGCCAAAGGGGTATCGATGCCTCACTCACCTCGCAGCTCGGCGTGCTACCATCGTATACCGCGCTCGGCATGGCAAGCCTGCTGCCCCACAGGGCACTTCATTACGCAAAGAGTGGATCAGTCCTGGTGGACGGCCAGCCGTCAGGCTCCCTTGAGCAGCGTGACGCAGTACTCAAAGCCAGTGCGAGCGGCATTGCCGTGAACGCCAAGGATCTTCTGGCGATGAGCCGACAGGAGGGCAGGGCGCTCGTTGGAGGCGCTCGCGTCGTATACATCTACCACAACGAAATCGATGCTGTGGGAGATTCGCGAAACACGGAATCTGAAGCCTGTGCCGCAACCCGGCGCGCCATCAATACCCTTACCCAACTGATCAAGCATCTAATAAATTCACTCAATGCCACCTATGTGCTCGTCACGGCCGACCACGGGTTCGTCTATACCGCAACACAACCTGCAGCGCCAGACCACAGCCCCCTGACGCACGAGCCCCCAAGGTCAGTAATAAGCAAACAGCGCTACCTGTTGGGTAAGCGCCTGCCAACAGCAGACGGCACATGGCTCGGCCACACCAAGACCTCCGCTGGCGCTGGAGGCGACATGCAGTTCCTAATTCCGAAGGCCTACAACCGCTTTAACTTCAGAGGGAGCACGCGCTTCTTTCATGGCGGCGCCATGCTGCAGGAAGTCTGCATCCCTATCATAACGGTTCGGGAGAAGCGTGACAAGGTGCCGCCCAGACACGCCCAGGTGCAGGTACTGGGCCATAGATTCCGAATCACGACTAAGTTGCACCGCTTTGAGCTATTACAGACGGAGGCGGTGTCGGAAATGGTGCTGGGCGTAACACTCAAGGTTGCCATCTACGCTGGATCGATACCGATCAGCAATGTGCAAACGATCCGATTAAACAGCACGTCTGCGGAGCAACGCGATCGCATACATGCTGTCACCCTGACGCTTCGCGACCTTCCGCATTACGATAAGCGAGCAAAGTACCACCTCCGTCTCACCAACGCGGAAGCAGGTGCGCTACAGCAGGAGATCGAGGTGACCATCGATCGGGTCCTCGATGATGACTTCTGAAAGTGCCTGGACTGCTCAAGACCTTGACCAGCTGCTGCACACCCTCTCTGCAGGCCGGGACATCCGCAATCGCCACACGAAACTGATCATAGAAGGGGCCAACGCCCCACTTGTGTCCAGGAGTACTTCGTGGTGCAACTGTTGCGCGGCTGACGCCGCTGCTAAGCCGGCATCTGTCTTCTTCTGGTGACCTACATCTTGAGCGGAGGGGCTGACATTGGCTGCGTGCCTGGCGCTATGCACCAACTTACTGGACACCAAAATGCTGTCTCACGTGGTGGCGCACGGCCCCATATGTATCGTCGACATCACTTAGGACCCCACAGGTCTGGCGAGATTGTGGAAGGTGGCAGCCGACGCCGGCGCAACCAAAGAGCTTCTGCCCGCACCGAACGCGGCGAATCTGGCCTCGGTGCCCCCGAGCTCGTGTCGCGGTCTCGGACGCATTTTTGCGTTTCGCCGCCTAACGCGGCCATCAAATGCCTGCGAAAAGATTGATGCGTGCCTTACAGATCCGCTGGCCACTTGGCTGGCACCGGCCTCCTGTACCTTGTGGCCCTCACCGGCTTGGCCTTCTGCTGCGTCAACCCTCTGATACGTAATGAATCTCTCTTCCCTGCGGTCTTATGCCCGAGGCGCGCGCCGCGACTTCTTAGCAGCAGTGACAGCCCAGATGCAGCTGCTCGGGCTGTATCCCGATGGCACTGCACCCTCGAAAATACGTGGCGATGCCCTTCTTGTCGGCCCCCATGTCCTTCCAGCTGCCGCCGCACAGCCCCGCCAGCAACTGGCGGAGCGCATCGCGAGCCAAGGGTATGCCACCGTGGTCGATGAGATGGCCTACACCTGGTTTAACCGCCTGGTAGCCCTGCGCTTTATGGAGCTGCACGGATACCTGGGCCACGGCTATCGTGTCCTCAGCCACAGGAACGACGACCAGGAACCCGAAATTATGCACCATGTGCAGGATGTGCAGCTGCCGGGCCTAGATCGTTCGCGCGCTCTGCACATGAAGCTGGATGGCGGACGTGAAGAAGAGCTTTACCGGATGCTGTTGCTCGCGCAGTGCAATGCGTTGCACCGCGCCATCCCTCAGCTGTTTGACCGCGTACAGGCCGCCAGCGCCCTCCTGCTGCCCGCCAACCTGCTTCATTCCGACTCCGTTATCCGACGGCTCGTGCAGGATGTTCACGAAGAAGCATGGCAGGATATTAAAGTGGTTGGCTGGCTGTACCAGTTCTATATCTCCGAGCGCAAAGACGAAGTGATGGGCACGGTCGTGGCCTCGGAAGACATCCCTGCCGCCACGCAGCTTTTCACGCCGGACTGGATCGTCCAATATCTGGTGCAGAATTCGCTAGGCGCGCTGTGGATCGGCGCAGACCGCCGCTCAGCACTCCTTGAGCAGATGCCCTTCCATGAGCGTACTGTAGATCCGACACAAGACACAGGATTACCCCCCCCCCATACCTATATTACACATATCACCGATCTGGAAGCTGTCACGATTCTCGACCCTGCCTGCGGCTCCGGTCATATCCTACTGGAGGCATACGACCTCCTGCGCGCCATCTATCTGGAACGCGGCTACAGGCCGCGAGACCTGGCGCAGCTCATCCTCGAAAAGAATCTGTTCGGGCTCGACATTGACCGCCGGGCGGCGCAGCTGACCACGTTCTGCCTCATGATGAAGGGGCGCGCGGATGACCCGAAGCTGCTCGCGAAACGACCCCGGCTGAACATCCTTCCTCTCACGGGCAGCGAGTCACTCAAGGGCGCGCTGGCATCGGATGCCACGACAAGGAAGGTCTTCGGCAAGGCGCATCAGCATGCGCTGGATCTGGCTAAGCTGTTCGAACATGGGGCTACGGCAGGTTCCTTGCTGAGCGTCCCGACGGATCTGGCAGAGCAGCTCCCACATCTTGAGCGCACAGCTGCGCGGCTGCTCCAACGGGGCGACATGTTTCGGACACAGACCGCACGTCTGGTGCTCCGCCTGGTACGCCAGGCCATGCTGCTTCACAGACAGTACGATGTGGTGGTGGCCAACCCGCCGTACATGGGGAGCAATGCCATGAACGCGATCCTTAAGGCCTACGTGAGGAAAGCTTTTCCAGCAGCTAAGAAGGACCTGTTCAGCTGCTTTATCGAACGTTGCTGTCAAATGACGAAGCCGGAGGGCTTTGCGGCGCTCGTCACTATGCACAACTGGATGTTTATCGCGTCCTTTGAAGAGATGCGGCGCCACCTTTTGCGCACCCGCACCATCCGGGTCCTGGCTCACCTGGGGCCCAAAGCTTTTGAGAGCATTGGCGGAGAGGTGGTACAGACCGCCGCCTTCGTACTACAGAACGCACCGCCGAGGGACCATACGCCTGCTTTTGCGCGGCTGGTGGACGGCAAGGCAGCGGACAAGCGCCAAGCGCTGCTGCGGGGTGAACATCGCTACCGGAACATCGCGCAGCACCAATTCGAGCTCATTCCCGGATGTCCGGTCGCCTACTGGCTCGGTAGCAAAGTCTACGACCTGTATGCGCAAAGCCCGCTGATGAAGGATGTGGTACATGCGCGTATCGGGCTGACAACCGGCGATAACAATCGGTTTCTGCGGCGCTGGTGGGAGGTGGATGTCGCGCGGATCGGGTTTGGGATGCACAGCCAGGCCGAGACCGTGCGCTCGGGCCTGAAGTGGTTTCCGCTCAACAAGGGTGGCGGCTTTCGGCGGTGGTTCGGCAACCTGGAGTATGTGATCAACTGGGAAGATGGCGCTCGCGAAATCCGACAGGAGCATAGTGGCCGTAGAGCGCCGAACCATTATGCTGTCCCGGACACCTATTTCCAGCCCACACTATCCTGGACGGATGTCGGCACGGGCCCCAAGGGATTCCGGATGTATGACGAGGGATTCATTCACAACAACGTCGGGCACAGTGTCACCGGAAACACGGCCGTCAGCCGCGCTTTGTTGGCTGGCTTCTGTAACACGCCGGTAGTTGATAGCCTCGCCGAAGCCATCAACCCCACCTTGCATTTTGGCATTCGGGACTTTGGCCGCTTGCCCGCGCCTCCGAGTGTCCCCGATGCTCTACAAGGCATCGTGGAGCGCCATGTGCGCACGCTTGTTGCTATTTCCCGGGCGGACTGGAATGCTTATGAGACCGCTTGGGATTTTGAGGTAAACCCGCTCATCCGTCTTAAGCAGGGCGGGAGCTCGGAATCCCTTGAAGCATGCCTGCAGATCTGGGAAGCGGAATGCCGGCGTGCCTTCCAGACTACGCGTGCGTTGGAGGAAGGCAACAATCGGCGCTTCATCGAACTGTGCGGGCTGACGGGTACCATGCGCCCTGGCGTACCTGAAGATCGCATCACGCTGATGGGCAATCCCGCCTACCGTTACAGGAACAAGACGTCTCGGTTCAGGAGGGATGCAATGGCTGAACTCCTCTCGTATGCTCTTGGCTGCATGATGGGGCGTTACAGCCTTGACGAGGCGGGCCTGGTCTATGCCGCAGCTAAGGGGGTCGGCTTCGATCGTACGCGATACCGGACCTTCCCTGCCGACGATGACGGGATCGTTCCCGTAACCCCAGACCCTTGGTTCGAGGATGATTTGCTGGTGCGCTTAGAGGAGTTTTTACGCGTGGTGTGGGGGCCGAAAGAGCTTGAAGCCGGCCTGTCCTTTATGGCCGACCACTTGGCCTCATCAGGCCAAGGCTCCAGCCGGACCAAGCTCCGTTCATTTGCCCAGCAGAAGTTCTATGCGCACCACTTGAAGATGTACCGAAAGCGCCCGATTTACTGGCTCATCACCAGCGGACCGGCGCGCGCCTTCCAGTGCTTCGTGTATCTGCATCGATACCATGCGGGCACGCTGGCGCGTGTGCGCACACGGTACGTGATTCCACTCCAGGGCATCCTTGCCACCCGTCTGCGCCGGCTGGATGAGGACATCAGGAATGCGGATACCCAGCACCGCAGCGCGCGGCTGACCACGCAAAAGGCCGCGATTGCCAAGCAGAACCTGGAGTTGCGCCAGTTTGATGATCTGCTGCGTAGCTACGCAGACCGCGCGCAGCCGCTTGACCTGGACGACGGTATAAGGGACAACTACGCGGTCTTTAGCCCGCTGTTGGCTCGCCTGTAGTGCACCCCAGGCGACCTCTTGGCTTGCCCGTACCCGGCATCATCGTAACCGTGCCGGTGAGTGCAGCAGCAGGGCGCGCACAGAGGTGAGCCCTGTACCGATCTTATGTTTTGATGAGTTCTACGTGGTTATGCGGTAGCCTTGGGACCGGGCTGGTTGGGAGTATCCTCACCCGTGACGGAACGGCCTGGGTCTGTGGTACCGAGTAGGTCTGCTAAGGATTGGTCTAGATGGTGCTTGTCAGAGAATAGGGCATTTTGGGCGTCTGCCTGGCTGGAGCAAGGTCGGGGGCACGCTGGGGGCCCGATAGGGACGCTGGTCTGAGCGATGGGAAGGGTAACAGAAGCGCTGCGCGGTCATTTCTGACCCTCAAACGAGCTTCGTTAGCTCCTGGCGGCGCAGAGTGGATGCAGCTTACCCGTCGCGGGCTTGTCGGAGACAGAAAAAGAAGGGCTCAGCCGAAGCTGGAGCGGGCGAGCCTTAAGTGGCCTTCGCGCGAGCGGCGTGCCAAGCTCGTCGTTTCGCTTCTTTATTCCTGACCACTTTGCCTAGTCGGTGAATGTCTGCCGCCAGCACCGCCAGCCCTACCGACCGATCGAAGCCCTCCTTTCCGTGGGTACGTATGAGCCCCATCCCCTGCTGTTGCAGGTTGTTGATGGCGGACTCGATCGCAGGATGCTGTAGACGCGCCTTGAGAACATCGGGATGAGACTCCCGATCGCGTTGTTTCGCATTGCGGTAACTAAGCTTGGGTATGACGTTCAAGTCCAGCAGCTCATCCAAGGCGTCGCGATTCTTCGCAGAGTAGAAGCCCTTATCCATGCTGCAGGACGTAAGGGACGGATAGCGCTTCTTTGCTTCGCCTATGAAACCCACGATCATGGCCTTATCGCACGTTGCCGAATGCGAAGCAGCCGGAATCGTCGTTAGCCCACGCCAGCGGATCATCCTTACCGAATGCCGGTCGGCGACAGGGTATGGCGGATTCTGGCTCGGATGACTGGGTAGAGGTCACGCATCCTTTCCATCCATGGTTTGGTCGCCGATTTCCGCGCCAATACTGCCTGACAATTGGCAATGTGCGGCTGGTACGCTGCATTGTGGATGAAAACACGCTACGGTGTTTGCCCAGGGCGTGGACAGACTTGCGCGTGGTGGACGACTTCGAGCGGGTTTCAGCGGGCCGTGCACTCTTTCGGGCAGACGATCTTGTGGCCCTGAGGTCGCTGGTGGACACGCTTTTGGAGGAACACCTTTAATGCAACGCATAATCGCGTATTGCGCAACTTCGTGGAAAATGAGCTGTTTTTGGCCGTAGTAGGTCGTTATTGTGTGCCTAGGTTGCATTCCGAAGCGACGTACATATTCCGTGGTGATCATTACTCCTGATGGCATGTCCAGTGACAAGAGCGAGCGCCTGCAGAGGTCTAGAACCCTCAACCCGAACCCAGAGGCGGTCTCCGATCCCCTATTTGAGTGCAGCCCCTTCTTCGATCCGCGAGACCTCCTGCAAGTCCGCTACGAGATGATACGTTCTCATACGAAAGACACGACTCTTGCAGCGGTCGCGGCCCGGTACGGCATGTCTGTACCTACCTGTGTGCGCGTAAAGCGCGCTTTCCGGGCAGGCGGTCTGCAAGCCCTGATTCCGGAGCGGCGCGGGCCCCGGGGACCCCGCAAGATTACGCCCGAAATCTTAGAGTTTGCCGAGAATTGCCGCGCCTTACCTGACGCCGTCAGCGTCCGTAAACTCGCCGAGATGATACGCGAGCGCTTCGATGTAACCATCCACTACAGCAGCCTTCACCGAGCGCTGTCAAAAAAAAACTCCTAAACGTGCTGATGACCCATCGCGTGATAGCCAGGACACCCATCGCTATGACCGTTGGCGCCAGCGGTGGCTCAGTGGCCAACACAGCCAGGCCATCTCCCTCCTGTGCCACCATGGCCTGGCCCACGCGCTGGTGCTTACTGCACCGATGCCTAGCACCTGTGCTCCGAGCGAGCCTGCACCCATCGCCCCATCTGCTCCATTGCTTAGGCAGGCCTCGTCCATGAGCTGCCATCTCATTCACTCATTGCGTATCGCCTATGCCCGGACCCTCATCCCATAAAATCACTGCCGACCATCTCAACCGCCGGGCCTGCCTGTACATCCGCCAGTCCTCGCTGCATCAGGTGCAGACCCACAAGGAGAGCCAGCACCGTCAGTACGACCTGCGCAGGCGTGCCATTGCCTTGGGCTGGCCCGAAGATCGGATTGACGTGATTGACGAGGACCAGGGCAAGTCTGGCGCCACCAGTACCCAACGTATGGGATTCCAGGATCTGCGTGCGCGTGTCGGTGCTGGAGAAGTGGGCATGGTGCTCAGTCTCGAAGTATCACGCCTGTGCCGAGACAATGCGGAATGGCATCAATTACTTCGGATCGCAGCCGTGGCAAAGACCCTCATCCTGGACGAGCATGGCATTTACGACGTAGGCGACATCAACGACTGGATGCTGCTCGGGCTCAAGGGGCAGCTCTCGGAGTACGAACTGCGCGGCATACGCGCACGCATGGTTGGGGGACAGCGCTCGAAGGCACTGCGTGGAGAGCTCAAGCTTCACTTACCGATCGGGCTGGCATACATCGAAGCAGACAGGGTTGTCTTGGATCCAGATCAATCCATCACCGAAGCGATTGCCTTGGTATTCACGACCTTCCGGCGACTGGGGTCCGCCATGCAGACCACCCAGTGGTTCCGGCGACAAGCGATTCGCTTACCTTCGCGGCCCCACACGGGTAACAGTGAAGTGCACTGGGCAGTGCCCAATTACAGCCAGATTCAGCGCATCCTCCATAATCCCCGCTATGCCGGCTGCTACGCCTACGGCCGTACGGGCATGCGCACACGCCCAGATGGGTCCGTGCAGCGTACCTCCCTGCCCATAGACCAGTGGCTGGTGTGTATTCGGGATGCCCACAAGGGCTACATTGACTGGGAGGAATATTTACACAACCAAGAGACCATGCGCACGAACGCGGCGAGCTACCTTGGCGGCGCCGAGCGTACGCCGCCGCCACGCAAGGGGGTGGCCTTGCTTCAATCCCGCATCATTTGCGGCCTGTGTGGTCAGAGGATGCGCGTAAACTACAACTATACTAACCGCAAAGAAGTTAAGTGGTACTATCTGTGCAAGGAGAACATCGTTCGCCGCGGCACGCGTACCTGCCAAAGCATGCGTGGAGACGTGCTGGATGCGGCGGTAGGTCGCTTTGTTGTCGCCGCGGTCAACCGGGAGAACCTGACGCTTTCGCTGATGGTGCGCGAGCAGCTGCGCAGCGACTTTGAGGCGGCAGATCGCCAGAGAATCAACCATATCGAAAGCTTACGATATCAGGTGGATCTGGCCCGCCGCAGGTACATGGAAGTGGACCCGTCGAATCGCCTCGTGTCTGCGACGCTGGAGGCCGAATGGGAAGCCCGTCTGAAGGCCCATGGTGAAGCCGTCAGAGAACAAGAGCGGTACAAGAAAGCCCAGCATAGCACACCCGATGCCGCGTTGGACCAGCGCATCCTTACGTTGGCCAGCGACTTTGGCACCGTGTGGGAAGCGGCTCATACCACCAACAAGGACCGGAAGCGTCTCTTGGGATTGCTGATCGAGGACATCACCCTGACCCGAAGGGGATACCAGGTGAATGTCGGATTGCGATTGCGTGGCGGACGAACCCACGAGCTGCCTCCAGTAGCGTTGCCCCTGCCTCGCGCTACGGTCATCCGTCGCGATGCCTCCAAGCAGGCCCTGGCCGAACTGGAGGAGCTGCTTGAGGCAGGCTACGATGATTCCCAAGCCGCCGAGGAGCTGAACCTGCGCGGGCACCGCGACAGCTTGGGAGGACGGTTCAACGCAAAACGCATTCGCACCATTCGCGTGCGTCACAAGATGCCTGGAGGAATCGAGCGGCAACGCGAAAAGATGCGTGCGCAGGGCTACAAAACCGCCAAAGAACTCGCCGCCGAACTCGCAATAGATGTTTCCACGGTAGGATGGCGAGCCCGGGAGGGCAGAGGCATTGACGTGCACCAGATCCCTGCCAGCAAGCGTACCTTCGCAATGTATAGAATCAGCCCCAAAATACGAACCACAGCTACCGCCTCCTCATGAACCCTACAGGTCGCATACAGACTCGAACGACTTATCGCCTCCGTCGTGCTGCATGTGGTGCATCAAGATGAATTGATGCTGATCCTCCAGCACGCAAACCGGAATGCCGAGCTCAGCTAACACACCGGCCTTTCCTTTCCTGACCCACTGCGTATGCGGTTCGAAAACAGAAAATATCTTCTCTTTGTGGTCAATCTCTTCCTTTTTCAGCAAGCGACGGTCCACTTGGTCTACCCGTGTTTCGCTGGCTTCCAGGTACCACGCCATCTTGTCGGTCACTTCCTCCAGCGTCTTCACCGTCCCTAACGCCTTTGTGATGATCTGGCGCGCAACCGCAAGAAACTGACGTACGCGGTCGAGGAAGCCATTCTTACGGGCCTTACGGCAACGGCGATAGGCTGTCGTTAATCTCTTCACCCACCAGCGGGCCTTGCGCCAGCCCATCATTCCTATCGCCTTGCAGTGTCCGTACAACTCATTAACCAGACTGCGCAATGCATCACAGAGAAGGCGTACGTCCGTGGGCCACTCCACGTTGGTACGCGCCACAGCCGAATCCGAGCGGCAGCGCAAGGCAGGTAGTGGACCACCATTAGTTGGAAGAGAGCTAGAAGGGGATTCTGGGGTTACGTAGCCGGGTCCTGGCATCCATAAGCGCCTTTTGGAGCGTGGGTAGGTGTTGGTGGTTGGGGATAATCTTCAGTTTGGGTTCTGGAAACATGAGTGCCAGCGTCATCCAGTGGTGGACCTGTGCCGAGTTTTCCAACTGCAGACATTGCGCGTCAATCTGCCGACCCAGTCACTCGCTACGTCTCCCAATTCACCCTTCTCCATATGGCCTTGACCGCTTCCACCAGGCACCGAGCATCCAGCCCGTGTGCTCAGATCAAGACCCCGGTCACGGATGAATCGATTGGCCTCTGAGCCCCACTTTTTCCCTGAAATGGCCTTGCTTAAATGGCAGGAAGTCCCCCCCTGTATCTTGTACGTGACGCTTTTGGTGTGCATCCTGAAGGTGATCACTGAGGTGGAGATCTTAGCAACCGAGGTTGCCTGATGATGTCCTGGGCTTGGCCAGCCCAGCCTTTGATCACTGAATGCGGTGCACTTCGCTGAGCGTCGCATCACGGCGAGTCAACTCTCTGGGAGTACCAATTGCCCCTTGCTGTCTTGAATGCCTGGGGGGGAGGTGTGCCCCAGAGAGTGCTGTGATACACCTCCCGAAGGAAGTCTGTGCCTTTGAGCGCCGATACAGGGACTGATGGAACGTCGCAGCGACTCGCCACCGTCATTTTCCGTCAACCAGACGCACACATCCCATGGCTACTCATCCTCAACCGACCTTTTTCGTGGGCATTGACTGGGGCTCGACGTCCCATCAGGCCTGTATTCTCGCATCTGACGGCACGGTCCTCGGTGAAAAGGCCTTCCCTCACTCTGGCGATGGGCTTTGCCAGCTCATTGACTGGATCCTCAGCTGCGTGTCTGTTGCGGCACGCTTTATTGCGGTCGCCATCGAGGTTCCGCACGGCCCGGTCGTCGATAGCTTGCATGATCGCGGATTTCAGGTCTTTTCCATCAATCCAAAGCAATTGGACCGCTTCCGGGATCGTTTTTCCCCTGCGGGCGCCAAGGATGATCGCCGCGACGCTCGTGTATTGGCCAGCGCCATTCGTACGGATCCCGCGTGTCTGCGGCGGACCGCCCCACTCGATGACACCGTTATTGAGCTTCGCGATTGCTCGCGCAGGGCCGAGGACCTCAAAAAGGAGCGTACCAGGCTGACCAACCAGATCCGTCAGCAGCTCTGGCGCTATTACCCGCAGTTCCTTGAACTCAAAGTAGATCTTTCTGCCGCCTGGGTCTTGGAGCTCTGGGATCGTGCGCCCACGCCTAAGCGGGCCCGCCGCATAAGGGTGTCCACCGTGGCTAACCTTCTCAAAAAGCACCGCATCCGACGCTTCACAGCAAAGCAGGTTATCGACATCCTTCGGTCCAAACCTCTTACCGTACCTGAGGGAGTTACGGCGTCTGCCACCTCCTATATCGGTTCACTCGTACGGAGGGTCGACCTGGTTAGAAAGGAGTTGACCGCGGTAGAGCAGAAGATTCAAGCCATACTTGATTCACTCAAGGCCTGTGCCGAGCCCGCCGATGACGAGTCCACGCCGGAAAAACCCGATACTTTGCCGGATGCTACCATTCTCGCCTCGCTGCCAGGCGTTGGTCCCGTAGTCCTTGCCACCCTGCTTTCCGAAGCGTCTGGTGCACTGCAAGCTCGGGATTATCGAGCTCTCCGCTGCTTATGCGGCGTTGCGCCGGTTACCCGACGATCTGGAAAGAAGCGATACGTCGTCCGTCGCCGGGCTTGTCACAACCGCTTGGTAAACGCAGTCTACCATTGGAGTAGAGTGGCCGCCCAGCGGGATCCCGTAAGCAAAGCAAGGTACAGAGCCTTGCGCGCCCGCGGCCATTCACACGGCCGAGCACTGCGCACCGTAGGAGACCGATTACTGCTTGTTGCGTGTGCCATGCTGCGAAATGCCACCGTCTTTGATCCGGACCGGGTAGCGGCAGCTCACGCAAACGGATGACGCGGAAAAGGAGCCTGCACGTGGCATTCTCACATGTAGAAGATATGTCTATCATGTAATACCGTAATCAACATAACGTTTTGATACGCTACCGCGATCTGTAAGCGGAGGCCTTGTTGCTCAGTGTTCCGATGTAGCGGTCCTGTTGGATCTTCACTTGTAGCAGCTAAATGGCGTGGGTCTGCATCGGTATCTCTTGGCCGAGCACCATGCATGGCGCTGCCGATGTCCTGGAGCACGCCTTTACGTCCAGCTTGAAAGCGTGGCCAGGTAGGACACAAGTGCACGACCGCTTAGCACCTTGTGGCTGCCCGCTGTACGCTGGGTGCCCACTTTCTCTGCCATTGCCCGCAAGCGCTCTGCTGTGTGAATGATTCTGATAGGTGAGGACAGCTTGGGCATACCGCGAACCGTGTCGCAGCAAAGCCTAGGCGGTTTGCCTATGTCGGTAGGTGGACCGCCATTAGTTGGACGAGGGCTAGAAGGGGATTCTGGGGCTTCGTAGTCGGGTCCTAGCATCCAAAAGCGCCTTTTGGAGCGTGGGTAGGTGTTGGTGGTTGGGGATAATCTTCAGTTTGGGTTCTGGAAACATGAGTGCCAGCGTCATCCAGCGGTGGACCTGTGCCGAGTTTTCCAACTGCAGACATTGCGCGTCAATCTGCCGACCCGGTCACTCGCTACGTCTCCCTATACACCCTTCTCCATATGGCCTTGACCGCTTCCACCAGGCACCGAGCATCCAGCCCGTGTGCCCAGATCAAGACCCCGGTCACAGATGACCCGATTGGCCTCTGAGTCCCACTTTTTCCCCGAAATGGCCTTGCTTAAATGGTAGGAAGTCCCCCCCCCCCCAACGGCCGGTCGCCGATAGCGAGCTGAAAGAGGGAAGAAGATGAAAGACCCAGAAGAAGTACTGCGAGACCTGGAACCGAGCAATGACACGGAAAGCCGGCCCGAGCGCCGCAATCAGCGAAACGGTCTCCACGGATGTATTGATCGCTGGCTGGCCGTGTTCGACAAGCGAGGGCCGGGGCCATACAGGGATGAGATGCGGGCCGCAGTGGACGAGTTGATCAACGAATGTAAGGCAATCCGGCCATGACCGCCCCCAACGGGCGATCACCAATAGCGTCATGAGAGCAGATGCGCGACCCATGCCCTATGGAATGTCAAGTGTTTTTGACGTAGATTGGAGGCAGCGGAGCAATATCCCGGGCGGACTTCCCCCTCCAGACGAAACAGCCCGAGACAAGGAAGTGATTCGGTACTATGAAGAACGGCGCGCTTCACGTTGCGAACCAGGCGAAGTACGACGAGTTCTACACCCAGCGTTCCGACATCGAGAATGAGCTGAGGCACTATAAGCGTCACTTCCGTGGTAAGACCGTCTACTGCAACTGCGACGATCCCAGGATCAGCAACTTCTTCCACTACTTCTCGCACAACTTCGATAGCCTCGGCTTGAAGAAGCTGGTCACCACCTGCTACATGAGCCAGTGTTCGGATCTGTTCTCCCAGCATGACTGCGAGCGTGCGATCAGGCTGGAATACGACGGTTACCGCGATGGCGAGAACGTTCCCAAAGCCGAAGACATCGGGATTTCCCACCTCGCCGGCAACGGCGACTTCCGCAGCCGAGAGTGCATCGACATCCTGAAACAGGCGGATATCGTCGTCACGAACCCCCCGTTCTCGCTGTTCCGGGAATACGTCGCTCAACTGGTTGAACACGACAAGAAGTTCCTTGTGATCGGCAACATGAATGCCATCACCTACAAGGAGATCTTCCCGCTCATCAGAGACAACAGGCTTTGGCTTGGGCGTAGGCCGGCGGGCCGGGACATGCTCTTTGACGTGCCAAAAGCGCATGTGCGGGAGTTGATCGAAACGAAGAAGGAGGGAAGCGCCTATCGGATCGTGGACGGCGTTGTGAAACGCAGGTTGGGAAATGCCACCTGGTTCACGAATCTCGACCACGCCAAGCGCCAGGAAGAGATGATCCTCTACAAACGGTACTCACCAGAAGAATACCCGCGATACGACAACTACGCCGCGATCAACGTGAACAGACTGGCGGACATCCCCGCGGACTACGACGGCGCGATGGGCGTGCCGATCACCTTCCTAGACAAGTACAATCCGAAACAGTTCGAGATCATACGATTCAGAAAGGGCGATGATGATAAGGACCTGAGTATCAATGGTAAGTGTCCATACTTCCGAATTATCATCCGCAAAAAGCAATCTGCCACATGATCGTTAAACTACACGAAATCACAATCCGCGACTTGGTCAAGGGCTATCGGGACGACGGGGAAGGCGGTGTTGTGGGCTATGGCGGACGGCTGGATATCCGCCCACCCTATCAACGGGAGTTCGTCTACAAAGATAAGCAGAGAGACGCCGTAATCCGCACGATAAAGAGGGGATTTCCCTTGAACATCATGTACTGGGCGGACAAGGGTGACGACCAATACGAGGTGATTGACGGTCAGCAGCGTACGATCTCCGTGGCCCAATACGTCAATGGCGATTTTTCGCTGGATGACTTGTACTTCCACAACCTGCCATCAGACAAGGAGGATCAGATACTGGGTTACGAGCTGATGATCTACGTGTGCACTGGGACGGACAGCGAAAAGCTGGACTGGTTCAGAATAGTCAACATCGTAGGTGTGAAGCTTACGGACCAGGAATTGCGCAACGCCGTGTATTCGGGACCGTGGGTATCCGATGCTAAGCGGTATTTCAGCAAAGTGGGCGGTGCAGCGTATCAGATAGGTAAAGATCACCTTAAGGGTGCTGCCAATCGGCAGGCCTATTTGGAGACCGCGATCAAGTGGATTAGCAGCGGTAACATTGAAGACTACATGGGCAAGCACCAGCACGACGACAGCGCCAATTCGCTGTGGGCTCACTTTCGGGCGGTGATTGCGTGGGCAGAGTCGTGCTTCAAGACCCGCCCTAAACTGATGCGCGGCGTGGACTGGGGATGGCTTTACGACAAGTACCACGACAAGTCTGTCGACCGCGAAGCCATTGAAAAGGAAACGAAACGGCTCATTTTGGACGACGATGTGAAAAGGAATTCGGGCATATACGCGTACATTCTAACCGGCGATCCGCGGCACTTGGACATCAGGTCGTTCACCCCCAAAATGCGGCAGCAGGCGTATGAGAAGCAGGGTGGTATTTGTCCTTTGTGCGGTGAGACATTTCCGCTAAAACAGATGGAGGCGGACCATATCACGCCGTGGGTCGAAGGGGGCGCGACGGTGGAACAGAATTGCCAGATGCTCTGCAAGAAGGATAACAGAAGGAAGGGAGCTAAATAGTGCTAGCATTCAGACATAAGAAGTCACAGATTCCAAGAGAACACCGGCAGGAAATCCTGCGCAGAGCTGGTCCGCATCCGTGTGGGATGTGAGCGGGCTATGAACACGCCAAGCCCAAACCCGCGCGCGCCGCGCCACCAAGGGCTAACAGTATGGGAGGCCTATGGTGGATCGATGAAGGCAAATGTGCAGGTCAAGCAGACACCACAGTCCAACCCAGAATGAGGCCAGTTTCACATAGGTACAATACTCCCCAACCTTTTCGAGGCTGGCAAAGAGGGAGGCCTCCAGAATATCTACGTGGAGATGGGTCCAGGCACGCTGCCAAACAGCGCCTCTTACTTCGAGGGCCTGCGCACTGTATCCATCCGAAACTCCGTTTATTTCAGCGGCCCATTTAACAAGGAAGTGCAACACTTGATTTGGCAGGGCAATGGGTTGGCGAGCACGTTGGCATCCCGATGGAGCCGTAAGGTCCAGAGGCTGTTGGTATGTATGGTGGATTCATCATTGGAGGGTATCAGATGGCAAAGGGCTACCGTCACCTTTCGTACGAGGAAAGGTGTCAGATTCATGCGTTGAAGGAGCGGGGGGTTCAATACGCGCCATAGCGCGACAGTTGGGTCGTTCGCCATCGACGATCAGTCGAGAGGTGCGGCGCCAGAAAGCGTCGTTGCATCCTCGTAAGATGACCGCAGCGCTGTGGGCCATGGTGCGCGAGAAGCTTGCCTTGCACTGGAGTCTGGAGCCAATCGCGGGTCGGCTTCGTCATGATGGGGTCGTTGCGTTGAGCACTACATGGATCTACCGGTACATTTGGAGCAACAGGGTAGCTGGGGGATCGTAGTGCAAGCTGCTTCGCCGCAGCGGAAAGCGTTATAACAGACGTAACCAGCGCGGTGCTGGGCGCGGCCTGATACCGAATCGTGTAGACATCAGCGAACGGGATCCCATAGTGGAGAGGAAGGCGCGTATAGGCGACTGGGAGGTGGATACGACCATTGGGGGCAATCACCAGGGTGCGTTGGTATCGATGGTCGACCGTGCGTCGAAAAATCACGTTTCTTGCGCTGGTATCTTCGCAGGCTGCGATCGGTGTCCGCCGCGCGATCGTAGCGTGTCTGAAATCGGTGAAGGGTCGGGTGCTTACCATCACGGCGGACAATGGGAAGGAATACGCTCATCACCGGCACATCGTCTGGGCCCTTTCAGCGTCGTTTTACTTTGCGCGGCCGTACCATTCCTTAGAGCGTGGCCTGAACGAGCACACCAATGGCTTGGTACGGCAATACTTTCCGAAGGCGACCAACTTCCGCACTGTTGAGCCGGCAGCGGTAATGCGGGTACAGACGATTCTGAACGATCGTCCACGTAAGTGCTTGGGTTACCGCACACCGGCGGAAGTCTTCATTGGCGCGCGGTAGGCTGTAGCGGCCGCTGTGGATGGTGCACCAAGGTCTGAGCCAGACCCGACAGCAGAAGCCGGTGCGCCTGGGTCAGCGATTCCCAGCAGTCCAGTCTGTGGTGATGGATTGATTCGGTCGTATCACCAGAACGACCGGTAGGGCACGATACCGTCTACATGCGGCATCATGCATGGCTGCGCGCATGGGAAAGGGCGTTTACCCCGCCAGCGCCGAAGCTCTCGGGGCCCAAAGCGCTGTTTCAGTCTGCCCGACGCCGTTCGATGGAACGGCCCCTTCCTGCTCTCTTCGCTAACCTATGCCTCTATTTGCGAGCACACTGACCTGATTGTATATGTTGCGCTTCGGTGTTAAATTGGGGTCAGTATTCAGCGGGCAAGCCTTTTTTCTAACAGCGAATGCCATTGATATGAGCAATCCCGGGCTACCACAGTCTGGTAACCTGCGCGAAGGTGGCAAAGCGGCGCGCGACTTTGTCACGGACTGGGAGCACATCGCGGTAGCCCCAGGGTTTCCCCTGGGGCCCCGCACAGATCCGTGCGTGCGCGGTGACGCACACGGCTCCTCCCGCAGGTCGCGCTGTCGCGCATGACGTTAGGAAGTGGGGATACCCACCTCCAGCCGTAAGCGGTACACTTGCGCCCCGACTGTGGCTCTGAGTCCACAGCCATTTGGACAGATTCACAAAATCCGACCCAGAGTCCGGCATGAATCCAGCTTTCCGCTTTCCCCTTGGGTGCGACCCTTGGCTCCACCGGCTCCGCCCCGTGGTCATCCACGCGTTGTTCGCTGGCTTCGTAGCTACTATGGTCACATCTGACTTCTCTCCACCGTACATCCTCCGATCAGCATTTAGCCTACGCTTTGGCGACCCTCCCCGAAGGGATGGGTAATGGAGAGACCTCCCAGGTCCCGATGCAGTACGTACGTGCGTGCCTGGGTTCTTGGACACCGCGGGACCCTCCTCCGCCTCACCATTAACGGCGAAGAAGGTGTTGCCTTCGACCAAGCAGAAAGCCTCGGCATCCCGGACTATAACATTTTCGGTGCTCATTAGCCCTGCCCACCCGCACCTCTACCGACGCTTCGCTGGCACCCTCGCGGGTACCAACGCACGGCTCGAGGAGATGCGTGGATGGTTAATCCTTCACATCGGGAGACTTTCACTCCCTGTACTGGCACCAGTTAGCCTGGCGCACCTGCTTCTAGTTTACCTGCATGATCCGATAGATAAAGCCTTGGACATCAGGGGGCACGAGCGGCGCGCAGCCCGATACGCGACTGCTGCGCTTGGCCGCTCGGTAAGCCTTAACGAAATGAAAAGAGCTGCGCGCACGGCAGATTCCAGAGCCGCTGTTGCTGAACGTATTCCGATGCCTACAGCAGGGTTCCGAGGCGAGCGCGCCATTAGCCCGGAAGGGGGTGTATTACAGATCAGGCATCCCTTAAGCGGAGACCCTATGGAGCTTCGTTGCCAGCCTTTGAACGAGGAGTACGTAGAACGAACCATCGCCACGATTGTGGACGGATTGGGCTCGCCTCGAAAGCGATTCCTGGCACTTTGGCGGCTATTGCCTGATCGCCTTGACTCATGGATCTCACGTCTGCCGGCTGATACGCGCATACCAGATCACACGGTGATCCATCATACTGACATCACGGCAGCAATTGCGGCAAGCCTTCAGCATAGCACATCAGGCGGCGCGATTCTCTCTTTTGTTTTGGGTCCGGTTCAGAGTTTTATAGACGCAGCGCGCTCGGTGCGTGACCTGTGGACAGGCAGTGCGATTCTCTCATGGCTGTCCTTCCAGGCAATGCAACCTATATTGGACGCCTTGGGACCCACGGCATTCATCTATCCGTCGCTCAGAGGTAATCCGCTGCTGGACCTTTGGCTGCGGAATGAAGTGCATCTGAGCGGCATTCCTCACCCAGAGGCTGCTGTTCGTATGAGTCCGTCACTCCCACACCGATTCGTAGCACTGGTCCCTTGGGGCAATAACGGAAGAATTGCGAGCGAGTTGTCTTCAAAGTGCAGGTCAGCATTTCGGGCGGCTTGGGAGCGTGTCACGGCGAAGGTACATGGCGAACTTGCTCCGATCCTGAACGGATTAGCAAAGGGATGGAGCCGGGACTGGGAAGGACAGAATGGTGACTTTTTCGACGTAGTCGTCAGCGTGGTTCCGGCGAACAGGATGGATGACACCAAATTGGCGCACTTGCTGGGCGGCAAGTCATTTAAGCATGTTTGGAATGATGCAGCGGCAATCCGAGCGCTGGATGCAGCCATGCCAGCCGCCGACAAGCCTCGCTATGCTCAGCGCTCAGCAGGGCGCTGGCAGGCTCAGCTCGAATACTCGGCGCGTGTAATGGAAGCCAACCGGCAGGTTCGACATGTTCCGTCATCAGGACCAGCGACGGAAGATGCAGGGGCCGTACCGGCTAAGTGCAGCCTTTTTGGGTCGTGGGAGCAGATGGGACCGGCCAAATGGCGACCGTCGATTGGATTTTGGGAAGCCGCAGCGAACGCCTTGAACGTTAAGGGGGTACGGCTGAAATCAGGCGAGCGTTTTTGTGCTATTGCGCTTGCGAAGCGCTTTGCAGGTCCAGCGTTTCTTGCGAGTAAGCTGGATCTTGCTCCTAGTGAGCTGCGCTTTCCAGATACGGCTACGGTGGCGGCGGCGGAGTGGCTCCAGAGTACAGAAATTGATGTAGAGGCGATTCGCTCCCGGCACGGATATTGGAGCGGGCAGTGGCTGCATGACCATGACGAGCAAATGCCATCCGAGACACGTGACGAGGTTGTGCACGCGACCACGCGGTGGGGAAAGGTACCTTCTTACTATGCGGTCCTAAAGATGGACGGCGACGACATTGGAAGCTGGCTCCGCGGAGACCGCTCACCGATGCTCCGAAGCGTGCTGCACCCTAAGATGGTAGGTTACTTCGAAGCATTGGATTCGAAGCCGGTGTCGGAGGCGCTAAGAGCAAAGCGCCCAGTAGGCCCTGCATTGCATGCATCCATAAGTGCAGCGCTGGGAAAGTTCGCCTCGCGCGATGCTCCAAAGATTGTTCGGCGCAACCACGGCACGATAATTTACTGTGGTGGCGATGATCTCCTAGCACTATTGCCTGCGAAGTGTGCCGTGCGGTGTGCTCAACAGTTGCGTACGGCGTTTCGCGACGGACCGAGTGGTATGGGATCCACGGCTACCATCTCCGCTGGTATTGCGTACGTACACTACAAGGAGGATCTCAGACTGGCGCTTCAAGCTGCACGAAACGCCGAGAAATTCGCCAAAGACCAGGGAAAGGATCGGCTGTATCAGACCTTCATGCGACGTTCGGGTGAGCACACGGGTGGAGCACTGTCATGGCGACTCGTTGACTGGTTCAGTGAGCTGGTTCAGTGTTTTTCCGGCGGTGCGAGCAGCCGATGGGTTTTCCGCATTGCTGCCCAAGTGCCGATTCTTGCGGAAGCCGATTTGCCCGCACTCGCAATCAGAGCGCAGATCATTCGCATCTGTAATCGAATTGAAGACGAGCAGTGGCATGATCTTGCAAAATCAGACACGCCTGGTGAGTTCATAGCCCGCATGTGGGAGCGTTTCCTGGCCGTGCGCGGCGATTCTAGTGCAGCGGGGCCGAATTCACTCTATGAATTTATAGGGCTGTGCGGTGGCGCTGCATTTGTCGCTAGGGGACAGGATTGACTAAACGCTCCATGACCCAATTGCTGCGATTAGACCCTATTGATAGCTTGTTTTTCCGGGGCGGCCGCCCCTTTGGACCTGCGACCCGGGCTGTTTCGGGCCTCCCCAAGCCGCAAACAGTTGCTGGAGCGCTCCGCACGTCAATGCTGCGAGCGGCTGGCATTGATCTGGCACTGATCGGGTCACGCATCAGGTCTGGGCTGTCGTTTGGAGAAGCCGCAGAGGCATGTGGTGACGTTGGGGCCGCCATCGGCAGTGTCCGATTCAGAGGGCCGTGGTTGGGGCACGACGGGTCCCTGATGTATCCTGTACCTGCAACGCTGAGGCGTGAGGAGGAAGGCGGGCCTATTGTTCGGCTTGATCCGTTACGCGACATGCTGCCGGGGTGGCAACCCAGGCAATCGGGCATGAAACCTCTCTGGTCAAAGTACCGGCAACGACTAAAGCGCATTCCAGGCTGTATCACGGAATGCGGCATGGTTCGGTACCGTGCAGGCAGCACGCCACGCAGCGATGACATCGTGCCAGCTGATAAGCTGTATGGATTTGATGATCGGACTGGGATAGGTCTGGATTCTGACCGTGGCGTGGCAGCGGACGGCATGATCTACGCGGTACGTCACCTGGTGCTATGTCCCGGGGTGAACTTGTTTGTTGAGGTAAGCGGGTCGGCGGATGCGCTCCTGCTGTTTCCAGAGGAAGGTACGCTGTTACCTCTGGGTGGTGAAGGGCGGCGGGTGGTGGCGTACCCGGTGATGCGTAAATCCAATGCTGATAACCTGACTCCTCAAGTAGGAATGGATGGCCAGCTGATTATATTTACGACACCGGCATTGTTGAATGGATGGTGTCCAGACAGCCTGAAGCCGATCGCTGCAGCCGTGCCAGGGTACGAAGCCGTTTCAGGGTGGGATCTTGCACGCGGAGGACCAAAACCCAACCGATTTGCAGTTTGCGCGGGTACGGTTTTCTTCGTGGAATCAGTTCCGGGGACCTCGGCGCTGTCCCGCGATTCCGAGCTGGGCTGGGGGAGCTATCTGGCGGGTTACTGGAGATATACTTGAACCATTGGCTGTGCCCCCACGCAGCGAAACACGACAGATATGGCTAAGAACGCGTTACTCTATATTCACTGCCTCACCGGCCTTCACCCGGGCAGTGGCACCGCGCTGGGTGTTGTTGATCTCCCAGTTAAGCGGGAGCGCCACACGGAGTGGCCGACAGTTCCTGGCTCGTCACTCAAGGGTGTGCTCAGAGCTGCCTGCGCGTCTGAACGTGGAAGGCACGATGAAAGGGTCCTGGCAGCCTTTGGTCCAGAACCTGGCGCCGCAAGTGATCATGCTGGAGCGCTGGCGCTAGCTGATGCGCGCCTGCTGGCATTCCCTGTGCGCTCGCTGCGGGGGATTTTTGCTTGGACGACCTGCCCAGCGGCACTGGAGCGTCTTAACAGAGATCTGGGACTAATTGGAGTGACGGATTTTCCTGAGATTCCGACCGTAGTCTCCAACAGGTTGGTCTGCGCAGCGAACAGCCCGTTGCTGACTAATGAACATGCGGTGTTAGAAGAGTTCGAATTCGCCCGCGAGAAAGACCGCGGTGCGGGAGCAAGGGTGGCTGCGTGGCTTGCCTCTCGCGTGACTACGGACCCGCACATGCAGGAGCGCTTTCAGTCTCACTTGGCTATACTAAGCGATGATGATTTTACTCACTTCGCCCGCCATACTACGGACATTGTTGCCCGCATCGGTCTTGACTATGAGCGCAAGACCGTGCGCAAGGGGGCACTCTTTTATGAAGAGTATTTGCCAGCGGAGACGCTGTTCTACAGTCTGGTTATGGGGGTGCGAAGTCGTCGAAGCAGTGTCCGCATGAGTGCAGCGGGTATCCTCGGATGGTTTGGTGACGCCATGCCGAGACATGTGCAAATTGGCGGTGGCGAAAGTATCGGTAAAGGGCTTTGCGCACTACAACTTGTAAGCGATAACAGGGGGGTAGTGTCATGACCCAGACCTTAAGCCAAAGGCGGGCGCGCCATGCGTGGCAGGCCGTACAGAAGGCCAGTGCGGCGCTGAACGAGTCAGAATGGGAGGATTACCAGCGTCAGTCAAAGCGATTGTCGGTGAGAATCATGACGTCTGGACTAGGACATGCCATTGCCTACATGAATGCGAAATCTGGAATGGTAAATGACCGTCTTGGAGCGGGCATGGCGGACTGGTTACTGGTAAAACGGCCAACCACGAAGCGTACTCGCCGGGATAAGGTTTGTGGCAAGATTTTGTGTGATGAGATCTGCCACCGCGACGCGAATTTCTTGCGGTTCGCCACCAATGAAGCCTTGCAGTACCTCCAGTGGCTCGTTCGTTTTGCGGAGGCAGAAATACGGGACAAAAACAAGAGTCAGTAGCTGCGATGGATCGCACAGGGTCAGCGTCAAACCGTATAGGTGTGCCTAGACTGGTTCTTCCGCATCAGACGATCGAGGCGGTCGGAGCTGTGGAGATTGCAGATCGCCATGCCGGGCTGCAGCTTGATAAGTTGTCTTGGGGAGCTGATCAACAAGAGCAAGGTGCCGCGCTGGACCATGTAACCAGTTGCTGCGGTGACGTTACACTACTATCGGCGCTGCGAGCAAGGCGAGATGCCACGCTTCGCGACTTGGGTGCGAGGCGCATGCAGGGCAAAGCGCAGGGCCCACTCACATTACACTTGGCGCGTTCAGGTGCTTTGGAGAATGCCGGTATTGCGCTTCATCCGCTCTACGGATTTGTTTGGCTCCCTGGCTCTGGACTCAAGGGAATGACGCGAGCCTGGGCAGAGACCATTTGGGCACCAGCCCAGCCTGATGTACGCGATGCATGGGACAAGATCTATGCAGTGTTTGGAACGGGTCCAAGGGCTGGGAAAAAGGACGCATGGATACCTAAGGATATCGGGCAACCGGTGGAAGGCGTGGGGCACGTGGTTTTTCACGATGCCTGGCCGGTTCAATGGCCGAAGCTCGCACGAGACATTGTAAACAACCACCATAGCAAGTACTACGGAGGCGAATGTGGCCCAGGCGACTGGGAAGCTCCGAATCTCGTGAGCTTTCTGGTGGTGGTTGCAGGCACAGAGTTCGACTTTGCGGTCTCCAATCGTGGGACTGGCGATCCGGGATTAGCTGATTTGGCTATACAGTGGATGTCAGCAGCGCTGTTGCATACAGGTACAGGGGCGAAGACCGCAGCTGGTTACGGGCGTATAAGAATTGTTGACCCGGCGCCGGCGAGCCCACCCGTGCTCCGTCGCCTAGCTCGATCCGAGCATGTGCTTGAGCTGGTTTCTCCTGCCTTTCTGGCAGGCGCGGAGCAAGGACAGGCAGACTGTGACCTGCGCCCGGCGACACTGCGCGGCCTGCTTCGATGGTGGTGGCGCACTATGCATGCAGCGCACCTTTCGCCTGAAGACCTCCTTACGCTGGAATCGTTCCTCTGGGGCGATACGGACATGGGCAGCCGCATCTCAATTGCTCTCACGAAAAAAAGCTCGAGCGGTGTCGCAATGCGGTACGATAAGCAAGAGATTGCAAAGCAATCTCTTGCTCAGTCTACAAAGAATCGTCCGAGGCAAGTCACGCAGGGGCTCTATTATACCTCCTACGGAATGGGCGAGCGTAATAGTCGAAGTTGGAGGTATTACCGGTGCCCGGGAGACAGCTGGACTCTTACGATAACGGCGGTCGAGGCAAGGAAGACAGCGCTAGGCGGCAAGACTGTAACGGCTAAGATGCTGCTCAGGCAGGCGCAAGCTGCACTGTGGTTGCTCACAATGTACGGTGGTGCCGGCTCCAAGGCTCGCAAGGGCTTTGGCTCATTTGCCGACGTAGAGGTTACGGGTATCGCGGCTATAGCAGACTGCATCCGTATCGGAAAAGAGTTTCGCGAGTCCTTCGGCCCTTCGCGGAAAGGGCGGAGCCAGACACCGGCACTGGAGAATCGCATTGGACCGGTTGCGGTACCTACCGACTGGACAGCTGACACCTTTTGGCATGCCCTTGGTTGTATCGGTGCGGTGTACCAGAGGTACGTAAAGTCGCTTCGAAGCCGGAAGGAACGTATGGCGGTGGGACTGCCGCGCACGTACGGTGAAGGTAAGCAGCGGCAGCCCATCATTAGTCCTGACGGATGGAAGCGTCACGCATCTCCTGCTCACTGGAGTCTGGCGCGAAACAATGGGAAGCTTGTTGTTCGATTGATGGCATTTCCCGCCGAGGGTTTGCCAAACAAGGAAACAAGCACGCTTGTCATGCAGGAGTTAGTAAAGCAAGCAGATAAGGGCCTGCAGGCCGAGTCTAAACGCAAGCCCAAACGCCCGCTGGCACATCAACCTCCTCAGGAAAGGCAAACACGGCTGGTATCCGGTACTAAGGTAGATGCAGTCCTGCTGAAGGAACAGACGAGACGGGGTGGTTGGAAAGCCAGGACGGATTCGAGGCTTACCGGACCCATCGTTGATTCTCCCCGAGTGCCCGGAGGGATGAAGGCCGGCGATAGGATTGAGCTCTACATTCTCAGCACGAATCCAAGGGCTCCCAGTTTTCAGTATAAGCGTACTTCGAAGAAGCGTCCTAATGGACCGAGGTCCAAGAGGGGCAAATCCAACAACAGGCGGAGATGATGATGAAAACAGGTAAAGTTCTGGTGCTCACCGTAGGTACCGGTGACATTGATAGGCTAAAAGAAACGCTGCTGACGCCACTGGCCAAGTCCATCGGCGACGGCGAGTGGGACTGTGCAGTACTGCTGCCTTCGATGATTACCGCAGAATACGCTGAAGCGCTTAAAGCACAGATTCGAGGCCTGCCCGTTCAGACCAAGCCCCTACCGCAGCCCGGACTGGAGGACGATGCAGATGCGTGTTTTGGACACTTTGATAAGGAATTGGCCAAACTGCTTGATGAAGGATACGGCCCGTCAGCAATTACAGTGGATTTTACTCGTGGTACGAAGGCTATGAGTGCGGCGTTGGTGCTTGCCGCGGCGGGGCGGGGAATTCCTCACCTTCGGTATGTGACAGGAGTGAGGGATCGTCGAGGCATGGTTAAGCCGGGCTTAGAGACGATCTCGGGACTGCTTGCAACGCGCGCGATCGCTCGAAGGCAACTCAGCTTGGCGGGTAACTTATACGAGAAAGGCGACTATGCGGCAGTGTTGGAGGTCTTGAACGGTGCGCTTGACGAATGGCCGGCTGAATACAGAGAAGACGTGCAGACTCGTCGCCATTGCGCCCGGTTTCGCGGTGCTTGGGATCGACTCAACTACTGCGAAGCTGCGAAGCTACTCGAGGAAATTCAGTTACCCGAATCACTGTCTGAAGCTGTAGAGTGGGTCAAAAAGCTGTCCCGAAAACCAAAAAGGAGCAACCACGAGGCGATGTCTCGTTGGCTAACATTGGTCGCTTGGGATGTGCTCAACAACGGTCGCCAGCGCCTGCGTGAGCACCACTACGAAGACGCATTAATTAGGGGTTACCGTGTGCTTGAGCTCATCGGGCAGCTTAGCCTGTTTGCATACGGCTTGGACAGTGCTTGCCTGGATGAGACTGATGAGGGAGTCCAAAGACTCAAAAAGAAGCTTCGGAAAGGGGGCAGTAGGGAGCTTGGAATAGACGGAAAAGGCCGCCTAAACGCTGGTAGGGAACAAGTGGCAAGATTGCTTAAGCTAAAGGGAGATCCAGTGGGGAAGAAACTGCTTGCGCTTGCGGAGGGGAGTAAGGTGGTCAGAGGCCGGAACATTAGCATACTGAATCATGGGTTTGAAGCGCAGGCACCCTCTGAGGATGCTCTGGTAACGTTTTTTAACGACCTTGAGTCGCTTCTTGGGACGTATGAACCCAGGCTAAGTTAGTCGGGGCTGGGAAAGGCATATGGGCCATGTACACGGAGGATTTCGAGGAGTGCCAACAGTATAAGTTACAGAAGGCGGGTCAGCTGCTCGTAAGCGGGCAGGTTCTCTTGTTGTAGCGCGGGAGGAGGATCCAGATGGGCAGGGCCCGCAGCTGGGGCGCCAGGCGGCTGTTGCTGGGTAGCCGTCCCGTAGACTGCGTTTAATGCGATCCATGCACGCAACGTGGAACCAAGCGCTAATTTCCGCCTGAATAATGCAATCGCCTGGCCTCAGTGATACGTGATTTGCATAGTTGCACAAAGCGCCTATATGTTATGATACATGAAACGGGCTTCACTTGCTGAACGGGCAGAGCGTGTAGGCACGGCCAACGCGCTCTGCGAAGTACACACCACTGCGGAGTCGGTGCGCATGCTGGCGGCACGGTGTGGAATCTCGAGGGCACAGGCATACCGGTATGTCCGCGCGGCGCAGGAGGATTCTTCGCTGGCGCGAGCCAAAGCCACCGCGTCTTTGAATGTACGCATCCCTATTGTCCTACTTACCCGCGTGCGTGCCCGGGTACGTTCTACCGGTGTGAGTCTCGGCGTGCTGGTGACCCGGGCCTTGACCCCCTTGTTGGCCAATGACTCTGGGTGAGTGAGCCGTAAGCGTCCCGTAGAGAGCACGCCAGTTTAACTCCGAAGTGCACCACATGCAGACGGAGCAGCCATGCCTGGTAGCTCTGGCAGTTATCTGTATTCGCCGATGTTCTTTGGGAGTCAGATTGTTGGCGCGGGCGATCTTCTATGGAAGGTGCACCTGGTCAATGAGCGAACGGCCATGCGACCCAGTGCGGACGGGGATTGTGGTGCGTTTTTTTGCATGTAGGCGGCCTTGTCACGCAGGTTTGCCAGTGTACGCAAGGGTAGATCGGCGGCGGGGTGTTACGGAACAGATGACCGGTAGCGGAGAATGAGGATGGAGTGGCTGTCACTGGTGGGGTAGCAGCAGGTGGATCTCCTTGGACGGAAGGCCCGCAGCAATGCGTGGCAGCACATCTTCGAGCCATGTTTCGGGATTAACGCCGTGCAACCGGCATGTTGCCAGGAGCGTGTAGAAGGTGGCCATCTGCTCGGCTGCGCGGTGGGAGCCGCAAAAGAGGTCGTTCTTACGGCCGATCGCGACCGTGCGCATGGCCCTTTCGACGCCATTGTTGATGTGCGTTCGCCGACGATTGATGAAAACGAACACATCGCCAGAGAGAGGGTCACGCTTCATGCCCGAGCGCACCCGCCCGCACAACCCGTCAAACCCCTTGCGCGTGTCTGTAGGCTCCCGGTAAGAATGAAACCGGTGCGACGGATCCAGCGCTAACGTGACGGGCTCCGCTCACGCTTCAACACAGGTAATATCAAAAAGGTTGGTCGCGCTGTCTGGCGCGTACATGGTTCGGGTTTCACCAAACAGCGAAGTACGTCATGAGGCAGGTAGTCTACTTTGGCCTGGATGCCCATGTCCGCGACAGCGTTCTGGCGGGGGTGGGGAAGGATGGCAAGTAGATCGTTAGCGATCGGCTCAGGACATGCGAGTCGTCGATAGTGAGTCGCATTGTCGCTGAACAACTGTGCCCGAAAAAACGCTACCCGAAAAGGGAACAGGAGAGGCCCAACCTTTCACATCACTACCAATGACGAAGTTGAGCCAATATCGTGGGGTATGGCGGCCTGCTCGAGGACGATTGCGTACGCGTCGGGTGGACGGCCATCGACTGCCGTGCCCTTGACTACGACTATCCCTGACCAAGAGAGGCCGCAGCCATGTACTATCGTGTTGAGTTGGATTGATTGGCCCTCCTGGCCACCCTGTTCACTGTAGTATGCGGATCGGATGCGCCCCGCTCGATCAAGGCAGTATACTGGGGAGGTTCCTACGCGCGCGCCGTCAACGAGGGCGCGAACATTCCCTTCACCGATGCGACCGGGATAGGCGTTGAGGTAGAAGACTACAACGGTGACCGTTGATCGGGCTGCCGCCCATCCGTATGTGTCACCGCTGTAGGGGCCAGCCCCCATGCCGGTCGATCACCACGTCAATCTTGTACATCAGCCGCATGGTTGCGGAGACTGCAGCGTGCATATGCCGGAAGTGGAATACGTCATCTACCGAAAGTATGCGCCCCTTCCGTTCCGCCATCCACTTTTTCAGCGGCTGATAACCACATTGGACGAAGCTGTACACCTCCTCGTTCACCCCAGCGAAGTACTGCCGCTCGTTAAGCCAGACCCTGCCGTCCTTGAACCGGGAGCGTACACTCTCAACTTTGTTAGTGCCTGGCACAGGAAATCCAGGCAAGTCGCTGCCGTGCTGGCGCATCAGATGAAGCTGGGCCAAGCGGTCACCCAGGTCTACCAGATGCCAGAATAAATCCGGCTGATCCGTTACAGGAATGTGCGGAAAGTCTACCTTCAACTGGGGTAAGTACCGAGATCGGTATTGGGGGCTGTGCAGGCAAGCATAGATGTAGTACAACACGTCTTCGGGCCCAAACGTGCCAGCGCCGTCGCCCCTTCCGTCTGGAAGCCACTCGATCTCCAGTTTATTGGCAACAAAGGCTGCAAATTTCAGATTCACGTTGGCAGTCTTGCCCATGGAGCCGCTGTAGATGTACAACGGGAACACGTACGCTGACCCGATACGGTCCATCAGCAGACGGTGCGTACAGACATGGGGCGTAAGGAATACATGGTTGAAAGCACTCTTTGCCACCTGCCGCACCGTGACCAGACCCAGGTTGGGCCCGTGGATCATATGCTGCATCACCTTGAATACTGGCTGGCATATGAAACTGCGTGAGCTATGAGTGTAGTAAGTGTATCGCACGTCATATGGACGATAAAGAACGGGCTGTACAAATCGCGGTGATATGCTCGTTCCCTTGACGGCGTTCTGGGCACGTCGCACCTGCCAGTCGCGGCTGTCCTTGCCCGTATTGAATGTGATTCGTGCCTCTTCAGGCGTCATACTCACAAATTTTCGCACGAATGCTATCAAAGCCTTCCGGGAGTCGTGGATCGTTACATGATCTCTGCATGTCTGCATCGCGGCCGTGCTTTCAAGCATGATATCGCGCTTGAGGCTATGCCACGCATGGTATGAGCTCCTCTGCGCCTCGCTTTGCGGCAGGAAGAAATACCAGGGCGACGATGGGGCTACCTCAGTCCATTTGGTGCTGGTCCAGTCTTCGCGGTTAAGCCACTGGTATTTCAAGTCGCGATCACCCCACAGATCCGCGTGAAACACACGAGCATGCTCATGGCCCACATCCTTGCGCTTTACGAAAAGCCCGATGGCCACTCCCTGGCGGATGTCAAACACATTTTGATCTTTGATTCCGGCGGGTGCATCAACAGAAAGAAAGGCATCGCCATGCAGGTCCAAAACGTAGATCTCGCTGAATGAGTGCAGCAATGACTCCCTCATGCCGCGGAACGTGATGTTCTTCAGGTATGCATGATTCGTCACGAATGCCAGAATCCCCTCACCCGTTCGATCTATCCTGTGCTGGGCAAAGCGAATGAACTTTACGTAGTCATCCTGTAACGAGCCGGATTGTCGCTCCCGGATCGGTGATCCATCTGCGGAGTAGTAACCGACCGAGTGATTCACCCCGCTTCCACCTTTGCCCTTAAGTAAATCACTGATCCACCGCCCCTTATTCAACGAATTCCTGGCATACGGCGGGTTGCCCATAATCACCATCAAGGGCGTATCACGCTTTACACCATCGGCTCCTTTCGCCTCAGCCACAACGGGGTCAGGCTCGAAAAGTATTGAGCCGGTTTTGGATGGTTCCGTGAGGGCATTAGTCAGATAGACCTGAAAACGTTGGCTGGCATCGAGCTTAACTCCGTGGCTTCCGCTCTGTAACTCCAGGGCCAGTCTCAGATGACATATAGCATGTGGAGCCACCAATAGCTCGAAGCCGTACAACTTGGAAAAGAGGTGCTCATGCACATAGCCTGGCCAGATGCCTGCCATACCTCGTGCCACTACATGGTCACGTATATGGGCAATCACGTGTCGCAAGAATGTGCCCGTACCCGTAGCAGGATCGAGTATCAGCACCCGGTGTACACGCTGCTCTTGACGCTTCCCGTTGGCCTCCACCGTATGAGAAACCATCTGCTTGTCTGCCAATCCGTCGGACAAATCGAAGTGCCCCTTAAGTAGCGCATCAACACTAGCCACTATATACTTGACTACCGGCGTCGGAGTATAGAATACACCGCGCTGGAGCTGCAATGTCTCGTCATACTGTCTCAGAAATTTCTCGTAAAAGTGCACGACGGGATCTTCATCCTTGCCGTTGCCACGAAACTCAGCCAGTATAGCGCCAAACCAGCGTCCTGCGAGCAATGCTGCCAGCTCGTCCACAATCCATGTCAGTCGAGGGTCTGCCCAATTGCCCGCGATATAATCAAAAAAATGATTGAGCAGCCGCGTGGTAAGAACTCTGAGCGCATCGTCCTTTGAGAACGTTGACTCCCCATTTACGAACGTTAGACAGCGAGCAGCAAACAGGCCATAGGCGGCCGACTGGGCGTAGATATCGGCGAAAGCACCTTCGGTTAGGTCTGGTATCAGCTCCCTCTTGAGCTTCTCGTACATCGCCCTGAACCGGCCCTCCTCCTGCTCCTCGATCAAGATACTGGCCATCACATCGCGAAACAGCTGCGCTTTTCCCGCCATATGTATGGCCAATTGGGCAGCCGTATGTATCTCGAGCGTTGATGGTTTCAAGAACTCGCCGAAGAATGTCTCGGGTAAAATCTCACTTGTGGCTGCCGTGATCCTTCCCGTCCTCGACACCGCACCTATCTGGACTGATGATCTCCGCTCACCCCCCACGTACCACCGGAATTCCAGATAGTCCGTAAGCAACAGATTGTTGAATGCCGCTCGGTAGCGCTTCAGCTGGCTAGAGCGCTCCACCACATCGAGGTCCGTTCCGATATCCTTGCACTCAACATAGCCGATGGGTACGCCATCGCGCTGAATAGTGAAATCTGGCGCGTTGTGTTGTACCTGCTTTGCCTCATTGAGCACCATTCTGCTCTTACCACTCAATTCCTGCAGCAGCTGCTGAAGGGCAGACCGATATGTGTGCTCCCTGGCCTGGCCCGTAGCCAGCTTTCCCTGAAGGTCCTTACGATACGCACGCAACAAATCAGTCATCGGCCCATCTTATTCGTATCCAGCCGGGCAAGAGTGGGCGCGTGGAGATCTTGCAGCCGCCAGCAGCTCGGAAGGGGTTGATAACTACGACCCTCAGGTTGATATCAGCGTAAGGTAGCATTTTGGGTAGATTTGCGCTTCGGATTGCGGAGGGTTCGCTCCTGAGGCCAGCGTGTCCTGGCATTTCGGGTACGCGTTTGGCCTGTTTGATCTAGGTAGGCTTGGGCGGGAGGGCGCGGAGACCTTGCGACGTTCTACACACCATGAATTCAGTGACCGTTGATCGGGCTGCCGCCCATCCGTATGCGTCACCGCTGTAGAGGCCAGCCCCCATGCTTGTCGATCACCACGTCAATCTTGTCCATCAGCCGCATGGTTGCGGAGGCTGCAGCGTGCATATACCGGAAGTGGAATACGTCATCTACCGAAAGTACGCGCCCCTTTCGTTCCGCCAGCCACTTTTTCAGCGGCTGATAACCGCATTGGACGAAGCTGTACACCTCCTCGTTCACCCCAGCGAAGTACTGCCGCCCGTTAAGCCAAATCCTGCCGTCCTTGAACCGGGAGCGTACACTCTCAACTTTGTTGGTGCCGGGCACTGGAAATCCAGGCAAGTCGCTGCCGTACCGGCGCATCAGATGAAGCTGGGCCAAGCGGTCACCCAGGTCTACCAGATGCCAGAACAGCGACACCTGATCCGTCACAGGGACGCGTGGAAAATCCACCTTGAGCTCTGGCAGGTAGCGAGATCGGTATTGGGGACTGTGCAAGCAGGCATAGATGTAGTACAACACGTCTTCGGGCCCGAATGTGCTTTCACCGTCACCTTGGCCATCCTTGACCCACGTCAGATTCAAACGATCAGAAATGACTTCAACGAATGACTGACGTACGTTAGACTGTCTTCCGAGCCGACCGAGGTACGAGTACAGAGGCAGAATATCCGCAGCCGTCGATATCGCTTTAATCACATGCTTGTTAGCGATAGTGTCTGTTATCCAAACATGATTATATGTATTGCTACCTACAGTCCGAACGACCAGCAGCCCCAGATTGGCACCATGCACCATATGTTGCATTACTCGATAAACCGGCCTGCTTAAGAAACCCTTCGAATGCTCTGTATAGTAGGTGAAGCGCACATCATACGCCTTCATCAATATGGCTTGCACATTAGCTGTTGTGGGCCCAGATTCACGCACAGTGTCTTCAGCCAACTGCATCGCCCAATAACTACTATCCGCAGGCACATGGTGCTTGACCCGAACCCTCTCGTGCGGAAGATTGACCAAGTCCTGCACAAAATCCCACAATTCCTCCTTAGTGAATCTAGTGGTGATGCTGTCTCTCCCGGTCTGAATCGCCGCCGTACGCTTGGAAAATATGCCGCCCACCACGCTGAAGTAGCTTCTGTACTCGTCGGCGAACGTACTGTGGCGAGGTACGAACATGTAATAGGGAGCCTCTGGTACGACCTCCTGCCAGGATACCGACGCGACATCATTCTCTGCCAGCCACAAATACTTGGAATTGCGGTCACCCCACAGATCCGCGTGAAACACACGAGCAAGACCATCATTTCCATGCTTACACTTGACGAATAGCGCAATTGCAACCCCCTTCTGAATGTCAAACACGTTCTCGTCCTTCGCGCCAAGCGGCGCATTGATGGACAAGAAGGCGTCACCATGAAGGTCCAGCACGTACAGGCTCGTGAACGACTCCAGCAATGACTTGCGCATTGCTCTAAACGTTACGTTGTCCAGATAGGCATGATTCGTGATGATCCCCAGAATGCCTTCGCCATTCGTATCAATCCGAAACTGTGCAAAGCGAATGAACTTGACATAATCGTCAGCGATGGATCCGCGTTGCTTTTCGCCAATGTCTACTCCGTCGACTGCGTAGTAACTGGGCGCCAACGCTCCGCCTTCGTGGACACCCTTGAGCAGGTTCGTGATCCATGCCGACGTGTTAACGGAGTTCCTGCGATACGGTGGATTGCCAAGGATGACCATGATCGGCGTGTCTGCCCTTATAATGCTGGCATCTATGGCCTCAGCAGCAATCGGGTCAGCGTAAAGTCCACCACGGTTGTGTACCGGCCTATTCAGCGTGTTGGTGAGATGAACACGGAAACGTTCCGTTCTTGAGAGGCTCACCGGCGGACGCAATCGCTTGAGTTCAAGCGCCAACTTCAGGTGACAGATGGTATAAGGGGCAATCAGTAGCTCAAACCCGATCAGCCTGTTGAGCAAATGGCGCCGAACAAACCTTGGCCATATACCCGCCATGCCCTGCTGAACGACACGGTGATGTATGTGATGGACCACCTCCTTCAGAAACGTTCCCGTGCCCGCAGCCGGATCCAGGATCGTTACCTTGCTACTCCGCTCTGTACATCTTCTCGACGAGGCGAATTCAACTTCATCCTGATTGGCTAGACCATCCGCAAGACCGAAGGAGGTTTCAAGCAGTCTGTCGATACTCCGCACAATAAACTGGACCACCGGCCTGGGGGTATAGTACACACCACGCTTCACACTTAGGTCAGGATTATAGGCGCGCAAGAAATCCTCATAGAAGTGCACCACGGGGTCTTCAGCAACACTGTCCGCACTAAATTCTTCTAGAACATGTCTCATGTAGTCACCACTGACCAGATAGGCTATTTCGTCTACAATCCACTCAAGCCTCGGATGCGCATACGCCCCCGCGATCCCGCCAAACATGTGATTGAGAAGCGGAGTGGTCACAGCCATGATCGCTTGTTGCCTTGTAAAGCGACCACCATTCGCATCAAAGGTGACGCACCTGGCAGCGAACAAACCATAGGCTGCAGACTGCGCGTACATGTCGCTGAAGGCCTCCTCGGTAAGGTCTGGAATCAGCACCTCCCGTAGCCTCATAAATAGTACCTTCAGGGCCCCGTCATCTCCCTCGTCTGCCAGTATGCTCGCTACCGTTGTCTTGAACAGCTGGGCTTTGCCCGCCATGTACTGCGCGAGTTGGGCTGCCGTCCGTATCTCCAATGTAACGGGATCAAAGAAGCGCTCAAAGAACTTCGCTGGATGCAGCTCGCTGGGGTACGCCCGGATCTGTCCCGCCGGCGTCACTACGCCCACAACAGTCACCGCCCTTCTCTTACCCCTCACATACCAGCGAAACTCCAGGTAATTCGTTAGCAACAGATTGCTGAAGGCCTGCCGGTAGCGTCTTAGCTGCTCAGACTGCTCCGCGCCATCCAGATCATTGCCAACGTCCTTGCACTCAACGTAGCCAATGGGGACCTCGTCTCGCTGGATAATAAAGTCCGGTGCATTATGCTCCACCTGCTGCGCCTCGTTGAGCGCCGTCACACCCACGCCGCCCAGTTCATGCAACAGCCGCTGCAGTGCAGACCGGTACGCGTGCTCTGTTGCCTGGCCCGTAGCGAGAAGGCTCTGAAGCCCATGGCGGTACGTGCGAAAAGGATCAGCCATGAAGTCTGCTTTTTACATCGACTTCCAAGTAGCAAGTGCGGCGGCCCACCATGCAGGCTATAACCCACCAAGTCTGGTCCAGCCCCACCTCACCCAATTCCCACACGCTTCGCTTCGCAGCAGCCTGCGCCACATAGTATTCCAAGCACTTCAGGCTGATCTCTCAAAATCAAGGCGCCGCGGTTCCCATGCTCGAACATAACCGGGAAGCCCTCGGTTTCCAGTGGTACGCGCCGTGCCCTTGACCCACTCTCCAATGCCATGCTCCAACGCGCTGGATTTCGACATTCCCTTGCAAAAACGGCCTCCTTCATATATGCTTCGTCCCCATGGACGGCGCCCCGTAGTGTAGCCCCAAAGAGCCGCTTGCCTCCACCACACGCACCAACACCTGCCCGGGAGCCCAGTCCTTCTGGCCTGCTACAACCATCTTGCACCCCATCTCATTGCGCACGTCGAGACGCTGGAGTCTGGTGATGTGGTCATCCTTGCCTCTGGGGCCACACCGGTTCCTAGGCACCAAGGACTGCAGCCCTTCCCTGGTGCGCTGCAACATGCATCCGACCGGATTCTGTGTGTCGCCAATATCCCTGCGCAGCTTCATGCTACCTTTCACGGTAGGACATTTCTGGCGCACCCTCGATACATCGGTTTCGCTGCTTCCGCATCGCGTGCAACGACGCCCACCCAGCCATTTGCACCTCCAACAGCGCAGTTGCGGTCTCCTCACGCCGAACCGTCCCCGCCATGTCAACCATAGAAACGCTCTTGCGGTAACTCATGCCCAATGCAGACCTATCCATGGCTATCTGAGAGGCATCACTCACATGATACTGCATTGAGATATCCAGCAGATGGCTCCCACCAGGAAACGGATTTGCGGCGGGGGATGGGGGTGCATCCAGACAAGCACGTACATCCACTTCATAGGGCACTGATCAAGCCCGCCTGCAGCCTGCGGAACGGGCAATAAAAAATGTCGGGTTTAGCACGGCCCCAGAGGGGATGACGCATGGCATCTGAGCTGTTGACCGATTTGGCTCGGAATACCTGCCTGGTTGCGGCCGCCGTAGGCACGCACTCTACTGGTAGCACCACCTTTGCTTAAATCGAAGCAGCAAGGCGCGCACCAGGCTCCCGCTTCTGGCGTCTAAGGGGTATTCCAGCTATCCATCTCCTATGAGCCAATCGCCCGACCGCCCAACGGCGCGCACTCGTTGGATTTGCATTCAGGTATCAGACGCTGAGCTGGCACGAATCAATCACCTTGCCAGCCAGGCGCGCCGCCCAAGAAGTGCGTACGTCCGCGCGTCTGCGCTGGGCACCGATGTTGGCCGCCTGATGCGGGACCAATTTATCCGGGCGCTCCTGGTGCTGATCCAAGAGATGAAACCTGTGGACGACCATTGTGGCGCCGATAAGCTTCTAGCGTTGTTGCAACGCGCTATCGACGGAGCAAAGCTCCAAGACTAATGATAGCACAGAGCCAACGGACCACGGATTTCAAGGCGGTCGCGCGCTACCTCGAAAGACCCAAGCCGCAGCGCCCAGATCTGCAGCGGGTAGCCTGGATCGAGCCGCGCAACTTGGTATGCACCTCAACCCTGCAACGCATGGCCTGGGAGATGTCCGTGGTGGCCCGCGGCAATCACCTTGTTCAGAAGCCCGTCCTGCACATGTCCGTGTCGTGGGCTCCAGAAGATGAGCCGCAACGCTGGCACATGGCCTCCGTGGCCGACGAGGTAATGCAGAGGCTTTCTTTGGCGGATCACCAGGCGATCTATGTGGCGCACGGCGACGAGGAATACAAACACATCCACGTGGTAGCCAATGTAGTTCACCCGCGGACGCTCAAAACGCAGAAGCTTGGTCTATATTATCGCCAAGTCCAGGCGGTGCTGCGCCATGCGGAGCGGCGCTATGGCTTTCGCGAGGTTCCCGGCCATCGCTACCTTTTGCCAGGGCAGCGTCCCCCGGACCGTAGCCAGTCACTCAGCAAAGGTGCGTACAAGGCACTGTGCCTCCATGAAAAGGTGCCTTTTCAGGTTATTGTCCGCCGCGTGGCCGAGCAGGACTTTAGCGAGGCATCGAGCTGGCGTGAACTTGCGGCCCGCCTACGCCACCATGGCCTGCGGATGGAGGAACGCCGCTCCGGCCTGGTAGTAACCGACGGCACCGAGTATGTCAAAAGCAGCAGTATCGCACCCTACATTTCCCGGAAGAAGCTGGAGCAGCGATTCGGAGCCTCGTATATGGAGGAGCGCGATCACGACCGGAGCCAGACTCTGGAACGCTCAGCGCCCTCACTAACTCCGGCGAGCTGGCAATGGAAGGCGCCGGAGCGCTCCGCCGACCTCGGCCTCTGAGGCGTGGCCCCAACGCCCGTATGTGGCTGCTTGCCCAGCGAGTGTCTGCTCCGCGGAGCCTCTCGCAATGACGGCAGCATGTTCCTTGTTCTGTGCCACCTATAGCCTAGCGACCGGTGGAGTACATTACGCCCTCTACACTCACTACACCAAAGGTTCGCCAGAGCGCGTGGAGCCTATCCAAGTTGTCAGGTCGGGTGATCCAGCACAGATAGAGCGGGCGCCATGTGGACCGCTGCAGGTCATCGCGAATCGGGCATTGCCGATTGCTTATGGCACTCCTTGATAGCCTGCACTGCACACTCGATCGTCTCTGGCTCCATGTAGGGCACCTGGACATAAACTAGCGAGTCTTCACCATCGAGCTTGGCCAACATGTGACCGCGGCCAAGCAGTTGCACCGCATCTCTGGAATCAAGCGCCATCTTTGATGTGCCCTCAGAATTGACACGCAGAATCAGGCGGTTGCCCAGGTTATCCCGCAGCTGAGGGGGCGTGACGTTAGCATCTGGGCGCTGTGACGCAAACACCAAGTGAATGCCCGCCGCGCGCGCCTTTACTCCCAGGCGGGCCACGGCACTGGTCACACTCTTCTTATACGACTCAGTGAGCATCCACTCCGCGAATTCGTCGTGCACCAGCCAGAGCACCGGCAGCTGCTGGTCTGTGGACATTTTGCGGTTGAAGGCCCGCAAGTCTTTCGCCCTGGCCTCACGAAGCAGCGCGTAGCGGCGATCCATCTCCTCCACCAGCGAGTCAATCCGCTCCAGGGCTTTGTCTTGCGCAACAATGACTCCGCCCTCCAAGTGAGGGAGGTCGTCAAAGGCGAAGTAGTCTACCCCATGCTTCGGGTCCACCAGCGTAATGTGCGCCTGCTGTGGCGTGTTGGTCGCCCCGATCGCCAGAAGTATGTTCTGCATCAGCACCGACTTGCCGCTGCCGGTGGCCCCCGCTATCAGGGTGTGCGGCGCGTGGCGACCACCTGGATGGAGCATCTGGGCCTCCCCGTTGTCCTCGCGCACACCAATAAGCAGCTCCGTGTTGCCTCCTTCTAGGGCAGGATGCCACGTTTTCCAGAGGTCCTGCAGACGTACCGTCTTCCGGCGCTTCCTTGCGACCGCTATCGACACGATCCCGGGCTTCCCCTGCACAGACACCACACGCAGCCCATACGTGGTCAACAGCTCGCTCTGGCGGCTTCGCACCTTCGATACGGTCAGGCTCGCCGTGCCGCGAAAATCTACCAGCACCGTGTTGGGCGTAGCGCGCGATCGCTCCACCTTGTACGAAAAGCCGAAGGCGCTGAGCGCACCCTTCAGGGCACGTTCGGTGGCCTTAAGCTGTGCGTCGTCCTCCACGGCGTTCTCCTCCGGTGCCGGACCCTCAAGTTTTTCTATGAGGTGCGCAAAGGCGTTGCCCGCAGGCGGAGGCAATGGTGGATCAGGCTTAGGCCCGTCTTTGTCTGGCTCCTCGCCGTTTCCTGTGCCCCCGTTGCGCTCCGTGACCACTCGACCATTGGGCAGTGGAGCATTCCCTCCCCCTTTCTCGCGCTCATATGCTGCCACCAAATCGCGGAGTTGCACCGGGTCATAGATGGTCTGAGTGGCCTCAAACGAAGCTTGATTGCCGACGGGTGCATCGGCTCCGCATCCTTGCGCCTCCGAGGGCCCCCAGACAAATACATGCGAAGCTCCCCTTAGCGTGACTCGGCAGCTTCCCGACCTGATGGCGCGGCGCAGCGATGCAGACTGCTCCGCCGAGCCGACGGCGTCAATGACGCGGTCCAGTATAAGGTCGGACAGGCGCGCCCGCCAAAGACCCCGATCCACGCGTGGCGACTCCTCATCAAGCGCACCATGGAGCCGTTCCATAGTCTGGAGGAGCTGGCGCTGGGACTCCCGCCGCTTTGAAGCAAGTCCAGACGCAACGATATACTTGGCCTCAGAAACAAATACGTCAAGCTCCCAGACATCGTCTTCACCACGATGCGGGCTGAGCGCCAAGATGTCTGCGATCTGGCCTTCGCGCTGACCCAGCCGTGCTGCATAGTCATCCAGAAAGTACCACCCCGCCGTGCGCTCGACTCCAAGTTTGCGCTGCACCTCGTACCGGCTAAGCACCAGCCCGATAAGCTCGCTGGCGCTGCGCCCCCGCTTGGCCGCCCGCAACAGGATGTCACCCGACACCTTGCTGGCATCCTCGATCATCCGTAGGGCCAGATCCTTGAGGCGGCGCCCATCTCCAGCAAATGGCAACCCCAATCGCTTCAGACGCTCTGCGACCAACTTCCGAAGCAACTCCGTCTCCGCATTAGAAGAAACGAGCAGACTGCGCCCCTGCGCCGCTATCCGTTTCCACCGGATAATCCTGATGTCCTGACTCTCGAGATGAGAGCGATCCAGAAGGCGATCGTAGTTGGCGACCCAGTTGGCCAGACCGTGCGTGTCCTGGATGATGCGCCGTGTCTGGTCATCCTGAAACTTCAGCTCCACGACCGGCACGAGCCGCTGCCCGTTGGCTTCGCTTCTTTCCCCAAGGATCAGCGCCGCAACAGCATCCAGATACGCCCACCCTTCGCTGGTCTGTTGGGGACAGGTCAAGTAGACCGCAGAACGTAACATACCCCTTTCTGCTGGCACGCGCCGTGCCCAGTGCGGCGGAACCAACTCTTGCGGAGCTATCGGCTCGGGCGAAAGGTAACGCCACTGCACCGTGGCATGCTGCGAAATCGCATCCTGCGCAAAAAGCAGGTCGACCGGCCGGATCTCATCTTCCTGCTTCTTTCTGTGCCACACCTCCACACGGAGCCATGACATGAAGTCGCGGCTGCCATCAGTGGTCATGAACTCGTCGCTTTCTGAGTCCTCCACTAGGTCCTGATAGATTTTCGCCAACTGGCGCCGGTCCCGATTCCAGAGGATCAGGCGACACCGAATGTCTCGCTCCTTCCCCAGCGATGATTCGAGGGTATCCACCACCGTGCGCACCCACCGGGCCGTCGAGGGATTGAACAGCGCAACCGACAGGTCCGCGCGCTCATGCGGATAGAGCTTCAGGAATCGGCCGACAAGCTCGGTCACCTGCCGCGCCGCGCCCTTGGCATCCTCATCTGCGTTGTCGGATTTGGCCACCGGCAGGTCGTGCAACGTATAGTCACCGGCCGTGTCACAGTGCTTCAAAAGCTGCGGCTTCCTGCCTTGCCAGCCTGCGACCACCTCTGGATAGAACGGATCCTCCAACACCTGGGCCACATCCTGGAAGTACAAGCGCCTGTCACCGAACTTCATGTCTCCTCCTTTGCCGACACGTTCTAAGAGCCGAACCAGAAACCTCGCTTTACGGACCATTGCCGCCAGACGCAGCGGCTGCCAGGGCGCCACAATAGCCACAGCCTGCCCGGCATTGACCTGGGCTATGCCAATACGCATAAGAGGCCGCAGCAGCAACTCCCTGTTGCGGTCGCCCGGGGCCTCTTGGCATACGCACGCAAGCAATGCGCCAAAAGCCGTGGCCTGTTGCTCAATATCCTCGCTGTATTCGAAGCCATGGTCCGAAAATCCTCTCAAGGCTGCCGTATACCGCTGCTCAAATTCGCCAAACAGCGCCTCCAACCTATTTCTTGTACTTTGGACGAGCACGCGCTCGGCCACGGCCAGGTCCAGGTTGCGTCGCCATGTCGCCGCCAGATCTTCTGGATCCGTGGCCACCAGGGTTCCCCTTTGCTGCCCGAAGGCAGCAACCAGCGTGCCCCGATCTTGAAGGTCCACGTTTGCAGCGCTGGCCTTGGATCGCACGGGCTCACGGCTGGCGACCAAGGCAGAAAACACACGCTTCTTAAGCCGACGCAGGTCGCTGGGCAGCTGCCCCTCGATGCTGTCCTTTTTGAAGGTCCATACCAGTCGCTTGCGCGCCACCTCATCACCGCGTCTGATGCGGACCTCGAAGCGAAGCTGGAGCGCCCGACGCGACCTGGAGCGCCCATACTTGATGCCCTTGTTTTTCCAGTCCTGCTCCAGCTCATGGTAGCGAAACAGGTGCCCCACCTGAAGCCGCGCCCACGACTCGAGCAATGCCTCCAGCCCACGATAGCGGCACGCAAAATAGCGGGCGGCCTCTTTGTTGAGAGATTCAAAGTCCTTTTGGCTCTGGCGATCGCTGTGAATCGTGATCTTGCCCGGATCGCTGATGCCTTCCTGGGCCAGGGGCTCCAAGGCCAAGGCCAGGCCCCGGACAAAGTCCCGGGATTCTATGGGGGACTGGTAAACGAACTTTTCCCATGCAGCAAACAGCTTGGGCTCCTCTGCCAGCTCTCGGCGGTGGTTGTCAAAAAACTCCTGGTCCTCTTCCTCCGCGCTCGTTCGGCGGCTTTTTTCTAGAAGGCGCAAGTATTCTTCTTCATCCTCGGTGAGGAGTCCCCACTCTTTGCGCTCCGCATAGAATTCGTGTGTCCTCTTGCGAAAGTCAAAGCGCTTGGCGCGCCGCATGCTTCCAAACAACCGCTGCACATCCACCCATTCCTGCTCCGCAAGGGCTGCCGCCTGGGCGTTCCATCCGGCCGGAGCATTGATAAACGCCTGCATGGTCTGATGGTATGCCTCTGGAATGTCTGCGCGAACCTCGTCAAAGGTGGTCTGCAGCACTTTGGCTGTCAGTGTCCTGCCGTCGGAAGTCTGCTTACGCAGCAGAGGCTCCTGCATTGTCAACAGAGACCGGATCTTTCGCATCCAAGGCCACTTCTGGCGACGCTTCTTTGCCGGTATCCCGTGAAATATCGTGGAGTTTCTGGGTACTCGCAGCTCGGGAAGCGCCATGCCCAGTGCCGAGAGCAGGGGCTGGCCATCCTGCTTCATATGCCGCCGCACTCTTAGCGTGTACCGCGCCAGCTCATCAAGGGAGCCTACCGCCTGGTCGCTGAAAGCTTCCAGCGCCTTGGCCCATATTTTCTTGTCCTGGTCGCCCAAGATTCCATCCAGGTCCTCCGCAGCCTTCTCCACCCACAGGTTCGTCCGTTCGCGCAGCTCCCTCGTACCAACGGGCAGCAGTTCACGGAGCGACTGTTCCTCGTCGTCTCCGGTGTTGGCCACCAGCAGTGCTGGCTTTTCTATGGCAGCGTGCCGATAGTAGGTGGCACGCTCACGCGTCAGGAATTCCTGGGGTAACCCTTCATGTTGCAGTAGGTGCTCTGGCAGCTTGACCTCGATGCGGGCCGACAGCTCAGGCCTGCTATGGATGGCGCGAGCAATCGCCGCCATCTGCTCACTATGCAGACAGTCAATGATGTATCGCGCGGTGGCACTGCTGCGCTCACTGGCAGAGGCCGCCCTCACCTCCCCGAACAGATAGTTGGCCGTGAGCTCACCAATAAATTGTGTGGAAGTCATGCTGCTTTGCGATTCTCAGATTCATTTATGCTAGCTGGGCTGCCGTGATGTGCTGGTCCTTGTCATAGCCCTTGGCTCGTTCGTAGTACGGATTAATGACGTATGCACAGGCGTCCGACAGGCGCCGCACCAGCCCCAGGCTGCGCAGCCGGCTCTCTAAGCGACGCGCGTTCTCCTGCAGTGCTTTGCCGTCGTAGTTTTCGCGCTTGAGCACCTGGCTGGCTTCCACCTGTCCAATAACGATCCCGTACCGCTTATAAAGGCGCGCAAGGAATGCATTGAACTCCATGTGCTCGGCCACATTGGCCAGCACCAGGGTCCGAAGCAGCGCATCGTTAGGCGCATACCGATATCTGTTGGTCCCGCGCCTGGAGACAAGTCCGATGCGACGACCGCAGGTCACCTGCATTCCTGCACTGCGCTGTTTGTGGCGCTTGAGTACAGCTTCCCGGAATTCTTTCATTAATGCATCCGCGGATCTTGAATCCGTTCTGTCTTTAGGACGCCAAGCCACGACTTCTTCTAATAGCTTAGCGCCGAGGGCGCCCCCGTCCTCGGCCTGCGCCGCCTCCTGCCATTTTGCAGAGCCCTCGATCGCTTCCAGGTACGCTTCCACACCCTGGGTGGAGAGCCCTTTGTTCGTTTCCAGGCTACGCACAGAGAGTCGGCGCAGCTGCGTCCGCTGTGGGCTTATGATCTCACACACCATGGTGGGTTCCGCACCCTGACGAAGCACTTCCCTAGACACCAGGAGCTGGTAACGCATCAGATGCAATGCGGCCAAGGTCGCGAGGTGCGCCAGCTTGTCTCGCCACGAGAGCCCGCCCAGCTTTAGCACATGTAGCCAGTCTTCACCCAGCTCGTCGTACACGCGGTGGTGTTTGTACGGCAGATATCCGCCCCCGCGGTTAGCGCGCCCGTTGGCACCGCTTGGCAGCAACTTGCTTAACAGCAGGTCGCATAAGTCTGTTCGTGCAAAGAAGCTGGCGAACTGTGCCGCCAGCTCTTCACGGAGTCCGCACCTGCAGATCATCAGGTAGAGGAGTTCTCCCGTGTGGCCGAAGTAGATGTAGTTGCGATCCAGCTCGCCGGTGGGCTTGATCCCCACGTCCTCGTAGATCGCATGCTTTCCAAACGGAAACAGGAACCGAGATGTCCAGCGCTTGCCGGTTTCTGCTACCACCGCCTCACGGAGCATATCAATCGCGCGCGCAAAGTCTCCAAACTCTTCAAAGGTCTCGCCGTCACGTAAGTAGTTGAAGTTGTTCGGCTCGATGTGCGCATAGCGACCCTCCATCTTGCTGCACCAGCTGTTCCAAGCCACATGGCTATCTTCATCGCCATCCGCTAGGCTCACAGCATCCTGCTCATTAAACAGCAGGATGCGAAGGTGCAGCCGCGTATGCGGCTTATAATTAAATTTGTGAGCCCTTTGCATCCCTTCCTCTGGGGAAAAGAGGGTGTGCTCATCAGCGCGCCAATAGTATTCGGCCACGGTGAGAAACTCGAGCAGGATGAACCATGGCTCCTGCCCCGCGCGCAGCCTGTTGCCCCATATCTGTTCATCCACAATCATGGATTCCTTGCGGCCAGCCAAGGCAGCTGCCGGGACCGCCACCCGGGATGCACCAGGCCCCAGCGCTTCTCGTATGACTTCATGCATGGTGCACCTCCAGGAGTTCTGGTCTTGCGTATCCCTTTTTATCCAGGGCGAGTAAGTCAAACCGGAGTCCGTGGCCATCGTGATCGGCATCTACCCGGTTGAGGGCAGCTAAGAGCTGGCTCTTAAAAGCCAGCGCATCCTCGTAGAGCTCATTCGAAAAGCTGCTCGGCAGCACGCCCTCTGCCACCTGCACCAGGAATTCAAAACGAGTCAGGTGCAGCTCGTACTGTAGCTCCTTAGCCTGACCGAGCCACACCTGTAGCGTCGGCATGCCAGCCGAGATCGTCAGATACACCCTTTTCTCGCCCTTTCTCTTGCTCCAGCGGATCCTTTTTTTGAGCAGTTTGCTGACGCGAGCCTGAGAAGAGACCAGCCCTTCTGCCAGGAGCAGCTCCTTGCGGTCGGCTACATGCATGCCTGTAAAGACACGGTTGAGTCCCCGTGTCAGCGTGCCGCGAAGCTTGGGCGGGATGTCCTGACCGGTGGACAGCCGACCGACGATGTCGCGCAGGTACGATCCCGCCCACCTGAATGACGTCAACTCCCACAATTCGTCGCCTCCAGGGTGCAAGAAGAATAGCGCTCGCCGCATGCGGACCAGCAGCTTTAAAAACGCTCTGGCCTGCGCGCCGCTCTCGTCCTCGGCTTCGATGTAATCTGTTCGGCCCTGCCAGAATTCCACATCCGCGCCGTACACCGGATCTTCCGCCAGGTGTATCAGCTCCTGCGTGCTCTTTTGTCCGTAAATCAGTCGTCCATCGATGCGGTTGCTGGTCTCTAGTCCGATACGGAAATGACTCAAAAAGCGAAAGATCAGAATGGTGTTGCGTCTGGACTCTAAGAGGTTGTATCCGACAATGTTGTCGTACAAGCTCGCTTTGGAGCGTGTGCCGTTGTCGATGATCTGGCCCACATGTGAGGGGCGCATCAGCTTTCCTGGCACGTCGGGATGCCCCAGAATCGCGTTGACCAGCATCAGCAGGATCTGCCGTATCGGGACGTGAAAGTCATTGAAATAGCAGAGCTCCAGTAGCTGGCGGATACGCTTCTGGACAAGTGGTGTCTTTAGGAGCTCGTAGTTGCGCCTGATGGGGCATTCCGGGCCAAAGAAGGTGCCCATGCCTTTTGCGTCGTAGCATGCCTGCCATCCTTCATGCTCGAGCAGCGCCGTCAGCGCCAGATCGTACAGATCCACCGAGCCGCTGCGGCTAAGGTTGAACATCTGTACGCGAACACCCGGCATCCTCTCCCGGCCCTTGATCAGTAGAGATTCCAGATCTCGGTACGCATCAGATACTGTTCGGTCTTGGGTAGCACTCCGGCATTTCAGCCGCCTCAAGGATTCAATGAGCTGGCCATCGTTGGCCGCGATGAGGTAGAGCTGGCCATTGGATTCCTCGTACAGCGATTGACAGAAGGCGGTTAAAAGGTCCGCCTTCTTTGCTGCCCAGGGCCTGCCCTGCGGCGGGACCCATGCGCTCAGATCCCGAATGACATGCAGCTGGGCTGGCCTGCCAGCGACACGCTGGCGGACCGCAAGGTGCGGATCGTCCTGTTCCCAGGCCTCTGGGGCACCGCCCAGGCGCTCCCAGACCTGCCGACAGAGATGGGTCTTACCATCTCCCGCTGTTCCTGTCAGGATTACCGTACGTCTGTCCTCTAATACGGCGCGCTCAACATCTGGCAGGCGTGGATGGTCAAACTCGATAGGTCGAACACGGCATTGCCTGGCGTGGCGCTGTACCGTTTCGTCATACATGTTGTCATTTTGCGCGATGGGGCCATACCCGCGCAGAAATCTGATCCACGCTCGCGCGTTGCTGCTCATTGATCAATGTCGTCTGCCTTGCACGCCCTGCGAGCCGGCTCGCTCCATCCTCAAAGGGCGCAGTCTATACCTATTCCATTCCTGCGAGGCTGCCTTTACGCGCAAGCGAGCATTATGTCTCGCGACGCGCTGGGAGAGTAAGAACGCCGCATGGGTGGTGGGCTGCACGATGCTACACGCGCTACTCTACTGCCTGTGCCTGGCCCGTAGTACTGCCGGCTACGCAGCACGGCGCATGCCCACCTAGGAGTCATCGCCGCAGAAAAACTACAGTTCGAGCATTTCCGTTGCTGACCAGCATGGCACCGGAATGGCAACGAACGGGCCTATTGTCATCGCAATTTCTGTTGTTTATAGTAGAATTATAGCTACCATATCTTATATTACTCATGTAAGTCCTAGATTACATCGAATGTAAACGCCTCAGGTTTAGGCAAAGGCGGACCAAGTTCCATTCGCCGCTGTCCTTCGTCTGGCCCCAGACACTGTATCGGCGAAAACCGAGAACGTTTTTGATCCGCCCGTTGGGGGCCTCCGAGAGCCACTTACGCTGCGCGTAAATCGCCCGCCCTTTGTAGCCAGCTTCGCCTGCATCTAGGCCGTCTGTGGACCAGTCTCTGGGTTAACGGACACGGCCTTGCGTCCCTCACGCCCCAATGCTACGTATCCGTCCACACCGCGCGACGCTAAACCAGCAAGATTGGCCTCGCTGCAATAGCCCACGTCTGCCACAACCGTATCGGGCTGCTGACCATAGGTCTCCATTACTGCCGACACCATCGGTAATGCAGCGATCGCGAGCGGTAGCGTATATCTCCAAAATACGGAACTAATGGAACATAACGGACATCAAAACATCAAGGGGGCCGATATAGGCGCAAGCCGCCTACCGTCACCCCCCAAAGCGTTTCTGCGGCGGAGACTCCTAGCGCTATGCATCAAACCATTTCAGTCCCCTAATGAGCGGGACAGGCGTTGCGGGAAGGATAGTCGAACACTGTCGAGTTGCGGTCGAGGAGGAACGCGGCGGCAGCTCCGTCGGTCAGGAGCAGACTCATGAGGGCGATTAAGCTGAGAGCGCCTGCGAATCCGACGGCCCAAGCCGCCAGGCGCCATCGCAGCTCGTTCGTGCTGGCCACCACGCGAGTCAGTCTATCTCACCCATACGCGCTCAGCGGCACCCCACCGTTCGGGACCGGCACGGGCGCACGTCGGACCATCGGCACCGAGACGAAGCACGACATTTCCGTCACTTGGCACAGCCCTCGCGTGCTCTGTGTCGACGCACGCACTAAGTGTCGCGCGCGTTCGACTTGTCTCCTCCCGCAACCGTTGGTTTGCCGTGCAGAACCCCGTTACCGATTAGACCTCCGGTATGGTTTGCGTGAACTTTCCCACTACTCCAGGTCGAGCCTTGAATCTTCGGGGATCCAGAGTACATGTTGCGACCAATTCGAGGGAATGCACCTGCACGTCACTGTGAACGGAATCCGGCTGCTCCATGACTTGATGCGGCGGATGTTGTCCAGGTTTCCGTCACTGCCCCAGAACGCAGCCACGCCAAGGTCCGTCAGACACTCCAAATAGTGGTTACCCCTGGATGTGACACTCTCCTGCCTCAACCGCGAGATTCTCAAGGTCTGTGCTTCTGGCGGTTTTCGGCTCATGGGTTTTTCCTCTCGGAGGCCGTGTTCCGAACTCTCCAGAAGGTCATTCCTACGTACCGCCGCCCCGTCCGCACCTTGCCCGCGCTGTAACAACAGGCGCCATGCGCGGACGTTCTGTGGCCGGTCCGCGGCACGCGGGGCAAGCGCTTCATCAATCGCCGCGAGGAACTGATCCTCAGGGCGCTGCAGGCGCGTTCCCAACGGCTGGTATTCATCCTCAGTGACCCGGTCCGCGGCATCCGGCGGCGGCACGCCGGACAGCACGCGGTACGAGACCGCCGCGAGCGCGTAGATGTCCGTCGCGGGTACTTGCCGGTTTGACGATGAGTACTGTTCAATCGGCGCGTAGCCAGGAGTGTGAACAGCCGTGAGGTGGCGCGTCTTCTCGGCGGCCGCGCGGCGTGCGGCCCCGAAGCCGACCAGGACCGGCATCGTCCACCCGGCTTGGTCCGTGCGAATCACAATGTTCGCAGGCTTGATATCCAGATGAAGGTAGTTGTGCCCGTGTACGTGCTCCAGGCCGGCCAGCAGCGGCTGCATCCATACCCACCACTGTTCCGTGGTCAGCTTGCCGTGCTTCTCGATCACTTCTGCCAGCGACTCGCCCTCAAGGTAGTCCATGACGATGTAGGCGGTGTTGTTCGCTTCGAAGTAGCGATGAATCCGCGCGACGTTGGGATGGTCTAGCCGTGCTAGGAGACGCGCTTCGTCAAGGAAACGGTCGCGGCCCCATTCGAAGGGCTCCGCGCTACTCGGCGCGCTGGACGCGACAACGCCGCCGGACGCACGAGCCGCAAGACCAGCATAGAAGTACTCCTTGACCGCCACTGGACAGTTCAAGGCGTGGTCGAACGCCAGATAGGTAATTCCGAAACCACCGGCACCGAGCACCCTCAGGATCTCGCATCCTCGCAGCTGAGTTCCCGGCGGCAGCGCGGTCGAGTCGGCGTTCCGTTCGACCGAGACTCCGGCTTCGAGTTGCTGGGGTCCAAAAGCTGGGTTATGCACCGCGGCACCTACTCTGTCGGAACCCTCCGACAGACCCGCAGACTGCGTGGTCGTTGAACGAGTGGGGGCCCGACGTTTGTACTGTGCGCGGTGAACCAACAGGACAATCGCGGCTCCGACATCGATCGGCGCCCATATCTCGCGCGTCAGCGACACCGGGAAGAGCGGATTGAAAAGAACGCCAATCCCTCCCAGGGCCACGACCCAAGCGGATGCCTCGCCTCGGACCTTGAACTCCTCGTAGGCCAGAACCAGAACGGTTCCACAAACCACCCAACGCAGCAGCGTGTAGAAGCTGTAGGGCCAAGGCCCGACGGCGGCAAGTAGCATCAACGCCGGGACGTACCAAACGGCCGGATGTGCGGAAATCCAAGTGGACAACTGAGCGCGATTCATAATCGGATTCACAGGATCACGACCGCATAGCTCGCGGGCCTCACCGCGTCAATCCGCGATGATCTCGCCCGTTCCCGGGTCGCAACGTACCGATCCCCTGGGCAAACCGTCACCAGCCTGCGGGACACTTGTTTCAATCCCCTAATGAGCGGGGCAGGCATTGCGGGCAAATCACGGTTCGCCGTGAGCGAGGAGACTATCCTGGAGATGTTGTTGCAATCCCCTAATGAGCGGGGCAGGCGTTGCGGGTCCAGAATGAATGCAGCGTTAACCAAAGCGCGGAACGATGTTTCAATCCCCTAATGAGCGGGGCAGGCGTTGCGGGGAGAGAGAGCTCCTCCTTGATATAATAAGGACCGAGCAGATGTTTCAATCCCCTAATAAGCGGGGCAGGCGTTGCGGGCACCGATGTCCCTGGGGAGCAGATACTTGCTCTACAGGACTGGTGCAAGGGTTTCAATCCCCTAATGAGCGGGGCAGGCGTTGCGGGCCAGAGCTTCTTGTCCTTGCATTCCGACATCTTCGCGAAGTTTCAATCCCCTAATGAGCGGGGCAGGCGTTGCGGGTTCGCTGCTATGCACCGTGTGTCGGTGGAAGACGGGATCGAGGAAGTTTCAATCCCCTAATGAGCGGGGCAGGCGTTGCGGGTTGAAAAAGGAGGTCATCATGACTTTGATTTACAGTGTGAAGAGGGGTTTCAATCCCCTAATGAGCGGGGCAGGCGTTGCGGGCGAATCCACGTCATGGCTGTCCTCAAGGAGGAGATGGACAAGTTTCAATCCCCTAATGAGCGGGGCAGGCGTTGCGGGCGAATCCACGTCATGGCTGTCCTCAAGGAGGAGATGGACAAGTTTCAATCCCCTAATGAGCGGGGCAGGCGTTGCGGGTTGTAATGCGGATGGCACAGTGCCTGACTGCTAAACGAAGTTTCAATCCCCTAATGAGCGGGGCAGGCGTTGCGGGATTGTGAAGGACGTTTGCGGTATCAGGGTGAGATGCTCACTTTGAGTTTCAATCCCCTAATGAGCGGGGCAGGCGTTGCGGGGGCGCCTTGTGAGCCTCGAAAGTAATCGCAACGCCATTATGAAGGCTCAAGCGGCTGGTAGCAAGCACCGTAATGGCCAATATAAGCCTTTTCCCATACCGAAACCATCAAGACGCGAGGAAATTGGGCACTCACCTCCCATCGACATGGTATCAGCTCGGCGTACGCGAAATTCGTAACCCCATGGCAGTCCCAAAAAGGGCCGAGGTTACGAATTTCTCTCGCACTATGCGCTCGTGAAACGAGAAGGGCTCTACCTCCTGAGCAACAAACGGCACCTCCTGAATCTTTTCGGACCATCCGACCGACAATCCGCAGCCCCTTGACCATCCGATTCAGGACCACCGACCAGAAAACAACCGCTCCCGGAAACACCCGAATGCGTGAGACCAGTTAAGGCAATACCCAATGCGCAAACTAGGCGGTCGCATTGGCAGACAATCAGCAAGTCAAAGAACAAACCGGCGACTGCAGGCCCGATTGCCACGGCCCGGATTCGTAACCCCCCTGCATGTCAGGGACCGTTGGAGGTTACGAATGACCGCTTAAGCGATAAAGACCTGCTCCTCGCCAATACTGCCCGCAGTCGCACTCGCGCCAAAATGCTGGCGTCGATCTGAACATCTGGCACATAACGTGTATACGGCCACCTGATCATCCACCAGCTCAATGAGCGCACGGACACGAGCCAGGCACCGCTCAAAGCGGCGCCGATCAACCTTTACCTCAAATACACTCTCCTGCACGCGATCACCAAATGACTCCAAACACTCGGCGACCTTCCTCCGTCGTCGGTTGCTCGCTATGTCGTAACAGAAAACGTAACGGGGCATACCCTCCCTCTGGCCTATGAAGCAAAGATCGGGACGTACTGCTTACGACCACGTACATGCCGCGCTAACCTGTCGACCTGGCGCCGCATAAGCTCCTCTGGAGATATGCGCTCGCGAAGCCCAGGCAACGGCCGGTCCATAAACGCTTCCCACAAACGGAAGCAAGTGCGCGGTCCATCGCGCGTCAAACGAACACCACCCCCGTCTGGATCGACCCTGAAATCACTCGGCGTCAGCTCACGCCGGTTGCAGACCCTTAGCACAAAACGATCCACCACCGGATGCCGTAACTCCTCAGTAAGGTCAAGCGCCAGACTGGGACGGCCAGCACGCACCATGTGCAGAAATCCAATGTACGGATCAAAGCCGCGTGCCTCAAGGAGGCTGGCAAGAGCATTGACCATTATGACATACCCGAAAGAAAACACCGCGTTTGCAGGATCTGGTGGCGGCCTGCGAGCACGGCCAGAAAATGGGATGCCCCCGTCAAATGCCGCCGCTAGCGCCGCAAAGTACGAACTGGCCGCATAACCTTCAAAGCCGCGAAGGGTATCCTTGTCTGCCGCTACCTCCACAGCCCTAAGGGATCATCCATAAATAACTTGCCCATCTGGACAGGTTGTCTCAGATAAGCGGGATGTGGTCCAGTCCTTCGCTGCCGCATTACAGAGCATTCCGGGTCCTGTTAGCCTAGTGTTATGGAACACTGTTGATCAAGCCAAGACTGACTGAGTACTTTTTCGGCCCGCTCATCAGCTGTTTTCCGCGCTCAGTGGGTAGCTGGATCCGTTTGCCCTTAATCCTTGTTCATCATGGATGCCCGTTCCACGAGTCAGATGCAGTTCGCTGCATCCATGAGCTATTGTCTGCGTTATGACGATATTACGATATGTCTTAATACGATACATGTCATAAGGAGGCCATGAGACCCGTTACCTATTCCGCCGACAAGCTGGCGGAGGCCCTGCGACGCATGACCGTTGCTACCTTACCCGAACTGGCTGCTGCGCTCGGCAATTGCTCCGCCATCACGGTCCACCGCAAACTTAAGCAGCTCGGCTACCTCTCTAGCTACTCGCACCGTGGCAAGTACTACGCGCTCCAAGCGGGTGCGAACTTTGATGCGCACGGTTTGTGGTTTCACAACGATATTCGATTCTCCACTTACGGTACGCTTCGCAATACGGCCAAGATGCTGGTTGAGGCATCCCCACTGGGCTACCGTTCTACCGAACTGGATGATGTGCTGCAAGTCCGCACAATTGATACGTTAGCGGCCCTGGTCCGTGACGGCGACCTTGCCCGTGTCCGCTTTCAGGAGCGGAGTGTGTATTGTTCTGCGGATATTACTTATCGGCGGCGTCAAGTCGCTGCTCGCCGCATTCAAGCAGCCGGAATTGAGGCCATGCCCAATCCCACCCAAGCCAACAGCGCACACTCAGCTGCGATCGCCTTGTTTTACAGTGTGCTGAATGAGAAGCAGCGGCGCCTGTTTGGGGGTCTTACCTCTCTGTTATGCGGCTATGGTGGGGACCGACGGGCCGCGAGTCTGTTCGGTCTGCACCGAAAGACCGTCCGAAAGGGTCGCCTTGAACTGGCCAGCGGCAAAGTGGAGGCGCATCGCATTCGCAAACCGGGTGGGGGGCGTACCGCCTTGAAAAAAAAAGCCCTTGGATGATCGCGGAGCTGATCCGACTGGTCCAACCGGAGACCGCTGGTGATCCCATGGGTGGTCTGTTATGGACACGGCGTTCGCTGTCCAAGCTCGCCGCTGCTCTTGCGTGCTCAGGTATCAAGGTCAGCCCGACCACGGTAGGTAAATGGCTCCGAATGCTCGGATACTCCATGCGCGTGAATCGCAAGAGTCTCAGTCGTACCGCACCGTCCGGGCGCGACAAGCAATTCAGGCACATCGCTGCTCTGCGTCAGCAGTGCTATGACGATGGCATTCCCGTTATCAGTGTGGACACCAAAAAGAAAGAGTTGATCGGGCTGTTTGCTAACTCCGGGGCTGTCTGGTGCCGCGCTCCACACCAGGTCAATGATCACGACTTCCGGTCTCAGGCCAAGGGCTTGGCGGTACCTTACGGCATCTACGATGTGCAGGCGGATAGCGGTACCGTCTTTGTCGGTGACTCCCGGGATACTCCGGCCTTCGCCGTGGATTGCATTGCGCACTGGTTCAATACCGTGGGCCGTAGTCGGTATCCCGATGCCGACCGGCTCGTTATCTTGGCTGACTGTGGCGGAGCGAACGGCTACCGTTCACACGCTTGGAAGTACTTCCTGCAAACAGGTGTGTGCGATATCCATCAACTGAGAGTTTCGGTTGCGCATTATCCCAGCGGTGCAAGCAAGTGGAACCCCATCGAGCACCGCCTCTTTAGTGCTATAAGCCGGAACTGGGCGGGCCGACCCCTGGATAGCTGGGAAACACTGCTCAAGTACATCCGCACGACAACTACCAAGTCTGGGTTGCGCGTCAACTCTGTCAGAGTAACGAAGCAATATCAAACCGGCATCAAAATCAGCAAGCAACAGATGGTAAAGGTGAACATTAACCGTAGCGAGACGCTACCTCAGTGGAACTACGACATCTACCCCAGCGAAACGCTGGCCTCTGCTCGGATGCCAACAGATGCCTGACTACCCAAACATCATCTGCCAGATCGCGATTTACCTCCCCTAGTCTGCCAAAGTGGACTCCTGGAGAGGTTGACTTCATTCAGGATGGGAAAGTTATTTATGGACGAGCCCTAAGCATGGGGCGAAGATCACGTATCGATTGGCCAAACTCCGGCCTGCCCGTACGGTTCTAACGCACAGCGCTGAGCAGCTTAGCAGCAATAAAGATCCTCGCCAGCTCCAGTGAACGTACCTCGTCACAAATCATGTGACACTGCCTGACCCGAAGATCAGCCGTGCGAGATAACTCCGACACCAGACGGCCAATGAACCGTCCATTGCGGCGAAACCACACGACCCCAATACCCTCCCACAGGCACATCCGTGTCGCAGCACTGGTGATGTGCGCGCCACCAATCAACGCCACCATCTCGAGCCGGTGTGGCTCTACCTCAATGATCTCCCGCGTCTTCTGCGGCGAGGGTCTTTAGCAGATGAAGCTCTATTCCCGCTGTCCTGAATCTTATAAGACACGGTCACAGTGAGACCAATGCCGCTCGGGAGATCAGATTCAGGGCCGGGGGGCCTTGCAGCGCCGGTAGGTCATGAACCGGCAGCCGGGTGCGACCTCCTCATTCTCCAATCGATACTCCGCGCCGATCAGATGCTTGTAAGGCGGAAAATACGTGTCGCCTTCGTAGCCGCCTCCCTCCACAATTGTCAGTTCCAGCCGGTCAGCGAAATCCAGCGCTTCCTTGTACGGACGGTGGCCGCCAGCCACAAACACGGGGGAATCCTGGCTGGCAGCCTCGATTGCGTCACCCAGTGATGCACAGGTCTCAATGTCTGGGTGATCCCGCAGCGGTCCAGAGGTGGTAAGCACTAACATGCGCCGCTGGGGAAGGGGCGCACCGAACTGGCGGATAATACTTGTGAACGTACATCGCCCGACGATGAGCACATGGCCCAAGGTCAAGCGCTTAAATCTCTTGAGGTCTTCCCGGATGGGCGGCCACGGCATGCCCAAATCGCGGCCAATCAGTCGTGTCTCTTCGCACAACGCAGCGATAACAACAACCTCGCGGCGGGCGGAGGTTACTGTCATTTCGAGCTACAAGTTCTCCCAGCGCTCTGACGGCATGTCCATTGCCAGCTCCAAGGCTCCGTCGGCGCCAATAAAGAGCGGATCTTCCACCGCCTGCACACGAAAAGTGCCGTGGTCTGCCAGCGCTTCGGTGAGCCCCTCCGCAATGCCCTTAATCTGGCTGCCGCCTCCTGCCAGGAATATATTTTTGCGCACAAGCTGTTGGAACGAGGGCTCGTAGCGCTTTATCAAGTCGATAAGCGTGTCTGCGATGGGGGACACCAAGCTTTCGCACGCCTGTGTCACTTCGCGCGTCAGGTCGTGCTGCACAAACTTGGCTGCAACCGGCACCTTCACCTTGACGCGACCTTTGACGTTGCCCACTCTGCCGTGCTGCTCCTTAAGCTGCCGGACCATAGTCTCGCTGAAGCGTGCATTCGGATGTGCTTCACGCAGCAGGTCATAAAGCTGCCGGTCCACATAGTCGCCAGCGCTCAGCAGCGTGCGTTGATCCTCATCTTCCGGCGTAACGCCGTGCATAACGCAGAAATCTATCGTACCAGCGCCGATGTCGATGATGCAGGCGTTGTTGAGCGCACCCAGCTTGTAGGCCACCGCAAATGGTTCAGACACCACCACCGTCCGGTCCGCACACTCGCCCACCGCGAGAATTGTGGCCTCCTTGTTCACTTTCAGGGCCTCTGCAGGCACGCCGACTGCCGCACGAATTTCCTGCCCTTTTGCAGGCTGAACATGCTCGAACAGATGCAGAACAAGCTGCCGGACCGCTTCCTGGTCGCGCTGTGTGCCCTCGCGAATCACGCCAGAAGCCAACGGCCGAACTAGGTCCACGGACAGCCTGTTATTGATGGCCTCCTCGCCAAAGACGATGCTTTTGCCAAGCACCTTGCGCGCGACAAAGTCTTTGGGCCAGCCCACAAAGCTATATACCCAGTGCCGCTGGCCGTTGCTGGCTGCAACAGCGCTGCGCAAGGTGCCAAGGTCGATGCCGACGTACAGGATGTCCGGGGCCTTCATCTCGGTGCTGCCTGAGCCTTTTGGAGCCATTCCGTGAACGATTCTATTGCGGATTCAGCGTGATTGTTCACCGCCAGCAACTGGCGAAGATACGATATGGGCCATTGCCGTGCATTACGATCACAGCGCGGATCGCCTAGGAGCCAAGCTCGAGCGCATCAAACGTTGTTTCCTGCGGCTCCGATTCGGTTCCAACGACCGTTCCTTGGCCATTGGACTTTGCAAATGCCAGGATGCCGTCCATCAGAGCGCCAGCCAAGCGCTCTCGGTACTCGTCGGAGCGCAGCAGCGCTTCCCCTTCAGGAGTATTGATGACGGAAACTTCCGTCAGAACCGCGGGAACCGCAAATACTTCCGGCTTTGCCGCGCTGCTCCACCGGTCAGAGAGCACCATGAATGGCCCGCCCTTCGCCCCCCAGTCTTCCGCTTCGGGTACATATTGGCGGACTACTTCGGACAGGGGACCCTGCACCGCTTCGGCCAAGCGTCGCGACTCTTCCTGCTTTACGGCATGCGCCAACTCCCCCACTTTACTGCGCCATTCGCCCAGTGTGATGCCCGAGTTGGCGTTTTCACGCATGGCCAGATGTTCGGTCGCTGCACTGCCTCGCACGTTAAAGAAGTAGGTTTCGACCACCTGACGGGGATCAGACTCTAGGGCATTCACATGGATCGAGACCATGATGTCCGCGTTAGCCTTTACATAATAGTCCACGCGCTCCCGAATGGTCATGCTAACGTCATTGTGCCGCGTCAGGAACACCTCGAACCCCGCTAGGAGCAGGCGCCGCTCCAGGCGGCGTGCGATATCTAGTACTACGGCCTTCTCTGTCAGGCCTGATGGCCCGACAGCTCCACCATCGCGCCCCCCATGGCCCGGATCCAGCACGATGCGCCGCATGCCAAGCCCGTAGACGCTAGCCAGGGACCTCGGCGCATCAGACGGCAGTTGCAAACCCGGATCCTCCGCTACACCAAACTGCTGCTCGATCTCCGCGTCGGGTGCAAGTAATTCGGCTTCGGCTATAGGGGAGGGCGGCTGGGGGCCGACGCCTCCAAACAGAGCCACAGCCAACGCAGCCAGCACGAAAAGGCGCGAACCCCAAGATGCCGCGGGCCGGCGGCCAATCAGCCGAACCTTGCGCCCTTGGGCCAACTCCAGGTTATCCTCGTACACGCCACGCAAAATCGCGGCTTTAACCTTGTCCGTCCGATCTCTGGTGGCCAACGGTCTTTAAACGGCTACAGGCGCTGGGATCGCCGGGTGATGGCGGTAGTCCTGCAGACAAAAATCTGAATACTTGTAATCAAGTATAGACGATGGGCGGCGGCGAATCACCAAGCGCGGCAAGGCGTAGGGCGCTCGGGTGAGCTGTTCTCGAATCTGATCCAAGTGATTCACGTAGGCGTGTGCGTCTCCTATAGTATATACGAGATCACCGACCTCAAGGTCAACCTGCTGTGCAACCATATGGGTCAGAAGCGCATACTGAGCGATGTTGAAGGGCGCGCCCAGAAACAGGTCGTTGGAACGAATATAGAGCTGGCAGGATAGGCGACCCTCGGCCACATAGAATTGGAACAGTAGGTGGCACGGGGGCAGCGCCATTTGGGAAACGACCGGCGGATTCCATGCGGCTACCACGTGGCGGCGGCTGTTCGGATTGTCGCGAAGGCTTTGAATAACCTTCTCGATCTGATCCGTACCCCCAAAGTCTCGCCACTGCTTGCCGTAGATCGGTCCGAGATCGCTATGTTTCTGGGCAAAGCCGTCGTCATTCCTGATGCGCTCTTCGAATGCCTCCCGCGTAGCTAGCCACTCGTCCGAATCTGAAGATGGCACCCTCTGGCCCTGTTCCTCAAGGTACCGCTTCAGCGACCAAGCGGTCCAGATGGAGATGCGCTTATCCACCAGCGGCTTGATATTGGTGCTCCCAGAAAGGAACCAGAGCATCTCTATCGCCAACCCCCGAAACCATACTCGCTTGGTGGTGCAGATCGGGAATCCCTCTGCCAGATTGAAACGCATCTGGTGGCCAAATACGCTCAATGTGCCCGTTCCGGTGCGATCCGACCTTCGGACCCCATGGTCGAGAACACGCCTGAGCAGATCCAAGTAGGTTCTCATTCAGACGGCATTCATGCACCGGCACTTGCAACAGGCCGATCAGGACTTCTGATTTCAGTGCTGACGGCTCTCTGCTGCAACGCTTCTGGTGCAGACCCCACCCAAACACCCAGGGTGGCAGCTGATCCAACCCTACGTAACCAGCGTCGAGCCAAAGCCAATGCGATTAAGCCGCACCATTCCCGGTGCGACCCCTCAAAGGGAGGCACCGGGACACGGTACAACAAACTACGGCATTTGAATCAAGCTGTTAGCTATAGAGCGAGTCAGGGACCGGCTGGGCATCACCGCTCGACTTCCTAGAACAGCAGCCGGTACGTCAACCGGATGTCGCGGCCGGGCAGCGGTATCTGGTCTTTTAGGAAAGATGTGTGCAAGCGCCTAGTGGCATCGGTCAGGTTACGGCCCTGAAGCGATACCACATGGCCCGTTCCCCCCAAGAAGAAACGGTACTTGGCGTTCGCGCCAATCTCGACAAAGCCGGGCGTGACCTCCTCAAAGCGCGCAACCCTGTCCTGCTCGGCAGCCGAATGAAACGAAGCCCCCACCTCGAGCGATCCGTGGTGGAATGACAAGCCTCCGCCAATTCTCATCGGCGGGATACGCGGCAATGGCTCATCCGCGTCCGTTCGATGCGCATGCGTGTAGTCACTCATCAAACGCAGCGCCAAGCGCTGGTGACCCCGGTCAAGCAGCGCCACCTCCGTCTCAGCCTCGAACCCTCTGAATGTGGCACTCCCTTGCGTAAAGGTGTACACCGGCGTCTCTTCGCTGGCATCAGGCGTATGGCGCAAGTAGATGAAGTCGTGGTACGTATTGGAAAACAGCGAAGCGGATACGTCGACCCTATCCGTTTGCACATGGGCGGCCATGTCAATGCTGAAAGCAGACTCAACGCTCAAATCCTCGTTGCCGATTTCAATGACCTGCGTTCCGACATGAAATCCATTGATGTAAAGCTCAACCGGGTGCGGAATCTTGACACTCCGGGCAGCACCAAGCACCAGAGACAGCTGGTCTGAGGCCTGCACGTTTACGCCACCGCCGACAGAAAACGCGGAAAACGTCCGATCCCGTCCGGCATCCGGCGTCATAGCCGCGCGCTCAAATCGAAGTCCAACTTCCAGGTTGGTTTTTCCCCGGGTCAGCCGCTCGAGCATAAAGAGCGACACCCTGTTGGTCGAGGATCCGGGCATGATAGCTTCGTGGCCGCTGACGTCAAGCCTGCGCTGATCCACCTGGAGACCGATCACCCCGCTGAGTCCGTCCGCTAGGACATGGTCCGCCTCCACGCGGCCTTCCACCAGATCATTTTCAAACGTCAACGCCACTTCGTCACCTTCCACCTCGTCGTGCTGGTAAAAGGTGGTGCCGAACCGGAAGCGCAGGCCTTTGAGAAAGTCACCGCCCATACGCCATTGACCGGCAAGGTTGATGGACGGCTGCGCTAGGTCAACACGCACGGCAGCCTCCTCTTCCGCCTCGCCTTCCTCGTGCTCGTCGTGCTCGTCATGTTCGTCATCGTGACCCTCTTCTTCCTCATGGTGCCCGTGCCCAGGAACGCCGTAGTTGGTGGCATGCATCGTAAATGCTGCACCAATGTAGCCCCAGTCGCCCACGTAAGACAGACCCACTGAGCCACGCCCCAGCGAAAGGTTGCTGTTTTCAATGTGGTCGCTCAGCTCTCCATGCTCGTCTTCGTCTTCGTGGTCATCGCCGTCCTCGTGATCTTCGCCGTCCTCGTGATCTTCGTCATGGTCCTCATCGTGTTCTTCCTCAACAATGCTGCCCGCGGGGACGCTAAAGTCTCCAGTGCCCCGCATCAGACCACTCACGCTCCATACCAGATTGCCGCCCCTCCCGCGCAGCTTAAGCGCTCCAGTGCGTCCCTGCGATACCGAGCTGACCCGGCCGGTTAACGTTCCAGAGAAAGCACGGACCGGCCGCTCGGTCGGAACGCGTCCTTCCTGCATGTTGACCACGCCGCCAATCGCGCTGCTGCCGTAAAGCAGGGTGGCAGGGCCACGAATGATCTCCACGCGGTCAGCCAGGAGAGGCTCCACGCCTGAAGCATGATCTGGGTTGACGTCAGACACATCTCCGACGGTCAGCCCTTCCTGCAGGATGCCGACCCTGCTGCCACCCACGCCGCGAATGATGGGGCGCGCGGAGCCGGGGCCGAAGTAAGATGAACTGATGCCGGGCTGCTGGCCGAGGGTTTCTCCGAGGGTGGTTTCGGCGGCATCTGCGAGGTCCTGGTATGAGAGCGCGTCCGCGACTTGAACTGCACTGGAGCGCGTAAGCGTCATGGGGCCAGCGGAGATCACCAGCTCCTCCAGATCTGCGTGAAGGATGGCCTCTAGCGTTACCTCACTGGTCTGGGCATCTTGGACGGTCACTTCGAGCAGTCCGCGGCCCCAACGTACACTGACGGCTTCTAGCACGTAACGGCCTGCGGGCAGGCTGCTAAATTCAAAGGCGCCGACCTCATTAACGGTGGTGACCTGGCCCATGCCGATAAGCCGCACCTGCGCATCCAGCGCGAGGTCACCGGCCGCGTTGTATACCACACCCTGGATGTCCCCTGAATCCTGGGCGTTGCCTGTCTGCGCGAACGACGCGGCAAACAGAAGAACAAATGTGATGCGGGCGAGAAATAGCTTGCTATACATGACGTAATTCTGGAAGAGCCGCCAGCCGGGGCGACCTCCTTACGTCAGGCAAACAGTGCAGGGGTCAGCAGCCGGGACCAGCGGCGGTGAACAGAGCTGGATACAGGCAGAAAAGGAGTGCATCCGCCACTGGAGGGCCTCGCGAGCGGTGATGCCGGTCGGTCGCCAGGACGGGGTCGCTGGCTGCGGGGACCGAAAACTCAGCCTGAGGACAAGAGAAGGTTGCACTTCGGGCATCCGAGTTAACATCACTGTCACGCTGACAAAGAAGGCACTCGTCGAAGTGCTCTGGCCCCTGGTCGGGATGCCAGACTATGCGGGTATGGTCACAGCCATCATCACACGCCTGCCATGTGCGCGACTGGTGCGTAAAGCCGTGTGCGGCGGGCAGGATGAATCCACCGACCAGGAACACAGCCAACAGGACCCTCGCTCTTGACGCGGTCCTTTGCACACTGATATGGCGAAGGGGAGTCCAGCGCATCTTGGCACACTATGACCAGCAGATGGACGGCCAGATACGCGTAGCCTCCAGAGATGTTGCCCAATTGGCCGGCGCATACTGTTCCTCAGGCGCCGATGCTCCGCATGGCCGAAGGCCGAAGTCGCGGACTGCACGCGAAGGTGATGGCTCTGGCAGCGCAACCATTCTATCGCCCGAGGCGGCTTGGCACCGGCTTCTGACCGCCCCGTAGCAGGGCTTTGCGCCTTGGGAAGACAGACCACATGCAGCCGTGGTATCCACAGGGCGGTCAAACCCCCTTTGGGCCAGTGGCTCGCGCGTCATTCGGCGGTCACATGCAAGAAAGGGTCGCACACAGCCTGCCGCCTGCACATGCAGATCATGGCAGAGCATCCGTTCCTTGATCGCTCCGCTCCAGATGCGCTGGCCCACGATCCATCCGATATGGCGCTATTGAGGCCTGCGCGTACCCAGACCAGAGCCCTGCAACACCCGTGTGAAACCGAATCGAACGAGTCGTGAATTAGACATGCCTAGCACTCGTCTCACCTTGAACACTAGGCCTGCAGCCGTAGATCAGCCCGAACTGGCCTGTCAGCGAATCGTGTGCTCCAAGCATCGGATTTCCAAACGGGTACAACAAGCCAGAGTCCTCTGAGCTGGGGGACTTTGGCCAGTTGACTCAGCGCTATGTGCTCCAGCAATGAGCAGCTAGATGTTTTCCGACTCATCCTCAGCCTGCTTGGCCTTAGCTCGTTCAATCTTTTGACGGCCCTGTCCATCCAGGTATGCCCAAACTAAAGTGTGGACTCCTTCCGGCGGATCATCCAGTGCCAGCTTGATTTTCAACTTCCCTACATCCTGAAGGCGTATCCAAGGCTGGCCCGATAGCGGGATCCACGTTCGATTCCATGGAGCGGCACCGTCGCTATTACGTTTGTCGGCTTCGTCTTAAGCCATGTTGTTCCCCTTCGTTTCAAGTCCTAGGAGTCTTCGCCGCAGAAAAAGAGTTTGGATTGCCACATCGACCCTGAGTGACTGGGTCTCCCTGGTAGCATTCCTCTTGGCATGCCACTATCATGAGCTCATCAAAGAGGCCCTCAAGCGCGGATTCCTCTACGTGGACGGGACGACCATGCCGGTGCAGGATCGCAGCAAGATCCTCAAGCACCACCGTGGGTATTACTGGGTGTACCGGTCACTGGAGCGCGGATTCGTGTGGATGGAGTATCGTAAAGGCCGCGACCAGAAAAGCTGCCCCACTCCTTCCAGAGGCCATTCCAGACCAGACGTTGAGGAGCTTTATTGGCGCACATCGGCGGGCCTTTGGGTTTTCGGTGCGGTACCGGCGGTGGTGGTGCCTGACAACTTGAAGGCGGCAGTCAAGAAGGCGCACCGTTACGATCCAGAAATCAATCCTACCTACCAGGAGATGTACGAGCATTACGATCTGGTAGCGCTGCCAGCTCGCACGAGAAAACCAAGGAAAACAATCTCGTCGAGAACAGCATCCGCCCCTTAGCGCTGGGGCGCAAGAGCTACCTGCATGTCGGATCACTCGTAGCAGCCCACCGCGCTGCTATCATCTACTCGCTGCTGGGCACCTGCGAACTGCACCGCATTGAACCACAAGCCTAGCTAGAAGCTGTGCTAAAGCGCATGCCGACGCACACCACCGCCATTGGTGGACCAAGCGTGAAAGCGCCTCCACCTAAACAGACACAGCTCCCACCCGTGCACGCCAGCGCATAAGCCCCTCTGCGCCGCTCTTGAGCGCAAGACTAACACCGCAGTGCACCGCCACCCTAACGCCCTGTGTGCACCCACCGCTACCTCCCCTGGAGCACCTATCAGGCCGCTTGGGCAGCTGCCGTAACACAGTCACGCCAGCAAGGTAAGCCGCCAACCGGCTGCGCCCAACTTCCCCACGATTCTGCAGTGCCCAGCCTGGAGCCACAACATACCGCAACAACGCCTCCGCGCGATACTGATTAGCTGAAATATGCGGATTTCTGGACGGATACGGAAAACGGGCGAAAACGGCGCTACAATGGGCTTCCCAGAAGACCACAGGGAAGAATTTGACCCCACAATCGGGAAATTGTCAGCCCGAGTGATAAAGATGGGTTACGCGACAAGGATGGGAACTTTGCTGCAGTAGGTCGGTTGAAGCTATCGCTAAGTGAAGGGCACTTTAGCACGCCCCGTGTCCGGTGGCATAAGCAGAAAGCATAACCACGTAAAACTATGACATCATCTTACAACGTCTTCCCAAATCCAGTGAAGATCCCTCACAACGACGAGTGCCCCGTTTGCAGCCGCAGCGCTGAAGGAAGCGTGCTTCCTCGGAAGGACGCCTTTTGGATAACATGTGAATCGTGTGGCCGTTTCGCAATATCCGGGTCGGCTTATGCTACCGTTGGGGGTCGCCGCCATCTGTTTTCCCCTGCGCTGCGCGCCAAGCTTTCGGCAGACATACGAGAGCAGACGAGTCGGGAGCCGAACTTCATATTTTGCACCGGTTGGTTTAAGGCTCGCTACCAGTGACAAAGTTGGAAAAGGCACTTCAATCACTGCTGGGTCTGGATTCGCGACATGCTCAGCAGGTGGCTACGCGTGACCACAACCCTGACGGATCACCAGTAGCAGGAGATTATCAACAGTCGGGACTCGCGCCTAAACAGCCCGCGCATGCGCGTGGTGCGGTGCGCGTAGAGGAGATTGTGAATCCGGTACAGGTTCGAGAGCGATACGCAATTGTCAGGGTCCGGCCCCATGAGCTCTAACAATCCTGACTTCTCGTGCAGCCACGCATGGGTGGCCCGTTCACTGGATGGGTGAAGCAAACGCGCGATCACGACCGTAAGCGCGATTCGTGCATCACGCTCGCATACCCCGGCCTGCTTCAACAAATCCTTGAACCCCAGCTCCTGCAGGACCTTCAGGCCGACGCGTTCGCCTCCTACTTGACGCGGGGACTCTGGGTGATCCAGCGTGTCAAGGTCCACCGTTGTAAGCGCCTTCTCCGAACCGTCCGGCTTCTTATCAAGCTCTACCCCGCGGACCCGCAGCTTCACGCAGATGGCCTCGGTGACCTTCGTCAGCTCTGAATCCAGGTTCATCACCTGCTGTTCCCGGTAGCGGCACGCGATGAGCTCAACGAGTCGGGGCCACTTCTCGGGTGGCACGTCGAAGACTATACCCAGGTACAACGTATCCGTCCGAAAGTCTGCATCTTGACTGGGTGATTTTGTTGCCCGACCTTGTCGGAGTTTCTTTCCACCAATCTGGGAGGTCGTTTTATGGCAACGAGAGTCAGGGGCACCTCGGAGGTGATGTTTCCGTTGGTCGCCTGCTATTTGCGTGGTAGTAAGGGTCTGGACGCATTTTGCCAGGAGCATGGCCTATCGCGTAATCAGCTGACCTATTGGCGCCGGAAGTATGCGGCATCTTCGTCTGGGTCGGAGGTCGGCGCGTTTGTGGAGGTACCGTCGCCGCAGGCGCGTGAGCGGGTTTTAATGGAGGTCGAGTTTCCAGGCGGCACGCGTCTACGCCTGTTCACGCCGGTATCGGCGGATTTTCTCGGGTCTGTGCTGCAACGTGTGCGGAGCCCATCATGTTAGCGCTGGGGCCGTCGCACCGGTTTCATTATTACCGGGAGCCTACGGACATGCGCAAGGGTTTTGACGGGTTGTGCGGTCTGGTGCGCTCGGGCATGAAGCGTGATCCTCTCTCGGGCGATGTGTTCGTTTTCATCAACCGCCGTCGGACCCATGCAAAATTCTTGGTGTGGGATCGGAGTGGTTGGGTCGTGTACTACAAGCGTCTCGAGTCGGGTACGTTCGAGCTTCCTTGCAGTGGCACTCCAGATTGGGCGCAGATCGTTTGCCTTCTGGAGGGTGTGGCGCTGAATTCTGTTCGTTATCGTCGGCGTTACTCACGGCTGGCAGTGTCGCAGGGATGAAATTTATTTTCGTGTAGTATCTTACTTGGGGGACTGTGTGCTTAGAGGGTGGTATGAACCCTATGGCCGCACACAAGCCTCCTATCGTGCTTTCTTCGGCCCCGGCTGGGAACTCGGCGTCGATCATCGCTTCCCTGGAGGCGAGGCTAATGGAGGAGCGCCGCGTGAGGTTGAAGGCAGAGGCGGAGGTTGGACGGTTGCGTCACGAAAACAGCAGCGTTTGCAAGGAGAGGGACGGCTACCGTGACCGTCTGAAGTTAGTCAAGGCTGAACGCGATGCCCTTCTGAACTTGGTCCACGGTGCGAAGAATGAGCGCTTTGTGCCCAACGATGGGGCGGGCCCCGAGGAGAACTCCTTGTTTTCCGATGACGACGAGCCGTCGTCAGAGGTCGAGCCGTCGCCAGATACGGACAAGGCGCGCCCTGAGGCCTCGAAGCGCAAAGCGGTTTCGCAGAAACCGAAGCGGACACGCCGCCGCCTTCAAGCCGGTTTTCCGCCCCACCTTGAGCGCGACATGGCCGTCCTCGAGCCCGAGGAAGATGTCTCGGGCATGAAGCGCATAGGCTTTGTAGATAAAGAGACGCTACATGTAGTGCATCTTAAGGTGATCGTCAAAGTGCTCAGGCGGTACAAGTACGCTCGTAGTGAGACGACGGATGGTAATGGCGAGCGTTCGGACGAGGATGACGGTCCGAGCCCCATCGTCATCGCACCGTCACCGCCCCGCCTGAGCGAGAAATGTATGGCTGAGCCAAGCCTGCTCGCTCATGTAACCGCCGCTAAGTACCTGGATCACCTTCCTCTCTACCGCCAGCGAAAACAGTTCTTACGGCAACAACTCCCGATTTCCAGCTCGACCCTGGGTGACTGGATCGGCCTGGTAGCATTCCACTTGGGGGCCCTCTATGATGCGCTCAAGAAAGAGGCCCTTCAGAGCGGCTACCTATGCGTGGACGAGACCACCATTGCGGTGCAAGATCGTAGCAAGGTCGGGGCACATCACCGTGGGTATTTCTGGGTGCACCGTGCACCGGAGCTCGGACTCGTGTGGATGGAGTATCGTAAGGGCCGTGACCAGCAAGGGCTGATCCACTCTTTGCAGACCTTCGGGGGTCACATTCAGTGCGATGGCCTCGCAGCCTACAACGCTCTTGGCCGCAATCCGAACATCGTTTTACACGGATGCTGGGCCCATGCCCGACGCTATTTCGTCCGGGCGCAGCAGAGCTATTCGGAGCGGGCCGAGCATGTGCTGACGAGGATTCAGCAGTTGTACATGATTGAGCGCAGGCTGCGCGAGGCGGGCTGCACGCCAGAGGAACGCTACCAGGCGCGCCAAAAAGAGGCGGTCCCCATCCTGAAAGACCTGAAGGCATGGCTTCAAGCGCACTTCGGCACGCCACGCAGCGTTTGGGGCAAAGCCGTGGGCTATACCCTGAATCAGTGGGACAAGCTGTTTCGATACACCCGCTTCGGGCGCGTTGAGATAGACAACAACCTCGTGGAAAACTCCATCCGGCCGTTGGCTCTGGGCCGCAAAAACTACATGCACGCCGGATCACACGATGCAGCCCAACGCGCAGCCGTCATCTACTCGTTGCTGGCAACCTGCAACCTGCAAGGCATAGCCGACCCCCAAGATTGGCTCGAGGATGTGCTAACGCGCATGCCTACGCACACCGCAGATATTCGTGAGCTGCTACCCCAACAGTGGACCGAGCGTCCAAGCTCCGCGACCTCACAGGCATTGCTCCCAGCGATGCGGGCCTGCGCATAAGAGCTCTGCGCCACTGCTGAGCGCCACTTCTGCACTGCCGCGCGCAGGCATCCAAGCGCTTGCGCCTGCCGACCGCTAGCATTCCCGCAGCCCCCGTCGGCCCGCTCCAGCAGCGGCTTGAGCCCAGTAACCCCCGCAAGGGGCGCCGCCAACCAGATGCGCCCAGCATGTGCCGACGACGAGTCGACTACGGTACGGGATCGAACGCAGACTACGCGAGGCGGGCTGCACGCCGACCGACCGCTACAAGGCGCGTCAAAGAGAAGCGGTCCCCATCCCTGGAAGACCTGAAGGCATCGCTTCAAGAACACATCAACGCGCAACTGGCATCTACGCGCTGCTAGAAACCTCCAACACTTAGATGCCCAAGACGGGCTCGAAGATGTGGTAGCGCGCGTGCCCACACCTACCACAGCACTACGCGAGCCGCTCCCCCAGCGGCGGACCTACCTTGAAACTTCCGCGACCCCACAGACACCGCTCCCACCAGGGCGTGCCTGCGCATAAGACCCGCTGTGCCACTCCCAAGCGCGAGACATGCACCGCACTGCGCAGGCGCCCAAGCACCCTGCGCATGCCTACCGCTACCATCCCCGCAGCGCCCAGCGGTCCGCTCCAGCAGCGGCCCTAGCACAGTAGCCCCAGCAAGATGTGCCGCTCAAAAGCACGCGCCACCGTGCATTCCATGGCCTGAAGGCAAACACGACGGCGAAAAATAGTCCTCGGCACGCTACCAGTCAGCTGAAATACCCCCGAAAAATCGGATTTTCGGACGGATACGGTACAACTGGAGGTCTGCCGCATCTTACCACCGATGCTATCGGAACGCACGAGGCGATAACCCCAGCGCACCTCCCCCTTCGTGGTGTGCGATGTGATGGCCCGGATATACATCGGACATCAAGGTACATCCTATGAGACTGTGAATAGGGTACACAACCCCACACTTATCATTAGGTACGACAAGAAGAGCTCTTTGGTAGTCGTGCTTCGCGAGAATCAGCATTTCTTCACAAAACTTACCGAAAAACGATCACATCACGCCGGATTCCGGCCCTGCGGGGCACAGGTCAGGGTAGCCTACCGCCGCGAGCCCTAGAAAAGAGACGAAGTCGGACCAAGGGGCTGAATCCACCATAGGATCCCATTGTTATCGCCAGCCCACGTATTCTGGACCCACTGGGTGATGCGTAGACCCAGCCTGTCGCGCCCGATTCCTACAGCACCTTTGCGCTGGCTGCCAAACGAATGCACTGAGCGCCCAGCCAAGGAATCTCCGCGCGTGCGTCCCGGGAGGCCATAGCTTCGATACCGTCACCCGCAGACGCAGCCCAGTCCGATCCCAATACGGGTGCATGCGTTTCAAACGCATGCGGAAACGCAACGCCCTTATCATCATTACCGCACCCAGCGGGGCAGGTAAGACCTCAATCCTGGAGGGTGTCCGCAAGCTGCTGCCCGCACTGCACTATGCGGTCTCGGTCACGACACGAGCACCAAGACCCGGCGAAACAGACGGACATGACTACAGATTCGTGACCGCGGCGGAGTTTCAGCAACTCATTCAGGAGGACAAACTGGTAGAATATGAAGAAGTCTATCCAGGGCTGTTCTACGGCACGCAGCGCTCAGAGCTTGCGCGCGCTTGCGACCAAGAACCAGTCATCCTCGACCTAGATGTTAAAGGAGCCACATGCCTCAATAAGCAGCTTAGCGACACATGCCTGACGATCTTTGTTAGCCCACCCAGTTTGGCAACGCTCAAAAGGCGGCTCGTCCATCGTGGTACAGAGTCTGAAGCCTCCCTGGAAGCGCGACTTGAGCGGACCAACGATGAGATGCGCTACGCTGATACGTTTGACGAAGTCGTGGTCAACAACGATCTCGATAAGGCCGTCGCCCAAACAGCAGCCCTCATCCAGAATTACCTCGCGCAATGACAGCAGCCGGCAAACTGGAGGGGCGAACGATTCTGTTGGGGGTGACCGGAAGTATCGCCGCCTATAAAGCCCCCCTCCTGGTGCGCCTCCTGGTGCACAACGGCGCCACAGTGCAGGTGCTCACCACACCCGCCGCCGCACACTTCGTCACGCTGGAAACCCTGGCTACAGTATCTGGGCGACCTGTGCTGAGCGATATGTTCGCAGGAGGCAATACCTGGACGCAACATGTGGAGCTGGGCCTTAAGGCGGACCTGCTTCTTATCGCGCCGCTCTCCGCACACACCCTGGCAAAGGTGGCGCATGGATTCGCCGACAACACGGTGGCTGCCACTGCATTGACTGCGCGCTGCCCCGTGCTGCTCTGCCCAGCGATGGACCACTATATGTACCTTAACGCTGCGGTCCGTGCTAACCTCGATCTGGTACAGGCGCGTGGCATCCATGTGATGGCCCCCGAGTGGGGTGCACTCGCCAGCGGCCTTACCGGAACGGGGCGGCTGCCTGAACCGGCAGACATCTTCCAGGAAGTCGTGCGCACCGTTCGCCTTGGCCATTCGCTTAGGGGCAAGCGAGCACTGGTTACCGCTGGCCCCACCCGCGAACCCCTCGATGCGGTCCGTGTGCTTACCAACCGCTCCACCGGCACCATGGGCTACTGCCTCGCCGAAGCGCTGGCCGTGCGTGGCGCCGACGTGACGCTGGTTTCTGGCCCCACACAACTGAGCACGCCGCCTGGGGTGCAGCGCATTAACGTGGAAACAGCGGCTGAGATGCACGCGGCCGTGCTGGATGCCGCCGATCGCGACCTGGTCTTTATGGCCGCCGCAGTGGCCGACTTTGCGCCACTCGTGCGCGCTGACAACAAGATCAGCAAGCAAGAAGCCCCCGCTGACGTGCCGCTGCGTCCCACGACGGATATCCTTAAAGACCTGGGACAGCACAAACGCTCAGGACAGCTCTTGGTAGGATTTGCGATGGAAACCGGCAACGGCCACGCCAACGCCCTCAGGAAGCTCAAGCAGAAAAACCTTGACTTTATCGTGCTCAACTACGTGAATCAGGCAGGGGCCGGCTTTGGAACAGGCACCAACCAAGTCACACTGTTTGGCCGGGACGGCGCCCACAAGGCGCTGCCCGTCATGCCCAAGCGCGCCGTAGCAGAAGAGCTTCTAAAGCTTATCCTGCGCCATTCTTAACACTGTGGATAAGGGTGTGGATAAATGGCGCAAAAGACGTTCGCCACACATCTTGAAAAGCCGACGCGCGTACGGGTAACTTGCGTGCATCGTTTGTCCGTCAAATTCTTTACGCAATGGTGGATGTTCTGGCCGAGCTGCGTGCTGGCCTAGCGCAAGAGATAGCCCTTCAAGGCCCCATCATACCCGGTGCCAGCTTTGTCGACCATATGCGGGCACGCGTACCGAAAGACTCTCCCTTGCACCAGTGCCACTCCCTTGATGAGGTGGCTGCCTTTGTCCGCAGCCATGTGCTGATTCCCATCGACAAGCATCGTACGCATGCCGTCCCGGGAGCCGGCAACCCGCACGCGGACCTCGTCTTCGTTGGGGAAGCACCCGGAAAACAGGAAGACGAACAGGGACTGCCCTTTGTCGGGCCCGCTGGCAAACTGCTTACCAAAATCCTGAAAGCCATTGACCTGGATCGGGACGAAGTGTTTATCACCAACATCCTGAAGACGCGGCCGCCGGGCAACCGAAATCCAGAACCGGAAGAGATTGCCAAACACCTACCCATACTCTACCAGCAGCTGTCGCTGATTCAGCCAAAGATCCTGTGCTGCCTCGGTAAGGTTGCGGGAAACGCGCTGCTGAAATGCACCGAGGCCCTGGGCACGATGCGGCAGCGAGAACACAACTTTTTTGGCATTTCGCTCATGGTCACGTATCACCCCTCAGCCCTGTTGCGTAACCCGCGGTGGAAACGACCCACGTGGGAGGATGTAAAGGTGCTGCGCGACAGGAACCGTGCCCTTCAGGTTCTCGTGTAGGCGAGACACGCAGTCGCCTGTTCACAGCATTCACCTGAGCAAAAGCGCCTGGGCGCAGTAGCACCCTTCTTCACCTAGCTCCTGGCGGCGCCCCTGGGGCGAAACCGCAACCTGTCTGACACTTGAGTAATAACGGACGCATACCACCGCAGGCAGTGGATTTCGAGCGGGCCATCCTAGGCGCCATGCTCCTCGAACCAGATGCCGTCCAACTGGCTATCGAGCACCTGCAACCAGAGTATTTCTTCCAACCAAAGAACGCGCGCATCTTCGAGGCCATCTGCAGCCTGTTTGTTGAGGATGTGGGGATAGACCTCTTAACGGTGAAAGAGGCGCTGGAAAAACGCGGGCACCTGGATCGCGTCGGCGGCGTGTATTACCTGACAGAGCTGAGTGCTCAGGTTGCTTCGGCGGCCAACATCCAGCATCACGCTCGGATCGTCAGCGAAAAGGCGCTGCTGCGCAGCCTCATTTCGACGATGAGCAAGCGGGTCACACAAGCCTACGACCCTCGGTCTGACGCCTTCGGCCTACTTGATCAGGTCGAAACTGACATCTTCCAACTCTCCGAAGCACAGCAACGACGCTCCGCACAGCACATTCAAGTGTTGCTCGAGGAGACACTGGAAAACCTTAAGAAGATTCACGCCACTCCAAACAGAGGCGTCACGGGCGTGCCCAGCGGTTTTACGGACCTGGACCGACTCACGGGCGGCTGGCAGAGCTCCGACCTGATCATTATCGCCGCACGCCCCTCGATGGGCAAGACGGCGCTTGCGCTGGCATGTGCGCGTAACGCCGCAAGACTAGACTACCTGCAAACACCGGTCGCCGTCTTTTCACTCGAGATGAGCTCAGAGCAGCTGACGCAACGTCTCCTGACCGCAGAAGCACGGGTCAACGCACAAGCAGCCCGCACAGGAAGGCTGCAAGACCGCGATTTCGCCACACTCTTACAGGCCGCCAGCACGCTGGAAAGAATGCCCATATTCCTGGATGACACCCCCGCGTTGGGAATCCTGGAGCTCAGGGCCAAAGCCCGACGACTCAAAGCAGACCACGACATTGGTCTCGTCGTGCTCGACTACTTGCAGCTGATGCATGGCACCGCAGCATCCAACCGCGAACAGGAGATCGCCCAGATCTCCCGTTCGCTAAAGTCCTTGGCCAAAGAGCTCAACATCCCCGTCGTTGCGCTAAGTCAGCTGAATCGAGGCGTAGAGTCCCGCGGCGGCAATAAGCGACCGCAACTCTCCGACCTTAGAGAAAGCGGCTCCATTGAGCAGGACGCCGACGTGGTCCTGTTCATCTATCGCGCCGAACGCTACGGCATCATGGAAGACGAAGACCATAACCCCACCGAAGGGATCGCGGAAATCATTATCGGTAAACAGCGCAACGGTCCGACAGGAAGCGTAAAGCTGAAGTTTGTCAAAGAGTATGCCCGGTTTGAGAATCTTGAACTGTACCGGGAAGCTCCGTTTGAGGAAAGTTATGAGGAAACCGAGGCCGAAGCCGAAGCCGCATCGGATTCGCCCTTTTGAGTAGCCGAAGGGCCCGAGCCGAGGCAAGGATAGGGGAGGTGACGGACGGATTCGAACCGTCGTACGAGGCTTTGCAGGCCTCTGCCTAACCACTCGGCCACGTCACCTAGTGCTGCACGCCCGGCAGGACTCGAACCTGCAACCTGCGGATTCAGGTTCGTGCCGGTTTCCCGGCTCCCTGGACTATCCCTTCACCATCTCCGCGTACGAAGGAAGGTGGTGGCCGTCTAGTCTCTACACCTTCCTCGGCAGTGCCGGGGCTTGGCTCGGGATTGCCATAGGATACCACCCGGTATCCCGTAGGTTTCCCCGACTTTGACCACTTACACGCACAGGGTTTCCCCCATGCGGCCCACGTGTCGCAGAAGTCCGCTGCTCTATCCGGTTGAGCTACGGGCGCATCAAGAATAAAGAGAACCACCTGTCGGGGCGGCCGGATTTGAACCGACGGCCCCTGCGTCCCAAACGCAGTGCTCTACCGGACTGAGCTACGCCCCGATGGCTGTCAGCGGGCGGCCCGGATGGCCTCCAACTCACCGTCAAGCTCGCTCGCTGGTACCATCCTTTCCCGGTAGCGATACTGACCATTGGGCTTCTTTTCGGCCACCACCAGCTTGGCCATCACCCTTATGGTCCGCTTACGCTTACGGACCTTGTCGCCAAATGACTGCTTCTTTGCCATAATCTACCGGGTTTCGCGGTGAAGCGTGTGTCTGCGCAACCTGGCATTGTATTTCTTGAGCTCCAGGCGCGCAGGCGAGTTGCGCCGGTTCTTCGTTGTCGAATACCGGCTGGTGCCCGGCGCCTCGGTGCACTCCAGGATCACCTGCATCCGTACGTCTTTACCTTTACGGGCCATAGCCTACCTGCTCCTAATCTAAATTTTGACCCCGCGCCTGCGGGCATCCTGCAACACCGCCGCCACACCCTTGCGGTTGATGGTCTTGATCGTCTTAGCCGATACACGCAACGTTATCCAGCGGTCCTCTTCGGGGATGTAAAAGCGCTTGCGCTGCAGGTTTACCCCGAAACGGCGTCTCGTCTTGTTGTGGGCGTGCGAGACGTTGTTGCCCGACATAGGGCCCTTTCCCGTAAGCTGATCTTTGCGCGCCATCGCCTTGACTGGTTGCTGCAGGTGCCTCCCCCCACTTAAGGGGCAGTCCAGTTGTACAGGCACGAAAAGCGCCGGTTCCGCAGAAATCGAATCTACCGGTGAGCCTGAACGGCACGCGCTGGCTCCAGGCGGGCAGCACGCAGCGCAGGATACAGCGCAGCCAACAGGCAGAGTCCAAAAGATACGCCGCCAATGGCCACTAGGTCCAGCGCCTGAACCGACACCGGATAGGCATTAATAACAAAGGACTCCGCTCCTAGGAGAGGTACCAGCGCAAAGGTGTGCTGGACATACACCAGCGCGAGACCCGCCGCGAAACCAATGCCCGCACCCAACGCGCCGATCAGCGCGCCCTCTAACAAGAAGATGCGGCGGATATCCGCCCGCGCAGCGCCCATAGCACGCAGCACACCGATGTCTCGACGTTTCTCTATCACTACCATGGAGAGCGATCCCACGATGTTGAAGGCAGCCACCAGCGTGATAAGGATCAGCACGATGGAAGCGCCCCACTTCTCCAGGCGCATCACATCATATAACGACTGCTGCAGATCGTACCAGGTCTGTACCTCATAGCGGCCGGGGTCTAGGGTCGCCTCCAACACACGCCCGGTAGTAACCGCGTGGTCCAGGTCATCTAGGCGCAGCTCTATGCCCGTTATCGCATCGCGCATCTGAAACAGGCGCTGTGCACTGGTGAGCCCTACAAACACATGCGTGTTATCATAGGAGGGCTCCAGCATGAAGTGCGCGCGCACCTCAAAGCGCTCCACCTGGGGTGGCGCAAAAAGGCGGGTGAAAGACTGGGCGATGCCAGCCGCTGAATACAGAGCGATATGGCTACCCGCCCGTGCGCCGGTGCGCGGCATCAGGCCTAGGCGTTCTCCAAGACCCAGACCGATGGCAATACCCTGATCCTCCAAGTCGAAGGAGCCGCGTACCGGCTGCATACGCCCATACGTTGCCGGATCCACCCCGCGCACAATAACGACGCGGTTGGTTTCCTGGGATCCTTCATGAAGCAGGAGCGCCTTGCCTTCCACGTAGGCCGCCGCCTCTTCCACATGGGGCATAGCAAGCGCCTGCGCAGACAATGCCGGGACACTCGCGGCGTCTATGCCATCGCCCGCCGCGCTGACGATGCGTACATGAGGATCCAAGGACACCATCAGGCCACGCACGACGTCATAAAAGCCGTTCATGACCGAAAGCACTACAATCAGGGACGCCACGCCGAGCGCAACGCCCGCGATAGACACACTGGTTAGCACAGAAATCAGCGTGACCTGCCGGCGGCTGGCCAGATAGCGCCTTGCAACAAGCACGCGATAGGCCACGCCTAGCGCTGCTGCTGTGCCTCAGCGTCAGTCGACGACGCCTCTGGGCGCGGAACCAGCACGGGCTCAGCGCTCAACATCGCATCGGTGCTCACCATGCGCGGCAGCCCGATGCGCACGGTCTCGATGACATACGGATTCTGCTCTGCTCGCTTCCGCGTGGCCATCAAGAGAGATCCGTCGATGGTGAACAGCTCTTCGTAGTCCTGCCAAACCCAGGTGCGGATTTCCCCGCTTGGAAGCCGGTAGGCACTGCGCGTCAGACGTCCGCTTGTGCGATCCGCATAGACGACGAAACTGGTGGTGGGTAACCCTTCCCAGTGGGGCAAAACAAATTGGATGGCATCCTCCGATTCCCCAGAAGAGTCGGGCAGGTAGCTGCGTGTGGCTCCCGGGTCAAACAGCATAAACGGCAGCGCGACAAAGAACAGGTCGTGAAAATACCGGCTCCGCACCCGTTTCATGATGAGCTCCGCGTCCTTCTGAATCAGCTTTGAACCGTTCCAGTACACGGATGCTTCAAACGTATCGGTATAGAACACCGCTACGTACGGCTCATTGGCTGGCCCTGGCATCTCAATGCGGTAGATGCCGAGCTTCTTGTCCCACAGGTGCTGCACGGCGTATTCGAGCTCGCGCCCGTGGTACATCTTGAACGTGAAGCGCAGAAAAGGCGCTTCATCCCATATGGCCTGCCCGCCGGCAGCCTCAGCGATACGTGCGGCCACGGAGTCTGCCTTCGGGTCCGTGTGGTGGCTCTGGGCCTTTGCAGACCACGGCAAGAACCACAGGATACAACCCAAGATGCCGTAACAAAAATTTGTAGCGCTCAGATGTCGAAGCATAGCTTTATTTGTTGTCCGCCTGCGCCGCGTTTTACACGTTGAACCGAAAGTGGATCACATCACCGTCCTGCACCGAATAGTCTTTGCCTTCTAGGCGCATAGCGCCTGCGCTCCAGATCGCAGCGTCAGATCCATAACGGATATACGACTCCACGCTGGTAACTTCTGCGCAAATGAAGCCGCGCTCAAAGTCGGTATGAATGCGGCCAGCGGCGCTAGGCGCCCGGGTGCCGCGCTGCACCGTCCAGGCCCGCGTCTCTTTTGGTCCGCGGGTAAAGAACGTGATCAGTTCCAAGAGGTTGTATGCGGCCTGCACCAAGCGTTCCAGGCCCGGACGGGCGAGGCCTGCAACCTGTAAGAATTCCATCCGCTCGTCAGACTCAAGTTCGAGCAGCTGCGACTCGAATTCGGCGCTAACCACGACGCAGGGCGCCCCTTCTTGGGCCGCCACGCGCTGTACAACGTCCACCATGGGACCGCCATGCGGAAGGGTCTCCTCGGCCACGTTCGCGGCGTACAGCACAGGCCGGCTGGAAAGAAGCTGAAGGCGACGAATCCATGCGTGCTCCTGATCAGTCTTTGCGTCCCAATCGCGTGCCAGCCGCCCGGTACCCAGATGCGTGGCTAACGACGCATAGAATGATGCTTGTTCGCGCAGTACTTTGGCGCCGCTCTTCGCGCTGCGGGCGGCTTTTTCTGCAGCGCGCTGTGCGGTGTCGTAATCCTTAAGGAGCAGCTCTGTCTGCACGATTCCGATGTCCCGCTGTGGATAGACCTGGCCTTCGACGTGCGCGACATTTTCGTCCTCAAAGCAGCGCACAACATGCACGATCGCGTCCACCTGGCGTATCTGGCCCAGAAAAGCGTTACCGAGGCCTTCTCCACGCGAAGCACCTTTCACCAGCCCGGCGATATCCACGAAGTTCACCGTGGCTGGAACCATCTTTGGCGATCCGGTGCGGGCCCAGAGGCGCTTCAGGCGGTCATCCGGCACGGGCACCATGCCCCGATTCGGTTCAATGGTGCAGAACGGATAGTTCGCAACAGCGGCCTGTGCGCCCGACAGCGCGTTGAACAATGTTGATTTCCCTACGTTCGGGAGGCCTACAATGCCGCATGACAATGCCATCAGCCGATAGTGGGGTATCTGAGCTGCTTACGTCTCGCGCAGCACCGGAAGGGACGACAAGGCTAACGCATAGTCAACGAAGCACAGGCCGCAGCGTTCGGCACCAGCGCCCCGTGCAGGCAGGCCTTGTTGCCACAGGTAGGGGCAAGACACGAGCCTTCGAGTGATTATTAACATCGGCCAATCCAGGCAGGGGATCAATGTCTCGCTCCTTTGTGCGCTCTTGTGGCCGTTAGCTGCGCACGGGCAGGTGCAGGCAGGCCTGGCTGGATGGCCCGGCCTCGGAGCCCAGGTCAGCTACATCAATCTGCATTCGATGTACACTCTGGAGGCGGGCGTACAGTTAGACTATGACGCTTTCGCCTCGCGCCGGGCGCTTTATGTAGGCGGCTTTGTGGGCGCTGCGATCCTACCACTAAGCATCTGGCGCACCATCGGCCAAGCGGACTACGGCTATGACCTGGATCTCGGCGTACGTTTTGGTCCAAGTCTGGTGTTCGTGGAGCAGCCCACGCGTGCGGACAAAAACCAGCAGTTCAGCCTGTTTATTGACCCGTATCTTCGTTACAGAAAGCGTGTTGGGCAGGCTAGGCGCACTATTTACGTCGAAGTAGGCCCTGTGCGGCCCGTTTTCCGCGTCGGGTTCTGGCTTGGCGTCTAAGCCATCCTTCACAGTTGGCGACTGATACATACTCCTCTGCGGGTAAGCGTACTGCGGTCAGGCGCCCAAATCCCTTGTGCCGGGCATACACGCAGCCGGTATCAATCCCGATCATGCCGGGCCTGCGCAGTGGCGACGACACCGGCGTATGTCCGAACACCACCGTCTTTTCCCATGCCACGGGCTGGTGTGCACCAGGAGGCCTGGTCCATAGGAATTCGCGGAAGTCGCAGGCCACTTTGCTTTCTTCTATCGTCAGTTGGGGTGGCAGGCCCCCATGCACGAAAAAGTATTCTGGACTGTCAAAATAAAGGAGGGTCGCCTCCAGGAATGCTTGGTGCTCCGGTGGTAGGTGCCACCCGCCGCTGCGTGTCAGGTAACTGCCGAGCGTGGAATGGCCACCATTAGCCAGCCAGGAAGCGGCTCCATGCCCAGCCAAGTAATCCAACATAAGCTGCTCGTGGTTGCCACGCAGAAAGGTGCAGCAGAATTGCTCGCTGATTTCTATGCACCGTTGAATGACGCCTCGCGAGTCGGGTCCGCGGTCGATGTAGTCACCCAGGAACACCAGATGCTCTTCGGGCTCTGGTGCAAGCTCTGTCATCAGCCGATCCAAGGTTCTGGCGCAACCATGGATGTCTCCGACGGCGATGAGGCGCTTGTAGTCCTGGTGCGTGTCAGATGATTCCTTGTGTGTTGTGGAATCGGTGTGCCTCCCCGGCTCCAGCTTCGTCACCGTTTTAGCGCGCATACGCAGTTTCCAGCCCAGTGGGCCGATCCTGCTGCCAGCGCAGCGCTTGCTGAGCCAATGAGGGATCCCATTTGGGCCCATCCTAATAAGTTTGCTGTCCGGTTCATGCTGCCGGGCCGCTGCAGAGCCTGCTGATCCGATTGGGCTGGGGCGGGCATCCTTAGGAAGGAGGGCTGGCGGCTTTCGCGGATCACTCTGGGATGCCGGTGAATGCTACCGTGACGAGCCTGCTTCTGTCTTCTTGTAGAACACATCATTTCGCGGGTCTTGTTGCTCACCTCCTCCGCGTGGTACCCACGCCACATGGTGGTATGGCCAAGCAGCAGATCGTCCCTGCGATTCCTGTAGCCGCCCATCACGGCTGTGAGTAGAATCGTCGAGGACAGATCCGTGTGTTCGGTCCAGCCACGATTGATGGCGAACGCCTTCAATATATGCAGCTCGTCGACAGTGCAACGTACTTCCGGCGGTGCAATTCCGCGGATATGTATGCGTAACACCTCCATCGGATCGCCCTTAGCACGGAATACGCAGTAGGGCACGGGGCAGGAGGCGGGCACTGCGGCCGGGGAGATAGCGCCTTGCCAGGGTGACTTCCTTCAGTGTCGGTACGCCCCGACCTGGCCCAACGACTCAGCCAAGCTATCGGCAGGTCCACCAAGTCGCTCGGACCGCTTTGCATTGGTTTTAGCCGCTGCTGACACGAAGCGCTACGCGTTCCCATAAGGCGTGCCCGCGCCCGTGCGTGTCTCCGCTTCAGCTTCGCCTTTGCGGCCAAGAGCGCACACGCATCCGCCTCCCGATCCAACACACCTACCACACCCGTCTTGTGCGGCAATGAATGTACCGCATAGTCCATGTCGCGCAGACCACCTATTTGTAGACGCGGGTTAGCCCGTTTGGGTTGCTTCTTCCTGCAGACTCAGCGCAGCGCGCCCAGTGGTAAGCCACCTTCATTGAGCGCTAAGGTCGTATGCGCATGACCATGCGCCGCCGGCTTGCCAAGCGCTTCGCGGTTGTGCATGATGCGGGCTGAACCATAGCCTACGAAGGCTCCAATGGATTCTTACTGTTTCTCACAAGTACATCAAATCCCTTCTGCATTCCCTTATCGGCATGCTCGGCAAGGTTGTGGTCCCGCATCCAACCGTCTTTCAGGTTTTGGCGACGCAGCCCGTCCAACGTGAAAACGTTGCTCTTCTTGCGGTTGCACGGGCCGCACAACAAGATGCGATTGTCGATGGAATTAGGGGCCTGAAATCCACCCGCACGACCACGCCTAGGTGTGATATGATCCAGCTGCATAAACTCCTGCTCTAACTGCCTGCCACAGCCTGCACATGTGATAAGATCGGAGCTGCCGGAGCGCTGCCAGACTGCAAGGTGTTCCTTCATCTGTCGGTTAGTCAGTTTTTGCCACGGTTCTTTGGTCCTTCTCCAGTCCCAGATCGTTGCTAATTTGGCTCCTGCACGCTCACCTTCATCCGTACGATCAGGCAGGCGATCCGTATAGCTCACATCACCGAAGCTAAACATCTGCGAGGCTTCACCGTGCTCGCCATTTATGCTGTATCCCAGTCGTCTGAAACGCGCAAGAACGGCCTCGTGTGTCTTTGGCCAGATATCGATGCCGACCCACCGCCTATCCAGACGTTCTGCTGCTACGCACGTTGTCGCACAACCTGCAAAGGGATCCAGTACTATATCCCCCTTGTTTGAACTGGCCTTTATGATGCGCTCATAGAGGGCAAGAGGTTTCTGCGTCGGATATCCGAGCCATTCCGATGAGTGATTCGGAGGCCTGGAAATGTCCCAGACGCTCCCCGCTACTTTACCCTTCTCGTGGAAATGTTTCCGCCGAGATTTCGTAATTTTGGCATCATAGGGAACCCGCACCGCGTCCGCGTTGAATACCCATGTGCGCCCTTTACAGTACCAGAACAGGGAATCGTGCTTCTTCCCGAACTGACGCTTCGACCCACCACCTGAGCGATACGACCATACTATCTCGTTTCTAAGCCTTCTATACCCGAATATGGCATCCATGCAGGCTTTCAGATAATGGCTTGCTGTCGGATCACAATGCAGATAGATGCTGCCGGTGGGCTTGAGTACCCTGCGCATCTCCATCAGACGAACAGCCATGAAGCACATGTACGCCCCCATACCCTCAGAATGCGCAAAGCGAGCTGATTCGATCGCTTCGGCTAGACTCCGGTTGTCGTTGTTAATAGTGTCCTTCCACTCTTCATGGATATCTTCCCATGTCCACCTGTCCTGAAACCGTGCGCCTTTGGCGAGACTGTCTGGAGTAGCGTGAAAATCCCTGCGCTTGTTAAAGGGCGGATCAGTTGCAATCAGGTCCACGGTGTCGCTGTTCATGCTGCGCAGCACATCCATGTTATCACCGTGGAATAGCGTGCGGTTCGCCCAGTTTGGCGCTGCCATGTAATAAGGTCTTGTATAGCTCCAAGGCCTTCTGAACTCTACCCGAGCGCTTGACGCAGGGGCCGCGTCGTATACAGCACAGCTCAGGCCATGTTCTAGGGCGAGTTGGGAATCCATGCGGGCAACTCCTTCCGCTTGCGCTGATTGCGGCCAGCCGTAGCCTCAGCTGCTTAGGGCTGGCGAAAAATTAACCTATCTGCCTGGTTGGCCTGTGGTCAATTTCGCCTGCACTCGTGGGTGCGTAACACCCCTGCGGATGCAGCTCACGAGCACGATTCTGTACACTCCCCAGACCCGCCACAGCATCCAACAGCGGATGCCGCTCAGCGTCCAGGTGAGCAGACACGTGTTGCGCGTACGATAGGCTCGCCGCCCATCCATCAGGGCAATGGCCCCGATACAACACGTTCAACGCCGCGTTAACGTCGCGGCACTGGGTCTTTCCGCACATGGCACAACGATGCTTCCTGTCAGCCAGGCGTAGCCTTTCCTCCGGCTTATGATGGCAAGCGCTGCATCTCTGCGTTGTGTCGTTCGGCGGAACCAGCTCCACCTTGCCGCCAAGCAAAGTGGATTTGTACTTCAACAGCTGCACCAATTCGTACAGCCCTTGCGCGCGCATCGATCGGTTCAGCCCCGTCTTGCGGCTGCCACCGGCGCGTGTCATGCGTTCTACTTTCAGGTCATCCAGAAACAGATTCGCGGATCGCTTAACGACGTCGGCAGCCACCTCGTGGCGGTACCCGCGGTTGCGTCTTACTACGCGCTCGGCCTCCTTGCGCCAAGCACCGAACCGCTTTCGGCGCAGACGCGTGTCTTTCTTCGTCTTAGCAGCCCGACGCTGCAAAGCGTCCCTGCGGGGCTCACTCTTTTTGATGGGCGCGTAGCTCGTTCCATCCGCCAGCGTCGCGATGGCCTTGCAGCCAAGGTCCACGGCCATCGGTGTGTCTGCGCAGCTGTTCTCTGGCGCCTCGGGGCGCTCGTACACGACTTGTATCGTGTATTCGGTACCCAGCGAAGACCGCACGATGCGCACGAACGTGCAGCCGTGGCGCTTGATCAGCCCGCGCCGATCGGTGAAACGGACGTACCCGACGCCCTTGATGCGAACGCGATAGTCTTGGCGCCTGACGCGTTCGGGCTTTCGTAGCAGCCTGAAGCTCTTCACCAAGTCGCCGCTGAAACGCGGCGGGCGCGCATGGTGCTTATTGAAAAAGCGCTTGTAACCCTCCGTCACGCCCCTGATCACAGAACGCTGCTCCGTCACGCCGAACTCGAGATTGCGCTCATCGGCGTTGCGGGCGGCCGTCCAGAGCTTCGTCAACGTGAAATAGCTCGGATGCTTCTCTGCTACCTTGTGTGCGTTGCGGCATTGTTCGACTGCCCAGTTGCGGACCCACTTACCGTTAACGAACATCCGCCGCAGGCGGGCATAGCCCGCCTTCTTTGTATAGCAGCGGTATATCTGGCTCAGGAGCAAGGCTACGACCGCTCTCGTGGACCGGCTTTCAGGCGTGCCGTCTGGGCAGCCCGTATCCGCCTCGAGTACGCAATCAGGGCTTCATCGACAACGGCTCGGCGCACGACGTCCGTCTACGGCGCCCCTTCGCGCAGGGCAAGACCGAATGCAGCGTTAAGGGAGCTACGTGAAACGTAAACAAGGACTATTTCCGACATTCAGGCAGGCGGGAGCGGTTATCGACGTGTATAGCATCTGCGCAGTTACGGAGCCGATGGTTCCGGTTAGGCTAAGTTAATATTTCGCCAGCCCTAAGCTTCGGCACTTTCATATACGATTTCCACTTTATTGGTCTAGCAGCATCGGGGCCGACGGCCGGGAATGCACTTTGGACGTGTCAGACGACAGCCTGGCCAGGCACTTGTCGACGAGTGCCTTCGTTTCTTCAGCCGTCATACTGTTCGGTTCCGGGTATTGCTCAGAAATAACGCAAGTGCCCTGCACCCGTCGCACCGGACCGTGGACCATCCCCAGAATGTGATGCCCTTGCTGGGCTGGCTGGCATCCTGGTACCGCACCGTGGGCAGTAAGGATTCGTCTGGTCTATCGGACATTGTGCTCAAGCGGCCAAATCCAGACTCCTCAGACAGCATTGCAACGCGACATTGCCGCACCCGTGCTGCGCACCGGACCTGCTCACGTTCTTTGCTTCTGCTGGCCACGCTGTGCTATACGCGCGCGCAGCTCCTTCATTCCTCGCAGGCCGCGCCCCGACTTGTGAAGCTGCCCGTCGCGGTCCAAGGCGGCGACAATAGTATCCAGAATGCCGTTAACGAACGGGCCGCTGCGCACCGTGCTGAATCGCTTGGCTAAGTCTATGGCTTCGTTGATGGAAACCTTCGGCGGAATATCCTTGAACCGAACGATTTCGCAAATTGCCATGCGGAGAATCAGACGGTCGAGGATCGCCATCCGTACCATCTCCCAGTTAGCCGCGTGGGTCTGGATCAGCTGATCGGCATGCTGAGCAGTCTCAAAGCTCTCCGCAAAGAGGCGCTCCCCAAACTGGGCGATGGCCTCATCCTCCTTGAGTCTAGGCCGGATAAGCCTAGTCACGATGTGACGGCGATTGCCCCCGCCCATTGTATGTGCATACAAGGACTGCAGCACACACTCCCTTGCCAGGCGCCGGCTGACCATAATGCTTGCTATAGCGCGTTATGCGCGCTACCCAGCCACCCACATGGGTACCGCAACCCTGCCGAGCAGCGAAGCGGTGGTAGACCGCTGAAAGATGCGTTCCAGGCTCCCCACAGCGTGCACTCCGGCCACCAGAAGGTCCGCCTCCAAGCGCTGGATACAACGGCCGATCTCGCTGCTCGCATCCTTGCCTTGGACCAGATGCACGCGTGCCGTGAAACCATGGCGCGCCACAAAAGCCTGCGCCGCACTCATCATGGGGCCAGCCACACCCTGATCCTCCCCTGCATGCACGTGGACCAGATCCATCGCCACATCCGTCCCGAAAGGCTTAAGTAGTAGGAAAGCGCGCAGCGACCGGAAGCAGTGCGCCGACCCGTCGAAAGCCACCAGCACACGCTCTACAGGCTGGTAGCTGTCTGTCGCAACTAGGACCGCTCCTGTGGTACGCTTGATGACCTGCTCCAGGCTCACAGGAGTTTCCTTGGGATGAGCATAGTACAGGTGCGGATCATTGCCAATCACCAGAAGATCATGGTAGTCCGCCTCCTTGCCGACCACGTCCAGTGGCCACCCTTCCAAAGCGCGGCATTCATACGCCACGCCTGCCGTCTTAGCTGCAGCCTTGAAAGATGTCAGCAGCGTGCGGGCAACCTCGTGCGCTTCTGAGAGCAGGCTCTGCGCAGCTTTCTCCATCAGGTGGATGCTACCAATACCCCCGCCGCGCACACCATGCTCAATGCTCTTGGTATCTACTACCGTCATTCCTGTTACCAAGGCCTGGGTGCGCGACGCTAAGGTCAAGGCGTACTGCGTCGCTACTGGCGAGTCGCTGTCAGCGTCAAGAACGATTACGATGCTTCTGATCATGGCAAGTCTTATCAACAGAAACGGCAAGGTACGGCTTGTACCCTATGCGAACCAATCAGGCTCCCAGCCAGTTATCTACATCGCAGGTTACCCCCATGTGGCCGTAACCGTGTTTCTTAAAGAAAAGAATGGTTCTCGTAGGAACTGTGGATATGTGGATAACGCGGTGGATGGCCTTCGACCATGTGTGTCCGCAACACGGCATCCGCACAAGAAAGCGCACCATAACGGGTGTATAACGCCTTTTTTTGGCATCTGCGTCTCACAATGGGCATTTGGGATGGCTGTTGACAACTTCGTTCCGATGGTGGATAGATCGCCGGTTATCCCCCGGATTTCTGCCGCGCGGCTTCGGCACACAATTGCCGAACACGCTATCCACACGTTGTCCCCACTCGTGAATCTATGAAATATCGCATTTCCGTTCGCGAAGCGCGGCACTTGGTGCTGTCCAATGCACCATCTGCGCGCACGGTGACGCTGGCACTGGGCGCGTCGCATGGTCGTACGCTTCGCCACCAGGTGCGGACGGCGGAGGCGCTGCCGCCCTTCGACAACTCGGCGATGGACGGCTATGCGGTGCGCAGTGCCGACTGCCAAGTATTGCCCGTAACGCTGGCGGTACAGGAGACGATTCATGCCGGGGATTGCCCCACCAGGCCGGTAGGGCACCGCCAGTGTGCGGCCATCATGACGGGCGCCCCCATGCCAGCTGGAGCGGATGTCGTAGTGCCTGTAGAATGGACTGTTGAGGCTGGCGTTCGGCAGGTGCAGATAGAACGTGTGTCGTCTGTCGGCACGTATGTGCGGCGGGCGGGCCGTGACGCCCAAGCGGGCATGGCGGTCGCATTGCTGGGAACAGTGATCACGCCTCCGGTCGTTGGCTTGCTGGCGGCAGCAGGTGCGCGCTCCGTAGTCGTCAGCCGCCGTCCTCGCGTCGCCGTAGTTACGACAGGAAACGAGCTGTATCGATTGCCTGGGCCATTGCCTTTTGGCAAGATTCGCGACATCAGCGGAGCAGCGCTTCCGGCTCAGATATGGGCAGCGGGCGGGAAGCCTTTGGGACCCTTTCATGCCAATGATACGGTAGCCGACACGCGGCGGGCGCTGGCTGCCGCCCTCGAGGCAGCAGATGCAGTGCTAGTCTGCGGCGGGGTATCGGTGGGTCGGCGCGACCTAGTCCGGCAGGTGCTCGATGGCATGGGCTTTGACATGATCTTCTGGCGTGTGCGCCAGCGTCCAGGCGGTCCTTTGGCCTTCGGTGGTTTGGGCGAAGTGCCGATCTTCGGGCTGCCTGGCAATCCGGTATCCACGGCTGTGTGCTTTGATCAGTATGTCCGACCTTTTCTGGCGTCCATGCTGGGAAGGGCCGAGGTGCACCGACCTCGCATGCACGCTCTTCTTAGCGCGCCTATGCCGAAGGTGCGCGGGCTGCATGTGTTTGCTCGGGGCCACTGCTTTAGCGGTGCCGATGCGGTTGTGCAGGTTCAAGACACAGGACCGCAGGCATCCAACCTTATTGCGTCTTGGGTAGGCGCCAACTGCATCATCCATTTGGAGGAGGAGATGGAAACCGCGTTCGCCGGTGCTACCGTCGAGGTGGAGCTACTCCATTGGCCACCGGGGCGGCAGCCTCAGACTGCCTGATACACTCCAAGCGGACCGAGGAATGGTCGATCTCCAGCGTAGGTGTGTATGCGTAATTGATGATACCTGCGCTAAGTGGGAATCATCGTTTGCACCTACTGCAGGGTGGCGGCTTTGTCCCAAAGGGTCAATGCTTCCAGAAACGTCCTATCAATCTGGTTGAAGTACGGTTGTGCGGCGCGTGAGCCGTAGAGCTGCCGGGCAAGGAGCGCCTTCAGGTAGCCGCGTAGAATCTCCTCGTTGTCCTTCACATCGCCGTAGGCCAGGACACGGTCCGTCAGTGAGGCCCCGTCAGGGTCCGCGGTGATCGTCACTGGGACGCGGGCTGATGCGGCTACGTCCCAGAATTCGTCAATCTCCTCTGGCAAGAAAGCAAAATGCTCCTTGAAGTCTTCTTCACGGTCTTTCCAGTGGGTGCGTAGGTTCTGTTCGTGACGCGCAAACCAAGTGCGAAATGGTTCGAACAGCAGGCCCGCGAATATGACGCGCACAGCGGGTGCCTCTGTAGTGTCGCTTGGCACCGGATGGTCTGGAAAGATGCCGCCACCGCCAAACACTGTGCGTCCTCCCAGCGTGAAAAACTTGAGCGAGTCCGGGATGCTCTCGAGGTAGCGTTCCGGGTCGAGCGCCGCTTCAGTGAGCGACTGGAGCTTATCTTCTAGGTATCTGCGCCGGTTGCCTTCCTGGTAGGGTGTCTGTATCAGCCTGCCTGAAGGGGTATAGTAGCGCATAGTGGTCATCTGCAGGCGACTCTCGTCGGGCAGCTCGAACTGATTCTGCACGAGTCCTTTGCCAAAGGTGCGTTGCCCTACGAGCAGCGCGCGGTCGTGATCCTGCAAAGCGCCGGCTACGACCTCGCTGGCCGACACAGAATTGCCGTTCACCAGAACGATGACTGGGATATGCTCCACCCCTCCTGGCTTGGAGGCGCGCAGTACCATGTCTGGGACCGCGCGACCACGCGTCTGTACGATGACATCGTTGCCAGCCACAATTTCATCCACGATAGCAACCGCTACTTCCAGAATGCCGCCGGGATTGTCCCTCAGGTCAATCATCAGGCGTTCCATCCCTTGGGATGATAACTCCTCGGTGGCCGACAGGAACTCATGGTACGTGGTCTGCGCGAAACGTGTGAGTCTGATATACCCAGTGCTGTCGTCGACCATGTAGGTGCTCGAAACGGAGTACAGGGGAATCCGGTCGCGCGTGATGATGAACTCCAGCGGGTCGGGCACCCCCAAACGCTGGACCGTGACGGTCACTTGCGTGCCAATGGGCCCCTTGAGGCGGCTTCGCACCCCGTCATCGCTTGCTCCGACGATGCTGGTGTCGTCCACTGCCACTAGGCGATCCCCAGCGCGCAGCCCGACCGCCTCGCTTGGTCCTCCTTCGATGGTGGACACAACCTGCGCGGTATCTCCTCCTGGAATCTCAAACCATATGCCGATGCCGCCGAACGAGCCACGATAGCTTTCGTCCACTTCTACGCGCGCTACGGCATCGAAATAGGAGGAATGCGGATCCAGCGATTCGACCATAGCCTCTATCGCCGTTTCTGCAAGCGCAGCAGGATCCACGTCCTCCACGTACGCTTTGTTGATGATGAGGAACGCCTCCTCGAGCTTCTTGAGCTGCTCTGCCGTATCGTTGCGGTCGGCAGAACGGTGCATGCCCAGAGCGATGCCCACGATCACAAGCAACAGTAGCGGCGTCAGCAACCGAGGATTAAGAAAACGCATTGATTTCGTTGTTTGTCTGCGCGGCATGCGCATCGGGCTTACAGGTGCCCGACAAGCGGCAGCCGGAGTCGGTACGCTTTGAAGGGATGTCAGCTGACCGTGTGGGTCGTCTTATAATCGGCGCAACGATCTCGTGCGCAGCTTCATTGCACCGCAAATTTAACTCCAAAGCGCAACAGATGCAAACAGATCAGTGTGCTCGCAAGTCGAGACCAAGGTTAGCGAAGAGAGCGGGAAGGGGCCAGTCCGTCGAAGGGAGCGCGAATTCCGACCAGAGATGGAATGGCATCGAGCAGACTGAAACTACGCTTTCGGCTGCAGGAGCTTCGGCGCCAGCGGGGCATATGTACCGCTGGCTTTCCCCATGCGTGCAGGCAGATATGATGCCGCTTGTAGACGGTATCGTGGCTTATCGGTCGTTCTGGTAATACGACCGAATCAATCCGTCAAGATACGCTGGACGGCTGGGAGTAGCTGATCCAGGCGCACCGGCTGCTGCTGTCGGGTTTGGCTCAGACCTGGGCGCACCATCCGTAGCGGCCGCTACAGCCTATCGCGTGCCAAAGAAGACTTCCGCTGGAGTGCGGTGACCCAAGCACTTACGTGGACGCTCGTTCAGAATCGTCTGTACCCGCATTACCGCTGCTGGCTCAACAGTGCGGCAGTTGGTCGCCTTCGGAAAGTATTACCGTACCAGGCCATTGGTGTGCTCGTTCAGGCCACGTTCTAGGGAATGGTTCGGCCGCGCAAAGTAAAACGATGCCGAAAGGGCCCAGGCGATGTGCCGTGATGGGCACATTCCTTCCCATTGTCCGCCGTGATGGTTAGCACCCGATCCTTCAACGGTTCAGACACGCTACGATCGCGCGGCGGACACCGATCGTAGCCTTCGAAGATATCAGCGCAAGAAACGTGACTTACGACGCATGGTCGCCCATCGATACCAACGCACCCTGGTGCTTGCTCCCAATGATCGTATCCACCTCCTGGTCGCCTAATACGTATCTTCCTCTCCACTATGGGATCCCGTTCGCTGATGTCTTTACGACTCGGTATCAGGCCGCGCCCAGCACCGTGCTGGCTACGCCTGTCATAACGCTTATTGCTGCGGCGAGGCAGCTTGCACAACGATCCCACAGCTGCCCTGTTGCTCGACGTGTACTGGTAGATCCATATGGTGCTCACCGAAATGACTCCGTCATGACGAAGCCGACCCGCGATTGGCTCCAGACTTTAGTGCAATGCAATCATCTCGCGCACCATTGCCACAGCGCTGCGGTCATCTTGCGAGGATGCAATGACGCTTTCTGGCGCGGCGCACGGGCCAGTCGGTCCGCCTGTTTATACCGATAGCCTCTACCTCTACTGTTGCGCCATACCTCCCGATTGATCGTCGATGGCTAATGACCCAACTGCTGCGCTATGGCGCGTATTGAGTCCCTCCGCTCTTCAATGCATGAATCTGGCACCTTTCTCCGTACGAAAGATGACGATGGCCCTTTGCCATCTGCCTGCATAATTCACTACTAAGATTGATATAATCAAGTAGTAAAACTGGCCATTCCCCTTGATTAGTGGGTGAGCACAGCTGCGGACGCTTTCGGGGTATAGATCCAAGCCTCCGAGGTGAAAGTAAATGGCTTTGGTAAATCGCCGTTTGTTGCGGAAGCCCCTACAGCGCACTTTGATTGTTTTGATCCTGCTGTTGATGCTTTCCGCAGGGCCATTGCTCACCTTCAGGATGATCGCATTGAGGGATACCCCATAGGTAATACTTGATGGTTCTGGCTGCTGCTTTGACCGGTTTGAGCCGACACCGCATGGCCCACGACAACCATCGCTCCCACCCCTCACGCGCCCATGGGCGGTGGACACGGTGCCACAACTGCATAGCCGCTTCCTTGATGGCCCATGCGCGGGCCGTCTTCAACGTGCGTGCTGGTACGCAACTGCTCGAAGCACGCCTTCTGCTTAGCAGACTTGTTGGCCGAGTCAGTTAACCAATCATACTTGGTTCCCCTAAGGTCGTCCCGGCCTTCCTTCATCAATGCCCGGTGCTCCTGGCGCCGAACCTTGTCTACGGCAGCGCCCAGACTCTTCACTACGTGAAACTTGTCAAAGGCCACCTTCCGTTGCGCCTCTGGCACATGCTCCAGCGTGGCGTTGATGTAGGCTGGTCACATGTCCATGCTAACACTCTCGATCCCCTCCAGCTGCTCCAAAGTGAGTCCAGCATACCATTGCGAAAGTGTTTCTTTCTTACGGTCTTCGCCCACATGCAGCACCGTACCCGCCTTCGCATCCGAAACAATGGTGACATTTGTGTGGCGCTTGCGAAAAGAAGTCTCATCCACACCAATATGGGCCACATCGGATTCCTCTCTGCGCGTAAGACCGCGTTGCACCGCACGTTGCATGATCCCATCTATCGCATTCCAACTCACCTTCATTAGACGAGATACCGCCGATATGCTCGCCTCCTGCAGCCAATCAATCACCAGCGCCTCAAACTCCGCCGTAAACCGTGACATAGGCTCCGCCCACGGAACCGACACGGTGCGCACTCCATGCTCTGAACACGCTACGCGGGGAAGTAGCGCAACCACCATAGTACGATACCCGCACAGATCCAAGTGACGCCATTGCCGAGGACGGCGATCATAGCCCGGAGACGGTGAGCCGCACTCTGGACAAGGAAGCTGATGGCCGTCCTCGTAGGATACATGGATCCACGCTTCTCGCTCCTCATGCGCAATGGTCACGTCGGAAACCTCCCAGGGAGCACGGATGCCCAACAGATAGGCGATATTGTTCTTCAACTGCGATATAGCGTTGATGGGGTTGGAGTACATGGGTACCATCGCGATGGTGCCCTGGAAACAAGCCAGAGACAGCAACAAATCCGCATCGCCTCAAATCGGTTCCCGGTGGATACAACATCGGACCCATCCGATTAGGGGAAGAGCCATTTTTGCCATGCCCGAAGTTGTGTTTGAAGTTCTGTTCGTGTCGTGCGATGCAGTTGAAGCACTCGTTCTCGATTTTCCAGCGCGCCCGCCCACAACGAGCAACCTCCTATACATTGTGCTTCGTTACCGTCAGGCTGGTGAAGAGCGTCGTGTAGAAGGTCTGTTTGTAGGTGCCCTGCTTTTGGCGTACGCGCACGGTCTTTTCCACCCATGTGCCGTGTATGGCATCGTTCGTGTTCTGAATCGGCAAATTGGACATCCAGCGATAGCAGTGCTCTTCGTAGCGACGTGTCTTCTTGTTCTGCACCCGAATCCAACCGGTGCTCTGGATATAGCGCTCGTCTAAAACCTTGAATAGCGTGCGATGCGACTTGGGTTTGACCACAAACAGGAAATCGGCGCCCGCATGGAGCACCTGTTGGCAGAAGGGGTGTGTAGCATATAGGGCATCTCCCAGATATACCGGACGATAGCGAGCCATGCGAGCTCCCCACTTCGTTAACCACCGCTTAGCGGCATTGATCTCGCAATCCTGCTTGCGACGCCGCACCGAGTGCTGGTCGCCAGGATCATCCTGTGTGCGGACAAACTCTGGCATCAACGGTACCACCCGGTTGTGCCCTGGAGCCACCACAACCGCCGCCACCATGGTATGGAAGAACGAAGGACGCTTGTCTTTCCCCGTGCGACGAGAGGAGCATTGCTTACAATGGATTGTCCGAGAGGAATGAAACTCGATGCCATCAAGCGCCACAAGGATGCGATCCCTCAGACGCACAAACGGCGAAAAGTCTCCCTTGGAACGAAGCGTATCCAGCAGGTGCAGAAACAGGCGCTGAAATGAATCTGGCACCAGGCGGTCCAGCAGGTTGCGGATCTGCCCGTCAGAGGGAATGCCTTGCATACCAAACAGCGTCTGGCAGGTGGAACAGCCCACGTCGTCCTCCATCCTCCGCTGAAAAGCAAGAAAGGAGGGCGATTGCAGAAAGAAGCAGGCCAATGCGCTCAACACGGCATCGGCCAGCGTGTAGCGCAGATTGGGCCCCTGACGGTTATCTTCAAATGTACCGGCGGCCGATCGGATGCGTTTCAGCACATCGCGCAGCAGCTTGCTTGGTTTCATGGGTATACCTCAGTGAAAGACAAAAGCACGCTATAGCAGGGCATCGCAGGACCGGTATTGCCAGTCCATACACCCATCATACACATAACGTCTGCTGAACAGGCATTCCCGTAAACCCCTCATGCATCCAAATTTAGAATCGCTGTGGGCTCCCGGGTCGACTTGCCCTTTATACCCTAGTGTCCTTACCTTTGGTGCGCAAATTAGGGTGCAACGTTATGGTAAGCTCTAAAGCAATGCTAAATCCGATCCAGGGCGCAGCCCGGCGTCTGGAAAATTGGGGGGGGGGGTATTCCTCACGATCCTTTCTGCGCTGCTTCGCGGAGCCCTGCCCAGACGCGCTGGCTGCTCGCTGTGCGTGGGTCTGGCAGCGATAGCCTGTCTATCGGCGGCGCACGTTGGTACGGCACAGGACGACATAGAGACGGTTGTATTCCCAGCCCTGAAGGCTCTCTACCGTGCCACTGACGGCGGCAACTGGACGATTGGCTGGGATACGACCAGCGTACCGACTGCAAGTGACTTGAATGACGACTGGCATGGGATTACGTACTTTTTTTTGCCCCCTTTTATTTCCATATTTTTTCTGGCTCTGGATGACAACAACCTTTCTGGTTCGATCCCGGATAAGTTTGGAAACCTAAAGGACCTTACCTTAGTGAAGCTAAGTAATAATGCTATTACTGGTTCGATCCCGGACACGTTGGGAAACCTGACAAACTTGACAGGATTGGAACTGGATGTAAACGATCTTACTGGTTCGGTCCCAAACGCATTGGGCAAATTGACGGAGGTACAACTATTGAAGGTAAACAATAATCGTCTTACGGGCGTTTTGCCCTCAAACCTGACCAAACTGACCGCGCTCAAACAATTCTCTTTTGAAAATAACGATGGTCTTTGTGCACCCACCGACGCTGCCTTTCAGACTTGGCTTGGTGGACTTGCTGATGGACACACCGGTCCCGATTGTAAAGCGCTTGAGTTACCAGATATCGAAGATAAGGAGTATATAACAGGTGTAAACGTTCCAGGGGACACGCTTCCGGCTCCGAAGTACGGTATTACGCCATACGCTTCAATTACGCTGATGCCGGATCTGCCGGCAGGACTGACAATTAGTTCCGACAGTATCATTAGCGGCACGCCAACGGCGGTGTTTCCTCGGACGGAGTTTACGTATACAGTTACGGATGCGGCATCGCCACCGGAGATGGTGTCAAAGACATTTTATATTGAGGTAGTGGAAGGGCTGACACTGCCGACGGTGCCGTCGTTGCTGTTGGAGTATGACCTAGCGCATTCCTCAGTTTTACCAGAGGCTACAGGGGGTACGGCTCCCTATACGTATGCGTTGGACCCTGCTCTGCCGTCAGAACTGACGTTTGAGCCCACCACGCTTGAGCTGAGCGGTACACCGGAGGAGGCTACCGGTGAGACCACCTACACGTACACGGTAACGGACGATGGCGGGTTGACTAGTTCGCAGACCTTTACCATTGAGGTGTTGTTGGGGTTGGCTGAGATTGGTGATGTGATGTTTGAGGCGAACGTTGCCATCTCGCCTGTGGAACTTCCAGAGGCCATGGGCGGCACGCCGATGTACACGTATACGCTGACGCCGGCGGAGCCTGCGGGCCTGGAGTTTAACGCCACGACGCGCGTGCTGAGCGGCACACCGACTGCGGGTCAAGCGTCGACCGAATACACCTACACGGCGACGGACGCTGCCACTCCCGCGCTAACCCGCGCGCGTACATTCACCATTGAGGTGGCACTGGGCTTAGCGGCGATAGCGGATCAGACGTATGAGTTTGGCGAAGCAATACCGAACTTGGTGTTACCCGAGGTGGTGGGGGCTACGGGGACGGTCACCTATACGCTGATGCCAGCGGAGCCGCCAGGACTGACGTTTGATGCGTCCACGCGTACGCTGAGCGGTACACCGACTGCGGCTACCGCTTCGGCCACATACACGTACACGGCAGCGGACGATGGCGGGCTGGATGTTTCGCAGACCTTTACTATTGAGGTGTTGTTGGCGTTGGCTGCTATTGGTGATGAGGTGTTTGATGCAGGCGTTCCCATCTCGCCTGTGGAACTTCCCGAGGCTCTGGGCGGCACGACGCCCTATACGTATACGCTGACGCCGGCGGTGCCTGCGGGCCTGGGGTTTAATCCCGCTACGCGGATCTTGAGCGGCACGCCGACCGCGGCCTTAGCGCCGACCACATACACCTACACGGCGACGGACGCTGCCACTCCCGCACTGACCCGCACGCGTACGTTCACTATTGAGGTGGCACTGGGCCTGGCGGCGATAGCGAATCAGAGGTATGAGTATGACGAAGCAATACCCGACCTGGTGTTACCCGCGGTGGTGGGTGCGACGGGGACGGTTGCGTATTCGCTGACGCCGGCGGAGCCGCCAGGACTGGTGTTCGATGCGTCCACGCGTACGCTGAGCGGTACACCGGAGGCGGCTACCGCTTCGACCACCTACACGTACACGGCAGAGGACGATGGTGGGCTGGATGTTTCGCGGACGTTCACCATTGAGGTGTTGTTGGCGTTGGCTGCTATTGGTGATGAGGTGTTTGCGACGAACGTTCCCATCCCGCCTGTGGAGCTTCCCGAGGCTCTGGGCGGCACGGCCCTCGTTGCGTATGTGTTGGAGCCTGGTCTGCCTGCGGGCCTGGGGTTTGATCCCGCTACGCGGATCTTGAGCGGCACGCCGACCGCGGGTTTAGCGCCGACCGGTTACACTTACAGGGCGACGGATGCTGCTGGGCTGACCCGCACGCGTACGTTCACTATGGAGGTGACACTGAGTCTGGCGGAGATACCAGATCAGACGTATGAATATGGCGAAGCGATACCGGACCTAGTATTACCCGAGGTAGCGGGTGCCCCGGGGGCGTTCGCCTATACGCTGACCCCTGCTCCGCCGTCAGGACTGACGTTTGATGCGTCCACGCGTACGCTGAGCGGTACACCGGAGGCGGCTACCGTTTCGACCACCTACACGTACACGGCCACGGAAGCTGCTGGCGGGCCGACCGGTTCACAGACCTTTGCTATGGAGGTGTTGTTGGCGTTGGACGATGATATTGGTGAGGAGGTGGTATTTACGACGAACGATCCCATCTCGCCATTGGAGCTTCCAGAGGCGCTGGGTGGCACGGTGCCCTACACGTATGCGTTGACCCCTGAACTGCCTGCGGGCTTGGTGTTTAATGCCACGACGCGTGTGCTTAGCGGCACGCCGACCGCGGTCACAGCCCCGGCCCCGTACACTTATGAAGCCACGGATGCTGCTGGGCTGACCCGTTCACGGGAGTTCACCATCGAAGTTGTTACGGCGGGGTTGTTTTTGCGGGAAGTGCCAGACCAGAAGTATGTGTTCGGGGAAGTGGTCTCCTTTCTTCTTCCTGAGGCACGCGGCGGCGTCCCGCCGCACCGCTACGCGCTGACGCCGGATGATCTGCCGGAGGGACTGGTGTTTGACGAGAACACGCGTGAGCTCAGTGGTATACCGACCGAAGTCGTTGCGCGACAGGAGTACACGTATATGGTAACAGATAGCGTGCAGGCGACCGTACCGGTAGTGTTTGGCATCGAGGTGACGTTGGCTTGGGCGGAGGTGCCAGATCGGACCTATACCTTTGAAGAGCCTATCGAGCCCTTGGAGCTTACCGAGCCTCTTGGCGGCACGGCTCCTTACGAGTATACCGTTTCTCCAGCGCCGCCGCCGGGTTTGGAGTTTCAAGGGGGGTCACTCACGGGCACGCCATCGGTGGGTGTGCCGCTAACGGAGTACAGGTGGGGAGCGAGGGACGCTGCCGGCTTCGTGGTGGAGCGGTCCTCGTTTATGGAGGTGCGGTTGGCGTTAGCCGCGCTCCAGGATTATTCGTTCGTGTTAGGAGAGGAGATCGTTCCGCTGGTGTTCCCTTTGGCGCACGGTGGCATGGAGCCGGTCACGTACACGCTGACGCCGTCGCTTCCTGAGGGTTTGGACTTTGATGAGTTTGCGCGCGTGCTCTTCGGCACGCCGACCGAAGCTATGGGAGAGACCGTGTACACGTACCGGGCCGAGGATGCGGTGGGCGCTTTTGGTGAGCAGACCTTTTCTATGGAGGTGCTATCACTGGTTTTACCTTTCGTTGCGGACACGGTCTTTGTGGTGGGCGAGGCGGTCGACTGGGTGTTGCCCCCGGCTGTGGGCGGTACGCCTCCCTTAGTTTATACGTTGGATGGGGCGCTTCCTGAGGGCTTGGAGTTTGAAGACTCTACGCAGAGGCTCCATGGCGTGCCGACGGCGGTGGCAGACGTGCAGGACTATGTGTATCAGGTTGTGGACGGGGAGGGTTTGACGGCGCAGGCGCCCTTCACCATAGCGGTGGTGTTAGCAGCGGAGCTGCGGCTGCCCCCGGTAGCGGCGCAGCACTATGTGGTAGGGAGGGAGATGTCCGAGGTGCTGCCTGCTGCCGCGGGCGGTACGGGTCCGTATGACTATACGCTTGTGCCGGATCCGCCAGCAGGACTGAACTTTGAGGCAGACACGGGCACGCTCAGTGGTACGCCGGTGTTGGCGATGCCACGCGCGGAGTATCGGTACGGGGTGGAGGATGCCGGAGGCGATACGACATCGCAGGCGTTCGATATGCAGATCCATGGCGCGTTCACCTTGCCGCCTGTGCCAGGCCAGGACTTTGCGGTAGGGGTGGCGCGCTCGGTGGTGTTGCCGCCGGCGTCGGGCGGCTTGGGTTTGCCCACGTATATGCTGACGCCGGCGTTGCCGTCGGGGCTCACCTTTGATGCGTCCTCGCGTGTGCTGAGCGGCACGCCGACCGCCGTCGCGGCTCCTATGGCGTACACGTATGCGGCGACGGATACGACCGGCACCCCTGTCGAGCGCGAGTTTATGCTGGCGGTCTACGACGCGTTGACGTTGCCCGAGGTAGCGGATCAGCGTTATGTGTACGGGGAGCAGATTGCGTGGGCTTTGCCACCGGCTGTGGGAGGTACCGCGCCGTACACGTATAGCTTGTCGCCGGATCCGCCGGAGGGACTGACCTTTGATGCCGCCACGCGCGTGCTGAGCGGCACGCCGTCCGAGGCTACGGGCGCGGTGGCCTACACCTACGAGGCGACGGATGCAGACGGTGCGGCGGCCTCGGACACCTTCTATATTGAGGTGGCCTTGGCGTTGGCATCCATTGATGATCAGAAGTATCGGGTGGGAGAGGCTGCGAGCGTGGTGCTTCCCGCAGCGCTGGGTGGCGCGGATCCGACGTATATGCTGACGCCGGCGTTGCCGTCGGGGCTGACCTTTGATGCGGCCACGCGTACGTTGGGTGGCACGCCGATGGAAGCCACCGCGCCTGTGGAGTACGCGTACGTGGCGACGGATGCGGCCGGTCTGGCGGCTTCGGACACGTTCCTTATTGAGGTCGCGCTGGCGTTGGCCTCGGTGGAGGATCAGGCGTATGAGGTCGACGTCTTAGTGCCAGACGTGATGCTTCCCGCAGCGCGGGGCGGCACGGATCCGTACACGTACGTGCTGACGCCCTCGCTGCCTTTGGGGCTCACGTTTGATGCGTCTACGCGTGTGCTGGGTGGCACGCCGACCGAGGCTACCGCGCCAGTGGAGTACACGTACGTGGCGACGGATGCGAACGGGCTGGCGGCTTCGGACACGTTCCTTATCGAGGTCCGGCTGGCGTTGGCTTCCATCGCGGATCAGGCGTATGCGGTGGGAGAGGATACGAGCCTGGTGCTTCCTGCAGCGCGTGGTGGCACGGATCCGTACAGGTATGCGTTGACCCCGGATCTGCCTGTGGGCCTGGCGTTTGACCGTGGCACGCGTGTGCTCAGCGGCACGCCTACCGTAGCCGCCGCGCCCAAGGAGTATACGTACGCGGCGACGGATGCGGCCGGCTTGGCGGCTTCGGACACGTTCCTTATCGAGGTGTATTCGGCGCTGATGCTGCCTGTGGTGGAGGATCAGGTGTTCGGGGTAGGTCAGCAGGTCACTTGGGTGTTACCTGCTGCCGCGGGGGGTCAGCGTCCGCACGGGTATCGGCTGGATCCGGATCCTCCAGACGGGCTGGCCTTTGAGGCCTCTACGCGCACGTTGAGCGGGGTGCCGACGGCGGTGATGGCTGCCACCGGCTATACGTATACCGTGGAGGACGCCAGCGGGCGGCAGGCTTCCCAGCCGTTTAGCATAGAGGTGTTGGGCTCGCTCCTTTTGCCTGCGGTGGAGGATCGGGTCTTTACGGTGGACGAAGATATCGTGCCGTGGGAGCTTCCGCCAGCTACCGGTGGCAGGCGTCCGTACGAGTATGTGCTGCATCCCGACCCGCCTGCGGGGTTGGTGTATGACGAGGCGTCGCGCACCCTCAGCGGCCGCCCCTTGACGATACTGTTGCCACAGCCCTATACGTATACGGTGACGGACGCGTTGGGCATGGAGACCGCGCGGACGTTTGATATCACGGTGGGGGCGCCGGCCGCTTTGCTTGCCGACCGTGCGGCGCTGATGGCGTTGTATGAGGACGCCGGTGGCGAGCGCTGGACGGACCGCACCGGCTGGCTGGATCCGCCTGCCGACGTGGTAGCGTTCACCGCGGAGGCGCTGGAGGCATGGTTTGGGGTTTCGGTGGACTCCGGCCGCGTGGTGGCGTTAACGCTGCCGCACAACAATGTGGAAGGCACGTTGCCGGAGGCGTTGGGGGACCTGACGGCGCTGGAGCAGCTGCACCTCTACGGCAATAGGTTGCAGGGCCGCATCCCTGCGGCGCTGGGGCGGCTGGACAGCCTGCGCGGGCTGTTGCTGCACGACAACGCGTTGGCGGGCACGATCCCGTCTTCGTTGGGACGGCTGGCAGCGCTGGAGCAGCTGCACTTGCACAACAACCAGCTGACGGGCTCTATCCCAGACTCTTTGGGTCGGCTGGTCCATCTGCGGGAGCTGTGGCTGTATGGCAATGCGCTGGGGGGTTCGCTGCCCACCACGTTGGGGCAGCTAGACAGCTTGCGTGGGTTGCTGCTGCATGGCAACGCGCTGGTGGGCACGATCCCGCCTGCGCTGGGGGATCTGGTGCGGCTGGAGGATCTGTGGTTACAGGACAACGGTCTGGAGGGCTCGATACCGCCCACGTTGGGGCAGCTCGACCGTCTGCGTACGTTGCTGTTGCATGGCAACGCGCTCACGGGTACGATACCGCCTGCGTTGGGAGATCTGGTGCGGCTGGAGGATCTGTGGTTACAGCACAACGGTCTGGAGGGCTCGATCCCGATCGCGTTAGGGCAGCTGGACCGCTTGCGTGGGTTGCTGCTGCATGGCAACGCGCTGGTGGGCACGATCCCGCCGGCGTTGGGGGATCTGTCCGCGCTGCGTTGGCTGCAGTTGCAGCATAACGCGCTAGAGGGAGGGGTACCGTCCGCGCTGGGGCAGCTGGCACATCTGGAGAGGTTGCAGCTAGAGGGCAACAGGCTGACGGGCACGTTGCCCGACTCTTTGGGCGAGCTGGCGGCGCTGACGCATCTGTATGTGCACGACAACATGTTGACAGGCATGTTGCCGCAGGCTTTGCGGCAGCTGACCGCATTGCAGGAGTTGTTCTTTGGTGGTGCGGACCAGGCGCTCTGTGCGCCGGTGGATGCACCCTATCGGGCGTGGTTGGCGTCTTTGGAGGCGGTGCGGGGCCCGCACTGCGGGGAGCACGGGCTGGTGTTTGCGGCCTCGGTGCCGGATCTAGCGCTCACCGCGGGTCAGCGCGTAGCGGATGTGGCGTTGCCGCCTGCGCAGGGGGGCACCGCGCCTTATCGCTACATGCTGGATCCGGCGTTGCCCACCGGGCTGGCGTATGAGGCTGACGCACGCGTGCTGCGCGGGGTGCCGGTGGCATCCACAGCGCCGGTGACCTATACGTATACGGCGATGGATGCGACAGGGCGTACCGGGCAGCTGTCGTTCACGCTGGCGGTAGCGCCACCGATGGCCGAGGGGCTACAGCTCCATGGCAACTATCCCAACCCGTTTAGGGACTATACGCATGTGGAGATCAGCCTGGCGCACGATGCCGATGTGCGCCTAGCGGTCTTCGACCTTTTGGGTCGCCGCGTGGTGGATCAGGCGCTGGGGCGCCTGCCAGCGGGCGCGCATCGGCGCCTGGCGATACAGGTGCCCGATAGCGTGCCAGGCATCTACCTGTACCGCGTCGTGGCCACGATGCCAGACGAGACCATCGTGCGCACAGGCCATTTGACCGTGGTACGCTAATACTAGAGGTATGATGAAGAGAACATTGTTGATGGCGGGGTTGATGGTTCCCCTCGTGGTGTTGGCGCAGCCGCAGGACGCGGATGTGAGCCAGTGGGTGCTGCCCGCTGCCGAGGTACACGACCTGGCGTTTGTGCGTCAGTTTCTAGAGGACCAGATCATCGTTCCTGCGCATGCGGCGTACACGTCGGCGGTCTTTTTGGATGTGACGCAGGACGGGTTCGGCACCAATGACTTGTTGGTGTTGCAGCCCAGCCGGGAGCAGTTTCTGTTGAGTGCATACTTGCCAGAATCCATGCTCAGCGCGCTGACGGCGCTCAACCTGGCGCAGGACTATCGTCTCACCACGGTGCGTGCGCAGAGCGAGGTCATCACCGAGGAGGCCGAGCAGGAGGCACATCCGCGCAAGGCGTTAGCGGGCGCGCTGTTGCGCTCGGTGCTGCCCTACTATCCGGAAGGATCGCTAGACATCTATCTGCGTCAGCGTGGTGACGACATCAACATCACGCTGTGGGGTTATGAGCAGGCCTTGTTTCGGTTTGTGCCGCAGGCCACCCAATGCGTGCCGCCGCCGTCGGAGCCGTTGATGGTGGAGCTGTATTCGGAGCCGACGATCCGCACGCACCTCGACTTCGAGGGGTGTGTAGTGGTGGAGACGTGGACCGCAGACGGTAACGTAGTGTCTCGCGCGTGCAACGAATAGATGGAAGCGCATCGCACCGACCTACAGCTGTTCGTTGATCTGGGCTTTATCCTGCTGGCGGCCTTCTTTCTGTTGACCGAGCAGGTGCCGCGCTTGCAGGTGCCTCTGCCAGGAGAGGAACAGGAGGCCGAGGCGCCCGAAGAAACCGCCGAGGTCTATACGGTCCACTTTGATGAGCGCATGCAAGTGGTGGTGGTACATGAGCCGGAGCAGACACCGTTTTGTACGGCCGCTACCGTGGCAGCGCTGCAGACCTGCCTGGTCCGGGTGCATGTGCAGACGCCAGAGAGCGTGCTGTTGCTTTCCCCGCAGGGTGATGCGACGTTGCAGCAGCTGGTCACCTTGCTGGACCTGTGTCTGGCCCAACGGTGGGCGTGTACGATAGCGCAGCAGCCAGAATGAATAGGAGGCGACGTCTGTGGGAGTGGGGCACGTTCGGGGCGTTGCTCTGCATGATCGGTGTGGTGCTGACGCTGCTTCCGATGCCTCGGGGCGGCCGCTCGCAGGTGGTGCCGGACCGCCTCTTCTTTTTGCCTATCGTGCCCCCGTCACTGGCGCTGGAGCCTATAGAGCCGGAGGCGTCCGAGTCCTTAGAGGAGGAGGCTGAGGCGACGCTCACGGACGACGCGCTGGCCCAGATGCTCTCCGAAGCGTTCGGGACGCCGGAGGCGGCCGCCGTAGCGTCGGTGGATCTGGCGTCGCAGTCCACCGAGGCGCTGGCGGTCGACGGGCTGGACCTGAGCAGCTGGGGCACGGGCCAGGACCCGCGGGGGCTGGGCACCGTGCAACAGCAAGACCTGGCGCTGCCAGGACGCACCCGAGCGACGCCCAGGCTGGCGCCCACGCTGGTACAGCCGGAGGTGTCTGGCAGCGGTGGCAGCGACCTGCGGTGGACGCTGGAGGCGCGCAGCGACACCACGGCGCCGGCGCTCACGACGCAGGCGGTGGCGCGACGGGCCCCCGTGACGCTAGAAGACTTTAGCGAGGTCGTAGTCAACGATGCGCTGGCGCAGTGGATTGTGGCTGCACCGTCGCCCCTGGATCCGGGCATACAGTCGCTCTTTGGCGCCGGACCCCAGGTGCACACGGCCCGCCATAGCGTCACCGTGGCGGGCACCCCCTTCGAGCTGCAGCTGATGCTCGCGCCCATCAATGGTGAGATACGGGTCGTGCTGATCCAGCAAGAGAAGCTGTATTACTTCGTCAGCCCGAAGGGGCAACAGCAGGCCAGCTACTTTCAGGTGGGCACGGTGCGGCGCGATGCCCAAGGGCGCATCGTCACCGTAGAGAGCGAAGACCTCTCTCCGCAAGGGGCCGAAGCGCAAGCCTTCTATCGCCTCTTTCTCGACTGGTGGCACGCCCAAGACCCATAAACGATGGACGAATCGCTGGTGGATATCATCCTCATCCTGTTGGCTGGCCTGGTGGCGGTCAGCACCATGCCCCAGTTTGCTGTGGAGCCTCCGGTGAGTGTGGAGGTCAACGAGGGGGCGCAGGTGCTGATGCCCCTCCAGGTGGCCCTCACGCCCGAGGGGGCGCTGCGCAGCGGGACCCCGGTCCGTACGATAAGCGCGCAGGAGCTGTACGACCTGGTGCGCGCGGCCGCGCCAGACCAAGCCGTGGAGCTCACCGCAGACCATAGCGTGCCAGCACGGCTGGTGATCCAGGCCAACATGATTGTTCAACAAGCCGGACGAGAAGCGGTCATCATCGTTCAGGCAGACTAAATGACTATGCTTCGGAGCGTTGCACTGATCCTCGTCGTGGTCCTAGGGGCGTGTTCCACGTCGCGCGAAGCGGTGGTGCCTCCAGCGCCACCGCCACCCCCTGTGGAGGCGCCTATCGTGTCGCCCCCCTTGGCGGGGGTCGACACGCTAGTAGTCCACGAGGTGGCGACCTCGTTTGACAGCACGTTTGTGGCCGCACCAAGAGAGCAGGCCGGCGAGGCACGCTTTCTCGAAGGGCGCCAGGTGCAGCAGCGCCTCGACAGCCTGCTCCAACAGCGGCACGGCGCCGCCCCGCGGCACCGGATCACCACCGAGCCCGACACGGCCGCGTACGAAGCGGCACAGCGCACGGTCCTAGACGCCGTACAGGCCCAGGCGCAGCAGGATAGCGCGCGCGCGCTGATGCTGCTTGGGGACGCGCAGCGCCTCTATGAAGCAGCGCTGCAGCACAACCCCACCCACGAAGAGGCCCGCTACCAGTTGGCGCGCCTGTACCGTATCCAGGCAGAACAGTACCGAGACCAGCAGCGCTGGGAGACGGTGCTGCAGATGCTGCGCGGGCTGCTCACCCTCCATGCCGATCAGCATGTGCTGTGGGCCGAGCTCGCTGCCGTGCTCGATACGCTAACGGCAACACGAAAGCAGCGGGATGGCATGGATGCAGGCCGCCGCCGTGGCGCTCGACGACGCCCAACTGGCCTTTGTCGATAGCACGCCAGCCCCCGATAGCCTGACGCTGTTTCGGTATTACCAGCGTGCGTACCAGGTCTTAGTCCAAGCCCGCCATGGCAGGGGCGTGCGCGAAGCGCTGGCGCACGCCATCCACTATGCGGCCGACAGCGCGCAGCACGCGTACGCCATAGGAGAGCTCACATGGGCTACCTGGGACGGAGACCGCTTCGTGCACCGCCTGATGTTTGATAGCCTGCTGACGCGCGCCACCGACCACCCACAGGACGCGCGCCGTGGCCTGACAACGCTCTTGGCGCACCTAGAACAACACGCGGCCACCCTGGAAGCCAACTATAACGTGGCGATCCTCTCCTGGCAGCTCCAGGAGCACGACCGGGCCCTCGACACGCTGCAAGGACTGTGGCACCAGGTGGACGCCGCTGCCTCCTTGCCCTATGAAGCCTTCCAGGAAGACGTGCGCGAGACGTATGCCAGTCTGCTGTTTCAGCGGGGACTGCAGCACCGACAAGACGGCGCTTCGGCCAAAGCGTTTACCTACCTGCTTATGGTTACCGAGCTGGACAGCCGCCATACCGGTCCCGCCTACCTGGAAGCGCTCCGGCTCACGCGCAGCAACCCGGACCAGGCGCGGCAGCTTCAGCCGCGCATCGAAGCGGTGTTCGATCGCCTCACGCCCCAACAGCAGCGCGCCTACCTGTCCCTGATGGGCAACCTCTACCGAAGGATCGGGGACCGCACCCAAGCTAAAGCCTTCCTGGAACGCTTCCAGGCAATACCAAACTGATGCGCCCGATACGATACGCGCTGTGGTGCACGCTGGCTTTCGCGCCCGCCGCATGGGCGCAGGGGCCGCCGGTGACCTGCCAGCCGCTAACGCTGCACGCAGGCGAGACCGCGCCGGTGCCATGCACCACGCGCGACGCACATACAGAGGCGTACACCTACCGGTGGGAAAGCCCCCAACACTTGCGCCTGCTGAGCAATCCCCATGTGCTGCGTCCCCTGTTTGGGGCGCCCTCGCCCCTGAGAACCACCTACACGCTCGTGGTGGAGACGCCCCAAGGCGCCGTGGTGCAGCGCGTGCCGCTGCATGTGCACGTCAAGCGGACCGAAGACACGGCGCTGCACGCCCTGCCGCCTGCCGTGCAGTGTGCGCCGGTGCTCCACCTCTATGAAGGGGAGCGGGGCACCCTGGCATGCCAGGTGACCGATAGCAGCCCTGCAGCGTGGCGCTACCGGTGGGAGGGACCGCTCATCACCACGCCCCCGGATGCGCCGCGTACCACGGTGGTGGCACCACCCCTGGTGGCAGGGCTCGAGACACAGTCGTATCCGATGACGCTGGCGGTGACCGCGCCACACGCTACGCGGAGGGCACACGTCACCGTCGTCGTCCATAAGCGGGCGCCGCCCTTGCACTGCCCCACCCACCTGGAGGTGGCCCCCGGCAGTGCCGTCGTGCTGGCATGCCACACCACCGACACAGAGGCCACCGTACGATGGACAGGACTGTGGGGGACCGCTACCGACCCGCTGAGCAGCACCGAGGTCCTAGCGCCCACCTTTTTTGCCCCCGAAGATGCTCATGAGACGGCGTACCACTACGTCGTGCACCTGCCGTCGCATGGCACACGCCACCGGGTCACCGTGCACGTCACAGGAGCCTCGCCCATGAGCAGCGCCCCGTGGTGCGCCCCCCTGACGCTCTTCGAAGGAGCACGCCAGTCGTTGCCCTGCCACGCGCCCGACGGCTATGCCCTGCGCTGGCACGGGCCCCAAGGGCCCCAGGCGCCCCGCATCGCCCAAGGCATGCTCACCGCGCCCCCCATACCTGCCGACACCGTCTTTGCGTATACCGTCGAAGCCTGCCCTACCTGGGGCGGCCCGTGCCTGCCCGGTGCGCTATGGCACGTCACCGTACAGCGCCAGAAGCCACCAGCGGTCGCCTGCCAGGAGAGCCACGACACCTATGCGGGCGAAGCCGACCTGCTGTTGCAGTGCGCCGTCTCCGGTGGGACCGACTATATGTTTGCGTGGACAGGACCCGACACGGACCGCCTGAGCGCTACCGACGTGCTCTCGCCCACCTTCGATGTGCCACCCCAGGTCGAAGAGGATCAGCAATACGGGGTGACGCTGACCGTCACCGATGCGGTTATCGGCAGCAGCAGCACCGAGGTGCACATACGCGTGAATCGGCGCGGACAGGTCGTGCTGGACTGCCAGCGCCATGAATACTTCGTCTATGCCGGCAGCGCCGACTTCCCGCTGCAACCACAATGTGCCCTCTCAGGAGCGCCTCAGGACGGCTACTACCACCGCTGGGTGGCACCGCACGCACAGGATGCCGCGCGCCTGACCGATACGCGCGTACGCCACCCCACCTTCCGTGTGCCCGACACGCTGGCGGCCGCCTACCTCTATACGTATACGTATGCCGTCGGCGCCCCGTACGCCGACGCGGCCGCCGTCGAGGTCCGCGTCACCGTGGATCCGTTCCCTACCGCGTTCGATATGACCGTCACGACCGCGGCGATGCACTTTGGTGAACAGGCCGCCGGGCAGCAGGTGACGCTGGATCCCCTGACAGGACAGGTGTCGTCCAAAGTGCGCGGCACACATGCCCTGGGTGCCCTCGTTCTGGCCTCGGACCAGGCTACCGAAGCCACCGTGGAGCTGGCCGGCGGACGCCTCTACCCGCAAGACGGACCACACCTGCTGGCGTTACAACCCCAGTGGGCCGTGTCCACCACATGCCTGGCTTCGGCCTCCGAAGCCCTGGCCAGCCGCTATGCGACCGTCACGCTGCAGGCCGAAGAAGGCGGCTGCCGTATCGTGCATGTGGGCGGCATGCTGGACCTGCGTACCGCCACACCAGGAAGCTATGCCGGCACGCTGGACCTCACCCTGCGCACACCACAGGTGCAGGAGACCTTCCTGATGCCGGTCTTTGTCACCGTGGTGGCGCCACGACCTACCGCAGTGGCCACCCCGCGCGGCGTATACGTCGAAGCCGAAGGACACACCCCGGTCACCGACAGACAACAGGTGCGGATCCAGCCCATACGGGCCCTGCTGACGACGACCACACCCTACGGCACCTTTACGCTGACGAACCCGTCCGTAGTTACCCAAGAGATCTCCGTGCAAGCCGTCTTTGGATATACCGCCGCACGCGGAGACCAGGAGACGATAGTGCCACAGCCCACCGAAGCCGTAGGCGACCTGGGCGCCGCCCTCCTAGTCTATCCCACAGTGCTCACGCTGAGTCCGGGAGAGACCCGCTATGTGCACTATGCGCTGCGCGAAGACCAGCCGCTGCCCGAGAAGGCGCACGCCACCTTCTTGGAGTTTAGCAGCCGCCCCCGCCGCTTTGTGCCCATGGATCGCCTGCCCACCCCCGACGACGCTACACGGGTCGCCCATGTGACGCTGCGCATACAAAGCGCCTATATCCCCGCACCAGGGGGACAGGTGGCGGTCACGCCGCTGGACGGGGACCGCCTGCGCCTCGAAGCCGTCGGCGGACCCTTTGCAGGGGCCGTGGTGGCCACCGACGCCCAAGGCAACGAGCTGGCACGCCGAGAACTGCTGCTGCTCACCACCCGCATCCTGGCATGGCCCCTTCCAACAGACACCGAGGTCACGCTGCACTTTATCACTTCGCACGCCACAGCGCCGCCACCGGTCACCCTGCGCCGATGACGACAAAGACCATGCGCTACGCCGCCGTCGGCATCCTGATGCTGCTCGCCGCTGCCGCCGCACACGCACAAGAGAAGCAGGTCCGCTACGTGCAAGAGACACCGTGGACCCTTAGTGACCTGCGTATCACACCAGAGGCGCTGCCGCTACTGGCCTACTGGGAGCCCAACCAGCAACGCTACTTCCTACAGCTGGCCCCCTATCTGACGCTCCTAGGGTTCGACGTCACCTCGGATAGCCTCCTCATAGAAGCCACAAGGCAACACAGGCGCTTCGCCATAGAAGGGGCCACCGGCGCGGCAGAGACCGGGACCGACGCCTTTCGGCTCGATTCTACCGAATTCTTCCTTAGCCAAGGCGCGCTATACCTCTCCTTTGGAGGCCTGCAGCGACTCTTTGCGCCAGAACGTATACACTTTGACACGGATCGACTCCATATCACCCATGCCGCAGCCATGAGGCGCCCACAAGCCCCGGCTCCGGTGCGCTACGGACGACACCGCCCGGTGTGGGGCGATACCCATGTGGACTATCGATTCACCAGAACACAATGGCAACAGCACGATGCCACCTATCACGGCTTGGTGCGCACACAAACCAATGCCCTGCGCGGACAACTTAAGGCCGAAGCCCACTTCTCACAAAGAGACAGCACACAACACATAGAGGTCCGGTCGTTAAGCTATCTGGCCGACTTTCGTCGCTCACGGTGGCTTACACAGGTGCAGGCGGGGCGCCTACAACACTTCGGATGGCCCCAGACCACCGTCTATGATGGCGTGCGCGTAAGCAACCATCCGGTGGCCGATCCCTACATCCAACGGCAAACACCGCTAACCGGCGTGGCCGAACCCGGTGCCATCGTGACCGCTAGCATCGGCGGCGTACAGGTCGACCAGGTCTTGGCCGATGTACAAGGACGCTATACGGTGCGTATCCCGGCATACTATGGCGCTTCCCGCGTGCAGGTGGACATCGCACCCACGGACGGACGCCCACCGCGCCAACAGACGCATCACCTCTTCGTCAGCGAAGACCTGCCGCCGCCCAACACGCTCTACTGGGATGTGCGGGCAGGACAACATCGCTATGAACCCGCCCCCGTACTGCTGGCCGAAGCCCGCTACGGCATCCTGCCCGGAATGGCCGCGCGAGCCGCCTACCACCATGCCGGCATACCCCTGGTGGGCATCACACAGCACTGGCAAGGACTATCGGCCGATGCCGAAGTGGCACTGCCCATGGCCGCAGCACGCCTTAGACTGTGGGGACAAAGCGCACGCCTACGGATCCAAACAGAAGCCGCCTTCTCCGAAGAAAAGGCATGGACCTACTATCGCCGAAGCCTGAGCGGACACCTCGGATGGCTACATGCGCGCGGCACCCTGTCGCTAAGAGCCGAGCATTATGCCACCTTCGACGACAGTCGTACCACCCATGTGACCAGCACCGGTACCGCCCGCCTCTCTGGTACCATGTACGCGCTGGTCACCGCAGGGCTCTCGCGCCACCAATGGGCAGGACACGAAGCCCCCTGGCGCATGCGATGGCAGGCCTCCGTCACGCACGCCGTCGCGCACACATGGCGCATAGGGCTGCAAGGCGAAGGAGGCCGCGTGCACGACACGGACTTCGTCGGCGCTACCCTCCACGCACAGTGGCGAAGCGCATCGCTAGGACTGCGCCTAGGATACGACCAAGGCATGGCCGCCGCCATCACGCTGCGCTTCGATACCCCCTACGTGAGCCTCACCAACCGATCCGCGCTCAGCACCGATACGCCGCAGTCCCATAGCCAAAGCCTGTATGGATCCGTGGCCCTGGGACCAAACCCCCAAATGATGCGGCAATCCCCCGCCCACAGCAGCGCCCTGCTAAGAGCCTTCCTCGATGACAACCGCGACGGACGCAAAGATGCGGACGAAGCCTACCTCCACGACATAGAGATCCATGTGGATCATACTCACGCGCGCCACATTAGCCCCGGCACCGTGCACGCCGACATGCTGGTCCCATACCAACAGTACCTGGTGACCATCGATACCCGATCGCTCAACAACCCGCGGTACGAACTTACGCCAGGCACACGCTTTCGCTTCGTGGCCGATCCCGGACAAACGAAACGTATCGATATCGCCGTCCAAAAACAAACCATCATCGATGGCGCCCTGGATAAGGCACCACCCTTTGCCGCCTCCCGAATCCTCGTCCTCTTCCTGCAAAACAATGCCGAGAGGGCCCGAGCCGACGTGTCCCAAGAAGGACGCTTCAGCGTACGACTGGCTCCAGGACACTACACCATAGCGCTGAAAGACCGCTTCGATGCCGTGGACCTGCGCTACTACCAACAGCCACTGGAAGTGCTGGAACAACCTGAACAAACGCTCCACCTTGATCCCTTCCCATCCAATGAACCGTGATGCACATGATTGCTACTGGCCTGTGGACGCTGCAAGAAGCAGCAAGTAACGCAGGAACCTCCTTGACCCTATCCTCCTTCTGGGATATGGTCGGATACGCCCGAGGATTTGAGTATCCTATCGGGCTGGTATTCGTGGTAGGACTGTTCTTTATCTGCACCGCCTATGTGCGGGCGCTCTTCCAGTGGAAAAGCCATAAAATCCTGTCACAACTCAACCCCAACGACATACACCAAGACACGCTCGAAGAAGCGCTCCAACGTACTCCCGAAGCCAACCCCTACCGGAAAGCCTGTGAAAAAATGCTGGCCGGACACCAACACAAAAATACCCTGGAATACGTCCTACAATATATCGACCTGGACCATGAACGATACCGAGAAGTCGACCGGTACATCAATGCCGCCGTATACGTCGTCCTCAGCCTAGGACTGCTCGGTACACTGCTCGGCATCTTCGTGCTCTTTACCAGCAGCGGACGACATGAATCGTCCGACCTCGTAGGACTCGGCATCGCCGTAGTCTCTACGCTGCTCGCACTCATCGTACGACTCATCCTCTGGCCCGCCAACCTCTTTGTGCAAGCCTGGGTGCGACGACGATACCACCACCTCAAAGAATGGTGCACCATGCTGGCACTGAAACTGGCTAGAGAGGCCCACAACAACCCGTAAATGCCCACCACCATGCGATGCCTGGCATCCCGCACCGCACTCCAGCACTACCAATGGCTTGCTTATACGGACGCCAGTTTAACTCCGAAGCGCAACATAGGCCAACAGGTCAGTCTGCTCGCAAATAGAGACAGAGGTTAGCGAGAAGAGCAGGATGGAACGGCGTCGAGCGGATTGAAACAGCGCATTGGGCCCCAAAAGCTTCGGCGCCAGCGGGGCAAACGTGCCCTTTGCCCATGCGCGCAGGCAGGCATGATGCCGCTTATAGACGGTATCGTGGTCTATTGGTCGTTCAGGTCATACGACCGAATCAGTCCATCAAGACACGCTGGACGGCTGGGAGTAGCTGATCCGGGCGCACCGGCTTCTGCTGTTGAGTCTGGCTCAGACTCTGGCGCACTATCCACAGCGGCTGGCACAGCCTACCGCGCGCCAAAGAAGGCTTTCGCCGGTGTGCGGTAACCTGAGCACTTACGTGAACGATCGCAGAATCGTCTCTCCCCGCATTACCGCTGCCAGCTCAACAGTGCGGGAGTTGGTCGCCCTCGGCAAGTATTGCCGTACCAAGCCATTGGTGTACTCGTTCAGGCCACGTTCTAGGGAATGGTTCGGCCGCGCACAGTAATACGACGCCGAAAGGGCCCGGGCGATGTGCCGGTGATGACCGCATTCCTTCCCATTGCCCGCCGTGATGATAAGCCCCTGATTCTTCACCGGTCTCAGACGCGCTGCGATCGCGCGGCAGACACCAATTGTAGCCTTCGAAGATACCAGCGCAAGAAACGTGAATGTTGACGGACGGTCGACCATCGAAACCAACGCACCCTGGTGCTTGCTCCCAATGATCGTATCCACCTCCTGGTCGCCAATACGTGTCTTCCTCTCCACTATGGGATCCCGTTCGCTGATGTCTTTACGACTCGGTATCCGGCCGCGCCCAGCACCGCGCTGGCTACGCCTGTCATAACGCTTACTGCTGCGGCGAGGCAGATTGCACAACGATTCCCCAGCTGCCCTGTTGCTCCAAGTATACCGGTAGATCCATGCGGTGCTCACCACAATGACCCCGTCATGACGAAGCCGACCCGCGATTGGCTCCAGACTCCAGTGCAATGCAGGCTTCTCGCGCACCATGGCCCTCAGCGCTGCGGTCATCTTACGAGGATGCAACGACGCTTTCTGGCGCGGCGCACGGACCAGTCGGTCCGCCTGTTCATACCGATAGCCTCTACCTCTACTGTTGCGCCACACCTCCCGACTGATCGTAGATGGCTAACGACCCAAATGCTGCGCTATGGCGCTTATTGAGTCCCTTCGCTCTTCAATGCATGAATCTGGCACCTTTCTCCGTACGAAAGATGACGATGGTCCTTTGCCATCTGATACGCCACCAACAGCCTCTGGACCCTACGGCTGTATCGGAATGCTAACGCGCTCGCCAACCCATTGCTCTGACAAATCCAGTGCTGCACTCCCTTGTTAAATGGGCCCACTATAATGGACGGGCGCACACAAGTATGTACGGACGTATCCGATCGAGCCTATGAGCGACGTAGGGCATGCCTTCCTGAGCCACTCAAAAGCACTCCTGGTGGAGGACTATCTGCCTAAGGTGGAAGTGTGCGTGAGGCGGCTGAACGACGCGGCACTGTGGTGGCGCCCAAACGACCAATCCAACGCCATCGGCAATCTGCTGCTGCACCTAGAGGGCAATGTACGTCAATGGATACTCCACGGCGTGGGTGGTGCTGCGTGCACTCGGGACCGCCAAGAGGAATTTGCTGCGGCGGGAGGGGCCAGCCGCGACGAGCTCCTGGACCGACTCCGTAGCACCTGCGAAGAGGCCGGGCAGGTGCTGGACCGCCTTGACGAGCGTCGGCTACTGGACCAGCGCCAGATTCAGGGCATATCGATCAGCACGATCGGCGCGATATATCACGCCGTAGAGCACTTCTGCGGCCACCTCGGCCAAATCGTGTACATCACCAAGATGGTCCTGGATGAGGACCTGCGCTTCTGGGTGATAGGCGAGGACGGATCCGTTCAGCGCGGCTGGACGATCCGCTAACCGGCAAGACTCAGTACACAGGCACTGTATCTGCCCGGCGGAACTGCTCTGCACCACTCTTCTTAGCGCCTGCCTGCTGTCCCAAGCCGCGGGAGCTCACGCGTCGTGCCTCTACGCCATTGTCGACATAGTATTGCATCACAGCACGGGCCCGGTCGTCCGAGAGTTCCTGTGCGTTCCGCTCAAACGGTCCCGCCAGCCCTTCGATGCTGACTATCAGGTTTGGGCAGCTGTTGACGAGGATATCCAGGTTATCCGCCAGCTGCTCTCTGCCTGCATCGGTCAGCACGCTGGAGTTGCGTTCGAAGAAAGTGGAATTCATCTCCGCTAGGTCCGCGCAGAAATCTGCTTCCCAAACTGTGACCGTAATCGTCGCTGTACGAGCGTCGCGCCCGTAATCGTTGGTGAGCTCCAGCGTCACGACGTGGCTTCCGGCAGCCATATAGGTGTGAGACGCCTGGGGTGTCGAAGCAGAAGTGCCGTCACCAAAAGACCACGCATAGGATAGCGGGGCATCACCTCGCACGTTGGCGCTGAAGTGCACCGGTGTCTGCGTGTCTGTTTCGGTGGCGCTGGTCACTATGGCCACTATTTCGGCTGGCACTGGTGGGTCGGTCACCACAACGCTGTGGGCGGCGGTGACGGTTGCCTTGCCTTTCCTGTTCGATGCCGTGACGGAGATTTCGTACGTACCGGCACTGCCGAAGGCGTGGTCGGCAGACTCGCCACCGGCTGCCTGGTCATCGCCAAAGTCCCACGAATATTCTATCGGGGGTTTGGCTTCTTCATTGACGGTTGCGGTGAAGGTGCCGCTCTGGTTGGTTTCCAGCTCCACGGGTCCGTCGACCGTGAGCATTTCAACGTTGCGCGGATTGCAGCCAGCAACAAGCAGGCCCGCTGCCGCAAGAACGAAGGCGTACGTGCGCAGGGAATTCATAACAGATGTAGACTGGTGGAAGTGACAGGCCATACCAGCGCGCGACGCTAGTATGCCACACATCTTGAGGACAAGGTACAACAATACACCGTGAAATGCGAATCCGCGCGGCGTTCTGCTGCGACCACTTCTCCCACTGCATTATGGCTCGAGCCTTGTATTACGTCAGGTTGCTGGCCATCTGGGCAGCTTTGGGGGGCAGAAACTACTGGTCGCCTTCGGGTGGGTGGACCAAGAAGCTGAGCATCATGCCCGCTGAGAGGTGCTCGGCGATGTGACAGTGTATCATCCAGTGGCCTGGGTTTGACATCTCGATCAGGATATCCATAGTCGAGCCCACCGGTAGCACGGCGGTGTCTTTCCACACCATGTTTGTGTTGGGGATCCCGTCCATCTCTGTGACCAGAAATCGCTGCCCGTGCACATGGATCGGGTGATTCATCGGATGGAAGCTCCAGGGATTGTTGAAGATGCGCACCTTTGCGACATCACCCAGCCGGAAGTCCCAGTGGATATCCATGTTGCGCTTACCAGTAGTCACCTCTTCTAGAACCCACGTCACCTGGTGTCCGGTCGATAACCAGTTCATCATCGGCATCGCGTCATTCCATTCCATCGGCGGCACGTAAAGTGTGTCAATCTCCATGGCCATCATGATCGGTACCGGCAAGTCCTGGACTTCCACCGTCAGGGTCAGCTCCTTGTCGGGCGCACGGTCAAAATGGGGGCGGAAGGCATCAATGTCGGCGGTAACTTCGGCGTTGGTGCGCAGCGCTGCAAAGCTTGCGGAGTAGTCCGGCTCGGCGAGCTCCTCTGTTGCGGTTACCATCGCTAAGGTATCTATACGCGGATAGAATTCTCCGCGAAAATGATTGATGGCTTGGATAGCATTGGTGATGGGGTAGGTGCCAGGGTGTTCGTACAGGACGTCCACGACGTACCGCTCGGCTGGTGCGATGGGTACGCTTTCTACCATCACCTCACGCTCAAACCGGCTGACATCGGAGGCCACCACCTTGACGGGGGCGCCCCCGAAGGTGACGTTGAAGGTGCGCGCGTTGGCCACGTTTGTCAGCAAATACCGGACGACGGAGCCGCGCGGCACGGACCGGGCATAGTCGGTGATCCCATTGACCAGAAACACGTTGCCAAAGCGCCCCATGAGTGCGTGTGTGGGCGCCTCCATCCCCCACGGGAGAAGTCCATGCTCATCGATGAGCAGGTCGTCCAGGATGAGCGTTTCCTCTGTATGAGCTGGGCCGAAGTATCCTTCCTGGTGGGCGTCTACCACCATGTTTCCATACAAGCCGAGGTCCTGCTGCCGGTCTTCTCGCACGTGCGGGTGGTACCAGTACAGCCCCGCATCTGGAAAGTAGACCTCATAGGTGAACGACTCGCCGCGCTGTACCGGCGCCTGCGTGAGTCCCGCGATGCCGTCAAAGCGGTTGTCCAACCGCAGCCCATGCCAGTGGACGGTGGTGGGCTCTTCGAGCTCGTTGGAAAAGATTATTATCACTGTGGCACCCTGGTCCACGTGAATCAGCGGGCCTGGGTACTGCTGATTGTAGCCGTACATCACAAAAGATCCGTCACCGATCTGTCGTCTTACCAGTGTGGCTTCCAGGCGGAGCGTATCTCCGTCTGCGAGGGCGACGATTTCACTGGGTCGCGCTGGTGGGATGGTTGCCGCGTCGGTACCAGGAAGCGCAGGGAGCACGGGAGGCACCGACGTTTCGAGTCCCGGCATCATGGGCATGCTCATATCCATGGGGGGCATGCGCCACACCAGGGTGTCGTCTGCTGGCACCGGAGCATGGTGGTGATGGTGCTGAGCTTGGGCCTGAGTGGCTACGGACAGCCAAGCGCCTGCGACCAGAAGGCACCGGCTAATGTTGTTGGCAGGGTACATCAGGTGGCCCTAATAGTAGCCATAGACGGCGCACGGCTCCTGTTCGTAGGGGCCGTGTCCAGCCATTGTGTGCATCAGCCCGCTGCGCGAGAGGCCGCGCATTACGACCGGTCCCCGCCAGCGGTCCTGGGGGTTGGCGCTCAGGTCCGGTTCGAGCGTGACAAACACGATGAACTTGTTCCAGTGTGTCTCGCCGCGCACGTATCCGTCCAAAGGGCCCAGACGCGTAAAGGTCTGCAGGTCTGGCATGGCCAGCCATGCGGTATAGTGGCCTTTGGGGGAAGGACGTAGGTTTTCAACTACGACCTCGACCTCATACACATAGTGGCCACGGGCGGTGACAGCGATGCCAAAGGGTGACTCTTTGAACGTAAGGTGGGCCGTGCCGGTGGCTATTCGAGCAACGGGTACGCGTCGCGTGGGGACGAGGTCGATCTTGTAGTACTCCGGCGGCACAGGACATTCCACAGGTGTGGGCAGCGCATCGGGTCTCCAGAGCAGCGCTAGTGCCAGGAAGAGGGTGACGTTCGGCATCATTCGCTATCCAACTGTTGGACGCTGGAGATGTTGGAAATACGCTGACTGGCGGCATTCGATCCCCGGAAGCCACCCATCCGAAACATCTAGCTGCACATGCTCATGTCGCTACTGCGATCAGGCTTCCCAAGCTGCGCATAGCCACTTCGTGAGGCGCCGGTCAACATCGCATGCCGAGTAGCGACATGTGGACGCAGGTCTATGGGGTAGCATGCCAGGGCGACGGGAAGAAGCGGATCCATCATGTCAAAAGTCGGGAGGGCGTTTGGACGTAAAATTCTGGCGTCCACAAGACAGCCAAACCGTCTACGCAGTGCTGGGAAGCAGGTACGTCAGATGCGCGAAACCAATACCAAGACCGTTTGTACATTCCGGCATTAACTATCAAATGGGGGGTATAGATGCATGAGCGCATACGTAAGCGACTTTGATGTGCTGACGCAGCTCGTCGATTTCAAACGGGCATACAGCAGGCTTAGGAACGCCATGTACTATCACCAATCCATGGCGGCAATGTACTCCAAAAGCGCAGCGTTAGACCGCATCTACAGCAGCGCAATGGAGCTGGCTGCGATCTGTGGGAGCGCCGCTATCGCGGACCCCCAAGCGCGCATCATACGCAGCGAGCTCGCGAACGAGGCCTTCTGGAAGTGGGTTCGCGATCTGCCGTTCACGGACACGGGTGTGAATCCAGACTACTTCAGCTACCAACTCCTACACTTCGTGGATCATATCGAAGAGGCGTACAGGGACGGAGCGTGCACCGCGGACGATATTGCCGAGGTACTCCGTTCCAAAGCTTCGTTGGTACCCATGTACCTCGGGCTGCTACTTGAATATCACACCGAAGTCAAACCCCTATACCCAAAAGACTCATGAGCGCTGCTAACGACCTGCGCCTGCTGAAGAGGTTTATGGCGTTCGATAGAGCGCACGACGCAGCGCTCCGTGCAATGCGCGATTTACAGTTGTTGCGACGTGATAGTACCAGCGAGCTGCAAGAAGCAGTGTGGAGACTGTATCCGAGGGCGCTGGCATTGGCTACATACTGCGGTCGCAACGGCATCGACAACCTAAGTTGTACGCGCTACATTGGCAGCGAACTCGCGGACGAAGGCTTCTGGGCGTGGGTTCTCACGGAACCGACACCACCAAAGGGGATCAGAACCTGGGTCCGCTCCATATTAGCAGGCAATTACAGCCACTTCTATTATGACATCCGGGTGACATACGGGGCAGGTGCACGAACACCAGACGATTTCGCTGACGCGCTGAGGCAATACGACGCCGTGGAAGACGGCGTTTATTTGTACGCTACGCTGCTGTTAGAATATCACACCAAAGTCAAACCCCAAGACTCATGAGCTCTTACGCAAACGACCTCGCTGTGCTGAAGCAAATGGTCGAATTCGAAAGGGCATATAGCGAGCTTCGAGACATCATGTACTGTGGACCATCCATGCGGGTCGCTTCTGCGAAAGCGCAAGCGCTAAGAAACATCTACAGCGCCGCAATGGCGCTGGCTGCGATCTGTGGAAGCGCCGCTATCGCGGATCCCCGCGCGCGCGTCATGAGCAGCGAGCTCGCGAGCGAGGAGTTCTGGAAGTGGATTATTCGGCAGCCGATGCTGGACCCGGACGACGAGTTTCGCAAAAAGTTCGTGGACGCAATCACGGATGTCTGCGGGGACGGAGCGCATACCGCGCAAGGTTTTGCCGAGGTGCTCCGTTCCAAAGAATCGTTGGTACCCATGTACCTCGAGCTGCTACTTGAATATCACACCGACATTAAGCCCTGATACCCCAGAGGCTCATGAGCGCTGCGAACGACCTGCGCCTGCTGAAAAGGTTTATGACGTTCGGTAAAGCGTACAACGCCCTGCACCGTGCAAGGAACGATTTAACGTTGTCGCGCGATGACGCGATGATAGGACCGGCGAGTGTTCGTCAGAAGCATCGCGCAGCGTGCATCCGAGGGCGCTGGTACTGGCTACATACTGCGGTCGCAACGGCATCGACAGCCTGAAGTGCACGCGCTATATCGGCAGCGAACTCGCGGACGAAGGCTCTGGGACGTGGGTATGCGATCAGCCGTCCACGGACACGGGTGACGACCTTATAAACGAGGAACGCATACAGTTCGCGGAGTATTTCCAAGAGCCATACGAGGGCGGCGCACACACCGGAAGAATTCGCCGACGCGATGGTTCTTGTCGATGGTTACTGGCCACCAATGATTGTGGCGGCATCGCAGTGCGGGTCGAGTCGAAGGTGATCGGCGATGTGGCAGGTAAGCACCCCTTGGGGAGGGTTCCTGTCGCTGCTCTGCACGGCGCTAGGCTTGGCCAGCACTCCCCGTAGCGCTGCAAGAGGTCTCATACTACGCCTCCACATTCAGCAGACCTGGGCACTGTTTCAGTCTTGGGCGTGCATCTTGCATGTCGCGAAGTCCGCCAACGGTTCACAGGCCGTCTGCCAAAGAGAGACGTCATCGGTGCCCATGCGACCTGATGCCGTATCACTCGCTGTCCCACGCTTGGGCGCTGGAAACGTTGGGTACGCCCCAGTCGGCGCCATCCCAGCCACGGAACCCCTCCATACGAAACGTCCAGAAGCCCGTGCTCATGTCGCTGACGATGATCAGGCCGTCCGCATTGCGCACATCCACCCCAAAGGCGCCATTAAACATCGCATACCGATCCGTGTTGGGCGGACCCAGGTACGTGTCGTAGTACGCGACGGTGACGGGATTTTGCGGATCCATCATGCTGAAGACCTGGAGGCCGTCCAGGTATCCAGACACAAAGACGTAGGGCCACCGGACTTCGTGGTTGTGTACCAGATGCTGCCAGTCAGCGGTCCACGCGCTTATCGGATTGCGAATGTTGGACACCGTGCCATCCAGAGCCGGCTTCAGATCAAAGATGCGCAGCGGCGCGTAGCGGTATTCGGTTTCTGCGATGACGTAGCGGCCGTCGGGCGAGGGGGTAAAGGTGTGTCCGCTGCGCACGCCGTTGATGCCGGTCAATGTGACCAGAAGCTTCGGGTCATCCAGGTCGGTGATGTCATATACGTAGTAGCCACCGGTGCCTCCGCCATAGAAGCGGTCCGTGGCGGTCTCCTGGTGAAATCCAGCATAGAAATCGTGATATCCGCGCCGGCTGCCGCGGCCGAGCGCGGATTCGGGCACGGGAACGCGGGCGATCTGTGCGGATTCTGCGCCCCCATCTACCAGGAGCCCCAAGTCGTACACGTTGGCAAAGGGGCCAGACACGGTGCTCAGGAGCAATACTTGGCCGCTTGAGTGTTTGTAGACAAATATGTTGTGGAAACCGCCTGGAAGATCCGGTTCATGGATGCGGGCCACCTCTTTAACGAGGGTGCTGTCGGGCAGGCCAGTTACATCCAGAATCACGGCGCCGAGGTCCGTATTAGGGCCGCCGGCCCCAAACTGGAGCGACTGTACCACATAGTAGCGGTCTTTCCATTTAAAGTGCTTAACATCCATGCCGCCGGTGGGCATATGAAGGTCTTCATCCTCGATGCGCCAGCGGTAGATCACCTTGGGCTGCGCGGGATCGCTCAGATCAACGATGTCGGTGCCTTTGGATCCGTTTGCGCCATAGACCATGCGTGCCACATAGGCGAAGGGGCGGTGCATTTCCTGCTCAAGGTCTGTATCTGCTACGCTAAGGCGTGGTCCCAGCGGGATGTGCCCCAGCACCGTTATGTTATCACTGCCGGGATTTTCGGCGGTCCATTGTGCGGCAACCGATGCAGTTGGTAGCAGCAGGCACAGAGCTGAAAGAAGAATGCGCGTAGCCATAGCGGGTAGCGGAATGCGGATGTGTTGTTATCTGTCAGGCCCGGGTCTTGCTCCTTCAGGCCGGGGTTGTTCGTTCTGCGTTGCCTTTAGTGCCCGCACCATTCCATCCAACCGGGCAAACGGATCGGTGTGCGGTGACAGTGAGCGGGCCTTAGCCGGTTCGCCGCCAGAGCCTGCTTCCAAGGTACGAAGCATCGGTGCATCGTAATCGTCCTGGAGAATGCATTGAATGCCAGTGATTCTAAATTTGCATGCATGTGGGATTTACGGGAACACCTGTTTAGCAGACGATATGTTTATGATGGGTGTATGGAGTGGCAATAACGGTCCTGCGATGCCCTGCTATAGGGTGCTTTTATCTTTCACTCTGAGGGACACCCATGAAACCAAGCAAGCTGCTGCGCGATGTGCTGAAACGCATCCGATCGGCCGCCGGTACACTTGAAGATAACCGTCAGGGGCCCAATCTGCGCTACACGCTGGCCGATGCCGTGTTGAGCGCATTTGCCTGCTTCTTTCTGCAATCGCCCTCCTTTCTGCTTTTCAGCGGAGGATGCAGAACGACGTGGGCCGTTCCAACTGCCAGACGCTGTTTGGCATGCAAGGCATTCCCTCTGACGGGCAGATCCGCAACCTGCTGGACCGCCTGGTGCCAGATTCATTTCAGCTCCTGTTTCTGCACCTGCTGGATACGCTTCGTTCCAAGGGAGACTTTTCGCCGTTTGTACGTCTGAGCAATCGCATCCTCGTGGCGCTTGATGGCATCGAGTTTCATTCCTCCTGGACAATCCATTATCAGCAATGCTCCTCGCGTCGCACGGGCCAAGACAAGCGTCCCTCGTTCTTCCATACCATGGTGGCGGCGGTTGTGGTGGCTTCAGGGCACAACAGGGTGTAACCGTTGATGTCAGAGTTTGTCCGTACACAGGATGATCCTGGCGACCGGCAATTGGTGCGGCGTCGCAAGCAGGATTGCGAGATCAATGCCGCTAAGCGGTGGTTAAGGAGTGGGGAGCTCGCATGGCTGGCTATCAAACGGTATATCTGGGAGATGCCCTATATGCCACACACCCCTTCTACCAACGGGTGCTCCATGCGGACGCCGATTTCCTGTGTCCGGTCTTTTCGACGTGGAAGGCGTAGATGGTGAAGGGGAAGGCGGAGAGGAGGGCTTCGAGGCGTGGGACGAGGAACTGCTGGGTGATGTGCGGTACGGCTCCAAGGTGTTGGAACTGCGTGACTTCGTCGACGACGTTGACGAGGTAGATCCCCTTCTTACCGCCGTAGTCGCCGAGGTGGTCGGTGTCGACGCGTAGATACCCGGGCTTACCGTTGGGCTGAGGCTTGCGGCGAACTTCGATGGCGACGGGTGTGGGCTGGGTCTTGTGGAAGGTGAGGCGGCCGGTGCGGTACTGCCGGGTCTTGCGGAGGTTGTAGATCTGTCCGTTGGAGATGGAGGCGAGGCGCTTGAAGCGCACGTCGCCGTAGACTTGGTACATGCGCCAGAGGATCACCTTGGTGGCGGGACCGGAGGGCTGTCCGAAGGCCTCGTCGACCTCCGCCAACAGGGCTGCGTCATGGGGCGTGTAGCGGCGCGGGAAGGCGTTGGCCGGGGGCTTGCAGCGGTGGTCCCGGATGTTCCCGGTCTGGCGGTGCTGGGCGATGAGACGGTTCATCTGAGCCCTGGAGAAGCCCGTCACCTTCTCGAGGAATCGCCTCAACAGTCCCTTGTCGGGCTTCCCGAGCCCGTGGTACTCGAAGCGGACGAGCGTCCGTCGGACGAAGGCGTAGGCAGTGGTGCGGTCGGTGAGCTCGAAGTCTGCCGGCTGGTTGCCGTCCAGGAAGACGCGGACCTGGTCGAGGGTGCAAATCCGTTCGGTGCGAAGTGTCACGATCATCCTCCAATGATCTCTTCGCCCTGGACTTCAAGCTCATCTCCCGCTGGAGACCGGAATCCCGTTCAGGCTCATTTGCCGTAGGACAAGACTCCTGATTGACTTAGACGATTTCTTGCCGAGATTCACACGATCTTGAGGACATGATAAGCGTGAGGGCGGCGGCTCAAGTCCACCCAGGCCCATAACGGCTTAGGGGATTTCGGAGAGTTGATTCCGGCAAATTGTTCTGGCTTAACTGGACTGGAACCGGCCTCCCGGTACTCCTCGAGAGCCTTAACTGAGCCAGTCCTCGTCGGGCCTGTGGTAGCACTGGAGGACCGTCTGGGCGGTCTTCCATCCGCCCAGGTCGCAGAGCACTTTTGAGCGGCACGTTCATGAGGTCGGAGGCGAATTTGCGCCTGAGCGAGCGCCAGCCCAGTCCCCGCTTGGGCGCGAGCCCCGCGAGCCACTCGGCCCTCTTCCACTTCCACCAGTCTCGCGCCAGCGAGCGGCTCATGCACGCGAACGAGTCCTTAGGCGCTGGCATCACGGGCGTGTCTCCGATCCCGCGTGCTGGGCAACCGGACCAATCCGAGCCTGATCGGGGTCTTGGCGTCGGGTTCAGCCGCGAGTTCGGAAGCGATCCACCGCTTGATCGAACGGCAGTCCCTCCTCCCAGACCGCGCGGCCGATCTGGAAGCGCGCCTCGCCTTCCCGGATCTCGAGTTCGACCGCGCCCCGCCGCTTGCGGGCGATGTCGGTGGCTTTCCGCATGGAGTCATAGTCCGACAGCGCCGACTTCAGGCACTCCCCGATGCCGAATACGACACGCAGTCCTTCTCGAATCGTCTCGGCGGTCGGAGCGTCGTCATTGAGGGGAATCACGCACAGCGCGAAGCCTTCGCCGAGCGAGCAGGCACACTTCGCCTGGGCGGGCGTCATCTTCACTTGCTCACCCCTCGTGCTCTTCACCTCAATCAGCGTCGTGCTGCGGCTGCTGGAGACTTCGAGGCCCACCTCCTTCTCTTCCTCGACGAAGTCGCTCTCAACCTCGAAGTCGGACCCGATCCCAGTGCGCCGCACGGTTAGTCCACAGCCTTCCAGCTCCTTTCGCAGAAGCTTCTCGACCGCTTCCCCGATCTGATGGTTCCTCCAGATTCTCGCCCGGCGGATCTTCTGCTCTTCGATCGAGTCGATGATCTCTGGGTGCTCACGGATCTCGGTCGCCAGTTCGCGAACCCGGTCGATGTCGCCAGCCACCGAGGCAATGTCCTGCATCGATGCAATCAGCGCCAGCCGCTCGTCCTCGTCGCTGGCGACGACGCGGAGCGCGAGGTCCGCACGGCTGATCGCCAGGGCGACCAAGAGGTTCTCTCCCCGGTCCCCAGACAGGGCCTCCGAGACTTCTGGCGAGTCCACGAGGAGCGCCGCCAACGACTCCGCCGATGCCGTGGTTCCGCGGCGCCCGCTGGCGTCGAGCGGCACCCACCGCCGGTGGCGTAGCGGCGCGAGCCATGCGGCCCGGTAGGTCGTGTGGGTGTTCCCACACTCGCACTCGACCTCGCGCATCTCAAAGGCGCGCTCGTCCGCCTCGGCCGCGAATTCGATCATGAACCGGACGAATTCCGTGGCGCGCTTCCTGCTCTTACGGGCCGTGTCGATGAGGCCCTTGGCTTCGATGAGGCAGGCGATATCGGACATCTCCAACTCTTGCGTCGACTTGTGAGACCTGGCGGGAGTCTCCTCCGTGTCCGGGAGCGGCTCATCCGGTAGAAACGCCTCCACCACGCGCTGCGTCTCGATCAGCGGGGACCCGCTCACATAGCCGCTCGCGGCTAGAGGCAGCCCCACCTCGGGATCGCCATCGGCGAAGGCTTCCGCCAAGACCCTGCGTCTCGGGAACAGGAAACCGAACTGCTGCGCGCACTCTGGCCAAGTCGCCTCCGGTGCCAATGGCCGTCGAGACGCCTCGCGTCCCCGTTCGAGAAGCAGCACGGCGACTCCTTCTTCAGACCGTTCGGATGTCGGCGCTGGATACCCATCCAAGCGCTCGACGTAGTCTGGACGATCAGCGATCCAGCGGAACAGCCTGACTGCCCAGGGTACGAGCCGTGGCTCGATCACCTCGTCCCGGCTTTCCTCCTTAACGCGCGTCAAGATCCGGTCGAGCATTTCGGGCTCCCGCACGGACACGAGAAGCTCCGCCAGTCCTTCGATCTTCTCTGCGTCTTGGTCGAGTAGCTCGTCGCGGATCTCCAACCCGAACGCCTCAGCGATGTCTTTGAGTTCTTCGGAGATTCCCTCGTCCCGCCGAATATGAGGGCGCTGACGCAGCCCGCCGCTCTGGGTCGGTAGCAGTCTGTGCTCGTCGAGGAGTCCGGTTTCGCCGGCATCCAGTGCGAGTTCGAGCAGCGACACGAGCCAGGACTGGCCTGCGCCACTGGCCAGTCGCTCCTCCAGTCCATCCACGCTCCTCGTGCTGGCGACGAGACGGGCGACCTTTGTGATCGTGAGCGCCTCATCCATTTCTTTGCGCGACTTGCCCAAGAGTGTCTTCCATCCAGAGAGGTTCCGTGACCAGTCGGCTAAGTCGTCGAGGCAGGGCAATCTCGCCTGTGCCCCTTTCCACGACGACATGAGCGTCCAGAGCCGCTTGCCGTGGGCCGGGGCGTCAGTCGTCGGCAGCCACGCTGCCTGCGGCTTGATCCATTCCCCTCCGGGGGTCCGCATTAGCGGAGTCTCGCGAGCCTTGCGCACCAATTCGGTCAGCAGCGGACGGAACCAACGGGCGCTGCTTGCCCAGTCAGGTAGCCGTCCGATGTCGAAGGCGAGCATTCGCTCGGCACCGGTCCACTTGTTCTGGGCGCACCGTTCGAAGAGTTGCTCCTGATGCCGCACTGCGTCCTCCAAGAGCCGCTTGTTTTCCTGTGCGCCTTCCGAGTCCCCGGCCACGATGCCGTCGCGGTCCTCGCGAGGCTTGAACCGTCGGCTGTTGACCGTGGCCGGGAGCCCCAGCCGCTCCGTGCCAACGAGTGGGAACAGGACGAAGAGCTTCGCCGCCGTCTCCTGCGCCGGGTCAACCTCAAGTCCAGACTCGGCGGGACGCAGTTGTAGCGCCGCGCAGCAGTCGCTTTCCGCTCCTGCGACTGCGACGAAATGCGACAGCTCCCTGCCCTCCCCCACGTACCGAATCGTTCGGATGCTGCCTTCTTCCTGGTTGTCCCGTTGGAGCTTCCACTCAGCGTCGGAGGTCTCGACCTGGATCTCCGTGATTTCCAGACAGAACGCCAATACCAGCGGTCCACTCCTGCGAAGCTCCTTCAGCCCCGCATCGACTAGCTTGCGCGCCGCCGGTTCCGCGATATTGTACGCGAACGAGGTGGTTACGTCCGGTATCGGTCGAGCATTCTCAACTGACTGTTCGAACGCAGCCCACGACCGGTCCATTGCCTTGCGCAGCTCTTCGGCGGTCCCGCCCGTGCGGTCCAGCACGAAGTCGAATCCGCGCGAGTCCTCAAGCCGTCCGGCGACGCGTACGACCTTGGAGAGGAGGTGCGTGGCCAGGAATCCCGAACCGAACTGGCCGATGTCCTTGAGATCGACCTTCGTCGAGCCGTGATAGACCAGGTGTGCTATCTCCGTGGACTCAAACGGCTTGCCGTCGTGTTCGAATCGGAACTCGGTGTCCGAGACGTGTGCCCGGATCCGGACACCTCGTCGGCACGCCGCGTCGCGGGCGTTCTGAATCAATTCCCAGATCCAGCGCGCGCCGAGCACACTGCGGTTGTCCTTGATGCGGTCAAGGTGCTTGAAGACAGCCTGCGCCGTATTCTCTGCGAGGACCTTGTCCCTGGCATTCCTAAGTTTTTCGGTCATCTGCGAGTCTTTGTGTCAAACCCAAGTCGCATCGCACGCTGTTCGACTTTTTACACGAGCGCTGTATCCAGAGCAACAAATGGATATGGGTGTAGAACAAGAAAACACGTCGCTACGAAGAGCACTGCTATCGCTGGATGACCGATCTGCCGATTCGGAACACGGACGATGCCGTACGCGGCACATAGGTGGAAAAGAGCGTGCGCGTACGCCAAAAGCAGGGCACATACAAGCAGACCTTCTACACGACACTTTTCACCAGCTTGACCCCGCATAATTCACGTCTGAAATTTGCATAAAACAGCAGCAAAGCATTGCATGGATACTTTGTTACAATACATATAACCCTGAGTGCGTCAAATTTCAACTAGAAGGGCGTTTATACGGTCCCTTTCAGCGAATAAAGAGGCTTTTGCCTATTGATTTGCAGCGGGTGGTCCCAAAACAAGAGTTTGGCGTGCTTCTGCTCGCCCACTTAATTGCATTTAGGCCATAGTATAAACATAGTTTATACGTGTTTTGGGGCAGTTGGCGGGATAGTACGCATTCACCCGGTGGGTGAACGAGACGTGGCCCATTTTGGGCCCTTTTGCCCGTCCTAGCAGGTATCCACTTTCCGGGCAAAGCCGGGGATGTCTGCGCCTGGGCGAGCTTGAGAGGGGCACCAAGAGGCAGGCGGATCGGTCTGCTAGACGGCGGACATGGTCATGGCCGATTCGGCATTGCGAGTGCGGCCTGCATCGGTCGCATGCACGGCACTGGGTGCAGGATGGTTATGGGCTGTTTGCGGCGAGCCGGGAGCACCGTGCCAGGGTTATGGGTCCTGGCGACGATGGCCGAAGGGCTGCGGACCGTGGCACGCGAAGCGGCATTACGCACGATGTGACTCTCATACTTGACTTTGACAAAACTTATGGTTACCTTTGGACTGCCTCATTGTTGCAGCGTATAGGACGGTACAGCAGCCATGAGGCAGGGGGTCCCCTTACCGCTGGGCGGGCTTGCGCACACCAGCACGAGCGCGTCACGGTGCCAGAAGGACCGCTACACGTACCATCCATGATCCAGTGAGCCCATGTCCGCATCCAACACGTTGAAAACGTTCGCGTCGCACAACCGCTCGGTTAAGGTGAGTTTTGATAAGCCCGATCAGTTGACGTCCGATGCGGGCGCCTTTATTGGTCGTCGCCTGCTGGACTTGACGGGCTTGATTGCGATGCTGATGGAGGGCTTGAAGGACTCCCGCGACAAGCGCCGTGTCCGGCACTCGCTGCCTGAGCTGCTGCAGCAGGTGCTGCTGTCGTTCATGCAGGGATGGGATCGTCTGCGCTCAGCGGAAGCCTTAAAGAACGACCCCGCCTTCCGCGTGGCCTGCCGTAACCAGCGAGGCGCAAAGGTGCTAGAGGCCAAACACCGCTTAGCTTCGCAGCCGACGCTGTCACGCACTATTGACCAGCTCAGCGAAGAGCCCAAGCTCCAGCATCTGTCCGACACGGTCACCCGGCTGGGAATGGAGACGATATACACCCGCAACGGAGGCAAGCGCGTGCCGGAGCTGGTCATCGACGTGGATAGCTATCCCGTAGAAGTGTACGGGAAGCAGGAAGGCAGCGAATATAATGCGCACTATAGGCACAGGATATATTTGCCTATGGTGGCCACATGCGGGCCCACGGGGGATGTGCTGGGAGCAGAACTGCGTCCTGGCGCTATGAATGACGCAAGAGATAGCCATAAATTCATCCACAAGATTGCGAAAGCAGGGCAAAAGCACGTCGCCGAACGGATTATCGTGCGTGCCGACGCGGGCTTCAACAGCCCCATCACGTACGAGCGCCTCGAAGACGATGGCATCGACTACGTCATGCGCCTGAAAAAAAACAAGAAACTGAAAACGTTGATGGAGAAGACCGTGGCCAAATACGGCGGATCACCTACGCACTGCATAGAGCTGACCTATAAAGCGGAGTCTTGGAACGAGGCCCGGCGCGTGGTGATGGCGCCCAAGACGAACTCCAAGGCCGAGCCGGAATACTACTTTCTGCTCACGTCCTTGTCAGAGAAAGAGTGCAATGCCCAGAGCTTGGCTAACTTCTACCGGATGCGAGGCAAAGCGGAAGCACACCACGCAGAGATCAAATACGCTTCCTGTCAGCTGTCCTCGGCGGCGCGCCCCAACATGTTCGAGAAAGTGGTCAAGCAATCACTCGGAGACGAGAGCGATAGTAAGACCCAAGATGAGAGCGATAGTAAGACCCAAGATGAGAGCGATAGCAAGACCCAAGATGAGAGCGATAGCAAGACCCAAGACGAGAGCGACAACAAGACCCAAGACGAGAAGGCTACCAAGACGGTGCGCCCTCAGAATGCGGTACGCTTGCTACTGAATGTGATGGCCTATCAACTGATCCACATCGGGCGCTGCCAAATGATCGCCCCCGACTACTTGGCTCCCAGAAACTGGCCCCTGGGACTACCGACCGCCACAGAACCCCCACCAACAGACGTTGGTCCGCCGGCAGAGCCAAGTAGCAACGGCACCGCCGAAGCAAACACCGAGAAGCACGACAAGCAGATGAAGCCTGAGCCCGTACACGCGCCGCTCATGCATGTGCGCAGATTCAGGGAGAACGTGCTCAAGGTAGGGGGACGCCTGACCAGACATGCACGGCGGCTGCACTTCTATCTCGCCGAGTCCGCAAAGAAGCTGTGGGAGACCTTCTGGGAAAACACATGGAAGCTGCGCTGGCAGACCCTGTGCTGGCCGAGTCTGCCTAAACGGTGCTAAGAGGCCACCACCCGGCTTCCTGACCACGTTAACGCACCTCCCCAAGGGCGACCAACCAGAGCCCAGCGCCAAGCTACGCCCGCACGACATTAATTCGCCCCGCTGAGCGGCAAAAAGACACCCTGAGCGCGCCGCAAACCCGCGAAATCGCTCTCTCGCTCCACGACTAGGCCCCATCAACGGGTCATACCCCTGCCTGTCTGGCATTCCCCCTCAACGGCCGCCCACGAATTCCAACTAGTGAATAGTGTGGGTTGACGGTAACGAAGCACAATATGTAGGAGGTTGCTCGTTGTGGGCGGGCGCGTTGGGAGATCGAGAACGAATGTTTAAACTGTATCGCACGACTCGGACAGAACTTCAAACACAGCTTCGGGCATGGCAGCAATGGGCTGGCAAACCTGTTAGCCACCCTCAACCTGATGGCATTTGCCCTGCATGCGACGCTCGACCAAGTAAAAGGGTTGTGGAAGCAATGCCGAGCATCCTACCAGGTGCGGCGCGATTTCTTTGAGGAATTGCGTGTGCTTACGAGAAGATACTGTTTTCCCGACTGGCGAAGTTTCTGGGAAAGCATGTTGTACTGTCGTCCGCCGCCGCTGGCGCCTTCTGCTGCCAGAATCTGAACGACGGTATGATATAAACAGGATAACCCGGAATTCCAGAAGCCTGGAAGACCGTCGTATGTCTCGGGCGGATTGGTGGCGCCCAAATGTAGCTTCTCATTACCCGTTTCAGTCCACCAACCGCCTCCCTCACAGCCCACGTGCGCGTAGCCTACCGCAAGACAAGATCCGTGCCCCCACCAAGCGCTCCAAATTTGGAATCGCTGGCTCTCTACGGGACGGTTACGCGGATCCGGCCAACAGCAGGTGGTCATCATACGACTTCTTCTCCTGACGGGGTGTCGTAAGAGCGAACTGGTGCGACTACAGTGGGAGGAGGTCGATGGGGATGTGCTGCACTTGGCTGACGCTAAGACCGGCCCACGGGCGGTATTCGTAAGCAAGGCGGCCCGCGCCTGGATCGCCCAGCAACTTCGAACCGGCAGCCCCTACGTCTGCCCCTCGCTGAAAGACGGATCGCGGCCACGTTCCAGCGAATTGTCTGCGTGGCAGAAAGTGCGGCGGAAGGTGGGAATAAAAGATGTGCGGCTTCATGACCTGCGCCACACCTTCGCGAGTCATGCGGTCATGCAGAGTATTCCTCTTCCGGTAGTATCCCGGCTCCTGGGACACAGCCGGGAGCGCATGTTGGTGACCGTGAGACGGCGGCAGCAGAGCGGATTGGCGGCAAAATCGCGGACCTTCTGGACAGAGTGTGTTGATTCCACTTGCGTAACAGTCCGAAGGTGGGCCTGCTCGGTGCGCCTATCCCCACTGCCAACTGGACGGAACCAGAGGTGGCTGACCTAGTTCCGGGTTTGGGTGTGTTTGCCCAAGATTTGGAGATTGATTGACCTATTGTTCATGCGCGACTTCAATACTGCTGGTCCCGTGCGGCCGGAAGATCACTACTGTGTACCGCCGCTGAACCGCGTGAACTTGAGTGAAGTGCTGTCCCTAGTGCGGAGAAAGCGTTACTTCGTACTCTACGCACCCCGTCAGACCGGCAAGACCTCCGCTCTGCTGGCGCTACGGGACCTACTCAATGGCGGGAGCGTGGGCGACTACCGCTGCGGCTACATCAACGTTGAAATCGCGCAGACCGCGCGCGAAAACATAGGACAGGCGATGGGGGCGATCGCCTCCGAGATTGCCCGAGAGGCTCGGAACACGCTCAGAGATGTGGCGACGGCACGATTGGCGGACCGGATTGACACGTCCATTCGTCCCAACGCGGCGTTGGGAACGTTGCTAGACATCTGGGCGCGGGCTGATTCTTCGCCGCTAGTTCTGCTGATCGACGAGATCGACGCCATGGTGGGCGACTCCCTGGTATCTGTGCTGCGGCAGTTGAGGGCGGGCTACGTCCACCGCCCCTCCGGGTTTCCGCAGAGCGTAGTTCTATGCGGGGTACGTAACGTGCGCGACTACCGCATTCACGCGAGCTCCGAGAAGGAGGTGATTACGGGGGGAAGCGCCTTCAACATCAAGGCTAAGTCAATACGCCTAGGAAACTTCACCCGAGCAGAGGTGGAGGAACTGCTGGGCCAGCATACGGCCGCCACTGGTCAGGCATTCGAACCGGAGGCGGTGGCAACAGTGTGGGGGCAGACCCGGGGACAGCCTTGGCTGGTCAATGCGCTCGCCCAAGAGGTGTGCTTCTTGGCCGGGGCCGTCCGTGAGCGCGGGGCAGCGATTTCCAAACGCAACGTGTTTGAGGCTCGCGAGGCGCTCATCGTGCGCCGCGAGACCCACCTGGACCAGTTAGCCGACAAGTTGCGCGAGCCTCGGGTGAGACGAGTGGTCGAGCCCTTGCTGAGCGGAGGTGAGGGAATGCATTCCACGTTCGATGCCGAGTATGTGCGCGACCTCGGGCTGGTGGCGCCGAAGCCGCCGCTGCGCATCGCTAACCCCATCTATGGTGAAGTACTGCCCCGTGTGCTCACGTCAGTCCTTGAGGACGAGATGCCAGAGCAGCGCATGGCATGGTACGTAGCAGCGGACGGTAGCCTCGAACTCGATAAGCTGCTCACGGCGTTTCAAGATTGCTTTCGGCAGAATTCGGAGCACTGGATCGAGCGGGCGCAGTACACGGAGGCGGGTCCGCAGCTGGTGCTGCAGGCGTTCCTGCACCGGGTAGTCAATGGCCGCGGCCGGATCGAGCGGGAGTATGCGCTGGGGCGTCGCCGGGTCGACCTGCTGATCATCTGGCCCAGCGAAGGCGACACCGAGGGCCGGTTTGTGGTCGAGTGCACGTTGGTTCGCGAGGGCCGCTCCTGGGAGCGAACCGTCGAGAAGGGGCTCAAGCAAACGGCGGCGTACATGGACATCAGCCATGCGAGCGCCGGGCATCTGGTTGTCTTCGACATGCGCAAGGGGAGAAGTTGGGCCGACAGGGTGTACCGGGAGCGGCGCGCTTGGAAAGGAACTCCCATCACCGTGTGGGGCGCGTGATGCGGATGACGGACCGTGTTCGGGAAGGCGCAGACGGGGCTTCAGTGTGGACGAGCAAGAAGCTCACCGAGGTAGCGTTGCCGCTCGCCGCGATCAATGCGGCGTCGAGGCGGGAGAAGTCCATCCGTCATGGTCATCCCAGCCCCCTTCATCTCTGGTGGGCACGGAGACCCCCTCGCAACAGCGCGAGCGGTGATCTTCTCGCAAATGGTAGACGACCCGTCCGCTGATCCAGCGTGGTTTCCTACGACGGAGGCTCAGGAATACGAGCGAACGAGACTATTCCAGCTGGTGGAAAAGCTGGTTCGTTGAGAAAACACGACAAACGAGTTGCTTGCTGAGGCGCGCCAAGAAATTGTTGGGAGTAGGCGGCGAGCTTGCGTGGATAACATGGAGCATCCTCATGCACTGGAGTTGTTCAACCCGGATCAGCTGCCCGCCTTTCACGATCCGTTTGCTGGCGGGGGGTACGATTCCGTTGGAGGCGCAGCGTCTCGGCTTGAAGGCGTACGCCAGCGACCTCAATCTGGTGGCGGTGCTAATCAACAAGGCGATGATCGAGATGCCGCCGAAGTTTGCTGGTCATGCGCCTAGCCGCCGCAGCCCTCGTTCCGAGAAGTTATCCAGCCATACTTGTTTGATCGAACCTGAATGGGTGGGCGCCCAGGGTCTGGCGGAGGATGTAAGACATTACGGCCAATGGATGAGGGACGAGGCGGAGAAGCGAATCGGGAGCTTGTATCCTAAGATTGCGGTCACGCTGGCCATGGCCGCTGAGCGTCTGGATCTGAGGCCGTACATGGGGCGCGAACTCACAGTAATCGTTTGGCTTTGGGTTCGTGTCTCACGTACAGGCATGGAGGTAAGACTATGACATAGCCTGATAACTGCGTGAGGGATGGAGTGGCTGCCACTGGTGGGGTAGCAGCAGGTGGATCTCCTTGGCTGGATGGTCCGCAGCAATGCGTGGCAGCACATCTTCGAGCCATTTTACGGGATTAACGCCGTGCAACCGGCACGTTGCCTGGAGCGTGTAGAAGGTGGCCATCTGCTTAGCTGCGTGGTGGGATCCGCAGAAGAGGAAGGTTTGCGGCAGATCGCAATCGTGCACATGGCCCTCTCGACGCCATTGGTATCGCAAATCCAAGCCGTCCCGTCACGACTGAGGATACTCCCAACCTGCTCGGAGCTGAGGCTACGGCATAACCACGTAGAACCCCATCAACACATAAGATGGCCACATGGCCTGCATTTAATGCAGTCTACGGGACAGTTACTGTACGTGGTATAGGTCGTGCGCTTGGTGTCTCGCACAGCACGGTGCTTGCTTATTTGCGCCGTGCTTTGGCTGCGGGTTTGGGTTGGCCTTTGCCAGAGGGTATGACGGTGGCTAAGTTGACGGCATTACTTTATGGTCAGCCGGAGGGTCCTAGAACGACGCCTCCGTTGCCAGATTGGCCCGAGGTGGCGCATAAGATGCACAAGAAGGAAAGCTCCAGTGAGCCCAGCGATCTGGAAAAACCTCCTGACCCATGAATCCTGTGACGCTCCTCATGCCTGGTACCTGTACCCTCTCCAGAAGAAGTAGCGTGGGCTGTGTCCGATTCGGACAAACGAGGCCCGATAAAAGGGGCCCAATACGGCGAAGGACACGCAAGACAGAGGCGACCACTACCCTAACGTACCCCCGGCCGCTCCGGTAAATAGCAAGGCTCCACAGCAACTGATCCCCAAGGATGGTGGCACCGCCAGAAGGGGCCCCGTTAGTCGGAACCGACAATTCCCGCCCGGTACGAGTCGGTCGACCACAGCTGGTCCCGCCACAGTCAACATTATGAGAATCGGCCGGGCTGGGTTGAACGATCGGTACGAGTCGGTCGACCACACTGGTCCCGCCACTGCGGCGTGACCTTATTGATTCGTCGGCCCAGAGTCCCAGTCCTGGGCACTGGAAATGTTCGGCATGCCAAAGTCGCGGCCATCCCAGCCGCCAAAGCCGTCCATGCGAAACGCCCAAAACCCGGTAGACATGTCACTGACCACAATCAACCCGTCACGGTTGCGGACGTCGACGCCCCAGGCGCCGTTGTACACGTTCCACGTGTAGGGGCTGCCCATGACTGACTCGCTTCGATCGTTGTGCCGTCCGTTGTACGTGTCGTAATAAGCCACGGTGTAGGGCGCGCTGGGGTCCTCCATGTTGACCACCGAAAGCCCCGTTTCATAGCCAGCCACGAACAGGTACGGCCAACGCACCTCATGGTTGTGGGCCAAGCTCTTCCAGTCCGCATGCCAAGCGCCGATGGCGTGGTCAATGTTTTTCGTTTCGCCTTCGAGCGCGGGCTTCATATCGAAGAAGCGCAGCGGTTGGTACTGAAACTCAGTTTCGCCCACCGCGTAGCGCCCGTCGGGGGAAGGGGTGAAGGTGTGTCCCCATGACACGCCGGGGACACCCAGGATGGTGACTAGCAGCTCGGGAGCGGTGAGGTCTGACACGTCATATACATAGTAGCCGCTGCCTCCTCCGCCATAGAATCGGTCCTGGCCACTGGCCGGATGGTACCCTACATAAAAGTCGTGGTATCCGCGCGACCACATGTTCCCGGTTTCGGGTAGCGGGACGCGACCCACGAGGGCGAAGTCTTCATTGTCCAGCGCGTCGTCCATCTCTGACTGGTTTCCCTTAAGAAACAGGTCCAGGTCGAATACCTTGGCGTATGCACCGCTTGTGGCAAACAAGAGCGGCGCGCCAGACGAGTGCTTGTACGTAAACGTGTTGTGAAACCCGCCGGGCGTCTGAGACTGCCGGATGCGCCCCACCTCGTGAAAGGACTCCGGTAGCCCAGTGACGTCGAAGATGATGGCGCCAACATCAGAGTTGGGTCCGCCCTGGCGGAACTGCACCGACTGCATGTAATAGTAGCGGCCCTCGTGCTTGAAGTAGCGGCCGTCCATGGCGCCTCCCTGGTGGAGATCTTCATTCTCGATGCGCCAGCGGTGGATGACATGTGCTCCACCAGATTCATCAAGGTGGATGATGTCAAAGCCTTTCTCATGCAGGCGCCGTCCGACGTATGCAAAGGGACGCTCTGAGTCCTGCTCCACCTCCACGTCCGAGACGGATCCGGGAATGCCCAGCGGCAGGTGAGCAACAACCGTAGCGTTTTCGCTGCCGCGCTCACCCGGTGGCGGCGGGTGAGACGGGTGTGACAGGCCCTGAGCACTGATAAGGCCCGGGACAAGACCGAATAGAAGCAGAAACGGCGTACGCATGTGTTTACTGTTGGCGGTCGGGGCCCTGATCCCAGTCCTGAGCATTTGACATATCCGGCAACCCCCACTGGGGGCCGCTCCATCCGCTGAAAGCCTCGAGCCTAAAGGCCCAGAATCCACTTTCGAGGTCACTGGCTACGATAAGGCCATCCTCGTTGCGGACATCCACTGCCACGATGCCGCGCTGGTTGCGCTCAAGCGGCGCATCATCCGCCAGGGGCAGGGTGCGGTACCAGGCGTCCGTATAGGGACTTTCTGGATCGAAGATGTTCACCACGAAAAGGCCTCCTTCCAGCGCGGCTACAAATGCGAAAGGCCAACGCACCTGCAGCGCTACGTATTCGTGCTGCCAGTCGGCCATCCAGGCTTCTGTGGCGGTTCGCACGCGCGCATTGTTCAAGGCGAAGATGCGCACGGGAGCGGTTCGGTAGGCGGCCAGCGTGAGTGCTTGTGACGCGTCAGGAAGCGGCACAATGGCCCGCCCACGCTGCACCGCGGCGGAGCTGATATGCGTCAAGAGCGGCAGCGCATCAGTCGAGTCCAGATCTGTGACATCGTACACATAATAGCCGCCGGCACCGGCTAGGTACAGGCGGTCGGTAGCGGTGACAGGCTCAAAGCCAGCAAAGGCTTGGTCAAATCCCTTGGTAGCAGCTGGCACATCTGCCGGTGTATCTATAGCAATGAGCGGTGCCGATTGGCCGCTGAGCAGATCCTCAATGTCGAATGCTTCTACGGGTCCGCCGCTGGTCGCAAACAGCAGGGCGCGGCCGCTTGAGTGCTTGTAGGCGAAGAGGGCGTGATAGCCGTCGCTCCGTTTAAGGGTTGCTACGGGCTGCACTGCTGCCAAAGAGGAGACATCCAAAATCATTAGCGCTGGCGCATCCGACGCCAGTGCAAGGTAATGGGTGCCTTCGACCTGAAATACAGCAAGATCATGAACTAAGCTGCCTACCATCGAATAGGCAGTCACGGGCTCGGTAAGGTCGGAGATATCCAACCCCAGCAGACCGCCCCCCTGGCGCGCAAGCCAGACCAGGGGCCTATCCTGCTCCAGCGCCATGGCGCCGGTGCCACCCTCTACGGGCGCCTGGGACACCACTTCCAGGTTGCGGCTGCCTTCCTGCGCCCACGCGGCTGTGGGCATCACAAGCAGCAGCATAATAAGCTGATACCCTCCGGTGCGGCGGCAACGTGTGGGATGACTCCAGGTGTTTACAGTCATGAGATAACAGTAGCTAGGCGCTGCTGGCATGCCGTGCGCAAGCCTTGGGGCAGTACCTTCGAAGTCATGAATCGGGTGTCCGCTCTGTTTGGAGCTGTTGAATTCCGATTAGCGATACACCGGCGCATTCAAGTTTGCCATACGCGAAGCCAAGCAGCTCAGAAAACCGTGGACTGCCCACATCCATGCGCTGCACCTATATGGACGGCGCGTCGGAAGCGTAACGCTTGCAGCAGCCCACCATCCGAATATAGGGATTGCCTTCATCCCGGGCAGCAACAGATTTGTCGTAAGCCGTACCATCGCATGCGATCTATACCGATATGGTAGCAGCGGAAGACTGATGGCATCCGGGTGACGGGTCTCCGAATAGGGTAGGGTCAAGGGCGCCTTTGGCCACCTGCGTGGAAGTGTGACCCCCCAGTGTCGATCACTTCCTCTCTGGGCGCAGTCCCTCTCTGGCACCGCTCTAGCTTCGGAGGCTAGCTCCTGGTGCACGACACTTGGCGTCAAACCTTACATAGCACGGCAGCCCGCTGACGGAAAGCAATCGGAGAATTCTGGAGCGACGTACGGTTGGTCCGCTGGCCAAGCGGTGCCGAAGCCGCCCAGGTGCACGCAGACCGTTACGGGGTGTCGCCCAAGATGAAGAAGCTTCGGATGCGCAATGCCCAACTAAGCTCTGAACAGCGTGAACAACGTGGGGCGATCCCATACGCAGCTAACACCTTAGCCGGTCTGCCCATCCTCTGACGAGCCGGTAGTCCGAAGGACCTGCTTCGCCTCGGCACGCGCACCCGCAAACACAAACCAGGCGATAAAAAGGAGTATCGGGTTGAAACCACGAAACAACGGATTGGGAAAAATCGCCAGTAGCGCGAAAACCACTGCAAGAAGCTGTCCCGTGTAACTGGCAATGCGGGTAGCCGCCCGGTAGCTCAGGCGCATCGCTAGGGTCGAGCGCAGCACGCGCCCTCCATCCATGGGGAACGCAGGTACAAGGTTAAAAGCGACAAGTAACACATTCATCGACATCAGCGTGGAAAGCTGGTCCAGACGCTGGCCGTCATCGCGGACCACCAGGCCGAACCCCTCCATGCTGTTGTCCACTAAGAGATAAACGAACAACGCAGCGGCAATGAACAGGTTGACCGCTGGCCCAGCCACGGCAATAAGAAACTCTTGGCGAGGGTCACGCGGCATACGGGATAGCAACGCAACGCCGCCCACAGGATATATGGTGATGTTAAGTGTCGGGATGCCGAACCGCCGTGCCATCAGCGCATGGCCGAACTCGTGCAGCACCACGCAGCCGAATAGCGCCACGATCATCAACAGCGCGTCCACGGCCAGGCTCCAGGAGCCGCCGCGCCAGAGCATCCAGATGAACAGACCGGCAAGGGCCGCCAGCAGTGACCAGTGCGCGTACACGCTAATACCGGCATACCTGCCCAGCTTATATCGGGATCGCAGTCGGGATGTCATCGGTATACGGTGTGTTGGTGCCCTGTTGTGCGAATCATGCCTTCTTTTGTTTCAAGCAACAGTGCCTATCTGTGCCCTCCGAAGTGTATTACTGGAACGACCCGGGGTCCGTTTTGGCCGCGGCTCGTATATTGCCCCGCCTTCGCGCACACGCGAATCAGGATGAGAATCACGCGCATGTCCATAACCCTCGCAGCACTACTGATGGTGTGTGCTGCGTGTATTCAGGAGGCGTACGCGCAGTCCGTGCGCATGAAGTACTTCAACGTGGAGCGTGACGGCAACACCTTGGTGATCACGTGGGAAACAGAGCTGGAAGAAAGCGTGCGGACGTACGAGATCTTTCGGAAAGCGGGCTTAGACGCTGACTTCGTGTCAGTGGGGACCGTGAGCGGGCACGGCGTCAACCTGCAGTACCGGCTTGTGGATGACCAGGTGTACAAGGGCGGGAACTCGGCCTTTATCGACTACCGCCTAGAGGTCATATACGACAACGGCGTGCGCCAGCGACTGGCCGAAAAGAAAGTCAACTACACCTCTACGGCGATCCGGCGCAGCTGGGGCAGTATCAAGGCCATGTTTCAGGACTGACCGGGTCCCGATCCATGCGTACGCTCATCACCAGCCCCGAGCGTGTACGGCGGACATTCAACCGAATGGCCTACGAGGTGGTCGAGCGTAAC
>CATQHT010000003.1:2192500-2880851 GCA_958296045.1 Rhodothermales bacterium
TTCCCGTACCACCTGTCGGCGATTATAATGTAAGGCGGGACGCGGACGCGTAAGGCCCGCGCACAGACGGACGTGCGTTAAAGTACGTAGGCTGGATCGATAGGCAAAATCCTTCGGTCCTTAAGGCTGAAATACGACAGTAGCGGAATTCTTCGGATGAACGCATAGAGGCCCCAAGCAAGTCGCCTAGAAAAGCGTCGTACATTGTCCCAGGTGCCCGTACCGTAAACCAACACAGGTAGGCGAGGAGAGCATCCTCAGGCGCTCGAGTGATCCGTGGCTAAGGAACTAGGCAAAATCGCTCCGTAACTTCGGGAGAAGGAGCGCCTTCCCTTATTAAAAGCGAGGGAAGGCCGCAGTGAAACGACCCAAGCGACTGTTTAACAAAAACACAGCTCTCTGCTAAATCGCAAGATGACGTATAGGGAGTGACACCTGCCCGGTGCCGGAAGGTTAAGGAAGGGGGTTAGCCGCTTTGGCGGCGAAGCTCACGACTGAAGCCCCGGTAAACGGCGGCCGTAACTATAACGGTCCTAAGGTAGCGAAATTCCTTGTCGGGTAAGTTCCGACCTGCACGAATGGTGCAACGACTTGGGTACTGTCTCGGCCACGGGCTCGGTGAAATTGTGGTGCCGGTGAAGACGCCGGCTACCCGCGGTGGGACGGAAAGACCCCGTGCACCTTTACTGCAGCTTGGCATTGACATTGGTTAAGGCATGTGTAGGATAGGCGGGAGGCAACGAATCCGGGGCGCCAGCTTCGGTGGAGCCGCCCTTGAAATACCGCCCTTGCTTTAGCTAGTGCCTAACCCGCGGCCGTAGATCCGGTCGGGGGACAGTGTCTGGTGGGTAGTTTGACTGGGGCGGTCGCCTCCCAAAGAGTAACGGAGGCTCTCAAAGGTACCCTCAGCATGGTCGGTAATCATGCGCAGAGTGTAAAGGCACAAGGGTGCTTGACTGCGAGACATACACGTCGAGCAGGTGCGAAAGCAGGACTTAGTGATCCGGCGGTTCCTTATGGATGGGCCGTCGCTCAAAGGATAAAAGGTACGCCGGGGATAACAGGCTAATCTCCCCCAAGAGTTCACATCGACGGGGAGGTTTGGCACCTCGATGTCGGCTCGTCGCATCCTGGGGCTGGAGAAGGTCCCAAGGGTTGGGCTGTTCGCCCATTAAAGCGGCACGCGAGCTGGGTTCAGAACGTCGTGAGACAGTTCGGTCCCTATCTACCGTGGGCGTTGGAGACTTGCGCGGAGCTGCTCCTAGTACGAGAGGACCGGAGTGGACGAACCTCTAGTGTACCTGTTGTGGCGCCAGCTGCATCGCAGGGTAGCTATGTTCGGACGGGATAAGCGCTGAAAGCATCTAAGCACGAAGCCCACCGCAAGACTAGGTCTCCCTTATGGGCTGTTCAAGACGAGGACGTTGATAGGCGGCAGGTGTACGCATGGTAACATGTTCAGCCGAGCCGTACTAATCGCCCATCAGGCTTAATCTTTTGACTTTTTGACATCCGTGATTCCGGGGAATCGTTTGCGCGCGCGGGTTTATTTGGCGAAGTCATCTTGTCAAGACTTCTTGCCAGCAGCAGGCACGCGAGCTTTCTGGTGCTTATAGCGCGGGGGCCACACCTCTTCTCATTCCGAACAGAGCCGTTAAGTCCCGCAGCGCCGATGGTACTGCCCTTCGTGGTGGGAGAGTAGGACGGTGCCAGATTCTGCAGACCGGTGCAAAGGCCCCGCCCCTCGGGGCGGAGCCTGCACCGAGGCTGGCACTGTTCTTTTTACGTCACTTTGCATTGACGATGCGCACATCGTTGGGGGTGCCTTCTGCACGGAGGCTGAGATAAGACCCTTGGAACCTGATCCGGCTTGCACCGGCGTAGGGAATACGAGTTTGCCATGGCATTAGGCCGCCTCACACAGATGTGGGCGGCCTTTTTTGTATCACTCTCTAGTGCACAAGCCATGCTGCGAAAATATCTATTCGTTGTCGGTCTGTTTCTGCTCCCGGCTTTGGCGTCGGGTCAGGTGTTGGGCTCGGTGTCGGGCGACGGGGCGCGCCCTCTGGAGGCAGCCGCGGTTCAGGTCTTTGACCACACTAGTGGCCAGTCGCGCTATGCGGCCGTTACGGGTGCGGACGGCCGATTTGAGATCGCCAGCGTAGCGCCGGGCCGCTACTATCTGCTCATCACACATCTCGGCTACGCGCCGCACCGCCAGGACATTGAGGTAGGGCACCAAGCCCTCCAGCTCAGCATTGTATTGTCCACGCGCGCGCTCGAAAGCGAAGCGGTGGTGGTGGGCGCTGATCGCGCGCGCCGGCAGGTCACCCCCATCACACACGCCAACGTCACCGCGCGTGACCTGGAGCTCATGCCTTCTATGAAGGACCTGCCAGCCAACCTACGTCGGAGCGCGTCGGTGACCCATTACTCCGAAAGCGGCCACGACATGGGCTATGTGTACCTGCGGCTGCGTGGGTTCGGGCAACGGCGTATCGCTGTTGCCATCAACGGCATCCCACAGAACGATCCAGAGGAGCACAGCGTGTTTTGGATAAACTTCTTCGACCTGCAGGGCAGCATCCGGGACATTCAGATTCAACGGGGCGCCGGCAGCGCCTTTTACGGGTCAGCGGGCATTGGCGGGGCCATCAACGTGGTAGCTACGCCCTATGAGCCTCGGCCATACGTGCGGCTGGAGGTAGGTGGCGGCAGCTACAACACTCAGCGGTATACCGTGCAGGGCAATACGGGCCTGGTTGGGGGTCGTTATGTCGCCTTTGTGCGCATGAGTCGCCTGACAAGTGACGGGTACCGGGACTGGTCATGGTCCAGATTCTGGCGACTTTTTGCGGGCGTCACGCGCTATGGTGACCGTCATACACTGACGCTGCAGGGCTACGGCGGTCCGCAGAATGATGGTCTGGCCTATGTGGGTATCCCCAAGGCGGCCAACACGTCGGTGGTCACAGACGATTTTGGCACACGCATTGACCGGCGCTACAACTTCAGCGAGGTGACGAGAGATGAGGAGTGGTTCCATCAGCCGCACGCGGAGCTGATCCACACTTGGACGCCGCGCTCGGACATGCACCTGAAGCAGACCCTGTTCTATGTGGCCGGTGTGGGTCACTTCGATTTTGGCGGCACTTTTCGGTCGGCCGACTATCTGCGCCTGCCCGACGGCTGGCGCGACCTGAGTCCAGAAGAGCGCACATGGCCGCTGTTTGCTTCTGCGCCAGATGTACAGGTGTTATTCAGGGCAGCACTGGACCAGTACCAGGTGGGATGGTTGCCTCGGATCACCTGGACGCGTGGCGCGCACGCAACGACGGTGGGGATGGAGGTGCGGCTGCACCGGTCGTTGCGCTGGGGGCGCACCCAGGAGGCTACAGGTCTGCCGGCTTCGGTGGTGGGCGCGGACCAGGACTATCGGGTATACAGCTTCCGGGGCGAGAAGGTGGTGGCGTCCATGGTGGGCAGTCACCATGCCCGCGTGCACGAGCGGCTGGCGCTCCAAGCGGATGTGCAGCTGACTTGGCGCCGGTACCGAACCTTTGACGAACAGTTTTTCGACAACGCCTTTAAGGTGCCGTACATGTTTGTCAATCCGCGCGTAGGGTTGACCCTCAACCCGGAGCGGCCGCTAAGCGCGTATTTCAGCGTAGCACTTGCCAACCGCGAGCCTCGCATGAAGTCGCTCTATGATGGCGAGGAGGCCGGGGCGGGGGCGATGCCGCAGTTTCGCGCAACGAGTGCGGGCATGTTTGATTACCAGGAGCCACTAGTGAGGCCGGAGCGGCTGGTCGATGTCGAGCTTGGTGCACAGTTGACGCGCGTGGCTTGGCGTGCGGGTGCTAACCTGTACTTGATGCAGTTCACCGATGAGATTGTGCCCAGTGGTGGTCTGGACCAGTTTGGCGTCCCGCGCACCGGCAATGCGGAGCGCACGCGCCACATAGGTCTGGAGCTGGAGGCGGCCGCACGTCTGGCGCGAGGCTTGGACGTATATGGCAACGCGACGCTGAGTCGTAGCCGTTACCTCCGCTTTGTCGAATATGTGACAGGAGAGGGCATGGATCGCGCCGGCAGTCCCATCGCGGGCTTTCCGTCTCTGGTGGCGAATCTGGGTATGACGTATTCGCGCCAAGGGCTTCGAGTGCGCGTCGAGCTCTTGCACACCGGAAAGCAGAATGTGGACAACGGCGGCGGGTTGGATGCGAGCGGGCGTCCGAACCCGGAATTCGTGGTGGATGCATACACGCTGGTCAACGCCTCGGTCCGGCACGCCTTTGGGGGCTCTTCGGTGCTTGACGGGCTGGAGCTGTCTCTAGATGTCAACAATGCGCTAAGCAGCCGGGTGCTGCTCTCGGGCAATGCCGGCTTTGGGGCGCCGCAGTTTTTTCCGTCCGCGCTTCGCCACATCTTTGTGGGTGCACGTTACACGATAAAGTAGGGTTACCGTTGGGCGAAGCCATGCCTTCGGGCTGTGCAGAGGAAGGCGCGGTTGGTCTGCCCTCTTGATTACGCTGTCAGGCATAAACCGGGCACATCCTGCGTACAAGTCGCTGCCGCGTGAGTGGAAGCGCTAGGTGACGGGCTGTTGCCTGGCACGCCGCCTGAGGACCCCGAACCCGGACTGAGTGGATGCACAACACGAGTCAATCCCAAGAGCTGGTGGTCAGCGAGGCTTTGGCGTTGGAGCACGGCCTGACCGCGGAAGAGTATGGGTGGATCTATGAGCACTTGGGACGGACGCCCACGTGGACGGAGCTTGGCATCTACTCGGTGATGTGGAGCGAGCACTGTTCCTACAAGAACTCTATTAGTGTCCTTAAGACGCTTCCGCGCGACGGAGAGGTGATGCTGGTAGGTGCTGGCGACGAGAATGCGGGTCTGGTGGACATCGGCGACGGCCTCGCGGTGGCCTTCAAAATTGAGAGTCACAACCATCCTTCTGCCGTAGAGCCATACCAAGGTGCTGCCACTGGGGTGGGGGGTATTCACCGGGATATCTTCACGATGGGTGCCCGGCCGGTATGTGCGCTGAATTCGCTGCGCTTTGGTCCGCTGACCAGTCCGCGTGTGCGATATCTGTTTGACGGCGTCGTGCGCGGCATTGGGGACTACGGCAACAGCTTCGGCGTGCCGACGGTTGGCGGCGAGGTGTATTTCGATCCAGCCTACGAAGGCAACCCCTTAGTGAACGCTATGAGCGTCGGGCTGGTCAAGGTGGGACGTACCTCCAGTGCCACGGCCGCCAGCGTAGGCAACACCATCTTTATTGTCGGTTCTGCTACGGGTCGTGACGGGATTCACGGCGCCACTTTTGCTTCAGAAGAGCTTTCGGAGGAGAGCGAGGCGCGTCGGCCGAGCGTTCAGGTGGGGGACCCGTTCACGGAAAAGCTGCTGCTGGAGGCCACGCTGGAGGCGATACGCGCGGGCGTGGTGGCGGGTATCCAGGACATGGGGGCGGCGGGGCTGACCTGTTCTTCGTGCGAGATGAGTGCTAAGGCAGGTGTAGGTATGCACCTCAACCTTGATCTGGTGCCCGTGCGCGAGCCACGCATGAGCGCCTACGAGATGATGCTGTCTGAGAGCCAGGAGCGCATGCTGATCAGCTGCGCTCCGGGCCGCGAGGCGGATCTAGGGGCCATATTTGGTAAGTGGGAATTGCATGCGGTCGCCATCGGACATGTCACAGGCAGCGGTCGCGTCACGGTGGAGCACCAGGGCCGGATGGTGGCGGACGTTGAGGCGGAGCATCTGGTCTTGGGCGGGGGTGCGCCTGTGTACAAGCGTGAGGCCCGGCGACCCGCATATCTAGACGCTGTGCGCGCCGCGCCCATACCGCCCGATGTGGAGCCAGGCCAGGTGGCCGGGTCGCTCAGGGCCCTTCTGGCTGCGCCCAACATCGCTTCGAAGCGGTGGGTCTACGAGCAATATGACACCATGGTGCGCACCGGTACTGCGCAGGGGCCCGGGACCGGTGATGCCGCCCTTGTTCGGCTGAAGGGCTCGCGCAAGGCGCTGGCGGTTACCACGGACTGCAATGGCCGCTATGTGTACCTCGATCCGCGTCGCGGCGGCCAGATTGCTGTAGCCGAAGCGGCGCGCAACGTGGTCTGTTCCGGTGCTCGGCCTTTGGCCATCACCAATTGCTTGAATTTTGGCAACCCGTACAAGCCGGAGGTCTTCTGGACCTTCAAGGAGGCGGTAGCAGGCATGGGCGAAGCCTGCCGCGCGTTGGGCACTCCTGTCACGGGAGGCAACGTATCGTTTTACAATGAGAACCCAGAGGGTGCGGTGTTTCCTACGCCGACCATCGGGATGCTGGGGCTGGTGGACGACCTGGATGCTCACGGCACCGGAGCGGCATTCGTGGCTACGGGTGACCTTGTGGTTTTGCTCACTCCAGGTGCTTGGGCCTGGTGCACCTCGGTCGCTGCTTTGGGGGGTTCGGAATATCTGGCCACGGTGCATGGCATGACCGCGGGCTCGGCGCCACATCTGGACCTTCGCGAAGAGGTGGCGGTCCAGGCTGCGCTGTTGCGGCTGATCCGTGCCGGTCTGGTGCGCAGCGCTCATGACGTGTCCGATGGCGGCATGGCGGTGTGTCTGGCGGAGAAGGCTATTTTCTCTGGCGGGCACCTGGGCGCTCGTGTGGATGTGTCTGCACCTGCCACATGCCGGCTGGATGCGCTGCTGTTTGCTGAGGCGCAGTCGCGCATCATTTTCACGACGGAGTCGCGTGCTTGGCCTGCAGTGGAGGCTGCACTCAGCGGGATGGGTGTTCGCGCGCAGGTTATCGGCCGCGTTTGGGAGGGCGCCTTTGAAATCGCTGTCGCAGGTGAGACGGTGATTAAGGAGGCGGTGCCGAATCTGCAGGCCATCTATGACCACGCCATTGCGAAGACATTGGGCATCCCTAGCGCGGCGGATTAGATGGTAGGTGCGTGGCTGCGCACCAGACGTTGCTGAAGTCGGGCGGCCAGATGCGTGAAGAGCCGTTGTGCGCGGCTTGCATTGAGGCAGAGGGCGTGTCAAGCGGTGGAGTCGGCATCCATATAAGTGCACCACTGTGCAACGATGTGTTCGCGTACGCAGCCGAAATGGATGCCAGCCTTAGCAGGTGTCGGGGGGTAATGCGTGGCGTGCATATTCCAGAGCAAGTGCGCCACTTACATGCACATGTGTGCATCGTAGTCTTTGGGGCTGTTGGAGCTGGTGTAACTGGGGGTATAACGGCGTGTAGAAGGCCTCCATGTCATCGTTATTCTGGGTCATTGTTTAATCAGGCAAGAGGCCCAGAGCCATGGCAGCACATCGTATTCCCATGAAGGGAGTCAGGCGCATTTTGGTGCTTTACTTTGAGCCATCCTACTCTGAGCGCCGTATAGCTCAGCATGTAGGAGGCAGCCGTCGTACGGTATCTCGCACGCTTTCGCGGCAGAAGCAGGCGGGATTGACCTGGGCGCAGTGCAAGGAGTTGAGCGATATCGATCTGTAGAACAAGCTTCACGGCGTGCCTGCGCCTTGGTCCACGTGCACGCTACGCGCGCGGCCTTGACATGTGTCGTACCCTGCGCTCCGTACACCGCCAAAACCGAGTGCGGTGCGAAGCACAGACCGCCCGCTACAACGAGGTACGCTTCACTTGTCGGACAACTATGTGGCCGGGAACCAAGCCTTTCGTATCCTATGCCCCATGTAGACTCGTTATTAAGTTGCTCAAGTAAGTACAGGGGAAGGCTACGTGCGTCTCCTCCGGTGTTTCACCACGATTGATCGCGTTACCGTGTGGATTCCATCTGTAATGGGTTTCAATTCATCCGTCTGGGACGAAGGCCTCCGAAGCCGATACGCGTCCATCTCAGGGATTTGTCGGGCGTGGGAATGTCCCCAGAGTCTGGAGCGGAGGCGTCTTTGCGAGTGCCGTCGGGGACGATGCGGCCGTGTCTCCAAGGGAAGTGCGGATCCCCGTGTCGAACAGGAGCTTCGGCGTCACCATGCTTGGACGCTGAAGGGCCAGTTGTAATGCAGTCAACTCTTGGAAACGTCTCAATGTCGCAGGACGCATCAGGGCCGTCGGGCACCGCCGACAGCGGCCTCGTCGGGCGCTCCAGCCGGGGGGACTCCTCTGAGTACAGGGTCGGCCCTGCAGCGGCGTACGTTTCTCACATTGCCGGTCCGCTGATTCTGATTGAGTCCCAATCCCTGCCGATGTAGATTCCCTTATGCTCACAGCTCTCGATCTTTTCGCAGGCGCGGGCGGTACCACTCAAGGCCTCAAGGATGCGGGCTATAGGGTGCTCGCGGCCGTAGAGAAACGGTCCGACGCTGTCCGCTCGTTCACCGCCAACCATCCCGAAGTAGGGGTTCTGGAGCAGGCCATCCGCCACGTCGAGTCAAGAGCGTTGCGGACACCGCTGGAGCTGTCTGTGGGCAGCCTCGACCTAATCACTGCCTGTCTTCCCGTCCAGAGCTTTTCCACGCTCGGCAGGAAGGATGCGTCCACCTCGCGAAACGACCTAATTGCGGAGACCGAACGCTTCGCGCGCGAGTTCCTTCCTGCCGCAATCACCTTCGAAAATGTCCCCGGGGTAGCGCGTGACCCGCGCTTCGAATGCCTTCGGACGCGGCGGGAACAAACGGGATACCATGACTTTCGGGCCTACGATGTGGTCGCCTCTGACTTCGGTGTTCCACAGCGACGCCGCCGGCTGATCGCGAGCGCTCTCCAGGTGGGGCCTCACGGGGCGCTGCCCGACGATCTGGGCACCATCGTGCCGGATTCTCTCGCAGTAACGCAACCAGACGCCGGGGAGGCGATCGACCTCGCTGGACCGATCGAAGGTACGAGCGATTCGCTTCACCGTGCCCGCAGGCCGACGCCCTTGGTCGTGGAGCGAAGTCGCGCCATGTTGCCAGGAGGAAACCGGTTCGACCTCCCGCCGCACCTTTGGTTGGCCCGTCACAAGCGGATCAAGCGAAAGGGGGCTTGGGCACCCTACGGGCGGATCCGGCGGAGAGGTTCGGCTCCCACGATGACAACGAAGTGTACCACACCCTCATGCGGGCGTGTCGTCCATCCGACCGAGTACCGCGGCATCAGCCTCCGCGAAGCTGCCCTTCTGCAGACATTGCCCCAGAGCTATCGGTTCGTGGGCAGCTATGGGTCCATCGAGCGGCAGATCGGCAATGCGGTTCCCGTCAGGTTTGAGAAGGCGTTGGGTTTCGCGGTCAAGCGCTGCATGGGGTCGGCTAGAGAGGGGAGGGCGGCATGAGCGAAGAAGCGGCACTGAGACTGAAGTTTCTGGGAGCGTTGGTCGAGCAGCTCGGAGCGCAGATGTATCCCAGCGCTACGGCGACGATTGCCGAACTTATCTCCAACGCGTGGGACGCCGATGCTAAGAACGTATGGGTAGAGTTTCCCTTCGGTGAGCCATGGACGGAAGACTCCAAGATCGTTGTGCTCGACGACGGGCACGGCATGACCCGCGCCGAGGCAGCAGGTCAGTACCTTGTCGTTGGTCGCAAGCGGAGGGTGGAGGCACGTTCGGACCGGTCGCGAGGGGGCCGCCTTCTTCATGGTAGAAAAGGGATCGGAAAGCTGGCCGCTTTCGGGACGGCGCGGATACTCGAGTGCTACAGCGTGGCAAGAGTCCCGTCCGAGGAAGGGGCGGACATCACCGATGTAGCTCCGATCAGCTTTCGTTTGGACTACGACCACATCCGCCGTCGACCGGCCGGGTCCAGCTACGAGATTGAAGCAGCTCAAGACATGTCCCCGCTGGTTTTGCCCGGCGGCAGGGAAATCGTCCACGGCACTCGCATCACGTTGTCCAGGCTTCGCATGAAGCGAGCTATTGGAGAGGGGCGCTTTCTCGACTCGATGTCGCGACGTTTCGCCCTGGATGCGGCCGAAATGCGCATTTACTTCAACGGTTGGCCGCTGTCGCGCTTCAATTACGATGTGCAGATCCGTCTTCCTCGCGACATGACGGGCGAGAGGCCTAGAGAAGGTATGCACAGGGGTGGTGATTGGGCGACGGAGGAATTTGCTGACGGCCGACGCGTCCGCTGGTGGATCGGGTTCACAGAGAAGCCGCTTACCGACGAGAATCAGCGTGGGGTATCCGTGCTAGCTCGTGGCAAGATGGCTCAGCGGCCGTTTCACTTCGAGCGTGTCGGCGGCGAGTCGAATCAGCTCGGACTCGAATACATGGTTGGGGAGGTGGAGGCCGACTGGCTCGACGAAGGCTGGGACATCGAAGAGGACCGCATCCAGGCTAACCGTGACCAGTTGAGGTTGGAGGACGACCTGCTTGATCCCTTCCTCACATGGGGGCGCAAGTTGGTGGCATGGGCACTTCGGGAGCGCCGAGAGCTGCGCACGGGAACGGTGAAGAGAGAGATCGCCGCCGATCTGGCGGATCTGCTGACGCCGTTCACTGCCGATCAGCGCAAGGCTCTCAGTCGCATCCCGGCGGCCCTTGCGGCGACGGAAATGTCGTCTCTCGAAGTAATGCAAGTCATGCACGACGCGGTGAATGCTCGCGACGACCAGGTTGTGCGTCAGATGTTGGAGGACATTGATAAGGAGGCACCGGACGCAAGGGTCCAGATCTGGGACGTGATTCATCGCTTCGGGCTCATTGACGCGCGTCGTAACCAGACGATCATCGAGGCGCGGCTCAAGGTCATCGATCAGCTGAAGGCGTACGTAGAGGAGGGCGCGAAGGAAGTGCCGACCATTCACCAGCACATCAAGGAGAATGTCTGGTTACTCGATCCACGCTGGCACCTATTGGGGGATGAGGTTCGCCTGGAGGATCTGGGAATCGCGTATGAGCCCGAGCCCGATGTCGGGAGGCGCATGGACTATCTGTTCGCGATGCAACCGTCGGCTCCGTCAACTGTCGATGAGATTCTGGTTGTCGAGATCAAGCGCGCGAACAACAAGGACGGGCGTGTTCGCAAGGTCAGTCCCAACGAAGTGACGAAGTTCCAGGACTACCTCAATCAGGCTGTGCAGGTCTATGCCCGCGACAGACACCCACCGCGGATTAGCGGAATGATGATTGCAGACGGCTTCAGCGCGGCGGCGTGGCAGAGAGCGAAGATGATAATCCCGGGCGTGCGTCTGCACTACCGCAAGTGGGCGACGGTGGTCCACGAGACCGAGCGCCTACACCGGGGGTGGCTTGCCGTGGCGACTAGACGGGCACAATCGACGGGGAGAGACGCCGCTTATTGAACATCAAGGCAACGGCATGACAAGAGGGATCGAGGCGGTCACGGGCGGCGAAGCTCCCGCACATCGCTGCAAACTCCTAGAGGATGTGCTCTGCCACAGCGACTGCGGAGGATGTGCGCTAGGCTAACTCTGCCCAGTACTCACTTGAGCAACCTAACAATGAGCGCTCAGTGTGCACAGAGTGGGTGCACCTTGGCCTTCAGCCACGCGGTTACCCGACAATCACAGCATAGCCCCTCGCAGGGGGAGGCCTGAGCTTCACGATGGAAGCGAATTTCACATTGTTCTAAGTGGTGGATGCGAAAGGGCAAGACTTTTCGCGGAGCGGGCGTGGGTCAAGGGTGTATGCGCTGGCTGCGACGGGTGCGTGTACCCCTGTATCTTGTACCTGACGCTTGATGAGCTTCGACGGAAGTGTGATCCATGGGGTGGAGACTGCGACAGCTTTGGCTTTGCATGACTGTCTACGGGCTTGGCCAGCCCGGTCTTGTGATTGCCAGAAGCGTCGAATTCCGTCTTGCGACTTGTCACGACGAGTCAACTCGCCGGGAGTCACCAATAGCCCCCTGCTGCTTTGAGCGCCTGGGGGGGATCTGTGCCTCGGATGAGTACTGTGACAAACCCCCCGTAGGGAGTTTATGCCTTCGAGTACCGAAACAGGGACTGTTGGAACGTCACAGCGACTCGCACCAATTCGTCCACACAAGTCAAGGGGGCAATCGCCGATGTTAACTGAATCTCAACCCACCTCTTTCGCTGGTATTGACTGGGGCTCGAAGTCACATCAGGCCTGTATTCTGGCATCTGACGGCACGGTCCTCGGTGAAAGGGCCTTCCCTCACTCTGGCGAGGGTCTCGTTAAGATGCAGGAATGGATTCTATGCCACACGGACGCGGAACCCGGGCAGATCGCCGTCGCCATCGAGATTCCTCACGGACCGGTTGTCGATAGCCTACTTGACGGTGGTTTTCGAGTCTATTCGATCGACCCCAAGCAGCTGGGTCGCTTTCGGGATCGGTACTCACCTGCTGGTGCCAAGGATGACTGCCGTGGCGCTCGCGTACTGGCAGACGCTGTTCGCACCGATCCAAAGTGCCTGCGAGCGCTCAGCCCGCTAGAGGCCGAAGTGGTCGAGCTGCGCGAATTGTCGCGCATGGCCGATGACTTGACGGCCGAGCGCACCAGCCTCACCAACCGCTTCCGCGAGCAACTTTGGCGCTATTACCCGCAGTTTCTCGACCTCGGAGATGATCTTTCCGCCGAGTGGGTCCTATCTCTTTGGAAACTTGCGCCTACACCACAGGCTGTGCGCCGGGTTCGGCCGTCATCTATCGCAAAGTTGCTGAAAAAACACCGCATACGGCGATTCACAGCCGAGGACGTTATCCGAATTTTGCGAGCCAAGCCCGTGGCCGTCGCCCCCGGCGTCGTCGCAGCCGCAACGCTGCATATTCGGAGCCTCACTGAAAAGCTTGCCGTGGTTGGGAAGCAACTGAAAGAGGCCAACAGTGCTATTGCCGACATCATCGACACGGTGTCCTCCGACGATGAAGCCACGTCAGAGAAGCCCCAGGCGTTGCGGGATGCAAAGATCCTCTCGTCACTACCAGGCGTCGACCAACGTGTCGTCGCAACGCTGCTCTCGGAAGCATACGACCCATTGGACACCCGGGACTACCAAGCCCTCCGCTGCTTGTGTGGCGTTGCACCGGTAACCCGACAATCCGGTAAATCGCGGCGCGTAGTGCGCCGCCGAGCCTGTCAGCCCCGCTTGGTGAACGCCATCTATCACTGGAGCAGCGTAGCTGTACAGCACGATCCTGTCAGCCGCGCCAAGTACCGTGCATTGCGCCAACGCGGCCACACTCACCGCCGAGCACTACGCTCGGTGGCAGACCGGCTATTGGCTGTAGCCTGTGCTATGCTGCGAACCGGTACCACCTTTGATCCCTCACGCACAACTGCTAACAACGGATAGATGGTCCACCCAACCACAGGATCACCTCATCCCGACGATACCTTCCGGGTTTGGTTACGAAAATGATCCGAGATGCGTAGTAAAAGAGGATCTCCATTCTTGCCGCAATCCAGCGCGTGAGTCCCCAGTGGCAGCTACACAGTTCAGGAGAATCCGCTTCCTCCGCCTCCAGCACCCAGATGCAGATCCTTCGCTTTGGACGGCGTTTTTATCACTTGTTGGCTTGCTTAAATGGTAGGGAGTCCCCCTTGAATTCACTCACAGGTGCAGCCTGTTATGCCTTTTGAGTCGCAAGCTCCCCAAAAGGACGGGCAAAAGTGGGACATTCCCTCTTGACTCCCCAAGCACCTGTGCTTCACGTCCATGCACGGGATGCACATGGTTCATCCGTCACAGCAGGTATTGCCTCCTCTGCCCCAGTGGATGCTTCACTAAAGGGGAATCTTTCCCATGGTCTCTCCAACCGCCCCTCAATGCGGGCTACACGCTCAGACAATCTGGACACATGGCGCGACAGATCGTCAAACTTGGATTCGTGTGTCACGTACAGGCATGGAGGTGAAAGTATGAGGTAGGAAAAAGAGCCTGATAACTACGTGAGGGATGGAGGTAGGCCCTCCGCAGCCGCCAGTCAGGTGGAGGCTGCAAACCGCCCACTGCTGCTGCGCTTAAGAGGCGTGGTGGTTAGCGAGCTGGGAAAAGGCGGGGAAGTACCCCGTCAGGTACGAGTCGTCGAAGTCGAACGAAAGTGAACCGTCGAAGACGTGTCGAAAGCGATAGACGATGTCAAAACCAGGGTAGGAATCCGTCCCTGGGACGAGGTCGGAGGGGTCCTGAAGCTTGTCCGATCGGCATCCGGCATATAGGCGGCGAGAGCGCGACTCAGGCCCTTGCGTGGAACGTGAGAACCTGTCGGAGTGATGCTAAGGGAGCCTGGCAAGTGGGCAATACCCACAAGTCATTGAGTACCAATGCACTCCACAGGGGCGGACTGTCTCGTAGTAGTGATGATGATCCTGTAATGGGATCGGAGCGAAGGGGACAGCTCGTGCGGCTAACATCATCAGAGCAACTCAAAAGGGAAGGACTCAGATGAAGAAAGCAAAGCCGTTTCCAGTCTCCCAGGCTCAGGTCTGGGAGGCATGGCGACGAGTGAAGAGGAACCAAGGTGGAGCGGGAGTGGATGGCATGACCCTTGCCGACTTTGAAGCTAATCTAGAGGACAACCTCTATAAGCTTTGGAATCGTATGGCATCGGGTAGCTACCACCCCAAGCCGGTACGACGGGTGGACATACCCAAGGCGGATGGGAGTACTCGTCCGTTAGGGATTCCCACGGTGACGGATCGGATTGCCCAGATGGTAGCGAAGATGGCGTTGGAGGAGGATATGGAACGCGAGTTTCATGAAGACTCGTACGGTTATCGGCCGGGAAAGTCAGCGCATGATGCCCTGAAGAAGACACGTAAGCGCTGCTGGGACAGAGCGTGGGTGTTGGATCTGGATATCAAGGCGTTCTTTGACACGATTGACCATACGCTGTTGATGCGTGCTGTACGGAAACATACGAGCGAGAAGTGGCTGCTGCTATATATTCAGCGGTGGTTGACGGCTCCGGTCGTGATGCCCGATGGCGAGGAGGCAGAGCGGACCATAGGCACCCCGCAAGGGGGCGTAATCAGTCCGATTCTGGCGAATCTGTTTCTGCACTACGCCTTTGACAAGTGGATGACGATCTATTTTCCGACGATACCCTTTGAGCGGTACGCGGACGACATAGTCTGTCACTGCCATACGGAGCGCCAAGCACGCAATCTATGGGCAGCACTGGAGCGCCGCTTTGCGAAGTGTGCGCTGTCGCTGCATCCTGAGAAGACCCGGATAGTGTACTGCAAGCAGTCCAACCGGAAGGGTAACTATCCTGACGTCTCGTTCACCTTCTTAGGCTTTACGTTTAGGCCACGAAGAGTGAAATCCCGAGGCGGAAGGCTATTCACAGGGTATACGCCTGCCATCAGCCGAAAAGCCGCAAAGGCCATTCGGCAAGATGTGCGTAGCTGGCGCCTGTGTCGGCAGACCTCAAGCAGGATGGAGGATCTCGCACGGCACTACAATGCTAAGATACGCGGATGGCTGAACTACTACGGGGCCCACAGCAAGTGGATCCTGTACTATGTGCTGCAATCCATAGATGGCCATCTGGTGGCATGGGCCCGACGCAAATACAAGCGGTTGCGGCGCAGCAAGCGCCGCGGATACCGCTGGCTAAGGTCTATGGCCTACCGAAACCCGCACCTGTTTGCTCACTGGCCGGAGCTCCACGGACCCTCTTTATTCAAATCCAGGCGGCTGCACGAGAAGAGCCGTGTGAGGTGAGAGTCTCACGCACGGTTCTGTGAGAGCCTGGGGGTGAGAGTCCCCCAGGCTACTTGACGAGTTTCGCCAAGCCCTGCTTGAATTCCAGGCGGAGAGCGTCAAGCTTATCACCCACACCCCGGTTGATCCTCCACATAAAGCCTAGTAGCGCTATCAGCAGAATGAGGTTAATCAGCTCGGTACCATCAAAGTTGAACGTCATAGGCAGCGTCCTCGCTGTTTTTGGAATACACAATACGCAGACACATACAAAATAGTGCCCCGTTCCCTGATTACTGCCGCGAAGGGCACAGGCAGCACTCCAGAGGAATTGCCCTCCTTGCATGGAAAGTACACGTTATCGTTGCCAAACGCTAATCCCGACACGGATCCCACACGCAAAGCACCAGCGCAAGCCGAAGAAGATATTGCCCGTATAGCCATCCTGCTGGTGCGCGAAGACTTACTACGTGCGATCAGCTTCTATCGTGCACGGTGGCGGCGTAGGAATTGACGTTGATATGGTTCCGAAGCCGGATCGTGCGAGGTATTGCGCCAGGTGTAGTTGGGTTTCGGTGAGTTGGTGTGGGGGTGGCCGATATTCTCCACCCTTATTTGTCGTTCATATGATGTTCAGCGACAACTAGAATTGAGGGGGAACGAATCGATGCGATGCGTATGCACGGGCAGGATTGTTCACCTATCAACATGCATTCAGCATCGTTACTGATCAGCAAGTTAAGCTCCTGTTCAAGCTGGTTAACTGGGAGAAGAGGGCACGGTCAACGGCTGTGCATATTCCACGGAAAAAAACCACTCGTTCCACGGTATGGCGACCACCGATTCCACGGTTAATCGACCACCTGATTCGGCGTGCTGAGTCCGCGCTGGATAGCGCTGCATCGTGACTGTTCTGGGTACCATTTTCACGGCTGTCTGGCGTCAGTTACGCTTGTCTTCTCTGGAAGGTTCTGCCATTGTGGCAGACGTTGTCTCATGGACTCTCCCTTCAGCGCGATGTGGTGTGCATTGTGAATGAGGCGATCCAGGATAGCATCAGCGAGTGTTGGGTCTTCCATGCCTTCGTGCCACACACTCACAGGCATCTGGCTGGTAACGACGATGGATCCCTTCTGATACCGATCATCGATGAGCTCAAGCAGATCCCGCTGGTGCAGCGCACTGATTCGTGACAACCCCCAGTCATCGAGAACCAGTAGGTGGAAGCGCGTCAACTGCTTCAGCAGTTTCAGGAAGCGTCCGTCCCCGTGCGCGAGTTGCAGATCTTCCAGAAGACGATGCAGTCGGTGGTAGCGTACGGTGAACCCCTCCATGCAGGCTTTATGCGCCAGCGCGCACGCCACGAAGCTCTTGCCGACACCGGTGGGTCCGGTAATGATCACATTGTGATGTTTGCCCACCCAGTCGCAGGTGGAAAGCGAGGCCATCAGGAGCCGATCCAGATTGCGACCGCGACGATAGTCCAGATCGGCCATGGAGGCCTCTTGGCGTAACCGGGCGCGGCGTAGGCGCGACCGCAGGCGATTGTTGTATCGCACGATCTCCTCGTGGTCAACCAATAGGCCCAGGCGGTCCATGAACGGGAGCTGCTCCATTTCCGGTTGGGTAAGCTGATCACGCAGCGCGCGCGCCATGCCATGCAGACGCATCTGCTCGAGCTTGTCAAGGGTAGGGTGTAGGAGCATCAGTCCTTCGAGGTTTGGTGAGGAGAATCCGATTTGGTGTCGTAATAGCTTGGGCCCCGGATGTTGTCATGGTCTATGGGAGGCGGAGACTCCGAGTCCAGCGGATGCTTGTCGAGTCCATTCTTCAGGATGGACGCGATGCTCCTGTACGAGCGGGTGCCGATAGCGATTGCCCGCGTACACGCGTTTTCCATGCGGCTCTTACCGTAGATGCGAGCCAAGCGGAGCAGGCCCATGAGCGTGCGGTAACGAATCAGCGGGTGCCGCTCAGCATCGATGATCTGCCGCACGATATTGTGTGTGTCCGGCCCGATGCGTTCTGCCTCGGTTACGAAGCGGCTCATATCGTTCATTTGGCGTTGGGCGTCCGGCATGTGTTCATCCTTGGTGGTGACCCCTTTCTGGTGGCTACGCGGGTGCGTCGCCACCCGTTTGTCGTCAAAAAATACCTCCAGGGTGGTATCTGTAAGGCGAACCTGTACCGAACGCCCTACATATCGATAAGGAACGCTATAACGGTGCCAGCGCACCTCGATGTGCGCATCTCTGTGCACCTTGGCTTTGCGCCACTCCGCGTGCTCGTACGGCTCCGCCGGCAAGGGCTTCATCGCTGATCGCTCCCACGTGTCAAACCAGCTCTTACGACTGCCTTCCAGCTTCTGAAAAGGCCGCTCGTTAAGCTCCTTCAGATGGACACGAATGTGCCGGTTCACGTGCGCTAGACCGATGAAACGCTTATCGCTTAACGGAGCCAGAATGCGCCTCTCTGCATGCAACACGGCTTGCTCGACCTTGGCCTTGTCCCTGGGCTTCCCGGGACGCGTAGGCACAACCACGGTCTTGTAGTGCATCGCAAGGTCCTGATACGACGGATTGATCTCCGGATCGTATCGGTGGGACTTGCGCACGCCACTCTTCAAATTGTCACAGACCACATAGGAAGGCACCGCCCCGAAATACTCGAACATGCGACGATGCGAGCCCAGCCAGTCCCCAAGACGCTGCGTCCACGTCGCCTCAACGTAGAGATAATTGGAGAATCCCAGCACACCAACAAAGGTCTCCACCCGACGCCGCTTACGCGTAAGCTGGTCTATCGCCTCCAGGCGCATGCCTGCATAGTCCACGAAGGCCGAATGACCCGCAGGATGATCCATCGGAACCGTCACCTGGCCAAATTCCTTCTTCCAGGCAGAGTAAAGAGCGCAGAACTTGCTGTAGCCGTAACCATCGCTGTGGTCCCGCCTGTACCGCTCCCACATCAGGCGCCGCGTGAACCCCTTGACCTGCATCTTACGCTCCACCTCGGACCAGTCCGGCAACGGACGCGTCTCCTTGGCAACCTCCGGCGGACCATAAAGCAATGCCTTCAACTTGGCCTCCGGCATACCCTCGGGCAAAGGCCAATGCACACCCGCTGCCTTAGCACGACGCAAGTAACCAAGTACCGTGCTGTGCGATATTCCCAGCGCACGACCGATACCACGTACGCTCAAATCAGACTCCGCAGACAACCGCAGAACGTCCCACAAAACACGCATAACAACCCTCTTGTTTGGCATAAGTATCCCTCTTTTGGTAAGTAAAGAGGGTACGATACCACCTGCGCTTGACCTGCCGCCATCACCCGCGACAGGCAACAATAACCCGTTTCTAACTCCGCCAGACTGCCAATTTGGCAGGCCCGTTAACCGACCTCCTACACCCCGCCGCCACCGGTCGGCGCGCGCCAGCTCAGGTGGTCGATTTGCCGTGGAGCCACTGGTCGATTTGCCGTGGAATCGGTGGTCGATTTCCCGTGGAACCACTGGTCGATTTGAAGCGGAATACGCAGGCTGCGGCGAAGGCCGGTAGGTCCGAGAATACCGCACGCAAGTACTTGCGCGCGGGCAAGCTGCCCAGCGAAATGAAGACCCAGCGAACGTATTGCACGCGTCCAGGCGCATTTGCGGATGTATGGGGCGAAATACCGCCCTATCTGGAGGAGAACCTTGGGCTGGAGGTCAAGGCTGTGTTCGAGGACTTGCAGCGCCGCCCTGGTCGGTTCCATTCGTGTGTCACGTACAGGCATGGAGGTGAAAGTATGAGGTAGAAGAAAAGCCTGATAACTGCGTGGGGGATGGACCCCTTTTAGTCCACCGAACAGCGGTGAGATGGCCTTGCTCTGTGTTCTGGGCTGCACGGTTCCGCATCGCCGTATGATGCTCAGGGACACGCGAGAAAGGCGCATACGACGGCCTCAGCCTGAACACCCTGGTATGCCTCCAGCACGGGCGAGAGCGCACCGAGGGCCTGTACGATGGCTACAGAGACTGCACGAAAGCGGCCCCGCGAGGACACGGTATCGACCAAACGGGGCAGCCTATGGACCACCCGCCCGCCCTGTTGCCTTCAGCCAGCCGGAAACCAACGGCACGCGTATGGTGAGGGTGACGGCCGCCCTAAACAGGCTCCAGCAGCATTACCACAGAGGATGACTGGAAGCCTCCAACCAACGCCAATCAAACAAGGAAAAACCTGAATTATATGTCTCCCATGCAGCAGTATCTTTACCCCGAACGAACGCGGTACGGACCCCTGAACGCCTACGAAATCGGACAGACTCCCCGGCTTCGCAGGTCGCTGCTCCGCCGGGGAGTCTCCTCCTCCCGAACCGCAATTCTAATTGTCGCTGGTCTCAATTCTAGTTGTCGTTGGACAAAGGTTTCGGCGCCCACCGCCAGAGACGCTACACTCAGCCGTACACCTAGTGGCCTATTTGGGGTGTCACCTGAACCGCAGCCGGGATGGCCCACCGGGTAACGAGTCATGTGGCGTGGGCTGGACCGATTAACAACAGCCGTATTCGCTATGAGCTTGCTGGAGGATGACCACAACCATGCGTACCGTTTGAGCATCCACATACGTGGGAGTACGGGGAAGGTGCGGCCCGTTCGAGGCCGTAGCCTGTGCCCCAATTATCGACCTCGCGGAATCAACATGCTACCGGACCTATCGGTACAACCTCCCATATGTTTTCCACTACAGTCCACAAATCTACCATCAGACTACCCGATGAACCATACGCTCCCACATATTGTGAGACGCACCGTTATGGTCAAATGGCAGAGATAGCGAGGCCGCATGCGCTGATGGCGGCGCAAAAGGCACCTATCAGCTCCGTGACCACGCGGATCTGGGCGCCGAGCGCCTTGTGTTCGGTCGGCGAGTCCGCTTCGTGTGCATCAAGTGTGGATTGAAAGCGTTGGATAGGGTACGAGGGAGCCGCATATTGTGGCAGTTAACTCAGCAGATGAGCGTCGCGGCAGCGGACGTTAGTGCGCACAAGAGCGTCGTAGCGCAGTGCGTGGTTCGACTCCAATCTACATTGGTCGTCGCTGCTTTTGTCCACTGTAGCTCCCGTATCACATGAAGGTATGGATAGGGGTTCCAGTGCGTGGCGACGTTGGAGCGGACTGCCGTCCGCGCCAATGGCCAGGTGGCAAGAGTCCACTGGATGTGTCACCGACGCAGGCGGAAGTCTGTCGCAGGCGGGGATGCCGCTGCCTTTGAGGCATGCGGGCAAGGCGTGTTCTGCCACACTGTGAGGCAGGGTCGAAAGGCTTTCCTGTGCAGACGGTCGCAATGCGCCGGTTGGCAGGTTTTGGCGCATGCGCAGTCTGGCAGTCCGCCAACGCAGCGCCGGCACGATTCTTTCTGGAAACAGCGCCGCGCGCGGTCTGTAACAGCGGCTGCGCGGCAATACGGACTCATCAAACGATAGCAACATTGTTATGGCAGGAAAAACGGTTGACGTTACCGACGCTACCTTCCGCTCGGAGGTGCTCAATGCATCTGTGCCAGTCTTGGTGGACTTCTGGGCACCATGGTGCGGCCCCTGCCGCGCGATAGCACCAACAGTGGCGGCCGTAGCGACTGAATATGAAGGTCGTGCGAAGGTTGTGAAAGTCAATGTGGATAACAACCAGCGTGTGTCGATGCGCTACCAAGTGCGTTCCATCCCGACACTGCTGTTTTTCAACGGTGGCAAGGTGACGGATCACCTAGTAGGGGCGGTATCGAAGCAGGCTCTGACCCAGCGCCTTGACCAGATGGTGAGCGAGCAGCCAGCGTAGCTGCTACGGCTGCCCTGCAGACCATTGGACGGCAGCCACCCACATACCCTCTCTTATCTTGATGGGATCGCTGCAGAGTGAGGCGGGCTCCGCTGGCGCCGAGGAGCGTCGTATCGTAATCATCGGATCGGGGCCTGCTGGCTACACGGCTGCCCTGTACGCGGCGCGTGCCAGCCTGCAGCCGCTGGTGATCGCCGGTCTTGAGCCCGGTGGGCAACTGACCACCACGACCGATGTGGAAAACTACCCCGGGTACACTGACGGGGTGATGGGTCCAGAGATGATGGAAGATTTCCGGCGCCAGGCCGTCCGGTTTGGGGCGGACATTCGCCCTGGCGTTGTTACGCGAGTGGACTTGTCATTGCGGCCTTTCCGCCTAGTGGTCGATGATGAGGCCGCCGTGATGGCCGAGGCATTGATCATTGCGACTGGCGCTAGTGCCCGATACCTTGGACTAGATAACGAGAGACGATTGCTGGGTCGCGGCGTTTCCGCTTGTGCAACGTGTGACGGAGCCTTTTTTTGGGGCGAGGAGCTGGCCGTGGTGGGCGGCGGCGACTCGGCTATGGAAGAGTCACTGTTTCTTACCCGATTCGCGTCCAAGGTGACGGTCATCCACCGTAGGGATGCGTTCCGGGCTTCAAAGATCATGCAGGAGCGTGTCTTTGCGCACCGTAAGATCCATGTCCTGTGGGATGCTGTCGTCATCGATGTGCTGGGTGAGGACTCCGTAACCGGCGTGCGCGTGCGCAGCACACGCAATGGGACTGTGCGTGACCTGAGCGTAGGTGCGCTATTTGTGGCCATAGGCCACACGCCCAACACGCAGCTCTTCAAGCAATGGCTAACGATGGATGAGCAGGGGTACTTGGTGACAGAGCCGCGGTCGACCCTGACCGATATTCCCGGCGTCTTTGCATGCGGCGATGTGCAGGACCGCAAATACCGCCAAGCCGTCACGGCTGCTGGCACAGGATGCATGGCGGCCATCGATGCGGAGCATTTTCTGGCCCAAGCGGACGCCGCAAAGAGCGCTCCTGGTGCATGACCGTCCCGTAGAGCGCATTGATTGAAGGCCATGTATCCATCATATTTCTTGATGGGGCCCTTTATGGATATGTAGCAACCTCGGCTCCAGGCTGGTTAGGAATATCTTCCGCTGTGGCGTGATGGCTTGGGTTTATGACACCGAGCAGGCCTGCTGAGGATTGGTCGAGGCATAGAGAGGTGGTTGCCTGTGGGATACAAGCGTCCCGTACGATGCATATTGCATTGATTGGATGGGTCTTCTCTGCGTGCCGCTACCGTGGTCGACACCTCTGGCACGGCACTGTGAAGCGTTTCCAGGATCCCGAGTTGCCTTTGCATGCCCGTAAGGTCCCTGATGCAACAGCCGTGGTCAAGTCACGATTGAAGACTTAAGGGAGCCCTTGGGGTATGGGGGCATCGTAGACTTCTTGCCTCTGATGCAGGCTCAGGAACCGCGTGAGTCGCAGCTGTGTCCAACCGATATGTCATTTATGCCTCCTCCGCCATTTCTGATCCATGTGCTGAGGCCCCCGGGCAGCGATCAGGCTTCCCAGGTAGCGGAACGCATTAGGGATCATTTCGGCACTTGCCTCAACCACAACTTCATGGGCGGCCCCGGCATTGAAGTGGCATTCCAGGGGATACTTGATTCTGACGCACCCTCTCCCCTTCAGTGGAGCTGGCAAGCCGGGTACCCCATTGCCATCATAGCTTTGATCACCGGGTCCTTTGCTGCGGATGCTGGATGGGTAACCCGGCTCCGCGATTTGGGCCGACGTGTCGCACAGCAACGATTTGGAGCCCTTCTCTTACCCGTAGCGATGGAAGCCGGTGTTCTCGACAAAGTGGAGCTTGAGGAGCAGGTTCTCCGCTGGGACCAGTGGGATTCGGCGAACGAGGCACGCGAGAAGCGGCTTATCAGGGAGTTAGCGTACGAATTTGCTCGAATGTTGCGCCACCATTCGAGTAGCGATCAATCCGGGCTTGAAGGGTACTTGGAAAAGATTCAGATCTTTCTAAGCTACACTAGGCAGGACGGAAAGGAGATCGCGGAAGAGATCCGCTGCTGGCTCCACAAGAACAGCGCGCTTTCCACTTTTTTGGATGTCAATGACATTCCAGGGGGACTGCCCTTCTCCGAGGTTCTTATTCACAACATCCGAAACTCAATCTTCCTGGCGATCCACACGGATTGTTATTCCTCTCGCGAATGGTGCCGACGTGAGGTACTCGAGGCGAAGCGCAAGGGGGCACCCATGATCGTCGTGGATTGTCTACGTGATGGCGACGAAAGAGCATTCCCGTATCTCGGCAATGTGCCGGTCGTTAGAATGGACCCCGTCAAGAAGAATCGCTTTCCAGAGATCGCCGGAAAGCTGCTGGACGAGGTGCTCATGTGGTTTCTCTGGCGCTGTCGGGTCAAGGCGCTGCCAGAGCACCCGACCGGCACTATCTTTATGTCCCGTCCACCCGAACTCGCCTCCCTGGCAACCCTGGCGATCACACAGGAGATGTGCAGAACCGTAGTGTATCCTAACCCTCCGATTAGCAAAGAGGAAACGAAGCTCATGAGTGCGATCTGGAACGGTCTTAAAGTCCAGTCCATGACCGATTGGCTGGCGAAGGAAGGGGATATGAGCCCGATGCAGAAACCGATGACCGTTGCCATCTCGACGTCGGATAGCCCGGACATGGCAGCACTGGGCCTGAGCGAAGGCCACCTCAAGGAGGCCACGGCCAAGCTTGCCCTTCACCTTCTCGCGGCCGACACGAACCTTGCCTACGGTGGCGACCTGCGTGCCGACGGATTCACGCGACTTCTCTTCGAGCTGGTGTTGCGATACACCTCCAATGCTGACTTGAAGAGTGTTGTCAGGGTTACCAATCACTTGGCATGGCCTGTTCATATCGAGTTCCGAATGGACCAGATTGACGAGCTCCAAGCGGAGCTTCGGGGAGCGGCCGAGCTCATTCTCCTCGGGTGTGACGGGGCTCCGCTGCCAATGGACGCTCGTCGCAGCCTTCTAACGCGTGCACCAAGACGTAATGAATGGATTGCTGGACTGACCGCAATGCGTGAGTACCAGTGTTCTTCCACTGATGCTCGAGTGCTACTTGGCGGTCAGGTTGCAGGCTACAGAGGGCGTATGCCCGGGGTGGCGGAAGAGGCACTGCTGTCGCTTCGCGCCAGCCAACCGTTGTTCCTGATTGGCGGGTTCGGCGGATGTGCCCGCGATGTGGCCGAGACCCTTGGTCTCGTTGAGCCGTGGGCCGGATCACGCAATGGCTGGCCGGGCCGGCAAAAGTTCGAGCAATGGACCAGCGGGGACTTGAAGAACGGGCTGTCGGCAGAGGAAAACAAGATGTTAGCGAGCACTCCGTTCATCGGACATGCTGTCCTGCTCGTGCTCCGAGGCGTACACCGATTGCGTCAGCAAACGCCCGAACAAACACCTTAACCCTTCAGAGCGCAAATGCACAAGGTATTCGTAAGCTTCCACCACTCAAACGACCAGTGGTATAAGGATCACATCGTTGAGATGGCTCACCGGGACGCTATATTCCACGACGTCTCCGTGGACACCGGTAATATTGACGATTCCCTTTCCGATTAACGCATTCGAGAGCATCAGGGACGAGTACTTGAGGGATTCGACGGTGACCATTGTGCTGATTGGCCAGGATACGAAGCGCAGAAAGCACGTCGACTGGGAGATTTATTCAAGCATGTTGGATGGCAAGGTTAACAAGAAATCGGGCGTTCTGGTTATCAATCTGCTCGGACCTTCGGACCAGGGCGTAGCGCAGAGCAAAGAAGAAAGGGAGGAAATATATCCAGATGTTGATCCACAACGTTGGAGACCAATTGGAAGCCGAGCGGAATACGAGCGCCAATATCCTCATATGCCTGCACGGATCATCGACAATCTCTTGACGAAACCAGCCTGTATATCCGTCGTTCCCTGGGGGAGGATTGCTGAGAGTCCAAACAAATTACGGTGGCTTGTCGAGGCGGCATTCCGAAATCGAACACGTTGCAACTATGACCAGTCGCGGCGCATGCGTCGCGCGAATTCGTGAGAGATACCGGGCGACGACTAACTCCTGCGTGCTCAGGAATCCGGCGCTTAGAATAGCACCTTCCAAAGTTTGTAAAGCACCTAAATGCGCCTGACTCTCTTGACCCCACCTTATTCACCAGTTGGAATTCGTTAGCGGCCGCTGGGGGACTGGCTGGCGATCTTGGTGCATGCCCCGTTGACGGAGCCTATTCGTGTTGGTACAGCGCGTTTTCGGGGGTTTGCGACGTGCTCAGGGTGGCATTGTGCCCGTCTGCATAATCCGATTGCCTATTCCGATCCAAGTTGAACGGGTAATCCGAGACAAGGCTGGACACTTGTGGAGGGCTGGTGGGGCCTGTCTCTGGATTAACGGACACGGCCTTGCGTCCCTCACGCCCCAATGCTACGTATCCGTCCACACCACACGACGTTAAACCAGCAAGATTGGCCTCGCAGCAATAGCCCTTGTCTGCCAACACCTTATCGGGCTGCTGACCATAGGTTTCCTTTACTGCCGACACCATCGGTAACAATTGCTTCTGATCCGCGGCTGGGTTCTCACGCACGTCTCCACGATCAGCTGATACTCAGACTCCACAATCGTCTATGCATTGTACGCTTGCTGGAAGCCATGTTGGCTCGTTTTCATAATCGGCTCTCGGGGTCGGTGAAGTCGCATTTTGCCTGGTTGTCCGGTACCCCGAAGGGACGTTTATACGCTGGGCCACCCCATGGCTTGCGCTCCTTCGCCGCATCCGCTGCACGCTGCCTGGCTTCCAACGCCGCCTTCCCCTCCCCAATGGTCTTGAGCTCTTTCTGGCGTCGCACTATGTCCGCATCTATGGTGCTGCCTTCTGGAACGTCCACCACCGGAGGCGGAGCAGACTTGGGATCCTTCGGGCGGTCCTCATCCCTAGCGGCGGCCAAACCATCGCGGCGGCCACCCGCTGCCTCCAGGGCCGGATCTGATGTGTGATCGGCAACATTTGGAATTCTTTGCCGAGAGGGCCCCCGATATGGCACCTGTGGCCGCGTCGGCTTCATTTGTAGCGACAGAACGGCCCACCGGACGCTCGGCTGGTGCATCGGATCGCAGATCCGACGGACTAGACGCATCCGCTGAATGATTGCCCGACTGCTTCTTGGCAGACCCCATCGCCTTGGCCCTAACAGACTTGTGCTCGCGCCAGAGCACCTCAAGCTGCTGTTCCGCTTCCTCCCATGCCTTCTGTCGACCGCTATGAGTAGCCACGACCAGCGGCAATACAACGTCGCCACCCACCTTCCCGAAGCGCGCATCCGCCTCTGCATCGGTACGCGTCGAACGTGCCAGTAATTCATCTATCTCCCCCTGAAGGCGCGCCGACTCCTTGACCATGCGATCGTAACTCATCGCCCTGCGCTTACTCGCGTTGGCTTCCACCTACGTGCCGTCTATCGAAACCTTACCCAGCTTTGTTAACCCCGCCGCACGAGCCACCATAACAAGCTCAATGAACAACTTCCGAAAATCCTGCAGGTAGCGTTGACGAAACGCACAGATCGTCCGGTGATTCGGACGATTGCCCGCTGCTAATACCAGAAACGCTACATCGGTCTCCAGACGGGCAGCAATCTTGCGGGACGATAATACCCCGACCATATAAGCATAAATCAGCACCTTCAACATCATCGCCGGATGGCACGGCCGATTACGGCGACCATCACCGTCGTAGGGAGCGTAAACCGCACTCAAGTCCAGCCGATCCACGAAATCAGACACATAGTAAACCAAGTGATCCTCCAGCAGCCAGTCTCAGAGCGATCCAGGAAGCATGCGCGGAACATTCGGCTAGCAATCGCGAAACATCGTACCCATCGGCAAAGCAGCGATAGCGAGCAGTAGCGTACATCTCCAAAATACGGGGCCAATGGACAATAACGGATATCAAAGTGCCAAGCCGGCCGATGCACGCAGGCGCAAGCCGCCTACCGTCGCCCCTAAGCGTTTCTGCTGCGAAGAATCCTAGACTAGACTCGCCGTGGCAGATAAGAATAGGTGTTGTATCGCTAGCCGACCTCCGTTGGGCCCACGCCAGTGCTGTGTCTCTTTAGCTGCATAGTCTACCGTTCGGATTGAAGACTGGAGCACGAAGCAAGGCTCTCTCATACCCAATTCCTTGCACCACCTGCCGCTTGCGGCTTACACGCGCCTTATCGCTTCCGCATCATTCCCATCTAGTACGTAGGGCTGGCGAAAATTTAACCTATCTGCCTAGTTGGCCGGGGCGGTGAGCCATTATTAGTGGAAACGCGGCACGCTCAGGGGGGACAATGCACCTGAGCTCCCTAACCACAACGCACTTTATCGATGCCATTAGAAGGACGACATGCTGTAATACCTGCCGTATCAGGTGATGCTCTGACGAGCGTCGACGGCTGGCGGTTGTATCTCTTGAAGCAATGCAACCTGATCATTGAGCTTCTGGGTCGCGAGTGGCCCGATCCTCCATTGCAATCTCTGGTGGCCGCTAACGATGCGGGTTCAGAGACGCAGGGAAACACAGATGGTAAGTCGGCTGTACCGTTGTGCTCGACGTGTGGTAGTGATTCCGAGCATCAAGAGAAAGCTGAAGATCCGCTCTTATCGGATTATCGGCTGGAAGCAGACCGTGCGGATCGTGCTTATGAGGAGTTTTGCACACGCTCGTTTACTGACGAGAACTTCGTGGCTCTCTGGATGAGTGCCGCATACGTCCAGGCGGTGCAATACACCTTCGTTGTGGGCGTCACCGAAGCCGGGTACAAGCGGATATTGAGCCTGGCAGCCTGCTCGTTGCAGCATACGGAGGCATTAAAGGGAATGCTGGAGCAGCTTGCGCGTCGCGGGTTGCGCATGAGCGAAAGCCTGTTGTACGTAATACCGGGCGCCGTGGGACTCAGGCGGGCGTTGGTGGCCCACTCTGGTGACCGCATCGTTGTGCAGCGCTGCCTTGCTGAGAAGCGTGCGCGGGTACTGAGCTATCTGCCGCAGGAGTATCGTCTGAAGGTGGGCCGTGCGCTGCATCATGCATGGGGCGCGCTGGAATATGGTGATGCTCTTGGGGCCCTGAAGCGGCTGCAACAACGGGTGTACCGCATCAATGAGTCGGCTGGCCGCGCGTTGGCCAAGGGGCTGGAAGAGACGCTCACCGTGCACCGTGCCGGGGCCTATATGGCATTGGGGCGCAGCTTAACGACGACGCGCGTGATTACGCGTCTGGCGCAGCGACTCTGTGGGCGCCTGCGCCAACGCTCAGACTGGATGCCATCGGATCAGCGCAGTACCTTTATGGCCCTTGACCTGATGGCCATGGAAGCAGGGATGTACCGCTTGGGCCACGCCGCGTATCTTCCGGCGCTGCGTGAGCAGCTTACCGGCTTAAATCAACCCCACTCTACGAGAATATGAGCGCATTTACGATCACAATCACGGCTGACGGGCGAATAACAGGGATCCAGGAAGCCTTTTCGAAGATGAGCTTGGTTGATCTCATCGCTCGCGTGGTCAACTGGCCGAGTCTGCATCTGAAAATGATCATGGCCGTCATGGCTGCGGAGGTCGAGGCACTTTGCGGCAAACGCTACAGCAGGAAGGGTGCCAGCCAGAGGCCTTGCTACCGGCATGGCACCAACCCCGGTACGGTCCGCATTAGTGGGCGCCGTGTGCCGATCAGGGTGCCCCGGGTACGCGACGTGAAGGTAAAGTGCGAGCGTGTCCTGCGCAGCTATCGCGCGTTTCACGAGGCGAGAATCAATGAAGATGCGCTCATGCGCACCTTGTTCTTCGGCGTCAGTCAACGCAACTACGAGGCCATCGCGGACGAGTACACCGATGCGTTCGGGCTGAGCCAATCATCGGTAGGTCGCATCTTCCGGCGCAGCGCTGCGAAGGTACTGAAGGAATTCTATGAACGCCCGCTGAACGACTACGATCTGGTAGGTCTGTTCATCGATGGCAAGTACTTTCGCAAGCACCAGGTGCTCATCGCCATGGGGCTGACCTCTGAAGGTAAGAAGGTCGTTCTTGGGTGCGTCGAAGTGGGGTCCGAGAGCCAAGAGGCCACCAAGGGGCTCTTAGAAGACCTGCTCGACCGGGGTCTGCCAATACATCAGGGCCTGCTCTGCGTCGTCGACGGCGCCAAAGGGCTCCACGCCGCTATCAAAGAGGTCTTCGGCGGGTTCGTGCAGGTGCAGCGCTGCTGTTGGCACAAGCGGGAAAACGTCGTGGCCCACATGAGCAAAGAAGATAAGCTCGTATATCGGGCGCGCCTGCAGAAAGCCTATCAGATTCCAGACTACAGAGACGCGAAGGCGGAGCTCCTATCGATCAAGGACGACCTGGAAGCCTCTAACCAACTCAAGGCCATGAAGAGTCTGGAGGAAGGCATGGAGGAAACGCTCACGATCCAAAGGCTCGGAATAGCCAAAGAGCTCGGCCAAAGCCTGCGCACCTCCAATTGTATTGAGAATCTCAATAGTACCCTCGGCAGATTGACGCGCAATGTTTGCAGTTGGAAAAACTCGACACAGGTCCACCGCTGGACGGCGCTGGCGCTCATGTATGCAGAACCCAAACTGAAAACCATCCCCAATCACCAACACCTGCTCAAGCTCCGAAAGGCACTTATAAAGGCCAGGACCCGACTGCCAAACCCCAAAATCCCCTTCTCCCCCAAGCCACGTTTCCACTAATTTTGGCGCACCCCCTGGGCCGGTGGTCAATTTCGCCTGCACTCGTGGGTGCGCAACACCCCTGCGGATGCAGCTCACGAGCACGATTCTGTACACTCCCCAGACCTGCCACAGCATCCAACAGCGGATGCCGCTCAGCGTCCGGGTGAGCAGACACGTGTTGCGCGTACGATAGGCTCGCCGCCCATCCATCAGGGCAAAGGCCCCGATACAACACGTTCAACGCCGCGTTAACGTCGCGGCACTGGGTCTTTCCGCACATGGCACAACGATGCTTCCTGTCAGCCAGGCGTAGCCTTTCCTCCGGCTTATGATGGCAAGCGCTGCATCTCTGCGTTGTGTCGTTCGGCGGAACCAGCTCCACCTTGCCGCCAAGCAAAGCGGATTTGTACTTCAACAGCTGTACCAATTCGTACAGCCCTTGCGCGCGCATCGATCGGTTCAGCCCCGTCTTGCGGCTGCCACCGGCGCGTGTCATGCATCCTACTTTCAGGTCTTCCAGAAACAGATTCGCGGATCGCTTGACGACGTCGGCAGCCACCTCGTGGCGGTACCCGCGGTTGCGTCTTACTACGCGCTCGGCCTCCTTGCGCCAAGCACCGAACCGCTTTCGGCGCAGACGCGTGCCTTTCTTCGTTTTAGCAGCCCGACGCCGCAAAGCGTCCCTGCGGGGCTCACTCTTTTTGATGGGCGCGTAGCTCTTTCCATCCGCCAGCGTCGCGATGGCCTTGCAGCTAAGGTCCACGGCCATCGGCGTGTCTGCGCAGCTGTTCTCTGGCGCCTCGGGGCGCTCGTACACGACTTGTATCGTGTATTCGGTACCTAGCGACGACCGCACGATGCGCACGAACTTGCAGCCGTAGCGCTTGATCAACCCGCGCCGATCGGTGAAACGGACGTACCCGACGCCCTTGATGCGAACGCGATAGTCTTAGCGCCTGACGCGTTCGGGCTTTCGTAGCAGCCTGAAGCTCTTCACCAAGTCGCCGCTGAAACGCGGCGGGCGCGCATGGTGCTTATTGAAAAGCGCTTGTAACCCTCCGTCACGCCCCTGATCACAGAACGCTGCTCAGCCACGCCGAACTCGAGATTGCGCTCATCGGCTCTGCGGGCGGCCGTCCAGAGCTTCGTCAACGTGAAATAGCTCGGATGCTTCTCTGCTACCTTGTGTGCGTTGCGGCATTGTTCGACCGCCCAGTTGCGGACCCACTTACCGTTAACGAACATCCGCCGCAGGCGGGCATAGCCCGCCTTCTTCGTATAGCAGCGGTATGTCTGGCTCAGTAGCAAGGCTACGGGCGCTCTCGTGGGTCGGCTTTCAGTCGTGCCGTCTGGGCAGCTCGGATCCGCTTCGAGTACGCAATCAGGGCCTCATCGACAACAGCTCGGCGAAAGACGTCCGTGTACGGCGTTCCTTCGCGCAGGGCCAGACTGAAAGCAGCGTAAAGGGAGCTACGTGAAACGTAAATAAGGACTATTTCCGACATTCAGGCAGGCGGGAGCGGTTATCGGCGTGCATAGCATCTACGCAGTTACGGAGCCGATGGTTCCGATCAGGATAAGTTAATATGTCGCCAACCCGTAGCCCAGCATACCAGCATGTTGGACTTGTGACGCGTACTGACCAGTGATGAATCGCATCATCCCGTCGTCAATTACGTATTCCGTGGCGTATGAGCGAGTAAAGCCGGCCTTTAGCACGTTGGGCCTCTTACACTCCAGACAGTAATAAACGACCTCGGTTGGTGCCAGGGGGGAAAAGACAATGTCCATCCTTCCCTGATCGGTGTCCGACGAGTCGCCGAGCTCCACAAGCTGGGTGTCTATCCGGAGTGGTAGCTTTGCCGCATCCCGACTTTGCCTTAGTCGGCGGCAAAACTCGTCGGTTGTAGGATCCTCTCGTGCGTCTGGCGCAAGCGGGAGCATCGTCTGCCACATGCACCGCGGGAGCGCTAGTATGTCGGGCACGTACGATGTGATCAGATCGCGCCAGTCGTCGGGTGACCCAAGCGATCTCATCCGTTGACCGACCGCATGCTGGCAAGCAGTGTCGCCGCGAGGGCGTCAGCGTCGTTAAGCGCAGCTGTTTCCGTCCAATGGATTCGCGCGGCTGGCTTCAAAATGTACAGTTTGTTACGGTCGAACAACACTACCTCCCGCAGCGACCTCCAACTGCTGCTATCAACGGCGAGCGCGTCGCGAATTTTTCGAAGCACGCGCGGTAGCTCCTGTCCGATGCGTGGCGAGGATCCAGTACGCTCCGCAAGCCGCATCTTCTCTAATAGCACAACTCCCACGCCTAAGGGCTTCGAGATCGTGACGGTGCCCCGTACCGAGTAGCTCGACCGCCGAGCCCAATTGTTCAGGGTTGTGCAGAGCCGCTCCGTGTACGCCTCACCTTGCGCCTCAGTGCAGATTGCTAAGCCAGGCATGGTCCTTTGTTGCTGCCGAGGCTGAGCCGATGGCGCCACGATGCGGACCGTATCCGCAATCAGCACTTTCTCCGATGGGTATATGCTGAAGTACTCGTTTACCAGCGGTTCAACACATGCGCTTACCGATGCAACGCTAATAGCCCTGTTAATAACGCACTTGTCGAGCTCACGGTACGCCGTATCCACAATTCTGCACACTTCGTCGATGATCCGCAGTCCCTGCTGCGGATCATCCAGCTGCTCTGGAAGAGGCAGGGGAAGCCGCAATACTTCGTTGATAGTCACCTTGGGCTGGTAAACGCCCCAGTGTGACGATGTATGAAAGCTGAAGTAGCGGGCCAAATCAGTTCGTAGGTAGCAGGCCAGGAATATCAGTAGGTTGCGATCCTCCTTCGGCCCGTGTATTCCTCTCACCGTGTGCCGAAAACTGACGTCGAAGTCCGCGAACGCAATGCGTTTGAATCCCTCCGTGATGAGAACATGCGGTGCTCGAAAAATCCCTGTGTAGGAATTGGATCGTTGCTGCACACCAATAATGCTCGATGACAAGATGCGGCAGTCGCTTGGCAACAGGATGAGGTCGATCGCCGAGCTCCTAGCATCAATGAAACGAGTCGACGGGAGCTCCAGTTGCTTCACCGGGCACTCTTTGTCGCTGGGCCCTGTGAACTGGAAACCTCCCGCCATTATCCATCGTTCCGGACCGTCGCGTCTACGAGGACCCCGCACATGATCGCGCAGGCGCGGAAGCTCCATCAGCCGATCGAGAAACTGCTGATCCCTGGGGGTAGCCCGGAAGTGTCGCTTCCACACTTGCGGTGCGTCTGGGGTATCCAGATCCTTGAGCACGTCACAGACGGCGATCCCAGTCCGATCCCGCGGTCCCGCCGCAGCGATGTTCGCCTTGGTGGTCAACCAGCTCACCTTCGGCGCCCAGTACTCTACCTTACCGTGGATCCTGTCGGGCGGGGCATTCCGGTACCGTACGACGATCGCGGGGAGACTCGCGTCCCGAAACAGGAAGAAACGCAGGTCCGTTAAGTTCAAGATGTGTTCGACGCGATACTCCTCGAACCACGCCTTCTGGAACTCCAGTGCCTTCCTCCCATGGTTGAATAGCGTGCCGTACGGAAGTACAAGGCACACAACTGCCTCTGCGCGCGCATGTTTTATGGCTTTCCAAACGAACGCCGTTGCGATCTGCCTATTCGGCATAACCCTTGCGTGATCCATACACCATTGAGCCGCCGGTACTTCCTGGGTTACGCTGCCCCATGGTGGATTGCCAACCACGAAATCCACACTTTCTGGCAAATTGGCGGAGAAAAAGTCTGCGCACACGATGTTGCGTCGCTCCACCTCCGGGCCGTGCGCTGATCCACCATGTTCGTCTACCAGACGCGGCAGGGGTGGCCCGTTTCGTTGCAACTCCTGGATATCGCGGGGACTTAGTTGGGCGAGGAAGGCCAGATATAGGCTAAATGTTGCGATGCGGCACGCCACCGGGTTCTTGTCGATGCCAAACAAGCTGTCGCGGAGCAACCGGATCAATCCCTCGGCTCGCCGCTCGTTTGGGACATCGGGATGAGACTGCGTCCACTCCCATGCCAAACGATTGAAGAGTCCGACCAGAAAGACTCCAGACCCACAGGCTGGATCCAGGAACGTCTTTCCGAGCAGTTCCCGCTTGCCCTCGAGCGCCGTGTCGAGCACGATTTCGGCTAGGAATCGCGGAGTGTAGAAGGCCCCGTTGTGACTCTTGTCCGACTTCAGGAAGTGCTCGTAAATCTCGCTGATTGTTTCCACAGCAATGTAGCGGAAATCATACGGCCAGAACTGCCCCTGGTGCGTGCGCACATCCGTCCCATGGAAGAACTCATAGAGCGTCTGGATGTGCATATCTTGCACCAAACATTCCTCTTCCTGGAGGTCGTTACTGAACAGGTCGCCATTAAAGTCCTCGTCGAGCTGGCGGAATAAGTTGTAGAGCGCTGCCTTGGCCGATCGTAACGGGCGAATGCCCAGCACATCGCGAAGGTGTGCGCAATCCGCTATCTCTAGGTCCGCGAGGTAGCGTTCGCCGATTACCTCACGGTCGAACAGATAGCATGTGAAGATAAGTCGGCATAGCAGTGCATCGAGGCTGCCCTTAGCGACAACATGGCGAACCTCCGCCCGTAGCACCTCGCGTGCATTGCTCAGATTTGTGAGCAGATCCCTGTCAACGCGATTGCTGGGGGCGAACGACCCCTGATGTTCGCGAAAGTACGCTCCGCTGTCCACTGCAACGAGGAAGTTCTGCAGCTCGCTGGCCACCCGCTCCAGCTTTTCGACCAGGCAGTTCGGGTCTTCCGTGCTTTCTTCCGTCGGCTGCGGTCGCGCCATGCCAGAGTACACGTGGACCTGACCTGGCGCAATGAGGACGAGGATGGGTGCTGTACCGTGGTTCCAGAACCTACGGTGCAACCTGAGGGCTTGACCGGGCTCTATCGCGTCAGTCTCTTTGAAATAGACGAGCGGCGTCTGTTCCGAACAGAATACGCCATCCAACTCGAGCAGCTCGAACGCTTGCCGCAGGCCATGCGAATGGCGTACCTCTGCCGCTAGGCTGTCCATGCTGGCGGCGAACCCAGGGTACGCGCCGTTCTGTATACCAAAGTCGAGTTGCCAAGACGCCACGCTGGCCGTACTCATAGTACACCTGGAGAACGTTGCTGCGATGCTGGTGTACGGATTTACTCGTACGCCCAGCCGGTGCAGTGCCTGAGGGGCTTGGTTCCGTACCCCTGGTGCCTCAAGTATACGATGTCGCGGGATACTGTTACCATCGAAACGGCGACCTCTTCCGTGAGTGTGGAATCGGAATAGGTATTGCCGTGATTTGGGTGTGTTACATGGATGACATACGCCGTGAGCCACCAACATGCGGAGGGATACTGATATGATGTAACCTTCCTGCAGCTGTGCTGCACAGGAGATGAGGGTAGGTCCCTTGATGCCGAGGCTTGCTCTGCCGTTTCACCATATCAGTGCGTCTTATAACATTTAGCAGCGTAGGGTTCATTGGGTAGTCTGATGGTAGATTTGTGGACTGTAGGGGATAACATATGGGAGGTTGTACCGATAGATCCGGTGGCATATGGATTCCGCGAGGTCGATAGTCGGGTCACAGGCTACGGCCTCGAACGGGCCGCACCTTCTCCGTAGTCCCACGTATGTGGATGTTCAAACGGTACGCATGGTTGTCATGGGTCATCCTCCAGCAAGCTCATAGCGAATACGGCTGTTATTAATCGGTCCAGCCCACGCCACATGATCTCGTTACCCGGTGGGCCATCCCGGCTTCGGTTCAGGTGACCCCCAACTAGGCCACCAGATGTATGGCTGCAGCCAGCGTCTATGGCGGTGGGCGCCGAAAGCTCTTTGCGTATCGCTCGAAGAAACGAAGCTCCGCATTGGTGAAGAACACCTCCGCGGGCAAGTCTGGGGCCTCGCGCCCCAACAGCGTCAGGAGCATGACGCGCCAAGCGAGGACACAATAGATGGCAATGGCCCGCGACAGACGCTCGGCCTTCCGTAAGGACAGCTTTTCCACCCTACATCCGTTCTTGAGGACACAGAAAAACTCCTCCATGCGCCAGCGGCGCACATAATAACTCACCACCCTAAGGGCATCGTTCGCCGTCTCGACCTTTATGCTGGTGAGCAAGGTCCAGTTGATGGGTTCAGTATCATCGTCTGGCGGATTCGGCTCGGTAACACTCACCTCATACATGGATAAGGGGGGCCGTCTCTTACGTTGAGACCGCATGGTGATGCGAGCAAAGCGAATCTCCAGATGGGCTGTCCGCTGGGGCCGACCCTTCGCCTTCTTGCGCTTGGATAGACGGCGCAGATCCAACCTGATCTCACAAGCGGGCGGTTCTTGCGCAAGCTGGTTAATCAGCCGCTCTCCTGATTCCAGTATTCGATTATGCTTCACCCGGACCAGCATCTCTACCCGACCGGCCTGCCGCTGCGCATCAAACAACGCAAAGCAGTCTGCTTCCCGATCCATCACGCACACCACACACGTATCGGCCGGAAGGGCCTCGGCAGCCTCGCAAATATCCGCATACCCGTCCAGCCACGACTGCATCTTCGGCTTCAGCGGACCGGTATCGGGGTGTTTTGTGCTGCAGCGCAATACACCCAACGGCACACCGTATTCCGTTGTCGCCAAGGTCACATGCAAATGCAGACCACGCAATTGCACACCCATCTGATTGCTGCCGATCACCTGCAACCCCTTACAGGTCAACTTTGTATCGTAGTTAAGGTGGGATCCGTCCTGGACACATAACACGACCTTCTGACTGCGCATCCGCTCCAGCGTCCGTGCCCGATGCGGCGACAAAATGTTCTCCAGAGTGACCGGTGAATCCGCCTCTTTGGATAAAAGCCGGTAACAGCCCCGAACATCGGCCAGCTTATAGTCGGTGTGCCGTGCAATGCCCTCACCCAGCACATCATTGAGCATGGCGGCGGTCTTCTCCAATCGTACCGACAATCTGCGATCTCCAAAAGGTGCTCCGCCAAATTCCCCTGATACCCACTCCGAGAGTCCCTCTTCCGGCTGCCGTACCGGCAGCGTACTGATCGTATGCGCCTGCAGCTCTTTCCTCCAGCTAGGGGCTAACTCATACACAAAGACCGCTTTCGGTGTACGCGGCTCATCCTCGGGGTGGCGTTTTTTGCCAGAGGACTGCCCAATGTATCTGAAATTGGCGGCCTTAAAGCAGCTGCCGGTTCGCTCAGCGTCCACAAACGTCTCAATGATCCAGGGCCGATAGCCGTAACACGCTTCAAAGTCCGCCCCCATACGCCGTAACACTTGACCCAGGACATGACTGGCCAGATTCCGACACGGACCACGAATCAACAAGCGACTCAGGCAGAGCACCCGATGCAGATGCCGTTTACGCTCGACATCACTCCAGCCCATCCAGATGTCCCGACACGCTAAACGCAGACACGAAGCCGAAAAGCCAAGGGCACCCAAATAGCCGTGCTCACTGTGGATGAGATATTTGCGCTGGGCCCCAAGAAACCGACTCACACCGCGTGGGTGCTCTTCAGCCAGCAGCGTGTTCCACAGCACAAGCTGCTCACGTTCGGTAACCAGACTGATGGATAGTCCATCAATGTCCTGTACTTGTTCCGGCAGCCCTGAAGGCTGTGGTACCGGCTCAGGCAGTGTGCGCACATGCCCACTGCGCGGCAGTAGGGGCCGTGCCTCTGGCAACGCCACCAGCCCGCGTTCGGCCAACATCGACAGCGCCCGGCTACAATTAGTCTCCTGCAAGCGACCACATGCATCCCGAAAATTAAAGGCCTCACAGGTGGCACGCGCCAACGCAGCCCGACTTTCTACGGGTTGGTCTGTGGCAAGCTGCCGCAAACGCGGCAGCGACGAAGGCCGGCTCAAGGTCCGGAGAATCTGATTCTGTATGTACATGACGCTAATCTAAGCGGCACTGTTGCTAAAGTCAAATTTGTCGGATGTAGTAACACGGCAGAGCAAGGGTGCTGCTTGGCGTGCTCGCCGCCACCCACAAGCGCACAACCCGGCACAAGCAGGGTACCGAACGCACTGCAAAAGAAACAGGCCGCCACCTAAGAACCACATAGGCCTACTAGTCTCGATCATATACGGCAATCTTACTGGGAAAAGTCAGGGTGCGACACACAAAGCACTGGAAACTGTGAGCCAAAGGGCGATACCGCCATCAACATAGGACACATACCCAGGTGCGCGCGTACCGAAAGTAGCACATGCAGGGACCGGGTCCCGAGTTCGGGTTAGAAGCTGCACCCAACAGCATCTTATCTGCGGAAAATGTTTCGTAACAGGAATGTGATGTTTTCCGGTCGCTCTCTAAGACGGCGCGAATAGTAGGGCAACCACATGTTGCCGTAAGGGATGTATACGCGCATGTTGTAGCCCGAAGCGGCCAGCTGCTGCTGCCGTCTTGGGCGCATCCCATACAGCATCTGAAACTCAAAGGTATCCGCCCCCAGCCCCTTGTCTTTTGCAAAGGACTGCGTGGCGCGTATCAGGCGATCGTCATGCGTCGCGATAGCCGGGTAATGGCCGCGGCGCAGGAGCACCTGCATGCATTCCACAAAGCGGGTCCGGATCTCGCTCATCCGCTGATAGGCCAAGCGGCTGGGCTCGCGATACGCTCCCTTGCACAGCCGAACGCGGGCCCCCAGGTCGCACATGCGCTCCACATCGTCGCGGGTGCGCTTCAGGTAGGCCTGCAGCACAATCCCGACAGACTTGGGAAACTCTGGATAGACCGCATCGAAAAGTCGAAGCGTCGACTCCAGGATAGTGCTGTTTTCCATGTCCAAGCGTACGAAACCGCCCACTTCGCGGGCTACCGTCAACAGACTGCGGAGGTGCTCGTAGCACAGATCCTCATCAATGATCTGCCCCATCATGCTGAGCTTGATGGAGATATTTACCTCGACGCCGTGTGCGGCGTGCTCAGCCGCTAAGGCATAAAGCAGCTGCACATACTGATCTCTCGCTGCCGCGGCCAGCCTCCGATTTCTGACATGCTCGCCCAAGAGGTCCACAGTCGTAAGCAAACCGGTCTTGTGCGCGCCTATAATGACCGGCATAGCCGCTGCCATCGTCTCGGCCGCGACAAATCCCCGCGCCAGAAAGAAGGGAAGCCGGACCATGGCAAAGATTATGACGGCCGGGCCAAAACTCCAGATTTACCTGCATGGGGCCGTAACAACCCGCAGCATCTTCCGTAATGCAGGACGTCTTCCGGTGAGTGGGGGATCCAGGGTGCCACGTGACTTTTCCCAGGGGTCGCGGGCACCCATTCCATTATGTGGAATCTACGCTTTTCTGCGCAGTGCCGCCGCCCATCGGTCGCCAGTAGTCCAGTAGCGCAGGCAGAAGGTCGGGATTGCCTGTGACGAAGTCTGCTCCCCTTGCTAACAGAAGGTCGCGTTGCGAGGCTGCATCGAGGTAGGGCGGTACGCACCCGGCAGCCCACATGCCAGCACGTTTGGCTGCCGTCATGTCGTCCACCGAATCCCCCACGTACAGCGCCTGCTCAGCCCATCTTTGGCACTCGGGCTGACGGCGGGGCCTCGTTCGCCCTCAATTATCCGCCTGGAGGGCCGATTTCGGCCATCTTTGTCACTCAGGCTGACGGCGGGGCCTCGTTTTTCTTCGTTTTCCTCCTAGCGGGCCGATTTCAGCGCCGTTTTTCGTCGATATTGTCGCCGATCGCGTTGTAGTGAAATAGATAGGGCCTCCGGGAACGCGCCGCGATCGGCGCCGTAACACCACCCCGGACCAGACGCGCAGCGCCATCTTCGTACGAGCCTCTAATTACCGCCGCAAAAACGGCCAGGTGCGAACCTCATTCGCGCTCCTTCAATCCGTACGCGTCGAAGGACAATCCACCCACCGTACCCTACTCAACCTCGGACGGGATTTCAGTATCCCTAAGCAAGACTGGCCCGAACTCGCCAAGCAGGTCACCGCCCGACTGAAAGGACAAGCGCGCATCCCCGTACAGGAAGAGGATGAGCACCTGAAGAACGCGGTCGATGATATCGTCAAACGACTTCTGGACCAAGGCTTTGACATCAATGCAAAACACCCGGATGGTCGCGACACCATTCTTACAGACAAGGTCTACAACCCCGACGCCAAGACCGTCGGAGGCGAGCGCCTAGCGCTGCAAGCGCTCGAACTGCTGGGCATGGAAGAACTCTTGCGTGAACTCGAGTTTCCCGAAAATCATATCAAGCTCGCCTGTGCGTTGATCGTCGGACGCATGCTCTGTCCCGGCAGTGAACGGCGCACCCATAAGTGGATGACGGAGACCTCCAGTATCCTGGAGCTGCTGAACCTCCAGGAGCCAAGTCTGAGCATGCTGTACCGATGCTCAGACCGGTTGCACAAGCACCGGCATGAGATCATGAACCGCCTCTTTGGAAACACAAAGAGGGTGTTGGATTTTGACGAGACGATCGTGTTTTATGATCTAACAAATGCCTTTTATCACGGTCGGGAGAAAGGAGAACTCCTTCGTCGTGGGCGCAGCAAAGAGAAGCGGAGCGATTGTCCTCTGGTCACGCTGGCGCTGACGCTCGATGCCTCGGGATTCCCGCGCGGTGTGGAGATTCTACCTGGCAACGCGAGCGAGCCGGCTACGCTCCAAAAGGCCATAGAGAACCTGAACGGAGCGACGCCCACCATCATCATGGATGCCGGTATTGCCACCAAAGCAAATCTGGCGTACTTGAAGGACAACAACCTCAACTGGATCTGTGTGGAGCGAAAAAGGGTGCCTCCTGTGCCCACCCAGGCACCCGATCAAGAGTTTGTAACCGCTAATGAGGTGAAAGTCCGGGCTTGGAAGCTCCCCGAGGAGGAGGGAGTAGTGCGCGTCTATGTACACAGTGAAGCCCGGCAGGCCACCGACGAGCAGATCTTGCAGACCAAATGCGACCAGTTTGAAGCGGCACTGCAATACCTCCATGAGGGACTGCCCGTGCCCAGACGCCTGAAAAATATCAAGAAAGTCGAACGCAAGGTTGGTCGCCTGCAGGAGAAGTACAAGTCGGTGGCCCACCTGTATGAGGTTGAGGTGAAGCAGAAGGAGGGGACACAGCGTGCCGCATCGGTCACGTTTAGCAAGCGTACCTCCCATCAGAAAAAAACCCAGGCCGCCGGAGGGTATGTGCTCAGCACCAGCCATACCACCTGGTCTGCCAAAAAGATTGCGCGCACCTACTGGCGGCTCACGGAAATTGAGGCCACGTTCCGAGTCATGAAGTCCGACCTGGGATTACGGCCTATCTATCACAGCAAAGATGAGCGGATTGAAGGACATCTGTTCATTACCGTGCTGGCCTACCACGTGTCCCATTTGATCCGCACCAAGCTCAAGGCCAACCATGTCCATGAAAGCTGGAATGCGCTCCGCTTCAAACTCAACCGGATCCATCGGATTACCACGGTGCTACCAAAGAGTAAGCACCGCTATATCGTCCTCAAAGTGGATCAGAAGTTGACGCCATGCTTGCAGCGGATCGTCCATTGTCTGGGCATGAGCTACGATCCCGCGGCGACAAGAAGCAAGGAGGAATACTCCAGTGAGCCGAACGATCTGAAAAAACCTCCTGATTCATGAATGCTGTGACGCCCCCCATGCCTCACGCCAGTACCCACTCCAGAAGGAGTAGCGTGAGCTGTGTCCGATTCGGACAGATGAGACCCGATCAAGGGGCCCCAATACGACGAAGGACACGCAAGACAGGGGCGAACACCCCCTAAGCCACCACCGACCGCTCCGGTAATCAGAAAGGCTCCATAGCACCCGGAAAAACGCCCCCCAGAACGGGGACAGGGGAGGTCCGACCTCTCACTTCACTACAAGTGACAAAGTCGAGCCAGGGAGGATGCCCGGCGCAAAGCAGGACAGCGCCAGCTGCAGCGGATACGGCTCAGGCTTAAGGCGCGGTTCGCAGTCCTCGCGTGCCACCAACACAGGAAAGCAGTCCTGCCACCCGAACCGGGCTACAGTCCAGCGGGCTTCGGCGGTAGGCCGGCCGGTGACAATGCCCAAGCGAAGGCTGCGCTGGCTGAGCAACTGCAACGTACTCGTGACGACAAGGGGCGTCTCGTCCGTGATGAACCCGTCAAAGGAGCGTCCCCGATAATGGCGCTGAAACTCGCTAATAACTGCGGTAAGACGCACATCGGAGCCTTAGCTCAAGATCAGGGCGTGTGTAAGCTCCCAGTCGTCATGGAATCCGCCCTGGTCTTTTAGGCGCTGGGCTGCGGTGGCTTCAGGGTATGCGCCTGTGAAGTGTCGAACGGTCTCACGGATAGCTCGGCGATAGGACCGTGACACGTCCACCAGTACGCCGTCCATGTCGAACAGTACCAGCCGAAGGCCAGCACGGGTCTTTGTCATAGTCGCCGGCGGCCGATAGCGTCACCCTATGAGTTCATCGTTACTAAGAACTCATCATTGCTCTTGGTGCCCCTGAGGCGGTCAAGCAGAAAATTCATGGCCGGGATCGGATCCATATCTGCCAGGAGCTTCCGCAGGATCCATATGCGCATCAGGCGTGCCTCATTGATCAGCAGCTCCTCGCGGCGCGTCCCCGACATCACCACATTCATGCTGGGATAGATACGCCGGTCAGCCATCTCGCGGTTTAGCACCAGCTCCATGTTGCCCGTGCCTTTGAATTCCTCAAAGATCACTTCATCCATGCGGCTGCCGGTGTCAATAAGCGCTGTGCCTATGATAGTCAAAGAGCCGCCCTCTTCGATGTTGCGTGCCGCCCCGAAGAATCGCTTGGGGCCTCGCAGCGCTCCGGCTTCAATGCCGCCGGAAAGGGTGCGCCCCGAGTCTGGGGCGACCGCGTTATGGGCCCGCGCCAGACGCGTGATGGAATCCAAGAGAATCACGACGTCCTGCTTCGCTTCCACCAAGCGTTTGGCCTTTTCAAGGACGATTCCAGACACGACCACATGGCGCTCTGGATCCTGGTCGAACGTAGACGCGATGACCTCGCCTTTGACGCTGCGCCGCATGTCGGTCACCTCCTCTGGGCGCTCGTCCACCAGAAGAATCAAGAGGTGCGCCTCTGGATGGTTGGTCGAGATGGAGTTGGCGATCTTCTGCAAGAGAATGGTCTTGCCCGTCTTGGGTTGGGCGACGATGAGTCCGCGCTGGCCTTTGCCGATGGGTGCAAACAGGTCCATCACCCGCATGCTCATCTCATTAGGGCGCGTCTCCAGGCGCAGCTGCTCTTCCGGGTACAGGGGAGTCAGATACTCAAAGCTCTGACGTTCCTCGACCGAGCCCGGCTCGCGTCCATTGACATTGTGGACTTGGATGAGTGCGAAAAAGCGTTCCCCCTCTTTGGGCGGGCGAACGGCACCATCCACGGTGTCTCCCAGACGCAGGCTGAAGCGCTTAATCTGGCTGGGTGACACGTAAATGTCATCCGGGCTGGGCAGGTAGTTGTATTCCGGGGACCGCATGAAGCCATACCCGTCGGGCAGAATCTCTAGGACGCCGGTCTTGCGGATCATGGCGTCCAGCTCCATGCGGGCGGGATCGTGGTGCGCCATATACTCCGGGCGCCCTTCGTATACGCGTCTGCGGCGCTCTCCACGCATGGTGCGACGGTTGTCGCGTCGCGAGCGGTGTCTGTCGCCGCCTCTGCCGGGATTGCCGCCACTTCGCCAATCTTTGCGTGCCCCCCGTTTGGGCTCATCCCGCGGTACGCGCCGGGGGCCTTCCTGACCGGTGCGTGGCTTTGGTTGCCGGGAGGCGTCGCCACCAGCGCGTGGGCCGCGGACCTTGTCTGCCTTCTGACCACGGCGGATCCGTGGCCGCCCGCCGCGGGATGCTGCGGCGGGTGAGATTGCAGGTGGCGAGGCGGGCCGCCCAGCGGCATCGGGCGGCTTCGGTGATGCCACGCGCGCCGGCGGGGTGGGTGCTACCACCACCGAAGCCCCATTGCTGGACTTGGTTGCGGCGGTGGCGTCAGACGCCAGGCGGCTTGCAAGGAAATCGATCAGTCCCTGCTTCCGCAGGTGAGTCCAGCCCTTGAACTGGTTCGTTCGGGCTATCTCTGTCAGTTCGGACAGCTTCTTGTCCTTCAGTTCAGCAAGAGTCATGAAAAGGGTGGTGTGACGGTGCCGGTAGCGGCATGGCGGGGCTCGATGCCGAACGTCCGACGGGAAAATGTGCGCCAAAAGGGCCCTAAGGCCTTCTTTCAGACAGAAATACTAACCAGACGAAGCAGTTTACAGCCGGGCAGGCAGCCCAACGAGGAGAAAGCCAAGGCGGCACGAGTGAATGCTGCTGTCGCGCGCACCTGCCGAGTCTACGAGCCAGCTTCGACTCTGTTGCAAAACAACATAAGAAAAATCATAACAACGGGATCATTGCCAATCGGCCAACACTGCGCCAGCCAGATAATGAGAACCGCAGATAAGGATCACATCCCGTGCGGTAGCGCGCTCGCGCGCGTGGGCCAGAGCGTCTTTCCAGTGCCCTGACTGGGTCACCGGCACATGCCATCGCCGCAGTGTTCGGCTAAGGACCTGTGCATCCAGACCGCGCCGCGCGGATAGCTCGCAGGGGTATGCGATGGCACGTTCTCGAAAAAGCTCGCGCGCCATGCCGTCGGCATCCTTGCTTTGTACCAGCCCGATAAGCACAAATAGGCGCTCAGGGCTCTGGCTTCTAAGGTAGCGCAGGGCCGCACGGAGACCTGCCGGGTTGTGCGCCACATCTAGCACGATCCTGGGCGAATGCTGCAGGGTTTCTAGGCGGGCACGAAGCCCGCTCAGCTGGTGCACATCCCTAAGTCCGGTCCGCACGGCGTTGGCTGGCACGTCGGCGAAGAGCTCCGTCACTCGGATAGCCAACAGCGTGTTGTCCATCTGGTGTGCTCCTGCCAGACGTAGCGATAGGCCGCGGTATCGGGTTCGCGGTGTCACGACATCGTATGATGGGCCGGTCGAGCCAAGCTCCGCCGCTTCCCATCTGCATTCGCTGTGGGTCACATACAGCGGCGCGCCACGCTCGGTCGCCATCGCTTTGAGCACATCCAGGGCCGCTGGTGCCCGTGCAGCCGTCACCAGAGGAACCTGGAGTTTGATGATCCCACCTTTTTCGCGTGCGATGGCGCTGAGCTTGTGCCCGAGCACGTGCGTATGGTCATAGTCTACATTGGTGATGACGCTCAAGCGCGGATGCAGGATGTTGGTGGCATCGAGGCGTCCGCCAAGGCCGGTTTCGATGACGGCGGCTGACACTTGCTGTTCTGCAAAGTAGCAGAAGGCCAGCGCTGTCATGGCTTCGAAAAAGCTTGGACGCACGGTAAGCATCGCGTCCCTGTACTGAGCCACGGCACGAGTCATCCACGAACTGGGGACCGGGGCGCCGTCAAAGCGGATACGCTCGCGCATGCTGACCAGGTGGGGCGAGGTATACAGCCCGACGCGTGTGAAGCCGTTCGCCCGCAGGATGGCGGAAATCATCGACGCTGTCGAGCCTTTGCCGTTGGTGCCAGCGACATGGATGCTGCTGAATCGCCGATGGGGGTTCCCCATGGCCGTCATCAATGCCTGCACACGCTCTGGTCCCGGGTTCAGCGCCAGGGTTCCCCTGTCTCCGTAGCGGGGCAGCTGAAGCAGAAAAGCCTCGTAACCCTCCATCTACTGGCGCGGGCGCAGCGTGAGGACCGGCAGAATCATCTCCTCCATAGATGCACCGCCGTGCTGCATCGAGTCGTTATAGAGGTTGAGGTAGTGGTGAAAATTGGTGGGATACAGGAAGTAGTAATCCTCGCGCGCGATGATGTATTCGGTGGTCATCCGGTCAGAGGGCAGCCCCCAGGTACGCGGATCCCGGACAATGAGGGCGTGCCTGTCGTCAGCCTTCAGGTTGCGGCCGCACTTGTAGCGGAGCGCCGTAGAGGTGCGCCGGTCGCCCCGAACACGCGTGGCACGCAGGCTGCGGATGGCTCCATGATCTGTAGTGATGACCACCAGGCAGTCATGCCTAGCGAGGCTCTGGAAGGCCTGGTACAGCCATGAGTGTTCAAACCAGGTGCGTGTCAGGGCACGATAGGCGCGCTCATCGGGAGCTAGCTCCTTGATGATGTCGTGGTCAGCGCGGCTGTGCGCCAGGATATCTACGAAATTCACCACGATCGCGCTAAGGTCAGTTTGCAGGCAGTTGGTGACTCCAGATGCGAAAGCGCGTCCGTCCGCCTTTCCGATAAGCTTCTGATAGCGCATCCGCACATCACCTAGCCGCTTGCGGCGCAGCTGCTCGGCGAGAAATGCTTCCTCGTGGCGGTTCCGACTGTGCTCGTCCCCTTCGCTGGAGTTCCACCGCCTGGGATGGCGACGGGCGATGTCGCGCGGAAGCATCCCGCTAAAGATGGCGTTGCGCGAATAAGGGGTGGCCGTGGGAAGGATGGAATAGTGAAAATCCTTCTCAATGGTAAAGAGCGGATAGAGCAGCTTTTCAAACTCCAACCATTGGTCGTACCGCATGCAGTCAATAACAAAAAACAGCACGGGTCGGTGGCCGCCAAGGTGCGGCATAACCCAACGATTGACAACCTCGTGGGACAGGCTGGGTCGCCGGTCCGCCAGCTTCTGGTACGCGGTGCGTATCCATGCCGGGTAGTGATTGCCAATAAAGCGTCCGAAAGCGCGGTTTGCTTCCTGGTACTGGTCGCGCAGGATCTGCCGGGCGTTGTCGTCGCCTTCCAGCTCCACATCGAAGCGCACCATTTCCTGGTACAGGTCCACCCATTCCTGTGGCGAGAGTGGGTCCGACAGTGCCATCGAGATCTGGCTGAAGCGGCGCAGGTACTGTTCGGACACCTTTTCGCTGCGCAGGCGCGGCCGTTCCAGTAGGCGCTTGCAGGTGAGCAGGATCTGGCTCGGGTTGACCGGTTTGGTGAGGTAGTCGCTGATCTGGTCGCCGAGCGCTTCTTCCATCAGCTGCTCTTCCTCACTCTTGGTGACCATGACCACCGGTACGCGCGGCCGGATATGCTTGATCGCCGTCAGCGTGTCGAGCCCGCCCATGCCGGGCATCTGTTCATCTAGGAGAACGACATCAAAGGGTCCTTTGGTGACTGCGGCCACGGCGTCGGCGCCGTTGGTGACGCGCGTCACCTGGTATCCTTTGCTTTCAAGAAAGAGGATGTGCGCCCGAAGGAGTTCAATTTCGTCATCGGCCCAAAGGATGTGCGGTGCACTGGTCATCTGCGAAGCCCGTCTGTTGCGATTACGTAACGGTGCGTCAGCCGGTGCGGCGCAAGGGCCGGTAGATGTGGCAAGGGAATGCTTATTAAATTATACGCGGCCTAGCCGATGCTGTTGCGCCTTCTGCACGGCACAAAGGACATGCTGCATCGTTGGCCACACAGCACGACCGATAGAGACAAAAAGACAACACGAAACGCGTTAGCATCATGAAGGGTGGCAACGCTGTGTCCGGTGTCATGCAGGCGGCCATTAGCCAGCAGATTCAGGCTGAGCTGGAAAGTGCTTACCTGTACCTAGCGCTTTCGGCCCATATGGAGCTGAAGAATCTGAAGGGATTCGCGCATTGGCTGCGCCTGCAGTGGGAAGAAGAGCTGGCCCATGCGCTCAAGCTACAGGACTACCTTTTGCAGCGGGACGCGCCCATCACGTATGGCGCGCTGCGCGCGCCCGTTTGTGAGGTCGACACGCCCCTGGAGGTCTTTGAATTGGTGCTCCGCCACGAGCAGAAGGTGACGCGGCTGATCAACGAGCTGTACGCATTGGCGGTCGCTGAATCGGATTACGCTTCGCAGACGATGCTCCAGTGGTTTGTGACCGAGCAATTGGAGGAGGAAGAGAATGCCCGCACCGTTGTGGAAGATCTGCGTTGGTCTGGTGGCGCAGGTCCCAGCCTGCTGCTATTGGATCGGGAGCTGGCCGCTCGCGTGCCTGAACCTTCGCAGTAGGGTGATCTTGGCCTGTGCAGCACAGTGCAGGCCCGTTTTGCAATAGAACCACACATAGACTCATGAGACGACCCACTTGCACCGTAATCCTGGCTGCTGTCCTGTGGGCCGTCCTGTCCGGTGACGCCTTGGCGCAACGCGACTTCGATGCGGTCGAGGTCGGAATCGAGGTAGTGGCCGACGGCGTTTACATGCTCACCGGCGCAGGCGGCAACATTGGCGCCTCGGTGGGTGCCGACGGCACGTTTCTGGTTGACGACCAGTTTGCGCCGTTGACGGAGAAAATCCTGGCCGCGCTTGCCACGGTAACCGAAGGTCCGGTGCGTTTTGTCATCAATACGCATTTTCACGGTGACCATACCGGTGGCAATGAGAATCTCGGCAAAGCCGGAGCGGTCATCGTGGCGCACGAAAATGTGCGCAAGCGCATGACGATGGAGGAGTTCGATGCGTCGGTGGGACCCACCAGCCATTCTGCGCCACCGGGTGCGCTTCCGGTGATCACGTTTGCCGAGGGGCTCACCTTTCACTGGAATGGTGCGACCATCCGCGTCTTTCATCATGAAGATGGTCACGCCCACACTGATGGCGACGCCATCATCCACTTTGTGGAAGCGAACGTGTTCCACATGGGCGATACCTATTTCAATGGTATGTACCCGTTCATTGATGTCAATGACGGTGGCAGCGTCCAGGGGCTTATTGAGGTTGTAAGCCACGTTATCGACTTGGCGGACGATGACACGAAGATTATTCCCGGGCACGGGCCTCTTTCTGACAAGGCCGAGCTGAGGGTATATCGTGACATGCTGCAATCGATAGTCCGGGCCGTGCGGGCGGGCATCGACCGGGGGCTTACGTTGGAGGCCATGGTGCAAGAAGCGCCGACAGCCGAGTACGATGCCGACTGGGGTGGGGGCTTTATTAGCGCGGAGCGCCTCATTGAGGCGTGCTACACCTCATTGGCGGACCGGTAGCGGTGTCTTAGGGCTGGCGAAAAATTAACTATTTGCCTAGTTGGCCGGTGGTCAATTTCGCCTGCACTCGTGGGTGCGCAACACCCCTGCGGATGCAGCTCACGAGCACGATTCTGTACACTCCCCAGACCCGCCACAGCATCCAACAGCGGATGCCGCTCAGCGTCCGGGTGAGCAGACACGTGTTGCGCGTACGATAGGCTCGCCGCCCATCCATCAGGGCAAAGGCCCCGATACAACACGTTCAGGGCCGCGTTAACGTCGCGGCACTGGGTCTTTCCGCACATGGCACAACGATGCTTCCTGTCAGCCAGGCGTAGCCTTTCCTCCGGCTTGTGATGGCAAGCGCTGCATCTCTGCATTGTGTCGTTCGGCGGAACCAGCTCCACCTTGCCGCCAAGCAAAGTGGATTTGTACTTCAATAGCTGCACCAATTCGTACAGCCCTTGCGCGCGCATCGATCGGTTCAGCCCCGTCTTGCGGCTGCCACCGGCGCGTGTTATGCGTTCTACCTTCAGGTCTTCCAGAATCAGATTCGCGGATCGCTTAACGACGTCGGCAGCCACCTCGTGGCGGTACCCGCGGTTGCGTCTTTCTACTCGCTCGGCCTCCTTGCGCCAAGCACCGAACCGCTTTCGGCGCAGACGCGTGCCTTTCTTCGTCTTAGCAGCCCGACGCTGCAAAGCGTCCCTGCGGGGCTCACTCTTTTTGATGGGCGCGTAGCTCTTTCCATCCGCCAGCGTCGCGATGCTCCTGCAGCCAACGTCCACGGCCATCGGTGTGTCTGCGCAGCTGTTCTCTGGCGCCTCGGGGTGCTCGTACACGACTTGTATCGTGTATTCGGTACCCAGCGACGACCGCACGATGCGCACGAACTTGCAGCCGTAGCGCTTGATCAGCCCGCGCCGATCGGTGAAACGGACGTACCCGACGCCCTTGATGCGAACGCGATAGTCTTGGCGCCTGACGCGTTCGGGCTTTCGTGGCAGCCTGAAGCTCTTCACCAAGTCGCCGCTGAAACGCGGCGGGCGCGCATTGTGCTTATCGAAAAAGCGCTTGTAACCCTCCGTCACGCCCCTGATCACAGAACGCTGCTCTGTCACGCCGAACTCGAGATTGCGCTCATCGGCGTTGCGGGCGGCCGTACAGAGCTTCGTCAATGTGAAATAGCTCGGATGCTTCTCTGCTACCTTGTGTGCGTTGCGGCATTGGTCGACCGCCCAGTTGCGGACATCGCGGTAGCCCCAGGGTTTCCCTTGGGGCCCCGCACAGATCCGTGCGTGCGCGTTGACGCACACGGCTCCTCCCGCAGGTCGCGCTGTCGCGCATGACGTTAGGAAGTGGGGATACCCACCTCCAGCCGTAAGCGGTACACCTGCGCCCCGACTGTGACTCTGAGTCCACAGCCATTGGACAGATTCACAACATCCGACCCAGAGTCCGGCATGAATCTGGCTTCCCGCTTTCCCCTTGGGTGCGACCCTTGGCTCCACCGGCTCCTCCCTTGGGTCGCACCGGCGTGCATGGCGACATATCGTTGATTAGGCCAGGGGTGTTTGATCTTGAGCGCAGGCCATCACCATGTAATCATGGTCTCCAGCTTACTCCATGTCATGCGATCCTTCTGCGAACGTCTGCGGTCAAGTAGCCCGGGGGAATCTCACCCCCAGGCCCTCACAGAACCGGACGTGCGCGTCTCCACGCATCCGGCTCTTCCCGGTCCGTCAGACGGTTGTTACCAACCATCCAGAGCTGTCTCCCAATGGATCGTCCCGTTTCCGGTTGTCCTATAGATCAACAACAGACCAGGGTACTCCCTTCGCTCCACCTCCATTACAGAGGGTTCAGCACTACTACGAAGTACTCCGCCCCTGTGCCCCGCTTCGGTACTCAGTCGCTTGAGGTATTTCCTCTTGCGAGTCTCCCTTAACATCAGGACGACAGGTTCCCACGTTCCGCACAAGAGCCTGATCCGACCTCTTGCCGCTTCTATGCCGGAGGCCGCCAGGGCAGTAAGCAGATCTCTCCCTGACTGCTCCCGGGGCAATCATCCAACCCCGGTTTTGACCTCGTCTAAGGATGTTTCGACACGTCATCAGCGGTTCGCTTGCGCTCAACTTGAATGGATCACACCTGACCCGATCTTTGCCGGGCCTTCTCGCGGTAGGGACCCGGGTTTCCCCGGGCCCCCCGCACAGATCCGGACGGGCGCGTTAACGCATCCGGCTCCTCCCTTGGGTCGCACCGGCGTGCATGGCGACATATCGTTGATCAGGCCAGGGGTGTTTGATCTTAAGCGCAGGCCAGCACCATGTAACCATGGTCTCCAGCTTACTCCATGTCATGCGATCCTTCTGCGAACGTCTGCGGATGACCTTCATCCATTCACGCTTCAGGCGGGTAAAGAACCTTCGTAGAAACACAAAGCTGGTGGGAACAGCGTAGTAGTTCAGCCATCCCCCAAGTACGCGCCCCAGCCACTGGGCTGTAGCGTGTAACGGTGCATGCATCCTACGGCGAAGCTCCTGACACAGGCTTTTCAGCTTTCGTGCCATGCGCTTGCCCACCGGTTTCCGTCCCAATCCGAAACGACCACGGCGAGTCTTACGGCAATAATGCGTAAAACCCAGAAAGTCAAACGTCTCGGGACGACCCTCACCTCGGCTGCGGCGATTCACCGCCGCAAACCGCCCAAATTCCAACAAGCGAGTCTTCTTCGGATGCAGGGATAAGCCAAATTTGGCCATCCGCTGCCCTAAATCTCTTAGAAAACGCTGCGCGTCGTGCTTCCGCTGGAAGCCTACCACAAAGTCGTCCGCATAACGGACAAGGCAGGTTTCTCCCCACGCCACCCGCACGCGCCATCGCTTATCATACCACAGGTCCAGGGCATAATGCAGGTACACATTCGCCAGTATCGGCGAGATAACCGCGCCTTGCGGGGTGCCCATCGGACTGTCCCGCAAAACACCGGCCTCCATTACGCCTGCCTTGAGCCATTTGATGATCAGCCAAATGACCCGTTTGTCCGCTATGCGGTGCTCCAGAAACCGAACCAACCAGCCCTGGTCCACCATGTCAAAGAAAGAACGTATGTCCGCATCAACAATCCAGTTGACCTTCGTACGCCCGATCGCATAGGCCAACGCGTCCAACGCATCATGCGCCTTTCGCTTGTACCTAAACCCATAGCTGAAGTCAAGAAACTCCTCCTCATAGATCGGGAGCAGGATACAGATCGCCACCGCAGCCTGGACAATCTTGTCCTCCAGTGCCGCAATGCCGAGCGGTCGTGTACTGCCATCTGGCTTGGGTATCTCAACCCGCCTGGACGGCATCGCCCGGTACGCTCCGCTGTGCACGCGGTCGTGTAAGTCAGCCAAACGCGCTGTCAATCCAACCTCGTACTCCGCCCATGTCACGCCGTCCACGCCTGGCGCTGCCTTCCTCTTTAAACGATAGAAGGCATGCCGCAGCGATTTCACCGTGATATGGTGCAGAAGCGTCGTGAGCTGCTCCTTGGGTTTCCGCTTCACGAATTGTCGCAACCGGTCCGCTCCTTGTTGCACCGCTACCCGATCCCGCGCCCGGACAGTGTTAGAGTTTTCCAGTTTCCCCTCAGGTACAGGACTTGGCTCCGGCAGCTCCGCCGGGCGGCTACGCCCCTTGTTCGCTGCTTTCTTAGCTACTATTCCTGTATCGGACTTCTCCATGTCGTTCATCTCCAGTTACGGGGATTAACCCTCTCTTTCGCGACCCTGAACGACTCCAGGGTGACACGGAGACCTCCCAGGTCCCGGCGTAGTACGTACGTGCGTGCCTGGGTTCTTAGACACCGTGGGACCCTCCTTCGCCTCACCATTGGCGGCAAAGAAGATGTTGCCTTCGACCAAAGAAAAAGCCTCGGCATCCCAGACTATAGCGTTTTCGGTGCTCATTAGCCCTGCCCACACGCGCCTCTACCGACGCTTCGCCTGTACCCTCGCGAGTACCGACGCACGGCTCGAGGTGATGTGCAGATGGTTAGTCTTTCACAACGGGGGACTTGCACCCCCTGTACTATCGCCAGTTAGCCTGGCGCACTTCTTACCTGCTTACCACCACGCCTCTTAAGCGCAGCAGCGGTAAGTGGTTTGATGCCTCCGTCTGCACGGCGGCACCGAGGGGCCGACCCTCATCTCCTATGCAGCATAGCTGCGGGAAGGTTACTACATATCAGTATCCCTCCGCGCCTTCGTGGCGCACGATGATCTTCATCCATTCACGCTTCAGGCGGGTAAAGAATCTTTGTAGGAACATAAAGCTGGTGGGAACAGCATAGTAGTTCAGCCACCCCCGAAGGGCCGTCGTGTGTCTCGGACGGATTGGTGGCACCTCAAATGTAGCTTCTCATTGCCTGTTTCCGTCCACCAACCGCCTAACTCACAGCCCGCGTGCGCGTAGCCTACCACAAAACAAGATCCGTTCCCCCACCGAACGGCCCAAATCTAGAATCGCTGGTGTGCTCGCAAATAGAGGCAAAGGATAGCGAAGAAAGTAGGGAGGAGCCGTTCCATCGAAGGGAGGGCGAAGCCCGACCGGAGATGGAACGGCGTCGGTCAGACTGAAACAGCGCTTTGGGCCCCAAAAGCTTCGACGCCAGCGGGGCAAGCGTACCCCTACCCCTTGCCCTTATGCAATCATCGCAGTAATGATGCGATGGTCAGCCCATTCTCGCACCAAATCACATGTTGCAGTTCGTTGTTAAATGGGCCCGCTTAAATGCGCCCCTGTTTACTCGGAAATTTAGACGCATGTCGTATTTTGGCTACGATCTGCTTCCGTGAATTCATCCAGGGTACTGGGAGAATGGAGCAAGTGACGAAGATGGCAAACAGTCGAATCGATAACGGCGTAACGACGGGCTACGAGGCCGAGCTGTGGGCAACGGCCGATTCACTCCGCGGCTCGATGGATGCTGCCGAGTACAAGCACGTCGTGCTCGGCCTCATCTTCCTCAAGTACATCTCGGACGCCTTCGAAGAGCGTCGCACAGCGGTGCTGACTGGGCGGGGAGAAGATGCGGCAGAGGACCGCGATGAATACGTCGCAGAGAATATCTTTTGGGTGCCGCCGAAGGCCCGCTGGCTGCATCTGAAGGCCCAGGCGAAGCAATCAACCATCGGCCAGACCATCGATCGGGCCATGGCCGCGATCGAGCGTGACAACCCGGTGCTGAAGGATGTGCTACCCAAGGACTACGCGCGGCCTGCCTTGGACAAGCAGCGTCTTGGCCAGTTGATCGACATGATCGGGAACATCCGCATCGGGAACACTGATGCCCGCTCTCGAGAGGTGCTCGGCCGTGTCTACGAGTACTTCCTTTCGCAGGCCGCCAGCGCTGAGGGCAAGCAGGGCGGCGAGTTCTATACCCCGCGCTGCGTCGTCAAGCTGCTCATCGAAATGCTGAAGCCCTACCAGGGGCGGGTCTATGATCCCTGCTGCGGATCCTCGGGCATGTTCGTGCAGGCTATCGAAAGTGTTCGTGCCCACGCCAACGGCGGCCAGGCATGTGGCGACATCTCGATCTACGGCCAGGAGTCGAATTACACGACGTGGCGGCTCGCGAAGATGAACCTAGCTATGCGAGGGATCGAGGGACAGATTGCCCACGGCGACAGCTTCCACAACGACCACCATATGGATCTGAAGGCCGATTTCATCCTCGGCAATCCCCCCTTCAACGTCTCGAACTGGGGCGGCGAACGACTGGTTGAGGATCAGCGTTGGGTTTACGGCGTTCCCCCGAAGCGCAACGCCAACTTTGCTTGGGTGCAGCACATGGTCCACCACTTGGCACCAAGGGGTGTCGCGGGGCTCGTGCTCGCCAATGGATCGATGTCGTCAAGTCAGCCCAACGAGGGAAAGATCCGGAGAAACCTGGTAGAATCGGATCTGGTGGAATGCATGGTCGCGCTGCCAGGCCAGCTTTTCTACTCGACCCAGATTCCGGCCTGCCTGTGGTTGTTGGCGCGTGGACGCAAGCGGCGTGAAGAAGTCCTTTTTGTCGATGCCCGCCCACTTGGCCGGATGATAAGTCGCAGACATCGCGAGCTGACCGAAGCTGACATCGACCGTATTGCCAACACTTTCCGTATGTGGCGTAAAGGATCAAAGGCCGTCGGTTACGAAGATATTCCAGGCTTCTGCAAGAGTACCACGCTGGACGAAATCCGCAAGCACAGCCATGTGCTGACACCAGGACGTTATGTGGGAACCAAAGCAGCACCCGACGACGATGAGCCGTGTGAGGCGCAAATGCACCACCTTGTCGAGACACTGCGAACACAGCAAGCGGAAGGAGCGCGACTCGATGCTGCCATCGCTGATAATCTTAAGATGCTGGGATTCGACCCACCACATAGTCCAGACACTGCCAGCAATAACATTCTATCACCCACCCGGCAATAAGCCGGCCGCGGCGCAATGATCGACTACGATAAGTTCCGACTGTTCCTCCTACGGCTGGAGGAGCAGAACGAGAATCATAAACAGCAGAACCCGGTGCTCTCCGACTTGGATCGTGAGGCCATTGCGGAATCGGTTATCCAGCGCTTCGAAACCTGCTATGATTACCTGTGGAAGGTGCTGAAGCGGCATCTGGCCGAGGAACTGGGTCTTGCAGATCTGCCCAACAGTCCCAAGCCGATCTTAAGGCTGGCATTCAAAAACGATCTGTTAGACGTACCCTTAGCTCAATGGTTTCGATACGCGAAGGCCCGGATCAGTACATCACACGACTACGACGGCAGGAAGGCGAAGGCATGTCTTGCACTGGTACCTGATTTCATAGACGACGCTATCGGTCTCTACCGGACCATGAGTGGAAAGACGTGGGAGTAGGCCAGACGATAGATATCACCACCGAAGAGCGCAAGACTATTCAATTTCTGCTTGAACGACATCTTCCCAGCACGCCTGCTTGGGTTTATGGCTCCCGGGCGAAGTGGACCTCTTGTCCGAAATCCGATCTCGACCTCGTGGTGTTCGCGGCACCTGAACACCAACAACAGGTTGGTACCTTACGAGAGGCATTCGAAACCAGCGACCTGCCATTCCTGGTAGATCTGTTTGTATGGCGAGACTTACCTGAAGCATTCAAGAAACAGATTGAAGCGGATCACGTGGTGATTCAACCACGGGCCCTGTTCGAGAAGAGCTACGCGCAATCAGGCATTGCGGCTGAACAGAACTGGACTACGTTCGGCAAATGTAGCGTGCTAGTATGCGATACAGCCTTACCATCCAACTTGGGGCCAGTTCCGCACATAGGCCTTGAGCACATTGGGAAAGGAACATTATCCTTCTGTTCAGCGACAATTAGAATTGCGTTTGGCGACAACTAGAATTGCGGGGGAAGGAATCGGTGAGATGCGTATCTACGGGCAGGATTGTTCACCTGTCAACACGCATTCATTATGGTTACCGATCAGCAAGTCAAGCTCCTGTTCAAGCTCGTTAACGGGAAAAAGAGGGCACGGTCAACGGCTGCGGCGAAGGCTGGTATGTCTGAGAACACCGCACGCAAGTACCTGCGTGCGGGCAAACTGCCGAGTGAGATGAAGACCGAGCGAACGTATCGCACGCGTCCCGACGCGTTTGCGGAAGTATGGGGCGAAATACTGCCCTATTTGGAGGAGAACCCTGGGCTGGAGGTCAAGGCTGTGTTCGAGCACTTGCAGCGCCGCCACCCTGGCCAGTTTCAGTCGAGTCAGCTGCGCACATTGCAGCGGCGTGTGAAGCGGTGGCGAGCCGAAGCGGGTCCTGGGAAGGAGGTCTTTTTTGACCAGGCATACGAACCTGGTGAGCGGGCGCAGTCGGACTTCACCTGCATGAACAAGCTGGGCGTAACCATCCAAGGCCAGCCGTTTAAGCATATGCTGTTTCACTTCGTTTTGCCCTACTCCAACTGGGAGGCGGGAACGATCTGCAAGTCTGAGAGCTTTGAGGCGCTAAGTGAGGGGCTGCAGAATGCGCTCACGCAGTTGGGTGGTGTGCCCCGGCTGCACCAGACCGACTCTATGAGCTGTGCGGTACGCAATCTAAAGCGTACCGAGAAGGAGGGAGCCCCCTTTACCGACCGATATGGTGCTCTGATGCGGCATTACGGGATGGAGGCGCAGCACACGCAGCCACGGCGCCCCAACGAGAACGGGAAGATTGAGCAGAGTCACTTTCGGCTCAAGCGCGCGATCGGTAACCAGCTCGCCTTGCGGGGCAGTTCGGACTTTGAAAGTAGGCAAGAATATGAGGCATTTCTGGCCAAGGTGTTTGCGGGGCGCAATGCTAATCGAGAGGCCCGTCTCAAAGAGGATCAGGCCAAGCTGCGCTCGTTACCCGCGCGGCGCCTGAACAGCTATCAGCGCAGACGTATGCGCGTGAGCAAGGGCGGGTTGGTCCGCGTGAAGAAGAACTGGTATTCGGTTAATAGTCGGCTGATCGGGGAGCTGGTGGATGTACGGATTTATGCGGAGCGGATCGAGGTGTGGTATGCGCAGCGGCGCGTGACGCAGATGCCACGGCTCCACGGCACAGGTAAGGCTCGGGTCGAATACCGCCATGTGATTGACATGCTGGTGCGCAAGCCTGGAGCCTTTGCTCATTATCGGTACAAGGCCGATCTATTTCCATCTCATACGTTTCGCATGGCGTATGACGAGCTAAAGCGTGTCCACTCGAGCTCGCTTGCGGCCGACAAGCAATACCTGCGGGTGCTGCATCTGGCGGCCAAAGAGAGCGAAGCCGCCGTATCTGCTGCGCTTAGCCAGTTGCTCAATAGTACGCAGCCGCTTACGCTCGTTTCGGTAAAGACGCTCATGAATCAAGAGATTGAGGAGCCATCGGTGCAGGTTTGTGCGGTGGATCTGAGCGCCTATAATAGCCTGTTACACCACGAAGCGCAATGAAGACACTGACCACCGCGCAGCTGGACCGTGCGCTGCGTGCAGGCTAGAAGGAGCTTCGTTTGCCGAGTATGCGCGACGGCTACCGGGATAGGGCGGACTTGGCTCGACGGGAGTCTTTGAGCTTTGAACGGTTCTTGTGGGAACTGGTCGAGACGGAGGTGCACACCCGCCGCAACAACCGGATACAGCGCTGGCTCCGGGAATCCGGGCTACCACTGGAGAAAACCATGGACACGTTTGACCGGGGTCGGCTGCCAGTTCGAATCGATCATCATGTGAGCGTGCTCCTAGAAGGTGGCTTTCTGGATCGCAAGGAGAATGTGCTGGCCTTCGGTCCTCCAGGCAGCGGAAAGACCCATTTGCTGTGTGCGCTGGGCCGGGAGCTCATCTTTCAGCACCGCCGCGTGAAGTTTTATCGCTGCGGCATGCTCGTCCAGCAACTACTCGCCGCTAAGCGTGACCTGCGATTACCGCAGATGCTGAAGCGGCTGAGGCGATACGAGGCGCTGATCCTGGACGACATCGGCTACGTACAGCACAGCCGCGAAGAGATGGAGGTCTTGTTCCACTTGCTGGCCGAACGCTACGAACGCGGCAGCATCCTGATTACCAGCAATCTCGCCTTCAGCCACTGGGAAAGCATCTTCAAGGATCCGATGACCACCGCCGCTGCCATAGATCGCATCGTGCATCACAGCGTGATCCTAGAGCTCAACCTGCCCAGCTATCGACTGGAAGTATCCAGGCAGCGGCAACAAGCCCAGGGTAAGCCTAATGCTAACGCAGCAGCCCCTTAGCGGTTCCATGGAGCCGTCGCGAGCGCTTAGCCGTCGCGGCGGGCTCTGCCCTTACCTAGTGCTGATCCAGATGAGATACTCGCACCCAATAGTGGATCTGAGCGCCTATGACGGCCTGCAGCGTCCATGGAACAGGTTGACCGCGATACCGCCGAGCCGAAAGGTCGGTTCACCGGGAGTCTGTCCGGTGTCTCCGAGCTGTTCATGCCGTCTGCCGAAGCATCGGATCAACAAGCAGCGGAATTGCGGATTCCCGCGTCAACATGCCCAGCAAAATCCCTTGAGAACGCAGCAGCTCCTTAGTGGTTCCATGGGGCCGTCGCGAGCGGCTAGCGGTCGCAGCGGGTCTGCCCTTACCTAGTGCTGATCCAGATGAGATACTCGCACCCAATAGTGGATCTGAGCGCCTATGACGGCCTGCAGCGTCCATGGAACAGGTTGATCGCGATACCGCCGAGCATACAGCTTCGTTCACCGCGAGTCTGTCCGGTGTCTCCGAGCTGTTCATGCCGTCTGCCGAAGCATCGGGTCAATAAGCAGCGGAATTGTGGATTCCCGCTGGAGAAAATCTCGGGGGTCTGTGATCAAACGCGGCCGCCCACTCGCATCCATCATGACCTGAGCGTGTACTTGGAAGGCGGCTGCCGGGACCAGGGAGCACACAGGACCCCCTTCAGTCCACCGAACAGCGGTGAGAGGTCCTTGCTGTGTTCTGGGTTGCACGGTTCCGGATCGCCGTATGATGCTCAGGGACACGTGAGAAAGGCGCTTACGACGGTCTCAGCCCGGACACCCTGGTACGCCTCCAGCACAGGCGTGAGCGCACCGAGGGCCTGTACGATGGCTACAGAGACCGCACGAAAGCGATCCCGCGAGGAAACGGTATCGACCAAACGGGGCAGCCTACGGACACCCGCCCGCCCCGTTGCCTTCAGCCAGCCGGAAACCAACGGCACGCCTATGGTGGGGGTGACGGCCGCCCTAAACAGGCTCCAGCAGCACTACCACAGCGGATGACTGGAAGCCTCCAAACAACGCCAATCAAACAAGGAAATACCTGAATCATATGTCTCCCATGCAGCAGTATCTTTACCCCGAACGAACGAGGTACAGACCCCTGAACGCCTACGAAATCGGACAGACTCCCCGGCTTCGCAGCTCGCTGCTCCGCCGGGGAGTCTCCTCCTCCCGAAACGCAATTCTAATTGTCGCTGGTCTCAATTCTAATTGTCGCTGGTCTCAATTCTAGTTGTCGTTGGACAATCCTTCCTCGGTTACGGAACAGCGAACGATGTCACTAGTGCTAAATCCCGATTTCAGCGAGGAGACATTCTGTTTGGAAAGGTTCGACCACACTTCCGCAAGGTAGCCAGAGCTTCATTTGACGGTGTTTGCTCCACGGACATCTGGGTTGTAAGATCCTCACGTAAGGTAGACACGGGTTTTCTGTACTATCTAATGGCCTCACAGGAATTCGTTGATGCGGCTACTCAAGGGGCCGAGGGTACGCGGATGCCTCGTGCTAAGTGGGAATTCGTATCCCAGTTAAGGGTATTACTTCCACCGCTCTCTGAACAACGAAAAGCAGCTGATATTCTGGGAGCGCTGGACGACAAGATCAACCTGAATCGTCGGATGAATAAAACGCTGGAGGCGATGGCGCGAGCGCTGTTCAAATCCTGGTTCGTCGATTTCGATCCGGTCCGAGCCAAAATGGAGGGCCGGGACACAGGCTTACCGCAAGATATCACCGACCTGTTCCCCGACCAGCTTATTGACTCGGACATTGGTGAGATTCCACAAGGCTGGAAGGTGGTCTCGCTTGACTCAATCGCTCGATTCCACAACGGGCTCGCCCTTCAGAGACTCCATCCCGCCCAGAACGAAGCACAATTGCCTGTGGTCACGATCGCCCAGCTACGGGCTGGAGAGGCAAACAGCGGAGAGTGGGCGAGCGCCACGATTAAGCCCGAATCCGTCATTGAGGACGGAGATGTCGTCTTCTCTTGGTCTGGGGGCCTCTTGATCAAGATGTGGTGCGGCGGGCGAGCCGCCTTGAACCAGCATCTCTTCAGGGTCACGTCATCGAGATATCCCAAGTGGTTCTACCTGCATACCCTGTTGTTTCATTTTTCGAAGTTTCGGCGGATTGCTCAGGATAAAGCCACCACGATGGGACCTATCAGACGGCACCACCTGACGGAAGCCCTGTGCGTTGTGCCTCCCGACGGCGTGATCGCGGGACTTTGCGATACGTTCGGATTCATACTGGAGCGGCACGTTACTAATGAACTTGTGGGCCGCACCCTTGCCGCTCTTCGCGACACGCTACTCGCTAAGCTCATTTCGGGTGAAATCCGCGTACGGGACGCCGCGAGGGTTTTGGAGTCCACTACATGAGCCTCTTGCAAAAAACCCGAAAAACGGCAAGTACTCCCTCCGCAGGCGCGGGAGAAGAGGTGGCGCCTCGGTCGTGGGTATCGTAATGATGTTCACCAGAATCGTTGACTAACGCGGTGAGGTTGACCTCAAAAAGACAGATTTCGGGCCTTAGCGATGACAATTACGCATACCTTTCCCACTACACGGGGCACTACAACCGCAATTCTGTGCGCCGGTGAACCCAGTTAGCACACAAGGCGCGCCATTTGGTCGATCGTCAACGCGAGTATGCCGAACCCAAGATGACATAGCACCTTCGCATGACCACGTACGCGAATATGGCGACCGCCATATTCGTCCTTGAGACGACCAAAGACGTGCTCGACAGCCGAACGCTCGTGGTAGCGTACGCGCTCTGGTGGTACCCATCCGGCCGCACGCTGCGCCTTCGCCTCACGCTTTTTCGCCGCCTTACGTGCGCGTGTACGCGGGTTCGCATCAATGATCGGCACATGCCCAAGACGCTCGCTGTGAAGGCGTATCTCCTTCGCATCATAGGCGCTATCCATCACATCATACAAAGTCGTGACCCGCTCCGCAGACTTCGTAGCTAAGGGAATGGCCACCTGACTATCATGCACCGACGCAGATGTTACCAGGTAGCTGATTGGTACGCCCCCGTCGGCCACATCCGCGTGCAGCTTATAGTCGTTCCAGCTGTGCCGGTAACCCTTAGCATTGCGCTTAGCGCCTCGGTTACACTCCCCGGGTGCGTAATCCGACGAATTCGTGCACCCATTCCGATCCAAGCTGGACGGGTAATCCGAGGCAAGCTGGACACCCGCGCGGGTACCAACGCACGGCTCGAGGAGATGCGTGGATGGTTAATCCTTCACATCGGGAGACTTTCACTCCCTGTACTGGCACCAGTTAGCCTGGCGCACCCACTTACCGTTTACGAACATCCGCCGCAGGCGGGCATAGCCCGCCTTCTTTGTATAGCAGCGGTATGTCTGGCTCAGGAGCAAGGCTACGGGCGCTCTCGTGAGTCGGCTTTCAGGCGTGCCGTCTGGGCAGCCCGGATCCGCTTCGAGTACGCAATGAGGGCCTCATCGACAACGGCTCGGCGCACGACGTCCGTGTACGGCACCACTTCGCGCCGGGCAAGACCGAAAGCAGCGTAAAGGGAGCTACGTGAATCGCAAAGAAGGACTATTTCCGACATTCAGGCAGGCGGGAGCGGTTATCGACGTGCATAGCATCTGCGCAGTTACGGAGCCGATGGTTCCGGTCAGGCTAAGTTAATATTTCGCCAGCCCTTAGCCTGTCGGGCGGCGCACCCTTAGAGCAGGCCAGCGGATTCGGCCGCTTGGCGCAGGATTCGCCTTTGGGTTGCCGTCAGCGATTCGGGGATGGTGATTTTGACGGGCGCGACCATATCGCCGCCAGCAGCGCCTTTGTTGGGTACCCTGAGTGTGGTGCCGGGCTGCATGCCTGCAGGGATCCGCACGGTGATGGGCTTCCCGCTGGGGTGTGCCACCTGGCAGCTGCCTCCCAGCACTGCCTTTATGACGGGGACCTTGAGCGGGACCTTAAGGATCAGGTCATTGCCGTCCATGCGGAATGCTTTGTGCGTAGCTACTTCGAAGGTGACCTGGAGGGGTGGTCCGTTGACGTCCCGTATTCGTATCGAATACCCGGACTTAACGCCTTCGGGCAGTGTGACGCGTACGGGTCCTTCGCGAGGTACCGGAATGGTGACGGGTCCGCCTCTGAAGGCTCGCTGGAACGGGAGCGTGAGTCTGATGCGTCGCATGGTGGCCGGATCGCCAAAGAGCCAGCTCAGCCACCAGCTGCCTCGGCTGGCGGGACGCTCCTTCTTGGTTTGCCGCTCGTAGGTGCCATCTGGACGCTGCCTGTAGCGTGTGCCGCGCGGTGTGGTGGTCTGACGGGACGCCTGATCCGCTAGACGCAGTTTGCGGTCGTAGGCCAGCCGCTTATCCGCGTCCCCGAGGACGCTGTACGCTTCCTGGACGCGCTTGAACTGTTCTTCGGCAAGCGCATTGCCCGGGTTACGGTCCGGGTGGTAGCGCTTGGCGAGCTTTCTGAAGGCGCGCTTGATGTTCGTCCCTGAAGCGCTGGGTTGCACGCCCAGCACCCGGTAGTAATTCTTTACTGCTGCGCTCGGCACCGTGTGCTTCGTTCCGTGATGATGCAGATTTTACGAATTTCCTGGCTGCCTTGATGCGAACGGCGCCAAAATGCAGGCGAATCGTTGTGTCCAGCACGCAGCGCCGTATGCTTGGCGCGGCTTTGAGTCCCATAAAGGCGCTGGTCTGGTCCGCATGATGCCGCTCTGGGTGGTTTCTATACCTTTAGTGCCAGCGTGAGCCCGTCTCCGATGGGCACCATGCTCAAATGTATGCGCCGGTCGGTGTGCAGCTTCGCGTTAAGTCGCTGGATGGCGGCTGTAGCGGTGCTGTCAGAAGGCGGACCCGCCACCGCTCCCTGGCGCAGCACGTTGTCAATCATGACCAGGCCTCCGGGCCGTAGAAGGCGCAATATCAGTTCGTAATACGTGTCGTACGCCTCTTTGTCCGCGTCAATGAAGGCCAAGTCTACCGTGCCTTGCTGCCCGTCATCTAAAAGCCGCTGGAGGGTGATGGCGGCTGGTGCCAGGTGCAGCGACACCTTGTGCAGCACCCCGGCCTCTTGCCAGTACCGGCGGGCAATCGAGGTATAATCGTCGTTGATGTCACAGGCGATGAGTGTGCCGTTGTCTGGTAGGGCCAGAGCCACCGCCAGCGCGGAGTAGCCGGTAAATACGCCCACTTCTACGACTTTGCGTGCCCCCATGAGGCGGGCCAACAGCGCCATGAACTGCCCCTGATCGGGCGAGATTTGCATGGAGCTTCTGGCGTGGCGCGCTGTGGCCTTCCGGAGGCATTGCAGCACGGGATGCTCGCGCAGGGAGACGTCCAAAATGTACTGGTAAAGGCTGGGCGTAAGGCCGATGGTTGTTCGGCTCATAGATGAGATGCTGATGGATGGGCGAGCGTCGCTGCGGCCCCGGCTGCACCATGTACAGACGGAGGTCTTTGTTGGGCATTATATGCCATTACGCTGAATCCCAAAGCCCTGGTGATCGATTCCTGTACACAGTATCTATAGGAATTATGCATTGCTGTGCAGGTCTTGCACCCAAAAGCGGCGCAGAGGGGCTTATGCGCTCGCGCGCCCGGGTAGGCGCTGTGTCTGCGGAATGGCGGCGCTTTCGAGCTTGGTCCACCGATGGGGCAGCAGGTCACCGATGGCGGTGGTATGCGTCGGCATGCACTCTCTCACATATTCGAGCCAGGTTTGTGGATCAATGCCTTGCATTTCGCAGGTTTCCAGCAGCGAGTAGATGACGGCAGCGCGCTGGGCGGCCTTGTATGACCCGGCATGCCGGTAGGCTTTGCGCCCCGGTGCTAAAGGGCGGACGCTTTTCTCGACGAGATGGTGGTCAATGTCGACCCGACCGAAGCTTACGAATCGGAACAGCTGTTCCACCGCTCCAGGGTGTAGCTGACGGCTGAGCCCCACACGCTGGCTGGCGTGCCAGGGTGCTTTTGATGCCATGCCAAGTTCTTCGAGGATGGGGGACCGCCTCTTTTTGACGCGCTTCGAAGCGCTTGGCGGGCGTGCAGGCCGCCTCGCGCAGCCTGCGCTCGACCTGCATAGCTGTTGGATCGTCGTCAGCATATGCGTGGTCCGTTCTGGAAAGATCTGCTGTGCCTGGACGAATTTGCGTCGGCCATGGGCCCAGCACCCGTGCAAGATGACCTCCAGATCGTGATCACACGCATAGTCGCCGACGTAGCCATCGCTCTGAAGATGCCTCTGAACATCCTGCAAAGAGTGGAGCAGCCCGTTGTGGTCGCGGCCTTTACGAACCTCCATCCATACGACTCCGATCTTCGGTGCCCAGTACACCCAGTAATATCCACGGTGGTGCTTGCCGATCTTGCTGTTATCCTGCCCCGGCATGGCGGTCTCGTCCACGCATAGGAATTCGCTCATGCGGGCCTCTTTTATGAGCGCATCATAGAGGCATGTCAAGTGGAATGCTACCTGGGCGACCCAGTTACTTAGGGTCGATTTGGGAGTCAGAAGCTGTTGGCGTAAGAGCTGGTTTTTTTGCTGGCGGTAGAGGAGAAGGTGATCTGCGTACTTAGCGACGAGCAGAAAGCGAGGAGACTGGCCGCAGCCATGCAGGATTTGGGATCGGGACCTCCAGCGACTGTGCGACAATGATGTTGCCGGGATAGTACTCCTCGTCCGAACGCTCACCGTTTGCGTCCTTCTTCTTCCTACGAGGAACGTACTTGTACCGCCTGAGCACATGGGCGATCACCTCCACGCGCACGTATTCTGACGTCTCCTTTTCTTCGCAGCCCACCCGCAGCATGCCCGAGACATCTTCTGGGCTCAAGGAGGGTCACTTTGCGCCTAAGGTGGCGCGAAATATTCCCTTGCAGGCGGCGACGGATCTTCCGCATCGGTTTCCGCGATACTTTCTTGAGCTACTGGGGCACTGGAGTCGCCTAGTCCGTCTTCAACGACGGCGCTTGGTTGTAGGAACACTCGGGAAACATGGACTTCTGCTTGGGATCCGCACCATCTTGCGGCACAAAGTGCTTATTCTTCGCTCCGAGTATCAGGCGCACGAACTCGTCGCGTTCAGCCTTGGCCGCATCCAGACGGTCATGCAAGCTGCTGCGCTTCTCGCGCAACGAGGCATTCTCCGCCTTTAGCGCCACCACCTGTTCCTGCAGGGAAGCAATGGTAGATGCCGAGTCCCCAGCCGGGGCCGCAGAACGGTCCGAATGAGCCGTCTGTGAGTGCACGAGGCTTTGACCAGACCCAAGGCATACAGTTCCCCAGTTCCCCCAGGCTTAGGATACCACACGACATAATGTCAGCCCTCCGCAGCCGCCGCGCGCGAGTAAGGCCGACGGTAACGAACAGACCTCAGCGATACCCCATCTAGACCCAAGTTTGTCAATGTAGTGGATTTTTTACGTGAGGTAACACATCCCTGACATACAGGGATGGTCAGAAGGGCGGGTTTTACCCGTGTGTGTTACATGTTCGCGTGCCCTTTAGCGGGGCGTCTTGCTTTCATTCTGCGGGTGTACGTGCCGGTTTTGAGCCCCATCGCGCGGAAGACTTTACGGTGGAACGGCTTGAGGTCCTGGTCTTTCTTGAGCAGGGTGCAATGGGTTGCGTTTTGTGGGAGCACGGTTGTTACACGATGCATCTGGTTGAGCTTGACCTTGAGTGTGCCCCAGCTGCTGTGGATGTCGACGGTTCTCAAACGGCTGCGTATCAGATGCGCTGCGTGAAAGGCGAGAATGGACAGGAAGAGGTGGGCTTCTATGCGAAGGTCCCGACTGTGGTAGATCGGACGTAATCCGAGATCGGATTTCATGGTGCGGAACGTGCGTTCGATCTCTCCTAGCTGCCAATAGGTCTGTGCGATTTTCTTGACCGACCATTTGGCGTGGCTGGTGCGCAGTACATACCCGCCGAGGGCCTCCGTACATGCCTCGTAGGCAGGCTTTTGTGTGAGGCGGATCTTTTCGGCGTGGGTGCTGCCAGCCTTCCTGGTCACTTTAACATCATACTGGTAGGCCACCTGCTTGTACTTTTCTATGAGTCGGCCCACCCGGATCTGCACTTTATCGAAGTTCTTCAGACGTCTGGGCAGCGCAAGTCCCGCGTTCAGGTGCGCGATGGCCTCCTCGAAATTCTCACGCTTTGCTCCAACAATCTGGTCGCTGACTGCTTGTCGGGCTTCACTGTGCAGATACACGCGCCGTTCTCCTCCTTCGTCTGGGAGTGCCCAGGCACGCACGTCGACATCGCTGGCGGTTTTGAAGACTTGATCCGGTGCGTCTTTGGGTACCGGCGGGGTCTTCGTACGCTGCACGCAGATCCAGTCCAGATCCTGTTCGTTCAAATACGCCAGATTGGCCTCTGTAGCGATGCCAGCGTCCATAATCACCGTGGGCTTGGCTCCGTTCAGCTGTGCAATGGCCTGGTGCAACGTGGCTGGCTCACTGGCATTGCCCGGGAGGATTTCCGCCGTGCGGGGGAACCCCGATGCATCAATCATCAAGGCCAACGTCACCAGTGGGCAATCAGACCGTTTTTCCTTGCTGCGACCATGCCGCAGCAAGTCCCCTTTCTTGCGGCCCGTGTAGAACACATTGGTCAGGTCAAAGAAGGCAATGGTTTCGCTGAATCCCAAGAGCTCCTTCGTGGTGCCGAAGAGTGCATCCATGATCGACTGACGGTGCTCGTAGAGGGCATCTCCGATACGGTAAAGGCTGCTCAGACTGGGGAGGTCGCAGTGCAGTAACTCCAGGATGCTGGATCGTTCGTGCATCCATTCATGCGTATGTCGTTCACTGCCAGGGGAGAGCATCCGCCCGACCACCAGCGCCGTCGCCAGGTGAATCTGATCTTCGCGCAACTTCAGCATTCGCAAGGACTTTGCGAATCCCAACAGCTGCAACGCTTTCAGAGCCACACGTTCGCCTCCGACGGTACGAGTGTCGGTATGATGGACTTCATCAATGATGACGGCATCCCGGTCGTCGCGTGGGTCGTCCACGTTGTAGCCCTTTTCCAGCAGCTTCTCAACGATGGTCTCGCTGGCATGGCGGAGGCCTTCACTCTCAAACGCTAGGCGGCTCTGTCCTCGTAAGCCCTCGTCAATATGGAGGATCAATGCGCGCCATTGTTCTTTGGGGATTGCGAAGGATTGGCCCAGGTTGAGGACGGTCCGCTGTTTAGGAGCGCCCTTGATACGGTGGCATTCGACCAGCGCGTAGCTGGTGGCCTTGGCACCTGATTTAAGGATGCGTGTCTTGGCGCGGATGTACATGCGTGTGAGCGTGCGGGTATCGGGTGCCCATGCGTCAATATACGGCTTTGCAGCGAAATGGTTCTAGACAATTCCACTACATTGGGTATTTTTTAGAAAAAAAGGTATTAAAGCCATATGGATCATAGGTATAACACATAATTTGAGGCCATATTGCCACAAAATAAACCCCGATTTCGCTGCACATGGGGCGCAATTGACAAACTTGAGTAGAAGACAAACTACCTGCGTCCAATTCGGCGTGCTCGTGAAAGGAAGCTTAAACGTGCCCGACTCCAAACGCTTGTAGTAGAGCACAAACCCGCTGCGTTCCCACATCAGAGCTTGATGTGCCTCCGACGAGGCATTGCGCCATGTGTAGTTGGGTTTCGGTGATTGCTGTGGGGGTGGCCGATATTCTCCACCCTTACTTTTCGTTCATATGAACCCGTCCCAGCCTGTCTTGGGGAGCATTGAGGCTCCTGTAGATGCCCAGATCACTCCCGTGGATGACTCGCGTAGGCTTCTGATGAAGCTCTGCACCAACATGCTGCAACAACTGACGGCCGACTGGCCGATAGCCCCAGTGCAGCAGCCCCCTGTACCACCGCCCGTAGAAGCCCGAGCTAATGAGACGGCCGAGGACGCAGAGCCAGATGCTGCACCGTTGAAGGAAGCATGGCAGCTGTTGGATTCTCGCAGTCTGGACGGCGACCCGATCGTGGCGTTTTGGCTACATGGGCTGTGCCCTCGCGGTGTGAACATCGTGCTTGGTGTAGGTCTGACCCTAACGGGCTACCGGCGCATGCTCGGCCTCATAGAGTGCTACCCTGAGAACGTTTCAGCGCTTGTATCCTTCGTGCGGTCGCTGTCGGACCGTGGTTTATCAGCCGCTAACGGACTGCTCTGTGTACTGCCCAGCGGTACCGGGCTTCAATCGGCAGTGCAGGAGGTGTTTGGCCCCAAGGTCGTGATACAGCGCTGTCTCAATACGCTGTTGGATCACGTCACCTGTGGTCTTCCAGAAGATCTTATTCCCGTGTATCGCCATCGTCTCCGGCAGGCATGGAATGCGTATGATGCCTTGGAAGCTGAACGCGTTCTCACTCATATTCACCAGGATTTGGTGCGCGTCAATCGTTCCGCAGCGAAGGCGTTAGCGGAGGGTCTGGAGCAATCGCTGACGGTTCAACGCACCGGTATGCTGCTTAGACTCGACCGGGGACTGCGTGTGATGCACTTTATGAATGCCATTGGTCGTCGCTTGCAGGCCCCTGCCAGCGCGGTCTTTCAGCGACGCGAACGGATGGCTTTGGCCCTGTTGGAGCACGAAGCGCAGCTGCGCCGTGTGGCCCATGCGGCCTATCTCCCTCAACTCCGTAAGACGTTGTTCAACCTTACCCCTGTCCGATGACTGATCCTTGTATGCCGACCCCATCCCTGTTCGATAGCTTTTGGGAACTTGCGCAAAGGGCCTATGTCAATTTGGCCCGTTGCCTTGTATCCTTCGATCGTTTTCTTCTCAAGCTCGCCACAATGTGCATATTCCACGGAAAAAAACCACTCGTTCCACGGTATGGCGACCACCGATTCCACGGTTAATCGACCACCTGATTCGGCGTGCTGAGTCCGCGCTGGATAGCGCTGCATCGTGACTGTTCTGGGTACCATTTTCACGGCTGTCTGGCGTCAGTTACGCTTGTCTTCTCTGGAAGGTTCTGCCATTGTGGCAGACGCTGTCTCATGGACTCTCCCTTCAGCGCGATGTGGTGTGCATTGTGAATGAGGCGATCCAGGATAGCATCAGCGAGTGTTGGGTCTTCCATGCCTTCGTGCCACACACTCACAGGCATCTGGCTGGTAACGACGATGGATCCCTTCTGATACCGATCATCGATTAGCTCAAGCAGATCCCGCTGGTGCAGCGCACTGATTCGTGACAACCCCCAGTCATCGAGAACCAGTAGGTGGAAGCGCGTCAACTGCTTCAGCAGTTTCAGGAAGCGTCCGTCCCCGTGCGCGAGTTGCAGATCTTCCAGAAGACGATGCAGTCGGTGGTAGCGTACGGTGAACCCCTCCATGCAGGCTTTATGCGCCAGCGCGCACGCCACGAAGCTCTTGCCGACACCGGTGGGTCCGGTAATGATCACATTGTGATGTTTGCGCACCCAGTCGCAGGTGGAAAGCGAGGCCATCAGGCGCCGATCCAGATTGCGACCGCGACGATAGTCCAGATCGGCCATGGAGGCCTCCTGGCGTAACCGGGCGCGGCGTAGGCGCGACCGCAGGCGATTGTTGTATCGCACGATCTCCTCGTGGTCAACCAATAGGCCCAGGCGGTCCATGAACGGGAGCTGTTCCATTTCCGGTTGGGTAAGCTGATCACGCAGCGCGCGCGCCATGCCATGCAGACGCATCTGCTCGAGCTTGTCAAGGGTAGGGTGTAGGAGCATCAGTCCTTCGAGGTTTGGTGAGGAGAATCCGATTTGGTGTCGTAATAGCTTGGGCCCCGGATGTTGTCATGGTCTATGGGAGGCGGAGACTCCGAGTCCAGCGGATGCTTGTCGAGTCCATTCTTCAGGATGGACTCGATGCTACTGTACGAGCGGGTGCCGATAGCGATTGCCCGCGTACACGCGTTTTCCATGCGGCTCTTACCGTAGATGCGAGCCAAGCGGAGCAGGCCCATGAGCGTGCGGTAACGAATCAGCGGGTGCCGCTCAGCATCGATGATCTGCCGCACGATATTGTGTGTGTCCGGCCCGATGCGTTCTGCCTCGGTTACGAAGCGGCTCATATCGTTCATTTGGCGTTGGGCGTCCGGCATGTGTTCATCCTTGGTGGTGACCCCTTTCTGGTGGCTACGCGGGTGCGTCGCCACCCGTTTGTCGTCAAAAAATACCTCAAGGGTGGTATCTGTAAGGCGAACCTGTACCGAACGCCCTACATATCGATAAGGAACGCTATAACGGTGCCAGCGCACCTCGATGTGCGCATCTCTGTGCACCTTGGCTTTGCGCCACTCCGCGTGCTCGTACGGCTCCGCCGGCAAGGGCTTCATCGCTGATCGCTCCCACGTGTCAAACCAGCTCTTACGACTGCCTTCCAGCTTCTGAAAAGGCCGCTCGTTAAGCTCCTTCAGATGGACACGAATGTGCCGGTTCACGTGCGCTAGACCGATGAAACGCTTATCGCTTAACGGAGCCAGAATGCGCCTCTCTGCATGCAACACGGCTTGCTCGACCTTGGCCTTGTCCCTGGGCTTCCCGGGACGCGTAGGCACAACCACGGTCTTGTAGTGCATCGCAAGGTCCTGATACGACGGATTGATCTCCGGATCGTATCGGTGGGCCTTGCGCACGCCACTCTTCAAATTGTCACAGACCACATAGGAAGGCACCGCCCCGAAATACTCGAACATGCGACGATGCGAGCCCAGCCAGTCCCCAAGACGCTGCGTCCACGTCGCCTCAACGTAGAGATAATTGGAGAATCCCAGCACACCAACAAAGGTCTCCACCCGGCGCCGCTTACGCGTAAGCTGGTCTATCGCCTCCAGGCGCATGCCTGCATAGTCCACGAAGGCCGAATGACCCGCAGGATGATCCATCGGAACCGTCACCTGGCCAAATTCCTTCTTCCAGGCAGAGTAAAGAGCGCAGAACTTGCTGTAGCCGTAACCATCGCTGTGGTCCCGCCTGTACCGCTCCCACATCAGGCGCCGCGTGAACCCCTTGACCTGCATCTTACGCTCCACCTCGGACCAGTCCGGCAACGGACGCGTCTCCTTGGCAACCTCCGGCGGACCATAAAGCAATGCCTTCAACTTGGCCTCCGGCATACCCTCGGGCAAAGGCCAATGCACACCCGCTGCCTTAGCACGACGCAAGTAACCAAGTACCGTGCTGTGCGATATTCCCAGCGCACGACCGATACCACGTACGCTCAAATCAGACTCCGCAGACAACCGCAGAACGTCCCACAAGACACGCATAACAACCCTCTTGTTTGGCATAAGTACCCCTCTTTGGGTAAGTAAAGAGGGTACGATACCACCTGCGCTTGACCTGCCGCCATCACCCGCGACAGGCAACAATAACCCGTTTCTAACTCCGCCAGACTGCCAATTTGGCAGGCCCGTTAACCGACCTCCTACACCCCGCCGCCACCGGTCGGCGCGCGCCAGCTCAGGTGGTCGATTAGCCGTGGAGCCACTGGTCGATTTGCCGTGGAATCGGTGGTCGATTTCCCGTGGAACCACTGGTCGATTTGAAGCGGAATATGCAACAATGGCCATGGAGGCCGAGGTTGATGCCATATGCGGCGCTCGTGGGAAGCACAACAAGACTGGTTTTCAGCGCTGGGGTACGAATCCCGGTTCCATCCGCATCGGTTTGGAACGGCTGCCGATTCGCGTTCCGCGAGTACGGAATGTGCGTACCAAGAAGGAGCGGCCCCTGGAAACGTACCGTCTTTTGAGCAGGCATGGGATTATTAATAAGGCACAGGTAACCGTTGGGTTGCTCAGTGGCTTGTCGCGGCGCAACTACAGACAGGCGGCGCAGGTCTTTGCAGAAAGCACGGGATTGAGCGCCAGCAGCGTAGGCCGTGCGTTTGTTGCGCGCACGGCCGAGCTGTTGAAGGAATTTGAGGATCGCCGATTCGACGATCATACCTTTGCGGTGCTCCTACTTGACGGCAAGTACCTTGCCGGCATGCAGATGATAATCGCCATGGGCATCACGACCGAGGGCGAGAAGGTCGTGCTGGGGTTCACCGAAAGCCGTACTGAGAACGGTGCGCAAGTGGAGTCGCTGTTGCAGGACCTGGTGCGTCGGGGCTTCACTCATACCGATACTCTGTTAGTACAAGTGGACGGCAGTCGGGGGCTTCGAAGTGGCGTTCGTAAGGTGTTTGGGGATGCAGCCGCATACCAGCGGTGCCAATGGCACAAGAGAACCAACATAACACGACATATCAAGAACAAGCAAGAGGCGATGCGCATTAAGCAGCGGCTTCAGGAGGCCTGGGAATTGCCCACATACGCGGAAGCGCGGGCGGCTCTAGAGTCGGTGCAGGAGGAGCTTAAGGCGTCGTATCCAAAAGCCGCACGCAGTTTGGAGGAGGGCCTGGACGATACGCTGACGCTTCACCGATTGGGGGTGCAGACGCAGGCTGTAAGAGACCATCTGAAGACCACGAACATTATCGAGAACCTCAACAGCGTTATTGCAGCCCGCTCCCGGAACGTGAAGCGGTGGGGCTCATCGGATATGCGACAGCGCTGGCTCGGAGCGATCTTCATGCAGTACGAGTCCAACCTGACACCGATACAACGGGAAGACATGAAGGAACTGACCGAGCTGCTGGCCACTCCCAGGCGCCCGAGTATTAGTAGGGTTTCGGCTCAGCCTCTGCACTCTAAGCAGCCAAGGCAGCTCCCACTGGCGCTGCCAGTGCAGTAGAGCACTGCTGAGGTTGACTTAGCGCAAATCCGGCAGCTGCCTGGGCATTCTCGGACGGTGCACCCGGCCAGGATCGCCGCTTCACAGAGCGGTAAGCGGATACCCGCGCCTAATTGTGCTCAAAACGGCGCTCCACGGGGCTTCATAACTCCAGAAACACGCGCGTCAGCACGCTACTGACCCAATCTGGGCTGGCACCACCCTCTTTGAGTACCCAGACTCGATAAGCAGCATTTCCTATTGCTAAACGTCACTTATATTGCGGTCCCATCTCGGCAGCAATCGCCGATAGCCAACTACGAATGGTGCAATCCCCGACGATTTGAACACATAGCCATTACCCCCCAACGGATCCCGCTCTATCCCCGTACGAACCAGACCGCACAGGCTGTCAAATCCCTTTTGCAGGTCCGTTGGCTCGCGATACACGTTAGAGTGGTCAGACGGACCCAGCGCTAACATGAGCTGCTTCGCTCGCCATGAATCAACGTCGACAGAAACGCCGACGCTACGGGCGAAAATACACGCAAACATGCGCCGCCTGGAAATTGCAACGCCAACTACGCTCTCAAGACCCGCTGAGCAGGGGAAGGGACCTCCACAATCGCGTCGCCCACTTACTTAGACGAAGATGCCACGTACTTGCGGCGCCAGTACATCAGCTGACTACGCGTTATGCCATGCACTTGGCAAAATGCCCCCGCACGCAGCGGACCACGTAAATAGCGCGCGATCAACGGCAATAACACCTCGGTTGTGCCCCTGAAGCTCGATGCCATGCCCTGACCTCACGGATTGGTCAATAGGTCTTCCCACAAGGTCGCGCAATGATACTATCTGTTCAATATGCAGACTTTTGGACGGATACTCTGCGTAATCCTGAGTCCCGTATGCCAATAGGAACGGCCCCCGCCGAGCTGGTCCAGATGTTTCTTCCACCGCAATAGCCCCGGCGCTGCGATGGCGGCTGCCGCGCTATCTACCGGCATTAAGTCATTGAATGGATCCGCGCACAGGCGGCTCAGAGAGGAACGGCCGAATCGGACCAGTCCCGGCACTCCGGTATCCCAATACGGCACCCCGCCCATTGTCGTCGAGCCAGAAAGTAGTCACTCGTCACCTCCAACGGGCGAAGCATGCGGGCCTTAAGCCCGCCCTGATCCCAAAGGGATGCGTGTCCTTGTCGCTTACCGTGGCGACACGTTCCAGCAGCTTTGCAAACCCGCAGATGATTCATGGCAGACCCCGCGTCCATAGCAGTGACCCGCGCATACCCTTGCTGCGTGCTAAGGCGGCGAAATATCCCGGAATCCACACTTGGATGCGCTTTGCGCACTACGCGCCCCTTCACGTCATGCCCGTTACGTCCTTGGCCGTAGTACGCGAGGTGTTCCGTCGTCGCTTCGCCATGCTGCACCAGGCGCGCTAGGTGCGACATCGTATTGTTCTGCTCTTCGCATTGCACCGCCCCAGCCGGTGTGCCACGGCCCAGGTCCCCAGCGACCGGGTCGCGTCCGCGAACAGTGAATGCCAACCCTTGAACGAGTAGATATATTCTTGCTCCGACTCCAGGCGTGTCTAGCGCCGTGCCTGGACCACCCCGCTCACTCCGAGCGCCAGCCGACAGTACGTGCGCTGCCAGTAGCTGCCCGCAGTATGTGCCTCATGCGTAAGTCAGAGCAGAGCGGAATGTGTGGCCAATTATGACACACTTTTGGAATCGGCCTAAGGTAGCACTTCGGGCTGGTTTACGGTTCGGGTCGCGTGAGACTTGCTTCTGGTGCCGACGTTTCCTGGCTTCCAAGGTACGTGTATGGCTTGTTGATCCAGGAGGATTTGGGTGGCCTTTCGGCCGTGGGGGTCTGTTCGGGAAGTGTTCGGGTTGATCGTCGTAGGCCTTCTTGAGCACTGCCGGGTGGCTTGCACGATCTTGGCGAGTCCATAGTGGACCATAGCGGGATGCATGAATGTCAGTCCTATGTGGGGATGCTCATAATTGTACCACAGAAAGACGCGGTCGGCCCATGCTCTGGCGTCTTCAAGTGATCCGAAGTGCTACGGGTATCGTGACCGGTATTTTACCGTATTGAATTGTGCCTCTGAATACGGGTTATCGTCAAAGGTATACGGGCGTGTGAGCGATCGTTCGACGCGCAGATCATTGAGCCGCTGGGAAACGGGCGTCAAGGTCTTGGGGCCTCCCCGATCGGTGTGGACCACCAGTTGGCTGGTTGTTATGCCCTGATGGGCAGGTGGTCTTGACAAAGGCATGCGCCACACTGGAGGACTCGCTCTCGCCGAGGGTCCATAGAACGACGTATCGGCTGAAAACTTCCATGATGGTATAGAACACATAGTGGGTCCACTTGTGCGATCCCTTAAGTTTGGTGATTTCCTAGGACCAGAGCATGTTGCTGCGCGTTGCCCGCAGCTCTGGCATTCGATAGCGTGGATTCTGAAGCTGATGGCATCTTTCGTGGGTGCAGTCGTCTTCGGACAGGATCCGGTACATCGTGCGCCGATGGCACAGGAAGCGTTATTCGTCCAGCAGGGCTGCCATAATTTGACGTGGCGCACTCAGAAGCGCTCGCTGTTTAACCCCTTACGGATCTGCGCCCACTCCAGTTCTGATATGCGCCGTCTTCCTTCATATGCTTTGCGGGGTTTGGATGCACGAGTGGGCGTGACGGCGCGATAACACCACGATCGGGACATGCCCAGCCACCAACAGGCTTTTGAATTGCTCCGTCCGTCCGACCACGTGGTTAGCTTTCGCATCATGGCGATTGTTCCAACGTGGTCTCGCTGCTCACAAATACTTCGGTGAGCTTTTGGACACAAAAAAGGGCTTCGGCCTTGGTCAGTCTTCGCTTTAGTCGGGCAATCTTCAGGTCTTTTGCCCGCCGGGTCTCAGCGTCTTCGGCGCTTCGCTTGGCTATAGTGTTCGCTGGTGCCCTTTTTATTCGCCTGACCTTGCCATCGGGCAATCGCGGAGTAAAGCCCTTTACGCAGCAGGAGCGCGCCAAGCTGGCCGCGTCGGATACAGGCATTCGCTTCCATGACGAGGCGCTCCTTGTACGCTCTGGAGTAGCGCCTACGGGTGGGGCGCGCTACCACCTCGGTGGGCGGCAGACCAGCAGGAGGGGTGTTGCGTGGGGGATCAGCGGGTGTCATAATGGGGTAGTGACCGGTTTAGTGGCAATTCAGCCGCGGAGCTGCGGGAAACCCTGCATCATCCAAGACCCGAAAATGTAGCACGATTTGTTGGCACACAGGGTCCACACCCTGCCGAAATACATGGAGCGTCGTTGTGCTACCCTACTGTAGACGCGAATCGCATGTGCTTCCGCATTGAGTTATCCCGCGCCATAGCTCCTGCCGTCACCGGTGCACGCGGACACGGTACTTTGTCGCTAAAGGAAGGGCTTCAGAGCCTGGCGGCTTTTCGGCTCCATTGCTCATCTCGCTACGTCATTTTAATCTGGGCATTGAATGTGGCCGAAGTTATCAGTGCCGAACATTTCGCCCAAAAAGCGGGACGGTTGCTTTTGCCGTCCACTATACTTATCTGCCCACGACAAGTGCAGATTCCGACGCGTGCGCGTGATGGCTACAAAGCAGTTGCGACGCTCTTCTTCGAGTTCCGCGCTTTGATCTCCACGCCTGATACTCTGCCAGGACGGTAGTACTTCTTCGGCCATACCGATGAGATAGATATCATCGAATTCCAGCCCCTTAGCGCCATGGATCGTAGCTAGGCGCACAGTACCATGAGACACATCCGGCTCTTTGGAGTGCATCTGAAGCTGCTGCAGAAACCGGTTAAGAGAGGGGTTTCCATTGCGAAACCGGAACTTGTTCGTAAGCTGGTGCCAAGCTTTCAAGTCTGTCTGCAGATCATGATTGGACCTGTCGCGATTGAATTCATGTGTGATCTGCTGCACTGCCGCTTTCGGTTTCAGCCTGCGTTCCCACAGCTCCTCAATAGTTCCGACGTACTGCGCTGCAGGAGATTGCATGTTCGCATTCCTGATGTTTTCCATCCACAGGGAAAAACATGTTGCCTGCTTAGCTTCCGCAAGCGAAACAAGTTGCTCCAGATCTAGTGCCACTTCCGCCAACTCATTGAATGACATAACAACCGTGCGGAAGCTGCGAAGGTCGCGAGGGCGGGTGAACTGGTCAAGGCAGGCAACGAGCCAGCGCATTTCAGGCGTCAGGAAGTCATCGCGGCGCTTGAGTACGGCAGCTGGAACACGGCACTGCTGCAGGGCATCAAGTACACGCTCAAGCAGGTAGCGATTTCTGGCCAGTATCGCCGTTTGTTCTCTTGCGGTTCGGTCCATTTGTGCTATCTCAGCTGCAATGCCGCGCGCCTCGGCATCGTCAGTATGGAACTTCCGGCACTGAATGGTGCGGGCCTGCCCAGTCGTTTTCTGCCGTGCCGCCTTACTATCAGGCTTTGCCGCAACCCGTCGGTAGTTCCTGGATACGAGGTGGTTCGCTACTTCCACTATGCGGGCAGGGCAGCGAAAATTCGTCGGTAAGAACTTGGTTTTGCTGCAAAAGTCGCGTCTGAATTCTTCGATCCGGCTTACGCTCGCCCCATTCCATTCGTAGATGATCTGATCGTCGTCGGCCACAGCGAATATGTCTCGGAACTCACGGCCAGCCATGCGTCGAAGAAGCTGGTACTGCGCGTTGTTCGTGTCTTGGAACTCGTCAATATGCCAGAACCTGTACACCTGCTGGTAGTGCCGGACCATAGCGGGATATCCGAAGAGTTCGTAGACCTTTATCAACAGCGAGCTGAAGTCCAGCGCATTTGCCCTTTGCAGCTCACCTTCGTAGTTCCTGTACGCATGTGAAATGCGTCTAGCGTCCTCAGGGCCGATTCCAGGGTACTTCGTGAGTTCGCTTTCTGCCTCCGCAGGGGGAACCAACCGCGCCTTCAGACTGTCGATGTAAGATAATAGTCGCGAGGCGTCGCGGGCATATCGCTGTGCTGCGCGGCGAAGGGCGTCTTCCAGCACCGCTTGCCGATCCGCCTTGTCGGAAAAAACCGCGAAGTTTGTTTTTACACCGACATGCACTCCATGTTGGCGCAGTACTTGGGCACAAAAGCCGTGAAACGTATCGATCACAGCTCGATCTTCGAGTCCTGGCACGAGCTGCGTTACACGCTGGGCCATTTCGTGCGCTGCCTTGTTTGTGAAAGTCAGTGCCAAAATCCGAAAACGCTGACCTCGGGATTCGTCAAGGAGGCGTCCAATTCGACAGGTCAGCACACGGGTCTTGCCAGAACCTGGGCCAGCAAGCACAAGCAAAGCGCCCTTATCCCAGCGGACGGCACCCTCCTGGGATTCCGTCAGTTCCTGCAAGAATGTTTCGAGCACATGCACCACTATTCCAACGTCTGTAATTTCTCGATGGCAATACGGAATGCCCGCGGTCCGTGTTCCGCCATACTCTTACTGTCGCGCATGCGTGCGGCCAGCTCAACTGCATATCTGGTCTTGTACTTACGCAACCACTTCAGAATGTGCTCACCACCTTCATAGGCGCGCGTGCCTTCGAGCTTTTCTACCACCTTAACAATGTCGTCCTTTAGGTCGCCTGCCAGAAGCTCGGATTCCAGGACCCCTTGTTGATGGGTTAGGCAACGCTCCTCATTGTACTCTGGTTTAGAGCTGCGCAGCTCGATCGCCTTCTTGTACTTCAGACCTTGATGGTCTCCATCAAAGACCGGCATCCACGGGATGCCGAGTGCATGTGCCGGTGCGTAACCGCTCCGTTAAATACAGTCTACGGGACGGTTACCGAGCTGCTGCCCCATCGGTGGACTAAGCTTGAAAGCTCCGCGACTCCACAAGCATCGATCCCACCAGTGCACGCCCGCGAATAAGCCCCCTTACGTCCACCCCTGAGCGCGAAACCTGCACCCAAAGAGCGTAGGCACCCATGCGCCCTGCGCTCGCCGACCCAGAGGCCTCACTGGGCCGCGGCGGCAACTGATTTAGCCCAATCCAATAACCCGAGCAGATATGTTAGCAAATGGGCGCGCCCTACGTCCGCATGACCTGGTATCCCCAAGCTTGAACCCACCTTATTCATAAGCGGGAGGTCGTGGGCGGCCGTTGGGCAGGGCGTGGGCTCAGCAAACGACTCATGCTGCATCTGGCCAGCTGTCAGTGGATTCAGCGGAATGACAAAGTCATCATCACCGGCGCGACAGGCAAGGGCAAGACCTACCTGGCCTGTGCATTGGCGCATAAAGCATGCCTGGAAAACTACCGGGCATAACACCACCGCCTTTCGCGACTCTTGCAGGAAATGCACCTCGGGCGCGCCGATGACACCTATCGGAAACTCCTGCCCAAGATGTCAAAGATCGACGTCCTGATCACCGACGACTGGGGCACCAGCGAAGTGAACGTCACGCAACAACGCTGCCTCCTGGAGTTGTTAGATGACCGACACCAGAGTCGGTCCACCATCGCGACCAGCCAAGTCCCCGTGGAAAAATGGCACGAAACCATGGAAGATCCTACCTTAGCCGATGCCATCCCTGACCGACTGGTTCACAATGCGCACCACATCTCACTCAAGGGTGAATCCATGCGCAAAACACACGCCCTGCGGAGCATCAAACCCTACGACCAGGCATGACACATACACATGTGTGCAAAAGCTGATTCGTGCCCCAGACGCAAGACGTAGGGTGGCGCGCTTGAAGCCGGAATTGGTGGCGCATAGGATCGGAATAGGCAGACGCCCACGACCTCCCGCTAACGAATAATCTGGGTCAAGGCCAACCATGTCCATGAAATCTGGAATGCGCTCCGCTTCAAACTCAACCAGATCCATCGGATTACCACGGTGCTGCTAAGAAGTAAGCACCGCTATATCGTCCTCAAAGTGGATCAGAAGTTGACGCCATTCTTGCAGCGGATCGTCCGTTGTCTGGGCATGAGCTACGATCCCGCGGCGACACGAAGCAAGGAGGAATACTCCAGTGAGCCGAGCGATCTGAAAAAACATCCTGATTCATGAATCCTGTGACGCTCCCCATGCCTCACGCCAGTACCCACTCCAGAAGGAGTAGCGTGAGCTGTGTCCGATTCGGACAGATGAGACCCGATCAAGGGGCCCCAATACGATGAAGGACACGCAAGACAGGGGCGAACACCCCCTAAGCCACCACCGACCGCTCCGGTAATCAGCAAGGCTCCATAGCATACGGAAAAACGCCCCCAAAAACGGGGACAGGGGAGGTCCGACATCTCACTTCACTACAAGTGATAAAGTCGAGTTGAGTGAGTACAGGGCAGAGCTAGCCAGCGCTTGTATTCTCAACGGGAATACGTGGCGGGACCCCGCACATCAAAGGGACTACCGTCCCAGTTCTTGATCGCGTTTATCGCCGCGTACGGTACGCTGCCGACGCGCAGCTGGCGTTTTATCTGCCTGGGACATTGGCGAAAGGGTCCGCTCCGTATTGCCGTAGGCCTGCACCAGCCAGGCGTGCATGGACGGAATCGGAATCGATAGGCCGCCGTCCAGCCTCTCGGCCACAACCCCTTTATGCAAGGCATGCTGAAAAAGTGCACTCGCGGCCTCCGGCTTCCTGTGGCCTGAAAAGGCAGCAATTAGGTCCGGCTCCTCCAAGGTATTACTCTCCCCCAGCCGCCCCAGTAGATTTGCCATCGCCCTTCTGTCGTCGAGCCTGAGCCCCAGAAGTCTGCCTTTATAGTACTTAACCCGTCTCTCGTGGCCTTGCGCCATTACTTTCATTGGCACATCCGCAGTCAGCCTACTTTCGTGCTCAACCAGCCATTTTGCGGCCCGTGGTGCATAGAGTTGTATATGCTGCGGCCAGCCGTGGCATTCCGCCGCGATTGTGTCGATCCAGCGAGTCAGATGATCCGAAGTTCCGCGCGCTCCGCCGGCCTGTACCAGCCAGTCGCGGATGACCGCACGCTCCGCCTCTGGTGATAGCCGGCCAAGCTGGAGCAGGCAGTCTTGGATGAAGCGACTCACCCCAAAAGTACCGAACACTCCCTCGGAGGTGCCTAGCCCGCCCGCCATTAGGATTACAGGTGCACCTACCTTACCATTGTGGATCTGCTCCAGAGTTTGTGTCAGTGTTAAATCATATGGCGTGCCAGCAGCCTTGCTAAGCGTCTGCACCTCATCCAGCAAGAGTATGAGGCCTTTGGGCGTGGCGGCCTCTGTTAAGATGTCGTCCACCGCAAGACCACCATACTCTGCGACCCGACCCTTCGACCACCGCCGAACCAGCGCGGCCACTGAAGACAGTCCAGCCCTCCATCCGGCTTCCTGATGCTCTGTGATCTTCGTGGCGTACGACAAGCCAAGCGCTCTCGCCAGCGCATTAGGGTCATACAACGCGCTATTCTTTATCACAGCCACGCGCCATCCGTCCGCTTTCGCTCGCCTGGCACCTTCGTGAAGCAGGGCGGTCTTACCGGCGCCCGGGGCACCCTGAACGAGAAAGACTGTCCCGCCGTTTGATCGCAGGGAGTCCGTTCTCACTTCCTGGAAGGCGCGAAGCTCTCGCTCCCGCCCGTGAAAGAAAGTCGCAGGTCCCCGGTCACGGATGGAGATGGGGACCAGTTGCCGTGGCGGAGCCACGAGCGGCGCGGCGCTCCGAGGAGAGGGCATGTCGGAGAAATGCTTCATGGAGTGAGGTGGTGGGCCCCCAAGCCGTTACAGACCGTGCATACGCACCAACGCGGTTTTCGGCTCCCGTCGCGGCATCTCGTCGCGGTATCCCGTCCACATCGCCCCGCATCCCCGCGTAGATGCTCATGTCGGCGGGCATGCCGTGGAGCCCCGACATGCAAAAGCGTGGCTAGGAGCCTGCGATGCAGTAGCACCCGTTATGCATGGTGGCGGTGCTTGCTGACGTGGCATCTTGGAACAGTCACCCTGTACCCATTGCATTTATGCATCTTTATGATTGTAGGTACATATATGTGTGTGTTAGCGCTACCTGCCGACCCTTAAGCCCATGCCAACAACGTTTCGCCCGTATGCACCAGAGGATCCAGTGGCGATGCCACCATCGCTTCGGGACTGGCTTCTGGAGGATCATCTGGCCTTTTTCGTGTCTGACTTTGTAGACCGCGCGGACCTTGCGCCCTTTTTGCTCCATACGAGGGGGATGGGCGCCGCAATAGACCCTATCATCCTGCCATGATGTTGAAGGTGTTGATCTACGCTAATGCCACAGGGGTCACCTCATCGCGGCAGATTGCGCAGAAGTTGGAGACTAATATTGCCTTCCGTGTACTGGCGGCCAATAACATGCCGCACCATCATACGATTTGTGCGTTCCGGCAGCGTCATTTCCAGGATTTCCGCGCTTTATTTGCTCAGGTCGTCTTGATGGCACAGAATTCTGGCTTGATTGATTGGGGGAAGGTTGCGATTGATGGCACCAAAGTCAGGGCGAATGCGAGTAAGCGTAAGGCGATGAGCTACGCACGAATGAACAAGGCGGAGAAGCGGCTGCAGTCAGAGGTTGACGCGCTGTTGGCGCAAGCGCAGGACGAGGATGAAGTAGACGACGCGTTGTTTGGAGAGGAAGTGCGGGGCGACGAGTTGCCGCCGGCGCTGTCTACTCGCGCAGGTCGTAAAGCCGCTCTTGATGCAATGGAGGCGGAGCGCAAGCGTGCGAGCAAGGCGATTGGCAGCAAAAAGCAGGGGGTTGACACGACACAGCCCACCGAGGCAGTGGATTCGTCCCCATCGTCTCCAGCATTGCCGACGGATACGACCGACCTGTTCGTAGAAGTCCCCGCGGATAGCAGTGTGGAGGAGGAGATTGCACGCAGGCGGAAGAAGCTTGCCAACATCCGAAAGGCCAAGTCCAACTTGAAGGCCAGACAGCGAGAGAGGGATGAGGCTAAGGCTGCCCTTTACCCATATCGCGACCTAGTCTGACGACTTCGATGGCGCCAAAGGGCCCCCCGCCGCTATCAAGGAGGTCTTCGGCGGCTTCGTGCAGGTGCAGCGCTGCTGTTGGCACAAGCGGGAAAACGTTGTGGCCCACATGAGCAAAGAAGATAAGCTCGTATATCGGGCGCGCCTGCAGAAAGCCTATCACATTCCAGACTACAGAGACGCGAAGGCGGAGCTCCTATCGATCAAGGACGACCTGGAAGCCTCCAACCAACTCAAGGCCATGAAGAGTCTGGAGGAAGGCATGGAGGACACGCTCACGATCCAAAGGCTCGCAATAGCCAAAGAGCTCGGCCAAAGCCTGCGCACCAGCAACTGTATGGAGAATCTCAATAGTACCCTCGGCAGATTGACACGCAATGTTTGCAGTTGGAACAACTCGGCACAGGTCCACCGCTGGATGGCGCTGGCGCTCATGTATGCAGAACCCAAACTGAACACCATCCCCAATCACCAACACCTGCTCAAGCTCCGAAAGGCGCTTATGAAGGCCAGGGCCCGACTGCCAAACCCCAAAATCCCCTTCTCCCCCCAGCGGGTGCCTTGGACCTATCTTCAGGCCCAGCAATAGTGCTCAGTTCGCGGCGATGAGTGATCATGCGGAGCACCCTTGCTGACTTTTTGCACTTCGCCGCCCGTAAGGTTTCGACATGCCGTCACTCAATGTGCGTTCAGACTTGCCTTAGGGGTATCCGCTGCTTACGATGCCAGTGCTGCTCCGTGGTGGCGTGCCTATGGCTCGTGCGTCGTTGCGCGACAGGGTCAAGAAAGTATGCTGCTCCCATGGCCATAGTCGTAACCAAGCCCTTCTCGATACGCTGCCGACACCATTTCGTACGTAATGCAAAAATGGATAGTCGCTCTAATCCGCGCCACATGATCTGAAAGCCGGGCGGTCCATCGCGAGTTCGATTCTGATAGCCGCCCATTACTGCTACTAGCAGAAGCGCCGCCCCCAGGGTGCGGGGTACCGGCACCTTCACGTTCTTAGCATAAATGGAGAGAGCAATCAACTGCGTCGGGGAGAATATCAGCTCAGCGTCTAATCCAGGGACGGCACGCCCCAGTAAGGTGAGCATCATGACATAGCAGGCGATCACGCAGTACACCGCCAACCCACGTTCCAGGCGCGCTGCCGAACGCATCGCCATGCGTTCCACCTTACAGCCACTCTTGAGCACACGGAAAAAGTCTTCAACACGCCATCGCCGCGTATAATAAGTCAGGATCTGCTCCGCTTCTTCTGCGCTGTGCACCGCCATACTGGTCAGCAGATACCATTGCACCGCCTTCTCTCCCTTCGGGGGCGCGATCTCCCGGACATGCACGCCGTACATCGTTACGGATCCCACTTGCTGCTGCGTGGCGGGCAGCTGTACGCAATGGTAGCGTACCTCGGCTTGGGCAATACGGTGACTGCGCCCGCGGCGCACCTTCTTCCTGGAAGACTTCGGACGCGCCGTGACCCGTTGGATCTCTATTTGCACCTTCGCTGCGGCAGGACCGCTGCGAAGCGTCGCAAACAGCTTTTTATTCTTCGCCAGTCTCCGGTCATGACGGGCGCGGACCAGGATTTCCACGCGATCCTGTGCCCGCTGGGCGGCAAATAGCGCAAAGTTATCCGCCTCCCGGTCCATCACGCAGATGAGGCGGCACTGCTTGGGAATCTCCTCTGCTGCTTCGCAGATGTCCAGAAATCCGTCTAACCACTGCTGCGATCGAGGTTTGAGCGGTCCCGTATCTGGATCCCGATAACTACAACGTAATATCCCCAGGGGCAGGCCATCGGTAGTAGTAACCAGCGTGGCATGAAGGGGCATCCCACGGGATTTTGCTTTCGTCTGGTTGGTACCTATGACCTGCAAGTCTTCACAGGCGGGTCGCGTGCTGAAATTCAGCTTGGTGGTATCCTGTATGCAGAGTACCGCCTTCTGACTCCGTATCCGCTCAATCGTACGTTTGCGATGCGGCGCCAGCATGTTTTCGGGCGTTACGTCGGTCTGCTTGCTGCTCAGAAGCCGGTAATGGGCCTTCACCGCCGCCCTATCATGGCTTATATGGGAGCATATAGGCTTTCCTATCACATCGGCCAACAACGATGCGCTCTTCACCAGCCGCGTGGTCAGCCGCCGGTCTCCCAGCGGTGCATCTCCGAACTCTGCCTCAACCCAGTCGTCCATGCCTTCGTGCGGTTGCCTGACCGGACGCAGCGCCACCTCGGGTACGCCCAAGTACGAGCGCCACCGGCGGTCCACAGCGTACATGAACAAGGCCTTCGGCGCTTCTTCTTTGGAATGTGCGTGGCGCTTGCGCCCAGCAGTATAGCCGATGGACAGAAAATTGGCCGCCTTGAAGCAGGTACCTTTCCATGGAGGTTCCACATACGTTTCTATCAACCAGGGGTGGTATCCATAAAGCGCATAACAGTCGTCAGATAACTGCTTCAACACCCTGCCGAGTACGTGACTGGCCAGGTATTTGCAAGTGCCGCGTATCAGAAAGCGGCTCAAACAGAAGATGCGGTGGAGGTGCGCTTGGCGTTGGGCATCGCTCCATGCCATGAAGTGTTCCCTTGCGGCCAAGCGCAAGGCCGGGGCGGAAAAGCCTACCGCGCCCAGATATCCATGCGCGCTCACTACCAGGTACCGCAGCTGGGCACCAACAAGGGTGGTCGTACCACGAGGATGCTCATGGTGCAGCAGGGTATTCCACACCGCACGCTGTGCTGCGGTCCGAACTCTTACTACTGCAAGACCTTCCACCTCACCCAAAGTCGCTGGCATCGCCACCGGTGGAGCAACCGCCTCGTCCAACAGGCGGGGCGACGCCTGCGCAGCATGATTGTTGAGCGGTGCTGGCAGCGTGATCTCACCCCGTGCCTCCAGCTTCAAGAGGGCTTTCGCGCAGGTAGCTACCTGTGCCCTGCCTTTGGCATCTACAAATCCAAAGTCCTCACATACACGGCGCGCAATCGCGGTGCGATTGGGAAGGCTCTCGTCAGAAAGCCTCTTCTTCAAGCGCATGCGCCCCCGGGGAGCACTGAGAGTCCGCAAAACCTGATTCTGCTCGAACATGCTGCTATAGTAAGCAACACGACTTACAATGTCAAGTGGTCCCTATGGGCCGGGGGCAGACCTGAGCACTATTGCTGGGCCTGAAGAGAGGTCCAATGCACCCGCAGAGTCGTCAGACTAGGTCGCGATATGGGTAAAGGGCAGGGCTAAGGGGCGTAAGCCGGGTCAGAAGCGCAATCCGAAAGGGGGTCCAGCGTACAAGCGTCCGTTCGGGGAACCCGAAGCCAAGGCACAAAGCAATTTCACCGATCCCGAAAGCCGCATCATGCTGACGAGCCAGGATGGCTTCCAGCAAAGTTACAATGCACAAACGGTAGTGGACGGGCGCAACCAGTTAATCGTGGAAACGCGCGTGACTAACCAGGCTACAGACCAAGATCAGCTCTTGTCGATGGTAACGGCCACCCAAGATACCTATGATCAGCAGCTAGCTATTGTGATAGCGGACGCAGGCTATTGCAGCGAGGCCAATATCACCGCGTTGAACGCCCGTGGCATAGATGGCTATATCGCCGTCGGTCGGGAGAGCGGGAAGGTGGGATCCATCAATCCAGAGACACGGCCCGCTACGGCACGCATGTGGGACAAGCTGCGTACGAAGGAGGGGCACGCGGTCTACCGCGAGCGCAAGTGGCTCTCGGAGGCACCCAACGGTTGGATAAAGTCTGTCCTCGGCTTTCGGCAATTCAGCGTTCGGGGACTGAAAAAGGTTGCTGGCGAGTGGGACCTGGTGTGCTTAACCCATACTATTCACTAGTTGGAATTTGTGTGTCACGTACAGGCATGGAGGTGAAAGTATGAGGTAGGAAAAAGAGCCTGATAACTACGTGAGGGATGGAGGTAGGCCCTCCGCAGCCGCCAGTCAGGTGGAGGCTGCAAACCGCCCACTGCTGCTGCGCTTAAGAGGCGTGGTGGTAAGCAGGCAAGAAGTGCGCCAGGCTAACTGGCGATAGTACAGGGGGTGCAAGTCCCATAAGAGTTAACTTGTTAGAAGTTTGGGAAATAGCGTTCCACTTGGTTGACTCTTGCTCTCGGAGGTGCCGCCAACTGCCTAGAAATAGTAGGCCAGTGTTGAATCATTTCAGATAACGAGCACTCGGGCTCAATCGTCCGCTTAACTTGGTTAAGCGCGAACCTGAAGTCTCTCCACGTACTGTTCGAATGCTTGCGCGTCGTAGCCCCAGGGGGAAAGAGTCCGCGCATGACGGACAATCTTTTCGGTAAGCAGGGCTACTAGCAGCTTCCCGTAGAGCCAAGCTCTGGCACTGTTATCGTCGGATTTGGGCAAATGACCCAGTTGTACTAACGATTTGAAGCGCTTGAACACCAGTTCAACCTGCCAGCGTAGCCGGTACCACTCAAGCACCTCTTTTACGGTATACTTGTCCTCGGGGAAGGTGGTGAACAAGATGACGTAGCGCGCGTACCGCAAGGTCTTTCTGCGAGGCGTCTTTCTTTTACGCTGTGCGGTCCTGTGGATCTTTTTGTGTGCATCTTCGATTGCTTCCTCCGTCTTTCGTAGTGCACAAATGCGTCCCACCACTGGCGTTTCTGCTTTAACGGCTGCGGCCCAGAATCCCACAGCCCCAGCCTGCTGCAGCGTTTCTACCGATGACAGCAGGTCAAAGGGCTGACCGGAAGCTTTCTGAAAGCGCAGTGCACCGGTATTGACGCGCACCGTTACGTAGCCGCCCGCTGTGGTCACATGCTCAATACCCGCACCGGTAGCGTACCCGCGGTCAGCCAGTATGTAATCACCTGCCCGGATTGGAAATTGCTTGAACGATTCCCCCGTGCCAGCTCCCTTCGTTCCAGTTAATTTAAAGAAATCGCAGCCCAGTGATGGCAGAGTAACACTGTAATGCAGCCGCCATGTTGAGCCAGTGCGACCAGGCTCACTCACAACAGTGGCGTCAAATGCCCGCATTTGAAATCCGCCGCCTGTGGACACTTCAATTCCATGCTCGTGAAACAGCTCCATGCACATAGCATAGAGCCAGTCTCGTGACTTACGCAATCGTTTGAGCAGCGCTACTGCAGATAAGTTGGCCAGTTGAGCCTGACGAGCCCGCGCGACTGACTCCCGCAACGAGTGTCCGCACCCCAAGTGAATCAGTAATGTCCGAAGGAGCCTTTCCGGTGACTTGTCCTTACGCAGGCCGCGTAATGCGCCGGTAGAGGCGGCTAGTTCTTGCCAATTCGCAGGCAGGAACGACACCAGCAGGGCCCACTCCTTGTCATCCACTGCCTTTGATACGGTCCTCTTCATCTTTTCTCCCGACTAACGATGAGGTGACAGTGTGTTCCCCACTTCGCGGCCGAAGGTACGCCATGCTTCTGGACATTCCTGGTCGTCGTTGCCCGCAACGGTCTACAGTTCTCAGCATGATCCCCCTTGGTGGCCATATCTCAGTATAGACGCTGGCAACATACAGGATCACATTGACATTAACAAGTTAACGCTTATGGGGCGCTGGGGCGCCCTGACGGTGCCCCGTATGAAGGCGCGCACGAAGCGGCTACGGCGGCTCAAGGAGGTATTCCGACGTTTTCGCTCACAGCCGGTCACACGTGTAATTGAACGTATCAACCCGATTTTGCGGGGATGGTTGAACTATTTTCGGATAGGGCAATCCAGCCGATGCTTTCGTTACATCCGCAATTGGGTAGAACTGAAGATCAGGCGCCATCTGATGCGAGCCCGAGGACGTCGGGGCTATGGTTGGAAACGGTGGAATAGGCGCATGTTCTACGAGCGACTGGGACTGTACGACCAGTGGCATATATCGTATTACAAGCCGAAAGCACGCCCACGCCAACTGCGTATGAACTTTACGGCGTATCCAGCAGGAAAGCCCGGTGCGGGAAAACCGCACGCCGTGGTTTGATGTGGCGGGGTCTGGAAACGTGATCCTGGGACAAGGCGGTTACCGACTGAGTCCTGTGGATTGGCGCGCCAGACCCCGACCCTACCTGTAAGAGCCTGGGGGTGAGATTCCCCCAGGCTACTTGACACTAGGCGCCGATCATCCAGTCTGTGTGCGGAGATCAAGACCCTGGTTTCGGATGACTCGATTACTTTCTGAGCCCGCCTTTTCCTTCGATGGCCTTGCTTAAGCCTTCCAGTAAGGCTGATGCGCCGCCGGAACGAGTCAGGATGACCCAGTCAGCAGTACCTGCTAAAGGTGTGCATGCCGTGCTGCGCCAGCCATTCCTCGATGGCCTCTATGGCTTCGCGCGTGCCGCGCGTGGCGAGCGGCTGCCCGAACGTAGCAATGCGCACAATAATGTCGGCTCCGGCTGCCCGGGCAGCGCAGGCTTCGATTAGCACATCCTGCGCGAGGTCCTCCTCCTCAACACGCGCCTCGAAAACCAAACCGCGCTCCCCGACACGCTGTAGTGCACCCGTCACCACTACCTGCCCCGACACAAAGACGCGCCGAAACGATGTAAAGGCCACCGGCTGTGGTAGCGTACCGTTCATAAGCACGTGATGCATGGCACGGGCAGCTTTTAATGGCTCAAATCGTCCCGGATACGCGGCGATACACGTCAGCTGTAGGTGATGGATCCTGCGGCGCATGGCATGCCAGCGACTGCCGTACTTGGTCTGCAGCATTATCGGCGGACACGGAAGCGTCGCCACCTCATACAGCTCCGTGCCACGTGCCAGCCTGGCTGCGCGCGCAGCATAGGCTTCGTCGTCAGTGGTGAGCACAATGGCACTGCCTGGCGCCAGACGCGTGGATGCCAACGCTAGAAAGTCGTCCCGGATCAGGCGCCGGTGGTGGTGCCGCCGCTTGGGCCAAGGGTCTGGAAAGTTCACATAAAGCCGGTGCAAACCTCTTGTGGGGACGCCATTTCTTAGCAGATACTCGGCTTTGCCCAAAAAGAGCCGCACATGCTGCGCTCCAGTGCGCAGCATGCGGCGCCGGGCGCGCGACACAGAGCCACGCGACACATCGGCACCCAGGAGGTTCCACTTGGGCCGCGTGCGCGCCAGATGTGCCAGAAAGGCGCCATCGCCAAATCCCGCCTCCATCACCAGCGGGCCGCTTCGCGCAAAGACATCCAGCGCACCCACCTGGTATGGGCGCAGCAGCATGGTCAGTCGTACAGGTGCGCCAGCTCCACCATGCGCGCGCCATCGCCATCGGCCACGGCCATACGGCCCCCGGCGCCACGGATGCGGGCGCCTCCGACCTCGCCAGCCTGGTTGAGGGCATAAAACGACACGTTGAAGGCAGGCTCTCCACGCTCGTTCTGCAAGCGGCGCAGGCGGGTTTGATCCGCTATGCGCTGGCAAGCCGCAAGGCACGCCTCTTCGGGACTGTCGCCCGCCCGCATGCGCTCTACAATGAGGAAGGAGGCCAGACTCTCCAGGTTGGCTTCGCCGCGTCCAGTGGAGCCGGCAGCGCCCACCTCGTTGTCGCAGTAGAGCCCCGCACCAATAATAGGGGAGTCGCCTACGCGCCCGGGCACCTTAAATGCGAGGCCGCTGGTCGTTGTGACACTGCTTATGTTGCCACCCAAGTCAATGGCCGAGCAATGTATCGTGCCCCAGTGCTCCTGGGTGCGCTTGAACGCTTCCCCAATGTCGATGTCATCGGGGCCGTGCGGCGGAAGGTAGTCGTCCTGGGTGGACAGGTTTTCGCGCCAGCGCACCCAGATCTGGCGAGCCCGTTCGGTCAGGAGGTTCTCCACCGGAAAGCCATGCATACGAGCGAAGGCTTGTGCGCCTTTGGCCACGAGGAGCACATGGTCGGTACGCTGCAGCACTACATGTGCGACGCGGGACGGGTATTTGATTCCTTCGAGGGCCGCTACGGCCCCGGCCCGCCCCGTGGGGCCGTGCATAACGGCCGAGTCCAGCTGCACCACGCCCTCGGCGTTGGGAAGGCCTCCGTAGCCCACCGACGTGTCTTGCGGGTCCTCTTCGACCAGGTTCACGCCAGCCACCACAGCATCCAGGGCGTCGGCCCCCTCCTGGATATGGCGCATGGCTTCGGCCACACACCCGGCGCCGTTGGCGCTGGCAATGACGACCGGGCCCTGGCGCCGGCGGGCACCCGCCGCACCACCGGTAAGGACGGCCGCTCCAGCCAGCGATCCGGTCTTAAGAAAGGTGCGCCGCGTTACAAAAGAAGAAGACATGATGTCCAGGGTAGATGGAACATGTTTAACATACGGTCTGGGCGCGTGCCTACTGCTGCAGCGCCAAGCGGATGAGCTCGCTGGCCTCGGATGCCTCAGGATGCTTGCGCTCCACAATGCGCAGCCGCCGCTCGGCCGCAGCGCGCGAAAAGCCAAGCGTCTCCAGACCCGCCAAAGCGTCTGCGCGGCCCTGGGCGCGTGGCCCGGGCTTCATGTCCGGGCTGCCCAGCGCACTTACGCGGTCGTGGAGCTCGACAATGAGCCGATCCGCAGTCTTGCGGCCGACACCCGGAATCCGCACCAGCAACGCGTTGTCTTTCGTAATGATAGAGTGGCTCAAGCGGGCTGGACTCATGGCCGAGAGCGCAGCCAGTGCCAACTTAGGTCCAACGCCCGCAACGCTGATAAGCAGCCGAAAGAGCTGCCGCTCGGCATCAGAAAAAAAGCCGTACAGGCGCAGTGCGTCCTCCCGCACATGGAGGTGGGCCACCAGCCGGACCTTGCTGCCTTCGGCAGGAAGCTCCGCATAAGTGGAGGTCGGGATCAGCACATGGAACCCCACGCCGCCGACATCGATAACGGCTTCAGCCGGCTTCTTGCTACGCAGAACGCCGGCGACCGATGCGATCATAGGAGAGGCGTCTTTGCCGCGGCCAAGATACGAAAGGCCGCGTAAGGTCCTAACCTCCCAATCAATTTGCAGTACGACTTGACAACAACTCTTATATCCGTTATCTTATGGGTATGCAACGGCAACTCGGGATCCTGGAAACGCTTCGCAATGCCTTGCCAGAGGTGTCGGCTACGGTAGCGGCGAACCGTGATAAGGGCCGGAATGCGCTCGGAGGCCTAGTGTGCGAGCAACTCCGCTTAGTCGATGCGCGTGGCAAAAAGCGGCTGGCGGGCTGCTTGAAGGCACTCAGAGTGCTGCATGCTGAAGGAAAGATTGTTTTGCCCCCGCCAAAGGTGAAACTCCAAATCGCCGGGCCACGGCTATTGGGTGAGCCGGTACCAGAGGTGGTAGATGTTCCGGCAGATGTGCGTCAGATCGAGGATCTTGAGATCGTCCGTGTAGATAACAAAGAAGATCGCGCCATCTGGAACACGCTCTTGGACCAAGAGCATCCGCGAGGGGTGACCACCTTTGCGGGAGCACAAATGCGCTACCTGATTAAGAGCGCCCACGGTTATCTGGGGGTCGTCGGCTTTTCTGCCTCCGCACTTTATCTCAAGGCGCGGGACCAGTGGATGGCCTGGAGCCATGAGCAGCGCAACGGCCATCTTAACCGTGTAGTCAACCTGAGTCGTTTTCTGATTCGGCCGAGCGTTCGATGCAAGAATCTGGCAAGCTTCGCGCTGGGGCGCGTGTTGCGGCGATTGCCCTCCGACTTCAGGATCCGGTATAAATATGCACCTTATGTGGTGGAGACCTTTGTGGGTCCACGCTACGAAGGTACGTGTTTCAAGGCAGTAGGCTTCCAATACTTAGGTCTCACCCTGGGGCGCGGTCGGCATGCACCGAGCGGCGTGGATCAGCGTCCACGGAAGAAGGTATTCGCATATGAACTGGATCCTGCGTGGCGCGAGCTGCTGGGCGTGCCACATGTGGAATTGCGACCCCGGCTGGAGGTAGGCGCTGGGCTGGCCAGCGACACTTGGGCAGAACAGGAATTTGGCGGTGCACCGTTGGGCCATATACGGCGCAGCGCCCGTTTGGTAAAGTGCGCGGAACTAATAGCAATGACGATGGGAAAGCCCGTAATCACAGTACCCAACCGAGACTTAGCTGCTGTACAGGGATATTGGCGATTTATAGAGAAGCCCGACAAGTTTGGCATAACACCCGCGAAGATACTGGCGCCGCACCGGCAGCGGACCATTGAGCGGATGCGCACCCAGAAAACGGTGCTGTGCGTGCAGGATGGCACAGACATCAGTTTCAGCGCGCGTTCGCAGCGCGACGGATTGGAAGCAATCCGACACAACCAGACCACAGCAAAGGTACGCGGCATACATCTGCACGCGACACTGGCTTTGAACGACGAGGGATTGCCCTTGGGAGTACTACGGTGTTTGTATAGAGAAAAAGAAGGGCAAATCAAGACACGTCAATGGATTAGCGGGCTCCGCGACATAGACGAGGCTGCACAGACGTTGCCGCGCAAGACGCGCGTGCTGAGCGTGATGGACCAGGGAGCGGATGTATTCGAGATCTTTGCGGCGCAGCGCACATTGAAGTGGACGGATGTACTGATTCGGGCCAAACACGATCGGAGTCTGGGTAAGGACCATGATCGCCTGTTTACAGCGATGCGCAGTGGACCCCCTGCCGGTATGGTGGACCTAAGGGTAGATCGTCTGAGTCTTCGGGCGAAGTCTGGTCGGATCAAGCGCAAGGGCCGTCTGAAGGGAAAGGCACGCATGGAGGTGCGTTGTCGCCAGGTGACGCTGCCAGCAACCAACGGGTCTGCCGAAGGTCCCGTCAAGGTCTCCGCGGTTCACGGTCGTGAGATAGAGCCACCCAAAGGTGCAGATCGGATTGAATGGTTTCTGCTAACAACCGTGGAGGTTGCGTCGCTTCAGGAGGCAGAACAGATACTCGAATACTACACCCTGCGCTGGTGCGGGGAGGACACCTTTCGGGTACTCAAGACCGGTTGCCGCGTCGAGAAGCTGCGCATGCAGCAGACTCAGGCTCTGCAACGGGCCATTACGCTGTACGTGGTCGCGTCCTGGCGGCTCATGCTCATGACTATGTTGGGGCGTGTGACTGCTAGTATGGACGCGAAAGTGATCTTCACGGACGCGGAGATATTTATGCTGCGGGTCTATGCCCACAATTACGACCTTCCCGAACTCACGGACCTCGCCTCGGGGATTAAGTTGGTAGCGATGATGGGCGGCTACATGAACCGAATTCATGCCCCACCGCCTGAGCACGAAACCATGTGGCGTGGTTACGCAAGTCTGCAGCTGCGCGCCATAGCCTACGAAGAACTCAGGATATACGACCTTGCGAAGCGCCCGTCACCTTAGCGCATGGCGTAGGCTCGGCAAATTCAACTGTTTCGATCACCGCACGCTCCGCAAGTTGCATGCCCGCAGAGCGAGGGGAATACATGTGTCCGCCGCGGTCGGCGTGCACCCTTGAGCCACGCCCGCTACGCGAAAGGCCCTGGTTTTTCGCATCTACCACGGAGAACCGCGTGACATTCGCCTGCAGACTGAAGCTCACGCCTCCCGCTACGATGGGCTATACCTTCCTTGTCGGATAACTGCGTGGCTGGGGGCCAAGCTGCGCCCACCTTATGCACCTGAAAGACTCGTTGCTAAGTTGCTCGAGTGAGTACAGGGTAGTACTAGGCAGCGAATTACCGCACTTCGTCGCTGTAGCAGGCGTTCCTCTGTATTCTGTCCCCCAAGCTGCTACTGCGCATGGCCCATAACGATGTCACACCCCGACCCAGCCGGGCTCGGACAGTAGCCGCTGGGATCATGGCTAGCCGGCTCCTGGGCTTGGTGCGGTCGGCGGTGGTGACGAACTTTCTGGGGCTGGGCCCGCATGCGGATGTGCTGCAGGCTGCCATCCGGGCACCCAACTTTTTGCAGAACCTTCTGGGCGAAGGCACGATCTCCGCGGCTTTTATCCCTGTGTACAGCCGGATGCTCAAACAGGGGCGCGCCGAGGACGCTGGGCGTTTCGCGGGGGCGATATTTTCGTTGCTGGTGGTGCTGGTGGCAGCCTTGGTGATCCTTGGCATTCTTCTGGCTCGCCCGCTGGTAGGACTGCTCTTCTTCAAGTGGGCCGGTGACGCGGCGGCGGTGGCCGCAGGTACTATGCAGGTGGATCGCCTAGCGCTGACGGTCGATGCGGTGCAGATCGTGTTCCCCATGGCGGGGCTTCTGGTGCTTTCCGCCTGGGCGCTGGGCATCCTCAACAGCCACCGCAAATTCTTCATCCCCTATTTCGCGCCGGTACTGTGGAACGTGGCGATCATCGTTGCCATCATGGTGACCGCGGCCGCGGTGGTGGGTACGGGAGCTACCGTGGACCTCGAGGGGCTGAAGCGGATTCTCTTTGCCGCGCTGACCGGTGCGCTGGCGGGTGGACTCCTGCAGCTTCTGGTGCAGGTGCCGTGGGTGCTGCGCGTGATGCGGGGATTCAGGCTCAGTCTTTCCACGCGCGTGGAGGGGGTGCGCACGGCTATTCGGGCATTTGGTCCCGCGGTGGCGGGCCGTGGTGTGTCGCAGCTGTCGGCATATGTGGATCTCCTTCTGGCGCAGGCCTTGAAGGTGGGTGCCTTAGCGGCGCTGGGGCCAGCGCTGCTGTTGTATCTCTTGCCTGTCAGCCTCTTTGGTTTGTCTGTGGCTGCGGCCGAGCTGCCAGAGCTGGCGCGGCTGGGGCACAGCGCGCGGCAGCGCTTTGCCCTTCGCCTCGGAGCTTCCCTCAGGCAGAGCATGTTTCTCACCATTCCTACAGCCGTCGGGTATGTGGCAGTAGGCTTTTTTCTTGTGGGAGCTATCTGGCGTCGGGGCGCGTTTGGCCTAGACGACAACTACCTCGTATGGGCGGTGCTTGCTGCCTACAGCCTGGGTCTGGTGGCCACTACGATGAGCCGGCTTCTTCAGAACGCTTTCTGGGCACTGGGGGATACCCGTACACCTGCATGGATGGCAGGACTGCGCGTGGTGCTGTCCGCTCTGGTAGCACTGCCCCTGATGCTGTTGCTAGACCCCTTTGAGGTCGGTCCGCTGGCAAACCTGGAGTCCGATAGCTCGCCGCTCTTTCTTGGTGCTGTGGGGCTGGGGCTTGGCAGTGCGGCCGCTGCCTGGGTGGAATGGTGGCAACTGATCCGTGCATTGCGGAAGCGTCTGGCGGCGTTTGTGTTGCCATGGCGCCCGTTGGCGCACATGGTGGCGCTGGCGCTTCTGGCTTGTGCGTTTAGTCTGGCCCTCGCGTATTGGCTGCCCGCTTGGCCGATCATGCTCCGTGGTGGGCTCGTGGTTGGCATCTATGCGCTAGTGTACCTGGCGGCTGCCCGCCTGCTTGGCATAAAGGAGCTTGGCGTCTGGGCTGGCCAGGCGCGCGCCTGGTAGTGGGCTGCACTTGTGGGCAGTGGCAGAGGGACCACGGATCCGCCCTGAGGGCACCGCATTGAGCTCCGTTCGTTTACTGCACATCTTGCTTTTTCTGCGGCTCTCGCAGTACTATGGCCCGGCTGATAAGCACAGCGGATACACCTGCAAAGAAACGCCGGGCGCACATGCGCTCCTGCGCCGAGGTGCTACGCCTTCTGGCAGAGCGCCCAGCCTTCGATGACGAGGCGCAGGATATGACCGCATTTCTGATATTCAACCTGCGGGATGTGTTTCGCGTCATCGACAACAGCGCGCAGGTGTGGGAGGACCGTAGCTACTGGCGCAAGGCGGAGCGGCTGCGTGAGAAGTGGCGCTGGACGGTACGCGCGGCCGACCGTCTGGAAGCCCTGGTTCGTGCGGATCTGTGGCCTGAAGTGCCGTCGGAGCTACTTGCGCTGGTGCCCCGCTTCGGGGGTGTCACGGTCGTGAATGTGACGCGCAACGCGGACTGGTGGTGCGGAGCAAAACGCGCCTTGCTGGCCCAGGATCCGCAAAAGGGTGCCATGACAGACCATGCCAAACTGGGCCGGGCGACCTGCTGATTGCGGTGCCCAAGCTGCGCGACTCCAACTTTCGGCGGTCCGTGGAGCTGATCTGTGACCATGGCGAGGAGGGGTCCTTCGGACTGATCCTGATTCGGCCGAGGTCGACAAGGCCGAGCGACCTCACGGGAGGCCTGCTGGGCGATGGGCCGCTGTCTCTGAGCGGGTCGGTGCGCACCCACACGTTGCCCTACGTCCACGTTTTGGGCTCCGCTCTGGGCGAGTCCGAACAGCTCCCAGGTAGGGTGCACTGGGGTGACCACTTCGAGAGGAGCTGTGCATTGTTCGCAGTCGATGCGCCGAGTCCAAGCAGTCTGTGCTTCTTTGTAGACTACGCGGGATGGACCGCCGAGCAGCTGGATTACGAGATCCGCAGCGGAGGGTGGTTGGTGGCTCAGGGCCTACACGATGTGACCTTTGTACTCCAGCCGTCCACACTCTGGCGCACCGCGCTGATGAAGATGGGAGGCCCCTATATCCTCCTGGCGATCTATCTGGACGACCTGCGTGCGAATTAACTCGCGCCGCCGCTATTGATCAGGCGCATAAACTCCGCGCGTGTCCGGTGGCTGTGTAGAAACTCACCGCTCATGGCGCTGGTGGCGGTGATCGCATTCTGTTTCTGTACGCCGCGCATGACCATGCACAGGTGGTTCGCCTCAATCACTACAGCCACGCCCTGCGGTTGAAGCGTCGAATGAATCGCGTCGCGGATCTCCACCGTGAGCCGTTCCTGCATCTGCAGCCGCCGGGCGTAGGCGTCCACCACGCGCGGCAGCTTGCTCAGCCCAACGATCTTACCATTGGGGATATAGGCGATATGGGCCTTGCCAAAAAACGGCAAAAGGTGATGCTCGCACAGGCTGTACACGTCGATGTCTCGCACCAAGATCATCTCGTGGTACGTCTCTTCAAAGATCGCAGAGCGTAGGATGGTGTGTGCGTCGACCTGGTAGCCTTGCAGAAGGAACTGGTATGCATGGGCTACGCGCTGGGGCGTCTTGAGCAGGCCTTCGCGCCGGGGGTCTTCGCCGACCGCCTCTAGGATACCCGACACATGGTGCGCGATCGCGTCTGTAGTTTCTGAATCGTAGTGCTCGCTGCGCCGATAGCGCGCAGTCGACGGCTTATCGTCCAGGCGCGTCTTCATGCGATGGGCCATAGTATTCGACAAAGTTGCGGTCTGTCTCAAAGAGGCGGACCCTGTAGAGGCGCCCAGCCGGGATATGGGGCGCCAGGCGGTCCCAGAACGCGATAGCTAAGTTCTCCGTAGAGGGCATTATCCCGCGCAGGAAATCCACATCGAGATTCAGGTTGCGATGGTCGACGTGGTTTGTCACACGTGTCTTGATGAGCTGCTTGAGGACGACCAGGTCGACCACATATCCGGTGTCGGCTGCTGGCGTGCCGGCCACGGTCACCTCCAACACATAGTTGTGCCCATGCCAGTTGGGGTTGTTGCATGCGCCGAAGGTGGCCTCATTCCAAGCCTCTGAGTGTTCCGCATTGTGCAGGCGGTGCGCCGCATTGAATTGGGCGCGCCGCGTAACGTAGACGGTAGCCATATGCAGGAGTGGGTTCCGGGTGAGGTGTCATACGGCAGATCGTGCCGCCACGGGTGCCTTCGGCAGCCTGCTGTGCCAGTCGCCGCAGGAACGAATGGCAGGCCCCATTGTTCTTTTTCAGTACAACAGCTGCGCACTATGCCACCACTCACCCTCTTTGAGCGCATCCTCCGCCGCGACATCCCGGCCGACATCATTTACGAGGATGCACACTGCGCAGCGTTTCGAGACATCGCACCTCAGGCACCTACGCACATGCTGGTGGTGCCGCGCATGCCGGTGCGCAGCCTGGACGATGGCCTAAAGAGTGCGCTTGCTGGGCACCTGCTGCATGTGGCCAGCCTAGTGGCCCGCCAGGAAGGACTGTCTGACGGGTACCGGGTGGTGATCAATACCGGGCTGGCAGGAGGTCAGACGGTCCCTCATCTGCATCTCCATGTGCTCGGAGGCCGGGACATGACATGGCCCCCTGGCTAACATGCACCGCCTCGTGCTGGTGCTCGCGCTGGCGGCGCACATTCCAGCGGGCGTGCTGCAGGCCCAGGTGCTAAGTAGCGGCTTCGAACGGGATGTGAACCGTTACCGTTGGACTTCGCGTGCCCATGTGGCAGCGCATGCGCGTGGCTGGGACTTCGCAATAGCCAACCGATTCGTCAGCGACGCCTACGTACAGTACGACCGGCGTCTACGTTTTCGCGACGAAAATATTCTGCGTCTAAGTGCCAGGCGACCGCTCGGAAGCAGTCTGGCGGCGCAAGTGCGTGGTCATTTGGACTGGTTCGGCCTGAGTCGGGCCTTCGCGCAAGGGCTCTATGGAGGTCTTGAGGTCCGGCTGTCTCCTTCGGCGACAGTGGAGCCGTTTGCAGGCATCGCTCTGGACCGGCGGCCGGGCGTGCCGCTCCCCAGCGGATCGACGCCACAGCGCCTGGACGCGGGCCCGGCCTTAGGTGCACGCCTAGCCGCAGAGCGCAGCGAGCCTGGCGGATATCAGCTGCACGTGAGCGGCGATGCGCTTTGGCAACAGATGTCCCCGCGCAAAGGGCGCGCCATACGGCTCGCGGCCGGGGCCCGGCGCCGCTTCGGGGGCGCCTCGCTCGAGGTCGCGGCCCAGGCCGCCTCTCGCAGGCGGGACAGCTACCAGGCCGTCTCGTTCCTGAACCGTGCCGTGGATCGGGGCGAAACCGTAGAGGCGACCGTCAGCGACACGCTGAATGCGTCATTGGATGTGACCGCGCCGCTGCATGGTGCGCTGCAGCTCTTGTTTCAGGTGTACTTGCGGGCCAACCGCCGCCAGATACGGACGCACAGGGCGCCGGAGGACGCACTCTTCTTTGACACGGACTTTGACCGTCGCGCGCTGGATTTCACGCTGGGTCTGGTCTACGACAGGCCCTCGTTGGCGGCCCAAGTGCGCGTGGTGTCGAGCGCGGCATCGGAGGAGCGGCGCCTAGTCAACAGCGCGGCGCTGCCACCGTCAGAGGTGGCACAAAAGTCTAGCCTACTGCTGCAGGCCGACTATGACGAAGGCATCCTGGCGCTGGTGGGATCTATGCGCGCTGCGCTCTTTGCGGGGCTCTCGGTGCGGCTAAGCGGTAGCAGCCGCATCGTGCGGCATGACACGGATGTGACCAACCCGGATGATCGTGACGAGGTGTATCACCAGGGGGAGGCGGGTGTGCGCTGGCAGGTGAACCGGTACATGGCGGCGGACCTTCAGCTGTTCGGATCTTGGTTTCATGCCGTTTACCTTAAGGCGGCGCGCTCGGCGGAAAACAATGTGCAGCGTTCCCTACGTTTGCGGCCGGGCATCCGGTGGACGCCATCGTCGCGGACCCGTCTGAGCCTGACGTCCGAGGTTCGCGCGACCTATACTACGGCCGACTTTGTGATTCCCGGGCGGCGTCCCACCGACCAGTCGGCGCGGGAGATGCGTGTAGAGGCGGATTTGGACCAGGAGCTCTGGCGTGATGCGCAGCTGCGCATAGAAGGCAGTTTCGCGGACCTTCGTCTAGGGCGCTTGTTGTGGGATGCCTTTGCGGAGATTCCTTTCGACACGTTGCGCACCTATAACGCCTGGGTGCGCTTGGCCACGGGGCGCCGCCTGCGGGTCGAGCTGGGATGGCGCTTGTATCTGCGTTCGGACTACGATCGCGCGGCCTCGGTGCGCTACGATCGAGTGGGGCCCGATGGCCAGGTGCTGGTGGACGCCCAGGGTCGTCCGCTTACAGGTGTGATCGCCCGTCCTGCGCGCCGCTGGATTCGACAGATGGGACCGACGGCGGCATTTCACTGGGACCGTCCGCCGTCATCGCTGCGTCTGGAGGCATGGGCCAACGTGCAGCGCGTGTACCACCGGCTTTATGGGGACCTGCCGGAGTTGTCGGCTGCCAGCATCCATGCGGCTGCCAGGAAGGGCACACGCAGACTGATTCCCATGCTTACTTTAGCGGTGGTCTGGAATCTGTAGCTTCAGGGGGCATGCTGCGCACATTGGGCGTCACTGGCGGCATAGGAAGTGGCAAGAGCGCCGTATGCGCGGTGCTGCGGGCGCTGGGCGCGCGCCTGTTTGAGGCGGACCAGGTGGCGAAGAGCCTTCTGGAGTATGCGCCCCAGGTGCGTGAGGCCGTGACTGCCGCCTTTGGGCCGCAGGCCTATGGGCCACAGCTTGATCGTCGGTGGCTTGCTGGCCGGGTATTCCGGGATGCCCGGGCGCTGGCCCGCCTCAATGCCATTGTGCATCCGTACGTTCGCGACGCGTTTGCCAAGGAGCGGGAAGCTGCCGTGCGCGCGCGAGAACGGCTTCTGGTGCTTGAGGCCGCGCTCATCTTTGAGTCCGGCTTTGACGCGATCCTGGACCGGGTCGTTGTGGTGGATGCTCCTGTAGAGGTGCGTATCGCGCGCGCGATGGCCAGGGATGGCGTGACAGCCAGGGAGGTCCGCCTGCGCATGCAGCACCAGTGGGCGCCCGAAGCGCTTATGTGCCGTGCCCACCGTGTCATCGACAACAGCGCATCTTTGGCGCGGCTTAGCCAAGAGGCCGAGCGGCTCTACTGCTGGGCTACCCAAGGCTGACATGGGTGGCTATGTCGGCCTTGCCGTCCTCGGGCGCTGGCGAGGCCAGCACTCTGAGCAGGACCAGACGGCTGGTTCACGCTCACCTAAGACGATGCCCCCGAGGGGCGCGTTTCCATCCGCTTTGCCCGCTACCGTGGATGAAGGCGACGGGCCCATGTGCGTAACTGTGACGGGCGCGACGAGCGTTACCGCCGTTTTTGCCTTGCGCAAAGAGCTGACGATAGCCGTGAGCGGATTCGGCGTGGCGGGCGCCGTGGAGTATGTGCTTGCAAGCGACTCTGCGTTCACGATTGCCGCCGAAGGCGCGGTATCCTTCGCGCGTACGCCGGTGGGTGACTAGGAGGGAGAAGTCGACGAAACCATCACCAGCAGCAGCGAAAGCCCGATCGTGCTGACCTCGGCCACGATCGCGCTCTTGGATAACGATAGACTCATCCGCACCGAGGAGCGTGAAGGACCAGCGACGATCAACCTTATGCCACCATACCTCAATCCCGGCGCGGGCATCATCACATTCTCCCTCACCGCGCACGAGATTCCACGGATTGGTCTGCATTCAGCTGCTTAACATCCTTGGACAACGGGTGGTCATACCCTTGGAAAATGACCTTCAGCCAGGGGGAATCCACCATTCGTATTCGACGGGACACATCGGCCAGCCAGCGTGTGCGCGTATGTGCTGGATACCTCCACGACCCGCGAGAGCGGAAGCTTCTGGATGATTCAGCAGATGCGCCAGATCATCTGCCGATAGCACCTGATTATGCAGCCCTGATTGACGCATCGCCCTGCGGAGTGTTGTTGTCGCGGGCCGCTGACGTCTGGCGTAGTCGTGTGTTTTTGGATCCTCGGGTACTCTTCGGTGCGACCACGTTGGTGGGGACTCGTTGAGCCGAATGCATCCACCACCAAGGTGACCGGGTGGTTTTCCGCGCATGCACATGGCTGGAGGGACGGACTGTCCCCTGCTCTCTGTGGGTCGCCACTAGTGTGGGTGCGCCAGGTCGCTGCCGGTTGCCACTGGCAGCGAAAAGCCGAAGGTTGACCCACGTCCCATCCGGCTCTCTATCATGAGCTGGCTTCCGTGGGCATTCAGGATATGTTTGACGATGGCTAGGCCCAGGCCTGTGCCGCCCTCTCTGCGAGAGCGGCTTGGCTCGGCACGAAAAAACCTCTCAGTCAGGCGTCCGACATGTTCGGGAGCGATGCCGATGCCGTCGTCCGCGACGGACACTTTGATCTGCTTTGTGGGCAGCAGTCGGGCTCCAATCTCTACCTGTCCTCCAGCCCGGTTGTACTTGACAGCGTTATCGACCAGGTTGGACAGCACCTGGCGGATCCTTTCCCGATCGCCGCGCACCAGAGGCAGCGCTTGCGCCGTAGTCTGCCGAAGAGTTACTTGGCGGCTTGCGGCCAGTGGCTCGGTGGATTCTGCAACTTCCCGCATCAGGTGCTGCAGACTGAACGCCTCCATAGTCATAGTCAGCTCACCCATCTCAATGCGAGCCACTTCGGCGAGGTCTTCTGCAAGATTGCCTAACCGAACGGCATTGTGTTGGATCTTCTGCACAAAGGAGTGGCGGACGGCCTCGTCTTCCAGTGCGCCGTCCAGAAGTGTGTCGGCAAAGCCGCGGATAGAGAATATCGGTGTCTTAAGCTCATGTGACACATTGCCCAGGAACTCGCGCCGATAGTGCTCCAGGCGCTCGCGTTCGCGCAGTGTGCGTTGCACCCTGAGCCCTGCCTGGACGATCTCTTGCATGAGCGCATGGAGCTCGTCACGCCGACCCCTTGTATTCTCTTGGCCTGGCGGCTCAAAGCTGCCGCTCGCTATCTGCACTACGGCACGTTTAGCGGCCGCCAGGCGGCGTCTAAGAAGGGCATATGCCATGCCATACGTCCCAGCACCGGTCAGTGCCGCGCAGATGGGCACGCTCCATGCCGGGATGCCGGGGGCGAGCGCGGCAAGAATCCCCAAGGCGAGGCCGGCAGTGCCGGCGGCGCCCAAAGCGAGGGTCAATAGCAGTCGGTGCGCTAAGGGCCCAAATGCCACGGCAGCGGAAGGCGATCAGAGATTTTCGAGAAACTTGTAACCGACGCCTTTGACGGTGATGATGTAACGCTTACCAAGCTTTTCCCGAATCTTTCGGACATGGACATCGACGGTACGCTGCACGACGTTGACCCTGGCACCCCAGACGCGGTTAAGAAGCTCCGCCCGTGTAAAGACCAGCCCCGGAGAGCCGGCCAGGAAATGCAGCAGTTCAAACTCCTTGCGTGGAAAGCGCAACGCAGTGCGTTCTCCGTCGGTCTGAGTCCGAAACACCACATAGCGGTCGCGATCTATCTCCAGGTCATGTACCGCCAGGCGTGTTGGAGATGCTTCCCGCCGTCGGACGCCGCGCAACAGTGCTTTGGCTTGGGAGATGACTACTTTCACCGACGTTTTCGGCAGGTAGCTGTCCGCTCCAGCATCCAGCCCCTGGATGTGACGGTCATCACCGGAAAGGGCGGTCAACATCAGCACCGGGATGTGGCGCAGGCGCGCATCGCCTCGCAGCGCGCGGCAGACCTCGTAGCCGTCCATGCGCGGCATCATGATATCGAGCACCACTAGGTCGGGCGGAAACCTGCGCGCTTTGTCCAGTGCAATCAGGCCGTCTGTCGCGGTCGAAGGGACAAACCCTGCGCCTTTGAATTCATATTCAAGGAGGTCGAGGATATCATTCTCGTCGTCGACGAGCAACACGGTGGGAAAACCTTTGGCTTGAGCATTCACGGACGCACACCCGTTGCAGTAACACGGACAACGTAAGCTGCCACCGGAAGTGCAGCCGGATCGATGGTACGATACCTGGACGATTCTGTGCCATCATGTCGGCGCACGGTGCGGAGGTCATCGCCATCTTGCTCCCGGGTAAACAGCCCGCGCATGAGCGCGGAGCAGTGCGCATATAGCACATTGTGGATTCGGTGCAGCTTCGAGAGCGATACGCCTTTGTCAGGGTCCAGCCCAGGTGCTCCAGCAGTCCAGACTTCTCGTGCAGCCCAAGCATGGGCGGCCCGTTCACTGGAGGGGTGAAGCATGCGTGCGACCACGACGGCGAGCGCGATGTGTGTGTCACGTTCGCGGATCCCGGCCTGCATCGAAAGATCCATTAATCCCAGTTCCTGTAGGGCGTTCAGGGTGAGGCGTTCGCCTCCTACTTGGGGGTGCGGAGGCTCCGAGTCTGGGTAAAATGACGAAGTCGATTCAGGATCCACTGCCCAGGAGCCGAACGGCCTATATCCGTGGGCTGGCAGGGAATAGCGCGACTCCGTTGGACCTTCACCACCGGGGTCGTACTATGGGGGTGCCTGAGGTCGGTGTTCGACCTTGTTTTCCTCGCAACTTCTCACCTACGAGGGTTATTGATGCTGGACATCTCTTTCGCATGTTATCAACGTTTCCTGCATTTCCCGGTCTGCAGGGGACTTGTGCGCTGTGTTTTGCTAGCGGCTTTATGGTTGGTTCCTTGCTCCGCAGCCGCACAGGTAGGCACTGTCCAATACGCCCACACGTATCCACTGCTTCACAGCCACTATTCGGTGTACCGGGCTGTTACAAGTAGTTTGCAGGATATGGAATACGTCGCCCCGCCTTCACATGCTACTGAAGCCCGCAGCTTGGTGTTTGACTCTGTCGCTTCATTGATGTATCCGTTGGACAAAGAGCATCTGGAACCAGAGCACAGGCCCTCGAGTGGAGGGCTAGAGCATATTGACACGACCTTTGTGAGATTCGAGGACGCCTCCTTTGTTGAAACCAGGGTATTGCCCTTCGTCGTCAGTTACCTCGGACGCGTCCGAGGTAACCTTCCTGACTTCGGGTGGCATCTTGACGGCGAAGAGCGTACCTATTTGGGGTTTCGAGTGATGAAGGCGACGGCGAAGGTGGATACCGCCCACATCGAAGCATGGTTTACTCCCGATATTCCTGTTCCTGCTGGTCCTGGGCTCTATGGAGGGCTGCCTGGACTTATCTTGATGGTAACCAATTCGACCATCGGTGAGGTGTACGCAGCGGAGTCTGTCACCATGGATGTCCTTGCGCGCGCTGTAATGCAGCCGACTCGAGGTCCTGAGGTCTCGGAGCGGGAGTATGCCCGAACAAAGGTCGAGAGCATAGAAGGGGACCGCCGCTTTTGGGAATCGCAACTGCGTGAAATTGAAGAGGGCAAGCAGGTATGGATTAAGAGAGGCAGCCAGTAGCCCGACCTGTTTTGACTCGCGGCGTAACCGCGAGAAGGGAAGGGTCAGCTGCCATTCAACAGTGCCATGGTACTCTGGAAGCCGTGATCCTTGTTCTTCTTCAGCTCATGCTAGCGAGAGGCTGCTAGGGTGCAGCACAGCCAGCGCGGATATGCATACAGAGGGCCGTATCGGGTATGTGTGGTTGCTGGTGGTCGTCGGGAGCGCGTGCGTAACGTCGTCCACGTTTGCTCAGCGCCATGCTGTAATAGGGTCGGTCACTGACTCCGCAGGTGTCGGGCTGGAACGGGCGAATGTAGTGGTCTTAGCCGCTTCCGACTCGGCGCTTATCGCCTTCGGGACCACGGGCGCCGATGGGCGCTTCGCCATCGAGCGGTTGCCCCGTGGCTCGTTTGTGCTGCAAGTATCGTTTGTCGGTTTGAAGACCGCTTTCCGGGCCTTTGACGTTGTCGGTACCGACGTGGATGTGGGCACTCTTGTGCTGGAGCTCGAACGCGGAGAGCTGGAAGAATTTGTGGTAACAGCCGACCGTTTGCCGTATGTAGTGCGCGGCGATACTATCGAGTACAATCCTCTGGCGTTTCTGGTGCGACCACAGGACATGGTCGAGGACCTTCTGCGCCGTCTGCCAGGGATTGATGTCCTTCGGTCGGGCACCATAATTACCCATGGCAAAGTCGTTGAGCATGTGCTCGTAGACGGCAAGAAGTTCTTTAACGATGACCATACGATCGCCACGCGGAACTTGCCCGCTGACGCAATAGATAAGGTTCAGGTATACGACAAGCCTTCTGAGCAAGCAGAGCTCACCGGTGTGCCTGATGGATCCGAGGACCCCACCGTAAATCTCGAGCTTACCGAAGCGGCCAAGCGCGGTGCGTTCGGCCAGACTACGGGAGGGCTTGGGGTAGCAACACGCCAGGATCAGGGCAGATACTTTAGCCGCGTCAGCGGATTCCGCTTTGCGCCAAAGACGCAACTTGCGCTTATTGGTAATGCCGAGAATGTCCACCAGCCCGGCTTCAGTGTCGCTCAGCTGCGCAGCTTTCAAGGGGCAGGCAGCATCATGAGTGCAGACGACGGGATCTCTGAGTCACTGGGCGCAGGTCTTAACCTCAACCGGCAGTTCCGCGGTGGATCTACGGTCAACTTCAGCTACTTTCTGACCGATCACACGAACATCCGAGAGGCTTCCCTCGTGCGGCAGGAGCTTTTCGGGACGAACTTGTCGGCCTTACGTGAAGAGGCCAATAGCCGCCGTGCAGGAGATCTGTCACATTCCGCGACCCTGCAGGCTGATGTAGAGCTTGGCGAGGCTCATGACGTGCGCCTTGAGGGTACGCTGGTACGCGCATTCTCCTCTCGCCATCGCACAAGTACCGAGCTGACAGAGAATTCAGCCGGCATGCGGCTCAATGATGCCGTAAGCTCTGATGCCAACGATGGTGACAACCTCGGCGGCAACGCGCATCTGACATGGCGCAAGAGAATATCGCCAGGGGGACGCAGCCTCGTGATCACAAATTCTCTAGAAGCCAGCGACGCCGATGCGGCCAACAGCCTGTTCGCAGAGACCCGGCTGTACCGTGTGGGAGACCTGCAGACTCGCGATGAGCTTCACCAATTGCAGGAGGCACAGAATTCGAGCCTTACGTACAGGCATCAGTTCAAGTTCTTGCAACCCCTGTCGAGCAACCAGACGCTTTCCGTATTCGTGCGTCGCGCTGTAACGGATCGACAACAGGATCGTGTCTACTATGATATCCTTGATGGCCACAGCATCCTGAATACTATGCTCAGCGAGGAGTATGGGCAGCGCTACGAGTATTGGCGTTCTGGTGTTGACGTAAGCTTGCGGAGCCATGAACCGGGAATCTGGTGGGTTTGGACCGAGATTGAAGCGCAGCATTCCAATCGCCGAGGAAGGACTGGAGGTCTTGACCAATCGATACGCAGCCGCTATACGCACCTTGTTACAAGTCTGATTCTTCAGCGTGACCTTGGTAGTATCGGCCACGTCGAGGTTGCTTTTGGGACACAAGCGCGCGAGCCTTCCTTAGCCCAGCTACAGCCATTCACGGACAACACCAGACCGCTGCGCATCTATAGGGGTAACCCGGCATTGAGGCCTGAAATCCGCTACGACTTCTGGATTCGCCACTCCCTGAGCCAGGGTTATCCGAAGAGCTCGCTTCGGGCGAGCATTCGGTCCGTCTTAACCCGCAACAGTATCGTCCAGAATCGGGCGGTCGATGCACATCTGCGCGCGACGGTACATCCGATCAACGCAGGCGATGTCTGGTCTGTAGACGGTGACGTAGCGTACAGCCGAACCATAGTGCCCCTGGGGGTCGAATGGTCACTCAGGTATGATGTTGATGCAGAGATGGGCTTGGATTTCATCAATGGCGAAGAGAACATAAGCCGCCTGTTACGCCATCGTCCGCGCCTTGAACTGGACCACTATGGTGATACGTTTGGGTTTACCGCCAGGGCCAGCGTCAGCTTTAACAGGCTGCGCAATTCGCTGAGCGATGAGCTGGACCGGAGTTTCACGAATGGTACCGTGGATATGGAAGCCTTTTGGAATCCAACCAGCACGTGGTCTTTGGAAACATCCCTGATGTATCGCTCGCTTGATCGGAACCTGTTCGGGAATGGCCAGGATCTCACATTGGTCGGCTTCAAGGTTGCCCGCTTGTTTTTCGAAGGCCGCGGCATCTTGGAGCTCGAATTCCACGATATTCTCAACCACAGCCGGCGTGTAGCGATAACGACAGCGGCCAACTATGTGCAGGAGTCCCGTGTCAGGACGCTCGGTGGCTACGTCATGGTGAAGTTCACCTACAAGCCTCGACTGATGTAGGGCTGCCGCCACAATGCATCATGGACCGGCCATGAAGCGTGCGCGCACATGTGATGCTGCCACCCGTGGTGACATGCGCGCCGCTCCCAAGCGGCTTGGCAGCTCAGCTGTAGCGCCACGGAGGAGGTTCGCCTTGCGGCTCTACCAGGGATGCCCCGCAGCCCCTGGGGGTGCCGTTAACATGCAAATATCCAGCGCAGGCGGACGGTACGCGTTTGGCTCTTATGCATAGTGGCTCGTGTATGCGGCCCCTTGTTGGGTCCGCACATGGCCAAGGCTGGCGATCTGGGACAGCCGCGGCACGCTGACCAGGCGCACGACGGAATGCATGCCCAGCGACGCGACAGTCGAATAGGCGGGCAGGGTAGCCCAGTCTGATGGGCGCGCAGGCTGCTCCATGTATTGCGAGCCTCAGTCGTAGTATGAGGGGCGACGAAATCCGCTCGCCGGGCGGTCCGCCACCGGAGCGAATCTGATGTCTCCCCACAATGGCTTGCCGCAGTGCATCCGGTCTTGGCGCACCTGCGCGGTGCGCGCAGCCGGCCAGCTCCATCACAGATTGGAAGGCATTAGCAACGGGTTCCAGACCTCCAGGACCCCGTTGCGACCGCAGTATCTCCCGGAACTCCTAAGTCCAAGTGCACATATATCCGTATATGCATGGCGCGCATCGGCCGGAATGGGGGTGCGCTTCGCCGGTATCGATGCCACAACCATGAGCGGAAGGCGCACCCGGCAGGTGGCACTAACGGGACGAAAAGCACGGGTGCGCAGAACATTCATAGTTCAGCAGTTGCAGATATCCGCACGCATCGGCTATATTGCTCCAGTGCGAACCTTCTCCTAAGAGAAACGCGATGACAGTCTATACCCGACGTGGCTTCTTGATGATTTGTGGCGCGGCTGGGGCCGCCGGGACGCTGGTTGCAGGATGTGGCGGCACCGGAGATTCCGCCAATGAGGCGGCTTCCACCGATGCGGACGCACCCGACAACGGGGCGGAAGCCGTCGCGGATGACAGCTTCACCTGCATGGACACCTCCGGCCTGGAAGAAGCGGACATCAACTTGCGGTCCACGCTGCAGTACACTGACACGTCGCCCGAAGCAGACAAGAACTGCGCAAACTGCTCCCTCTACGTCGTACCCGAGTCTGGTTCCGGGTGCGGCACATGTCAGACCGTCAAAGGCCCCATACATCCGCTGGGGTACTGCACCATCTGGGCGCAGATGACCGGATAGCCTTCGGCAACCCGGGCACGGCATCAAAGGGGCAGGCTGCGCCCCAGCACAGGTAGCCGATGAAGAACGGTGCGACCGGTGCGCGGGTGTCCCATGGGCATGGGTTTGGCGCGCTACCCGTCTTCTTTACCGGGATCAGCACCATTCTGGGTGCGATCATGTTCCTGCGGTTCGGCTATGCCGTAGGACACGTCGGACTGACTGGGGTGCTGCTGATCATCGGGCTGGGACACCTAGTCACCATCCCTACGGCACTGGCCCTGGCCGAAATCGCCACCAACCGGAAGGTGGAAGGCGGGGGCGAATACTATATCATTTCCCGCTCCTTTGGCACCAACATCGGTGGTGTCATCGGCATCTCGCTCTACTTCTCTCAGGCCATCTCGGTGGCTTTCTACATGATTGCGCTGGCCGAGGCTTTTTCGCCTCTGGCATCGCTTATTGAGCAGCGGGCGGGCATCGCTTTTGATGCCCGCTTTGTGTCCGTACCCGCGCTGGTGGCACTCTTGATTGCGGTGTTCTTCAAAGGGGCCGACGTGGGCGTTAAGCTGCTGTATGTGGTGGTGGCGGTCCTTATGGTCAGCCTTGCGGCGTTTTTTCTGGGCAGCCCGGTGGACGGCTTCGAAGCGGAAACGATAGCCCTTGCCGATCGAATTGCAGACCCGGATGCCTTCTTTGTCGTGTTTGCCATCGTGTTTCCCGCCTTTACCGGCATGACTGCTGGCGTGGGCCTTTCGGGTGACCTGAAGAACCCTCGGGCATCATTGCCGCGTGGCACGCTGGCAGCGGCGATCGTCGGCATGGTGGTGTATGTCTGCATCGTGTTCAAGTTGCACTCCTCGGCGCCGCCGGACGCGCTGGCCAGCAACCAGCTCATCATGGCGGACATTGCTCTTTGGGGGCCGGTCATCCTTATCGGCCTGGGGTGCGCAACGCTTAGCAGTGCTATCGGCAGTGTGCTGGTGGCGCCACGGACGCTGCAAGCCTTAGGAGGGGATGACAACATCCCAGCCGCAGGGGTCAATGGGTGGCTGGCCCGTGGCCACGGCAGCCGCAACGAGCCGCGCAACGCCACGCTGGTGACCGGCGTGCTTGCCCTAGCGGTGGTGCTTCTGGGCAACGTGGACATCGTGGCGCGCCTGATATCCATGTTCTTCATGGTGACGTACGGAGCGCTGTGCGCAATCAGCTTCCTGGAGCATTTTGCAGCACGCCCTAGCTACCGGCCCGGCTTCCGGTCGCGCTGGTACGTCAGTCTTCTAGGAGCCGTCATGTGTCTGTTCATGATGTTCCAGATGGATCCGCTCTTTGCCTTTCTGGCCTTATTGGTGATGAGCGTGCTGTACCAGTGGATGAAGCGCAGGAAAGGGGAAGAAGGTGATCTGGCTGCCATGTTTCAGGGGGTGATGACGCAGGCGATGCGATACATGCATATCCGGCTGCAGCGCCGTCGCCGCGACGAGCTGTTCGACGAGTGGCGACCCAGCATCATCATGGTGAACCCACGCACGTTTGACCGGCGCAGCCCGATGATGATGCTGCGATGGCTGAGCCACCGATACGGCTTCGGTACTTACCTGCACCACATAGAGGGCTACCTGAATACGGAATCAGTCCAGGTTAGTAGGCGCGCCCAGCATAGGCTGATGGAGATGGCTCGCCGACAAAAGAGTCCGGTGTATGTAGACACGATAGTGAGTCCTTCCATGACTACGGCATTGGCGCAGAGTCTGCAGATTCCTGGCGTGACTGGAATGGCCAACAACATGGTCATGTTCGAGTTTGCGAAGGCGGACCCGCCAGACGTGGTAGAGGAGTTGGCAAGACACTGCATGTTTGCCGCCAGCACCGACAAGACGCTGCTGGTCCTCAGGCACGGGGAGTTTCATTTCGGTGAGCGGCACACCATACACATCTGGCTGACTCTTTCGGACCAGGTCAACGCCAACATGATGATCCTGCTCAGCTACATTCTGTTGGGTCACCCGGCTTGGCATGCGGCTCGCATCCGTGTATTCGCGGCATTGCCCAAGGCGCAGGCTTCTGATGTGCGGCAGGAGTTTAGGCGCCAGCAGTCCACGGGTCGGCTGCCGATCTCCGAGAAGAACATCGAGTTCGTGCCAGCCGAGTCCGGGGCCCGATTTGAGGCCTTGGTATCCGAACATTCCGCATCGGCGGCGCTCGTGGTGGTCGGGTTTGACGCGGAGCGCCTGAGCGCGGAAGGTGCATCGGTGCTCACGCGCTTTCTAGAGCTTCGCGATGTCCTGTTTGTCTCCACGCCAGAGGCCATCTCTTTCGAGTGACGGCGGCCGCCGGGTGCTTCTGCTCCCAACCATTGCTGAGCGCTAAGCTGAAGGGGTCAGACCCGCACCGGTGGTGCTTCAAGCCCATGGGGCATCGTGCACTCGGCACACGGTTTGTTCTTAGCGTGCATTCCGCCTCAGCCTGCTTTTCAGTCTTGGTCCGATTTTCAGCCAGTGAGCTGTGTCGCCGTCGGGACTTCTGACAATCTTCGGCGCGGCCGCCTGTGGAAGCGGGCGACCGTGCTTTTCCGGTTATCGGCGGTCTTCAAATTCGGGCGGAACTTACTCGAATCCGTTCTCCCACTTTTCGACCTGCTTCAAGTGCTCGACAGGTGTCAATGGATAATCCAGGAAGACAGGTGTAATCTCTACCCGTATCACATACGGTTCTGCGAATACGGCCTTGCAGAGCTCAAACGCAACCTCGGTGGGAAACACGGCTGCTTCCTCAAAATCTCCGATCCCCATATTCAAGATCCGCAGACTTCCTTCCTTGCCCCTCCTCCTCATGAGCGAACGTCTCGCTTCCAGCTTATCGTACGACACCGACGACTTGTCTTCAGATGACAACAGCCATCCTGAACCGGTGGCATAAGACTGTCCTAATTCCATTAGTTCGACTCTAATGCAGAAATACTTGTAATCCATAGTGAACGTGTGTGTAGTTGATTGATGGTCAAAATCGGTCCTCAGCGAGTTGGATTCCAGTCACCTGCGCGCATGCGCTGAGGAGGCGATAGACCGGCGTTTCTTGCGCAGCTCACACCACTGCGTCTCGATTATGTAACCCTATTATCGGGTTTATTGGTTCAGTAGTTATAATCTCATAATCTATTGCCTGCTAAGTGGCAAGTCGCGTGACCAAGCAGTTATGGTGCCATTCAATCGGCATCCCACAACCCAGTCTTACCCAACCTCTGTGACACAGATCGCGGAATGATTGCAGTATCTAGATACGGAAACGGTGGAATTCTGCGTCATGCATAGGTGGAAGTTCCCAACTTCAAGTAAAGGGCTTATATCGCTGAGTGGAACCTTGCAGATCGCCACATGCCTAACTGGCATAGAGGGGCTTCAAGATGGAAGGGCCATTGTCAGTTGCTGAGCTAGAATGCGCACGCAGAGAGGAGCAATCAACCCTAAGCGATTGTCGAGTCCCTCATCACCTGTGAGCGCCCTTTCCGATCCGGCATCTGCTAATGCTTCAGCGCGGCGTCGAACTGTATCAGTCCACCACAATGGCGGTTCACTGGTCTCGCCAAGTTGGTGGACCACCTTGAGCATTGCCGTCAGCGTGAGCGCTATTCCGATGTCGTCGCCGCCCAAGCCGAATGCAAACGGATCGAATGCGTCAGGGACGCGGGCGTCGGGAGTAGGCAGTCCCAGGTCCTGCATTGCCTTAGTCGCTGCTTCAGCAGCATTTGTTAGCCCTCCCCGCAGGCCGACGAGGGCAACCTGTAACTTGGTTGCTAAGAGCCACACTCGGTTCAGCCATATAGCAAGAGGATCATCTTCTTGGCTGTAAGCTTGGACGTGTTTATCTCCGCTGCAGGAATACGCTGCAAGATGCAATGCTGCTGACGCGAGGCGGCGGCGATCAGTCATCCGTTGTTCGAGTTCGGAGTGCTGTTCCATCTTTGCAGCAAGTGCGGCCGCCAAATAGCCGGTAGCCCAGTCTGACGCTTGAATCACTCGTCCGTCGATGTTCAGTTCTGGGTTCTGGTTCGTCTTCGAGAGGACCAATAGAACCACACGTAGCGCCCAAGCTGCAACAAACGGATCGTCGTCGGTTTCGGCTACAGACGCCTTATCTGCGAGCCACTCTGCCAACTTCGACAGATTGGGGATATCCTCGTCTGGCTTACTTCCCGCATTGATGATCTGTTTGGCCCTTTCTAGTACCAGGGCTCCATCGTCATAACCATCAGTCAACAAGGCTCGGCCAAAGAAATGTCCCATGGGCGCTAATAACGGGCCAATCTGCATAACGTGAGTGGTCTGCGGACGATTGGCCAGAGCATGGGTAGCCTCTTCTCCAATCCAGCCAACGAACTGAATCAATTCCTCCGGGTCGTACTGCCTGAAGCGTTGTACGGCGTGAGCGAGGTCGCGCTGGAGGTCGAAGTATCCGCTTTGCAGCAAATCAACCGCCAGCCAATCACGCGCCTCTCGTGCTCTTTCTGTATTGTCACAGAGCAAGTCATCCTCTACCCGTAAGATCCGGTAAGCAAGCGCAGGGTCAAGGGCAGACAGGTGGTAAATGATGCAACGAACGATGAGCTCGCGCAGACCAGGAGGATCAGCCCAGAGCAGCGAAAAAAGCGCGCATCTTTCATCTGTAGCAATACGTTCATTAGCTGGGAAGCCCGCATCTGTCCACTCCTTCGGGGCCGGACGTGTGTACGTAAAAGCTATATCGGTTGCATTGATACACTGCACGCAAATTGGATCGCCAGCAGCCGCGCGCCCCAGTACTTCGGCCGCCCACTGCTCAGTTTCCTCTTCGGATACGTTCAGCGGCGTGCCGTCTCTGTCGGCGGTAGCGTAGTAGCGCACGTCCATACGGCCGTCCCTTTTCAGTCGGACCAGCGTGCCAACTGTCCTGCGCAAAAGGGGATCAAGTACGTCAATGAGGCCAGTATTGGTAAACGGAACAAATGTAAGAGCCAATAAAGTGGCAATTGGTTGTTGAAGATAAGCTCCCTCACTGCTTTTTTTCAAAGCCTTATGAGCATATTTCAGGGAGACAAGCACATTGTCTTCGAGCACCCGGACGATATCCTTACGCTGTTCGGCCCGAGACGCTGCGGCTTTGCCGAGCCAACAAAGTGCAGTGTAGCGAAGCTCAATCTGGCGTTCGTCTTGAGCTGACATCATCTGAAGCGCATAAGCCACCCTTTGCCAAAACACTATTGGAGTTCGGTCAGATCTAGCACTGGTAGCATTCGGACTCGCCTCCTCAAACACATGCTCTACAGCTTCCAGGAATGCGTTGGCCAGTGCACAGCGCTGATCAATACTGAGCCCCTCGGCCTCCCATATGCCAACAATGAATCGAGCCGCCATGCTCATGGACGTCGCACGAATGGAGCCGCCTCTATTCTTGAAAAAGACTTCGAATGTTCCTGGGAGGTAGCGCGGAATCTCTGTAATTGCACTGACGAGTTCTTGGAAGGGGGGCGTAAGTGGGGTTGCGACAGGCGCCGGGAATTGGCGGAGAGCATGCGCAAGGAGTAGCGGGTGTGCCATGCGGTATCCCTGCACGAAGAGCTTAGCCGCGGCATCCTGCGCCACGTCAGGAGTCAGAAGCTCAGCCGAGGAAAGTCGACCAAGCAGCTCGGTAGTTGAAATCGGTGGAGTATTCTCAGCCCAGGCGACAAAGGGATCGCGAATTGCTTGAATATCCGGTCCCATTGCCGTGGGTCCGCCCAGCCTGAGCAGCAAAGGATAGAATCGGTCGTCAGCCCATAGCTGGAGTCCATGAGCCTGAGCCGTCCGCAGTGCCCTGAGTGCACCTGCCCAAAGGCTTTCTATGCGTGAAGCACCTTCGTCAAGTATAGCGTCCGTATCCTCGTGCGTTTCACCATTGGTAGCCTCCTTGATCTCAACGACTGTGCCTTCGTCAAGTGCCGCATGGAGCACATCAATTGTGCCTTGTAGCAGTTCGTGAGCTAATTCCATGGCCTCGTGCTTCCCGACTTCACCCGAAATATGCATCCACGCCCATGGTCCTACTTTGACACGATTCCCCAACACATCGGCCAACCCGGTGTCTACCCAGTCCAAAATTGAGTATTCGTCGAACACTATAAACCTTGGGATTGGTCGAGGCGTCGCGGTATTCCATCCTCCAAATGCATTTGGGTGCTTTTTCGCCGCGTTTCTTGCTTTGCCAGCTGTGACTTCTCCAGCGGTGTTGAGCGAGGCTAGAAGGGTAGCAGACGAAAGCCGTAGCTGCTTTGCATCATCCGGCCAGTCCTGCGAATTGTCTAAGTCTGTGACGTAGAATGTATTGTAAACAACTGCAACCCCCAGATCCACACGACATGGTCCGAGGTCAGGATCGTTTGGAGCCGCGGACGCAACCTCCTTAGAATAGCTGGCAGTACTGCCTCGTGTCCGGCGGAGAAAGCGAGCTGCCTCAGTGTAACGAATTGCGTCGCTACTGAGCAACTCCTCCTTGATTCGCACAAAGTCCCGGCGCATTTCTTCGATTGTGCCTGCTTGTACGTAGCACGTTCCCAGAGCGGCCAGAAGTTGCTCTGCCGTGCCAGGGCCTAAAACGCCGAGTGTAAGAATTGCCGTTTGATCGACAAATAGCTCGATGTCCCCAGCGCCGTGTCGGTACTCGTGCCCCGAAGGCCAGTCTGCCAGTACGGAGAATTCCCTAAGCGACGTTTCTCCGTCGGAACTTCGCATTTCAAATTGCTGGATCCAATGGGTCCAAAGTTCCCAGGAGCGTCCAGAATGCCGGAAAAAGTCAGTGTACGCCAGCGCATGTGCACTAAGAAGCTTGTCCAGCCAACTGGAGCGTTCCCTGTTCATGCGGAACAATTCGGCCAAATACTCGGATCCCCCTTCTATCAGGACAGCGCGGTTATCGTTCACTGCCTGCATAGCTTGGTGAAGGTCATCCTTCGCCTGTACGACTTGCACAGGTGCATCCGCTATCATTGCCTTGAAAAAGCGCCCTGCCTCGGATGCCCGTCCAGCGGCTCGTGCCGCTCTCCAGGCTTCCCCTGCGATGCGGGGGTTAGGACGCAAATCATATGCCCGAGCGAACAAGTCAAATGCCCGAGAGGCCACATTGCGCGAACCTGGGTCTTGGGCACGGATTGCCACGGCATAGGAGGCCAGGATGTCGGGATTTTGGGACTTAGCAGTTACATGTGGTTCGAGTAGCTTTTCGGCTTGGGCTGGCCGACCTTCGGTCATGAGTAGGCCAGATGCAATGATGACGAGTCGTTCAGGATCGGGATGGTCAGCGCTGGCAGCGATGAGTAGGTCAGTCGCTTTGGCCCGGCGGTCAAGACCGACAAGTGCCCATGCTTCGATTTCAGCGGCGTGCTCCGCATAGATTGGATCGAGGTTGCGACTCGCGGTCAGGAGATCACTATAACGCCGAGCAGCAAACAGAGCCTGTGCGTGTAGAAATCTTGAGGAACGGGATGGGAGCACCTGTACGAGTCGGGTGGTCCAGTCAACAGCCTTTTCGGCACGATCCAGGACGGCTGCGTCGGGAGTCGGGTCTTTGGGTGAGGTGAACTCGACGGTGGACAGACTGGATTGGGCGAGTCGCTCGATCACATCTACGTCCAAGGGAAATGCCTTGACTTCGTCGGCCAAGTCGAGAGGGGTTTTGCCTGCAGGAAGGTTCTCAGCACGAAGAAGCCAACGGTCTGCAGGTCGCAGAGGTGTACTCTCAATCAGCTTCAGAACTTTATCGATTCGGTTTGCTTTGCGAAGATGTTGTGCAAGGAGGCGAAGCGCATGCGCTCTCTGCCGTTCATCCACCGCGGTAAATAGTGCTTCGTGGAGTGTACGCTTGACTTCCTCCGGCCGCATTGAATCTCGGTGAAGCTGAACACTTAGGATTGCTGCCCAAGCGGCGCTGATATGGCCGCTAGCTTTCAAGGCATCGATGTTGTCCAGCGTTAGTGCCGGGTCGCGCAGGGGGAGAAGAGATGAACGTATCCTTTCTGGAAGCGCTTCGATACTGTTCCTAAACCACTTTCCGAGCTCGTCATCGCGAAGCAGTGCCGCAGCAGCATCAAGGTAGAGGAGGACTTGCGCTCGAAGTTTGGAATCAGGCTTTGTTGATTTCATTGCTACACTTATGCAGCGGATTAGATCGTCAATCAGGGGCCGCCGGTTATAACCAAGGGGGGTATATCCTTTTATTACAATCTGTAGCAGTTCGAACGTCAACCGTGCACGGGTAACGTTGATAAGTGTAAGAACAACATCGTCATCAGTCTGATGTAAGAGCTCAGCCGTGCGTTCCACTGCTGCGATATCTTTAGGGTCAATGATCTGGAGCCTTGCTTGGACGCGCATGAGGAGCAGATCAGCACTCTGGGCGTTAGCAAGTAGCCTATCTACGCTGGCCCAGTCTTCGTCAAGGTAAGCGAGAAGCGGGATCGATCTTCGGTACGCGTCACTCTCTTCATCCATCTTAGCCATGAGGTGCCGAAGCTCATGCTTGAGCTCGATATTGAAGAGCGTTGCCGCGGCTTGTCTATGCCATTCAGGATCGATTGGGCCAAGGTCACGGGCACGCTGCCAAAATGCGCGTCCAGCCTCAATATCGCCTTGCCGACTGGCCGCCGTCGCCGCCGCGAATAAGAGCCGCTGGTGATGCGAGCGCAGCGCCTCTGCGCAACGCCCTCCTGGGTCGTCAGCCCCTTCCAGTGTGCCGTCAATTGCTTCACGCCGTCCTTTGGCATAGGCTAGTGCTTCCTGGACTTGCCTAGCGTCCATGAGTTTGGATAAATCGTCAAGCTTATGGTTGGGTCCGCGTACCGTAACATTTACGTGGATAATCTGATGTGATGGGGCGTGGTCATGGGCGAGCAAAGCTGATTCACCAAGGCGCTTTTGCTCCCGCCGCTTTCCGACTTTTGCAAGTGCAGCATCGAATGCCTTCGATGCAACATAGACAAGAATGCCAGCTATTACCTCTTCCATAATCGTTCAGCGAATTTGCATCGCCGGACTAATAGGTGCAATGGAAGGAAGATCGCCACGGCAAGATGAATGCTCATGACATTGCCCAGTCGCCCAAAGTTTGATCCCCGGGTGCCAGGTAATAGCGCAATTAGGCAGTCCCGATGTGCATAGCGTCCAAGTTCATGCTGGCTGCGCCGTTTGGCCAGACGGAAGCAAGCCACATTAGGATCGAGAGGATGACGGATTGTGCCAAGGGAAATGAGACAGTTTGGGCAGAAAGTATGTGTCATCTGGCGGATTTGTTTCGACCGCTGTTTGGTCCAAAGCAGCATGCGTATCAGCTCCAGCGGCGTCCCACCTCCGTATCTTGGGTTAGAAGACAGAGTGCTCATTATCACATCGACGTTCCAGACGATGGATTTGGAGTCCGTTTGAGCGATTCCCGAATTCTGGATGTGAGACTCTGGATTGGGCGTATTGTTCATGTTGGTGGGGTTACAGGCTTGTGATTCTCTGAAAACAGCATACCATTCAAGTGTGCTTCCCACTGGTCTTCATCCACGACCTCGAAGCGCATTGCCTTGCTTCGCATTTTTGGTCCGAATCTGGCCCAGTCAGCTCTACGGGCGTGCCGGTTGCAAATGTCAAAGACAGACCGCTTGTACTCGGTATCCTCCGATCTAGTCAAATGGATGCCCTTAGTTTCGACCACAAACACTTCGCGGAAATCATCTTTTGCCCCGAGTTCACTGCCTTGCAGCGTCATAATGAAGTCGGCATAGATTCGATGCGGCCTCCATCCCTGAACGAAGTAGTCTTTGCGGGGTCGGTTGCGGTACCAGAAAAAGAGACGCGCTTGTTGGTCCAGATAGGTTGCGACCTTGTTCTCCAACTGGTTCAGATCATCCTCCGTGATAACGTTGAACAGACTGCGTTGGTAAGGGGCGCCGTCTTCGCGATTCGCCTGTTTCGCCCTTGGAATGTCCATCTCTACGGGCAGACGGTTGAAATCCAGGTCCTCGGCGACGATAAGGAAGCGTATCGTTTCCGACTCCAAGAGAAAGTGGAAAACCGCTCGCGACAAGCGGTCGCGTTCCCTTTCGACCAGTTGGCGCAGTTGCTCTAGGATGAACACATGATTGGCTGCCACACATTCGGCATGATAGCACTTGAGCAGGATTGCGAAAGTACGCTTGGCCAAATCGTAACCATGCCACGGATTCGGGACCAAGTCGAGGAGATGGCTGGCCGCAGTACCGTAGTCCACGGCATAGCCACCTCTCGAATTCCGCGGGCTTTCGATCCACTCTCGTTCGGTAAGATTCATCCGCAACAGGACGTTCCCCATCTTCTCTTGGTCGAGATCCAGATCACCGAGCGTCGAGATGTCAATCTCTTCCCAGGGTAATCGCGAAAGGATGTCAGCCTCGTAGTGGACTGGACGCCAGCCGTCCTCATCCCGGATCATGAAAGCAGGAAGGACAAGATCACGCGCAGCCGCTCTATACCGTGTCCTTTGGCGGATTTGTGATTTTCCTCCGCGGCCAACTTCGTTGTGATCTGGCACGATTCGCCCTTCGAGGCCTTGTAATCCTTCCAATCCGAATCCTCTCCTAACTTGCTTCAGAATCTCATTTCCGCGGCGGCTGAAGCAGAAAACATAACTCTCATCCAGCCAGGATACACCGGTCTTGTGTGCGTAAGGCTGCCGCAGTATCCGGCCTACAAGTTGAGTCAGCCCTGTCCTTGACATCGGATTCGTGAGGATCGTCAGGACATAGGCGAATGGGCAGTCCCAGCCTTCTTGCAGCGCCTGCTTGGTAATGATGAAACGAATCGGGCATTCGCGGGACATCAAACCGCCAACGTCGTCCACTTCTTTGAGCTCGTCTTTGGCGCTCGTCTTGACCGCTATGTGCTCCGGTTTGATTCCAGGCTGCTCTAGTAGGTATTCCCGCACATCGTCGGTATGGATGTACCCAGCGTTTCTCTGCGCTCGGCCGGTTCTCTCCACCTGAATCACGCAGATCGGCCGGATGTAGATGCCAGACTCGGCTTCGTAACGCCGTGCTTCGGACTCGAGCTTTTCGCGATGCTCGACCGACTCAAGAAGCGTGCCGCGCCAATCACTGTTCTCCTTGTTGCGAATGTGAAGATCGAGCTTGATCATTTCTTCGGCGTTGAGTTCAACGCCCTGGATCTCAATGAGCACGTTCGCGTCCGTGGTTGGAGTGGCCGAAAGCTCTACGACCATACAGGGATTGAATTCCTCCAGCGTCCTTTTCGCATTGACACTGTAAGCCTTATGCCCTTCGTCAAGGATGATCAGCGGCCTAAGGAGGCGTATCGTGTTCCCGAGAGATGTCTTGACAAATCGACCACCAAATACTGCTGGCTGTTCAAAGGCGTCGAGATTGGTGCAGTTCTCAAGCAGCTTGGCATGTGCCGTGTAATCGTCGTCCGCAGGGAAGAATCGATCGAATGCCCCGCTGTCGCGGTATATCCTAAGCTTGTCCTTTCTTGTTAAGCTGCGATTGGCTGAGGGAAGCATCAGCAGGAGGATACAGAGATTTTCATTCACATCAGACGGGCCGAACGGGGTAGTTTTCTCAAATATGCGCGTGCGCTGTCCCGACGATAGATCGAGTTGCTGGCGATAGGGATGGTCCCGGTCCCTTAGGGCCTTGAGGGTTTGTCTGTAGATCTGGGTCGTAGGTACAATCCAAAGCACCAAGCCGCGCCGACTCTGCTGCGTATTCCGCTTCAAATCGACCAGTGGTTCCACGGGAAATCGACCACCGATTCCACGGGAAATCGACCAGTGGTTCCACGGGAAATCGACCACCTGAGCTGGCGCGCGCCGCCCGGTGGCGGCGGGGTGTAGGAGGTCGGTTAACGGACCTGCCAAATTGGCAGTCTGGCGGAGTTAGAAACGGGTTATTGTTGCCTGTCGCGGGTGATGGCGGCAGGTCAAGCGCAGGTGGTATCGTACCCTCTTTACTTACCAAAAGAGGGGTACTTATGCCAAACAAGAGGGTTGTTATGCGTGTTTTGTGGGACGTTCTGCGGTTGTCTGCGGAGTCTGATTTGAGCGTACGTGGTATCGGTCGTGCGCTGGGAATATCGCACAGCACGGTACTTGGTTATTTGCGTCGTGCTAAGGCAGCGGGTGTGCGTTGGCCTTTGCCCGAGGGTATGACGGAGGCCAAGTTGAAGGCTTTGCTTTATGGTCCGCCGGAGAGTGCCAGAGAGACGCGTCCGTTACCGGACTGGTCCGAGGTGCATCGTAAGATACAGCTCAAGGGGTTCACGCGGCGCCTGATGTGGGAGCGGTACAGGCGGGACCACAGCGATGGTTACGGCTACAGCAAGTTCTGCGCTCTTTACTCTGCCTGGAAGAAGGAATTTGGCCAGGTGACGGTTCCGATGGATCATCCTGCGGGTCATTCGGCCTTCGTGGACTATGCAGGCATGCGCCTGGAGGCGATAGACCAGCTTACGCGTAAGCGGCGTCGGGTGGAGATCTTTGTTGGCGTGCTGGGATTCTCCAATTATCTCTACGTTGAGGCGACGTGGACGCAGCGTCTTGGGGACTGGCTGGGCTCGCATCGTCGCATGTTCGAGTATTTCGGGGCGGTGCCTTCCTATGTGGTCTGTGACAATTTGAAGAGTGGCGTGCGCAAGGCCCACCGATACGATCCGGAGATCAATCCGTCGTATCAGGACCTTGCGATGCACTACAAGACCGTGGTTGTGCCTACGCGTCCCGGGAAGCCCAGGGACAAGGCCAAGGTCGAGCAAGCCGTGTTGCATGCAGAGAGGCGCATTCTGGCTCCGTTAAGCGATAAGCGTTTCATCGGTCTAGCGCACGTGAACCGGCACATTCGTGTCCATCTGAAGGAGCTTAACGAGCGGCCTTTTCAGAAGCTGGAAGGCAGTCGTAAGAGCTGGTTTGACACGTGGGAGCGATCAGCGATGAAGCCCTTGCCGGCGGAGCCGTACGAGCACGCGGAGTGGCGCAAAGCCAAGGTGCACAGAGATGCGCACATCGAGGTGCGCTGGCACCGTTATAGCGTTCCTTATCGATATGTAGGTCGTTCGGTACAGGTTCGCCTTACAGATACCACCCTTGAGGTATTTTTTGACGACAAACGGGTGGCGACGCACCCGCGTAGCCACCAGAAAGGGGTCACCACCAAGGATGAACACATGCCGGACGCCCAACGCCAAATGAACGATATGAGCCGCTTCGTAACCGAGGCAGAACGCATCGGGCCGGACACACACAATATCGTGCGGCAGATCATCGATGCTGAGCGGCACCCGCTGATTCGTTACCGCACGCTCATGGGCCTGCTCCGCTTGGCTCGCATCTACGGTAAGAGCCGCATGGAAAACGCGTGTACGCGGGCAATCGCTATCGGCACCCGCTCGTACAGGAGCATCGCGTCCATCCTGAAGAATGGACTCGACAAGCATCCGCTGGACTCGGAGTCTCCGCCTCCCATAGACCATGACAACATCCGGGGCCCAAGCTATTACGACACCAAATCGGATTCTCCTCACCAAACCTCGAAGGACTGATGCTCCTACACCCTACCCTTGACAAGCTCGAGCAGATGCGTCTGCATGGCATGGCGCGCGCGCTGCGTGATCAGCTTACCCAACCGGAAATGGAACAGCTCCCGTTCATGGACCGCCTGGGCCTATTGGTTGACCACGAGGAGATCGTGCGATACAACAATCGCCTGCGGTCGCGCCTACGCCGCGCCCGGTTACGCCAAGAGGCCTCCATGGCCGATCTGGACTATCGTCGCGGTCGCAATCTGGATCGGCGCCTGATGGCCTCGCTTTCCACCTGCGACTGGGTGGGCAAACATCACAATGTGATCATTACCGGACCCACCGGTGTCGGCAAGAGCTTCGTGGCGTGCGCGCTGGCGCATAAAGCCTGCATGGAGGGGTTCACCGTACGCTACCACCGACTGCATCGTCTTCTGGAAGATCTGCAACTCGCGCACGGGGACGGACGCTTCCTGAAACTGCTGAAGCAGTTGACGCGCTTCCACCTACTGGTTCTCGATGACTGGGGGTTGTCACGAATCAGTGCGCTGCACCAGCGGGATCTGCTTGAGCTAATCGATGATCGGTATCAGAAAGGATCCATCGTCGTTACCAGTCAGATGCCTGTGAGTGTGTGGCACGAAGGCATGGAAGACCCAACACTCGCAGATGCCATCCTGGATCGCCTCATTCACAATGCACACCACATCGCGCTGAAGGGAGAGTCCATGAGACAGCGTCTGCCAAAATGGCAGAACCTTCCAGAGAAGACAAGCGTAACTGACGCCAGACAGCCGTGAAAATGGTACCCAGAACAGTCACGATGCAGCGCTATCCAGCGCGGACTCCGCACGCCGAATCAGGTGGTCGATTAACCGTGGAATCGGTGGTCGCCATACCGTGGAACGAGTGGTTTTTTTCCGTGGAATATGCAGACTCTGCCGGAAGTGTACATTAACGAGATCGATTACGCGAGTTGCGAGCAATGTTTTTCCACCACCGGTCGGGATCTTGAGGCAAAAGAAGGGAAGATGCTCGCCCAGTCCATTGCGACGTCTCCGGTACTTCCGCTCCGGTACGACCTTTTCCCAAGCTCGCTCCACCCAATCGAAGCCCCATTCGGGGTCGTGGCTTCTAGCCGCCCTGTCCTTCTCCCTGTCCTCGGCCAAGCGCCGGAGAAAGTCGCTGACAGTTGCTAGCGTTCGCTTCTGGTAATCCTTCAGAATCATGCTTCCCACCGATTCATCGCTTCGTAAATCTGGAACGGCAGTTGCTGGAAGTCGATTCGGTACTTATGAAGAAATTCTCGATCAAGGTACTTAGCAGGTGCGAAGACGAGCTTTCTTCTATTACCAGAGGGCAGTGCGCGAGCCACCGGCAGCGAAAGCGCAAGACTCTTGAGCATGTCCACATCAGGCTCGTAGAAGAGGAAAACATCGCGGGATGCAGTCCGCCCAATGAAGCCGGTGTTCCTGTCGGCCATGGCCGGATCGAACTCCTGCCCTGTGGCGGTGAAGAAAACGTATGAGGCCATCTTGTCCCACGACGGCAGGTGGGAGCCATCGAGAAGCGACTCCTGTTGCATAGGACGCCCCAGCTCGAAATAGCTGAATGTACCGCCAAGGCCTGCCCCAAGGGATTCGTCCCTAGTTCCGGGCACCCCATTGATGACGCGCCGAACGCGTTCGGCCGTGATCGTGTGGGCGTAGTCTTCGCACTCGATGAGAATGAAGCGCCGGTTACCGCCATCTTCCAGGTTCTGGGCGAGTACGGCGTGGGCTGTGGTGCCAGAGCCCGCGAAGGAGTCGAGGACGATGGAGTCGGATTTGGTAGAAAGAAGGATGATCTTACCCCAAGTTTGTCAATGTAGTGGATTTTTTTCGTGAGGTAACACATCCCTGACATACAGGGATGGTCAGAAGGGCGGGTCTTACCCGTGTGTTTTACATGTTCACGTGCCCTTTAGCGGGGCGTCTTGCTTTCATTCTGCGGGTGTACGTGCCGGTTTTGAGCCCCATCGCGCGGAAGACTTTACGGTGGAACGGCTTGAGGTCCTGGTCTTTCTTGAGCAGGGTGCAATGGGTTGCGTTTTGTGGGAGCACGGTTGTTACACGATGCATCTGGTTGAGCTTGACCTTGAGTGTGCCCCAGCTGCTGTGGATGTCGACGGTTCTCAAACGGCTGCGTATCAGATGCGCTGCGTGAAAGGCGAGAATGGACAGGAAGAGGTGGGCTTCTATGCGAAGGTCCCGACTGTGGTAGATCGGACGTAATCCGAGATCGGACTTCATGGTGCGGAACGTGCGTTCGATCTCTCCTAGCTGCCAATAGGTCTGTGCGATTTTCTTGACCGACCATTCCGCGTGGCTGGTGCGCAGTACATACCCGCCGAGGGCCTCCGTACATGCCTCGTAGGCAGGCCTCTGTGTGAGGCAGATCTTTTCGGCGTGGGTGCTACCAGCCTTCCTGGTCACTTTAACATCATACTGGTAGGCCACCTGCTTGTACTTTTCTATGAGTCGGCCCACCCGGATCTGCACCTTATCGTAGTTTTTCAGACGTCTGGGCAGCGCAAGTCCCGCGTTCAGGTGCGCGATGGCCTCCTCGAATTTCACACGCTTTGCTCCAACAATCTGGTCGCTGACTGCTTGTCGGGCTTCGCTGTGCAGATACACGCGCCGTTCTCCTCCTTCGTCTGGGAGTGCCCAGGCACGCACGTCGACATCGCTGGCGGTTTTGAAGACTTGATCCGGTGCGTCTTTGGGTACCGGCGGGGACTTCGTACGCTGCACGCAGATCCAGTCCAGATTCTGTTCGTTCAAATACGCCAGATTGGCCTCTGTAGCGATGCCAGCGTCCATAATCACCGTGGGCTTGGCTCCGTTCAGCTGTGCAATGGCCTGGTGCAACGTGGCAGGCTCACTGGCATTGCCCGGGAGGATTTCCGCCGTGCGGGGGAACCCCGATGCATCAATCATCAAGGCCAACGTCACCAGTGGGCAATCAGACCGTTTTTCCTTGCTGCGACCATGCCGCAGCAAGTCCCCTTTCTTGCGGCCCGTGTAGAACACATTGGTCAGGTCAAAGAAGGCAATGGTTTCGCTGAATCCCAAGAGCTCCTTCGTGGTGCCGAAGAGTGCATCCATGATCGACTGACGGTGCTCGTAGAGGGCATCTCCGATACGGTAAAGGCTGCTCAGACTGGGGAGGTCGCAGTGCAGTAACTCCAGGATGCTGGATCGTTCGTGCATCCATTCATGCGTATGTCGTTCACTGCCGGGGGAGAGCATGCGCCCGGCCACCAGCGCCGTCGCCAGGTGAATCTGATCTTCGCGCAACTTCAGCATTCGCAAGAACTTTGCGAATCCCAACAGCTGCAACGCTTTCAGCGCCACACGTTCGCCTCCGACGGTACGAGTGTCGGTATGATGGACTTCATCAATGATGACAGCATCCCGGTCGTCGCGTGGGTCGTCCACGTTGTAGCCCTTTTCCAGCAGCTTCTCAACGATGGTCTCGCTGGTATGGCGGAGGCCTTCACTCTCAAACGCTAGGCGGCTCTGCCCTCGCAAGCCCTCGTCAATATGGAGGATCAATGCGCGCCATTGTTCTTTGGGGATTGCGAAGGATTGGCCCAGGTTGAGGACAGTCCGCTGTTTAGGAGCGCCCTTGATACGGTGGCATTCGACCAGCGCGTAGCTGGTGGCCTTGGCACCTGATTTAAGGATGCGTGTCTTAGCGCGGATGTACATGCGTGTGAGCGTGCGGGTATCGGGTGCCCATGCGTCAATATACGGCTTTGCAGCGAAATGGTTCTGGACCATTCCACTACATTGGGTATTTTTGAGAAAAAAAGGTATCAAAGCCATATGGATCATAGGTATAACACATAATTTGAGGCCATATTGCCACAAAATAAACTCCGATTTCGCTGCGCATGGAGGGAAATTGACAAACTTGAGTTACGTACCAGATCAGTCGGCTTGGGAGTCGCGAATACACCCTTTCTTCCAAAGATATGATTCAACTCTTTCGTCGCGTTCGTCGCTGTTCCAACATCTTGCCAGATCGTCGCCACTGAGCGCCCCTTCTCCCGCGCTTCGTCCAAGAATCGTTTGTAGTAAGGCTTCGCACGTCCTGTCTTACCAAACACGATACGGCCGTTCTTGAGCGCCTTTCGATACTTTTCCTTGCCGAAACGCCAACACCGACCCTGGGGCGGATAGTATCCCCGACCGGTGGCCGGGTTGACGATTTCGTAGGTGAGATTGGGCCGCACGTTTGGAGCATCCATTGGATCGAGAGTCCAAGGGCCGCGCGGGTCATTGTCGAGATTCGAGAAACCACTCTCGTTCACTGGCAATGCTCGGATCTCAAAGTGGTTACCGTCTTTCGTGTATCCTAAGATGTGATTGTGACCCAACGACACCCCAATGTCGTTTTGCTTGCTCTTCCGGTGATTCCAGACGATGCTCGCCAGGAAGTTTTCCTCGCCAAACACTTCGTCCATGAGACAGCGCAGATGATGCACTTCATTATCATCGATGGATACGAAGATCACTCCATCCTTCCGCAGCAATTCGCGAAGTAGCTTCAGGCGTGGCATCATCATGCAGCACCACTTGTCGTGCCTGGTCAGGTCGTCGCGATCCACGACTTTGCCCAGCCAGTCACGGATCAAGGGCGAATTCACGCTGTCACTGTACGCCCATCCCTCGTTGCCCGTGTTATAGGGTGGGTCAATGTAGATGCACTTGACTCTTCCGTGATTAGTTGGCAGCAAGGATTTCAGAGCGGCTAGGTTGTCTCCGTGTATTATGAGATTGTCGTGCAGACTTGCCCTTGTGCTCAGTCCCTTTTCCCTCACTGGCAACAGCTCGTGAAAGGGTACGGACAAGTGATGATTCTCCACCAAGATTTTTCCCTTGAATTGAAGCTGCGGCATGGGATTCCGTACCTATCCGGTCAATGCCGCTACCAAGTGCGCCACTTGGTCGGCCGTATCCAAGTTGCGGACATGTGACCTGCCCGCAAATTGCTTCACGTAGCGATCCCGGACCTTCGGGCGCATCCGGTGATACATACCATGGTGCGCCCGTTTTAGCGAAGCCCAAAACGACTCCAGACCATTCGTGGGGGCCATGCCGTCTATCCACTTGCCCACGCTGTGATTCACGGTCTTGTGCTCCCTCGGAAATCCCTTGTACGCTAGCGATTTGTCCGTGTACAATTCCGCACTGGAAGCCGCGTAATCCGTTACGAATCCTTGAAGTGTCACTGTGCCCGTGTGGTCAACTACGTCCGCCACGGTCATACCGGTAGCCTGATTTTTGGCGCCTGCAACGGCCACCTTACGGATTTGTGCACGGCGTCTTCGTCGGGAAACGCGGTCATGATCCGACCAAGAGAAAGTGCCCGCCTATTTGAACGGCCAAGCGCGGATTCGGGCATTCGCATTTTCCTGATCTTCTTGAAGGAGCCTATACCCAGTTGTACCCGGACGGTTTCACTCAGTGATGTAAGGACCTTAAGCAATCTGAGCAAGCGTTTTAGCGGCAAAGATCTGGTGAGCATGAGCGTCCTTCCACGCTTGGTGGATTAGCAAGGTGCCCAGCCTGCAACGTAGCCAGCCAAGTGGCACCCAGCCTGTTCACGCCAAAGCGGCAAGAGCAATTTTGCTCCCTTTCACGCACCTGACATCAGGTAACCCGTATGCGCGCATTTTGGATTCTGGTTGCATAAGGTCGTTAGAAATGGGGATTGCCGACCCATAGGGGGTCCGCTGGATGCCCGTGGCTCTGCCTGCTCCGTAGCCCAGGCCGCCTTCTGTGGCCTAAGGCACAGGCTGCTCTCGTAACCCTCATCGGGAGAGACTCATCGAGGCTTGCCTGCTGCGTCGCGCCGTAACATCAGCAAGTGATATGGTTTGTCAATTCAGGGCACTGGAGCGGACGCCATAAGGTTTCAGTATGGCAAGGAACGCGCGCGCGGCGGGTGATCGCTACGCGAAGACGTTTTCGCGGCCGGAGTCGCGCACAAACAAGCAGCCGGCGCCTGTCACCTTTACCATGCGGCGCATAAAGTCAAACTTGGGCGTGTCAGTAAGCCCGAAAAGATGCAGCTCGGCGCGCGGCGCCTGCGCCACAAAGGCGGCAAAGTCGCCGCAGTGGACCACAACCTTCGCATCAGCAATACGGGCCAGATCCATCAGACGCTCCATAAAATGCTCGGCCGGAACACGGTCCTCCTCGCTTTGGATGACGGTAAGAATCCGCATGGAAACGCCCCAGCTCTTAGAAAGCGTGTAGGCGGTCAGCACCGATAGGTTGAGGTTGCCCACGTCCCAGGACAGGTCCCAGTCGGGACTCCGGTCGCGAATCCAAATGTTGATATGGCGACGGTGCGCTAGTGCAAATCGTTCATGCGGCGCAAAGATGAGCACCCCCATGCCAAGCGCCGTGGCGCGCAAAAGTATGGCACGACAGTCCTCTTCACGCTCCTGGATGCGCGGCAAGTCCAAAAACAGGATGTTGGGCTTGAAGAAGTCCGCCTGGAGCACCTGCATGCTCAACGTCAACCCGTGCGTGAAGGAAGTGTCGTCCAGGACCGTATGGGTGGAAAAGATGCCGCGGCCGCGCAACATCTCCGCTACGCCCGCCAGCGGTTCTTCCAGTTGACCCGATTGGTGTGCATGGCCCAGCACGAAGAGCTTTACCGCCCCTTGCGGGTGCGCAATGTCTTCGATCAGGGGCAATGTATCGTGTATGTGCTCAGGATCCTCAACAGGTACCAACAGAACCGGCTTCCATGCACGCTCCTGCTTCGTGGGAAGTGCTACCGCCTTCTTCGCAGCCCACTCCGAAAAGGCCCGAAATAGGCCGCTGCGGACATCCTCAAACGGCGCGTCAATGTTACGATTGGCGAGAAAAAAGTAGAATACCACTACGACGCCGACCGATACCAGACTCAGCACCGGGTTGATGATGAACATGGCAAAGATGGACCCGACCAGCCCGACCACCGGCACCACGCGAGGGACGCGCAACAGCGGTCGGAAACTTATCAGCCCTAGATTCTGCTCGATCAAAACCACCACATTGAGCATCGCATACGTGACAAGAAAGAACACCGTGATGAACGGCGCAATGGCGTTCAGGTCACGAAGCAGCATGGAAAGAAACACGATGCTCCCGGTGATAAGCATCGCATTGCGCGGCTCCCCGCGCTGCGTCAACTGGCCCACCCACGACGCGCGCGGCACTACGCGGTGCTCGCCCATCGCCTGCATAATGCGGGCCGCACCCACCATGGAGGCCAGTGCGGAAGAGAAGGTGGCGCCAAAGACGCCCCCGATCACTGCCCACCCCCAGTATGCCTTGTCCACCATGACATAATAGTTCTCCACCAACTCCTCAGGGGTGGCAGAGCGCGCCACCCAGTACGCGAGTAGCAGGTAGATCACAAGGCTCACACCGATGGCGGCGATAGTCCCCCGAGCGATGCTGCGCCGCGGATCCTTCAGGTCTCCTGACATGTTGGCACCCGCCATGATGCCGGTGGCCGCGGGAAAGAAGACCGCAAACACTACCCAGAAAGAGGTGCCCCGGAAGTTGGTTTCGGGTGATCCGCGAAAGTCGCCCCACAGCCGTACCGATCCCAGGTCATACTGCATGGAGCCCGTAAAGGCGGCCGCAGCGATGGATACCAGCGAAAGGCCGATGACCGCCATCACCAGGTATTGAACCCGTATAGCTAGGTCCGCGCTCTTATAGGCGATGCCCCAGAGGGCGAGCAGGACCACTACATCGACAAGAAACCCGGAATGGGCAGGAAACACCCAGAGCCATGCCTCCCTGAAACCAAAGATGTACAGCGTGATGGCAAGCGCCTGCGAGATATAGCGGGGGATACCCAGGCTGCCGCCCACTTCCAGCCCGAGCGACTGTGAAATGATGGCATAGGCGCCGCCAGCGCCGATACGCAGGTTAGACGTGATGGACGACATTGACAGGGCCGTGCACAGCGTGATCACGTAGGCAAGCCCGATGATGAGCAGGCCGCCGAGCAGGCCGGCGTTACCGATCACCCACCCTTCCCGGAGATACATGATGACCCCGAGGATGGTAAGCAGCGTGGGAGTAAAGACGCCGCCGAACGTGCCGAAGCGGCGTTGCGAGGCCGGCTTGGATTCCAGCTGCTGCATAAGGTCAATCGGACGTCGGCTATGAAGGTGTCTAGCCCAAGGCCAGTGTGCTGCGGATCTGTGACAATATACCTTCGGAGCGGGCGGCAGGAAGGCGCACCATCTGGTCGCGCATCAAGGGGGCATGTTCCGCGTACATGGCCCACCAGTCCCGGTGTGTCTGCCGCACGCCCTTAGTCCCTAGTGTCGATGCATGTAACGATCCTGACCAATGAGTACTCGCCCCATATCTACGGAGGAGCCGGGGTGCATGTGGAATACCTGACGCGGGCGCTGGCGCGCCTAGCCCTAGTAGAGGTCATCAGCTTTGGCGATCAGCACCAGCCAGAGGGCAACCCCACGGTGCACGGCGTGCCAACGGGCCAAGCCCCGGACGCTGCGGACCCTCGCCACGCAAAGCTCTTCGATACCCTCCATCGCAACCTGCAGATGGCGGCCAAGGTGCGCCAACCACATATCGTGCACGGACACACGTGGTATTCGCACTGGGCCGGATGCCTGGTTAAGCGGCTCTCGGGCGCGAAACTGGTCCTGACTACCCATTCGCTAGAACCGCATCGCCCCTGGAAGGCGGAGCAGCTCGGCACCGCCTACCATGTCAGCAGCTGGATAGAAAAAACCGCCTATCAGGATGCGGATGGTGTTATCGCCGTCTCGGAAGATATGCGAAAGGATGTGACGGATCTGTACCAGTTGGATCCAGAGCGCGTGACAGTGATCCCCAACGGGATCGATGCCGACGAATATCGCCCGACCTTCAATAGCGACCTGCTACGCCGCTATGGCGTGGATCCCACACGCCCCTATGTGCTCTTTGTAGGGCGCATCACGCGCCAAAAAGGCATCATCCACCTCGTGCGCGCTATCGGGCAGCTGACGCCTGGCACGCAAGTGGTGCTCGCGGCCGGCGCTCCTGACACCGAAGAGATCGCCACCGAAATGTCGGCCAGGGTGGCGGCGGCGCAGCACGCCGGGACCCACTGCGTAGTGTGGATCCAGGAGATGGTGCCGCGCGCCGACCTCATCGTGCTGTATTCCCATGCGCGGGTGTTCGTATGCCCGTCTGTGTATGAGCCGTTTGGCATCATCAATTTGGAGGCTATGGCCTGCGAAACAGCCGTAGTGGCATCGGATGTAGGAGGCATCCCCTCCGTAGTGGTCCATGGGAGTACGGGGACGCTGGTGGATCTTAGTGACCAGGGAAGCACCTTTGCAGCTGCGCTGGCGCGCGCCATCGATGCTCTGATGGCAAATCCAGACCTGTGCAAAGCCTACGGCACGGCTGGACGCGCACGCGTTGAGGCCCAGTTCAGCTGGGACGCGATCGCGCTGGAGACCTTCCGCTACTACGAATCACTGCTTTGAAGCGCTTCGCGCTCTGGACTATACCATTGCACGCTGCGCGTTAGGTACATCGTCAGCGCAAGCGCAACAAAGAGGCCGATACTTCCGGTCAATAGCGCATAGTCCTCCATCTGCAAAAGCAGGTAGATAAACACATACAGCACGACCAGCACGCCACCGGTAATGATACTTAGCATGCGTGAGTGGTACATGCTCTGGATGTAGCACGCGATAGCGGTGATGGTGGCTGCGCCAGCCACGACATAGGCCAGGTCAAAGGATACATGCTCCGAAATCGATAGCAGGAGCGTGTAAAAGAGGCAGAGCATGAGCCCAACCAGTATGTACTGGAAGGGGTGCGCGCGCCGCTTCTGACGCACCTCGATAAGGAAGAAGCTGAGCAGGGTAAGCCCGATCACGATAAAGGCGTACCGCGAGGCGCGCAGCGCTTTGCGGTAGTGATCTACCGGCATCACCAGCGCAACCCCGAACGCGGATTCGTCCACGCCATGGGTGGTGTCGCGCCACCGCTGCGCATACGGTCGGTTCAGGTCTAGCACCTGCCAGTCGGCGCTGAATCCCTCTTTGCCCACTTCGCGGCTGTCAGGCAGAAATGCCCCGTCAAACTTGGGCGAAGGCCAAGAAGAGGCCAGCGAGACGGCTGTTTCGCGGCCGACGGGTACCACCTCAAGCGAACGGCTCCCTTTGAGGCTGAGATCAAAGGCGAAGCGCCCGCCGGCCTGCGCCGGGATGCGGGCACTGATCCCTGCTTCTACCACGCCGGTGGCTTCCACGCCGCCGCCAAAAGGGATGGCTGTTCCGTCCCAGTCGAGCGTTATCACCTCGTTGATACCGCGCATGTCGCGGACGCCGGCTATCAGAGCGGCCTCATTCCACAGAATGTCTTCGGCCTTAACGTCCCAGTCCGCAAAGCTGGGCGGCGCAAAGCTGCCCCCGATGGACAGGTCCGCCGTATAGACGATAACCTCGTACACGCCCCGATAGCGTACTGTGGGCTCAATGGTGCCAGACACATCCAGACGCTCGGGCAGGAAGTAGGCATGCCGCGTGACAGGGGCGGTATCGGTGCTGCCTGTGGGCTGCATTTCCCTGTATGGTACTACGAGCATCGGGCCCGTAATGACCTGGGAGAGGCCCCACTTCTGGCCAACCTCTTCGGTGGCTTCATCCGCGGTGCGGCTGCGTTCCTCGATAAGAGTGGAGATGATCACGGACGGGATGATGAGCAGCACGAGCACGACCGCCATCGAAAGCAGTTTGAACGTCACCGAATCCCGCATCCAGGTCCCTGTTTTTTCGATCATAACAGCCCAAGGTATGGTAAGCAGCGCCTACACAACGACGATTCCTTCCTGTTCGTATGCTGACGCATGCTCAGCATACGCATCGACTGGTAGGCAGGTGCATATCAGGTTGCGGTCGCCGGTCGCGTTGTCTACGCGACGCACCTTCGGCCAGAACTTATGCTCGCGTGTCCACGGTGCTGGAAAGGCCGCCTTCGCCCGCGTGTACGGCAGCGAATAGTTTTCGGCACTCACCAGGCTTTCGGTGTGGGGCGCCTGCTTGAGCGGGTTCCATTCGGGGTCGAAGGTGCCCGAGGCCACCGCATCGATCTCCTGGCGGATGGCGCGCATCGCATGCACGAAGCGGTCCAGCTCCGCTTTAGACTCGCTTTCGGTGGGTTCCACCATCATGGTGCCGACCACGGGCCAGCTCATTGTGGGAGCATGGAATCCATAGTCAATGAGCCGCTTGGCCACATCCAGCGCGTCGATGCCGCATTGGCGCTTGAATGGCCGCAAGTCGAGGATAAACTCGTGCGCCACGCGTCCACGTGCTCCGGTGAACAGCAGCGGATAATCTTTTGCCAGAAGCTTAGCCAGGTAGTTGGCATTGAGGATAGCCACCATGGTGCTGCGACGCAGTCCCCGATCGCCCAAGAGCGCGATATAGGCCCACGAGATGAGCAGGATGCTGGCGCTGCCGTAGGGCGCAGCGGACACTGGGCCGATGGCTTGCTCGCCCGCAGGGGTAGCCGGGTGTCCTGGCAGGAAGGGCTCAAGGTGCGCGGCCACGCAGATCGGGCCCATGCCCGGGCCGCCTCCGCCATGTGGAATGGCAAAGGTCTTGTGCAGGTTCAGGTGGCAGACGTCAGGGCCGTAGCTGCCTGGGCGGCAGAGGCCGACCTGGGCATTCATGTTGGCACCGTCCATATACACCTGTCCTCCGCTTTCGTGGATAAGGGCGCAGATGTCGCGGATATTTTCGTCAAACACGCCAAAGGTGGACGGGTAGGTCACCATGAGGGCGGCTAGTCGGTCCCGATGGCGCGCCACCTTGGTGCCCAGGTCCTTCATATCGATGGCTCCTGCACTGGTGGTGCGTACCACTATCACCTTCATGCCGGCCATCACGGCGCTGGCGGGGTTGGTGCCGTGCGCCGAGTCGGGGACGATGCATACGTTGCGGTCGTGGTCGCCGCGGCTGTCGTGCCAGGCGCGAATCACCAGAAGTCCTGCATATTCGCCGGTGGCGCCTGAGTTGGGCTGCAGTGACACCCCCGGGAGTCCCGTGATGGTGGCCAGCCAGTCTTTCAGGTTGCCAATGATGCGCGCATATCCCTGAGCCTGTTCAGGGGGCGCAAACGGATGCATCCTGCTGAACCAAGCCCAAGTGACCGGGGCCAGTTGCGTGGCGGCATTCAGCTTCATGGTGCATGAGCCCAAAGGGATCATGCTGGTCGTGAGCGAGAGGTCACGGGATGCCAGCCGGTGCAGGTAGCGCATCAGCTCGGTTTCCGAGTGGTACTTCTCGAACACGGGGTGCTCCATAAAGGAGGTGTTGCGCCTGTGGGCACCCTGGTACCCGGATTCCAGGTTGTGTGCCACCATCTCGGCCGTAAGGTGTGCTTCTTTGCCCGCAGCTTTGCCGAAGATGTACAGGAGGCGCGAGAGGTCGGATGCCAGCACCGTTTCGTCGAGTGCCACAGAGACGGCGCCATCGGGCAGGTAGCGCAGGTTGACCTCTTCATGTTCGGCGATTTTCCGCAGGACGGGAGGCGTCTTTGTCACGCATACCGTATCGAAAAAGTCGTCGTGGCGCACCGCATACCCCAGCCTTTGGACTCCAGCGGCCAGTACGCGCGCCAGGTTGTGGACGCGCGTGGCGATGCGGTGTAGGCCTCGTGGTCCGTGATACAGCGCGTATGCCTGGGCGAGGACGGCCAAAAGCACCTGTGCGGTGCAGATGTTGCTGGTAGCACGTGCCCGCTTGATGTGTTGTTCGCGCATCTGCAGCGCCATGCGCAGTGCCGGTCTACCGTCGGCGTCGACCGAAACGCCGATCATGCGTCCAGGCACTTGGCGCTTATTGGCGCGCCGCGTAGCAAAGAAGGCGGCATGCGGGCCGCCGTAGCCCAGCGGCACCCCGAAGCGCTGGGAGCTGCCCACCACGGCGTCGGCTCCGAAGGTGCCTGGGGCTTCCAGGATGGCCAAGCTCAACAGGTCTGCGCACACAGATACCCGGGCCCCATTGGCATGCGCTGCTTGGATGGTGTCACGGTAGTCGTACAGCGCTCCGTCGGTCGCAGGGTACTGTACCAGCGCACCGAACACCGCAGGATCAAAGCGCCACTGGCGGTGATCTCCAACGTGCACGCGGATGCCGAGTGGGCGCGCACGCGCCGTAACCACCGCGATTGTTTGCGGGTGGCAGGCTTCGGAAACCAGGAAGGTGTCCTTCTTTTGACGTCGCGCCAGCCGGTGAAACATCATCATAGCTTCCGCCGCGGCAGTGCTCTCATCCAAGAGCGAGGCGTTGGCGATCTCCATTCCGGTCAGGTCGATCACCATGGTTTGGAAGTTGAGCAACGCTTCCAGCCGGCCTTGGGAAATTTCTGCTTGGTAGGGCGTGTACTGTGTGTACCAGGAGGGATTCTCCATGATGCCCCGGAGGATGGGGCGCGGCGTGACGGTATCGTGGTACCCCATGCCGATATAGGAGCGGAACACTTGGTTTTCGCGGCCGATGTCGCGCACCAAATCCAGGAGGGTATGCTCTGGGCATCCAGGTGGCAGGTCCAGCGGGGATCTGGACCGGATGTCGTCCGGGATAGTCTGGCTTACCAGCTCCTCCAGAGAGCGCACGCCTAGCACATCCAGCATGGCCTCAACATCCTTCTCGGAGGGACCGATATGCCGATCCTCGAAGCGCTCACCAAAACCCAGATCAATACTCATGGTGCGACGGGGCTGGCATTCGGGGGCGCCGTTTAACGGGGGGCAGCCTGGCCTGTTCGTTGTTCCAGCTTCAGCAGCAGATCGCGTGCGGCTTTGTGCTGGGCCGCCTTCTTGCTACCGGCCGCCTGCTTTGCGCTGCCCATCTTGTCGATTCGAACCTCCACGGTGAAGGTAGGGGCGTGTGCTGGCCCTTTCTGACCCACGAGGCGGTACTGGGGTTTGGGCCACTTTGCGCTAGCCGCCATGCGGTACAGTTGATCTTTATGACCCTTTTTGATGGCCTGGGCGTCGTCTTGTCTTCTGAGTGTCATGAGGGCGGCTCGTGCAGCGAACTGTTCCGCCTGTTTTCTGGACTTTGCGCGTCCCTGGCTCTTGACGATGCCGGCGATTTCCACGACCACACGGAGCTCTCGCTTGTGGGGTGGTCCTTTGGTATTGATCAGAGAGTAGGTGGGTTTAGGCCATCCGCGCTGCTGGACGAGTTGCTGAAGTGCGGTTTTGAAGTTGTCTTCCCGAGCGGCGAGTGCTTCCAGGTTGACCCCTTCGAGCATGGTACGATGGATGAAGCGGCGGGCCCCAGCGAGTCCGCGATCCATATACACCGCGCCGATCACGGCTTCTAAGGCATCTTCGAGCACGGGGTCTTTATCTTTCGCGCCCTGCTGCGCCGCGTTGTTGCTCATCTGGATCACATCTCCCAGGTCTAGGCTTCGAGCCACTTCGGCCAGCTTCGTGCCGTTAACCATCTTGGTGCGCATCCGTGACAGGAATCCTTCCATCTCTTCAGGAAAGGTCAAATAGAGGTGCTCCGCGATCACCAGGTTCAGGACTGCGTCTCCTAGGAATTCCAGGCGTTCGTTGGATCGGAGGCGGCTGCCTTGTTCCTTGGACTTATAGGACCGGTGCCGAAGGGCTTGATGGTAGACGGAGGGGTTGCGGACAGGTTCGCCAAGTAGCTCGTCCAACTGGCGGCTGGCGGCGTCGCGAGGGCGGAAAAGGGTGAGTAGGCGACGAATGGCGGGGATCATAGGCAACATGCAGGCTGTGCGTTTGTAAACATGCTCTACCGTAAGGTAAGCATCGACATCCTCTTTCTCCTTTATGATTTGGGTTTTGGTCCCGCTGGGCGCGTTTGCCATGTCGGCCTTCATTTTTTGGACCATTTACAAGGGCGGTCGATCCGTGGACGACGCTGAGATTTTGGACCGCCTGGAGCGGCAGGATGCGGCGCTGAAGGCTGCTCAGCGCAGGATCTCGAACCTGGAAGCCATCGTCGCGGACGGTCTTGACGAGCGGCTTGGCGGCCGCGCGGGTGTCACGGGCGACGAGCCCATCGGTGAGCGTTTCGGGCCTCCTCGCGTGCGGCAGGCTGTTAAGCGCTGATCGTGACCAGGCCGGGTAGGCTGGTGCCAGCGGGCTCTGGAAAGGACGCGTTCTGAAGCGTAGCCTAGCTTTGTCGTGTAAGGTATTGAGGTTAAACGTGCTTGCGGGCGCATTCGGGTTGTTGCGGGTGGGCGGGAGTCCGCCCGGAAACCGGAAGCCAAGGTGCATCAATGGGGGGCGCACGAGTCGGCAACGCCCACCCATGTTTGTGCTTGAGCCCAATGATACCAACGCCATCTGCGGTTGGTTGAAGCTCCAGATGCTGTGCCATGCGTGACGAAAGCACGAGGTGGTGCGGCCCTGCCCTGATGCGGGGATGTGGGACAGCGCATGCCGGTCTGGTGTCGTCACGGGTGCAGGGAGCAAAGGGATTGCCGCTTCAAGGAGGGCTTGCCCGAACCGGTGCCGCCACAGGCAGAGGGGACTCGGTGCGGGACAACAAGGATGCCTGCAGGGCGAGGATATGCGCACACCCGGCCGGATCCGATTGGTACACCATCGGTGCGTCCAGTTGATCCTGACCGTGGGAGGGGCCAGCACCAGCGTAGCAGGCTTGCAGTGCCCGTCACAAATGGCCATGCCACAGCCATCAGCACGACAGGCTTGGGAGCCTTTTGGAAAGCGCTGGCGGACATGCGCAGCTTTCACACTTCTTCGGTAACAACGTTCACGCGTCTCCTGAAGTAACATGTATTCGTGTGACCTGCTTACGCGCACCGAATTGCACCCGGCAGGACCTGTCTTTGCGGTCTTCCATTCATGGCATCTCCACCTTGATGCGCTTGTGCAACCTGATCACCTTCTTGTACACGACTGCCGCGATATCTCTGTCTACGGTCCAGCCGGTCTTGATATTGATTTGACGTAATCGCTTAAAGGAGTATCGATCGGACTTTGTACGGTTGCACGGTCCGCAGATCAACACTCGGTTATCAATGAAATTGGAGCCACCATCAGAGTTTGCGCGAATATGTTCCAGCTGCATGAATGCCTGTTCCAATTGCCTTCCGCAGGCTGCACAGTATATGAATCCTGGTTTGTCTGCAACAGCCTGTACGGTTTCTAGGCGTTCACGTATTTGTGCAGGTTTCAATGCTACCCATCCGTACGGCTTACGTTTGTACTGCGTCGGATCATCCAACAACGTGACAGGAAGAGGATCAGTAAGCCTTGGTGGGTCCTTGGTGTAGTACACCTGTCTCCCCTGCAATGAGTGAGATGCCTCTTGTAACCTTGCCACGACTAACCTGTGCGCGCCCTTCCAGATATCGATACCCGCCCACTTTCTGCCCAGTCGCTCAGCTGCAACACACGTAGTAGCGCAACCAGCGAACGGATCAATGACAACATCACCCTTGGATGAGCCAGCAGAAATGATACGTTCGTACAGTGCGAGCGGCTTCTGGGTAGGATAGCCGCAGCTTTCCTTGCCTCTTACTGGCTTGATGTTGGTCCAAAGATCGCTCATCTTTATGCCTTTGGCATCTGATAAGTACTTCTTGTACCGGAATGGAGATTCAGAAGAGGCCTGGGTGAGTCGACCGTCCTCATACAGCGCCTGCATACGCTGCGGACTGAACCGCCATGCTCTCTTGATACCCCTAAAGGTGTAAGGCGTGAGCCTCTTGCAAATTGCATTTCTGGCTCCTCCTCCAGCACCGGCAATCGGCGCCTAAATGTCACGTGCATTACGGGGATTGGAGCAATAGTGATCCCAAGGCGATAGACGTACACCAGAATCGTGGACTAACTCGGTGAGGTTGACCTCAAAAAGACAGATGTCGGGCCTTAGCGATGACAATTACGCATACCTATCCCACTACACGTGCCACTACAACCGCAATTCTGTGCGCCGGTGAAGCCAGTTAGCACACAAGTCGCGCCATTTGGTCGATCGTCAACGCGAGTATGCCGAACCCAAGATGACATAGCACCTTCGCATGACCACGTACGCGAATATGGCGACCGCCATATTCGTCCTTGAGACGACCAAAGACGCGCTCGACGGTCGAACGCTCGTTGTAGCGTACGCGCTCTGGTGGTACCCATCCGGCCGCACGCTGCGCCTTCGCCTCACGCTTTTTCGCCGCCTTACGTGCGCGTGTACGCGGGTTCGCATCAATGATCGGCACATGCCCAAGGCTCTCGCTGTGAAGGCGTATCTCCTTCGCATCATAGGCGCTATCCATCACATCATACAAATTCGTGACCCGCTTCGCAGACTTCGTAGCCAAGGGAATGGCCACCTGACTATCATGCACCGACGCAGACGTTACCAGGTAGCTGATTGGTACACCCCCGTCGGCCACATCTGCGTGCAGCTTATAGCCGTTCCAGCTCTGCCGGTAACCCTTAGCATTGCGCTTAGCGCCTCGGTTGCACTCCCCGGGCAAATCTTCTTCCATCTCCGGCAGACTCATGTCCAACTGACGTACAAGGCGTCGTTGCTTTTTTGGAGGTGTTTCTCCCTTACACGGTTGATCGTGCGTGTCTTTGGCCAGCGCGGACTTCTTCGTAGCAGGGCGCTCGCGCGCCTTAATCGCCGTAGAATCACGTGAAAGATGTCCGACGATCTCTCCTTCGTAGGACTCGTCGATCAGTGCACGATGCACCTGATCGGGCAGACACGACTGCGCAAACTCCCCGAAAGCGCGTGAAAAGGTCGACTCGCTGGGAACCTCGTGTTGATGCGTCCACCCACACATGCGGCGCAGCTGTGGGTCCGAGCAAATCCGTTCGATCAGCGCGCGTGTCGTATCGATGTTGTAAACCGCCTTAGCAACAAACGCCCGCGCAAGCGCCGCACGACTCTTCCGCGGACGCCCGCGCAAGGCCTTCGAATCATCGTCAATAAAGCGCTCAACGCGAGCGATCTCCAACACGCCCAGTAGCTTCTTCTGCGGCGCGGTCAGAGAACCGAGCAGTTCCTCCGCAAAGGAGAAGAGCATCACTTGGCGACTTATCCAAGAACATAGGTAATATCAAAAAGGGCGGTCGCGCTGTCTGGCGCGTATACGGTTCAGGTTTCACCAAACAAGGAGGCACGTTATGAGGCAGGTAGTCTACTTCGGCTTGGATGCCCATGTCCGCAACAGCGCTCTGGCGGCGGTGGGGATGGATGGCAACCTGTTCATGAGCAAGCAGCTCAGGACACGCGAGCTGTCGATAGTGAGTCGCATTGTTGCGGTAGATGCTAAGGAAAAGATCTTGGCCCTGGAGGAGTCCACATTGGCTGCGTGGCTGGCAGGCATGCTGCGTGGTTACGTGGATAAGCTGGTGGTCTGTGATCCACGCCACAATGCGCTGATTAGCAAGAGTGCGAACAAGGACGACTTAGCGGATGCATTCCGCTTGGCCCGTCTGCTGCGGATGGGTGAGCTGCGACCGGTCTATCACTCGGATCATCAACACCGTGCCACCTTCAAGGCTATCGCGCAGCAATATCTCAAGCTGCGCGATAGCCAACGCAGTCTGAAGACCATCATAAAGGCGAAGTATCGGAGAGCGGGTGTCTTGCGCGTAGACGGGACAACGGTTTTCAGCGCGGCACACCGCAAGAGTTTTTTGGAGCAGCTGCCGAACGCTCCCACTCGCGAGATGGTATCGGATGATTATGATGTGCTGGATTCAACGATCGCGGCACAGCAGAAGGCGCAAGACCGGATGATCCGAGAGGGCAGACGGTACCCAGAGATTCAGCAGTTCATGAAGATGCCCGGAGTGGGACCGATCAGTGCTCATGTCTTTGATGCGTTCATTCAGACGCCGCACCGTTTTGCGACCAAGCAGCGGCTTTGGCGCTACTGCAGGCTGGGCATTCGCACACGCAGTTCTGCTGGAAAGCCGCTGGCGTATAAACGTCTGGATCGCTCGGGCAATGGCGAGCTCAAGGCCCTTAGCTATCGCGCCTGGATGAACGGCATACGCGGCGGTAAGGACTCGAATGAGGTGAAGCGCTTTTTTGAGGCCTCGCTGGATCGCACGAACAACCGCACACATGCGCGCCTGAATACGCAGCGCAAGATTCTGGCCGTGCTGTGGACCATCTGGAGAAAACAGACAGCCTACGACCCCAACCTATTCTTTCCATTGACCCCAACCGCACAAGCGGTCTGCTGAGCCATTAGCAGCAGCGAAGGCCTTGTGCATGGCAGCCGCGACAGGCGGATACGGGTAGCCGGGAAATGCTCCACAGCGAGTATAAATGCCGTACGGTAAGTTCGAAACATAGCGTAGCACCCCGGCCTCCATGCCCCATATGACTATAGATCCCATTAGTGGGAATCTCACAAACGAGCCTGGCAATCGAAAAGCCCTACCAACCGTCATGCACATCCGTTACCCCGCTGGCTACCAGCCCATGCACTGACCCCTCGCCTACGCACGGCTCTACTGCAGATGCGGTCCTGACCGGGAGTCACGCGCGACCTGAAAAATCTCGCCCATTTTTCAGGATGGGGGACCTATGGGCTTGACTTTCTTTTTGAAACGAGCCTCGCCGCTCCAGTGGACATGGCTGTCCCGTTATGTTAGGGATTGTCTTCGCCCAACACCACGACCTCGCTCAACGCCACATTGCTCGGATCACACCAAGCCCCTCGCGCACGTTCGCGGGCTTTTGCTGGACGACTCCGTCCGGTTTGCGCATACATGCTTCGCGCTCCAGACGCAGCGTGTCTTTTACTGCGCGGCACCAATCAAGTTGCATTGTTGCTTCGCGATTCCGAAACTATCCAACATTCGCGATCAGGCCCGTTCCCCCACAAGGTATACCCTAACGGGCGCATACTATTACGATACCCACGACGGAGGTGCCACCTCTTCTCCCGCGCCTGCGGAGGGAGTACTGGCCGTTTTTCGGGCTTTTGCAAGAGGCTCGCGTGTTACCACCCTTTTCGTTTGTGCAGGGAAATGTAGCAAAGCGACCACGAGAATCCACATGATTATAGTGCTGCTCTATATAGTCGTCATCGTAGGGGAGATACAGTACATGGTATCTTGCCTTGGGCGATGCGCTATACCAGAGAATGGAATCATATGTCTTGGTCATCTGAAGCTTCGCCAGATTATGCGATTCTGCACGCCGCTTCCAGATAATGTTATTTCGGAATTGCTTCCACCCGAAAACAGCATCCATGCATGCCTTCAGGTAATGAGACGCAGACGTATCACAGTGCAGAAAAATTATGCCAGTTGGCTTAAGAATGCGCTTCATTTCAATCAGCCTGATGGCCATGAAGCACATGTAGGCACCCATGCCTTGCGAGTGAGCGTGCACCGCACTCTCGATGGCCTCCATCAAACGTGGATGCTTGTTCTTCAGGTCCCTTACCCAGTCGTCGTGCACGTCCTCATCCCAATTCCACCTGTCTTGAAAGCTTGCCCCTTTTGCCAAGCTATCCGGGGTGGCGTGAAAGTCCCTGCTCTTGTTGAATGGCGGATCGGTGGCAATCAGATCAACCGTCTTGGCATTCATGCCACGCATCACATCCAAATTATCTGCGTGAAATACCGTTCTGTTGTTCCAGTTGGGTTCTGCCATTAGCCTGATACCTCCTGTCGTGTGGCTCGTTGGAATGGCAGGTTATCTGCCATATGGTTCGCCTTATGCAAAGTGGCCATGTCTCGAATGCTGACGCATCGCGCCAAACGCCCTGCCTGCCTCCTCCAAGTAGTCCCATCCCCAGCTAAGGTTCCATGCCGGGGCCACGATCGCACTAGCCTCGTCGAGCATGTTATCGGTAATCAGCCTGCGTGTGTCACGTACTCTACGGTGAGGTGGTGGAGAATCGTTCGGCGTCCAATAACCCATGGAAGCATGCACGTACTACGTCGGGACCTGAGGGGGCTCCTTGCGGCCCAGCGCTTTGGGTGGGGCCGCAAAAGTCAAGGCGCAAGCCGAGCGGAGACTGTACGGCAAGGAGAATCAGATTCCATGATAGTAGCGAAGGAAGCTTGGCGAACAAAGTGTGGATGTCCATATGGCGGAGCGAAGCTTCGTACCCAAGGAAACCGTGCAGTCATTCCAGGTACCAGACGCAGTGCTGAATACCGACTGCGCGTCCCATGGGATGAATTGGGTGCGGCTGCGGGTTGGCTTGCCGACTTACTTAGCGTCATGCGCGGCAGTGCTACCCAAGGGAAGAGCCAGATGCGTTAGTGCGCACATCCAGATCTGTGCGCCCCACCGGGGAGACCTCGGGGCTACCGCGAAGGCTTTTTCAGCGGTCCTCCCGAAGCCGGGCAAGGACACTGAGTATATCGTGCGCGACCTCCTGCACCTCGACAGCGACCCGGGGCTGTATGCTCATCTCGAGCTCGAATGCGGTAGTGAGGGCAAGTAGTCGATCAGGGGGGTGGTGCCATACCAGTAGCAAGGCTTCTTGCTGGCACCCTTTCTGCTGTAGCGTTTGCCGCAAAGCGCTTCGACCTCCGCAGCCATGACGGTCAGGATCATTTTCAGATGCAGACTCGGCCAGTTGACCACGTGAGCGATGAGGTCAACCAAGCTCATCTTCGAAAAGGCTTCCTGAAGCCCTGTTATTCGCCCGTCAGCCGTGATTGTGATCGTAAACGCGCTCATATTCTCGTAGAGTGGGATTGATTTAAGCCGGTAAGCTGCTCACGCAGCGCCGGAAGATACGCGGCGTGGCCCAAGCGGTACATCCCTGCTTCCGTGGCCATCAGATCAAGGGCCATAAAGGCACTGCGCTGATCCGATGGCATCCAGTCTGAGCGTTGGCGCAGGCGCCCACAGAGTCGCTGGCTGCGCCAGACGCGTAATCACGCGCGTCGTCGCTAAGCTGCGCCCCAATGCCATATAGGCCCCAGCACGGTGCAAGGTGCGCGTCTCTTCCAGCCCCTTGGCTAACGCGCGGCCAGCCGACTCATTGATGCGGTGCACCCGTTGCTGCAGCCGCTTCAGGGCCCCAAGAGCATCACCATATTCCAGCGCGCCCATGCATGATGCAGCGCACGGCCCACCTTCAGACGATACTCCTGCGGCAGAAAGCTCAGTACCCGCGCACGCTTCTCAGCAAGGCAGCGCTGCACAACGATGCGGTCACCCGAGTGGGCCACCAACGCCCGCCTGAGCCCCACGGCGCCTGGTATTGCGTACAACAGGCTCTCGCTCATGTGCAACCCGCGGCGCGCAAGCTGCTCCAGCATTCCCTTTAATGCCTCCGTATGCTGCAACGAGCAGGCTGCCAGGCTCAATATCCGCTTGTACCCGACTTCCGTGACGCCCACAACGAAGGTGTATTGCACCGCCTGGACGCATGCGGCACTCATCCAGAGAGCCACGAAGTTCTCGTCAGTAAACGAGCGTGTGCAAAACTCCTCATAAGCACGATCCGCACGGTCTGCTTCCAGCCGATAATCCGATAAGAGCGGGTCTTCAGCTTTCTCTTGACGCTCGGAATCGCTACCACATGTCGAACACAATGGTGCATCCGACTTACCATCTGTGTTACCCTGCGTCTCTGAACCCGCATCGTCAGCTGCCACCAGAGATTGCAATGGAGGATCGGGCCACTCGCGACCCAGAAGCTCAACTATCAGGTTGCATTGCTTCAAGAGATACAACAGCCAGTCGCCGACGCCCGCCAAAGCGTCGCCGGATACCGCGGGTGTTACAGGATTCTGTTCAGTTAGTGGCATCGATAAAGAGGGCGATGTGGTAAGGGAATTCAGACATCCCTCCCTCTCCCGTGAAGCCGACTTTCCACTAACAATGGCTCACCCCCCGGTGACCCAGCACGACCTTCTCGCCCTCGGTCGTGATGCCCATGGCGATTATCATCTGCATACCGGCCAGGTACTTGCCGTCAAGTAGGAGCACCGCAAAGGTCTGATCGTCGAACCGGCGAGCCTTAAAGTCCTTCAACAGCGCGGCCGTGCGAGCAACAAACGCACGGCCTACGCTGCTGGCGCTCAATCCCGTGCTTTCTGCAAAGAACCTGCGCCGCCTGTCTGTAGTTGCGCCGCGACAAGCCACTGAGCAACCCAAGGGTCACCTGTACCTTATCAATAATCCCATGCTTGCTCATAAGACGGTACGTTTCCAGGGGCCGCTCCTTTATTGTACGCACATTTCGTACTCGCGGAACGCGAATCGGCAGCCGCTTCAAACCGATGCGGATGGAACCGGGATTCGTACCCCAGCGCTGAAAACCAGTCTTGTTGTGCTTTCCACGAGCGCCGCATATGGCATCAACCTCGGCCTCCATGGCCCTTGTGGCGAGCTTGAGAAGAAAACGATCGAAGTATACAAGGCAACGGGCCAGATTGATATAAGCCCTTTGCGCAAGTTCCCAGAAGCTATCAAAGAGGGATGGAGTCGGCGTACAAGTATCAGTCATCGGACAGGGGTAAGGTTGAACAACGTCTTACGGAGTTGGGGAAGATAGGCTCGGAATGTGCCAACGTTTTTGCAACACATTTTGGATTGGGATTAGGGAGTATTGAAGGCGTGATCATGGCTGGTTGGGGTTGTTCTGCTCGGCGGTTCCGGGGCTTGATCCGGGTTGGCTTTGTCGTCGGTAAGGGTGAGGGTCTTGCGGCTTGTTGATCCAGGCGGCTTTAGGTGGCATAGGCACGAACGGCACGCCGTTTGGAAAGCGTTCCGGATGGTTTTGGTATGCCTCTCGGAGCGTCTTTTGCCGTCCATCCCGCACCGCTTCTACTTCGCCGTAGTGCACAATGGCAGGGCGCATCAGCGCTAAGCCTGTATGATAGTGCTCGTGATTGTACCAGTCGAGGAAGCGGCTGGCCCAAGCCTTGGCATGTTCCAGCGAGCCAAAGTGTTTCGGGTAGGTCGGCCGATACTTCATCGTCTTGAACTGCGCCTCTGAGTAGGGATTGTCGTTGGAGTTGTACGGACGCGTGAGCGACCGGTCGACACCCAGCTCGGCCAGCAGTTGGGCCACCGTTTTTGACGTCATGGCACTGCCACGGTCGCTGTGGATGATCAGCTGGTTGGGCTCAATACCCTGTGGGAAGCATGTCGTCTCGATCAGCGTGCGTGCGAGCAGGCCAGACTCACCTGGCGCAATAGCCCACCCCACCACGTAACGGCTGTAGACGTCCATGATCACGTATAACGCATAGTGAACCCACTTCTGTGGCCCGCGCAGTTTTGTGATGTCCCAAGACCATAGCTGGTTGGGCGCCGTCGCCAGCAGCTCCGGCTTGCGGTATGGTGGGTGCGTTCGCTGATGGCGTCGCTCGCCGACTTCATTCCGCTCTGCCAGTATCCGGTACATGGTTCTCCAGTGACACAGATAGCATGCTTCATCCAACAGCGTCGCGTAAATCTGACGAGGCGGCATGTCGTAGAACCGGGCACTGTTGAGTATGGCACGGATCCGTTCGCGCTCCGCCGAAGGTATACGGCGGAGCCCTGCGCGCTTCTTGCTGGGACGTGACCGTGACTTCGGATTCATGGCCCGATACAACCACCACCGGGATACCCCCATCCACCTGCAAGCCTCGGCCTTCGGGATCGCCGGTGTACCCATGGTTAGTAACTGCATCATGGCTATTCTCCCGGGCCGATCTCGTCGGTCCCAAACAGCGCGCAGAGTTTTTTTTGGACATCCATGATCGTTTCTGCATTCGCCAACTGTCGCTTCAGCCGCTTGATCTCCACTTTGTGCTGCCGCAGTGCCTCCGTATGCCTTTTGCAAGACCCGCATTCTTGTTGGGACCCCTCAGACGAGGCCCGCAGTTGACGTCGCCATCTCGTTAGTGCGGAACTGTACAGTCCTTCGCGTCGCAGCAGAGCGCCGATCTGCCCTGGCTCCGTACAAGATTCCACCTCCTGTAGGATCCGCCGCTTATACGCCATGGAGTAGCGCCGCCGCTTCGGACGTAGGGGCACCTCAGTGGGCGGCACGCCAGGGCGGCTATGCTGGGCGGTTGAATCAGGCTTTTTCATGGTTGTTGCATTCATTTAGTGGACGAGGAAATCCAGCCGCATACCCGTCGCGCCATGTGCAATGCTGCATAATCGCTGAGTCACAAAGTGTTGCGCATATTATAGGCACACAGAGGCTGAATAGGCCACACGGCGCAGCTGCGCTTCGTGTTCCAGAAGGGCCAAAGCCATCCGTTCGCGTCGCTGGAAGACCACGCTGGCAGGGGTCTGCAGGCTACGACCAATGGCATTCATGAAGTGCATCACACGCAGTCCCCGGTCGAGTCTAAGCAGCATGCCGGTGCGCTGAACCGTCAGCGATTGCTCCAGACCCTCCGCTAACACCTTCGCTGCGGGACGATTGACGCGCACCAAGTTCTGGTGAATATGAGTGAGAACGCGTTCAGCTTCCAGGGCATCATACCCATTCCATGCAAGGCGGAGACGATGGCGATACACGGGAATAAGATCTTCTGGAAGACCACAGGTGACGTGATCCAACAGCGTATTGAGACAGCGCTGTATCACGACCTTGGGGCCAAACACCTCCTGCACCGCCGATTGAAGTCCGGTACCGCTGGGCAGCACACAGAGCAATCCCTTGGCGGCTGATAAACCACGGTCCGACAGCGACCGCACGAAGGATACAAGCGTGGAGACGTTCTCAGGGTAGCACTCAATGAGGCCGAGCATGCGTCGGTAGCCCGTTAGGGTCAAACCTACGCCAAGCACGATGTTCACACCGCGAGGGCACAACCCACGTAGCCAGATCGCTACGATCGGGTCGCCGTCCAGACTGCGCGAATGCAACAGCTGCCATGCTTCCTTCAACGGTGCGGCATCCGGCTCTGTATCCTCGGCCGCCGCAGTAGCTCGGACCTCTACGGACGGTGGTACAGGGGGCTGCTGCACTGGGCCAATCGGCCAATCGGCCGTCAATTGTTGCAGTATGTCGGTGCAAAGCTTCATCAGAAGCCTACGCGAGTCATCCGGGGGAGTAATCTGACCATCTACAGGAGCCTCAGTGCTCCCCAAGACAGGCTGGGACGAGTTCATATGAACGAAAAGTAAGGGTGGAAAATATCGGCCACCCCCACAGCAACTCACCGAAACTCACCTAATCCATGGCGCAATGCCGCATGGGGCGATCTGCAGTCTTATCAATGATTGCTCTTACCCTGGTCACCAACGCCATCGAAAGGGCCATGCGCACGGTCGCAATCGGCCGCAAGAACTACCTCTTCTGCGGATCCCACTACGCAGCCAATCAGATGGCCACCTTCTACACGCTCCTGGCAACGTGCCGGTTGCACGGCGTTAATCCCGTAAAATGGCTCGAAGATGTGCTGCCACGCATTGCTGCGGGCCATCCAGCCAAGGAGATCCACCTGCTGCCTCCCCACCAGTGGCAGCCACTCCATCCCCGGCGCCTCCATAGAAGAATACGCGGAGCAAGGCCATGAACCATTCTCTGCTACCGGCCATCCGTACGTAATACTGCACCAACGATCCGTTCTTGCACTACCCGGAGCCTCTTGCAAATTGCATTTCTGGCTCCTCCTCCAGCACCGGCAATCGGCGCCTAAATGTCATGTGCATTACGGGGATTGGAGCAATAGAGATCCCAAGGCGATAGACGTACACCAGAATCGTTGACTAACGCAGTGAGGTTGACCTCAAAAAGACAGATTTCGGGCCTTAGCGATGACAATTACGCATACCTATCCCACTACACGTGGCACTACAACCGCAATTCTGTGCGCCGGTGAAGCCAGTTAGCACACAAGGCGCGTCATTTGGTCGATCGTCAACGCGAGTATGCCGAACCCAAGATGACATAGCACCTTCGCATGACCACGTACGCGAATATGGCGACCGCCATATTCGTCCTTGAGGCGACCAAAGACGCGCTCGACGGTCGAACGCTCGTTGTAGCGTACGCGCTCTGGTGGTACCCATCCGGCCGCACGCTGCGCCTTCGCCTCACGCTTTTTCGCCGCCTTACGTGCGCGTGTACGCGGGTTCGCATCAATGATCGGCACATGCCCAAGACGCTCGCTGTGAAGGCGTATCTCCTTCGCATCATAGGCGCTATCCATCACATCATACAAATTCGTGACCCGCTTCGCAGACTTCGTAGCCAAGGGAATGGCCACCTGACTATCATGCACCGACGCAGACGTTACCAGGTAGCTGATTGGTACACCCCCGTCGGCCACATCTGCGTGCAGCTTATAGCCGTTCCAGCTCTGCCGGTAACCCTTAGCATTGCGCTTAGCGCCTCGGTTGCACTCCCCGGGCAAATCTTCTTCCATCTCCGGCAGACTCATGTCCAACTGACGTACAAGGCGTCGTTGCTTTTTTGGAGGTGTTTCTCCCTTACACGGTTGATCGTGCGTGTCTTTGGCCAGCGCGGACTTCTTCGTAGCAGGGCGCTCGCGCGCCTTAATCGCCGTAGAATCACGTGAAAGATGTCCGACGATCTCTCCTTCGTAGGACTCGTCGATCAGTGCACGATGCACCTGATCGGGCAGACACGACTGCGCAAACTCCCCGAAAGCGCGTGAAAAGGTCGACTCGCTGGGAACCTCGTGTTGATGCGTCCACCCACACATGCGGCGCAGCTGTGGGTCCGAGCAAATCCGTTCGATCAGCGCGCGTGTCGTATCGATGTTGTAAACCGCCTTAGCAACAAACGCCCGCGCAAGCGCCGCACGACTCTTCCGCGGACGCCCGCGCAAGGCCTTCGAATCATCGTCAATAAAGCGCTCAACGCGAGCGATCTCCAACACGCCCAGTAGCTTCTTCTGCGGCGCGGTCAGAGAACCGAGCAGTTCCTCCGCAAAGGAGAAGAGCATCACTTGGCGACTTATCCAAGAACATAGGTAATATCAAAAAGGGCGGTCGCGCTGTCTGGCGCGTATACGGTTCAGGTTTCACCAAACAAGGAGGCACGTTATGAGGCAGGTAGTCTACTTCGGCTTGGATGCCCATGTCCGCAACAGCGCTCTGGCGGCGGTGGGGATGGATGGCAACCTGTTCATGAGCAAGCAGCTCAGGACACGCGAGCTGTCGATAGTGAGTCGCATTGTTGCGGTAGATGCTAAGGAAAAGATCTTGGCCCTGGAGGAGTCCACATTGGCTGCGTGGCTGGCAGGCATGCTGCGTGGTTACGTGGATAAGCTGGTGGTCTGTGATCCACGCCACAATGCGCTGATTAGCAAGAGTGCGAACAAGGACGACTTAGCGGATGCATTCCGCTTGGCCCGTCTGCTGCGGATGGGTGAGCTGCGACCGGTCTATCACTCGGATCATCAACACCGTGCCACCTTCAAGGCTATCGCGCAGCAATATCTCAAGCTGCGCGATAGCCAACGCAGTCTGAAGACCATCATAAAGGCGAAGTATCGGAGAGCGGGTGTCTTGCGCGTAGACGGGACAACGGTTTTCAGCGCGGCACACCGCAAGAGTTTTTTGGAGCAGCTGCCGAACGCTCCCACTCGCGAGATGGTATCGGATGATTATGATGTGCTGGATTCAACGATCGCGGCACAGCAGAAGGCGCAAGACCGGATGATCCGAGAGGGCAGACGGTACCCAGAGATTCAGCAGTTCATGAAGATGCCCGGAGTGGGACCGATCAGTGCTCATGTCTTTGATGCGTTCATTCAGACGCCGCACCGTTTTGCGACCAAGCAGCGGCTTTGGCGCTACTGCAGGCTGGGCATTCGCACACGCAGTTCTGCTGGAAAGCCGCTGGCGTATAAACGTCTGGATCGCTCGGGCAATGGCGAGCTCAAGGCCCTTAGCTATCGCGCCTGGATGAACGGCATACGCGGCGGTAAGGACTCGAATGAGGTGAAGCGCTTTTTTGAGGCCTCGCTGGATCGCACGAACAACCGCACACATGCGCGCCTGAATACGCAGCGCAAGATTCTGGCCGTGCTGTGGACCATCTGGAGAAAACAGACAGCCTACGACCCCAACCTATTCTTTCCATTGACCCCAACCGCACAAGCGGTCTGCTGAGCCATTAGCAGCAGCGAAGGCCTTGTGCATGGCAGCCGCGACAGGCGGATACGGGTAGCCGGGAAATGCTCCACAGCGAGTATAAATGCCGTACGGTAAGTTCGAAACATAGCGTAGCACCCCGGCCTCCATGCCCCATATGACTATAGATCCCATTAGTGGGAATCTCACAAACGAGCCTGGCAATCGAAAAGCCCTACCAACCGTCATGCACATCCGTTACCCCGCTGGCTACCAGCCCATGCACTGACCCCTCGCCTACGCACGGCTCTACTGCAGATGCGGTCCTGACCGGGAGTCACGCGCGACCTGAAAAATCTCGCCCATTTTTCAGGATGGGGGACCTATGGGCTTGACTTTCTTTTTGAAACGAGCCTCGCCGCTCCAGTGGACATGGCTGTCCCGTTATGTTAGGGATTGTCTTCGCCCAACACCACGACCTCGCTCAACGCCACATTGCTCGGATCACACCAAGCCCCTCGCGCACGTTCGCGGGCTTTTGCTGGACGACTCCGTCCGGTTTGCGCATACATGCTTCGCGCTCCAGACGCAGTGTGTATCTTACTGCGCGGCACCAATCAAGTTGCATTGTTGCTTCGCGATTCCGAAACTATCCAACATTCGCGATCAGGCCCGTTCCCCCACAAGGTATACCCTAACGGGCGCATACTATTACGATACCCACGACGGAGGTGCCACCTCTTCTCCCGCGCCTGCGGAGGGAGTACTGGCCGTTTTTCGGGCTTTTGCAAGAGGCTCCCCGGGCATATCTGCGTGACTACGCCGCCTACATGCTAACAAACGCACCTCAATCCCAGTCCGCACTGCAGCCGCATGGCCGCTCGATCATTGACCAGGTTCGCCCTCAATAGAAGATCACCCGCACCCGCAACCAGACTCCCGAAGAACATCGGCGAATACCGATACCTGTCAGAGCTACCAGTCATGGCTGCTCTGCCGAGTTGAAGATACCTCAACCTGCCCGAAGCCGAGGTTACCGCATAGCCATAGAGGACCGCACCCAAACATAAGCAGGGCAAATCTCCTGGCTTAAATGCTCTCTACGGGACGGATACGTAACAGAGGGACCAGTCCGGTTCCTCCCGCGCCTGCGGAGGGAATACTTGCTGTTGTTCGGGTTTTTACAAGGGGATCTGATGTATGCCCTTCACGCTGGCACAACTTTGCGCGATGCAGCGTGGTCCAGTTGCCAATTGCCAGTAGCTGGAAACCGCCTGTATCACTTGGCGTTCCAGCGCCAAACACGAGCAGGGAATGGGCGATTTAACGGAAGTCTTAGTGCGCGATTTCCGCTGTTTTCGTGATGAGCAGACTGCGGTCCTCGCCCCGCTGACACTGGTCGTGGGCACTAACAGTACCGGGAAGACGTCTTTTTTGGCCTTGCTGCGCGCCATGTTGGACGCTGTGTACGGGCATCGAAGCCCGGATTTCAAGGAAGAGCCGTACGATCTCGGAAGCTTTGATGAGATTGTTCACCACCGCGGGTCAAAGGGTGGGCGAGCGAAGTATTTTGAAGCAGAGGTACGTGAAAGCAATGGACTGCGTACTCGTATCAGATTCGGTAGTGACGGGGTTGCTCCAGTGCCGGTGCACCGACGCATTACCTTACAGGACGCTTGGATCGAGGACTGCCCGACCGAGGAGGAGAGATACCCTGTGCGATTCGGGACGGCAAGGGGCTCTTGGGAACGAAGTGTTCCAAGTGTCAAGACTCTGAGAAGGAGAGGTACACCGGAGGACGTGCACCTTTTGCCAATGTGGTTTATTACGGACGTGCTTCGTAACGCGCAGGAAAGCGGTGTTGAATCCGATGAGTCATCTCCTTATTCGAAGGAGGATTGGCACGCATTGGACCGCATTGGGCGTCTCTCATGGAGGAGCAGTCAGACGAGGCCTTTTGCAAGCGCGCCTGTGCGATCCAAGCCACGTCGCACCTACGACCCAACCCGTGCTACTATTGATCCTGAAGGGGATTACGTGCCCATGTACCTGGCGCAGGTATTTGCCCAGGATAAGCAGCGCTGGGCAGATCTAAAACAGAAGCTGGAGGACTTCGGCAGCCAGACGGAGTTGTTCAACGAAATCTTTATCAAGCGGCTGGGCAAGAAAGGGAGTGGGCCCTTTCAGGTGCAGATACGGAAGTTTGGCAGCAGGCTCAAGGGACCCCGGCGCAATCTAATTGATGTCGGATATGGGGTCAGCCAGGCGCTACCAATCATCACAGAGATACTGCGCGCGGGTGCGCCCCGGATATTTCTACTACAGCAACCAGAAGTACACCTTCATCCAAGCGCCCAGGCTGCAATGGGCAGCATATTTTGCAACGTAGCTAGCGCCAAGAGGCAACTCATCATCGAGACTCACAGTGATCACTTGATAGATCGGGTGCGGATGGATGTTCGCGACCAAAAGACTAATCTGACGGCGAAAGACGTTTCGATCCTGTATTTCGAGCGCAAGCAGCTGAGTGTTCGTATCCATTCGATCAAGCTGGATAACAGGGGAAACATCCACGGTGAGCCCAATGGCTATCGCCGCTTCTTCATGGAAGAAACACGACGAGCACTCGGATTCTAGGGAAATGTGTGCAATCATTGATGCAAATGTGGTTCATCAGGTGTTTAGCGACAGTCCGACGGATGCTGGCAGGCAATTTATGGAGTGGATAGACGCACGGCGTAGCAAGCTGGTAGTAGGCGGAAAGCTCACGACTGAAATCGAGAGAGCATCAGAGAGGTTCAGTGCGTGGGCCAAAGTGGCGTGGCAAGATGGCAGGCTTGATAGGTTTGGAAAGAGTGAGATCACGGAAGCGGCGAACGAGCTTCACCATGAAGGCCTCGCAGTTTCCGATGATGTCCACATACTGGCTCTAGCGAAGGTTAGTCGTGCTCGATTGCTCTACACGAATGATGCTAAACTGAAGCAGGATTTTCAGAACAAGAAGATAATTGATAAGCCTCGCGGGAAACTCTATCCTATGGGTACGAGCCAAAAGGCCTGCGTAAGGCGCAGAAACTTGCTCAATAGGAGAGATCTGTGCGGGACGCAGAATTGATCATTTCGAGTAACTGACGGGGTGTGCTAGGCTAACTGGCGTTAGTACAGGGGGTGCAAGTCCCATAAGCGTTAACCCGGATAATTCACGTCTGAGAGTTGCATAAAACAGCAGCAAAGTATTGCATGGATACTTTGTTACAATGCATGTTATCCTGAGTGCGCCGCTTTTCAGTTAGGAAGGGGTTTATATGGTCCCATATTCATGAAGACAGGGACTTTCGCCTATAGATCTACAACGGATGGCCTCTGAACAAGGGTTTCGGGTGTTTCTACGCGCCGTTTGATGGCATTGAGACCATTGTATAAACATTGTTTATACGCGTTTTGAAGCAGTTGGAGGGATAGTACGGATTCACCCGGTGGGTGAACGAGACGTGGCCCATTTTGGGCCCTTTTGCCCGTCCTGGCAGGTATCCACTTTCTGGGCAGAGCCGGGGATTTCTGCGCCTGGGCGAGCTTGAGAGGAGCAGCAAGAGGCAGGCGGACCGGTCTGCTGGGCGGCGGACACTTTCATGGCCGATTCGGCATTGCGAGTGCGGCCTGCATCGGTCGCAGGCACGGCACTGGGTGCAGGATTGTCATGGGCTGTCTGCGGCGGGCCGGGAGCGCCGTGCCAGGGTTATGGACCCTGGCAGCGATGGCCGAAGCGCCGCGGACCGTGGCACGCGAAGCGGCATTACGTACGATCCTGACGTCAAACTTAACTGTCACACAAACCATCAGTACCTTTGGACTGTGGCATAGTTGCCGCTTGTAGGACGTCGCAGCGGCCATGAGGCAGGGAGATCCCTTGCCGCTGGGCGGGCTTGCGCACAACAAGCACGAGCGCGTCACGGTGCCTGAAGCACCGCTACACGTACCATCCATGATCCAGTGAGCCCATGTCCGCATCCAACACGTTGAAAACGTTCGCGTAGCACAACCGCTCGGTTAAGGTGAGTTTTGATAAGCCCGATCAGGTGACGTCCGATGCGGGCGCCCTTATTGGTCGTCGCCTGCTGGACTTGACGGGCTTGATTTCGATGCTGATGAAGGGCTTGGTGGACTCCCGCGACGAGCGCCGTGTCCGGCACTCGCTGCGTGAGCTGCTGCAGCAGGTGCTGCTGTCGTTCATGCAGGGATGGGATCGTCTGCGCTCAGCGGAAGACTTAAAGAACGACCCCGCCTTCCGCGTGGCCTGCCGTGATCAGCGTGGTGCGAAGGTGTTAGAGCCCGAACACCGCTTAGCTTCGCAGCCGACGCTGTCACGCACGATTGACCGGCTCTGTGAAGAGCCCAACCTCCAGCATCTGGCCGATACGGTCACCCGGCTGGGAATGGAGACGATATACACCCGCAACGCAGGTTAGCGCGTGCCGGAGCTGGTCATCGACGTGGATAGCTATCCCGTAGAAGTGTACGGGAAGCAGGAAGGCAGCGAATATAATGCTCACTATAGGCACAGGATATATCTGCCTATGGTGGCCACATGCGGGCCCACCGGGGATGTGCTGGGAGCAGAACTGCGTCCTGGCGCTATGAATGACGCAAGAGATAGCCATAAAGTCATCCACCGGATTGCGATAGCAGCGCAAAAGCACGTCGCCGAACGGATTATCGTGCGTGCCGACGCGGGCTTCAACAGCCCCATCACGTACGAGTGCCTCGAAGACGATGGCATCGACTACGTTATGCACCTGAAAAAGAACAAGAAACTGAAAACGTTGATGAAGAAGACCGTGGCCAAGTACGGCGGATCACCTACGCACTGCATAGAGCTGACCTATAAAGCGAAGTCTTGGAACCAGGCCCGGCGCGTGGTGATGGTGCCCAAGACGTACTCCAAGGCCGAGCTGGAATACTACTTTCTGCTCACGTCCTTGTCAGAGAAAGAATGCGATGCCCAGAGCTTGGCTGACTTCTACCGGATGCGAGGCAAAGCGGAAGCACACCACGCAGAGATCAAATACGCTTCCTGTCTGTGGTCCTCGGCGGCGCGCCCCAACATGTTCGAGAAAGTGGTCAAGCAATCACTCGGAGACGAGAGCGACAGCAAGACCCAAGACGAGAAGGCTACCAAGACGGTGCGCCCTCAGAATGCGGTACGCCTGCTACTGAATGTGATGGGCTATCAACTGATCCACATCGGGCGCTGCCAAATGATCGACCCCGACTACTTGGCTCCCAGAAACTGGCCCCTGGGACTACCGACCGCCACAGAACCCCCACCAACAGACGTTGGTCCGCTGCCAGAGCCAAGTAGCAAGGGCACCGCCGAAGCAAACACCGAGAAGTACGGCAAGCAGATGAAGCCTGAGCCCGTACACGCGCCGCTCATGCATGTGCGCAGATTCAGGGAGAACGTGCTCAAGGTAGGGGGACGCCTGACCAGACATGCACGGCAGCTGCACTTCTATCTCGCCGAGTCCGCAAAGAAGCTGTGGGAGACCTTCTGGGAAAACACATGGAAGCTGCGCTGGCAGACCCTGTGCTGGCCGAGTCTGCCTAGACGGTGCTAAGAGGCCACCGCCCAGTTTCCTGACCACGTTAACGCACCTCCCCAAGGGCGACCAACCAGAGCCCAGCGCCAACCTACGCCCGCGCGACATTAATTCGCCCCGCTGAGCGGCAAAAAGATACCCTGAGCGCGCCGCAAACTCGCAAACTCGCAAACTCGCTCCACGACTAGGACCCATCAACGGGTCATACCCCTGCCTCCAAGGCATTACCCCTCAACGGCCGCCCACGAATTCCAACTAGTGAATACGATGGGTTTAAAGTGCGCTATTTCCGGGTGCAGCGAATGCTCGAAGACGCTGCGCTGGCGCGAGCAGAGGGCCGGCTCCTGAAGCTGCTGCGTACGTTGTCGCGGCTTAGCGTGCTGGTTGTTGATGATTGGGGGCTGAATTACTCACCAACGCGCAGCAAGATGATCTGCTGGAAATCTTGGATGACCGACACCAGGTCAGCTCCACCATTGCGACCAGCCAGCTCCCGGTGGAACGCTGGCATCAGGCCATGGAAACTCCTACGCTCGCCGATGCTATCCTGGATCGTCTCGTCCACAACGCGCACCGCATCCAGCTGACCGGCGACTCGATGCGAAAGCAAATGGCTAACGTGCATGTGCCGGAAAACTCATCTTGATTCTAACCACAAACTCTCAGCAACCACAGGGCATGGCAGCTTACGTCACCATCATAACGCTGCTGGACAACCTCCAGCGTGGGTGTCCAGCTTACCTCCGATTACCCGTCCAGCTTGCCTCGGATTGGGTGCACGAATTCGTCGGATTACGCAGCCTTACCGGTCGTTCTAGTATAACGGCCGAATCAGTCCATCCACACGCGCTGGACGACTGGGAATAACTGATCCGGGCGCACCGGCTCTTGTTGTCGGGCCTAGTTCAGACCCTGGCACCCGCCCCAGCGGCTGATACAGCCTGCCGCGCGCCAAAGAAGACGTCTGCCGCTGTGCGGTGACCCAAGCACTTGCGTGGACAATTGTTCAGTATCGTCTGTACCCGCATTGCCGCTGCTGGCTCAACGGTGTGGAAGTTGGTCGCCTTCGGACAGTATTACCGTACCAGGCCATTGGTGTGCTCGTTCAGACCACGCTCCCAGGAATGGAACGGTAGCGCAAAGTAGTACGAGGCCGAAAGGGCCTGGGCGATTTGCTGGTGATGGGCGAATTCCTTCCCTTTGTCCGCCTTAATGGCAAGCACCCTATCCTTCACCGGGTTCAGACACGCTACGATCACGCGGCGGACACCGATCGCAGCCTTCGATGGTACCAACGTAAGAAACGTGAAATTCAACGCACGACCGTGTGTCCAGCAAAGGCTGACATGTTCAGCAGCAGTCAGTCCTACCAGAGTAGAAATCAGAGCTCTCCAGTTCGGGTAGCATGGAAGCGGGAAACTTACTTCATGAAGCCTACCGACACGGCCTCCCTTGGGGAGGTTGCGAGTGTTCGGGGATGCAGCCGCATACCAGCGGTGCTTATGGTAAAAATGAAGCAACATAACGCGTTACATCAAGAACAAGCAAGAGGCGATGCGCCTTAAGCAGTGGCTCCAGGAAGCCTGGGAATTGCCCACCTACGCGGAAGCACGGGCGGCACTTAGGGCTGGCGAAATAATAACCTATCAGATGTTATTGTAGTGGTATCTGTATGAGAATGAACCTGTGCACACGTAATGTATGTGATTGGAGGGTAGTTGGATATCCTCCTTCTCGCCAACCCCAATTCTAATTGTCGCTGAACAAGCATCGCAGCATCGGCATTCGCGGCCCAGGGTCAGCACAGTGGACTCCTGTCCACACCGGATGCCTGCAGATACGGGGTTGCCATTCTCTTGTGTCCTCGCCACCACCCTTCGAAAACCTGCGATTGCTGCCAGCACGCGTGCAGCATCTCTTCGCAGGGCCAGCCAAGCCCGCCTTGCAGATCCGAACATCTATCGCTCGGTCCAGCCAACGGTCCTTATCGCTTCCCAAGAGTGTAAGCACCATCGTGGGAAGGTGCAGCATATCGCTTCTCTAAGGCTCCGCGGGTGACAGCATGCTCGTTGGTGATGAATCTACCCGGCCTGGTAGCAGAAGGTGTCCTAACCGCACGGCTTCCCCAATGCGCCTCTGCTGCCTGTACAGCCCGTAGGTGATCGTTGCATCGTCGGCCAGGCTCGAGCCTGTCAAGCCTCCCAGCCCACATGCCTTTCGTAAACTTGGCTGCTTACCGGCATGCTATAGCATGCAGCCGCTCCACAGTATGGGAACAAGCTACACGCCCAGATGGGCCACCTATCTCACCTACTTCACCTGCGGCACTCTGCCCGCGCGCTCTCGATGGCATCGCGAGAGCCCGTTAATGGGAACCGAAAGATGGCCCCATCCGAGTCAAACCACGGCAACTCAAGGGCCATCTCGCTACCAGCAAGGTACTGGCCAATGGCCCACGAATCGTTGCGGAAGTTAAGATCCTTCGAGTTGCTCCGCTGGATTACGGATCGCCGTGAGACGTTGCTACCCACCGCAACGCGAATCAGAAATTCCTCCGTGTACGTGTCATAGCCAGACAGGTACTCACCGCCGGTGAGATTGGGCTCGGTGCTAAAGCGCACCCACGCCGTCTCGCTCCCGCCCCAGTTACACTGAAAGAAGAGCTGCGCTGTAGCGTCAGTGTAAGGCCAGTCCAATCCTTCGCCATGGACACTGGGCGAATTGGCCCCAGAGGCCTGGGTAGCGCGACCCGTGAGCGCATCTGGAGAAAAGGTGACCGTGTTCCACCTAGGGCCCGTGGGTTGTGGCGTGCTGACAGTTTCAGCGGGCGGAGCCGGTGGGCGTGCGAGAACCGATGCGGCCAGCGTCATGGACACATCGGCACGGCGCTCCTGCGTATCCCATCGGCACTCGTATGGATGCTGGACCCATTCCCCGTCGTGCGTGCTGAGCTTGAGGTCCGAACCGCGAAACTCGACTACCGTCACCGATGTATCCGTCGCTAACGCATAGGCGGAATCAGGCTCTAGCACGGCAGGCGTTTCTGGGGGCCAGAGAAAATCGTGAGGTGCTTTGTGCTCAATGGCCGACTTACATTCCACCGCGGCGATGTTGCGAGCGGATGCAAAGTCCAGTGGAGGAAGAAGCTCGGGGGTAGGCGTGCGCTTAGCGGTGATCGAGATGAGCAAAGCCCCGACAAGGACAATGGCCAACACCGTTAAGCAGCCTACCTGTAGTTGTTTGCGCATGGATCGATCTGCAGTCTTATCAATGATTGCTCTTACCCAGGTCACCTAGTGCGACTGGCCCCAACCTAAGCAGGGGGTATGACAGCCTTATGTCAGTGACGAGGCTCCGAATGAAAAAAGCGCGCGGCAGTTCTAGCAAAGGGTGCCTCTACGCCCAGTTGCGCAGAAATGTATCAGGAATGTGCGCGGGATCACGGTGCAGGGCAGGCCAAGGTCATGCCTGAGGGTGCCCACGCGCTGTCCCAGAACCCCGAGACTACCATGGCAGGGAGCTCTGGCAATACCCTTGGCGCACCGCCGGGTCTGCGCCCTGATGAGGGTCTGCTCTGCGTCTTGGACGGTGCCACGAAGGATTACCCGCACAAACGAAGGGGCCTCCCATGAGGGCGTCCGCAACGGAATTCCAATGAGCGTGCACCAGGCTAACTGGTGCCAGTACAGGGAGTGAAAGTCTCCCGATGTGAAGGACTAACCATCCACGCATCTCCTCGAGCCGTGCGTTGGTACCCGCGAGGGTGCAGGCGAAGCGTCGGTAGAGGTGCGTGTCCAACGACACCGGACGCTTGGAAATTGATACCAACGCCGTCGAAAGGGCCATGCGCACGGTTGCGATCGGTCGCAAAAACTACCTCTTCTGCGGATCCCACTACGCAGCCAAGCAGATGGCCGCCTTCTACACGCTCCTGGCAACGTGCCGGTTGCACGGCGTTAATCCTATAAAATGGCTCGAAGATGTGCTGCCGCGCATTGCTGCGGGCCATCCAGCCAAAAAGATCCACCTGCTACTACCCCACCAGTGGCAGCCACTCCATCCCCTGGCACCTCCATAGAAGGATGCGCGGAGCAAGGCCATGAACCATTCTCTGCTACCTTCATCCGTACGTAATACTGCACCGACGATCCGCCCTTACATACGCGGCCACACCTGCGTGACTACGCCGCCTACATGCCAAAAACGCACTTCAATACCCGTCCGCACTGCAGCCGCATGGCCGCTCGCTCATTTACGAGGTACGTCCTCCATAGAAGATCGCCCGCGCCCACAATCTGACTCGAAAGAACATCGGCGAATACCAAAAACAGCCAGAGCTACCAGGCATGACTGCTCTGCCGAGGTAAGCCCATCTTTATCACTCGGGCTGACACTTCCCGAGTTCGGGTCACTTTCTTCCCTGATTTCTTCTTGGAAGCCGATTGAAGTGCCGTCTTTCACCGTTTCTTGCCGTTTTTCGCCGGATGCCGCCGGGATCGGGCCGGATTCAGGCTATTTTGCCGTCAATGGCGTTGTAGTGTTACGACTCATGTGTCGGCAATCCGTCGCCAACGCTACCGTTATACATGCTCACACCAGACGCGCAAGAGCATCTTCATACGAACCAACAAATATTGCCTCAAGAACGGCCAGGCACGAACCGGATTCGCGCTCCTTCAAGCCCGACGCATCGAAGGACAGCCCACAAACCGTACCGTGCTTAACCTCGGACAGGATTTCAGTATCCCCAAGTCCGACTGGCTCCAACTCGCTAAACAGGTCGTCGCCCGACTGAAAGGACAATCCTGCACCCCCTTCAAGGAAGACGATGAGCACTTCCAGAACACGGTCGATGATATCGTCAAAAGACTCCTGGACAATGGCTTTGACATCAATGCAAAACACCTGGATGGTCGCGACACCATTCTCACAGACAAGGTCCATAACCCCGAGGCAAAGACCGTCGGAGGCGAGCGCCTAGCGCTGCAAGCGCTCAAACTGCTGGGCATGGAAGAACTCTTGCGTGAACTCGGGTTTCCCGAAAATCATATCAAACTCGCCTGTGCGTTGATCGTCGGACGTATGCTCTGTCCCGGCAGTGAACGGCACACCCATAAGTGGATGACGCAGGCCTCCAGTATCCTGGAGCTGCTGAATCTCCAGGCGCCAAGTCTGAGCATGCTGTACCGATGCTCAGACCGGTTGCACCGGCACCGGCATGAGATTACGAACCGACTCTTTGGAAACACAAAGTCGTTGTTGAAATTTGACGAGACGATCATTTTTTATGACCTGACCAATACGTTCTATCGTGGGCGCAGCAAAGACAAGCGCACCGATTGTCCCCTGGTCACGCTGGCTATGACGCTCGATGCCTCGGGATTCCCGCGCAGTGTGGAGATTCTACCCGGCAATGCGAGTGAGCCGGCTACGCTCCAACAGGCCATTGAGAAGCTCAACGGCGCGACGCCCACCGTCATCATGGATGCGGGCATCGCGACCGAGGCACATTTGGCATACTTGAAAAAAAAACAACCTCAACTGGATCTGTGTGGACCGCAAAAAGGCGCCTCCGGTGCCCACTGAGGCACCCGATCAAGCGTTTGAAACCGCCAAAGGGGTACAGGTCAGGGCTTGGAAGTTATCCGAAAAGGAGGGTGCGTTGCGCGTCTATGTACACAGTGAAGCCCGGCAAGCCACCGACGAGCAGATCTTACAGACGAAATGCCATCAGTTTGAAGCGGCACTGGAGCACCTCCATGAGGGACTGCCCGTACCCAGACGCCTGAAAAACTTCAGTAAAGTGGAACGTAAGGTCGGCCGCCTACAGGAGAAGTACCGGTCGGTGGCGCACCTGTATGAGGTTAAAGTGAAGCAAAAAGAGGGGACGCACCTAGCCGAATTGGTCACGTTGCGCGTGCGCGCCTCCCATCAGAAAAGAACCCAGACCACCGGTGGATATGTGCTTGGCACCAGCCATACCACCTGGTCTGCCGAAAAGGTTGCGCGCACCTACTGGCGGCTCACGGAGATTGAGGCCACATTCCGTGTCATGAAGTCCGACCTCGGATTACGGCCCATCTATCACAGCAAAGATAAACGCATTGAAGGGCATCTGTTCATAGCCGTGCTGGCCTACCACGTCTCCCATTTGATTCGCATAAAGCTCAAGGCCAACCATATCCATGAAAGCTGGGATTCGCTCCGCTTCAGGCTCAATTAGATTCTTCGGATTACCACGGTGATGCCCAAGAGTAAGCACCGCTATCTCGTCCTCAGAGTGGATCAACAGTTAACACCATTGCTGCAGCGGATCGTCCAGAGTCTGGGCATGAGCTACGATCCCGCGGCGACAAGAACCAAGGAGGAGTACTCCAGTGAGCCGAGTGATCTCGAAAAACCTCCTGACCCATAAATCCTGTTACGCTCCCCATGCTTCACGCCAGTACCCACTCCAGAAGGAGCAGCGTGAGCTGTGCCCAATGCGGACCGATCAGGCCCGCTGACGGTGCTTCGATACGATGGAGGACACGCAAAACCGGGGCGACCACCACCGTAAATCAGCAACGACCGCTCCAGTAAACAGCAAGGTCCTAATAGCCCCGATATAACGCTCCCCAAAGCCGGGGACAGGGGAGGTCCGGCCTTGCATTTCACTACCAGTGACGAAGTTGGGTTTCCACTAGTTGTGGTCCACTTCCCTTCATGTCCGTGCGCCTCATGGAGATGCGTCGCGTCCTAAAGCCCACCGGCAGCATCTATCTGCACAGTGACGGCCGTGCCAGTCAGCGCAGCGCGCCTAGGGCCGGTAGGATGAGGGTCCTTGATATCTTGGGCCAGCGCGTAGCTGCGCAGGAAGTGGGAGCCCGCAGATCAGGCACGCACCGGCTTCGCTTGGATTCGTGTGTCACGTACAGGCATGGAGGTGAAAGTATGAGGTAGGAAAAAGAGCCTGAGAACTACGTGAGGGATGGAGGTAGGCCCTCCGCAGCCGCCAGTCAGGTGGAGGCTGCAAACCGCCCACTGCTGCTGCGCTTAAGAGGCGTGGTGGTTAGCGAGCTGGGAGTGCGCCAGGCTAACTGGCGTTAGTACAGGGGGTGCAAGTCCCCCGTTGTGAAAGAGAATCCATCTACACATCTCCTCGAGCCGTGCGTCTGTACTCGCGAGGGTGCAGGCGAAGCGTCGGTAGAGGCGCGTGTGGGCAGGGCTAATGAGCACCGAAAGAGCTATAGTCTGGGATGCCGAGGCTTTTCCCATGGTCGAAGGCAACATCTTCTTTGCCACTAACGGTGAGGCGGAGGAGGATCCCACGGTGTCTAAGAACCCAGGCACGCACGTACGTACTACGCCGGGACCTGGGAGGTCTCCGTGTCACCCTGGAGTCGTTCAGGGTCGCGAAAGAGAGGGTTAATCCCCGTAACTGGAGATGAACGACATGGAGAAGTCCGATACAGGAATAGTAGCTAAGAAAGCAGCGAACAAGGGGCGTAGCCGCCCGGCGGAGTTGCCGGAGCCAAGTCCTGTACCTGAGGGGAAACTGGAAAACTCTAACACTGTCCGGGCGCGGGATCGGGTAGCGGTGACACAAGGAGCGGACCGGTTGCGACAATTCGTGAAGCGGAAACCCAAGGAGAAGCTCACGACGCTTCTGCACCATGTTACGGTGAAATCGCTGCGGCATGCCTTCTATCGTTTAAAGAGGAAGGCAGCGCCAGGCGTGGACGGCGTGACATGGGCGGAGTACGAGGTTGGATTGACAGCGCGTTTGGCTGACTTACATGACCGCGTGCACAGCGGAGCGTACCGGGCGATGCCGTCCAGGCGGGTTGAGATACCCAAGCCAGATGGCAGTACACGACCGCTCGGCATTGCGGCACTGGAGGACAAGATTGTCCAGGCTGCGGTGGCGATCTGTATCCTGCTCCCGATCTATGAGGAGGAGTTTCTTGACTTCAGCTATGGGTTTAGGTACAAGCGGAAGGCGCATGATGCGTTGGACGCGTTGGCCTATGCGATCGGGCGTACGAAGGTCAACTGGATTGTTGATGCGGACATACGTTCTTTCTTTGACATGGTGGACCAGGGCTGGCTGATTCGGTTTCTGGAGCACCGCATAGCGGACAAACGGGTCATTCGGCTGATCATCAAATGGCTCAAGGCAGGCGTAATGGAGGGCGGTGTTTTGCGGGACAGTCCGATGGGCACCCCGCAAGGCGCGGTAATTTCGCCGATACTGGCGAATGTGTACCTGCACTATGTCCTGGATCTGTGGTACGATAAGCGATGGCGCGTGCGGGAGGCGTGGGGGGAAACCTGCCTTGTCCGTTATGCGGACGACTTTGTGGTAGGCTTCCAGCGGAAGCACGACGCGCAGCGTTTTCTAAGGGACCTAGGGCAGCGGATGGCCAAATTTGGCTTATCCCTGCATCCGAAGAAGACTCGCTTGTTGGAATTTGGGCGGTTTGCGGCGACGAATCGCCGCAGCCGAGGTGAGGGCCGTCCCGAGACGTTTGACTTTCTGGGTTTTACGCATTATTGCCGTAGGACCCGCCGCGGTTGGTTCGGATTGGGACGGAAACCGGTAGGGAAGCGAATGGCACGAAAGCTGAAAAGCCTGCGTCAGGAGCTTCGCCGTAGGATGCATGCACCGTTACACGCTACAGCCCAGTGGCTGGGGCGCGTACTTGGGGGATGGCTGAACTACTACGCTGTTCCCACCAGCTTTGTGTTTCTACGAAGGTTCTTTACCCGCCTGAAGCGTGAATGGATGAAAATAATCGTGCGCCACGAAGGCGTGGAGGGATACTGATATGTAGTATCCTTCCCAGCTATGCTGCACAGGAGATGAGGGTCGGCCCCTCGGTGCCGCCGTGCAGACGGAGGCATCAAACCACTTACCGCTGCTGCGCTTAAGAGGCGTGGTGGTAAGCAGGTAAGAAGTGCGCCAGGCTAACTGGCGATAGTACAGGGGGTGCAAGTCCCCCGTTGTGAAAGACTAACCATCTGCACATCACCTCGAGCCGTGCGTCTGTACTCGCGAGGGTACAGGCGAAGCGTCGGTAGAGGCGCGTGTGGGCAGGGCTAATGAGCACCGAAAACGCTATAGTCTGGGATGCCGAGGCTTTTTTCTTTGGTCGAAGGCAACATCTTCTTTGCCGCCAATGGTGAGGCGAAGGAGGGTCCCACGGTGTCTAAGAACCCAGGCACGCACGTACGTACTACGCCGGGACCTGGGAGGTCTCCGTGTCACCCTGGAGTCGTTCAGGGTCGCGAAAGAGAGGGTTAATCCCCGTAACTGGAGATGAACGACATGGAGAAGTCCGATACAGGAATAGTAGCTAAGAAAGCAGCGAACAAGGGGCGTAGCCGCCCGGCGGAGTTGCTGGAGCCAAGTCCTGTACCTGAGGGGAAACTGGAAAACTCTAACACTGTCCGGGCGCGGGATCGGGTAGCGGTGGAACAAGGAGCGGACCGGTTGCGACAATTCGTGAAGCGGAAACCCAAGGAGCAGCTCACGACGCTTCTGCACCATATCACGGTGAAATCGCTGCGGCATGCCTTCTATCGTTTAAAGAGGAAGGCAGCGCCAGGCGTGGACGGCGTGACATGGGCGGAGTACGAGGTTGGATTGACAGCGCGTTTGGCTGACTTACATGACCGCGTGCACAGCGGAGCGTACCGGGCGATGCCGTCCAGGCGGGTTGAGATACCCAAGCCAGATGGCAGTACACGACCGCTCGGCATTGCGGCACTGGAGGACAAGATTGTCCAGGCTGCGGTGGCGATCTGTATCCTGCTCCCGATCTATGAGGAGGAGTTTCTTGACTTCAGCTATGGGTTTAGGTACAAGCGAAAGGCGCATGATGCGTTGGACGCGTTGGCCTATGCGATCGGGCGTACGAAGGTCAACTGGATTGTTGATGCGGACATACGTTCTTTCTTTGACATGGTGGACCAGGGCTGGTTGATTCGGTTTCTGGAGCACCGTATAGCGGACAAACGGGTCATTTGGCTGATCATCAAATGGCTCAAGGCAGGCGTAATGGAGGCCGGTGTTTTGCGGGACAGTCCGATGGGCACCCCGCAAGGCGCGGTAATTTCGCCGATACTGGCGAATGTGTACCTGCATTATGTCCTGGACCTGTGGTATGAAAAGCGATGGCGCGTGCGGGTGGCGTGGGGAGAAACCTGCCTTGTCCGTTATGCGGACGACTTTGTGGTAGGCTTCCAGCGGAAGCACGACGCGCAGCGTTTTCTAAGGGATATAGGGCAGCGGATGGCCAAATTTGGCTTATCCCTGCATCCGAAGAAGACTCGCTTGTTGGAATTTGGGCGGTTTGCGGCGGTGAATCGCCGCAGCCGAGGTGAGGATCGTCCCGAGACGTTTGACTTTCTGGGTTTTACGCATTACTGCCGTAAGACTCGCCGTGGTCGTTTCGGATTGGGACGGAAACCGGTGGGGAAGCGCATGGCACGAAAGCTGAAAAGCCTGTGTCAGGAGCTTCGCCGTAGGATGCATGCACCGTTACACGCTACAGCCCAGTGGCTGGGGCGCGTACTTGGGGGATGGCTGAACTACTACGCTGTTCCCACCAGCTTTGTGTTTCTACGAAGGTTCTTTACCCGCCTGAAGCGTGAGTGGATGAAGGTCATCCGCAGACGTTCGCAGAAGGATCGCATGACATGGAGTAAGCTGGAGACCATGGTTACATGGTGCTGGCCTGCGCTCAAGATCAAACACCCCTGGCCTGATCAACGATATGTCGCCATGCACGCCGGTGCGACCCAAGGGAGGAGCCGGATGCGTTAACGCGCCCGTCCGGATCTGTGCGGGGGGCCCGGGGAAACCCGGGTCCCTACCGCGAGAAGGCCCGGCAAAGATCGGGTCAGGTGTGATCCATTCAAGTTGAGCGCAAGCGAACCGCTGATGACGTGTCGAAACATCCTTAGACGAGGTCAAAACCGGGGTTGGGTTATTGCCCCGGGAGCAGTCAGGGAGAGATCTGCTTACTGCCCTGGCGGCCTCCGGCATAGAGGCGGCAAGAGGTCGGATCAGGCTCGTGTGCGGAACGTGGGAACCTGTCGTTCCGATGTTAAGGGAGACTCGCAAGAGGAAATACCTCAAGCGACTGAGTACCGAAGCGGGGCACAGGGGCGGAGTACTTCGTAGTAGTGTTGAACCCTCTGTAATGGAGGCGGAGCGAAGGTGCGCCAGGCTAACTGGTGCCAGTACAGGGAGTGAAAGTCTCCCGATGTGAAGGACTAACCATCCACGCATCTCCTCGAGCCGTGCGTCGGTACCCGCGAGGGTGCAGGCGAAGCGTCGGTAGAGGTGCGGGTGGGCAGGGCTAATGAGCACCGAAAATGTCATCGTCCGGGACGCCGAGGGTTTCTTCGTGGTCGAAGGCAACACCTTCTTTGCCGTTAATGGTGAGGCGGAGGAGGGTCCCGCGGTGTCCAAGAACCCAGGCACGCACGTACGTACTGCATCGGGACCTGGGAGGTCTCTCCACTACCCATCCCTTCGGGGAGGGTCGCCAAAGCGTAGGCTAAATGCCGATCGGAGGATGTACGGTGGAGAGAAGTCAGATGCGACCATAGTAGCTATGAAGCCAGCGAACAACGCGTGGATGACCACGGGGCGGAGCCGGTGGAGCCAAGGGTCGCACCCAAGGGGAAAGCGGAAAGCTGGATTCATGCCGGACTCTGGGCCGGATTACGTGGATCTGTCCAAGAGCTGTGGACTCAGTGCCACAGTCGGGGCGCAGGTGTACCGCTTACGGCTGGAGGTGGGGTTTCCCCACTTCCTAACGTCATGCGCGGGAGCGCGACCTGCGGGAAGAGCCGTGTGCGTTAACGCGCACGCACGGATCTGTGCGGGGCCCCAGGGGAAACCCTGGGGCTACCGCGATGGAGTACCCTGGTCTGTTGTTGATCTATAGGACAACCGGAAACGGGACGATCCATTGGGAGGCAGCTCTGGATGGTTGGCAACAACCGTCTGATGGACCGGGAAGAGCCGGATGCGTGGAGACGCGCACGTCCGGTTCTGTGAGGGCCTGGGGGTGAGATTCCCCCGGGCTACTTGACCGCAGACGTTCGCAGAAGGATCGCATGACATGGAGTAAGCTGGAGACCATGATTACATGGTGCTGGCCTGCGCTCAAGATCAAACACCCCTGGCCTGATCAACGATATGTCGCCATGCACGCCGGTGCGACCCAACCCAAGTTTGTCACTGTAGTGAAGTTTCTTGGGTGAGGTAACACATCCCTGACATACAGGGATGGTCAGAAGGGCGGGTTTTACCGGTGTGTATTACATGTTCACGTGCCCTTCAGAACGGTTTGGCAGCGAAATGGTTGAGGAACATCGCACTAGATAACACTACATTGGCTACTTGAAAAACAAGAGGTGCCAAAGTTATATGAATCATATATATAACATATGTTTTGAGACTAAATTATCAGAAAACAGACCCCGATTTCGCTGCGATTGGGGCGGCATTGACAAACTTGGGCCAAGGGAGGAGCCGGATGCGTTAACGCGCCCGTCCGGATCTGTGCGGGGGGCCCGGGGAAACCCGGGTCCCTACCGCGAGAAAGGCGGGGAAGTACCCCGTCAGGTACGAGTCGTCGAAGTCGAACGAAAGTGAACCGTCGAAGACGTGTCGAAAGCGATAGACGATGTCAAAACCAGGGTAGGAATCCGTCCCTGGGACGAGGTCGGAGGGGTCCTGAAGCTTGTCCGATCGGCATCCGGCATAAAGGCGGCGAGAGCGCGACTCAGGCCCTTGCGTGGAACGTGAGAACCTGTCGGAGTGATGCTAAGGGAGCCTGGCAAGTGGGCAATACCCACAAGTCATTGAGTACCAATGCACTCCACAGGGGCGGACTGTCTCGTAGTAGTGATGATGATCCTGTAATGGGATCGGAGCGAAGGGGACAGCTCGTGCTGCTGACATCATCAGAACAACTCAAAAGGGGAGGACTCAGATGAAGAAAGCAAAGCCGTTTCCAGTCTCCCAAGCTCAGGTCTGGGAGGCATGGAAGCGGGTGAAGAGGAACCAAGGTGGAGCGGGAGTGGATGGCATGACCCTTGCCGACTTTGAAGCTAATCTAGAGGACAACCTCTATAAGCTTTGGAATCGTATGGCATCGGGTAGCTACCACCCCAAGCCGGTACGACGGGTGGACATACCCAAGGCGGATGGGAGTACTCGTCCGTTAGGGATTCCCACGGTGACGGATCGGATTGCCCAGATGGTAGCGAAGATGGCGTTGGAGGAGGATATGGAACGCGAGTTTCATGAAGACTCGTACGGTTATCGGCCGGGAAAGTCAGCGCATGATGCCCTGAAGAAGACACGTAAGCGCTGCTGGGACAGAGCGTGGGTGTTGGACCTGGATATCAAGGCGTTCTTTGACACGATTGACCATACGCTGTTGATGCGTGCTGTACGGAAACATACGAGCGAGAAGTGGCTGCTGCTATATATTCAGCGGTGGTTGACGGCTCCGGTCGTGATGCCCGATGGCGAGGAGGCAGAGCGGACCATAGGCACCCCGCAAGGGGGCGTAATCAGTCCGATTCTGGCGAATCTGTTTCTACACTACGCCTTTGACAAGTGGATGACGATCTATTTTCCGACGATACCCTTTGAGCGGTATGCGGACGACATAGTCTGTCACTGCCATACGGAGCGCCAAGCACGCAATCTATGGGCAGCACTGGAGCGCCGCTTTGCGAAGTGTGCGCTGTCGCTGCATCCTGAGAAGACCCGGATAGTGTACTGCAAGCAGTCCAACCGGAAGGGTAACTATCCTGACGTCTCGTTCACCTTTTTAGGCTTTACGTTTAGGCCACGAAGAGTGAAATCCCGAGGCGGAAGGCTATTCACAGGGTATACGCCTGCCATCAGCCGAAAAGCCGCAAAGGCCATTCGGCAAGATGTGCGTAGCTGGCGCCTGTGTCGGCAGACCTCAAGCAGGATGGAGGATCTCGCACGGCACTACAATGCTAAGATACGCGGATGGCTGAACTACTACGGGGCCCACAGCAAGTGGATCCTGTACTATGTGCTGCAATCCATAGATGGCCATCTGGTGGCATGGGCCCGACGCAAATACAAGCGGCTGCGGCGCAGCAAGCGCCGCGGATACCGCTGGCTAAGGTCTATGGCCTACCGAAACCCGCACCTGTTTGCTCACTGGCTGGAGCTCCACGGACCCTCTTTATTCAAATCCAGGCGGCTGCACGAGAAGAGCCGTGTGAGGTGAGAGTCTCACGCACGGTTCTGTGAGAGCCTGGAGGTGAGATTCCCCCAGGCTACTTGACGCGACCATGGGCCCGTGCAGGGTATTTCGTATTCTATTACTGAACCCTTGCACCCGCGGTGCCGTAACAGAGCTCATGGTGCTGGCCCGGCTGGGCATTGTCGCAATAGGTTGAGACAGGCCATGACTATAAAGCCTGACGGACTGGCACGCGGCCCCGCGAAGTACTTTCACGGGCGCAGGCGGATTCTGGCCGCCTTCCAAGATCGCTGCGCTCGTGCGTTGAACGCGAAGAGGGGCACCACCTTCATGATTCAGGGCGCACCGGGCGCGGGTAAGACGGCGCTGACCTACCAAGGCATGGCACTTGCCGAAGCACACGGATGGATTGCAGCAAGGATTCGCCCCCCGCACTTGTGTGATGCAGTAGAGCTTGCCCAGATACTGCAGGATGACACGGGAATCAAGGGAAAGTTGCGGTATTGGGAAAAGATTGCATCTGAAATAGAGGCCATCGGGCCAGTGACAAGGCGGGATGATTTGCAGAGCCTTGCGCTTTCTCGTTCAACGAGCGCGGCACTCGATCTGATCAGGCGGGTAGGAAGGGAGCGCGGACTTTTGCTCGTTGTTGATGAAGCGCAACATCTGTTTGCTTATCGCGACGCCGACTACTACCCTGAACTTGTAGGGCAACTGAATGCGATTCACAATGGTGAAATAGGCGCACCGGTAATGCTTCTGGCGGCCGGGTTGAGCACTTTGGAGGCCGCTTTCGGCGAGTACGGTGTATCCCGGTTTGATGAGGACTGCAGGATCTACCTGCAGCGGCTGAATCCCGATTCTGCGCGGGCCGTAATTCGCGACTACCTTACCATCAGTGGCGGCGTGCGTGGGCAGCAGGTAGAACTGCACGATTGGGTGTATAAGCTGGAGCAGCATACGCAACGCTGGCCGGCTCATATTGCGGCCTGGGGGGAGAAGGCTGCGGCCATACTTCAGGCCAACGGCAGTCGCCTTACCGCCGAAGCGTGGGAGACGTTGGAACGGAGAGGGCGGCAGCGCGACAATGTTTACTATGCCTCTCGCCTTGTCGGTGTTGCACAAGCAGATATAGATGTGCTGGGCAGGCTGCTCTCCCGCAAGGAAAGGGGTGCAATTCTGTATGAGCGTGAGGTATTCGCTGCTTTAGCAGAAGACCGTACCGAGGCTGAGATCAGGCACGTATTTCAGCGCGTTCTGGAAAAGGGCATTCTGGCATACAACCTCGATCGCAATCTCGTGGTACCGATACCGTCCATGCACTATTGGCTGTTAAACCGTTACCAGGAGATGCGAAAGAGCATTGCCCCGACCGTGGGAATGGACGTAGAACAATGACCTGGGGTTATAGGCTATGCAAGACAATACCGCACCCACGGGGCTGTTGACGGAGATACCCAACTGACTTGGCAGTCCAGGCAATTCTGACGACCGCTCGACGTCCATGGTAGTCAATCCAGACACCGCCCTTACGCATGTAGGCCGTCAGAGGCCCTATAAGTCCCCGCAGGTGTGGCGGTACACATCTGGCCAGCCCCTAGGAGCAAGTACGTACTCATTGCCCATTTGGCCCGGCGACGCCCGTGCAGTACAGCGTGGCGCGCCCAAGTGCAGCAAAGCCAAAGACCTGTGACCTATTAGGCCATTGTACATTTTGTTGGCACACAGGGAGGTGCTCAGTGCTATGCCGACACCCCTGACAACAACGCTTAGTACCATGTTGATACACCCGACGATAGAGTAGTCCGAGAAGCTCCGCTCTTATGGCATGGCCGACGCCTTGCGCGATCGGATGATCCATCCCAGCATTGAACAGGTGACATTCATGGACGGCCGCCTAGCCCTCCCCCTTCGCCTATTAATCGACTTGACAACACCGTTTGTGTCCGTTACCTTACGGGCATGCAGGGGCCACTTGGGACCTTGGAAACGCTTCGCAGTGCCGTGCCGGAGGTGTCGGCTACGGTAGCGGCGCACCGTGATAAGAGTCGGCGTGCACTCGCGGGTATAGTGTGCGAGCAATTCCGTTTGGTCGATGCATGTGGCAAGAAGCGGCTGGTGGGCTGAATGAAGACCCTTAGCTCGACTTCGTCACTTGTAGTGAAGTGAGAGGTCTGACCTCCCCTGTCCCCGTTTTTTGGGGCGTTTTTCCGGGTGCTATGGAGCCTTGCTGATTACCGGAGCGGTCGGTGGTGGCTTAGGGGGTGTTCGCCCCTGTCTTGCGTGTCCTTCGTCGTATTGGGGCCCCTTGATCGGGTCTCATCTGTCCGAATCGGACACAGCTCACGCTACTTCTTCTGGAGTGGGTACGGGCGTAAGGCATGGGGAGCGTCACAGGATTCATGAATCAGGAGGTTTTTTCAGATCGTTCGGCTCACTGGAGTATTCCTCCTTGCTTCTTGTCGCCGCGGGATCGTAGCTCATGCCCAGACAATGGACGATCCGCTGCAAGCATGGCGTCAACTTCTGATCCACTTTGAGGACGATATAGCGGTGCTTACTCTTTGGCAGCACCGTGGTAATCCGATGGATCCGGTTGAGTTTGAAGCGGAGCGCATTCCAGCTTTCATGGACATGGTTGGCCTTGAGCTTGGTGCGGATCAAATGGGACACGTGGTAGGCCAGCACGGTAATGAACAGATGTCCTTCAATCCGCTCATCTTTGCTGTGATAGATGGGCCGTAATCCCAGGTCGGACTTCATGACTCGGAACGTGGCCTCAATCTCCGTGAGCCGCCAGTAGGTGCGCGCAATCTTTTCGGCAGACCAGGTGGTATGGCTGGTGCTGAGCACATACCCTCCGGTGGCCTGGATTTTTTTCTGATGGGAGGCACGCTTGCTAAACGTGACCGATGCGGCAAGCTGTGTCCTCTCCTTCTGCTTCACCTCAACCTCATACAGGTGGGCCACCGACGTGTATTTCTCCTGCAGGCGACCGACCTTACGTTCGACTTTCTTGATATTGTTCAGGCGTCTGGGCACGGGCAGTCCCTCATGGAGGTATTGCAGTGCCGCCTCAAATTGGTCGCATTTGGTCTGCAAAATCTGCTCGTCGGTGGCCTGCCGGGCTTCACTGTGTACATAGACGCGCACCGCTCCCTCCCCCTCGGGGAGCTTCCAAGCCTGGACTTTCACTTCATTAGCGGTTACAAACTCTTGATCGGGTGCCTGGGTGGGCACAGGAGGCACCCTTTTTCGCTCCACACAGATCCAGGTTGTTTTCCTTCAAGTACGCCAGATTTGCTTCGGTGGCAATACCGGCATCCATGATGACGGTGGGCGTCGCTCCGTTCAGGTTCTCTATGGCCTTTTGGAGCGTAGCCGGCTCGCTCGCGTTGCCAGGTAGAATCTCCACACTGCGCACCAATCCCGAGGCATCGAGCGTCAGCGCCAGCGTGACCAGTGGACAATCGCTCCGCTTCTCTTTGCTGCGCCCACGACGAAGGAGCTCTCCTTTCTGCGGACCGTGATAGAAGGCATTTGTCAGGTCATAAAACACGATCGTTTCGTCAAAATCCAACACCCTCTTTGTGTTTCCAAAGAGGCGGTTCATGATCTCATGCCGGTGCTTGTGCAACCGGTCTGAGCATCGGTACAGCATGCTCAGACTTGGCTCCTGGAGGTTCAGCAGCTCCAGGATACTGGAGGCCTCCGTCATCCACTTATGGGTGCGCCGTTCACTGCCGGGACAGAGCATGCGTCCGGCGATCAACGCACAGGCGAGTTTGATATGATTTTCGGGAAACTCGAGTTCACGCAAGAGTTCTTCCATGCCCAGCAGTTCGAGCGCTTGCAGCGCTAGGCGCTCGCCTCCGACGGTCTTGGCGTCGGGGTTGTAGACCTTGTCTGTAAGAATGGTGTCGCGACCATCCGGGTGTTTTGCATTGATGTCAAAGCCTTGGTCCAGAAGTCGTTTGACGATATCATCGACCGCGCTCTTCAGGTGCTCATCCTCTTCCTGTACGGGGATGCACGCTTGTCCTTTCAGTCGGGCAGTGACCTGCTTGGCGAGTTCGGGCCAGTCTTGCTTAGGGATACTGAAATCCCGTCCGAGGTTGAGTAGGGTACGGTGGGTGGATTGTCCTTCGACGCGTACGGATTGAAGGAGCGCGAATGAGGTTCGCACCTGGCCGTTTTTGCGGCGGTAATTAGAGGCTCGTACGAAGATGGCGCTGCGCGTCTGGTCCGGGGTGGTGTTACGGCGCCGATCGCGGCGCGTTCCCGGAGGCCCTATCTATTTCACTACAACGCGATCGGCGACAATATCGACGAACAACGGCGCTGAAATCGGCCCGCTAGGAGGAAAACGAAGAAAAACGAGGCCCCGCCGTCAGCCTGAGTGACAAAGATGGCCGAAATCGGCCCTCCAGGCGGATAATTGAGGGCGAACGAGGCCCCGCCGTCAGCCCGAGTGCCAAAGATGGGTTAGGGCTCCCCTTCGAGTATCAATCGACTTGACAACCACGTTTGTGTCCGTTACCTTACGGGCATGCAGGGGCCACTCGGGATCTTGGAAACGCTTCGCAGAGCCGTGCCGGAGGTGTCGGCTACGGTAGCGGCGCATCGTGATAAGAGTCGGCGTGCGCTCGCGGGTATGGTGTGCGATCAATTCCGCTTGGTCGATGCACGTGGCGAGAAGCGGCTGGCGGGCTGCATGAAGGCCCTTAGGGTGCTGCATTCTGAAGAGCAGATTGCTTTACCCCCTCCACAGGTGAAGCTTCCAATCGCCAAGCCACGGCTATTGGGTAAACCGGTACCAGAGGCGGTGGACGTTCCGGCTGATGTGCGCGAGATCGAGGATTTCGAGATCGTCCGAGTAGACAGCGCACAAGATCGCGCCATCTGGAATACGCTCATGGACGAAGAGCATCCGCGGGGGGTGACCACCTTTGCGGGAGCACAAATGCGCTACCTAATTAAGAGCGCCCACGGTTATCTGGGGGCGGTCGGTTTCTCTGCCGCTGCGCTTTATCTCAAGGCGCGGGACCGGTGGATGGCCTGGAGTCATGAGCAGCGCAGCGGCCATCTTAAGCGCGTAGTGAACCTGAGTCGTTTTCTGATTCGTCCAAGTGTTCGGTGCAAGAATCTGGCGAGCTTCGTGCTGGGTCGCGTGTTTCGGCGATTGTCCTCCGACTTCATGGCCCGGTATAAGTATGTACCTTACGTGGTAGAGACCTTCGTGGGTCCACGTTACGAGGGTACGTGTTTCAAGGCAGCAGGCTTCCAATACTTAGGTCTCACCCTGGGGCGCGGTCGGCATGCACCGAGCGGCGTGGGAAAGCATTCACGGAAGAAGGTATTCGCCTATGAACTGGATCCTGCGTGGCGCGATCGTCTGGGCGTACCGCATGTGGAATTGCGACCCCGGCTGGAGGTGGGCGCTGGGCTGGCGAGCGACTCTTGGGCGGAACAGGAATTCGGCGGTGCAGAGTTGGGCCATATTCGGCGCACCGCCCGTCTGGTAAAGAGCGCGGCACTAGTAGCAAAAACGATGGGAAAGCCCGTAACCACGGTTCCCAACCGAGACTTAGCTGCTGTAAGGGGATATTGGCGATTCATCGAGAAGGCCGATAGGTTCGGCATCACACCTGCGAAGATACTGGCGCCGCACCGGCAGCGGACCATTGAGCGGATGCGCACCCAGAAAACGGTGCTGTGCGTGCAGGATGGTACAGACATTAGTTACAGCACACGTCCGCAGTGCGACGGATTGGAAGTAATCGGTAGTAACCAGACCAAGGCACAGGCGCGCGGCGTACATCTGCACGCGACCCTGGCGTTGAACGACGAGGGATTGCCCTTGGGAGTATTACGGTGTTCGTACAGAAAAAAGGAAGGGCAAACCACGACGCATCAATGGATTGACGGGCTTCGCGACATAGATGAGGCTGCACAGACGCTGCCGCGCAAGACGCGCGTGCTTAGCGTGATGGACCGGGAAGCGGATGCATTCGAGATCTTTGCGGCGCAGCGCACTTTGAAGCGGACCGATGTGCTGATTCGGGCCAAACACGATCGGAATCTGGGTAAGAACCATGATCGCCTGTTTAAAGCCATGCGCCGTGGACCTGCTGCCGGTGTGCTGGAGCTCTTGGTAGAGCGTCTGAGTCTTCGGGCGAAGTCTGGTCGGATCACGCACAAGGGCCGTCCGAAGCGTAATGCACGCATGGAGGTGCGTTTTCGCCAAGTGAGGCTGCCAGCAACAGGCGGGTTTGCCGAAGATCCCGTGAAGGTCTCCGCGGTCCACGTTCGTGAGATAGCACCGCCCAAAGGTGCAGATCGGATTGAGTGGTTTCTGCTAACCACCGTGGAGGTTACCTCACTACAGGAGGCAGAGCAGATACTGGAATACTACACCCTGCGCTGGCGCGTGGAGGACACCTTTCGGGTACTCAAGACGGGTTGCCGCGTCGAAAAGCTGCGCATGCAGCAGGCAGAGAACCTGCACCGAGCAATAACGCTGCATATCGTCACGTCCTGGCGGCTCATGCTCATGACGCTGTTGGGGCGTGTGACTGCCAACATGGACGCGGAAGTGATTTTCACGGACGCGGAGATGCATATGTTGCGGGTCTATGCCCGCAATTACGACCTTCCCGAACTCAAGGACCTCGCCTCGGGAATTTTGTTGATGGCGATGATGGGCGGCTACATGAACCGAAAGCACGACCCGCCGCCTGGGCACGAAATCATGTGGCGTGGGTACGCAAGTCTGCAGATGCGCGCCATAGCCTACGAAGAACTCGGAGCGATTTACGACCTTGTGGAGCGCCAGCCACCATAGCGCATGGCGTAAGGCTCGGCAATCTCAATGGTTTCGCTCACCGCACGCTCCGCAAGGTGCATGCCCGCAAAGCGAGGGGAATATACGCGCCCGTCGCGGTCGGCGCATACACCCTTAACTCACGCTCGCTACGCGAATAGCCTTGACCCTTCGCATCTACCACTTAGAATAGCGTAACATTCACCTCCAGCGTGAAGCTCCGGCCTCCCGCTACGAGGGCTATGCTATTCTTGTCGGGTAACCGCGTGGTGAAGGGCCAAACTCTGCCCGCCCTATGCACCTTGAGGGCTCGTTGTCAAGCTGCTTGAGTGATTACCGGGTAGGCCTAGCCTGAATTTCCACGGCGGTGAGTTTATGTGAATGTCAGCGGCAAGCCATGCTGTGGCGCATCGCAGCTGCAGTTCTTCGGTTATGGGGCGTGAAGGCTTGTACTAGCACGAATTCTGTGTCGGCGGCCGCTTCGTAGTGAGTTTAAGCGAGGAAGTGCTCCGAGACCTGGGGTAGTTGATGATCGTTGAAGCCACCGCTGGTATATGTAGATTGCTGTGCTCTACTCATGGTTGCGCGAACGCAGTCTTAGCTTAGTGCTTGTCGGATCGTAAGGTCTTGCGGGCTTCTGAGGATCCGAAGCAGGTTTGGGGGCTGGGTAAGGGATCGATGTGGACGCTGGTCTGAACGGTATCAGGGGTTGCAAGCGCACGGATCAGCTAAATCTGACCTTCAAGCAGGGCTAGTTTGCTCCTGGCAGGGCAGAATGGATACAGCCCATACCGACGGGTCAGAGCCTTCCTTGCCGTAGGAGCGTGCCATCCACAAACAGGGACTACAGGCCGCGCAACACCGCGGCGATATCGTCTCTTGACTTGGGGTCCAGCTTAATCTCCCCAATCGGTGTGTTTTACCTGTCTGCATTGGTCTAAAGGATGGCTCGCATGCGAATGACTTGGACGAACTTGTGCGTGTTCAGGGCCCACAATCGCGATTCTGGCCGACAACAGTTGGATCTGAACCGACATTCGCGGTATCAAGCTTGGGTTCTGCATGGATTTCCCGATGGGCTCAACGGCCCATTAGACTGCAGACCATTGCCTTTTGGCGTTTTGTATCCCTGGATGACTCTCACATGATCTCTGCCGCAACGTAGGCACCGGTTTTCTGACAAGAACGAGCTTAGCCGGGTCGCGGCAGGCATTATCGTATTCCATAGTCGGCGTGTTCCGCGTCTCCGTGCCTGCGGACAGGGTAGTGAACACGCCACACGGGCACATTGCAGTGGGAATTAGCGCACCGTTTAACCAGGATTGGGCGTTTCTTCGGGAGCCTACCGGAGTGCACCCTCGCAGCGAGGGAAGCTGCGAGGCACGAGGATGTCGTGCACTACGCATCGCTTAGGCTGCGCGCTACGTTGATTTGGCTTGCTGATGTGGAGTCTTGGTGATGCGGTTTTCTTATGGGGGTTCTAGTCTGTGCGGTTGCTTCGGGTGGCTCAGAATGCGGTGGTAGCCCTACGTGCCGCGCTGGGGGGCCAACCACGCCATGTATGAGGGCATGGACATGCGGCATGTGGGCCCATCGTATAATGAGCGACGCGGATGGATGTCAAAGACACATCTATTACGAGGTCGTTAGGTAATATTGTCCACGCTGTTAGTAGTATCAAGCTTACCTACCGCAGTCCGCGTAAATTCGGTGGTTATGCACATATTCTGACGCAGTCGCGGGCTGACTTGCATTCATCATACCATATTAGTATAGTGGAGAGTATTACCTAACAACGTCTATACCGATGGAAAGCGAGCGAGACTTTTTCCTGAAGCCAAGCAAGACCAGCCACAGGCAGTACGAAGTCATGCGCGCCGTCATCGTGGACAAGGTTCCCGTCCACCAGGCCGCCCAGCGCTTCGGCTACGCGACTGGCTCGGTACGCAACCTCTTGAAACGCCTGCGCGAGCAGCCCGAGAGCTTTAAACTGTTCTCGGATGTTAAGCGCGGGCCGAAGCCGCGCCCGGAAGAACCGCTACGCGTGCGCCGAACGCAGCGCATCTTGACGCTGCGCAAGCAGCAGAAGCTCTCCGTCACTGAAATCCAGCAGCAACTCCTACGTGAAGGTATTCAGGTCGGCACCACCACTATCGCGCAGACCATTCGCCGAGCCGGACTGCCCAAACTGCCCCGGCGCACAGCCAAACAACTTGCCGCTGCTGGCGCGGAGCGAGTGCCCGCCGCTGATCGGTCCCGCCTAGATTTGACGCCACGACGATTCCAGACACGCTTTGGGGGACTCTTCCTGTTTGCCTTCGATCTGGTGCGCATGAATCTGGACGACCTGCTCAAACAGTGCCGCTTCCCTGGCAGCAGCCGCATCCCCGCAGGCTGCGCCGTGCGCACGCTGCTTGGCATGAAACTCTGGGGGATCGGGCGCCCCGTGCACCTGATGCCCGATATCTTGGACGAAGGCATCGCCCTGTTTGCTGGACTCAACGCCGCTCCAAAGAAGTCAACGCTGTCCGCATATAGCAACCGCGTGGATCCCCCTATGGTGCCCGCGCTCATGCAGTTATGGCACCGAGCCGTGCATGACCTTGACGTGGACTTGGGTAGCGACGCCTCCTTCGATCTGGACTTCCACACCATCCCATATCATGGGGAAAACGCACTCATGCAGAAGCACTTCGTCTCCAAACGAAGTCGCCGACAGCGTGGCGTGCTGGCATTCTTGGCCCGCAATGCGGATGGACGCTACTTCGACTATGCCAACACCCGCGTGCGTAAGGAAGATCAGAACGATGAAGTGCTGCGCTTCATCGAACATTGGTACAAGCGCGCTGGACGCTATCCAAGTGAGTTGGTCTTCGACAGCCGCTTGACCACCTACGCCAACTTAGCTTACCTAAATGAAAAGGGCATCCGATTCCTGACGCTAAGGCGGCGCACCAAGAAACTGGTGCAGCAAATCCGCAATGCTCCAGCCAAAAGCTGGCGGCGCATTCGGCTCAATAACGTCGGTCGCAAGTACCGCAATCCGCGCGTAACTGACAGCACGGTGCACTTGGATCGCTACGGAGGCAACCTGCGACAGCTCGCCATCATAGACCTCGGCCACGAGAAACCCACGCTGCTCATCACTAATGATACCAAAACCCATGCAGCAACCCTGATTGACCGCTATGCCCGCCGAATGATTATCGAAAATATCATCGCCGATGCCATCGACTTTTTTCACATGGACGCCCTCTCGGCAGCGGTGCCCTTGAAAATCGACCTCGATGTGCAACTGACGGTTATGGCAAGCATGCTCTACCGAATCTTTGCCCACCGGGTCGGAAATGATCGTGTAAATCAAAAATCGCGTACGCTATTCCGCGACCTAGTCCAATACCGAGCAACCGTACACGTTCAACACGACCACATCACCGTCACCATGGCGCGACGCGCTCATAGCATTACCATGCGCAACACCGACTATCACGACGCTACCATGCGGATCCCCTGGCTGAATAATCTGCCACTCACGCTGCGGTTCGCCTAGCTATACACGACCCGAATGTTCACATATACTTTTGCCCGTGGAAATCTAGGCTAGGCTAGGATAGCTTTCGACTGCGGCAGGCCTACTGATCCCGGAACTGTAAGGTCTGGTTGCTGGCCAATTGAGTCCGAGTGTTCAGTCATCGGTACAGTCGGAAGAATCCACTCGCCACCTTGCCAGGCAACGGATCCACCAAGTCGTCCACAAAGTCGTCTGCATCAATGCTGTAGACGCGGTACCCCCCGTATGGAGACTTCTCGTATTTTGAAATCATTTTGGGCGCAATACCGCTGCGCCGTCGAACTTCTCTGAGCGCCTCGTCGAGCGTCTTGCAGTATACTGGTATTGTCGGGTCTCCCCCAGAAGTCTGATCTGGTCCGGTCATGTTTCCAAGTTCCTCCTATGAATTAGCAATACCGATTTCGAAGCCGAAGCTCTGGCGATCAAAGCAGTCAGCAGCAATCTGGTTCCCCTCCGCCACTCCAACAAAGATTGCCGCTACGCTGCTCATGACTCCAGACCATCCACTAGCCTGAATTTCCAACTGACCTGTTGAAGTGACAGTGAAGGTGTGGTAGCGCGCTGTGGGCGGGATCTGATTAGTTATGTGTCACAAAAACGCGTTGTTATAATACTTATACCACGGCTGTATCAGCACTTCGGCCTCTGTGAAGTAACAGCTTTTGTCGTCGTATTGAAGGTCACCCGCGCGCCCTTCGGAGCAATAACCACGATCGGACTTGACTTTGTAACCTGTACGTATTAGCTTGGGATGTTCTGCGTCATGACGTCCAAAAAAGACAAATCAAGATATCGCCCAGCTCTTCTTGAGTCCCGACAACCCTCGGCAATGGCGCTACGAGGCGCTGCGCGCCCGATTTGTAGATGGTAAACCCTGGGCCCAGATTGCTGAGCAGCTCGGGCTCAATCAAGGGACCTTGCGCAATCTGGCCTGTGAACTGCGCAAAACCAAGGTTATCAGCCAGTTCGACGACCGGAAGACCAAGGCCCATTCCAGACGCGACGCCCGGATCATTCAGCTACGCCAGAAGGAGCAACTCTCCAATGCGGAGATTGCCGAGCGACTGAAGGCAGACAACCTAAAGCCGGAACGACCACCATCGGGCTGGTGCTCAAGAGGGCGGGATTCCCGAGCCTTCCCCGGCGCGTGGCGCGTGCGGTACCCCGGGTCATTGGTGCGGCCGAATCCGACATCCGCCAGTTCCAGATACGCGCCGACCGATGGCACACCCGGTTCGGTGGCCTATTCTTATTTGTTCGAGATCTGGCGAACGCTGCGCTGGACCGCGTTGTGGCCGACTGGCCCAGCAGCCAGAAAGTATCAGCCGACGCCATGGTCCAGGCGCTCTTGGCTCTCAAACTCTGGGGCATCGGACGACCCTACCATGGTATGCCCGACATTCTGGATCAAGGCAGTGCCTTTTTTGCTGGACTCCATGTGATGCCCAAGAAATCCACGCATACTGAGTACAGCACACGAGTGGATCGCCAGCATCTGTACACCCTGATGGATGACTGGCACAAAGTGGCCCAGAAGCTGGTGCCAGCCTCCGATGGCTCGTTCGATCTGGATTTCCACACCATACCCTACCATGGCGAAACCGGAAACGGGACGATCCTTTGGGAGGCAGCTCTGGAGGGTTGGAAAACCAACCGTCTGATGGACCCAGAGGAGCCGGATGCGTGGAGACGCGCACGTCCAGATCTGTGAGGGCCAGGGGGTGAGATTCCCCCGGGCTACTTGACCACAGACGTTCGCAGAAGGATCGCATGACATGGAGTAAGCTGGAGACCATGACTACATGGTGCTGGCCTGCGCTCAAGATCAAACACCCCTGGCCGGATCAACGATATGTCGCCATGCACGCCGGTGCGACCCGAGGGAGGAGCCGGATGCGTTAACGCGCCCGTCCAGATCTGTGCGGGGGCCCCCCGGGGAAACTCGGGTCCCTACCGCGAGGGCGCAGCGTCAGGAAAGCGCCTGACGAGCGCTTACTCCAAAGTGTTGGAATTCTCGCCCACGGGCAGCCCGGGCGGGCGGAACAGGATGGGCCCAGACCGGTTCGCAACAGGGTTTTCACATCCAGGCAAAGACCGCCTTCGTATGCCATTGCTGCTCTTGCTTGGTGCCTTGGCCATCGTAGCGGTGGCTACGCTGGTGCTGGTCTGGCAATTCGCCGATCGACGTATGAGGCCCATGCTGACTGCCGGCGAGGCCAAATCCTTCAAGGGACGGCTGGATGTGGCCGAATCTGAGCGCCAAGAGCTAAGGCGCCGGATAGAGCAGCTGGAAACGATCGCAGCAGAAGAGCCAGAGCGAACAAGATTCTAGCCGTCTAGTCTTCACCCTAATAGTCTTCGGGCCGCAGGTGGCGATGGACTATGCCCGCGAGACGGGCGCCCAAGGCCGCAGACGTACCATGGTCTTCCACGCCGCGGGTCAGGATCACCAGCACGTAGGGTCCGCCTTGGACTGGATACACTATCGATGCATCGTGGTGGATGCGCGTGATCCATCCCGTCTTGTTGGCTACGCGCGTGCCCGGCGGTAGGCCAGCCGGAACCATCTCATCAAACCTGCTGTGAAGCATCACGCTCACCATAGCACTGTCTGCCTGTGAGGAGACCGCCGTACCCGAAGCCAGACGGGCCAGAAGGTCCGCCAGCGCCCGGGCGGTGGTACGGTTGCTGAGCCCCTTGTCAAAAGCCTTTAGGTCCTCTACACCGCGCAGCACACGCATTCCCTCAGCGCCCAGCCGGTCAGTCGTGCGCTGAATGGAGTCCGCCGACAGAAAGTCGATCAGGAGGTTTGTGGCCAAGTTTGAAGAAACGGTCATCATCTGGTAGATGAGTTCTTGCACCGTCATCTTCTCCCCTAGGCGCTCATAGATCGCATCGTCAGAGTCGTCCCCAATGCTGTACAGTGAACCGTCCACGATAGAGCGAAACGCATTTTGTACCATGAGACGGTGATCCAGCGACAGGGTCCCTTCGTTGGCACGGCGGAATGATTCAATCATGACCGGCACCTTCATAGTGCTGGCGGCATGGAATACCTGGTCCGCTCGCAGGTTGAGCTCCGTGCCCGTTGCTAGGTCCCGGATTGCAATGGCCACCTCCGCCTCGGGCACCGCCTGGATCATCGCCTCCAGTGCATCTGCCAGGGCGGGCTGCGCTGCCGTCACGCGACCGGTGGTAAGCAGCATAAGAATGCAAGACAGCGTGCGCATAATCCGGGGCATATAGGTGCAAGAAGCTGATCGGATCGCTGATAACATGGCAACTTATTCGCAAGAACCGACATTCACATGGAGCTTATGTCTTAACCCACGGTGAAGTGTGCTGGCACAATAACGACGCAGACCGTTGCCTGACCGGGTTTAGGTACCGCACAACACGCAGCTGAACCGGTATCAGCGCCTAGAGCGCCTGGGGGCACAGCCGTGCAACTCGGCGATGGCGTACCGTGGTGACCAGCATAAGCCGAGCAAGAAGCAGCCAGCATTCTATGATCTCTGCAAGTAGTGAACAAGGCGGTGCCAATTACCTTACAGTGGCAGCCGTGTTGCGGCTGCGGCCCAAGCCATGACATTTAGGCGGAAACACAACGGCTGCAGGCGCTTTATGCAGAAGCCTGTCCGGTATCGGAGGCTGGCGCACATGTTAGATGCGACATGTACGCAGATCCATCACCAGGATGCCTTTGGCGCCCAGCACTTCCAGCTCATCCATAATCCTGTTGGCGTCGCTGCGAAGCACCATGGCCTTGATAGCTACCCACCCCTTGCGGCTTAGCGGTGCCACCGTGGGGGCCTCGATGCCAGGCGTGATGGCGCACGCCACCTCCAGAAGGCGCGAAGGACAATCATACTCCATCATGACGTAGGCGCGGGCCACGAGGATGCCGCGGAGGCGCAAAAGAACCCGTTGTACCACCGGCTCAGAGCTGGGCCCGGATGGCGAGCCACCAGGATGGCCTCCGACGCCAAGATCGGTGTGCCGAAGACCTCCAGGCCCGCCTGCATAAGTGTCGATCCGGTCTGCACCAGGTCGGCAATGACATCTAAGACGCCAAGCCTGACAGATACCTCTACGGCTCCGTCCAGACGCACCAAGTGCGCCTTCAGGTTGCGCTGCTCCAGGTCGCGCGCCACAAGGCTGGGAAACGTCGTGGCGATGCGCAGGCCCGCCAGATCGTTCACGGTGAGCCCCCAGCCGCGCGGTGCGGTGTAGCAGAGGCGCGCAACGCCAAAGCCCAGCGCCTCAACCTCCTGAAGCGGAATGCCGCTCTCAAGTAGCAGGTCACGACCGGTGAGCCCAAGGTCCAGCACGCCATTGCCAACATAGGTGGTGATGTCGCGCGGACGCAAAAACGAAAATGTCACGCCATGTGTGCGGTCATGCGCGGTTAGCGCCCGCCCGCTGCGACGGCAACGGTACCCTGCCGCCTCCACCAGTGCCGAGGCACCCTCGGCCAGCGCTCCCTTATTTGGCAATGCCACCTGCAGCATGGTGCGGCGCCGGCTACAAATGACGGTACACGTCTTCCAGCTCCAGATCCATGGCAATCATCATCACCTGGGGTACAGCAGCTGCGCAATCTCCTGTGCACAACGTGCGCGACCCTCATGCCCGGCAGCCATCCATACCTCCGCGGCCTCCTCGACGAACTTCTTGCCAATCGCATGCGGACCTGCAGCCACCGCCCGCACCGTGACCGATGCCGGGTTGCGGGTGCGCACCTTGTGCTGCAGCTCATCAAAAAGCTCTTCAAACCGTTTCATGTGTCAACGGACAAGTTGCCCTCCATGATACCGCAAAGCCGGTCAGCTGCAGCCCCCACCTGCGCGCACCGCGGCAAGCTTCGCGCCCAATCCAATGCCATTAGGCGCGTGCACACGCTGCTTCTGGCAACTATCTGGTCACTTCCGGTGGTCGGGAGTGGCCAAGCGCAGCGCATAACAATCTACGACACGCCCCAGAGTGACCGGCGCGTTCACTATGCTTTCACGGTAACGCTGCAGCCGGATGGCCGTACTTTGGTCGGCATTGGACGGATGCTGTGGCGAAACCCGGGCGCGGTTGCCGTAGATACGCTGCAGATGCACCTGTACCTGAACGCCTTCGTGGACGAGGCCTCGACCTTTATGCGGGAGCGGGGAGGGGCGCCGCAGTGGTACAATGAGGAGGATGGCTGGGGACGGATAGAATTTACACGGCTGCAATCGGGCACGGGCACCGACCTTTTGGATCGCCTCCGCTTTCTAGCGCCCGACGATGGCAACACGCGGGATCGCACCGTAGCCGCCCTGCCGCTGCCTGCGCCCGTCCTTCCCGGGGACACCATGGTGCTAGACGTGTCCTTCGAGGCGCGCCTGCCGAAAATCCTCGCGCGCACCGGCGTAGCGGAAGGCGCCGATGGCCAGCCCTATGTCATGGCGGCGCAGTGGTTTCCGAAGTTCGGCGTGTATGAGGTGCCGGGACAACGTTACGTGCCCCAAGACGCACCGCATGGACGCTGGAATACGCACCAGTTTCATGCAAACAGCGAATTCTACGCCGACTTCGGGACCTATGACATAACGATTGATGTACCTCTAGGATATGTGGTGGGCGCCACAGGAGTGCGCACGAGTGCGACCGAGGAGCAAGGGCGCCGGCTTGAGCACTATGTCGCAGCAGATGTACACGACTTCGCCTGGACGGCGAGCCCGGCATTCGAAGAGTACGAAAGCTCATGGAGGCATGTCACTATGCGCCTGCTTCTGCAGCCAGAGCACCGCGGCCAGGCGAAGCGTCACCTTGAGGCGGCGCGTGTGGCCCTCGAAGGCCTCGATCGCCTAGTGGGTGTCTACCCCTACACCACGCTCACGCTGGTGGACGGGCTGGGCGCAAGCCAAGGCATGGAATACCCGACGCTCATCCTGTGCGGCACCGCCTACGGGATGCCGTCGTGGGTCCAGATGCCAGAGCTGATACTAATTCACGAATTCGGGCACCAGTACTTCTACGGACTCCTGGCATCCAACGAATTCGAGGAAGCGTGGCTGGATGAAGGCCTCACCTCCTACATCGAAGGCAAAGTGATGGACGATCGCTATGGCGCTGGGAGCCTAGTGGATTTTCCAGGCCTTAGGGTCGGCAGCGAGGTCGCACACCGCCTGATGTTGATCGCTGGCGCGCCACCGCGCAACGCTCTGGTAACCCGGAGCTGGGAATTTGCGCCGAGCTCCGAATACAGCCTCGTATCCTATTCCAAGAGCGCTACCGTGATGCATACGTTAGAAGGTGTGCTAGGGCCCACCCGCATGCAGGCGGCGCTGAAGCGTTACTATGCCGACTGGCGATTTCGGCATCCCACCACGCGTGACTTTCAGGCGGTGGTGGAACAGGTGGAGGGCGACGACATGGCCTGGTTCTTTGACCAATACGTGTACGGCACGGCGGCAGTGGATTATGCGCTTGCAGCGCTCGAAGTCACAGAGCGCGCAGACGGCACATGGCAGGCGACCGTGCGCACTGAGCGCACACAGCAGGGCACTATCGGACAGGTGATCCGCGTGGAATTCGCTGACGGCACCGCGCAGGACCGGCACTGGGACGGCGTGGCATCGGACACTACGCTCACCTTCACGCATACGGCTATGCCACTGCGGGCTACCGTGGATCCCGACTTCGAGGTGGTGCTCGACATCAACCGGCTTAATAACAGCAAGGCGGCGCAATCCTCTTCGGCTTTGGCGCTAAAGGCCGGCACCCGTATGACGGTATGGATCCAATATGCGCTCCGCATCATGGAGTCGCTATTCTGATGCCCCTGACCAACACAGGAGCACTGGTGGTAGCCGGCGCGCATGCGGCGCGCACGCGCTGGGGCCTCGTCGTGCTGCTCTGGGGCGCAGGAGGCCTGTTGTCGCTGTTAGGTGCCGCCCTGGTAGTACGTCCGCTCCAGGTCTTGGCGGGAGCCTCGGGCTTTGCCGAAGCACTGGCGCAGGGAACCGACCTGGCGCTCTGGGCGGACCTCCTCAAAGCGAGCCGCCCCGCCTTGCAGGCCGCTGCTATACACCTCCTGTGGATCCTTCCTGTGAGCATGGCCTGGAAAGCGGCCGCCAGCGTAGGCTTGCTGCACGCCGTACAACGGTCACGGGGCGGCTTCTGGCAGGGGGCGCGTCGCTACTTGCCAGCCAGCCTGCTTCTAGGAGCGCTCTTTCTGGCGTGTGCGGTGGCGATAGGACTGGCCGCAGCAGCTATAGTTCTGGCGGTGGGCAGCCTCTGGCACGGCGTGGTGGTGACATTCTGGGTCAGGTTGGTGCTGGGGCCCCTGGTGGTTGGCGCGGCGGTAGCGTGGGCGACGGTGGCGCGCGACGCGGCGCGTGCAGCTATGGTGGCAGGCGGGTGCACGCTATGGGCCGCGATCCTAGCCGGGCTGCGGATGCCGCTCAGGCGACGGGCCATCTGGGGGCCGTTTGCGGCCTGCTGTGCGGCGGGCACGACGCTGGCAGCAACCTCATTCCTACTAGAAAGCCTCATCGTGGGCATAAGCGCCCCCAAGGTGCTTGGCCTGTTTGTGGTCCAGCAGCTTCTACACCTGCTGATTGCAGCCCTGATAGTAGGGTGGTACGGGAGCCTTGCAGCCTATGCCCAAGCGCTGCCCGATAGCGCACTGCACAGGATCACCGATGGTGACGGAACGGTGCCAGAAGCCGCTTCCGCTGTAACCGTCCCGTAGAGACCATTTAAGCCGGGAGGTTTGCCCTGCTTATATTTGGGTGCGGTTTTCTATGGCTATGCGGTAACCTCGGCTTCGGGCAGGTTGAGGTATCCTCAACTCGGCAGAGCAGCCATGACTGGTAGCTCTGACAGGTATCGCTATTCGCCGATGTTCTTTGGGTGTCTGGTTGCGGGTACGGGTGATCTTCTATTGAGGGCGCACCTAGTCAATGATCGAGCGGCTATGTGGCTGCAGTGCGGACTGGGATTGAAGTGCGTTTTTGGCATGTAGGCGGCGTAGTCACGCAGGTGTGGCCGCGTATGCAAGGGCGGATCGTAGATGCAGTATTACGTACGGATGGAGGTAGCAGAGCATGGTTCATGGTCTTGCTCCGCGCATCCTTCTATGGAGGTGCCGGGGGATGGAGTGGCTGCCACTGGTGGGGTAGTAGCAGGTGGATCTTTTTGGCTGGATGGCCCGCAGCAATGCGTGGCAGCACATCTTCGAGCCATTTTACGGGATTAACGCCGTGCAACCGGCACGTTGCCAGGAGCGTGTAGAAGGTGGCCATCTGCTTAGCTGCGTGGTGGGATCCGCAGAAGAGGTAGTTTTTGCGGCCGATCGCAACCGTGCGCATGGCCCTTTCGACGGCGTTGGTATCAATTTCCAGGCGTCCGTCGTCGATGTATCGGCACAGCCGGTCCCACCGCGCCAGCGTGTAGTGCTTGGCCTTGCCAAGTAATTCCTTTGGGAGCGTATTCTGCTGCTGGAGCCACGATTTAAGGTGGCACAATACGGGTTTGGCCTTTTGCTGCCGCGCGATGCGTCGTTGTTCTGCAGAGGCATGGTTCTCGCGCAGCTGCGCTTCTATCCGGTAGAGCGTTCCTATTTGCTTCAGCACGAAGGCGGCTCTGTCGGGATCGGTACGGAGGGCTTGGTGAAATTTGCGTCGCGTATGGGCCCAGCAGTTGGCCAGTATGATGCCGACATCCCGAATGAAGGTCTCGTAGGCGACATATCCGTCGGTATGCAGCACGCCCTGGAACCCATGCAGGAATCCTCTTGGCACCTTGCTTCCGCGTCCGGGTGCGTATTGGTAGACCAGCAGCTTCTGTTTAGGGCAATGGTAGACCCAGAAGTATCCGCGATGAGTGGACCCTTTCTTCTTGCGATCCTGCACGCGGATCGTGGTCTCGTCCACCTGCAGGTATCCGCTCTTGCGTACCTGATCGGCCACGGCAAGCGCGAGCTGTTCCAGGTCAAAGCCTACCTTGTCCATCCAGTTTCCCATGGCGGACGATGGGATCTTATAGCCCGAGCCGCGCTCTATTATCTTGGCTAGGCGGTGAAGCGGTAGACCATCCTCGACTTTGGACGTAACAAGGTGCGCCAGCAACGATTCATGTACTCGCCCGCTGGGAATAGTGCGCGCAGGGAGTGGAGCGATACGCAGCCCCTTCGAAGGATCGGTGCTATGCGCAAATACGCGGCGCCTATAGTTGATCACCTTCAGGTACCCTGGCTCCCACGCTACCACCTTGGTACTCTCAATTCGAATCGGTTTCCAGCCTTCCAGGTCTCCTTCGGGGTTAAGAAAGATCTCTTCCCTTGGCAGGTCGTCTGGCAGTTTGCTACGCTGCCCTTGGCGCCGCGTCTTGGGTTTGGCGTTCGCGCGATGGTCCTTAGTCGGTGTGCCCTGTACACCCGGACGCGAGGCCGACGTATCTGCGGTCGCTGACGGTGGCGGCTTCTGATCCGCTGTCGCGCGGATGTCGTCGCTCACAGGCGCCTTTAAGCGCTCGCTTGTGCTGCCGAAGAGCTTTTGGGAGAGCTCACTGAGCTGGTCATTGAGCTTGGCCATATCCTCGGCCAGACCTGCGCGCGTTGCCTCCAACCGCCGCCGTTGCGTACGCTCCTCGCTATGCAGGCGCCGCCAATGGTCACGCTCCGAACGAAGTCGCTCGACCACCGCGCAATGGTCCGGCTCGAGCCTCGCGCAACGCGGACAGGGGTGCTCCTGGGCAGGGATACTTGGCACGCCCTATTAACTCACGGCATTTGCAAGTAGTTTCGAGAATTTTATGTGAAGATAGTTATGAATCGGAACCCCGAAACCGGCGTCGATAGCGTACCGTCGATAGCTGCACCCCGTCCAAGGGCATCATGAGCTCCGTCCATAAAGGCGTCGCGGTCTCTAGAAGCTCAAACGTCCGCGACTCGAGGCGCTTGTAGTACAAAACCCAGCCGCTGCGGTCCCAAACCAGAAATGTGATATATGTCCGACGGCGGTTGATGAAAACGAACACATCGCCCAAGAAAGGATTACGCTTCATGCCCGAGCGCACCAGACCGCACAACCCGTCAAAGCCCTTGCGCATGTCCGTAGGCTCCCGGTAACAATGAAACATGTGCGACGGCCCCAATGCTAACATGACTGGCTCCGCTCACGCTGTAACGCCGATCCGAGAAAGTCCGCCAATACCGGCGTGTACCCGCGCAGACGCACGCCGCCTGGAAACTCGACCTTTATCAACGCCGGCTCATGTACCTCCAGTGACGATACCTCCACCAAGGCGCCCGAAGCCCGAGACACAGATGCCGCGTACTTCTTGCGCCAGTAGTAAAAACCACGCTCCGACAAGCCGTGCCCAAGGCACAACGCCTTCAGACTCTGCGCACCACCAAAAAACGCGCCACCAGCGGAAACATGTCCTCCGAACTACGACGTAACGATGCCATTGCATCCCCCAGTTAAGCTGCTCACTGACCGATGTAACAATATCGGCAACTCAAGCCCCTCAGCGTAATATGTACACTACGGGACACTTATTCCCCGCCGGTGACGACCACTACATGCCTGAAGCAATCCCATAGAGACCTGCTCGGTATCGCAAATCCAAGCCGTCAGGTCACGACTGAGGATGCTCCCAACCTGCCTGGAGCAGAGGCTACGGCATAACCACGCAGAACCCCATCAAAACATAAGATGGCCACACGGCCTGCATTCAATGTAGTCTACGGGACGGTTACCCGAGACCTGCCACCGCGACAAATCTACGCCACACTTCTGGATGAAAATAAGTACCTCTGCCACTGGAGGACCATATACAACATCCTTCACGAGTACGATGAGGTGCGGGAACGCCGAAATCAGCGCATACACCCGCCCTATGAGAAGCCGCAGCTCCTCGCCACGCGACCCAACCAAGTATGGTCCTGGGATATCACCAAGCTGAGAGGACCACAAAAATGGACCAGCTACAGCCTCTTCGTCCTACTGGATGTCTTCAGCAGGTATGTAACAGGGTGGATGGTCACCTATGGCGAATCGGCCAGCCTAGCAAACGAGTTCATCGCCCACACCTGCGAACGCTACGGCATCGAAGAACAACAGCTCACCATCCACTCGGACCGAGGACCAGCCATGACCTCCAAAAGCTACGCCCAGCTGCTGGCCGACCTCAAGGTGGAACGCTCCTACACGCGTCCCTACAGATCCAATGATAACCCCTACTCCGAAGCACAATTCAAAACCCTCAAGGTTCAACCCACCTACCCCAGTCGCTTCGGATCACTCGAAGATGCCAAGACCTGGGCCAGACAATTCTTCGACTGGTACAACAATGTGCACTATCACTCAGGATTGGCGCTCATGAGACCCAGTACCGTCCATTTCCATCAGACCCATCAACGGCTCACGCAACGACAGCGCGTACTCAATGACGCCTACCAACGCCACCCCGAACGCTTCCCACGAGGCGCTCCAAGAGTCCCCAGACCTCCTAAACGAGCATGGATCAACCCACCAGCATGAGATGACCACCGTAACCAACAAGGCAATGACGCAACGCCAAAACCAGCCGCCCGCAGCGGCCACACGGCCCAACATGCTCGCCGTTACGATACACTATTTGAAACCGCAATCTGTACCAAGACCGTGTGCACACTCCGAACGGACCACCCACGGCCGAATTGCCGCCCAAATCCGCCTGGATCAACAAGCCAATCGCCTATCCTGAAAGCCAGGGAACGTTGGCATCAGGAGCGAACCTCACCCTATCCGAAGCGTAAGCCAATCCGTAATGATACCATACGCCGATTTCCAAAAGTGTGTCATAATTGTTGACACATTCCGCCTTCGCCGAAATGCTCCGCGCGGATCGAACTGGATCAACTAGGCCGCAGGCTCTCTTTGCTCTGATGCGATGTGCCCAGTCTTAAACCAGGAAGGGTGTTCGGGTTGGGCCTGCCTGCCTGCCCATTGCGCTCACGCCACGATGATCGTGGCCATGCTGCCCTGCCTCATGCCTCGATTTAAAGGGATCTGGCGAACATTGGTGCATCACCGGTGTTCGCCTTAACAACCAGAAGTGGTCTATCATGACCAATAATCCCCATACCTCGCTAGGGGCGGCCATGGACGGTGGCAGGGCCAGATATTTCCATGGTAGAGATGAAGTTTGGGACAAGTTTCAATCCATACTCAAGTCCGCTTGGCGAGCGCGCGGCGGGACAGTATTCTTGGTCCAGGGGCCGCCCGGCGCAGGTAAGACCGCCATACTCCATGAGTTCGCAGACCGGGCAGCACAAACGGGCCTCTGGGATCACCGGCGCATCGAAATCGCCAGCCTGCATGATTCAAGGGATTTGGCTGACGCATTGGGAGATCAGTCCTACTCAGATCGTACATCTTTCCTTACTGAGACAGCGACTACAAAGGGAGCAGATTACATTGCGAACTACCGGCGAGAGATGCGCCGCAGCGAGGGCAAGGAGCGGTCTGGACCAACGCCCAAAATGCTGCTACGATGGTATGTTGCAGGTATGAAAAAGGGTTTATTGCTTACACTGGATGAGGTCCAGAACCTGTCCGCGCACAAGGCCAGTCTTGATAGGCGCACTGCGATCATGGATGTGCTGGACATCATCCGCAATGCCACCGCTGGCGGCCCTGTGGTGCTGCTTGCAGGTGGGCTGGGTAATTCCATGAGCGTCCTGGGTGATTTCGGGATGTCTCGACTGTTTAGTGACTGCCTGCACAACATTGGCGTTTTGGATGTGGCCGCCGAGCGCAATGTGATTCGCGACTGGATCGTAAAGGGCGGCGAGATAGGCAGCAAGGTGCGTACGCACATACTCAATCGGTGGATAGACACCATTGCAGCGGAAACAGATGGATGGCCGCAACACATCCATTGCTTCGCGCCCGAGGCGGCGCAATGGTTGAGGCGTCGGGGCAGCCTCATGCCCGACACGGTGCCCGAAGTTGTAATGGAACGGGGTAGAGCTGGTAAGCATGCGTACTATGCGCAGCGAATCTCCTCGTTGGAAGAGCACCATCTCTGTGCGCTTGCCACACTGATCGCGTCGCGTCCACTTGGTGCTGCAATGTTTACCCAAATGGCCTTGCATAGAGTGTTCCGCGCAGCTACGAAGAAGCATGACCTGGATAAGGAGATGATGTCGCCCGTACAGGCCATTCAAGTAGCGATCAGGAAGGGTGTGCTAGCAGCGATTGCCCCGAGACGACTAAGCGTGCCCATACCTTCGATGCACAACTGGCTAGTGGACACCTACGGCAACGTCGAGGACCTAAACCATGGACGCGTCAGAAGTGGTCGGGATGAGTATAGAGGGCGATAGGATGGCTTGCAGAGCCTGAGCGCATCAGCAGCCGATTTTCCTATAAGGGCTTGTAAAAACCCGCAAAACGGTAAATACCCCTCCGCAGGCGCGGGAGATAAGGGACTGGCGCCTCCTTTGTTGATATCGTAAAAGTAAGCAGCGTCGTTAACTGGGCATGAGTTACGATCCCGCGGCGATAAGAAGCAAGGAGGAATACTCCAGTGAGGCTAACGATCTGAAAAAACCTCCTGATTCGTGAATCCTGTGACGCTCCCCATGTCTCACGCCAGTACCTACTCCAGAAGACGAAGCGTGAGCTGTGTCCGATTCGGACAGATAAGACCCGATGAAGGGGCCCGAATACGACGAAGGACACGCAAGGCAGGGGCGAACACCACCCTAACCCACTACCGACCGCTCTGGTAAACACTAAGGCTCAATAGTGCCCGAAAAAACACTCCCCAAAACGGGAACAGGAGAGGCCCGACCTTTCGCATCACTACCAGTGACGAAGTTGAGCAAAGCGCATGCCGACGCACACCACCGCCATCGGCGAACTGCTGCCACATCGGTGGACTATGCGTGAAAGCGCCCCCACCTCACAGACACACCTCCCACCCGTGCGCGCCAGCGCATAAGCCCCTCTGCGCCGCTTTTGAGCGCAAGACCTGCACAGCAGTGCACCGCCACCCAAGCGCCTTGCGTGCACCCACCGCTGTCTCCCCCAGAGCACCCATCAACCCGCTTGGGCAGATGCCGCAACACAGTCACGCCAGCAAGGTAAGCTGCCAACCGGCTGCGCCCAGCGTCCCCACGACCCTGCAGTACCTAGCCCTGCCGTTTTACCGTACCCGCCAGACTTGCAATTGGCAAGAGTGTCGCTTAGATTAGCGGCATGTACATACAGAATCAGATTCTCCGGACCTTGAGCCGGTCTTCGTCGCTGCCGCGTTTGCGGCAGATCGCCACAGACCAACCCGTGGAAAGTCGGGCTGCGTTGGCGCGTGCCACCTGTGAAGCCTTTAATTTTCGGGATGCATGTGGTCGCTTGCAGGAGGCTAATTGTAGTCGAGCGCTGTCGATGTTGGCCGAACGCGGGCTGGTGGCGTTACCAGAGGTACGGCCCCTACCGCCGCGCAGTGGGCATGTACGCACACTGCCTGAGCCGGTACCACAGCCTTCAGGGCTGCCAGACCAGGTGCAAGACATTGATGGACTATCCGTCAGTCTGGTTACCGAAAGTGAGCAGCTTGTACTGTGGAACACGCTGCTGGCTGAAGAGCACCCACGCGGTGCAAGTCGGTTTATTGGGGCCCAGCGCAAATATCTCATCCACAGTGAGCACGGCTATTTGGGTGCCCTTGGCTTTTCGGCTTCGTGTCTGCGTTTAGCCAGTCGGGACACCTGGATGGGCTGGAGTGATGTCGAGCGTAAACGGCATCTGCATCGGGTGCTCTGCCTGAGTCGCTTGTTGATTCGTGGTCCGTGTCGGAATCTGGCCAGCCATGTCCTGGGTCAAGTGTTGCGGCGTGTGGGGGCGGACTTTGAAGCGTGTTACGGCTATCGGCCCTGGATCATTGAGACGTTTGTGGACGCTGAGCGAACCGGCAGCTGCTTTAAGGCCGCCAATTTCAGATACATTGGGCAGACATCTGGCAAGAAACGCCACCCCGAGGATGAGCCGCGAACACCGAAGGCAGTCTTTCTGTATGAGTTAGACCCTGGCTGGAGGAAAGAGCTGCAGGCGCATACGGTCAGCACGCTGCCGGTGCGGCAGCCGGAAGAGGGACTCTCGGAGTGGGTATCGGGGGAATTTGGCGGAGCACCCTTGGGAGATCGCAGATTGTCGGTACGATTGGAGAAGACCGCCGCCATGCTCAATGATGTGCTGGGTGAGGGCATTGCACGGCACACCGACTATGAGCTGGCCGATGTTCGGGGCTGTTACCGGCTTTTATCCAAAAAGGCGGATTCACAGGTCACTCCCGAGAACATTTTGTCGCCGCATCGGGCGCGAACGCTGGAGCGGATGCGCAGTCAGAAGGTCGTGTTATGTATCCAGGATGGATCCCGCCTCAACTACGATACCAAGTTGGCCTGTGAAGGGTTGCAGGTGATCGGCAGCAATCAGACGGGTGTGAAGTCGCGTGGTCTGCATTTGCATGTGACCTTGGCGACAACGGAATACGGTTTGCCTTTGGGTGTATTGCGCTGCAGCACAAAACACCCCGATACCGGTCCGCTGAAGCCGCAGATGCAGTCGTGGCTGGACGGGTATGCGGATATTTGCGAGGCTGCCGAGGCCCTTCCGGCCGATACCAGTGTGGTGTGCGTGATGGATCGGGAAGCGGACTGCTTTGCGTTGTTTGATGCGCAGCGGCAGTCCGGTCGGGTAGAGATGCTGGTCCGGGTGAAGCATAATCGAATACTGGAATCAGGAGAGCGGCTGATTAACCAGCTTGAGCAAAAACCGCCCGCTTGTGAGATCACGTTGGATCTGCGCCGTCTGTCCAAGCGCAAGAAGGCGAAGGGTCGGGCCCCGCGGACAGCCCATCTGGAGATTCGCTTTGCTCGCATCACCATGCGGTCTCAACGTAAGGGACGGCCACCCTTATCCATGAATGTGGTGAGTGTTACCGAGCCGAATCCGCCGGATGATGCTGAACCCATCAAATGGTACTTACTTACCAGCCTAAAGGTCGAGACGGCAAAGGATGCCCTTAGGGTGGTGAGCTATTATGTGCGCCGCTGGCGCGTGGAGGAGTTTTTCCGCGTCCTCAAGCACGGATGTAAGGTGGAAAAGCTGGCCTTACGGAAGGCCGAGCGTCTGTCGCGGGCCATCGCCATCTATTGTGTCATCGCTTGGCGCGTCATGCTCCTGACGCTGTTGGGGCGCGAGGCCCCAGACTTGCCCGCGGATGTGTTCTTCACCAATGCGGAACTTCGTTTCTTGGAGCGATACGCAAAGAGGTTTCGACTCCCACCGCCAGAGACGATAGTTTCAGCCGTACACCTAGTGGCCTATTTGGGGGGTCGCCTGAACCGCAGCCGGGATGGCCCACCGGGTAACGAGATCATGTGGCGTGGGCTGGACCGATTAACAACAGCCGTATTCGCTATGGACTTGCTGGAGGATGACCCATGACAACCATGCATACCGTTTGAACATCCACATATGTGGGACTACGGGGAAGGTGCAGCTCGTTCGAGGCCGCAGCCTGTGCCCCGACTATCGACCTCGCGGAATCCACATGCCACCTGACCTAGAGGTACAACCTCCCATATGCTATTCCCTACCGTCCAGAAATCTGCCATCAGACTACCCGATGAATCCTACGCTCCTTAATATTTCAAGACGCACCGGTATGGGTAAACGGCAGACCTAGCCTGGAGCCAAGACTTGGCGCAAAAGCGCCTCCGCACGGCACTGATCAGCTGAAATAAACTGATTTTCGGACGGATACGCCTCGCGGGTACCAACGAACGGCTCGAGGAGATGCGTGGATGGTTAGTCCTTCACATCGGGAGACTTTCACTCCCTGTACTGGCACCAGTTAGCCTGGCGCACCCGCAACCAGTTTCCCAAAGAACATCGGCGAATTGCGATACCTGTCAGAGCTACCAGTCATGGCTGCTCCGCCGAGTTGAGGATACCTCAACCTGCCCGAAGCCGAGGTTACCGCATAGCCATAGAAGACCGCACCCAAATATAAGCAGGACAAACCTCCCGGCTTAAATGCTGGCTACGGGACGGTTACCTTCCGCTGCTGGCTGGGCCCAGGAGCAGGAGGCAGACCGCAGGACTTAGCGGCGGCAGTAGGCGGGTCTAAGGGCAGACTCATCCGAAAACAGGGAGGCCAGCTGCAACGCCTGCCTGCTCCGCTCTACCAGAAAGTCGTGCATAAACGCGATAACCGCCATACGCTCCTGAGGCTGCGTCTCGGTGGCCTCAAGGATCGACATGAAGCGCTTCCAGAGCGGCTCTTCAATCTCGCCTTTGATATATCGGGCGAACAGGGCGGCCAGGTGGGCCCGGCGCCGGTAAACAGCAGTCTCGGTCATAAGCTCAGCCTCTTGTGTGTTGCGCGGGTCTGTAAGACTACGCAAGAATCGGGCCAACAGCGATCCTAGCAGCAGCGTGGCATCTTGGTAGACGAAAACCCATGCTCTGGGGTTACAGTGGGGTACTGAAACCCTTTTGTGGTGACGGTGTGTCTGCGCCTGGTGGTACGGGTGTCAACACCAGCTCCCGGCGCAGACGCGCCACCGGAAGGCCTAGCTGCTCCCGGTATTTCGAAACAGTGCGCCGCGCAATAATGAAGCCGCGGGCATCCAGCACCTCTGCCAGTTTGCGGTCCGAAAGCGGAGCGGTCTTGCTCTCCTGACGGATAATGTCCCTGATGATGGCTTTAACTTCCTTATTGGATACCATCTCGCCGCTTCGCATGCGCACTCCCTCGGAAAAAAAGTGCTTAAGCCCGAGAATGCCCCAGTCGCACTGCACGTACTTATCTGCGACAACGCGGCTGATCGTGGAGATATCCATTTCCACATCCTGGGCGATATTCATCAGGATCATGGGCTTCAGGTGGCCGGGACCATAGAGAAAAAAGTCCCGCTGCCTTGCCACTATGGCTTCCATGACGGCCAGAAGCGTGCGGCGGCGCTGGTTGATGGCATCGATGAACCAGCGCGCGGATTCAAAGCGGCCCTTGAGATACTGGCGTGTCTCCGCCTGGGGCCCGGTACGTGGGACCGGTCCAGACTTGGGCGTGAGCCGCTGCAGAAGCTGATGATATTCGCGGGAGATGCGCACGCGCGGGCCTCGGTACCCAATGAGCGCGATATGAAACTTCTGACCGTGGGCGCGCACCTCGAAGTCGGGCGTGATGTAGTTCTCCTGCGCAGTGATGGTACCCTCGCCCGGCTTCGGGTTCAAGCGCCGCACTAGGTCAAAAGCGCGCTTGAGGATACGGTCGTCGACGCCGAGCGTTTGCTTTATCCGGCTGAAGCGTTTCATCGTGAAGTCTTCATAGCACCGCGCCATCAGCGCCAGCGCCGTGGTTCGGCCTGGCGTGCGTTCAGGCAGCGCCATAAGCTGCACGGTGAGGCATTCCTGTAGGCTGCGCGCGGCGATACCTACCGGGTCTAGGCGTTGAATCCTCGCCAGGACCCGCTCCACATCGTCTTCATTGATGCGCGCGCCGTAGGTGAACATAAGGTCGTCCACGATTGACAGGAGGTCGCGCCGCAGATACCCGTCTTCTTCGATGGATCCAATGATATGTTCGGCGATGAGAGACTCATCCTCGCTCAGGCTCAACAGGCTGAGCTGGTCATTGAGGTGCTCCGCCATGGAGGTTTCGGCCGCGAGCGGGCGTTCGGCTGCACGGTCCTGATCCGGGTCTGTGCGGTGCCCACGAAAATCCTCGTCACCCGACGGCAATAGCTCCTCCCAGTCGAACTCGTCATCCTGGTCGTCGGTGGCCGCCTCGTCGTCTTCCTCCGTCTGCGACTCGCCACCGAACGCGTCGGCCTCTTCTAGCATCGGGTTTGCCTGGAGCTCAGTCAGCAGGCGCTGCTCCAAAGCGAGGTTGTTCAGCTGCAGCAGCTTGATGTACTGGATCTGCTGCGGCGAAAGCTTCTGCTGAAGTTTGAGTTGCTGTTGGAGGTTCAGCATGGTCAGCGCCCGCCATAGGCCGGACAGCGCGTCATCCGACCGACCGCGCCAGCCTGTCTTGCCAGTCCCGTGGCGTGAGTTGCATGCACTGAAACGAGGTGGTCTGTCTTATGTTTGTAACCTCTGCTGCGACGTCATCTACTAGCCGCCTTCAGCCTCCACTCTGTCACGTCATTCCCCTATGGGTACTTCAAACCGATCGCCGGGTGCGGATCCAAATGACGGGGACATGGAAAAGCAGCTACGTCCCGGACGCCTCAAGGAATTTATCGGACAGCAGCGCATCAAAGATAATCTGCGCGTATTCATGACTGCCGCGCTCGGGCGCGGCGAATCCTTAGACCACGTGCTGTTGTCCGGTCCGCCCGGCTTGGGCAAAACAACGCTCGGGCACATCATCGCGCACGAGATGGGGGCGTACATCACGACCACCAGCGGACCTGTGCTTGACAAGCCGCATGCGGTGGCTGGCATCATGATCAAGCTAAGCCCCGGGGATGTCCTCTTTATCGATGAGATCCACCGTTTGAGCCCGGTCGTGGAAGAGTACCTCTATTCGGCTATGGAGGACTATTTCATCGATATCCTGATCGACTCCGGCCCCAACGCGAAGAGCGTCAAGATTCCGCTGCCCCCATTTACGTTGGTGGGAGCCACCACGCGCAAGGGGCTCCTAACTTCGCCCTTAAGGGCCCGCTTCGGGATAGATTTCCGTTACGACTACTATGCTCCGCCCTTGTTGGAGCAGATCCTGTTGCGCAGCGCCGGCATCCTGAAGGTGGGGATAGACCCCGCAGGCGCCGCAGAAATCGCACGCCGCAGTCGCGGCACGCCGCGTATCGCCAACAGGTTGTTGCGTCGCGCACGCGACTTTGCCCAGGTGCATGGCCAGGGACACATCACGTTGGCTATAGCCCATCAGGCGCTGGCGGCGCTCGATGTGGATAGCGAAGGGCTCGACGACATGGATGCACGCATCCTGAGTACGCTGATGCACAACTTCGGGGGCGGCCCGGCGGGACTCACCAACCTCGCGGTGTCGGTGGGCGAGGAGCCTGGCACGATAGAAGAGGTCTACGAGCCCTTCCTTATCCAGAAAGGATTCCTGCAGCGAACGCCGCGCGGTCGCGTCGCAACGCCCAAAGCCTATAAGCATTTCAAGGTAGATACGCCGTCTGACCTATTCAACAAGCCCTAACCCTTTACGATGAAGACATACCTACTGCCGCTGGCGTTGACGCTGGCTTTGGTTGCATGCCAGCGCCCTGAGGTCGAGCCGCCAGAAGCAACGGCGAGGCCGTCCTGCTCTTCGGACCACGTAGACCATGAGCTGCAATTGCCAGAGGGCTTCTGCGCGCTGGTGGTAGCGGACTCGCTTGGTAGGGGGCGGCATCTGGCGGTGCGCGGCAACGGAGACGTATTCCTTGCGCTGCGCCAGCCGAACGACGCCGGCGCCATCGCCGCAGTGCGCGACACTGACGGCGACGGAAGAGCAGACCGCGTCGCGTACTTTGGTGACACTGGTGGTACCGGCATCCACTGGCGGGGGGAACACCTGTATTTCGCGGCAGACACTTTTATCGTACGTTACCCGATGGGTGACGGATTGCTGCCAGAAGGTCCCCCAGAAACCATAGTGTCCGGGTTTGCCAGCCAACCCAGCCATGCTGCTAAGCCGTTTGAGTTTGATGATGCCGGCTTCATGTACGTCAACGTGGGTGCGCCGTCCAACGCGTGTATGGAATCCCGGCGCACGCCTGGCAGTCCAGGCCAAGAACCGTGCTCCCTCTTAGAAGGCACTAGTGGTGTATGGCGCTTCAGGGCCGACGTGCCCGGACAGACGATGGCTGACGATGGAGTGCGGTACGCGTCTGGCATCCGCAACGGGGTCGCCAACGCATGGAACGTAACCACGGGCAAGCTCTACGTAGTGCAGCACGGCAGAGACGATCTGCACCGGTTCTGGCCGGAGCACTTTACGGAAGAGCAGAATAATGCGCTGCCCGCCGAGGAATTTTTTGAAGTGGAAGAAGGTGACGACTTTGGCTGGCCCTACTGCTACTACGACCACCAGGAGGGCCTGAAGGTCTTAAGCCCAGAGTATGGCGGTGACGGCATGGCGATAGGTCGGTGTGGGCAAGCGAAAGATCCCCTATTCGGCTTCACGGCGCACTGGGCGCCCAATGATCTGGTCTTCTATGAAGGGACGGACCTGCACTTTCCAGAGCGTTTTCATGGTGGTGCTTTTGTAGCGTTTCACGGATCGTGGAACCGCGCGCCGGAGCAGCAGGGCTTCAATGTTACGTTTGCGCCGTTCGCCGACGGGGCTGTGACGGACGTACCCGAAGTGTTTGCAGACGGGTTTGCGGGTCCAGATCCTGTGCGTACCGCAGGTTCGGCGTTTGCGCGCCCCACCGGGCTGGCTGTTGGTCCCGACGGGTCGCTGTACGTCTCGGATTCTGTACGGGGCCGCATCTGGCGCATTGTGTACCAGGGCAGCTGACATCCTACAGGAGCCGCAGCCGATGCCAACCACAGCGCTTGATGACTTCATGGCTGACCTGGGTGCGGCGTGCGCTGGCGCGCTACGCACCGATGAGTACAGCCGCATCCTGTACAGTACTGATGCGAGCATCTATCAGGTAAAGCCGCATGGCGTCTTGTTGCCGCGTTCACCGGAGCAGGTGCATGCGGCGGTAGAGCTTGCTCATCGGTACGGCATCTCTCTGATGCCGCGTACTGGCGGCAGCAGCCTGGCGGGGCAGGCTGTAGGCGAAGCGCTAGTGATAGACTTCACAGCGCATCTGAATGAGGTTCTGGAATTCATTCCTGAGCAGCGGAGCGTGCGCGTGCAGCCAGGTATGGTGCTAGACCGTTTGAATCTCCTGATGGCGCCGCATGGCCTCCAGTTTGGTCCAGATCCGGCCAGCTCCAACAGGGCGGCCATGGGAGGCATTGTGGCAAACAACTCCACCGGAAGCCACTCTATCGTCTACGGCATGACGGCGGACCATGTGCTGGAGATGAACGCGGTACTAAGCGATGGTACGCGCGCGCATCTGGGTCCCCTAGATGAAGGAGAGCTCGCGTGCCGCACGCAGGCGCGGGGACTGGTAGGCGCTGTGCATCGCGGCATCCGGGACTTGGTGGCGGATGCATCCAACAGGGATATCATTCTTCGCGGGACGCCACGCCACTGGCGCCGGTGCGGCGGCTACAACCTGGACCGCTTTGCGGGTCCAGGTCCTTCCTTCCGGTGGCCGCAGGATCCGCGGTTCAATTTGTCGAAGCTAGTCTGCGGCTCCGAGGGATCACTGGCCGTGATCGAGGATGTAACGTTGAACCTAGTGCCCTGTCCCAAGGTGACGGGGCTGGGGGTGGTACGATTTGGCAGCCTTGACGAGGCGCTATGCGCGGTGCCGCTCATTCTGGAAGTGGGCCCCAGCGCAGTAGAGCTGCTCGACAACTTGGCGCTTACGCTTTGTCGCGGCGTGCCGCAGTATGCTCGGCTTCTGGCTCGCTTTATGGAGGGCGAACCGGAATGTGTCTTGGTCACCGAGTTTAGCGGAGATACCGCGCTCGAGGTGGCAGATGGCGTGGACCGTTTGCAGGCCCACCTCAAGAGACACCGGACAGGTCATGTCACCCGCGTCCTGGACAAGGCCAGACAGCACGACGTGTGGACGGTGCGTAAGGTGGGGCTTGGCCTATTGATGAGCATCAAAGGGGACTACAAGCCTATCCCGTTTATTGAAGATGCGGCGGTGCCGCCAGAGCACTTGGCGAGTTATGTGCGGGACATAGACCAGTTCTGTAGCGATCGGGGAACGCGCGTAGCGTACTACGGTCACGCCAGTGCAGGCTGTGTGCACATCAGGCCACTGATCAACACGAAGGCGGCCGGGGAGCTGGCCAAGCTCCCGGCCATCACGGCGTTTGCGGCAGAGCTGTTGCGCGGCTGCGGGGGCGTGCTGTCGAGTGAGCACGGAGACGGGCGCGTGCGCAGCTGGATGAATGAGCGCTTCTTCGGGCCCGAGCTCTACGGTTTGTACCAAAAGGTGAAGGACCTCTTTGACCCAGAGAACCTCTTATGCCCTGGCAACGTCGTCAGCGGACCGCCCCAGGCGGAGCAGCTTCGATTTGGTGCAGACTACGAAGTCATGGCGCTGCCACTGAAGCTGGACTGGGAAGCGGACCGTGGCTTTAACCGTGCGGTAGAGATGTGCAACGGGGCGGGCATCTGCCGCAAGGAGACCGCGGGCACTATGTGCCCCAGCTTTATGGCCACGCGCGAAGAGGAGCATTCCACCCGCGGCCGCGCGAATGCGCTACGTGCTGCGCTTTCGGGGAGGTTGCCGCCGGAAGAGCTTACCAGCCGCCGCATGTACGAGGTGATGGACCTGTGCATTGAGTGCAAGGCCTGCAAAGCCGAGTGCCCTTCGTCGGTGGACATGGCCAAGATCAAGTTCGAGTTTCTTGCGCAGTACCACGAGCGGCACCGGGTACCTTGGCGGAGCCGGGTTTTCGCGCATGCGGCTGTGTTGGGCTGGGCGGCCAGCGGTCTCCAGGCGCACCTTATCAACCCGCTGCTACGGTCTGACGTGGTGCGTCGTGGTTTGGACCGCGCCTTGGGCATCAGCGCGCAGCGCACGCTGCCGCCCTTTGCCCCGCAGCCCTTTACGCGATGGTTTGCACGCCATGCAAGGCATCGTGCCCATGGTCAGGGCACGCGCCCGCAGGTGGTGCTCTTTCACGACACGTTTACGACCTATCACGAGCCGCATGTGGCCATCAGCGCTACGCGGGTGCTGGAGGCGGCCGGCTTTGAGGTGCTTCTTTCCAACCACGGCTGCTGCGGCCGGCCCATGATTTCCAAGGGTTTGGTAAGAGAGGCTCGTCGTGCGGCTCGTCGTACTGTAGATACGCTGGTTCCTTGGGCCGCGGCTGGCCTGCCGATTGTGGGCTTGGAGCCCAGTTGTCTGCTATCGTTGGTCGATGAGTACCTGTACCTTTTGCCGGGTGATGCTGCAGCGCGCCAGGTGGCGGACGCTGCGGTGCTGTTTGAAGAGTTTGTTACGCAGCAGGTGGAGGCAGGCATGTGGCCGCTTCAGTTTGTCGACCAGGCGCAGCGCGTGCTGTTGCACGGCCATTGTCATCAGAAGGCGCTGGTGGGCAGCGGTGCCAGCAAGCGTGTACTTTCGTTGCCACCCGGTTATGAGGTGCACGAGGTGGATTCCGGCTGCTGTGGCATGGCTGGTTCATTCGGGTACGAGAAGGAGCACTACGACGTATCTCTCAGAATGGCCGAGCGTCGCCTGATGCCTGCGGTTAGGGCGGAAGGTGAGGCCACGCTCATCGTTGCGGCTGGCGTCAGCTGCCGCGCCCAGATTCGGCATGCGACTGGGCGACAGGCGCTGCATCCCGCCGAGGTACTTTGCCGCGCTGCCGCGCTCGACTAGTGCCCTCTACGCGCTGGTGCGGGGCGCTGGCGCGCCCCGCAGATAGCCGGCAGCTATCCTTTGTCTTTGGGTGTCAGCTTGACCGCTTGGTATCCGCCGCGCATGCGATCCCGGATAAACATCACGCCGAAGACCAGGACAAGGATTAGCCCGAAGGGCGCCAGCGTCCGGAAAGACAGCCGGCCCCCGTAGTTGTCTGCGGGATTAAGCATTTCCTGCGCCTGTTCCACCTGCGGAATGCTCAGCCCCGTGCCTGCTATGGCGCGCAGGAGCTGCGCCGTTTTGCCTGCTGGCAGCAGGTTGACGTCACGGATGGCGCGCTCTTGTGTGACCAATGCGTCAAGCTGCTCTTGGTGGTCTGGAGCCTGCAGGGAGTCGGGTACGTCATTGAGCGCAAACCAGAGCTCCGCCAGAGAGTCTTCTTGAGCAAAGAGCACATCCATAGGATCGAGTACTGACCGGATGTCGGTCACCACGGCTGTGATGTCGTCCGCCTGCGGCCCTGATGCCAAAGCGGGAAGCTCGTCTGCAGCAATGCGGAGCAGCTCCAGCGTGGTGTTTTCGGGAAGCCGGCTGTGGCCTTTCTGATCGGCGACGCCGCCCAGCCACGGGGTCACAATGAACGAGGCAAGCATTCCGATGGCCCCCATGACGCCTAGGCCAAGGGCGCCGCTTTTGGGGTTGCGCTCACTGACCAGGCCCAGCATGGTGGGCCAGAAGTACGCGATACCCACGGCCCAGATGGCTGCGGTAGCAAAGGCCATGCCGGTGGTTTCTGCCATGCTAAAGAGGTACAGGCCGCCCACGGCCAGGATGGACCCGAAGAACAGGATGCCGGTCGGTGACAGCACTCGCACTACCGGCTGCGCCAACAGGCGCAGCGTGCCCATGATGCCGAACACGAATCCAAACACCAGCAGCCCGTTGATGCCTCCTGCTTCGAGCACTGGTGGCACCCATGAGCTGGGTGGAAGCTCCATCGAGGCGGTCAGCAGCATCATGGGCATCATGACGATCATGATTGGCGCAAAGAGCGCTTTGAAGGACTCTCCAACGGAGACGCCGGCGCTTACGCCCTCGGTGGGCGGGAATTTCTCCACCAGCATCATGATGCCGTAGCCCAAGGCTGGCACCATCACTAGCCAGAGCTGGCCGCGCCAGCCGATGCCGATATTGGCAAACACTAGCGTGAGCACGATGGCTGCGATAAGGTTGCCATACGGGAACCACATGTGGAAGTGGTTCAGTCGTGATGTCTTGTTGTCGGGGTAGAGTGCTGCTACGAGCGGGTTGCAGCCCGCTTCGACGAGTCCGGCACCGAGCCCGCAGCAGAGCGAGCCGGCGACCGCAATGCCGTACCCTTGGGCCGTCATGATAAGCAGCGCGCCTGCCACATGGCCCACGAAAGCACCGCGCACGATCCACCGCATACCAATGATGTCGCACAGCGGCGAAAAGATCACCTGGCTTATCGTGAAGCCGATAAAGAAGACCCCGGTAAACACGCCGAGCTGCGCGTTGGTCAGGGCGAACTCCTGCTTAACCGTGAAGGCGATGCCACTGATCACCGTGAAGGCGAAGGCCGTGGTGAGTAGGGCTAGGCAGCTTCCCCAGAAAAGCTTCTCCCGTTTGATCATCCGATTTAAGGGCTGCGCGCCCAGCAGGGCGCATCTACAGGTAGCACAGTTCTGGTAAGAATAATGAAGGACTCGCTGAATATGCAACTGCCAGCGATGGGGTGATGCCGTGCTTTGTGTACAGTGTCTGGCGGGACATCTTCATTGGGTTACCTTCGAGGGGCTGGGCTTGAGCGTAGGTCCAGGTGGTGTTCGAGTGGCCGGTAGGCCAGCGTAGTGCGGCACAGTGTCAGCTGGGCGGCGCCACGTTCGTAAGCAGCAGACATTGCGGTAAGGAGGAGGCAATCTGTCCAGCTGCAACAAGAGCCGGGCAGACGCAGCGGAAAACTAGTCTGGCGTTTGCGGGTCGGTGCGCGGCGATCTGAATAGCGTCCGCGGCGATCCTGGTACGCGAGCACACCGGGTTTCTGGCAATCGCCAGGCGCAGCCGTGGGTTCTCTCTAAGAGCAGCTACGCCCCCTTTAAGGGGACCGTGCTGATTTCGGGCTTAGGGCTGGCGAACAATTAACCTATCTGCCTAGTTGGCCGGTGGTCAATTTCGCTTGGACTCGTGGGTGCGCAACACCCCTGCGGATGCAGCTCACGAGCACGATGCTGTACACTCCCCAGACCCGCCACAGCATCCAACAGCGGAAGCCGTTCAGCGTCCAGGTGAGCAGACACGTGTTGCGGGTACGATAGGCTCACCTCCCATGGAGCTTAACGCCCTGGGTGTTATGACCGTAGATGCGTGGTAGCAATAGAAAAGGAGCGGGTGCGGGTGGCGCGGCGCGTGATTATGCGCCAGCGTCCTCCCACAGCCAAGGGGGTCGTCTTCATCACGCCAGAGGATGAGACGGGCATCGTGCAGGGCATTGTGTATCCGGGCGTGCCCAGCAGATGTGGCATGCGTTGCGCACCTCTGCCGTCGTACTAGTGGGATAGATACAGTCCAGGAAGCAGGGGCGCGCTCATCGTCGAAAGAGCCTGGCCACTGCCCGAAATCTTAGGCGGCTACCGCGGGCATCTGCAAATGGGTGGCGGACGAGACCAATTTGAAAGCCGTGAAACATCGCAAAGAGGTTATCCAGGTACGCTGCGCGGGCAACCGTCCGCTCGCGTTGCGGCGACCACGGCATAGAGCCTGTGTTATAGAGTGTCTTTTGCGTGTATGGATCGTCCAGACCGGCTGGTTAGCGCAGGAGATACGCCGCACCTATTGCGAGGTGGTGGCCACTGGCGGGGGCTATCTTATCTGCCGCACTGACGATGAGTGGCAGTTGCTTGGCCTCTATGACTGACTTTGCGGGCCCGGCTTTCGCAGCGAGAAACCTCATCTGACCCCTTTCTGCCTCCGTGGTACGGCCTGCCCCCATTTAGGCGGCCATGGTAAATCCAAGGCAAAGCACTTGCGCGATACTATCTGGCTGTCATGTCGTCGCTACACCGTAAGGTGGCCCGACTCCCTCTGTGCCGCAAGTAACTGTGCCAAACCAGTATGCCGTTCGCAGGACAATTGCATTTCAGTCGTCATCCTCAGAAGTGTCGCTGTCAGCCACGGATCTTGCTGTCCGCTGCGTTGGCAGTGTGATCTGGCGTTCTTCAAGAAACGCCCGCTCACCTTCAATAAGGGCTTCGCGTCGGGCGCGGATCAAGTCTTTGTACTTGTTGTCCTTGAGCTGCCGAATTGCCTGATTTGCAACAAAACCGTGGCTCTCAAGAACTTCTACCTGACATTCGCCACTCATTCTCTTTAGCTCGCTCGATGGGCTATTACTGCCAACACTCTCCACATACATGCGGTTTGCGGGACTGCGAGCAAGTTTCGGATCATCGAGGACCCGAGACTCCACAACATGACCCAGCGCTCTGGTTCTCTTATCGGAAAGCAAGCCTCCAGGGTCTAATTCGTAGGTTTTGGATTTATGCTGCCATTTCGGCTTTAGCGATGCAAGGTAGAGCATGAACGCCCGAACTCGGGCAGCCCTCGGATCGAAGCGTTCAGGAAACGGCAGTGCTGCAGCTTTAAGGTTCACCACGGAGAAGACGGCCTTTTTCTTCTGCGCAAGGGCGCGCATTTCAGCCAATGCGTGAGTAGCTTTTGATGTGCTTATTGTACCGAACCAGCCAGTGAATGATGTGACCCAGAACCAGCGCTCAAGAAGTGTAGCTTCGTCAGGTGTAGGATTCGGACTGTGCCGGAAAAACTCACTCAGAAGAACGAGTTGAAGTCCATAGGGCAGCAGCCGGTCTGACGTCACACCCAAGCGCTCCAGGAATCCCAGTGCAGCCGTGACGCCCTGTTTTGCCGAATGTAATGCTGTCGGAAGCTGTAATCGCATGTCTGGCGTGGCAATCCGAGCGGTCCAGTCCCTCAAATAGATATCCCGGCCCAGGGCGGCGAGAACGGCCCTAAGTAGAAAAACGCGGTTAAGACCGCCAAATCCCCTTACCTCCAACACACTTTTGAATTTGTCTAGCTCCTCAGCCAGATGGAAGTGGCCTTGCTTGTACGTAAGCGCAGACACCATTTGATCAGCCGAAATCTTGCGGCCCTTACGGTTTAGTCGGGCGAATACTTCCACGGCATGCTGTAGGCTGGCATCTCTGATCTTAATAATAGGCATCTGGTAATTCCTGAACGCATTAGCAACGCGGTCCGCTTCATCCAGCCATTGATCAAGGAGCTGCCTATCGGCATGTTCCTCCATCTGACGACCCGCCGCAAGAAATCTTGATGTACTCAGCAGGCTCGCAACCGGAAATTGCCATGGCTTCACGCTTGTTCTATGTGCTCGCTCGAATTCACGCGATTTCATGTTATAGTACACGCGCCAGTCGACTTGATACTCAATTTCCAGACCCCCATTCTCAAGTAGCAATGTGCCCGCCAATGTTGCCAATCTCTGCTGGCCGTCGAGGATATAGCCTACGGTTCCACTCAAGCCTGGTCCCACTGGAATGGGTCCGACTGTCTCTCTGCTAGAGATATCCTCGTCTGTGTCCCAGAGCAGAATAGATCCGATTGGGTAGCCGCTCAGTACGCTTTCCAGTAGCGCGTGCATGTCCTGCTGTTTCCACACAAATGGACGCTGGAACTCGGGCACGCGAATTCTCCCTCCTTTGATGCGTTCCACCAGCTTGCCGAGGAAAATTACTTCGGTGACAACCTCAGTGCGGGATTGATTGCGGTCAGACATGATGCTAGGCTTCTTTGAGAATCAGATCGATTCCGTGCTCCAAGTCTCCCCGCGAGCGTTCGAGCAACTCGGACTTGATCTCTTGTTCGGGCAAACACTTCCAGCATTTATGTACACCCTTGCCAAAACCCTCGCTGAGAGCCTCGCGGTCGGATTCTGGCAGCTCAAGAAACAGCTGCGATTCTGGATCTTTGCTCAAGCCAGACTTTACGTTGTAGAAATCCTTTTGGTCGTCGCTAAGCTTGGCCCATGCTTCGATCAAGGCGGGATCCTTCCCTGCGTCATTGCTGTATTTGCAGAGGAGGATTTGTGGAATGTAGTTCTCCGCCTCTCGTTTGGCCAGGACCCAACATGGCAGATTTTGTGCATTGCATGCCTCACGCAATAGCTTTGCGTCGCGGCTTTCTGGAGCGTTAGGGTTGCTTTCTGTCGCTATCGATTATTGCGACCAATCTCGGCCGAACGGGTGCTTCTTGAATACTGTGCTCGACCACCTTCCACATTTCCCCAGTCCCGCCAGAACTATCAAGCCTAATGGGGCTTGGCTGCCTTTTCCAAAGTAAATAAAGAGGCTCGTGGAGCTCTTTGACCACCCGCTCGATAAATTTGCCATCGCTAAAGCGATTCTCAATGAGAATTGTCAGCTGTCCAGTCAGCTTCGATTGTGCGAGCCTAGCCGCATCTTCAGGGCAAAATTCGTCCTCTCTCGATGGCCTCAACACGACCCGGACCCGTTTGCGGTGGGGTGAGTGCGTCGACTAAGCGTCGCTGCGCATCGAAGCATCAAGTACCTCAATGAATCCGCGATTTCTTCTTAGCCAAGTCGAGTTTTTGAACGCAGTGAAATCCTGGATAGACCGTGTATCCCATACGTGCCATCCGTCTTGAATCTTGTGCATGATGCGATCCAGCCAATCGATGGATTCAGGATCTTTGGCTACGCCGATGTCAATCTCAATACGCATGTGCCTTTAGCCTCCCCCGCGAGCAGCGCGCTGGATGGCAAGAATCTCCTCATAGCTCTCGCTAAAGGCGCCGTACGGCCAATGACTTATCATGCCATGCTCGTCGATACGAATCTTCTGAAGCAAGGATCCAGATCCTCGCTTAGTGTGAATCCAGTAGATCGCAACGGATTCGGGTGGCAATCTCTCCTCTGCTATCCACCGCCTCGCTCGGAGAAGGAGCAATTCCGAGTGCGTCTCAACAATCATGGGTCTGTCGGATCCCACGAGATTTTCCAGTAGAAGCTCCGCCACTTCTGCATGAGCGCTTGGATGAAGCTCAGCCTCAGGGTGTTCGATGATGTCAACTCCCGGTCCTGTCTTGCGAGCTGTTAGTGCCATCACGACCACCGGAATGACATTTGAGATCCCTTGTCCTGACTGACGAGGCCCAACACTTGCATTGAGGGCCGGGACTTCGATCACAATGTCGGAGTACGGACCATGTGTTCTCACATCCAAGCTTGTACCATTTACATTGCGACACCACGTCTGGACACGCTCCGTCAGCTCAGGATCTGCTGCCAACATCAACGGTGCAGCACTCCCGTGCGGCCCGAGAGAGCCTGGTAGCCGGTCGGGCGTGGCAAAAGGCGACCGGAGTATTCTGCGCTGGCAATGCAAGTAGCGAATACCACTGGCCCAAGACCTCAGATCAGCGACCGGCTCGGCAACCCAATTCCCAAGCCTTTCCGGCTGTCTAGGAAGTATTCCTCGCCAGCTCATGGGACGAGCCGTTTCCGCGTTGCCCGAAATGGAAACATCATAGGAGGCTTCCTTACTGAATCCCTGCCTGGATACGGCTACTTCACGATTACCGTAACGCAGGCGCCAGCACGAAATCTGCCGTTCGGACGGTCGGGTTGATGCCACGACATTCTGAATGGTCGTGGAAAGCGACAACCGCGCAGTTTCATTTTCCAGAACAGCTTCAAGCCCCAATTTACCATGGGCGCTACGCCTGGTCACCAAGTCCGTAAAGGCATCTCCATGGTAGACTCCACCTGACTCCAAGGGCAGTGGTTCACCGTCTCCAAATTCCTCTGAGGTCAACCCACCGGCTAATAACGGGATGACTCGAGCTAATGCTGTCTTTCCTGCGTTGTTAGGGCCTACAAAGATGGTAAGCGGAGCCACCTCTACTTTTGCTGTTCCAGCGTAGCCCTTGTACCGTTCAACGCTGAATTGCAGAAACTTCATGGCTTATCGAGGTACCCTACACGTATTTGCCCGACGGGCTGCATCCCGGATTGCGCGGAGCGGTTGTTAAGCCTATCGTGATCTTGCACTGTGAGCGAGACCGGTGAACGCCACTCTAACGCAACTGTTGCAAGGGGTTCCGAGTTTTCTGAGCGACGAACTGCATCCAGGTCGGGAATAACGTCAAGTTAAGCCTATCGTGGGCGGTGAGCCATTATTAGTGGAAACGCGGCACGCTCAGGGGGGGACAAAGCACCTGAGCTCCCTAACCACAACGCACTTTATCGATGCCATTAGAAGAACGAAACGCTGTAATACCTGCCGTATCAGGTGATGCTCTGACGAACGTCGACGACTGGCGGTTGTATCTCTTGAAGCAATGCAACCTGATCATTGACCCACCTTATTCACCACCGGGAGGTCGTGAGCGGCCGTTGAGGGGTAATGCCTTGGAGGCAGGGGTATGACCCGTTGATGGGGCCTAGTCGTGGAGCGAGAGAGCGATTTCGCGGGTTTGCGGCGCGCTCAGGGTGTCTTTTTGCCGCTCAGCGGGGCGAATTAATGTCGTGCGGGCGTAGCTTAGCGCTGGGCTCTGGTTGGTCGCCCTTGGGAAGGTGCGTTAACGTGGTCAGGAAGCCGGGTGGTGGCCTCTTAGCACCGTTTAGGCAGACTCGGCCAGCACAGGGTCTGCCAGCGCAGCTTCCATGTGTTTTCCCAGAAGGTCTCCCACAGCTTCTTTGCGGACTCGGCGAGATAGAAGTGCAGCCGCCGTGCATGTCTGGTCAGGCGTCCCCCTACCTTGAGCACGTTCTCCCTGAATCTGCGCACATGCATGAGCGGCGCGTGTACGGGCTCAGGCTTCATCTGCTTATCGTGCTTCTCGGTGTTTGCTTCGGCGGTGCCGTTGCTACTTGGCTCTGCCGGCGGACCGACGTCTGTTGGTGGGGGTTCTGTGGCGGTCGGTAGTCCCAGGGGCCAGTTTCTGGGAGCCAAGTAGTCGGGGGCGATCATTTGGCAGCGCCCGATGTGGATCAGTTGATAGGCCATCACATTCAGTAGCAAGCGTACCGCATTCTGAGGGCGCACCGTCTTGGTAGCCTTCTCGTCTTGGGTCTTGCTGTCGCTCTCGTGTGTCACGTACAGGCATGGAGGTGAAAGTATGAGGTAGGAAAAAGAGCCTGATAACTACGTGAGGGATGGAGGTAGGCCCTCCGCAGCCGCCAGTCAGGTGGAGGCTGCAAACCGCCCACTGTTGCTGCGCTCAAGAGGCGTGGTGATCAGCGAGCTGGGAAAAGGCGGGGAAGTACCCCGTCAGGTACGAGTCGTGAAGTCGAACGAGAGTGAACCGTCGAAGACGTGTCGAAACTCATGGACGATGTCAAAACCAGGGTAGGGAAGCGTCCCTGGGACGAGGTCGGAGGGGTCCTGAAGCTTGTCCGATCGGCATCCGGCATACAGGCGGCGAGAGCGCGACTCAGGCCCTTACGTGGAACGTGAGAACCTGTCGGAGTGATGCTAAGGGAGCCTGGCAAGTGGGCAATACCCACAAGTCATTGAGTACCAATGCACTCCACAGGGGCGGACTGTCTCGTAGTAGTGATGATGATCCTGTAATGGGATCGGAGCGAAGGGGACAGCTCGTGCTGCTGATATCATCAGAACAACTCAAAAGGGGAGGATTCAGATGAAGAAAGCAAAGCCGTTTCCAGTCTCCCAGGCTCAGGTCTGGGAGGCATGGCGACGAGTGAAGAGGAACCAAGGTGGAGCGGGAGTGGATGGCATGACCCTTGCCGACTTTGAAGCTAATCTAGAGGACAACCTCTACAAGCTTTGGAATCGTATGGCATCGGGTAGCTACCACCCCAAGCCGGTACGACGCGTGGACATACCCAAGGCGGATGGGAGTACTCGTCCGTTAGGGATTCCCACGGTGACGGATCGGATTGCCCAGATGGTAGCGAAGATGGCGTTGGAGGAGGATATGGAACGCGAGTTTCATGAAGACTCGTACGGTTATCGGCCGGGAAAGTCGGCGCATGATGCCCTGAAGAAGACACGTAAGCGCTGCTGGGACAGAGCGTGGGTGTTGGATCTGGACATCAAGGCGTTCTTTGACACGATTGACCATACGCTGTTGATGCGTGCTGTACGGAAACATACGAGCGAGAAGTGGCTGCTGCTATATATTCAGCGGTGGTTGACGGCTCCGGTCGTGATGCCCGATGGCGAGGAGGCAGAGCGGACCATAGGCACCCCGCAAGGGGGCGTAATCAGTCCGATTCTGGCGAATCTGTTTCTACACTACGCCTTTGACAAGTGGATGACGATCTATTTTCCGACGATACCCTTTGAGCGGTACGCGGACGACATAGTCTGTCACTGCCATACGGAGCGCCAAGCACGCAATCTATGGGCAGCACTGGAGCGCCGCTTTGCGAAGTGTGCGCTGTCGCTGCATCCTGAGAAGACCCGGATAGTGTACTGCAAACAGTACAACCGGAAGGGTAACTATCCTGACGTCTCGTTCACCTTCTTAGGCTTTACGTTTAGGCCACGAAGAGTGAAATCCCGAGGCGGAAGGCTATTCACAGGGTATACGCCTGCCATCAGCCGAAAAGCCGCAAAGGCCATTCGGCAAGATGTGCGTAGCTGGCGCCTGTGTCGGCAGACCTCAAGAAGGATAGAGGATCTTGCACGGCACTACAATGCCAAGATACGCGGATGGCTGAACTACTACGGGGCCTTCAACAAGTGGATCCTGTACTATGTGCTGAAATCCATAGATCAACATCTGGTAGCATGGGCCCGACGCAAATACAAGCGGCTGCGGCGCAGCAAGCGCCGTGCATACCACTGGTTAAAGTCCATGGCCTACCGAAACCCGCACCTGTTCGTGCACTGGCTGGAGCTCCACGGACCCTCTTTATTCAAATCCAGGCGGCTGCATGAGAAGAGCCGTGTGAGGTGAGAGTCTCACGCACGGTTCTGTGAGAGCCTGGGGGTGAGATTCCCCCAGGCTACTCGACGTCTCCGAGTGATTGCTTGACCACTTTCTCGAACATGTTGGGGCGCGCCGCCGAGGACAGCATACAGGAAGCGTATTTGATCTCTGCGTGGTGTGCTTCCGCTTTGCCTCGCATCCGGTAGAAGTTAGCCAAGCTCTGGGCATTGCACTCTTTCTTTGACAAGGACGTGAGCAGAAAGTAGTATTCCGGCTCGGCCTTGGAGTACGTCTTGGGCACCATCACCACGCGCCGGGCCTCGTTCCAAGACTCCGCTTTATAGGTCAGCTCTATGCAGTGCGTAGGTGATCCGCCGTATTTGGCCACGGTCTTCTCCATCAACGTTTTCAGTTTCTTGTTCTTTTTCAGGCGCATGACGTAGTCGATGCCATCGTCTTCGAGGCGCTCGTACGTGATGGGGCTGTTGAAGCCCGCGTCGGCACGCACGACAATCCGTTCGGCGACGTGCTTTTGCGCTGCTTTCGCAATCCGGTGGATGAATTTATGGCTATCTCTTGCGTCATTCATAGCGCCAGGACGCAGTTCAGCTCCCAGCACATCCCCCGTGGGCCCGCATGTGGCCACCATAGGCAAATATATCCTGTGCCTATGGTGCGCATTATATTCGCTGCCTTCCTGCTTCCCGTACACTTCTACGGGATAGCTATCCACGTCGATGACCAGCTCCGGCACGCGCTTGCCTCCGTTGCGGGTGTATATCGTCTCCATTCCCAGCCGGGTGACCGTGTCGGACAGATGCTGGAGCTTGGGCTCTTCGCTGAGCTGGTCAATAGTGCGTGACAGCGTCGGCTGCGAAGCTAAGCGGTGTTTGGCCTCTAGCACCTTTGCACCTCGCTGGTTACGGCAGGCCACGCGGAAGGCGGGGTCGTTCTTTAAGTCTTCCGCTGAGCGCAGACGATCCCATCCCTGCATGAACGACAGCAGCACCTGCTGCAGCAGCTCAGGCAACGAGTGCCGGACACGGCGCTTGTCGCGGGAGTCCTTCAAGCCCTCCATCAGCATCGCAATCAAGCCCGTCAAGTCCAGCAGGCGACGACCAACAAAGGCGCCCGCATCGGACGTCACCTGATCGGGCTTATCAAAACTCACCTTAACCGAGCGGTTGTGCGACGCGAACGTTTTCAACGTGTTGGATGCGGACATGGGCTCACTGGATCATGGATGGTACGTGTAGCGGTCCTTCTGGCACCGTGACGCGCTCGTGCTGGTGTGCGCAAGCCCGCCCAGCGGTAAGGGGACCCCCTGCCTCATGGCTGCTGCAACGTACTACACGCTGCAACAATGAGGCAATCCAAAGGTAAATAAAGGTTTTGTCAAAGTCAAGTATGAGAGTCACATCGTGCGTAATGCCGCTTCGCGTGCCACGGTCCGCAGCCCTTCGGCCATCGCCGCCAAGGCCCATAACCCTGGCACGGTGCTCCCGGCTCGCCGCAAACAGCCCATAACCATCCTGCACCCAGTGCCGTGCATGCGACCGATGCAGGCCGCACTCGCAATGCCGAATCGGCCATGACAATGTCCGCCGTCTAGCAGACCGATCCGCCTGCCTCTTGGTGCCCCTCTCAAGCTCGCCCAGGCGCAGAAATCCCCGGCTCTGCCCGGAAAGTGGATACCTGCTAGGACGGGCAAAAGGGCCCAAAATGGGCCACGTCTCGTTCACCCAGCGGGTGAATCCGTACTATCCCTCCAACTGCCCCAAAACACGTATAAACTATGTTTATACTATGGCCTAAATGCAATTAAGTGGGCGAGCAGAAGCACGCCAAACTCTTATTTTGGGGCCATCCGCTGCAAATCAATAGGCAAAAGCCTCTTTATTCGTTGAAATGGACCGTATAAACGCCCTTCTAGTTGAAATTTGATGCACTCAGGGTTATATGTATTGTAACAAAGTATCCATGCAATGCTTTGCTGCTGTTTTATGCAAATTTCAGACGTGAATTATGCGGGATTGAGCTTCTGGGTCGCGATTGGCCCGATCCTCCATTGCAATCTCTGGTAGCAGCTAACGATACGGGTTCAGAGACGCAGGGAAACACAGATGGTAAGTCGGCTGTACCATTGTGCTCGACGTGTGGTAGTGATTCCGAGCATCAAGAGAAAACTGAAGATCCGCTCTTATCGCATTATCGGCTGGAAGCAGACCGTGCGGAGTGTGCTTATGAGGAGTTTTGCACACGCTCGTTTACTGACGAGAACTTCGTGGTTCTCTGGATGAGTGCCGCATACGTCCAGGCGGTGCAATACACCTTCGTTGTGGGCGTCACCGAAGCCGGGTACAAGCGGATATTGAGCCTGGCAGCCTGCTCGTTGCAGCATACGGAGGCATTAGAGGGAATGCTGGAGCAGCTTGCGCGTCGCGGGTTGCGCATGAGCGAAAGCCTGTTGTACGTAATACCGGGCGCTGTGGGGCTCAGGCGGGCGTTGGTGGCCCACTCTGGTGACCGCATCGTTGTGCAGCGCTGCCTTGCTGAGAAGCGTGCGCGGGTAGTGAGCTTTCTGCCGCAGGAGTATCGTCTGAAGGTGGGCCGTGCGCTGCATCATGCATGGGGCGCGCTGGAATATGGTGATGCTCTTGGGGCCCTGAAGCGGCTGCAACAACGGGTGCACCGCATCAATGAGTCGGCTGGCCGCGCGTTGGCCAAGGGGCTGGAAGAGACGCTCACCGTGCACCGTGCCGGGGCCTATGTGGCATTGGGGCGCAGCTTAACGACGACGCGCGTGATTACGCGTCTGGCGCAGCGACTCTGTGGGCGCCTGCGCCAACGCTCAGACTGGATGCCATCGGATCAGCGCAGTACCTTTATGGCCCTTGACCTGATGGCCATGGAAGCAGGGATGTACCGCTTGGGCCACGCCGCGTATCTTCCGGCGCTGCGTGAGCAGCTTACCGGCTTAAATCAACCCCACTCTACGAGAATATGAGCGCATTTACGATCACAATCACGGCTGACGGGCGAATAACAGGGATCCAGGAAGCCTTTTCGAAGATGAGCTTGGTTGATCTCATCGCTCGCGTGGTCAACTGGCCGAGTCTGCATCTGAAAATGATCCTGGCCGTCATGGCTGCGGAGGTCGAGGCGCTTTGCGGCAAACGCTACAGCAGGAAGGGTGCCAGCCAGAGGCCTTGCTACCGGCATGGCACCAACCCCGGTACGGTCCGCATTAGTGGGCGCCGTGTGCCGATCAGGGTGCCCCGGGTACGCGACGTGAAGGTAAAGTGCGAGCGTGTCCTGCGCAGCTATCGCGCGTTTCACGAGGCGAGAATCAATGAAGATGCGCTCATGCGCACCTTGTTCTTCGGCGTCAGTCAACGCAACTACGAGGCCATCGCGGACGAGTACACCGATGCGTTCGGGCTGAGCCAATCATCGGTAGGTCGCATCTTCCGGCGCAGCGCTGCGAAGGTACTGAAGGAATTCTATGAACGCTCGCTGAACGACTACGATCTGGTAGGTCTGTTCATCGATGGCAAGTACTTTCGCAAGCACCAGGTGCTCATCGCCATGGGGCTGACCTCTGAAGGTAAGAAGGTCGTTCTTGGGTGCGTCGAAGTGGGGTCCGAGAGCCAAGAGGCCACCAAGGGGCTCTTAGAAGACCTGCTCGACCGGGGTCTGCAAATACATCAGGGCCTGCTCTGCGTCGTCGACGGCGCCAAAGGGATCCACGCCGCTATCAAAGAGGTCTTCGGCGGCTTCGTGCAGGTGCAGCGCTGCTGTTGGCACAAGCGGGAAAACGTCGTGGCCCACATGAGCAAAGAAGATAAGCTCGTATATCGGGCGCGCCTGCAGAAAGCCTATCAAATGCCAGACTACAGAGACGCTAAGGCGGAGCTCCTATCGATCAAGGACGACCTGGAAGCCTCCAACCAACTCAAGGCCATGAAGAGTCTGGAGGAAGGCATGGAGGAAACGCTCACGATCCAAAGGCTCGCAATAGCCAAAGAGCTCGGCCAAAGCCTGCGCACCTCCAACTGTATTGAGAATCTCAATAGTACCCTCGGCAGATTGACGCGCAATGTTTGCAGTTGGAAAAACTCGGCACAGGTACACCGCTGGACGGCGCTGGCGCTCATGTATGCAGAACCCAAACTGAAAACTATCCCCAATCACCAACACCTGCTCAAGCTCCGAGAGGCACTTATAAAGGCCAGGACCCGACTGCCAAACCCCAAAATCCCCTTCTCCCCCCAGCCACGTTTCCACTAACTTTGGCCCACCCCCCCCCCCTATCGTGATCCGGCACTGGGCGCAAGGCTAATGTTGCCCTTTATCTGCGTATTCCGGCGCACATCGACCAGTGGATCCCCGGTACATCGACCACTGTGCGTAATCCGACGAATTCGTGCACCCCTTCCGAGGTAACCTGGACACCCGCGCTGGAGGTTGTCCAGCCGCGTTATGGTGGTGACGTAAGCTGCCATGCCCTGTGGCTGCTGGGAGTTTGTGGTTAGAATCAAGATGAGTCTTCCGGGTTTTCCGGCACGTTCACGTTAGCCATTTGCTTACGCATCGAGTCGCCGGTCAGCTGGATGCGGTGCGCGTTGTGGACGAGGCGATCCAGGATAGCATCGGCGAGCGTAGGATTTTCCATGGCCTGATGCCAACGTTCCACCGGGAGCTGGCTGGTAGCAATGGTGGAGCTGACCTGGTGTCGGTCATCCAAGATTTCCAGCAGATCATCTTGCTGCGCGTTGGTGAGTTATTTCAGCCCCCAATCATCAGCAACCAGCACGCTAAGCCGCGACAACGTACGCAGCAGCTTCAGGAGCCGGCCCTCTGCTCGCGCCAGCGCAACGTCTTCGAGCATTCGTTGCAACCGGAAATAGCGCACTTCCTATCCACAACAAAGAACACAGTCTCTCTCTTCCAGTGGACATGGCCGCCCTGTTATGTTAGGGATTTTCTTCACCCAACACCGCGACCTCGCTCGTTCAATGCCACATTGCTTGGACAACACCATGCCCTCGCGCAAGTTCGCGTGCTCTTTCTGGACGACTCCGTCCGGTTTGCGCAATGCTCCGTGCTCCAAACGCAGCGCGTGCTTTACTGCGCGACACCAACCGAGTTGCATTATTGCTTCGCGATGTCGAGACTTCCAAACATGCGCGATCAGGCCTGCTCCCCCACAACGTATACCCTAACGAATGCTTACTATGACGATACCCACAAAGGAGGCGCCACCTTATTTCCCTCGCCTGCGGAGTGAATACTCACCGTTTTTCGGGTCCTTACAATGAGGCTCAGATGTCATCCAGCGCTGACCGCAGTCAGAACCTTGCGCAGACCGATCAGCTGATGAGCCAAGCCGCCTGCCGCGCGCGCTTGTCCGGTCGCGCTGCTGGAGAACTTCTCGTTCCTGGATCGCGAAAGCGAAAGAGTGGCCGCCCTCGAAAATGTTGAGAGCATTCCTGCAGTATAGCTCTCACGGACATTCGCCAATAACTACGGCGTCACAGTGGTGGGTGGAAGTGTCCTTCTGGCTGCAGGCAACACAGTCACCAACACCTGCCTAGTGCTTGGACCGCACGGCACCCTACTGGCCCGCTATGACAAGGTTCACCTTTTCGATATCGCACTCGATGAGGATCACAGCTTTCAGGGAACGCGATATGTCGCGCCGGGTCGGGACCCCGTAACCTTCTCGGCCTTCGGGTGGCGCATGGGCCTGAGCAAATGCTATTACCTCCGGTTCCCTGAGCTCTACAGAGAATTGGTGATGCGTGGGGCCGAGGTGCTGTCGTTCCGTCGCTCTTTCATGGCGTACCGGCATGTACCGTTGACCTACGTTGCTGCGCGCCTCAGCCATTGAGAACCTGTGCTACGTCGTCGTGCCTGCGCCGCAGGGGCGACACGATGCGCACCGCGAAAGCTTGGTCACGCCATGAATATTGATCCGTGGGGCCAGATTCCAGCGCAGCACAGGTCCGGCCGGCTGTAGCGATGGCTGAACTGGACTTCAGTTGCGTGGCCGCGGTGCGGCAATGCCTGCCATGCCACCTTGCTGGCCGCGAACAAGTCAGTATGTGATCAGACTCACGCGGATGCCGCCGGAATCGGGCGTGTGAAAGAGTTCATTGAAACCCTTCATCTGCAGCTCCGCTTCGTGTTCGCCAATAGTCTGAACCACCACACCGCCCAGCCGCTCAGCAAGCTGCTGCACATACGCGGCCGAGTAACGGACCATAGGAAACGGCATCTGAAGCAACTCCGTCAACCTGGCAAAAAAGGCCACATAAGTTCCCTTGAGGTTAACGTCGGTTAGGTCGTCATCCGGCAGCGTGTACTCAAGGACCAGTGCGCCCCCATACGTACGTACCGACGCCAGCGCCTCGGCAAAAACAGGTGCTGGCACATAGTAGGTGATACCCTCGGCCACTACCAGCGTGGGCATGCTTCGGGTCCATCCAACAGCCTGAAGCTGATGCGTCATCGTTTGCGGTTCGGCGAGGTTGGCGGTGACAAACTGAAGTGCCGGACCATTCACGGAAGCATTGATTTCAGCCTTGACGTCCATCTGGCTCATATCGAGATCGAAAACGCTGGCCTCAGGGAAGCACTCTGCCAGGTCGATAGTCAGCGGGTCCAAGCCACCGCCCAGTGACACGACCTGAGCGGTAGGATGCCGCGTGAGGTACTGGTGGCACAGCTGCTTCACGCGTATCTTGCGCGTGCTTAAGGCAGGGTGGGCCACATCCCACCACTCTTTGAAGTGCGCCTTGATAGGGATGCCGGCGCTCAGGTCAACACTTGCCAGAAATCGCTTGGCCGCCTGGCAGTCATAAATGTCTGGCTCCGTAAACAGGAGCACTAGCGCGGAGGTCGCAGGAACTGGGTACATGGCATTCGCGGAATATGGAGCAGAAAGCAGATGGCCAGACCCAGCCTCCACCCGAGTGCAAAATATAAGCAACCGCGGAACGCATTCCGCTGCAGTCTGGCACAGACAGGTTTCGCCGCGCTGGGTCAGGCCTTACCGGGTGACGTGCAGGCCGCGCTGGATTCGTACCTTGGGGGCTGGCATCCTTTAAACCGTGCTCTACCTTTCTTGAACCGATGAAGAGAACAGCCTTCTTTTGTGTCGTAGCGGCATGCGTGGCGTTGCCTGTTATGGCGCAGACCGTGGCCGAAACGGACTTCTCCGCGCTCAAGCTGCGCAACATAGGCCCCGCCTTCACCTCCGGCCGAATAGCCGACATCGCCATCCATCCCCATGATGAGAATGTATGGTACGTCGCCGTAGGCTCCGGCGGGGTCTGGAAAAGTGAAAACGCCGGCGTCACCTGGGAATCCCTGTTTGACGGACAAGGCTCGTATTCCATCGGAGCTATCGCAATCGACGGACGCAACCCTAGCACGATCTGGGTTGGCACCGGAGAAAATGTCGGAGGCCGACATGTCGGGTACGGAGACGGCATCTACCGGAGTGACGATGGTGGTAAGAGCTGGAATAACATGGGGTTGCAATCCTCAGAGCACATCTCACGTATCATCGTGCATCCCGACAATAGTGATGTGATCTGGGTGGCGGCACAGGGACCGCTGTGGAATGCGGGCAAAGAGCGCGGGCTCTACCGCAGCGACGACGGCGGAGCGTCGTGGATACGCACGCTGGGCGATGACGAGTGGGTCGGCGTCACCGATGTCGTGATTGACAGCCGCGACCCAGATCGTCTCTACGCGGCCACCTGGCAGCGGCATCGCAACGTGGCGGCCTACATGGGTGGCGGTCCCGGCTCAGGGCTCCATCGCAGTGACGATGGCGGCCGAACCTGGAAACCCCTGACCCGGGGTATTCCAGAATCTAACCTGGGCAAAATCGGACTCGCCATCAGTTTCCATAACCCGGATCATGTGTATGCGGCTATTGAGCTGGACCGCAGGACCGGAGGCATCTTCATGTCGCGCGACAGAGGAGAGTCCTGGACCAAACAGTCCGACGCGGTAGCTGGAGCTACCGGGCCCCATTACTACCAGGAGCTCTACACCACCCCACATGCCGAAGGAACCCTGTATCTGATGGATGTGCGGACGCAGGTATCGACCGACTACGGCAAGACATTCGCGCGCATGAGCGAGTCCGATAAGCATTCGGACAACCACGCGATCGCATTCAAGATGAGTGACCCGGACTACATCCTGATGGGTACGGACGGCGGGCTGTTCGAGACGCTTGACGGTACCAAGTCCTGGCGGTTTGTGACCAACCTAGCCGTCACGCAATACTACAAGGTTGCTGTTGACGACGCGGTGCCGTTTTACAACGTCTACGGAGGTACGCAGGATAACGGCTCCCACGGCGGTCCCTCCCGGACCATGTGGCGCGTCGGAATCCGCAATGCGGACTGGTTCAAGACGCTGGGGGCTGACGGGCACCAGTCCGCCACAGAGCCGGGCAACCCGGACATCATCTATGCGGAGGCGCAGCAGGGACGGCTGCACCGGATTGACCTCCGAACCGGAGAACAGGTGCTTATCCAGCCGCAGGCGCGCCGTGGCGAGAAATTGGAGCGCTATAACTGGGATGCACCCATTGTGGTGAGTCCCCACAGTCCGACCACGCTGTATTTCGGCTCGTACCGCGTCTGGAAATCTACGGACCGGGGTGACAGCTGGACGCCGGTGTCACCGGACCTGACGCGCGACGAGGAGCGGATCACGCTACCCATCATGGGTCGTGTGCAGAGCTGGGACAACGCGTGGGACTTCAATGCCATGTCCGTCTATAACACGATAACGTCGCTGGCGGAGTCCCCCGTGCAGCAAGGACTGTTGTATGCTGGCACCGACGACGGCATTATCCAGGTAAGTGAAGATGACGGTGCGTCATGGAGCCGTATAGAGGTGGGATCCATTCCCGGTGTCCCGGGCGCAGCGTTTGTCAACAACCTAGTGGCGGACCTGTTTGACGCCGATGTAGTGTATGCTGCGCTGGACAATCACAAGTTCGGCGATCTGGCGCCCTACCTAGTAAAGAGCACGGATCGGGGCAAGACCTGGATGTCCATCGCCAGCAACCTGCCCGAGCGTACCCTGGTCTGGCGCTTGGTGCAGGACCATGTTAATCCACAGTTGTTGTTCGCAGCCACTGAGTTTGGAGTCTTTTTCACGGTGGACGGCGGCGAGGAGTGGGTAAAGGTCAACAGTGATGCCACTATCTCTTTCAGGGATATCACCATTCAGCGTCGCGAAAACGACGTCGTGGCCGCCTCCTTCGGGCGCGGGTTTTTTATTCTGGATGACTACTCACCACTGCGCGAGGTCACGCCCGAGCTTTTGGCCAGCGAGGCCGCGCTGTTTCCTGCGCGCCGGGCGCAGCTGTATGTGCCGCGCGACGTGGCGGGCGGGTCGCAGGGAGCCACCTACTATGCGGCGCCCAACCCTGCATTCGGGGCGACCTTTACGTACTATCTCAAGAGTGGAACCAAGACTAGAACTGCACTTCGCCAAGAGGCCGAGAAAGAGGTAGGCGAAGGGGAAGACATCCCGTTCCCGGGGTGGGACGCCCTGGAAGCGGAAGTCAACGAGGTGCCCGACGCGGTCCACGTTGTGATTCGTGATGGGGCTGGCAGCGTGGTGAACCGGGTCGAGGGCAGCGCTAAGGAGGGTTTCCACCGCATAACCTGGGATCTGAGGCATGCACCGATGGCTCCGATAACGCGGGACGATCCCACTGGAGGTGGCAACGGATTTCTGGCCACGCCGGGCCGGTACACGGCGACACTTATACGCCGCTCCAATGGGGAGGAGCAGGTCTTGAGCGGCCCCGTGAGCTTTGAGGTGGTGCCGTTACTGGAGCCGGCGCTTCCGGGTGCTTCCCCAGAGGGCATCTCAGCCTATCGCACATATGCTGAGGCGCTCCAGAGTCGCGTGATGTTGTTTACCAGCGGTCTGGAGGCAGCGATGGAGCGGGTGGACGCTATGCAGACGGCCCTTATGCGCGCGGACACCCCAGAGGACGGGCTGGTGACTTCCGTATACCAGGCGCGTGACACCCTCCTTGTGATGCGGCAGCAGTTGCGGGGTTATGAGGTTAAGCGCGGACCGGGCGAACGCAATGCGCCAAGTGTGCAGTCCCGCTTATCTGTGGGGCTTAATGGCCTGCGCAACACCTATGGCCCGACGCAGCTGCACCGGGAAAGCATGCGCATAGCAGAAGAGGAGATCGGCCTGATGGAGGCCGCGTTGGAAGCGTTTGTAAGCGATGTGCTGCTACCACTGCGGGATGCTCTAGGACGCAGTGGTGCGCCCGTCGTGGATCCGAACTGACGGGCAATCCGGTTGGCTCGGCTACTGCATGGGACCAATATGGAGTTCTGCATTCACGGTGACCTGCGGTCCTGTGCGCAGTGATCCGAACATGGCAGTGGGGGCCTTCATCCCATAGTCTTTAAGGACCAGGGTATGTACGCCTGCGAAGACGACCATGCCGTCATCGCGGAGTTCCGCTTCCAGCGGGATGGCGACCGCGTTAGTCTGCCCGCCCAGTGTTAGGTTGCCGTGCGCGGTCAGGGTCGCGGTGGTCGCGGATGCTGCTTCGAAGTCGCTCACGCTTTCTAGCACGAAGGTGACCTCTTTGTGGGTATTCACATCGAGGGCATCATACATCACACGATCCATGATGCCGCTTTTCCTGCTCTTGATCATTTTGGTGGGAACCGTCAGGTTGGCGGCTTCGACCGTGGCATGCGCATGGTCGGATTCCATATTCAGCGTGACCGACCCGTCGAATTCGGTAGCGTAGACGGTCCAGTGAGGCGTGTTGTTTGATGTGCCGTCAATCCAGATTTTGGAGCTGTCGGGATCAAATTCGTACGTGGCGGTTTGGCCCAGGGCGGTCGTGACCAGAAGCAGACCCAGGCCGCATGTGAGTGTCGTTCGCAGCATCGTGTTCGGGAGGCTGGTTGCAGTGCTATGGGCTGGCGAAAAATTAACCTATCTGCCTGGTTGGCAGGTGGTCAATTTCGCCTGCACTCGTGGGTGCGCAACACCCCTGCGGATGCAGCTCACGAGCACGATTCTGTACGCTCCCCAGACCCGCCACAGCATCCAACAGCGGATGCCGCTCAGCGTCCGGGTGAGCAGACACGTGTTGCGCGTACGATAGGCTCGCCGCCCATCCATCAGGGCAAAGGCCCCGATACAACACGTTCAACGCCGCGTTAACGTCGCGGCACTGGGTCTTTCCGCATGTGGCACAACGATGCTTCCTGTCAGCCAGGCGTAGCCTTTCCTCCGGCTTGTGATGGCAAGCGCTGCATCTCTGCGTTGTGTCGTTCGGCGCAACCAGCTCCACCTTGCCGCCAAGCAAAGCGGATTTGTACTTCAACAGCTGCACCAATGCGTACAGCCCTTGCGCGCGCATCGATCGGTTCAGCCCCGTCTTGCGGCTGCCACCGGCGCGTGTCATGCGTTCTACTTTCAGGTCTTCCAGAAACAGATTCGCGGATCGCTTAACGACGTCGGCAGCCACCTCGTGGCGGTACCCGCGGTTGCGTCTTACTACGCGCTCGGCCTCCTTGCGCCAAGCACCGAACCGCTTTCGGCGCAGACGCGTGCCTTTCTTCGTCTTAGCAGCCCGACGCTGCAAAGCGTCCCTGCGGGGCGCACTCTTTTTGATGGGCGCGTAGCTCTTTCCATCCGCCAGCGTCGCGATGGCCTTGCAGCCAAGGTCCACGGCCATCGGTGTGTCTGCGCAGCTGTTCTCTGGCGCCTCGGGGCGCTCGTACACGACTTGTATCGAGTATTCGGTACCCAGCGACGACCGCACGATGCGCACGAACGTGCAGCCGTAGCGCTTGATCAACCCGCGCCGATCGGTGAAACGGACGTACCCGACGCCCTTGATGCGAACGCGATAGTCTTGGCGCCTGACGCGTTCGGGCTTTCGTAGCAGCCTGAAGCTCTTCACCAAGTCGCCGCTGAAACGCGGCGGGCGCGCATGGTGCTTATTGAAAAAGCGCTTGTAACCCTCCGTCACGCCCCTGATCACAGAACGCTGCTCAGCCACGCCGAACTCGAGATTGCGCTCATCGGCTCTGCGGGCGGCCGTCCAGAGCTTCGTCAACGTGAAATAGCTCGGATGCTTCTCTGCTACCTTGTGTGCGTTGCGGCATTGTTCGACCGCCCCGTTGCGGACCCACTTACCGTTTACGAACATCCGCCGCAGGCGGGCATAGCCCGCCTTCTTTGTATAGCAGCGGTATGTCTGGCTCAGTAGCAAGGCTACGGGCGCTCTCGTGGGTCGGCTTTCAGGCGTGCCGTCTGGGCAGCCCGGATCCGCTTCGAGTACGCAATCAGGGCCTCATCGACAACGGCTCGGCGCAAGACGTCCGAGTACGGCGCCCCTTCGCGCAGGGCAAGACCGAAAGCAACGTCAAGGGCGCTACGTGAAACGTAAAGAAGGACTATTTCCGACATTCAGGCAGGCGGGAGCGGTTATCGACGTGCATAGCACCTACGCAGTTACGGAGCCGATGGTTCCGGTCAGGCTAAGTTAATATTTCGCCAGCCCTATGCACGCTTGTTCAAGGATCAGCGGCAAGTATAGTTTCCTGGGGTTCCCGGACGGAACCTTCATACACGTTTCACGCTAAAAGCGGCTGAAAGCGATTCCAAGTGGCGTCCGTCGATCCGAGGGTTGTACTCGGCATTGCGTGGCGTCGTATCTTACGCGGTAGGAATGATGCCGTGCCATTGCGGCATATGCAGCCTGCCGTGGCGTGCAGCGTTGTTGGGCTGCCCAGTCAAACCCCTAAACCAGTGTTTTGCACATGAAACAGTTTGCAGACCAGACTACCCGTCGCGACTTCCTTAAGAAGTCTACTCTTGGTGCGGCTGCGGCCGTTGCGGCCGTAGGGTCGGTAACTAGGCCTGTGTCGGCGCGGGCGAAGGCGCCGGTAGTGAGGCCGGTGCTAGGCGCAAACGACGTCGTCGTGGCCGGCTTTATTGGAGTGGGCGGCCAAGGCTACAACTCGCACCTGCTCAACGTCACCAACGTTGACAACGAGGGCAAGCCTCGACACAACATCCAGCTCAATGCGATTGGGGCGGCGGCCTGTGACCTGTATTCGGTACGCCAGGATCGTGCTTTGAAGTCTTTGGAGATGGCCCGTCAGGCGGCAGGCCGGGAGGCTGCCGTGAGCGCGCATGAGGACTACCGCTACATTTTGGACAACCCCGACATCGATGCCATCTTTATCGGCACGGTTGACCACTGGCATACCAAGATTGCCGTGGAAGCGCTCGATGCGGGCAAGCATGTCTACTGCGAAAAGCCCATGACGCGTTATCTCGGAGAGGCGTTCGAGATCTATGACAAGGTCAAAGAGACCGGTCTCAAGTTTCAGGTTGGCTCACAGTTTTGTTCGGAAGGCAAGTGGCATCATGCTGCCAAGATGATTGCGGAAGGCAGGATCGGGCCGCTCGTTTTGGCGCAGGATTCCTACCATAGGAACAGCCCGAACGGGGAGTGGAACTATTACCGCATTGAGGACGAGCTTGAGGCGGGCAAGACCATTGACTGGGCCAAGTGGCTGGGTCCGGTAACGGAGCGTCCTTTCAACAAGGAGCATTTTCACCGCTGGCGGAAGTATTACCCATACTGTGCTGGCATCCTTGGCGACTTGTTGGCGCATCGTATTCATCCGCTGCTGATTGCTACGGGAGCGAACGAGTTTCCGATGCGGGTCTGCTCGGTGGGCAACAAGAGGATTATGGATGCCAATGTCGGTCCTGACGACCGCGATGTGACGGAGAACTGTCAGTTGCTGGTGGAATTCCCCAGTGGCATGTGCATGATGATTACGGGTTGCAGCGTGAATGAGCAGGGTTTAAACCAGGTGATTCGCGGTCATGAGGGAACGTTATATTTCAGTGGTTCCAGCGTAGAGTTGCGTCCAGAGCGTCCCTTTGCGGACTTGGTCGACCAGGAGAGGGAGGAGAATATCACGCCGGGTGTCAGCATTCCGGTGCATATCAGCGACTTCTTCGAGGCGATCCGGGATGATCGCGAGCCAAACGGCAACATTGATGTTGCGGTCCGTTGCCAGGTGATCATTTCGATGGCGGAGCAGTCGGAGCGTACGGGCGAGATGCTTTATTTTGACGAGGCTACGCGAACGCTGTCGACGGGTGGTGGGAAGAATCCGGTGGACGCCATCACGTACGGTACGCTGGACTAGTGCCGCGCGCGGTCACGCTTGATTGGGCAGGCTGACCATTGTTGCCACTTGAGGTGCGACCCGCAGGTGCTCTCTACGGGTCGGTTTCTGTTCTAATCTCGGCGCGGAGTCCGGTGAGGCCTTCTTTGGTCTCGGCGCGGAGCTCGGCGAATTGTTTCGTGAGCTCGGCGCGGAGTTTGACGCTATCGCGGTGCAGTATCCAAATGAACGCGTAGAGGCCCAAGGTGGCAACGAGGTTTATGAGCCCTTCGATCGTGAAATCAGGAGTCATGTTATCAATGTAAAGCCCTAGCGTCTAACGTACCCACACAACGCGCAGATACTAGAAAGGTGCCGCGCACCGCAAGGTATTTCTGTGCTGACGCGCCCAGTGGCGTGCCGGGCTGCCGAGGTGTAGAGCAATCAAGACGTTTCTCGCAGTCACGCCTAACGAATCAGGGGCGGGCAAGGACACTGAGGCGGATGCGGGCGGCACAGACATACGGTGGTCCGCTGCAATGCCTGCCCACATCCGACTTTCGCCAAGAATATAGAACTTGCGCATCGGACAGCGTTGGAGACGGTTGCGCAATCACCATGGAGCGGCATTTGCATGCCCATCGGACCGGAATCTGTTGGCAGCCTGCTCGGGTATGAGATGCGACGGTGACGGCTGAGGGATGCCGCGGGCTCGCTCTTGGTTCAGGATCATGCCGCCCGCGAAATGGAGGCACACTTACGCTAGTCAGGGACGAAGAACGTAGCTGCAACTGTAGGTAGGGCGGCACAACGATATCGTTCGGCTGATAACACCAAGTGCCTTCCGCTTGGCGGGGGCACCGGTGACTGGAATACGTGGACTTGACCTCTCTGAGTCCAAAACGACGGGCCTGCAGGGACCAGCCCACTCGGCAAGTGGAGTCTTCAGTGCATGCGCCACGTACATTCGCGGGCGATGCAGCCCATTTGCCGCGATGCGGGCTTCTAGCCATCGGCGGTCAGGCAGAACGCGGTGCGAAGCCCGGGGGCACATGGCCCCCTTCTCGGGCGCTTCTGGCACACGGATTTCGGCTTCAGCGACCGTCATGACAGCACTGATTCTGTTCGCCCAAAGGGGTTCCCCAAATCGGGTTTGGCTGTGCGCCCACGGCGGATGCTCATTAACATCGGAGCAGGGCGCCCCTCCTGCGGCGTTGTGGTACCAGACAATAGCTGAGGTCCCTGCATCGAAGGTGCCCACAGGCCGTTCAGTACCGTGCGTCCGCAGGATCACAGCACTACTGTCGCTAACTTTGTACGCTCCACTCATCAGAGCAGCTACCGGGTGATGCTGATGCAGGTAGGCAATGGGACCGATGCATACCGTTAAGATGGCTCTAGAGGCTATGGCGACGCGCTTCGAGCTTGTGCTCATGGGTAGCGACGCCCCATCCCTGCGCGCCGCAGGGGAAGAGGCACTGGCGGAAATCGCGCACATGGAAGCACGCCTCAGCTTCTATCGGCCCACCAGTGAGGTAAGCCGCATCAATCGGGCTGCCGCAAGCGGCCCGGTGCGAGTATCCGCTTGCACGTTTCGGCTGCTTCAGCGCGCTGCCGCCATCACTGAGAGTACTGGAGGAGCCTTTGACATCACGGTCGCTCCCCTCATGAAGTGCTGGGGATTCGTGCGCGGACGGGGCCACTGGCCTGCGCGCGACGCTCTGCAGCAGGCGCGCAGCGTCGTCGGTATGCAGCATGTGGTTCTGAATGAACCGAACAGGTCTGTAGCCTTCCTGCGCGACGGGCTCTCCATAGATCTGGGGGGCATTGGCAAAGGGTATGCTATAGACGAGGCGGCAAGCATCCTGAAGGAATGCGGAGTCAACCGGGCTCTGCTCCATGGTGGTACGAGCTCCGTGTTTGCTCTCGGAGCGCCCCCCGACGAAAAGGGATGGCGCGTCGCGGTCCCGCTTACCCGCAGCCAGGCCGATGGCGTATGTTTGCCCCAGGCCGTAGTAACTCTGAACGATGAAGCGCTGTCGGTGTCGGCAGTATGGGGCAAAGCATTTCAAAACGATGGTATAGTGTATGGCCACGTGATAGATCCGCGCAGCGGCATGCCGGTAGCGGGGGCGGAGCTGGCAGCGGTGGTGCACCCTTCTGCTGCCGACGCGGATGCGCTTGCTACCGCACTGATGGTTATGGGAACAGATGAGCGAAGCCGTGCTTTGCAGAACTTTGGTACCTTGCGCTTTCTGGTGACGCGCGCGACTGGTCCGGTCGTGGCCCATGGCATAGACATCCGCGCGCGCGTGCCAATAGAAGCACCCTGTTAACTCCTGTTGAGCACATGATCAGTCGTCGCGACTTCCTCAGAACGGGCGGTGCCGCCGCCTCCCTTTTGGGCCTCTCTAGGGCGGTGGAGATCCGCCCGGATCCCTCCTTTGTGCGAACCCGCCCCCCACAGAGCGCCGACGTTAACATCGGAGTGATTGGCTACGGTCCGCGCGGCAGAGAAATCACGTCTACCCTCTCGCGCGTGCCCGGCGCGCATGTGGCCGCCATATGTGACAGCTATGCGCCGATGTTGCGGCGTGCGCAACGGGATGTCCCGGATGCGGCACGCTACGAAGATTACCACCAAGTGCTAGATGATGCGGAGATTCAGGCAGTGGTGGTCGCCACTCCGACCCACATGCATCGCCAAATAGTCGTCGATGCGCTAGAGGCCAGCAAGAACGTGTACTGCGAGGCACCCATGGCCTCCTCTGTAGATGACGCTCGGGCGATGGCAGTCGCGGCACAGGCGGTAAGTGACAGCCAGATATTCCAGGTAGGCCACACCTACCGCTCGAATCCGCAACACCGCTCCGTTTTCCAGTTTATCCGCAGTGGCGCGATTGGCAGCCCGGCTATGGGGCGCGCCCAGTGGCATGCCCGCCAAAGCTGGCGGCGGACATCGCCGAATGCGGATCGCGTACGGGCACTGAACTGGCGTCTAGACCCGGAGCTGTCGATCGGACTGGTCGGCGAGATGGGTATCCACCAGATGGATGTTGCTTACTGGGTTCTGGGCGCGCTGCCGACCAAAGTCATCGGGTTTGGTCAGATCATGGCATGGAACGACGGACGGGAAGTGCCCGACACTGTACAGGCGGTCTTCGAGTTCCCCAGTGGCATGCACATGATGTTCGACGCCACGCTGGCAAGCTCTTTTGATGATGCGTACGAAGCTTACTACGGTACCGACAGCACTATCCTGTTTAGGGACAGGGGTAAAGCCTGGATGTTCAAGGAGGTGGATGCGCCGATGCTAGGCTGGGAAGTCTATGCCCGCAAAGACAAGTTTTACAAGGAGACGGGCATCGCGCTTCTGGCCAATGCGACGCAGCTAGATGCCCAGAACCAGGACCCGACCGAAGACGATCCCAACGTCGAAACACCGCTCTGGTACGCACTGAACGAGTTTATGGATAACCACGAGTTCGGTCCATACCTGCCAGCAGCGGATTACCAGCGCGGGCTGGAGGCGGCCGTGATTGCCATTGTCGCAAACGATGCTATCCTGCAGGGTACAAGCCTTGCCATCGACCCGGCACTCTATACGCTAGGGTAGCCCCACTTGGGCCGGGGTTGACGTCGGCGCGGCCAGCCAGCCGACCCGCCGATTCCAGTTCTGCCCTCCAGCGCTGCCGCAGCGTGCGTGCGGCGAGCACAGGTTGTCCCAGTCCCGGCAGTGTATGTGGGCAGGGGCCATCGCGGGCAATGCCAACGGTTATGCTGACACCAACGGAACAGGTACTTTTCGCGTTCGCGGCGGTCGCGTCAGCTTTCTGGGCATGGCGAGGCTTTTCCAGCGTCTTCCAAGCTATTGGGCGTGGCAGCGGACCTTCGCTGAAGCTGAACATCAGGCGGGTGGCCCGCGCCGCGGTCGACTGGATCCTGATGAAAGCGATGTGGAAGACGCGCACGCTCACGAGCCTGGTGCATTTGCTCATTGCGTGGGGATTTGTTTTCTATTTGGCGGTCAATGTTCTTGATGTAGTCTGGGGCTATACGGGTGTCCACCTGTTAGGAGGCGGGAGTGTGCACCATGCCTACCTCTTGGGCGCCGACCTCTTCAGCGGTCTCGTGCTTGTCGGGATGGTCGCATTGCTCATCAGGCGCTTTCTGTCGGCTGCCAAAGGTCGGCTGTCCTTCAGGAGCGATATACGGTACATCGAGGCTTTCAAGGTGTGGCTGCTGCGGCTAACGATATCCCGCGACTCTCTTATTGTGGGTTGCTTCATCCTGCTGCATGTCGGGTTCCGGCTGGCGGGTGAGTCAGCGGGTGTGGCCATCGACGGTGCCCCAGACCCGTACCAGCCGTTGGCCAGTGTAGTCGCGCCCCTGTGGCCAGCCTCCTTGCTGGACATCGGGCGCCACCTATGCTGGTGGGGAGCGCTAGGGCTGATCCTGCTATTTGTGCCCTACTTCCCATATACCAAGCACCTACATTTTATTATGGCCGGCTTCAACTTCTGGACGAAGCCGGAGCGTACCTCACCCGGAGCACTGGATCCGATTGATTTCGACGATGACTCCCGGGAGGTGTTTGGTGCGCAGCGCTTGGAAGACTTGCCGCGCACCAGCATCGTGGATGCCTTCGCGTGCATCATGTGCAACCGGTGTCAGGACGTATGTCCGGCCTATGCGACAGGCAAGGACCTGTCGCCAGCGGCGCTGGAGGTCAGCAAGCGCTACTATTTGAATGAGCATCTGAAGCCATTTGCCAGCGGCGCTCCATCTGGACTTGCTCTCCTCGACTTCGCTATCACCGAGTCGGCCCTTTGGGCGTGCACTGCCTGCGGGGCATGTACGGATATCTGTCCAGTAGGTAACGAACCGATGCTGGACATCTTGGAGATCCGGCGGGGACAAGTGCTGATGGAGGATCGCTTTCCAGGCGAGCTCCAGTCGGCCTGGCGTGGCATGGAACGTAACGGCAACCCGTGGAACCTGGCCGCCGCGGATAGGATGGCCTGGGCTGAGGGACTCTCTATCCCCACGGTGGACGAGGATCCAGAGGCTGACCTGTTGTGGTGGGTCGGCTGCGGTCCGTCCTATGACCAGCGCGCGCAGAAGACTGCCCGTAGCCTCGCGAGGTTGCTGGAGCGGGCCCAGGTTCGATTTGCCGTATTGGGAGGCCATGAGCGGTGCACGGGTGACGCTGCCAGAAGAAGCGGCAATGAGTACCTGTTTGACATGTTGGCGCGCGCCAACATTGACACGTTGAACGCGGTGCGTCCTAAGCGCATCCTGACGACCTGTCCTCATTGCCTGCATACGCTAGGCAAAGAGTACGGTGCGTTGGGCGGGCACTACGAGGTGATTCACCATACGGAGCTGTTAGCAGCGCTGGTGGCCGAAGGTCGACTCAGCGGGTCGCCGCAAGATGGACCCGCCGTGACGTTTCATGATCCGTGCTATTTGGCACGCCAGAACGGGATTGTGGATCCTCCTCGCCAGGCGCTGGGTGCGCTGGCGTTACCCGTGGTGGAGATGCCGCGTAGTGGAAAGCGCTCTTTCTGCTGCGGGGCTGGTGGCGCCCAGATGTGGAAAGAGGAGGCTGCGCCCACGGTTGGAGATGCTCGCTACAGAGAAGCGGCCGCGACCGGCGCCGAGGTGATAGCTACCGGGTGTCCGTTCTGCCTGCGGATGCTGACCGATGCCGCTGCGAGCGCAAAGCAGCCGATGGTCGTGAAAGATGTCGCAGAGCTCCTAGCGGACAGGATGGCAGCTTCGGGCGACCCTTGATCCAGCGGCGGTAGCCGCTCAATGGTCTGGATAATGGGTTGCGAATCCAGGCGGCTGGGCGGCTGGGAGCGGACTTTCACCAAGGCTCTGGCAGAAGCAGCCGCTGTGGAGGGGGCTCACCTACCACCCCACCCCGACGCTGGCAGAGCAGGTTGCCTTGCACCAGCGTACGGGCGAGATGCTCTATTTTGACGAGGTTACGCGGACACTGTCGACGGGTGGTGGGAAGAATCCGGTGGACGCTATCACGTACGGTATGCTGGACTAGTGCCGCGCTCGGTCACGCTTGTTCGGGCAGGCTGACCATTGTTGTCACTTGAGGTGCGGCCCGCACGGGTCATTATGAGCAGCAAGAAGGGCGGAGGTGGAACTGCTGCGCAGATATGGTAGGAAAGTCTGGACAGTTTGTGGCCAGACGGTGTGGAGACTGAACCGGCGTTCAGTATGAAAGGCAGGTTGAGACCTTGTTGGTAGAGCCGTTTCTGGCCGCGTTAGGCTGGGATGCTCGACGAATGGTTGACCGCGTAGTCAAGCGGTATCGCATTGATGGCCTGGACCGTAAGCAAAGGTCTGACCACGCGCTACTGAACCCAACTTCGTCACTGGTAGTGAAATGCAAGGCCGGACCTCCCCTGTACCCGGCTTTGGGGGGCGTTACACGAGATGGCCACATGGCCTGCATTTAATGCAGTCTACGGGACGGTTACCGTACACACATGTGCGCGAAAGCCGTTTTCGTGCCCCTGACGCAAGACTCAGGTGGGGCTTTTGAAGGAAATAGGAAGGTACCCTACTTCAATTAGCGTGGCATTTCCTCCACAACGCCCAAGTATGCCCCTGGTGTGCGCTCCATCGGTGGCAACGAGGTACACGGAGCGTGTGGGTTCTTGCTTACATCAGGGGCTGCTGATCCATGCCGTTATACAACGCAGTACGGTAGCGATAGCCACAACGACCTCTCTGGGCTTCGAATAAGCTGAGACCACTTTCAGGCACCGTTATCTGTCCGCCGCTTTTTGGCGTAGGTCCTCAGGAGGGGACACCAGCCAAGGCAACCACCGTGGGTTCTCTGTGAGCCCCTCAATGCGTGCGACCCTGTTGGCCAAACTCCGAACATGTGTGGCCAACTCTTTAATCTCGGCGCGGAGTTCGGCGAGGTCTTTCTTGGTCTCGGCGCGGTGCTCGGCGAGGTCTTTCTTGGTCTCGGCGCGGTGCTTGGCGAAGTCTTTGCGGAGTTCGGCGAGGTCTTTCTTGGTCTCGGCGCGGAGTTCGGCGAAGTCTTTGCGGAGTTCGGCGAGGTCTTTCTTGGTCTCGGCGCGGAGTTCGGCGAAGTCTTTGCGGAGTTCGGCGAGGTCTTTCTTGGTCTCGGCGCGGAGTTCGGCGAAGTCTTTGCGGAGTTCGGCGAAGTCTTTCTTGATCTCGGCGCGGAGTTCGGCGAGGTCTTTCTTGGTCTCGGCGAAGTCTTTGCGGAGTTCGGCGAAGTCTTTCTTGATCTCGGCGCGGTGCTCGGCGAGGTCTTTCTTGGTCTCGGCGCGGTGCTCGGCGAGGTCTTTCTTGGTCTCGGCGCGGTGCTCGGCGGACTGGTTCGTGAGCTCGGCGTGGAGTTTGACGTTACCGCGGTGCAGTCTCCAAATGAACGCGAAGAGGCCCAAGAAGGCAACGAGGTTTATGAGCCCTTCGCTCGTGAATTCAGGAGTCATGTTATCAATGTAAAGCCCTAGCGTCTAACGTACCCACACAACGCGCAGATACTAGAAAGGTGCCGCGCACCGCAAGGTATTTCTGTGCTGACGCGCCCAGTGGCGTGCCGGGCTGCCGAGGTGTAGAGCAATCAAGACGTTTCTCGCAGTCACACCTAGCGAATCAGGGGCGGCCAAGGACACTGAGGCGGATGAGGGCGGCACAGACATACGGTGGTCCGCTGCAATGCCAGCCCACGTCCGACTTTCGCCAAGAATATAGAACTTGCGCATCGGACAGCGTTGGAGACGGTTGCGCAATCACCATGGAGCGGAATTTGTATGCCAATCGGACCGGAATCTGTTGGTAGCCTGCCCGGATATGGGATGCGACAGTGACGGCTGAGGGATGCCGCGGGCCCGCTCTTGGTTCAGGATCTTGCCGCCCGCGAAATGGGGGCCCACTTACGCTAGTCCTGCCGTTTACCCATAACGGTGCATCTTACAATATTAGGGAGCGTAGGATTCACCGGGTAGTCTGATGGTAGATTTGTGGACTGTAGGGGACAACATATGGGAGGTTGTACCTCTAGGTCAGGTGGCATGTGGATTCCGCGAGGTCGATAGTCGGGGCACAGGCTACGGCCTCGAACGGGCTGCACCTTCCCCGTAGTCCCACGTATGTGGATATTCAAACGGTATGCATGGTTGTCATGGGTCATCCTCCAGCAAGCTCAAAGCGAATACGGCTGTTGTTAATCGGTCCAGCCCACGCCACATGATCTCGTTACCCGGTGGACCATCCCGGCTGCGGTTCAGGTAGCCCTGCCCGTTACCCATATAGTGACCTAGTCTGACGACTCTGCGGGTGCATTGGACCTATCTTCAGGCCCAGCAATAGTGCTCAGGTTTACCCCCGGCTCATTAGGACCACTTAACTTTCTAAGTCGTGCTGCTTACCATAGCAGCATGTTCGAGCAGAATCAGATTTTGCGGACTCTCAGTGCTCTCTGGGGGCGCATTCGCTTGAAGAAGAGGCTCTCTGACGAGAGCCTTCCCAATCGCACCGCGATTGCGCGCCGTGTATGTGAGGACTTTGGCTTTGTAGATGCCAAAGGCAGGGCACAGGTAGCTACCTGCGCGAAAGCTCTCTTGAAGCTGGAGGCACGGGGTGAGATCACGCTGCCAGCACCGCTCAACAATCATGCTGCGCAGGCGTCGCCCCGCCTGTTGGACGAGGCGGTTGCTCCACCGGTGGCGATGCCAGCGACTTTGGATGAGGTGGAAGGTCTTGCAGTGGTAAGAGTTCGGACCGCAGCACAGCGTGCGGTGTGGAATACCCTGCTGCACCATGAGCATCCTCGTGGTACGACCACCCTTGTTGGTGCCCAGCTGCGGTACCTGGTAGTGAGCGCACATGGATATCTGGGCGCGGTAGGCTTTTCCGCCCCGGCCTTGCGCTTAGCCGCAAGGGAACACTTCATGGCATGGAGCGATGCCCAACGCCAAGCGCACCTCCACCGCATCTTCTGTTTGAGCCGCTTTCTGATACGCGGCACCTGCAAATACCTGGCCAGTCACGTATTCGGCAGGGTGTTGAAGCAGGTACCTGACGACTGTTATGCGCTTTATGGATACCACCCCTGGTTGACAGAAACGTATGTGTGCGCCAGGCTAACTGGCGTTAGTACAGGGGGTGCAAGTCCCCCGTTGTGAAAGACTAACCATCTGCACATCTCCTCGAGCCGTGCGTGTGTACTCGCGAGGGTACAGGCGAAGCGTCGGTAGAGGCGCGTGTGGGCAGGGCTAATGAGCACCGAAAGCTTCATCGTCCGGGATGCCGAGACTTTGCATTTGGTCGAAGGCAACACCTTCTTTGCCGCTAATGGTGAGGCGGAGGAGGGTCCCGCGGTGTCCAAGAACCCAGGCACGCACGTACGTACTACGCCGGGACCTGGGAGGTCTCCGTGTCACCCTGGAGTCGTTCAGGGTCGCGAAAGAGAGGGTTAATCCCCGTAACTGGAGATGAACGACATGGAGAAGTCCGATACAGGAATAGTAGCTAAGAAAGCAGCGAACAAGGGGCGTAGCCGCCCGGCGGAGCTGCCGGAGCCAAGTCCTGTACCTGAGGGGAAACTGGAAAACTCTAACACTGTCCGGGCGCGGGATCGGGTAGCGGTGCAACAAGGAGCGGACCGGTTGCGACAATTCGTGAAGCGGAAACCCAAGGAGCAGCTCACGACGCTTCTGCACCATATCACGGTGAAATCGCTGCGGCATGCCTTCTATCGTTTAAAGAGGAAGGCAGCGCCAGGCGTGGACGGCGTGACATGGGCGGAGTACGAGGTTGGATTGACAGCGCGTTTGGCTGACTTACACGACCGCGTACACAGCGGAGCGTACCGGGCGATGCCGTCCAGGCGGGTTGAGATACCCAAGCCAGATGGCAGTACACGACCGCTCGGCATTGCGGCACTGGAGGACAAGATTGTCCAGGCTGCGGTGGCGATCTGTATCCTGCTCCCGATCTATGAGGAGGAGTTTCTTGACTTCAGCTATGGGTTTAGGTACAAGCGGAGGGCGCATGATGCGTTGGACGCGTTGGCCTATGCGATCGAGCGTACGAAGGTCAACTGGATTGTTGATGCGGACATACGTTCTTTCTTTGACATGGTGGACCAGGGCTGGCTGATTCGGTTTCTGGAGCACCGCATAGCGGACAAACGGGTCATTCGGCTGATCATCAAATGGCTCAAGGCAGGCGTAATGGAGGCCGGTGTTTTGCGGGACAGTCCGATGGGCACCCCGCAAGGCGCGGTAATTTCGCCGATACTGGCGAATGTGTACCTGCATTATGTTCTGGACCTGTGGTACGATAAGCGATGGCGCGTGCGGGTGGCGTGGGGGGAAACCTGCCTTGTCCGTTATGCGGACGACTTTGTGGTAGGCTTCCAGCGGAAGCACGACGCGCAGCGTTTTCTAAGGGATCTAGGGCAGCGGATGGCCAAATTTGGCTTATCCCTGCATCCGAAGAAGACTCGCTTGTTGGAATTTGGGCGGTTTGCGGCGGTGAATCGCCGCAGCCGAGGTGAGGGTCGTCCCGAGACGTTTGACTTTTTGGGTTTTACGCATTATTGCCGAAGGGACCGCCGCGGTCGTTTCGGATTGGGACGGAAACCGGTGGGGAAGCGAATGGCACGAAAGCTGAAAAGCCTGCGTCAGGAGCTTCGCCGTAGGATGCATGCACCGTTACACGCTACAGCCCAGTGGCTGGGGCGCGTACTTCGGGGATGGCTGAACTACTATGCTGTTCCCACCAGCTTTGTGTTCCTACGAAGGTTCTTTACCCGCCTGAAGCGTGAATGGATGAAAATAATCCGCAGACGTTCGCAGAAGGATCGCATGACATGGAGTAAGCTGGAGACCATGATTACATGGTGCTGGCCTGCGCTCAAGATCAAACACCCCTGGCCTAATCAACGATATGTCGCCATGCACGCCGGTGCGACCCAAGGGAGGAGCCGGATGCGTTAACGCGCCCGTCCGGATCTGTGCGGGGGGCCCGGGGAAACCCGGGTCCCTACCGCGAGGGAACCTCCATGGAAAGGTACGTGTTTCAAGGCGGCCAATTTTCTGTCCATCGGCTATACTGCTGGGGGCAAGCGCCACGCACATTCCAAAGAAGAAGCGCCGAAGGCCTTGTTCATGTACGCAGTGGACCGCCGGTGGCGCTCGTACTTGGGCGTACCCGAGGTGGCGCTGCGTCCGGTCAGGTAACCGCACGAAGGCATGGACGACTGGGTTGAGGCAGAGTTCGGAGATGCTCCGCTGGGAGACCGGCGGCTGTCCACGCGGCTGGTGAAGAGCGCATCGTTGTTGGCCGATGTGATAGGAAAGCCTATATGCTCCCATATAAGCCATGATAGGGCGGCGGTGAAGGCCCATTACCGGCTTCTGAGCAGTAAGCAGGCCGACGTAACGCCCGAAAACATGCTGGCGCCGCATCGCAAACGTACGATTGAGCGGATACGCAGTCAGAAGGCGGTACTCTGCATACAGGATACCACCAAGCTGAATTTCAGCACGCGACCCGCCTGTGAAGACTTGCAGGTCATAGGTACCAACCAGACGAAAGCAAAATCCCGTGGGATGCCCCTTCATGCCACGCTGGTTACTACTACCGATGGCCTGCCCCTGGGGATATTACGGTGGAGTTATCGGGATCCAGATACGGGGCCGCTCAAACCTCGATCGCAGCAGTGGTTAGACGGATTTCTGGACATCTGCGAAGCAGCAGAGGAGGTTTCCAAGCAGTGTCGCCTCATCTGCGTGATGGACCGGGAGGCGGATAACTTTCCGCTATTTGCCGCCCAGCAGGCACAGGATCGCGCGGACATCTTGGTGCGCGCCCGTCATGACCGGAAACTGGCGAAGAATACAAAGCTGTTTGAGACGCTTCGCAGCGGTCCTGCCGCTGCGAGGGTGCGGATAGAGATCCAACGAGTCACGGCGCGTCCGAAGTCTTCCAGGAAGAAGGTGCATCGCGGGCGCAGTCACCGTATTGCCCAAGCCGAGGTACGCTACCATTGCGTAAAGCTGCCCGCCACGCAGCAGCAAGTGGGATCCGTAACGATGTACGGCGTGCATGTCCAGGAGATCGCACCCCCGAAGGGAGAGAAGGCGGTGGAATGGTACCTGCTGACCAGTATGGCGGTGCACAGCGCAGAAGAAGCGGTGCAGATCCTGACTTATTATACCCGGCGATGGCGTGTTGAAGACTTTTTCCGTGTGCTCAAGAGTGGCTGTAAGGTGGAACGCATGGCGATGCATTCGGCAGCGCGTCTGGAACGTGAGTTAGCGATGTACTGCGTGATCGCCTGCTATGTCATGATGCTCACCTTACTGGGGCGTGCCGTCCCTGGATTAGACGCCAAGCTGATATTCTCCCCGATGCAGTTGTTTGCTCTCTCCATTTATGCTAAGAACGTGAAGCTGCCTGTACCCCGCACCCTGGAAGCGGTGCTTCTGCTAGTAGAGTTAATGGGCGGCTTTCAGAATCTAAGTCGCGATAAACCGCCCAGCTTTCAGATCATGTGGCGCGGATTAGAGCGACTATCCATTGTTTGCGTTGCGTACGAAATGCTGCCGGCAGCGTATCGAGAACGGCTTGGTTGCGACTATGGCCATGGGAGCAGCATACCTTCTTGACCCTGTCGCGCAACGGCGCACGAGCCATAGGCACGCCACCACGGAGCAGCACTGGCATCGTAAGCAATGGATACCCCTAATGCATGTCTGAACGCACATTGAGTAACGGCACGTCGAAACCTTACGGACGGCGAAGTGCAAAAAGTCAGCAAGGGTGCTCCGCATGATCACTCATCGCCGCGAACTGAGCACTATTGCTGGGCCTGAAGATAGGTCCAAGGCACCCGCTGAGTCGTCAGACTAGTTCACTATATGGGTAACGGGCAGAGCTACCTGGACGTAACGAGCCTCAAGGGCGTTGCCGCGATGAAACTGCACCGGGACATCGGCGTCAGCTACAAGACTGCTTGGTTCATGCAGCAGCGGATCCGGGAAGCGTTCGGTGCAGAGGGTCCGATGGTCATGTCCAGGCCGATCGAGGCGGACGAGACGTACGTTGGTGGGTTGGAGAAGAACTGGCGAGCCAGGGACCGGAAAAACCTCGGTCGGGGTCCGGTTGGCAAGACGGCGGTTGTCGGTGCCAAGGACCGGGAGACCAGTAAGGTGGCCGCGCGGGTCATCGAGCGGACCGACCGGAAGACGTTGCAGGGCTTCGTGGACGAACACGCCAACCCGAATGCGGCGCTCTACACGGACGACGCGACGGCCTACAAGGGATCGGGACGGCACCACGAAGCGGTGAAGCACAGCACTGCCGAATACGTCCGGTATCTGGCGGGCGAGACGGTTCACACCAATGGCGTGGAATCCTTCTGGAGCATGCTCAAGCGGGCCCATAAAGGGACGTTCCACCGGCTCAGCCCGAAGCACCTACACCGGTACGTCAACGAGTTCTGCGGGCGGCACAACATCCAGGAACTCGACACCATCCGGCAAATGGAGCACATCGTCGCCCGGATGGTCGGGAAGCGGCTCATGTACCGGGATCTGATCGCCGACAACGGACGGTCCCCGGTGGCGAGTTAGGTGGGGCTACTCCGGGGGCTGAAGGCCCGCTAGTTTCAGGAGTTGGTCCCTGAGTTTGATTGCGAGGACACGACGCACGGCGTATGTTTGTAATCCGTGATTGTACGCCACTTCTCGAATCCGATCACGTTTGGCTGATCGGAAGGTATCCTTTCGTTCTACATACTCGAACGCGAACTCCTGAATCTCGAAGTTTCGTGTTCCTGCGTCGGTCGCCAGTTGGCTTGCCAGGTTCTCTGCCCAAGTATCCGCTTCCATGTCGTTAGCGACGTTTTTACCAAGGGGCGTGAGGGCAATGGGACTTCGGCTGGCGACGACGTCTCCGACCGGCAAGACGGAGCGAATCGCACTGAGCAGACGATGCTCCATCCGTTCGAGGCGGCCTGTCGTTCGTTCTTCTGTGCGTTGGAGTCGTTCTTCCAGCCTGGTTTCTACGTGATCCGTGCGTTTTCCAAGTGCTTTCCAAAGGGTGACGATCGCGCCGATTATCAGAGCGAGGGGGACCAACCATTCAGGAATCGTCATCGATACTCCGGTGAAGGAACGTGGGGGTAGATAGATACTCCATCGTAAACCCGAAGGTTTCAGCGAGCAAACCAGCACTCGGTGGCCGCGAGTGCTGCTCCTTGCGGTTGCCCGAGCACTTCGGTTACCGTGATCGAGGTCACTCTCACCAGCGGAATGCCCATGTCGGGCTTCCCGCTGAATACAACAGCTGCTGAAACGAGCGGGCGGGTAGCTCCCGGCGCTCAGGCGAATAGGCGAGGACTTGCGACGGTTTTCCGTTGGTGAGTGACCAAGGCCCGGCACCCATGTCGGATAGGCCGGGTCACCACCTCTCACCCGGGAAGCCCCTCATAACCACCCTCCACACCATTCTCGTTGCCGCCACCCTCTCACTCGCCAGCCTATCCTGCGAGGGACCGATGGGACCCGAAGGCCCTCAAGGGCCACCAGGGCTGGTCGGCCCCCAAGGTGCACGGGGCGCGAGCACCATCACCATGACTAGCGAAGGTACGATCCCGCGCGATGGCGGCATCGCTGCTTCCTTACCCAACACCGACATAGACAACGCACTCGTCAACTGCTGGGTCGGCACCTACGAGCAGGGGTCCCTGATCTGGATCAAGGTCTCCATTCACTCCGACGCGACGTGCGCGGCCACCCAAAGCGGCTCATCCCTTCGGGTCGCGTTGCTCGGGCCGGTCGGCTGGCGATACCTTATCGTGGTTGTTCGCTTCCCCACTGGCTGAAAGGACCGCCGCCGATGAGTACGCCGAAGAAGCCGAAGGTCGCCCGCCAAGCGGGCCGGAAGGCCGACTACGGAAACGCCACGCTGGAACAGGTGGCGAAGGCCCTGCACCGCTACCGTCCAGGCCGGTCTATCACACCGAAGAAGGTGGAGAAGGAGCGCGGGACCGTCAACCCAAGTACATAATCCCCCTCACTTGGCCATAGCATCCTGCCGATATTGCTGCCATAGGCGGGCTTACCCTGTGTTATTGGGCAGCTATATGCCAGAGCAGTCAACTCACGGCCGAGATGCTCATGCGCAATCATCGTGAAGCTGGCAACAGGTGTGTCATGTATTACGCAAGGATGTCGTATTGCACGGCCATTACGTTAAGTGTTTGCAGTGATATTCTTAGCCGCAAGGCATTCGTTGGGCTTCACAAATGCTAAGTCTCTCAAATCGAGAACCAGGAAGGGCTAAGTGCGCGGGGTGCCGCCTTGGGCGGTTGGCCTGCTGCGAGGGCAAGGATTCGCAAGCCTTCGCGTTGAGCCGTGGTGCAGGTTTCCCAGTACCGGCCGCGAAAGTGGTCCCCTAAAGGTCGAGCTCGTTTGCGTACCTGTACCGAGGAATCGGGCGAGGAACCCGGAAACGGCACGAGCGCGCGCCCCTTAGGCGATCTTGGCAGCAGTCAGGGACCTGCAAGGGTTCTGTTCAAGACAAGCTGAAGGCGCCTGCGGATTTTCCCTGCCAGGCGTAAGGCGCTCTGACGCTGCCCGTCGTGGAGATGCCTCGTCGTGGTCCGCGCTACTACTAGGGCAGCGCCGGTGGAGCGGGGTGAAAAAAGGACGCCCCCCTGCGGTGAGTGCAACCTGCTATGCGAAAATGGCCGCGACCAGAGCCAACGTGCAGGCTGCCAGGTGACCGTTCTCTGCGTCTCGTACAAAAGCGGCATGGCGTCACCAATGGCGTTGCCAAACACCTGGTACAGAAGACCGTGTACGCGGCTAAGAGCAGTGCCTACCCCTGCGGAGGCTGCTGCTCGATCGTCTGGATGAAGGGCTGGGTACTCAGGCGGGTGCCGGTGGCCTCAAAGTAGGCGTTCGCCAAGGCCCCCGAAACCGGTGGCAATGAGGGCTCGCCCAGCCCGGTAGGATCAATACCGTTGTCGACAAAGAAGGTCTCGATGGCTCGGGGCGCCTCGTTCATACGGATGAGGCGGTACGTGTGGAAATTAGTCTGCTCTGGACGGCCGTCCGCAATGGTCAATCCGCTGTACATGGCATGCCCGATGCCGTCCACAATGCCGCCCTCGACCTGGTTGCGAGCCGCATCCGGGTTGATCACAATGCCACAGTCAATAGCACACCAGACCTTTTCGATTATGGGTCCCGAGGCGCTCATCGTGAGGTCCAAGACTTGCGCTACATACGAATTGTGGCAGTAATAGACGCTAACGCCTCGGTACAGGCCGGGGACAGACGCCCCATCCCAGCCTGACCGCTCCCGGACAAGCTTCAGGACACCAGCAAAACGCGCGGCCTCGTAGTCGTGATCGTCACCCACAGGGCGCGCCATAGCACGCTCAAACAACGCCAGACGGAAATCGATGGGATCCTTGCCCGCGGCGCGGGCCACTTCGTCAAGAAAGCTCTGCTCCGCACCCGCTATAAAGTTGCTGCGCGGCGCGCGCCATGCGCCTGTTGTAACGTCGGAATCCATGAACACCAACTCCGCCAGATAGTGGTCCACGGCACCTGCCGGGAAGCGATTAGCAAAGACCGGGCTCTCGTTGATGCCGGCGCCACGCACCGCGAAAGCGACCAAGTTGCCATTCTCATCCAGACCGGCCCGATAGCGCACCTTATAGCTGGGACGGTAAGTGCCCTGCGTCAGGTCATCTTCTCGCGTATAGAGCAGCTTGATGGGCGCCTGCATCCGTTGCGATATCACCGCAGCTTCCACCGCGAAGTTGCCGTAGAGCCTGCGCCCGAAGCCGCCGCCCATACGAGTCAGGTCGATGGAGATGTTCTCTTCCGGGAGGTCGCAAGCGCTTGCCACTGAACGCCGCAGGGACGCCGGTGTCTGCACAGGACCCGCGAGCTCTGCCCGGTTGCCCTGCACATGAGCAAAGAAATTCATTGGCTCCAATGTGTTGTGGGCCAGAAGCGGAGCGCTGTACGTGCGCTCGATGATCCGGGCAGCCTGAGCAAAGGCTGTCTCTGGGTCCCCGTCGCGGCGTCCAACCTGTACATTACTGTCGCCATCGAGAAGCCCTGTCAGCTGCGCTTCGTGCATCTCGGTGGATTCCGGCGTGCCGTCGGATTCCCATTCGAGCACCAGTGCCCGTTTGGCCTGCAACACCTCCCAGGTCGAGGTGCCCACTACGACGACTTTTTCTGTAAACGCGTTAACGTCGCTCCACTGGCGCTCCGGTACCGAAGCATCGATGATGAAGATGTCAGTGATGCCCGGCATCGCACGCGCGGCTTCCGCAGCCATGGATCGCAGCCGCATGCCGAAGCCCGGTGCGTGCTCGATCATAGCGATCAGCATGCCTTCGCGCTCTATGTCGATACCAAAAAGCGGAGCACCGGTAACGATGCCGCGCGCATCCACATTCCTGCGCGAGGTGCCTATGATGGAGAAATCGCCGGCCTGCTTGAGCGGGACATCGTTCGGCACAGGTACGGAAGCCGCCTGTTGGGCCACCTCGCCGTAGGTGAGAGTGCGCCCTGAAGCCTGGTGCGTGATGATGCCGCCAGCGGTAGTGAGCTCTGCTGTGGGGACCCCCAGGCGGTTGGCCGCCGCCTCTATGAGCATCTGCCGCGCCGTTGCACCGGCCTGGCGCAGCGTCTGCCACCCCTGTCGGATAGACTGACTGCCACCGGCCAGCTGCCGACGATACTTGGAGGTGTCCAGTCCGGCCTGCACCACACGCACTTGGCTCCAGTCCGCATCAAGCTCATCAGCCACAATCATGGGCATAGAGGTCTTGACGTTCTGACCGATCTCTGGATTGGCCGAATAGATCGTGATCTGACCATCAGTGCTGATAGTCAGATAGGCGTTTATGTCATGCGTTCCGCTGGAGGGGGCGCCAGCCGCTTCGCGAAGCTTCGGAGCCAAGCTGAAACCGAGAACCAGTCCGCCGCCCGCAAGCGCGGAAGCCTTCAAAAAGGAGCGACGGGAAACAGAGTGCTTTGCCACGGTGTGCTGCGTCAGGTCAATGGTAGAGAAATAATCGACATGTCTGTCAACCCATGCCGGCGGCCGTCTTGATGGCGGCGCGGATTCTGAGGTAGGTGCCGCACCGGCAGATGTTACCTTCCATAGCTTGGTCAATATCATCGTCCGTAGGCGCGGGTGTGGCCTGCAGCAGTGCCGCAGCGCTCATGATCTGTCCGGCTTGGCAATAGCCGCACTGGGGGACGTCGTGCTCTATCCAGGCCTGCTGTAGTGGGTGGTCACCCGAGGCAGAAAGCCCTTCGATAGTGGTGACCGGTTGTGTGCCGACAGCCGCCACAGGAAAGGAGCACGAGCGGATGGCTTGGTCTCCTACATGCACGGTGCATGCGCCGCACTGGGCGATGCCGCAGCCGAACTTGGTGCCCAGGAGCTTGAGGTGGTCGCGCAGGACCCATAACAGCGGTGTGGAGGAGGAAGCCTCGACCTGGCGGGTCGTTCCGTTCACAGTGATGTCGTATCTGGCCATCGGAGGCATGCGTTAGGGGTGGGATGGAAAATCTGGTAGCGGTCAGATGCGGTCCGCAAAACCTGCAACATAAAAGTAACACTTACAGCGATTCTAAATTTGGATGCATGTAGGGTTTACGGGAATGCCTGTTCAGCAGACGTTATGTGTATGATGGGTGTATGGACTGGCAATATCGGTCCTGCGATGCCCTGCTATAGGGTGCTTTTGTCTTTCACTCTGAGGTGCACCCATGAAACCAAGCAAGCTGCTGCGCGATGTGCTGAAACGCATCCGATCGGCCGCCGGCACATTTGAGGATATACCGTCAGGGGCCCAATCTGCGCTACACGCTGGCCGATGCCGTGTTGAGCGCATTTGCCTGCTTCTTTCTGCCATCGCCCTCCTTTCTTGCTTTTCAGCGGAGGATGCAGGACGACGTGGGCCGTTCCAACGGCCAGACGCTGTTTGGCATGCAAGGCATTCCCTCTGACGGGCAGATCCGCAACCTGCTGGACCGCCTGGTGCCAGATTCATTTCAGCTCCTGTTTCTGCACCTGCTGGATACGCTTCGTTCCAAGGGAGACTTTTCGCCGTTTGTACGTCTGAGGGATCGCACTCTCGTGGCGCTTGATGGCATCGAGTTTCATTCCTCTCGGACAATCCATTGTAAGCAATGCTCCTCGCGTCGCACGGGCCAAGGCAAGCGTCCCTCGTTCTTCCATACCATGGTGGCGGCGGTTGTGGTGGCGCCAGGGCACAATCGGGTGGTACCGTTGATGCCAGAGTTTGTCTGCACACAGGATGATCCTGGCGACCAGCACTCGGTGCGGCGTCGCAAGCAGGATTGCGAGATCAATGCCGCTAAGCGGTGGTTAACGAAGTGGGGAGCTCGCATGGCTCACTATCGTCCGGTATATCTGGGAGATGCCCTATATGCCACACATCCCTTCTGCCAACAGGTGCTCCATGCGGGTGCCGATTTCCTGTTTGTGGGCAAACCCAAGTCGCATCGCACGCTATTCAAGTATTTACACGAGTGCTATATCCAGAGCACCGAGTGAATACGGGTGCAGAACAAGAAGACACGTCGCTACGAAGAGCACTGCTATCGCTGGATGTCCAATTTGCCGATTCGGAACACGGACGATGCCGTACACGGCACATGGGTGGAAAAGACCGTGTGGATACGCCAAGGGCAGGGCACCTACAAGCGGACCTTATACACGACGCTCTTCACCAGCCTGACGGTAACGAAGCACAATGTGCAGGAGGTTGCTCGTTGTGGGCGGGCACGCTGGAAGATCGAGAACGAGTGCTTCAACTGCATCGCACGACACGGACAGAACTTCAAACACAACTTCGGGCATGGCAAAAATGGGCTGGCAAACCTGTTAGCCACCCTCAACTTGTTGGCATTTGCCCTGCATACGATGCTCGACCAAGTAAAAGGGTTGTGGAAGCAATGCCGAGCATCCTACCAGGTGCGCCGCGATTTCTTTGAGGCGTTGCGGGCACGTACAATAGGCTACCGAATCCCCGACTGGCGAAGTATCTGGGAAAGCATGTTGTTCCGTCGTCCGCCTCCGCTGGCGCCTTCCGCTGCGAGAGCCTGAAAGATTGTATGTCGTAAACAGGATAACTGGGAATTCCAGAGGCCTGGAAGGTCGTCGTACGTCTCGGTGGCGCCTCAAAGGTAGCTTCTCATTGCTTGTTTCCGTCCACCAACCGCCAACCTCACAGCCCGCGTGCGCGTAGCCTACCGCAAAACAAGATCCGTTCCCCCACCGAACGCCACAAATTTAGAATCACTGTAACACTTACGCGGATTATTTGCAGGATCGATAATCCGGCGGCCGGGACAGGAGTTGTGCATATGTCCGCTGACCCTTGCCTGTTCGCACCAGGCGCTCCGAAGCCCAAGCGCATAGTAGCCCGGCATGAATGTTGTATACACGCGTATTGGACGGTGACCCGAAGGGTTGCCAGAGGGGCTGCTGCCCGTTGTGCATTAGAGCATGCATATATGTTGACGCAGTTTATCCTCAGCTCCGCTGCAGAGGATACCATCAAGACCGGGGTACAGACATCTCGCCAAGCTCGTGCGAGCTGTTCCAACCGCGGCGACCCGCACAGGTACTGGCCACGCGTGGGCCGGCTGGGTAATCTGGCAGGGTCGTATGTAGGGGCGCGCTTCACCGCAGGCAATGCACAGGCTCCCCATATTGATCCAGACATATGGCTTACCGCCGCGAGTCAGATGTTGGGGTGCGCCGCCGCCTATTGGCTTGGCTCAGCGGACCACACCAGCGCGAGTCACCCCGACTGCCACCAAGGCTTAAACAGTCTTAGGATGTCCAGGATCGGGTACCCTCCTGATGGCTTCGCGCTGAGGCCCACCCAGCCGCGGTACGAACCGGGCAATCGCTGGTACATTCAGGTCCAGAGTACTGGCAGTGTATCTGACCATGACAAGCCCGGCACCCTGAGCAGGGTGGAGACCGTGCACGCAGTGTGTTGTGCACGAGACAACAGCATTAAGGCAGCAGTCACACGCAGGCAGCCGCATGGTGCCCAGCCGTCGTCAAACGTTGCTGCCGGTGCAGATCTGGGACCACAAGCTATGGGGTCGCTAGCGGACGGCGCAGCGCGCTTGCTATACGGTGAGCCCAAATGCACACTTCAACAGCATATGCTGGAGGTGGAGGCCAGATACGGCCGCTGGATGCCGGCCACCCGTAGGTTACCTTTGCCCCGGAAGGCTCTCAGACTGGATCGGCGCAGGAAGCGCGGCGAGCGCAGCATCACGGCATACATGGTGCGGCTGCGTGGCAACATTGCGTGCAAGGGCGTGCGGGCTGCTAGCCTTATCTGCAAAGGAGTGGTGGGCCTTCGGCCATTATGGCCCAAATCGCAATATGTCGGCATAGTGCATGGGTCTCAAAAGACCAAGCGGGTACGGCAGTGTCATGGATGTGCCGCCACGCAATGTCACAAAGGAGGATGGCGGCTGTGGCCCGCTGCCCAAGAGGTAAGGGATACCACAATACATGGAGATCCATGGGCGCGAATGGCGACATAGCCGGGGGTAACGACGTGAACGCTGCTAACAGAAGTTCCTTTAAAGGCGCTGAATGCCCGCACACGGCGGGACGCCCACAGTGCTGCAGGAGGTCATATCCCTCTGTGCTGTTGCAACAGTGCACTATGCTAAGCCTCAGCGCAGAAGCACAAGCCTGAATCCACCACGAAACATCGAATCCTCATGCATCAACATTTCAGTACATCGATGAGGCAGTTTTTGGCTGGTAGTCCTCTCGTACGGCTCGCTTGGCTGACGATCCTCCTGGCAGGCTTCACAGTTTCGGCCGCGGCGCAAGACGCGGCCACTGAGGTGCGCGCCTTCATGGAGCAGCGCAACCGGGACATCAAGGCCGCCATCGGCAGGATGGACAACGATGCCCAAGAGGAGGAAGCGGTCCGCACACTCGTCAACAGCGGCATAGATTTTGACGAAATGGGCCGCCTGGCGCTTGGAGACTACGACGCGGACCTCACACCGGAACAGCGCGCAGAATATGTGGAAACCTTTGCCGCCATCGTGCGCACCCAGTCGCTGTCGGACTTGTCCATATACAAGGCCGAAGTGACTTTCGACGAAGTCGTCGCAAGTGGTGGTAAGGCGCGCGTAGATACGAGGGCCCGCGTGGACGGCAAGCTGTTTCCTGTACGGTACCTGCTCCACCAGAAAGGCGGTGCTTGGTGGCTGTACGACATCATCCTCGATGGTGTGGGCACGGTCGAAGGCTACGCGGTGTCGTTTCAGAGTGTGATCCGCAAGCGGGGCTTTGATCGTCTCCTACAGAGCCTGAAGCGGAAGCGCGCGCGCCTGGAATCAGGCGCCGGATCGTAGCGCCCCCGAGCTCCGATGCTGTTGTGGTACGCCCGCTGCTGCGGGCGTATCTTGAGGGGACTCATCAGCGCTCCGCGTGCCGATCGAAGGTTACGTACTCCACAGCTACGGGGACACGAAGTATTTGCGGCATGCCGTAGCCTCGCTCGTTACACTGCGCCGCTTCGATACGACAAGGCCGGTGGCACTGTACTGCCCCCGATCACACCGGGCCGTGCTGGCCAAGCACGACCTCGCGCACCTTTTCACGCTCATCCTTCCTCTGCCCAAAGCGCACCGGTCTATCGTAGGCTTCAAGCTGCACCTGCATCGCTTCAAGCCGTTTGCGCGAACGCTGTTTGTGGATGCTGACATGGTATGGTGCCGCTCGCCGGACCGACTATGGGCACAGCTGGCTCCGTATCCCTTTACAGCGACCGGGCTTGAGCGCGCCGATCCCTTCTTTGGCGGACCCAAGAGCGTGGGTGTCATCTGGGAGTTTCTGCGCAACCGCCGCCATGCGACGCTGAAGCGTTTTGGGCTGACTTGGCTTCCCCGCGTGCAGGCAGGTATGATCTACGCTCATAGCGACGCCGTCACACGCAGTGTGTGCCAGGCGGCGGCAGCGTTTCTTGCCAAGAGTGATCAGACACATTTCCGTACGCGCTTTCTGGAAGGGCGCAACGAGGAGTCCTGCGAATGGAGCTTAGCGATGGCCATGAGCAGCCTGCAGATGCCGATCTATCCCTGGCGGCTCAGCTTTGACAGTCCGCAGCTTGACTATATACGGGAGTTAACCCGGCACACTGACGACTTCGAAGATGTGCGCTGCAAATACTACTGTGACCGGTTCGTGTATGACCTGCGCGGCTTGCGCCATGCTCGCATACGGGCTTGGTGTATACGTCTGGCAACCACCCTGTTGCGTCGCCCCGACTATCTGTGGGCTACGCCATTTGTATTGCATTTCAGTTGGTTGCACGAAAAGGCACCTTTTGACGCCTTTGCAGAAAGAATGTGGCATCGTCTCTTAGACGATGCCGTCACGTCCTTACCGTCAGGTGCCACAGGAACGTCAGGTACTTAGGTAGGTCTGGACTAGTCCACATTATCGCGACCCCGACCGCGGCGGTGCCCATGATGGCGAGGCCCGCCGCGCGCACCAGTGGCCGCGGCCGGACGCTGGCCAGGTCGATGACGATGCGTATCGCGGCAGCCGCCAGCACCAGCACCGATAGGGCGACTAGGAATACTGCAGCGCGGCGCGCTGCAGGCGCCGGCAGCGAAGGGATGGTCATGGCCATCAGAGCCAGAAGTAGCACCGGCCATTGCGGCCACACGGTGAGCATAAAGCATGCGGTCATCCGCATCCGCATCCGCCTTCGGGTGCTCTGCATCAGGAGTCGGACCAAGAGTGGCGCTGCAGCTATGGCTGCGGCTGCCAACAGCGTCAGCGTCCAGTACAGCGCCCAGGGGCGCGCCAGAAGCCCTTCAACGAATTGCGCGAGCCCCGAAGACGGCAACAGGTGCAGTGCTGTGACGATGGCTATATCATGCCTGACAACATGCAGGATGGAAGCGACCACGACCGCGCTGGCGAGCGCATGAGCAACCATCAGCACGGCCGTAGTGGAACCGAGTACCTCGCGTCCATTAGCAACGGATTCCACATAGAATTTGTGCGCCATAAAGTACCGATGCGCGGTCCTGCGAAAGCGGGGTGTCGTGTGGTACATGAGCCCCAGAAGCCCCAATGCCAGCCAGCCGGCGATAAGGTGCAGCGGTAAGGCTGCTCTTGGGTTGCGCCCCGCCGCAAAGGCGAAAACCTGCTGCTCCCCGCTGTAGATGCCGAGCAGCACCCCATAACCTTCGCGCACCTCACCGGAGGCGCTGATAAGGCCGTGGGCAGGTAAGCGCGCGTCTTGGAGCTCGTCGCGCCACCGGTAGACAAAGACTGCGGCGGCATTGCCCTTAAGCAAGGTGTTCAGGTGGGTTTCCAGAAAGCGAGCTTGGGACGCTGCAGAAAGCGGATGCCGCAGGCCATAAGCTTTGGGCAGCGCGGGCTGCCCCAGCGCAGCCAGTCCCGCTGGCACCAGGTGTTGCCACTTGGGTAGCCACGCTGTGGGGTCCGCATGCGCAGGAGTCTGCAAGAGCACCATATCGACTGCCTGCGCACACCGGTCACGCTCTGCAAACGGACTCAGATAGTAGGTTTGAGCGTCGGGCAATTGTCGCGCCACTTCTGTGAGTGCCTCAAAGTAGGCGCAGGCGAGGTCCGTGCTCGTGTCGCTGCCTGATGCTAGCCCGAAGTGGCGCGCGAAGCGGTAGGGCGCGGCGCGCACCAAGGCGTCTTCTAGGATGTCTTGTGCCCAAGCCAACGTATCCAGCAGCACCGGCGCGGGGAGTCGAACTATAGGCAGGTCTTGGAACAGCGCGATACCGAAAGAGTCGGCGAGCATCAGGATGCGCATGTCCTCGATAACGTCGGTACGGATAGCGTCCACGCCCATGTCGCGCATCGCCTCCAGATCGGCAAGGATGCCCGTGATAGTCTGCCCTTCGGGTGTCCACACCACCCCTTTGAGCGGCGAATTCTGCGCTGGTGCCAACATACAGGGCGAGAGCAGTCCTGCACCGATGACAGCCCAGAGGTGCGCTAAACGCAGCCAGCATTGCATGCGAAACCTAAAAGCTGCTGACAGAGCGCTGGCCCACCAAGAACACGGCATTGGCCATCAATAGGCGCCCATTGTACCAGAAACCCCGAAAGAGCGGGTTGTCGAGAAGGTATACAACCTCGCCGTGCCCTTTGGCTTGTACGCCGAACACCAGTGAGTTGGCCAGCGGCTGGCGCGCCTTGGCGCCCACAAAGCCGCTCACCCGCGCATCGTCTTTAAGGATGCCCACGTTCCAGTCGTCTTCGAGCAGCTCGAAGGCTTGGCTGCGCCGCTTAAGCGTGAAGTACGGGTCGTCGTACCCGAATGCTAATGGGTGTGATGTATCCATATCCACCCGAAAGATCGCGCCGGTGACACTTTCTGTGATGCCGTCGCGCGCACGTTCTCCATACAGGCGCCGGTCCGGGGGCGCGTCGTCGCCATCGTCAACGTCATTGCCTTCCTTATCCCCGTCCGCTGCACCCTGTGCCTTGTCATCTTTTTCATCCTCATCCCGCTCCTGCAGGCTGAATCCGTCTTTGCCCGCCAGAAACCCTGCAGCGCTTTCGATTGCCACGAGGCGGCCGCCAGCCTCAACCCAGACCTTGATGCGATTTAGCGTGGCCTCAGGCAACACGCGGCTGTAGGATCCGCTTGGCAAAATGATGACGTCAAAGTCGAACAGATGCAAGCGCGCCAGGTCCTCCGCGTTAACTACGGTAGCCTTGTAGCGCAGCTGCTGGTCAAAATAGTGCCAGAGCTCACCCAGCCCGTACGCACTGGTGGCCGATCCACCCACGATCGCTACGCGCGGCGGCTTCAGAAACGGCACATCCCCCGACCCGAAGTCGATGCCGCTTGTGACCATGGTGCTCGTCACCGGTATTAGGGGCTGCTGCACCACCTCCGATACGGCCACGACCGCTTCATCAAATGCTTTGCCCAGGTGACTGTTCGGGCCGCGCGCCAGAATCAACGTGCCGCGCCCATAGTGGCGGTCCCCGATGCTGAAGGACTTTTCGGCAAAGCGCACATTGATGCGGCTCGCCAGGAGCTGTGCCAACAGCTGTGCATCCGCAAAGCTGCGCCACTCGGCCAAGTAGGCTACCGGCCGGTCTACGGCCGTAAGCGCTGCCCTTGGCGCAGGAGCCCAAGGCGCGTCTGGCGCCAGAGCTTTTTCCAGAGCATAGGCGTCGGTGCCGTAGATGTACGGCAATGCCCACGCTGTGATGTCGTAACTCAAGGAGTCACTCAGCGCCGATACCGGCTCAAACAGGACGCGCGTGAGCACGTGGCGCGGCTGATTCGTGCTGATCACCATGTCGCCTGGTGCGACGGTTACCGATGTTTCGGAGCCCGTCCTGTACGCAAAGCCTCGCACCGGCTGCGTCTTGGCCACGCTACCGAACGTGATGCCCTGCATAGTCAGGTGGCGCGCCAGCGCCTGCATCTTGTCCGCGTTGTTACCCTTGACCACGAAAGAAGCAAAGGATCCACTGCCGACCGTAGGACGAAAAAAGTCCGCGAACTCCCGTACGATGCGTTCCCGGTGTGTCGCGGCCACCTCGATGGTGGAAAGCCCCGTCGTATAGTGATGCTCCAGACGCTCGCGCAAGGTGAGCGTATCCCCCTCTGCGGTCACAATACCGAGCCCGGCGCGCCCAGAGCCGCCCTGCTCATAGGTCATGCCCAACGCTCCGTTAAAGGTCGGCCAGGTGTCGCCGTAGCCGGGATAAAAGAGGTCAAAAATTTGACGTGTAAAAAAGAGCCACCCGCGGGCGTCAAAGTATGACGCATGATTCTCGCCCATCAGCTGCTGGAGCTCGCGCTGCCAGGGCGTCACCGCGTCGTGGTAGGGTTCGGCGGCCGGCGCAAAAAAGTAGGGCGCATCCACGCTCTGCTCATGAAAGTCGACGTGGATGTGGGGCATCCACTTCTGGTATTGGGGCAGGCGTTGTTGGGTTTCGGCCTGGGTGCCCCATGCCCAGTCCCGGTTCAGGTCGAAGTAGTAGTGGTTGGTGCGTCCTCCAGGCCAGGGTTCCTGGTGTTCTCTTGCTTCGGGGACCACGTCGGGTATGTGTCCGCGCGTCCGCTGGTAGAAGTGCACATAGCGATCACGCCCATCGGGGTTTACGCACGGGTCGATAATGACGACCGTTCTAGTGAGCCAGTCCTGCACGGAGGTGTGCGAGGTGTCGGTCAGCGCATAGAGGGTTGCGATGGCGGCTTCGGTGCTGACCGACTCGTTGCCATGTACGTTGTAGCTGAGCCACACTATCGCCGGGGGCACTGCCTCGTCGGTGGGCGAAGTGCCTTCGGCTGCATCCAGCAGACCCGAGCGCAGCAGGTTGCTGGTGCGGATCTCTTCTAGGCGCCCCATGTTTTCGGGCGCGGAAATTATGGCATACAGTAGGGGTCGGCCCTCATAGGTGGCGCCATAGCGTACAAGGCGCACCTGCGAACTGGCGGTGGCTACATGTTCAAAGTAGTCTACGACGCGGTAATGCGGCGTGAAGGCTTCGCCGGGAGCGTAGCCGAGGAAGTCTTTAGGAGACGGCACTTGGCCATGCGCTCCCAGGGCCAGAAGCGCCGCTGCCATCAGCGGTGCCAGAATGCGTGGGCTAAAGGTGTTCATGCCACAGCGCGGCTGGCCGCGCGGATACCTTTGGAATTAAGTTGCAGGGTGGTTTTACCTCGGAAGTGATTGTACTCGACGGTATATACCATGTCAAAGGGTGTTCCGTCTTTCAGGGCTGCGTAGTGGTTGCCTTGGCCGAAGGCGATGACCTCGAACGGGTTGCGGCGTCCGGTGGCATGGGCCTGACGGGCGCAGAATTTAAGGGCATTGCTCCCAACTACGTTCGCGTTTGAGGCTTCCAGGTTATGACTCAAGAATACAGGCGCTTCGTTGCCTTCTCCACACGGTTCCATGTAGTTTAGCAGCTTCAGAAAGTGGGTATCCAGGTCGCTTAGCGCCAGCACCGCATCGTAATGCACCTTTCTTGCCAGATCTTCGGCTGTGAGCCTCTCTTTTACGAAGGCGCTCAGTCTCTGGCGCAGAGGGAGGATATTCTCTTTTCGCAGCTCCAGGCCGGCGGCTCCGGCGTGGCCGCCGAAGTTATTCAAGAGGTCATTGCACGTGGTGAGCGCGTCATACAGGTGAATGCTTCCGAAGGAGCGCGCGGAGCCTTTGGCGCGTCCGTTTGCTAGAGACAGCACGATGGCGGGTCGCGAAAACTTCTCGGCGATCCGGCCAGCCACAAGTCCCAAGATGCCGGGGTACCATGCGGCGCCGGCAAGCACCAGGACGCCGTCATGTTCACCCTGGACCTGCACTTCGGCTTGCTTATATGCGACCTGTTCTAGCGCATGCGACTCTTCCCGGCGCCGTTCATTAAGCTTGCGAAGTCTTTGCGCGAGGGTCCTGGCTGACTGGTCGGTCTTGGCCAATAGCAGCCTGACTGCCAGTGAGGCGTCGTCTAGGCGTCCGGCAGCATTTAGGCAGGGACCGAGCTTCCACCCTATGCTCGAGGCGCCGATGTGCTTAGGGGCAAGTTTCAACTCTGTTGCCAGGGCGCGGAGCCCAGGCCTCTTTCCGCGGCGCAATACGCGCAACCCTTCGCGCACCAGGATGCGGTTTTCGCCTTGGAGCGCCACTACGTCCGCCACCGTGGCCAGAGCCACAAGGTCAAGCAGGCTATACGTTGTGTCCGGGTTTTGTCCCAGCGCCATGGCGGTAGCTTGTGCCAGCCGGAATGCCAGACCGCACGCGGAATGGTGTTTAAACGGGTACGCACACTCGGGCTGGGCCGGGTTGATGATCGCCAGTGCTTGTGGCAGTTCTTCCTCCGGTTCGTGGTGGTCGCAGATGATCACGTCTATCCCGAGCGACTGCGCATAGGCCACTGTGTGGGTGTCATGGATGCCGCAGTCCGCCACCACCAGCACCTTCGCGTCTTGCCTTTTGGCCTCATTGACGCCGCGTCGCACAAGACCGCGCCTGTCCAACGTACGACTGATGACAAACCACGAGGATGTGGCGTTATGCCGATCCAGGAAGCTCTTCAGCAGTGCGACAGATGAGACGCCATCTGCATCAAGGTCGCCGTAGACCATGATGCGTTCCTTTCGCCGTATCGCGTAGGCGAGCCGCTCAGAGGCGGCTTCCATGCCCGCCATGGTTCGGGGGTCGGGAAGGTTGGCTAGGCCTTCGCGAAAGAAGCGCCGCGCTTTGCGCACCGAGTCGATGCCGCGCACAGCCAGGACGCGTGCCAAGGCCGGAGGCAGCTGGTGGCCCTCGCGCAACAGTGTCGTTACCGCGGTGTCATCTTCTAAAGGACGTTGAATCCAGTTCATAGGTGATCAAACATTGATGGCATCTAAGGTAAGGTCTCAGCAGGCATGGCGCCAACGCATGGTGCCCGCAAAAGATGCGGTACTTTGGCGCACCACTTTGCGCCAAGCTAATGACCTTTATGCGTACATGGCTTCAGTGCGGCCGGCATGCGCCAGCTGCTGGGCGTACTCATCGCTTGCGCGGATACCGTCCGCGGGCGCCGCGCCACGACTTTCTGGTGCTTGCGCCGCTCTGGCTGATGCTTTTGGTGTCCAGCGTGCAGCAAGTGATGGTAGCGCCTGTCCTTCCCATGGTGCGCGATGCGCTTCGGCTAGGAGCGGATGCGGAGCCTGCGCTGGGATTGATTGGCACCGTGTTTTCGGTGATGCTGATGGTGTTTGCCCTCATTGCTGGAGCAGCGAGCGACCGCATCGGTCGCAGGAAGATCATGCTTGTAGGAAGTGGCGCATTAGCCGTGGCGCTCCTGTTGCATGCGTGGGCTATGACGTTGGGTTGGCTGTTGGTGTTCCGGGGTCTGGCTGGCGCGGCGACGGGGGTGTTGACCGGATCTTATGCTTCCTATATAGGGGACTACTTTCCATATGAGAAGCGGGGTGCGGCGCTGGGGTGGGTGCTGAGCGGTTTCGCGGCTGGCTGGATCGTTGGCATTCCTTTGGGCACGATGCTGGCTGTCCGAATGGGGTTTGCGGCGCCATTTGTGGCGTTCGGGTGGGTTATGCTGGTGGCGTTCGGATTGGTGTACTGGTTGTTGCCCCAGCCCAGGGTTGCGCGCGATGTGCGTCCGTGGTCGGCTCGGACGGTAGCCGCCAAGTACGGGGGCTTAGTTGTGCGGCGCCAGACTGGTGTCATGGTGGTGTGCTATTTCCTGATGTACGGTTGCGCGGCCCTATTTCTCTTTTTCCTTCCCATGTGGCTGGAGGAAGCGATTCGGCTGTCCAGCGCCGAGGTGGCTATGCTGTTTAGTGTAGCGGGTCTGACGTTGGTGGTGGTCAGTCCTTTGGCTGGAAGGCTCTCTGACCGTATTGGGCGCAAGGTACTCATTGTCTGTGCCTGCGTGGGTACGGGTGTGATTGTGGGTTCCATCACGTTTTTCGTTACTGGGCTGATTGCGGCGCTCCTTTTCTTTTCGTTGGCCATGGTATTTGAGTCGTGTCGTGCGGCGCCGATGCAGGCGCTGATGTCGCGCATGGTTTCGCACGAGGAGCGCGGTGCGTTTTTCAGTTTGTGCAATGCGGTGGGGCAGTGCGGCTTTGGGGTGGGTGCGGTTCTGGCTGGCTGGCTTTACGCGGAGGCGGGGTATGTCAGCAGCACCATTGCAGCGGCGTGCTGCATCGGGTTGGTGGCTGCCGCGGTATGGGTCTGGGTTGACGATCCCTCGAATCCATCCGTCTCTGTGCCATCGGTGCGCTGCACGACCGACGACGGCTAGCCTGGGCGGTGAGCCATTATTAGTGGAAACGCGGCACGCTCAGGGGGGGACAATGCACCTGAGCTCCCTAACCACAACGCACTTTATCGATGCCATTAGAAGGACGAAATGCTGTAATACCTGCCGTATCAGGTGATGCTCTGACGAGCGTCGACGACTGGCGGTTGTATCTCTTGAAGCAATGCAACCTGATCATTGAGCTTCTGGGTCGCGAGTGGCCCGATCCTCCATTGCAATCTCTGGTGGCCGCTAACGATGCGGGTTCAGAGACGCAGGGCAACACAGATGGTAAGTCGGCTGTACCGTTGTGCTCGACGTGTGGTAGTGATTCCGAGCATCAAGAGAAAGCTGAAGATCCGCTCTTATCGCATTATCGGCTGGAAGCAGACCGTGCGGATCGTGCTTATGAGGAGTTTTGCACACGCTCGTTTACTGACGAGAACTTCGTGGTTCTCTGGATGAGTGCCGCATACGTCCAGGCGGTGCAATACACCTTCGTTGTGGGCGTCACCGAAGCCGGGTACAAGCGGATATTGAGCCTGGCAGCCTGCTCGTTGCAGCATACGGAGGCATTAGAGGGAATGCTGGAGCAGCTTGCGCGTCGCGGGTTGCGCATGAGCGAAAGCCTGTTGTACGTAATACCGGGCGCTGTGGGGCTCAGGCGGGCGTTGGTGGCCCACTCTGGTGACCGCATCGTTGTGCAGCGCTGCCTTGCTGAGAAGCGTGCGCGGGTACTGAGCTTTCTGCCGCAGGAGTATCGTCTGAAGGTGGGCCGTGCGCTGCATCATGCATGGGGCGCGCTGGAATATGGTGATGCTCTTGGGGCCCTGAAGCGGCTGCAACAACGGGTGCACCGCATCAATGAGTCGGCTGGCCGCGCGTTGGCCAAGGGGCTGGAAGAGACGCTCACCGTGCACCGTGCCGGGGCCTATGTGGTATTGGGGCGCAGCTTAACGACGACGCGCGTGATTACGCGTCTGGCGCAGCGACTCTGTGGGCGCCTGCGCCAACGCTCAGACTGGATGCCATCGGATCAGCGCAGTACCTTTATGGCCCTTGACCTGATGGCCATGGAAGCAGGGATGTACCGCTTGGGCCACGCCGCGTATCTTCCGGCGCTGCGTGAGCAGCTTACCGGCTTAAATCAACCCCACTCTACGAGAAAATGAGCGCATTTACGATCACAATCACGGCTGACGGGCGAATAACAGGGATCCAGGAAGCCTTTTCGAAGATGAGCTTGGTTGATCTCATCGCTCGCGTGGTCAACTGGCCGAGTCTGCATCTGAAAATGATCATGGCCGTCATGGCTGCGGAGGTCGAGGCGCATTGCGGCAAACGCTACAGCAGGAAGGGTGCCAGCCAGAGGCCTTGCTACCGGCATGGCACCAACCCCGGTACGGTCCGCATTAGTGGGCGCCGTGTGCCGATCAGGGTGCCCCGGGTACGCGACGTGAAGGTAAAGTGCGAGCGTGTCCTGCGCAGCTATCGCGCGTTTCACGAGGCGAGAATCAATGAAGATGCGCTCATGCGCACCTTGTTCTTCGGCGTCAGTCAACGCAACTACGAGGCCATCGCGGACGAGTACACCGATGCGTTCGGGCTGAGCCAATCATCGGTAGGTCGCATCTTCCGGCGCAGCGCTGCGAAGGTACTGAACTCAAGTTTGTCAATTTCCCTCCATGCGCAGCGAAATCGGGGTTTATGTTGTGGCAATATGGCCTCATATTATGTGTTGTACCTATGATCCATATGGCTTTGATACCTTTTTTTCTCAAAAATACCCAATGTAGTGGAATGGTCCAGAACCATATCGCTGCTAAGCCGTATATTGACGCATGGGCACCCGATACCCGCACGCTCACATGCATGTACATCCGCGCCAAGACACGCATCCTTAAATCAGGTGCCAAGGCCACCAGCTACGCGCTGGTCGAATGCCACCGTATCAAGGGCGCTCCTAAACAGCGGACCGTCCTCAACCTGGGCCAATCCTTCGCAATCCCCAAAGAACAATGGCGCGCATTGATCCTCCATATTGACGAGGGCTTGCGAGGACAGAGCCGCCTAGCGTTTGAGAGTGAAGGCCTCCGCCATGCCAGCGAGACCATCGTTGAGAAGCTGCTGGAAAAGGGCTACAACGTGGACGACCCACGCGACGACCGGGATGCTGTCATCATTGATGAAGTCCATCATACCGACACTCGTACCGTCGGAGGCGAACGTGTGGCTCTGAAAGCGTTGCAGCTGTTGGGATTCGCAAAGTCCTTGCGAATGCTGAAGTTGCGCGAAGATCAGATTCACCTGGCGACGGCGCTGGTGGTCGGGCGCATGCTCTTGCCCGGCAGTGAACGACATACGCATGAATGGATGCACGAACGGTCCAGCATCCTGGAGTTACTGCACTGCGACCTCCCCAGTCTGAGCAGCCTTTACCGTATCGGAGATGCCCTCTACGAGCACCGTCAGTCGATCATGGATGCACTCTTCGGCACCACGAAGGAGCTCTTGGGATTCAGCGAAACCATTGCCTTCTTTGACCTGACCAATGTGTTCTACACGGGCCGCAAGAAAGGGGACTTGCTGCGGCATGGTCGCAGCAAGGAAAAACGGTCTGATTGCCCACTGGTGACGTTGGCCTGGATGATGGATGCATCGGGGTTCCCCCGCACGGCGGAAATCCTCCCGGGCCATGCCAGTGAGCCTGCCACGTTGCACCAGGCCATTGCACAGCTGAACGGAGCCAAGCCCACGGTGATTATGGACGCTGGCATCGCTACAGAGGCCAATCTGGCGTATTTGAACGAACAGGATCTGGACTGGATCTGCGTGCAGCGTACGAAGACCCCGCCGGTACCCAAAGACGCACCGGATCAAGTCTTCAAGACCGCCAGCGATGTCGACGTGCGTGCCTGGGCACTCCCAGACGAAGGAGGAGAACGGCGCGTGTATCTGCACAGTGAAGCCCGACAAGCAGTCAGCGACCAGATTGTTGGAGCAAAGCGTGTGAAGTTCGAGGAGGCCATCGCGCACCTGAACGCGGGACTGGCGCTGCCCAGGCGTCTGAAGAACTACGATAAGGTGCAGATCCGGGTGGGCCGACTCATAGAAAAGTACAAGCAGGTTGCCTACCAGTATGATGTTAAAGTGACCAGGAAGGCCGGCAGCACCCACGCCGAAAAGATCTGCCTCACACAGAGGCCTGCCTACGAGGCATGTACGGAGGCCCTCGGCGGGTATGTACTGCGCACCAGCCACGCGGAATGGTCGGTCAAGAAAATCGCACAGACCTATTGGCAGCTAGGAGAGATCGAACGCACGTTCCGCACCATGAAATCCGATCTCGGATTGCGTCCGATCTACCACAGTCGGGACCTTCGCATAGAAGCCCACCTCTTCCTGTCCATTCTCGCCTTTCACGCAGCGCATCTGATACGCAGCCGATTGAGAACCGTCGACATCCACAGCAGCTGGGGCACACTCAAGGTCAAGCTCAACCCGATGCATCGTGTAACAACCGTGCTCCCACAAAACGCAACCCATTGCACCCTGCTCAAGAAAGACCAGGACCTCAAGCCGTTCCACCGTAAAGTCTTCCGCGCGATGGGGCTCAAAACCGGCACGTACACCCGCAGAATGAAAGCAAGACGCCCCGCTAAAGGGCACGCGAACATGTAAAACACACGGGTCAAACCCGCCCTTCTGACCATCCCTGTATGTCAGGGATGTGTTACCTCACGTAAAAAATCCACTACATTGACAAACTTGGGTGAAGGAATTCTATGAACGCCCGCTGAACGACTACGATCTGGTAGGTCTGTTCATCGATGGCAAGTACTTTCGCAAGCACCAGGTGCTCATCGCCATGGGGCTGACCTCTGAAGGTAAGAAGGTCGTTCTTGGGTGCGTCGAAGTGGGGTCCGAGAGCCAAGAGGCCACCAAGGGGCTCTTAGAAGACCTGCTCGACCGGGGTCTGCAAATACATCAGGGCCTGCTCTGCGTCGTCGACGGCGCCAAAGGGCTCCACGCCGCTATCAAAGAGGTCTTCGGCGGGTTCGTGCAGGTGCAGCGCTGCTGTTGGCACAAGCGGGAAAACGTCGTGGCCCACATGAGCAAAGAAGATAAGCTCGTATATCGGGCGCGCCTGCAGAAAGCCTATCACATTCCAGACTACAGAGACGCGAAGGCGGAGCTCCTATCGATCAAGGACGACCTGGAAGCCTCCAACCAACTCAAGGCCATGAAGAGTCTGGAGGAAGGCATAGAGGAAACGCTCACGATCCAAAGGCTCGCAATAGCCAAAGAGCTCGGCCAAAGCCTGCGCACCTCCAACTGTATTGAGAATCTCAATAGTACCCTCGGCAGATTGACGCGCAATGTTTGCAGTTGGAAAAACTCGGCACAGGTCCACCGCTGGATGGCGCTGGCGCTCATGTATGCAGAACCCAAACTGCAAACCATCCCCAATCACCAACACCTGCTCAAGCTCCGAGAGGCACTTATAAAGGCCAGGACCCGACTGCCAAACCCCAAAATCCCCTTCTCCCCCCAGCCACGTTTCCACTAATTTTGGCCCACCCCCCTAGCCCTGAACCCAAGTCCTATAACCCGGGGACTGTGGCCTGGCTGTACCAGATCTGTGACTCCGACTGCCCGAGGTTCAAGAATATCCCTCCAGACATATCATGTAAGAAAGGTACGGTAGGCCTCTGATTGAGGACTTACCTGCGTACTCAGTAAGCTGACCGGGACTCTTGTCTACACATGGACACTCCCGCAGTGCGCGTCCTGTTCTTATTCTGACAAGCGCCATGTACTAAACGGCGAGAATCGCATCCCAAAGGGAGCGGGCTGTTGCCGTTATTGGGCAGAGCTTGAATGACGTGGACGAGTCTTAGGAAGGCACGGAGCTGTTGCTGGAAGGCTCAGCGCGGACCTGTGGGAGGTACTTGTTGATCGCAATTGCTAAGTCAATGCCATGGCTTCTTGTGTTGTCTGTAACAACCCTCTTGGCTCCAGTAGCTTCCACGTAAGCCAAGGTGCCCTCGAAGTCCGCGTGGTTGGTTAGCGCAACCTGGTATGCCCGTTCGGAAAACTGAAGCAGCGGATGGTCGGTACCTACCATGTATGCGCTGCATATAACGCTTGTACCCTCCTTCAACTCGTTACCGAAGGAGTCCTTCTTCGAATAAAGGCGGATATACGACCGCTCGTTCAGCACGGCGCGCCCCGCATCGGAGTCCAACGCTACCAACTCCTCCGCGCCGAATCCATGACTCCGATACACGTCGACTTCGCCAATCAATCGGGAACTAGCCAGAACAGGAACGCCGACATTACCAGCAACAACTTGGAGCACTCGTTCAATAGTGCCCCTGTGGGCCTTGACGTGCACGGACCCGCGTCGAAGAGCTTGGCATACCACTTCCAGGAGACAGCTTTCGGCCTCATTCTGCGTGTAGCGTCGAATGCTCGCGGGGCTTCCATAGGTGCTGTCCACGACCAGCTCATCGACCTGCATCACATCATCCAGTGGCCAAGCAAAATCACCAGAGTAACCGCAACGAATTCCGTTCGGTAAGCCGAGCGCTACCTGGCATGATCCGAGCATGTGACCTGAGGGAAGGAGAGTGAGCTTGGACCCGTCGGGGAGTTCCCTCTCTAGACCACGCTCCAGCGGGATGAGATTGTCCCGGTACTCAAGATCGGCATTCCGCTCCGCGATAAGTAACTGGCGGGTTTCGGGACTCATAAACAAGTCCTGCTCACCCTTACTCTTATCGAATCCGGCCATGTGGTCATCGTGCAGGTGTGACTGAACCCGGAATGCGTAGCCCCTCGCATAGCCATCGCATACCGTATTGGTCCCGAGCCGTACGGCACCGTTATCGAAAACGTCAACCGTCCAATGTGGCATCTGTAGCAGCGTGCGAAATGTGAATTCGAAGTTGCTGTTCAGCGACAATTAGAATTGCGTTTGGCGACAACTAGAATTGCGGGGGAAGGAATCGGTGAGATGCGTATCTACGGGCAGGATTGTTCACCTGTCAACACGCATTCATTATGGTTACCGATCAGCAAGTCAAGCTCCTGTTCAAGCTCGTTAACGGGAAAAAGAGGGCACGATCAACGGCTGCGGCGAAGGCTGGTATGTCCGAGAACACCGCACGCAAGTACCTGCGTGCGGGCAAACTGCCGAGTGAGATGAAGACCGAGCGAACGTATCGCACGCGTCCCGACGCGTTTGCGGAAGTATGGGGCGAAATACTGCCCTATTTGGAGGAGAACCCTGGGCTGGAGGTCAAGGCTGTGTTCGAGCACTTGCAGCGTCGCCACCCTGGCCAGTTTCAGTCGAGTCAGCTGCGCACATTGCAGCGGCGTGTGAAGCGGTGGCGAGCCGAAGCGGGTCCTGGGAAGGAGGTCTTCTTTGACCAGGCATACGAACCTGGTGAGCGGGCGCAGTCGGACTTCACCTGCATGAACAAGCTGGGCGTGACCATCCAAGGCCAGCCGTTTAAGCATATGCTGTTCCACTTCGTTTTGCCCTACTCCAACTGGGAGGCGGGTACGATCTGCACGTCTGAGAGCTTTGAGGCGCTAAGTGAGGGGCTGCAGAATGCGCTCACGCAGCTGGGTGGTGTGCCCCGGCTGCACCAGACCGACTCTATGAGCTGTGCGGTACGCAATCTAAAGCGTACCGAGAAGGAGGGAGCCCCCTTTACCGACCGATATGGTGCTCTGATGCGGCATTACGGGATGGAGGCGCAGCACACGCAGCCACGGCGCCCCAACGAGAACGGGAAGATTGAGCAGAGTCACTTTCGGCTCAAGCGCGCGATCGGTAACCAGCTCGCCTTGCGGGGCAGTTCGGACTTTGAAAGCAGGCAAGAATATGAGGCATTTCTGGCCAAGGTGTTTGCGGGGCGCAATGCTAATCGAGAGGCCCGTCTCAAAGAGGATCAGGCCAAGCTGCGCTCGTTACCCGAGCGGCGCCTGAACAGCTATCAGCGCAGACGTATGCGCGTGAGCAAGGGCGGGTTGGTCCGCGTGAAGAAGAACTGGTATTCGGTTAATAGTCGGCTGATCGGGGAGCTGGTGGATGTACGGATTTATGCGGAGCGGATCGAGGTGTGGTATGCGCAGCGGCGCGTGACGCACATGCCACGGCTCCACGGCACAGGTAAGGCTCGGGTCGAATACCGCCATGTGATTGACATGCTGGTGCGCAAGCCTGGAGCCTTTGCTCATTATCGGTACAAGGCCGATCTATTTCCATCTCATACGTTTCGCATGGCGTATGACGAGCTAAAGCGTGTCCACTCGAGCTCGCTTGCGGCCGACAAGCAATACCTGCGGGTGCTGCATCTGGCGGCCAAAGAGAGCGAAGCCGCCGTATCTGCTGCGCTTAGCCAGTTGCTCAATAGTACGCAGCCGCTTACGCTCGTTTCGGTAAAGACGCTCATGAATCAAGAGATTGAGGAGCCATCGGTGCAGGTTTGTGCGGTGGATCTGAGCGCCTATAATAGCCTGTTACACCACGAAGCGCAATGAAGACACTGACCACCGCGCAGCTGGACCGTGCGCTGCGTGCAGGCTTGAAGGAGCTTCGTTTGCCGAGTATGCGCGACGGCTACCGGGATAGGGCGGACTTGGCTCGACGGGAGTCTTTGAGCTTTGAACGGTTCTTGTGGGAACTGGTCGAGACGGAGGTGCACACCCGCCGCAACAACCGGATACAGCGCTGGCTCCGGGAATCCGGGCTACCACTGGAGAAAACCATGGACACGTTTGACCGGGGTCGGCTGCCAGTTCGAATCGATCACCATGTGAGCGTGCTCCTAGAAGGTGGCTTTCTGGATCGCAAGGAGAATGTGCTGGCCTTCGGTCCTCCAGGCAGCGGAAAGACCCATTTGCTGTGTGCGCTGGGCCGGGAGCTCATCTTTCAGCACCGCCGCGTGAAGTTTTATCGCTGCGGCATGCTCGTCCAGCAACTACTCGCCGCTAAGCGTGACCTGCGATTACCGCAGATGCTGAAGCGGCTGAGGCGATACGAGGCGCTGATCCTGGACGACATCGGCTACGTACAGCACAGCCGCGAAGAGATGGAGGTCTTGTTCCACTTGCTGGCCGAACGCTACGAACGCGGCAGCATCCTGATTACCAGCAATCTCGCCTTCAGCCACTGGGAAAGCATCTTCAAGGATCCGATGACCACCGCCGCTGCCATAGATCGCATCGTGCATCACAGCGTGATCCTGGAGCTCAACCTGCCCAGCTATCGACTGGAAGTATCCAGGCAGCGGCAACAAGCCCAGGGTAAACCTAACGCCAACGCAGCAGCCCCTTAGCGGTTCCATGGAGCCGTCGCGAGCGCCTAGCCGTCGCGGCGGGCTCTGCCCTTACCTAGTGCTGATCCAGATGAGATACTCGCACCCAATAGTGGATCTGAGCGCCTATGACGGCCTGCAGCGTCCATGGAACAGGTTGATCGCGATACCGCCGAGCCGAAAGGTCGGTTCACCGGGAGTCTGTCCGGTGTCTCCGAGCTGTTCATGCCGTCTGCCGAAGCATCGGGTCAACAAGCAGCGGAATTGCGGATTCCCGCGTCAACATGACCAGCAAAATCCCTTGAGAACGCAGCAGCTCCTTAGTGGTTCCATGGGGCCGTCGCGAGCGGCTAGCGGTCGCAGCGGGTCTGCCCTTACCTAGTGCTGATCCAGATGAGATACTCGCACCCAATAGTGGATCTGAGCGCCTATGACGGCCTACAGCGTCCATGGAACAGGTTGATCGCGATACCGCCGAGCATACAGCTCCGTTCACCGGGAGTTTGTCCGACGTCTCCGAGCTGTTCATGCCGTCTGCCAAAGCATCGGGTCAACAAGCAGCGGATTTGCGGATTCCCGCGTCAACATGACCAGCAAAATTTCTCAAGAACGCAGCAGCTCCTTAGTGGTTCCATGGGGCCGTCGCGAGCGGCAAGCGGTCGCAGCGGGTCTGCCCTTACCTAGTGCTGATCCAGATGAGATACTCGCACCCAATAGTGGATCTGAGCGCCTATGACGGCCTGCAGCGTCCATGGAACAGGTTGATCGCGATACCGCCGAGCATACAGCTTCGTTCACCGCGAGTATGTCCGGTGTCTCCGAGCTGTTCATGCCGTCTGCCGAAGCATCGGGTCAATAAGCAGCGGAATTGTGGATTCCCGCTGGAGAAGATCTCGGGGGTCTGTGATCAAACGCGGCCGCCCACTCGCATCCATCATGACCTGAGCGTGTACTTGGAAGGCGGCTGCCGGGACCAGGGAGCACACAGGACCCCCTTCAGTCCACCGAACAGCGGTGAGATGTCCTTGCTGTGTTCTGGGTTGCACGGTTCCAGATCGCCGTATGATGCTCAGGGACACATGAGAAAGGCGCTTACGACGGTCTCAGCCCGAACACCCTGGTACGCCTCCAGCACAGGCGAGAGCGCACCGAGGGCCTGTACGATGGCTACAGAGACCGCACGAAAGCGATCCCGCGAGGAAACGGTATCGACCAAACGGGGCAGCCTACGGACCACCCGCCCGCCCGGTTGCCTTCAGCCAGCCGGAAACCAACGGCACGCCTATGGTGGGGGTGACACGGCCGCCCTAAACAGGCTCCAGCAGCACTACCACAGCGGATGACTGGAAGCCTCCAACCAACGCCAATCAAACAAGGAAATACCTGAATCATATGTCTCCCATGCAGCAGTATCTTTACCCCGAACGAACGAGGTACGGACCCCTGAACGCCTACGAAATCGGCAAGACTCCCCGGCTTCGCAGCTCGCTGCTCCGCCGGGGAGTCTCCTACTCCCGAGCCGCAATTCTAATTGTCGCTGGTCTCAATTCTAGTTGTCGTTGGACAGTTGCGCCTCGATGGTTTCCTTACCGACTTCACGCACATAAGTGTCGAACCTCTCGTCACCGACGAGGGTGAAGAACCTGACTCCCATTCGCCCATTCGCCCCCTTAAGGCCAATCTTCTCGATGCCTGCCGCCAAGATCGAATCCCTGGCTGATTGCGTGAGGGCCCGAATCTCTTCCACATCTTCGGCCGCAACCGAGCCCACAAGGACATAGCGCTTTACGACTATCGGACGCATTTGAAGGACTTCCTGTACACACTCCACTATAGAGCGTCCTGACCGCTGCCGGAGCTGAGTAACCTGCCTGACCTCCTTACTATTGAGGCTGCGCGTCATTATCGCGGCGGTGAGCGCACGTTGGTCTTCGGCGTCCTTCAGCTTAGTCATTTCGATTGCCGCAGAGAACCCGACAAAGTCCTTTCCAGAGCCCCAGTCGATCAAGTGCTGAAGGTCGGGTGAAAGGTCCAGAATACGAAGAAAACGCTGGATACTGGTGCCATGAAGCTGCACTGCTTTTGCACAGTCCGCTAGCGAGACATCGTTCTCGCGGGCCTTACGAAGAAGGGCGCCGACTTCCACGGGCGACAAGGGCCGACCTTTTCTGTGCGTTCCATATCCTACAGACATCCTCAAGCGTCCCAACTCCAGCGTGCTTAGACTGGCCCGCATGAGACTAGTCATCGAGGAGGCCACGCCCGGTGAGGGCCTCTTCAATGAGTGCTGCAGCTGCTTCATCCTGATTCGTTCCTTCCTCCCTTGCAAACCTCTGGAGGGCTATACGTGTGTCCTGGGTCAACGTCACGACAATTTGCATGACCCTCGATCCGGTTGTTGCGTCCTCAATCACATCCTCCACTGGCCTGTTGGGACGTTCTTTCCGCTCCTTAACTACCTTCTTACGTTGCACTCCTGACATGGGTACCATCGCCTGCGCCAAGACGATAGCATCGTCTGACTTGACGTTGCCGTGGTCATCACTAGCGGCGTCCTGGGCCTTTAGAGCAGCATTAACATCAACCTTCCCATCGTCCACGAGGGTCTTCAATTCCGGGATCAGGCGAGGATACTTTACGTTGTCTCGTACCTTGCGGTACGGTAAGCCAGTGGCTTCTACCACGTCCTTCAAGCTTCCGTACAGGTTGTAAAGATGGAGAATACCATCCTTCAGTTCCCTCCCGGAGAGCCGTCGTCGAATCAGATTTTCTGTTATGGAGATGGCTTTCGCCTCGCCAACGCTTACCCGTTCGTCCATAACGGCGGCGGCAATCGACCTCTTTTGCAGCATTCTGTGCGCAAGAAAACGGCGCTGTCCCACTAAGATCTCCCATTTGCCCTCGTCCCTGGCGGGGCACACCACAATGGGCTGCAGCAACCCTTGGGCCTCAATGCTCCGCACCAAGTCGTCGATTCCCTTGCCAGGGTTCTGAGTCCGAACTTGGCCCTTCCCGATGACCAACTCGTCAAGAGGGATGTCACGATATTCCGATATCTTCGCCATGTTTGCGGTTGTCCTCCGTGTCCTTATGTCTATGAGTCCAGGTCTCCGATGGAGATTTCGAGAATGTACATCAGTTCGTCAATCGAGAAATCTTGAGCCGTGGTTTCTGCAGACTCCACGACGTCGTCAAAGAGCCTTTCCTTGGCATTCAAGATGTCCGCGATTCGTTCTTCGACAGTGTCGGTTACGGTGAAGCGAACGACATGCAGCGGTGTTTCTCGGGTAAAGCGGTGCGCACGATAAATTGCCTGCATCTCAACAGCAGGGTTCCACCAGCGATCATACATTACGACATGGGTAGCCTCACCTAGATTAAGCCCGACACCTCCCGCCCGAAGAGACGCAAGGAGCACTCTCGGAGTGCCTGCCGTCTTGAATCGCTCTATGGCGGCCTGTCGGTCGCGGAACGACATAGATCCTGTGAGAAGATCATACACGAAGCCGAGTCGGTCAGCGATCCAATTGAGCGTCTCGACGAACTAGGAGAAGACGAGGATCCGTGCATCTGGCCCCGCACCCACGCAGATTTCGCGCAGGGCGGCCAGCTTGATTGATGCACCTGAATCGGAATTGAAGTTGCAGATGATTTTCAATCGAGTAATTTTCGCCAACAGGACAATGGCGGCGTCACCACTGCCTGCCGAGACGGTCTCGTAGCGATTCGTCCATAGCTCGTCGTATTGCGTTCTTTGCGGCCCGGTGAATTCGAGTTTCAAATCTTGAACGATGACAGGAGGTAGTTCACCCCGCACCTCCGATTTGCGGCGGCGGAGCATCATTGAGCCGAGTCGAGCTGTTAAATGTCGCGCCGACGTGTCGAATGGTTTGCAAGGGACTAAGAAAATCCAGGATCGAAGCCACGTCTCGGGCATCGTTCTCCAGTGGCGTGGCTGACAACGCCCACGAGCATTTCCGGGAGAGCAGTCGGCAGGACAAGGTTGTTGCCGAATTCGGATTCTTGATCCGTTGCGCCTCGTCGAGGATAACGATGTCAAACGTGTTGGACGGAATCCGATCGAGTCCATCCTGCCGGACTTGCTGGTAAGAACTGACAAGAACCGGTATCGGCAACAGATAGAACGCCTCACGCTCGCGCCCACTACCCGCTAAGCTGCGAACCGTCAACGACGGAGCCCACTTCGCAACTTCGGACATCCAATTCATCTTCAGTGCCGCTGGTGCAACAATTAGTGCGCGGCTCATTTCGCTCCGCGTACTCAGTGCGAGCACCAGTGCGACAGCCGTTTGCACCGTCTTCCCCAATCCCATCTCATCTGCGAGCAGGGCCGCGTGATTCCGATACAGGAAGGAGACTCCCTCCCACTGGTAGTCGTGCAATCTTGCGGGAACTCCAAGCATATCTTCGGCATACCGGCGAAGCTCGGCCATGTCGGACGTGCGATCACTCGGCACCGTGGAACTTCCATATTCTTGCCGCGGCCTTGGCGAGCTGTTTCGAGCGCTTTTCGATGACTGCGGGCGACCATTCGGTGTAGTTTGCTGCCACGGTTCGTGCCATCAGGAGCGCGCTATTGGAGAGGGTGTTGCACTTGGCGGCAAAGTTAGCGTTGAAGCCTGCACTGCTTTGGTTTTCCCGTTGGGAGATGACCACGAGGTTGCCGGTTCGATAGACCCACGCAGCTGGATCCTCATCGGCGAATTTGGTCCAACCGGACCAGTGCGTGCTTGACTGCGGCAGCACATGCTCGACACTGCACCCGCGGATCTTCAGAGCGTCGGAGCCTCTCTGCTCGTGGGCGTTGATCCCGTAGAGGTATTGCAGCGCTTTTTGGTTGTTGGACATCTCAATGTCGGTCATGCGTCGAATGAATGCGGTGTCACTGATAACACCGAATTTATCGTTGTTCCTAAGTTCGCCCATAATATTAAGCGACTGGATGTCAGTTCCCATGAACACGTCTCTAGCGCAGTTCGCAAGAGGCTCCTCAATACGGGACGGTCTGAATTGGGAAGTAACGAAGACGCCTCTCATGATGAACGAGGCAAGATTCCTCAGGCTGCGGCCCACCTCCTTCTCCACCTCAGGCTTGGTACCGTTGGTCGCCGTCATGAATCGATGGAGCAGAGCGAAGCAGAGTGGATGCGATACCTTATACTTCTGAAGCTCACGCAGCAGAACAGTGAAACCGCCCTTACGGGGGATTCTCGGTAAATGTATTACCAGGTTTGAGTCTAGATTTCCCGAGCTGATGATGCGATACAGTTCTATGCTGTCTCTGCGCCCCAGTCCTCCTACGAGTTCGTAAGCGTAATCGGATAGGTCACCACTGCGAGGCGCCTTCTGGAACGCTTCGCGGAAGTCTCGATAGAACCGTTTCTTCTGCAGAAACCCGTAGCGGCACTGCAGGGAACAGCGGAAGTATGTTTCAACCTTGTTTCCCTTTGCGCCCAAGATATTACCCGCATTCTCGAAATTCGTATGAACGGTGTTTAGGCGCGTACCATCTTTTACCTCCGAAAAACAAGAGAGCACCCAGTTCCGGATGAGATCGACATGCCCCAACGATGTGCCACGGGCGTTGAGTGTCTCAAAAACGGAATTAGCGTCCACATCGCTGGGAATGGTCAGGACCGAGATCTCTACTTTTCCCATTAGGAAATCGAAGAAATCAGCTCGCCTCTGCCCGCTCATGTCCCTGACAAATTGCTTGATTTTGTTCCAAGCAGCGGTCAGAGGCCCGTTGCTGCCGATGTCGTCTCCGCGAATGAGTCGGCTATATATCGTCTTGTCACCCTTTGGGGGTTTAATCCTGGCCTCATACCGGGGTGCTTCAGTTAAGACCAAAATATCGTCCCAAGTTTGTCAATGTCGCCCCAATCGCAGCGAAATCGGGGTCTGTTTTCTGATAATTTAATCTCAAAACATATGTTATATATATGATCCATATAACTTTGACACCTCTTGTTTTTCAAGTAGTCAATGTAGTGTTATCTAGTGCGATGTTCCTCAACCATTTCGCTGCCAAACCGTTCTGAAGGGCACGTGAACATGTAATACACACCGGTAAAACCCGCCCTTCTGACCATCCCTGTATGTCAGGGATGTGTTACCTCACCCAAGAAACTTCACTACAGTGACAAACTTGGGTCGTGGTCAGGCTGTTGGAAAAGTGTGTGGAGTGCGCGTGACTCGCGGCCTGTATCTCGAGGATGCTCGGCAAAGCAACGACAGAGAGCAGCCATCAACAGCGAGAACGTGATGAGCCGCTGCTGGCCGTCATTGATCCTCTCGGGCATGCTGTCCGTTGGCTCGAGTAGCATGATAGAGCCAAGGAAGTAGCAGGTCTTATCTGCGTCAAAGGCCATTTCCAGATCAATGAGGAGATCTCGGACCTCCTCATTGGCTTTCCACACGTAGTAGCGTTGATGCCATGGAACCCAGAAGCGGCCCGAGCGCAGAGTGGTAGAGACAAGTTTGACCTCCGAATTGATCTTGGTCACGCCGTTTCCAGAGTCGGTTTGGGGTTCTGTCCAAGGATGCTGCGCCTGAGTGAGAGTCGGGCATCTTCACGAATTTCGTCGCGCCACCAAACGTCTTCGATGCAGTCTATCTCTCCAGGGAGGATAAGCTGCTCGCCGGTCTGCCGTTCTAGCATCTGGAGTCTCTTGAGGATCTCTCTACGCACTTCGAGCCTGAAGGGGCCGTACACACGCGACCCGTCATTGCGGCGCTTTACATTCCCGTCCCGCCGCACGGGCAGCCGGTTCTTGTTGTCCTCCCGGAGGTCAATCAGCCACTCGCGAAAATCGAACAGCGCTTCCATCCGCGCTGTGTCCGAATAGCCAGAGTCGATCAACCCACGGAGACTGCGATCCTTCCGGACAACCGTGCAGGTCCAACATCCAAAGCGTGGAGACGAGCTTCCGCACGACGGAGCCTGTTCCTTTGTGAGGACTAGCGGACACTCGCCGCCGCCAGCGTTGCGGTACAGCGTGATCAGACGGCGATGGGTCCTGCCCCAAGGCGCGGAGTGCTGCATGAGAGTCATCCACACATCGTTGTCTTCCAGATCCGCTAGGGGCGCAAACATCCAGCAGTTGTCCACTGTATTGTGCGGGTTCAGGTGGCTTGAGGTCACTTCGCGCCTGTCCATTGCACGCCGGCGATTCTGCGACTCTGCCCGCCGCGTACCAATCAACAGCACTATCCCTTTGGCGTTGTAGAGGGTTTCCTTGAGCAGGCGGGTGGTCGGCAGGATCTTCATCCGGTCGGTGCACCAGCGAAAATTGCGCGTGGGGGGGATGTAGCCGCGACCTATGACGCTGACCCAGAATGTTTGGTCAATGCACGGCACGGTGATCTTCGTCTCAATAGGAAGCCCCTGTTGCTGTGCGGCCGAGCTGATCTCATTCAGCGAATCCCGGAGATGCTCGATAACTAAGGGGGATTCGACAAGTGTGTCATTTCCGACGACCAGCACGCGGCGCTGCCGCGCTTCGGGGGGGAGATCGGCGATGACATCCCACACCAACTGTAGGAGCAAGGTGGAATCTTTGCCCCCCGAGTAGGCGACGAGCCACGGGTAATGGTGCGCTTCCTGATACTCCGATCGAATCACGTTTCTGATAGCCTCGATGCGGTTTGGCAGGGTCGCTACACTGATCGGTAAGGCTGTCGATTTGGTCATCGTGAAAGCTTCTGTAGAGCGGGTACAATCTCAGCCAGTAGTAGGCCAACATGGTCGATTTCGTCCATTGTTGTAAAGCGGCCAAAGCTAAATCTCACCGAAGACAGCGCCCTCTCATTTCCAAGGCCGAGCGCGAGCAAGACATGCGAAGGCATTACTTCAGATGAGGTACAAGCAGAGCCAGATGAGATTGCGACACTTTCCAGGCCGATCATCAGCGCCTCCGCTGCTACGTCGGCAAAGTTAACGTTGAGAATGCCTGAGACGCGTTGCTGAGCACTCCCGTTCAATGATACCCCGCTGATTCGGTCAAGGTGTGCTCGCAGCTTCCGATCAAGGGAAGCGACATGTCTTGCGTCGGCCTCGCCGTGCTGGCGAGCAAGCCGGGCGGCCTCGCCCATGCCGACGATCTGATGAGTCGGCAGCGTTCCTGAGCGTAGCCCAAGCTCTTGTCTGCCACCGTGCATTTGGGGCACAAGCTCACCTAGAATTGGTCTACGAACCCGTAGCGCGCCAATTCCCTTTGGTCCGTACATCTTGTGTGCACTAATTGAAATGAGATCCGCTGAGATGGCGATGTCGCCCATCGGTAGCCGTGCTGCGCCCTGTACGGCGTCCACATGGAAGAGCGCCCCTTGCTCACGAATTTGGGGTCCGAGCGCTGCAATGTCGGTGATCGTACCCGTCTCGTTGTTTACAAGCATCAAAGATACAAGCACGGTGTCTGGTCGCAGCGCTCGCGAGAGACCCTCCCGAGTTACTCCACCGTCATCGTCTAGCTCGACATAGCCGATTTCAAACCCCTGTGATTCAAGCCATTCCGCCGAATCGAGAACTGCCCTATGCTCCAGCGGCGAGGTAACGATGTGTCTGCCGCGGTCGCGACGGGCGAAGGCTGATCCCTTAAGGGCAAGGTTGATCGCTTCGGTCGCACCAGAGGTCCAGACGATTTCCTCGGGCGTCGAGGAAACTAGGGCTGCTACTTCGCATCGAGCATCCTCCACGGCGACTGACGCTGCTTGGCCAAAGCTGTGCATCAGGGAGGCTGGATTGCCGAATGTGCCGCCCAAGGTTAGAAAATCACTCATCGCGCAGGCGACCGCAGGATCCACAGGCGTTGTCGCGGCGTAATCGAGATAGATGCCTGCACCGGCCAGACGATGGTTGTCTATGCCTTCGGTGGTGGTGGCTTCAGGAATGAATGGACCGGGATGCCGAAGGCACATGTCCTAATTGACTAGGTAAACTCGTGGGTAGACCCCATAGGGTAAGGCGGAAGTTAAGGAAACTTTCCGCCAATTTATCTCCGATGTGCAACGTCTCAGCGATTCTAAATTTGGGGCGTTCGGTGGGGGAACGGATCTTGTTTTGCGGTAGGCTACGCGCATGCGGGCTGTGAGTTAGGCGGTTGGTGGACGGAAGCAGGCAATAAGAAGCTACATTTGAGGCGCCACCAATCCGCCAGAGGCATACGACGGCCTTCCAGGTCTCTGGAATTCCCGCTTACCCTATTTGTGACATACAATCTTTCAGGCTCTCGCGACGGAAAGCGCCAGCGGAGGCGAACGACGGTACAACATGCTTTCCCAGAGACTTCGCCAGTCGGGAAAGCAATATCTCGTCGTAAGCACGCGCACTTCCTGAAAGAAAGCGCGCCGCACCTGGTAGGATGCTCGGCATTGCCTCCACAACCCTTTTACTTGGTCGAGCATCGTATGCAGGGCAAATGCCAACAGGTTGAGGGTAGCTAACAGGTTTGCCAGCCCATTTTTGCCATGCCCGAAGTTGTGTTTGAAGTTCTGTCCGTGTCGTGCGAGGATGTTGAAGCACTCGTTCTCGATTTTCCAGCGCGCCCGCCCACAAAGAGCAACCTCCTGTACATTGTGCTTCGTTACCGTCAGGCTGGTGAAAAGCGTCGTGTAGAAGGTCTGCTTGTAGGTGCCCTGCTTTTGGCGTACCCGCACGGTCTTTTCCACCCATGTGCCGTGTACGGCATCGTCCGTGTTCCGAATCGGCAGATCGGTCATCCAGCGATAGCAGTGCTCTTCGTAGCGACGTGTCTTCTTGTTCTGCACCCGAATCCAACCGGTGCTCTGGATATAGCGCTCGTGTAAAAACTTGAATAGCGTTTGATGCGACTTGGGTTTGACCACAAACAGGAAATCGGCGCCCGCATGGAGCACCTGTTGGCAGAAGGGGTGTGTAGCATATAGGGCATCTCCCAGATATACCGGACGATAGCGAGCCATGCGAGCTCCCCACTTCGTTAACCACCGCTTAGCGGCATTGATCTCGCAATCCTGCTTGCGACGCCGCACCGAGTGCTGGTCGCCAGGATCATCCTGTGTGCGGACAAACTCTGGCATCAACGGTACCACCCGGCTGTGCCCTGGAGCCACCACAACCGCCGCCACCATGGTATGGAAGAACGAAGGACGCTTGTCTTTCCCCGTGCGACGAGAGGAGCATTGCTTACAATGGATTGTCCGAGAGGAATGAAACTCGATGCCATCAAGCGCCACAAGGATGCGATCCCTCAGACGCACAAACGGCGAAAAGTCTCCCTTGGAACGAAGCGTATCCAGCAGGTGCAGAAACAGGCGCTGAAATGAATCTGGCACCAGGCGGTCCAGCAGGTTGCGGATCTGCCCGTCAGAGGGAATGCCTTGCATACCAAACAGCGTCTGGCAGGTGGAACGGCCCACGTCGTCCTCCATCCTCCGCTGAAAAGCAAGAAAGGAGGGCGATTGCAGAAAGAAGCAGGCAAATGCGCTCAACACGGCATCGGCCAGCGTGTAGCGCAGATTGGGCCCCTGACGGTTATCTTCAAATGTACCGGCGGCCGATCGGATGCGTTTCAGCGCATCGCGCAGCAGCTTGCTTGGTTTCATGGGTATACCTCAGTGAAAGACAAAAGCACGCTATAGCAGGGCATCGCAGGACCGGTATTGCCAGTCCATACACCCATCATACACATAACGTCTGCTGAACAGGCATTCCCGTAAACCCCTCATGCACCCAAATTTAGAATCGCTGGCAACGTCTCAGCAATTCTGTATTTGGAGCGTTCGGTGGGGGAACGGATCTTGTTTTGCGGTATGCTACGCGCACGCGGGCTGTGAGGTTGGCGGTTGGTGGACGGAAACAGGCAATGAGAAGCAACCTTTGAGGTGCCACCTATCCGCCCGAGACATACGACGGCCTTCCAGGCCTCTGGAATTCCCGGTTATCCTGTTTACGATATACAATCTTTCAGGCTCTCGCGGCGGAAGGCGCCAGTGGAGGCGAACGATGGTACAACATGCTTTCCCAGAGCCTTCGCCAGTTGGGAATTGGGTAGCGTATCGTACGTGCCCGCAACGCATCAAAGAAATCGCGGCGCACCTGGTAGGATGCTCGGCATTGCTTCCACAACCCTTTTACTTGGTCGAGCGTCGTATGCACGGCAATTGCCAACAGATTGAGGGTGGCTAACAGGTTTGCCAGTCCATTTTTGCCATGCCCGAAGTTGTGTTTGAAGTTCTGTCCGTGTCGTGCGAGGCAGTTGAAGCACTCGTTCTCGATCTTCCAGCGCGCCCGCCCACAACGAGCAACCTCCTGCACATTGTGCTTCGTTACCGTCAGGCTGGTGAAAAGCGTCGTGTGGAAGGTCTGCTTGTAGGTGCCCTGCTTTTGGCGTACCCGCACGGTCTTTTCCACCCATGTGCCGTGTACGGCATCGTCCGTGTTCCGAATCGGCAGATCCGTCATCCAGCGATAGCAGTGCTCTTCGTAGCGACGTGTCTTCTTGTTTTGCACCCGGATCCAATCGGTGCTCTGGATATAGCGCTCGTGTAAAAACTTGAATAGCGTGCGATGCGACTTGGGTTTGACCACAAACAGGCAATCGGCGCCCGCATGGAGCACCTGTTGGCAAAAGGGGTGTGTAGCATATAGGGCATCTCCCAGATATACCGGACGATAGCGAGCCATGCGAGCTCCCCACTTCGTTAACCACCGCTTAGCTCAAGTTTGTCAATTTCCCTCCATGCGCAGCGAAATCGGAGCTTATTTTGTGGCAATATGGCCTCAAATTATATGTTATACCTATGATCCATATGGCTTTGATACCTTTTTTTCTCAAAAATACCCAATGTAGTGGAATTGTCCAGAACCATTTCGCTGCAAAGCCGTATATTGACGCATGGGCACCCGATACCCGCACGCTCACACGCATGTACATCCGCGCTAAGACACGCATCCTTAAATCAGGTGCCAAGGCCACCAGCTACGCGCTGGTCGAATGCCACCGTATCAAGGGCGCTCCTAAACAGCGGACTGTCCTCAACCTGGGCCAATCCTTCGCAATCCCCAAAGAACAATGGCGCGCATTGATCCTCCATATTGACGAGGGCTTGCGAGGGCAGAGCCGCCTAGCGTTTGAGAGTGAAGGCCTCCGCCATACCAGCGAGACCATCGTTGAGAAGCTGCTGGAAAAGGGCTACAACGTGGACGACCCACGCGACGACCGGGATGCTGTCATCATTGATGAAGTCCATCATACCGACACTCGTACCGTCGGAGGCGAACGTGTGGCTCTGAAAGCGTTGCAGCTGTTGGGATTCGCAAAGTTCTTGCGAATGCTGAAGTTGCGCGAAGATCAGATTCACCTGGCGACGGCGCTGGTGGTCGGGCGCATGCTCTCCCCCGGCAGTGAACGACATACGCATGAATGGATGCACGAACGATCCAGCATCCTGGAGTTACTGCACTGCGACCTCCCCAGTCTGAGCAGCCTTTACCGTATCGGAGATGCCCTCTACGAGCACCGTCAGTCGATCATGGATGCACTCTTCGGCACCACGAAGGAGCTCTTGGGATTCAGCGAAACCATTGCCTTCTTTGACCTGACCAATGTGTTCTACACGGGCCGCAAGAAAGGGGACTTGCTGCGGCATGGTCGCAGCAAGGAAAAACGGTCTGATTGCCCACTGGTGACGTTGGCCTTGATGATTGATGCATCGGGGTTCCCCCGCACGGCGGAAATCCTCCCGGGCAATGCCAGTGAGCCTGCCACGTTGCACCAGGCCATTGCACAGCTGAACGGAGCCAAGCCCACGGTGATTATGGACGCTGGCATCGCTACAGAGGCCAATCTGGCGTATTTGAACGAACAGAATCTGGACTGGATCTGCGTGCAGCGTACGAAGTCCCCGCCGGTACCCAAAGGGGCACCGGATCAAGTCTTCAAAACCGCCAGCGATGTTGACGTGCGTGCCTGGGCACTCCCAGACGAAGGAGGAGAACGGCGCGTGTATCTGCACAGTGAAGCCCGACAAGCAGTCAGCGACCAGATTGTTGGAGCCAAGCGTGTGAAGTTCGAGGAGGCCATCGCGCACCTGAACGCGGGACTTGCGCTGCCCAGACGTCTGAAAAACTTCGATAAGGTGCAGATCCGGGTGGGCCGACTCATAGAAAAGTACAAGCAGGTTGCCTACCAGTATGATGTTAAAGTGACCAGGAAGGCTGGCAGCACCCACGCCGAAAAGATCTGCCTCACACAGAGGCCTGCCTACGAGGCATGTACGGAGGCCCTCGGCGGGTATGTACTGCGCACCAGCCACGCAGAATGGTCGGTCAAGAAAATCGCACAGACCTATTGGCAGCTAGGAGAGATCGAACGCACGTTCCGCACCATGAAGTCCGATCTCGGATTACGTCCGATCTACCACAGTCGGGACCTTCGCATAGAAGCCCACCTCTTCCTGTCCATTCTCGCCTTTCACGCAGCGCATCTGATACGCAGCCGTTTGAGAACCGTCGACATCCACAGCAGCTGGGGCACACTCAAGGTCAAGCTCAACCAGATGCATCGTGTAACAACCGTGCTCCCACAAAACGCAACCCATTGCACCCTGCTCAAGAAAGACCAGGACCTCAAGCCGTTCCACCGTAAAGTCTTCCGCGCGATGGGGCTCAAAACCGGCACGTACACCCGCAGAATGAAAGCAAGACGCCCCGCTAAAGGGCACGCGAACATGTAAAACACACGGGTAAAACCCGCCCTTCTAACCATCCCTGTATGTCAGGGATGTGTTAGCTCACGTAAAAAATCCACTACATTGACAAACTTGGGTTAGCGGCATTGATCTCGCAATCCTGCTTGCGACGCCGCACCGAGTGCTGATCGCCAGGATCATCCTGTGTGCAGACAAACTCTGGCATCAAAGGTACCACCCGGTAGTGCCCTGGCGCCACCACAACCGCCGCCACCATGGTATGGAAGAACGAGGGGCGCTTGTCTTTGCCCGTGCGACGCTAGGAGCATTGCTGACAATGGATTGTCCGAGAGGAATGAAACTCGATGCCATCAAGCGCCACGAGGATCCGATCCCTCAGACGTACAAACGGCGAAGAGTCTCCCTTGGAACGAAGCGTATCCGGCAGGTGCAGAAACAGGAACTGAAATGAATCTGGCACCAGGCGGTCTAGCAGGTTGCGGATCTGCCCGTCAGAGGGAATGCCCTGCATGCCAAACAGCGTCTGGCAGTTGGAACGGCCCACGTCGTCCTGCATCCTCCGCTGAAAAGCAAGAAAGGAGGGCGATTGCAGAAAGAAGCAGGCAAATGCGCTCAACACGGCATCGGCCATCGTGTAGCGCAGATTGGGCCCCTGACGGTTATCTTCAAATGCACCGGCGGCCGATCGGATGCGTTTCAGCACATCGCGCAGCAGCTTGCTTGGTTTCATGGGTGCACCTCAGCGTGAAAGACAAGACCACCCTATAGCGGGGCATTGCAGGACCGTTATTGCCACTCCATACACCCAACATACACATATCGTCTGCTGAACAGGCATTCCCGTAAACCCTACATGCATCCACATTTAGAATCGCTGGAAACTCGGCACTTTCCTTGCTATTGCCGTTCCTCCCCCGTATTATATAGGAATGAGCGCTGGAACTGGTAAGGCCGCCATGACAAGGAAAACCGAGCTCGAGGGCTTCAAGTTTGTGCCAAGCGCTGTCGGCTGCCATTATTCACTTCGACGCGCGGCTAGGTTCGCGCCGAGTCGGACCGCTTGGCGCGCGGGAGACGCGTGATGACTATGGTATCCGCCGAACGCGCGAAAGGAATGGGAGCGCGCCCCGCTGAACTCACAATCGAAGCCGACGCGCTTCAAAGATACGAGTACTCGTTCCGCCTCTCGCTGGAGTTGTGGAGGCGGTATAGGGGGCCAGACGATCTTAGGTGGGAGTGTGTCCCCTTTCGCAGATCCGATTGGGAGTCCATTCCGAAATACCCAGGTGTATACGCTTTCTGTGTCCGCCCAATGATTGGTGGGAATCTGTGCGGATCCTATGTGCTATATGTAGGCAAGACTGACCGCAGTCTGCGTACGCGCTGCCGCGAGTATCTAAGGAATATAGAAGCTGACAGAGAACGTCCCAAGCTGCTGAGAATGCTGCGTCTCTTCTCTGGCAGTGACCACCTTCAGTTCTGTTACGCCGTCGTTACCGAATCCAGTCCTACTTCAATTGAGAAGTTTCTTCTTGAAGCCACTGTTCCACCTGCCTGCACTACATTCCCGGCATCTGTCTGATCTGCGGTGAATGCCTATTAAGGAGACTCGATGATACATCAGGAGCTGCTCATACCCGCGCTGCGTGCGAAGATGGGTGATTGGATCTACTTTGTTGCCTCTATGACGCTGCAAGACTTCACGCAGCGGGTGACCACCGCTAGCGCCTTCCATAGGTCTGAACATCTTAATAAGCTTATTCAACGCTCGCTCAGTTTACGGGAATGGGACATTGCTGAGTACCTTCTCTCGCAGCCGCAGCGCCTCTTTGGTGCTCTAGTAGTTGGGGTCTACGGTGGCGCCCCTGAATGGCTCGAGGTCGAAATCCAAGAAGATGCACGTCCGTGGGACGATGGAAATGAGCGCCTAGATGGCGCCATAGGACTTCTGCGCCTATCTGGCTCTGAACAGCTATTTGCGCTAGATGGGCAGCACCGAATGGTAGGAGCAAAGCGGGCGCTCGCGACCGACCCAGACCTCGGCAAAGATGAGGTGGCCGTCATCTTTGTAGGGCACTCAACAGATCAGGCTGGGCTCGAGAGAACCCGGCGCCTTTTCAGCACGCTGAACCGGTACGCGAAGCCGGTCTCTAAGCGCGACATCATTGCGCTCGATGAGGATGATGCTGTCGCTATCGTGACTCGACAATTGGTTGAAAGCCATCCGCTGTTTTCGGACCGGGTATCTCTAGGGAAGACGAAGGCTGTAAGCGTAGCTGATAAAACAAGCCTTACATCGATCGTTGCTCTGTATGATTGTGTTGAAATGGTCCTCAAGCTCAATCCGGCGTGGAAACCTAATCACAAGAAGTTTCGTCCTGATGAAGATACACTGAACGATCTTATTCAACATTGCGAGGACTACTGGAATATCATGATGGACGAGCATGATGTTCTGCGAGCGTATGTCAATGAACCAAGAGGGAATAACCCGGCCCAGCGCTTTCGGGGACGGCATGGTGGACACATGCTCTTTCGGCCGATTGGAATTCTAGTACACACGTGGGTTGTGTTTTCACTTTGCGCGAAGGAAGGAATGGACACGCGGGAAGCAATCAGGCGCCTAACGAGGGTTCCACTGAAGCTGGCCGAGGCCCCATGGTCGGGACTGCTATGGAACAGGGAAAACCAGCGGATGATTACATCTCCAGAAGCACAACGAGTGGCCAAGCGGCTTATCTACAACTGTGTGGGTGGCGCCCTTAGACACCTAAAGACGGATGAGGCCAAGCTACGAAAAGAGCTAGCCGGTCTGCTCAACAAGCTCCCCGAAGACGTCGAGCTTCCTCAGTACCCTGCGTAGCCCCTGCCCTCTACTTCCAATATCTCCCTTTATAAGGTGACTGTTTTCTGTTTGTACACGGGTATGCTTGGGAGGACATCCCGGGATACTGGTCATTCTTCGCGGCGAGTTGTCGATGTTGAAAGCGTTGGCATCGGTCCACCGCGATGGAAGCCGATCGTAGCTGAGGAAGGCAGTGAGTGACGCGTACGGGTTGTACGATGCGCGCGGCTGCAAGCACCTGCTGGGGTGCGTGATGGCGCTGTATATGCTGGGTAATGAGGGTAAGGTTACGCTGGCGACGCCGAAGCGTGATCTTTCCAAGAGTCGTGGTACTAGGTTGTTAGAAGCGGCAGAGCCGGCAGCGGAGGATGTGCCTGCTGATTTGAGGCAGACTCGGGATTTGGAGATTGTGCCGGTGGAGAATGGTGCCTATCGTGTGGTATGGAATACACTTATGGACCGGGAGCATCCGTGGGGGACGACTACTCTTGCAGGGGCACAGCTGCGCTAACAGATACCGAGCGCACATAAGTATCTGGAGGGGCGGTCGGCTATTCCCGCGCTGCGCTGTATTTGAAGCCCCGGGGGCGTGGATGGCCTGAAGTCATAAGTTGCGCGGGCGAGCACCCGAAGCGTGCGGTGAGCCTGTGTAGTTTTCTGCTTCACCCGGTTTTGTTTTCTTTGGTATCATGGGGGTTATGCGGTGTTGGGGAGAGCGGACAGACCACACTAGTGACGCCTTGAGCTCCCCCTGTAAAATGTGGCTGTCTGTTCGCCCGGGACTAGAGGCTCGCTTGGGCGGGTCCTTTTAGGCATCGGGTGTTTGGGGGAGGCAGGAGTGCTGCTATGCCAAGTCCGCCAAGCTGCTGTCGGGGGCATGCCAATTCGCTGTGTTCGGAACGGACTAGGGTAAACTCCAATGACCATCCGGTATCGATTTAGCGGCCACGAAACCTTCCCTTTTCGGTATCTCTGGCCACAGAAGGGCGTACGGGGACTTACGGATAACCCTAGCCTGTTCTTCCGCGAGAACGCCATTGTGCGGCTCGGGGTTGGCAAGAACATGGTCTCCTCGATACGCTTCTGGTGCTAAGCGCTGGGTCTGGCGGAAGTCAATGGGCGCACCCGGATCGCAGCGCCCACGGAGCTGGGGCGGAAACTCTTCGGCGAGTGTGGATGGGATCCGTATCTAGAGGATCCAGGTACACTTTGGCTACTTCATTGGCAGCTTGTGAATTCTCCAGAAATCGCATCGACATGGTCACTGGTGTTCACTGACTGGCAAAAGGATGCATTTACCCGAAAGGAACTCGTTAAGTGGCTGGCGAGAATCGCCAAACAGCGCACCAAACAGCGTACGTCTCTGAATTCGCTGACGCGCGATGTGGACATGTTTATTCGCACCTACGTTCAATCAGACACCCAGTCGCGGCGAGCAATAGAGGACACCTTCGATTGCCCCGTCTCCGAACTTGGCCTCCTTCGCAGAGTCGACCGCGACTTGTACTGTTTCAACCGCGGAGTTAAGCCAAACCTCCCGGTGGAAATCCTTGCTTATGCGCTTGTCAGGTATTGGGACACGCAAGTCAGGGCGCAAGAGACTCTCACCTTCGATCGTGTTTTGTTCGGTATGGGGTCGATCGGCTCCGCTTTTCAACTCTCCGCCGTGGGCCTCGCGATGCACCTCGAAACGCTTCCCGCTTGGGCTGGGTTCGACTACGACGAGACCGGCGGCTTACGCCTGCTCATTCGGCGCGAGCAAGCGAGGTCGGGGGCTCCAATTCATTTACTCGAGCGGTACTACGCGGCACAAACAAGCTACGACGGTTCGGCAACCGAGATGTCTGCATGAAGGCGCCCCGTCTCTCAGAAATGATCTCAGTTCGAGGTCGTTTCCACCGCTCAGTCAATGTTCCGCGGGACTGGCGCCTCGCTGAGGATCGGACGGGCTACATCGTTACGCCCACGATCGGCGAGCTCTCCGAGCGGATGGTCAATGATTTGCAGGATCTGCGAGGTATCCGCAGTTGGTCGATCACGGGCCCTTACGGCTCCGGGAAATCGGCCTTCGCGCTCTTTCTCGCGGACCTACTTGCTACGAAGTACCCCACGCATACCGTCGGACAAGTGATCAGGAAGGAGTCCTCGCTCCCTTACGAAGCATTTGTCCCCGTACTGCTTGTGGCGGAGCGAAATCCGCTCCGCCACGCTCTATTGCACTCTTTGGCCGATGCGGTGGACGAGATTTCGCCGTCCCTTGCTGATGAAGTCCGGGCCTACTCTTCAGCATCAGGGGCGAATATTGCCCAGCTGCTCGCCACAGTGGCTGCCACCGTGCAGTCACATGGCCGCGGTGGCTTACTGGTAATTGTAGACGAACTCGGCAAGTTCTTGGAATTCGCGGAAGCGAATCCAAGTGAAGGGGATGTCTTCCTGCTTCAGCAGATCGCAGAGGAAGCGCAGCGTTCGGAGGTACCGATCCTGTTTGTGACGATCCTGCACAGCGGATTCGCCGATTACTTACCACCAACCGATGAGATTCGGCGGATCGAGTGGCAGAAGATCCAAGGCCGGTTCCGTGACGTGGCCTTCCAACTGCCCGCGGAGCAAATGATAGGACTAATCGCGCAGGCTATTGAGTCGCGCGCACCGGGGGCACTAGTCGAGGCTTGGGCGCAAGAGATCGAGCGGGTTACTCGGAAGGTGGGCGCTTTGGCCAAAGCCGCACGGCAAATACCAGTCGAGCTACTCCACGGCTGCGCACCGCTTCACCCCGTCACAACTCTCTTGCTTTGGCCATTGTTCCGATCGAAGGTAGCCCAGAACGAGCGGTCCCTTTTCGCGTTTCTCACCAGCGGTGAGGGATTCGGCTTCCAGGACTACCTTCGCCGGACGGAGTGGAACGGCGAAGACGTGCCTTTCCTGCGTCCGGCGTGGTTGCACGACTATATCCTCTGGGCCCTCGGTGCGCGGGCATTCATGGGTGACCGCGCCGCTGCTTGGGCGCACATCGAAAACGGGATCCGCAGACTCCCGCCTAACACTCCAGCGGGCACCGAAGACGTGCTCAAAGCGCTGGGCCTACTAAGTATGTACGGAAGTGGCGTAGGGCTTACGGCCTCTAAGGACGTCATAGATGTGGCCGTGGGCTTCGATAGCGGAGCAGCATTAGAAACGCTGAGGGGATGCTCGCTCGTAGTATACCGTGGCTACGCCGGTGGTTATGCACTGTGGGAGGGATCTGACTTCGACCCCAATGCGGCGTTTGCTGCAGCTCGGCACCGTGTGGGTTTCGGGGACATTGTCGCACGCCTCAAGCGATCGCTATCTCTCCGGCCCGTGGTGGCGCGACGCCACTACGCGGAAACCGGAACGCTACGGTTTCTGGAGGTCGATATCGTACCTGCAGATACCCGGAATGTGATCGAAGCGCTTGATAAGTCTACTCCTTCGGATGGGCGAGTTGTGTACGCGATTCCGGGTGGCGACGAACCTTGGAAAACCGTCGTTGAGCAGGTTCGGGTGACGACAGTGGGGGACAAGCGGTTGCTACGGATCGTCGCCGTCCCTAAATCGTTCGCAAACATTGAACGAGCGCTCATGGGGGTTGAGTGCTGGGCGTGGGTTCTCGAAAACACCCCGGAGCTACGGGGCGACCAGGTGGCACGGCACGAGGTCCGATCACGCCATACCGTGGCCTTGGAGTTGCTCGAGCGGCTAGTTGGGCAGCTGTTTGGGCTCGCAGGATCTCACTTCCAGCCCGCCCTGTCGGCGTGGGTTGCAGGCGGAGAGATTCAAGAGATTCGCTCCGCGCGTCACTTCCAGCGCTGGATTTCACAACGCTGTGCCCGTGTCTTCTGGTCGGCACCTACCGTTCATAACGAGCTCATCAACCGACGAATACTGTCCTCGGCTGCCGCCGCTGGACGCCGCAATCTCCTTCGATGCATGGTAGAAAGAGCGCACGAGCCGCGCTTGGGGATTAAGGGGACACCGGCCGCCGCGAGCATGTACGAGGCGATACTTCGGAAGGGCGAATTCCATCGAGAGGCAGAGAGCCGATGGTTGCTAGGTGCCCCAAGCGGAGATTGGCGTCCCGCCTGGGACAAGGGGCTCGCCTTTCTGGAGGGGACGAGAGCTGCGCGCCGGTCCTTCAACGAACTCCTGGACCAACTGCGTAGTCCACCGTTCGGAATTCTCGACGGAGTTCTCCCGGTATTGGTCACTGCTTTGCTAATAGTACACGGTGAAGAGGTAGCGCTATACGAAGACGGCGTATTCATCCCGCAAATCCGCATCGAGGTCATCGAAAGGCTCGTGCGCAGTCCCAAAACGTTCGAGATCCAAAGCCACCGTCTGGATTCTAGGCAGGTTTCCGCACTCCAAGCCCTCCATACCGTCTTTGCCCAAGGCGATGCGGAGGCGATCAGGGTCGATGCTGCTGACCTGTTGCCCGTCGTTAAGACGTTGATCAGTTTTGTCGTTAAACTGCATCCCTTTGTGAGAAAGACGAAGGACCTCGATCCGGCTGAAGCTGCTACGGTGCGAGACCGACTTCTTGATGCCCGAGACCCGCGAGCGCTCATGTTCGAGGAGTTACCCGAGGCGGTTGGCATCACGCTGGAGAGTAGAGGAAATGTCGTCGTGTTCGCGAGGCGGCTCCACCAAAGCCTCAGGGAGCTTGCGCAGGCGTACCCACGGCTCTTGGACGAAATCGAAACACTACTGCGAGAGATGTTTGGGCTAAAAGGTCCAGCTGTCAAGGCACGGGCAGACTTGGCTGCGCGCGCGCGTCCTTTGGCTGAGCTCACTGGTGACGGACGATTAGGGTTGTTCGTGCGCGAGGCTGCCTCCAACGACTCGGACCGTGACTGGCGCGAGACCCTCGGGCGCGTGCTCCAAGGCGGACTGCCGCCCACGCACTGGTCGGACCGAGACCTAACGTTGTTCCGCGTGCGTCTCCGGGAGGTTGCTGGCGAGTTCGCCCGGCTTGAAGAAGTCGCCACCGAGCGCGGGAAGAACGAAACCAATCGAGTTCTAAGGATCGGGATTCTTGACGGTGTCTACGCTGAGTACCGCCACATCATCACCATGGACGAGGCCCGCTCGTCGGATGTATTTGAACTTGCGGCGCAATTGGAAAGGGCGCTTCGGTCGAACGGAGGCAAAGGCTCGCCCCGCGTGTGCTTGGCCGCCCTCGCGGATGTTGCTAAACGTTTACTAGGAAGCGAAGAGGCAGTGAGGTGACAGAATTGAAGACTGAACGGCGTCACATTGTGCTTGTATCCGGGGGAAAGGACAGTACCGCACTCGCGCTCTGGCTGAGGAAGCACCGCCCCGACATGGAGGTGGAGTATGTGTTTTGCGATACTCACAAGGAGCTCCCTGAGACGTACGAGTACCTCGCGCGCATCGAGGCATACCTCGGTAAGCCGGTAACACGGCTGTGCTCTGGGCTTGGAGAGAGAGGTTTCGACCACTGGCTTAAGATCTACGGCGACTACCTTCCCGCCCCGAATATGCGCTGGTGCACACGTAAGTTGAAAATCGAGCCCTTCGAAGATTATGTAGGCGAGGATCCCGTGTATCTCTATGTCGGCATCCGGGCAGACGAGCACCGTGAAGGGTATGTCTCGACCAAACCGAACGTCACGCCAATCTACCCGTTCCGTGAAGAAGGAATTACGAAGGAGGATGTGTTCCGTATTCTGGAGGAGTCGGGTGTGGGTCTGCCCAAGTACTACCAATGGCGGACTCGATCCGGGTGCTTTTTCTGTTTCTTCCAGCGGAAGAGCGAGTGGGTAGGCCTGACGGAAAATCATCCAGACCTTTTCGAGATGGCGAAGGCGTACGAGAAGCCAGAAGAGGGGTTCACCTGGGTGCAGGGCGAGCCTCTCGACACCTTCCAAGATCCTGAGCGTGTCCAGGAAATCCGCAAAAAGGAAGCGGAGCGGAAAGCGCGGATTGCGGCGCGGCGCAAACCCCGCAATCTTGCCGAAGCCTTCGGCTTCGTGGAATCCGACGATGAGGATGAACCCAGCGGGTGCCTGATATGCCATCTGTAAGCCCACGGCCCGTTACAGCTTGGCTGGCAAAATCGTGAAATGGTACGGCTACCAGAGCGGACGCATAGCGTCTACCTAGACTATCACGCTTCCACACCTTGCGACCCGCGCGTTGTCGAGGCTATGCTGCCGTACTTCGCCGACACCTGCGCCAATCCGGCGAGCAGCATCCACATGGATGGTCGCAAGGCTGCCCAAGCTGTGGAGACCGCCCGGCAGCAAGTGGCCGCCTCAATCGGTGCGGAGCCGCACGACATTGTCTTCACGAGCGGAGCCACTGAGAGCAACAACCTTGCCATACTAGGCTCTGCCCGCGCCTCATCCTGCGGGCGAATGCGCATTCTGGCCGGGGCGATTGAGCACAAATCGGTGCTAGCTCCTTGTCGGAGCTTACGGCACCAAGGGTTCGATGTTGAGATCATCCCTGTAGCGCGCGATGGACAAATCGACCTTCACGCTCTTACCGACATGCTCGACAAACGCACATTCCTAGTCAGTGTGCAGGCCGTGAACAACGAGATCGGGACAATCCAACCGATGTCTGAGATCTGTGAGCTAGTCCACGCATACGGGGCGCTACTCCATTGCGACGCCGCGCAGGCACTTGGCCGGATTGCCATCACCGTTGGTAGCTCAGGTGTGGACCTCCTCTCCCTTAGTGGACATAAGTGCTATGGCCCCAAGGGCATAGGGGCGCTGTACGTTCGTGGTGGGGTACGGAACGCGCCATTGGAATCCCTCGTGTACGGTGGGGGACAGGAGTACAATGTTCGCTCTGGCACCTTGAATGTGCCCGGCATCGTCGGGCTCGGGGCAGCAGCAGAACTCGCTGAGGGAGAGCGGCGGTCCGATTCGTGCAGAATCGAGCAATTGCGTGACTGTTTTGAGCATCAGGTAATCTCGGCAATTCCGACGGCACATCGGAACGGCGCGGTCGGCGCGCGTGTGGCTGGCAATTCCTCGCTTACCCTTCCGGGGATCGAAGTGGAGGCGCTCGTTGCCCGACTCGGCGATGTTCTCTGTAGTACCGGTGCGGCCTGTGCCTTGGGGGCGCCCGAGCCCTCACACGTCCTTACGGCCATTGGACTCACGCGTGCGGACGCCTACAGTACTTTGCGAATCGGATTCGGCCGCTTCAGTACTCAAGACGACACTTCCTACGCGGCCCTAGGCCTAGTTCGTACAGTCGAGGCTATCGGCCGAGCCACGCTGGCCGCGAAGAGACGCATCTTGGGAGAATATACCCACCTTATTCATTAGTTGGATTTCGTGTGCGACCGCTGGGGGCTGGCTGGGATCTGGTTGCCTGGTCCGTTGACAGTGGGCGTAATCGTGGTACGAGATGTTGTTTTCGGGGATTTCCTACCATTTAAGCAAGCCAAGGAGTGATAAAAGCGCCGTCCAAAGCGAAGGATCTGCATCCAGGTGTTGGAGGCCGAGGAAGTGGGTTTGCGTGGAACTGTGATGCTGCCACTGGGGACTGACGCGCTGGATTGCGGCAAGAATGGGCGTCCTCTTTTACTACGTATCTCGAATCATCTACGTAACCAGATCCGGCTGGTATCGTCGGGATGAAGTGATCCTGTGGTTGGGTGGACCATCTATCCGTTGTTAGCAGTTGCGCGTGAGGCATCGAAAGTGGTCCCGGTTCGCAGCATAGCACAGGCTACGGCCAATAGCCGGTCTACCACCGTGCGTAGTGCTCGGCCGTTGGGCAGCGAAGTTCTCACAACAATGCAAATGACACGCCCAGCGCCAGTACCTCTCTCATCTGCAGAGAACGAGACACGTCACGGTCCAACTTGGCCACGTACTCCAAATTCACCTGAAGCCAGCGGTTGACCGTCATGGCAACTTCAGTCTCCCAGTTCAGGTCAGGCCACGTGCGCTGGCTGAAGGAGGAGAAAAGCTGGATATCGCTGCTCAGATGAACGTTGGGGGCTACATCAACCTTAACTTGGGTCCGGCTGGAAACCCCCACCTCACTGCGAAGCATGCGATCCTGTTGCACCTTGTAGCGCGCTCGCAGCTCCGGGTCCTGGACGAAAGTCTGTTTGGCCGCTGCGCCCAGCTCAACGCTAATCGACTCAGATGGATCAGCGCGGACTCCAATGGACTCCAACAGGATGGCCGGGGCCCACGGACCCGAAATCTGAGGTGAACCCTCCTTGGAATAATCAAACCCTGCCGCAAACTGGCTCCTGAAATCCACACCCAGTGATGGCTCTAGAATTCCGAACAGCGCGCGTTCGGGATTCGAGAAGCTCAAAGACACGCGCATCTCGTCTTCCGCCTTGCGTAGTCCTTGGCCCTCTTGTGTGACAAGCCCGAAGGACAGGTGCACCTTGTGATCCTGGCGCCAGCGTTCCGCCGATTGGCTCGCCTTGCCAGTCACGCCTGCGCTTAGCGCCAGTGAGCTGGTGCCCCCGTCGTGCCAACGGTAGAATCCTGCCTGCGTGAACGACACATTTCCAGACACGCTGGTGGACCAGGTGCTGGCCTCAGGCGCCTGGTGCGCATACGTGGGTGCCGTAAGCGCCAAAAGCCATGCGAAGGCTGCCGCCAGCCGCATGTCAAGCGGATACGCGGCTCCCCACCTGACCCATGCCCACGCGCACGCGGTTGCGAGCACGCTCCAAGGCGCGCTCTGCATGTGCCCGGTCCAGGCTGCCGGTCGACTCTGCCAACATGGCGCGCGCTCGCGCCTCGGCTTTCTTGGCACGTTCCACATCAATCAGGGTGGCAGGCTCTACGGTTTCGCCTAGGATCGTAACCACATCGCCGAGCACCTCGATGAATCCGCCGCTGGTCGCAAAGGTGAGCTGATCGGCATCTGGCAGTGTCAAGGCTACCACGCCGGTCTCCATGGAAGCGATCATGGGCGCGTGGCGGCGCCGAATTTCAAGGCCGCCTTCAGCGCCTGGTGCGCTGACGCGCTGTGCTTCCCCCCGAAACACACTCCCGTACGGGGACACGATAGATACTCGTAGGATGCCCACCATTACTCCTCCGCAGCCAGCATTGCTTCTCCTGCCTCTATCACTTCCTCGATCACACCTTTGTAGGTAAAGCTGCTCTCAGGCAGGTGGTCCAGCTCTCCAGCCAGAATCATCTTGAAGCCGCGGATGGTGTCGGCGATCTTGACATAGCGGCCAGGCGCTCCGGTGAACTGCTCTGCCACAAAGAAGGGCTGGCTCATGTAGCGCTCAGCGCGGCGCGCGCGCTGCACGACCAGCTTATCTTCATCAGACAGCTCATCCATCCCCAGGATGGCGATGATGTCCTGCAGCTCCTTGTATCGTTGCAACAGCTGCTTGATGCGCTGGGCGGTGTCGTAGTGGTCGTCTCCAACGGTGCGCGGCGTCAAGATCGTGGAGTTGGAGTCCAAGGGATCAATGGCGGGGTACAGACCTAGAGACGCGATGCGCCTCGACAACACGGTGGTAGCGTCCAGATGCGCAAAGGCGGTGGCAGGAGCCGGATCCGTCAGGTCGTCGGCCGGGACGTAGATGGCCTGTACCGATGTGATGGAGCCATTGCGAGTCGAGGTGATGCGCTCCTGCAGCTCACCCATCTCGGTGGCCAAAGTCGGCTGGTATCCCACCGCGCTGGGCATTCGCCCAAGCAGCGCCGACACTTCCGACCCCGCCTGCGTAAAGCGGAAGATGTTGTCGATAAAAAACAGCACATCCCGCCCGCCCAGGTCGCGAAAGTACTCAGCGATGGTCAGTCCGCTGAGCGCCACTCGTGCCCGCGCGCCAGGAGGCTCATTCATCTGCCCGAATACGAGGCTGATGCTGCTTTCCCGGATAAGGTCCATATCCACTTTGGACAGGTCCCATACGCCTTCCTCCAGTGTTTCTCGAAAGGCGTCTCCGTACTGCATGACCCCGCTCTCGATCATTTCGCGCAGGAGGTCGTTGCCTTCGCGGGTGCGTTCGCCGACGCCGGCAAAGACGGAGAGGCCTTCGTGTGCTTTAGCGATGTTGTTGATGAGCTCCATGATGAGCACGGTCTTGCCCACCCCTGCACCGCCAAAGAGCCCGATCTTCCCGCCGCGTGCGTAGGGCTGGATCAGGTCCACCACCTTGATACCTGTTTCCAGCATCTCCACGTTCGTCGACAGGTCGGCAAATGCCGGCGGGTCGCGGTGGATGGGTAGGCGCGCTGCAGCCTCCGGCTGCGGCAGCCCGTCAATAGCCTGGCCCACAACATTGAAGAGGCGACCCCGGATGTCTGGACCTGTCGGCATGGCGATGGGCTGGCCCGTGCTCAGGACCTTGTCCCCGCGTGTGAGTCCGTCGGTGGAGTCCATAGCCACTGTACGCACCCTGCTCTCTCCCAGGTGTTGCTGCACCTCCAGCACCAGGGTATCCTCCGCACTCCGTTCTATCTCCAGCGCATCCAGGATATCTGGAACCGCGCTGGAAGGAAAAGCGACGTCGACGACGGGGCCGACGACCTGAACCACATGACCTGCCGTTTGCATAACGCGTAAGTACAGAGGATGCCTAGGACACGCGCTGGAACGCGCATGGGGCCCTCAGGTTGTACGTTGCAGCTGGGTGGCTGGGGGCATCCGGCAAAGAATCTGCTAATTCGTGGTGCTGGCCTGGGCCCCACATGCCTCCAGACCCTTGACGCCCACACGTTTGCTGGGCCAACCCTTCATCTACATCCCGATGCGCCGAATTGCATTCATACTTGTGGCGGCCTTGGTGGCCGCTACGCCACTGCTTAGTCAGGACCTCCCGTCCATTGAGGACAAGACCGCTAGTCTCGACAAGCGGGATGGGTTCTTCCCGGTATACTGGGATGCTGCCGGAGGTAAGGTCTTTTTGGAGGTGTCGCGCATGGGCGACGATTTTATCTATGTGACGTCGCTGCCTGTCGGTCTGGGTTCCAACGATATCGGTCTGGATCGCAGCCAACTGGGCCAGACGCGCCTAGTGCGTTTTGAGCGGTCGGGTCCGAAGGTGTTTCTGGTCATGCCCAACTTACGTTTCAGGGCTGGCGATGCGAGTCCCAAGGAGCAGGCCTCTGTACGTGAGGCTTTCGCTGAAAGCGTGCTCTGGGGCTTTACCGTGGTCGCTGAGACCGGCGCGGCAGTCTTAGTGGACGCCACCGCGTTTGTGGTGCGCGACAGCCACGGGATCGTCCAGACGCTGGTGCGCACGGGTCAGGGCGCATTCACGTTCGAGGACAGCCGGAGCGCCGCGGTGCCGTCCATGCTCAAAGCGTTTCCTAACAACACGGAGCTGGAGGCCCGCGTCACGTTCACTTCGGGCGAACCTGGAGGGCGCGTACGTGAGGTGGCGGCTGACCCTTACGCTGTAACGCTTCGCGTACGCCACTCGCTGGTGCGCTTGCCAAAGGACGGCTACGTCCCTCGCCGGTTCCATTCGGGTGCCGGGTACTCTATGGTGTCGTGGCAGGATTATGCGGTCCCGATTGAGGAGGACATGACGCAGCGTTACATTCGGCGCCACCGTCTGAATAAGCAAGATGTGGAGGCTGCGGTGAGCGACGCGGTGGAGCCCATCGTGTACTACCTGGATCCGGGGACGCCAGAGCCCGTGCGGGGCGCGCTGTTGGACGGGGCCCGCTGGTGGGCTGAGGCCTTCGAGGCGGCGGGCTTCACGAATGCATTTCGGGTGGACATGCTGCCGCCGGACGCTGACCCTATGGATGTGCGGTACAACACCATTCAATGGGTGCACCGCTCGACGCGCGGATGGAGTTACGGGTCCAGCGTGATCGACCCTCGTACTGGTGAGATCATTAAAGGACACGTGTCGCTCGGATCGCTGCGGGTCCGGCAGGACTACCTTATCGCGGAGGGGCTTCTGGCGCCTTATGCGGACTCGCTCATCGGAGACACGCTTTGGTCTGACCCCATGCTCGAGATGTCGCTGGCGCGCATACGGCAGTTATCCGCCCATGAGGTGGGGCACACGTTGGGGCTTTCACACAACTTCGCTTCTTCCGCGACTGGGAGGGCCTCAGTGATGGACTACCCGGCGCCATTGGTCCATCTGGGAACCGAAGGAGAGATAGACCTTAGCGAGGCCTATGCCACAGGCATCGGCGCTTGGGACAAGGTGGCTATCGCTTACGGGTATACGGAGTTTGCACCCGGCGTGGAAGAGCGGACCGCACTGGAGCGCATCGTGGCTGAAGCTTCTGCCAGCGGGCTCTTGTATCTCACTGATGCCGATGCTCGCGGCCCTGCCGCGGCGCAGCCCTTGGCCAATCTTTGGGACAACGGCACCGACATGGTGGAGGCGCTGGAGCATGAGATGCGTGTCCGTGCTGCGGCGCTGGAGCAGTTCGGGGCTGCCGCGGTGCCCCATGGCCAGCCGATTGCCATGCTAGAAGAGGCCCTGGTCCCTTTATATCTGAGACACCGTTATCAGGTGGAGGCCACCGTGAAGCTGCTTGGCGGCGTACATTACTCGTATGCGATGCGTGGGGATCAGAATCCTTTGCCCGCTGCGGTCCCGGGGCCGGTGCAACGCGCGGCCGCGGCTGCTCTGGCAGACCTGTTGCTACCAGAGGCGCTGATGTTGCCCGAAAGGCTGCGCATGCGTATCCCGCCTCGACCACCGGGTTATGGCGAGCACCGGGAGCTTTTCGGGGGGCACACCGGGCGCACTTTCGACCCTTATGCGCCTGCCGCGACGGCTGCGCATATGGTGGCCGCGCTGGTAACCGACCCTGCGCGGGCGGCGCGCCTGACCTACCAGAACGACTTTGACGCAGCGCTGCCAGACTTCGAAGAGGTGATGGAGGCGATCAGCGATGCGACCTGGGGAGAGTCGGTGCCACAGGATCGTTATGCGGCGGAGTTGCAGCGTACCGCGCAGCAGGTATGGATTGACGCTTTGTTGGTGCTGGCGGCCAACGAGCGTGCTGCGCCGGCGGTACGTGCCATGACCGTGCACAAGCTGCGCGAGTTTCACGAATGGCTGGTGGAGAACCCAGGCCGGCAGCGCGACGAGTCCACGCGCGCGCATCGCAGTCAGGTGCTGGACCAGATTGACCGTTACGTGTTGCGGGATTTTCGTCCTGGCGAAAGGAACGAGCGTTTAGCGATTCCGCCTGGCGCTCCGATCGGCGCGTTGCAGCGCACTATGGCGCGCAAGGCTGGCCTGGATGCCTGGCTGCGGGACTACTGCACAGCGGTCAGATGACAGGGTGCCAGGCGGCGGCTATCAACGCGAAGCATGTGGCATGCTGATGGGGCTCCCTGCATGATATCTTTCGGTGGACGGAGCAGATCAGCGTCAGTGCTTCATGCTGCAACGGCGCAGGGCGCCGAGAGTCGGGGGTTTGGTTGCGTTGCTGGCGGAATGCTTACAAGCGTGCTGCCCGGTAGCGAGGCGGAGGGTGTTGGCGGGTGCTTGAAGCCCGTAAATCGTGACTATGGCTGGCAAGGGTGGGTGTCGTTGCCACGCTTGGCAGGGTTGTGGCGTTGACGTGCTGCGTCAGCCTTGGTCCAGGCGGCACCGCAGCGCAAGATCACGAATATATTTGTTCGCAGAATGCATATCCTTGCGCTGTACGTTGTAGTACATGTGCGGCGGTGGGGGCTTCGTCGAAGTGCCTGATGCCGCAGAGCGTCGCGTCGCTGGACATGCCAGCCGCGGCAACTTTTTACCAACCAGTCCCGAGGGGACTTGATGCCATGAAAACATTTGCTAATCTGTTAACCTCATTTGCGGCGTTCGTGCTGCTCTTGGGGGCTACCGCCGCGGACGTGTCCGCGCAAAATGCTATCCCACCCGGGACGCAACAATTAGTCTGGTACGCGCTGGAGTCTGGTGGTGTCTCTACCGGCACTGATTGTCTAGTTACCGCGCCGTGCACGTTTACAAATGCCTTATTACAGGCAAATGGCGCAGGTAATGATCCCGACACCCACACCGTGGCCGTTCGAGTGCGTAGCAGCGGCGGCCGTGCACTGATCACCGAAGATGTTTCAATCACTGACAGGTGGGTAAACTTTGCCGTGTTCAACGACACCTATGGTGAAGAGGACGAGGGCTATCTGGTACCCGGTGAGCTAGAGTTTCGCGGCGTTGTGACCATCGCCGCAGCAGGAGCTTCGATCGGATTTATCAAGTACGTGCCTAACTCGATGCTGTCGATCCTCGGTGATGTCAACGTCACAGGCACAGCGCTGGCAGACGGCGTTAACACCGATCTAATAGCCACAAACGACGGCACCGACCCCGACGACCCCGCCGACGACCCTGGGCCGTTTCCCTCGTTTCTGAATGCGTCGAAGTTCCGGGACAATGTCGTTATCAAGGGCAATGTTGAGATGATGTTGGCTACAACCTGTCCCATTTTCGAAAATCTCATTGTTGCAACCGGCGCCAAGCTTACGCTTGAAGGAACCGGAGCCGACTGCGCCACGGGGGTAGGACCTCTGAAACCTACCAGTGTAACTACCGAAGGTGGCGTTTTCTGGGCATTCGGCGGCGAGGCGAAAGCGACGGATACCGAAGGTGCCGGCGATGCCATTTACGTGTGGAACAGGCTGGATGTGGACGGCACGGTGGAGCTCGATGCTAGTCTTCACCTGATTGCCCCTCGGCCTTTTAATAGGCCAGACAGCATGCATGCGGGCATCGGGTACGAAATGAAGAATGGTGAGCTCAAGCCCTCTGGAAGCAGAGACGCTAACCGCTGGCCGCATGCGGAAATCAACGGGACGATTAACGCAACTTCGGCGAGCGCTATGTTCTACGTTCAGGTCCAGCAGGAGCTGCTGTATCACGTGCAGATAGACACAATGCACTACAGAACGCCTGATAGAGCAACTGCTACGGATACGACAACGACTGCGCGGCTGAGGGTGGTGCCGAGGCCCGTGTACTTGGGCTGGCAAAATGAGCGGAACCATGCCTACGTCATCAAAGGCCGGGGTCGAATCAACATGGACGTGATGAAGACCACGCAGGGTGGTGTCAGGCTGGACGGTGTGGATTTCGGCACTGGGGCCCGTTCGAACAATATGGCAGGCTGGATGGAGGTGAAAAACGCCGACGTGTCTGGCGACTTTAATACTGAGGGCTTTGCCCAGACACATTTGGAGCGTTCCACTGTGACTAGGGGCATGGTCCTGGATACCCCCATGCCTGTTGCGGACGGTCGTATGGGGATTGGATCTGCGAACGCCGCGGGCCTTCTTACTACACTATCCGTTCCAAGCCGCGACCCCGTGGCCCCACCGCTACACGCCCCCATGCTAGAGTGCTTTGGCAAGGACGACCGGCTGAATCCTGAGACGAGTTCAGGTCGGAGTGGGAATAGCGGCAGTGCGCGACATCTGTGGCCGTTGGTATTGGACGCTGACAAAGACGCAACCGATGTGTATGAAGTGTATGGTGGTTTTGCTACTGCTGCTGCGCCCGACTCGCTCCTGAATGCAACGCCGAGTCGTGGCCTGACCGGTGGCGTCTATCTGAAGAGTGTCACGGTGCGCGAAACGGTCGAACTGATCGATGGCATGAAGCGGACCGCCAAGTATATGGCGCCCAAGCTGGTTGACACAGGGACCGGAGCCAACAAAAGGCAAAAGTTTGTATGGGAGTGGGATAAAGAAGATGGCGAGGAGATGAAAGAAGTTGACTGCCACGGCGGCTTTTATGTGTCAGGGTTTGGCACCACGACGTTCGGAGGTGATCTCGTCATGGACGACGTTTCGCATTTGCGCCTGGATGCGAATTTGACGTTCGCAGGCGAGAGGATGGATTTCACCACCACCTCAGAACTGGTGGTTACGTCGAGTAAGTCTGATCCCGGTTTGTCCACAGGCAACCTCTGTAGCTCCGCTAAGCCAGGGCCCAGTGGCACCTATCTTACCTTTGCGGGCACTATGCCAGGGCAGGGTATTTTCGGCAAACATACATTGGATCTGGGCCCCATCGGCTTGCGGATTGACAAGAGCACGGGTGACCGAGTCGAGTTCAATGACACGAAGGTGTACACCAAGATGGTTGAATTGAAAGGCGGTTACCTGGAAACGAACGGACTGCTGGGTGTTTCCGGAGGCGCAATGCTAATTAGCCAGGAGCATAACAAGGTCGCGGACCTGCGCCGCGGCTCGGGGACTATAGCATATGCGAAGCGAGGCATCAGTACGATGAGCCCGACTAAGATAGCCTATGTCGGCAACCTAGCGTCTATGGATACGGGAGACGAGCTGTACGATGGAATGCGGGTTGCGGAGCTGGAAATGTATCTGGCCAGTCCGTCTACGAGGCTAACGCTTTTGAACAGCATCCGTGTGACCAGCCAATTCTCCCTAAGCCAGGGTAACATAGGTGTGGACGCTGGAAAAAGTGTGACTTTGCCAACAAAGGTAAACGTTGGTAGCGCATATGTACGTGAAGGCCATGCGACGCGGCTTGATTTGAGGGATGACTCCAAGGATATATACTTTGTGACCCAACACGACAGGACTACCTCCGAAATCATACCTAGTTATACCACATTGGCGGCGGCAAAGACGGCCATAAAGGGGTTGCATAATGTATATGTGCAGTCTTGCCCCTCCACCAGATCATTTAGAACTGGGCTCACTACGCACTATCCGATGACGATCACGCTGCAGAAAGGGTATACGGCGGTTAGCAAACTGATCGTCGACAGACGAAATACCCTGGATCTAGCGGGTAACGTGCTCGTACAGAAGGTGCGGTTTGGGAAGGACTTTTTGGATCGGCCCGTGCGCGTGGGTGACGGTGAGATGAGAGTGGAAGGCGATGCATGGGTCTGTGATTCCATGTCCGACACCTCGCCGTGCGGAAAAACGAGCGAAGCGTATGAGGATCTCGTGGATATTGCCGATGCGATTGAAGCGGTACACTACGATGACACTCCTGAGAACAGGGTGGCGCTGACAGCTGCGCATGCGGCCTATGAGGCTTCGCGTACAACGCCAAGAAAGACGTCCGCGTCAAAAGGTATGATTTACTTTTACGGGGAACATAACGTCCCATGTACAGGGGGTAGGGCAGTCCCCGGTTTGGGGAGGATTGCCGTCAGCCTGAAAACGCACGCAGGTGATCCTGAGCGGCTGGACTGGTATTTCCCAGCGACACACGTCGAACCCTATACTAGTGTGAGTTTTACAGGTGGTGGCACGAATTCCACCACGCCCGTGACCGTGAAGCCCGACAACGCCGACCGGCTGATGCTGCCGAACCTCATGGTGGCGCAAGGGCAAGTGGCAGCAAATTGCTCTAATAAGGAAACCACTTACCGCACCTCGGTTGCGTTTGACGACTTTGATTATGTGATGGTCGATACTGCCGTTACGTTCCCTAAACGCAGTACGGTGAGTCTGGGCGACGACGCTGGCGGCCATCCGCAGTCAAAGTTTATGCCTGGTGGTGACCTCATGGTCTATGGGCAAGTAGCTGTCGGAGGTAATGCGCTGGTTACTCCAGACTCCTACATGCAGGGCGATATGCCAGGCGAATATCAGTCCGATGTCTGGCTTCAGGGAGGCACCCACTATGCTATGGGTGATTTTTATGTAGGTGAAGGATTTCACCCGGACACGACTCATATTTATGCGCTAAAGTCTGCGAATACGAGTGGAGATCATGGCATGACATGCGATTCGAACATGGGTGAGGTTAGTGGTAGAGACGTGAAAAGGGGATTGATGGCCTATGGGGATTACACGTTTATGGGGGCTGGCGACGCCTTTGATTCCAAGCTGACGGATGTGTTGGGGCATCGCGGCACCGTTACATTTATGACCAACGACACCTCTATGGTCAAACAGGGCTCCCAGAAAGCTACCGCGTTTTGCCATGTGAGGGTGACGTCCGATGCCAGCGGCAACCGCGGTATGCTCATGCTGGCAAGTGACGTGATGCAGCATAAGTATGGTGACTTGAACCTTAGGCGAGGTTTGGTCGATGCCGGCGATTATGAGTGGATGCTGTACAACACCGGCATTGAGGAAGACCTGACAGGCGGCGTGGCGGTGCCCGACGACAAAGCGGGAGTGGTTAAGAGAGGCTCTCGCATAAGCTATTTCACAGGGACCGTGACTCGGGTTGTGGAGAAGGGCAACGCAGGAGGAGGCGTACTTACCGGTGGGTACTTATTTCCGGTTGGCAGCATGAATCAGTATGCTGGTCCAGACTTTTATCGTCCGCTGATGATGCAGTTCTCGAACGACTTGGGTGAGCTGAGGATGGCGTCGGTGACGTACATGCCCCACATGAATTCCGATTCTCTGGCATTGCCAGAGGAAGGGCTGACAGTTGATGGCGGAGATGACGACCTGTTGCTGGACACGATGTCCGACATGGTGTGGAAGGTGGAGTTAGATGGGATTCCTGCGTATGATCCAAACATCCGTGTGTCTGCTGACGGCCTACCAAACGTTTTCGATATCGAGGGTCTGCGTATCGTTCAGTGGGACTGTGATGGGCAAAATCCACGGCTTGCGGGCACGTACGACACATCCGAAGGGGAGACGGGCGGCGACGATAAGTCGTTCTTTATCAACGACTTTCTGAACGGGATTCCGAACCTGACGCAAGAAGGCGTGGGTCTAGGGCAAGAAGGCGAGGGTCCAGAATTGTGTGCCTACTTCGGCATTGCGGCGAACTTCCTGGATAATCCGATTGGTGCGGATCCGATCACTGGTGGCACTGCGCGTGTGCAGTTTATCCACAACGTAGTGGGCGCGATGGTTGACGTGTATCTGGATGACAATCGCATCATTAACGACTTTGATTTCCAGAATGCGCGGGCCTTCGGCGTCGTCGCCGCGGGTGACCACAAGCTGGATATCGTGCCGGCGGCCGCGGACGACAACTCTACTCCGCTCTTTACCGAGCAAGTTCGGTTCAGCCAGGACAAACATTACCACGTCATTGCACATGGGAACGCGGGCGCTGGGGTAGTGGCAATCAAGATTGCTGCGGATGTGCGCACAACGTCGCAGATAGAAAACAAGGTGGACTTCTACTTTGTACATGGTGCTAGTGGTTTGGGCATGATCGATATCCGACAGCTGGACCCGCTAGACAACACGAGAGCGATTGACTTGCTGGAGAACAACTTCTCGTTTAACGACATGGGTCAATACAGGTCAATGGATCCGGGTGCATATAACTTTGAGGTCACGACCCCAAACAACGACACACAGATCGACGTGTATCGCTTGGTGATCCATCAGTACGCGAACATGGCGTTCGTACTGAACATGTCGGGTCCTGGTACGTCGAGCGCGGATGGCGTGACGATGATGGGCGTAGCGGAAGATGGCGACCCGTTCTTCCCGCAGGTGATCACCGGAACGGTTAATGAGGAGCTGCCGACGGAGTTCGCGCTGTTGGGCAACTATCCGAACCCGTTCAACCCGTCTACGCGGATTGAATTTGACCTTCCAGAATCGGCAGAGGTCAGCATAACAGTCTTCGACATGCTGGGTCGGAATGTGATGACGTTGCCAACGACAGATGTAGAGGCTGGCGCAGGACGCTCCATCGAGCTGAATGCAGCAAACTTAGCCTCGGGCAACTACTTCTATCGCGTAGTGGCCACGGGCGCCTCAAGCAGGCACGTTGAAACCGGGCGCATGGTGCTGATCAAGTAGCATCAGCGAGTGAGTAGGAGCGCTTTCGGGCAGAAGGCGCGAAGAAGACCCCCCGGTGTCGTATTCAGGCACCGGGGGGTCCGGTTTGTGACAGTTGGGCGTTTCTCGCTGGGGTGCCGCTGGATGCGGTGGTGGGGTACCTGTGCAGCGGAATGGTGGTGACGCGCAGTGTACATGGGCGGCGGTAATACGGTACGCTATGTGACACTACAACCAGCAATAATACTGGTTGAATCCTTCAGGCTCTTGTGGCGAGATCAGGGCCCGACGATGGGGCAGGGTTTGCACCACCGACAACAGGGGTGGCCGGAAGTCGCTGAATCTGGAGGCGTGGTGTAGCGCTCGTCGACTGTACTTACCCCATGGAGGAGCACCACGCTGGCGAGTGAAAGATAACCTATCGTAAACCGTGGCCGCATGCGGGTGACAGGTTGGTGGTCCTATCAGGGCAACAGAAACGAGCACGAGCGGATGATTGTTGTAGGTGGGCTGCTCCACCTATGGTTCTGGAAGGCGACGATGTGCGGCAGGACGGGTCTACGACTGGAAGTGTTCCCATCCCTTGCGCGGCAGCGGGGTAAGCATGCGCGCTGCGCTCAGTAACAGCACGCCTTGCTGCGCGGCCGCTGCGCGCCCGACAGGGACAAACGTGCGTGGATCCAACACAGCAAGCAAGTGCCTCGGAGCGGAAAACAAGAGCTCGTAGTCCTCACCCCAATACAGCGCGTAGTCGAGCGCGTGCTCGTCCATAAGCGGAGCTACCATAGCGGCGGCCTCGGCTATTGGCACCAACGCTGCTTCAACGATCGCACCACAGCGGCTGGCGTTGCACAGGTTGTAAATTTCCGTCGCCAGACCGTCGGAAATGTCCGTGAGTGCTGTAGGCCGAAAGCCCCGCTTGTGCCAATCCAGTACAACATCCATCCGGGCGGCTGGGTCACAGTGCGCGCTGAGCGCCGCCTCAGCGGCTGGCAGGCCGTCACCTGCTCCGGTCAGAATGCAGCGCAGGCCGGCGTGAGAAGCGCCGAGGTGGCCTGTCACACACAGGAGGTCGCCCGGACGGGCACCGCTGCGGTAGGCGACCTGATCTGAGTGAGCTTCCCCAGTCACGGTGACAGAGATTGTGAGGGTAGGAGATCGTGTAGTATCGCCCCCTACCAATGCTACGCCATAGTCACGGGCGCGCGCTCTGAGGCCAGCATACAGCGCCTCTACGGCAGCGACCTCCATATCCGGGGGTGCACACAGCGCCACCAGCGCAGAGCGCGGTATGCCATTCATCGCGAGAATATCGCTCACAGCTGATGCCATAGCTTTGCGGCCGACCATGTGCCATGGCATGTGACCCGGCAAGAAATGCTCACCCCCCACCATGGTGTCTACGGTGAGAAGAAGCACGCGCCCGTCTCCCATATCCAAAGCGGCGGCATCATCGCCAATGCCTTGAAGAACGCCTGCGTAGGCTGGCAGCATAGCCTTTAGGCGATCGAGCATTCCGGCTTCGCCCACCCCCCTGAGTGTCGCAGAGCGCTCTACGGACGACATATCTTGCCAAGGATGGCAGCCCGCTGCGCGCCGGTCGACGAAGGTATGCCCGTGGCATAGCCGCACATCGTCTCGTGGGCAAGCACGGCAAAACAGAGCGCCTCTTTAGCATCAGGGCTGATGCCGAAGGCGTCACTAGACGTGACGGGCACCGGTGCAAGCGCTTCGCGCAACATGCGCATCAGTGTCCTGTTATGGCATCCTCCACCCGCAACAATCAAGATATCCAAGGGCAGTGGACAACGTGACCGTATAAGGGTCTGGCATGCCTGTGCGACAGACCGGGCTGTTAAGGCGGTAGCGGTTGCCATAATGTCAGCCACCGCGAGTCCGCGGCATGCATCAATCAAGCGCTCCACATACGCGGGACCGAAGTAGGCGCGCCCCGTGGACTTGGGCGGCAGGCGGCGAAAATAAGGGTCCTGCAGCAGCACGCACAGCACGGCCTTGGAAGGGCGACCCTGGGCGGCTATCGCGCCATCCTGATCAAACGGCTGGCCCAGGAGGCGCGCAGCGAGCGCATCAATCACCATATTGCCACAGCCCGTATCGAACGCAATCACATCTCTGAGTCCGCCGCCAGCGGGGAGGATTGTTAGGTTTGCTATGCCGCCCACATTAAGCAGCCCGCGCGTCATGTGCGCATCCCCAAATGCTATCCAGTCAAAGTAGGGCACCAGCGGAGCACCCTGGCCGCCCAAGGCCATATCCGCCATACGAAAGTCCCCAACGACCGGCATGCCCAACAGGTTAGCCAGCACGGACGGATCACCGATCTGGAGCGTGGAGCGGATCGCCAAGCCGGCGCAGTCTTCAGTCCGAGGCACATGGCGTACCGTCTGCCCATGCGATCCAATAAGGTCCAGCGTCGCTGTCTGGACTTGATCCATGGCCGTGCGAATGCAATCTGCAAAGACGTGAGCCAGGCGCACATTGAGTTGGGATAGCTGTACCACTGAAAAGGCGTCTGCGGTCGCGGCCTCCATAAGGAGTGTGCGGAGCGTGCGCGGATACGGCGTAGAATGGAAAGCCAGTTGGGTGACATCCATGGCCTTGCCGTGCCCTGTCAGACGCGCGATAGCGACATCCACGCCATCGAGCGAGGTACCACTCATCACTCCCGCCACAAGTCGCTGATGGCGCTCAAAGGAGGCAGCCGCGCATTTCATGCGGATCCTGAGCCCGCTTTCTCGCGCATGCGGCGGGCTTGCTGCAAAAGGCGAGAGGCGCGATCTGGATGCTGGGCGGCAAGCTTCTCATAGATGTTGGCAGCCGCAGAAAAGTTTTGTTGGGCCGCCAGGATGCGCGCCCACGTCTCGGTGACCACCTCGTAGTCACTAAGCGAGGGATCCAGCGTATCGTCAAGGTCCTCCGTGATCGGGACTTCGCCCGTAGAGGACTGCATATCCGCAAGGATGCGGTCCACATCCGCGGGCTCGTTCGCCCTGGAAGAATGCCGCTCCGCTGCAAGCCAAGGGCGCGAAGCCTCTGACCACCTGGAAAGCTCTTCCAGCGCGTGACCTAGCAAGTACAGTGCGGGTACATGATCTGGACGGTCCCTGACTATCTCGGAAAGCATATCCACCGCATCGGAGGCATGTCCCGACTCAATAAGGGCTATGGCATGGGCCAGAGACGAAGCGGTCATAGCTCAAAGGTTGTGCTTAGCGCATGCGCAGAATCTGCAGAACGTTCCACCCTGTCACGTACGAGAACGCCAAAGCAAACAGCGCTTGGAAAGGCAGGGCGGCCCACGCACCCTGTAAAAGTAACAAGATAAAGCCAGTCACCGACCAGGCTGCCAAGAGCGCCTCCCCTGCCATCACCAGACCAGCCCCGCGAATCGCGTAACGCGACATCCACCATGGCGTGTCCGTATGCTTCGGGGTTCGCTCAAAAGGCGTCCGTTGCTGACGGAGGGCCTGCCAGATGGCCCGCGTGTTGGAAAGCGCCATCCCCATCGTGCCGGCCATCACCACAGGAAAAACCAATAGGCGCCGGCCCCAGTCTGGATACAGCTCGCGCTGCGCTATCAGCTGTGCCAGAAAAAAGCCGAGCAGCCCGGTAAGGCTGAGTCCCATAACGGCAAAATACCACTGTCCAGGTCCCAGCCCGATGTGCTCCATCAGAAGCAACGGCGCGTGAAGCACGGCGACAATCAGCAAACACGGATACACCACATGTGCCGTCAGGTGCAGTGTGCCCTCCATCTTGACGGACCAGCGCAAATCGCGGGCACGCCACAGCGGCGCCAGAAGCTGCATAGCGGTTTCTGCGGTGCCCTTGGTCCAACGAAACTGCTGGGCGCGCCAAGCGCTCATGTCTTGTGGCAGCTCCGCGGGAGCTTCCACGCTGTTCATATAACGAAAGCGCCAGCCCTTGAGCTGGGCACGGTAGCTGAGGTCCAGGTCCTCAGTTAAGGTGGTGCTCCGCCAGCCTCCAGCGTCATCAATGCAGGCGCGGCGCCACAGGCCAGCGGTCCCGTTGAAGCTCATAAAGTAGCGGCCGGCATGACGTGCGGCCTGCTCCAGGGCAAAATGGCCGTCCAGAGCGAATGCCTGAATGCGCGTAAGGCTGGACATTCGGGCATTTAGGTGCCCCCATCGCGCCTGAACCATACCCACCGTGGCGTCACTGAAGATCGACACCGTGCGCCGCAAAAAGTCGGGGCGCGGGACGAAGTCCGCGTCAAAGACGGCGATGAGGGCGCTGCGGCTCTGGCCGAGCCCATGCGCCAGCGCGCCAGCCTTGTAGCCTGTGCGTTCTTTGCGCTGAATGTGGCGGATTACCAGCCCGCGCGCAGACCATTCATGCACCGCGCGCTGAACGATGTCGCTGGTGCTGTCGTCAGAATCATCGAGCACCTGAACGTCGAAACGCTCCAGAGGGTAATCCTGGCCCGCTACGGCATCTATGACGCGGCGGGCTACAAAGGCTTCATTATATAGCGGCACTTGAACCGTCACGCTTGGCCAAGTGGGCTCTACTTCGGTGTACAGATTCGGTGGGCATGGCCTGCGCCCCGGGCGCATGGTGCCGCTGCGGATAAACACCAGAGCCAAGTGCAACAGGTTGACGCCATATACCACCAAGACCGCCATCGCCAGCGCATATACGAAAGCCACCATAGCACGCTACCAGCTCGATGTGGCAGCCGTGAACAGGTCATCGGCGATACTCTCCAGCGCAGCCAGTGCCGCAGACTCTTCCGCCTCCAAGCCGCCCTCAAGCGGATCATAGTCGTCGAAATTGCTGAAGCTGCGCTCTAAGGCCTCGTCATCAATCCTGTTGTAGTAGCGCGCAAAGACAGATACGGATACACGGTTGTACTGAGCACGTTCCTGACCCGTGACAGAGGTGGGTGCGTTGGTGTAACGATCGATACGCGCCGTAAGCAACAGGTCAGCTTCCGACTCTTCCTCCACTAGCGTCAGTCGGGTCTGCTGCACGAACCGGCTAATAAGTAGCTCTGTCAACGCCTCGTCTAACACCGTTAAGGGACTGGAGCTGTTGTCCTCCACCAACGGTATCGCAATCGTTGTCAGGTGAGACGGAATCGATGCGCCACTAAAGCTGTAGTAGGCGCACCCACCAAAGAATCCGATCCCCAGCGGCACCAGGCAGGTTAGCGACGCTGTGCGATACACGTCAGGGTGTGGGCTTTTTCCTGTTTTCTGCATCACGGATGCGGCGGTACAAGGAACGCTCGCTGATACCTAATGCTTTGGCCGCGTTGCGCCGGTTGCCGCCGAAGTGCTCCAGCGAACGCTGGATATGCGCGCGCTCTGATTCAAGCAGCGTGGGGATACGCGTTTCAGGTGCGGGGCGGTCCTGCTCCTTCTTCGGAGCGGAAGCCTGCGCCTCCTCGACCTCAATGACCTCGTGTCCACCAGGAGCATTCGTACGGGCAGGCAACAGAGGCACGCTGCGCGTCGCCGGCGGTACGCGTATCTCTCCTTGCGCGCCGCGCAGGAAGGCGACGACCGCATCCAGCCCTTGGCGGACGTTGCGCAGCTCTTCATGGAGCTCTCCGAGGCTGGCCTGCTGGCCCACCAGCGCACGATACAGCAGGGCCCGCTCCTCATGTATGGAGGCATCGTCACCAGTGTTGCTGCGTGTGAGCGGAACCAGGGCTGCGGTGCCGCGCTGGGCTACGCCGCGCAACAAAGGCTTGAGCAGGTCGGCACCGATAAGAGGCTCCATGCCCGTGATGGTAGCCGCTTCTGCCACATTGCGGAGCTCACGCACATTGCCTGGCCAGTCGTAGCGCCGCAAGAGCGCCTTCGCCTCTTCGTCTAGGCGCCGACGTGTCGAATTGTATTTGCGTGCGAATTCGTGCAGAAACCGCTGCAGCAAGAGATGCACATCTCCTTGCCGCTCCCTCAATGGAGGAACGTGGATAATGACGGTGCTCAAACGGTAGTATAGGTCCTCCCGAAAACGTCCCTCCTGCACTTCGCGCCCCAGGTCCTTGTTTGTGGCGGCGACTACGCGCGCATCGGTGGAACGCATAATGGACGACCCCACGCGGTTAAAGGTGCCGGACTCCAGCACGCGCAGCAGGCGGACTTGGGCCGCGGCTGGTATCTCGCCGATCTCATCCAGAAAGATGGTGCCGCCGGTGGCCTGTTCGAAGTAGCCGATACGCCGGTCCACCGCGCTGGTGTACGCGCCCTTTTCTGCGCCGAAGAGTTCCGCTTCTATTAGGCCTTCGGGGATGGCACCCATATTGATGACCTGCAGCGTCTTGTGTCGCCGCTGGCTCAACCCATGGATGGCGTTGGCGATGAGCTCTTTGCCGGTTCCGCTTTCGCCTTCGATAAGGACCGTGACGTCGGTCCGGGCCACCAAGCGTGCACGGTCTATGACGCGGTGCAGTGCCGCTGAGGCGCCTTCAATGCCGAAGCGCTCCTGAACTGTCTGGCGATCCATCCGTCAGGCAGCAGTCAATAGGGTCCCAGCCTCACGCATGTGCGTTGCTAACCGCCTTTGTGCTGGCACACGCTCGCCTAGGAGCGTCGCCGAAGTGCAGCCCGTGATACGCACGCGAACATACTGCCCTTTGGCAGCTCCGTGGCGGTCAAAGACCACCATCTTGTTGGAGTCTGTACGACCGCGCAGCTGCGCGGCGCTGCGGCGGCTTCTGCCTTCGACTAAGACGGTGTGCGTGCACCCGACCTCCTTCCGGTTGTTTTCAAGTGCGATGCGGTTCTGAAGCGTAATCACCTCGGTAAGGCGTCGCTTCTTGACCTCTGGCGGTACGTTGTCCTCATACTTGCGGGCGGCATAGGTGTCTGGTCGCTCCGAATACATGAACATGTACGCGTGGTCGTAGCGTACAGCTTCCATCAGTGCGAGCGTGTCCTGATGCTCCGCTTCGGTTTCGTCGCAGAATCCAGTGATGATATCGGTCGATAGCGAGATGCCGGGGCACAGGGTGCGTGCGCGATCAATGAGGCCCAGGTAATGGTTGGCCGTATAGCCGCGCCGCATGCGTCTGAGGACTTGCGTGTTTCCGTGCTGCACCGGGAGGTGAATGTAGTTGCAAACGTTGGGCCGCTCCCAGTGTACATGCAGCAGTTCGTCCGTGCAGTCTTTGGGATGGCTGGTGGAATACCGAATCCGCAGCGTGGGTGACAGCATGCTGACACGCACGAGCAGCTCTGCAAAGTTCACATTCCCGTCGCGATACGAGTTGACGTTCTGGCCTAGCAGCGTCACTTCGTTGTAGCCGGCATCGATAAGCTGCTGGCATTCGTCCAGGATGGAGGTAGCCGGCCGACTCCTTTCGCGCCCTCGCGTGAAGGGCACCACGCAGAACGCGCACATGTTGTCGCATCCCCGCATGATGGACACGAATGCGGTGACGCCACCTGCGTTCGGGCGTACGGGAGCGATGTCCGCATAGGTTTCTTCGCGCGAGAGCTGCACATTTATGGCTGCCTGTCCGCTCTCGTAGGACGCTTCTAGCAGCCGTGGCAGATCCCGGTAAGCGTCCGGTCCAGCCACTAGGTCTACTAGTTGCTCCTGCTCTAGGAGTTTGTGCCGGAGCCGCTCTGCCATGCATCCCAGAACGCCGATGCTGAGTGCACCTTGGGTCTTCCGCTTGCGGGCGCGAAAGTATTCCAGTCGTCGACGAACTTTTTGCTCCGCGTTTTCGCGGATCGCGCAGGTATTGATCAAGACGATATCTGCGCGGCTCGCGTCGGTAGTGAGCCCGTAGCCGTGCTCTTGCAGCACGGAGGCCACGATCTCTGAGTCCGAGACGTTCATCTGGCACCCGTAGGTTTCCAGATACACCTGGCGCGCCGCGCTGGGCGTGCGCAGGGTTTCTGGCGGCCCATCGGGCTGGCCCGCTATGGGAAAGTTGTAGAGCACACGCAGTGTGTCAGATCAGGCCCTGAATACGGACTTTGGCCATCATTTGTTCGCGGCACTGGGATAGGTTGCCTGCAGACTGCCCGGGGAGCCACTTTAGCTTACCGTGGTGGGTGTCTGCGATCCGGCCTTGGGCGCCAGGTGAAGCCGAACCAATACGTGTCTTGGCGGGCGGTGTGGCAGATCTTGTTTGCAGCCAACAGCATCCACGAGCGACGTAGTCTGCATGAGCCTGCGCGCCACCAAAGACCAGAGCTTCTGCTACATGTTAGCAGTATGCTGCGACCGGGGACCTGTATTTGGGCTGCTGACAGAGCATGAAGACGGAGCACCTCACTGAGGCAACCGACGGTTGCTCCAGCGAATCCAGTACCAGCCCTTTACGCCAACGGTGGAATCAATCGTTGTATTACAAGCAAGGCTGGTCCAATCCGAATCAAGAGGGAAGGGGACAGGAACCTCGGCCTGCAGTGTCGGTAAAACTAGACATGTCCAATGGTAGCCAACTCCGTGGCCGAACCCAACTGGAAAAACCGCACGCTATTTCACGCAGACAACCTGGATGTGCTCCGCAGCATGAACAGCGAGTCGGTAGACCTTATCGCTACAGACCCGCCATTCAATAAGAGCAAAGATTTCCACTCTACGCCAGACAAGTTGGGCACGGGGGCCTCGTTCCACGACCGTTGGGACTGGAATGTCCATGTGCATCCAGAATGGGTTAAGCACTTGCAGGCGGAGCTGCCGGCATTGATGGAGGTAATAGAAAGCGGACTTGAAGCACATTCACAGGCGATGGGCGCGTATCTCTGCTATATGTCCGTCCGGCTGCTGGAAATGCATCGAGTGCTAAAGCCTACAGGGAGCATCTATCTGCATTGTGATCCAACGGCAAGCCACTACTTGAAGGCATGCATGGATGCTATCTTCGGCAACGGGCAATTCAAGAATGAACTTATCTGGCGACGCTTAGCGTCGGGAAGGGGCGGAGGCAATCAGTTCGGACGAGTGCATGATGTCATATTCCTGTATACTAAAGGCGACGACTATACATTCAATGCACAGTACAGGCCGCGAGACAAGGACAAGATAATCAAGCAATATCGATACGTTGATAGTATTGGACGGTATCAGGCAGGACCACTGACCGCACCGAGTGTTGGTAAGGGGGAATCCTCTATGCCGTGGCGTGGCGTTGATGTAGCAGCTGTCGGCCGCCACTGGGCTTTGCCAGCTCGAGGTGCTATGCACCAGTTTATCGTGCGACGAAATCTGGTTCCTGGGTGGGAACAGCTTAAAGGTGTTCATGCTCGTTTGGATGCATTAGATGCAGCTGGCATGATATACTGGACCAAGAATGGAAAGCCGAGACTGAAACTGTATCTTGATGCTCAGAAAGGTGTCGAAGTAACCAGCGTGATTATTGATATTAACAAGCTTGAAGCACATAGCAATGAGAAAGTGGGCTATCCAACGCAAAAGCCTCTTGAGTTATATGAACGGCTGATAAGAGCGAGCTCTAACGAACACGATATTGTCCTTGATCCATTTGCAGGTTGTGCCACCACCTGCGTAGCGGCAGAACGATTGGGCAGGCAGTGGGTTGGCATTGACATTTGGGCAGGCGCAAGGGATATTGTCATTAAGCGAATGGAGCGGCAGCGAACGCAGGCTGGTGATAAGCTGAAACGGCAGGGCACCGCTAAGCAGGAATTGTTTGCAACGGAGTTTGTTTTCACCACTGAGTTGCTTAAGCGTACCGATGATGGTAGGACCGCAGCCATGGAATTGCCGCCTCCGGTGAGATATGGCAAAAAGCCTTGGGAACGGCTTTCCAACACCGAAATGCGTGCACGCCTGCTTGAAGTGCAGAAGCATCCTAGCCATGCGGGGCGTTACATTTGTGCAGGTTGCGGCCGCACACTTGAGGCGCCTTTCTTTGAGATGGATCATATTAATCCGAAAGCTGGTGGTGGTGCAAATACAATAGACAATCGCATTCTCTTATGTCGTCCCTGCAACTTTAAGAAGAAACACATGTTGACTGTGAGTGGGCTGTGGGTAGAAAACCAGAGGGACGGATGGATGCTGGACGAATCTAAGGCTAGATTGGCCGTGCATGTGGTGCAGAACATGGTGAAGAGGGTACAGCACGATTTGCGCTAGGCTGGAGGGGAGCGGGCTGGTGGCCTACGGCTGCGGTGGGAGTGCAAGAGGATCAAGGCGGTGCTTCATGCAGGCAGGTAGACCTCTCTCCCCCTCCTGAGCAGCCGCCCGCTAGGAATGGCTCACCCCCAGATACTACACCAAAAGCAGAACGTGATCATCACCGGCCCCACCGGCGTGGGCAAGAGTTATATTGCCTGTGCGCTGGCCCACACCGCCTGCCTGAAAGGCTTTAAAGTGCGCTATTTCCGGTTGCAACGAATGCTCGAAGACGTTGCGCTGGCGCGAGCAGAGGGCCGGCTCCTGAAGCTGCTGCGTACGTTGTCGCGGCTTAGCGTGCTGGTTGTTGATGATTGGGGGCTGAAAAAACTCACCAGTGCACAGCAAGATGATCTGCTGGAAATCTTGGATGCCCGACACTAGGTCAGCTCCACCATTGCTACCAGCCAGCTCCCGGTGGAACGCTGGCACCAGGCCATGGAAAATCCAACGCTCGCCGATGCTATCCTGGATCGCCTCGTCCACAACGCGCACCGCATCCAGCTGACCGGCGACTCGATGCGTAAGCAAATGGCTAACGTGAACGTGCCAGAAAACCCAGAAGACTCATCTTGATTCTAACCACAAACTCCCAGCAACCACAGGGCATGGCAGCTTACGTCACCATCATAACGCGGCTGGACAACCTCCAGCGCGGGTGTCCAGCTTACCTCGGATTGGGTGCACGAATTCGTCGGATTGCGCAATCCATTGGATTACCACGGTGCTGCCAAAGAGTAAGCACCGCTATATCGTCCTCAAAGTGGATCAGAAGTTGACGCCATTCTTGCAGCGGATCGTCCATTGTCTGGACATGAGCTACGATCCCGCGGCGACCAGAAGCAAGGAGGAATACTCCAGCGAGCCGAGCGATCTGAAAAAACCTCCTGATTCACGAATCCTGTGACGCTCCCCATACCTCACGCCGGTACCCACTCGAGAAGGAGTAGCGTGAGCTGTGTCCGATTCGGACAGATGAGCCCCGATCAAGGGGCCCCAACTACGACGGAGGACACGCAAGACAGGGGCGAACACCCCCTAAGCCACCACCGACCGCTCTGGCAATCAGCAAGGCTCCATAGCACCCGGAAAAACGCCCCAAAAACGGAGACAGGGGAGGGCCGACCTCTCACTCCACTACAAGTGGTAAAGTCGAGTTGAGGGCGAGAAACTTTGCGGAACGCGTCGTCCAGAGCCTCGCCGGGCAGGTCCGGGTTCAACCGATCCAAGGCGTCGCGCAGCCGGTGTTTCAGAATGACGTCGGAGTAGTCGGCGCGCTCCGTGCCGTCCGCGTGCGGGGCAATGTCGGGACCGTGGGCCACTTGCCATCCCACGCCTTCGAGCCATTCGAGCGCAGTGGCCTCGACGGTGGATTCTGTAACACGCACCGTCAGGCCCACCTTGTACCGGGCTTCGCACTAGACCGTTCCGGTCGTCGAATTGCGCAAGCGCACACGCCGCGGACCCGATACATCGTCTCGCGCGCGACGAAGTCCTTCATGAGTCTGCCTCCCCGGAGAGCACTCTCCACAAACGCTTGTATCCGCCCCCCGAAAGAGCGGAGCGTTCCGGGCGGGCACGGCGCCATTCGCCATCGCTGAGGCTCTTCAGGAACTCGCGCGCCTGGAGAACGGAGTACCGGCCATCGTCTTCGCCGACTGTCTCGCGGTACAGCTTACCAAGATTCTCTGCGACGCTGCGAGGCGCGGCGTTCATACGCATCAGAACGGCATCTTCTGTCCGAACGCCGTGGTAGATCATCGCCGGAAGCGCATTGATGCTGCGGTGCTCGGCTTCGGACAGGCTCTCGACGTCGAGACCGGAAACGCGGCTTAACGCGGCAATGCCCCAAGTCCCGCTGTTGGAGATTGTCCGGTAGATCGCCCGGCAGGCATTCGTAATTGCTCGCGTTCCATCGTCGTCGTCTGTTTCACGGCTGAAGTACTTCTGGGCGATGACGTCAATAGGCTTGCCGTTCACCCAGTCGCGCGTGATTTCGGAAATTCGCATGTGGCCGTGACCTTCGCCGCGGATCTCATCTAGTTGCCGCTTCAGCTGCGGTACGCTCAACATCACTCCGTACAGGTCGGCGATCCTGCCGCCTTCGCCGAAAAGGCTCTCGGGAGCCCAATCCGAGGGCGTGAGCTTGTTCTCTAGCGTACGCAGTTGGATCATTGCTCCTGCTACGCCTTCTGGGGAAAAGCCCGTCGAGTCCGCAAGTTCGGCAACGCCGCTGGGCATGTTGGCGAGCTTGCGGGCGTAGGCGCGCGTCGCTTCCAGCAAGGCGTCGGCCTTCTGCCGTTGCGCAGGATCGTTTCGCAGCGATGTGTATCCGAAGGTCTGCCGAAGAAGTTGTTCTGAATCCGATAGCACGGCGTCCAGGTTCTTCTTCTCCGCCCACAGATGGGCGACATAGCAGCGGAAGTCCTCCCATTGCTCCTGGCAAAGCACGTCGGATAGGCTCCCTAATTGGCCTTGCGCGGCAAGCTCGTTCAATTGCGACACCAGTCGGGAGACCAGTGCACCCGTGCTGCGGCTAACGAACTCGATGACGGATGCCGGGTCAGAGCCTGCCGCAAGGCCGATTACACCGACGCTGTCATGGCCAATCCGTCCCGCGCGGCTGGCAAGATTCCAGAATTCGCGCGATGACATCGCCTGTCCAAAGGGATACTTGTGGGTTTGCAAAAACACAGAGGAAACCGGAAAGTTGATACCCTGCGCGATCGTGGTGGTCGCACATAGGATCTTCAGGGTTCCTGTCTCGGCGAGCCATTCCATCAGGGCTCGTGCATCGTCGGATAGGCCAGCATGATGGACTCCGACCCCCTTCTCCAAAGTCGCGACAAGCTGGAAGGTCGAGCCCACCTCGGTGCGCAGAAAGTCCTGAACAAGCTGGATACGCCGGGGCACCGGATCGAGATCTGGGAGGCTTTGCGCGGCCTTTGCCGCCATACTCCACACAGTCCGAATGTTGTTTGCGATAGCGATGCTCGGGCCACGAGCAGACATGACCGTCGCCATCGCTGCCGTCTGAAGTCCCAAGCCTTTTTGTCTGCCTTTGGTTATGACTTGGCTCCTAGGAACATTGACGGGCCTCACCCCGCCAACGCGATGACTGCCACCAAGCGCCATTACCTTCGGAGTTGTCGTCAAGGTCTCGAAACGAAGATGCCACCCAGCGCGCGTGCTGTCGTCTGGAGCAGCGCCATAGAGGCCGATTATTCGTTCGTTGGGCTTCCAAGGCACGGTGCCGAGGCTGATGGCTTGGCCCGCAATGACATCTTGGGCCAACCACCGTGCGACCGATTCGGCTCCTTCGACAAAGGGCATGAGAAGCAGGAAGTTCGCCAACGGACAATCCATCTTCACCGTGGCAAGCAATAACTCGATGCGTAGTCCCCGGCCTTTCGTTTCGATGTTATGGGCCTCGTCCATGACCATGAGGGCCAGCGGGCGCTCCCCGACCTTCTTGTTGCGGATCACAAGGGCCAGCTTCTCGGGCGTGACGACGAGAATGTCGAAGGGCCGCTGCGTTTCCGTCAGCAACTCGTCCTCAAAGGCATCCACTTCGACCGCCGATGTCAGTTGTTCGACCCTTAGCCCAATGGGATCGAAATCCGCTCTCAGCCCACGGGTGATCTGGGCGCAAAGGGCCCTCGTTGGCGCCACATAGGCAACCCAACCGTCATCGGCATCGAATTGGTTTAGCGCCTGCAGGATACGGAATTGGGCGAGCAGCGTTTTGCCGCCCGAGGTCGGCAAGTCGATCACGATCGCGGTCTTAGCTTGGTCAAGGAGTCCCTGTTCCAAGAGCGCCGCGCGCTGGGGCGGCAGAAGTTCGAACATCGCCCGATGTTTGCGACGCGTGAGGGAGCGGACAAAGCCCGATGTCCGTGAACTGACAGCGCGCGTTGCCCACCACAGCGAATTGGTGACCATTATCCGGGCGGCCGCATGCATCCAGCGGAGGATCAACTCGTGCTGCGCGTCGCCTGAGGCCGTCGCCGCTCGGATGGCGCTGTCAAAGTGCTTGTTAAGTGATCCAAACGGGTTGGGCGGCTGTCCTTGCAGCATGTACTGGGCCACGATCTCCGTAGCTCTTGCCCAGTGATAGAGTGCCGCGAGGCGCAGGGCGATCGCCCTGTCCTCCGCGGACGAGCCGTTTTGGAGACGACCTTCCTCAAAGAGTTTTTGATCCTCGCGGAGTCCCGCGATGATCTCTCTGATCCGGTCAAGATCGTCCCAGCCGTGCTTGCGAAACAACCGGACCCAGCAGTGAAAAAGCCGATACAGCAGCCGACGGTCCCATGCTGTTCCGGCGACGCTCGGAGGCTGGAGGGCCTCTTCATTCTCCTGGTACCAGCGGCGAAGGTCGGACCATCGATCTCCGCAGTAGGCGACGGCGGAAAGCTGCAACACAAAGAAAAGACGATCATGCGTCCTAGCCGGAAGCGGCATTAAGCGGTGGATGTCGAACACGCGGAACGATGCGGCGGTCGCTTGATCCCGCAGTTCCATGTTCCCTCCGAAAGGCCGACTCAGTTCCTCCAGCCCTTCGATCGCAGCCACCTCGAATGCGAGCGCGGCCCGTTCAAGTAAGGCATCGTGGTCCTTGCTCCAAGAGAACGAGAAGGCGATCTGTCCGCCAACAGCCTGGTTAGCGAGACGTTCGCTCACCAGCCTTTCAGCACGCTCCAGATTAGCTGTGCCAATCGCAGTCACGGCCCAATGACTGTGAAGCGCGTCGAGGGCCTGCTTGGACAGACTCATGACAGGTCTCTTCCCCTGGCCGCGACGGCAACTGCGCCGATCTCTTCAAGGCAGCTGACCGGTAGGTACAACGCTAGTAGCTCGATCCTCGTACCATTGGGGCAGCCTTGGCCAAGACGTTCTACCCGCACTCTCACGTCGTTCTCGTGCGGCGAGACGTCTCGGACAAAGAAGCCGAACAGTCGCACATCGGATTTGTTGGCCAAGTAGCGTTTCCCCGCCCGTTGAAAGCGCTCCATCCAAGCGGCGCCCTTGGTGCGATGGCCAAGGTACTTGAAGAGGTCGTCCCGTATGGAGGTGCTGTCGCGAAGGTCTTCAAGCTGCTTCTGCAGACCCGTATGACCATACATCGCTCCCGGCGGGTGTCTGGCGTCTGTGGATGTCTTCACTTCGCCGAAAGCCAGGCAATCGCCCTGCTGATCGGCGTGCAGGCTGACTAGGTCAGCTCCGGGAAGGCTGGAACCGCGCTTTCGCTCGTCACGCCCGTCGGGCCACGGGAAGCAGCAGCCGCGATGATGGGTCAACCAGGTCTCGGCAATTGCCTCCCCCACCCGCTAGTCCTCGATATCTCCCGGATCGGCAAGGACGCGGCGCAGGCCGTCCTGCACGAACGCGGTCTCGACAATTCCGCGCAGTATCTCTTCGATGTCAGCCTTACCTTCGTCGTCGAACAACACGGCGGTCACTGGGCCATCCAAAGCCGCGTCGAGTTCCTCGCTGGACCACTTGAGGCCAAGCCCCGTGCAGGGCGGATCGCCTAACGAGTAAACGGCTCTTCCGTGTGCTACTGTCACGCTACCGCCTCCACTTTCGAGGCTTCGCGGGCGCGTATTTCGCCGGAAATGAGCTTGGGGAGAAGGGCGTCGCGCAGTGCGGCGAGGGTGCGAGATTCGTGGATGTTTCCGACGATCTGAAGTAACATCGGTGAAACGATCCGCTGGAACTTGGTAGCAATGGCATCGGTGGGCCGACACAGCTCGTACCTGCTCATGGCCTTCCAACTCGTCCGAGGCATCTTCGTGCCCGTCGCAGTCTGACTGGTGTGGGCAACGAACGCTGCCGACGAGACGCAGGCCAGGACGAGGGCGGACCACTTCGGCTGCCGTGCACCGAGTACAACGATATCAGTGGAGCACAGGCCATCCTCTGGCGCGATGCCCACCATGTGGAAGTAGGGCCTGAGCTTCCCGAACTGGATATCTCCGGCCTTGAGGACAGACTTCCTGCTGGAAACGCTCCCGGTCGCGCCCCAGTTTGGCAGGGCGATTGATCCACGGGGCATGTCTGCCAACCCGATGTAGGGCGTACTGCTGGCCTCACTCACCGGATCAACTCCCTTCCGGCGCAAGGCCGCTATGTCGCCGAGAGTCACTACCTTCCACCCCTCTGGCATCTCCCCCATCTCAGAATCCGCCATCCGATCGGGGAAATGGTCGGCAACGCCTAGCGGCAATCCGGGGTCGCGGCCCTCCATCTTGGCCCGAACCGGATCGAAATCGACGAACCAGGACTTGAACAGCGCCCGCGCCATCGCCTCCAGCGTCTCGTTCATTCGGCGGTTCAACTCGATCTTGTCGTCCAACGTGCCGAGGATGTGGGCGATGGCGCGTTGCTCGTCGGTTGGCGGAAGATCAAGTCGGATGTCTTTGAGTGAAGACCCCGAGAGTTCCCGAAATGTCGACCCCGATGCGTGACGTTCGAGCTCCTCGGTGTTCACCTTGAGCCAGTAATAGAGAAACTCAGGAAGTATGCCGTCGCGGACCACCAAGCTGCGGAATCCTTGGTTGGATGCGATTGGGTTCTTCGCGAGCGCTACATATCCGATCGGCGCACGAGTCGAGAGCAGGACGGTCCCTACAGGAAGCAACTTTGCCGACGAACCGTCGAGACCTCGTCTTGAGAGGTTACGTTCGCCGTGCCCAATGTAGCGGTCGTGCGTGCCCGAGAGATCGCGCGGCGTCAACCACGGGATGCTTCCGCCGAAGTTCTTGGCGTTCTTGGTAGAAGGCGTGCCACCTCCGACAATGTCGGCGATTTCACCGATGGCAACTTCACGCCAAGCACACGAAGGGGGAGCCGCTGCCACTCTTGTCGCCGCTGCCACCCTCACTCGCCCGGCCATCGCGGGAGTCGTGGTCGGAACCTGAACGGACACCGCACTTCGCCGAATGATGGCACGGAACGCTTCGTCGATTCTCGCCCAGTCCACGACATCGACCTTGAACGGCAGATCGGAATCTCCCAGCGCCTCGTCCAAGGCGGAGACTGTGCGCAGCGAGAGAGGCTCCTCACCCATGACCGCCAGATCGAGGTCGGAGTAATCCTTCGCGGTCCAGGTCGCCCGCGATCCGAAGGCTAGAACCTCGCGATCCGCTACATGGCGCTGGAGAGCACGTCGGACGATAGCCCAATGATCGGGTCGGAGGTCGACGTTGGGTACGGAGGTCCTCATTCCAGCTAGTCCCGTAGCCGGTCCCGAAGATAGGCTACCTCTTCGAGGAATCCTGGAATGGCCGCAACCACGGTCACCGCAATAGGCTCGCTGTAGGTGTGGCTCGTCATGCCGCGCATCTTCCGGTAGTCGCGCCACTCGGGCCATGCCCCGAGCAAAAGCCCCTGCTCGTTCGCCGTGCGGATCTGATCTTGGAAGGTCATGTGATCCAACAGTGCCGGGTTGGCCGCGGTGTATTCCAAGTAGCGTTTCAGGGTCTTGCAGCCGAATTCGTAGGTGAATGCGAAGCGCCGAATCAGGCCGTCTCGAATCTGAAGGTCGCTCGTGTCCTTCCGGTACCGCTCCAGTCCCTCCTCCAACCGTTGGATCGCCCGCTCAAGTGGGGTGATGTCTGGAATATCGTACATAGGGCCGTTACCGTCCCCCGAACCCCAGCGCATGCAGGTTCTCCGTGATTGCAGCATCGAGCCGAGCGCCCTCGGCCTGCTGCTCGCGAAGTTCAGCCACCAACCGCTCCATCTTCTCCCCAAATGGCTCGCCATCGTCCGCCTGAGGCTCCACACCGACGTACCGGCCCGGCGTAAGGACATGGCCGTACTTCCTTACCTCGCCCAGCGGCACGCTCTTACAATAGCCGCGTACATCCGAGTAGCCGTCGTCGTGCGTCCTCCACGCGTGATAGGTGTCCGCGATCCGGGTGACCTCCTCGCCGGTCAGTTCGCGGTGCGTCCGATCCACCATCCGGCCGAGCTTCCTCGCGTCGACGAAGAGAACCTCTCCACGCCGTCGCCCGCGCGCCAGGAACCACAGACAGGCCGGGATCTGGGTCGAGTAGAAGAGCTGGCCCGGTAGCGCAACCATGCAGTCCACGAGGCCAGCCTCGACCAGGTGCTTCTGGATCTCTCCCTCGCCGGACTGGCTCGAGGACATCGACCCATTGGCCAAAACGAACCCCGCAATGCCCCTCGGCGCAAGGTGGTGGACCATGTGCTGCACCCATGCGAAGTTCGCGTTGCCGTTCGGCGGGACGCCGTAGCGCCAGCGCTTGTCCCCGGCCAGCCGCTCGCCGCCCCAGTCCGAGACGTTGAACGGGGGATTGGCGAGGATGAAGTCCGCCTTCAGATCTGGATAGCGGTCGTTGTGGAAGGTGTCGCCGTGGGCGATCTGCCCGCCGATCCCCCGGATAGCTAAGTTCATCTTGGCGAGCCGCCACGTCGTGTAGTTCGACTCTTGCCCGTAGATCGAGATGTCGCCCCGCGCCCTGCCGCCGTTGGCGTTGCCCGTGGCGTGGGCACGGATGAACTCGACCGACTGCACAAACATGCCCGAAGAGCCGCAGCAGGGATCGTAGACCCGTCCCCGGTAGGGTTCCAGCATCTCGACGAGCAGCCTGACGACGCAGCGGGGGGTGTAGAACTCGCCGCCCCTCTTCCCCTCGCCGCTCGCGAACTGCGAGAGGAAGTACTCGTAGACACGCCCGAGCACATCCTTGGAGCGGGCCTCGGCGTCCCCAACACGGACGTTGCCCACCATGTCGATCAACTGACCCAAGCGCTGCTTGTCCAGTGCAGGACGCGCGTAGTCCTTGGGAAGCACCTCCTTGAGTGCCGGGTTGTCGCGCTCGATGGCCGCCATGGCCCGATCGACGGTCTGGCCGATGGTCGGCTGCCGCGCCTCGGCCTTCAGGCGCGCCCAGCGCGCCTCCAGGGGCACCCAGAAGATGTTCTCCGCGGTGTACTCGTCTCGGTCCTCGGCGGCCTCTTCTCCCCACTTGGCGAGCACCGCCGCGCGGCGCTCCTCGAATGCATCCGAGATGTACTTCAGGAAGATAAGCCCAAGCATGACATGCTTGTACTCGGCGGCGTCCATCGAACCACGGAAGCGTGTCGGCCATGGCCCACAACTCGGCCTCGTAGCCGGTCGTGGCACCGCTGTCGGTCTGTTTGCCAGACGTCTCCACTCGCACGGTTCCGTTCCAGATCGCTCCGGTCGCTTCCGAAGCCTTTGCCCAAAATACGGCATGTGTCGCCGATCAAAACACCTCGCCGGGCCAGGGTGGCGCGCTGCGAGCAGACAGTTGGCCGCCACCGGGTCCGGGCCACCGACCGTGCGGGGCTCCCGATTCGGTAGTCCCCTGGGAAAAAGCGCGCTTATGCCCAGACAGTGCTGAGACGCAACCGCCCGGCTTCCTGACCACGTTAACGCACCTCCCCAAGGGCGACCAACCAGAGCCCAGCGCTAAGCTACGCCCGCGCGACATTAAGTCGCCCCGCTGAGCGGCAAAAAAAGACACCCTGAGCGCACCGCAAACCCGCGCAATCGCCCTCTCGCCCCACGACCAGGCCCTATCAACGGGTCATACCCCTGCCTCCCAGGCATTCCCCTTTAACGGCCGCCCACGACCTCCCGCTGGTGAATAATATGGGTCTAGGGGCCCGCGCCGTAGGAATGATCACATTTGCTTCCGTGGGCCGGATTGCTGGTCAGCCGTACAGCCCAAGGCAAATGGTGTCCGTTGGCAGCCACTTCTTGTCTTGGAGCAGCCCTATTCACCTGATTTTGTTGCCTTTACGTCACATTTGCCACCTGCATTGCAAATAGCCTTCTCAAATTGAGACTTAAGCACACTAGGTCCCACTCGCCAGCAACCTTTTTCAGTCCCCGAACGCTGAATTGTCGAAAGCCGAGGACAGACTTTATCCAACCGTTGGGTGCCTCCGAGAGCCACTTGTGCTCGCGGTAGACCGCGCGTCCCTCCTTCGTACGCAGCTTGTCCCACATGCGGGCCGTAGCGGGCCGTGTCTCTGGATTGATGGATACCACTTCCCGCTTTCCCGACCGACGGCGATATAGCCATCTATGCCGCGGGCGTTCAACGCGGTGATATTGGCCTTGCTGCAATAGCCTGCGTCCGCTATCACAATAGCTAGCTGCTGATCATAGGTATCTTGGGTGGCCGATACCATCGGCAAAAGCTGATCTTGGTCTGTAGCTTGGTTAGTCACGCGTGTTTCCACGATAAACTGGTTGCGCCCGTCCACTACCGTTTGTGCATTGTAACTTTGCTGGAAGCCATCCTGGCTCGTCAGCATGATGCGGCTTTCGGGATCGGTAAAATTGCTTTGTGCCTTGGCTTCGGGTTCCCCGAACGGACGCTTGTACGCTGGTCTCCCTTTCGGATTGCGCTTCTGACCCGGCTTGCGCCCCTTAGCCTCATCCCTCTCCCGCTGTCTGGCCTTCAAGTTGGACTTGGCCTTTCGGATGTTGGTAAGCTCTGCCCTTTACCCATATCGCGACCTAGTCCTGCCGTTTACCCATACCGGTGCGTCTTGAAATATTAAGGAGCGTAGGATTCATCGGGTAGTCTGATGGCAGATTTCTGGACGGTAGGGAATAGCATATGGGAGGTTGTACCTCTAGGTCAGGTGGCATGTGGATTCCGCGAGGTCGATAGTCGGGGCACAGGCTGCGGCCTCGAACGAGCTGCACCTTCCCCGTAGTCCCACATATGTGGATGTTCAAACGGTATGCATGGTTGTCATGGGTCATCCTCCAGCAAGTCCATAGCGAATACGGCTGTTGTTAATCGGTCCAGCCCACGCCACATGATCTCGTTACCCGGTGGGCCATCCCGGCTGCGGTTCAGGCGACCCCCCAAATAGGCCACTAGGTGTACGGCTGAAACTATCGTCTCTGGCGGTGGGAGTCGAAACCTCTTTGCGTATCGCTCCAAGAAACGAAGTTCCGCATTGGTGAAGAACACATCCGCGGGCAAGTCTGGGGCCTCGCGCCCCAATAGCGTCAGGAGCATGACGCGCCAAGCGATGACACAATAGATGGCGATGGCCCGCGACAGACGCTCGGCCTTTCGTAAGGCCAGCTTTTCCACCTTGCATCCGTGCTTGAGGACGCGGAAAAACTCCTCCACGCGCCAGCGGCGCACATAATAGCTCACCACCCTAAGGGCATCCTTTGCCGTCTCGACCTTTAGGCTGGTAAGTAAGTACCATTTGATGGGTTCAGCATCATCCGGCGGATTCGGCTCGGTAACACTCACCACATTCATGGATAAGGGTGGCCGTCCCTTACGTTGAGACCGCATGGTGATGCGAGCAAAGCGAATCTCCAGATGGGCTGTCCGCGGGGCCCGACCCTTCGCCTTCTTGCGCTTGGACAGCCGGCGCAGATCCAACGTGATCTCACAAGCGGGCGGTTCTTGCTCAAGCTGGTTAATCAGCCGCTCTCCTGATTCCAGTATTCGATTATGCTTCACCCGGACCAGCATCTCTACCCGACCGGCCTGCCGCTGCGCATCAAACAACGCAAAGCAGTCCGCTTCCCGATCCATCACGCACACCACACTGGTATCGGCCGGAAGGGCCTCGGCAGCCTCGCAAATATCCGCATACCCGTCCAGCCACGGCTGCATCTTCGGCTTCAGCGGACCGGTATCGGGGTGTTTTGTGCTGCAGCGCAATACACCCAAAGGCAAACCGTATTCCGTTGTCGCCAAGGTCACATGCAAATGCAGACCACGCGACTTCACACCCGTCTGATTGCTGCCGATCACCTGCAACCCTTCACAGGCCAACTTTGTATCGTAGTTGAGGCGGGATCCATCCTGGATACATAACACGACCTTCTGACTGCGCATCCGCTCCAGCGTTCGCGCCCGATGCGGCGACAAAATGTTCTCGGGAGTGACCTGTGAATCCGCCTTTTTGGATAAAAGCCGGTAACAGCCCCGAACATCGGCCAGCTCATAGTCGGTGTGCCGTGCAATGCCCTCACCCAGCACATCATTGAGCATGGCGGCGGTCTTCTCCAATCGTACCGACAATCTGCGATCTCCCAAGGGTGCTCCGCCAAATTCCCCCGATACCCACTCCGAGAGTCCCTCTTCCGGCTGCCGCACCGGCAGCGTGCTGACCGTATGCGCCTGCAGCTCTTTCCTCCAGCCAGGGTCTAACTCATACAAAAAGACCGCCTTCGGTGTTCGCGGCTCATCCTCGGGGTGGCGTTTTTTGCCAGATGTCTGCCCAATGTATCTGAAATTGGCGGCCTTAAAGCAGCTGCCGGTTCGCTCAGCGTCCACAAACGTCTCAATGATCCAGGGTCGATAGCCGTAACACGCTTCAAAGTCCGCCTCCACACGCCGCAACACTTGACCCAGGACATGACTGGCCAGATTCCGACACGGACCACGAATCAACAAGCGACTCAGGCAGAGCACCCGATGCAGATGCCGTTTACGCTCGACATCACTCCAGCCCATCCAGGTGTCCCGACTGGCTAAACGCAGACACGAAGCCGAAAAGCCAAGGGCACCCAAATAGCCGTGCTCACTGTGGATGAGATATTTGCGCTGGGCCCCAATAAACCGACTTGCACCGCGTGGGTGCTCTTCAGCCAGCAGCGTGTTCCACAGTACAAGCTGCTCACTTTCGGTAACCAGACTGACGGATAGTCCATCAATGTCTTGCACCTGGTCTGGCAGCCCTGAAGGCTGTGGTACCGGCTCAGGCAGTGTGCGTACATGCCCACTGCGCGGCGGTAGGGGCCGTACCTCTGGTAACGCCACCAGCCCGCGTTCGGCCAACATCGACAGCGCTCGACTACAATTAGCCTCCTGCAAGCGACCACATGCATCCCGAAAATTAAAGGCTTCACAGGTGGCACGCGCCAACGCAGCCCGACTTTCCACGGGTTGGTCTGTGGCGATCTGCCGCAAACGCGGCAGCGACGAAGGCCGGCTCAAGGTCCGGAGAATCTGATTCTGTATGTACATGCCGCTAATCTAAGCGACACTCTTGCCAATTGCAAGTCTAGTCGGTGTGGTAAAACGGCAGACCTAGTCTGACGACTCTGCGGGTGCATTGGACCTCTCTTCAGGCCCAGCAATAGTGCTCAGGTCTGCCCCCGGCCCATAGGGACCACTTAACATTGTAAGTCGTGTTGCTTACCATAGCAGCATATTCGAGCAGAATCAGGTTTTGCGGACTCTCAGTGCTCCCTGGGGGCGCATTCGCTTGAAGAAGAGGCTCTCTGACGAGAGCTGACAGGCGCAACGTTTGCGCTGGCCGTCTTAGCGGCGCATTCGCTTGAAGAAGAGGCTCTCTGACGAGAGCCTTCCCACTCGCACCGCGATTGCGCGCCGTGTATGTGAGGACTTTGGATTTGTAGATGCCAAAGGCAGGGCACAGGTAGCTACCTGCGCGAAAGCCCTCTTGAAGCTGGAGGCACGGGGTGAGATCACGCTGCCAGCACCGCTCAACAATCATGCTGCGCAGGCGTCGCCCCGCCTGTTGGACGAGGCGGTTGCTCCACCGGTGGCGATGCCAGCGACTTTGGATGAGGTGGAAGGTCTTGCAGTGGTAAGAATTCGGACCGCAGCACAGCGTGCGGTGTGGAATACCCTGCTGCACCATGAGCATCCTCGTGGTACGACCACCCTTGTTGGTGCCCAGCTGCGGTACCTGGTAGTGAGCGCACATGGATATCTGGGCGCGGTAGGTTTTTCCGCCCCGGCCTTGCGCTTAGCCGCAAGGGAACACTTCATGGCATGGAGCGATGCCCAACGCCAAGCGCACCTCCACCGCATCTTCTGTTTGAGCCGCTTTCTGATACGCGGCACTTGCAAATACCTGGCCAGTCACGTACTCGGCAGGGTGTTGAAGCAGGTACCTGACGACTGTTATGCGCTTTATGGATACCACCCCTGGTTGATAGAAACGTATGTGGAACCTCCATGGAAAGGTACGTGCTTGAAGGCGGCCAATTTTCTGTCCATCGGCTATACTGCTGGGGGCAAGCGCCACGCACATTCCAAAGAAGAAGCGCCGAAGGCCTTGTTCATGTACGCAGTGGACCGCCGGTGGCGCTCGTACTTGGGCGTACCCGAGGTGGCGCTGCGTCCGGTCAGGCAACCGCACGAAGGCATGGACGACTGGGTTGAGGCAGAGTTCGGAGATGCTCCGCTGGGAGACCGGCGGCTGTCCACGCGGCTGGTGAAGAGCGCATCGTTGTTGGCCGATGTGATAGGAAAGCCTATATGCTCCCATATAAGCCATGATAGGGCGGCGGTGAAGGCCCATTACCGGCTTCTGAGCAGCAAGCAGACCGACGTAACGCCCGAAAACATGCTGGCGCCGCATCGTAAACGTACGATTGAGCGGATACGGAGTCAGAAGGCGGTACTCTGCATACAGGATACCACCAAGCTGAATTTCAGCACGCGACCCGCCTGTGAAGACTTGCAGGTCATAGGCACCAACCAGACCAAAGCAAAATCCCGTGGGATGCCCCTTCATGCCACGCTCGTTACTACTACCGATGGCCTGCCCCTGGGGATATTACGTTGCAGTTATCGGGATCCAGATACGGGACCGCTCAAACCTCGATCGCAGCAGTGGTTAGACGGATTTCTGGACATCTGCGAAGCAGCAGAGGAGGTTTCCAAGCAGTGCCGCCTCATCTGCGTGATGGACCGGGAGGCGGATAACTTTCCGCTATTTGCCGCCCAGCAGGCACAGGATCGCGCGGACATCTTGGTGCGCGCCCGTCATGACCGGAAACTGGCGAAGAATACAAAGCTGTTTGAGACGCTTCGCAGCGGTCCTGCCGCTGCGAGGGTGCGGATAGAGATCCAACGAGTCACGGCGCGTCCGAAGTCTTCCAGGAAGAAGGTGCACCGCGGGCGCAGTCACCGTATTGCTCAAGCCGAGGTACGCTACCATTGCGTAAAGCTGCCCGCCACGCAGCAGCAAGTGGGATCCGTAACGATGTACGGCGTGCATGTCCGGGAGATCGCACCCCCGAAGGGAGAGAAGGCGGTGGAATGGTACCTGCTGACCAGTATGGCGGTGCACAGCGCAGAAGAAGCGGTGCAGATCCTGACTTATTATACCCGGCGATGGCGTGTTGAAGACTTTTTCCGTGTGCTCAAGAGTGGCTGTAAGGTGGAACGCATGGCGATGCATTCGGCAGCGCGTCTGGAACGTGAGTTAGCGATGTACTGCGTGATCGCCTGCTATGTCATGATGCTCACCTTACTGGGGCGTGCCGTCCCTGGATTAGACGCCAAGCTTATACTCAACCCGATGCAGTTGTTTGCTCTCTCCATTTATGCTAAGAACGTGAAGCTGCCTGTACCCCGCACCCTGGAAGCGGTGCTTCTGCTAGTAGAGTTAATGGGCGGCTTTCAGAATCTAAGTCGCGATAAACCGCCCAGCTTTCAGATCATGTGGCGCGGATTAGAGCGACTATCCATTGTTTGCGTTGCGTACGAAATGCTGCCGGCAGCGTATCGAGAAGGGCTTGGTTGCGACTATGGCCATGGGCGCAGCATACTTTCTTGACCCTGTCGCGCAACGACGCACCAGCCATAGGCACGCCGCCACGGAGCAGCACTGGCATCGTAAGCAGCGGATACCCCTAATGCATGTCTGAACGCACATTGAGCAACGGCATGTCGAAACCTTACGGACGGCGAAGTGCAAAAAGTCAGCAAGGGTGCTCCGCATGATCACTCATCGCCGCGACCTGAGCACTATTGCTGGGCCTGAAGATAGGCCCAACGCACCCGCTGAGTCGTCAGACTAGTTCACTATATGGGTAAAGGGCAGTGCTAGGATGTCCTTCGGGCGCATTCCGAAGGCACGGGCGCGCTTCACATGCTCTTGAGCGTTGTGGAGCTCATTCGGGTTGTTCGTCTCGCCGATCCGATACAGGGCCGTGTCGATCAGGTAGTCGTAGCGGCGCTCTTCAGTGTCGCTGGAGGATGCGTCTGACATTGTCGGGTTCTCCTTTAGGAATGTCGGGCGTAGGCGGGTATCCCCCGGCGCAATCGGGGGGCCCTCGCCGCTTCACGCGGGGGATGGAGGCCGAGCGAAGGCGAGGGGTGTAAAGGCCCGGCCCGTAGTGTGCCGCCATGTTCTGGTATTCGGCGAGCGACCCGATACGGGGACCCGCGCCGTTGGGACTCGTAACCGACATGACGCCCGGAAGGTGTAGAACGGAATTACCGTCTGACAAGGGGTCCACGTACGGAAGTGTCGTGGGGAAAGGGAGTGTCATGGGTGCTTTCCGCCCGCCAGGAAGGCCGATGTAGAGGTTAGGGCCGAAATCTGAGACTTTCCGTCTTCTCCGACGTAAAACAGGTTGCCCTCTGGCCCCAATTGGCGCTACGGCGCGGGGCGGCCAACTGAACGGAGGCCATCCCTACATAGACAGGAGATCAGCCCATGAACGAGGAACTGAGAGAGAGAATCTGGGACGGCATGGTCGATACCCATAGGCTACAACGGTACTACGGGTCGCTGGCCGGAAGGCTTGCGTCACAGGAGAGATGGACTGCGATTCTAGTGACAACAGCATCCATCGTCGGCTTCTTTTTCGTAGCAACGGACCGAGCATCGTCCGAATTCGTACCCGTGTCTCTTCTGGTAGCAGCCGTCGCCAGCATCGTGCCGTTGGTGCGCAGGGTGGGGGGGACCATTACCCGGGCTGCTCATACGCAGGAACGTCTGGCGCTCCTCGTTATTGAGTGGGAGGCTCTGTGGGGAAGCCACGAGACACTGCCATCGGAGGAAGTGCTGGAACGTTGGCGGTCCCTATCGAAGAAGAAGACTGAACTCACGGCGCTAACCTCCACGGAACGATTTCCGAGGAGATTACGTGACACAACCGAAAAGGAAGTATATGCGTACTTCGAGTCGAAGAAGTCCCGATCCTCCTCCAGTTCCTCGTCCATCACCCCCGCGACGACCTGATCCATCTCCTCCCGTGCAGTGGCCACCACAACTTCCTACCCGTAATCCTGAACGTCGTCAAGGTTGGCCACCCCCCAAAAATGCTCCTCCGCCTCCGCCTCCCCGCAGGGGAGCATAGGCCGGTCATCTTGGAGATCGTTCGATGAGCGGTTGGATCGTGGAGGCACACCGGATGCTGCAGGACCGGGACCTGGAGATGTTCGAGCGGCTGCGGAAGGAGGAGAAGCTGATGCCGTACCTCGAGAAGAAGGCGGCCGAGGCGAGCGAGACGTACAAGATGCTCGTGAAGAGAGGCGAGAAGAGGCACCCGGCGTGGTTCGCCCGGAAGCAGGCGGACGAGCTGGTGGCGAGGGACATCCTCGATCCGACGACCTGAAGCTATTCGGAGTCTACGGGAGGTGTAGCCAACACGGAACCGAAGCGGAGCGACCCTCTCGCGCAGAGTTGCCGTCCACCGAAGCGAGGTGCTAAGGAGAATGGGGGTGCTTGTGGGTTCCCGAGTGGACCGATTCCGTCCGATTCTCCGCCTTTCGAGCCCCGCGGGCGGAACTGTCGCCGATTTCCAGGGCACATTTAATGTTGACAAACGATACACGCGGTGTTACCGGGGGAAGGAGGAGAGAACCCCAGGGTGGACTACCCCGAACCAACAGAACGAGAGGAAACATCATGCCAGGCACCATTCGCTGGGATAACCTGGACTCAGACACGCTTCTGGGTGAGTTGATCCTATATGTCGCAGTCAAGTGCGCTGAAGATCAGACGTTCGGCGCGACCAAGCTGAACAAGATTCTCTGGTGGTCTGATTTCGAGGCCTACGCGCAGTCTGGACAGCCCATTACGGGTGCCGAATACATGCGTCTCGGACGTGGCCTCGCCCCTCGCCGACTGCTGCCGGTGCGCCAATTGCTTGTCGACGCTCATGATGCCGCTGTGCGCCAGCAGAACTTATTCGGCGGGTACCCTCAAGTTCGGGTCATCCCCCTGCGCGAGCCCCGCCTAGACCTGTTCACGGCCTCCCAAATCATTATCGTCGATCAAGTTATTACTCGCACTTGGGGGAAATCCGCAAACGAGGTTAGCCTCATGTCCCACGGCAAGGCATGGGCTATCTTGGCTGATGGTGCCTCGATTCCATACGAGGCTGTCTTTCTCTCCGACGAGCCTGTAAACGACATTGACGTCGCCCGTACACGCGAACTGGCCGCCCGGTTACGTTGGTAGGCTATGAACCGCACTGTCATAGAATCCACAACCTTCTTTCAATAGCTAAGACAATTAGGTCAACCCCCACGCGTAGACGATGCCCTGACTGCGGTTTACTGGGCCGTGTCTACCTCGCCTGAGACATTCGATGTGGTGTTCAACGATATCAGACTCCTCAAGACGCGATCCGTCAATGATCTCCCCGCACTTAGTGTCTGGTTCAGAATCGACTCGTCCAACACCATCGAGCTCCTCTTCCTAGAACTCACCAATGCTCACGCCTGACCTGGGATTGCCCCTTCGGCGGGAATCGAACCCCCTGTGCGGCGGTCACCACGGAGGAATTGGCAGCCCATTGCCGCAACCCCATGCGACATTGCACTGCCCGTCACCCCAGCTCATTCACCAGCGGGAGGTTGTGGGCGGCCGTTGAGGGGTAATGCCTGGGAGGCAGGGGTATGACCCGTTGATGGGCCTAGTCGTGGAGCGAGAGAGCGATTTCGCGGGTTTGCGGCGCGCTCAGGGTGTCTTTTTGCCGCTCAGCGGGGCGAATTAATGTCGCGCGGGCGTAGCTTGGCGCTGAGCTCTAGTTGGTCGCCATTGGGGAGGTGCGTTAACGTGGTCAGGAAGCCGGGCGGTTGTCTCTCAGCACCGTCTAGGCAGACGCCGCCAGCACAGGGTCTGCCAGCGCAGCTTCCAGGTGTTTTCCCAGAAGGTCTCCTACAGCTTCTTTGCGGACTCGGCGAGATAGAAGGTCAGGTACCGTGCATGTCTGGTCATGCGTCCCCCTACCTTGAGCACGTTCTCCCTGAATCTGCGCACATGCATGAGCGGCGCGTGTACGGGCTCAGGCTTCATCTGCTTGCCGTGCTTCTCGGTGTTTGCTTCGGCGGTGCCGTTGCTACTTGGCTCTGGCAGCGGACCAACGTCTGTTGGTGGGGGTTCTGTGGCGGTCGGTAGTCCCAGGGGCCAGTTTCTGGGAGCCAAGTAGTCCGGGTAGATCATTTGGCAGCGCCCGATGTGGATCAGCTGATAGGCCATCATATTCAGTAGCAGGCGTACCGCATTCTGAGGACGCACCGTCTTGGTAGCCTTCTCGTCTTGGGTCTTGCTGTCGCTCTCGCCTCCGAGTGATTGCTTGACCACTTTCTCGAACATGTTGGGGCGCGCCGCCGAGGACAGCTGACAGGAAGCGTATTTGATCTCTGCGTGGTGTCCTTCCGCTTTGCCTCGCATCCGGTAGACTGCAGCCAGGCCCTGAGCATCGCAGTCTTCCTTTGATAAGGACGGGAGCAGAAAGTAGTATTCCGGCTCGGCCTTGGAGTACGTCTTGGGCACCATCACCACGCGCCGGGCCCGGTTCCAAGACCCCGCTTTATAGGTCAGCTCTATGCAGTGCGTAGGTGATCCGCCGTGCTGGGCCACGGTCTTCTCCATCAACGTTTTCAGTTTCTTGTTCCTTTTCAGGTGCATGACGTAGTCGATGCCATCGTCTTCGAGGCACTCGTACGTGATGGGGCTGTTGAAGCCCGCGTCGGCACGCACGATAATCCGTTCGGCGACGTGCGTTTGCGCTGCTATCGCAATCTTGTGGATGAATTCATCGCTATCTTTTGCGTCATTCATAGCGCCAGGACGCAGTTCTGCTCCCAGCACATTCCCCGTGGACCCGCACGTGGCCACCATAGCCAAAGAGCTCGGCCAAAGCCTGCGCACCTCCAACTTTGAGAATCTCAATAGTACCCTCGGCAGATTGACGCGCAATGTTTGCGGTTGGAAAAACTCGGCACAGGTCCACCGCTGTATGGCGCTGGCTCTCATGTATGCAGAACCCAAACTGAAAACCATCCCCAATCACCAACACCTGCCCAAGCTCCGAACGACGCTTATGAAGGCCAGGACCCGACTGCCAAACCCCAAAATCCCATTCTCCCCCCAGCCGCGTTTCCACTAATAATGACTCACCCCCAATCCTCGTCGGAGTATTGGGGTGTTCCAACTACCTGTACGTGGAGGACACGTGGTCGCAGCGCCTTCCCGACTGGATGGGGTCTCATCACCAACTCTGGACGACCCAATCTGCAGTAATCTTTGGTGGTACGCTGCTGGAGTCGCTCAAAGGCCGTACGATCCGCGACTTGCTCAAGAAGTCTGCCGGGCGGATCTCGCTCCCCTGCAGCATGTTGCGATCGCCCACGCACAGAAACCGACCGGCTGAGCGGAATCAACCGATTCATGGCCCATCCTCCATGCCCCCGCTGTACTTGGTGGATGGGCTCACATCGATTACGACGATGCTGATCTTCGCCCTGAGCTCCATGGAGAGCTGCTCTTCGAGGAGCTTCTTGAGCGCAACGGGAGTCCTGGGCTTTCGTCCGCGAGGCGGCGGTACGTCCTCGGGGCTAGATCCAAACCAGAACACCACATAGATGCCATACCCTCCAGACTTTGGGTCCCGCGCGTACATGTTTGCGAGCTGCTCTTCCGCGGCGCGCCAGATGTCGCGATGCGAGGCCTTTTTAATCTCAATCGGTATCGCAAGGCGAGTGCCGAATGCCACGCGAATGTCCGCTCTCTTGTCGCCGGCATATTGGGGTTCCGGCTGCGCATCGACTTGGTACCGTTTAAGCTCTTTCTTCAAGTCCGAGAGCAGCCTGTTTCGGCAGTCGTTCTCGTGTTTAGGTTTAACTAGTTTGCGCCGATTCCCGTCCCGTTCCCAATCCCAATATTCGTGCCAGTCGTTCGTGGAGCCATCGCGTATACCCCTAGCTAACTCTTCCAGGGTATCGAGCACCAGCGCCGCCAAGTCCGCAGCACTAGATGGCATACCTCCCTGTAGAGCTTGCTGAATCTGTTCCACGTAGAGGTCTTCATGCCGTTCCGCGCGGCGCTTCTTGGCTTGCGCTTCCTGCGCCCGTACGGTTAGAAATCTCCATGCCTCCAAATCTGGATCGGTTGCCATCGACTCGAGCACTTTGCTTGCTTGGTCGTCGGTGCGCTCGGCAAGTACTTCAGTCCATTCGGTCAAAAGGGATTCAAACTTCCTTTGGGCATCTTGGTCGGCCCCAATTATGCTTGCTTTTTCTGGTCGTACGAATCGCTCCATCCGACTCCCGAGTGTCTGGATAAGCTTGGCAAGCTCATCGGCGCGCCATTTCTCAAACGATGGCTGTTTGGACTGGCGTCGGTTGTTTGAAGCGAGGGCTTCGACGACATGCCGCGCGCGCACGATGCCACCGGTCGCCAGATAGTCTTCCCAAGCAGGTAAGCATTGATCCTTTGCAAGGATAAGGCCGGTGCAAAGCCACTGTGCCCGCTGCTGTATGTCCATACCCTTACGCCGAAGCCGGTCCAGCGCGAGTTTGCGCAGGTTATCAATCGGCATGGTGCTGGGCTCCAATGCAGCCCTGAGTACTATCCGCAGAGCTTCTACCTGCGACCCCGTGGATCGCGTAGGGATTACCGAAAACATCTGAGGTACGGCGAGCGCCGCCGTCTGTCGGTATGCTGGATCGTTACATAAATCGTGAATATGCTGATCCGGCAGCATCTTGGAGCGGATACGGGCGTTATGCACCGCGACCATTGCGTCGGCCACAGCACTGGGATACGATGTCAAGGCGCGTAGGAACCACGGCGGGCGAGCGCGTTGAGCAACGGTGAAATGGGAATGAGGCGGGTTCAGCTTTTTCGGCAAGACCGAAACGAAGTAAAAGCCCAACGCTCTTCGCCTTCCTTCACTGTCCAAGCACTTTAGCGGATCGCTTTTCGCCCGTTCTTCCTCCTCTATTCCAGCCAAGAAGGGGATCGCAAACAATGATTGCCGACTGCGCTCATGAAGTTCAGCAATCTGGGACAGATCCGGTAGATCGCTACGCCTTAGCAGACTGCGGAATCCTGCCAGTACCTTTTCCACGAGAGATACGTTGCCACCCAACCGCGATGTCAGTCTATCGACCCCACCATCGGGCGCGCCTTCTTGCACGAGACCGTCCAAGTAGTCCCAGGCAAGTTCGTGGAGCAAGGCAGACGGGCAGCGCCCTGCCTGCAGTTTCGCTGCGTGTTTTTGCACCACCGCTATTTCCTCCTGTTGCCGTTCCCGGGCACGCTGCTGAAACTCCGCACGACGCTGCTGCCACTCAGCCTCCTCAAGTTTGTCCTGCTCCTTGGCCTTTAGGCGCCTCGTATTCCACTCTTGCAGGGCTGGCGTGCCCGACGCCGCGCGTGCCACTTCGTCGTCGGACAAGCGCTCTCCCCAGCCCTCCTCCGCCCTGATCGCCCATCCAGCTAATTCCTTTGCGATCTTGGGTTGGCTTTCTGCCAGCTCCACCGCACGCGCAAGGCACCACCTTCGAAATTCAGCCGGCGCCTTCTTGCTTACAAATTTGCGGCCGACTGTCAAATTGAGTAACCTGTGCCCGATTTTGGCTTGCCTCGCACGAAGGCCGAGCTCAACCAGCTCGTATTGGATGCGCCGGTGGTCCCTTAGCCAAGCCTGGATCGCCTCCTCAGCGGCAGATCCCAAGCTACCGTCCCTACTAGATCGCGTATCCGTGGGCACGAGTTGCGAAAATTCCCCGTCGTACTCGACGAGCTCAAACCAGCGGAATACATCGGAAACGTCCGATTCGTCCCCGTACAGTTCGAGCGTACGGCTCAAAAGTTCAAGCACGATGCCCCTCAGTCCGTGATCCGCCAACTTCGGGATCACTTCGGAGGCACGAACGCATAGTGACTCGATCAATGCGCCAATCTGCACCTTGCTTGACTGTTGCACGAGACCCTTCCAAAATCTGTGGTATTCGCTAGGTTGGTACGGGAAAGGGTTCACGCTGAGGAATTCCCAGATGTTCGACGGCGACACCGCACATGGATACAGGTGACCAAGCAGGGTGCCGAGAAGCTTGTTCTTCGCATCTGTCAGGCGCTCGTGCACAATATCGTCGGCAAGGTCGCCCAGCGTCTTGAATCGAGTCGCACTGCTGGCGAATGCGCAGCAAAGGGTGTTAATGGCACGGCAGCGCACATCGTCCGACCAAGTGGCATCTCGAACGATCGTAAGCAGTGCCTTTACGTCTCGGCCTGGTTTCGCCGTGGAGGTCACGCCGTTATCTTCGCGATTGCGGCGGAGTGCGTGCGCAATGCCTCTGAGGAGGTGATAAACGAGCTGCTGCCTGGAGTCGGACCGCTCCGAGGATGCAGTTAATTTCCACACTACCGACCGATCTCGGGTGCCTGCCAGGGCACCGGTGGCAGCTTCGGAGGGCCAGGCGTGTTTGAATTCGATCCGTTTTTCTAATTCCTCGAAGAGCTCCTTTCGCTCCTCGAAACGAAAATTGCTCGCGTCGCCTTCGAACGCCACGGCGACCGGATCTGCCCGAATCAATACCTTTCTGGCTTGCGGGTTTTTGGCTGCAAGCCAAGCGGAAAGTCCGCGGAGATCGGGCAGTGGGATCCCGTCATGGCCCACGAGGAGCGACAACATGCGCCGGGTGGTGACTCCATCAGGGACTCGGATCCTTTGATCCAAGTATCTGGCACCCAGATACTCAGCCAACAGGCGATGGGCCGGAACTCGGCAACAGGAAACGCCCCGGAACAGCCCGGATTCCAACGCAGCGAGCAGAGCGTCCCGATTGTTGCTCTCCACTTCATTCAGGGAAAGGATTTCGGAATCGCTGGAATCCGTTTCATTCCAGCCTTCCTTGCCCGCGATTAGCATCAGTGCCGACAGTTTCCCTGCTGCGGTTAAGATGTCCGTATGAGAAGGTGATGCGGTCCCCCGACGGGCGTCCTTATGTTCGCTGTTGTGCTCTTGGGCGAGCGCTTGGCAGGCCTTCTCGAATGCCTCGCTGGGGCTCTTAGGCCAGCCGCGTTCCTTTACGGTCTCGCAAAGCAAGCCGAGCAACAGAGGATTCCACAGGAAGGAGTCCAGTCTGTGCTCAAAGGCATCGGTTATAAAGCTTCTTGGGTCGAGTTCCATACGCGCAACAATCTGCCGCACGCCATCACGGTTCAACGGGTTAAGCTCAAGGATCGGAAGCGAATCCGACCCCGCAAGGGTGGAGAGCTCCCGCTGATCCCCGGGTATCAGCCAGCTGCTGAGACGGCACGACAAGCGGAACCAAGGGTTGCCTAGCTTCTCGAGGCGATCCAATATTTTGTCAAGTGGTTTCCTCGGATCCCCACCAACGGCACGCATCTCGTCTAGCCCGTCTATGAAAAGTGGCTCTCCTTGCCTTCCAAAGCGTTTCCGGCCAACAAATCGTCGCGCCGAAATGGGTTTTGGAGCCTGCTCACGCTGGGCTTCCGTTCCGAATGCAGTACTCTTGCCCATCCCCGGCTCACCGAGCAGGACGTACCCATGGTCGTCTTGGAAATGACTGAGCGTCAGTCCACGCTTTTTGAACCGCGGATCACTTCGCGGTGCTATCAGGGTAACAGTGCGGGGTACAAGCATATTCAATTCTCGTCTAGCCATTCATCGGCGCTCCGTGATAGGAATTCATTGAGTGGAATGCCACCTGTGCCCACTACCGTGGTCTTCGCATTTGGGAAGCGTTTGGCAAATGCCTTCAGGCCGGATCGGCTGAGCAATCTCAATCTCCCGCTCTTGACCTCAACGCCGAGCAAGTGGGGGCCGCGTGCGATGACGAAGTTCACTTCATTCGACTCCTTATCGCGCCAGAAACTGAGCCTGGTCGATATACCGCGGCTGTTATAGAGGTGCGCCCCCACAGCACTCTCTACGATGCGCCCCCAATAGGAACGGTCGGCCCGCGCCTCTTCGAACGTGTAACCGGAAGGCACTGTCATCAGCGCCGTGTTGAGCACATTTAGTTTGGGGGGAGACTTTCTTCCTACGTGTGGGGCTGGCGCATATCTGGGCAAGGCGGTGACCAAGCCGGCGTCGGAAAGCAGATCGAGGTAGCGCTTTAGGGTCGTCGCATTACCAACATTATCCAGCTGGCCGAGTAGTTTGTTGTAGGACACGATTTGGCCGGAATAGTGCGGGACCAACTCCATCAGCTGGCGCATCACGGCAGGCTTCGCAACAGGCGTCAGCCCAATGATGTCCCGATTGATGGTGGGTGCAACGATCGCACCCATTATGTGACCTTTCCAATTGGCTAACTGCTCTGCTGGCGATCCGACGGACTGTGCTCCGGGATACCCGCCAAAAAACACACACTCGTCGACGGTCAGGTCGAAGGCCTCCGCCATCTCCCGAAGAGACCAGTGTGAGACTCGTAAGGGCTCGAATCTGCCCACCAGGCTCTCGCTCTGCCCGGCGAAGATTCGCTGCGGGGCCGAGCCGAGAATTATGACACGGAGTGGGCAGCCTACGCGCCGATCCGCGTCCCAGAGTCCTTTGAGGATGGCTGACCAACCTGGGACGAGCTGAATCTCATCCAAGCAGAGCACCAAGCCACGCTTGAACTGCAGGGCAGCCCGGCGAGCACTCTCCCACAGCTGAACGAGCCATCGCCCGTCGAGTGTCGTGTCGACCGGAACGTCATCCATGGCGCCCCGCAGACCGGGCGCTCTGAATCTGGAACGTGCGGGATCGTCCAGCGCGAAGTACCAACACTCCAAGCCCGACCTGATCAGCAGGCTCTGCGCTTGGAGTGCGATGGTCGTCTTGCCGGTCTGACGAGGACCAGTAATTGCGATGATTCGCATGGTGGAGCCGTCTTCCACCAGCTGAATTACGCGTCGTACATGCGGGCGCTTGTAGCTGTTCATGTAGCCAATGTACGACAGTGAATACAAACATGCATGTACGTACTCAGTCCGAATGTCACCACAAGATGCGATCAACGGCGGCTGTAGACGACCCGGCAGGCCTCGCCTAGCCGTACCAGCCTGTGCGGCCGGGCGCGAGAACGCACTCCCCCGCTGGGTCTTTGCGGTCATTGCAATGCTGTTAACCTCGATTGCCGTGCGCGAAAAGGCATGGCCGCTATGGCTGCGGAGGTCGAGTCGCTTGCGGCAAACGCTGCACCAGCAGGAAGGCCAACAACCGCGATCACTACCACCGGTATGGCGCGAATCCAGCCTCAGTCCTCACTAGTGGGCGCCATGTGCAGATCAAGGTGCCGCGGATACGCGATATCAGGTGAAGTGCGAGCGGGTCCTGCTTAGCTATCGCGTTTCACAATGCGCGCATCTATGAAGATGAGCTCCTGTGCACGTTGTTCTTTGGCATCAGCCAGCGCAGCTACAAGTCTATCGCGGCCCAGTACGCGGACGGCTGCTGTGCTGTCACTGGCATCCCATGGGGCGGCGCCACGGAGGTCCATAGGCCGCTGCCGCGCCGCAATGCCACGCAGCGTAGCCCTGACAGCCGCGCGGCTCCGCAACTTCTGCCAAGCGCCTGCTATCAGGCTGAATGCTACACAAGGGTCCGCGCGCTGCTGGAGTCAAGCGCCGGTACTACGGCGCTGGCTTCCTCCTGCGGCCGTGGCTGGAAGCATTCGGCCAGAGGGCGTATTTTCAGCTTCGTGCAACGAATGCGCAACTGCCATAACCCAGCGGTCTAACATTATGCGTAACCCTCTACTCATCGTCCTTGCAGGCCTGCTCTTTGCCTTGCCAACCTATGCCCAGCCTGATGCGCAAAAGCCTGAAGGCGACAACATGACTACGCCCAAAGCATGGGTGGTGCGCACCGACAACGTCATGCCCGACGTCAAAGTGGGCGCGGAAAAAGATAGCGTCGACATATGGTTCGTCAATATGACGCCCGGATGGCATATCACTACCGGACCCGCTGCCATATTCTACCACCCGTACAGCGTGGCCGACGGCCTGTATCGCATAGAAACAACCATACACCTGTTCGACCCAGGTCGCCGGCGCGAAGCGTACGGCTTGTTTTTCGCCGGACACAACCTCGACACCAGCGAAATCACCTACGACTACTTCCTGGTGCGCAACACCGGCGAGTTTCTGATCAAACGGCGCACCGGCGAAGAGACACAGATCATCAACAACTGGACCGCCCACGATGCGATCGCCACCTACGGACCAGAAAGTGAAGGGTCAGTAGAGAATCAGCTCGCCGTAGTCAATGGCCCTAACGACGTGATCTTCTGGGTCAACAACGAAATCGTAGCACGCCTTCCGCGCACAGAAGTCAACACGCAGGGTGTCTACGGGCTGCGCATAAACCACGCGCTCAACGTGCATGTGAGCGACCTGAAGGCGCAGCCGTTGTGACACCCGCTGGGCGGCCCGGCGCCGCCGCAGTGCTCAGCAACCGTGCGACGTGCTTGCCCAGGATGTCGCATTCCACGTTCACCTGCGTGCCGACCTTCCAGTCCTGCGCTATGGTATGCATGCGCGTGTGCGGGATGATGGCCACCTCGAAGGCATCAGCATGCAGCCGCGCTACCGTGAGGCTGATGCCATCGACTGCAATGGACCCGCGCGGAACCAGCCAGGGGCGCAGATTGGCTGGCAGCGCTACTGAATAGCGGTGGTCGGCGCCCTCGCTTTCCACCGCGAGGATCCTACATACCGCGTCGACGTGGCCTTGCACGAAGTGGCCTTCGACGCGCCCTGCAGCAAGCATCGCACGTTCAAGGTTGACGAACGCACTGGGGCGAATTGTGCCAAGCGTGGTCTTGCGCAACGTCTCCGGCACCGCGGTTACAGCAAAGCTGCCAGAAAGCACCTTTGTAACCGTAAGACAGACGCCGCTGACCGCGATGCTCTGCCCTGGCGTAAGGGAATCGGCAATGGTCGTAACAAGATTGAGGCGGAGTCCTTCCTCGGCAGACTGTGCATCTTCCACGCACCCCACGTCCTCTATGATGCCAGTAAACATCACTGCTCAGCCTAATGCGGGCGCAAGAATCCGCGGAGCAGCATGTCCCGCCCCACCTGCTCCCATCGGTGCTCTTCGAAGGTGATTGCCTCCTCCAGAGTCTGGCACGCGAATCCGTCTAACGCCAACGGGCCACTTCCCAACACCTTGGGTGCCAAAAATACGAAGAACCGGTCTACAAGGCCTTGCTGCATCAGTGCGGACGCTAGGCCGGGACCTGCCTCCACCAGAAGGGACTGCACAGGCAATAGCGCTAAGGCCGCGCCCAGGTCAAGGTGACCGCCTTGCATGGAGACGCGCAGGATGGATCCCCCGGCGGAAAGAAGGGATGCCTCGTAGCAGGGCTGCACCCCTTGGCCGGTGACAACCGTGGTCGGCCGACCATCGCTAAACAGGCGAAGGCCCGACGGCAACGTGCCTCGGCGATCCAACACGAAACGCCAGGGATGCGGTCCGGGCACATGGCGCACGGTGAGCGACGGGTCGTCGACCCGCGCGGTGCCGCTGCCTACCAGGATGCCGTCCGCATCCGCGCGCCAACGGTGGACCAACGTTCGCGCTTCTGGACCCGTAATCCACTGGGACTGCCCGCTGGCAGCCGCCATCCGGCCATCAATAGTCTGTGCGATCTTGACCGTCACCAAAGGGCGACGGCTGAGGGTACTGTGAATAAAAGGCTCGTTGAAACGGCGACACCGGGCCTCCAGCACGCCGACAGTGACATCCACCCCCTTCTGGCGCAGCAGGGCAGCACCCCCCGCTGCCTCGGGGTTGGGGTCACGCATACCCGCCACGACACGACCCACACCGCTCTCGATGATGGCCTGGGTGCAGGGCGGAGTCTTGCCCTGATGACTGCACGGCTCCAGATTCACGAAGAGCGTGGCTCGCTGTAGCGCCTGGTAACCTCCCTTAGCTGCAGCATGGCGGAGGGCGATGCGCTCCGCATGCTCCTCGCCATAGCGGGCATGCCAGCCTTCACCGAGGACGCGGCCGTCGTCGCCAATCACAACCGCTCCCACACGAGGGTTGGGGCAGACCCGGCTCTGGCCATTGCGGGCAAGCTCCAAGCACCGAAGCATCCATCGCGTATGCCGCCGGTGATCCATGGCTCAAGGGATATCAGGTCCGCTGCTGTGGCAATTGAAACGCCAGGCCCCGCTCGCGCGTTTCTAGACTTTACCACCGCACTTACCATGCCTCTTCTTCCTCGTCTTGAGTCTGCAGTGACATGGGTCGGGATCGTAGCACTGATGGTGCTTTGGGTGCCGATGACGGTTGTGGCACGCCTGATGGACAAAGATCCGGGCCTGTATCAGTGCGGACGCTTTTTTCGGCGGTTGGGGCATGCCATGGCCAAAGTCAACCGAGCATGGCGCGTCGAAGTTGAAGGTGCCGACCTGGAAAACCCCCGCAACCCGTACGTAGTGGTGGCCAACCATCTGGCTCTCGCCGATATCCCGATACTCTGCGGCCTACCATGGGAAATGAAATGGGTAGCAAAGAAGGAGCTGCTCAAGATGCCGTTTATCGGAACAATGATGCGCCTCGCGGGCGACATCACCGTTGATCGTTCCAACCGCGCGAGCGGTGGCCGCGCGATGGTGGCCGCCCGCCGGTACCTGAGACAGAAGGTGTCGGTGATGTTCTTTCCCGAAGGCACGCGCTCGCCGGATGGACGCTTGTACGCCTTTAACGACGGGGCCTTTCGGCTTGCCATCCAGACGCAGGTGCCGGTGTTACCTTTGGTCATTGACGGCTCGCAGGATGCGTTGCCGCGGGGCGGCTGGCGTTTCGGTGCTGCGAATGTGCGCGTGCGCGTGCTGCGTCCGGTATCCACGGCGGGTCTTAAGCCGAAGGACGCCGATGCCCTCAAGGCGCGCGTGCGGGGCATCATGGCGGACCATCTGGCGCGCTGGCGGGGCGTTACTCGAGAATGTGTCGATGGGTTAGCGCCAGCAACCGCCCCAGCGTAGGCGTCGGACGAACCGGTGACGCGCAGATCATTATTGGTGAGGCAAGTGGCATCCAGCCAGTGCTGGATCAGGGATTTTCCCGTGTTCACATTGGGTATCAGCTGCGCGATGTAAGGCGCTCATTCTAAATGAGACATACGAGCGTTGGGGAGTGAGTCATTCTTAGGGGGAATACGGGTTTACAGTAGGGTCGTCTTCGACATCGAAGTGCAACACGGTCGCTACAAGGGAGAGATTCTGACGCTCGCTCTGAGCTTTCAGGAGTGTGCATACCCCGAGTACCCACCGCACTTCGTCCACCTCAAGTCACCAATCTGCGCAGCGAACATTACAAGGCACGCGACCCACCGTTTCGACGGTGAGGAATGGTCAGCTTACAGTCTTCCGCCAAGCGATTTCTGGGACAGACTTGCATCGTCGCAAAAGAACATGAGCACGTATTATAGACGGCACCTTCTCTGGGTGATATCCCAGCTGTGAGATTTGAGGCTGTTCTCCCCGAGACCCTTGCTGAAGAGGCCAAAGACCACCTGCTCAGGCATTTCCGGCGTGGTGAACAGCAGGAGGATCTCTGCTTCGCGCTTTGGCGTCCGAGCACTGGTGCGTCCCGAACTACAGGTGTCGTTACGGAGCTCTTTCTCTCGCTGCGAGGCGAACGGAACCTGCACGGCAATGTGAGCTTCGAGCCGCAGTATCTTGGAAGAGTCTCTCGTAGAGCATGTCAGACGAATGCGGGTGTCGCCTTCATGCACAGCCACCCCACCCCCGGCTGGCAGGCGATGAGCAATGTCGATGTTGTGGCCGAGCGGGATCGCATCGCACCACCGGCCCGCGCTGCTGGACTGCCGCTCCTAGGTCTCACTGTCGCTACAGATGGTGTATGGAGTGTCCGCTTCTGGTCCTGGAATGGCCGGGAGTTCGCGCGCACCTTTTGCGACAAAGTCAGAGTGGTGGGCAGCGGGGTCCACCTTAGTATCAACCCTGACTGCAGTACGCCTGTCGATCGGTCAAACCGCCTGCGCCGTACATTTGACACATGGGGCCGAGAGTGCCAAGCTGTACTGGCTGCCATTCGTATAGGCGTTGTTGGCCTCGGTAGCGTAGGTTCGATCATTGCCGAAACACTTGCCCGCATCGGGGCCACGGATATTCTGCTTATTGACGCGGACCGCGTAGAAGAGCACAGCCTTGACCGGCTTCTGTATGCTACCGCAAGCGATGTCGGCCGCTTTAAGGTAGACATGATGGCAGAGCGACTCCGGTGCTCGGCTAGTGCCTCCTCCTTCCGCGTTGTTGCCAAACGGGCTTGGGTACAAGAGCGCGATGGCTACGCTGCCGTGCTTGACTGCGATATCTTGTTCGCTGCAGTAGACCGTCCATTGCCGAAAGACCTACTCAACAACATCGCCTATGTCCACTGTATCCCCGTTATCTTCGGTGGCGTCCGCGTCGCGACCAAATCCAATGGCCGCCTCGCTGACGCTACTTGGAGCGTCATTCGTGCAGGACCCAAGTCGCGTTGCCTGCGCTGCGATGGCCAGTACACAACGGCGGCGGTTATGATGGAGCGTGACGGATCCCTCGACGATCCAACCTATATGGCACAGGGCACCTCGGCGCCTGGCAACGAAAACGTTTTCCCATTCGCCGCCAACGTGGGCAGTCTGATGGTGCTTGAGATGCTGCGCACCATACTGCGCGAACCGTGGTGGCCCAACGTTCCAACAAGGCTGCACTACAGCTTCGTCTCCAGCCGAATGACGAAGTCCTATATCGCCGCGTGCCACCCGAACTGCTCCGTCGCTGAGAGAACGGCCCAAGGGGACCGTTGGACCTATCCTTTTATCGACGAACCGGTTGTTCGGGGCAAATGGTCCAGCACTTGGCTCGGCCGCGTCACGTCTTTTCTCCACGCTAGGCTATTTCGTATCTGTACCTTGCTCGGGAAACGACAATGAGCACTCCGATCACCGACATCACGCTCACCGATGTTCGCACCTTTTCGGGCGAACAGCGTGCACATCTATCGAAAATGACGCTGTTAGTCGGCGAGAACAGCGTCGGTAAGTCTACCTTGTTGGGTTGCCTTTATGCGCTTGGACGGATTGCCGCATTCAATGGACTGGACGATCGGACCAACTTCTTCAACGAGAATCCGTTTTGCATGGGGTCCTTCGATACAATAGCTCGATCAGGGTGCACATCATTCCGTGTGGCCATTGGTTTAGAATGCGGACCCTTTCGTCACCTTGCTATCGAATTCGCGAGGAACGCTGATGCGTCACTCAAGGAGACCACGCTGGAATTACAGCTGTCTGGCAGTACACCCAAGCCAGTTCCGACCCTGACCATCGTCCGTGAAGCTCACGAGAGTCATCCCGAACGATGGTGCGTCGATGGTCCAGCATTCCGGTTCTGCTTTAACCAGTCCGAAGTCTCTCATGTGCAGTTCACAACTTGGCTTTCTCGTTCTATTGCCTATGGCCAACTGCCTTTCTCTGGTAACCCAACGGAGTTTCGGAGGCGAGTGGACAATCACACGCTTCAAACCCTCGCGGAGTTCTCCAAGTTCGTCAACTTCTTCCGGAACCACTTCCGCATTCCAAGGAAGCCACCTCAGATCATCCCTCTCCCCGTGCGCGGATTGGTGCCGCGGCGAGTGTACGACTCTATCCCCCTCGGGGGTCTGAGTAGCCAAATGGACATTGGTCAGATCAACGATGCTGGTAGCAAGCTCGGCCTCTTCAAAGAAATCGATGTTCGCCAGCTTCCCAGCAACGAATTCGAGATTCTCGTGGACGTTTCCGGTTCAGGCTCATTTCGCAACCTTAGCGACGTTGGCTACGGCATTGCCAGCCTGCTTCCATATCTCGCGGCTGTCGAGAGTGCGTCCCAGAGCACTCTCTTTTTACTACAAAAGCCCGAGGTGCACGTCCATCCATCGGCACAGGCAGAGCTCGTCAAGATGATGGTAAGAAGCGACCACACGTTCGTTGTCGAAACACACAGCGACCACATTATCGCTTGGTTGCGCATTCTCGTCAAGGAACAGCTCTTGGCCCCTTCTGATGCCAGCATCATATATTTAGAGCCGATTCCAGAGGATGACACGGCAACCTGCTTGCACCAGATCTTTCTCGACCGCCGCGCCAATCTCAGTGGGCAGCCGCGCAGCTATCGGCAGTTCTTCTCGCGGGAGACAGCTAGGCTACTGGGAATTTCTACATGAGAGTTCAACTATGTGTGTGAGGACTATTGTGGACGCCAGCGCGTTTGGCCACTTCTGCGCGAAGGCCCCGAAGTCAGCCGCGGGTCAGCTACGCCGTTGGATCGGCCGAGGCGATGGGCGCATCATATACTCTGCCGCCGACACTGTGTACGCTGACGAACTCAACAAGAGCACCACGGTACTCGATCTGCTCCGCAGTTACTACGATTGTGGGCGAGCTATCGAAATTGACTCACCACGCGTCAAGGCGGCCCTAGATCGGATCCCCGATCGCCCGATTCGGAAGTCTAACGACCATCACATCCTTGCTTTAGCGGTGGCTGGCGAAGCCACGGTCCTTTTCTCATGCGACAGCGACCTTCGCAAGGACTTTAGCAACGTTACAGTGCTCCCCAGGGTCGGCCGACAAGTCATTGGAGTCTGGATGCGATCTGTTCGATTCATGCGACCGTAGGTGTGGTTCGTGTCTTGGGGCTGATTCTATACATGGCGAAGGTACGTTTTTTGCCAGGGATCCGGTGTACGTCAATGCCTCTGCCTTCCCGGGCTAGCCGTCCTACCGTGGCAGCGTCTATTGTGAGTTCGGCGGCGAGTTCTTTGGCGGTTTTGTAGCCCTGCGCACGCATCTTTTCGCGTTGCCGCTCGATTCCTCCAGGCATCTTGTTACGCACGCGAATGGCGCGAATGCGTTGTGCGTTGAACCGTCCTCCCAAGCTGTCGCGGTGCCCGCGCAGGTTCAGCTCCTCGGCGGCTTGGGGATCATTGTAGCCTGCCTCAAGTAACTCCTCCAGTTCGGCCAGGGCCTGCTTGGAGGCATCGCGACGGATGACCGTAGCGCGAGGCAGGGGCAACGCTACTGGAGGCAGCTCGTGGGTTCGTCCGCCACGCAATCGCAATCCGACATTCACCTGGTATCCCTTTCGGGTCAGGGTGATGTCCTCGATGAGCAATCCTAAGAGGCGCTTCCGGTCCTCGTTGGTGGTACGAGCCGCTTCCCACACGGTGCCAAAGTCGCTGACCAACGCAAGGATGCGCTGGTCCAACTCGGCATCAGGTAAGCTGTGCTGGGCTTTTTTGTACCGCTCTTGTTCTCTGACGGCTTCACCATGGGCCTTCAGACGGGCTTCCCATTCGGCCTCCAGCGTCGCGGACACGAGGCGATTCGATGGGTCCACTTCCATGTATCTGCGGCGGGCTAGGTCTACCTGGTACCGTAAGCCTTCAATATGGTTGGTTCTCTGGCGATCTGCCTCCTCAAAGTCGCTGCGCAGCTGCTCGCGCACCATCAGCGAAAGCGCTAGGTTCTCCCGGTTGACCGCGCCAACAACAAAGCCGCCTACCGCCGCATCCAGCACATCTCCACGCATGTTTTGGCATGTACGCGTGCCGCGGCGAACGATGTTCTCCTTGCACAGATAGTACCACTTAACTTCTTTGCGGTTAGTATAGTTGTAGTTTACGCGCATCCTCTGACCACACAGGCCGCAGATGATGCGGGATTGAAGCAAGGCCGCCCCCTTGCGTGGCGACGGCCTGCGCTCGGCCCCACCAAAGAAGCTCGCCGCGTTCGAGCGCAAGGTCTCCTGGTTGTGCAAATATTCTTCCCAGTCAATGTAGCCCTCGTGGGCATCCCGAATACACACCAGCCACTGGTCGCTGGGCAGGAGGACACGCTGCACGGACCCATCCGGGCGTGTCTGCGTGCGCGTACGGCCGTAGGCGTAGCAGCCAGCATAGCGGGGATTACGGAGGATGCGCTGAATCTGGCAGTAGTTGGGCACTCCCCAGTACACTTCACCGTTACCCGTGCGGGGCCGCGAAGGCAAGCGAATCGCTTGTCGCCGGAACCACTTGGTGGTCTGCATAGCGGACCCCAGTCGCCGGAAGGTCTTGAATACCAAGGCCATCGCTTCAGTGATGGATTGATCTGGATCCAAGGCAACCCTGTCTGCTTCGATGTATGCCAGCCCGATGGGCAAGGGGATCTTGAGCTCTCCACGCAGCGCCTTCGAGCGCTGTCCCCCAATCATGCGTGCGCATATGCCGCGCAGTTCGTACTCCGAGAGCTGCCCCTTGAGCCCGAGCAGCATCCAGTCGTTGATGTCGCCTACGTCGTAGATGCCATGCTCATCGAGGATGAGGGTCTTGGCTACGGCTGCAATCCGAAGCAATTGATGCCATTCCGCATTGTCCCGGCACAGGCGTGATACTTCGAGACTGAGTACCATGCCCACTTCTCCAGCACCGACGCGCGCACGCAGATCCTGGAATCCCGTACGTTGGGCACTGGTGGCACCAGATTTGCCTTGGTCCTCGTCAATAACGTCAATCCGATCTTCGGGCCAGCCCAAGGCAATGGCGCGCCTGCGCAGGTCATACTGACGATACTGGCTCTCCTTGTGCCTCTGCACCTGATGCAGCGAGGACTGACGGATGTACAGGCAGGCCCGGCGGTTGAGATGGTCAGCCGTGATTTTATGGGATGAGGGTCTGGGCATAGGTAAAACGCTATGAGTGGATGAGATGGCAGCTCATGGACGCGGCCTGCCTAAGCAGTGGAGCGGATGGAGCGATGGGTGCAGGCACACTCGGAGCATGGATGCTCGGCATCCGTTCCGTAAGCACCAGCGCGTGCGCCAAGCCATGGTGGCACAGGATGGAGACGGCCTGGCTGTGCTGGCCACTGAGCCACCGCTGGCGCCACCGGTTATAGCGATGGGTGTCCTGGATATCGCGCACTGTACCATCAGCGCGTTTCGGAGTTTTTTTTGACAGCGCCCGGTGAAGGCTGCTGTAGTGGATGGTTACATCGAAGCGTTCGCGTATCATCTCGGCGAGGTTACGGACGCTGACGGCGCCAGGCATGGCCCAGTAACGCTCGGCAAAAGCCAGCATTTCGGGCGTAATCTTGCGGGGTCCCCGGGGCCCGGGCCGCTCTGGAATCAGGGCGTGCAGGCCACCTTCCCGGAAGGCGCGCTTGGCGCGCACACAACTAGGTACGGACATGCCGTACCGGGCCGCGACCGCTGCAAGGGTCGTGTCTTTCGTATGAGAGCGTATCATCTCGTAGCGGACTTGCAGGAGGTCTCGCGGATCGAAGAAGGGGCTGCACTCAAATAGGGGATCGGAGACCGCCTCTGGGTTCGGGTTGAGGGTTCTTGACCTCTGCAGGCGCTCGCTCTTGTCACTGGACATGCCGTCAGGAGTAATGATCACCACGGAATATGTACGTCGCTTCGGAATGCAACCTAGGCACACAATAACGACCTACTACGGCCAAAAAACAGCTCATTGGCCACGAAGTTGCGCAATACGCGATTATGCGTTGCATTAAAGGTGTTCCTCCAAAAGCGTGTCCACCAGCGACCTCAGGGCCACAAGATCGTCTGCCCGAAAGAGTGCACGGCCCGCTGAAACCCGCTCGAAGTCGTCTACCACGCGCAAGTTTGTCCACGCCCTGGGCAAACATCGTAGCGTGTTTTCATCCACAATGCAGCGCACCAGCCGCACATTGCCGGTTGTCAGGCAGTATTGGCGCGGAAATCGGCGACCAAACCATGGATGGAAAGGATGCGTGACCTCTACCCAGTCATCCGAGCCAGAATCCGCCATACCCTGTCGCCGACCGGCATTCGGTAAGGATGATCCACTGGCGTGTGCTAACGATGACTCCGGCTGCTTCGCATTCGGCAACGTACGACAACGCCGAAGCAGTGTACCTCATCTACACGATGGCTATCCCGAGGAAACCACGCACGCCAACCGTAGGAGAAAATTCTTCGAGCGCTACAGATGTGCCTCCTCTTGATAGTCACTGATACGGGGCCTGCCCTGGCGTTTACCCAAGTTAGCCTTCCCCCTTGGTCTAATATCCGACTTAACAATTACGTTTGTGTCCGTTACCTTACGGGCATGCAGGGGCCACTCGGGATCTTGGAAACGCTTCGCAGTGCCGTGCTGGAGGTGTCGGCTACGGTAGCGGCGCACCGTGACAAGAGTCGGCGTGCGCTCGCGGATATGGTGTGCGAGCAATTCCGCTTGGTCGATGCACATGGCAAGAAGCGGCTGGCGGGCTGCATGAAGGCCCTTAGGGTGCTGCATTCTGAAGAGCAGATTGCTTTACCCTCTCCACAGGTGAAACTTCAAATCGCCAAGCCACGGCTATTGGGTAAACCGGTACCAGAGGCGGTGGGCGTTCCGGCTGATGTGCGCGAGATCGAGGATTTCGAGATCGTCCGAGTAGACAGCGCACAAGATCGCGCCATCTGGGATACGCTCATGGACCAAGAGCATCCACGGGGGGTGAGCACCTTTGCGGGAGCACAAATGCGCTACCTAATTAGTGCTTGTCAGAGAATAGGGCATTTTGGGCATCTGCCTGGCTGGAGCAAGGTTTGGGGGCGCGCTGGGGGCCCGATAGGGACGCTGGTCTGAGCGATGGGAAGGGTAACAGAAGCGCTGCGCGGCCATTTCTGACCCTCAACCGGTCTTCGTTTGCTCCTGGCGGCGCAGAGTGGATACAGCTTACCTGTCGCGGGCTTGTCGGAGACAGAAAAAGAAGGGCTCAGCCGAAGCTGGAGCGGGCGAGCCTTAAGTGGCCTTCGCGCGAGCGGCGTGCCAGGCTCGTCGTTTCGCTTCTTTTTTCCTGACCGCTTTGCCTAGTCGGTGAATATTTGCCGCCAGCACCGCCAGCACCGCCAGTCCTACCGACCGATCGAAGCCCTCCTTTCCGTGGGTACGTATGAGCCCCATCCCCCGCTGTTGCAGGTTGTTGATGGCGGACTCGATCGCAGGATGCTGTAGACGTACCTTGATAAAATCGGGATGAGACTCCCGCTCGCGTTGTTTCGCATTGCGGTAACCAGGCTTGGGCATGACGTTCAAGTCCAGCAGCTCATCCAAGGCGTCGCGATTTTTCGCAGAGTAGAAGCCCTTATCCATGCTGGAGGACGTTAGCGACGGATAGCGCTTCTTTGATTCGCCTATGAAACCCACGATCATGGCCTTAACGCGCACGCACGGATCTGTGCGGGGCCCCAGGGGAAACCCTGGGGCTACCACGATGGAGTACCCTGGTCTGTTGTTGATCTATAGGACAACCGGAAACGGGACGATCCATTGGGAGGCAGCTCTGGATGGTTGGCAACAACCGTCTGACGGACCGGGAAGAGCCGGATGCGTGGAGACGCGCACGTCCGGTTCTGTGAGGGCCTGGGGGTGAGATTCCCCCGGGCTACTTGACAAAGGCAGGGCACAAGTAGCTACCTGCGCGAAAGCCCTCTTGAAGCTGGAGGCGCGGGGTGAGATCACGCTGCCAGCACCGCTCAACAAGCATGCTGCGCAGGCGTCGCCCCGCCTGTTGGACGAGGCGGTTGCTCCACCGGTGGCGATGCCAGCGACTTTGGGTGAGGTGGAAGGTCTTGCAGTGGTAAGAGTTCGGACCGCAGCACAGCGTGCGGTGTGGAATACCCTGCTGCACCATGAGCATCCTCGTGGTACGACCACCCTTGTTGGTGCCCAGCTGCGGTACCTGGTAGTGAGCGCACATGGATATCTGGGCGCGGTAGGCTTTTCCGCCCCGGCCTTGCGCTTGGCCGCAAGGGAACACTTCATGGCATGGAGCGATGCCCAACGCCAAGCGCACCTCCACCGCATCTTCTGTTTGAGCCGCTTTCTGATACGCGGCACCTGCAAATACCTGGCCAGTCATGTACTCAGCAGGGTGTTGAAGCAGTTATCTGACGACTGTTATGCGCTTTATGGATACCACCCCTGGTTGATAGAAACGTATGTGGAACCTCCATGGAAAGGTACCTGCTTCAAGGCGGCCAATTTTCTGTCCATCGGCTATACTGCTGGGGGCAAGCGCCACGCACATTCCAAAGAAGAAGCGCCGAAGGCCTTGTTCATGTACGCAGTGGACCGCCGGTGGCGCTCGTACTTGGGCGTACCCGAGGTGGCGCTGCGTCCGGTCAGGCAACCGCACGAAGGCATGGACGACTGGGTTGAGGCAGAGTTCGGAGATGCTCCGCTGGGAGACCGGCGGCTGTCCACGCGGCTGGTGAAGAGCGCATCGTTGTTGGCCGATGTGATAGGAAAGCCTATATGCTCCCATATGACCCATGATAGGGCGGCGGTGAAGGCCCATTACCGGCTTCTGAGCAGCAAGCAGACCGACGTAACGCCCGAAAACATGCTGGCGCCGCATCGCAAACGTACGATTGAGCGGATACGGAGTCAGAAGGCGGTACTCTGCATACAGGATACCACCAAGCTGAATTTCAGCACGCCACCCGCCTGTGAAGACTTGCAGGTCATAGGCACCAACCAGACGAAAGCACAATCCCGTGGGATGCCCCTTCATGCCACGCTGGTTACTACTACCGATGGCCTGCCCCTGGGGATATTACGTTGTAGTTATCGGGATCCAGATACGGGACCGCTCAAACCTCGATCGCAGCAGTGGTTAGACGGATATCTGGACATCTGCGAAGCAGCAGAGGAGAGTCCCAAGCAGTGTCGCCTCATCTGCGTGATGGACCGGGAGGCGGATAACTTTGCGCTATTTGCCGCCCAGCAGGCACAGGATCGCGTGGAACTCCTGGTCCGCGCCCGTCATGACCGGAGACTGGCGAAGAATACAAAGCTGTTCAAGACGCTTCGCAGCGGTCCTGCCGCAGCGAAGGTGCAAATAGAGATCCAACGGGTCACGGCGCGTCCGAAGTCTTCCAGGAAGAAGGTGCGCCGCGGGCGCAGTCATCGTATTGCTCATGCCGAGGTACGCTACCATTGCGTAAAACTGCCCGCCACACAGCAGCAAGTGGGATCCGTAACGATGTACGGCGTGCATGTCCAGGAGATCGCGCCCCCGAAGGGAGAGAAGGCGGTGGAATGGTATCTGCTGACCAGTATGGCGGTGCACAGCGCAGACGAAGCGGTGCAGATCCTGACTTATTATACCCGGCGATGGCGTGTTGAAGACTTTTTCCGTGTGCTCAAGAGTGGCTGTAAGGTGGAACGCATGGCGATGCGTTCGGCAGCGCGTCTGGAACGTGGGTTGGCGATGTACTGCGTGATCGCCTGCTATGTCATGATGCTCACCTTACTGGGGCGTGCCGTCCCTGGATTAGACGCCGAGCTGATATTCTCCCCGATGCAGTTGCTTGCTCTCTCCTTTTATGCTAAGAACGTGAACCCACACTATTCACTAGTTGGAATTCGTGGGCGGCCGTTGAGGGGTAAATGCCTTGGAGGCAGGGGTATGACCCGTTGATGGGGCCTAGTCGTGGAGCGAGAGAGCGATTTCGCGGGTTTGCGGCGCGCTCAGGGTGTCTTTTTGCCGCTCAGCGGGGCGAATTAATGTCGTGCGGGCGTAGCTTGGCGCTGGGCTCTGGTTGGTCGCCCTTGGGGAGGTGCGTTAACGTGGTCAGGAAGCCGGGTGGTGGCCTCTTAGCACCGTTTAGGCAGACTCGGCCAGCACAGGGTCTGCCAGCGCAGCTTCCATGTGTTTTCCCAGAAGGTCTCCCACAGCTTCTTTGCGGACTCGGCGAGATAGAAGTGCAGCCGCCGTGCATGTCTGGTCAGGCGTCCCCCTACCTTGAGCACGTTCTCCCTGAATCTGCGCACATGCATGAGCGGCGCGTGTACGGGCTCAGGCTTCATCTGCTTGTCGTGCTTCTCGGTGTTTGCTTCGGCGGTGCCGTTGCTACTTGGCTCTGCTGGCGGACCAACGTCTGTTGGTGGGGGTTCTATGGCGGTCGGTAGTCCCAGGGGCCAGTTTCTGGGAGCCAAGTAGTCGGGGTCGATCATTTGGCAGCGCCCGATATGGATCAGTTGATAGGCCATCACATTCAGTAGCAAGCGTACCGCATTCTGAGGGCGCACCGTCTTGGTAGCCTTCTCGTCTTGGGTCTTGTTGTCGCTCTCGTCTTGGGTCTTGCTATCGCTCTCGTCTTGGGTCTTGCTATCGCTCTCATCTTGGGTCTTGCTATCGCTCTCATCTTGGGTCTTGCTATCGCTCTCATCTTGGGTCTTGCTATCGCTCTCATCTTGGGTCTTGCTATCGCTCTCATCTTGGGTCTTACTATCGCTCTCGTCTCCGAGTGATTGCTTGACCACTTTCTCGAACATGTTGGGGCGCGCCGCCGAGGACAGCTGACAGGAAGCGTATTTGATCTCTGCGTGGTGTGCTTCCGCTTTGCCTCGCATCCGGTAGAAGTCAGCCAAGCTCTGGGCATCGCATTCTTTCTCTGACAAGGACGTGAGCAGAAAGTAGTATTCCGGCTCGGACTTGGAGTCCGTCTTGGGCGCCATCACCACGCGCTGGGCCTCGTTCCAAGACTTCGCTTTATAGGTCAGCTCTATGCAGTGCTTAGGTGATCCGCCGTACTTAGCCACGGTCTTCTTCATCAACGTTTTCAGTTTCTTGTTCTTTTTCAGGTGCATGACGTAGTCGATGCCATCGTTTTCGAGGCTCTCGTACGTGATGGGGCTGTTGAAGCCCGCGTCGGCACGCACGATAATCCGTTCGGCGACGTGCTTTTGCGCTGCTATCGCAATCCGGTGGATGAATTTATGGCTATCTCTTGCGTCATTCATAGCGCCAGGACGCAGTTCTGCTCCCAGCACATCCCCCGTGGGCCCGCATGTGGCCACCATAGGCAAATATATCCTGTGCCTATAGTGCGCATTATATTCGCTGCCTTCCTGCTTCCCGTACACTTCTACGGGATAGCTATCCACGTCGATGACCAGCTCCGGCACGCGCTTGCCTCCGTTGCGGGTGTATATCGTCTCCATTCCCAGCCGGGTGACCGTGTCGGACAGATGCTGGAGCTTGGGCTCTTCGCTGAGCTGGTCAATAGTGCGTGACAGCGTCGGCTGCGAAGCTAAGCGGTGTTTGGCCTCTAGCACCTTTGCACCTCGCTGGTTACGGCAGGCCACGCGGAAGGCGGGGTCGTTCTTTAAGGCTTCCGCTGAGCGCAGACGATCCCATCCCTGCATGAACGACAGCAGCACCTGCTGCAGCAGCTCAGGCAGCGAGTGCCGGACACGGCGCTTATCGCGGGAGTCCTTCAAGCCCTCCATCAGCATCGCAATCAAGCCCGTCAAGTCCAGCAGGCGACGACCAATAAAGGCGCCCGCATCGGACGTCAACTGATCGGGCTTATCAAAACTCACCTTAACCGAGCGGTTGTGCGACGCGAACGTTTTCAACGTGTTGGATGCGGACATGGGCTCACTGGATCATGGATGGTACGTGTAGCGGTCCTTCTGGCACCGTGACGCGCTCGTGCTGGTGTGCGCAAGCCCGCCCAGCGGTAAGGGGACCCCCTGCCTCATGGCTGCTGTACCGTCCTATACGCTGCAACAATGAGGTAGTCCAAAGGTAACAATCAGTTTTGTCAAAGTCAAGTATGAGAGTCACATCGTGCGTAATGCCGCTTCGCGTGCCACGGTCCGCAGCCCTTCGGCCATCGTCGCCAGGACCCATAACCCTGGCACGGTGCTCCCGGCTCGCCGCAAACAGCCCATCACCATCCTGCACCCAGTGCCGTGCATGCGACCGATGCAGGCCGCACTCGCAATGCCGAATCGGCCATGACCATGTCCGCCGTCTAGCAGACCGATCCGCCTGCCTCTTGGTGCCCCTCTCAAGCTCGCCCAGGCGCAGAAATCCCGGGCTCTGCCCGGAAGGTGGATGCCTGCTAGGACGGGCAAAAGGGCCCAAAATGGGCCACGTCTCGTTCACCCACCGGGTGAATCCGTACTATCCCTCCAACTGCCCCAAAACACGTATAAACTATGTTTATACTATGGCCTAAATGCAATTAAGTGGGCGAGCAGAAGCACGCCAAACTCTTGTTTTGGGACCACCCGCTGCAAATCAATAGGCAAAAGCCTCTTTATTCGCTGAAATGGACCGTATAAACGCCCTTCTAGTTGAAATTTGACGCACTCAGGGTTATATGTATTGTAACAAAGTATCCATGCAATGCTTTGCTGCTGTTTTATGCAAATCTCAGACGTGAATTATGCGGGGTGAAGCAGCCGGTACCCCGCACCCTGGAAGCGGCGCTTCTGCTAGTAGCAGTAATGGGCGGCTATCAGAATCGAACCCGCGATGGACCGCCCGGCTTTCAGATCATGTGGCGCGGATTAGAGCGACTATCCATTTTTTGCATTACGTACGAAATGGTGTCGGCAGCGTATCGAGAAGGGCTTGGTTACGACTATGGCCATGGGAGCAGCATACCTTCTTGACCCTGTCGCGCAACGACGCACGAGCCATAGGCACGCCACCACGGAGCAGCACTGGCATCGTAAGCAGCGGATACCCCTAAGGCACGTCTGAACGCACATTGAGTAACGGCATGTCGAAACCTTACGGGCGGCGAAGTGCAAAAAGTCAGCAAGGGTGCTCCGCATGATCACTCATCGCCGCGAACTGAGCACTATTGCTGGGCCTGAGGATAGGTCCAAGGCACCCGCAGAGTCGTCAGACTAGTTCACTATATGGGTAACGGGCAGAGCTAGACATGCACGGCAGCTGAACTTCTATCTGGCCGAGTCCGCTAGGGCGCTGTGGGAGACCTCCTGGGAACACACCTGGAAGCTGCGCTGGCTGAGTCTGCCCTAACGGTGCTGAGGCGCAACCGCCCGGCTTCCTGACCACGTTAACGCACCTCCCCAAGGGCGACCAACCAGAGCCCAGCGCCAAGCTACGCCCGCGCGACATTAATACGCCCCGCTGAGCGGCAAAAAGACACCCTGAGCGCGCCGCAAACCCGTGAAATCGCCATCTCGCTCCACGACTAGGCCCCATCAACGGGTCATACCCCTGCCTCCCAGGCATTCCCCCTCAACAGCCGCTCACGACTTCCCGCTTATGAATAACGTGGGATTCTGCATCTGGAGATCCCTCCATGAATTCGATAGTCGTTGAACCTCCTTGCTGTCTGGTAGGGGGCATCACTCATGATGGCCTACCATCCTCGTAACCGTGTACACAATGAAGGCGAATCCTCGGCGATTGGATTGCGATCACATCTGTCAAATAACGCTCTACACTATAAGCTCGGATCGCAATTATGAATTCGCTTAATTGAATACTCATGGCAATTCAATTCTTACGCGCTTGTGTAAAGCCTCGACTCGCTTAAACACGGCCATTGCAATCTTTGCATTCACCGTCCATCCCTTATCTTTGTTTTTCTTTCTAAGCTGTCTGAACGTGATTCGGTCAGATGTGGTCATATTGCATGGTCCACAGATCAGTATGCGGTTGGTGATATAATCGACTCCGCCATCTGATTTTGGACGGATATGCTCCAGTTGCATGAATTCCTTTTCCAGTGGCCTTCCACATGCTGCGCAAAACACCCATCCTGGCTTGCCTTTTACTGCTTGCACTGCTTCAAGACGTGCCCGCATCTGTGCAGGCCTGAGTCTTTCCCATCCATACGGGTTGCGCTTGCGCTGTGTAGGATCATCTAATAATGTTGCCAGCATTGGCTCTGACCGATAGGGTGGTTCCTTAGTATAATACACCTTACCACCATTTAGTGTATGCGATACTTCTGTGATTCTCTCTAGCACGATCTGATGTGCACCTTCCCAAATATCGACACCTACCCACTGTCGTCCCAAACGCTCTGCCGCTACACACGTGGTAGCGCAACCTGCAAACGGATCCAGCACAACGTCTCCTTCGTTACTGCTAGCTGTGATAATACGTTCGTACAAAGCTAATGGTTTCTGTGTTGGATAGCCCTTTCGCTCCTTATTCTTAGGCCCTCCAAGAATCTTTATGTCTGTCCACCAGTCCATCATTGGTGGACGTCCTCCCCTAAACTCAGTAGTTCTCATACCTGCTGGAATTCTTCCAGATTTGACAGCAGCATTGTACTTGTCCCAGTCATAGACCACAGCCATCATACGTTTGTGATTAGCATTGTAACCTACCCGTTTCATTGATTCATAGGTCTTTAAACTGCCAGCCGTTGGTTCACCATATTGAACATTGAATGTCAGACGCTTCTTATCAGCGTAAAAGAGAATATTGTCATGCTTGTTCTGCCAGCGCTTTTGCTTTGGTGTCATTCCCCGATAACACCATATTATATCATTGCGAAACCACTTCCATCCGAATATTGCATCCATGCAGGCCTTCAAATAGTGGCTGGCAGTCGGGTCGCAATGAAGATAGATGCTGCCGGTAGGTTTGAGCACTCTGTGCATTTCAATTAGCCTGATTGCCATGAAGCACATGTACGCACCCATGCCGGGGCTGTGAGCGTATTTGGCACTCTCAATAGCTTCCATCAAGCGTGGATACTTGCGTTGTAAGTGAGTCACCCAGCTGTCGTGAATATCGTTTTCCCAGCTCCATCTGTCCTGAAAACTTGCCCCCCTGGCCAAACTATCAGGTGTAGCGTGAAAATCCTTGCTCTTGTTAAAAGGTGGGTCTGTAGCTATTAAATCTACGGTGTCCGAGTTCATGCCACGCATAACATCCAAATTGTCAGCGTGATATAGCGTGCGATTCAGCCAATTAGGTTCTGCCATGCTATAAGGTCTTGTATGTGTCTAAGGTCTCCCGATCTGCGCCCCAGCGCTCCCTTGGCGGCCACGTCGTGGTCAGCACGGCCCAGGCAATGTTCTCTGGCGAGTCAGCAATCCAGGCAGAAAGCTTTCCCCGATTGCGCTGATTGCGGCCGCCCGTACCGTTAGCTGCTAAGCGTCTAGCTGCTAAGCGTCGCTTTCCTCATTGCCATCTCCATCACCATGCCTGATCAGGTTACCATTATGTAGCCACTTGCCATCAGCATTAGCCAAGATACGCAACCTGCCGGCTAGAGTCCAGCCGTATCCGTCCAAAAATCCATTTATTTCAGTTGGCCCATTTAACAAGGAAGTGCAACACTTGATTTGGCAGAGCAATGGGTTGGCGAGCGCGTTGGCATTCCGATGGTTGCGTAGGGTCCAGAGGCTATCGGTATAAGCAGGCGGACCGACTGGCTCGTGTGCGGCGCAAGAAAGCGTCGTTGCATCCTCGTAAGATGACCGCAGCGCTCTGGGCCATGGTGCGCGAGAAGCTGTGCGCCACGAAGGCGTGGAGGGTTACTAATATGTATCCGTCCGAAAGTCTGCATCTTGACTGGGTAATTTTGTTGCCCGACCTTGTCGGAGTTTCTTTCCACCAATCTGGGAGGTCGTTTTATGGCAACGAGAGTCAGGGGCACCTCGGAGGTGATGTTTCCGTTGGTGGCCTGCTATTTGCGTGGTAGTAAGGGTCCGGACGCATTTTGCCAGGAGCATGGCCTATCGCGTAATCAGCTGACCTATTGGCGCCGGAAGTATGCGGCATCTTCGTCTGCGTCGGAGGTCGGCGCGTTTGTGGAGGTACCGTCGCCGCAGGCGCGTGAGCGGGTTTTAATGGAGGTTGAGTTTCCAGGCGGCACACGTCTACGCCTGTTCACGCCGGTATCGGCGGATTTTCTCGGGTCTGTGCTGCAACGTGTGCGGAGCCCATCATGTTAGCGCTGGGGCCGTCGCACCGGTTTCATTATTACCGGGAGCCTACGGACATGCGCAAGGGTTTTGACGGGTTGTGCGGTCTGGTGCGCTCGGGCATGAAGCGTGATCCTCTCTCGGGCGATGTGTTCGTTTTCATCAACCGCCGTCGGACACATGCAAAATTCTTGGTGTGGGATCGGAGCGGTTGGGTCGTGTACTACAAGCGTCTCGAGTCGGGTACGTTCGAGCTTCCTTGCAGTGGCACTCCAGATCGTTTGCCTTCTGGAGGGTGTGGCGCTGAATTCTGTTCGTTATCGTCGGCGTTACTCACGGCTGGCAGTGTCGCAGGGATGACATTTATTTTCGTGTGGTATCTCACTTTCGGGAATTGTGTGCTTAGAGGGCGGTATGAACCCTATGGCCGCACACAAGCCTCCTATCGTGCTTTCTTCGGCCCCGGCTGGGGACTCGGCGTCGATCATCGCTTCCCTGGAGGCGAGGCTAATGGAGGAGCGCCGCGGGAGGTTGAAGGCAGAGGCGGAGGTTGAACGGTTGCGTCACGAAAACAGCAGCGTTTGCAAGGAGAGAGACGGCTACCGTGACCGTCTGAAGTTAGTCAAGGCTGAACGCGATGCCCTTCTGAACTTGGTCCACGGTGCGAAGAATGAGCGCTTTGTGCCCAAAGATGGGGCGGGCCCCGAGGAGAACTCCTTGTTTTCCGATGACGACGAGCCGTCGCCAGAGGTCGAGCCGTCGCCAGATACGGACAAGGCGCGCCCTGAGGCCTCGAAGCGCAAAGCGGTTTCGCAGAAACCGAAGCGGACACGCCGCCGCCTTCAAGCCGGTTTTCCGCCCCACCTTGAGCGCGACATGTCCGTCCTCGAGCCCGAGGAAGATGTCTCGGGCATGAAGCGCATAGGCTATGTAGATAAAGAGACGCTACATGTAGTGCATCTTAAGGTGATCGTCAAAGTGCTCAGGCGGTACAAGTACGCTCGTAGTGAGACGACGGATGGTAATGGCGAGCGTTCGGACGAGGATGACGGTCCGAGCCCCATCGTCATCGCGCCGTCACCGCCCCGCCTGAGCGAGAAATGTATGGCTGAGCCAAGCCTGCTCGCTCATGTAACCGCTGCCAAGTACCTGGATCACCTTCCTCTCTACCGCCAGCGAAAACAGTTCTTACGGCAACAACTCCCGATTTCCAGCTCGACCCTGGGTGACTGGATCGGCCTGGTAGCATTCCACTTGGGGGCCCTCTATGATGCGCTCAAGAAAGAGGCCCTTCAGAGCGGCTACCTATGCGTGGACGAGACCACCATTGCGGTGCAAGATCGTAGCAAGGTCGGGGCACATCACCGTGGGTATTTCTGGGTGCACCGTGCACCGGAGCTCGGACTCGTGTGGATGGAGTATCGTAAGGGCCGTGACCAGCAAGGGCTGATCCACTCTTTGCAGACCTTCGGGGGTCACATTCAGTGCGATGGCCTCGCAGCCTACAACGCTCTTGGCCGCAATCCGAACATCGTTTTACACGGATGCTGGGCCCATGCCCGACGCTATTTCGTCCGGGCGCAGCAGAGCTATTCGGAGCGGGCCGAGCATGTGCTGACGAGGATTCAGCAGTTGTACATGATTGAGCGCAGGCTGCGCGAGGCGGGCTGCACGCCAGAGGAACGCTACCAGGCGCGCCAAAAAGAGGCGGTCCCCATCCTGAAAGACCTGAAGGCATGGCTTCAAGCGCACTTCGGCACGCCACGCAGCGTTTGGGGCAAAGCCGTGGGCTATACCCTGAATCAGTGGGACAAGCTGTTTCGATACACCCGCTTCGGGCGCGTTGAGATAGACAACAACCTCGTGGAAAACTCCATCCGGCCGTTGGCTCTGGGTCGCAAAAACTACATGCACGCCGGATCACACGATGCAGCCCAACGCGCAGCCGTCATCTACTCGTTGCTGGCAACCTGCAACCTGCAAGGCATAGCCGACCCCCAAGATTGGCTCGAGGATGTGCTAACGCGCATGCCTACGCACACCGCAGATATTCGTGAGCTGCTACCCCAACAGTGGACCGAGCGTCCAAGCTCCGCGACCTCACAGGCATTGCTCCCAGCGATGCGGGCCTGCGCATAAGCCCTCTGCGCCACTGCTGAGCGCCACTTCTGCACTGCCGCGCGCAGGCATCCAAGCGCTTGCGCCTGCCGACCGCTAGCATTCCCGCAGCCCCCGCAGCCCCCGTCGGCCCCGCTCCAGCAGCGGCTTGAGCCCAGTAACCCCAGCAAGGGGCGCCGCCAACCAGATGCGCCCAGCATGTGCCGACGACGATTCGACTACGGTACGGGATGGAACGCAGGCTACGCGAGGCGGGCTGCACGCCGACCGACCGCTACAAGGCGCGTCAAAGAGAAGCGGTCCCCATCCCTGGAAGACCTGAAGGCATCGCTTCAAGAACACACCAACGCGCAACTGGCATCTACGCGCTGCTAGAAACCTCCAACACTTAGATGCCCAAGACGGGCTCGAAGATGTGGTAGCGCGCATGCCCACACCTACCACAGCACTACGCGAGCCGCTCCCCCAGCGGCGGACCTACCTTGAAACTTCCGCGACCCCACAGACACCGCTCCCACCAGGGCGTGCCTGCGCATAAGACCCGCTGTGCCACTCCCAAGCGCGAGACATGCACCGCACTGCGCAGGCGCCCAAGCACCCTGCGCATGCCTACCGCTACCATCCCCGCAGCGCCCAGCGGTCCGCTCCAGCAGCGGCCCTAGCACAGTAACCCCAGCAAGATGTGCCGCTCAAAAGCACGCGCCACCGTGCATTCCATGGCCTGAAGGCAAACACGACGGCGAAAAATAGTCCTCGGCACGCTACCAGTCAGCTGAAATACCCCCGAAAAACCGGATTTTCGGACGGATACGGAGCTCAGGTGCATTGTTCCCCCCTGAGCGTGCCGCGTTTCCACTAATAATGGCTCACCCCCGCTGCGAGTGGCGCTCCACTCTTCGCGGGTAGCGTAGGTAATTTGGTGCGGCGGAAACTGATGATTACTTTCCTGCGTATAATCGTTCAATAGCGTAACAAGCTGATGCTGCCGAATTACGAACGCCCGGTTCTAGAGACGCTGCTCCGTCGCCTTGAAGAGGAGCCGACAAGGCTCATCAGCATCTCTGGTCCACGCCAATGTGGCAAGACAACGCTTGTTCAGCAGGCCCTGAACCACATCCGACAGCCGTTCCGGTACCTTTCTGCAGACCTGCCCACGCCGGTTGCGTTCCCTCAGTGGGGCCAATACGATGCTGCACCATTCAGGCCCTCAGTACCCTATGGGCCACCGCCAGATCCACGATGGTTGGTGCACAACTGGGAGCAGGCGCGGGTGGCGGCCAGACGCTCTGAAAGAGGATTCATCCTAGTGTTAGATGAAGTGCACCACATCAAAGACTGGTCGCGCATCGTGAAGGGCTTGTGGGATGAAGACCGTCGCATCGGGCACTCGCTTCATGTGGTCTTGCTCGGCTCCGCGCCATTGGTGTATCGGACGACTATGCATGAGGCACTGACCGGTCGTTTTGAAACCATTCGCCTTGCGCACTGGTCCCTCGACGAAATGGTAGCGGCTTTCGGTTTCACCTTGAATGAGTTCATCTATTTCGGTGGCTACCCGGGGGCAGCGCACTTGATTAGAGATGAGGAGCGTTGGCGTAACTACGTCCTAGATGTTCTGATTGAGCCAACGCTGGACCGCGATGTCCTTGCCCTAAGTCGTATAGATAAGCCCATGCTTCTCAGGCAGCTCTTCGAGCTCTGCTCGGCCTACTCAGGTCAAATAGTCTCCTACAACAAGCTACTGGGCCAGCTGCAGGATGCAGGCAACGCCACAACCCTGGCCCACTATCTGGAGCTGCTGTCTCAAGTAGGTCTTATGAGGGGCTTGGATAAGTTTGCCTTTCCCAAGCTGCGGCGAAGGCAGTCCAGCCCGAAGCTCCAGGTGCTGAACACCGCGTTGACATCCACGCTCGGGGATTACTCATTTAGCGATGCACAGTCGGACCGCAGTTATTGGGGGCGCCTAGTTGAAAGCGCCGCTGGTGCACACCTGTGCAACACCGCTATCAACGGAGTAAATGTCCACTATTGGCGTGAAAACGAGAGCGAAGTGGATTTCGTGCTCCAGCGGGGACGCTCAGTGCTCGGGATAGAAGTGAAGGCCACAGCGAAACAACAATCCGTTCAAGGTCTGGAGGAATTCAGGCGCAGGTATGACTCTGCAAGAACATTGACTGTCGGAACGGGTGGGTTGCCACTGGAGGAGCTGCTCAAGACTCCGTCTACCAAATTACTCAGGAATGCATGAAATACTACGCTGCACGCAAGTGTGTTGAGTTACCGGGCGCATTTGCTAATGGCATCGGCAGTGCTCCACGCCCGGTCGCGGAATATCGTAGCACACAATCGTACGTCCTTCTTTCGGACGCGGGCATGGGCAAGACGACCACGATGAAGATGGAGGCAAGGGACTCGAACGCGTATTTCGTTTCTGCCCGCGAATTCGTGTGCTTCCCTCTGCAGCCTGCCTGGAAGAATGGCGTGCTCTTCATTGATGGCCTCGACGAAGTGAGAGCCGGCCAATCGGACGGGCGTACCGCGTTGGATCAGGTTCGTGCCAGACTTGTCGAGCTTGGACAGCCAAAGTTTCGCATTTCCTGTAGAACTTCGAGCTGGTTCGGATCCAACGATCGGGAGCATCTGAATCGCGTTTCCCCTGATGGCGAGCTGCGCGTGATTGCGCTTGCTCCGCTCTCCGATCAGGACATCCACATGATCCTCAGGGAGGACTATCAGATCGCAGATCCGCGTGCGTTTCTGGATACGCTGAGCGAAGTTGGCGTCTCAGAATTGGTATCTAATCCACTGAATTTGAAGCTTTTTTATTTGGCTGTAAAGGACAATAGCATTCCGAGCAGCAAGTGCGAGCTGCTGGAGTGGGTGTGTTCGAGCCTGGTGACTGAGCGCAATCAAGAGCACCGGATTGCCAATCTGGACATGCCCGGCGACGGGTGCCTACTGTCTAGGGCAGGCTACTTGTCTGCCTTACTGGTACTGACCAGCAGTACGGGCTTTTCCCTCTACGGGCAGGAGCACATGGGTTTTCTACAGCTTCGGCGCCTTCCCGCAGAAGATATGGTCGCTCTGCGGCATGTCTTGGGGTCGAGACTGTTCACTGCGCCACTAGGAGGCCTTGCACAACCTCTGCATAGGCATATTGGCGAATTTCTTGCGGCACAGTACGTCGCTCGCCAGCTCCAGTGTGTTCTGCCCCTGAATCGAGTACTTACGTTGGTAGCCGGATTCGATGGCAAGCTCATGACCGAATTCTATGGATTCACTGCATGGTTGTCGGAGCTTAGTCAAGCTAGCCGCAGGGAGCTTGTGGACTTGGAGCCTGCCGTTATCGCCACGCTGGCCGACATAAGTGGCTTTGGGCGCAGTGAGAAGCGCCGGCTACTAGCTGCAGTCGCACGCGAGGCAGGAGCCAGCCCGTCGCGGCTCGAGATGGTGCTTAATAGTACCAATCTTGGAGGGCTGGCCACGCCAGATATGGTACCGGACATCATTGATCTGCTCGAATCACTAGAACCCACAGAAGAGCATTGCCCCGAGGCCTTGGTCTTGGCACAAGTGCTTCGTTATGGCCATAAAGTTCCAGAAGCTGGTGACCTGCTTCTTGGTATTGTTCGTGACGCGTCATGGCGGGAAGAAGTACGGTTTCATGCGCTACTTGCAGCAGCTTCCCAAATGGGGCGTAAGACGGACGGAGCAAACGAGAAACTTGCTGAATTAGCGACGCAAATCCTAGAGGGCTCGGTTGCTGATGCCTCGGATCAGATACTCGGGTTTCTTCTGGCACAGCTTTACCCGCACACGCTCAAGCCAAAGGAAGTCGTGAGATTCTTGCACGTCCCACAACGGTGGCAAGGCGGATTGTACTTCGAATTCTGGGCCGTCCGAGTGCTTGCGCGCTCATCTGAGACCCAGCTCGCAAGAATCCTTGACGCGCTAGTTGCGCGTCGCCGTGACATGCAGTCCGATGCTGGCCAAATAGAAAAGACTCTGCAAGAACTGGTACTAATTTACGTTGCACACTATCTGGTGCATCATGAAGCGAATTGCCAGCCTGAGCAGTTGTACGATTGGCTGCGCGTATCGTCGCTTGCGCGAGGAGCGCGCACTTTCGAGTTCGGAGTGCACCAATCGGAAACGCGCATTCGTGAGTTCCTGGAATCCAGGCCCGACGTGAGTCAGGCGCTAAATCAAATATGCAAGTTACGCGCAGCGGACGACAGCCAACCATTGGGCAATCCGTTATCGTTCTTGGATACAAATGCGCTTGGCGCAGAGCATGCCGAGCTGCCGGTGCAACCGGTAAGCGATCAGGAGTCTCAGCAGATGGACGCATTCCTGCAAGCCGTGCACCAGGCTGGTCGTATTGGCGGTCATTCCGTATCGCCATTTCCGTACAGGGTGATTGCAACGGAGGTGCCTGTGACAGAGGACCAGCCGCGCACACTGACTGAACTTGGCAGGGAGGTTCTGGATCAGGTGAAGAGAAACCCGAAAGATGCGATAACTCATGTGTCGGGTATCCCAGTCGCCATGCTTCACCGGCTGGCCGCCGCCTTCCTGGGAATCGGAGAGGAGGCAATAGGAGATACGCCTGTCGGGCGGTTGCGACATCTGCTAGGGAATGCCAGTGAGGCGAACGCTGTCGTACGCTGTGCATTTCACCGGGCTGCATTCGACATGGATACTCCAGGGGAACAAGAGGTTTTGTGCCTCATCAAGCAACAGGAATTGCACCTGTTGGCACTGCCGTGCATCGCGGGACTTGCTGACGTTGAAAAACACCCCAGTGGCATTATTCAGTGGCGCAATGCGGGCCAACAGCGTCGCTCCATAGCGATGTACTTCTATGCGTATTCGCTACTGCCGCAGGGTGGGATGATCCATGAGCCCATCGGCGATCGTGATCAGTGGTTTACCGACTTGTGCATCAAGCAACCCGAATTGATAGCAGATGTATATGTGAGGTACGTTGCAGTAGCGTGGAAGAGTGATTCGCAGATGGTCGCGTGGTTTACGACCGTGACCTGTGACAGCGGGTTTGAACACATTGCAAAGCTTATCACGATTCCGCTGCTCCAGAAATTGTCAGTGCGCAGTAAGTATATACACAGCCTGCAGTTCCTAATGTATGCGGCCTTGCGCATACATTCGCCGAAAGAGTTGCAAGGAGTCATAAAGATCAAACTCAAGGCTAAGTCCATGACGGTGAAGCAACGAGTCCACTGGCTCGCTGCTGGACTCTTCGTTGCGCCAGAAGTCTACGCGAAGGACATGGCAGAATATGTGTGTGGCAGCCAGTACCGCACATACAACCTAATCAGAGCCATCAACTCGTTCCCTCGAGACGGCATACAGCCGTCCAATGCGGCTCTTGAACTAATGGTAAGGTTGATCGGACCCTACCGTTCACCGGGGTCGTCTGGGGGCTCCTCCGCATTTGTTTATCGCAAGGCGCAGTCTCTTGTTAGCAGCGCACTACGGGCACTTGCAGTGTGGCCTACAGAAGAGGTGCGCAGTGCTCTGGCCGCACTGTCTACTGAACCCAGCCTTGCCTCGTGGCGCCCTGAAATCCTTGCAGCCGCAGATCACCAGGGCGAGACATTGCGTGCAGCGACTTTTCAGACTCGTAAGGTCGAGAAGGTACACGCTGTGTTGTCCAATGGACCGCCAACTAGTCCGGGCGATCTGAAAGCTCTAACGGCGGATGTGTTAAGAAATCTGGCCAATAGCATCCGAACCGGCAGCACATCCGACTGGCGCCAGTACTGGAACGTAGACTCATACGGCCGGGTGCATTCCCCCAAGCCGGAAGTGAGCTGTCGCGATGCATTATCCAGCGATCTGGAAGCTCGTATGCGGGCGTGGGGTGTCTCTGTTCACACCGAATCCAGACACGCCGATGACAATCGCTCGGACATCCTAGTCTGCTGCAAAGAGTGGCGGGTGCCGCTGGAGGCCAAGCGGAGCTGTGCCGACGGCCTTCGGAGCGCAATCCAGGATCAACTGATTGCAAAGTACTGCATCGATCCTGACCTTGGCGGGTTTGGGATTTACATAGTGTTCTGGTTTGGCAATCGGCAAGACTGCCGCCCAAAGAGCATAGATGGTGTACAGCCTGGAAGCGCGGCTAAGCTTGAAACGCTACTAATGGAGACGCTTACAGCGCCGGAAAGGCAAAAAATCGCGGTGGTCGTCGTTGACGTAGCAAATCCGCAGCGCTGAGGTGAGGGTCTGTACTTTATGCCCATCTTTGTCACTCGGGCTGACAGTCTTCTGGTTCCGGGGTCACGTTCGTCCTCATTTTCCACCTGGGGGGCCGATGTCAGTGCCTTTTACGCCCTTATTCCTATCAGAGTCAGGCGATATTGGGCAAATGACGTTGTCGTGATATACGTAGGGCCTCGGACATCCGCCGCGAGCGACGCCGTAACACCACCCCGAACCAGACGCAGAGAGCCATCTTCGTACGAGCCTCTAAATACCGCCTCCAAAGCGGCTAGGTGCAAACCTTATTCGCACCCCTTCAATCCGTTCGCATCGAACGACAACCTACCATACGCTGCTCAACCTCGGACTGGATTTCAGTATCCCTACGGACGACTGGCCCGAACGTGGCCAAGCAGGTAGTCACTCGACTGAAAGGACAGACCCGCACACCCGCCCTCTGTACATATCTTGGGTGGTACACCGCGTGGTTTCGATTAGTGTATCCTATGCAGCGAATCCGGGCTTCTTCAGACGCCCTTTTTCTGACCCTTTATGTCACCCAACAACGTCACTAGGCATGACAACAGACAAGCAGAATCACACGAATGGAAGGCCAGACCCCGAGGTTGTACCGCGTGCGCAAGGCCGACGGCACCGGCGAAAATACACGCAAACAGGCGCCGCCCGGAAACTGTGACTCCATCAACGCCCCCCTGCTACGCCGAACAGGCGAAGAAACCTCCACAAACGCGTTGCCCATCACCTCAGACGAAGATGTCGCCTACTTGCGGCGCCAGTACATCAGTTGGCTACGCGTTATGCCATGCTCCTGGCAAAATGCCTCCGCACGCTGCGTTCCACGCAAATAACACGCGATCAACGGACACATCACCGCTGATGTGCCCTGGGTGGTTGCTGGCTTGCGCGCTAAGGATTGGAAGAAGCGCTCACCCAGCACGAGCTCGGTCAGCAAGCGCCTCTACGCGGTAGTCTCAAGACACTAACTCATCGAACACGCAAACAGCATCATTGCGCACGACATGCGAAATGACAAGCGGTCGAGTGGAACCGACCAGCGATTCAGGTGGCCGGGGACCATCAGCGTGCCGATCGCAAGGCGGCCTTCGCCGATACCGCCAAGCGACCAGTGGAACGAGGTTATCTCAGAAATTGTCGGGGCACCCTATCGGGAAACACTCAATCTCGTATCTTCATAACTGCCCGATGCTGGTGCGCGTCAACTAATTGCGGAGCAACCTTGCTTCGGCAGACGTTTACCTGCCAGCGCGGGCTCATGTTTAGTAAAGGTGCAGCGGACCGCACCACGGCTCTCCTTATTGCCCTGTAGCTCAATTGGCAGAGCGCCTGGCTCTGGACCAGGAGGTTCCAGGTTCGAATCCTGGCGGGGCAACTGGATCCGCAGCATCCGCTTGGCGGGCGACGACGGCCACGAACGTCGCGTAGCGCGTGCTGGGGAGGTGGGCGCGCCCTTGGGAAGGAGCGTAGAGCACTGAAAGGGTGCCGTCTAAGTACAATGCGTCGTCGCAACCGAGCACCTGCTTGAAGAGCATGGCGAAGTCGTAGAAGTTTACCGCCCCATTGGAGATGGCTAGGTGGATGCGCCCTTCCTTGTCGACTCCGATGCCGCTGCGCAGGCGGCAACTGGTGGACATAGGTCGAAATGCCGGGTGGATGGCATCGCCAACCAGCAGCAGCGGGCCAGACTGTAACGCGTGGGAGGGGGCTGGCGATGCCGCATCGAATGCAGAGGATTCCACGATGCGTGCGTGCATACTGTCCGTCAGAAAGATGCCGTTCGGCTTGAGATAAAAGTTGCCGTACCCGTCATGCAGGTTGCGCGGTACAAGCATCTGTCCGTCCTCCACATACAGCCCGAGCGGCGTATAATCTCTGGTAAAAATCCCGCCGTTGGTGAGGGCAACTACGCTGTCGCCGCGTGACTCGAGCAGGTCCAAAGCGCGCGAAAAGGTCAGCAGCGGCGCGCCCTCCTCATCCTTCCAAAGCAGCTTGATGGCATGCCGACGGAGGTCGATGGTGACCACCTCGTAGGGTTTGCCCGGCTCCAGGCGACACTCCTTGTTGGAAAGTGCTTGCCTAAAGGAGGAGCAGGCCGAAAGCAACACCAACGCACACAGCGCAAGGCAGATGGTCGCGCGCGGTGGCCGACGCGGCTGCACACGCGGAGCGCAAAGGTGCGCTGGCCACGGCCGCATCAGGGCTCGGGCCCCCGCCTGTAAACCGAGACTTCCCAAAGAAGTGTCTTCGCGCTGAAAATCCGAGAGAGGCCCGCCGCGACAGCTAAGTCGTGGATGCGCCCCGTGTCATGATCGTAATTTCGAAAATTCAGCCCGCGGAGCCAGCACAGGGCGTTGAAAGCCGCGACAGCAGCCCGCGCCAGAGCCGTTGATCGCGGAAACACCAGCCCGTACAGCTTCTTCACTTTGGACGCCGACGCGGACATCAGCCCCGTGAGGTCTCGGTAGCAGCACAGCACACGGTCTAGCGTGACGATGTCCGCTTGCTCGATCCTGTCCTGGAGCGCTACAAAGTCGCCGTGATACATGGAGGTGCGCGCACGCGTACCCAGACGCAGAGACTCCTCCTGCGCGGCACGCATATACTCCACGGAGGCATCGACGGAGACCGCGCGCGCAAGGTCGGCCTCAAACAGTCCGTGCTGCAGGGCGCCGATGCCACCGCCGATGTCCAGAAGGGTGTAAGCTTCCACCCCTTCAGACACTAGCGCATCAATCAGCAGTCTGGTCGAGCGCCTCGGTCCCCATCTCCGGTAGTAGCGCAGGTCACGGACTGCAGTGCGACGGGTAAAAAACGCGTTGACTTCCTGGCAGCACGGGCTGGGCATTGTATCGGTGGCAGGTCCGCGAAGGGCATTTAATCTAACGAATCTGCGCGTGTACGGAAGGCAGAAGTGGGCGTTGCTCACTGCAAACCAGCGAGCATGCCAGTGCTCGAATGCGCAGGTTGCTAGGGGTTCCAGCGCGTTGGAGGCTTGGTCGTTGGCGCTGTCACGGGATCTGGGATGTATCTCTGGCAGCCTGAGCTTATACGCGGCTGCGGCTACCTCTTTGAGCCGGACGCAACGCGATCGATGGCATCCAGCTCCGCTCCGCCAGCCACACCCTACTCGGCCCTTAACCTCTCTGCCAGCTGCACGAAGTCGCTGTGTCGCCACTGATGCGACACAAAGGTGGGCGCCACCATCAACTCCAAGGTGCCCGCGCCTGTCATGTGCGGCACATCCAATTAATACGCATCACCTGCATGGCATCCACAAACTAGCGCCGCGCAGCGCGGTGCTACACTTTCCAAGGACCTGCGGCCTCGCCCAGGGCGCACACTCGAGTCGCGCGGGCCCCAAACTGCCAACCCGTTGGAAGTGTGGCTCGCCCTAGGCCACCCGGGTGGCCTAGGGAGCCTTCATCAATCCGTAGCATTACCCGTCACTACACATATAACATTTTAATGTGCATAGTGGTATTATAGGTGTTCAATCACAGGCCAATTCGTGCCATGACTGGAATCGAACTCAGATCGGGACAGCGGCCCGAGCAGGTCCCTAGCTTCTGGAACGTCCTATGGTGGCGCGGCGTCTGCCGTAGCAGGCCGCCAGCAGCACATGCGCATCATCGGAAGACCGCGAGCAGCGCCAGATGGCCAGGATGACAACAAGAGTTCTGTGGCCAGTTGGGATGGCTCTGGCCGGAATAGCGCACGACATGCGATCGCCGCTGTGTGCCATCACGCTGTATAACGACCTTTTGCGTGACACAGCCACAGAGTCCCAAGAGCGCAATGCCTTCCATCGCGGCATCGAAGCACAGGTGCAGAGGCTGGTCGGGCTGGTGGCGGCCCTTGCAGGCCATGCCCAAGAGCAAGAGGTAGGGCTTCGGCGTGAACGCATCAACCTGCGGACTCTTTTGAAAGATACCACAGAGCTGCATGCCACCTTGCTTGCCGCGCAAGGCTACGAGGTGGTGCTTGATGCCCCCAGCGTGCTGCCGCACATCTTGGCCGACCGTGAGGCCCTGACAAGGGTGCTGGCCAACCTGCTGGACAATGCCGTGAAGTTCAGCACGCCGCATCGCATCACGCTGCGTGTACGAGTCCATGGCAGTCGCCCCACGTATGCCTGGACAGTGCTGGAGGTGGTGGACCGCGGCCCAGGAATTCCACAAGAGCACCGGAGCCGCATCTTCGACCCAAAATATCGCGCGGGACACCCCGCATCAGGCTCTGGACTCGGGCTGGCGATCGCGCGGGCGCTGGTACAAGCCCACCACGGAGACATCGCTGCCGGTGACACACCCGGAGGAGGTACCACAATACGCATCCGGCTGCCAGCCGACACCGATGGCCGCCGGACCGCATCAACCCAAAATGGTGAATTACAATGGCAGTAAGTAAAAGGAAGGTTTGTGTCCCCAAACCACGCGCGCTGGTAGCCGATGACGAGTGGCACATAGTTAAGACGCTGGAAGTCACGTTTGTACGGGCAGGCTACCAGGTAGTGGCCTGCACCGACGGCGAAGAGGCGGCCCAGGAGCTGCTAGATGACGGACACTTCGATATCGCAGTCTTGGATGTGGGCATGCCCAAGATGGACGGGTATGAAGTGTTGCGTCGGATTCGGAGGCGCGGCGTGAAGGTTCCGGTCATTATGGTGTCTGGACGCATCCGAGAGGTGGACCCCATCCGCGGGCTGAATCTGGGCGCAGATGACTTTGTGGCCAAGCCCTTCAGCTGTAGGGAGCTGCTGGCGCGCAGCGCCGCCGTGCGTCGTCGATATGAATCCACGCATGCGCTGCCGAAAAAGGTCAGGATAGGGGAGGTGGTGGCCGACTTTGAGGTGCAAGAGGCGCGGCGGGGTGCCAAGGAGCTGTATCTGACGCCCACGGAATGGCGCCTGCTGCGGCACATGGCATACAGGGACGGCAGGGTGGTTTCCAGGGCGGAATGCAACGTGCGCGTCCTCCGGATTCCGGCCTCCATCAGGACGCGGACCATGGATCGGCACGCGTATGCATTAAGGTGCAAGCTTGACAAAGACGCGAAGAATCCGCGCCACATCCTATCTGTCAAGGGTGTGGGCTACCGCTTGAATAATTTTGAGTGTCTGCGGTGAGGCGCGTCGTATGCGGAGTGGCCACAGTGGTCGCCCTGTTGGGGATGGCTCGGTATCTGGCGCCGCGCCAGAGTCTCAAGCTGCCGCTACACTACAATGCCACCCCATCCATTCCGCGCGGCTTCTACGGGTCGGTAATGCGCGATACGGTACGTCGTGGCGATCTCGTGCGCGCATGCGTGCCGATGCATGCGGCGCACGAGGCGTTGGCGCGTGGCTATCTGAGCCCCGGTCCATGCCCCGGCGGTACGACACCGCTGGGCAAGATGGTGGCGGGTGCGCCTAGTGATACTGTGCATGTGGGTCAGAATGGGATACGCGTAGGAGAAGGCCCAGTGCTGGATGCGCCTGTGCTAAAGCGTGACGCGCTCGGGCGCAGCGTGCAAGGTGCGCTGGGCACTTGGGTGCTCGGCGCTGCCGAGTGCTTTGTGGTCAGCACGCTCAGCCCGCGAAGCTATGACAGCCGATACTTCGGGCCCGTCGCCTGCGCGCCGCCGGTCGTAATCCTTGTGCCGCTTAGCAAAGTGGCCCGCACCAAGGTGCGCGCTATGCGCCAACTGCTCAGCGCTGATGAGTGATTACGCAGAGCGGCTGGTGGCGCTGATGCGGCAGTACCTGGGCAAACCCGTGATGGATGCACTTGGTGACCCAGACACGGAGGAAATCTATGTCAATCCCGACATGGTGGTGCGCGGGGTCAGCCATGTGCGCGGTCGTTATCGGTTGCCTGCGCGCCTGCGTCCCTCCGATGTGGAGTCATTTCTGCGTGCCGCCGCTACGCAGGCGGGGCGCAGCATCAGCGCAGAACGGCCATCTCTGGCTGCGGTCTTGCCGCGGGCCTTCGGCAAGTGCCGCATCCAGGGCTTTTTGCCGCCGGTCACGGAAGGGCCAGCCCTCATCGTACGGAAGCCTCCGGGATACCTTATAGCACTGAGAGAGTATGCGGCCCAAGGTGCGTTGACGTCGCGCGGACTGGCGCTGATCCAAAGCCTAGTGGCTAGGCGCCAAAACATCATGGTGTCGGGGCCGACCGCGAGCGGTAAGACGACGCTGTGCAACGCGATACTGGCAGAAATCAGTCGGCAGTTTCCTCAAGATCGCCTACTAGTGCTGGAGGATACGCCCGAGCTTCGGGTGACGGGGCAAGACTATCTGCGTCTCTTAACGAGTGATGCTGCAACAATGCGGCAGCTGGTGAAATACAGCCTGCGTGCTACTCCCAACCGCCTCATTATTGGCGAGGTCCGCGACGGTGCGGCCAAGGATCTGCTGGATGCCTGGATCACCGGGCATCCGGGCGGTTGTGGAACAGTGCATGGAGAAGACTGCGAGCGGGCGCTGATGCGCTTGGCTCGTCTGGCGCGCGAGGGTGCTGCGGGCGCGGATCAACGTGCTATGGTACTGCAGGCGGTGCACTGTGTGGTGCACATCAGCGGGTATGGCACAGCGCGCAAGGTGCAGGCTATTGCTCGCCCCACCGGATACGCACCCCAGGGCTTTACGCTCGAATACCACGAGCTGTAGCGGCTTGCGGCGTGCATCCGGCTTGTGCGCTGGCACAGGTTGTGGCCCAAGAGCAGCGCGTGCGCTGTTCGGTTGTTCATTCCTGGTGCCCGCGTAGCTGCCTGTCGTGTGCGTTGCGGGCCCAATGACGCGAGGTTCTCATACGCAGCCGCCTCAGTGCCGCTTGACACAAGGGATGCAGAGCTTCGTTAACGCGAGTTTCAGAATCTGCACGAACGATTGCCAGGAAGCCTTCGGTTTCTGCGACGATCACTATGGATAAGGTAAGAGCCAATAGCTGGGGGCTACCTCAAGCTTGCCTTAGCGTTGCCTTATTGGCAGGTCCGACTGCAGCCAATCTCCTCGCCTGAATGACTCGGCGCTGCTGCAGAACTAGCCTACAGGCGCGTAGCCTATTCCAGATAATAGATAATCCCTGCTATCACGCCGATGGCGGAGATGACGGAGAATCCGATCCCGATCAGCCATTTGGTGAAGCGAAACTGGCTAAGCGTCGTCTTCACTAGTGTGGCAATCTGGACTTGTTGGGCATCGAGCTTGGCGGCCATCTCCGTTTTATGACCGTCGAGCTTGGCGGCTATCTTCGCTTCATGGGCATCGAGTCTAGCGGCTACCTCCGCTTTATGGGCATCGAACTTGGTGGTTAATTCTGTCCTTAGCGCAGATATCTGGGCATTTTGGGCTTCTAACTTCGTTTCGAAACGTTGAATGAGCTTGGCAGAAGCCATCTTTTCCAAGAGCCTGATCAGTAGGTGGGCATCTCGTCCGCCGCTCCCAGACCGTCGGAGAAGGTCGAAAAGTAGCGCGCCGTCAGGATCTTGGTGCTCGCTGTATTGGGCGTCGGACATGGGTTTTGTTTACCGCGTGCAGCAACGATGGTTTCGCAGCAAGGCCAAGCCCCGTCCTGTCCTTGTAGGGTCACCTTAGTAGTAAAGTCATCCAGCCCATTGGTTCCAATGGTCCGTCTGGATGAATCGGTAGTGCTTCTGGCAAGCCGTAGCAGACGCGCCCCTTAGAGCAGATAGTTTACTATGCCTACCGCTACGCCGACGGCGGTGACGATGGAGAATCCGATCCCGATCAGCCATTTGGTGAAGCGAAACTGGCTAAGCGTCATCTTCACTAGTGTGGCAATCTGGACTTGTTGGGCATCGAGCTTGGCGGCCATCTCCGTTCTATGGCCGTCGAGCTTGGCGGCCATCTCCGTTTTATGGCCGTCGAGCTTGGCGGCTACCTCTGCTTCATGGGCATCGAGCTTGGCGGCTACCTCCGCTTTATGGGCATCGAACTTGGTAGTTAATTCTGTCCTTAGCGCAGATATCTGGGCATTTTGTGCTTCTAACTTCGTTTCGAAACGGTGAATGAGCTTGGCAGAAGCCATCTTTTCCAAGAGCCTGATCAGTAGGTGGGCATCTCGTCCGCCGCTCCCAGACCGTCGGAGAAGGTCGAAAAGTAGCGCGCCGTCAGGATCTTGGTGCTCGCTGTATTGGGCGTCGGACATGAGTCTTGCTTACCGCGTGCAGCAACGATGGTTTCGCAGCAAGGCCAAGCCCCGCCCTCTCCTTGTAGGGTCACCTTAGTAGTAAAGTCATCCAGCCCATTGGTTCCAATGGTCCGTCTGGATGAATCGGTAGTGCTTCTGGCAAGCCGTAGCAGACGCGCCCCTTAGAGCAGATAGTTTACTATGCCTACCGCTACGCCGACGGCGGTGACGATGGAGAATCCGATCCCGATCAGCCATTTGGTGAAGCGAAACTGGCTAAGCGTCATCTTCACTAGTGTGGCAATCTGGACTTGTTGGGCATCGAGCTTGGCGGCCATCTCCGTTTTATGGCCGTCGAGCTTGGCGGCTATCTCCGTTTTATGGCCGTCGAGCTTGGCGATTATCTTCGCTTCATGGGCATCGAGCCTAGCGGCTACCTCTGCTTCATGGGCATCGAGCCTAGCGGCTACCTCCGCTTTATGGGTATCGAACTTGGTAGTTAATTCTGTCCTTAGCGCAGATATCTGGGCATTTTGGACTTCTAATTTCGTTTCGAAATGTTGAATGAGCTTGGCAGAAGCCATCTTTTCCAAGAGCCTGATCAGTAGGTGGGCATCTCGTCCGCCGCTCCCAGACCGTCGGAGAAGGTCGAAAAGTAGCGCGCCGTCAGGATCTTGGTGCTCGCTGTATTGGGCGTCGGACATGAGTCTTGCTTACCGCGTGCAGCAACGATGGTTTCGCAGCAAGGCCAAGCCCCGCCCTGTCCTTGTAGGGTCACCTTAGTAGTATAGTCATCCAGCCCATTGGTTCCAATGGTCCGTCTGGATGAACCGGTAGTGCTTCTGGCAAACCGTAGCAGACGTGCCCCTTAGAGCAGATAGTTTACTATGCCTACCGCTACGCCGACGGCGGTGACGATGGAGAATCCGATCCCGATCAGCCATTTGGTGAAGCGAAACTGGCTAAGCGTCATCTTCACTAGTGTGGCAATCTGGACTTGTTGGGCATCGAGCTTGGCGGCCATCTTCGCTTCATGGGCATCGAGCTTGGCGGCTACCTCCGCTTTATGGGCATCGAACTTGGTAGTTAATTCTGTCCTTAGCGCAGATATTTGGGCATTTTGGGCTTCTAACTTCGTTTCGAAACGCTGAATGAGCTTGGCAGAAGCCATCTTTTCCAAGAGCCTGATCAGTAGGTGGGCATCTCGTCCGCCGCTCCCAGACCGTCGGAGAAGGTCGAAAAGTAGCGCGCCGTCAGGATCTTGGTGCTCGCTGTATTGGACGTCGGACATGAGTCTTGCTTACCGCGTGCAGCAACGATGGTTTCGCAGCAAGGCCAAGCCCCGCCCTTGAACTGTCGCGTAGTATAGTTGTCCAGCCCAATGGTCCGTCTGGGCGAATCGGTAATGCGTTTGGCAAACCGCAGCAGACGCGCCGCTTAAAGCAGATAGTCTGCTATGCCCATCACTACGCCGATCGCGGTGATGATAGAGAATCCGATACGTAATCGTCCCGCAAAGTGTATAATGCATTGAGCGGCTTGGCTTTTCGATATTGGTAGATCGGTCAGTTAGCACCTCAACTGGGGGTGCAATGGCGTCGTTACGACGCGGTTCGGAGGACATGTTTCCGCTGGTGGAGCGCTTTTTAGGTGGCCGCAAGGTCTGAAGGCGTTTTGCCTGGAGCATGACATATCGGAGCGTGGCCTTTACTACTGGCGCAAGAAGTAGGCGACATCTGTGTCCTAGGTTTCGGGTCGATAGAAGCCATGTACGCTCTGTATCAGATAGCGCAGCTGTGCCCCTGCAAAGACGCTTTTCCCCCGCGGATGCTCCCGGTCCACAAGGGTATCCCAGACCACACGATTAGCACCATTCTCCCCTCCACCGACACAATCTCCAAATCCTGGACCTACCTCAATTCACCAGGCACATCCTGTACCTCTGGTACCGCAGCTTCCAACAACCAGGGATCTCGACTCTTGGAAAAACTATGCTTCGGATCCGACAGCGTAGTCTGGCCCTCATTACCCAGAACATCCAGCGCCTTCATGCACCCCGACAGATGCTTGCGGCCGCATGCAACCCGCAAGTCATCCCACACTGCCTCCCCAACTTCGAACGGCTTCCATCGCGGTGAACCGATGCCAGCGCTTTCTACGGGACGGTTACGATCTGCCTGTCCTGCAGACGTTGCGCCTTGGACGTTACCTGGGACACACTAACGACCACCCAATCCGAAGATTACCACCTGAAACGACGCTCATTGACTACTGTGTGGCGTGCGGTTGGGAGTAGGTGTGCTGGTCTAGCCTGCCAGATCGGCAGTATGAGGTAGGTCGTATCGGATGATTGTTGACCGTCGCGGGTGCTGGCGACTTCCCTCTTTCGTTCGCTACCAATGTATGGCCCCATTGGGGTGCGGCGCTAGGTGACAGGCCGAAGATGGCCAGGAATCGATGCAACTCAGCTTAATGAAAGGCTGCTTTCGGGCGACTCTGCCACATTCAGCTTCGGCCGCAAGAGGGATAGCATCGCCACCGAAGCCAGAGGCGCCAAGAGGGTGGACGCTAGGAGTCCCCCGGTAACGGTCACCGCAAGTCCCCGCCAAAAGTCGCCCTCGTCAGGAAACACCAGAAGCGGCAGCATGGCAACCACCGAGGTGAGCGTGGTGGTCCACATCGGACGAAGCCGCTCACGCACCGCCAGACGCGCCAGCACCGAAGGCTGACCATGCGGACGAAGCTGGCGCAGCTGACGAAACCGGTCCGTGAGCAGGATGCTGTCGTTGACCGCGATACCGACAATGAGCACCATCCCGATAAAGGCACCCTCAACGAAGCTGGCATCGGTCGCCATAAAGCCCAAACAGACGCCCACAGCAGCCAGCGGCACGCTGAGCATGACCACTAGCGGCAGTCGCCAAGACTCAAAGATGGCCGCCGTAACCAGAAACACCAACAGCACCGTAGCGAGCAACACCCAGCTGAAGGCCCTTTTGGTTTCTTCTGTGAAGAAAGAGAATCCCAGCCTATTCTCCATCGTGTACCCTGGTGGCACCGGGAAGGCTTTGATCGCCTCGTCGATAAAGTCTCTACTCATGGCGAAGGGGCCCCTGAAGTCAATACCGACCCAGCGCAGGTACCGCTGGTCTTCGCGTTCGATCTCTCCAGGCACATTCACTAGCCGGTAATCCGCCAGGCCGGACAGCCGTGTGAGCACGCTGTCACCAAGCGAAAGGGGTCGCAGCGCCACGCGGTCCACGTCGGTGTTTTCGGCATGCTCGATCACCACCCGGATCGGCACCTGCACATCTCCGGCCAAGTCGGCGGTAGCAAACCGGCGCCGCGACTGGAAATAAGGGCGGAGACGCCCCGTGAGCCAATACGCTGTGGCTCCGGTACGCGCGTGCGCATCTGCTTCCCATCGGAACTGCAGCACTTGGCGGGACGAATTGCCAACCCACGGCACGGACGAGCTGTTGATGTCCACATCAATGACGCGGCGACTACGGCTGCGCAGAAAAGCCTCAAACCGCGCGGCAAGCGTCTCCAGGTCCTCGTAGTTCGGTCCTTGCACCATTACGCGTTGCCGAATAGTGCCCACGCCGCGACCGCTCGAATACTGGGTGTTCGGGATGAGTCCGCTGACATATATATAGACGCCTCCAAGGAGGACGGCCTGGCGCACCAGTCGGGACTGCACCAGGTAGGGCTCGGATTCCGCAAGCGCGCCTTCATTGAAGATGACCGTCATATTCGCCCGCTGATCCGATATGCGGGCAATCGTTCGGTACACGGATTCGGATGCCAGTGCGACCTGCTCAAAGCGCTGCAGCAGCGAATCCGACCGCTCGATAAGGTTGCCCGGCGGGAACTCCATCGAGACGGTGATCCGCGACCGTTCCAATCGAGTCCATGGCTTTCTGAAGGAGGTCCCTTCAAAGAAGGGACGCAGCACGCCGCCCAGCAAGGGATCCGCCACCCTGCGGGCCTCAACGACGGCTTCGGATCCCAGCGTGGCGTTGTACAGGTTGGCCAGACGTTCACGCGGCACGCTGGTCCATCCGCCCCGCGGTGCGCCAATCTCAGGCGGCAGAACCCAGAGGGGCACGCCTAGCGTGAGCGTCAGCACTGCTAGCGTCAGCTTCGGAAAGCGTGCCACCACCTTGTACGGCACCGCGACGATTCGCCGCAGCCTTTTGTGTGCGACGGTATCTTCCCCGGGCGGCAGGAAGCGACCCAACACCGGCACTACGGCGATAGCACTAATCAGCGAAATGATCAGGGTCATGCTGACCAGAATGCCAAACGGCAAGAAGATGTCGCGCAGTTCCCCGCTCAGGTACACCAGGGGTAGCATGACGGCCATAGTGCTGAGCGTTCCTCCGACCAACGGTAGCCATACGGCTTGCAGGGCCCCGGTGGCCGTTTTGGCTGCCAGCGGCATACCGCTAAGCCCGCGAGGCGCCCAGATTCGGCGTTGCAGGATGAGTTGCTCCACCACAATGACGCTGTTGTCTACGAGCAGCCCGAACACCAGGACGAGTCCTGCCAGCGTGATGATGTTTAGCGTCAGGCCAAACACTTTGAACAAGGCCAGTGCTGGTGCCAGCGCTACAGCTACGCTGAGCAGCACCACCAGCGTGGCGCGGACGCGTTTGAGCATAAAGAGCAGCACGAACACCACCAGTATCACTCCCAGCCCGCCGCGCCAGGCCAGATCGCGCAGCAGCAGACGCACATCCTCTGTCCGATCCTCGGCCACAATCAGGCGCATACCCTCCGGCGCCGACGCCCGCAGGGCTTCCAGCCCTTCGTATACACTCTCGGCTACAGCCAGAAGGTGTGTGCCGCGCGTGCGCTCCAGCTCCAGCACGACTACCGGCAGCCCGTCGATGCGACTGATGCTTTGCAGCGGCGCTGGCCCCAGGCGGAGCGTTGCCACCTGGTCCAGGCGCACCGGCAGCGCTCCTGGGCGGCTCTCTTTGACGGTGATGGCCCCCAAGCGCCCAACATCCAGCTCAGGGCGACTGATCAGCAGGCTGCTGTATCCCTGTCCCGTCAGGCGCCCGAACACGTGGTCGCGCAAGGACTCCCGCAGCTTCTGTTCCACCGTGGCTGACGCTACCCCGTAGGCCTCGAGCCGGAAAGGGTCGAGGGATATGAGAAGCTCGCGCTGCGCACCCCCGAAGACGTCGACCAGGTCAATGCCAGCAAGGCTTTGAAACTGCGGCTTGAGCACTTCGTCGGCATATTCACGCAGCTCATCGGAGGAGTATGGGCCGACGACCTGAAGGGTCATAAAGCCTTGGACATCCCTGAATACTTCTGGGATTGCCTTGGTCAGTTCGGGGGTGACGCGCGTTGGCAGCACACCGCGCAGCAGCGTTAGTCGCTCCCCTACCTGCGTAGCAAAGACGCTAAGGTCCGTGTCTTCATTGACTTCGATAGTGATGTGCGCCAACCCTTCACTGGAGAGGCTTCGTATTGACTCCACGCCGGGTACGAGTTGCACTTCCCGCTCCATGGGTGAGGTGACGTACCGCTCCACCTGGCGCGGCGCGGCACCAGGCCACACCGCCTGGATGCGCACCTGCTGCAGCTCGATGTCCGGCGAATACTCTATCGGCAGGTCAAGCGCTGCCCAGATGCCTGCCAGAATGACAGCGACGCACCACGAGACGATCGCGATGGGACGCTTGAGCAGGCTGACCACCCATTGTAGCATAGTTCGCGAACCTTCGCTACTGATCTGTTGTGTGTCTTGTGGCACGCAAAGCGTTTATACCCCCCAAGCACCCCGTCTCACAGGATAGGGCCAGTGCTTCGTCTGTCCGCTCCCGCATCCTGAGCGGCATCTGTACCCTCAGAAACCCCCAAGCCCCAGAAACTTACGAAGCACCATGGCATTAAGGCTGACAGTTCAAAGTGTTCCATATGCCACGCTCTATCCGTAAGAACTCCAGCCGTGCGCCCCGGCGTCTCCGACTCTGGCAGATCGCTGGTATTGTGCTGCTCCTGGGTGCGCTGGGAATCCTGGCCTGGGGATATTGGCCTGTTCTGACCGGTGAGAGTGACGAGGACGCAAGGGATGTGGGCGCAGAGCTGCCGGCGGCGAAGGCGGCCGTTGAAGTCCTCGTGCTGGAGCGTCAGGAGTTTCCGCTTCGCGCTGAGGCTCCAGGGCATCTGGCGGCTTGGCGACGCGCTGCAATCAGCACCGAAGCCAGTGGCATCGTCCTAGAGCGACCCATAGAAGAAGGGCAACGGGTCCGTCAGGGAGACCTGCTGCTACAGATTGACGATCGAGAGCAGCAGATTCGCCTCAAGGAAGCCGAGGCGGCGTACTTGCAGGCCTTGGCCGACTATGCCGTAAAGCGCGGCCAGACCGACATCCTACCCGAAGCTGACACGACGGCCCTGGCCGCGGCCCGCGAACGCCTGCAATACGCGGAGTCCGCCGCCCAGCAGGGGACACTCAGCGAGGCGGAGCTGCAGCGCGCCCGGCGAAACTTCGAAGGCGAACGCCTGCTCTCAGGCGTGCAGCGCGACGAGGTCATTGCGGTGTACAACAACCTGACCCAGAGTGAGCAGCTTCTTGAGCGGGCCCGCCTGGAACTTTCCCGTACGCGCCTTCTGGCCCCGTTCAGCGGGCGAGTAGCCGATCTGGATGTAGAGGCTGGTCAGCATGTCGGGACTGGTACCCCCGTGTTGGCCCTTCTCGAAGACGACCGCATGAAGGTGTCGGTCAACGTGCTGGAGGCCGACTTGGTGCGCGTCGACGTAGGAGCTACGGCCAACGTGACGGTCCCCAACTTCGGTGACCAGGTGTTCGCGGGCAGGGTTTACAGCATCAACCCCAGCGTGGATCCTGACCGTGGGTTTGGCCGTGTCACTATCGCGCTGGCCAACCCTGACGGCCAACTACTGGCGGGCCTGCATGCCGACGTGGGGCTGGAGGTGGGCCGGCTGCAGGATCGGCTCGTCGTGCCAGCCCGTGCCTTGCTCGTACGGCAGGGGCGTGACCTTGTGTTCAAAGTGTCTGAGGGACGAGCGGTATGGACGTATGTGCTGGTCGAAGCCCGGTCAGGATTTTTTGCGGCCGTGTCGGCCGGCGGTGGTGTCAGCTCGATCGCGCAAGGCGACTCGGTCCTGGTAGCCGGGCACGAAGCGCTCGCACACGACGTGCCGATAGAGATCACCAGCGTCCGGGAGCTCGGGCTCCGTTGACGAGACGCCGACCGCCAAGTCCTGCCTGCCCATGAGGCTGCTTATAAACAGCTGCCTGCGACGTCCCGTGGCCACAGCTGCGGGCTGCATCCTTTTGGTAGCGCTCGCAATGGTGGCCATCGTCCGGCTGCCGGTCGCTCTGTTGCCGGAGCTCCGCTACCCAGGTCTGGTTGTCTGGACCAGCTATCCAGATGTCCCACCCGAACGTGTGGAGCGCGCGGTCACTGAGCGTGTGGAAGAAGCGGTGGCTGGCACATCTGGGCTGCAGCGCATCATGTCCCGTTCCCTCTTGGGGGGCAGCCTCACCCACCTGCAATTCGGATGGAACGCCAACATGGATCTCGCGCTCTTGGAGGTGCGCGAGAACATCGATCGACTGGGCGACCACCTGCCCGAAGAGGCGTCGCGACCTGCGCTGCTTCACCTGGATCCGGGGGATCGCCCCATCATGGTGATAGCCATGCGCTACAGAGACGCGGAGGAGGCGTCGCAGCCGCAAGATTTGACAGAGCTCAAGAAAGCAGGGCGGGACATCATTGCCCGCCGCCTGGAGCAGATTGCCGATGTGGCACAGGTGCAGGTCACCGGTGGCTATGAACGGCGCATTGACATAACGGTGGACCCGGCCCAACTGCAGGCGTACGGCATAAGCCTGGGTCAGATTGCCACGGCGTTGCAGGTGTCGAATGTGGCGCTGTCCGGCGGTGTGATCCGGCGGGGACCTTTCCGATACGCCGTAGAGGTGAGCGGCGAATTCCAGAGCACCGAAGATGTGGCCGCGACGGTTATATCGACGGCCCGTCGCATCCCCGTACGCCTATCCGAAGTGGCCGATGTGCGCAACAGTGTCGAGGATCGCCGCGGGATGGTGCGCCTCAATGGCGCAGAAACCTTGCTGCTTCTTATCGAGCGACGCGCCGATGCCAACGTGGTGTTTGCTGCCAGTGAAATACGACAGGTGCTCGGTGAGCTCGAGCTCGAATATGAATCCCTGAAGCTGGACGTGGTAGTGGACGAAAGCACGTTTATCCAGGCTGCGATAGATGGCGTCACTCAGGCCGTGCTGATTGGCGGCTTGTTGGCGGTGCTGGTGCTGTTTGTGTTTTTGCGCCGTCTGCGTGCGCTCCTGGCCGTGGCTATTGCGGTACCGCTGTCTTTGGGTGCCACCCTGGTCTTTTTCGAGCCGCTGGGTGTGACCTTCAACCTGATAGCGCTCAGCGGACTGGCGTTGGGCACCGGCATGCTGGTGGACAATGCGATCGTCGTCATTGAAAACATCGTCCGGCTGCGCGAGGCGGGTCTGGCGCCCATGCAGGCTGCGCGCCAAGGAGCATGGGAAGTCGCGGGCGCCATCACGGCCAGCACCCTGACGACTATGGCGGTGTTCTTGCCTATCACGCTGGTCGATGGCTTAGCAGGGCGCTTGTTCAGGGACCAGTCGCTTGCGGTGGTCTGCTCCCTGTTGGCCTCGCTGCTGGTGGCGCTGACGGTGGTGCCGCTGATCGTTTCCAAAGAGCGCGAAGCCGCAGCGCCCCAAGGCCCTGCACGCGCCGGCGCAGGGGGCCGGCTGCTGGCAGCGTACGAGCGATTGCTTGCCTGGAGCCTGGATCACCGGGCCGCGGTGATGGGCCTCTGCGTGGTAGTCCTGACTGGCGCCGGTCTGATATTACTCAGCCTTCCCCGCGAGGTCATCCCGCGGACAGAGCAAGGCCGCGTGGAAATACGTTTCACGCTGCCTACTGATGCGGATCTGGCCCTTGTGGCAGCGCGCGCCCAGGCGCTGCGATCACAGATTCAGGCGCGCGGCTGGGCGGAAACGGTCTTGGCCGACCTGGGAGAGCGCGACCAGGCCCGCCTGGACCTGGACCCGCGTCCGCCGTACACCGGGGACCTGACACTGCTGTTGCCCCCAGGCATGAGGGTTGAGCGCGTGCTGGGGGGTTTCGATGACCTGGAGGTCCCCAACGACGTACAGCTGCAGGCCCGAAGAGTTGAGACGCAGCTGGAATCACTGCTGACCACCGAAGAAGCGGATCTCCTCATAGACCTCGTAAGCGAAGATCGGCGGGATGCGGAGTTGGCGGCGCCCACGGTGCTTGAACGACTGGCCGCCAGAGAAGAACTAGACAACGTGCTCCGCGCCGACGCGGCCTTGGTGCCCACGTATCAGCTCGGCTTGCGTCGCGACGTCATGAATCGCTACGGAGTCCAGGCACGAGCGATTACGGCCTATCTAGAAGCCGGCGCTAGAGGCAGCCGGGCCACCACGCTCAAGACCGTAAACGAGGAGATCCCAATTGTGCTACGCTCAAGGCATGTGGATTCCTTAGAGCGCCTATTGGCCGAGCGTATTCCGACGCGGGACGGCCTAATGCCGCTTGGCACCTTTGTCACTGTGACGCGCGTCAACCTGCCAGCCGCCCTGGTACGCGAAGGACAGGCATCGGTGCTGCGACTGACAGCCGACGTGGCGCAGCAGTCTGACCTAAACACATCTGTGGCAGCCGTCCGATCAGTCTTGGCAAACACATTGCCGCCGGCTGTACGGCACCGCGTCGGGGGCGCTTCCGAAGTGTTTCAGAAGAGTCTTATGGGGGTGGCGCTCAGCTTGGCGTTGAGCCTGCTTTTGGTGTATCTGATTCTAGCGGCTCAGTTCGAGCACTTTATCCAGCCGCTAATTGTGCTTATCAGTGTCCCGCTGGCGGCGGCCGGCGTGGCCGTTGTTCTGGGGCTGACGGGTCAGTCCATCAACCTGATGAGCCTTATGGGGTGTATCGTCCTTGTCGGCATTGTGGTCAATGACGCCATCATCAAGACGGATTTCATCAACCAGCGGCGTGCAGCCGGTATGCCGTTACGCGAAGCTATCCTGGTGGCTGGTCGTGACCGTGTGCGTCCCATCCTGATGACAACCGCTACCACGGTGCTGGGCCTGTTGCCCTTGGCGCTGGGATTCGGCCAGGGATCCGAGTTGCGCGCCCCCCTGGCCATAGCTATCGCGGGTGGGCTGACGAGTGCAACGGTGTTGACCCTGTTTGTCGTTCCGGTGCTCTACAGTTTAGTGACGAAAGAGCGGTAACCCGGTTGACAAGGGGGTGCCGCCGCCCGATTCGGCCACGGCAGCGCAGCCTTCTAAATGGCTTGGGGCATCGCCTGTTGGGGTACAGAGTAGGCTCTCAGGCGAGCGAAACGGGCGCACAATGCGTTTGGTGAGACCTTGATCTGGACTACGGTACGTTACAACATCGTACCCATTCTCTTAGGGGAAGAGCCACATAAGATGGTCACATGGCCTACATTTGATGCACTCTACGGGACGCTTATGATTGACGCACAATGTGTGCTATTGGAAAGCTCGGCACAGGTCCACCGCTCGGTGGCACTGGCACTCATGTACGCAGAATGCAAGCTGAATGTGGTCCCCAACCGCGAACACCTACCCAAGCGACGTAAAGCGCTACTGGCGGCCAGACAACAATCATCAAAACTCGTACTCCCCTTCTAAGCACTGCTGCATTCCCACCAAGCATTTTTCACCACCCCCTGCCAGCCTGCGCCAATCCGTAGGGGCCTTACAGCGAAACGCCGCCCCGCTGATACGCAAACAGCTTGTAACAGAAGCCGTGCGATCTAGCTCCTAAGATGACCACGTTAGCGCTTATGGGGGCACGCCTCCTCGACGCCTCCGCTGGGAATGCCCGTAATCTGTCGTTCAAGTAAGGCTGCTACCCTCGATACGCGGCATCAAAGGCCAATCAGGATACGTCTTTGCCTGCCAAGGACTTATCTAGCGCGGCGCGCTTGTACGGTGACCGCAAAGCAGTAATGCAGAAATCATACATTTGCTGCCCATCAGGTGTTAAGCTACTCAAATATCCTGCCATGCGCTGCTTAAATATAATATCCGGGCGAGTCCACAAAAAAGCACCTCCTCCAATGAAGACTATCAAGTGATAGCCATGAACTACCCAATCGAATAGCGTCACATCGGGCCAGTCCATCAGCGCGAAAACCAATGAGACGTCAATACACAACAATCCCACTGCGGAAGCTATCAGTGCCCATTTGCGCATTGACAGAACCCTCTTGTAAACCCCTAGCACAAATCTAGGGATGTCTTCGTCAGGAACATGCTGTAGCGTCTTATGCTTAGTCATAGTTTCGGCGCCGTTGCGGGACTTTATTACATGCATTTACGCAGTTGCCAAGACCGATGCCAACTCCAGCAATTACGAGATACTTCGTAGCCGTTGCAAGGCCAGCACAAATAGGATAAAAGGGACCTGAACCAATGCAACCCACCATTGCGGCGCCCCAACCTGTAATTGCTGCGCTGATAAAAAGCGTTGCCTCAGCTGCGCAAGCGGCCAAACATGTATCTTCTGCGAAAGCGTCGAAATCGATGTCATCTTCAACCAAAGTAATTATTCCGAGAGGACCTAACTCTACTAGTTCAGGAAACTGCACAGCCATCCCAGCGGCAGAGTCTTCAAACTCATCTTCGACTGACCTCACTATGCCCACCAGACGAGGACACTCTCCATATATTTCACCCACCCACGAATCCAACGCAGTAAGCAGTTGAGCTACTTCGGTATTGTCTGGATTCGCCTCACCCAAGATCGCATCGAGTCGTCCTTGCATAATTTCTTGATTCGAAGGAAAGGAAGAGGGAACACCGTTTTCAAAGCATACCGACTCGTTCGATGTCGTCCGAGCCTTGTGAACCACTTGTTGTGCCTAAGAGCACCGCTTTGCTTCTGCGTGCAAGTTCAGCAAGGTAGTCATCAAGCGTTTCCACCTGGGCTGGCTGCCTCTCAAGATCGGTTTTGGCCGCTTCATCGTAAGACACTTCTACGGGCGAGGAATTTCCAGAACAGCCCCCTAGGAGGCCTAGAGCCAAAACGTACACGGACAAAATGCGAGTCAAACGTGTTTTCATAATCCAAAAGAGATTAGGGTTACGCCCAAAGTCCGGCGCCTCGTGCATCCAGCCTCAGCGTGACAGGAAGTATACGGACTACCCTCGTACTATCCAAGTCCTTATTACACATTGGAAGCGGTACCAGAAGGAGGTGTCTCGTAACCTCTTGTAGAGAGCATTTAACCCAAGTTTATCAATGTAGTGGATGGTTTACGTGAGGTAACACATCCCTGAGCCTCTTGCAAATTGCATTTCTGGCTCCTCCTCCAGCACCGGCAATCGGCGCCTAAATGTCACGTGCATTACGGGGATTGGAGCAATAGTGATCCCAAGGCGATAGACGTACACCAGAATCGTTGACTAACGCAGTGAGGTTGACCTCAAAAAGACAGATTTCGGGCCTTAGCGATGACAATTACGCATACCTACCCCACTACACGTGGCACTACAACCGCAATTCTGTGCGCCGGTGAAGCCAGTTAGCACATAAGGCGCGTCATTTGGTCGATCGTCAACGCGAGTATGCCGAACCCAAGATGACATAGCACCTTCGCATGACCACGTACGCGAATATGGCGACCGCCATATTCGTCCTTGAGACGACCAAAGACGCGCTCGACGGTCGAACGCTCGTGGTAGCGTACGCGCTCTGGTGGTACCCATCCGGCCGCACGCTGCGCCTTTGTCTCACGCTTTTTCGCCGCCTTACGTGCGCGTGTACGCGGGTTCGCATCAATGATCGGCACATGCCCAAGACTCTCGCTGTGAAGGCGTATCTCCTTCGCATCATAGGCGCTATCCATCACATCATACAAATTCGTGACCCGCTTCGCAGACTTCGTAGCCAAGGGAATGGCCACCTGACTATCATGCACCGACGCAGACGTTACCAGGTAGCTGATTGGTACACCCCCGTCGGCCACATCTGCGTGCAGCTTATAGCCGTTCCAGCTCTGCCGGTAACCCTTAGCATTGCGCTTAGCGCCTCGGTTACACTCCCCGGGCAAATCTTCTTCCATCTCCGGCAGACTCATGTCCAACTGACGTACAAGGCGTCGTTGCTCTTTTGGAGGTGTTTCTCCCTTACACGGTTGATCATGCGTGTCTTTGGCCAGCGCGGACTTCTTCGTAGCAGGGCGCTCGTGCGCCTTAATCGCCGTAGAATCACGTGAAAGATGTCCGACGATCTCTCCTTCGTAGGACTCGTCGATCAGTGCACGATGCACCTGATCGGGCAGACACGACTGCGCAAACTCCCCGAAAGCGCGTGAAAAGGTCGACTCGCTGGGAACCTCGTGTTGATGCGTCCACCCACACATGCGGCGCAGCTGTGGGTCCGAGCGAATCCGTTCGATCAGCGCGCGTGTCGTATCGATGTTGTAAACCGCCTTAGCAACAAACGCCCGCGCAAGGCCTTCGAATCATCGTCAATAAAGCGCTCAACGCGAGCGATCTCCAACACGCCCAGTAGCTTCTTCTGCGGCGCGGTCAGAGAACCGAGCAGTTCCTCCGCAAAGCAGAAGAGCATCATTTGGCGACTTATCCAAGAACACAGGTAATATCAAAAAGGGCGGTCGCCCTGTCTGGCGCGTATACGGTTCAGGTTTCACCAAACAAGGAGGCACGTTATCCCACCTTATTCACCACTGGGAGGTCGTGAGCGGCCGTTGAGGGGTAATGCCTTGGAGGCAGGGGTATGACCCGTTGATGGGGCCTAGTCGTGGAGCGAGAGAGCGATTTCGCGGGTTTGCGGCGCGCTCAGGGTGTCTTTTTGCCGCTCAGCGGGGCGAATTAATGTCGTGCGGGCGTAGCTTAGCGCTGGGCTCTGGTTGGTCGCCCTTGGGGAGGTGCGTTAACGTGGTCAGGAAGCCGGGTGGTGGCCTCTTAGCACCGTTTAGGCAGACTCGGCCAGCACAGGGTCTGCCAGCGCAGCTTCCATGTGTTTTCCCAGAAGGTCTCCCACAGCTTCTTTGCGGACTCGGCGAGATAGAAGTGCAGCCGCCGTGCATGTCTGGTCAGGCGTCCCCCTACCTTGAGCACGTTCTCCCTGAATCTGCGCACATGCATGAGCGGCGCGTGTACGGGCTCAGGCTTCATCTGCTTATCGTGCTTCTCGGTGTTTGCTTCGGCGGTGCCGTTGCTACTTGGCTCTGCCGGCGGACCAACGTCTGTTGGTGGGGGTTCTGTGGCGGTCGGTAGTCCCAGGGGCCAGTTTCTGGGAGCCAAGTAGTCGGGGGCGATCATTTGGCAGCGCCCGATGTGGATCAGTTGATAGGCCATCACATTCAGTAGCAAGCGTACCGCATTCTGAGGGCGCACCGTCTTGGTAGCCTTCTCGTCTTGGGTCTTGCTGTCGCTCTCGTCTCCGAGTGATTGCTTGACCACTTTCTCGAACATGTTGGGGCGCGCCGCCGAGGACAGCATACAGGAAGCGTATTTGATCTCTGCGTGGTGTGCTTCCGCTTTGCCTCGCATCCGGTAGAAGTCAGCCAAGCTCTGGGCATTGCACTCTTTCTTTGACAAGGACGTGAGCAGAAAGTAGTATTCCGGCTCGGCCTTGGAGTACGTCTTGGGCACCATCACCACGCGCCGGGCCTCGTTCCAAGACTCCGCTTTATAGGTCAGCTCTATGCAGTGCGTAGGTGATCCGCCGTATTTGGCCACGGTCTTCTCCATCAACGTTTTCAGTTTCTTGTTCTTTTTCAGGCGCATGACGTAGTCGATGCCATCGTCTTCGAGGCGCTCGTACGTGATGGGGCTGTTGAAGCCCGCGTCGGCACGCACGACAATCCGTTCGGCGACGTGCTTTTGCGCTGCTTTCGCAATCCGGTGGATGAATTTATGGCTATCTCTTGCGTCATTCATAGCGCCAGGACGCAGTTCAGCTCCCAGCACATCCCCCGTGGGCCCGCATGTGGCCACCATAGGCAAATATATCCTGTGCCTATGGTGCGCATTATATTCGCTGCCTTCCTGCTTCCCGTACACTTCTACGGGATAGCTATCCACGTCGATGACCAGCTCTGGCACGCGCTTGCCTCCGTTGCGGGTGTATATCGTCTCCATTCCCAGCCGGGTGACCGTGTCGGACAGATGCTGGAGCTTGGGCTCTTCGCTGAGCTGGTCAATAGTGCGTGACAGCGTCGGCTGCGAAGCTAAGCGGTGTTTGGCCTCTAGCACCTTTGCACCTCGCTGGTTACGGCAGGCCACGCGGAAGGCGGGGTCGTTCTTTAAGTCTTCCGCTGAGCGCAGACGATCCCATCCCTGCATGAACGACAGCAGCACCTGCTGCAGCAGCTCAGGCAACGAGTGCTGGACACGGCGCTTGTCGCGGGAGTCCTTCAAGCCCTCCATCAGCATCGCAATCAAGCCCGTCAAGTCCAGCAGGCGACGACCAACAAAGGCGCCCGCATCGGACGTCACCTGATCGGGCTTATCAAAACTCACCTTAACCGAGCGGTTGTGCGACGCGAACGTTTTCAACGTGTTGGATGCGGACATGGGCTCACTGGATCATGGATGGTACGTGTAGCGGTCCTTCTGGCACCGTGACGCGCTCGTGCTGGTGTGCGCAAGCCCGCCCAGCGGTAAGGGGACCCCCTGCCTCATGGCTGCTGCAACGTACTACACGCTGCAACAATGAGGCAATCCAAAGGTATACAGAGGTTTTGTCAAAGTCAAGTATGAGAGTCACATCGTGCGTAATGCCGCTTCGCGTGCCACGGTCCGCAGCCCTTCGGCCATCGCCGCCAGGGCCCATAACCCTGGCACGGTGCTCCCGGCTCGCCGCAAACAGCCCATCACCATCCTGCACCCAGTGCCGTGCATGCGACCGATGCAGGCCGCACGCGCAATGCCGAATCGGCCATGACAATGTCCGCCGTCTAGCAGACCGATCCGCCTGCCTCTTGGTGCCCCTCTCAAGCTCGCCCAGGCGCAGAAATCCCCGGCTCTGCCCGGAAAGTGGATACCTGCTAGGACGGGCAAAAGGGCCCAAAATGGGCCACGTCTCGTTCACCCACCGGGTGAATCCGTACTATCCCTCCAACTGCCCCAAAACACGTATAAACTATGTTTATACTATGGCCTAAATGCAATTAAGTGGGCGAGCAGAAGCACGCCAAACTCTTATTTTGGGGCCATCCGCTGCAAATCAATAGGCAAAAGCCTCTTTATTCGTTGAAATGGACCGTATAAACGCCCTTCTAGTTGAAATTTGATGCACTCAGGGTTATATGTATTGTAACAAAGTATCCATGCAATGCTTTGCTGCTGTTTTATGCAAATTTCAGACGTGAATTATGCGGGGTTATGAGGCAGGTAGTCTACTTCGGCTTGGATGCCCATGTCCGCAACAGCGCTCTGGCGGCGGTGGGGATGGATGGCAACCTGTTCATGAGCAAGCAGCTCAGGACACGCGAGCTGTCGATAGTGAGTCGCATTGCTGCGGTAGATGCTAAGGAAAAGATCCTGGCCCTGGAGGAGTCCACATCGGCTGCGTGGCTGGCAGGCATGCTGCGTGGTTACGTGGATAAGCTGGTGGTCTGTGATCCACGCCACAATGCGCTGATTAGCAAGAGTGCGAACAAGGACGACTGAGCGGATGCATTCCGCTTGGCCCGTCTGCTGCGGATGGGTGAGCTGCGACCGGTCTATCACTCGGATCATCAACACCGTGCCACCTTCAAGGCTATCGCGCAGCAATATCTCAAGCTGCGCGATAGCCAACGCAGTCTGAAGACCATCATAAAGGCGAAGTATCGGAGAGCGGGTGTCTTGCGCGTAGACGGGACAACGGTTTTCAGCGCGGCACACCGCAAGAGTTTTTTGGAGCAGCTGCCGAACGCTCCCACTCGTGAGATGGTATCGGATGATTATGATGTGCTGGATTCAACGATCGCGGCACAGCAGAAGGCGCAAGACCGGAAGATCCGAGAGGGCAGACGGTACCCAGAGATTCAGCAGTTCATGAAGATGCCCGGCGTGGGACCGATCAGTGCTCATGTCTTTGATGCGTTCATTCAGACGCCGCACCGTTTTGCGACCAAGCAGCGGCTTTGGCGCTACTGCAGGCTGGGCATTCGCACACGCAGTTTTGCTGGAAAGCCGCTCGCGTATAAACGTCTGGATCGCTCGGGCAATGGCGAGCTCAAGGCCCTTAGCTATCGCGCCTGGATGAACGGCATACGCGGCGGTAAGGACTCCAATGAGGTGAAGCGCTTTTTTGAGGCCTCGCTGGATCGCACGAACAACCGCACACATGCGCGCCTGAATACGCAGCGCAAGATTCTGGCCGTGCTGTGGACCATTTGGAGAAAACAGACAGCCTACGACCCCAACCTCTTCTTCCCATTGACCCCAACCGCACCAGCGGTCTGCTGAGCCATTAGCAGCAGCGAAGGCCTTGTGCATGGCAGCCGCGACAGGCGGATACGGGTAGCCGGGAAATGCTCCACAGCGAGTATAAATGCCGTATGGTAAGTTCGAAACACAGCGTAGCACCCCGGCCTCCATGCCCCATATAACTATAGATCCCATTAGTGGGAATCTCATAAACGAGCCTGGCAATCGAAAAGCCCTGCCAACCGTCATGCACATCCGTTACCCCGCTGGCTACCAGCCCATGCACTGACCCCTCGCCTACGCACGGCTCTACTGCAGATGCGGTCCTGACCGGGAGTCACGCGCGACCTGAAACATCGCGCCCATTTTTCAGGATGGGGGACCTATGGGCTTGACTTTCTTTTTGAAACGAGCCGCGCTGCTCCAGTGGACATGGCTGTCTCGTTATGTTAGGGATTGTCTTCGCCCAACACCACGACCTCGATCAACGCCACATTGCTCGGATCACACCAAGCCCCTCGCGCACGTTCGCGGGCTTTTGCTGGACGACTCCGTCCGGTTTGCGCATACATGCTTCGCGCTCCAGACGCAGCGCGTATTTTACTGCGCGGCACCAATCAAGTTGCATTGTTGTTTCGCAATTCCGAAACTACCCAACATTCGCGATCAGGCCCGCTCCCCCGCAAGGTATACCCTAACGGGCGCTTACTATTACGATACCTACGACGGAAGTGCCACCTCTTCCCCCGCGCCTGCGGAGGGAGTACTGGCCGTTTTTCGGGTTTTTGCAAGAGGCTCAGGCGGATTCGGGTAGCCGGGAAATGCTCCACACCGAGTATAAATGCCGTACGGTAAGTTCGAAACATAGCGTAGCACCCCGGCCTCCATGTCCCATATGACTATAGATCCCATTAGTGGGAATCTCATAAACGAGACTGCAATCGAAAAGCTCTACCAACCGTCATGCACATCCGATACCCCGCTGGCTACCAGCCCATGCACTGACCCCTCGCCTACGCACGGCTCTACTGCAGATGCGGTCCTGACCGGGAGTCACGCGCGACCTGAAAAATCTCGCCCATTTTTCAGGATGGGGGACCTATGGGCTTGACTTTCATTTTGAAACGAGCCTCGCTGCTCCAGTGGACATGGCTGCCCCGTTATGTTAGGGGTTGTCTTCGCCCAACACCGCGACCTCGCTCAACGCCACATTGCTCGGATGCCACCAAGCCCCTCGCGCACGTTCGCGGGCTTTTGCTGGACGACTCCGTCCAGTTTGCGCATACATGCTTCGCGCTCCAGACGCAGTGCGTATTTTCCTGCGCGGCACCAATCAAGTTGCATTTTTGCTCCGCTATTCCGTAACTACCCAACATTCGCGATCAGGCCCGCCCCACAAGGTATACCCTAACGGGCGCTTACTATTACGATACCCACGATGGAGGTGCCACCTCTTCTCCGGCGCCTGCGGAGGGAGTACTTGCCGTTTTTCGGGTTTTTGCAAGAGGCTCTATCACCTCCATGCCTGTACGTGACACACGGATGGTGCACCAAGGTCTGAGCCAGACCCGACAGCAGAAGCCGGTGCGCCTGGATCAGCGATTCCCAGCAGTCCAGCCTGTGGTGATGAATTGATTCGGTCGTATCACCAGAACGACCGGTAGGGCACGATACCATCTACATGCGGCATCATGCATGGCTGCTCGCATGGGAAAGGGAGTTTGCCCCGCCGGCGCCGAAGCTCTTGGGGCCCCAAGCGCTGTTTCAGTCTGCCCGACGCCGTTCCATCTCCGGTCGGGCTTCGCCCTCCCTTCGATGGAACGGTCCCTTCCTGCTCTCTTCGCTAATCCCTACCTCTATTTGCGAGCACACTGATCTGATTGCATATGTTGCGCTTCGAAGTTAAATTGGGGATACTTGGTGCTAGCAATTTCGAATCCCTAGAACGGAGAGTCAGATGGCAGACCGGAAACCGAGGAATACCCAGCGGTACCACATCACGGACAAGCACGGAAATATCCTGCATAGAGGGATCACGAACGACGCGGACCGGCGCCTTCAGGAGCACCAGCGCGCCTTTGGTCAGACCGTCAACATGCAGAAGGTCGGACCGAAGGTCACGCGGAGGAGCGCAATCGCGTGGGAGCGCGAGCAGCGGCGACCAAGGGCAGCCGACCGGCCCCTGAGAAAAAGGAGTTCAGAATGACTGCCTACTATATGAACAACACCGCACAGAGCAACGGCGACCACGAAGTCCACGAGTACGGGTGCTACTGGTTGAGCCTGGCAATCAATACGTCATGCCTGGGGTGGTTTTCTAGCTGCTTCGGCGCTGTTACGAAGGCCAGGCTGACGTACCCTACAGCAAACGGGTGTAAGCACTGCTCACCGGCCTGCCACACCAGCTAGTCGCGGGCAGTGAATAGGATCGTTGGGACGTATCCGTCCGAAAATCCGTTTATTTCAGCTGATTAGTGTCGCGCGGAGGCGATGTTGTGTCGATTTTTGTCGCCAGGTTGGGCACTTCAGGGTCGTGGGGACACTGGGCGCAGCCGGTTGGCAGCTTACCTTGCTGGCGTGACTGTGTTACGGCAGCTGCCCAAGCGGCCTGATGGGTGCTCCAGGGGAGCTAGTGGTGGGTGCACGCAGGGCGCTTGGGTGGCGGTGCACTGCTGTGTGCATATTCCACGAAAAAAAACCACTCGTTCCACGGTATGGCGACCACCGATTCCACGGTTAATCGACCACCTGATTCGGCGTGCTGAGTCCGCGCTGGATAGCGCTGCATCGTGACTGTTCTGGGTACCATTTTCACGGCTGTCTGGCTTCAGTTACGCTTGTCTTCTCTGGAAGGTTCTGCCATTGTGGCAGACGCTGTCTCATGGACTCTCCCTTCAGCGCGATGTGGTGTGCATTGTGAATGAGGCGATCCAGGATAGCATCAGCGAGTGTTGGGTCTTCCATGCCTTCGTGCCACACACTCACAGGCATCTGACTGGTAACGACGATGGATCCCTTCTGATACCGATCATCGATGAGCTCAAGCAGATCCCGCTGGTGCAGCGCACTGATTCGTGACAACCCCCAGTCATCGAGAACCAGTAGGTGGAAGCGCGTCAACTGCTTCAGCAGTTTCAGGAAGCGTCCGTCCCCGTGCGCGAGTTGCAGATCTTCCAGAAGACGATGCAGTCGGTGGTAGCGTACGGTGAACCCCTCCATGCAGGCTTTATGCGCCAGCGCGCACGCCACGAAGCTCTTGCCGACACCGGTGGGTCCGGTAATGATCACATTGTGATGTTTGCCCACCCAGTCGCAGGTGGAAAGCGAGGCCATCAGGCGCCGATCCAGATTGCGACCGCGACGATAGTCCAGATCGGCCATGGAGGCCTCCTGGCGTAACCGGGCGCGGCGTAGGCGCGACCGCAGGCGCTTGTTGTATCGCACGATCTCCTCGTGGTCAACCAATAGGCCCAGGCGGTCCATGAACGGGAGCTGTTCCATTTCCGGTTGGGTAAGCTGATCACGCAGCGCGCGCGCCATGCCATGCAGACGCATCTGCTCGAGCTTGTCAAGGGTAGGGTGTAGGAGCATCAGTCCTTCGAGGTTTGGTGAGGAGAATCCGATTTGGTGTCGTAATAGCTTGGGCCCCGGATGTTGTCATGGTCTATGGGAGGCGGAGACACCGAGTCCAGCGGATGCTTGTCGAGTCCATTCTTCAGGATGGACGCGATGCTCCTGTACGAGCGGGTGCCGATAGCGATTGCCCGCGTACACGCGTTTTCCATGCGGCTCTTACCGTAGATGCGAGCCAAGCGGAGCAGGCCCATGAGCGTGCGGTAACGAATCAGCGGGTGCCGCTCAGCATCGATGATCTGCCGCACGATATTGTGTGTGTCCGGCCCGATGCGTTCTGCCTCGGTTACGAAGCGGCTCATATCGTTCATTTGGCGTTGGGCGTCTGGCATGTGTTCATCCTTGGTGGTGACCCCTTTCTGGTGGCTACGCGGGTGCGTCGCCACCCGTTTGTCGTCAAAAAATACCTCAAGGGTGGTATCTGTAAGGCGAACCTGTACCGAACGCCCTACATATCGATAAGGAACGCTATAACGGTGCCAGCGCACCTCGATGTGCGCATCTCTGTGCACCTTGGCATTGCGCCACTCCGCGTGCTCGTACGGCTCCGCCGGCAAGGGCTTCATCGCTGATCGCTCCCACGTGTCAATCCAGCTCTTACGACTGCCTTCCAGCTTCTGAAAAGGCCGCTCGTTAAGCTCCTTCAGATGGACACGAATGTGCCGGTTCACGTGCGCTAGACCGATGAAACGCTTATCGCTTAACGGAGCCAGAATGCGCCTCTCTGCATGCAACACGGCTTGCTCGACCTTGGCCTTGTCCCTGGGCTTCCCGGGACGCGTAGGCACAACCACGGTCTTGTAGTGCATCGCAAGGTCCTGATACGACGGATTGATCTCCGGATCGTATCGGTGGGCCTTGCGCACGCCACTCTTCAAATTGTCACAGACCACATAGGAAGGCACCGCCCCGAAATACTCGAACATGCGACGATGCGAGCCCAGCCAGTCCCCAAGACGCTGCGTCCACGTCGCCTCAACGTAGAGATAATTGGAGAATCCCAGCACACCAACAAAGGTCTCCACCCGACGCCGCTTACGCGTAAGCTGGTCTATCGCCTCCAGGCGCATGCCTGCATAGTCCACGAAGGCCGAATGACCCGCAGGATGATCCATCGGAACCGTCACCAGGCCGAATTCCTTCTTCCAGGCAGAGTAAAGAGCGCAGAACTTGCTGTAGCCGTAACCATCGCTGTGGTCCCGCCTGTACCGCTCCCACATCAGGCGCCGCGTGAACCCCTTGACCTGCATCTTACGCTCCACCTCGGACCAGTCCGGCAACGGACGCGTCTCCTTAGCAACCTCCGGCGGACCATAAAGCAATGCCTTCAACTTGGCCTCCGGCATACCCTCGGGCAAAGGCCAATGCACACCCGCTGCCTTAGCACGACGCAAGTAACCAAGTACCGTGCTGTGCGATATTCCCAGCGCACGACCGATACCACGTACGCTCAAATCAGACTCCGCAGACAACCGCAGAACGTCCCACAAAACACGCATAACAACCCTCTTGTTTGGCATAAGTACCCCTCTTTTGGTAAGTAAAGAGGGTACGATACCACCTGCGCTTGACCTGCCGCCATCACCCGCGACAGGCAACAATAACCCGTTTCTAACTCCGCCAGACTGCCAATTTGGCAGGCCCGTTAACCGACCTCCTACACCCCGCCGCCACCGGTCGGCGCGCGCCAGCTCAGGTGGTCGATTTCCCGTGGAACCACTGGTCGATTTGCCGTGGAATCGGTGGTCGATTTCCCGTGGAACCACTGGTCGATTTGAAGCGGAATACGCAGTGTGCGTAATCCGACGAATTCGTGCACCCAATCCGATCCAAACTGGACGGGTAATCCGAGGTAAGCTGGACAGTGAATCCGATCCAAACTGGACACCCGCGCTGGAGGTTGTTCAGCCGTGTTTTGATGGTGACGTAAGCTGCCATGCCCTGTGGTTGCTGGGAGTTTCTGCTTAGAATCAAGATGAGTCTTCCGGGTTTTCCGGCACGTTCACGTTAGCGATTTGCTTACGCATCGAGTCGCCGGTCAGCTGGATGCGGTGCGCGTTGTGGACGAGGCGATCCAGGATAGCATCGGCGAGCGTAGGATGTTCCATGGCCTGATGCCAGCGTTCCACCGGGAGCTGGCTGGTAGCAATGGTGGAGCTGACCTGGTGTCGGTCATCCAAGATTTCCAGCAGATCATCTTGCTGTGCACTGGTGAGTTTCTTCAGCCCCCAATCATCAACAACCAGCACGCTAAGCCGCGACAACGTACGCAGCAGCTTCAGGAGCCGGCCCTCTGCTCGCGCCAGCGCAACGTCTTCGAGCATTCGTTGCAACCGGAAATAGCGCACTTTAAAGCCTTTCAGGCAGGCGGTGTGGGCCAGCGCACAGGCAATATAACTCTTACCCACGCCGGTGGGGCTGGTGATAATCACGTTCTGCTTTTGGCGTATCCAGTCGCATCCGGCCAAATACAGCATGAGGCGACGGTCCAGTCCGCGATGCATGCGATAGTCTATGTCCTGCATACACGCCTGTTACCGTAGCCGAGCGCGGCGAAGCCGTGACCTCAATCGAATGCTTTCACGCCGGTTGGCTTCGCGATCCACCATCTCACCGAGGCGGTCCATGAATGCCACCTGCTCAATGCCAGGAAGGTTTAGCTGATCGCGCAAAGCGTCGGCCATGCCATAGAAGCCAAGCCTTTCGAGCTGCTCTATCGTTGGGTGTGTCAACATGGATCTAAACGTTGTTGTCCGGGGGGTCGGCGTAGTACTGGGCACCGCGGATGTTGTCGTGCATGATGGGCGGGTCCTCCTCTGCCTGGTACAGGGTAAGCCGCTCAATGCCACGTTTGAGAACATTAGCGATGCTGCTTGTGCGGAAGATCTAGTGCACTAATACCCACTTGCAGGCCGCCTCGATGTGCTCGCCTGGATAGGCGCGCTTAAGGTCCAGGAGCCCCCAGTGAAAGCCCTGCTCAGGATGCCTGCGGCGCTCTATGGTGGTCAACGCTACCTTCTCCGTGTTCGGACCGATCTGCGCGGCACGCTCAAGCAGTCGATGCTGCTGGGTGTACTCCTGATGATTCGAAGGCATATGCTCAGGATGTGTGCTCCATCCGTAGGCCTTGGGGCATAACATGTGGGATGCTATACGTTGATTGCCAAGGTATAGCTCCACGGTAGCCTCCCCCACGCATACATTCACCTTGCGCCGGTCATGCCGATACGGGACGCTGTAGAACCACTTGTTCACCGCTACGTGATAATCAAAGCTCACCGTGGCCACTTTCCACTCCCTATACTCAAAGGGCTTCGAGGGTAAAGGGCGCATCGCGGGCAAATCCACCGCCTCAAACTGACTGCGACGGCTCCCTTCGCGCTTCTGAAAAGGAGTGTCATTCAGGGTAACCAACCCCTTCGCAATCCGCTCATTGAGCATATCCAGCGTGAGGTAAGGGACCGTACCCAAGGCGGCCAGAATCCACTGCTCCACTACTTTGACCGCAGATTCGACTTTGACCTTATCCCTTGGTTTTCTCGCGCGAGCCAGCAGCGCTACCAGATCGTAATGCTCGCACATCTCCTGGTAGGTAGGATTGATTTCCGGATCGTAACGGTGCGCCTTCTTGACTGCCGCCTTCAAGTTGTCAGGCACCACCACCGCCGGTACCGCACCGAAAAACTCAAAGGCCCGACGATGTGCGCCAATAAAGCTCCTCAGCGTCTGGTCTCCGGTGGCCTCCGCATACGTGTAACTGGAAAAACCCATCGTGGCCACAAAGACCTGAGCTGGCTTCGGCTGATCACGCACCTTTATCGTCATGCCCGCAAAGTCCACATAGAGCTTCTCACCCGCCTTGTGGTGTAGATGCATGGTCACCTGCGTGCGGTGGCGCCAAGCACGATATAGGTGACAGAAACGGCTGTAGCCGTAGCCGTCTGGATACGTTGCACGGTAGGACTGCCAAACCAACTTCAGCGTCATGCTCGACCGCGACATCTCCCGATGCACCTCCTCCCAGCCTAGCTCAGACTTGTGGCGCACAGAAGCCTCCGCATACAGGCGTGACTCCAAACCATGATCATCCAAATCCTCCGGCAGAGGCCAGGACAGACCCGCATACTTTGCACGCTCCAAATACGCCCTCACCGTACTAGCCGAAACGGACAGACACTTTGCAATCTTGCGATTGCTATACCCCTCCCGGAAATGCAGCCGAAGCACATCCCTAATCGCCCGCATAGACACTCGCTTGTTTGACATCAGAAACTCGGTTGGTGATTGAGTCCCTGATATTAAGCGGCTGACGGATCCCCTCCGATACCGCCACTGCTCCACTGCCACCAGCCAAAACCACACACCTGCAAAGGCCTCTACTCAGCCCCGAGACAGGCGTCAGCAGCCCTCCACAAGTGTCCAGATTACCTCGGATTACCCGTCCAGTTTGGATCGGATTATGCAGACTTGGATAGTACGAGGGTAGTCCGTATACTTCTCATCACGCTGAGGTCGGATGCACGAAGCGCTGGACTTTGGCCGTAACCCTAATCCCTTTTGGATTATGAAAACACGTTTGATCCGCATTTTGTCCGTGTACGTCTTGGTTCTAGGCCTCTGGTTTATGAGTTCGCCTGCCGCCTCCTATGTAGCGCATGCTGCGAAAGCAGTAGCAGAGAACTGCTGCATTGTTATGGATGGCACGACGGAAGCCCTTCGGTGCTGTGGCATCTCTTGTAGCGCTGACGGAGACGGTTGTTGTGCGACAACGGTAGAAAATGGTCGTAGAGTAAAGATTTGCAAAACCCTTCTTGATTGATGCGAGGTGGCGCATTGCATGTCTTGGGAAGGCTCTTTGCGTTAGGGATCTGCGTGCTGGCTGCTGTGCCGTCCAGCAGCGGCCAGCATAGCACGATCTTGCTCACGGAGGCATTCCGCATCGGTGATACTTCCGGCGGTATGTTCTTTGGCTCAATGCCGATCGTCTCCGTGGATGCTAGAAACAGAGTCTTTACCAATGACGGGCATGTTCTCAACGTGGTGTCGTCAACGGGAGACATGGTGGGGATGTTCGGGGAAAGAGGTGAAGGACCTGGAGAATTCCAGCGCGCGTCATCCGTAGTCTTCGGCCCAAAGGACTCCGTGTACGTTTTCGATAGCCAATTGCAACGTGTCACCGTGTTTGCACCCGATGACTTGCGGTACGCACGAACACTGAGAATCCCGCATGGCGAAATCAGCTATCCTTCAGGGCTGGTGAGTGTAGCAAGTCAAGGCATGGCCTTTCTGTACCGTCGTGCCTTTCGGCCGACTGACCCTGAGGATGTCAAACGATCTGTAGGCGTATACGTGGTTAGCCTTGGTAGTGGCAATCGGCATACGCTACCTCTCGCTGTGCTGCCGGACATTGAGTTCGTGGATTATCGTACCCTTTCCGGCGATTCATACGGGATTAACCTACCGTTCGGCCCCAAGCCAAATGTTGAAGCGGGGCCCGGGGGACTTGTCTACTACGGAATGAGTGATTCAGTGCATATTCGCATCATGTCACTGGACTTCGTTGATCGTGGCAATATCGCTTGGCAGCATTCGCCGGTACCGGTTACTCGACTTGACCGGGATGAGCTACGAAACAAGGTTAAGGACACGCCTGCGGCGGAACTGGCGCTGAAGGCTCTGGCGTCTATCACATTTCCCCGGTACAAGCCAGCATACAAACATTTCATTGTGGATGATCAAGCGCGTGTCTGGCTGAAGCTTAGCACCGCCTTTGGGGCTCAGGAATCCACTTGGGTTGTTTTGGACTCGACGAGTCAGGAAGTAGGACGACTTGACCTGCCTACAGGGTTAAATATCAGGGCTGTCCGGGGCGATAGAGCGTATGCAACTACTGCGGGAGATGATGGGTCTCCGCTATTGATCGCCTACGATGTGCAGGTGTCAGGGCGTTGACGCACAGGATGGTAGACAACAATAAGGCGCGCACAAAGCGAGAAGCAATTGGACTTGCTACGACTGTGGTAACGGTCACTGCTGCTGTAGTGATGACCGTCTTGGTGGTTCGTCGCGAAGCGCTCACAAATCGTACGCCGCAGGTTGTGCCCCGTCAAGTTCTGACGGATTCCATGTGGCAGATCATATCAAATAACCGTGCCCAACAAGATGTCTCATCAGAGGTTCGAGTCTTAATGGTGAAGTTTTACGACTACGCGTGCCCATTCTGTCGTTAACTCAATTCTGTGTTAGACTCTATTCAGGCTAAGTACTCATCAGAAGTTGCCATAATCTACAGATATGTGCCTCGGGCCAAATATGAGTGGACCTATTCTGCTGCAATTGCAGCAGAATGCGCAGCCAACCAAGGCTACTTCAGTATATACCATAACACTCTGTTTGCCAATCAAGTAGCACTGTCCAACTTGAGTAATTGAGATTCATTGGCTCAAGTCGCGCGCATACCCGATATGGTACGCTTTAACGATTGTGTCGTTGAGACCAGACCCCGTTCAAAGGTATCTACCGATACGATTCTGGGAAAACGTTTACAAGTTACTGCTATCCCGACGTTGGTGGTGAATGGTTCCATGTACGAGGGCACCATGACATTCAAACAGCTGAACACCATTGTGCGCTGGGCCCGTCGGAACAGTGCGCCCCGAACGGGTCGGACGTCCGCGTCTTCGCGATAGTGCGGCGTCGTATCGCTGCGTGCTAGAGCCGGAGTGCCTTGTTCGCCCCCGCGTCATTGCAAGTCCACCTGTCCAGCCATCATCGGGTTCCGCATCCGTAGCGATTGTGGCTGAGGGTGGTGGAACGCACTATGCTGGTGCCTGGAGAAGGTGCTGATCGGTTCAGGGTATCAGACGAAGCAGTCGTCACGCGCAAAGTGGGTCTGGGCGAGATTTCTGCTTGGGTGGAGGCCGGTGCGCCGCAGCCCCGCATGTAGCGACCTGCCAAGTATCCTGCTGACTTTTCTGATCAGGTGCGCTGCGTCACCGTATCCGCGTACAAGCACGCCACTTGGCGGCACTGCAATAACACCCGCTATGGGCTATGGCACGCTTGCAGCTGTGCTATGGCCAAAAGATAGGACGAGTACGCAGGGTTACCGCATGGAGCGGTACTTTGCCACATAGGCTGCGGCCCGCTCCCGGTCGCCGCTGCGACGGTATAATTCTACCATGAGGCGCATGAGTCGCTGCCGATCCGGCCGGGGCAATTGGTCCCATCCCTCTTCGGCGCGATGCGCGGCGCTAAGTGCCGCATCCACATCATTGACCAGCAGGTACGACACCTGTAAGGCCGCGCGCGCTGACTGGGCGGTTCCCGTAGCTTCGCTCTGCATCAGGTAGGCTAGGGCAGCATGGTGCTCCCCTTCCTGCCAACGAGCCATCCCCACGTTGAAGGTGATCGTGCCGTAGTCTTCGCGGACGCGGGCTGTCAGCGACGAATCTGCAGGTAGATCCTGTGCGTGGGTCCACAAGACCTGCAAGGCGGTGACTGCCTCCTCCCACCGTTCGGTGCGGTACATAAGAAGCGCCGCTTCGTGCGCTGTTTGCAGGCGGGCATAGGGTGATCGGATGCGGGGCACAAGCGCCCGCAGACCGGCCAAAGCGGCCTCCGGCGCTTCGTTCGCGATGGTGAGAAGGCTGTCAAAGCGGATGCGCGTGCGCAAGTTGCCTCCATCCCAGAGGATCCAGCGACGTTCCTGTGCTAGAAAAGTCACCTGATTTCTATCTGAGGCCCATTGGGCTGCGGAATCCAAAGCGCTTAGGGCCAGGTCGCTGCGCATAGCATCAAGAAAGGCACGGCTGCTACGCGTAAGCTGTGCGAAGATGGCCGCGGAATCAGGTGCATGGCCCTCCTGCGGGGCAAGCGCCGCGTCGTCCGCCGTCGTCTGCGCGGCCCGCAACCACAGCGCCCCCGCAGCCAGTGCGGCGCCGACTGAATCGACTTGCTCGTACGTCTCCGCCAAAAAGCCTACATAGTCCGCCCGGTGGCCCGCTAGGGCCACGAGCTCGTGGAGCACCTCAATCGCTCTGTTGAATGCATGCAGTTGGCCGAACGTGTTGCCTTGCAGCACCAGCGTATGCGCCAGCCAGAGATGTGCATCTTCGTCAAAGGGGTTGGCATCTAGTGCTGCCTCAAATCTGGCTGCCGCGTCCTCCAATAGCGCCAGGGCGCGTAGGCTGTCCTCCTCTTGTGCGGACATCTCAAAAGCTTCGGCGCCTGAGCTGATGGCCAGCGCCGCGTTGCGGCTGGCCGCCGCATCCACCGGTCCACGCTCTAATAGCAATTGCCCTCCAACAAGGCTGTCGGCTAGGCGCACCATGTCAAGCGCAGCCGCCGCGTCTAGGGCACTTTGGGCACGCTGGTCGGTGGGCACCAGCGCGGAAGATGCCAGCGACGCAGCAACGCGCAGCACCTCGGGCGTGACGCCGGGCAACGGACATGGCTCTTGGGTACTCATAGGCGCGACCTCGGCGGTGTCCGCCAGCGGGCGAACACGCTGACACGCGGTCAGAGTAAGCAGCATTAACGCTAAGAGCAACCTGGAAATCATAAAACGCATCTATCACGGGAGTTTAAGGCGTTCAGCATCCCACCAGGACAGAAACACCTGGTAAAAATGCTGCGCTTCGGGGCTGGCTGCGGCCCGCTCTTCGGACACGACGCCGGTGATCACGCCGCCACTGCGACGCACCGTACCAGCGCGAAAGCTGCGGCCTTCGCGCTGAAAGCTCCGGTCAATGAGGTAGTACGACAAGGAGCCGCGGACGAGTACGACATGCAGCTCTCGCAGCGCCAGACGTGCCATGAGGTACATCTCATAGGCCACGCCGTCTTGGGTAAGGGTGGCCACTGCCGTCAGGTCGCCTTCTAGGACCTCCACATGGCGGTGGATGCCCGGTGGCAGCGGCGCCGGCCTAAGCTGCATCCAGCGCGTGAGGTCGCCTGTGCTATACGGCTCGCTGGCGACGGGCGGCGGCGGTGGCTCGGGCGCAGGGGCAGGGTCGCGCACCAGACGCGGTGGCGTTGCCGACACTACAACAAGGGGCCGGCTCTTAGCAGGTGCCTTTGGTGCGGCACCCGCCGCGACTGCCGGTCGGGACGCGCCCAGCACCCGCGTCCTAGGCAATAGCGACCTTCGTCGGGCCGAGGCGGAGCCCTGCACCAGTGGGGAAGGCGATGCGCCTGCACGAGTGTCTGCGGCGCGGGGCGTCTGCACAGCTTTCGCTGAGGGGCGACGGACGAGCGGCAATGCCGTGCGCGAAGGTGGTGGCGGGGGCACTGCATGCGCTGCGCGCAGTGCCGCGGCACGAGCGGGCGCCTGGGGGAGCACCGGAGCGGCAGTACCGCTGCGGCCCGCAAAATGGAGCTCAACCTGTTCGAGAGTGGCCGAAGGCCGCGTATGGAACGACCGGGCCCATCCCAATAGTAGCAGCAACGCGGCTGCCGTCAGCGCTGCCGCCCCAAGCCGCTCTTTCGTCTTGCGCGTCATAGCAAAGGAGCAATGTTGCAGGCCACACGCTCTTGCTCGCACAGGTCCATGACCCGTACCAGGCGCTGTACCGTGGCGGTGCCAAGAGGTACCAGCACCATGGGCGTGGGCAGGTTGCGGAGTGTGCGCAGACACGCCGCCAGCGCTGGCAGCGAGCGGACCTGGCAAATGTCGGTGCCATCCGGCTCGCGCCGGACAGAGGCAGCCAGAGGACTTACACGAATCTGAAATGACACGGCTGCAGAGGCGCTGCCGGTGCCATACGGCAGTGGCACCTGAACTCTGGGCGTAAGGTCGACGGTCGCCAGAAAGGCCATCAGCAGCAGCAGGCCAAGATCAATGAAGCGAACCATGATGGAGTGTCGCGTATGCATAGCGTCAACGTTGCTGATGAATATGCTGGACCAGGAAAGCGGCGCGTATGCCTTCGGCGTCCAGAGCTTTGTGCAGGGCTAACAGGATTTGTGCATGCACATGGCCGTCGGCAATGACCTCAACGCCTTGTCCCTCGCCGCTGACCCTTGTGGCCAGCTCAGCAGGAGAGAGCATCAGAGGCGCGCCATCGGGCCCGTGCGCTATGAGTGTGCCGTCGGCGGTGAGTGCCACCTGCAGAGGCTGCACCATAGCTCCTCGATCTGGAACCTCCTCGCTGAGCGGGGGCTGCACGCCATAAGGGTCCAAACTGGCTACGGCCATCAGGCTGAGCAGCAACAACAGCGTGATATCGACCAGGCGCACGATAAAGGCGGGACGCATCGTCAGGACTCCTTGGTGGATGGCCCGTCGCACAGCGCCAAGAGCCTATAGCGTACGCGCGTCGCCCAAGCCTCCGCCCGCTCATGGTAGCGGCTGGCCCAGCTGTGAACCAAGGACTCAAGCAGCTCCAAAATGATCGACACCACGATGCCGAGCAGCGTGGAAACCACCGCTATGGCAATACCAGCGAATATGGTCTGGGCATCCCGCGTCTGCGCAGAAAAAAGCGCATAGATGCCAGCCAAAGTGCCAAGCAGCCCGAGACCACCTGCGGTGCTTGACAGAAAGCCCACCAAGCGTTGCGTCCTACCATATGCGGCACGCGTTGCCTGAAGCACTAGGCCGGCTTCGTGCCCGAGAGCGGAGGCAAGAGGCGCGTTGTACCACACCTGCATCATGCCCCGCAGCAGGCGGCGATAGAGGCAAGGTTCATTGTTCTCCAAAGCGGCCTCAAAGTCCTGGGCGTCCAGCGTATCTACCGGCAGTCCCGCCATCGTGCGCGCAAAGCGAAGGTCCAGCACCAAGCGCATTGAGGCCAGCGCCAAAGCCAGAAGCCCCGCGGCTAGGACCGCCAGGATGGGCCACTGGAACCCGCCCGCCTGCGTGAGCAGGCCCAGGAGCGTGTCGCCTTGGGCCACGGGCACCTGCGTAGTGTCCGCAGCTACCTGCAAAAGAGTCATTGTCATGGGAAGAGCCATATTTGGGTTAAGGTCAGTAGCAGTGGGCTTGCATCTGGATCGTCCCGCGGTAGCGGCCAGCCGGAGCGTAGGCGGGCACATCGATGCGACCCCCCAGCCGCAGCTCCAATGCACCCTGTGGCGGGGTCTTCAGGACAAGGCTGCCGCTGCCGGTCAGGGCCGCATGCAGCGGTCCACCCGCCACAGGTCGCCAAGCGAGCGCGCTGGCGAAGGCGACGTGGCCTGTGCGACCCGTAAGAGATGGCGGCGCTGTGACCGTGATCACCACATGCTCAGTGCTGGTGGTGATGTGCGCGTAGGCGAGGCTGAAAGAGGACGCGTCGGCGAGCCTTCGGCCCAGACTGCCGTGGCGTGTTCCCAGTACAGGGTCCAGCACGATGGTGCCTGCGGCGTGAGCCGTGGCTCGACCGAACCGGAGAGAGCCGTGACGGGTGAGCATGCACGACGGCGTGCGCTGCTCAACGCGAAGCGTGACAGGGACGCGCTGGCGTTCCTGCCAGCCTGCGCCCTCTACCAGAATCGTGATCAGCCCCCGGTATAGGCCAGCCGGTGTACCGGCAGCGACCACGACTTCGGCGCCAACGCCCCAGCGAATAGGGGTGCTGGAGGTGCCCGCGCGGCATGCGGCACCGGTGCCATTCGGCAGGCAGGCCACACGTACCTGGGCACGCAGGGAATAGCTAGGACCGCGCAGCGTGGCGGGCGTGGCATGCGCTACATAGAACGCACCTGAGGCATTCAGACGCGTGAGTGCCACCTCGCCACAGCGCTGCGTCTCGCAGCGGACGGTGGTGCCAGGAATCGCCGTGCCGAGATCCAGCGGGCGCTGCATCACCAGGAACTGCGCGGAAGACGCTACAGGCCATGCACCGAGCACGACCAAGAGTAAAGTGTGCAGCATACTCATCGCGACTCCCGTGTCTCGTCGCCCGCCGTCAGTTGCACATCGACGATGCGCTGCCCGACAGGTACCGTCAGGGGCTGGCGCAAAAGCACCTCCTCGTCAGTAGCGTCAGCCAGCTGCAGGACATACGTGCCGGGCTGAAGCCTGAACGCAAAGCCACCGTCGCTGTAGACGGGTCTTTCCATAATGATGCCGCCGCCTTGAAGTGCTTGGGCGATAAGCCGCGCATGCGGGCGATCAGCGGACAGCACGCGTCCTCGAATTAGCGGCGTGCGCTGTAGTGGGATGTCGATAACTTTGGCGCGCCCCGGATCAGCGACAAAGCTGAAGGTGTGCCCCGTCGCTGGACGCAGCCAAGGGTCGCCTACGGACTGCTCAATGATGCGCACCTGATAAGCGGCATAGGGCTCCAGGTGCATTGCGCGAAGCACTCCGCTGGCCATACGCCTTAGGGGCGCATGAAAGACCTGCACTTCCACCGCAGGCAAGAGCGGCTCCGCAGGGTCCCGGTGCCCGTCACCGTCGTGGTCCTCGAAGACACGCAAAAGCGCAGAGGTCTCGCCTTCGAATGCGCGAGAAAAGCGCACGCCGTTACCGACACCGATGCTGCCGTAGGCGCTGTGCGTGTGTGTGCCGCCGGAGCTAAGGCGCGAAGCAAGGCCGAACACCTCTGTCTGCAGCTGCAGCGTCACGGTGGCGCGCATACGGCCCGACGGCAGATGCCAGTGCCCAGACATGCCAAACGTTAGGGCGCGCGTAGTGAGCAGTGCTTCAATGCCTGCATTCAGAGGCTCGCGGCGGCCATCCGCCACCAGCCGGACCTCGACCATGCGGCGCTGTAGCGTGACGGCCATGCCTCCCTCTGCCACCCAGCGCGCATGGCGGAATCCCTGGCGGCGAGTCATGTGTACCTCCAGCCGGGCGAATCGGCCACCCGGGCCATGGTATGTAAGGACGGGTGCCACATGGCTGCCCGATGCGCGCGAGGCCTGTGCCATGAGCTGTACGCCCAGGCGCCGCTGATGCAGCGTCGCTGCTACATGCCAGCGATCACGGTTCCGTGTGGCCTCCACCCTGAGCGGCCGGTGCCATAGGTGCACGCTGGTCTGGGTCAGGTGTCCAGGCCACGCCAGATCCGCAGCGATCACCGCCCACGGGAAGGGGCTGGCCGTGATGCCTGCAGCCGGACCGCGTCGATGCCGCGCGGAAGCGCGAACCGTGAGTCGAGGTAGAAGGCCATAGCGTACATGAACAGCACCGCCGCTGCCTAAGACCGCATCATATTCCAGACGATGGTCAGGGGCCAGCGACGCGGTTGCAAGCGCGTAGTGGCGTTCTTGGCGGACTGCAGCGCCCCCCAACGGCTGAATCCTGACTACGGCTTCGGTGGATCCATAGTAGGTGGGGACGCGCAGCGCGTAGCGACCACGGCTGTCAGCGCGTGCCCGATCCGTGACGCGGCCGCCTACGAGCGCTTCGACCAGGGCATGCGGCGTTGCATGCCCGCGAAGCACAGCCATACGTTGCACATGCAGCGCCGCCAATGGCATGTTCGACAGGCGCACCGCATCGACTGGTGCAGCGTCGCTCAGCACAAGGCGTCCGGCTTCCAAGCGTGTTAGCCAACGACTGCGGGGCCGATCAAACAGGTAGCTCGCAACTGGAGTACCTCCGAGTGATGCGCCGAGTGCGCCACCCAGAATGCTGGCCGTCAAATGCAATGTGCCTTGCATCATGATCGGCTCGATGCGTCGCCACTGGCCTGTGACCTGCCATGACGCTATGGCGCCTCCTAACAAGGGGCGCTCGCGCCCGAAACGGAGTGGCCCAGACACCTCGCTGTCCAGCGTGAGGCGCGGCCCAAGGGCCGCGGCATCGAACTGGGTGGCAGCAGAGGAGAGCTGCAGCGTGAGGCGGCGCTCGTCAAAGTGTATGTCCGAGCCGAACAGTACCTCGAGCACCTGTACGGTGAGCAGAAAACGCCCGTCCGCATGGTGCGCCTGACCCGAAAGTGACACACGCGAACCATCATGACGGATGGCTGCCTTGCGGGCAAAGTCAAGCTCCATGCGACCCGTAACGTCGGTGGCCACCAGCTGCAGCCCCTGGCGCTCGACCACAAACCCCAGACGCTCCATGAGCGTGGCGCTCTCGACGAAGAAGCGCGATCCGTCATGGTAAGCCCGCACCACTGCACTAAAGCCTGGAGCCTGCACCATAAGCGGTACATCCATAAAGACGGGACCGCCTTCCTGCGCATAGCTGGAGCTGGGAGCCAAAGGACAGGCCACCAGAATGGCGGCGGTCCAGAGCGCAGCCCGTGATGGGAACCGTGCGGTCACCAGTGGTGCAACTCCAACGGTGCGGGGACCTGCAGGTCGCGGCGTACCGCCTCAGAAAGGCCCGGGTAGTCGTTGTCGAACACCAGCCGCCACGGGCCGCGCAACAAAGGAGCGCTCAGCTCGATATCCACGCGGCGACGTGTATAGAGCGCCGTCACCGCACGACCTAACACCTGGCCCTCTTGCTCCACACGGACGCCTCCAGCAAACGGAAACCGTCCCTCGCTGATGAGCAGGAGCGCCAACGTGCTGCCGCTGGTCTCCAGAAGACGCGCCCCAAGGCGGGAAGCGCCCGGGCCACTGACGACAACGAGTGGTGCCACCAGGCTGTACTCGATGCTGATGGCGGTGGCGATGGCCGGAATCGCATCCTTCGACAGCATAGCACGCTCCCGCATGCGGTAGTGTATGAGCGCGATGTGGCCGCCAGCCGGTAGCGCTTCGGCACCCTCGACCAGGTAACGCACCACGCGCTCCTCGGCTGGCGCCAGGATGAGACGCTCTGGGAAGAATGTCAACCGGTCCGTCAGGTCGCCCAGAAGCCCCGCATGTCCTGTCACTATGGCCGTGCCACGGCCAGCGCTGTCGCTTTCTATGACGCCGTACTCAGCCGTCACGATGATTTCCAGCGGTTGCGTGCCCTCATTGCGGAGGCGGAAGGATCCGTACGGTGCCTGGGCGGTGAGGTATGTGTACGCAGGCGTCACGCTGAGCGAAGCCTGGGCGGCGGCCCCTCCCAAAGGCAGTGCCAGCACTGCCACCAGGTATGGCAAGAGACGCCTCACAGTCCCGCGATTCGGACGTGAAGCAGGCCTTCGTAATGTCCGGGCTGCGCACCATCGAGGGCAATAGCACCGCCGAAGCGCCATGCGCTGCAACCGCTCTTGCCTACGTGCCCAGCCGCCCCAAGGGGGTGTTCGACGACCACAAAGGCATCGGCAGAGCAGTCGGGACTCGCTGCCATCTGCAGCCCGAAGCTGATGCGCCCCCGGTACCCTTTAAGAAAGGAGACCGGCGTGACCGCCAAGGCGTACGGAGCGCCGGCCGCACCGCGCACCTGCACCTGACCCGCCTGGTGTCGCCCAGCGGCCTTGATGGAGATTTCGCCTGTGGCCGGGTCCAGCACTACACGGCCCGCATTGGCATGCTGCTGGCCGAACTCGACGCGTGCTGAGGTGACGGTAACCCTGAGGGCAGGGGGCAACACTTCCAGGAATACACCCAGATGGCTCGCAGGCTGGGCAGGTGCAGCCTGCGGTACCGCGCAGCACAGCACCAGAAACAAGAGGCGCATCAGTTGCACGTTGCAGAGGTGGAGATGGACTCGGTATAGCTGCCGTTGTTGTCGGCCCACTCGATGTCACTGACCGTCCCGCCGAAGCGGAAGTAGTGCGAAAACGAGGAACCGAGCCCGCCCGCCGTGCCGGTATACGACGTGGAGGTCAGGGCGGTATAGTTGCTAGAGGCACTGGTGGAGTGTGCCCACGTGCCAGCAAAGGTGAGCGAGGCGCTGTTGTTGGTCAGCGACGCCGGAAAGGTGCGCGACACGGTATAGTTGGCGACATGCTGTCCGAGGAGGCGCACCTGCCCAACGGTGCTGGTGCCTGTGGCAACCGCACCCGAAGAGCTGCGTGCACCGGTCGTCGCGCTGATGGTGACGGATCCAGACCCGGTGGCGGGCTTCTCTACGGAGCCGAAGTTGAGGTCATTGTTGACCGCGAAGGTACATGCCGGTCCGGGCGATAGGAGCGTCACCTCTACGTCCACGGTGGCGGACTGAGCGTGTGACAGTGCCACCAGAGGCAGGCTGATAAGGAGCAGAATGACAGTTTTCGTTGGCATAGAAGCAAGAGTTACTGGGTAGGGCAGGGGCGGGTGAGGAGACGGTCGCCATCATGACGTGTCTCGATACAAGAGCCCGGCTCCCTAAAGGCTGTGACAAAGCGCGGCCTGGTAAACCGGAATTGTTGTGCGCGATCGGTGAGGCAGGCGGGTCCAGAGGGCTGCATGCGATAGCGCATGGCGAGCGGGTCGTAGTTCCACATTTCCAGACGTAGGCCGCCACCTTGTTGGGTAAGGCGCACATCGATAGCTTGGCCGTCGTAGTAGGAGGCCACAGCACTGATGACGGCGCCGCCGATGGCACCGCGCGGATCCTTTCGCTGGTGCGCGTCCGCCTCGAGCGTACGGCTTTCGGCAAGCGTGGCATCAAGGCGGTAGTCGGCTTCGAGCTCCCACGACTTCATGATATCCTGCAGGGTGCGGGGTACCTGGGAGCCGACCGAGTAGGCGGCAAAGGACGGGTACACGATGACGATGTCGTCTGGGCCGTATCCGTTACCTGTGAGGTCAATGATTTCCAGGCGGCTCACGGTGTCGGGCAAGGGGATAAGCAGCGCATGAAGGAACGAGTCGATCTGTGCTGAGCGCGTAAGCATGGCCACGGGCCGTGTGATCTGATCAAAGTCCTGGGCGCAGACAGAAAGCGCGCCCAGCGTCGCGGCGGCCAGTACCACGAGTGTGGCCAAGGTGGCGCGGCGCCACGCGGTAGAATGCAGCCGCGTTGGGTCTTCAGACCCGGCTAGGTGCGCAGCGCGGACGCGTGGGTGCCTCCGGGGCGGCGCCAGCCGGCAGGGATACGCTGTGTTGAAGGACTCATACATGACAAGCATATAATAAGCACGTAAGTCAATGAAGTAACACTCCTCATACAACGATTTGAACAAGGTTGTATGTGTGCGCGTGCGCAGTGGGGGCGGTGGCGCGGGTGCTGGGCGGCTACCCGGTGAAGTACGGGTTGGGGTCGAAGCGCCCCTTCAAGAGAGGGTCCTGGTAGTAGCGGATCTTGTCCGCCACCAGCGGCTGGTAGGGTCGGACCAGAAGCAGCTGCCGGTCTGGGTGGAGGCGCCGCAGCTCTTCGGGTCTGAGCAGGGGACGGCTGTCCTCGTTGTAGTCGCGGACCAGGCTGCGGCCTTCGCGTCGGCCTGAGCGGCGCACATGCCGCTGCCAGACGGTGGTCTGCCCCAACATGCGTGACACCTTTTCGCTGGTGAAGGGGTCTTGAATCGCAAAGGCCTGAATGACATCGCTGTTGGCCACAAAGCTCTCCCACTCGCCGCGGTACTCCCGCTTTAGCTGCGCCATATCCTGTAGGATGAGCCAGAGCGTGATGCCGTACCCGCCGCCTAGGGAGATGGCTTCGGTCATGATGGACATATAGCCCAGGTTGGCGAACTCGTCCAGAAGGAAGAGGATGCGCTCTTTGGGTCGCGCACGCTTGAGCAGGTTATGGGTGCATATGTGGTATGCGCACGCGATCATCAGCCGCAGCCAGGGCGCAAACGTGGCCAGGTGCTCCCGCGGCAGAATGAGGTATAGGCTGAGCGTATCTCGCGTCAAAGCCTCCAGCGCGAAGTCTGTCTGGCTCAGGGCGGTCCGCATACGTGGGCTGGCCAGAAAGTGCGTGTAGCTTTGCGCGGTGGAAAACACGGCACTACGTTCCCGGTCCGACTTTTGCAGTATGCGACCAGCCCCTTCGCGAACCTGCTCTACCTTGCTGTCTTCCATCTCCTTGAGCACGGCTTTGAGCGGTTCGGGTGCCAGCGTAAGCAGGCGCCGCACTTCGAGCAGGTTGCGCCGCGCAGGCTCAGCAATGCACGCTGCATGCAGGATGAAGGCAAAGAGCAGTGCCCTGCCTTCCAGGATCCAATGAGAGTCGTGCCCGTGCCCGCGCCGGGACACGATCATGTCCGCCATCGTCATGGCGTTTTCGACGTAGTTGTCCCCGTCCAGGTCTATCAGGTCCATTGGGTTGAATCCTCGCGACGCGGACGGTGTGAGCGCAAACGGGTCGAGTGCCACGACCTCCTGCTTGAGGACCTTGCGCCGGTAGCGGGCGGTGACAAAGAAGTTCTCTCCTTTGGGGTCGGTCACCACCAGACTGCCTGGATGGTTGAGTAGGTTGGGCAGGATGGAGCCCACGCCTTTGCCGCTGCGCGTAGCGGCGACGGTAAGGAGGTGGCCGCTGCCGTCGAAGCGCAGCATCTGGCCATTCAGCCTGCCCAAAAGCAGGCCGTGCGCCTTGCCTTGGAGCGCTGTTCCGTGCCCCCAGCGCGTGGAGCCGCGTGTGGCGCTGGCCACAGGGCGCAGCCGCGCCATCAGTGACTGGGCGAGCACCATGGCGATGGTCGCGCCCGCTGCCAGGCAGGCCAAAAGGCCCAGGGCTTCTGGTAGGTCGCCGCTCCTTAATACGCGCGCCAGGGACGTCACAAAGTGGAGCGGGCTGTACAGGGGTGCCGCGGACGTGATCCCAAAGACCGCCATTGCGCTCAGAGCCACTCTACGCCATGCGGGACGCACCATAAGGATTCCCAAGAGGGCCAAGCATGCCAGGCTGACGATGCGACGCGTGGCGGAGGCCACAAGGGGCAGCCCTGGAGGCGGACCCCACAAGAGTGCCAGAAGGGCGGTAGCCAGCGTCAGTGCCAGGGCGCTCCCCGCCAGGAAGGCTGCAAGGAGGTGGTACGTGCTCAGGTGCGGGGGCGCCGGCCACCCGTAGATCGGACTACCGGTAGGGCGCTTCAAAGTGCAGGTCCTCCGTGACGTAGACGAGAAACCGGTAGCCGGGCCGGACCGTGATGGTGGGGGGCCGCGTACGGCTTCGTTGCACCTGGTCGCTGGTGGCCCGCGAGAGCTCCAGCGCGAGCGCTGCCCCAGCCAAGCTGCCCGTCTGGGCGGTAGCAAGGTGGGCCGAACCGCCAAGCAAGGCCACCAGCGCAGTTCCTGCTGCGGACTTAAGGCGATGCCTGTTGACGCGATCCGCCAGCCCATGCTCCCCGGTGGACTCGATCGCGGGCAGGGCTGGCAGCACATGTGTCTGTCCGTCGGGAAACTCCATCCTGGTCCATGTCACCAGAAGGTGGTGTCCGCTGGCTGGCTGCATCGTACCTGTCAGACGCGTGCCGGCGGGGATCAGCACATGGCGTAGGCTGCGGCTGTCTGGCACCGGGCGCACTACGCGTGCTAAGACGGGTCCAGGGCGCGCGGAATGCAACGCGGTTTCCAGGGCGGCGTCGATGACCGTCGATTGCCGGACGGTGTAGCGCCGTTGGCCCTCGCCCGCGGCTGCTTCGTTAGCCTCGGGGGTTGGCATCTCGAAGGAGTGCACCAGTGGGCGGGACTGGCGGGCTTCGTCGTAGCGGGTACGCCTTTGTGCGTCGCGCGGCGGCCCCGGCGGCGCGCTGGTGGCTGCGCTTTGCCACGAAGCGCCCTGCGAGGGTTCTTGCGGCTCTGGGTCACCGCCCAGCGTGATCGGTGTCAGGCTTCGGTGGTCCGGCGCCTCCGGGATCGCCTCGTTGCGCGCTGGCGCGGGAGTGCGGCGGCTGCTGAAGAAGAGGACCAGAATTACGCCCGCCACCGTGAGCACGAGAGCCAGGATATTTTTGCGTGACAGGCGCGCGGGCTGCTGCGTGGGAGGATCCACAAAGTCTTCCTCCCCGGGCGCCTTTTTGGTGCGGAAAGGATTCACAGTCCGCGGTCTGGAAAGATGTGCAGCGACCGCTGCACCTGGCGGGCCTTCTTGAAAAGTTGCTTGGGGGCACTGCGGCTCACCACCAGACGCGCGTAGTCAAACAGCCCGTCCACGACATAGAAGCCATGCCGAAAGACGTAGTTGACGATCCGCTCGCTGCCTTTGGCGCCGACACTCAACAGTGGTTGGTCTTGGCTCAATGCCATGGCTGGCACCTTGATATATACGCGTGCGCCGTCATCGAAAACGGCCAGGGGCTCCCACGGAAAGTCTTTATCTCTGCGCCACTGGTAGCGGTAGTTGAGGTCTCCGAGCCCGGTGTCGGTCATAAGGACGTCGTGTTCGCGCGCGCTATTGCTAGGGTCAAGCGTCCGTACTCCGTCGGCTGGGTAGTAGTATCGGATGTGTCGCGTGTACTGGTTGAGCGGGTTGAACCCGTCGCGCCCTTTGCCTTTGGGTGGGCTGTCGAGCGTGAGGTGATACACGCGGCGGTTGGTGGACAGCACCAAATTGGTGGTGAGGTCATAGCCAGTCGGCTTGACGGACACGAGCGGCGTGTTGGCTCCCTGGCCTGTGGCGGTGGGGTCAATCAGCCAGCGCCGGTCATCGCCGGCAATCATGCTGATAAGCTCTTCGCCGCCTTCCAGCTCCACGATGCAGGCGCGTAGCACGGTGCATGTTAGGACCGGCTGGTAGATGCCAAACGGGTAGATGAGCATGTCGGACAGGCGCAGCACCTCTGGGCGTCCACCATCTTTGAAGCGTTGCATCTGTGCGTCGATGGCTTGCTGGACGGGCTCACTGGCGTCAACGATAGTTTCGGTGGCGGGCTGCTGGGCTGCGGCCACCAGGGATAGGAGGGTGCCCATAATGAGGGCGCAGGTAAGAGATAACAGATGTTGCACGGCATCAGAAGGATGGTATTACGCCCCAGGATACGCGTCGTATGGCCTCGGGCCACACGTCGGATGGTACGATTTGGTTCGATGTGTCCCTCAGCAAGAGAAGATCGGATTCCATATAGGCCCTGCATTGTCACGCCACCGCAGCAATGTCGGTGGGTGTATAGCTGCCCGTCGTGCAGCCGATGCGGGGTGCGTCTCCGATTCGTGCCGAGCCCCTCCGGGCCGCTGTAAACGAATGAGTTGCAGGCCGTGGTAAGCTACAGCCACTATGGAGGGAGAGACATTGTGCTAACGAACACGGCAGCGAAGGGCATTTCGGCTTCTGAGTAGCTGCTGTAGCTCTATCTGAATCTGGGAGCCATCCAGCACATCTCTAGTGCACCCACGTTGAGGCTCTCCCCAAGGATGGACACATGCCGCTGTGGTGACCGTACGAATCAGCAGCTGACCACGCCACTGACCCCATGGCCGAGCCGAACTGAGAATACCGCACAGAGGCAGCTGAACGTTGCACCGCAGGATCCTGCGCCATGCCCCAACGCCAACGCAGGAATCGTTGGTTGCATTGCGGCCCAAGCTGGGCCAATCCGAACGGAGAGGGAAGCGGACAGGAACCTGGGGTTGCGGTGGAGCTAAAACCAAACCTATCAAGTGACAGCCGGCTCCGTGGCCGTACCCAACTGGAAAAACCGCACGCTATATCACGCAGACAATCTGCATGTGCTTCGCAGCATGAACAGCGAGTCGGTAGACCTTATCGCTACAGACCCGCCCTTCAATAAGAGCAAGGACTTCCACTCTACGCCAGATAAGCTAGGCAAGGGGGCCTCGTTTCATGACCGCTGGAACTGGAAAGACCACGTGCACACGGACTGGGTCGAGCACCTGGAAGTGGAAATGCCAGCACTGATGGAAGCAATAGAGAGTGGGCTTAACGCACATTCTTCTGCCATGGGCGCCTATCTCTGCTATATGTCCGTCCGCCTGCTGGAAATGCATCGTGTGCTAAAGCCTACAGGAAGCATCTATCTGCATTGTGATCCCACCGCTTCACATTACCTCAAAGCTTGTATGGACGCGATATTTGGCAGGAATCAGTTTCGTAATGAGATAATTTGGAGTTATCAGGGTACGGCCAACCCTAGGCGAACCTTCAAGCGCAAGCATGACAACATCTTGTTTTATGCCAAGGATTCCCGACTGAGCTATTTCAGTGACGCTGGCAGCTCGGAGCCGGTGAGTGACTTCTCAAAAAGCAAGTACACGCAAGAAGATGAGAGAGGCCGATTCAAGACGATCCGCCATCCTGATGGAACGATACATAAGCAGTACATAAGGGAGACGCAGCGAATGCGAGATGTATGGGAAATGCCTATCCTCAATGCCATGGCCAAGGAACGTACGGGCTATCCTACCCAGAAGCCTCTCAAGTTGTATGAACGAATGATAAGGGCGAGCTCCCAAGAAAACGATGTTGTGCTCGACCCCTTTGCGGGATGTGCCACTACTTGTATCGCCGCTGAAAGACTGGGCAGACAATGGGTGGGCATTGATTTATGGGAAGGCGCCAAAGACATTGTAATCAGGCGAATGGAGCGGCAACGGACGCTGGTGGGCGCTAAATTGAAACGTAAAGGCACCAGTAACGGAGAATTGTTTGGGGTCGATTTCGTTTTCACTAGTGAATTACCTACGCGAACAGACGATGGCAATACTGCGGCGATGGCATTGCCACCCATGGTGAAGTTTGGCAAGAGGGCTTGGGAGCGCTTGTCACAGGGCGACATGCGTGCGCGTCTGCTTGAAGTGCAGCAGCATCCTGACGTTGCCGATCGTTACCTCTGTGCAGGCTGCGGCCGAACACTGGAGGCACCGTTTCTTGAGATGGATCACATCAGCCCTAAGGCTGCTGATGGCGTAGATACCATTGACAATCGGATACTATTGTGTCGGCCCTGTAACCTGAAGAAGAAACACAGGTATGCGCTTAGTGGTCTGTGGGATGAGAACAAGGGTGACGGTTGGATGCAGGACGTGTCTGCGGTACAGCGAGCGTCCCGAATGGTGAAGAACCTCGTGAAGCAGGTACAGCACGATCTGCGATAGGTGTCGGGGCTGTCGGACAGGGTGCAGGCAGCTGGCATTGGGGAGCTCGGTGCTAACGAACACGGCATCGAATAGCACGTTGACTTTTGGGTAGCTGGTGTAGTGTTACCTCGACCTGGGATCCATCCAGCACATCTGTTGTTCGCCCATGTTGAGGTTCTCCCGAAGGATGAGGGTATGCAGCTGCGGTGACAGTATGAGTCAACTGATTACCACGCCACTGACCCCATGGCCGAGCCGAACTGGGAAAACCGCTCAGAGGCAAACGAAAGCCCGGGCCCACTACCGGCTTCTGCCAAGCAAGCAGGCAGAAGTAACGCCCGAAAACATGCTGGCGTCGCATCGCAAACGTACCAATGAACGGATACGCAGTTCGGAGGCAGTACTCTGCATACAGGATACCACCAAGCTGAATTTCAGCACGCGACCCGCGTGCGAAGACTTACAGGTCGTGGGTACCAATCAAACCAAGGCAACATCCCGTGGGATGCCTCTGCATGCCACATTGGTTACCACTACCGATGGTCTACCTCTGTACTTCGATGAATTCGCGCGCCCAATCCGAGGCAAACTGGACGCCTGCGCGCGTACAAGGTGCACCTTGAGCAGGCGCAAGTCGGAAGGGACTCTTGGCGCATGTGGCGGACAAAGCGGTGGAGGGCGACCTGTGTGGCACGCTCGGGGGGCTGGGTGACCACCGGCTCTGATGAGGCACGCACCTCGCCCAACGCGTCTGCCTAAACGATGTAGCCATAATCGGGATAGCGACCATGAGGGTGCCAGCCAACATACCCGCAGCGCTTCGGATCAGTAGGAAACGCCAGAGCATGGGCCGCCCGCTTCCTTCAGTGGGTCAATCACGAACATTATCCCATTGGACTGGCGCTCATGCATCCCGCTGTGGTCTGTTACGGACTCGTCAAGACCGTGCAAACCGCCCAGCAGGCCGTGCTCAACAAGGCCTACGATTATCACCCTCAACGCTCCGTCAACGGACCACCCACGGCCGAAGTGTCGCCCAAATCCGCCTGAATCAACAAGCCAATCGCGTACCCTGAAAACCAGGTATCGCTGGCACCACGAGCGAACCTCACGCAACCCCAAGTGCAAGCCAGCCCAAATACAATCTTATGCCGATTTCAAAAAGTGAGTCATAATTGTTGATACATTCCGGCCATCCTATCACCCTCTGTCTCCGTAATGATGTAGCAACCAGCGCTGCATGGACGGGATGGGGAACTTGTACAACCCCTGGGTCTCGGTCAACACCCCGTTTCTTACAGCCTCACGAAATACCTCCATGGAGGAATCGCCCGGGAGTACAACTTCCTGAAATGCACGCATGATGCGTCGCATATCCCAACCTGCACCACTCGGATACCGCTTAACGAGTGCCGCAAGCGCTATGCGATACGGGGGATAGATAGAAGAAACTCGCTGCGAATAGTACGCTTGCTTATCAGCTTTACCCCGTTCCATTACGGCTTCGGGGACCGTGTCGGGCATGAGGCTGCCGTGGCGCCTCAACCACCGCGCCGCCTCGGGCGCGAAGCAATGGATGTGTTGCGGCCATCCGTCTGTTTCTGCTGCAATGGTATCTATCCACCGATTGAGGGTGTGCATTCGCACCTTGTGGCCTACCTCGCCGCCCTTTACGATCCAGTCGCGAATCACCTTGCGCTCGGCGATCGCATCCAGAACGCCAATGTTGTGCAGGCAGTCACGAAACAGTCGAGACATCCCGAAACCACCCAGGACATCCGCGGAGTTGCCCAGCCCACCTGCAAGCAGCACCACAGGGCCGCCACAGGCGGCGTTGCGGATGATGTCCAGCACATCCATGATCGCCGTACGCCTTTCGAGACTGGCCTTGTGTGCGGACAGGTTTTGGACCTCGTCCAGTGTCAGCAGCAGGTCCTTTGTCGAACTTGCGGTAAGCGAGCGCAGCACTTCGTCGGACGATGGACCTCGGTGCATTGCGGCCTCTCTGGCATGCTTTTCGCGTGTAAACTCTACGCCTTGCGAAACGCCAACCATTGCGGTACGGCCTGTGCTTAATACTGTGCGGTCCACGTACGCGGAACCATCCAGCGCCGCTGCCATGCGCCGTGGGTTATACATGCAGGCGATTTCGATGCGCTGGTGATCCCAAAGGCCGGTTTTTTCTGCCCGATCTGCGAACTCATGGAGTATGGCGGTTTTGCCTGCGCCGGGCGGCCCCTGGACCAAGAATATTGTTCCGCCGCGTTCTCTATGGGCGTCTTTCAGGATGTCGTAGAACTTGTTCCACAGCGCATCTCTGCCGTGGAAATACTTGGCCCTGCCGCCGTCCTGCGCAGCCCCCAGAGAAGCATTGGTGTTGTGAGTCATGACACACCTCTGATAGCTGTTTAGGCAAACGCCAGTGAGGCATCAGTGTTCGCTGAATCCTTTGCGCACGGGGCCATGTGCAGGGAAGTATGGCAACGAATGTCAATGCGGGAGCGTAACAGGCAGGGCATAAGGATGCAGGCCGTACCTGCAAAATCCGATCCAAGCTGGACACCCACTCCGATCTGCTGGAGGCTGCAAGATCTCCACGCACCTGCTTTTGCCCGGCTTGGCACGACTTAAGACGGACTGATGGCTGATTTGTTTCGTGCGTATCGCAAGGACCTCCAGGGCAAGCTTGCTACGGGCCAAGCCGGGGAGCACACATATCGGCCTGCCCTTCAGCAGCAGCTGCAGGCATTGGGTGGTAAGAGCAGAATGGTGCTCAATGAGGCAAAGCAGGTACAACACAACGCGCCAGACTTCACTATTCAGCGCGATGGCGTACCCATCGGCTATGTTGAGTGCAAGGATATCGGAACGGACCTCGATGTGGTGGAGCGCTCCAACCAGCTGAAGCGCTACCGAGCGGCATTCAACAATCTGTTGCTTACGGACTATCTGGAATTCCGGTGGTACGTGGGGGGTGAGCGGAGATCATCAGTCCGGATAGGTGCGGTGTCGAGGACGGGAAGGATCACGGCAGCCACAAGTGAAATTGATCCACGGAGTTTCTTCCGTCGATTCTTTGAACTATCAACGCCGGAGATACGTACGGCTGCCCAACTGGCCAAACATATGGCGGGGAAAGCGCAGCTGTTTCGCGATGTGATGGCCAGCATCTTGATCGAGGAGCAAGGGGAGGGCAGGTTCAGGGCGATGTACGAGAAGCTCAAGGCGGAGCTGATACCGGATCTTACCGAAAGTGCGTTCGCCGACATCTACGCCCAGTCGGCCGCCTATGGCCTGTTTGCTGCTCGCTGTCTAACGTTCGTAAATGGGGAGTCCACGTTCTCAAAGGACGATGCGCTCGGAGTTCCTACCACGCGGCTGCTCAATCATTTTTTTGATTATATCGCGGGCAATTGGGCAGACCCTCGACTGACATGGATTGTGGACGAGCTGGCAGCATTGCTCGCAGGACGCTGGTTTGGCGCTATACTGGCTGAGTTTCGTGGCAACGGCAAGGACGAAGATCCCGTCGTGCACTTTTACGAGAAATTTCTGAGACAGTATGACGAGACATTGCAGCTCCAGCGCGGCGTATTCTATACTCCGACGCCGGTAGTCAAGTATATAGTGGCTAGTGTTGATGTGCTACTTAAGGGGCACTTCGATTTGTCCGACGGATTGGCAGACAAGCAGATGGTTTCTCATACGGTGGAGGCCAACGGGAAGCGTCAAGAGCAGCGTGTACACCGGGTGCTGATACTCGATCCTGCTACGGGTACGGGTACATTCTTGCGACACGTGATTGCCCATATACGTGACCATGTAGTGGCACGAGGTATGGCAGGCATCTGGCCAAGCTATGTGCATGAGCACCTCTTTTCCAAGTTGTACGGCTTCGAGCTATTGGTGGCTCCACGGGCTATATGTCATCTGAGGCTGGCCCTGGAGTTACAGAGCGGAAGCCACGGAGTTAAGCTCGATGCCAGCCAACGTTTTCAGGTATATCTGACAAATGCACTCGCGGAACCATCCAAAACCGGCTCAATGCTTTTCGATCCCGACCCCGTTGTGGCTGAGGCGAAAGGAGCCGATGGTGTAAAGCGTGATACGCCCTTGATGGTGATTATGGGCAACCCGCCGTATGCCAGGAACTCGTTGAACAAGGGGCGATGGATCAGTGATTTACTTAAGGGCAAAGAAGGAGGCGAGGTGAATCACGAGTCCAGCTACTACTCAGCAGATGGATCACCGATCCGGGAGCGGCAATCCGGCTCGTTACAGGATGACTACGTGAAATTCATTCGTCTTGCGCAGCACAAGATCGATCAGACCGGGGAAGGGATCTTGGCATTCGTGACCAACCATGCGTATCTGACCAATATCACGTTCCGAGGCATGAGGGAATCGCTGCTGTACTCGTTCAGTGAGATCTACGTGCTGGACCTGCACGGCAATGCCCAACAGGCTGCCAACGTTCCCCGAGGCGTGAAAGATAACAACGTGTTCGACATCCAACAAGGGACCTGTATCGGGTTATTTGTGAAACGGAAAGGCGGTAATGCGGGCCTTGCTAGAGTGTTTCATGCTGATCTGTGGGGAGAACGTGACCTTAAGTATCGATGGCTGTCCACAAATGATTCCAGTAGTACGGAGTGGTCTGAGGTCCATCCCCGCAGGCCCTGGTATTTTCTTGTGCCCCCTTCAGGTACGGGCACATTCGCCGAGGAGTACAATCGTTGGAGTAGCCTAAGTTCAGACATTATGCAGCAGTGGACATCGGCGATGCAGACATGCAGGAATCATATAACGATCCACGACTCCCGGCAAGCTCTGATGGCGTTCCTTCGAGAATTTGTGAGCATGGCGCCCGAAGAGGCACGAATCACATTCAATACGGGAAAGGACAGCCGCGACTGGCAGGTGCGACGCGCCCAGAACGCCGTCAAAGAAACGGGCATGTCATCGCGATTGGTACAGCCCGTTCTTTATCGTCCATATGACGTGCGATACACTTATTACACCCATAGCTCACGCAGTTTTATATGCCAGCCGGTCTTCAAGGTGATGCAGCATATGATTCACGGGCCCAACATCGCTTTGGTGACGGTGCGTCAGGTAGCGGAGAACAGGTTTAGCCATGTGATTCTGGCCGATAAGATCGTGCCGGGACGCTTGACTACCAGCAACAAGGGAGCGGCCTACATCTTTCCGTTATATCTGTACAACGGGGCTATGGGGAGGCTGACGAACATCAGTAGTAGATTCGTCCGGCATGCCGCCTGTAGACTGTCCCTCTTATGGATACCTGACGGGCGTGGCGATGGCGACCACACGTTCGGGCCCGAGGACCTGCTATTTTACATCTACGCTTGTCTTCACAGTCCCCAATATCGAAGCCGATACCTGTGGGAATTGAAGGTGGACTTTCCGCGTATCCCGGTGACGGATCAGCCGAAACTGTTCTGGCGCCTGGTAGCGCTGGGTGACCGGCTGGGCCAACTACACCTCATGCGCGAATACGGCAGCGATCAGCCAGGATTCCCTGTGCCGGGTACCAATATTGTTGAGAGCGTGTCCAACAGGTACCGAGACAACAAGGTGTTGATCAATAGGCGCCAGTATTTCGGCAGCGTGAAGGAAGACGTGTGGACCTTTATGCAGTGCGGATACAGACCAATGCAAAAGTGGCTCAAAGAGCGCCAAGGCAAGACATTAACCGTCGACGACGTTTTCCACTTCAGTTGTATGCACGCATCGATTGCTGAAACTATGCAGCTTATGAAGCAGATAGACGCGGCCATTGCCGAGCACGGGGGCTGGCCCCTGGAATGATGGAACGATGCTACGTCTGCGCAGCGGGGGAGGTTGCTCCTGCCATACGAGGCGCCTTGCGAGATGCCTTGATTACCACCGCAGTCACAGGCTATGGATGGGCTTGCGGCCTTGGCAGAAAGCCCTCTGCACGGACACAATGCGCTAACGGAGGCGTGGATCTCGCTGGCCCAAGTAGATAAGGAGGCAGACTAGCACAGCGTACCAGAGTGAAGCTGCGGTACGTCGATGCGCCGGAATCCCGTGGGGTATGCACCGATTCAACCGGTGCGCGTTAACTAGGTAGGCCCCATTACGGGCACTGGCCGGTAGCGGCCCACGTATAGTCGGTAACAAAGATGCCCAACGGGTTGTTAAGCAAGATCTCGGCATCCTCGGGCGCGATGATACGCACCTTGAAGTGTCCTTCGAAGCTCTTAGCAGCGCTGCCCGGGGCCAAGCCGCCCGTTTCCTGCCACGCGACCCGATACACGCCGGCTTCGCCGGGCACCTTGAGGACGCTGGAGATTTCTTCCACGTAGCGGGTCTGTTGGCGCCTGATCATGCGCCCTAAGACCTCTGCGGCGAAGACTCCGAGGCGCAGCACATGCAAACAGGTCTGAGTTTTTACCTAACGCGAACGAAGCTACCAGGGTGTATCAGAGCGCCTGTCGGCCCATTCAGCTGCAACCGATACAAGTACGTGCCTGAGGGGATGTCAGTGATCCTTAGGTCTATGCTTCGCTTCCATCCCGCAGGCATTTCTCGTGCTGGCAAGACGAGTACGCGCCGCCCCAGCATATCCAGCACCTCGACGCTCACGCTGGCGTGCCATGGAAGGTCGAACACGATCTGCGTATCCTGCTGAAACGGGTTCGGAGAGTTACCTCGCAACGTGAAAGTCGTGGGCAACTCCCGTCGTTCAGCATCTAACCCAGACAACACCTCGATAGTAAACTGTAAGGTGTCTTTCTCCGCATTCGCATCCATTACCGTATAGGTATACGTTGCCTGCGGCGTTGTTATGTTTGGCGTTCCGCTCATCGTGCGCGTGTTAGCGTCGAAAGTAAGCCCGGAAGGAGGATCAGGGCTCAAAACGTAGCTGTAGGGCGGGGCGCCGCCGTGCGCCTCGGGAAACACCAGGGGTGTGATCGCTTCGTTTCCCGTGTACGTCTGCGCTGGTATCCTGCCAGGCAACGTCGGCAACGTCCACCACAGTCGGACGGTTTTGTCGTCCGATGCCGAGGCCAGGTGCGTGCCGTCGGGCGAAAACGCTACGGATCGGACCCTGGACGTGTGGCCCTGAAACACGCGGATCTCATCGCCCGTAGCCACCTCCCACAGTCGGACGGTTTCGTCGCTCGATGCCGAGGCCAGGTGCGTGCCGTCGGGCGAAAACGCTACGGATCGGACACTGGATGTGTGGCCCTGAAACACGCGGATCTCATCGCCCGTAGCCACCTCCCACAGTCGGACGGTTTCGTCGCTCGATGCCGAGGCCAGGTGCGTCCCGTCGGGCGAAAACGCTACGGATAGGACACTGGATGTGTGGCCCTGAAACACGCGGATCTCATCGCCCGTAGCCACCTCCCACAGTCGGACGGTTTCGTCGCTCGATGCCGAGGCCAGGTGCGTCCCGTCGGGCGAAAACGCTACGGATAGGACACTGGATGTGTGGCCCTGAAACACGCGGATCTCATCGCCCGTAGCCACCTCCCACAGTCGGACGGTTCTGTCGTCCGATGCCGAGGCCAGGTGCGTGCCGTCGGGCGAAAACGCTACGGATCGGACCCAGTCCGTGTGGCCCTGAAACACGCGGATCTCATCGCCCGTAGCCACCTCCCACAGTCGGACGGTTTCGTCGCTCGATGCCGAGGCCAGGTGCGTCCCGTCGGGCGAAAACGCTACGGATCGGACCCAGTACGTGTGGCCCTGAAACGCGCGGATCTCATCGCCCGTAGCCACCTCCCACAGTCGGACGGTTCTGTCGTCCGATGCCGAGGCAAGGTGCGCCCCGTCGGGCGAAAACGCTACGGAAAAGACCCAGTCCGAGTGGCCGTGGCCCACCGGTGTTACGTCAAACCAGCGCACCTGATCGCCCGTAGCCACCTCCCACAGTCGGACGGTTCTGTCGTCCGATGCCGAGGCAAGGTGCGCCCCGTCGGGCGAAAACGCTACGGATCGGACCCTGGACGTGTGGCCCTGAAACACGCGGATCTCATCGCCCGTAGCCACCTCCCACAGCCGGACGGTTCCGTCCCACGATGCCGAGGCCAGGTGCGTCCCGTCGGGCGAAAACGCTACGGATTCGACAATTGACGTGTGGCCCTGAAACACGCGGATCTCATCGCCCGTAGCCACCTCCCACAGCCGGACGGTTCCGTCCCACGATGCCGAGGCCAAGTGCGTCCCGTCGGGCGAAAACGCTACGGAAAATACCCAGAACGTGTGGCCCTGAAACACGCGGATCTCATCGCCCGTAGCCACCTCCCACAGTCGGACGGTTTTGTCGTCCGATGCCGAGGCCAGGTGCGTGCCGTCGGGCGAAAACGCTACGGATTGGACCCAGTCCGTGTGGCCCTGAAACACGCGGATCTCATCGCCCGTAGCCACCTCCCACAGTCGGACGGTTTTGTCGTCCGATGCCGAGGCCAGGTGCGTGCCGTCGGGCGAAAACGCTACGGATCGGACACTGGACGTGTGGCCCTGAAACACGCGGATCTCATCGCCCGTAGCCACCTCCCACAGTCGGACGGTGCTGTCGCTCGATGCCGAGGCCAGGTGCGCGCCGTCGGGCGAAAACGCTACGGATAGGACCCTGGACGTGTGGCCCTCGAAGCGGCGCACCGTATCGCCCGTTGCTACGTCCCACAGCTGGATAGAACCATCAGACCCAGTAGGACAGCTGAATCCCAATCCCGAGGCCAGGCGTGTACCGTCGGGCGAAAACGCTACGGAAAATGACGATGCCCTACACGCCACCGGCGTGGTCCAAATGGGTTGGGCGGCGGATGGGGCCACTTCCGCCAGCGCCATTACCGCAATTACGCGCAATATATGACGATAGCGTATTGGGAGTCCCCTAGATGGGCGGGATGACGGTCGAGTACGCCCGACAGACCGGAGCACAGAGCGCGGTGCAGAAGCATGTACCTTCATTGGTCGAACTCAAGGGTTCTGATGTTTCAATGGATTTAGCAAGAAGCGTCTGGCCTAGGATCCAAGGGATAAGCTATCCGAGCCATGTCGCCACAGTTAGCGAGTAAGCGTCCCGTAGACGGCCAGCAATTCTGAATTTGGGGTCTTCGGTGGAGAAACGAGTCGTGGTGTGTTCCCCTAGGGACTGGGTTGTGGAGGCAGTTAGGGCACCGGCCGAAAGAGAGCGGCAGCCCGACCCGCCGGGGCCTACCGTTCGCCGCCCGCGAGGTAGACGCCAATCACGAGGCTGAGCGAGCGGTTCCTGCCCTCTTCGTCATCCACCACATCCCGCAGGCCCTCCGTGAACATCAGATTGGCGAACATTCCCTTCCAGCGGGCCGTGCCAATGCCGACCGTCAGGCCGATGTCGATGGCCGGGTTCACGTCGACGTCGGAGCAGTCCACCGCATAGCTGACCCCCGCAGCCGTGCCGCCGATCTGGCAGGAGACCGGAATGCCCACGCTCGTGCCGAGCAGGCCGTGGACCGGGCCGTTGCCGATGCGCCCCAGTGCGCTGAACTCGGCGTAGCTGAGGGCGCTATAAGCCTCGAATGTTCCCAGATCGCTGTGCTCGGAGGACTCGACGCCCTTCTGGATGTAGCCAATCCGGGCCTGAAGTCCGATCAGGTTGGTGAGCGTAAGGTCAACGCCGACCGTCGCGGCGAGCCCGAAGCGATAGCTGATGTCGCCTTCGACATCGCCGCTCATGGTGGCCGCTGAACCGCCGAGCGCACCGAAGACACCAAGGGACTGCCCCGCAACTGGAACCGCCAACGCGAGGGTGGCCGCGAGGGCCAGGATGAGTAGTTTCGCGGTGTGGTGTCGAGGACCGCCATTGGGGAATGCCGCGGGGTGAACATCGCCTCGGCCCCTACGCCAGAAGAACTCCGGTCGCCGCCCTCCGCGTCGGGCAACTCCGGCATGTCTAAGTTCAGCGGGGAGCTTCCTCTCCGCGACCGGTCCTGCCCCGTGGCAGCACCTCGCGCCCGGAGGGCGGAAGTTATTCGGTATTTTTAAGGGGGGGGGGCGAGGGGGTAAAACTGTTACGTATCAGCATAAGGCTTCAGCTGTGAACGGTCTGCGATAGCGGTAAAGTACGAACTAGTTTGCCAATAAGCAAGGCGTCGTGGGCACGTACCAGCGATTCTAAATTTAGATGCATGTAGGGTTTACGGGAATGCCTGTTCAGCAGATGATATGTGTATAATGGGTGTATGGACTGGCAATACCGGTCCTGCGATGCCCTGCCATAGGGTGCTTTTGTCTTTCACTCTGAGGTGCACCCATGAAACCAAGCAAGCTGCTGCGCGATGTGCTGAAACGCATCCGATCGGCCGCCGGTACATTTGAGGATAACCGTCAGGGGCCCAATCTGCGCTACACGCTCGCCGATGCCGTGTTGAGCGCATTTGCCTGCTTCTTTCTGCAATCGCCCTCCTTTCTTGCTTTTCAGCGGAGGATGCAGGACGACGTGGGCCGTTCCAACTGCCAGACGCTGTTTGGTATGCAAGGCATTCCCTCTGACGGGCAGATCCGCAACCTGCTGGACCGCCTAGTGCCAGATTCATTTCAGCTCCTGTTTCGGCACCTGCTGGATACGCTTCGTTCCAAGGGAGACTTTTCGCCGTTTGTACGTCTGAGGGATCGCATCCTCGTGGCGCTTGATGGCCTCGAGTTTCATTCCTCTCGGACAATCCATTGTCAGCAATGCTCCTCGCGTCACACGGGCAAAGACAAGCGTCCTTCGTTCTTCCATACCATGGTGGCGGCGGTTGTGGTGGCTCCAGGGCACAACCGGGTGGTACCGTTGATGCCAGAGTTTGTCCGCACACAGGATGATCCTGGCGACCAGCACTCGGTGCGGCGTCGCAAGCAGGATTGCGAGATCAATGCCGCTAAGCGGTGGTTAACGAAGTGGGGAGCTCGCATGGCTCGCTATCGTCCGGTATATCTGGGAGATGCCCTATATGCTACACACCCCTTCTGCCAACAGGTGCTCCATGCGGGCGCCGATTTCCTGTTTGGTGGTCAAACCCAAGTCGCATCGCACGCTATTCAAGTTTTTACACGAGCGCTATATCCAGAGCACCGGTTGGATTCGGGTGCAGAACAAGAAGACACGTCGCTACGAAGAGCACTGCTATCGCTGGATGACCGATCTGCCGATTCGGAACACGGACGATGCCGTACACGGCACATGGGTGGAAAAGACCGTGCGGGTACGCCAAAAGCAGGGCACCTACAAGTAGACCTTCTACACGACGCTTTTCACCAGCCTGACGGTAACGAAGCACAATGTACAGGAGGTTGCTCTTTGTGGGCGGGCGCGCTGGAAAATCGAGAACGAGTGCTTCAACCTCCTCGCACGACACGGACAGAACTTCAAACACAACTTCGGGCATGGCAAAAATGGGCTGGCAAACCTGTTAGCCACCCTCAACCTGTTGGCATTTGCCCTGCATACGATGCTCGACCAAGTAAAAGGGTTGTGGAAGCAATGCCGAGCATCCTACCAGGTGCGCCGCGATTTCTTTAACCCACACTATTCACTAGTTGGAATTCGTGGGCGGCCGTTGAGGGGTAAATGCCTTGGAGGCAGGGGTATGACCCGTTGATGGGGCCTAGTCGTGGAGCGAGAGAGCGATTTCGCGGGTTTGCGGCGCGCTCAGAGTGTCTTTTTGCCGCTCAGCGGGGCGAATTAATGTCGTGCGGGCGTAGCTTGGCGCTGGGCTCTGGTTGGTCGCCCTTGGGGAGGTGCGTTAACGTGGTCAGGAAGCCGGGTGGTGGCCTCTTAGCACCGTTTAGGCAGACTCGGCCAGCACAGGGTCTGCCAGCGCAGCTTCCATGTGTTTTCCCAGAAGGTCTCCCACAGCTTCTTTGCGGACTCGGCGAGATAGAAGTGCAGCCGCCGTGCATGTCTGGTCAGGCGTCCCCCTACCTTGAGCACGTTCTCCCTGAATCTGCGCACATGCATGAGCGGCGCGTGTACGGGCTCAGGCTTCATCTGCTTGTCGTGCTTCTCGGTGTTTGCTTCGGCGGTGCCGTTGCTACTTGGCTCTGCTGGCGGACCAACGTCTGTTGGTGGGGGTTCTGTGGCGGTCGGTAGTCCCAGGGGCCAGTTTCTGGGAGCCAAGTAGTCGGGGTCGATCATTTGGCAGCGCCCGATATGGATCAGTTGATAGGCCATCACATTCAGTAGCAAGCGTACCGCATTCTGAGGGCGCACCGTCTTGGTAGCCTTCTCGTCTTGGGTCTTGTTGTCGCTCTCGTCTTGGGTCTTGCTATCGCTCTCGTCTTGGGTCTTGCTATCGCTCTCATCTTGGGTCTTGCTATCGCTCTCATCTTGGGTCTTGCTATCGCTCTCATCTTGGGTCTTGCTATCGCTCTCATCTTGGGTCTTGCTATCGCTCTCATCTTGGGTCTTGCTATCGCTCTCATCTTGGGTCTTACTATCGCTCTCGTCTCCGAGTGATTGCTTGACCACTTTCTCGAACATGTTGGGGCGCGCCGCCGAGGACAGCTGACAGGAAGCGTATTTGATCTCTGCGTGGTGTGCTTCCGCTTTGCCTCGCATCCGGTAGAAGTCAGCCAAGCTCTGGGCATCGCATTCTTTCTCTGACAAGGACGTGAGCAGAAAGTAGTATTCCGGCTCGGACTTGGAGTCCGTCTTGGGCGCCATCACCACGCGCTGGGCCTCGTTCCAAGACTTCGCTTTATAGGTCAGCTCTATGCAGTGCTTAGGTGATCCGCCGTACTTAGCCACGGTCTTCTTCATCAACGTTTTCAGTTTCTTGTTCTTTTTCAGGTGCATGACGTTGTTCAGCGACAATTAGAATTGAGACCAGCGACAATTAGAATTGCGGGGGAAGGAATCGGTGAGATGCGTATCTACGGGCAGGATTGTTCACCTGTCAACACGCATTCATTATGGTTACCGATCAGCAAGTCAAGCTCCTGTTCAAGCTCGTTAACGGGAAAAAGAGGGCACGATCAACGGCTGCGGCGAAGGCTGGTATGTCTGAGAACACCGCACGCAAGTACCTGCGTGCGGGCAAACTGCCGAGTGAGATGAAGACCGAGCGAACGTATCGCACGCGTCCCGACGCGTTTGCGGAAGTATGGGGCGAAATACTGCCCTATTTGGAGGAGAACCCTGGGCTGGAGGTCAAGGCTGTGTTCGAGCACTTGCAGCGTCGCCACCCTGGCCAGTTTCAGTCGAGTCAGCTGCGCACATTGCAGCGGCGTGTGAAGCGGTGGCGAGCCGAAGCGGGTCCTGGGAAGGAGGTCTTCTTTGACCAGGCATACGAACCTGGTGAGCGGGCGCAGTCGGACTTCACCTGCATGAACAAGCTGGGCGTGACCATCCAAGGCCAGCCGTTTAAGCATATGCTGTTCCACTTCGTTTTGGCCTACTCCAACTGGGAGGCGGGAACGATCTGCACGTCTGAGAGCTTTGAGGCGCTAAGTGCGGGGCTGCAGAATGCGCTCACGCAGTTGGGTGGTGTGCCCCGGCTGCACCAGACCGACTCTATGAGCTGTGCGGTGCGCAATCTAAAGCGTACCGAGAAGGAGGGAGCCCCCTTTACCGACCGATATGGTGCTCTGATGCGGCATTACGGGATGGAGGCGCAGCACACGCAGCCACGGCGCTCCAACGAGAACGGGAAGATTGAGCAGAGTCACTTTCGGCTCAAGCGCGCGATCGGTAACCAGCTCGCCTTGCGGGGCAGTTCGGACTTTGAAAGCAGGCAAGAATATGAGGCATTTCTGGCCAAGGTGTTTGCGGGGCGCAATGCTAATCGAGAGGCCCGTCTCAAAGAGGATCAGGCCAAGCTGCGCTCGTTACCCGAGCGGCGCCTGAACAGCTATCAGCGCAGACGTATGCGCGTGAGCAAGGGCGGGTTGGTCCGCGTGAAGAAGAACTGGTATTCGGTTAATAGTCGGCTGATCGGGGAGCTGGTGGATGTACGGATTTATGCGGAGCGGATCGAGGTGTGGTATGCGCAGCGGCGCGTGACGCATATGCCACGGCTCCACGGCACAGGTAAGGCTCGGGTCGAATACCGCCATGTGATTGATATGCTGGTGCGCAAGCCTGGAGCCTTTGCTCATTATCGGTACAAGGCCGATCTATTTCCGTCTCATACGTTTCGCATGGCGTATGACGAGCTAAAGCGTGTCCACTCGAGCTCGCTTGCGGCCGACAAGCAATACCTGCGCGTGCTGCATCTGGCGGCCAAAGAGAGCGAAGCCGCCGTATCTGCTGCGCTTAGCCCTGCCCTTTACCCATATCGCGACCTAGTCTGACGACTTCGATGGCGCCAAAGGGCCCCCCGCCGCTATCAAGGAGGTCTTCGGCGGCTTCGTGCAGGTGCAGCGCTGCTGTTGGCACAAGCGGGAAAACGTTGTGGCCCACATGAGCAAAGAAGATAAGCTCGTATATCGGGCGCGCCTGCAGAAAGCCTATCACATTCCAGACTACAGAGACGCGAAGGCGGAACTCCTATCGATCAAGGACGACCTGGAAGCCTCCAACCAACTCAAGGCCAGGAAGAGTCTGGAGGAAGGCATGGAGGACACGCTCACGATCCAAAGGCTCGCAATAGCCAAAGAGCTCGGCCAAAGCCTGCGCACCACCAACTGTATTGAGAATCTCAATAGTACCCTCGGCAGATTGACGCGCAATGTTTGCAGTTGGAACAACTCGGCACAGGTCCACCGCTGGATGGCGCTGGCTCTCATGTATGCAGAACCCAAACTGAAAACCATCCCCAATCACCAACACCTGCTCAAGCTCCGAAAGGCGCTTATGAAGGTCAGGGCCCGACTGCCAAACCCCAAAATCCCCTTCTCCCCCCAGCGGGTGCCTTGGACCTATCTTCAGGCCCAGCAATAGTGCTCAGTTCGCGGCGATGAGTGATCATGCGGAGCACCCTTGCTGACTTTTTGCACTTCGCCGCCCGTAAGGTTTCGACATGCCGTCACTCAATGTGCGTTCAGACTTGCATTAGAGGTATCCACTGCTTACGATGCCAGTGCTGCTCCGTGGTGGCGTGCCTCTGGCTCGTGCGTCGATGCGCGACAGGGTCAAGAAAGTATGCTGCTCCCATGGCCATAGTCGCAACCAAGCCCTTCTCGATACGCTGCCGGCAGTATTTCGTACCCAAAGCAAATGGTGGATAGTCGCTCTAATCCGCGCCACATGATCTGAAAGCCGGGCGGTCCATCGCGAGTTCGATTCTGATAGCCGCCCATTACTGCTACTAGCAGAAGCGCCGCTTCCAGGGTGCGGGGTACCGGCAGCTTCACGTTCTTAGCATAAAAGGAGAGAGCAATCAACTGCATCGGGGAGAATATCAGCTCGGCGTCTAATCCAGGGACGGCACGCCCCAGTAAGGTGAGCATCATGACATAGCAGGCGATCACGCAGTACACCGCCAACCCACGTTCCAGGCGCGCTGCCGAACGCATCGCCATGCGTTCCACCTTACAGCCACTCTTGAGCACGCGGAAAAAGTCTTCAACACGCCATCGCCGGGTATAATAAGTCAGGATCTGCACCGCTTCTTCTGCGCTGTGCACCGCCATACTGGTCAGCAGATACCATTCCACCGCCTTCTCTCCCTTCGGGGGCGCGATCTCCCGGACATGCACGCCGTACATCGCTACGGATCCCCCTTGCCGCTGCGTGGCGGGCAGCTGTACGCAATGGTAGCGTACCTCGGCTCGGGCAATACGGTGACTACGTCCGTGGCGCACCTTCTTCCTGGAAGACTTCGGACGCGCCGTGACCCGTTGGATCTCTATCCGCACCTTCGCAGCGGCAGGACCGCTGCGAAGCGTCGCAAACAGCTTTTTATTCTTCGCCAGTCTCCGGTCATGACGGGCGCGGACCAGGAGTTCCACGCGATCCTGTGCCCGCTGGGCGGCAAATAGCGCAAAGTTATCCGCCTCTCGGTCCATCACGCAGATGAGGCGACACTGCTTGGGAATCTCCTCTGCTGCTTCGCAGATGTCCAGAAATCCGTCTAACCACTGCTGCGATCGAGGTTTGAGCGGTCCCGTATCTGGATCCCGATAACTACAACGTAATATCCCCAGAGGCAGGCCATCGGTAGTAGTAACCAGCGTGGCATGAAGGGGCATCCCACGGGATTTTGCTTTCGTCTGGTTGGTACCTATGACCTGCAAGTCTTCACAGGCGGGTCGCGTGCTGAAATTCAGCTTGGTGGTATCCTGTATGCAGAGTACCACCTTCTGACTCCGTATCCGCTCAATCGTACGTTTGCGATGCGGCGCCAGCATGTTTTCGGGTGTTACGTCGGTCTGCTTGCTGCTCAGAAGCCGGTAATGGGCCTTCACCGCCGCCCTATCATGGCTTATATGGGAGCATATAGGCTTTCCTATCACATCGGCCAACAACGAGGCGCTCTTCACCAACCGCGTGGACAGCCGCCGGTCTCCCAGCGGAGCATCTCCGAACTCTGCCTCAACCCAGTTGTCCATGCCTTCGTGCGGTTGCCTGACCGGACGCAGCGCCACCTCGGGTACGCCCAAGTACGAGCGCCACCGGCGGTCCACTTCGTACATGAACAAGGCCTTCGGCGCTTCTTCTTTGGAATGTGCGTGGCGCTTGCCCCCAGCAGTATAGCCGATGGACAGAAAATTGGCCGCCTTGAAGCACGTACCTTTCCATGGAGGTTCCACATACGTTTCTATCAACCAGGGGTGGTATCCATAAAGCGCATAACAGTCGTCAGATAACTGCTTCAACACCCTGCCGAGTACGTGACTGGCCAGGTATTTGCAAGTGCCGCGTATCAGAAAGCGGCTCAAACAGAAGATGCGGTGGAGGTGCGCTTGGCGTTGGGCATCGCTCCATGCCATGAAGTGTTCCCTTGCGGCCAAGCGCAAGGCCGGGGCGGAAAAACCTACCGCGCCCAGATATCCATGTGCGCTCACTACCAGGTACCGCAGCTGGGCACCAACAAGGGTGGTCGTACCACGAGGATGCTCATGGTGCAGCAGGGTATTCCACACCGCACGCTGTGCTGCGGTCCGAACTCGTACCACTGCAAGACCTACCACCTCACCCAAAGTCGCTGGCATTGCCACCGGTGGAGCAACCGCCTCGTCCAACAGGCGGGGCGACGCCTGCGCAGCATGATTGTTGAGCGGTGCTGGCAGCGTGATCTCACCCCGTGCCTCCAGCTTCAAGAGGGCTTTCGCGCAGGTAGCTACCTGTGCCCTGCCTTTGGCATCTACAAATCCAAAGTCCTCACATACACGGCGCGCAATCGCGGTGCGATTGGGAAGGCTCTCGTCAGAGAGCCTCTTCTTCAAGCGAATGCGCCCCCGGGGAGCACTGAGAGTCCGCAAAATCTGATTCTGCTCGAACATGCTACTATAGTAAGCAACACGACTTACAATGTCAAGTGGTCCCTATGGGCCGGGGGCAGACCTGAGCACTATTGCTGGGCCTGAAGAGAGGTCCAATGCACCCGCAGAGTCGTCAGACTAGGTCGCGATATGGGTAAAGGGCAGGCTTAGCCAGTTGCTCAATAGTACGCAGCCGCTTACGCTCGTTTCGGTAAAGACGCTCATGAATCAAGAGATTGAGGAGCCATCGGTGCAGGTTTGTGCGGTGGATCTGAGCGCCTATAATAGCCTGTTACACCACGAAGCGCAATGAAGACACTGACCACCGCGCAGCTGGACCGTGCGCTGCGTGCAGGCTTGAAGGAGCTTCGTTTGCCGAGTATGCGCGACGGCTACCGGGATAGGGCGGACTTGGCTCGACGGGAGTCTTTGAGCTTTGAACGGTTCTTGTGGGAACTGGTCGAGACGGAGGTGCACACCCGCCGCAACAACCGGATACAGCGCTGGCTCCGGGAATCCGGGCTACCACTGGAGAAAACCATGGACACGTTTGACCGGGGTCGGCTGCCAGTTCGAATCGATCACCATGTGAGCGTGCTCCTAGAAGGTGGCTTTCTGGATCGCAAGGAGAATGTGCTGGCCTTCGGTCCTCCAGGCAGCGGAAAGACCCATTTGCTGTGTGCGCTGGGCCGGGAGCTCATCTTTCAGCACCGCCGCGTGAAGTTTTATCGCTGCGGCATGCTCGTCCAGCAACTACTCGCCGCTAAGCGCGACCTGCGATTACCGCAGATGCTGAAGCGCCTGAGGCGATACGAGGCGCTGATCCTGGACGACATCGGCTACGTACAGCACAGCCGCGAAGAGATGGAGGTCTTGTTCCACTTGCTGGCCGAACGCTACGAACGCGGCAGCATCCTGATTACCAGCAATCTCGCCTTCAGCCACTGGGAAAGCATCTTCAAGGATCCGATGACCACCGCCGCTGCCATAGATCGCATCGTGCATCACAGCGTGATCCTGGAGCTCAACCTGCCCAGCTATCGACTGGAAGCATCCAGGCAGCGGCAACAAGCCCAGCATAAACCTAGTATTAACACAGCAGCCCCTTAGCGGTTCCATGGAGCCGTCGCGAGCGCTTAGCCGTCGCGGCGGGCTCTGCCCTTACCTAGTGCTAATCCAGATGAGATACTCACACCCAATAGTGGATCTGAGCGCTTATGACGGTCCGCAGCGTCCATGGAACAGGTTGATCGCGATACCGCCGAGCAGAAAGGTCGGTTCACCGGGAGTCTGTCCGGTGTCTCCGAGCTGTTCAGGCCGTCTGCCGAAGCATCGGGTCAACAAGCAGCGGAATTGCGGATTCCCGCGTCAACATGCCCAGCAAAATCCCTTGAGAACGCAGCAGCTCCTTAGTGGTTCCATGGAGCCGTCGCGAGCGGCTAGCAGTTGCAGCGGGTCTGCCCTTACCTAGTGCTGATCCAGATGAGATACTCGCACCCAATAGTGGATCTGAGCGCCTATGACGGCCTACAGCGTCCATGGAACAGGTTGTTGATCGCGATACCGCCGAGCCGAAAGGCCGGTTCACCGGGAGTTTGTCCGACGTCTCCGAGCTGTTCATGCCGTCTGCCGAAGCATCGGGTCAACAAGCAGCGGAATTGCGGAGTCCCGCGTCAACATGACCAGCAAAATCTCCTAAAAACGCAGCGGCTCCTTAGTGGTTCCATGGGGTCGTCGCGAGCGGCTAGCGGTCGCAGCGGGTCTGCCCTTACCTAGTGCTGATCCAGATGAGATACTCGCACCCAATAGTGGATCTGAGCGCCTATGACGGCCTGCAGCGTCCATGGAACAGGTTGATCGCGATACCGCCGAGCATACAGCTTCGTTCACCGGGAGTCTGTCCGGTGTCTTCGAGCTGTTCATGTCGTCTGCCGAAGCATCGGGTCAATAAGCTGCGGAATTGTGGATTCCCGCTGGAGAAGATCTCGGGGGTCTGTGATCAAACGCGGCCGCCCACTCGCATCCATCATGACCTGAGCGTGTACTTGGAAGGCGGCTGCCGGGACCAGGGAGCACACAGGACCCCCTTCAGTCCACCGAACAGCGGTGAGAGGTCCTTGCTGTGTTCTGGGTTGCACGGTTCCGGATCGCCGTATGATGCTCAGGGACACGTGAGAAAGGCGCTTACGACGGTCTCAGCCCGGACACCCTGGTACGCCTCCAGCACAGGCGAGAGCGCACCGAGGGCCTGTACGATGGCTACAGAGACCGCACGAAAGCGATCCCGCGAGGAAACGGTATCGACCAAACGGGGCAGCCTACGAACCACCCGCCCCGTTGCCTTCAGCCAGCCGGAAACCAACGGCACGCCTATGGTGGGGGTGACGGCCGCCCTAAACAGGCTCCAGCAGCACTACCACAGCGGATGACTGGAAGCCTCCAACCAACGCCAATCAAACAAGGAAATACCTGAATCATATGTCTCCCATACAGCAGTATCTTTACCCCGAACGAACGAGGTACGGACCACTGAACGCCTACGAAATCGGACAGACTCCCCGGCTTCGCAGCTCGCTGCTCCGCCGGGGAGTCTCCTCCTCCCGAAACGCAATTCTAATTGTCGCTGGTCTCAATTCTAGTTGTCGTTGGACATGACGTAGTCGATGCCATCGTTTTCGAGGCGCTCGTACGTGATGGGGCTGTTGAAGCCCGCGTCGGCACGCACGATAATCCGTTCGGCGACGTGCTTCTGCCCTGCTTTCGCAATCCGGTGGATGAATTGATGGCTATCTCTTGCGTCATTCATAGCGCCAGGACGCAGTTCTGCTCCCAGCGCATCCCCCGTGGGCCCGCATGTGGCCACCATAGGCAAATATATCCTGTGCCTATAGTGCGCATTATATTCGCTGCCTTCCTGCTTCCCGTACACTTCTACGGGATAGCTATCCACGTCGATGACCAGCTCCGGCACGCGCTTGCCTCCGTTGCGGGTGTATATCGTCTCCATTCCCAGCCGGGTGACCGTGTCGGACAGATGCTGGAGCTTGGGCTCTTCGCTGAGCTGGTCAATAGTGCGTGACAGCGTCGGCTGCGAAGCTAAGCGGTGTTTGGCCTCTAGCACCTTTGCACCTCGCTGGTTACGGCAGGCCACGCGGAAGGCGGGGTCGTTCTTTAAGGCTTCCGCTGAGCGCAGACGATCCCATCCCTGCATGAACGACAGCAGCACCTGCTGCAGCAGCTCAGGCAGCGAGTGCCGGACACGGCGCTTGTCGCGGGAGTCCTTCAAGCCCTCCATCAGCATCGCAATCAAGCCCGTCAAGTCCAGCAGGCGACGACCAATAAAGGCGCCCGCATCGGACGTCAACTGATCGGGCTTATCAAAACTCACCTTAACCGAGCGGTTGTGCGACGCGAACGTTTTCAACGTGTTGGATGCGGACATGGGCTCACTGGATCATGGATGGTACGTGTAGCGGTCCTTCTGGCACCGTGACGCGCTCGTGCTGGTGTGCGCAAGCCCGCCCAGCGGTAAGGGGACCCCCTGCCTCATGGCTGCTGTACCGTCCTATACGCCGCAACAATGAGGTAGTCCAAAGGTAACAATTAGTTTTGTCAAAGTCAAGTATGAGAGTCACATCGTGCGTAATGCCGCTTCGCGTGCCACGGTCCGCAGCCCTTCGGCCATCGTCGCCAGGACCCATAACCCTGGCACGGTGCTCCCGGCTCGCCGCAAACAGCCCATAACCATCCTGCACCCAGTGCCGTGCATGCGACCGATGCAGGCCGCACTCGCAATGCCGAATCGGCCATGACCATGTCCGCCGTCTAGCAGACCGATCCGCCTGCCTCTTGGTGCCCCTCTCAAGCTCGCCCAGGCGCAGAAATCCCGGGCTCTGCCCGGAAGGTGGATGCCTGCTAGGACGGGCAAAAGGGCCCAAAATGGGCCACGTCTCGTTCACCCACCGGGTGAATCCGTACTATCCCTCCAACTGCCCCAAAACACGTATAAACTATGTTTATACTATGGCCTAAATGCAATTAAGTGGGCGAGCAGAAGCACGCCAAACTCTTGTTTTGGGACCACCCGCTGCAAATCAATAGGCAAAAGCCTCTTTATTCGCTGAAATGGACCGTATAAACGCCCTTCTAGTTGAAATTTGACGCACTCAGGGTTATATGTATTGTAACAAAGTATCCATGCAATGCTTTGCTGCTGTTTTATGCAAATCTCAGACGTGAATTATGCGGGTTTAAGGCGTTGCCAGCATGTACGACACGCTACCCAATTCCCAACTGGCGAAGGCTCTGGGAAAGCATGTTGTTCTGTCCTCCTCCTCTGCTGGCGCCTTCCGCTGCGAGAGCCTGAAAGATTGTATGTTATAAACAGGATAACTGGGAATTCCAGAGGCCTGAAAGGCCGTCGTGTGTCTCGGGCGGATTGGTGGCACCTCAAATGTAGCTTCTCATTGCCTGTTTCCGTCCACCAACCGCCTAACTCACAGCCCGCGTGCGCGTAGCCTACCGCAAAACAAGATCCGTTTCCCCATCGAACGCCCCAAATTTAGAATCGCTGAAAAGTATTAGTAAGATGTTGCGAAGACGAAAGAGGTGATTGTGCGTAAGTCGTGCCAGTGGTTCACCGAATGCCCTGGTGAATAGTGTGGGTGTGAGGAGGCTGGAGGCGCCGCGCAGCAAATCATGTATGCCCCATCAGGGGTGTTGGCCGGTAGCGGCCCACGTATAGTCGGTGACGAAAATGCCCAGCGGGTTGTCGAGCAGGATCTCGGCGTCATCGGGCGCGATGACGCGCACCTTGAAGTGTCCTTCGAAGGTCTGCGCAACGCTGCCTGGGGCTAGACCGCCCGACTCTCGCCACGCGATTCGATAAACGCCGGATTCACCTGGCACCTTGAGGACGCTGGAGATCTCTTCCACATAGCGCGTCTCTTTGCGTCGGAGCATCTGCACTAAGGTCTCGGTGTTGCCGCGCACCTCGCGCATAAAGGTGGTCAGCGCATGGCCAGCCACAAAGGCCTGCGCGCGCTTAAGTTGCACATTAAGCAGGCGTAGGTCGGAAGGGACCGTCCGCATGTTGTGGACAAAGCGGCGTAGTGCTACCTGCACGGCGCGCTCTGGGGGGTCGGCCACCCCAAGCTCTGATGAAGCCCGCACCTCACCCAACGCGTCCACCTCCACGATGTAGGGCACCACCTTGTGCGTGCGGGCTAAGATGATAAAGCCGGCCGTGAGCGCGCCATTGGCTATAAGGGCCGTCAGTGCTACCGCCTGCCACAGGCGGCGGCTCTGCGCTAAGTCCCCGAAAAGGCGCTCAAAGGAGTAACGCCCCTCCAGGTAGGCGTGCCCGCGTTTGGGCAGCTTCTCGCCGCCACGGCGCTTCCAACGTGCAAAAACCCCCTTCACAGGCGCTGCAGCATCCCTTTGAGGTTAAAGGACAAGTGGCGGCTGAGGCGGTCGGCAATTCGCTCTGGCAGCGTCAGCCCCAAGACGGCCAAAAGGATGGCGACCGCCGTGATGGACCACAAAAAGCCCAGCCGCGATGTCACCGCCCCCGCGGCGCCACGGGGATCCAGGCGAAAGAGGTTTTCAATGATTTCGAGCCACAAGTTGTCATAGCGGCCGATCAGCGTGACCATGTCGTCGCCAATGGCGGCGGCCACGCTTGCCACCAGGATCAGGAAGAAAAGCTTGATCCCCACATACACGACGTACTGCAGGTAGCCGTCGCCCATTGGGGCGGTGCCCCGGAAGGCCACAAAGCCGACGAAAAAGAGTCCGCCCGTTACGACGACATAGCTCTCCACCAGCGTCACCAAAAGGAGCGCCGCGAGCACTACAAAGCACAATAGGATGATGAATGCCGGTACAAACGTCAGAACCACGATCATGTCCGATGTCAGCCCGAGTGCCTTGAGTGTGCTCAGAAAGATGCTCAGCCCTACGTTTACCAGGTGCGTGGGCGAAAGCTGCGTGACCACATCTCCTCCGATATGCATCGCGCTCTCGCCAAAGGCCCGTGGGATGAGCGGCAGCCAATGGTGATAGGTGGAAAGGAGCCCCAGCGCAAAAGCTAACATGCCGATCTTAAGCGCGAACTGACCTATGATGTCGTTGCCTTTCTGGCGCCGCATCCAATACAGATATCCGGTAATGACGATCTCCAGCACGGCTAAGCTCACAAAGAGCGCCTGAGCGGCTCCCAGCGCGCGGTCAATCCACCCCTCGGTGGTGAGGCGAAACACCTCTTGGGCACAGTCAAACAGCTGGGTCGGAGCGCAGTCGAGCATCGCGCTCTGCGGCGCTGACTGCAACAAAGCCCAAGGTAAAAGAGCCAGAAACAGCATCCGCTATTGGCCGGGCATGCGCAGAAAGGACCGGAACTCGTACTGGCTCTGATCACCGAGCCAGTCGGTCTGGCCTACAAACAGCTCAAAGACGGCGCGACGCTGCGCCCGGTCGTTCAGCTCCTGCGCTGCGCGTACCGCCTCCATGTTCGTCAGCATCATGAGGGTTTGTCGGGTAAGGAGGGCTTCGCGCGCCGTCAGCACCTGCAGGCTGGCCTGGACATCCCTCATCTGCTGCGGCTCTGGGTTGTTGGTGATTTCTTCCTTGAATCGGTCCAGCTCGTCTTGCGCCCGGAGTATCTGTTGCCGGTGGGCGGCGAGCCCGTCCACGGTGCCGGTCACCGTGTGCATAGACCGCGCGGTTACCGCGCGGTCGTGCGCCAGCGGGTCGGTTGGTATGTCGTACATGCGGTACAGCCGGGCCAATTCCTCTGGTGCTAGAAAGCTCAAGGTGCCATCCATGGCGGCTTCCGCGTCCGCGGAGGCGGTTTCCATAGGCTCGGTCGGTACCACTCCGCGCTTGGTGAGGGCACGCTCGTAGCGCCCCAGATGGTTCTGTGCCACGTTGCGCAGGGCGCGTGTGACGGTGAGCGCTTCTGAAAGGAGGCGCACCTGTTCGCGCAGCTCTGCCAACTGCGCTACCGCCTTGGCGATCGAGGCGACGTCAATGACGGGAATCTGGGCGCGGGCTGGCTGCACACATAATAGGCAGATAAGGATCAGTGCAGTTCTCATGGGTCAGGGGTACTCAGGTGATCAAGGAAGGACGCGCCATGCGCGTCCATGAGCGCGAAGAGCGTCTGGGCCGAGGCTTGCGTACTGCGCCCAGCCATGGGCATCAATAGCGCGCGAGCTTTGGGGCCCAGGTCAAGATCAAAGAGGCGGCTGCCCGCAGGACTCTGATAGTAGTAGTCGCGGCGCCGCTGCGCCGTGGCAATGATCTCTATCTCGCGAGCGTTAAGGTCCAAAAGCCGGTAGACGGCGGCCTGCTCCGCTACGCGTGCTTCTGGGTTGGGCAGCAGTATGCGCGTCGGGCAGGACTCGGTGATGGCTGCCGCCTGCGGCAACACCTTGAGCTGTCCCGCCGAATGTGCCACGATGACGACTGCCGTGTTGTGTTTGCGCAACGTGAGCAACCATTGGCGTATGCGCGCGCTGAAGGTAGACCGTAGCAGTGCGGCCCATGCTTCTTCAATGATGATGAGCGTGGGAGCGCCGGTGAGCGATCGCTCAATTTGGCGAAACAACGTGAGCAGCAATGGGACGACGGCTGCATCGCCAAGCGGCAGGATGCCGCTCAGCTCAAAGGTGGTCATCCGCGCGCTGGCCAACCGCTCGGCGGTGCCATCTAGAAGGCGCCCATAGGCGCCCTGGATCGTGTACGGCTCTAGAGCGTCTTGCAGGTGTGGCGGCAGAATTACATGCAGCGCCGTCAAGGTGCGATGCCGCAGCGGGCTGGCGGCCAACAGGCAAAGCGCGCGCGACAGGGCCAGCCGATCTTTGGGCTCTATCCGGCAGCCAGCTAAGTCAATTAGGGTCTCCAGCCACGCCAGCGCCCACATGCGATCCTCTTCACGCTCGAAGTGGCGCAGTGGCTGTATAGCACCGGCGGCTTCGGTGCCCAAGTCATGATGCAGCCCGCCCGAAGCGCGCGTCAGCACCCGGTGCGAACCGCCCACGTCGAAAATGAATACACGGCTTTGGGCGTAGCGCAGAAAGCTCAGAGCAACAAAGCCGACCAGCACGCTCTTGCCAGCGCCGGTGGCACCCACCACAAGCGTGTGGCCCACATCATCCTGATGGAGGTTCATTGCGAAAGGCGTGGCACCGCAAGCCTGCGCCATGAGCAGGGGCGGACTGCCCGAAGGAAAGAGAGGGCTGGGGCAGGTGTGACTGCCGGTCCAGGGGGCGGTCACGGGAAACAGGTGTGCCACGTTGTGGCTGGAGATGAGTGGTCGGCGCAGGTTGGCATAGCCGTGGCCGGGAAGGCTGCCGACAAAAGCGTCGGTGGCGTTGACGGTTTCCAGGATGCAGGTGAAGCCTTCATCCCGCAGCGTCTGTTGCAGCCCCTCGGCGCGGGCGCGCCCCTGCGCAAGATGAGCATCGCGCAGGATCAGCGCATTGGTGAAGTACCCGAAGCGGGCCTGCCCGCTGGCGGCTGCCGCCAGGGCGTGCGACGTTTCCTGCTGCATGCTGAGCGCATCCTGGTCCTCTATCGTGTCTTTAACTTCGAAGGATGCCAGGGCTCGCAGACCACCGCGCTGGTGAAACCACCGGTTCTGCAGCTTTCGGATCCGGCGTTGAGCTTCGGTGCGGGCGAGGGCCACAAAGCGCATATGCCAGCGGGCTGGCTCCTGCAGCGAATTGAAAAAGTTGCCTGCCGCCGCTTGGGTAAAGCTGCCAAGCGAGGTGACAGCGACGACAAAGACGTGTGCCTCAGCGATATGCGGCACATAGCCGGTGGCTAGGTCACAGGAGGCCAACGCATGCCCGAGGTAGGAGCCTGATGGTGCAACCGCGTGGTCCAGGCCCGTCAAGCACCGGTGGCATTCGGTGATGAGCGCCTGGCTGTTAAGCGGACGCACAATAAAGGTGGCACCCAGGTGGGACCGTACCTGGGATAGGGTCGTCTTAAAGCGCGACAGCACCTCGGCGTAGTCAAGCCTTGGGCCAGCGCCGCTCACGACCAGCCGCTCCCATTGCCGAAGGCGATCCTTAGGCGGCGTGCATGTAATAAGGACCGTGCTATGCGTCTCGAAGTAGACACCGGGCCGAAGAAACTGTGCGCGCCGCTCCGCTTCGACCGTCCGTAGCGCTTCGGTCGGAAAGCTGTTACGCTCTGCCGAGTGATAGTCCTGCAGCTCACGGCGGTGGACGTTTACTTCCAAAGCGTAGCCCTCACCTAGGAGCATCAGTGCTTCGTGGACGGCTTGCGAGGCGCGGTTCACCTCTGCTGCTGCCGCGCTTTCGAGGTCGCGGCCGCGCAGCGATATGCCCGCCAGAAAGGATCCGTCTTTCATCAGGATCACGCCATCATCGACAAGAAATGCCCATCCGAGGAGGTCTCCCAGACCTTCCCGGGGCGCGGGCTGCGCAACTAGGTGACGCGCAAGGCGCCATGCGCCTGCTCCGAGCGCGGCGCCGCCAAGGAAGCTGATGGGATCCATGCCACAAAGGGTGCCTCAGTTTACTGGCAACAAGGTGTGTGCGGTGCGCTGGTCGCGTTACGAGTTGGGCAAAACCGCATCGGTAAGCGCTTGTTGGCGCGCCAGCGGTCGTGATCCTTCCGAGCGCGTCGCACTGGGGAGGCGGCGTCTTGCTCATGGCCGGCGGTTACCGACGCGGTCACGCCACCGGGCAGCCCTTTCTCGCGCCTGGCGCGGATACCGGGGTGCGTAGCGCATGGCGCGCGGCACGATATCCAGGAGGTAGGGTTCCTTGTCGAAGAGGCGCCGAAGCACTGGAAGGACCACGACGTATACCGTCGCACCAGCGCCCAAGACGATCGGGTCGAGGCGGGAAGCGATGCTAAGGCACACAAAGCAGAGGGAAAAGAGCAGAAAGGCGTCCTGGGGCAGGCCCAGAAGCTGGGGCCGCCGCTGCAGAGAATCAAAGACGGGTGCCCGCCGCAGCGGCTCTGGACTCGACTCAACTTCGGTCAGAGGACCGCGCCTTGGAAGGCGAAGAACTCTGAAATCTGCGCCGCACCGAATATGATGACGGCGCCGACGACGGTACGTCCCAAGACCTCGCCAGCGCGGCTGGCCCGTGTGATCCACCATGCCAGACCGCCCAGCACGATAATGAGCAGGAACGCAGCGGTAGCAAGGTCGCCCGTCAGGAGCGACACGATCTTCTGGACCGTGCTGGTGGCGATATCTACGCCGCTGACACCGCTGGCGGTGGCCAGGGCTGGCAGCAGCAATCCGAGGGCGACCACGCCAAGCATGCGCGGCCAATGAGATGATTTTGCGACAGTCATGCGCTTCATACGTTCAATGGGTCAGAGCATATGTTAGCGCGTGCGCGCGGCGGATTTACGGATGCGCTGCTACGAAACGCACAAAGCTGAAGTAGGAGGGCAGGGGATTGAGACGGCAGCGCAGATACCGGGCTGCAGAGCGCCCAAGTGGACAGAGCGCGTTGACACAGCAGCATCTGTCGGGTTACATTCAGGCTGGCAGACAGCAATGACTGGATAAGAGCACGATGCCTGATATCGGAACGCCCGTTAACCCGCTGCGTGTGGCCATCGTGGGCGCGGGGCCCGCAGGATTCTATGCGGCTGGGCACCTGTTGCGGCGCAAGACGCACCGCGTCGAGGTGGATATGTTTGACAAGCTGCCGACCCCCTTTGGGCTGGTGCGCTGCGGCGTGGCCCCCGACCACCAGAAAATCAAGAACGTGACGCGCGTCTACACCAAGATCGCGGCACTGGGAGGCTTCCGCTTCTTCGGCAACGTGGAATACGGACGTCACCTGTCACTGGACCAGCTCAGGGCGCACTACCACCAGATTTATTTCTCTACCGGTGCGCAGGTGGACCGCAGACTCAACATCCCGGGGGAAGACCTTGGGCGAAGCTACTCCGCTACCGACTTCGTGGCCTGGTACAATGGGCACCCCGATTACCGTCACCTGACTTTTGATCTGACTCAAGAGCGAGTCGCTGTCGTCGGTGTGGGTAATGTCGCCGTAGATGTGTGCCGCATCCTGTGTCGCACTACTGAAGAGCTGGCTGCGACCGATATCGCGGACTATGCCTTAGAAGCGCTTCGACACAGCCGCGTCAAGGAAGTGACGATGCTGGGGCGCCGAGGTCCGGCGCAGGCGGCCTTCACCAACCCGGAAGCCAAAGAGCTGGGGCTGCTGCCAGGTGCCGACATCCGTGTGCCACCTGCGGAAGCGAAGCTGGATGCGTGTACACTAGAAGGCCTGGGTGACAAGCCTCCCCGAGCGATGGCAAAGAAGGTCGCGATGATTCAGGACTATGCCACGCGAGCGCGCAGCGGCAAAGGCAAGCTGCTCACCATTCGCTTTCTGGTGTCGCCCACTAAGCTCTGTGACGACGGCACTGGCCATGTCGGCAGCGTGACCCTGGTAAAAAACGAGCTCTATGATACCGGGCGCGGGAAGCTCCGGCCGCGCGCCACCGCCAAGTATGAGATGCTGCCGGCTACCGTAGTCTTTCGGTCGGTAGGGTACCGGGGTGTGCCGCTTCCCGGGTTGCCGTTCAATGAGAGCTGGGGGGTTGTACATAGCGCTAAGGGGCGCGTGGTGGACCCGGAACAAGGCGGCAACGCCGTGCCTGGGATATATGTTGGTGGCTGGATCAAGCGCGGGCCCACTGGCGTCATCGGCACCAACAAGCCCGATGCCTTAGAAAGCGTTAAATCGATGCTAGAAGACGTGGATCGCGGCGTCCGCCTGAGCCCTGCGAACCCGAGCGCGACAGCGGCAGAGCAGATGGTGCGCGCCTGTCAGTCCGTTTTTGTCTCGTGGGAAGACTGGCTGCGCCTGGATGCGATGGAGGTGGCCCGAGGCAAAGTAGCGGGCCGTCCCCGCGTCAAATACATTGCGACCCGGGAGGTGCTCGAGGCGCTCGGGCGATGCTGAGGCATCTGTGCGGAAGTCTGCACCGTGCCCAGGGGATGCTGATGTGCGACCCAGGTCTGGGCGGCGTTTACAAGGGCCAGAGCGCAGGCCCTGCCACCCAAAAGCCGGGGCATGACCGAGGCGGTATCACTGTTGGCTTAGCCCCGACCGCGCACTAAGCAGTGTGTGCACGCATCTTGACAGGCGCATAGAATATCGTTTGCGGCAGGTCCGAGGGTACCTCGCCCCAGTGCGCCGATCACCCACCTTGTTATAGGCCAGCACGGCAGCCGCTGTACGTTTCGATGAGCGACTGATACGGCCTGACAACCCCAGACGTGGAATACGCATCAGAAGTGCCTGACATGCGCACCCCTTGGACAATCGCGGCTGGCAATGGTAAACCAGTTCCAATACACTCCTGCACTGATTGCCTGCCAGCCATAATGCGCTGCTACAACCGGCCATACGGATGGATACTCACAAACCTTGAATAAGAGTAACAACACGTCTGCATCCGTGAAACCTTTGACTCTTGAGAAAGGTACAACGGGTGCTCGATGGCAAGTTCCGCATTGAACGAGATCAATACTGGGACTGACAACATGGAAAAGCAGATATGCACTTGATTTTCTCGTTTTGTTTTCGTATTATGGAAATACAGCAGGAGCCAACTATTATTCTACGATGGCTCAGATACAGCAACCCGATAGACCGCACAAGCCATGCAGCCTGTAGAATCAGGATTCTGGAATAGAGCCGTGTCGCAGATTGCTGCGGCCGCTGGAATTCCGTTACAGATGCCGCGACCGCCGTGGTTGATGATTGACAGTGCACCTGTCAGGGCACCGCCCACCAGCGTTGCGTGCACTCGTATTGAAGTGGTCGTTGCAATGACGCAGCGACTTCAGACTCTTACCTTAAGACTTGACACTATCATGAAACTCACTACTTCTATCTATCGTATGCTGCCAACCGCTTTTCGTGGCGTTGGCAGGGGCAAGGCTTGTGACCTGGTCGACAAGATAGCAGCACATGCGGAATATGGCAAAACACCGAGCCTGTACGAAGGACTGGCAACAGAGATCGGAGACCATTGGGGCAAGCTGGCTTACAGGAATGACGAGTTCGGTAAAGAATTCAAGGTACTGCAGGAGTTCGAGGAGGCATTGGCAGAAGCCAAAAAGGTGGAGCTGCTGCGTGCCGTCGTTACGGCATTCATATGTGCCTATCGTCTTGCGGTGCTGAATGCCCGGCGGCGTGCCAAGGGCCTTGGAAAGGTCGACAAGCGGCGCGGTTCTCAGAAGCAGAAGGTCAAGGACCTCGACAATGAACAGGCGGCCGCAACGAAGATGGCACTGCACCTCGTTGATCGGAATCCGGCAGGACACGTCAAGATGCTCAATCCCACAGGCCGCGGCAAAGAGCTGTGTGTCCGCTCTGATGACGGTAAGTACGTACCCGGCTTCCTTTCACTGGCCTGTGAAATCAGTCGCGAAATCGATGCAGATCCAGATCGGTGGCGGCATCTGAAGCAGGAAAAGGCCTGGATGCGCGTGTTTGAGGTGTACATGTACCTCCTTGAGGACTGAGGAATCCGGCTCCTAAGCCGCGGGAGCAGGCTTCGCTTGCTCCTGCGGCATGCCGCATAGAAAAAGGCCGAGGCCGAGAATATCATGACATGCCCCAGTGCCCATCGCTCGCATTCATCCATGAATTCGCAGCGCCTCCGTGTTGCAGCCCCTCAGGGAGCGAGGTAGAGCCAATGCACCTGAGTGGCCAAGCGGGGTCGGAAACCGTCCGCACCCTGAGCGAGTTGTATGCGAAAGTACCGAACTTTGAGCACCTTGTTCAAGGCGCTGATGGTACGCGGCTACGTTACGTTGATCTGATCAGGCATGGCGAAGAAGACGGCAAAAGGCAAGCAGTACTTAGCAGCTGGGGCCACGCTTGGCCGCAAGCCGCGTAAACGGGAGGCGTTTCCCGCTCGGATTCCTGACTCACCGGAGAACGTTGCATGGGCCGTGTTGAACACCACATGGCCGCTGAGGAAGTGGCCAGCCTCAGACACAAACAGGACCCTATAACATGGGAATGCCGAACTGGCAAAACCGCACGTTGTTTCACGCTGACAACTTAGGCGTGCTTCGGAATATGAACAGTGAGTCAGTAGACTTGATTGCTACGGATCCGCCCTTCAATAAGAGTAGAGATTTTCACTCGACACCGGACAAGTTGGGTCCGGGAGCTTCATTCCACGATCGTTGGGACTGGAATGTCCATGTGCATCCAGAATGGGTTAAGCACTTACAGGCTGATATGCCAGCATTGATGGAAGTCATAGAAAGCGGGCTCACGGCACACTCGCCGGCTATGGGTACATACCTCTGCTACATGTCTGTGCGGCTGTGGGAAATGCATCGTGTCCTGAAACCTGCAGGTAGCATCTATCTGCACTGTGACCCAACGGCTAGTCACTATCTGAAAGCATGCATGGATGCTATCTTCGGCAAGAATCAGTTTCGCAACGAGATTGTTTGGCATTATACCGGTGGAGGGCGAAGTAAGCGCTACTTTTCACGAAAGCATGATCTCATTTACTGGTATGCCAAAGACGCCAGACGGTGTATGTTCAACATAGATGACATGCGCATCCCTTATAAGCCGACAAGTGGGTATGCCAAGGGTGGAATCAAATCAAAATCTGGGAAGCGCTATCAGCCACATCCGAAAGGGACTCCCGTAGACGATGTATGGGATATACCAATAATCAATCCTTTGTCGAAGGAACGTGTTGGTTACCCAACCCAAAAGCCACTCGTGTTATACGAGCGTATCATCAAGGCTAGTACGCAGAAAGGCGATGTTGTGCTCGATCCCTTTGCCGGCTGCGCCACTACATGTATAGCGGCTGAAAAACTGGATCGTCAGTGGGTTGGCATCGACATTTGGGCGGGCGCAAAGGATATTGTCATTAAGCGAATGGAACGACAACGTTCACTGGCTGGTGGTAAGCTGAAACGGTCAGGCACGAATAATCAAGAGTTATTTTCTGCTGACTTCATTGTCACCAAGGAGTTGCCTACACGTACGGATGATGGCAAGACCGCAGCGATGGATTTACCGCCTACGATAAAGTATGCCAAGAAGGCTTGGGAACGCTTATCTCCGAGTAACATGCGTGAGCGTCTTCTTGAAGTGCAGAAGGATCCTAACGAGGATGGATTGTATCTGTGTGCAGGTTGCGGCCGGTCACTGGAAGCACCATTTTTTGAAATGGATCACATCAATCCAAAGGCAGCTAGTGGTGTGGATACCATCGATAATCGTATCATGTTGTGTCGCCCCTGCAACTTCACGAAGAAGCATAACCTGACTCTGAGTGGGCTATGGGCGAGCAATAAAGCTGATGGCTGGATGCAAAACGAGTCAATGACCAAGTACGCTACATACGTCGTTAAAGAACTAGTAAAGCGCCTGAGGAATACTTTGCGGTAGGTGTGGAACACCAAAGTCTATGGGGCGCCTGAGTCGCCTGTATAGCCACGCTTCAGCCGCCCTATAGGAGAAACAAGAAGTACACTACACAATAGGGAAGCACGTCAAATAGGGTCGTACAGGGCTCTAGGAGGCTACCTGAGGCAATGCTGGAGGGGATGGTAAGGAGGGATTCGCTTTGGACGGAAAATAAGAAGACTCCCGATGTACCGCTTACGAGGCTATCTGGGTCTGGTGTTCGACCCCGCTTGGTAGTTCAAGCAAATAAGCCCCGGTGAGTGTATGTACACGCGGATTACGTGATGGCCCAAGGGCGTCGTTACACGCCGATTGGTGGATAAGAGGGCGCCGTTGGGAGTGGGCCAGCGCGGGCCCGCGGGTACCAGCGGCACACTGGGTCACTCCATGCACGGCTGACCTACGTGGATGTGGTAGCTGCAAGCGTCTTCTGCCAGGGAACGAACGAACTACGCAGCCACCCGCTGGATAGCTGAAGGCACCATGCACGCGGCCACGATATCATTAGCCCAAGCCATCGCCTCAGCGGGTAGCTGGGCGCTGAGGCGACCTATGGAATACTACTGCGATGTATCTTGGCGAACAGCAGGCCTCGCGAGACGAACCATGAGCCCCTCGAGCTCGTCGTAGTAGGCGTCGACATTCATGGAAGCTTTGCGCGAATTCAAGGCGGCCACGGCGCGCTCTAGGTCTTCCTTCTCCCGCTCCATCGCCGTCATTAGCGCGTCGGCGCCGGTGGCAGACGGCCGCCTGAGCCAAGTGATCGCCGCCAGGTGGCCGTTAGCACTCTCGTGCGGCTCCTGAAGATACGTGCCCTGGTCATCCCCGTGTCGTCAATCAATGCGTGCTCGGTAGCTAGGTAGTCGCTCGCCTCATAGTGGCTGGCCGTCTGCAGGGCCGCATAACGGTATACCTCCAGCATCGACCGGCTGCCGTCACAATCGAGGTTCGCTGCAGGGCTGCTTAGCGCCTCTACCAGAAAGCGCGGAAAGACCGTCCGGAAGCGCTACGTGCCGCTACGCGTAGCCGTGACAACGATGCGCTCGAGAGCACTAAGTGCCGTCACAAATGGTCCGCTGGCGCTCGCGGTGTTGATGAATATTACGCGCTTCGCAGGCAGCGCATCCACCAGCTCCGCGTAGTCGGTGTCGGCCAAGTCCCGCCGAGCTTTGCTGAGCCGGCCCTGCGTGCCGTCATAGCTGCCATGGCCGAAAAGCAATTCATAGATATGGTCCTCTGGCGTCGTACGCTGGGCGAGAAGCGCAAATGCGCTGCGGATGTTCTCGGCGTTGGCTACGCTGTCTACCACTGGTGCTTCCGTTGCAGACGGCTCGGCCACGATGGTGACATGTTCTGTCTTGAAGCCTAACGGACTAGTAAGCGTGGCATGGGCCTGGGAAAGGTACTGCAGCAGGTCCGCAGAGTATTCCAGAGATCCGCCAAGGTCGCCTAGAAGGAGGGCGTTGCGCGCAGACTGCGCCCACGCCGGGCTCGCCATGGGCCACAGCACCACGCCAGACGTTAGTAGCCTGGCTAATGCAAGCCCTGCCTGCGACGGTAGAGCCATTCCGCGCAAAGTAAAAGGATGGAAAGGATGAACAGAGCCGGCATGTCCCACAGATATTCCCCGTTAAATACCGATGCGCTGGTCCGCCGCTCCCGCAGGTTGATCGGCACCGTATCTGCCTCTTCTGGCGTATAGTAGCGGATTATCATGCGCTCAAGGATGGAGCGTTTCAGCGTGGCATCGAAAAACTCCGCATGGTCGGGGCGGGCGACAAAGCTGCGCTCCTGTCTATCAATGATGCGGCTCCCATGCATGGCCGCCACCTCCAGACGATACAGCCCTTCGGTGCGTGGCGTAAGATGAGTGGCATTGCTTCCACCAAGCGCTAGGTCTTCGTCAAATGGAAGTGGCAGCATGCTACCATCTGACGTTGTCACGGTGCCTTCGATCCGGGCTCCCTCCTGCGTTCCGTACGCGGTGTCATACACATCCACGAGAATCAGTGACTTGGTGCCTGCCTCCAGGTGTCCCTGGTCCAGGTCCACATCCACCGCGTCGGGCGTCGAAGCAGCCAGCCATCGGGCCAGAATCGCTCGTGCCGGTAATCGGTGGCTTCCAGCAGCATCTGCCATCGCCATGAGCTGCTGGTGGCCATCGCCGCGGTGTGCCCCTTGCCATAGCGCTGCACCACCAAGAGCGGCTCCGCTGCGCCGTGCATGTCCTCAGGCTTCTCGCCAACATCTGAGCCCCTGCCTTTGGCGCACCCACATAGTTGATGCTCGTAGAGAGCGGCATGCCAGTCCACAGTTTGCGGTTAGCTTCTGGCTCTGGAGACAGCTTCAGGATGGGGCTCTAAAGACCCGCGGCGGTAGGCTCAAAAGCAAAGCCCTGCGGCTTCTCGCTGGGGCGGCGCGGGTCTGTGAACTGTCTGGGGATCACCTAGGCGCGCGAAGCATCCAGGTATACAGGCAGCATATCCGCGATGGGGCCCGTCACATACACGCCCTCGGAAAAGGTCTTGCGTCCTCCCATCATGAGGAAACCCCCTCCACGTTTACGCACGAATGTCTCCATCAGACGCCGTTTCGAAGGCGCAAATGCGGACGCCTCCACGTCGCCCAGGATGAGCTCATCGAAGGCGTAGAGCTCCGCCGCGTCGTCGGGAAACCCTCCTACCAGCTCTGTCGGGCTGCGAATCCTCTGCCGGTAGAGTTTCCCCGTACCCGTGCGGCGATAGACGTGAAGTCCACTACCTAGTTCTCTTCCAGTGCGCGCTTGATGAACTTGAAGTCTTGCCGCAAATGCCCTTCGTAGTACAACACGCGCAGCGAGTCCCTGGCGGCGTCCACCAGCATCGACTGCGTATTGTTGCGTGTGTCATGTTCATCCGAAGCGGCCTCCACGGCCATGCGATAGGCGAAGGCATCCTCCATCGGCGGCTCAAAAAAGAGGCGCTTCGCCAACGATGCTGAGAAGGCTGTCAAAGCGCATCCGTGTGCGCAGGTTGCCACCATCCCAGAGGATCCAGCGCCGTTCCTGTCACGAAGCCGACGGCTGAAATGCTAAGTCATCCACGTCTGGGTCGGCATTAAGAATCACTTTGACGAGCTCTGGACGCAGCAATCGCCATCGCTGTCCTATACGCTCCAGATCACCCGACATTTCCACAGCCGCCCCATCCTTGTGGGCCTGAACAGCGCGCTCATAGTCCTCTCGCTCCAACTCTGCCTGTACCGACCGCTGTTTATTGCCGATTGATGTGGACAAACGGATCGTCCCTTCCCCAACATTCTGGTCGCGCGGCAGCAGCCGAACAAAGCCGACGAGCGTTTCGTCAGGCCGTGGCGCTTGCGCCCGCAACAACCGGGCCGCTTCTTTAAAGAGCGGCACCTCAGAGGGGCGGAAACGAACAGTGGATGAGCGGTGATTCTCTGGGCGCGTCCGCGCCCACATGACACGTATATCCAACGTTGGAAACGGCTTGATAATTCGGACCAGCGCTTCGCATAGATTGGCGCTTACGCCGCTCTCTAATGCACCCACAAACGCTTCTACATCTCCTACCACTGCGCGCTCCGCGGCCTGCGACATTGAACTCAGAGCCTGCATAAGACGCGGCGTAAACCTACGTTGATCTGGTGCGCCTGGATCGCCTTGTTCACGAAACAACGCTGGCATCCGTGGCGGTACGACCGGCGTGAGCAAGGTGACGACGAAGCTTCCGTGAGCAGTCTGTCCAAGCTGAATGCTTTTCACCAGATCCGCTGCCTTCTGGTTTTCTCCGGGTCGATAGACCGCCTTTGGCTTGTCCAGAGAGCAAGCCGCAGCCAATAGCAGGTCTCGAGTGCCGCCGATGAGGCTTACCCCGTCGTCCAATGCAATGCTTCCGTCCCTGCTTTCACCTGCCCGGATTAGAATGACATCGCGGTCTGCGGTCACCAGCGATCGATACACTGTTAACTGATCTTGTTCGGTAACGTCTGCGAACGTGTCGATAAGATCTGCGACCACACTTGCATAGTCTCCCAAGCGCTCGGTCCGTGGGACAATAATGTCTGGGAGTCCCTCACCGATATAGACATCCGAGTGTTTACGGTACGGCTCCTCTTGATTCCAGCCAGAGGACCTGGCATATGCGGACAGGGCCCCGGGCGTTACCGCCCTTAGTGCACTCCGATCCCGTATGCTGATACGCATCAGATTGCTCCCCGCCTGGACCGATCCATCAGATTGCGTATCACGTCGACATTGAGCAGATTATGTTTGGGAATACGGACCGTGATGGTCTGTTGATTAACAACATCTTCGTGGCCTCGCTGCAAGTTCAACCAGTAGGTCCGCCGTCGAAGAATGAGCTCCTCGGCTGTCACGGTCACCCAGTCCGAGTTATTCGTCGGAAGCTCCAGCACGACGAGCAATCGGGGGGTTTGTGTCTCCAGGCGCAAATCGTTGTAGTTCTTCTTGGATAGCCTAACCTTCAATACTCCATCATTTGGTGCGGCCAATGCGGTACTAGCCTTTAGCTGCAAATCGATGGCCGGTCGACGCCGCCCGCCCGCCTGAATGCGCGAATCGACGCTGTCTCGGTCTGGTTCCGGCACCGAAGTCGCATAGCCGGCCCGCGCCGCCAGCGCCTTCACATAAACGCGAGATAACGCTTCCTTCTGGTCGGCTGTGGTCAGCAGCGAATCCATCCTGTCCTTAAACAAGATTCATGTGCAACGTATGGCCATTGCGGCACAGGGCAACACTCCAGTAACAGAAATGTTCAGGCACTGCGCTGTGCCCGGCTCGGCGCTTTACGCTCTACCTAAAAGGGACACCTGCATGCTTGCATGGTACTCTCGTCCCGGGCCCGCAAGCTGCGGAAACGTAAGGCTGTCGGTGGCACAACGGACGCGCGCGCCAACCTCTGATGCCCAACGCTCAAGAACAAATAGAGCCCGCCCATGCATGTTAGACATTGGACCGCGCGAACGGGATCACCCCCGCCTACCGGCCGCGAGGCTGGGAAAGGTGAAGGGTCGGGTCGCGCGCGGCACCGGACCAGGATCGCCGCCTACACGAGCGGGAAGCGAATACCTGTGCCTAATTGTGCCCAAAAGGCGCTCCACGGGTCTCCATGAGTCCGGCAACCCGCGTGTGAGCACGCTATTGATTCAATTTGGGCCAGCACCGCCCGCTTTGCATACACCTACCGCAACGAACAGCGTACCACATTGCCAAAAGTTACCTACATTACGGCTCCAGCCGGGCAGCGATCGTTCAAACCCAACTAGGCATGGTGCAGTCCCGCGAGGGCGCGAGGGGAGCCCGTTACAATGAAGTACACCATCGGCACGCCGACCTGCACAGAGCGGGAGCGTCCTGGTGCGGCCTTCGCACTGAACCGGAACTATCCCAATCCGTTTCACCTAGCGACCACCGTCCGCTACACGCTGTTACGCCCCGGCCCAGTCTGGCTGGGCGTCTACGACCTCCTCGGGCGAGAGGTAGTTCGCCTAATGGACGGCCTCGCGGCTGCTGGCTCGCACCAGGCCCGGGTCGAGGCCAGGGGGGTGTATCTTTTCGGCTTGACGACCTCGCTCCACTCACGTCTTGAACACATGGCAGATACCCTAGACTGGACTAATGATTCCAGGTCATTTTCTCAACGCTATGGTTATGATCCACGGCCTGAATGTATGCGCCTAGGACACCTGTCCTTCGCCGCAAGAACCGCAGCCTACAACGTCGTTTATGACATGATAGCTACTGCGGGCGACTGGGGATCCAACGTTACTAGGCCCATGCCGAGAGTGTGCCGCTGTGCAATAGCGTCATGCCTGCTGAAGCCAATGCGCGAAGTGAACCTGTTACGGAATGAGGTATTCAGTGTCGTAGAAGACATTATGCTCGAGCGGCCTTTTAACAAGATGCTGGACCTGCTGGAGTTTCTAGCGAATTATTCGGAGGTGCGGGAGGTTCAGGGGGCACGCTGGCTAAACACCCGACTTAAGCAACTCCCCCACGACATAAACGCCGCCTTTGACCAATATGGGGCGGCGTATTTGTTTTGCACTTCAAGACAGCCCTTCCGGGTTTTTCCGCGAACTTCTGAGGCCCAAGGCGTTGCAGTTCAAAACGCTGTGGCAACACTGCATGGCCAAAAGCTAGCTGCATCTGTGACACACCTACGCGAAGCAGCGGCTCACCTTAACTCAGGAGAGTTCGCAGACGCAATCGCAGACAGTATACACGCAGTTGAGTCTGTTGCACGCTTTTTCGATAAGAATGCAGGTAGGACCTTGGGACCTGCAATAGATTCCCTCCGCAAACAGGGAGTGCTCAAGCACCCAGCACTGGCACATGCAATAAAATTACTTTACGGCTACACATGTGATCAGGAAGGTATACGACATGCCTTGGTATTCAAGGGCGAAGCCAACGTTGACATGAATGAGGCCATGTTTATGTTTGGCGCGTGCGCTTCTTTAGCCGCTTATTTGGCAAACGCCTGTGCAAGTGAGTGCTAAGCAGCCGGTTCAGTTAGTGATCGGCTGGATTTGCCCGACCCATGTGAAGCAGGAGTGGCTGTCTTACCTCAAGTTTGTCAATTGCGCCCCATGTGCAGCGAAATCAGGGTTTATTTTGTGGCAATATGGCCTCAAATTATGTGTTATACCTATGATCCATATGGCTTTGATACCTTTTTTTCTCAAAATACCCAATGTAGTGGAATGTTCCAGAACCATTTCGCTGCAAAGCCGTATATTGACGCATGGGCACCCGATACCCGCACGCTCACACGCATGTACATCCGCGCCAAGACACGCATCCTTAAATCAGGTGCCAAGGCCACCAGCTACGCGCTGGTCGAATGCCACCGTATCAAGGGCGCTCCTAAACAGCGGACCGTCCTCAACCTGGGCCAATCCTTCGCAATCCCCAAAGAACAATGGCGCGCATTGATCCTCCATATTGACGAGGGCTTACGAGGGCAGAGCCGCCTAGCGTTTGAGAGTGAAGGCCTCCGCCATGCCAGCGAGACCATCGTTGAGAAGCTGCTGGAAAAGGGCTACAACGTGGACGACCCACGCGACGACCGGGATGCTGTCATCATTGATGAAGTCCATCATACCGACACTCGTACCGTCGGAGGCGAACGTGTGGCTCTGAAAGCGTTGCAGCTGTTGGGATTCGCAAAGTCCTTGCGAATGCTGACGTTGCGCGAAGATCAGATTCACCTGGCGACGGCGCTGGTGGTCGGGCGCATGCTCTTGCCCGGCAGTGAACGACATACGCATGAATGGATGCACGAACGATCCAGCATCCTGGAGTTACTGCACTGCGACCTCCCCAGTCTGAGCAGCCTTTACCGTATCGGAGATGCCCTCTACGAGCACCGTCAGTCGATCATGGATGCACTCTTCGGCACCACGAAGGAGCTCTTGGGATTCAGCGAAACCATTGCCTTCTTTGACCTGACCACGACGTGGAATCAAAAAGTCGTTTTCGCTGGCCGGTGAGGCCAGGGGCGTGTCGGAGCGTTGCTTGGGGTCTGCTGAGGGTGCCAGCGGAATGCAATGGCATACGGTGACTTCAGTTTTGCCGACGCGTACTTCGCGAACCAAGAGCCGAACCAACTGCTGCCGTTCCGTGATGGACAGGTCCTTTTCGCCTTCGTGCATCCGCGCCACAAATTTCTGAACACTGTGGGCGAGCGTCAAGGTAGACGCGGCGTCCATCCGATCGGCCTGTAGTGCCCTGAGCTCGGATTCAATGGCCCGCTGTCGCGTTTGCAGCGGTCCGGTTCGATCGCGCAGCTCGTCCAGATTTATAAGGCCTTGCTGGTATGCATCCACCAGTCGGCGGCTTTGCCTTCCACAGCTCAGACGCTCCTTTTGCAACTCGTCCTTGCGCCGTTGCGCCGGGCCCTTGTTCCGTGCCGCTTTGGTTCGACGACCAATCTCGGCCTGAATGAGTTCAGGAGCTTCCAGCAATCCCACCACCGCCTTCCACACCTTTACGTCGAGATCTTCGGCGTTGACGGAGGGGTTGTCGCATACGGCGCCTTCGGGAAACCGCCAGCCCTCCGTCCCATTACACCGATAGTATTTTCTGCGGCTGTTCTTATGTTGGAGCCGTCCCATCGCATATCCGCAATGCGCGCAGATACATAGCCCCTGCAAAAGACTTGGCGCACGCGTGTTTCGCACCGAAAAGCGACGGTTATGTTTGCGCCGCTCTTTGGCACGTTGGAAGGTTGCTTCGTCAACAATTGGTGGCACGCGCAAGGTAATCCACTCTTCTCGTGGACGAGCCGTTCGTGAATACAATCTCCGCACGGCGCCGTTCTTGCTGCGTCCGGTGCGATTGTGCCGAACCCGTTTCTCCGATGTCATCGTCTTCTGATACGCCGCCTTACCAATGTAAGCCTCATTGCGCAGGATGCTGGAAATGGTGGAGATGCCCCAGTACTTTGCGTGTCGGGGATTGTGGCCCAGTGCATCCAGTTTCCGTGCCACTACCGGAATGGTGCCGCCCTTTTCGGTATAAAGCTTGAAAATCAGACGCACGACCGCCGCTTCGGAGGCATTGATCACCAATCGTGCGCCGGAGGTCTCCGTCTTACGGATCAGGTCATAACCGTAAGGGGGCTTGCTGATCATGTTCAGAGAGCCCTGGCGGGCCCGATAGAGTTTGCCGCGGCGAGAGCGCTCAGCAATCTGCGTACGCTCATACTCTGACAGGACGGACAGAATCTGGCGCAGCAGTACCTGCTGCGGCGTCGCGTTATCGGGCTCTTCTACGAAGACGATACGGGTGTTGTATCGTTCAAACTCTTCCTGAAGCAGAACCTGATAGGCGAACTTACGACTGAGCCGATCGGGAGACAAGACCAACACATACGCCAGGACGCCGTGGGCGACCAGGTCGCGCAAGGCGTCCAATCCGGGGCGAGCGAGGGTGGCACCACTGTAGCCGTTGTCAGCAAAGATCTGCTGCTTATCGATGGCCCAGCCACGCTCACGCGCATTCATCAGCACGGCCTCCAGTTGACTGTTAATTGTCTGCTGGCGCCGCTGGCTCTCGCTGGATACGCGCACGTACACGGCCGCGATCTTCTCTTCTTGCTTCATGCGAGGATGTATTGTTGTCCGAAATCCAGGGCTGCACCAACAGCTCGTAGGCCTGGGCTATGCGCTGCTGCGCAGCCCGGTCCGGTTTGTATGTCAGGCGGATGGGACGCATTCACGGTGAATCGCTGTCCAAAAGACGCGCCAGCGCTCGAGCCACCAGCGCCCCCAGACTCACACCGGTATGGCGTGCACGAGCCCGCGCACGCGCAAGCAGAGCCACGGGAATCCGGACACTCAGGGGCGCGGTAGCCTCCGCCCGAGCCAGCGAAGAATCCGCTTCGCGCGCCGCACGGACGTAACGGGAAGCCTGCACCCGGGAGAGATCGAACCGTGCGGCAAGCATGCGCGCCGCTTCTGCGGCGCTGTGCTCCCGACACAGCACCTTGGCTGCAGCCACGCGCTCGGCGCGCTCCGTCAGTGTGGCTCGTTTCATGCATCCTATAATACCAAAACTATATGATCATATGCAAATGATCCATCACTAGGGCCGGGCGAAAACACGATCCAGCCGCAGCAGTCTTTTTGATTCCATGTTGTCACCAATGTGTTCTACACGGGCCGCAAGAAAGGGGACTTGCTGCGGCATGGTCGCAGCAAGGAAAAACGGTCTGATTGCCCACTGGTGACGTTGGCCTTGATGATGGATGCATCGGGGTTCCCCCGCACGGCGGAAATCCTCCCGGGCAATGCCAGTGAGCCTGCCACGTTGCACCAGGCCATTGCACAGCTGAACGGAGCCAAGCCCACGGTGATTATGGACGCTGGCATCGCTACAGAGGCCAATCTGGCGTATTTGAACGAACAGGATCTGGACTGGATCTGCGTGCAGCGTACGAAGACCCCGCCGGTACCCAAAGACGCACCGGATCAAGTCTTCAAGACCGCCAGCGATGTCGACGTGCGTGCCTGGGCACTCCCAGACGAAGGAGGAGAACGGCGCGTGTATCTGCACAGTGAAGCCCGACAAGCAGTCAGCGACCAGATTGTTGGAGCAAAGCGTGTGAAATTCGAGGAGGCCATCGCGCACCTGAACGCGGGACTTGCGCTGCCCAGACGTCTGAAGAACTTCGATAAGGTGCAGATCCGGGTGGGCCGACTCATAGAAAAGTACAAGCAGGTTGCCTACCAGTATGATGTTAAAGTGACCAGGAAGGCTGGCAGCACCCACGCCGAAAAGATCCGCCTCACACAAAAGCCTGCCTACGAGGCATGTACGGAGGCCCTCGGCGGGTATGTACTGCGCACCAGCCACGCCAAATGGTCGGTCAAGAAAATCGCACAGACCTATTGGCAGCTAGGAGAGATCGAACGCACGTTCCGCACCATGAAGTCGGATCTTGGATTACGCCCGATCTACCACAGTCGGGACCTTCGCATAGAAGCCCACCTCTTCCTGTCCATTCTCGCCTTTCACGCAGCGCATCTGATACGCAGCCGATTGAGAACCGTCGACATCCACAGCAGCTGGGGCACACTCAAGGTCAAGCTCAACCAGATGCATCGTGTAACAACCGTGCTCCCACAAAACGCAACCCATTGCACCCTGCTCAAGAAAGACCAGGACCTCAAGCCGTTCCACCGTAAAGTCTTCCGCGCGATGGGGCTCAAAACCGGCACGTACACCCGCAGAATGAAAGCAAGACGCCCCGCTAAAGGGCACTCGAACATGTAAAGCACACGGGTCAAACCCGCCCTTCTGACCATCCCTGTATGTCAGGGATGTGTTACCTCACGCAAAAAATCCACTACATTGACAAACTTGGGTTACGTCTGGAATGAGTGGCGAGCGGGAGTCATCTTGTGCCCCTAAACGTCCCAATCTGCTACACAACCCGCTGATGCACTGCCAATTAGTAGACATCCCACCTTATTGACCAGTTGGAATTCGTGAGCGGCCGCTGGGGGTTAGTTGGCGATGTGGGTGCATTCCCCGATGACGGGATCTAGTCGTGGTAGAATCGGGCGTTTTTGGGTGTTTGCGGCGTGCTCAGGACGGCATTTCGCCCGTCATCAGCGTGTAATAGTGTCGCGCAGGTACAACTTGGTACTGGGCTCTGGTTGGTCGCCCTTGGGGAGGCTGTGTTATCGTGGCCAGAACGCTGTACGGTTGCCTCTTAGCACAGCCTGGGAAGGCTGTACCAGCGCAGTTTCCAGGTGTGGGTCCAGAAGATCTCCCACAGCGGTTTAGCGGACTCGGCCAGATAGAATATCAGGTGCCGCGCATGTCTGGCCAGACGACCACCTACCTTGAGCATGTTCTCCCTGAGGGCATGCACCATGCCTAGTTGGGTCTGAGTGGTCGCTGCCAGGCTGGAACCGTAATGTAGGTAACATTTAGCAATGTGTCACGCTGTTCGTCGGAATATGCACTATTGTAACGATTCCTGGCGAACAGCAAGCCTCGCGAGGCGAACCATGAGGCCCTCGAGCTCGTCGTAGTAGGCGTCGACATTCATGGAAGCTTTGCGCGACTTCAAGGCGGCCACGGCGCGCTCCAGGTCTTCCTTCTCCCGCCGCGTCGCCGTCAATAGCGCGCCAGTGCCGGTGGCAGACGGCCGTCTGAGCCAAGTGACCGCAGCCAGGTGGCCGTCTGGGCTCTCGCGCAGCTCCTTAAGGCGTGAGCCTTGGCCATCCCCCGTGTCGTCAATCAAGGCGTGCTCGGTGGCCAGGTAGCCGCCCGCCTCATAGTGGCTGGCCGTCTGCAGGGCCGCATAACGGTATACCTCCAGCATCGACAGGCGGCCGTTCCGATCGAGGTCCGCTGCAGGGCTGCTTAGCGCCTCTACCAGAAAGCGCGGAAAGATCGTCCGGTTGCGCTGCGTGCCGCTACGCGTAGCCGTAACAACAATGCGCTCGGGAGCACTAAGTGCCGCCACAAATGGTCCGCTGGCGCTCGCGGTGTTGATGAATATTACGCGCGCCGAAGGTAGCGCATCCACCAGCTCCGCGTAGTCGGTGTCGGCCAAGTCCCGCCGAGCTATGTTGAGCCGGCCCTGCGTGCCGTCATAGCTGCCATGGCCAAAAAGCAATACATAGATATGGTCCTCTGGCGTCGTACGCTGGGCGAGGAGCGCAAAAGCGCTGCGGATGTTCTCGGCGTTAGCTACGCCGTCTACCACTGGTGCTTCCGTTGCAGACGGCTCGGCTAGGATGGTGACATGTTCTGCGTCGAAACCCAACGGACCAGTAAGCGCGGCATGGGCCTGGGTAAGGTACTGCAGCAGGTCCGCAGAGTATTCCGGCGATCCGCCAAGGCCGCCTATAAGGAGGGCGTGGCGCGCAGGCTGCGCCCGCGCCGGGCTCGCCATGGGCCACAGCGCCACGCCAGACGTCAATAGCGTGGCTAAGGCAAGCCCTGCCGGCGACGGTAGAGCCATTCCGCGCAAAGTAAAAGGATGGAAAGGATGAACAGGGCCGGCATGTCCCACAAGTATTCTCCGTTAAATACCGAGGTGCTGGTCCGCCGCTCCCGCAGATTGGTTGGTACCATGTCCGCCTCGTCTGGCGTATAGTAGTGGGCCGCCATACGTTCAAGGTGGGAGCGCTTCAGCGTGGCATCGAAAAACTCCGCTTGGTCTGGACGGGCGACAAAGCTGCGCTTCTGCCGACCCACGACGCGGCCTGCATGCGTGGCCACCACCTCAAGATGATACAGCCCTCTGTCGCGCGGCGTAATACGTGCGGCATAGCCTCCGCTAAGCGCCAGATCCTCGTCAAATCGGAGAGGCAGAACACTGCCGCCTGGCGTCGTCACCGTGCCTTCGACCTGAGCTCCCTCCAACGCACCGTATTCCTGGTCGTACACATCCACGCGGATCGGTGACTCGGTGCCTGCCTCCAGGTGCCCCTGGCCGAGGTCCACATCGACCACGTCGGGCGCGGAAGCCGCCATCCATCGGGTCAACTGCTGCCAGAATCGCTCGTGCCGGTAATCGGTGGCCTCCAGCAGCATCTGCCATCGCCACGAGCTGCTGGTGGTCATCGCGGCAGCGCGCCCCTTACCATAGCGCTGTACCACCAGAAGCGGCTCCGCGGCACCATAACGGTCGTCAGGCTTTATTGCCAACACCTGGGCCCCCGCCTTCGGTGTGCCTACATAGTTGATGCTGGTAAGGAGCGGCATGCCAGCCCACAATTTGCGGTTAACTTCCGGCTCTGGAGATAGCTTCAAAATAGGACTCTGAAGCCCCGCCGCTGTAGGCTCAAAAGCGAAACCCTGCGGCTCCTCGCTGGGGCGGCGCGGGTCTGCAAACTCCTTAGGGACCACCTGGGCTCGCGAAGCATCCAGATATACCGGCAGCATATCCGCAATGGGACCCGTTACATACACGCCCTCAGAAAAGGTCTTGCGACCTCCCATCATGAGGAACCCGCCTCCGCGCTCCCGCACGAATGTCTCCATCAGGCGCAGCTGCGAAGGGGCAAATGCGGACGCCTCCACATCGCCTAGGATAAGCGCGTCGAAGGCGTAAAGCTCCGCAGCATCAACCGGAAACCCTCCCGCCAGCTCTGACGGGCTGCGTACCCCCTGCCGATAGAGCTTGCCAGTACCCGTGCGGCTGATCGACGTGAAATCCACAACCTGGTCCTCCTCCAGTGCACGCTTGATGAACTTGAAGTCCTGCCGCAGATGCCCTTCGTAGTACAGCACACGGAGCGTATCCCGAGCAGCATCCACCAGCATCGTCTGCGCATTGTTGCGCGTGTTATGTTCATCCGAATCGGCTTCCATGGCCATACGATAAGCATAGGCTCCCTCCATCGGTGGTTCAAAAAAGAACGAGAGCTGATCTATCTGGCCGTCCCCTTTGAGGGCGCGGTCTTCTTGGAACACCAGCGAGTCGCCAGCAAAGATGCTAAAGGTGACGGGCGACGACTCCTGGCCCCAGCTTTGGACCCTGACGTCAATTTCGGCGCCTGTGCGCGGTCCGACACCCTTGGTGACCACCACATCTAGCAGCTCACGCTCCGCCGCAAAAGACTCCGCTCCCAGGCCGATGATGTGCAATCCTATGCCGCGGGCGCGCAGCGCGTCGGCCGGGTTTTGAGCCGCGCGCGGCGCCGCGTTGTCCGCCCCGTCCGTCAATAAGACAATACCCGTGAGCGGCAACCCGCGAAAGTCTCGCATCACATGCTCCAACGCGGCACTTAGATCGGTGCCAGTGCCGCGCGCTAACGCCGGCAGCGTCTCCACACGCACCGCTTGCTCCGCAAAGGTGTAAAGACGCACCTGAAAATCCTCTTCAATGGCCGCCAACAGGCCGCCCTCCGCCTCGTAGAGCAGCGTTCGGGCCTCTTGCACCCGCTCTTTGCGCTCCGAAGCGTCTTTGAGTGACATGCTTTCGGACACATCCAGCAGCACCGCGACAAAATTCTCGTTGGGTACCACCGTTGGCGTCACCAGCATCGGCTCCATCAGCGGCACGGCCAACAAGGCCAGTGCGCTAAGGCGCAGCGCACCCGCTACAAGGCGCACCTTGAGCGGCGCTTCGCTGCGAATCAGCATCACCACCACGAGCACGGCAAGCCCCAACAGTATGATGGCGGCTGGCCAAGGGCGCACGCTCACCAAGCCCTCGGCATACTGGATCGGGCTGAACTTAAAGAGTCGCTCTATCATCGCTGTGGCTACTGCCGGGACAGCGACTCATAGTAGCGCTCCACCATGTCGGAGTATTCGGGAGGCACCTCTCCGCGCCGGCTCCCATAGAGGCGGTCTTCCATGCGGATGATGTCCAGGGCTTGGACGAGGGATGCTTCGAGCTGATTGAGCGCCTCATACACATCCCTTTCGAAAAAGGCTTTGGCCGACTCCTCATCCAAGAGGACGCCGGTGTGGTCCGCCCCGGTCAGCGCACGCTGCATGCCACCCAATGCCTGCTGCGCATCCCCGCTGCCCTGCATCAGAGAGCGCAGCTGCTCCTGGGACCGCTCAAGCTGACTCAGCAGGCGCGCTTCCAGGCCTCGCCGGTCGTCTTCAGCACCCTGGGCGCGCAGCCGCTCCGCGTCGGACTCCAGACCCTGCAGCTGCTCCTTAAGGTTCTCCACCTGGCGCAGTGCGGACGCCAGCTCTTCTTCCTCTGTGAGGGGCAGGGAGGCCGCCAGCACGCGCCGTCTCTCCTCGAGTGCCGCCATGTCGCGCAGAATCTCTTCCTGCATGCGCTGCGCGCTTTCTATCCACCCCTCACTCAGCGCGCGAAAGGAGTTGGCCATATCTCCAGCTACGTTGTCGCGCCGTATCTGCTGTAGCAGGTTGCGAAGGTTGGCGGTCAGCTCTGGATCCTGGCTCTGTGCTTCCATGCGTTGCGCTTCTTCCATAGCTTGGTGCAGCGCATCCATCTGTTCCATGCGCTGGGCGTCAAGCACTCGCATCTCTTCTTCTGTGGGGCGAGTCTCTTGCGACGTAACTGCATCCAGCTCTGATGCCAGTTGCCGCTCCTGGTCTATGAGCTGCCGCAGGTCTTCATCGAGAACCTGAAGCTGAGCGCGCCGCGCGCCGCGCGCTGCCTGCTGCAGCCCAGGCTGCATACGCTGAAGGTCGCGCAGCGCCTGCTGCTGACGCGAAGCGGCTTCATCAAGGTCGCCGCGCCGCAAGGCGCGGTCCGCTTCGCGCATGTTGCGCAACGCGCTGGCCATCCGACCCTCAGTAACACCCTCCTGACTTTGACCCATCGATCGGGTCAGCTGCTCGAGCTGCTCACGCACCTCTTCTTGCTCCCGGCGGAGTCGGTCCACGAAGCGGCGGTAGTCTTCGCCTTCCCGGTCCTGGGGGCGCTCCAGGTTGGCCAGATCCTGCTGCCGGCGTGCCAGATCTTTGACGGTGCGGGCTGCCTGATCCAGCGCCTGCGTTTCCTGCGCGCGCTGCTGTTGGACCTCGTACTTGTCTTTGGATATGTCAAGCTCTAGATCCATCAGTTCCGACATGCGCTCTTCGGTGGCGGAAGCACCACTACCACCTTGGCCGCGCTGCTGCTGCGCCACCTGGTTCTCCTTGTTCTGGGCGTCAGCGCGCAACAGGGCGGACAGTGCCTCACGCTGTGACGGGAGAGATGCCTGCAGCCGATCCTCTTCGAGGTGGGATGCCGCCTGGCCCATAGCGCGGGTTGCCTCCTCCAGATAGGTTACCGTCTGCTGCTGCAGCTCATTGCCGCGAAGCTCCAGCGAAAACGCCGTCGACTGAATCCGCTCCTCTATGCTGCGCTTCAGGTTCACTTGGCTGCCAACAAGCGCACGAAGCACCTCGTCATAGTCTTCGTGCTCGCCCCGCTCCCGATCCAAACGCCATGTTGCGGCGATAATCTCCTGCTGACTGACGACGAGGCCGCTTTGCTGCCCGCCACCCTGGCCGCCGCCGGCTGCCGCCGACACCTGCGTATACGTCTGGTCGAAAGGCATGACCTCGATGAAGTACAGGTCCGTGACGGCCTCCTGCAGCGCGTCGCGCGCCTCGACATAGTAAGTGATGACGTCGCCGCCTTCGAGGCTGAATTCCTCCAGAAAGAGCAGGTGCTCACCCGCGACGCGCAGAGCACTCTCCTGTTCAACTAGTGCAATACGCTGGGCTTCGCCGCCGCCCACATAGAAGACCAAGTCCAGCGCCGTCACGCCGAAGTCGTCCTCCGCGTCGGCGGCTACCAACACCTCCTCTATCGCGTTGGCGCGCAGGTCGCGCCCGGGATCCCGCAACGTGATGTGCGGCTTCTCGTCCGGTATCGGCACGATGGCGTGCTGCTGTGGAAACTGGTTCCGTTTGCCCTCCGCATCCAACAGGCGAATCGTGAACAGATCCTCCTCTGCCAGCACAAAGTCGGTCGCAAACCGTCCATCACCCAACGAGCGCATCGTGCGCTGCTGGCCGTGTTCCATCGCCATAACCGCGCTGGCGCTCTTGGCCGAGGCGGTGACCGTCAGGGTCACCGCAGAGCCCTCAAGCCCGACGATGTCACCAGCATCCTCCTCGATCCTTGGCGCCAATGGCAGGTGCTCTGGATAGACATAGGTCACGTCAATACGCTCGACCGCCGGAAACTCATACACCGAGATCGTGAATGCTTTTGTGCGCCGTCGCCCAGCTTCCACGAAGTACGTCACGGGTGCCTGAATGCTGGCAAACTCCGCCATAAATGCGGTCCCTTGCGAGCCCGGCTCCATTGCTCTGCGCGCCCATTCCGCCTCGCCTTCCCTGTAGGCTATCACTACGTCATCGCCGATGCTTCTTTGCAGCTCGGCCACGACAGCTACGGACTCTCCCTTTTCGATTTCCACATCGCCGGGCGACACGCGCATAAAGGGGGTGGTAGCAGCGGCGGTTTCTGCCGCGACGAGGCGAATCCGGTCCACATTGGTGGCACCGAAAACCAGTAACGCAATGGCCACCGCCACCCCCAGACCTGTGATGACGCGTGCCTGCACTTTGCGTACCAGGGTCCCAGGCACGATAGCGCGCGCCATGCGCGCCGCATCGGCGAACAGATCTTGTAGCAGGCGATCATCGGCGCCTTCGGCGCTCAAGGCTCGCGCTTCGGTAGCGCTGTTGATGCGGTCTTCTAGGTCTGGGCGTTGCTCTTCGATAAATAGCGCGACCTGGCGATCGGTGACAGGACGCCTTAGGGGACGTATCAGTGCCCACCAGGCGGTCCCCAGCGTGGCTGCCGCACCTAAGGTGGCGGCCACCCAGGGTGGCAGTGCCGCTGCGCGCAGCGCGGGCATCAGAAAAAACAACGCCACCAGGCAGGCGGCGGCTGCGACCAGGGTGAGCGTGGCGCCCTGCATTACGGTTCGGCGCCGCACTTGGCGTCGCACCTCACCGATCAGGCTATGAAGGTGGGTCTGCACGTTCTTCATGGCGGAATGCTACGCTTGGGCGGCCTTGCGGTTACGATGAGATAGCACGGTTTCTAGGGCAAACAGCCCCAGGACGAGGATAACGGCCAAGCGCCAAAGCTTTTGGTCTGACTCGGTGTCCCCAATGGATAAAACCTCTTCTTCTGGAGTTGTCGCGCCACTGGAGCGGCTGACCACGGCGGCATAGGCTTCTTCTGCGGTGCGAGCCTTAAGCGCGGACTCCGCAGGATCCGTGTTGACCGAAAAGCGGTACTGTTCCTGCTCCGCTGCAGCGACGTAATGGCCTGGCGTTTCGGGGGCCGCAAAGACGCCCGTGCCCTCTTCATTCATCACGACTTTGTGGATCTGGCCCTCCGGTGTGCTCACGTTCCATTCTGCGTGGGGCATGCCGGTGAGTGTTACGGATTCTGCGACCACAAACTGGCGGGGCGGCTCACGCAGCGCGGTGCCATAGGTGGCCATCTGATACAGGAACGGGAGGTACAGCTCCTGCAGCGCAAGGTCTGTCCAGCTCGTGCCGAAGCTTGAAGTATAGACGAGTATAGTGCCCTGGCCAATCCGCCGTTCCACAAGAAAGGGGTCGCCATTGTCGTAGCGCGCCACCACGATGGCGCTGTCGGTGGGGGCGAGGCGCACATACCCGCGAAACGTGGGCCTAATGAGCGCGCTGGAAGACGCCAACGGCGCAAATATCGGATGCTGCGCTTCCACCTGGCCGATATGGGCGCTACCGCCTGGCGCCTGGGAGCGCACCACCTCTGTGACCTGGCCCACGCCCAGCCTTTCAAGTCCGTAACCGGGGGTCTGAACGGCATCGCCGAAACCGACAATCACGGTGCCGCCCCGCGTGGCAAACGTGCTCAGCAGCGCGGATTCTGTTGAGCTCAGGCGCGCTGTATTGGTCACAAACACCACATCGCTCCTGAGCAGTGCCGAGGCGCTCAGTCGTGTTGCCGCGCTAAAGTCGAAGCGGGACCCTTGGCCCAGGTCAAACGCGCGCTGCAAAAAGAAGGCGTCCCGGTCTGCAGCCACTGCCAGCACCGCAGGGCGCGCGGCAACCCGGAAGGTAATGTAGTAGCGGTTGTCCGCTATCAGGTCATCGTCTGCTAGCGCCAGGTGTCCTTGGTATATGCCAGCGCGCGGCGCCACATACTGAAACGAGACCGTCCGAAGCCCGGGCTCGCCGGAAGACCTACGGTCCAGCTCTTCCTCTCCGATCCAGAGGCTCACCTCTTCGTCAGCGCTCAAAGCCAGATAGCGGGCGCCGATCTGTGTCACGGTGCCGCTGCCGCGCTGGCGCGAACTCAGGCTGACCGCAGCAAAATGCCGGTTGTCGCGTGCCTCTGTGCCCACCAGGACGGGTTCGAAGGTGACCCCTTCAGGCAGTGTGTATTCCTCTATGGAGGCCCGAAAGCCGCTCTGCTGCAGGTCAGAAATCAACACTACTCGCTGTGCGCTGTGGCGGGCCTCTTTCAGGATGTTCTCCGCGACTTGCAGAGCCGCCAGTATGTCCGTCGTACGGTAGGAGGGCTGCGCGGCAGCCGCCAGCACGCCAAGCTCGCGCGTATCGCGCGTGAGCGGCGAGAGCTGCGTGGCGTGGTCGCTGAACGACACCAGGGCCAGCTCATCTCGGCCGGAAGCCTGCGCGATGATGCGCTCTACGGCGTCTTGCGCCTCCTCAAAGGTGCGCTGGGCCTGCATGCTCAGTGACTGGTCCAGAAGGATCACCACGGATTCATCGGTGCGCTCGCTCACAAACGGCAGGGGAGCGCGCATCAGGTATGGGCGCGCGAAGGCGGTGGCGAGAAGGATAATCATCGCCATTCGCAGAATTAGCAGAAGCACATCGCGGATCTTGCGTCGGCGAAGGCGCTCCATAGGCGTGGCCGACAGGAACATCAGGGAGCTGAAGGGCATTTCGCGCGCCTTCATCCGGCGCACCAAGTGCAGAAGGATCGGCACCAGTGCCACGCCCGCGGCAGCCAGAAAGAGGGGTGTCAGAAAAGACAACGTTAGTTGCGTCGGCTGCTGCGAGCGCAGAGGTACTCGAACAGAGCCACATCGAGCGGGCGGTCCGTAGTGATGAGCGTGTAGTCGATGCCCAGAAGGCCGCAGGCCCGCTGGATCGCCTGCTGATGCCGCTGGAAATTCTTCTGGTACACGGCGCGCGCGCTGCGTCCTTCCACCAGGAGCTTGGTGCCGGTTTCCAGGTCTTCGACGTGCATCACATCTTCGAAGTCGAAGTGTACCTCTTGGGGATCGAGAACGTGAATGATGAGCACCTCGTGTCCACAGAACCGGAAATGGCGCAGCGCATCGATCAGCGCAGCGCTGTCGGAGAGCAGGTCGCTCACGACAACGATGAAGCTGCGTCGCTCCTGTTGCTCCGCTATTGTATGCAGCGGCTTGTCAAACGAGGTGCCAGCCCCGGCCTCCACCTTGTCGAGCATGGTGAGCAGCGTGAGGAGATGTCCTTTGCTGCTGCGGGCCTCCAGGCGTTCCTGGATGTCTTCATCAAATAGCGTCAGACCGGCAGCGTCCCGCTGTCTGATGGCCAGGTAAGCCAATGCAGCCACTAGGTACCGGGCATAGTCGAGCTTGGTGATTGCGCCAGACTGGTAGCTCATCGAGCGGCTGCCATCGAGCAGAAGGTGTACACGCGTATTGGTCTCCCCTTCGAACTCTTTGACCAGTGTCCGGTCGGTCCGCGCATATACCTTCCAGTCGACGCGCCTGAGGTCGTCGCCGGGCATGTAGGGCCGGTACTGCATAAAGTCCACGCTGAACCCTTTATACGGGCTCCGGTGCAGCCCGGCGATAAAGCCTTCGACCACGGCGCGCGCCAACAGCTCCAGTCCCGATAGGCGCGCCAGGACATGTGGAAGGATGAACCGCGTCGCGGCTTCGGCCATAAACGGTTGCGCTGGGGCTCTGTGGCCCAAGGAAACGACAAGCGCGTCGGGTTTGTGCCCACGTCACGCAGCGTGACCAAAAGGGCAGCGGCCCAGGCGCAGAATGAGCGGGAATTCGCGGTGCCTTGCAAGGCCGCGTTGAGGCGACTCCTACGGCGATGGAGACATTTTCCAGAACGCGATACCGCCTGCCTGCCTGCCAACCTCACCGGTCGCAACGAGCTCCAGCGTCGAGAGGTCGATGACATCGACGGCTCCGGCTTCGCTTCCTACGCCTTCGACGCTCACGAACGCATACCGTCCGTTGGGCGCAACCACTACACCGTGGGGTACCCTGCGGGATGTGCTGATTCTGGCCACTTCGCGGCCGGTCGCTGCCGCGTATACGCCCACCGCCGCGGCACTCTTGAGCGTTGCGACAATAAGGTGCCCATCAGGGGTAAGCGCGAGGTTGTAGGGGGCCCCGGCCGCGGCGATGCGGCGCGTGACGGACCAGGACTCAAGGTCAATTTCCACGATGGCATCCTGGCCGTTGTTGGCTACAAGGGCGCGATGCTCTGTAGGGTGGTGCTCCACCCAGGTGGGTCGTTGGCCGACTTTGAGCGTGCGCGTGACGGTCAAGCCCAATGCATCGATCTCGTAGAGCATGCCCTGCATCATAGACACGGAGTAGTGGCGCGTGCCGTCGGGCGAGAGCCGCGAACCGTGTGGCATCGCACCGGTCGTAACGCGTCCCACCTCTTGCATCCGGGCAGGATCCACCACGGAGATGGTGCTGGGGGTATGGGTGCCGTGTAGGTTGAAGTTGGCCACGTACAACAGTCCGGTGGCGCCAGACACCTGCATGGTGGCTGGAAACAGGTCCAGCGTCACCGCACCCACCCTTTCGTTTGTGTCGGTCCGGTACTTGATCACGGAGCCGAAGGGCGCACCGTGCGCGACAGAGACGTACCAGTACTTTCCATCCGGGCTGATGGTGAGTCCGTGCGGGCCTTCGATTTCAGTCGGGATCCGCCCCACCGGAATGGTCTCGATGGTAGTCACACGCTTTTGGCTATAGCGAACCAGCGAAACCGTATCATCAGACTCATTGGCCACGTACAGGAGGTATTCCTGCGCCTGGGCACCGGCACAGGAGAGTGTCAGCACCAGTGCCAGCGCGGCGGAGCGGGTGGCCGGGACCTTCATGTGGTCAGATTGGCTTCGGCATGCTCATGTTTTACTGTACGTCCCGGGCGCGGTTGCCCGCGCTTGTCAGGCGCGGAGCCACCGGTGTTTTGCTATGGCGCACGCTTGCTGACGCCAGGCGGATCTGTGATGCGGACGAGGTGATCCTTGTCGTGGAGCATAAGGATACCGGACTGCGCAATCTGAGGTGGGCGCCGTGCGCCTATCTGGAGCGCGTGCTGCCGGAGGAATTCCAGAATGCGGCGCCGTATCTGCCTCCCCGGGAGGTGCTAGCGGCTGGCGGTGTGGTGCTGCGCGCTGGTGTGGTGCCCTGGGAGATTCTTCAGATTCGCCGGCACGGCCAATGGGATTTGCCCAAAGGCAAGTGCGACGGCGGCGAGTCGTTGCGTGCTTGCGCCTTAAGGGAGGTGCGTGAAGAGACCGGGGCGAATGATTTGGCGCTGGGCCGCTGCCTCGGAGCCACCGTGCATGGGTATCCGCAGGGCAAAAGCTATCGGGTAAAGCGCACCTACTGGTACGAGATGCATAGCGCCTGCGAGGTGTTTTCGCCCCAGGCGGAGGAAGGCATCACGGCTGTGGAGTGGGTCCGGTGGGATCCGGCCAAGACCCGGCTGGCGTACCAGACGCTGCGGCATTTGTCAGGGACGCTTGCTGAGCGTCTCAGCGCTCGCTGAGGTCTACAGTGCACGGTTACTCAGGCGAGGCGGCATCTTCGCTGCGCTCTTCTTCGAGAAGCTCATTTAGTGCGTGACCAACGAATGTATGGCGCCATCCATGGCTGAGCGGGCTGTCCCATCCCGCCATATGGTGACGCACGGCCTTCTTGGTCGCCACCAGGTTAGGTGCCACATCGGCAATGTCGCTCCGCTCTTGGATGAATTCGATCGCTCTCGCAACCAGCGCTTTGAATTCGTCATCTTGGGGGATCGCCCTAGGGATAGGGGGTTGCTTGTCCGGTGCCAGGGCGCGCGCTTTCCTTATGATGCGCAAGAGTTCATGTTGGCATTCTGCGCCGTACGTTCCGGCCAGACCACGCATGCGTTGAAGGAGGCTTACGGTCTTGGGCATACGGCGGGCTATGGTAGCGACGGTACTGTTGCGCAGTATTCTCGGGCGCGGCGTGTTCATCAGCATCGCCTGTTCTTCCCGCCATTTGGCAACGGCTTGCAGCACCGTGAGTTGGGTGCTGGAGTATTTGTGCAGGCTCGTGAACTTGAGGTATGCCTTCGTGGGGTCGGGATCCACGTACTGTTCGTCATGCTCCACGCTTTTGAATTCATCGGCCAGCCAGGCCGCGTGGCCGCGCTCTGAGCATCGTTGAAGTAGGATATCGTGCGCACGGCACAGGTACCGTACATCTTCTCGCGCGTAGAGCAGCTGCTCTTGGCTGAGCGGTCGCTGCAGCCAGTTGGAACGGGTCTCCGAATTATCCATCGTCACACCGAACAGCGTTTCCACTAAGTTGCCCAGGGAGACAGGGTAGCGCAATCCAGCAAAGGCGGCGGCGCGCTGCGTGTCGAATATTCTTCGCGGCCGTGCGCCGGTATTCTGGTAAAGCACTTGCAGGTCGGCTTTGGGGGCGTGGAACACTTTGATGACGTCTTTGCGCTCAAGGAGCGGTTTCAGGAGCGCTAGGTCCACGGCAGCTAGTGGGTCGACAAGTTCCGTGTCGCGGCCGCAAGGTGCTATCTGTATCAGGCTCAGCCGGGGATAGTAGGTGGAAGAGCTGATAAACTCCGTATCAATGGCCACGATGCCCGCTCGGATGGCCTTGTTTAGCAGCACCTGCAGTGCGTCGTTGGTGGTGACCATGCTGATCGGGGTTGTTGTTGTGTTTGGTGGGAGTCGAGCCGGTGGCAGGCCGCAGGTCGGTCTTTTTTGCTCCTATCGCGGCCTCTGGATGTGGGATGGGCCATGGAGGTGCCCTATCGGACCCCTTGGGCCGTCTGGTTGTTATAGGGTCGGCGCGCTATTTTCAGGTCATCACCACTTCCTTTTCCGATGCCGTACGTCGTTGCCGAGCCTTGTATCAACTGCAAGCACACCGACTGCGTGGAGGTGTGCCCGGTAGACTGCTTCTATGAGGGGCCCAACTTCCTTGTCATTCATCCAGACGAATGCATCGATTGTAACGCGTGCGTTCCCGTATGTCCAGTCGAGGCTATCTTCCCCGATGATGAGTTGCCTGAGGAGTGGGAGCATTACACTCAGTGGAACGAGTATCTGGCCGAAAAGTGGCAAGACGCGGGTTACAACATCGTCGAGCGCGGCGAGCCCATGGAAAACGCCGAGGAGTGGAAGACGCGGGAGAAGACTGAAGAGGACATCCTGGACTGGGAGTAGGCGTGCGGTGTGCGGCGCCGTGCGCCTCGGTGTCCCAGAGAATGCCCGAGCTATTTCGGATCCGTGCGCAGCCACATCTGTGATGGATTGGCTGGCCCAGGTTCGTCACTGTTTCTCTCAAAAGGGTAGCTCGACTATGCGTCATAAGTGAGAATCACACGTTGCTCCAAGCCTAGTCGCTAAGTGTCTTCCAAGTCCGTGGCGAGTGTGGTGGCCTCTCTGGATGCGAGATAGGTAACCGTCCCGTTGCGTGCGTTTGATGCAGACCATGTACCCATCTTATGTTTTGATGGGGTCTTCGTGGCCATGCGGTTGCCTCGGCTCCAGGCAGGTCGGGAATATCCTTAGCTGTTGCTGGACGGCTTGGATTTGCGGTACCGAGTAGGTCTGCTGAGGATTGGTTGAGGCATGTTGTGGTGGTCAGTGGCGGGGAATAAGCGTCCAGTTGCGTGCATATTACATTGAGCGGCTTGGCCTGCTGATGTTGGTTCATCATCGGTTAGTGAGCCGTTCAATGGGGGTGCTATGGCATCGTTACGTCGCCCTTCGGAGGACATGTTGCTGCTGCTGGAGCGTATTTCTGGGTGGCCTGCAACGTCTGGGGGTGTTTTGCCTGGAGCACGGCCTATCGGAGCGTGGAAATTCCTACGGGCGCAAGAATTATACGCCGTCTGTGTCGCGGACTTTGGGAGCATAATCCGAGGTAAGCTGGACACTTGTGGAGGGTTGCTGGGGCCTGTTGCAGGGCTGAGTAGAGGCCTTTACTGGTGGCGGATTCTGGCTGGTATCAGCGGAGTAGTGGCGGCGTCGGCGGGGATCCGTCAGGCGGCTAATATCATTGATTCCATCACCAACCGGTTTTTTTGATGTCATACAAGCGAGTGTCAATGCGAGCGATTAGGGACATGCTTCGGCTGCATTTCCGAGAGGGGTATAGCAAGCGCAAGATTGCGGGCCGTCAGAGCCTGGGGGTGAAACTCCCCCAGGCTACTCGACGTAAGGGAGTTCAGACTTCTCTCTCTGTCCTGTGAACCCGCATGCCCCCTAATAATGACTCATTTCCAAACTATTACGGCCCCAAATTGGCAGCGATTGCTCACACCCAACAAGGTATGGTGCAATCCCGGCCCGGATCCGTCTGGATCAACAGGCCCATCGTAATACCCTGAAAGCCAGGAATTACTGGCATCACGAGCGAACCTCCCGCAACCCGAAGCGTAGATCGACCCGAAATGCTACCTTTTTCCCATCCCCAAAGGTGTGTCATAATTGTTGACACATTCTGTGGCTTTGGATCACGGGCGTGGCGTAATTCACCACCGTGCGCTATATCCCGGCCTTCGCTCACACTCATTACTGTAATGCTATGAAATACACACGCACCCTCACGGCCCTTTCGGAATGCCTCCAGGAATGCGACGGAAGTGCTATCGGGATCAAGACAGGGGGGAGGATTTAGAGATGGCAAGCCCAATATTCAACGACCCGCGGGTCGCAGCTAGGAGACTGGCACCTGCTGTGATAATAATTGGGCCTGTCACGTCGGTGCTAGTGATGTTATTAGGGCTGCGCTATATCCTCAGTATTGGCTTTTGGCATTGGTTCGCCGTTGGGATGCTCCCACTGACTAGCGCCCTCTTTTGGTATGGAATCGTTATCTTCTTTGCCTACTGCCAGCAGCGGCATTGGAGAATAGGCAAATTCTAAGAGCACCCTTCGACGTCAGCGTCGATTAGGTCCTATCGTGCCCTAAGCCCCTGCCAAGCAGAGGCGCTGAAACACACGCTCCGCTGACGCAGAAACATGGGGGACCATCAAGGGACGTAGCGGGTCAAGAGTATACGGCCCGCAATCGTCCTTGCCAGTGGATCTATAACCCCACCAGCGATTCAATATTTTTGTGCATGTAGAAGTTATGGGGATACTTGTTTAGCAGGCAATATGTGTATGATGGGTGTATGGAGGGACAATACTGGTCCAGCGATGCCCTGCTATAGCGTGCTTTTGTCTTTCACTCTGAGGTACACCCATGAAACCAAGCAAGCTGCTGCGCGATGTGCTGAAACGCATCCGATCGGCCGCCGGTACATTTGAGGATAACCGTCAGGGGCCCAATCTGCGCTACACGCTGGTCGATGCCGTGTTGAGCGCATTTGCCTGCTTCTTTCTGCAATCGCCCTCCTTTCTTGCTTTTCAGCGGAGGATGCAGGACGACGTGGGCCGTTCCGGCTGCCAGACGCTGTTTGGCATGCAAGGCATTCCCTCTGACGGGCAGATCCGCAACCTGCTGGACCGCCTGGTGCCTGATTCGTTTCAGTTCCTGTTTCTGCACCTGCTGGATACGCTTCGTTCCAAGGGAGACTTTTCGCCATTTGTACGTCTGACGGATCGCATCCTCGCGTCGCACGGGCAAAGACAAGCGTTCCTCGTTCTTCCATACCATGGTGGCGGCGGTTGTGGTGGCTCCAGGGCACAACCGGGTGGTACCGTTGATGCCAGAGTTTGTCTGCACACAGGATGATCCTGCCGACCAGCACTCGGTACAGCGTCGCAAGCAGGATTGCGAGATCAATACCGCTATGCGGTAGGCCCCAATTTAACTCCGAAGTGCAACATATGCATTCAGGTCAGTGTGCTCGCAAATAGAGGCAGGGATTAGCGAAGAGAGCAGGAAGGGGCCGTTCCATCGAAGGGAGGGCGAAGTCCGACCGGAGATGGAACGGCGTCGGGCAGACTGAAACAGCGCTTTGGGCCCCAAGAGCTTCGGCGCCGGCGGGACAAACGCCCTTTCCCATGCGCGCAGCCATGCATGATGCCGCATGTAGACGGTATCGTGCCCTACCTGTCGTTCTGGTGATACGACCGAATCAATCCATCACGTCAGGCTGGACTGCTGGGAATCGCGGGTCTGTGCAGGGCCATGGCCTGCTTTGGGCCTGTAATCGTGCGCGAGCGCACGTTTATAACCTATACGGCGCCGTTTTCGAACGTTTCCGCACGATTCGAACGTTTCCGCACGTTTCCGCACGTTTCCGCACGATTACGTGCGCTGTGGTCTTACAGATCCATGTAGGATTTTGGGTGGCACATCCCTCCGCGTTGGTGTACGTCTATGGCCTCTAATTGTGCGATAGCACACATTTATGACCAAGCGGAGGCTTGGTATCGCGGGTCTGTGCAGGGCCATGGCCTGCCTTGGGCCTGTAATCGTGCGCGGGCGCACGTTTATAATCTATACGGCGCCGTTTTCGAACGTTTCCGCACGATTCGAACGTTTCCGCACGATTACACTGCGTTGTAGCCTCATCAGGTCCCTGCGGGGTTAGGGTCTTGCGTGATTTTCGACCTTGCGCCAGCGGAGCACCGAGCACCGAGCCCAACCCGACTGAGTGCACCGAGACGCCATCGCCCTGGCTGCTACATCGCACGGGCTTAATCATGAACTCGTATCTACGTCACCTGCAAATAATACGATCCCCTGCCTCGTCCTTCTCGCTTGAGTACACCCTCGTCAACGAGGGTAGAAAGCAACCTGGTGGCCTGAGGCGCGCTCAACATGCACAGATCAATGACATTAGCCCGGCGGATCGTCTTGTTGTCGGCGATAAACCCCAGTATCATCTGGGTATGCTGCAACTTGTTGAACCCCGCAAGCCGCGTGTAATGCTCCGGCTTCCGGGTGCGCTTATAGACCTCAGGGCTTAGAACATACCCACGTCCTGTTTTCGTTCCCAACGCTCGAACTAACCCAATCTCAACTAGATGCTCTAGAATGCCGCGAGCTCGCGGCAGATCCTTCTGGAGGACCGTAGCAACGGCTTGGCTGTCGGTACGACGGACTACGCGCAAATGAGACAACGCCAACAGGTTGTCTATGGGCATGCTCGTCCCGAGCCGCTTTTCCTCCTGCATAACCATTTTCAGGAATTCCAGGTCCGCTGGCGTACAGCTCAATTCTGCCACGACCGAAGTCGAGTCGCTTCGCGTATAGTCGGGTTGTGGACGCCCGTAACGGAGCAGCCACTCGTAAATCCGGTCAACGCCTCTCCCAGTACGCTCGGCCATCCCGATACGCTTGAATGCATCTGCGAGAACTGGATTGCGAGGTCTGGGCTCCGTGACCAGAAGATTGTCTAGGCGCACCCCATCCACGAAGCCTCCAGGATTGCTGACGGTCACACACTCTGACGTCCAGCGAATATGAACCGCTCCCAACTTCGCATAGTCGCGGTGCGTCAGTGCATTAACAACACATTCCCGAAACGCTTGGCTGCTCAGCGAGGGCACAGGTACCCTAAAGAACCCGACCTGTATCTCCTCTTCCATCACCCGAGCCTGGTAGAACTGTTCGATCTGCTCGTACAGGCGGACCAGCGGCCATCGATAGAAGTCGTTTGCGCGCACATCCGTTCCATCGAGATGCTGCAGGGCTACCTCATGCGTAGGAAGGTGCCGCCGCAATGCGCTTTCTTTCCCGACAAGAAGCAGACCGGCTACCGTAGGCAGACGAAGGTCACCTACCGTGGTCGTAAGGCCCAGCGCGCCGTCAAGCTCCTCGTCGCTTAGGCGGAGGAGGGACTCTTCTCCCCGATACTCCTGGATCGCATCGCGGAGACGCACACGCTCAACCGGATTAAGGTCATCTAACGACGAACCGTCTACCGTAAACGCGGAATAGTCCACCTTACGCAAGTCTGATGCTCGGCTCACGAATTCGGCAGGCAGAAAAGGTACACACTGCGGCATGCCGTTGGCCTGAAGGCGGCGCCGCAGGACCGTACCACCGGAAGTCGCAACGATACGGTCTGACTTTGGCACGCTAACGACCGCGACCTGTTTATTACCTTTGCTCAAGGACTCAATCCGAACACTCAGCGGCGGAAGCGTCTGATTAGCAATAATGCCAGCCAGACTTTGACCATTGGGGCGATCCATATGAAGGCCGGTCGCTCTGCCATCGTTCTCTACACCCAGGTAGATCTGCCCTCCTTCAGCGTTTGCCAGACATACTGCTGCCCGTGCAAGCGCGTCGTCCTTAAGCTTGTTGCGGTCGCTCTTGAATTCAATCGTAAGGGACTCCCGGTCGGGTACGCGCGGTAACATGGGACGCAATCAGGTGACATAGCAGGTCAAAATTACACAACCCACCATCGTTTCTTCAGCCGTAGCCCCGGTCAGGTAGGCGTTGGCTGTTCGAGGGCAGTTGCTCCGGTACTGTTCTTGAAGCGGCGCGGATTAGGCTGCCGAAAACGATCCACGGCAGCTTTCCATGGGGCCACTGGCCGACCGCGTCGTAGGGCATACCCCTGCTTCGGTGCCAACCCGAATGGACTCCTAATCACCACGCCATCACCAAGGACCCAGCGGGCCTCAAGGGCATGGCAGCGTTTCTCAGGAACGGGTCTGCCTCCCGTACACGTCCTGGATGTTACCCCAAGCCGATACGGGCTGAGTACACGGGACCTACGTGCCGGCTGAGTAGTCCGTGGCGTAGGCGGCCTGCTCGGGCGTCCATGCGTCAATGCTTAGCCCCATCGTCTGCAGCTTCAGCGTGGCGATGCGCTCATCAATACTCACCGGCAGATCAATCACCGTCTTAGGTAGCATCTCGCCCCGCCTATGCTGCTGCACCAACAGCAGGTGCGTCATGAACTGGTTGGCGAAGCTCATGTCCATCACCTCGGATGGATGCCCCTCGGCGGCAGCAAGATTGACTAGGCGCCCCTCGGCCAGCACGTACAAGCGGCGCCCGTCTGGTAGCGTGTACTCGCGGTTGTCAGGCCGCACCACACGAGACCCCTCGGACATGGCCTCCAGCTCCGACAAGTTGAGCTCCACATCGTAATGTCCCGTGTTGCAAACCACAGCGCCTTCCTTCATCATGGCAAAATGGCGCCCCCGAATCACATCCTTCATGCCCGTCGCGGTCACAAACACGTCGCCCGCTGCAGCCGCCTGGTCCATGGGCATGACACGCATCCCCTCTAGCGTGGCCTTGAGCGCTGCTGTGGGCCGCACCTCGGTCACAATCACGTTGGCTCCCATCCCCTTAGCACGCATAGCCACTCCACGACCGCAATGCCCGTAGCCGGCTACAACAAAGTTCTTACCTGCGAGAAGGACGCTGCTCGCGCGAAGAATGCCATCAAGCGTGGACTGCCCCGTGCCATACACGTTGTCAAAATCCCACTTCGTCTCCGTATCGTTGACCGCATATACGGGATACAGCAGCTTGCCGTCCTTGGCCATTGCCCGTAGGCGCTGCACGCCGGTAGTGGTCTCCTCGCTGCCACCAATGATGTGGCTTGCCAGATGCGGGAAGCGGTGATGCACGGTGAAAATCAGGTCCGCCCCGTCATCCAGGGTGAGGTGCGGCGGCACGTCAATGGTGCGGTCAATGCTCCAGTAAAAGTCCTCCACGCTCTGCCCGTACCAGGCGTAGATCTCGATGCCGCTCTTGGCCAGCGCGGCTGCTACCTCGTCGTTCGTGGAAAGGGGGTTGCACCCGGACCAAGCCACCTCGGCGCCGCAGGCGGCAAAGGTCTCCGCCAGGACCGCGGTCTCTTTGGTTACATGCAGGCAGCCGGTGATCTTATATCCCTCGAACGGCTGCGCGTCCTGGTACTCTTTGCGAAGCTGCGCAAGAACCGGCATGCGGCTCTGCGCCCACTCGATCCGCATGCGCCCAGCATCGGCGAGACGCAGATCCCGAACCTTGTATGCTCCCGCCTTATGATTCACTGACTGGGGGTTTTGGTGTAAGGGCAACAGCCGCCATCCAACAGACGGGCCCGCCGGTCGTTTCCCGGGTGCTACCGTGTCACTATGATCGGCTCCATCATGGCCTTCGAACCTGCATTCACGCGCAGAAAGTATAGACCACCAGCCATCGCTCCCAGATCTAGCTGTAGCGTGTGAAGACCACCAGCCTGCTCACGGTCCACCAGCACCATCATGCGCTGCCCGAGCATGTTGAAAAGCTCCACGCGAACCGGCATCGGCTCTGGCAACGCGTAGCTGATGGTCGTGCGACCAGCGACGGGGTCGGGATAGTTGCCGTATAGAACCAGCTCCGTGGCGCGCTCAAGGGTGGGTTCCGTGGCGGCGCTTAATACGGTTGCAGTGTGGATGGTCCACGCCTCGCCACTGCCCAACCGGTCGACACTGCCCAAGTCAATGCGAAGCCAGATGTTCTCTCCAGCATAACCGGTAAGGTCAAAGATGGCGGTCTCGTCCCGATTGCCTGCAAAGACGGCTTCTCCATGCATAGGAACCGACGCGCCAGGGGTGTACGTCTCGTCATAGCCGCCCATGGGCTCAATAACCTCCCACTGGGCACCATCATTTACGCTAGCTTTGACATTGCCGCGGGCCTGATCCAGCATCGCTTCATGGGTCATGCGCAGCGAAATTCGGCTCGCGTTGGCAGGGAGCGCCACCGGGGCCAAAACAATGCTGGACACCTGAGAGTGCTCATCGCCGCCGGTCTGAAATCCCCCGTTACCGCTTTGGCGCCACACTCCGGTGACGTTGGCACGCGCAAGCGCTGGAAGCTGCTCAATGGTGGCAGCCTCAATAACCAGCTCCGGCTCACCCTGCGCGGGGACATACGCGGTGTTCTGATCGAAGTCGCGCACACGAAAACGATAGCGCACCTGGTCTCCCAACTGAAGAGCCTCCGAAATCGGAAAGTCCCCCGCAAAGCGGGTCACATCCGCCGTATTCATGGCTAGGCGCACCGTGCCAGAGGTCGAGGCGCCAACCTGTGGCACAAAAGTGTATGCGGCCAGCACCGACTCAATGCCCGTGTTGTCTGACGCTACAAGGTGCACACCCGGCGCTGCGGAACCATGGGGGATATGGACCAGTGGCTCAAAGGTGGTGTGCACCACAGGCGCGTCGTCTTCTCGTGGACGCTCTTCTAGAATGCGGATGCCATCGATGGCCCATCCCGCAAAGTCGTGCGCCGATGAATGTGTGTTGCCGGTGTCTGTGCCCGACTCGATGCGCACCATGAGGCTGGGGACCTGCGGCAAAGGAAATAGCACACGGCGCCAGCCGTAACTGTATCCCGCAAAGGCGGGTTCACCATTTAGCGGGTTGCCCGCATCCAGCGTCGCACCATAGCCGCCCTCGGGGTGCAGCACGGACCAAGTCAGACCGCCATCGGTGGATGCCTTGACGTTACCGCCGTCAAAGGCGGTACCTCCGGTGTTGCTTACCGGATCGGTGATACCGCTGTGCTCCAGGTCGTGCCAGTGCCAAAGCTCCAGCCACACGCCCGCATAGTATGTGAGGTCAATGGTGGGGATCTTCAGCATGCTTATTGACGCCTGGTCCGTGTAGGGTTCGCCGTCGGCCGTCATCCAGGCAAATTCGCCTGAGCGGGAGGCCTCCAGCCCGAAGGCTGGCCTGACACGACGCCATTGTCCATCCGCTGGCAGCAGTGGGTCCCCATCCGCGGTATACGATGCCAGGATGCCGGGTTCAATCATATAGATCGAGAAAGGCCGCACATCAGCTGGCGGCAGCGCGCCCTCATTGCGGTAGTTGGTCAGATCATTCGCCCAGATGCGATAATCGATGCGCGTCTTGATCGGCAGGTTCATGGGAGGGAACCGCCCCGTATAGCGGTCCCCTGTTTCTACAAGTGCAAATTTCTGGACCGGATCCCGCGAACTGTCTGCGTACACCACCTGAAATTCCACCCAGGACTCTCGTACGCCCACATCGTCGGTGATGGTGGCCTCTATGGTCGGTGGCCACGCCGCCTGCGTCACATGCGTCAGATAGGCATGTGTGATCTCCGGCGCCGTGAAGTCTTCGGTGATTGGCACGGTGAATACCTCTTGTGGCGCATTGGCGGGGAGCCTTGTCGTGTCGCCATTAGTCTGGTCGACCTCAAAGTAGTAGCGGATCGTCTCCGCGCCAGGCGGGAGCGCGATCGCGTAGGAATACGTGTTGTCGTCTACGCGCTGCATCGCTGCTGCCGTCCGCGGATCGTCGTCTAACGCATATTGTACTGTGTGACTGACAAGATCATCGGCGCACGACATGGAGGTCAGTTCTACCACGTGCGGTGATCCATCGTCGTTGGCGAAGTTCGCGGACTGGTGACCAAGCGTCGGGGCGACCTGCCCGCAATCGACGTAGCCGCGATCATTGAGGATCGTGCGCATGTCCGCACTGTGGGCGCCTTGGTACCGGTCCTGGTCGGCCTGCAGCAGCGCTTCGGCCGCATCGGCGAAGGTAACTCCCGGGCTCAGGTAGCCGTGAGAGATGAGATTCAGCTGATCCACCTTTTCTTTGCCGATCGCATCATATATCTGCATCAATGAAGTGGCCCAGATCAGCCCGTCGGCGTAAATGTTGCAGGTAGGGTTGCCACCCACACACGTAAAGCCACTCGGATAGGTGGCGGTGGAGCCGAGACGACGCCCTGACCAGGTCTCATTGCCGTCCCAGTCGAAGACCTGCTGCCAATCCTGGCCCTGCACCTGGGACGCATCCATAAGCCCGCGGGTAAAAGACGTGGCCCAATAGTCACTCCAGCCTTCATGAAGCGCTGCTCCCTCGCCACTGAACAGGTTGGCGCTGCTCGATTCCAGAACAGCATGCCCGTATTCGTGCACCACCACCTCGGCGTCCTCCGCATCGTCTATCCCTCCGTCGCCAAACTGGATGGTGTTCTGGGCGGGCGAGTATGACGCGTTGTCCTGCGGACCTAGGCCGTGAGGGTTGGCACGGATGCTTCCCCCCTGGATCGGCCGTCCTATGTCGAGAGACCGGATGTAGCGCTGGACTAGGTCCACATGGTAATAGACCAGGACCGCCTCAAAATGCTGATTGGCTCGCAGGTACTGAAAATCGTCCGCGTTGTCTTCTGCCGGCGTATTGTAGCTGTAGCCGCCAGCCGACCCGTCGATACTCACATGCGGTCCACGTAGCCGGTACTTGCTGTCTGACCCCAGCTCAATGTCGAGCAAGGTAACCTGTTGGCGCTCATCATTGAGCGCGTTGGAATTCTGGTCATTGTTGTCCACGTAGTCACCCCCGTAGGAGACGCCTGCACTTGTCAAAGGGTCGGGGATCCATACCTGCCCGATGCCGTCTACGCGCCCGATAGCAACAACGTCGTTTGCATGGGCATGACCATGAGAATAGGCCGAATCGTCGATGTGCATGATCTGACCCGGCTTGTGCCACATCACGCGGTCGAGCAGGTGAATCACCGCGCCGGACTGCGCATCCAGCAGCACTTCCCATTCGCCGGGGGTGTTCTCAGGCCATGCGATGACGCGCCATGCCAGAACAGGCACGGCAAGTGGATGCACGACAAGTTCAGGCTCCGAAGAGGAAGCGCCCGACTCTGATACGTGCGCTTGGGCGAGGGACCGCGCCTGATCCTGTGACACCGCTGGCGTAACATCTAACGACCGTGCATCCCTCACGTGCGGGGCGTAGGTGCTCAGTACCATGGTGGGCCGCCCTTCAGGTCCCAGGTTCACCTTAACGGCACGCCGATGGACCGGCACGCCGCGATAGGTCTGGGTGAAGGTGAGGTGCGTGGAGTACGAGGTGTTAACTTCCTCGGTGAGCACAAGGTCTTCTCCGGTAGTCCATCCGAACCGGTCGGCGTTTGCTTCCATCCATGCGCGCGCGGTCAGCTCCGGCGAGGCAAGCACTGGCGTCGTGGCCCTGATACGGTATGCGGCGCGCCACACGCCGCTGTCGGAGTCTAGTCGTCCACCCGCCACACGACGATGGTTGAACTGCAAGGTGGGATCGAAATCCCGCACCAACGGTCGGGAGGATTCCGGCAGCAGCCCCCGCGCATCTGCGCGCTTTTGCGCATCCGCTGGCGATGCTATTATCATACACGCCGCTGCGAGGAGCAATAGCGGTAAGGATCGGAACCTGATCGTCGTTGGCATCATGACGCTGGTAAGCTGGTCAAAAAATAACAGCATGCATCCGGGTCCTAATCATAGCCGAAGGGATATGGCCAAAATGTATCATTCCGCCAGGACCGCGTTTACGCGAGTAACCCGTTTGCTGCTTGCAGGATTGCTTCTGTGCCATCGAGCTGCTCCCAAGGGAAGCTGCTCCTTCCGAAATGACCATAGGTGGCCGTGCGCCCGTAAATGGGGCGCTTCAGGCGCAACCGGCAGGCGATACCGGCGGGCGTCAGGTCGAAGGCAGACTCAACGATCCGGTGGAGGTCCGCGTCTGTGAATCCCCGGCGCGCAGTGTTGGCCGAATCCACGACCAGCGATACTGGGCGGTCGCACCCAATCGCGTAGGCCGCCTGAATCTCCACCTTGTCGGCAAGCCCAGCCGCCACCACATTCTTTGCGACATGGCGCAGGGCATAGGCCGCAGAGCGATCCACTTTGGACGGATCTTTGCCGCTGAATGCGCCACCACCGTGGGCGCCACGGCCGCCATACGTGTCCACAATGATTTTGCGCCCCGTAAGCCCAGTGTCGCCGTGGGGGCCGCCAGTAACGAAGCGGCCCGTCGGGTTGACCAGAAGCTCTCTTGGCATCAAGGTGGCCGGAAACACCTTGGGAATCAGCCGGTGCTCAACGTCTTCTCTGATCTGCTTCTGATCCACATCCGGCGCATGCTGCGTCGACAACACGACGGTATCTATGGCTACCGGCGCGCCGCGCTTGTCATACTTCACGGTAACCTGACTCTTCGAGTCGGGGCGCAGGTACGGCATGCAGCTGTTGTCCGATTTCCGGATGCGCGCCAGCTCTTCCACCAGGCGGTGGGCATAGTATAGCGGCATGGGCATTAGGACACGCCCTTCGATGCCTGCCACGCGGTCGACCTCCGTACACGCAAACCCGAACATCATACCCTGGTCGCCGGCGCCCTGGGCCTTCGTGTCGCCGGCATCCACGCCTTGGGCGATGTCCAGGCTTTGTCCGTGCACGTGGTCGATAACCACTACGGTTTTCCAATGAAACTGCAGCTCGTGGTAGGTGTAGCCGATGTCACGGATGACGCGCCGCGCGATGGCCTCGTGGTTGACCGAGGCACTCGCATATTCGGTGGCGCGCACCTCACCTGCTAGCACCACTAGGTTGGTCGTGACCATCGTCTCTACGGCTACCCGGCTCTCTGGGTCTTTTTTAAGGTAGGCATCCAGAATCGCGTCGGAAATCTGGTCCGCAACCTTGTCAGGATGGCCCTCGGAGACAGATTCCGATGTAAAGAGGTACCCCATGTAGTGATGAGCGGTGAGCGGCGGGCGCACATTCAGGCTCAAATTGAACATCTTTTGGCGTTGACGGTTCGCTATCTACCGTTGCGGGGTCGGTTAGCGTGTGTGGGGCTTAGCGCTGGGGACGCGGGCGCAGCAGGAGGCGGGCCCATCGGCGCGGCGCCAGACCGTGAAGACTTGTGCAACTTGGCGCGTTACTTGAATTCCGCGGCACGGTGCAGTAACTTTCGGAGCTCGAAACCGCAGCGCCAAGTACACGCAAAACTATCTGAGGTCGAATGGCAGACAGGGCAGCACAGGCCGAGGCAAAGATCAGGGCCATCATCGCGGATAAGCTCGGGGTGGAAGAGTCGGAAATCGTCCCGGAAGCGTCGTTCACGGACGACTTGGGAGCCGACTCACTGGACACCGTCGAGCTGATTATGGAGTTCGAGAAGGAGTTCAACATCAAGATTCCTGACGAGGATGCCGACAAGATCGCCACGGTGCAGAATGCTATCTCATACGTGACGGAAAAGTCGACCTGAGCCTCCTGAGCCGAGGCGTCGCGTAGAAGCCGTCAGCTCTTCGTGAGCTGTGACCAACCTTTTCTGTACTGATGCCAGACCGGATGCGCAGGGTGGTCGTTACGGGTATGGGGGCGCTCACGCCCCTCGGGAACACGCCAGACGCGTTCTGGGAGGGCATGATGCGCGGCGAGAGTGGTGCGGCACCCATCACGTATTTTGATGCCAGTGCCTATTCCACCAAGTTCGCCTGTGAGCTGCGGGGATATGATCCGCTAGCCCACTTTAACCGCAAGGACGCGCGGAAGCTGGATCCGTTTGCGCAGTATGCACTGGTGGCGGTCGAACAGGCGCTCGAGGATGCCGCGATGGATCCGGGCTCGATGCCGCAGGCAGCCCGGGATCGCGTAGGCGTAATCTTCGGCAGCGGTGTTGGCGGCATCCAGGCGTTTAACCGGGAAGCCAACAAGCTTCGGGATTACGGTCCCCGGCGCCTGTCGCCCTTCTTTATCCCGATGCTCATTCCCGACATCATCAGCGGGCATATATCTATCCGTCACGGATTTCGGGGACCCAACTACTGTCTTGTCTCGGCGTGTGCCACCGGCAGCAACAACATTGGTGACGCGTTGATGCTAATTCAGCGCGGCACCATTGATGTAGCCATCTGTGGGGGTTCGGAGGCCGCGGTGTCGGAGATGGGCATTGGCGGGTTCAATGCGATGCGTGCGCTTTCGACCCGCAATGATGATCCTCAGGGAGCCAGTCGTCCGTTTGACAAGACGCGCGACGGGTTTGTGCTAGGAGAGGGCGCAGGTGTGCTGGTGCTGGAGTCGTTGGAGCATGCCCAGGCTCGCGGTGCGCGTATCTACGCGGAGGTGTTGGGCATCGGCATGAGTGCGGACGCGAATCACATCACGGCGCCCGATCCTTCTGGTGAGGGTGCTGCTTTGGCCATGCGCAATCTTCTCGAAGACGCGCAGCTCACAGCGGAGGACGTGGATTATCTCAATATGCATGGCACATCCACGTTGCGGGGCGACATTGCCGAGACCCGAGCTGTGAAGCAGGTATTCGGGGAGCATGCATACCGGATGAATGTGTCTTCTACGAAGAGCATGACGGGTCATCTGTTGGGCGCGGCCGGTGCGGTTGAGGCGATTGCCGCGATATTGGCTATCCTGCACAACCGGGTACCGCCCACAATAAATTTCCAGACTCCAGATCCAGATTGCGACTTGAACTATACATTCAACGTTCCCCAGGAGCGCACGGTGGATGTGGCGGTATCGAATGCTTTCGGGTTTGGCGGCCACAACACGTCTTTGGGCTTCCGCACCTTTGACGCGTAGGTCATCGGCGCGTCGCGCGTCGCGGGGGCGGACCGTGGGCTACCGGTTGAGGCCCATGCGGTCGGCAATAGGGAGAGGTAGCTCCCTATTGGACGAAAACTCCGTGACAGCACGAGGATGACCTTCGTGCTGACGTTGGTTCGAATATGCTGTAGTGCTTGACTCATGATGTTGAGGCGTTGGGATTGGATTATCTGACCCTGTGAATTTGTATCTGATCGGTCGGATCACGGAAACGTATAACCCCCGGTGCCATTGTTAACGGCAACTTCCGCATGCTGATGAACGGCGTGGGATGGAGCAGCGCGCCTTCTTTGCAGACTCGGACAATGGCGCCACTCCCAATAGGCTTTGGCGCTCCAGCTCATATGGTGCGGCTTATCACTCGGGCCATAAGTCCGATCCGCGTTAAGCCCTTTGGGACGGGATGATCCTTAGCTACGAGTATCCGGCCCGGGGTGCCACCTTTCGTATCGGGAAGGCCAGAGCTAGGTGCAATGTAGACCAGCACCAGCGAACGCTCAGCCGTTCGGGTCTCCGTCAGTGGCGGCCATGCGCGCACCAAGGATTCACCTTACATATGACGCAACTATGGTGAGAATCGAAGCCAGCACATCCACGCTTATCGCCGTGTTCATGATCGCGGCTGCATGCTCTTCTGCTGCATTCGCGTACGGCCAAGATGCGGCCCAATGGGACGTGACCGCGCCGCTTGGCCCGGTAAAGACTGTGGAATTCTCGACCAGCGAAGGCACATGGATGAACCTCGATGTCAGCCCGGAAGGGACTGAAATTGTCTTTGACCTCCTCGGAGACCTGTACGTGCTCCCCATCGAAGGTGGCCAAGCGCGGCTGCTATTGGGAGGTCCCGCCTTCGACATCCAGCCCCGCTACAGTCCCGACGGCAAGCACATCGCCTTCACCAGCGACCGTGCCGGCGGCGATAACCTTTGGATCGTCAGCCGGGACGGTACCGACACCACGCAGGTGACCAAAGAGGCTTTTCGCCTGGTCAACGGGCCCGCTTGGACACCGGATGGCAAGTACCTCCTGGGCCGCAAGCACTTCACCAGTACCCGCTCTTTGGGGGCTGGCGAGGTATGGATGTATCACATCTCTGGGGGCGCCGGGCTGCAGCTGACCAAGAAGAAGAATTCGCAGCAAGACCAGGGCAATGAGATTGCGCTCAGTCCCGATGGTCGCTACGTATACTTCAGCGAAGACATCAGTGGCGGTAGCACCTTTCAGTACAACAAGGATCCGCACGGCCGCATCTATGCCATTCAGCGGTTGGATCGAGTTACAGGCAAGGTCTGCCCTTTACCCATATCGCGACCTAGTCTGACGACTTCGATGGCGCCAAAGGGCCCCCCGCCGCTATCAAGGAGGTCTTCGGCGGCTTCGTGCAGGTGCAGCGCTGCTGTTGGCACAAGCGGGAAAACGTCGTGGCCCACATGAGCAAAGAAGATAAGCTCGTATATCGGGCGCGCCTGCAGAAAGCCTATCACATTCCAGACTACAGAGACGCGAAGGCGGAAGTCCTATCGATCAAGGACGACCTGGAAGCCTCCAACCAACTCAAGGCCATGAAGAGTCTGGAGGAAGGCATGGAGGACACGCTCACGATCCAAAGGCTCGCAATAGCCAAAGAGCTCGGCCAAAGCCTGCGCACCACCAACTGTATGGAGAATCTCAATAGTACCCTCGGCAGATTGACGCGCAATGTTTGCAGTTGGAACAACTCGGCACAGGTCCACTGCTGGATGGCGCTGGCTCTCATGTATGCAGAACCCAAACTGAAAACCATCCCCAATCACCAACACCTGCTCAAGCTCCGAAAGGCGCTTATGAAGGTCAGGGCCCGACTGCCAAACCCCAAAATCCCCTTCTCCCCCCAGCGGGTGCCTTGGACCTATCTTCAGGCCCAGCAATAGTGCTCAGTTCGCGGCGATGAGTGATCATGCGGAGCACCCTTGCTGACTTTTTGCACTTCGCCGCTCGTAAGGTTTCGACATGCCGTCACTCAATGTGCGTTCAGACTTGCATTAGAGGTATCCACTGCTTACGATGCCAGTGCTGCTCCGTGGTGGCGTGCCTCTGGCTCGTGCGTCGATGCGCGACAGGGTCAAGAAAGTATGCTGCTCCCATGGCCATAGTCGCAACCAAGCCCTTCTCGATACGCTGCCGGCAGTATTTCGTACCCAAAGCAAATGGTGGATAGTCGCTCTAATCCGCGCCACATGATCTGAAAGCCGGGCGGTCCATCGCGAGTTCGATTCTGATAGCCGCCCATTACTGCTACTAGCAGAAGCGCCGCTTCCAGGGTGCGGGGTACCGGCAGCTTCACGTTCTTAGCATAAAAGGAGAGAGCAATCAACTGCATCGGGGAGAATATCAGCTCGGCATCTAATCCAGGGACGGCACGCCCCAGTAAGGTGAGCATCATGACATAGCAGGCGATCACGCAGTACACCGCCAACCCACGTTCCAGGCGCGCTGCCGAACGCATCGCCATGCGTTCCACCTTACAGCCACTCTTGAGCACACGGAAAAAGTCTTCAACACGCCATCGCCGGGTATAATAAGTCAGGATCTGCACCGCTTCTTCTGCGCTGTGCACCGCCATACTGGTCAGCAGATACCATTCCACCGCCTTCTCTCCCTTCGGGGGCGCGATCTCCCGGACATGCACGCCGTACATCGCTACGGATCCCCCTTGCCGCTGCGTGGCGGGCAGCTGTACGCAATGGTAGCGTACCTCGGCTCGGGCAATACGGTGACTACGTCCGTGGCGCACCTTCTTCCTGGAAGACTTCGGACGCGCCGTGACCCGTTGGATCTCTATCCGCACCTTCGCTGCGGCAGGACCGCTGCGAAGCGTCGCAAACAGCTTTTTATTCTTCGCCAGTCTCCGGTCATGACGGGCGCGGACCAGGAGTTCCACGCGATCCTGTGCCCGCTGGGCGGCAAATAGCGCAAAGTTATCCGCCTCCCGGTCCATCACGCAGATGAGGCGACACTGCTTGGGAATCTCCTCTGCTGCTTCGCAGATGTCCAGAAATCCGTCTAACCACTGCTGCGATCGAGGTTTGAGCGGTCCCGTATCTGGATCCCGATAACTACAACGTAATATCCCCAGGGGCAGGCCATCGGTAGTAGTAACCAGCGTGGCATGAAGGGGCATCCCACGGGATTTTGCTTTCGTCTGGTTGGTACCTATGACCTGCAAGTCTTCACAGGCGGGTCGCGTGCTGAAATTCAGCTTGGTGGTATCCTGTATGCAGAGTACCGCCTTCTGACTCCGTATCCGCTCAATCGTACGTTTGCGATGCGGCGCCAGCATGTTTTCGGGTGTTACGTCGGTCTGCTTGCTGCTCAGAAGCCGGTAATGGGCCTTCACCGCCGCCCTATCATGGCTTATATGGGAGCATATAGGCTTTCCTATCACATCGGCCAACAACGATGCGCTCTTCACCAGCCGCGTGGACAGCCGCCTGTCTCCCAGCGGAGCATCTCCGAACTCTGCCTCAACCCAGTCGTCCATGCCTTCGTGCGGTTGCCTGACCGGACGCAGCGCCACCTCGGGTACGCCCAAGTACGAGCGCCACCGGCGGTCCACTTCGTACATGAACAAGGCCTTCGGCGCTTCTTCTTTGGAATGTGCGTGGCGCTTGCCCCCAGCAGTATAGCCGATGGACAGAAAATTGGCCGCCTTCAAGCACGTACCTTTCCATGGAGGTTCCACATACGTTTCTATCAACCAGGGGTGGTATCCATAAAGCGCATAACAGTCGTCAGATAACTGCTTCAACACCCTGCCGAGTACGTGACTGGCCAGGTATTTGCAAGTGCCGCGTATCAGAAAGCGGCTCAAACAGAAGATGCGGTGGAGGTGCGCTTGGCGTTGGGCATCGCTCCATGCCATGAAGTGTTCCCTTGCGGCCAAGCGCAAGGCCGGGGCGGAAAAACCTACCGCGCCCAGATATCCATGCGCGCTCACTACCAGGTACCGCAGCTGGGCACCAACAAGGGTGGTCGTACCACGAGGATGCTCATGGTGCAGCAGGGTATTCCACACCGCACGCTGTGCTGCGGTCCGAACTCTTACTACTGCAAGACCTTCCACCTCACCCAAAGTCGCGGGCATCGCCACCGGTGGAGCAACCGCCTCGTCCAACAGGCGGGGCGACGCCTGCGCAGCATGATTGTTGAGCGGTGCTGGCAGTGTGATCTCACCCCGTGCCTCCAGCTTCAAGAGGGCTTTCGCGCAGGTAGCTACCTGTGCCCTGCCTTTGGCATCTACAAATCCAAAGTCCTCACATACACGGCGCGCAATCGCGGTGCGATTGGGAAGGCTCTCGTCAGAAAGCCTCTTCTTCAAGCGAATGCGCCCCCGGGGAGCACTGAGAGTCCGCAAAACCTGATTCTGCTCGAACATGCTGCTATAGTAAGCAACACGACTTACAATGTCAAGTGGTCCCTATGGGCCGGGGGCAGACCTGAGCACTATTGCTGGGCCTGAAGAGAGGTCCAATGCACCCGCAGAGTCGTCAGACTAGGTCGCGATATGGGTAAAGGGCAGGGCAAGGTTGTGACATTGGTTAGCGGGGCTGGCGGGGCTGCGCGCCCTGAGCCCTCGCCCGACGGTCGCCACCTCGCCTTTGTGAGACGGGTGCGATCCAAGAGTGTACTGTACCTGTACGACATGGCCAGTGGTGCCCAGCGGCCGCTATGGGACGGGTTAAGCCACGATCAGCAGGAGGCCTGGGCTATCTTTGGCGTTTATCCTGGCTTTGACTGGACGCCGGATGGAAAGCACATCATCTTGTGGGCCGAGGGCAAAATTTGGCGCGTGGCAATCACTCACGGCCAAGTGGCCGAAGTGCCCTTTACGGCGCCGGTCAAGCAAGAGGTGCACGAAACGTTGCGCTTCCGGCAGGAGGTCTTCGGCACCTCTTTCGACGTTCGCATGATTCGCGATGCAGTCACCTCGCCCGATGGTGGCACGCTGGTGTTTGCGGCGCTGGGCACCCTGTGGAAAAAGACGCTGCCCAGCGGAGAGCCTCAGCGCCTGACAGACGACGATGTGCACGAGCACGAACCCGCATTTAGCCCCGATGGTAAAGTTGTGGTGTACACCATGTGGAGTGACTCGACGTTGGTGCGCCAGGCTAACTGGTGCCAGTACAGGGAGTGAAAGTCTCCCGATGTGAAGGACTAACCATCCACGCATCTCCTCGAGCCGTGCGTCGGTACCCGCGAGGGTGCAGGCGAAGCGTCGGTAGAGGTGCGGGTGGGCAGGGCTAATGAGCACCGAAAATGTCATCGTCCGGGACGCCGAGGGTTTCTTCGTGGTCGAAGGCAACACCTTCTTTGCCGTTAATGGTGAGGCGGAGGAGGGTCCCGCGGTGTCCAAGAACCCAGGCACGCACGTACGTACTGCATCGGGACCTGGGAGGTCTCTCCACTACCCATCCCTTCGGGGAGGGTCGCCAAAGCGTAGGCTAAATGCCGATCGGAGGATGTACGGTGGAGAGAAGTCAGATGCGACCATAGTAGCTATGAAGCCAGCGAACAACGCGTGGATGACCACGGGGCGGAGCCGGTGGAGCCAAGGGTCGCACCCAAGGGGAAAGCGGGAAGCTGGATTCATGCCGGACTCTGGGCTGGATTACGTGGATCTGTCCAAGAGCTGTGGACTCAGTGCCACAGTCGGGGCGCAGGTGTACCGCTTACGGCTGGAGGTGGGGTTTCCCCACTTCCTAACGTCATGCGCGGGAGCGCGACCTGCGGGAAGAGCCGTGTGCGTTAACGCGCACGCACGGATCTGTGCGGGGCCCCAGGGGAAACCCTGGGGCTACCGCGATGGCGCCATCTGCCGAGTTCCGCTGGTAGGCGGTCGCTGTGAGCAGCTGACCACGCGTCCTGGGCACTACTTCACTCCTCGGTTCAGCCCAGACGGGTCCAAAATCGTGTACCAGCGCGGCACCGGCAATGCGCTGCGCGGCACCCTACACGGGACAGATCCCGGCCTATACTGGATGGCATCTGATGGCAGCGCGCCGCACCTGATCACCGAATCTGGTGCCGATCCGCGCTTCGATGCCACAGGGGAGCGCATATACTTTATGGCGGGCGGTGGCCTTGAAAAGGAGTACCGCAGCATCAGCCTGCACGGCGCCGAGCCACGGGTGCACTTTACGCTGAAGTATCCGGCCGAGGTGGTGCCAAGCCCTGACGGCACGCTGGTGGCTTTCACGGAGCTATTCAACGCGTACGTTGCGGCCTTTCCGGCAACAGGCGGCCCGGTGGCGCTGGCGAAGGATACCAAGGCGATACCGGTCCACCAGGTCAGCCGAGATGCTGGGACGAGTATTCACTGGACTGAGCGCGGATTGCACTGGGTGCTGGGTCCACGATACTTCACCCATGATGTGCGCGGCGGATTCCCGGTTAGCGGTGCCGACAGCACCGGGGTGCCGATAGGGCTGGTGGCCGCGTCGGATAGGGTGACTGGAGCCGTGGCGTTTACGGGTGCACAGGTCGTCACTATGCGAGGTGACGAGGTGCTACAGGATGCGACCGTAGTGGTAGAGGGCTCTCGTATCATTGCGATAGGCGCCGACGTCTCTATCCCCGAAGGCGCCTTGGTGATCGATGCTGCGGGCCAGACCATTCTCCCGGGCATCATTGATGCACATGCGCATGCCAGCCACTTCGTCAGCGGTCCATTGCCCCAGGAGAACTGGGCTTATTTGGCCAACTTGGCCTATGGCGTCACTACGGCGCATGACCCGAGTGCCAGCACCGCTACGGTCTTCACGCAGAGCGAGATGGTACGGGCCGGGTTGTTGACGGGGCCGCGCATCTTTTCGACGGGGACGATCCTTTACGGGGCAGACGGTGACTTCAAGGCGGTGGTCAACAGCTTAGACGATGCTCGGAGCCACCTTCGTCGGATGCAGGCGGTAGGTGCCTTCTCCGTCAAGAGTTACAACCAGCCGCGCCGCAACCAGCGGCAGCAGATCGTGCAGGCGGCCAGGGAGTTGAAGATGAACGTGGTGCCGGAAGGGGGATCTACCTTTTTCCACAACATCACCATGATCCTGGACGGCCATACGGGAATCGAGCACAACCTGCCGGTGGCGCCACTGTACCAGGATGTGCTGCGGCTGTGGGCTGCCACCGAGGTCGGGTACACGCCGACCTTGGTGGTCAGCTACGGTGGATTGTCTGGAGAGTTCTTCTGGTACCAGCGGGACAACGTGTGGGAAGATGAGCGCCTTCTGACCTTCGTTCCGCGCGGCATCGTGGATGCTCGCAGCCGGCGGCGCCTGATGGCGGATGCGGACGACTATTTCTATCTGGAAGTTGCGCGGCAGACGAAGAAGCTGGTCGATCAGGGAAACATCGTGCAGGTCGGGGCGCACGGCCAGATGCAGGGCATCGCGGCGCACTGGGAATTATGGATGTTGCACCAGGGCGGCATGACCTCGCACGAAGCGCTGCGCAGCGCGACGCTGCATGGTGCCCAATACCTGGGGTTGGATCATGAGCTGGGCTCACTGGAGCCGGGAAAGCTCGCCGACCTGATGGTTATTGACGGGGACCCATTGACAGACCTTTACCAGTCTGTCAATGTGGCGCAGGTCATGGTCAACGGGCGTCTGTACGATGCGCGCACCATGGATCAGATCGGCAACCATCCCGCGCCGCGAGGCTCGCTGTACTGGGAACGGCATGAGGTGAGCGAAGAGCTGCTCGATCACGGCCCGGCGTGTGTGTGCGGCCGCCACTAGGTTGGTACACGTCCCTCATATAGCCGCATGCTGGAGGACCATCAAGCAGCGCCCGACGCTAGATGCCTGCGCTTTGTCTGCTCTATTGGCGACAGTGCTGTTCCGGTGCGACGCGTCGGAGTCTGAGGCGCAGCGCTTGCAGGCTGTTATGGCTCGGCGGTGTGCATCGTGGGTGGGGATGATCCCGGTGGTGCCGCAGACCAGAGCCTCAGGCGGGTGAACCCGGAGCCGGCGGAGCCAGCGGGCGGCGAGTACAGCGGTCGCGGCGGCAATGGCCGTACAGGTTCAGCGCTGCACGCGTGATTTCAAAATGGTATACCTCGGCGACCGGGTCCTGGATGCGCGGATCACAGAATTCAACCGGCCTTCGCCGCAGCCGTTGACCGTGCCTTCTTTTCCCGTTAACGAGATTGAACAGGAGCTTAACTTGCTGATCGGTAACCATGCTGAATGCATGTTGACAGGTGAACAATCCTGCCCGTAGATACGCATCTCACCGATTCCTTCCCCCGCAATTCTAGTTGTCGCCAACCGCAATTCTAATTGTCGCTGAACATACTTGCCGTGGCTGTGGAATTTACGGACGTACTCATCCTTCTGGCTAGCGTCCGACCGGTAGACGCTGGACTGACCGAGGACCAAAATTATGAAATGGATGTGCGTGAGGGCTGTATTGATTGCCACGGTCACACAGCGCCGCTACCCTGTTACCGCGCCTTCTGTAGGGATAGGGGAACGGAGTGCTCAAGGTGGGCAGGTGCCTGTTTCACTATGGACCCGAATGACCCAGACCGTTATTGCGATGGCTGGTAGTGGTTACCATGAAGATTAGCCTTATGAGCGCCTCACCACCGAGCCGTCGTGCTTTTCTGATCTGCGCGCTCTTGTTGGGCGTGGCGGTGACCTCTGGCGTGCGTGCGCAAGAATTGGCGCTGCCCGATTTGAAGCACTTCAAGAGGGTCCGTACGGTCACCTTTGATGGGCCGGAGACGCTGCTGATTGCGCAGATCGAATACCTTGATATAGATGCGGCTGGTCGATTCCTTGTCACCGACATACTGGGTGAGCAGGTCTTGCTGTTTGACTCGACCGGCTCACTGCAGGCCTCATTGGATTCATCGGTTTGCGAACCAGGATTCACCTTTAGCCCTGAGAGTGCCCATTTTAGAGGTGATGAGTCCATCTTTGTCCTGAATAGTGGGGACCACTGGGGGTACCGATTCAACAAGGACGGCACATGCCTAGGCAAAGTCGATCGCGAGTTCGATAATCCAAGGTTCCTCGCCATTGATCCAGCGGGCACGCTCTATGGCGCTTATGTCCGGCCGACCTTGGAAATGCGACGCATGAGCGCCACCGGGGAGACCCTTAGCAGCTTCTCAATCCCTAAAGGGGAGTTCCCTAATGCCAACAATCGTCTCGACGAGGGCGGTCTCGTTGCTGACGGAACGCATCTCTTCTACGCCGCGGCAACTGAGCCAGCGATAATGAAGTTCGCTTTGGATGGTACGCTTGTAGGAAGAATTTCGAAGCGCAGCTCATGGTTTCGCTCCCCCCGTCGGGATCTGCCGCGTGATCTTTCCCCAAAGCTGTTCGAAGCCCTTAGAGAATGGGAAAGCACTACCACAACGTGGAGCCTTTTTGAGCTCACAGACGAAACACTGCTGATTCAGTATTTCAGTGGTGAGCGCGGAATCGGGTATCAGGTGTTTTCCAAGGACGGCACCCTGGTTGCCGAAGAGCTAGACTATGGTCGCCGACCTATTGTACATGGGGAAAACGGGCTGGTCTACTTCGTGATGCAACCCGGTCTAGACAGTCAGGGTGATTTGCCCAATCCTTATGTTGAAATCTACCGGTTTGTAGCGCCATGACGCACAATATCGTGCCATCTTCCATTAAGGCCGAGAGCCTCAAGGTCTTGGCCTTGGCCATACTCCTGGCATCGGGCGTCGCCTATCTGTTGCTTATTGACAGCGTAGAACCGGCGTGATCGAATGGTGCGCTTGGCATGTACGCAGACGCCAGCACAGTGGACTCACTAAGGCGGGCGCTTGAGGGACGTACAGTTCCAGCTTTGCACGCCCATAGTGCCGTCACAGATCAGCGCAGCAACATTGATATGGCTGCCGTTGGGCTAATCATTCCGTTAGCAGTAAATACCTGCGCTCAGAAGCAGATCGAAGCACTAAAGAGGCTTCAGGCACTACAGGACGCTATCAGTGAGGAGGTCCCGGTGCACGTTGTTCTGGTGACTGATATTGACGCAGAAACCACTAGAATGCGAACCCTCCTCCTGCGCAAGGCAATACGACCAACCTTTGAATTGTGGCATACCAACGAGAGCCATCCCCTATATCGGGCTGTTCTGTCAGAGCAGTTAGCGCCAGTCCTAGTCGTCAGTGACAACATGGTTAGCAGCGTGTTCCACACCGTAGAACACAAGCGTATTGTGAGTACCGTTTCGTCTTTGCTGGCGACTTCGCCTTAGCTTAAGTTCATAGACCTTTGGGCTGTACGAGGGGCCACAACTCCTCTGGATTGTGCAGGGTAGCTGCAACTTCCTGACTTCCTCGGAATACGCACCCCCTTTCTTGGCAGCGAAACGATGCAGGCCTCCCTCTGTGCATCAGGCTTTTTCCCTCCCCTTGTGGCTGCGTCCTCGCTATCGAACTCAGAGACCGCCTACTGGGGCTGACAGGCTAGGAACCGCCCGCGTAGGAAGCTTCCGCTCGCTACTGGCGACCGCCCCTTGTTGGCCACGATGTTCCGGTACATGAGCCGTTTCCCGATCATCTGGGCCACGACGTGCTGAATCTGACCCATCGAGTCCAGTTCCTGGACGTTGCGCTGCCCCGCGAAGGCATTGACGTAGGCCTGGAGGTGCTTCGGGCTGAGCCGGTGGTGGACCTCCTTGTGTGTCCGCTTCAGCATCGGCCAGAACGACTCGACCCCGTTCGTATGGATCGGCGCGCCTTCGAGATACCGGACGTATTCGGCGGCCGAGTGCTTCACTGTCTCGTGCTCCTCCGGTCCTCTTGTAGGCTGTCGCGTCGTCGGTGAAGAGCAGCGCGCCGGGAGCCGCGTGTTCGTCCACGAAGCCCTGTAGCGTCTCCCAGTTCAGGCGGTCAAGCAGCCGCCGCGGGTCTCCCCGTACTTGGCCCCGAGACCACCGCGGCCTTCCCTATCGGACCCCGGCCCGCCCCTGCCGCTTCGAGTGGCTCATGTTCGCTCGCTTGCCGCCAATGTAGCACTCGTCCACCTCGACCGGCCCCTCGAAGCAGGGCCGCACCACGGCGAACACCTCCCGGATCCGATGTAGCATGGACCAGGCGGACCGCTGTCCAGCCTGCGCTTGGTCTGCGCTACTGGCGACAGCGTTGCACAGGTGCGCCGCGTCGGAGTATGAGCCGTAAAGCCTGCGGGCTGCTATGGCCCGGCGATATGCACCGTGGGTGGGGATGATCCCGGCGGTGCCGCGAACCAGCGCCTCAGGCGGGTGAACCCGGAGCCGGCGAAGCCAGCGGGCGGCGAGTGCACCGGTCGCGGCGGCAATGGCCGTACAGGTTTAGCGCCGCACGCGTGATTTCAAAATGGTATACCTCGGCGACCAAGTCCTGGATGCGCTGGATGCGCGGATCACAGAATTCAAGCACCTCCTGGCAGTCAAGACAGATCAGGTGGTCATGCTGCCGGTAGCGTAACGACGGCTCGTACTTAGCACCGTGCTCACCGAATTGATGCCTCACCACCAAGTCGCACGCCAAAAGGAGGTTCAGCGTGTTGTAAACGGTCGCGCGACTGATGGTGCGCTCCTGTTGCTGCAGCCGATCATACAGCGCATCCGCGTCCGTGTGACCGTCCATCGCGTAGAGCGCATCAAGCACCTGAAACCGTTCGGGCGTCTGACGCAGACCTTGCTGCCGCAGGTAGCTCTGAAAACGCTCTTTGGCTTCCTCGCGATGGCTGGCTGGGTGCGACCGCACGGCGCTGGGTAAAGAATGTGCGTGCTCTGAAGTGCTTCGACGAACCTGGGTCCAGGCAGTTGACCATTGGCGTATCCGAAGCGCTGACCGAACGGAGGGGTGGTCCTGCAGGTTCCCGAGCCCGAACACAGTCACCGCATTGGCGTATTTTGGCCAAGCCGGTATTTGTTGCGCTTGTACTGGGGAGCTTGTTGCATGAATACGTTTGACTATGACAATGAAGGCGGCCGCTCGGACCCAGAGCGTATCAATGCGCTGGTGGAGCGGTACGAGAACGACCAGGGGGAGACGTATTTTGACTCCGAAGCGCTGGAGGAAATCGCTTCCCACTACTTTCAGGCGGGCATGTACGCCCAATGCCTTACGGTGGTGGATCGGCTCCTTGAGATGCAGCCCTCCACGTCCGACTTATGGCTGCGCCGCGGCGTGGTGCTCAACTGCCTCAACGAGGAGTCAGAGGCCCTCAAGACGCTGTGGCGTGCGCACGACTTGAATCCTTCAGATTCAGAAACGCTGCTGACAATTGCCCACACGCTGGATGCTCTAGAACGCAGCGAAGAGGCGTTGCGGTTCGTCGACCGGGCCGAACAGCTCGATCCCCACAACCCCGATGTACACTATCTTCGCGGGCTGGTGCTGGAGGGGCTGGATCGCGTAGATGAGGCCATTGAGTCCTTCAATGCCTGCCTCGACTTGGACAAGAATCACCTCGAGGTGTGGTACGAACTCGGGTACTGCTACGACCAGACCGGCCTCCTGGAAGAAAGTATTTCGTGCTATGACCGGCACCTGGACGAGGACCCGTACTGTGCGGATGCCTGGTACAATCGCGGGATCGCACTCATGCGTTTGGATAGGATGGAGGAGGCCGTCGATTCGTATAGCCTGGCGCTGGTCATCCGGGAGGGCTTCGCTTCCGCCTATTTTAATCGCGGTAACGCGTTGATGGCGCTGCAGCGATTTCAGGAGGCTGCAGAGGACTACGAGGAAGTGCTAAACCTGTCAGAGCCGGATGCTCCCACCCTGTGTAACCTGGGTGTGGCGTATGAGCATCTGGATCAGGTGCATGTCGCATTTGACTACTTTTACAGGGCTCTCAAGGTGGACAAGAGGTTCGCCGAAGCATGGTATGGGCTGGGGTGCTGCTATGAAAGGCTAGATGAGAACCACAAGGCGCTTGGCTGCATCAACCGGGCGGTGGAAATTGAGCCGCAGGCCCCAGACTTCTGGTATTCCAAGGGAGACTGCCACCGGAGCGTTGGGGCGTTTCGGCAGGCGATCACGGCCTATAAAAGGGTGGTAGCGCTGGATCCATCCAACCGCGATGCGTGGTTTGATTTGGCCGAAGCGTACAGCGAAGCCGGTGCCACATCCAAGGCGCTTATCGCTTATGAGCGGGCGCTGAAGCTGGATCCGCAGTGTGCGGTGGCATGGTTTCAGCAGGGCCGCGTTCTTTCCCAGGTCGGTCGCACGGACGAGTGCATCGCGTCATTCAAGAAGGCGATGCAGCTGGACCCGCGTATGCGGGACATGCTCAAGAAGGTTTGTCCGAAAATCTATCGGGACAGGCGCATGCGCAAGCGGCTCGGTTTGGGCCGCCGTTGACGCCGCACCACAGGGTTGCGCCCTATGGCATGGATTCGGCGACTCTACGACTGGGTTCTGTCTTGGGCGGACTCGCCCTACGGGATGCAGGCGCTGTTTGTGTTGGCTCTGGTGGAGTCCGTTTTCTTTCCTGTGCCACCGGATGCATTGCTCATCGCGTTGGTGCTGGGCAGTCGCAGCAGGGCCTTTTATTTGGCACTGGCCTGTGCTGTTGGCTCTCTGATAGGTGGAGCTGCCGGATACGGGTTAGGGTACTTTCTGTGGCTGGGCACCGGCGGCGAGTTTACCAGTCTGGCGACCTTCTTTTTTGGAACTATCCCCGGCTTTTCCCAGGAGCTCTATCATGAGCTTGGGCACCGCTTTGAGACGTGGGGCTTTGAAATCATCTTCGTTGCAGGTTTCACGCCCATCCCGTACAAGGTCTTTACCGTGAGCGCTGGCGCTTTTGACGTGGACTTTTTGCGGTTCATGTTCGCCTCCGTTGTCGCCCGATCTGCGCGCTTCTTTGCTGTAGCGGCGCTGATCTGGTGGTTTGGCGAGCCGATCCGCCAGTTTATAGACCGCTACTTCAACCTGTTGGCGATCGCTTTTACCATTCTGCTCGTAGGCGGCTTCGTAGTGGTTAAGCTGCTGCTGTGAGTGTTAGCGTGTGCGCATGGCCGTGCGCACTGCCTGATAGCGCCCGCCGCCAGCCGTTGCTATCACGAGGTAGTGGCCGCTGGGCAGGCGCGTAGCGTCCAGGTGCACTAGGTGACGTCCGCTGGGCAGGAAGCCTGAAAAAAGGACGGCGGCGGTGCGGCCTGCCACATCGTGCACTTTGATGGTCACGGACTGCGCCACCGGGTTGCTGAGCTCCAGTGTGGTGCGTTGGTTGAAGGGGTTGGGATAGGCGGCCCCCAGTGCAAAAGTGGCAAGCTGGGCAGGGGCTTTTGGGCTGGGGTCTTTTGCGGTGGTGCCGACCGGGTCGTATTTGAGCAGGTACAGTCCGTGAAATGCGCTGGTAACCGCTACGGTGCCGCTTGCAAAGTAGGGGTAAGCCGTCCAGGCTCCGAAGTATCCGGCATGGTCGCTAAATGGATACGTATCAAAGTAGGCGATCTCTACGGGTGCGGTCGGTGAGGAGATGTCCGCCATACGTAGGCCACTGGCGTAGTTGGCCATATACAGCGTATCTCCTTTAATGTAGAGGTTGTGATCTGTGGCATCGGTCGGGCCGAAGTATTCTGCGGCGAGCACCGGGTCATCCAGGTCGGTCATATCCCAGATGAGTGTTCGAGTGCCGGGCAGGGGTGTCTCGCCCAGCCAGTGGCGCATGAGCTCATCGGTCTCATCGTTAAGGTAGAGGAAGGTATGGTCTTCACTCAGCCACGCCTGGTGGGCATACGATGCGTCTGGATATTCCGCGCTGCTCAGTTTGCGCGGCTGTGATTTGTCGGAGACATCCGCGACGCTAATGCCGTCCACGTTGGCCAGGATACAAATCTCCGAGCCGTCGTGGTCGGTGTCGGGTCCGTGGTACACCACGCACTGCACGTCATGGGTGTATCCAGAGGTGTTGTCGCCGAGGCTGGTATCGCGGTAGCATCCTGCGTAGGCGGGTTGCAAAGGATCAGTGATGTCCACCATATGCAGTGCTAAGGGGCAGGGGCCATTGTCTGATCCTACCACGTAGGCAAATCCGGTGGCGGTGTTAATAGCCACGTTATGGGCCTGGTCGAACAGATCGTAGTGAGCAGTTGCGACAAAGGTCTGAGGCGTGCTCGCGGGCGATCGCAGTTGCGTCAGATCAAAGACTTGCATGCCGTTGGTCCCATCCACATCCTGGACGACGAATACATGATCCTGGAACACTTTCAGGTCGCGCCATCCAGACGTGGAATTGTCCTGCGAGGGTAGTTTGCCCAGGTATTCTGGGTTGATCGGGTCGGTGATATCCACGAAGGCCACCGCATTGACTGTGCCTACGAGCGCGTATTCATGGCCGTTGACTGAATCGGTCCATCCCCACATGTCTAGCACTTCGGGGGCTTCCAGCCGGTCCGGCATCAGCCTTGACAGGAGTGCCACATTGTGGCAGGCATGCCCGGCTGCTTCGCCGCTGGTGCAGTTGACGCGGTTGCCCGTGATGGAGGGTTGTGCAGACGCTGGCATGCTCAGCAGCGCCCCAGCGAGCAATGTTGCGATAGGAGAGCGCACTTCGTTGAAGATGTTGAGCAAGGCAGCCACAACAATCCGTACGACGGTAGGCGGACCACACGCACGGCTACTGGACTTCTAATGGACCTTATATACGAAAATCGCCCTTTATGCACATGATTCTGCGCTGCAGCTGAGTATAGTGCTCTGTTTGAGCGGCACCAGGGACTCGGCATGCCCCAAGTTTTTTCAGTTCGTGGGGCTTCCCGCCTCTCGCAGGAGCATAGCGCCTCTGAAAATAATATTGATCGAGGCATACAGGTAACGACCAATAGCCTTTGCGCAACGATTGCACATGTACTTCCTTACCTGCAGCGTGATGTTCTCAGCGGGTAGTCGTCTGCAGCCACTATACTGTTGTTCAGCGACAATTAGAATTGCGGGGCGGCATGTGCACGAAGGTGCCCTCTCGCTCTGTTTTATAGGTAAGTGGTTGTATTACCAGCCCCAAGGCTTGGTCCAGTATGGTACGGTTCTGACCACGCTTGCGAGCGCCCCCATTGCGGGTCAGGTTGGCATCCTGCAGGTCTTCGCATGCAACGGTGCCGGTCTCCCAATCGATATCCGCTGTGATGTTGGGTCCCGTTGCATTGCGGTGCGATCCTGAAGGATTCCCTGTATCCAGCTACCTTGGCCTTCTCCCTGTACTTGCTTTTTCCTGAGTGCACGTCATCCTGCGTGGCCACTTGATGCCCTTGCGTTCATCCGAACGTAAGGGCACGTACTGCACGCCCTTGTGCCACGTGCAATGAGCCTTCAGGCCAGGATCGATGCCAATAGGTCTGTCCTCGCACGACCCTTCGGCTAAGACTTCCTGCTCGTAGATTACCTGTACCTCAATGCCGCTGCTAACCGGAATGCGCTTTGTCCGCACATGTCTTACCGGGACATCGTTTCAAGAGGTCGCAGTAGTCGTCAAAGTACAGCTTGTCGACACGCTTCACCTGACCGACCACTTGCCGTTTTGCTCCTGCTGCACTTCCTGCTGTTCGAAGGTGATGACGTACTCGCCAAACCTGGGAAATTTGCCCAATGGCTTGAGAGCCTGCGTCTAGCCTCTTCAAACCCGACGACCCACACTCCACTGCGCCCTACGTGCAAAGCTGGCTTCATAGTCCGGTCCTTTGACCAATATCTTCAGCCACCTGCACGGGTCATAGTCACTCAGACGCTTTTCGCCCTGCCTATACCGGGCCTAGCAATACCCCTTCATCTGGTCGTGCAGCGACCTCAGGTGGCTCCAGTAATGGCCAAGCTCGGCTCGTTTGGCCTTACTTAGTCCGGTGACACGATAGGTCCGCGTCTTCACCATGCTAAGGCGTCCAACGATCACATCGCACCAGAGCACCATGGTCCTGTCAGTTGATACACATAATTCCCAGGTAAGGACGAATAGCTAGGGGCTATCTCACGCCTGCCTTGGAGTAGCCTTCTTGACAAGCCAAGCCGTAGCCAATCTCCTCGTCTGGATGAGTAGGCGCGCTGCAGATCTAGCCTACAGGCGCGTGGCCTGCTCCAGATAAAAATAAATCCCTGCTATTACGCCGATGGCGGAGATGACCGAGAATCCGATACCGATCAGCCATTTGGTCAAGCGAAACTGCCTATCGGTCATCTGCATTAATGTGGTAAGCTGGTTTTGTTGGGCATCGAACTTGGTAGTCATCTCCGCTTTCTGAGCATCGAACTTGGTAGTCATCTCCGCTTGCTGGGCATCCAACTTGGCAGTTACCTCCGCTTTATGGGCGTCGAACTTGGTAGTTATTTCTGTCCTAAGCGCAGCTATCTGGGCATCGAACTTGGTAGTCATTTCTGTCCTAAGCGCAGCTATCTGGGCATTTAGGGCCTCTAATTTCGTTTCGAAGCGGTGAATGAGCTTGGCGGAAGCCATCTTTTCCAAGAGCTTGATCAGTAGGTGAGCGTCTCGTCCGCTGCTGCCGGAACGTCGGAGAAGGTCGAAAAGTAGCGCGCCGTCAGGATCCTGGTGTCCGCTGTGTTGGTCGTCGGGCAAGCATGCTCTCTACCGTCAGCAGCAACGGTGGTTCCGCAGCGTGGACAAGCCAATGTGGTGAATCCAACGGTGCTGCGTATATCCACGCAAAACGGCCAGTGGGTCCGACGGAATTCTGCCACCTGATCCGAGATATATCTACCCCTGGCTGCATCCTGGTCAGGGTGCGTATGATGATCTGCCAGAAGGGCGAAATGGGGCAGGTTATATCGGGTCACTGCTGGCTATCGCGGGAATGGCGGGCCCTTCTGTGGTGCGCTGCCAAAGTACGGCTTCATTGGGACGCGTCACACACTGTGATAGCCGAACAGGGCAAGGCATCGGTGTTGTTCTGCCGTTGGAAGGGGGGCTTGCGGGCGAATCTGACACATCATAATGCGGCTCCAGAAGGAAAAACATCGCCAGCGAAGCCAAAGACGCCAGGAGGCCCCCGGCCACAGTCACCGCAAGCCCCCACAAGAAGTCTCCCCCGTCAGGTAACACCAGAAGCGGCAGCATGGCAGCTGCCACCGAGGCGAGCGCGGCCTTGCTTAGTCCGGCGACACCATAGGTCTGCGTCCTCACCATGCCAAGGTGTCCAACGATCACATCCGCACCTGAGTACCATGATCCTGTCAGCTGGCAAACTATAATTCCCAGGTAACGACCAATAGCTGGGGGCTATCTCACGCTTATCTTGGAGTAGCCTTCTTGACAAGCCAAGCCGCAGCCAATCTCCTCGTCTGGATGAGTTAGGCGCGCTGCAGACCTAGCCTACAGGCGCGTGGCTTGCTCCAGGTAAAAGTAAATTCCTGCTATCACGCCGATGGCGGAGATGACCGAGAATCCGATACCGATCAGCCATTTGGTCAAGCGAAACTGCCTATCGGTCATCTGCATTAATGTGGTAAGCTGGTTTTGTTGGGCATCGAACTTGGCAGTCATCTCCGCTTTCTGGGCATCCAACTTGGCAGTTACCTCCGCTTTCTGGGCATCGAACTTGGTAGTTATTTCTGTCCTAAGCGCGGCTTTCTGGGCATCGAACTTGGTAGTTATCTCTGCCCTAAGCGCAGCTATCTGGGCATTTAGGGCCTCTAATTTCGTTTCGAAGCGGTGAATGAGCTTGGCGGAAGCCATCTTTTCCAAGAGCTTGATCAGTAGGTGAGCGTCTCGTCCGCTGCTGCCGGAACGTCGGAGAAGGTCGAAAAGTAGCGCGCCGTCAGGATCCTGGTGCTCGCTGTGTTGGACGTCGGACATGCATGCTCTCTACCGTCAGCAGCAACGGTGGCTCCGCAGCGTGGACATACCAATGTGGTGAATCCAAAGGTGCTGCGTATATCCACGCAAAACGACCAGTGGGTCCGACGGAATTCTGCCACCTGGTCCGAGATATATCTACCCCTGGCTGCATCCTGGTCAGGGTGCGTATGATGACCTGCTAGAAGGGCGATATGGGGCAGGTTATATCGGGTCACTGCTGGCTATCGCGGGAATGGCGAGCCCTTCTGTGGTGCGCTGCTAAAGTACGGCTTCATTGGGACGCGTCACACACTGTGATAGCCGAACATGGCAAGGCATCGGTGTTGTTCAGCCGTTGGAAGGGGGGCTTGCGGGCGAATCTGACACATCATAATGCGGCTCCAGAAGGAAAAACATCGCCAGCGAAGCCAAAGCCGCCAGGAGGCCCCCGGCCACAGTCACCGCAAGCCCCCACAAGAAGTCTCCCCCGTCAGGTAACACCAGAAGCGGCAGCATGGCAGCTGCCACCGAGGCGAGCGCGGCCTTGCTTAGTCCGGCGACACCATAGGTCTGGGTCCTCACCATGCCAAGGTGTCCAACGATCACATCCGCACCTGAGTACCATGATCCTGTCAGCTGGCAAACTATAATTCCCAGGTAACGACCAATAGCTGGGGGCTATCTCACGCTTATCTTGGAGTAGCCTTCTTGACAAGCCAAGCCGCAGCCAATCTCCTCGTCTGGATGAGTTAGGCGCGCTGCAGACCTAGCCTACAGGCGCGTGGCTTGCTCCAGGTAAAAGTAAATCCCTGCTATCACGCCGATGGCGGAGATGACCGAGAATCCGATACCGATCAGCCATTTGATTAAGCGAAACTGCCTATCGGTCATCTGCATTAATGTGGTAAGCTGGTTTTGTTGGGCATCGAACTTGGCAGTTACCTCCGCTTTATGGGCATCGAACTTGGTAGTTATTTCTGTCCTTAGCGCAGCTATCTGGGCATCGAACTTAGTAGTCATCTCTGTCCTTAGCGCAGCTATCTGGGCATTTAGGGCCTCTAATTTCGTTTCGAAGCGGTGAATGAGCTTGGCGGAAGCCATCTTTTCCAAGAGCTTGATCAATAGGTGAGCATCTCGTCCGCTGCTGCCAGACCGCCGGAGAAGGTCGAAAAGTAGCGCGCCGTCAGGATCCTGGTGCTCGCTGTGTTGGTCGCCGGACATGCATGCCTTCTACCGTCAGCAGCAATGGTGGTTCCGTAGCGTGGACAAGCCAATGTGGTGAATCCAAAGGTGCAGCGTATTTCCATGCAAAACGACCAGTGGATCCGATTCAATGCGGCCACCTGATCCGAGATATATCGACCACTGGCTGCATCCTGTTCGGGGTACGTAGGATGATCTGCCAGATGGGCAGGTTGGGGCAAGTTGTATCGGGTCACTATTCGCTATCGCGCGTGTTGGCGGACCCCTCTCTGGTGCGCTGCCAAAATACAGCTTCATTGGGACGCGTCACACACTGTGATAGCCGAACAGGGCAAGGCCTCGGTGTTGTTCAGCCGTTGGAAGGGACACTTGCGGGCGAATATGGCACACCCAGCCGCGGCCGCAGAAAAGATAACATCGCCACCAAAGCCAGAGGCGACAGGAGCGTGGACGCCAGGAGTCCCCAGTCACAGTCATCGCGAGGCCCCCATCCCCCATGGAGAAGTCGCCCTCGTCCAGAAACACCAGAAGCAGCAGCATGGCAACCACCGAGGCGATCGTGGCGGCTTTGCGTCCTGCCATCCAGCTTTCTGTCAGGGTCACCACACCCGGAACGGACCACCGGGCAGGATAAGTCCCAGCCCTCTGGCCTGAGCGCCAGGAATGCTCAAATCGGAACCAACAGACGCGGAAGGGGAGGCCCCTATGTAAGCCAGCCTACACCGACGCTTCCTGCGAGGCCGAGGTGCGCCCGAAGGTGCGCCCCCGCCAAAGGTAAAAGACTACGGGAATCACAAAGAGACACAACACCGTTGCGGAAATCATGCCCCCCACCATGGGCGCCGCCACACGCTGCATGACCTGTGACCCGGTGCCATGCCCCCACATCAATGGAAGAAGTCCTGCAACCACCGTGATCACCGTCATCAGGACCGGCCGCAGGCGCCAGGTCGTGCCTGCAATGACCGCCTCCCTCAGATCCTGCATGCTGCTCATGCGGCCTTCGGCTTCTCTAGATTCACACGCACGATGCAGGTAGGTCAGCATCAGCACGCCCAGCTCAGCTGCCAGGCCCGCCAGCGCCAACAGACCAACGCCCACCGCCACACTTAGCGCATAGTCCAGAAGGTGTAACAGCCATATGCCGCCTGCCAAAGCGAATGGCAGCGATAACATGACCATAAGGCACTCGGCCAGACGACCGAAATTCAGGTACAACAGCAGCAGAATGATCAGCAACGTGACGGGTACCACAATCCGCAGTCGCGCCTCGGCCCGCTGCATGTATTCAAACTGCCCGCTCCACATCAGGCTGTAGCCGTCGGGCAAATCCACAGCGGCAGCGACAGCGCGCTGGGCCAGCGACACGTACGTCCCTACATCAGTGTCCCGAATGTCCACATAAACCCATGCGGTACGGCGCGCATTCTCGCTCCGGATCACAGGCGGTCCCGCAACATAGTCGAATGCGGCTACATAGCTGAGCGGAATGCGCGCCCCGTGCGGCGTGTCAATGAGCATCCGACCTATCGCCTCTGGCGTGCTGCGCAGATCACGGCTGTAACGTACGCTGACCGGATAGCGCTCAAGGCCTTCTACCGTACGTGTCACGTTCGAGCCGCCAGCGGCAGACATAATAACTTCTTGGACATCAGCAACAGCAAGCCCGTAGCGAGCTGCCTCCTCACGGTTGATCGTAAAGTCCAGAAAGTTGCCGCCCAGCGTCTTGTCCGCAAAAGCACTGGCCGTGCCAGGCACCCCGCTCAGTGCCGCAACAACCTCCTGGCCGAGCGCGGCCAAAACCTCAGGGTCTGGACCCATAATCTTGACACCTACGGGAGTCTTGATGCCGGTCGACAACATGTCCGTCCGAGCTTTGATCGGCATAGTCCATGCATTGGTCAACCCGGGGAAAGCGATCGCCTGATCCAGCTCCTCCACGAGGCGCTCGTGCGTCATGCCCTCTGGCCACTGACTCCTGGGTTTGAGCCTGATAGTGGACTCAATCATAGATAAAGGAGCAGGGTCCGTGGCGGTTTCCGCACGCCCAGCCTTACCTAACACATGTTCCACCTCTGGAAAGGAGGCGATGATCCGGTCCGTCTGCTGAAGCAGCTCCTTGGCTTTGGTGATGCTGATGCCAGGATCCGTAGTCGGCATATAAAGCAAGTCCCCCTCGTCAAGGGGAGGCATAAACTCGGAGCCAAGCCTGCTGAGTGGATAGGCGGTAGATGCCAGCACCAGCACGGCGCCCGCTAAGACGAGCCAGCGCCGCCGGAGCGCCACTCGGATCAGGGGCCCATAGATAAAAGCGAGTAGCCGGTGAATGGGATTCCTTGCAGCTGGCGTGAGCGAGCCCCGAACGAAGTACCCGACCAGCACAGGCACCAACGTCACCGCCAGAAGCGCAGCCGCCGCCATAGCATACGTCTTCGTGTACGCCAGCGGACCAAACAGGCGTCCCTCCTGGGCCTGCAGCGCAAAAACAGGCAGGAACGATAGCGTAATGATCAACAGAGAATAGAAAAGCGGCGGACCCACCTCCTTAGCAGCACCGGCCACCACAGACCAGTGGTCCTTTTGTCTGCTGCTAAGCGCGAGATGGCGATGCGCGTTTTCCACCATCACGATGGCCCCGTCCACCATGGCGCCGATAGCGATGCCGATCCCGCTTAGCGACATGATGTTGGCGTTGAGCCCCTGAAAATGCATTGCCAGAAATGCCAACAGAATCCCAAGCGGCAGCGAAAGGAGAACAACGAGCGTGCAGCGCACACTTAGCAGAAAAAGCATGACCACCACCGCCACCATGAGGCATTCCTCCAGAAGCTTGCGCTTGAGGTGGTCAATGGCGCTAAGGATGAGCCCGCTGCGGTCATAGGCCGCCCGAATGGTGACACCAGGAGGCAGGCCATCCTCCAGCGCCGCAAGCCGCTCTTTGACGGCTTCAATAGTCTCCAGCGTGTTGGCGCCGTGGCGCATCACTATGATGCCCCCCACGACCTCACCTTCGCCGTTGAAGTCCGCCACCCCGCGCCGAAGCTCGGGCCCCACCTGGACACGAGCCACATGACGGACCAGTATCGGGATGCCCCGATCGTCCACACCCACGGCAGTCTGCTCAATGTCTTCCACGGACCGGATATAGCCCAGACCACGCACCATAAATTCCGATTCTCCTATCTCGATGAGCCGCCCGCCCACATCACTGTTGCTGCGCTCTAGGGCGCTGCGCACTGCCCGGAGCGATACCCCGTACGCCTGGAGCCGGTTGGGATCCACCTCGACCTGATATTGCTTGACGAAGCCACCCAATGAAGCCACCTCGGCCACGCCCTCCACGCTCATCAACTCATAACGCAGAAACCAGTCCTGTATAGAGCGCAGCTGCTGAAGGTCGTACCGGTTGCCTCCTTCGAGCACGTATTCGTAGATCCAGCCCACGCCCGTGGCGTCCGGGCCCAAGGTAGGCGTGACGCCCTGCGGCAAGCGGCTCGCCACGACGTTGAGGTATTCTAGGACGCGCGAGCGTGCCCAGTACAAATCGGTGCCGTCTTCGAAAATGATGTAAACAAAAGACACCCCGAAGAAAGAGTAGCCCCGTACCGTTTTGGCATAGGGTACCGAAAGCATGGCCGTGGTGAGCGGATACGTGACAAGATCTTCGACCACCTGCGGCGCCTGCCCCGCAAACTCCGTGTGGATGATTACCTGTACATCCGAAAGGTCCGGGATAGCATCGACGGGGGTGCGCAGCATTGCATACACACCGCCCAGTCCCGCCAGAAGTGCGAAGATCAGGACCACGAAGCGGTGCCTGACCGAGGCCTCTATAATATGGTGCAACATGCGGCAGCCTAACGTTAAAAGGCGTTCCGACTTGGCGCCTAGTGGTGGTCGTGGTGCATCTGAGGGGCGGCTAATGCGGTGTCCGCGGCCTCAGGTTCGTTGCTAACGGGTCTCATCTGGCGCAACGATTCCTGGAGTCGGCTGTCGCTGTCGAGCATGAACTGAGCTGAGGTCACCACCGACTCGCCTGCCCGCAGGCCTTCGACCACATGCGTGAAGCGGCCGCGTTCTCCGCCGGTCTCTCCTACCTGGATCTCCCGGGGCTCATAGCGGCCCGGCGCGACGGCCACGAACACTATAGTGCGTTCGCCGGTGCGAATGACGGCGTCGCCTGGCACGACCAGAGCATCCGTGCGCGCCAGCGCTTCAAGGTGCACGTTGACGTACATGCCGGGCTTAAGCTGCCAGCCGGGGTTGTCAAACACCAGGCGAACCAGTACGTCGCGTGCCTCTTCGCGCAGATACGGATAGATGTACGAGACATGTCCAGCGAACCTGCGCCCGGGCACATAGGCCAGCTCCATGATGGCGGCCTGGCCCCGGAAAACCCACGGCAGCTCGTCTTCGCGGATGCTGGCATGCACCCACACAGTGGACAGATCAGCAACCTGATATAGGGACATACCCGCTGGTACATAAGCGCCTAGCACGGCACCGATCTCTTGTATGACGCCACTGGCTTGCGCGCGCATCACTGCGGTCTTGCGCACTTGGCCTGTTGTGGCCAGGCGATCAATGTCTTCCGCTGGAACGTCCCAGTATTCCAGGCGCTGCCGTGTAGAGGTAAGAAGCTCCTGCGCGTCGTTGCGCATCGACGCAAAGCGGCTTTCCTCTGAAGCTCTGTGATGCGCTAAGGCAAGCAAGTATTCCTCTTGTGCGGTCACCAGCTCCGGTGCATAAATCTCCAGGAGCGTGTCGCCCTTTGCCACGGATTCTCCAGCGTATGCCACATGCAGGGCTTCAATCCAGCCAGCAACCTTCGTGCTTACCACATGCTGAGACTCTTCGTTATATTCGATGGTACCCGCAGCGCGCACGATGCGCGACAGATCACGCCGCTCAACCAGCGTAGTGCGTACGCCCATATTCTGGACGGTGACGGGATCGATGGAGACCTGACGCGCCGGCGTGCTGTCATTATCGTCCGCATAGACGGGCACTAGGTCCATACCCATGGCTGACTTCCCCGGATTATCGTAGGTTTCTAGCGGGTTCATGGGAGCCCGCCAATAAAGAATGGTCCGGCTTTCGTTCGTCTCGGCTGTTGAGGGCGCGGTAGATTCCTGCACCATGGTGGCGCGTCCCAGCAAAAAGGCGCCCGCGGCAACTAAGAAGGTTACCGTGAAAGCTATGACGAGTCGTGGCATAAGATTTCTGCTTAATCGGTCGTGGTCTGTTCCACGTCCCGCAAGGATCGAACGCCCAGTGTCCGCTCCAATGATGCGATGGTCTTAAGGCAAAGGGCGAGGACATCTTCGTAGCTCGTGCCGAGGGTGAACAATGTTTTTTCGGCTTCGAGTAGCTCCGCATAGTCTGCGGTGCCGGTGGCGTACGCGTTAAGTGTGGCCTGGCGGGTTGTTGTGGCCAAAGGGATGAGCACCTCCTCGAGAAGGGCCAACTGCTCTTGTGCCTCATCTAGACGGCGGACGAGCTCGGCGATACTCGTCTGTATTGAGGTATGGAGCGCTTCCGACTCAGCGGCGACCCTTTGCCTGGTGAGCTGCGCCTCTTCTATGCGCGCGTCCAACCGCCCGCGCTGCAACGGCACGCGTACAGAGAGGCCAATGGCGAATGCGTCGCGGCCCCTCGCCCACGACACCGCATCGTGGGGCTGCACATCGAAGTAGCTAAGCCGCACGCCGAAGTCGGGCATCAAGGCTTTGCGCGCAAGCGTAATGCCTGATTCTGCACTCTTAGCAGCCGCCTTTAGCGCTGCATGTTCCGGGCGTCGGGCAAGGGCCAACGCCAGCATCGCTGCTTCACCTTGCACTAACAGCGGCGGCGGTCCTACGCGGAGCGCGCCCAGAGATCGGCCCAGCTCCGAGCGCTCCATCAGGGCGGCTAGCGTTTCGGTGGCCTCCGCATGCTCCGCATTCAGCGCCAGCAGCGTCCCAAAAAGCAGGCTGCGTTGCAGCTGCACATGGAGGATGGCCTGCTGCGGGCCCAGCCCCACCTCATATTGCGCGCGGGCATCTGTAGCAAACTGGTCCAGCCGACTCTGAAACGCCAGGATGCGAGCCTGATGCTGCTGAACGCGGTACAGCTCGAAATAGGCGTGCTTGGCGTGCATCTCAAGGTCTGCTTCGAAGGCGGCCGCGCGGTAGGCTGCCTCTTCAGCGCCCAGCGTTGCCATACGGCCGCGCAGCATGCGCTTGCCAGGAAAAGGGAACTGCTGTTCGATGCGCCACTGACTGCGCTGCCCACCGCGTGCGGCCGCGAATTCCATCGGTTGCACGATCATCGTCACCAGCGGATCGGGCAGGGCGGATACCTGCGCAGCGCGTGTGGCGTTTGCCGCTGCTCCGAGACGCATGGCGCGCAGCGACGCGTTGCGAGCTCGCACCTGTTCGAGCACCGCCTCTAGGGTCATCACGGAATCAGTCACCTGGGACAGAGGCTGCGGCTGGGCGGTTGCAGCGTGCGCCCATAGCAGCATCGCTGCCACACTGGCGCCAATACAAAGCACACGTTTCATGGGGTTACTGAGCTGAAAAGACTGCCAGGGTCGCCGTGAGAAGGAGGCTCTCACGGCCAGAGAGCAGCCCAGTCTATCAGATCAGAAACGTGGCCAGGACGGCCTGCTGGTCGGCGGACAGGCCAAAGAGAGGGGGTGGTGTAGCGACAGGCCGAATGGCCCCCGGCGGCAGGAAGGATAGCCTGCCGAGGTGATCGCTGATCAGTGCCTGCGGCGCGACTTCCAGTGACGAGGCGCTCCGTAGCACAATCGCCAACAGCGGAGCGTCAGGGGCTGGCGGCCGCACGCTGCAGCACGTCAGGCCTTCGGGGCAATGGGCTGTGCGCGGATCATCGTTCTCGGGCGTGGCATTGCTTTCGTGGCCACTATGATGAGGGCTGTGGTCCGCGTCAGCGCTTTCGTTGTGGTCCTGGCAATGGCTTTGGTTGGTGTGCTCGCCACTGCCCAGTAGCGCACAATGCGGCGCAAGCAATGTCCCAAAGGCGCTGCAAAAAAAGCATAACGCCACCAAGGAGCACATCAGCCGGCTTGTCCGGATCGTATACAGCAACTTTGCTCGGAAAAGTAGGGGTGCGACGCACCAAGCGTTGCAGGCTGGGAGCCGCCAGGCAACGCCGCCTTTAATATAGGATACCCCTGGCGAACGTGATGTACCCAGCGCCAGCGATCCCGCCAGCCGTACCTGTGGACCCTACCTTAGCCGGGAGTGCACGCTTGCCGCCTACCGCACCAGCGCCACCGGCAGTGTGTGTGCATGTGCCCCTGAGCTGGCCCGGATGAAGTAGGTCCCGCTCACTAGGTTGCCAGCGTCAAAGGCCAGCCGGTGTCGTCCCTTTGTCAATTCGCCCGTGTGCAAGACCGCGATCTCCCGCCCAGCGGTATCAAAGACGCGCACATCCATCGTCCGCTCCTTCAGGAGGGATAGAGACACGTTAAGGACCGGATTGAATGGGTTGGGGTATGCGTCATGCAGCATGAATGAGCCGGGCGGGGCCTCCAGCAACGCAGCCGGCATCCCAAGAGTCTTTGTACTAAGCATGAATAGGCCCTCAGGTGAGCTGCTGACCAGCACTGTGCCGCTGGGCAGGAATGGATAGGCTGTCCAGGCGCCCCAGAACCTGAGGTCATCGTTTTCTGGGTGTGTGTCGAAGTAGGCGACCTCTTGCGGAGTCGCAGGGTCGGCCACGTCAAGGATGCGCAGCCCAGACGTATAGTTGGCCATGTATACGTATTGGCCAGCGACGTACAAGTTGTGGTCGATCGATCGGGCTTGTCCCCAGTACTCGGTAAGGATCACCGGATCATCTAGGTCTTCCACGTCCCAGATAAGCGTCCGTGTACCTTCGCCGCGGCCGCCATCACGCAGCAGGTTGCGCTCATCGAGCTCATCGTTCTGCACCACGTACCGGTGGTCGGGCGTCAGCCATCCCTGGTGGGCATAAGACACATCTGGATAATCTGAGCGCGCGATGGCGACCGGCGCCGCCTTGTCGGTGACGTCAGCGATGCTGATGGCGTTTTCGTTGAAGCCGATGCAGATTTCGCGTCCAGCATGGTCTGTATCCGGTCCGTCATAGATCACGCACTGTGCATCATGCGTGTATCCGCTGCTGCCGCGGCCAGTAGAGTAGTCTCTGTAGCAGCCGGCATACTTGGGCTTGAGCGGGTCCCTGATGTCGATCATATGGAGCCCCAGGGAGCAGTCGTTATAGTTGCCGTACCGGCTACCCACGGCATAGGCAAAGCCGGTGGCCTCATTGATCACAATGTTATGGGCTCGCCCTATACGGTCGTAGTGCGCGTCCGCATCGAATTCGTAGGGCCTTGTTGGGGGCGACAGCAGCCGGCTGAGGTCAAAGATCTGCATGCCATTGCGCCCGGCGCCGTCCACGACCACGAACATGTGGTCCTTATAGACCTTCATGTCGCGCCAGACGGAAGTCGATTGCCAGTCCTGTGAAGGAAGCAGACCGATATACTCAGGATTGAGCGGGTCGGTGACCTCCACGAAGGCTACATGCTCAAAGGTGCCGACTAGCGCAAACTCCCGCCCTGAGGACGGGTCTGCCCAGCCCCAAACGTCATTAAGGTAGTTAGCATCGCCGAGCTCTGCGGGAATGATCCTAGAAAGCAGCGTGACCTCGTTGCAGCTAAAGCCGCGCACGTGGCCATTGATGCATTCGAGCTCGGTGCCGGTGATGGACTGCAGCTGTTGCCCTGCCGCGGGCGTGAGCGCGGTAAGGCCCATAAGCAGTGCAAAAGGCAGTTTCATGGCACCTCTAACTGGTGGTCGGGTAGCTTATATACGGAAGTTGCCATTGATATACCCACAAAGCTTGTACACGGCCGAGGTTTTCCGATAGCTGTAGGTCGGGGTGGGGCAGGGTTGCGCCGCCTGGAGACCTGCGGCGGGCCCCAGCGCCAGTGGGTGACTGCGCGACTTGGCGTCATCCTCAAAGCGGTAACGTGCCCGTCTGGGATAGGGGATAGTGTTAAGCGACCTGGCTGCGGTCATCGATATCCATAGGTACAGGTGAGCGCTTGGTTGCGGGTGCCTTACGTTGCCCATGATCAGGGATGCTTGCTCGGGGCTGCCAGTAAATCTGAAGCCACCAGCAACACGCAATCCCATGCCCGCTGCTCTGGCACGGTGACCACGCACGCAGCGAATGCCAGCGGAGATAGCTCAGACGCGATCCCATAGTCGACACCGGTCCCCAAGCCAAATGTTGCTGATGCTACAGTGGTGGTTGCAAAGATCTTGCGTTCGAACGAAATAGCCAAGGTGCTTGGCCTGAGGACGGCCCGATAAATGCGCGGCGCGGCGCGATCGCGACATGACATCATGCTCTCCTCCATGACCTGGCTTGCGAAAGCCAAGGAGATATTCATTCGATACACCAATGGTATGGTGCCTCTTGAGTCAATAGGCGCCGCCTATGCACGGTAACAGGCTGGGCTAAAGTCGAGGCTCACCTACCCCGCCTTGGCCCCGCATCGTCTCATGCTCAGTGAATTGGCGCTCTCGGAACAGATCCTATTCATGGCTGGCGCCCTCGACTGGTTGCCAGGCCTTGCCGGTGCACATTCAACGCGGCGCCCCTGCGCGTGAATCGGCGCGTGGTTCCCTATAGATTTGCGCTCAGCCAAGTTGGTGTGTAATGCCCAACGCATTGGCTTCTTGCTCGTTCCTACCAGTGTACAATTCAAAGATTCGCGAATGCCCGACTATCACCCGACACCGTGGGCCGTTGGATAAAACATGCAGCGACTCGATCGCGCAGCGCCCCACCCTGTGAGCGACTGCGGTATTTTCTTATCCGTGCCAGCCGCCAGACCGCTGCGGGCTTCGTCTGCCACCCCGCTATTGGCATTGCCGCATCCGAGCCCCACGGCCTTGGCGCTCGCTGAATGCCCCAGGCCTGGACGGACCTCTTATGAACCTCGACAGCCTATCGAGATGCTTACCAATTGCCACCGTGTGCGGCGGGCAGGTTAAGGCAGGTATAACTGCGCCTTATGCAGCCTTACGGCGAGGGCAGGTGGACAGGCGCATCCGCTGCGCCGCATGGCAAATTGGGCCCTGTAGCGTGCAGTGCCAAGAGCTGGGAAAACCGTCATGATCGGGACCGTCTTTACGCTGCGGGCGCTGGCCAGTGAGTGGTCTGAGCGCTTTGCCCACAAAGCAGTCACGGATGCGTGGTCCCAGCACCCTGGTGAACTCATCGTTGCCATCGAAAAGCAGGGTCAGCTGCACCTGAGACTGCAGGGCGCGGTGCGATGCACCTTTCGCTCACCGAGGTCGGCCCGGGCACGGCGCAACGCGGTCACCGTGCTCGCGAAGGTGCGCGGCAGCGTTGTGCGACAGGTGCGTATCGCAGAAGGGGACCGAATTCTGATCATTGAGCTGGATCAGGGGCGATCGCTGCGAGCGTACCTCTTTGGAAGCCGATCCAACGTATACCTGACCCAGGCAGATCGCCGCATCGTGGCCGCCTTCCGCAAAGGAACGTTAAAGGAAGATGACTTTGCGCCGCCCCATGTCGCTGCCCGGCTGCCAACAGGACTCGAAGAGTTCCAGAGGCGCCTAGCGCGTAACCGACGACGCCCGTTAGCACAGGCGCTTAGTGCTGCGTGCCGCGTCTTTGACCGTACCTTGGTGACCGAAGTGATGGACCGAGCCAATGTGACAGACCAGCCCGTGTCCCGCTGCGAGAGCGGTGCGGCGCATGCGTTGTTCGAAGCCGCGCAACAAGTGCGCCAAGAACTGGAATCACCCGCGCCCCGTATCTATCACCAGAGCCACACCTTTTCCCTGATTGCGCTCAGATCTTTGGAGCACGTCGATGCTGAAACGTTCAGTACCACCGACCATGCGGCGCGCGCATGGGCACAACGCGCACTGGCCCGGCAGGCACTGGCCCAAGAGCGGGACCCGATACGGAAGATAGCAGCGAGGGCTGCGCGCAAAGCCTCAAGGAGCGCCTGCGCTTTGCGCCAACAGCTGGGCAAGGGCTCTACCGCAGATCGCTATGAGCAATTAGGGCATCTGCTAATGGCCATCCCCCCGCAGCCGGCCGGCTGCCACGCCATCACGGTGCCCGACCTGTTGGGACGCCAGGAGCTACGGACCATCCCGTTGCGCCCCAACCTGAGCACGATCGATAACGCGGAGCGTTACTATCGCAAAGCGCGCAATGCTCGCCAGGCCCATGCTATGCTAGAGGAACGCGCGCAGGCGGCCGACGCGCGCGCTGGCCGCCTGACAGCACTGGTGGAGGCGCTCGATACCGTTTCGTCTGTAGCCCAGGTACGGGCGCTCAAAGTACGCGAAGCGGACACGCTCAAAGACCTAGTTGCGCCGCGCAAAGACGCACCGCGGTTGCCATACCGGTCGGTGAACCTGGCGCCAGGGTACGAGGTGCGGATAGGCAAGAGCGCCCGTGACAGCGACCAGCTCACGCGGCGCCACGCGCGCCCCTTTGATCTGTGGATGCATGCGCGCGGCGCAACAGGGGCCCACCTGGTTTTGCGGTTACCCCACCGCACCGCGGCGCCGTCCGCGGCCATCGTGCAGCAGGCAGCAGCCATGGCTGCCTGGCACAGCAAAGCGCGCGGCAGTACGTTGGTGCCGGTAACTGTAACGCCGCGCAAATACGTCCGTAAGCCCAAAGGCGCGGCGCCAGGCGCCGTGATCGTTGACCGAGAAGAGGAGGTGATCATCGTCAGACCAGCGATGCCACGCACCTGAATTGCATGAGAAGCTATGGAGTGGTGGGTAGCTAGCCTCCTGGGCCTAGTACAAGGACTGACGGAGTTTCTTCCCGTGTCGTCGTCAGGGCATCTGGTCTTGGCACAGGCCGCGCTCGGCGTTCAAGCCGACGAAGGGCTCCTCTTTGAGGTATTGGTCCACCTGGGCACGGCACTGAGCATCGTGACGGTCTACGGACGGCAGCTGGGAGCCATCGCCTGGGACATGCTGCGCGCCGTGCGGCGCCCGGTAACGACCTGGCGTCAAAGCCAGGATGCCCGCACTGGAGGCTTTATCTTGCTGACGCTTCTACCGACTGGTATTGTGTACCTCCTTTTTGCCAAGCCTCTAGAAGCTACCTTCGATTATCCAGCCCTCGCCAGCGCCATGCTGCTGGTCACCGGTGTGCTGCTCCTGCTAACCGTCAAGGTGCACCCCTATAGGCATGGGAAGCTGACCTGGGCCAAAGCCCTGGTGGTCGGGCTGGCCCAGGGAGCGGCCCTTTTGCCTGGCATCTCACGTTCGGGCGCCACCATCTGCGCGGCGCTATACCAGAAAGTGACACCGCAGACAGCAGCCGACTTTGCGTTTCTTATGGCAGTACCTGTCATCTTTGGCGCCGCCTTGATCAAAGGATGGCCGCTGCTGGAGTCGCCACAGGACGTGAACCTGGCGCCCCTTGTCATCGGCACACTCGCCGCCTACCTCAGCGGTATGGCGGCGATAAAAGTGGTGCTGGGCTTTGTGCAGCGCGGCAGACTCCACTATTTTGCCTATTACTGCTTCGGGATCGGCACCTTGGGGCTGATCCTGATCTATATGCCATGGCTATGAACCTCACGCCGTACGAACGCCGAGCGCGCCGCGAAATCGATGACTGGGTGCGAGGCGATGCCTCCATCCTGGCACGGGCGTTTAACCTGGTGATGAAGCCGGTGGACTGGGCCGTGGAGCAGGCCGTGCCAGCAGCCGTGGCGCAGCAGGCAGGCGATGCCGTGGGTCAGTTTCTATCGATGCTCAACGATGCGTCCAAATGGACATGCGACACGTCCGCGCTTGCCACCGCCGCCCAGGCACAAGGCATGGACGTGGAAGATGTGGAGGCCCTCAGAAGCCAGCCGCTTGAGCGCCTAGATGGCTTGGCCCGAGGCTTTTTTTCGCAGAACGCGCTTTTAGCGGCGCTCAGCGGCGGAGGCACCGGTCTGGGTGGGTTTGCACTCATCGCTGCGGATATCCCCATACTTTTTACGATCAACTTCCGGCTGATTCAGCAGATCGGCGCGGCATTCGGGTTTCCCATGAAGAGCCCCGAATACGGACCCGTCGTGCTGTCCATATATAATGCCGCGGCCGCTGGCACGCGCGACGCGCGCGGCGCGGCCTTGAGTGAAGTCACGGTGGCCGCTGCGGCGCTGGCTGGCAGGTCCGGCTACAAAGGGCGTGTGCGCGGCACCATTGGCGACCAGAGCAGACACCTGCCGCGGGAGATAACAAAAAACCTGGTGGGCCGAAAGCTGCTGCAAGCTATCCCGCTTGCCGGTGCGGCCGTCGGAGCGGGCATCAACTACTGGTTTACCAGCGAAACCGCCAAAACCGCGTTCATGCTGTTTCGGGCGCTCCACCTGGAATTCAAAGAACGCCGGTAGTTTATGCCTTTGGTAGCCATCGTTGGGCGCCCCAATGTGGGTAAGTCGACCCTGTTTAATCGGCTGACGCAGGCGCGGCAGGCTATCGTGGCTGACGAGCCGGGAGTGACGCGCGACCGGGTCTATGGTACGGTCGAATGGAACGGCAGAACCTTCTCGTTGGTGGATACGGGCGGCTTTGTGCCACGCTCGGCCGAGAGGTTTGAGAAAGCTATTCGCGAACAGGTGCACATCGCCATTGAGGAAGCCGATGTGGTGGTGATGGTCGCCGACGTAATGTCGGGTGTCACGGACCTGGACGACGAGATGGCCCGGACGCTCAGACGCAGCGGCCAGCCGGTGCTGGTGGTCGGCAACAAGGCGGACAACATTGAGCGGCGCTATATGGCGGCGTCCCTCTACCGTCTGGGGCTAGGGGAGGTATTTCCGGTCAGCGGCACCAATGGCATGGGGACGGGCGACTTTCTGGACGCGCTGGTGGAGCAGCTGCCGGCCTCGTCGTCGACAACTCAGCCCCAGGGGCTGGACGGCATCGCCCTTTTGGGGCGCCCCAATGCGGGCAAATCACTTTTGGCCAATGCCCTGTTGGGGCGTGAGCGCTCTATCGTGACCAGCGTCGGCGGTACCACGCGCGACGCCATCGACAGCCCCATCACATGGCGGGGCCACCACCTAACCCTGATAGATACCGCTGGCTTGCGCAAGCGTGCCCGTGTGGCGGACAACATTGAATTCTATTCGGTGCTGCGCACGCGGCGCGCCATGGAGCGCTGCGAAGTGGTCGTCATCGTGCTCGATGCCACCCGAGGGCTTCAGGCGCAGGACATCCGGATCCTGAAAGATGCGGAAGCAGCCAACAAGGGGCTGCTGATTGCGGTCAACAAATGGGACCTGATAGAAAAGGTTACGAACACGGCGCGCGACTATGAAGCAAACCTGAGGGCGGGGCTAAAGACGCTGGACTATGTGCCGGTGCAGTTCATCTCGGCGCTGACGCGGCAGCGGGTTCATCGCGTGCTGGAATATTCCGTTCGTATCCTGGCGGCCCGCGCCGAGCGTGTGCCGACCGCCAAGCTCAACACCGTGGTGCAGCAGGCTATCCGGCGAAACCATCCGCCCAGCTACCGCAACCGCCATGTGCAGATCAAGTATGCCACGCAGGTCAGCACGCGACCCCCGGTCTTTGCATTTTTCTGCAACCACCCGTACGGCATCACGACCGCGTACCGACGCTTTCTCGAACGGCGGCTGCGCGAAGCCTTCGGGTTCGAAGGCGTGCCCATCTCCGTCGTATTCAAAGCCAAGTCGAAGCAGGACCTAGCGGAACAACCGGACGCGTGAGGGCTTCGAATACCCATCGTCTATTCGACTTCTTAGATGCCCGGCGTCCCAAAAAATACGAAGCCAGAAAATGAGCGCACGCTCAACCTGGCCGAGCGGCTGTATCTGCCCGAAATTTTCAAGGGATTGGCTTACAGCTTCAAAAAGATGATCAGGGAGCCGCAGTACACGGTGGAATATCCTGATGAGCTGTGGGATCCTCCCGACTCATATCGCGGACGCCCCGTCTTGGTGGAAGAGGACGGCAAGCCGCGCTGCGTCTCGTGCAACCTGTGCGCCAAGGCGTGCCCGCCGATGGCCATATCGATGCAGTCGAAAGAGGTCGACGACCCGTCGAGTGCCAAAGAGCGAGAGCCCGCCTGGTTTGAAATCAACATGCTCCGCTGCATCTACTGCGGCTTTTGTGAGGAGGTCTGCCCAGAAGAAGCCATAGTGATGTCCAAAGAGTATGACCTGACCTTCCAGGACCGGGATGAGGCCATCTTCGGCATGGATCGCCTCCTTATTCCCGCCGAGCGCCTGACTGAGCGGCTGCGCTATCTGCGGGAATACAAGGATCCGCAGGAAGAAGCCGAACCCTGGCAGCACCCCACTGAAAACAACCTGCACAGCCTCAAAGACCGACACCATCTGGAGGCGCTGGCCAAAAAGAAGATGCCAGCGTTGGCCAACACGCACTTGCGTGCCGAGGCTCCGATCGCGCAGGCCAACACATGGAGCGGTCGCGCTACAGAACGCGCTGCAGAAGAGGATAAATGAGTCCGGCCGGGATGCGCAGGGCGCTGCTTTTGCAGCTCGGTCATTTAGAGGAAGAGCTGGAGGCCACTAGGGTTGTTGGCCGACATCTGCTGCCTGCCATGCTTACCGCCAGAAGCGGGGACGCATCCGTCCAAGAGTGTTACGGCCAATTGGCGGAACGGGACCGCAAGATGTTGCCGCAGCTCAAGCACATGACAGCGTTGCCCCATCCAGCCGTCTCTTCCCCTATCGCGCCAGCCGAGGCGTCGTGGAACGAGATGACGTTCGGCGAGGTGCTGGACGCCGCGTGTGCGGCGCGGCGTACGCTGGTCGCCTTTGTGCGCACGCTGCCTTTGGCGGCATGGACCCGGACGGAGGTGGTCGATGGCAAAAAGAGCGACATGTTTGGACTCTTGCATCAGCTCACGCAAGCGGACGCAGAGCTGCTGCAGCGTGTGGCCCGGCAGCTGAACCAGATGCTGTAGCTGTGAAGGCTGCCCGCAAAGACAGCGTTCCTCAGCGGTTTGAGGACCTAAAGAAGATCTTCAAGACGGGTGCATTAGAGCCACTGTACCTGTTGTATGGAGACGAGCCCTTCTTTTTGACCGAGCTGCAGCGTTTTGCGGAAAAGGTCGTCGTGGATGAAGCGCTAAAAGACTTCAACTGCGACATCTTTTATGGCGACGAGGTTGCTGCCGACGAAGCGATCTTGCGGTGTCTGGCACCACCCATGATGGCAAAGCGGCGCCTAGTTATCGTCCGTCGCTTCCATAAGATGGCTGGCAATGACCGCTGGATAGCGTACGAAAAGCACCCGAACCCGCGCGCGGTAGTGCTGCTCATCTGTGAGCAGAGACCCGACATGCGGCGCAAGGTGTACAAAGCGCTCAAGGCCAGACGTGTAGCCCACGAGTTTGAGCCGCTGAAAAAAAATCAGAGACTCTCGTTTATTCGCCAGCGTGTCAAAGCCGCGGGGCGGTCTATCGAAGCGGATGCCCTAGACTTGCTAGGGGAATACCTGGGAGCCTCCCTGAGTGTCGTCGCAACAGAGACTGATAAGCTGCTGACTTATGCCGGCCAACGGACGCAACTGACGGTTGACGATGTGGCCGTGGCGATCGGGCAGTCCATCGATGTCAAGCCCTGGGAGCTGCAGGAGGCGGTCTTAGATGGTGATCCGTTTCGGTCCGAGGCCCTTGCTTCGAAGCTTATCGAGAGCAGCCAGGATAAGCGAGGAACAGCCATTGGGACCGTCATTAGCCTGGGAAAATTTTTTTCTCAGGCGTGGAAAGCCTACAGTCTGGAGCACCGCCGCCGTATGCCGCGTTCTAAGGTGGCTGAGGCGCTGGATTCGCGCCCATTTGTGGCACGCAAGTACATCAGAGCGGCCCGCCACTTTGGGCCAGACGGTCTGCAGCAGGTCTTTAGCGCGCTCCTGGCCGCTGACTGTGAGCTGAAAGGCTTCAGAATGCGAGACCCCGAGCTGGTGATGACGCTCCTGTTGCGACGCGTGCATGAAGCGGCTGGGGCCGGATCCAGGCACGCTGCGCGCGCGCGCTGACCGCAGCGAAACAAAAACGCCGCCCGTTCATTCCGCACCATATCCACCTGCACCCCTGCTTATGGCACAAGGATACCACAGCACATCTCTTGCACCCAGCATGCTCGTTGATGAGCTGCTGTGCGAATTCGTCGATGGGACCATCGAAGAGTCCATCCGCGACGACTTTGAGGCCTGCATGCGTGCTAACAGGGATCTGGCGGTGCGCGTGGACCGGCTGCGTGCTACTCGGCAGCTGTTGAGGCAGTACCGGTGGCGTGACACCAATGGAACGAACCAGCGCGTGCGTGCGCGCCTATTGCGTCAGCTCCAGGCGTCTGGCGCTCCCAAGGCTTCCGGTAGCATGTTCCGGGTGCTGGCGCTCGCGCTGTGCGCAATGCCGCTGGTCCAAACCGCGCCAATGGTGCCTGTCCCCGCACTTCATCAGGCGCTGGCGCTCCCGGCTGCGATGCCGTACTGGGCGCAGTCCTGTCCGAGCGGAGCGGGCGCCCTGCGCATCGCCGCGTCGCCTCATCTGATGACCGCGACGGCGGTTTCCTGCAAGTAATTCTTTGGGCCCTTAGCTCAGCGGTTTAGAGCGCTCGCCTCACACGCGAGAGGTCACAGGTTCGAATCCCGTAGGGCCCACCACACGCCAAGTACAAACCAATGCGCTACCGATCCATCCTGCTGCTATCAGCGCTTGTCACACTGCCCTGGGGTGTCTGGGCGCAATCCTTCTATAGCTACGCTCCTATGCCAGCCTCCTTCGGAGGCGCCGTGGCCATAGGCGAAGCGCACCTTTTTGTGGCTGCGTCGAGCGGTTTCAAAGACCCGGGTACGGTGCATGTTTACGCACGGTCCATGGGCGGCTGGGAGCAGACTCATCAGCTGCAGGCGGCAGAGCCTGCCGTGTCGGACTTTTTCGGGCGCGCGCTGGCCCATCAGGGCAACACGTTGGTGGTGGCTGGCAATGCGGTCGTGGCCTTTTTTGCCTTTGACGGCAGCGCATGGACACGTGTGACGCAGCTGGAAATGCGCATAGCTAGCGTAGCCACAGATGGACGACTCGCTCTTTTGGGGGTCCCCGGCGCGGACGACACACCCGGCCAGGTGGTTGTCTACGAAGATGGTGACGGTGGGTGGACCGAGGTGGCACGCCTAGCAGGCGAGGCATCCGCGTTCGGGCGATCCCTTGCGATCGATGGCCAGATGGCGCTCATAGGGGGCGAAGAGTCGGTTGCCTTCTACCGATGGGATGGTCAGACGCTTGTGCAGGAGGCCACCTTTGCGGGTTCGGAGCTTAGCATCGAGCAAAGCTTCGGCGCCGCTGTCAGCTTGAGCGGCAGCCATGCGCTCGTAGGGGCCCCCTCAGAAGAATCCGTGCAGGCGTTCCGCCACGAGGATGGAGCTTGGCAGCCGGCTGGCCGCCTCAGTCCCGGTGAGGATGTGCGCGGCGCGGGCTTTTTTGGCACCGCCGTGGTGGCCCAAGCCGATACCTGGTGGGTGGGAGCGCCGTTTGCGAATCAGGCCGCGGGAGCGATGTACCTCTTTGCGGCAGGCGACACGGTGGCAACAGGCGCGCTGGCACCTGAGGCCGCAGTCGGAAGCGGGTTCTTACGTTTTGGCTCTGCGGCAGCCGTCACGAACGGTCACGCACTGATCGGCATGCCAGGGGCGGCCTACGGAGAAGGCAGCGCGATGCTTTATGCGATCGAAGACGGTGCGTGGAGCTTCATGGAAGAGCTGTTCGTGGAGGCGGAACCCATGGATCCGGTGCTGGGCGAAGGCGAGGTCTGCGACCAGAATGACGCGGGCGGCTATGAGTGCGGGCAGGTGGATCTGGTGTCGTTCTTGCCCCTTTCGGATATGGGAACCGCCCGGGGCGTGCGCCTCAGCGACGTTTGGGGATGGACAGATCCAGAAACAGACCGCGAATACGGGCTGGTAGGACACCTGGAAGGCACCGCCTTTGTGGACCTGGGCGATCCGTCGAGGCCGCGCTTTCTAGGAGAGCTTCCGCGGACCGAAGGGTCGCCGGGCAGCACATGGCGCGACATCAAAGTCTTTGCGGATCACGCGTTCATCGTGGCCGACGGCGCCGGTGCGCACGGCATGCAAGTGTTTGACCTTACACGGCTGCGCACGCTGGATGACGCGCCAACAATCTTTGAGCCGGATGTGCTCTACGATGGCATCCATAGCGCGCACAACATAGTGGTCAACGAAGAGACCGGGTTCGCGTTTGCGGTTGGCGCCAGCGGCGGTGGCCAGACGTGCGGCGGCGGGCTGCACATGATTGACGTCCAGAACCCGCAGGAGCCTGTCTTTGCTGGGTGCTTTGCGGACGAGTCGACCGGGCGGCGCAAGACGGGCTACTCGCATGATGCGCAATGTGTCATTTATCAGGGACCCGACAGCGAGCACCACGGCAAAGAAATATGCGTCGGATCCAATGAAACCGCGATTAGCATCGCGGACATCACCGATAAGGACAACCCGGTGGCGATCTCCAGCGGCACTTATCCAGATGCGGCGTATGTGCACCAAGGGTGGCTATCCGAGGACCACACCTTTTTCTACCAAAACGATGAGCTGGACGAGCTCAGCGGGCGCGCAGAGCGCACGCGCACCCTGGTCTGGGATGTGAGCGACCTGGACGACCCGTTGCTAGTCCACGAGTATTTCGGGCCTACCAGTGCTACAGACCACAACCTGTATGTGCATGGCGACCTGATGTATCAGACCAACAACGCTAGCGGGCTCCGCATCCTGGACATCTCCGAACGCTCGGCCCCTATGGAGGTCGGCTTCTTTGACACGACGCCCTACGGAACCAATGATGCCGGCTTTAACGGCACCTGGAGCAGCTATCCGTACTTCAAGAGCGGCATCATCATGGTGACGAGCCGACGCGAAGGGCTCTTTGTTTTGAAGAAGCAGACCGTGGGATCCTGAGCGGATCCCCTTGGCAGGCGCAATGGCTCCATTAGCAACAATACAGGCACCGTTCTGACTCCAGTCGCATCTCGTCCTTTGTACCTGTGGCGTCGGTCTGGCATTGCACGTCCGCTCACAGGAGTGGGCAGACCGGTATGCTGCGTGCGTCCGATGGCTCGCCGCTTGATGAGTCTATGATGATCGACGTCGAGTCTGCGCTAAGGACGCTGGAGCTTCGCGAAGCGTACATCGGCCGCTCTTGCTTCGCTGCAGGCCGCAAGTATCCGCTGATCCAGATCGACCACAGGTTTGACCGGACGCCCGAGCGTGTCAGACAAATCATTGAGCAAGCTGTGCGCAAGGTCCGCCCTATGGCGTATGCCCAGCGGTGGATGCGCCGGTCTATCCTGTTGGTCCAGGCGCAGCAGGGCCGTGCCGTGCAGCGTGCCTCCAGGATGCGTAAGCGCATCTGGCAGATCGCAGAGATGGCGTCAAACACGGTGTGCCATCGGTTGAAAACACCTCTTGTCTGACCTGTCGTCCTATGCCCAGGTTTGTTCCACGTCGCCAGCGGATGCTGAATCAGTATCTGAAAGAGATAGGTAAAATCAAGCTGGTGACCCCTGCCGAGGAGGCAGAGCTGGCATACAGAATTCGACAGGGTGATGACGACGCGCTCGAGAAGCTGGTCCAGGCCAACCTGCGCTTTGTGGTATCCGAAGCCAAACACTACCAGGGGCAGGGGCTGCACCTGACCGACCTGATCAACGAAGGCAACTACGGCCTAATCAAGGCGGCTACGCGTTTTGATGAGACGCGTGGCTTCAAATTTATCTCGTATGCGGTGTGGTGGATACGCCAGTCTATCCTTAAAGCGTTAGCGGAGCAGGGGCGTGTAGTGCGGCTTCCGCTTAACCGCATCGGGATCATCCTCAAGATGCGCAAGGCTAGTGCACGACTGGCGCAGGAGAAAGAGCGCCGGCCCAGCTGCGAGGAGCTGGCCGGTGAGCTGGATGTCGGGGTGGACAAGATACGGGACGCCATGCAGCATACGGCACGGCACTTATCTATGGATGCGCCCTTTAGTGACGAAGGCGACAACAGCCTTCTGGATGTGCTGCCGAACAATGAGACCATTGCGCCCGATGCCCCGCTGCACGATGAGTCCATAGAGATCGCCATAGAGGTTGCACTGGGGATGCTCGAGCCCCGCGAAGCAGAAATCGTCCGCCTCAGCTTCGGCATCGGCCGCGAACATCCGCTAACTCTCGACGAAATCGGGCAACGGTTCGACCTGACGCGCGAGCGTGTCAGACAGATTCGGGAGAAGGCCTTTAGTAAGCTCCGCAAACAGCGCACGATGCTTCGCCACAGCTCAGAATTGTATGGCTAGGTTTCGGCTGAAGTCCACCAGTCCTCTCTCTACTCGCCCCGCCGTCTTATGCCCATGTTCGTTCCGCGTCGCCAGCGGATGCTGGATCAGTACCTTAAAGAGATCGGCCAGATCGAGCTGGTAACCCCATCACAAGAAGCTGAACTGGCACGCAGAATCAAGCAAGGCGATGATGATGCGCTTGAGAAGCTGGTCCAGGCCAACCTGCGTTTTGTGGTTTCCGTGGCCAAGCGGTACCAAGGGCAAGGGCTGCATCTGACTGACCTGATCAATGAAGGCAACTACGGTCTTATCAAGGCGGCCAAGCGCTTTGATGAGACGCGCGGCTTCAAGTTTATCTCGTATGCGGTGTGGTGGATACGGCAGTCCATCTTGCAGGCTCTGGCGGAGCAGGGGCGTGTGGTACGGCTCCCGCTTAATCGCATCGGCATTATCAGCAAGATCCGGAAGACCAGTGCACGGCTCGCGCAACAGAAGGAGCGTATGCCCAACTACGAGGAGCTGGCCAACGAGCTGAATATCGGGGTGGACAAGATTCGCGAGGCCATGCAGCACACAGCACGGCACCTGTCGATGGATGCGCCCTTTAACGACGAAGACGACAACAGCCTTTTGGATGTACTGCCGAGCAATGAGACTATCGCACCCGATGTCCCGCTGCTCGATGAATCCATGAAGATCGACATCGAATTTGCGCTGGGGATGCTTGAGCCCCGCGAAGCGGAAATCGTCCGCCTCTATTTCGGAATAGGCCGTGAGCATCCGTTGATGCTCGAAGAGATCGGGCAGAGGTTCGACCTGACGCGTGAGCGTGTCCGCCAGATCAAGGAGAAAGCCCTCCGCAAGCTTCGCCAAAAACATCGCAGAGACAACCTCAAAGGGCACATCTGAGCCATTCGTTGGTGCGCCCGGGCCCGCCAGGAGCCGCACGCGTGCGCGGCGCCAGGGTTACCATCGCCATGGTCGCCACTGGTCGCGGCGGCGAGTCACGAGTTGCCGCGAGTCCGTCTCCGCTGTGCAGGCACCTGCGTGGCTGGAGGCTGGGCCTGCAGCCGCTCCTATAGGAGGCCGCGCCGTGCAGTTGTGTGCCAGCATGCAGCCAATACAAGAGCGGGCGGGGCCAAGGCCGCGCCGCTGACTTCAGACATTTTTGCCACTATCAACCTATACCCATGTTCGTTCCCCGTAGCCAGCGGATGCTGGATCAGTACCTGAAGGAGATTGGCCAGATTGAGCTGGTGAGCCCAGCGGAAGAAGCGGAGCTGGCGCGCAGGATCAAAAAGGGCGATGACAGTGCGCTCGAGAAGCTGGTCCAGGCCAACCTGCGTTTTGTGGTCTCTGTAGCCACGAAGTACCAAGGGCATGGAATGCATCTGACCGACCTTATCAATGAAGGCAACATCGGCCTAATCAAGGCGGCCGAACGTTTTGATGAGACGCGTGGCTTCAAGTTTATCTCGTATGCGGTATGGTGGATACGCCAGTCAATCCTGCAGGCCCTGGCGCAACAGGGCCGCGTGGTGCGGCTTCCGCTCAACCGTATCGGTACCATCACCAAGATCCGTAAGGCCAGTGCGCGTCTGGCGCAAGAAAAGGAGCGCATGCCGAACAACGAGGAGCTGGCCAGTGAGCTGGATATCGGTGTGGACAAGGTCCGGGATGCCATGCAGCACATGGCGCGGCACCTGTCCATGGATGCGCCCTTTAGTGAAGAAGGCGACAACAGTTTGCTAGATGTGTTGCCGAGCAACGAGACTAGCGCACCCGATGTCCCGCTGCACGATGAGTCTATGAAGATTGACATCGAGTTCGTGCTGGGGATGCTCGAGCCCCGCGAAGCCGAATTCGTCCGCCTCTACTTTGGCATAGGCCGCGAGCATTCGCTGACCCTCGAAGAGATTGGGCAGCGGTTTGATCTGACGCGCGAGCGGGTCCGGCAGATCAAGGAGAATGCCCTCCGCAAGCTTCGCCAAAAGCATCGCAAAGACAACCTTAAGGGACACATCTGAGCCCGTGGGGGCTGGCTGGGGGCGCTGCTGCAGGGGGCGTTGGTACGCCCTGCACTTGGGCTATGGCCGCCACATTGAGCGCTCGACTCGTTAGCGAGTCGCATCCGTTGTGGCATCGGTACCTGCGCCATGCAGCTACCGCTCCAGCCTCATTGGATTGGAGCATGTGGGCCCGGGGGAGGTCGCGCCGCGCCGCCTTTGGGGCGCTACGCACGGCCACAGTGGGGATGGTGGACGGCATGGTGTAACATTTTGGGTCCATTCTCGTACCTGCGATCGGTAACTCGCTACTGAACCGCTCACCTCGTCTTCGGCCGCCTCTGCGCAGGCCGCGTCCGACTCTCCGTTCGACATGAACCTCAAAGTGCATTTACGGCGTTCCCTTTTATTCCTGGGTATCGCGCTGCTGATGAATTGCCAAGCCCGCGCGCAGGCTGTTCAGACCATTACGCTCAATGACGCGGTACGCATCGCGCTAGACCAGAACTATGAGCTGAAGGTGAGTGCCAATCAGGTGGAGCAGCAGGAGATTGCGCTGTCCAGTGCCAGGTATCTGCTGTTACCCAGTGCCAGCTTCAGCACCTCGGCTGGTCGCAACTTCGGGCTCTCTTTTGATCAGACGACCGGCAAAGTCGTCAACTTTTCGTCGGACCGGCTCAACCTCAGCGCTGGCGCAAGCTTGACGGTGTTTCAGGGGTTCCGCGAGTGGGCACAGTTGAAGCAGGTCCAGCTCAACTCGGCGGCGTCTGGGCTGGACCATGAGCGGCAGCGGCAGCAGGTGGTGTTTCAGGTGATGAACCAGTATCTGGCGTTGATCCAGGCCGCCTCGCAGGTCACTATACAAGAGGAGAACCTGGTCGCCCAACAGCAGCTGCTAGGACAGATAGAGGAGTTCGTCAATGCAGGTTCACGGCCTGTGTCTGACCTGTACCAACAGCAGGCGATCGAAGCCAGTGCGGAGCTTGCGGTGCTGGAGGCGCAGCGCAACGTGGAGGTCGCAGAAAACCGCCTGATCCAGGCGTTGCAGCTGGACCCGTTTGGCGGATACAACTTTGTGATGCCCGACCTCTCATCGCGTGTGCTGGTGCCAGAGGAATATGACGTGGAGAACTTGGTGCGCACCGCTTTTGACCGGCGCTTCGACCTCAGGTCCCAGGAGATGGCCATCGACATCAGTGAGCAACAGATCCGTGTCGCGCACGCGGGGGTGTTTCCGCGAATCAGCATCTCGGCCAGCGCTGGCAGCGGCTATTCCAGCGTGCAGGGTCTGTCAGGAGGACGGACCGTCCCGTTTGGTGACCAGCTTGAGAACAACAGCAGCCAGTCCGTGAGTCTGAGCCTGTCGATCCCGATCTTTGACAACTTTCAGAGTCGTACGCAGGTCCAGAATGCGCGGATTCAGGTCAACAACGCGCGCCTTGGTCTGGAAAACTTGCGGCAGACGATCCGGCTCAATGTCCGGCAGGCTTACCTCGACTATGCGCGCGACGAGAAGTACCTGGATGTGACCGAGAAGCAGTTGCTTGCCGCTGAGCAGGCGCTGGAAGCGGCCCAGGAGCGGTACAACGTGGGATCCAGCACCCTGGTGGAGCTCGCTCAGGCGCAGTCCACCCTTGTGGCTGCCGCCAACAACCGTGCATACGCGATCAACAGCTTCTTTTTCCGCAAGCTGCTTATCGACTTCTACGTCGGCGTGCTCGATCCGGGCCAGCCGTTGTTTGATTAACCGGAGGCTTTTGCACCGCAGGTGACGCAGTAAGGTCTTCTATCAAGCCGCCCTTGCCGCGTCCAGGCCTGACCGTGGTGCAGCCATATCGCTTCAGTGGTCAGGACCATCAGCCCCATCAACACTCGACAGTATCCTGCCGATATGCCTGCTAAGAAAAAGAAGAAAAACCGCACACGCCGTATCCTGATTGTTATTGCCAGCAGCATTCTGCTCGTGGTGATCTTGGCACTTGCTGCGGGGCAACTCGGCGGTGACAGAGCGCGCGTCACCGAGGTGGAGGTGGCTGAGGCCCAGATCCGCACGATTACGCAGACGGTGACCGCCTCCGGGCGCGTACAGCCCGAAGTGGAGGTGAGCATCACCCCGGACGTTCCGGGAGAAATTATTTCCCTGCCGGTAGTCGAAGGCCAGGAGGTGGCGCGGGGTCAGCTTTTGGCGCGCATCCGGCCCGACTTCTACGAGGCCCAGGTGGAACAGACCCAGGCGGTAGTAGAGCAGGCCCGTTCGAATGCCGCAAGGGCACAGGCGGACCTCTTGCTCCAGGGGCAGGAGCTGGATCGCCAGCGCCAGCTGTATGAGCGCAAGGTTGTGGCCGAAGACATCTTTCAGCAGGCCGAGACGGGCTACGAAGTGGCCGAAGCATCGCTGGAAGCTGCCCTGTACAACGTGGCCAGCACCGAGGCGCGTCTGCGGCAGGCGCAGGAAGACCTGCAAAGGACATTCCTATATGCTCCGATGGCGGGGACCATCAGTAAGCTCAACGTGGAGCCGGGAGAACGCGTCGTTGGAACCAGCCAGATGGCTGGCACGGAGCTTATGATCGTAGCTCGCCTGGAACAGATGGAGCTAGAAGTGGAAGTGAACGAGAATGATGTGGTCAACGTGACGCTGGGCGACACTGCCTCAATCGAGGTGGATGCCTACCCGGAGCAGACATTCACAGGCGTCGTCACCGAGATTGCCAACTCGGCGCGCCTCTTGCCGGGGGCTTCGCAGGAGCAGGTCACGAACTTCCCGGTGAAGGTGCGCATCCTTGACCGACACAACGTCGGAGGCACCTTCAACGTGGTCCAGAATGTGGCCGGAGATATGCCGGTGCCCGAAGAACACTTCCCGAGCTTCCGCCCCGGCATGAGCGGTACGGTGGACATCTTTACCCAGACCGTGGAGGAGGTGGTAGCAGTCCCGATCCAGGCGGTCACCGTGCGGGACTTCAACGACGTCAGGCGCCGCCAGGCGAGGGTGGCAAGCATGTCGGAAAATGATGAAGAAAGCGCGGCATCCGATTCCGCCGACGCTGCAAAGTCCGAGGCCGAGCAGACGGACAATGGAGATGCTACGCCGTCCTTCATGCGCGAGGAGGATCTGCAAAAGGCGGTGTTCATTTTCGGGGACGATGGGAAAGCCGCAATCGCAGCCGTGGAGACGGGCATAGCCGACGACCGCTTCATCGAGATCCGCATGGGTCTTAGTGGAGGCGAGCGCATCATCACCGGGCCTTATAGCGCCGTTAGCCGTGAGCTTCAGGTCGGCGCCGCTATTAAGGGGCAGACCAGGAGACGATAACAGTTATAACAGGTATTTGATGAAAACGCAGAGTCTGATAAGGCTGCGCAACGTCAGGAAGATCTACCCCATGGGTGCCGAAGAGGTGCGTGCGCTCGATGGGGTATCCCTGGACATCTATCCGAACGAGTATGTGGCGGTGATGGGGCCTTCGGGTTCGGGCAAGTCGACGCTGATGAACATGATCGGCTGCCTGGATACGCCAACCGAAGGTACCTACCACCTACGTGGCCAGAATGTGGGCGAGATGGAAGATGATGAGCTCGCTGCCATCCGCAACCGCGAAGTGGGCTTCGTCTTCCAGACGTTCAACCTCTTACCCAAAGTGAACTGCCTCCAAAATGTGGAGCTGCCGCTTATCTATTCTGGCAAGCGCAAGGCAGAACGGCGCCGCATGGCGGAGGTCGCTATCGACAAGGTCGGGCTATCAGACCGCATCACACACAAGCCCAGTGAGCTTTCCGGGGGGCAGCGCCAGCGCGTGGCGGTGGCGCGGGCGCTGGTCAACAACCCGTCGCTGCTGTTGGCGGACGAGCCCACCGGCAACCTGGACACACGTACGGGCAACGAGATAATGCTCTTGTTTGAGGAACTCTATCGCCGCGGCAATGCGCTGATGGTAGTAACGCACGAGGAAGGGGTCGCGCGCCATGCGCGCCGCATCATTCGCCTGCGCGACGGGATGGTAGAGAGCGATGTCCGCGTGGAAAACCCGGTCCTGGCGAGCCTCAAGATTGCAGCCTGACGGCTGCTACGGCTCCGTACAGTCCACAGCTTCGGTGATGCGCTCAAATGTCATGGCCTTGTCCGTCTGCGCCATGCGTACCACCTGAAACACGCTGCTAGGTCCCATGGAAAGGCGACAGTCATCACCTGGGCTATAGAGGCGGTATCGGCCTACGACACTGTCGCCCGTGTCTTCGAACTCTTCAAAGCGCAGGTCATAGCCGCCACCAGGGACCGGCATCGCGGCCACGACGACCATTTCAAGGTCAAAGTCGATTTCCGCGAAGGGCCTGAGCGGGCTCAAAGAGTCCTGCAGCGCGGCCCAGTCCATAGCTGTGCGCACCGCGCGGTGAACCGAGTCCGCCAGCGCCTGGTGGCCGCGCCCTACCTCGTCAAACGGCATGGGCGCCAGCGCTTCCACCTCCACTTCGGCATCATACGTAGCGAAGCAGCCGGCCAGGCAGACCAGAATGACCATAAGAAGGCGCATCATCGCGGAACCCCGTAAAGGGTGTAAGGTTCAACGCGCAAGATAACCTGCGCAGACAAAGCAATGCCCATAAAGACGCTGGATGTTCATACGCTCGTCAAGAAGGCTACCGCTGACGGCGAGCCGGCCAACCTTTTTGAGACGGTGTTCATCCTGTCCAAGCGCGCGCGCCAGATCGCGTCGCGCATGAAGGAAGAGCTGGATACGAAGCTCTCCTACTTCGAAGGCTTTGACACCGAGACTGAAGACCCGCAGTTTCTAGAAGAGCAGCAGCGCATCTCTATGGAGCATGAGCTGTTGCCCGAGCCTGCCGAGAAGGCTATTGAGGAGATGTTCGCGGGAGAAATCTACCATCGGGATCCGCAACGCGACAGCGACGAGTAGCCACCGACGGATGGTCGCCTCCCGCATCTATGACGCAGCCGCAGCAGTCCATCTCGATTCGCGGCGCGCGCGAACACAACCTCCAGAACGTAAGCCTTGAAATTCCGCGCGACCGTTTGGTCGTGATCACGGGACTGAGCGGGTCTGGTAAGAGCAGCCTGGCGTTTGACACTATCTTCGCGGAAGGCCAGCGCCGCTACCTGGAAAGTCTGAGCGCATACGCCCGGCAGTTTATGGGCGTCATGGAGCGGCCGGATGTCGACTATATCGACGGGTTATCGCCGGTGATTGCTATCGGCCAGAAGTCCGTGTCGCGCAACCCCCGCTCCACGGTCGGCACCGTGACGGAGGTGTATGACTTTTTGCGCCTACTGTTTGCGCGTGTGGGCACGCCACATTCGCTCGCAAGCGGCGCCGCGCTCCAGAAGCAGTCCGAGCGCGAAATCGTGGCCTCAATCCTGAACCTGAAGGGCCCCGCAGCCCCGCGTCCGAGCACGATGATGATCCTAGCACCGGTGGTGCGTGGCCGTCGGGGGCACTATAGGGAACGCTTTGTTCGTATCGAAGCGCAGGGTTTTCGGCGCGTGCGCGTGGACGGGAAGGTGCGCGTCATCAAGCCGGGGATGGCGTTGCACAGGTACCGGACGCACGACATTGATGTGGTGGTGGACCGGCTAAAGCTCACAGGTGACATCACCGAGCGCGTGCGCCAAAGTGTGGAGACGGCTCTTCAGGTGGGTTCTGGAAGGCTGGTGGTGGCTATCGACGAGAGGAAAGACCGGGTGTACAGCACGCATCTGTACGATCCCGTCACGGGGCGGTCGTACGGCGAGGCCTCGCCCGGCCTCTTTTCATTTAACTCGCCGTATGGCGCGTGCAAGCTATGCAAGGGGTTGGGGGTCAGCTACGAATTTGCCTCGGAAATGGTGATGACCCATCCCGACCATACCATCAAACGAGTGATTCAGGACATCCTGGCGCGTTCGAACCATGGGGGGTTCTTAGTAAAGGTGGAGGCTATGGGCTGGAATTATGGCTTTAACCTTGAGACGCGCGTCTGCGACCTCTCGGATAAGGTGCAGCATGTGCTGCTGCACGGCGCAGGCGACGAGTCCTTTGATCTGGCACCACTGTACGGCACGCCGTTTCCGGTCCCGGTGCATTTCGAGGGGTTGCACGAGTTTATTCGCGACCGCCTCAACAAGGCCACCTCAAAGGGCGAGGAGCGCTACTATCGCAAATTCCTGCGCAAGGTTGAGTGTAGAGACTGCCAGGGTACGCGCCTGGGGCCGGAACCGCTTTCGTATCGGTTCGCCGGGGAGTCCATCGGTGATCTGGTCCGCCTTGATGTCGTGTCGCTGTTGCAATTCGTGCAGTCGGTCCGGCTTAGCCCGCGGCAGGAACGCATTGCCACGCCCATCCTGAAGGAGGTTGGCGAGCGCCTCTCCTTTATGATTGATGTGGGCGTGGGCTATCTGAATTTGAATCGCGAAACGCGTTCGCTCTCTGGCGGCGAGAGTCAGCGCATCCGGCTGGCAACCCAGATAGGGACAAAGCTGACGGGCGTGCTCTACGTGCTAGATGAACCTTCTATTGGGCTGCATCCGCGGGATAACCGCAGGCTCATCGCGTCGCTCAAGCAGCTGCGTGACATCGGTAACTCCGTGCTGGTGGTCGAGCATGACCGCGAAATGATTGAAAGCGCGGACTACGTGGTGGACCTAGGTCCGGGGGCGGGCGAACGTGGTGGCCACGTGGTCAGTGCTGGCAGCCCCGACGAGCTCGTAGAGCAAACCAACGGCATGGTGAGCCTGACCGCCGAGTATCTGACTGGTGTGCGCGAGATAGGTGTTCCGGCGCGGCGCAGGGCCCCCCAAGCGCGCCAACTGGTGCTGCGCGGCGCCACCGGGCACAACCTGAGAGGGGATACGCTAATCCTGCCCCTGGGGTTGTTCATCTGTGTGACCGGCGTAAGCGGTTCTGGCAAGAGCACGCTGATCAACCAGACGCTGCGCCGGGTTCTGGCGCAGAAGCTGATGGGTGCTGTGTCTCGACTTGCGCTGCCCTACAAATCGCTCGAAGGCATCGAGCATGTAGGAAAAGTCATTGCCATAGACCAGAAACCTATCGGCCGGACGCCGCGATCCAACCCGGCCACGTATACCGGGCTAATGACTCCCCTGAGGGACCTCTTTGCTGGTATTCCAGAGTCACTGGTCCGCGGGTATCGAAAGGGGCGTTTCTCTTTCAATGTCAAGGGTGGCCGGTGCGAAGAGTGCACCGGTGCTGGTATGATACGGTTGGAGATGAGCTTTTTGCCAGACGTCTTTGTGGAGTGCGAGGCTTGCCGCGGTCGTCGTTACAACAAGGAGACGCTGGAGGTGCGCTACAAGGCGAAATCTATTGCCGATGTGCTGCACATGACGGTAGACGAGGCGGCCGCCTTTTTTGAGCATTTGCCGAAGATTGCCAGGAAGCTAAAGACGCTGCAGTCTGTTGGGCTGGGTTATATCCGGCTGGGGCAGCAGTCCACAACGATTTCTGGTGGTGAGGCGCAGCGGGTGAAGCTTTCGAAGGAGCTGTCGCGTCCGGGCACCGGGGATACCCTATATATATTGGATGAGCCGACTACGGGGCTCCACTTTGAGGATATCCGTTACCTCTTAGGGGTGTTGCAGGCTTTGGTGGACCGCGGCAACACGGTATTGGTCATCGAGCACAATATGGACGTCATCAAAGTGGCGGACTACATTGTGGATCTGGGTCCAGAAGGGGGCGATGGTGGTGGACGCATCTTGTTTGCTGGCACGCCAGAAGCGCTGGCCGAAGAAGACACAGATACTGGCGTTATCCTGAGGCAGGTGCTTGGGCGGGTCCCCGCAGTGCAGCCTGCCCTGGCGCACCCGTAGCAGTGCATGGCATGCGACGGCCTACCTGCAGTGATGGGGGTATGGTACGCAATACGCCACCAGACTGCCGTGTGGTATATTCGGGCATGGGTCACCAATGATTATTGTTATGTCCAGAGTTCTCTTTATCGCGTGTGCTTTCTTTATGGGTATAAGCGTTGGCGCGCAGACCCGGTATGAGCGCCCTCCTGAGGTGTTGGCGCAGCTGGTGGATGCTCCGCGCACCCCTGCGGTTATGTTGTCTTCGACGCGTCGTGTGATGCTCCTTTTGCATCGCTCCAGCGTGCCTGGCATTGCGAAGATTGCTGAGCCAGAGCTGCGCCTAGCGGGCCTACGCATCAACCCGCGCAACACGGGTCCCAGCCGTTACAGCGGATACGAGCGGCTCAGCCTGAAGACGCTTGACGGCAGCGCGGCGCGGCCTGTGACCGGGGTGCCCGAAGATGCGGCGATCGGCAATGTCTCATTTTCGCCTGATGGGCAGCATGTGGCCTTTACCGTCATGTTGCCTGAGCGCATCGAGGCATATGTAGCTTCTGTCGCGGACGGTCAGGCCCGGCGCCTCACTACGCGCCATGTCAACGATGCCAGCCCGGGTGCCCCGCTCCGCTGGGTATCTGACAGCCAGTCCCTCCTGGTAAAGATGGTTCCGCTTGACCGGGGCGAGCCGCCGGTGGCCCCGCTCGCGCCAGCAGGACCGGTCATCCAGGAGAATGCAGGACAGGAGGCGCCTGCCCGCACGTATCAGGACATGTTGCAGAACAGCTTTGATGAAGCGCTTTTCTCATATTACCTGAACACCGAGGTGGTACGTGTCACCTTGGGCGGCGACTCGGTGCCGATCGGTGAAGCAGGCCTCATCATGGATGTGGATCCTTCTCCTGACGGGCGTTTCGTGCTCTTGGAGCGTCTTGAGCGTCCTTTTTCATATCTGGTGCCTTACTCTCGCTTTCCGCATGTGCTCGAGGTTTATGATGCCAGCGGAGAACTGGTGCGCACGGTGGCTCAGCTGCCGCTGGCAGAAACTGTTCCGACGCGTCCGGGCTCTGTCCGCACGGGTCCGCGCAGCATGGGGTGGCGCGCGGATGCGGGTGCTACGCTGTATTGGGCGGAGGCTATCGATGGCGGCGATGCCCGTGTGGAGGCCGAGCACCGGGATCAGCTGTACACGTTGGCGGCGCCCTTTGAGGGTGCTCCAGAGCTGTTTCTGACGCTGCAGCTGCGCTATAGCGGCATCTTGTGGGGCAATGACACGAGGGCCTTGGTCCGCGAATCGTGGTATATGGACCGCAAGGCGCGCTGGTATGTGATGGATCCGAGCCAGCCTGATGGTCCGTTGACGCTCCTCTTTGATTTGCAGATGGAGGATCGTTACAACAATCCAGGCTCGCCCCTAATGAAACGGTCTAGCTATGGCACTGCCGTCCTAATGATGCAGGACGATGCGCTGTTTATGGTAGGTACCGGAGCCAGCCCGGAAGGGAATCGGCCATTTCTGCGCAAGTTTGACCTTGCTACGCAACAGACCCAGGAGCTATTTCGCAGCCAGGCGCCGTACTACGAACGTCCGTTGGCGCTCTTAGACGACGCACTCGAGAAGATGCTGACGCTTCGGGAGTCGGTGACGGAGCCGCCCAACTATTTCGTGCGCGACCTGTCTGATGGCAGTCTGGTGTCTGTGACGGCTTTCGCACATCCGTATCCAGAGCTCACCGCGATACAGAAAGAGGTGATTCAGTACACGCGCGAAGATAGCATTCCGCTTAGCGCTACGCTGTATTTGCCGCCCGGCTACGAACCTGAGCGTGATGGTCCGCTCCCGGGGCTGGTATGGGCGTATCCCAATGAGTTCAAGAGCGCGGATGCGGCTGGGCAGCGGCGTGACAGTCCGTACCAGTTCATGACCGTAAGCTATTCTGGGTTTGTGCCTTACGTGACGCGCGGCTATGCAGTGATCAACAACGCTTCGATGCCCGTCATCGGGGAAGGCGACGAGGAGCCCAACGACACTTTTCGTGAGCAGCTGGTTAGCAACGCGCAGAGCGCTATTGACGAAGGTGTCCGGCGCGGCGTACTAGATCCAGAGCGCGTGGCCATCGGTGGGCATTCCTACGGAGCGTTTATGACGGCCAACCTTTTGGCACATTCCGACCTGTTTCGTGCCGGGGTGGCGCGCAGCGGTGCCTACAACAGGACGCTAACGCCGTTCGGGTTTCAAAATGAGCAGCGTCTCTTCTGGGAGTCTCCCGAGACGTATTACTATATGTCGCCCTTTATGCATGCCGACAAGATTGATGAGCCGATCTTGTTGATTCATGGCGAGGCGGACAACAATTCCGGCACGTTTCCGGTGCAGAGCCGTCGGTTGTACGGGGCGCTCAAGGGGTTGGGCAAGACCGCGCGTCTGGTCATGTTGCCGCACGAGAGTCATGGGTATCGGTCACGGGAGTCGATCCTGCATGTGCTTTGGGAGACGGATCGCTGGCTGGAGCAGTATGTCAAGAAGGCTTCGCCACGCGTGGTAGACATTGCGGATCCCTCTGGAGACTGATTGCGCTTGGCTGCGCAACCGTGGAGTGGCACAAGGAGGCCCCGCCCAGCGGGCGCATGGCGCATGTGAAATGTGGACTGCTGCCCGGCGGCCTCAGGCAAGGGGAAGTTGTCTGGGTGCGCAGTTGTGCGCGAACCGCGTGTGCTAGGCAACACCCGCGAAGCGGTGCGGATAATTTAGAGCGGGCTTCATGTCAGCGCATGCGACCGCGGCGTTGCAGCGTCACGACACTCGCACGCATTCGACGCCCCAGATTCATGGAGGATGGGGTTTGCCTGTCAGCAGCACCGTGATGATGCCAGGGAGTAGGCGCTGGCAAACGGCGGCCGACGCTGCCCACGAGATTCAGGTTGCGGAGTGGTTTGGACAGCTGCACGACGGTCTCAAGAGTGTAGGGTACCCGACCAGGGATCTGGGAAGGTTGCTCATCCGGCTCATGTTTTGTTTGTTCGCCGATGATGCAGGAGTCTTTGGCCAGCAGGGCAGGTTTCTGGTTCTGATACGGTCGCGCGCGAGAAAAGACGGTACAGATCTCGGCGCGTGGTTGTTGCGTCTGTTCGAGGTGTTGGGTACACCACCTGAGGGTCGCACTGGCATGCTGGATCCAGTCCTGGGTGGATTTCCGAACGTCAACGGCCGCTTGTTTGAGGGCCGGCTACAGGAACCGCCATTCGATGTCGGCATGCGGCAGACTCTGATCGATGCCTGTTGCAGCGACTGGTCCAGGATTTCGCCGGTAGTGTTTGGAGCCTTACTGCAGTCGGTGATGGATCCTGCGCGTCGCCGCGCGCTGGGCGCACACTACACGTCTGAGGAAGACATTCTCAAGGTTATCGGTCCGTTGTTTCTGGACGGGTTGCGTGGAGAGCTTTTGCGGCTCCGGTCGGACGGAGGCGCGGGGCAGCTGGAGCGCCTGCGTGCCTTTCATGGGCGTTTGCGCCAGGTGCGAGTGCTCGATCCGGCGTGTGGTTGCGGCAATTTCCTTGTGATGGCGTACCGCGAGTTGCGCGAGCTCGAGGTAGACGTGATGGGGGAGATGAAAGAGGCTGCGCAGCGGTGTGGCCCCGGGGCGTTGGAGATCGACTGGGGGGCACCCCTGGTGGATGTGGATCAGTGCTATGGCATCGAAATCGACGAGCTGCCAGCACGCATAGCGGAGGTAGCGCTCTGGGTGATGGATCACCTGATGAACAGGCGCATACGCGACGAACTTGGCCAGACCCTTGTTCGCATCCCTTTGCAGAAGTCGCCGCACATCGTGCACGGCGATGCGCTGGAGATGGACTGGTCTGATGTCTTACCCGCCAAGGCGTGCACGGCGGTGATTGGTAACCCTCCGTTTGTCGGGTCCAAGCTCCAGTCTGAGGCTCAGCGTGCGCAGGTGCGTCGCATCGCGAATCTGGGTGGTCGCGGTAACACGCTGGATTATGTGGCGGCTTGGTTCATTAAGGCAGCGGAATATGTGCAGTCCTCAAAGGCAGGGATCGGATTTGTTGCCACGAGCTCGATTGTCCAGGGACAGCAAACTGGCGAGCTGTGGCCGGTCCTGTTTGATCGTTACGGGATGGAGATTGCCTTTGCATATCGGCCCTTTCCGTGGCAGCGGCGGGTACGGGGCGCGCCCACCGTCCATGTCATCATTGTTGGCTTAGAGAGGCGAGCGCTTGTGCGCAAGCGGCGGCAGCTGTTCAGCTATGAAGGGGGGCGGTACTGCGAAAGCGGTCACAGGGCACTCTCGCCATACCTGACTGATGCTACAAGCTTGCGCAACCCACACCTAGTGGTTACAGAAGCGAAGAAGCCCGTGAACGGGATGCGTCCGATGGCTGTCGGATCCCAGCCCATCGATGGTGGTCACTATATCTTCGGGTCTGCCGAGCGCAAAGCGTTTCTTGAGAAAGAGCCAGCGGCGGACGAGTTTCTTCGGCCCTATGTTGGCGGACAGGAATTCCTTCTTGGCAAGAAGCGCTGGATCCTTGTTTTGCACCATGTTTCGCCGGAGGCGCTTGCACGCCTGCCGGAGGTACGAAGGCGGATAGACCTTGTACGGGCATTCCGCGCTGCAAGCCGACGCCGTAGCACTTTGAGGATAGCTTCGGTGCCGCGGCTTTACCAGATCAATATGATTCCCGAGAGACCGTTTCTGGCGGTCCCAGAAACGTCCACGGCACGGCGCCGGTATGTGCCTGTGGGTTGGCTATCGCCCCCAGTGGTTCCAAACAATGCGTTGCGAATCTTGGAGGGCGCTTTGCTGTGGGAATTCGCGCTCATTACGTCGGCCATGCATATGGCGTGGTTACGCCATGTAGGCGGGCGTCTTGGCATGGGGTATCGGTACTCGGTTGGAATGGTATACAACACGTTTCCTTTGCCGCCGGATTTGATCCGCCAGATGGTCGATGCGTCGTTGCTCAGGTCGGAGGCGCAAGCGGTGCTTGATGCACGGGCAGCGTACCTGGAGAGAGCATTGGCGAGCCTCTATGACCGCGATCAGATGCCACGCGCCCTTTTGGACGCGCACCATACGCTGGATCGCGCCGTCGATCGGCTGTACCGAGAAAAGCCATTTATCGACGACCATGACAGGCTCGCGCATCTGTTCGCGTTACACGAGGGCATGGTGATTCGCAGGCGTGCGTTCGCGCGCGGTCGTCGGCTGTTCAGGTCCTGAGTTAGAAACCTTTGGTTCTAGCTCTGCGCACGGGAATACCAGAAAGTGACTATAGCTTGCGCTGCCGACCGGATCGTTGCTTCATGCCGTATCTGGCCAGATGCATCGGTGGTGCTACTGATGCGAATGTGCAATGACTGTGTCCGACGTTTAGCAGACCGGTCCGCCTGCCTCATGCTGCTTCTTTCGTGTTTGCTCAGGTGCAGAAATCTCCGACTCTGCCTTTTACCTGGGCACCTGCTAGGCCTGGCCAAGAGGGCTCCAAAGGGGTACGCATTGTTTATCCACTAGGAGAATTCGAACAATACCGCCAGCTGCCCCAATACGCGTATCAACGTATCCATTCAGAAGTCTGATTATTTGAGCGCATTCTAGCTGATTGGTATCGCGCGGAGGTGGTTCGGCGGCAATTTGTGGCTACAGGCCGGGTAATGTAAGGTCGTGGGGATGCATATGTTGCGGGTCTATGCCCGCAAGTACAATCTTCTAGAACTCACGGACCTCGCCTTGGCGATTGAGTTGGTGGCGATGATAGACGGCAACATGAACCGAAAGTACGCCCCCCTCCCCCCGCTGGTCTGGGCACTAAGTTATCTGGTATGGTTACGCAAGTCCGCTGATGCGCGCCATAGCCTACGAAGAACTCGGGCGATATACACCGTTGTGGAGCACCCGCCACAGCGAATGGCGTAGGCTCGGCAATGCCAACGGTCTCGCTTACCGTACGCTGCACAGAGTTCATGCCTGCATAGCGAGGGGACTATACGTGCCCGTCGAGGCCAGCGCGTACACCCTCACCCTACGCGCGCTACGCGAAGGGCCTTAACCATTCACACCCACCACATAGAACAGCGTAAAATTAGCTTTCGGCGTGAAGCTCAGGCCTCCCGCTAAAAGGGGTCATGCTTTACTTGTCGGATAACCGGGTAGCTGGGTGCCAAGCTGCGCCCGCCCAATGCACCTTGAAGACTCGTTGGTAAGTTGCTCGAATAAGTACAGGGCAGACCTATGTGAAGGGCTGGTACGGTCGAATTGCGGCTAGGCGGATACACGACTTACCTTGCCTAGAACAGTGGATGTTCCCTACATCTTCGATGGTTCTCGGGTTCAGCTGAGGTCGTTTTGACAACCAATCGCTGGAAAGTTGATGGCGATCTTAGCTAGTTCCTGCCCGACAGCCCTTCGGAGCACGAATCCGTCGGGCCTGGAACACTCTGAACCGGCGGGGGGTACGGTGACCGCGTGGACGCCAAGAATGTATTCAAGAAGGCGCAACAAGGATGGAGTTTGTTAAGAGTCCAGTGTTTGCAACTCTTCCAAAACACGTTAGAATGAGCAAAACAGCAGTTGTGGTAGGAACCCGACACAACGACGGTGCCACGACCGGCTATGAGGCCAACCTCTGGGCAATGGCCGATGCACTTCGCGGCTCGATGGATGCTGCCGAGTACAGGCATGTTGTGCTCGGTCGTATTTTTCTGAAGTATACCTCTGACGCCTTCGAAGAGCGCTGTGCGACGGTGCAGACCGAGTTGGGCAAAGAGGCTGCGGAGGAACACGACGAGTTCATTGCAGAAAACACCTTTTGGGTGCCGAATGAAGCCCGTTGTGCGTGCCTGAGGGCCGAGGCGCGGCAGCCAACCGTCGGGCAGACCGTGGATCGGGCCATGGTGGCTATCGAGCGAGACAATCCGGCACTGAAGGGAGTGCTGCCACAGGTCTACGCGCGGCCCGCGCTGGACATGCTGCGCTTGGGGCAGTTATTTGACATGGTGGGTAGCATCCGCGTTGGGGATGCCGAGGCCCCTTCCAAGGATGTGCTCAGGAGCGTGTACGAGTACTTCTTCTTCCAGTTCGCGAGTACCGAGGGAAAGCGGGGTGGAGAATTCCATACGCCACGCTGCGTCGTCAGGCTGCTCGCTCATATGCTGGAACCCTACCGAGGGCGGATCTACGATCCATTCTGCGGTTCCTCGGGCATGTTCGCGCAGTTAGCAGCGTATATTCGTGCTCAAATCACCGGTAACGTGAGCGGGCAGGTGCGCGGCGATATCTTAATCTACGGCCAGGAGTCGCACTACAAGACGTGGCGTCTAGCCAAGATTAACTTGGCCATCTGGGGAATCGGTGGGCAGATCGCTCACGGAGACAGTTTTCACAATGACCGCCATTCGGAGCTGAAGACGGACTACATCCTTGCTAACCTTCCGCTTAACGTTTCGAACTGGGGCGGCGAGCGCCTGACCGGGGACCCGCGCTGGCGCTACGGTGTTCCGCCGAAGCGTGATGCCAACTTTGCCTGGGGGCAACACACGGTTCATCACCTTGCACCAAACGGCATTGCTGGGTTCGTGCTTACCAACGTTTCCATGTCATCGCACCAGTCCAGCAAGGAAAGAATCCGAGCGAACCTGAATGAGGCGGACTTTGTGGACTGCATGGTAGCACTGTCTGGGCAGCTTTTCTACTCGACCCAGATTCCGGCCCGCTTGTGGTTTCTAGCGCGTGGGCACCGCGAGTGCGGCGAGATCCTGTTTATCGACGCCAGGAAGCTCGGACGGATGGTGGACCGGACGCATCGCGACCTGACAGGAGAGGATGTCGCACAGATCGCAGATACCTGCCGCGCTTGGTGGGCCGATGCGGCGGAGAATGTCTCCGCCGATATTTCCGGCTTCTGTAAGAGTACCTCGCTGGACGAGGTTCGCAAGTACAGTTACGTGCTAACGCCGTGCAGGTATGTCGGCATCGAGTCGCAGGATGACGACGAGCCGTTCGAGGACAAGATGACGCGGTTGGAATTGGAGCTTCGCGAGCCGCAGGTAAATGGCAATAGGCTCGACGCCGCGGTTTCTAAGAACTTGGAGAGGCTAGGACTCTGGAGGCAAGGACCTTGAGCAATACGGACGCTCGGCGCTGGCAGCTGCGGCTCGACACTTTCGGAAGAGCGCTCAGGCAACTAACGATTGCTTGTGACCAGGAATGTTACAGCTACTTGGAGCTTGCTGGACTGATCAAGACGTTTGAGTTCAGTTTCGAGTTGTCTTGGAAGGTTCTCAAGGATCTTCTCTTCTATGAAGGCTACGACGTGAAGGCTCCGCGTCCGGTGATCCGCAAGAGTTTTGAGATGGACTACATCGACGAGAGCGACTGTGAAACTCTGCTCAACGCGCTGAATAAGCGTAACTTGCTGAGTCATGCTTATTTGCTCGACGTGGCCCAAGAGGCGGAGACGCTGATCAAGGAATGCTACCACCCTGCGCTGCAACGGCTCCATCAGAATCTCGAAGTCAGGCGAACACCGTGACAGGCGGTATTAAGGACATCCACCGTGACGCGATCATAGCCGCCCTCGCGGCCAATAGCCACGTGGAACGGGCCGTGTTGTTTGGCTCAAGAGCTACCCGGACGAACACCGTGACTTCCGATGTGGACATCGCGTTATTCGGAGACCGGCTTACCTTGACGGATTGGGCCCGCCTTTCTTCGGATATTGACCGGATTCCGATGGCACAATCGGTCGATCTATTATTGTATGACTTGGTCCGAGACCGGACGTTGCGGGAGCACATTCGGCAGGATGGAATCGAGTGGTATGTCCGTCCAATACTTACAACAGAACACCGCCAGGAGCTGCGCGGCAGTCAGCTAGGGCCGCGGAACAGGCCATGAATGCATTCGGAAAATGTGCGGTACTAGCTCAACATTACCTGACTTGTGATACCGGAACCAAGTATGCTGACGTTTGCACCCCCGCAATTCTAGTTGTCGCCAACCGCAATTCTAGTTGTCGCTCAACACTCACGGCTTATCTGGGTAGCTTGGATGTGGCCAGGAATGAAAACCTGACCAACGGGGATGCAGTGCTAAGCATCCGAAGCTGGCGATCACTGACGGGACCCGCTTTGGCCCATCGCCCACCCCAAGACTCTTCTCAGCTGTCCGCCTTGTCCGCAATGCCGTGCGCAATGATGTACTCCATAGCATCGACGAAGCGGTCCAGCTCTTCCAGTGTGGTGAACACGTTGGCAGTGACACGCAACCCCTCGAATTCTGGATGCTTGATGGGAGTGGCGATGATGCGGTGGGCATTCCACAGATAGGTGCCCACATCAGTGGTGTCCACCCCTTCAATCTGCACCGTACCGATACAACAGGAATACTCAGGTTTAAGGCTCGTGTGCAGGCGCACACGGTCACGCTCTAGCAATGGCTTGGCCCAGTAGTCCCGCAGATAGCGCAAGCGCTCCTCTTTGCGCTTAGCGCCAATACCCTGGTGAAACGTTAGTGCCTCCGCAATAGCGATGTAGTTGGCGGCCGGGTGCGTACCGATCTCCTCAAACTTGCGGATGTCCTCGTCCATCCCTTCTGGAGCTGCCATCAGCGGCCACAGCCCGCCAACCTTGTCCCGGCGCACGTACAGCATGCCCGTGCCGTGAGGGGCCAGCAGCCACTTGTGCAGGCTCGTCGCATAGTAGTCGCAGTCCAGGTCCTCAATCGTGAAGTCAAAGTGCCCGAATGTGTGAGCGCCGTCTACAATGACCGGTATGCCACGCGCACGCGCCATCTGTACTACACCCTTAACGGGCAAAATCTGCCCGGTAATGTTGATCATATGGCACATCAGAATGAGACGCGTCTTTGGCGTGATGTGCGACTCGAAAAGGCGCACGATCTCGTCGGGGTCCTCCGAAGGGATTGGGACCGGAAACTGCACCAGCCGGATGCCGTCACGCCGCTCGCGCTGCTTGAAAGTGGTGATCATGCGCCCGTAATCCTGCGTGGTGGTGAGCACCTCGTCACCCGCCTTCAGGTCAAACCCGAGCTGACAGATCTGGAGACCCTCCGACGAATTGCGCGTCAGTGCCACCTCCTCCGCGTCGCACCCGAATGCCCGCGCCAGCCGCTGCCGGACACCCTCACGCTGCGGCTCAAGGATGCGCCACATAGTGTATACCGGTGCCTCATTGGAATAGTCCAGATGGCCCTTCATCGCCTCCTGGACGATGGCCGGAGACGGACTGACCCCGCCGCTGTTGAGGTTGATCAGGCTGCGGTCGATCGAGAACGCCTGCTGCACTCTAAGCCAGAAGGACTCGTCGCGAGCAATCTCGCGCGCCGAACCGCGTATGCCCGTTATAGCCTCCAGCGTGCGCGGGATCGCGCCGGGGACCAAGGCTGCGCCCATAGCTCCGGCTGCCTGTAGAAATGAACGTCGCCCGATCATCATGATGGAACCTCCAGAACTATGAAACCGCTGTTCCACTCATAGATAAGACTTGCGATGCAATTCTGCAAGACTTTGGTGCCTGCAGCGGGAAAGGTCCTTGTTGGTGCATTGTGCACGGTGCTGATACTTGCACATTGCGGCCAGAACGCGGCTAACACAGGTCACCGTGCCAAAGTGCAGTCGGTGACGCTTGATGCCCGTCGCAAGCCACCGCCTAATGCCTTGCAGGATTTGGCCGCCATGGGCGTGACTCACATCACCCTGATCACTTTCGCGTACCAGCCAGAGACGAATCAGGCGACTCTGCGCATGCAGACGGATGCCCACTGGTTCAGCGAGAGTGACTCTGGCATCCGGGCCCTTGCGCGTCAAGCCGACAGCCTGGGCATGCACATCATCCTGAAGCCGCACATCTGGGTCGACAGCTACAGGACAGCCGGCCAGACACGTTCTGAGATCGGCTTTGAGACGCAAGCCCGCTGGCAGGCATGGGAAGCCCAGTACCATGCCTTCATAATGCATTATGCGCGCCTTGCCAGCGAGGTTGATGCGGCTATGCTGGTCGTGGGGACGGAGCTGTTCCGCCCTGCGCGTGAAAGACCCGCATTCTGGCGGGCGCTCATCGCGGATGTGCGCCAAGTGTACCCGGGATCGCTGACCTATGCGGCCAACTGGTGGGAGGAATTTGAGGCGATCACCTTCTGGGATGCTTTGGACTATATCGGTGTGCAGGCTTACTTCGAGCTGAGCCAGGAAGCGGACCCTTCCCATGAGGTGCTCCTGCAGGCATGGGAGCCTTATAAGGCCGCGCTGGCGACGTTGTCCCGAAGAACACAGCGTCCGGTGCTGTTCACAGAGCTTGGCTACCGAAACGTACCGGACGCGGCCGCCAAGCCATGGCGATGGCCCTCCCGGCAGGAGGCCGATAGGGTGGAGCCAGCCGATGCGCTGCAGGCCCGCCTGTTTGATGTGTTCTTTGAATGTCTATGGCACGAGCCATGGTTCGAAGGCGTGATTCTCTGGAAATGGGTGCCAGAGAACAGCCGATTCCGTCGCAACTACCTTGACTTTTCTCCGCAGCGCAAGCCGGCGCAAGCAGTAATCACACGCTGGTTTACAGGAAATCCGGGCTGAGCCCGACTGACTATGGCTGCAAGCCTCCCTTCACCATCGTTGTTGGTAGCACCACACGGGCATGTTCGCTGGGGGGCCGCCGCTTGGGTGCGTGTCTCTCTGGTTCTGTCGCTAGTTGCAGCCTCGTGTGACACCGATCCGGGCAGCAGCGCCCCTCCACCGCGCGAAGGACGCGGCGCCACCCTCAGCGTGACTGAGCTATACACGTTGTCGCTTCAGGAAACCAATGACCGCCTTAAGGCTCTTGGAGTGCCGGTGACCGCCCGCTATGGTGTTCGCAGCTTCAAGCTGATTTATGAAACAGTAGATGCGCAGGGCGAGCCTGTCCAGGCTTCCGGTGCTGTGGTGGCACCAAGCCCCGTACTGGGCACAATGGATATCCTGAGCTTTCAGCATGGAACGATTCTGCGCCGCGGAGGAGCCCCTTCCCAAAGCGAAGGCGCCCAGTTTATCGGTATCGGATATGCGGCAGACGGGTACCTGTCGGTGCTTCCAGATCTCTTGGGTCTGGGCGAAAGCCAGGGCCTTCATCCTTACCACCACGCAGCGACGGCAGGGACGGCCGTGGTGGACATGCTTCGCGCCACCTCGGACCTAGCTGCAGCCAAAGGGTGGATGCTGAGCGGACAGCTGTTTCTGACTGGATACTCCCAGGGCGGCTACACGGCTATGGCTGTGCATCGCGCCTTGGAGGAAGACTATGCGGACGAATTCACCGTGATGGCTTCAGCACCCATGGCTGGGGCGTATGACCTGTCTGGCGTAATGACCGAAACGATCCTGAGCACCGAACCGTACCCCTCTCCCTATTACTTGCCGTACCTGATCTTGGCGTACAACGAAGTGTACGGGCTCTACGACGATCCTTCAGAATTCCTTGTCAGTCCCTACGATACACTGCTACCTCCGCTGTTTGACGGCACCCATGGCGAGGGCGAAGTTAACGCGCTCTTGCCCGATGTCCCGCGCGAAATACTCAATCCGGCGTTGCTGGCGGCGTTTGAGCAGGACCCGAACCACATGTTTAGGCTGGTGCTTGCCGAGAATGACGTGCATCGCTGGGCTCCGAAGGCTCCGATACGGATGTACCACTGTGCTGGGGACCGCCATGTTCCGATCGCCAATGCGCATGCGGCCCTGGAAGGCCTCAAGGGTGGCAGCGCGTCCGTGGAGCTGATAGAGCCGGTGCAGGACGCGGATCACTTCGGATGCGCCGCGTATGCGATCTATTCGGGCAAAGCATGGATTGACACGTTTTGATGAGGAGATAGCGCGAGCAAACCCCGTGAATCCCACAGAGCAAGCGTATCAGGCGTGCGTGGCGCCCAGTGCTGCTACGAACAGCTCTACCTCACTTCCACAGACAGACTGGGTCACCACCTGCTGCGGGGATTCGTGCCGAACACGCGGCGCACCGGAGACGGCGGGATCGACGGCCAGGCGACACTAGCGACGAAACCCGCCGACTACAAGTCTCGGCTGGCACGGGCCCAGGTGAAGGGCGGGAAGTTCAACCTGTCCCAGTTGCGTGATTTCCTGCACGTCACGGACGCACAGAAGGCCGCTCTCGGCGTCTACGTCACCCTGGAGCCCGGTTACGAGTCAGAACGCCAAGATCGCGGCCTACGGGCTTGGAACGGTGGCTGTGGGAGTCGACCAGTACCAACGGTGCCAGTTGTGGTCTATCGCGGACTACTTCGACGACCAGCGGCCGCACCTACCCACCATGACCGACCCCTACACTGGGAAACCGCTAGCCCAAGGAGAGATGTTCGAATGACCGACAAGCCGTTCGACGTGAAGGCGACCAACCCGCGCTACAAGGGCGAGAAGATGAGCGACATGGCGCGGGCACTCCTGTTGCACACAGACCCGGAACGACGGGCTGCGAAGATCGCGGAATGGAAGGCGGAACGCCGGTCTGTCACGGACGGAAAGGTCGCGGAGTGATCGCACCGCCGTCAAGTCATCTTTATAATCCCCCTACTTTGCCCGGGCCGGTACGCATGCCCAGCTGTTCGAATGACGCTGAAGGGAGCGCGGGCGCTGCGCTGTCGGCCAGAATCCGGACAACGACCAACTACCCTATCGGACGGAGTGTGCGGACGGTGACGCGATGGACACCAAGCTCGTTCGCCGTTCCCACGAGCATCCGGGTCTCCAATCCGGCGCTCGCGACACCGATGGTCGCAGGGCGTGGATCTACCAGGCCCCTTGGTGAACTCGACTATGCATTACGCGGCTTCTCCCGTCGTCAGCGGTGCGACCCGCGAGCGCGGCGTCCACGAAGCATGGAATCGATCCCGGCGCCCGTCCGTCTCGCCCTCACCCTGACGACCGCCCTCTCCTCCTGCGAAGCCAAAGCGCCGGCGGGGGAACCAACCCGCGAGACGCTTGCCAGCGGAGTGGTGCTCGTGCGTTGTCCCGACCTCCCCGCCATCGACTTCATCGGGCCCGAACTCGCTGAAGCACATGTCGATCTCCAGTTCGGCAGCGCGGAGGGGGACGACCCCAATTTCACCTTCGGCGCCATTCGCGTTCAGGCAGCCAGCGACGGCACCATCTATGTGCTGGACCAACAGGCCGCCGAGGTTCGCGTTTTCGACTCCGACGGCCGGTACCTGAGAACGATCGTGCGGCGGGGCGAGGGACCGGGCGAGATCGGCGCCGCCAACGGGATCTTCCTCTCGGGAGACACCCTGTTGTGAATCAACGACACCCGACAGTTCACGATCATCGGGGAGAATACCGACGGGGAGGAGCTTCGGCGGTTCATCAAGCCGGTCATGCGCATCACGAGCAGCTGGGCGGGCGTGTTCGACGACCGGGGACGCTACTGGGGGGGGGGAGTCTCCCATTCGGACAACGCACCGGGCTTCCCACCCCCGACGGGACTGACTTCGTGGACCGGGCGGCACTACTTCAAGTCCCTTGACCTGTCCAGCGGAGCCATCGACTCGGTCCAACTCGGTGAACCACGTTTTCAGATCTACGCATACTCCACGCCTGACGCACCCTTCGGGTTCCTCCCACTGCGCGGACCGGCGAGCGCGGAGACACGCTGCTTGTCATCGAAGCCGGCCTGCCCGGGCAACCGGTGACGGACGCAGACCGTTCCGCCTACGTCGACAGCATCGTCGAGGATCGTCCCGAACTGCGCCGCGAAGCGGAAGAGGTCGCGGCTCTCATGCCGGAAACAAAGCCCATGCTCGCACAGACGTTTGTGGACGATGAACACCGGCTCTGGGTGCAAAGGGTCACCCCGGAGGGTGCCCCCGCGTTCTACGACCTGTTTTCTGCTGACGGCGATTACCTGGGCTCCGTCCGCCTCGGGTTCGTCGCGGCTGGGCCGCTGGTGATCCGCCGCGGCACCATCTACACCTAGATCGAGGACGACCTCGAGGTGCCGTACGTGGTTAGGGCACCGTTGCTCTGGGATCGTTCGGAGATCACGATCCCTCCGCCCTCAACCGCCCCCGCCCGAACAAGCCGTTCGTCTCATCCAGGAACCGCGAACGCGCCAACTCGACGTATTCCCGGTCCACCTCGACTCCGACGCTGTTCCTTCCGGCCAGCACCGCCGCCACCGAAGTAGTTCCAGTCCCGAGGAACGGATCAAGCACCGTGTCGCCCACAAACGAGAACATGCGGATCAGCCGTGTCGCGAGTTCCCGCGGATACGGCGCCGGATGCTGCCGCGTCGACGCGCCCGGGATCGTCCAGATCTGCCGGAACCACTCGCGGTGCTCCGCCACCGAGATCAAGCTCAGCACCCGCGCGGCGGGAGATGGGCTGCGATACCCGCCGGGCTTCCTCTGCATCAGGATGAACTCAATGTCGTTCTTGATCACCGCGTTGGGCTCATAGGGCTTGCCCAGGAATCCTCCGGCCCCGCCCATCTCGAAGTTGGCGTTGGCGATCTTGTACCAGACGATGGGGGCGAGGTTGTCGAACCCCAGTTGCCGGCACGATTCCTGAATGCTCGCGTGAAGCGGTACCACGACATGGCGGCCGTACTGACGCCGCGACAAACATACGTCGCCGACGACGATGACCAGGCGTCCGCCGGGCACCAGCACCCGGTGGCACTCCTTCCACACCCGGGCGAGTTCGGCGACAAACCGCTCGTAATCCCCGATCGCTCCGAGCTGGCTGTCCCCGTCGTTGTATTTCTTGAGGGTCCAGTAGGGCGGGGACGTCACCACCAGATGCACGGACCGGTTCGCGAGGCCCGAGAGGTCCCGCGCATCGCCCCTGATGATGCGATGATCCGAGGCCAATTCCTGAACCGCGGCCGCAACCTTCGCCGACTCGGTGGAGTCCCTTGCCATTCCGGGGAGCGCAGTCTTCAGGGACTCGTCGGACAGTACCAGGTCTGGAAGGTGTCGTTCGACGACGGCCTCCAGCCCGGATTCGCGGGTCGCCAACTTCGGCGGTGTCATCGTGGGCGCTCCAGAACCGGATTGCGACGCCGCACGTCGGCGGTAAGGCGGTCGAAGAACGGCTTGGCATCGGCCTCGCTGGACACGAGCCGGGGACCATCGGAGAAGTCGACCTCAACAAACAGGGACGCCTCGATCATCCCGATGCTCCAGGACGGGGGCCGGCGGTTCGACAAACGAGAGATCCTGCGCTTCAGCAGTTCAGACCAGGTGCTCTGGTGGGAGGGGCTGTACGAGTCCTCGGCGACATTGAAGAGCATGATGTAGCCGGTCACGATCTCCGGCGAGTACATCTGGACGTTCGTTACCTCGCCCATGAGATCGTCCACGCGATTCGGGACGGTGCCGCCGAGATTCTTCAAGAGGGACTTGAGCGAAATCGCCAGCCGGGGCTTGTGGTCCATGCTCCAGGCAACATCCCAGGACTTCTCCCGCCCGCCTCCCGGCAGCTTGGCCTCCGTGACGGCACCGTCGAGTCCCCGCTGGGTCAGCTCCTCGATGCAGAACCGCGCCAACCCGTCCAACCGCCTGGTGGATGTCGCCTTCCCCTCGACCACCGCGATCCGGTACAGGTCGTCTACGGCTTCCTGGAGCTTCATTGGATTTCGCGTTCGTGGCTGGTCATCCTCCAAGGTAGGCTGCTCGCCGGGACGCGGGTATGGTCGGAGGGGAACGACGCGAAGCACCGGCATCCCCCGCAACTGATCTCCAGGTTCGTCATCCCGCCCTTCCTCAGCCCGTCCGCCTACAACCGCACGTAACGAACGTTCCAGGTCTGCGGCCCAGCCTTACCAGCGGATGCTGCGGATGTTGCATGGCCAGCCACCAGTAGAGCGCGAGCGCCGTCTCGGCCCGTGTGCAGCCGCCCGAACACTGGACCTCCACCGCTACAGGCTCTCTTCGCCCTGATGCGATGTGCACAGTCTTAAAGCAGGCAGGGCGTTCGGGTTGGGCCTACATGCTACACCCTGCCCATTTTGCTCACGCTGCGATGATCGTGGCCATGCTGCCCTGCCCCATGCTTCGATTTAAGGGGATCCGGCGAACACTGATGTAACACCGGTGTTCGCAGTAACAGCCAGAAGTGGTCTATCATGACCGGTAATCCCCACACCTCGATAGGGGCGGTAATGGACGGTGGCAGGGCCAGATACTTCCATGGCAGAGATGCAGTGTGGGACAAGTTTCAGACCATACTCAAGTCCGCATGGCGAGCGCGCGGCGGGACTGTATTCTTGGTCCAGGGGCCGCCCGGCGCAGGTAAGACCGCCATACTCCATGAGTTCGCAGACCGGGCAGAAAAAACTGGCCTCTGGGATCACCGGCGCATCGAAATCGCCAGCCTGCACGATCCATGGGATTTGGCAGACGCATTGGGAGATCAGCGCTACTCAGATCGCACATCTTTCATTGCGGAGACGGCGACTACAAAGGGAGCGGATTACATTGCGAACTACCAGCGAGAGATGCGTCGCAGTGAGGGCAAGGAGCGCTCTGGACCAACGCCCAAAATGCTGCTGCGATGGTATGTCGCAGGTCTGAAAAAGGGGCTACTGCTGACGCTGGACGAGGTTCAGAACCTTTCCGCGCACAAGGCCAATTTTGACAGGCGTCCGGTGACAATGGATGTGCTGGACATCATCCGCAACGCCACCGCTGGCGGCCCTGTGGTGCTGCTTGCAGGTGGGCTGGGCATTTCCATGAGCGTTCTGGGCGATTTCGGGATGTCTCGGCTGTTCCGTGACTGCCTGCACAACATTGGTGTTTTGGATGAGGTCGCCGAGCGCAATGTGATTCGCGACTGGATCGTAAAGGGTGGCGAGGTAGGCGACAAGGTGCGTACGCACATACTCAATCGGTGGATAGACACTATTGCGGCGGAAACAGACGGATGGCCGCAACACATCCATTGCTTCGCGCCCGAGGCGGCGCGGTGGTTGAGGCGCCACGGCAGCCTCATGCCCGACGCGGTTCCCGAAGCGTTGATGGAGAGGGGTAAGGCTGACAAAAGCGCGTACTATGCGCAGCGGGTGTCTTCAATCTATCCCCCGTATTGCGTAGCGCTTGCGGCGCTCGTTAAGCGGTATCCGAGTGTTGCAGGCTGGGATATGCTACACATCATGCGTGCATTTCAGGAAGTTGGACTACCGGGCGATTCTTCCATGGGTACATTTCGCGAGGCTGTAAGCAAGGGTGTGTTGGCCGAGACCGAGGGGTTGTACAAGATTCCCATCCCGTCCATGCAGCGCTGGTTGCTGCATCATTACGGAGACAGAGGGTGATAGGATGGCCGGAATGTGTCAACAATTACGATCCACTTCTTGAGATCGGTGTAAGGTAGCATTTCGGTTAGGCTTGCGCTTCGGATGGCGTGAGGTTCGCTCGCGGTGCCAGGGATTCCTGGCTTTCAGCGTACGCGATTGGCTTGTTGTTTCAGGCGGACTTGGGCGGTATTTCGGCGGTGGGTGGTCGCTGGCGGCGCGTTGCGGCTGATCCTCGTAGACCTTGTTGAGCACGGCCTGGTGGGCGATTTGCACGGTCTTGGCGAGTCCGCAGTGACCACACGCAAATTCCTCAGGCTATTTCACTATATGGGCAGGGGGCAGAGCTACCTTTGTTCAATGGAGAAACGGAAGGGCTACCGAGACACACTATATGTAACAGCATTGCCGCACTTTGCGCGTGCAGCAGGGGACATGTGCGCGAGCGTGGCGTATTACTTGTGCCGCGTGAGCGGCAGATTTCGTTTCGAGGCGTTGTGAGCTCGCCCTTGGTCGCATATGTCCAGAATGGTCGTCAATGCCCCTGCCCCTGCCCCTGCCAGAGCGGCTCAGGCGGATGATGACTTGCACCTGCTCAATCTGTGGCTGCATGGCAAGAGCGCGCACACACAGGAGGCTTACCGGCGGGACGTGGATCAGTTCATAGATTTTGCGGACTTACCACTGACCAAGATCCGGCTGACGCATTTTTGGGATTGAGCCGATCACCTGAGAAAGTCCGAACTTGCGCCCAACTCGCAGGCGCGGAAGCTGGCGTCGGTAAAGAGTCTGTTTTCGTTCGGGCACCGCATAGGATACCTTGAATTCAACGTGGGAGCGGCGGTGACGCAGCCCAAAGCGCCAGACCGGCTGCACGAACGGATTCTCTCAGAGTCCATGGTCCACCGGATTCTCGCTTACGAAACCACGCTGCGCAATGCCGCCCTACTCCGCCTGTTCTATGCCTCTGGCGCGCGCGTGTCGGAGCTGGCCCGCCTGTTTTGGGGGGCGCTGATGGACCGCGGCACGCATCAGGGCAGGCCCGCCGGTCAGATAACGCTAATTGGCAAGGGCAGCGTTACGCGTACGGTATTGTTGACGGCCGACACGTGGAGGGTACTGCAGGATCTCAAGACGGAGGAAGGCACCCAAGGCTTTGGCAGGCGCGTGGATCCCGTGTTCCGGTCCCGTAAGAAGGGTCCCCTGTCCCGGCAGCAGATCTGGCGGATTGTGCGGAGCGCGGCCCAACAGGCGGGCTTAGGGACCATCCATAAATAACTTGCCCATCTGGACAGGTTGTCTCAGATAAGCGGGATGTGGTCCAGTCCTTCGCTGCCGCATTACAGAACATTCCGGGTCCTGTTAGCCTAGTGTTATGGAACACTGTTGATCTAGCCAAGACTGACTGAGTACTTTTTCGGCCCGCTCATCAGCTGTTCTCCGCGCTCAGCGGGTAACTGGATCCGTTTGCCCTTAATCCTTGTTCATCATGGATGCCCGTCCCACGAGCCAGATGCAGTTCGCTGCATCCATGAGCTATTGTCTGCATTATGACTATAATACGATCTATGGTGATACGATACATGTCATAATGAGGCCATGAGACCCGTTACCTATTCCGCCGACAAGCTGGCGGAGGCCCTGCGACGCATGACCGTTGCTACCTTACCCGAACTGGCTGCTGAGCTCGGCGATTGCTCCGCCATCACGGTCCACCGCAAACTCAAGCAGCTCGGCTACCTCTCTAGCTATTCGCACCGTGGCAAGTACTACGCGCTCCAAGCGGGTGCGAACTTTGATGCGCACGGTTTGTGGTTTCACAATGATATTCGATTCTCCACTTACGGCACACTTCGCAATACGGCTAAGTTGCTGGTTGAGGCATCCCCACTGGGTTACCGTTCTACCGAACTGGATGATGTGCTGCAAGTCCGCACCATTGATACGTTAGCGGCCCTGGTCCGTGACGGCGACCTTGCCCGTGTCCGCTTTCAGGAGCGGAGTGTGTATTGTTCTGCGGATATTACTCGTCAGCGGCACCAAGTTGCTGCTCGCCGCATTCAAGCAGCCGGAATTGAGGCCATGCCCAATCCCACCCAAGCCAACAGCGCACACTCAGCTGCGATCGCCTTGTTTTACAGTGTGCTGAATGAGAAGCAGCGGCGCCTGTTTGGGGGTCTTACCTCTCTGTTGTGCGGCTATGGTGGAGACCGACGGGCCGCGAGTCTGTTCGGTCTGCACCGAAAGACCGTCCGAAAGGGTCGCCTTGAACTGACCAGCGGCAAAGTGGAGGCGCATCGCATTCGCAAACCGGGTGGGGGGCGTACCGCCTTGAAAAAAAAGCCCTTGGATGATCGCGGAGCTGATCCGACTGATCCAACCGGAGACCGCTGGTGATCCCATGGGTGGCCTGTTGTGGACACGGCGTTCGCTGTCCAAGCTCGCCGCTGCCCTTGCGTGCTCAGCCATCAAGGTCAGCCCGACCACGGTAGGTAAGTGGCTCCGAATGCTCGGATACTCCATGCGCGTGAATCGCAAGAGTCTCAGTCGTACCGCACCGTCCGGGCGCGACAAGCAATTCAGGCACATCGCTGCTCTGCGTCAGCAGTGCTATGACGATGGCATTCCCGTTATCAGTGTGGACACCAAAAAGAAAGAGTTGATCGGGCTGTTTGCTAACTCCGGGGCTGTCTGGTGCCGCGCTCCACACCAGGTCAATGATCACGACTTCCGGTCTCAGGCCAAGGGCTTGGCGGTACCTTACGGCATCTACGATGTGCAGGCGGATAGCGGCACCGTCTTTGTCGGTGACTCCCGGGATACTCCGGCCTTCGCCGTGGATTGCATTGCGCACTGGTTCAATACCGTGGGCCGTAGTCGGTATCCCGATGCCGACCGGCTCGTTATCTTGGCTGACTGTGGCGGAGCGAACGGCTACCGTTCACACGCTTGGAAGTACTTCCTGCAAACAGGTGTGTGCGATATCCATCAACTGAGAGTTTCGGTTGCGCATTATCCCAGCGGTGCAAGCAAGTGGAACCCCATCGAGCACCGCCTCTATAGTGCTATAAGCCGGAACTGGGCGGGCCGACCCCTGGATAGCTGGGAAACACTGCTCAAGTACATCCGCACGCCTACTACTAAGTCTGGGTTGCGCGTCAGCTCTGTAAGGGTAACGAAGCAATATCAAACCGGCATCAAAATCAGCAAGCAACAGATGGTAAAGGTGAACATTAACCGTAGCGAAACGCTACCTCAGTGGAACTACGACATCTACCCCAGCGAAACGCTGGCCTCTGCTCGGATGCCAACAGATGCCTGACTACCCAGACATCATCTGCCAGATCGCGATTTACCTCCCCTAGTCTGCCACAATTGGACTCCTGGAGAGGTTGACTTCATTCAGGATGGGAAAGTTATTTATGGACGAGCCCTAAGAGTGGGTCACCACCACGTCACGCAACAGCGTTACCTCCTGGAGCTGTTCGACGACCGATACCAGAATCGGTCTACCATCACGACCAGCCAGATCCCGTGGAATTGTGGCACGACACCATGGAGGATCCTACCTTGGCCGATGCCATCCTTGTACGACTGGTTCACAATGCGTACCACATCTCACTCAAGGGTGAATCCATGCGCTAAACACACGCCCTGCGGAGCATCAAACCTTGCGATCAACCATGACACCTACACATGCGTGCACAAGCCGATATCGTGCATCTGACGCAAGATTCAGGGTGGCGCGCTTGAAGCCGGAATTGGTGGCGCAATTGATCGGAATAGGCACAAATCGGACTCACATGCCCAATCAGAGCGCCTAATGCGTGCGATTGCGTCGGTAGGTCCTGGCGAGGTCTATGAGGTTCAGCCAAGACTATGCCAGGTCGAATCGATCAAGACTCATCACCTTATCCCACGCAGCAACAAAATCACACACAAATGCCTGCTGCATGTCGTCGCATGCGTAGACTTCTGCAATAGCGCGGAGCTGAGAATTCGAACCGAATACGAGATCAACGGCGGTGCCGGTCCATGTGAGCTTATCGGAGCTGCGATCACGGCCTTCGAAGACATGCGTGGACCCAGAGGACATCTGCCACACAGTGTTCATATCAAGCAGGTTGACAAAGAAATCATTAGTCAATAACTCCGGCCGCTTCGTGAAAACGCCGTGCTCGGACTGCCCAACATTTGCGTTCAGAACCCGTAAACCACCGACCAGAACCGTCATCTCTGGAGCGGTCAACGTCAACAGCTGTGCCCTATCTACTAGTAACTCTTCAGCGGAGCGGCCGTGTCCGCTTCCAAGGTAGTTCCGGAATCCGTCTGCGGTCGGTTCCAGCACGGAAAAAGAGTGCACATCCGTCTGGTCCTGTACCGCATCCGTGCGCCCTGGCGTGAAAGGTACCTGAACGTCGTGTCCAGCATTCTTTGCCGCACGTTCGACAGCTGCGCATCCAGCCAGAACGATCATGTCCGCGAGCGATACCCGCTTTTTACCAGACTGCAGGTGGTTAAAATCCCTTTGGAGTGTCTCCAGGACATCCAGCACCGCGCTTAGCTGGACAGGCTGGTTCACTTCCCAGTCCTTTTGCGGCGCGAGGCGAATGCGCGCCCCGTTTGCGCCGCCTCGCTTGTCGCTGCCGCGAAATGTTGAGGCGGATGCCCAGGCAGTAGAGACCATCTGGGCAATGGACAGTCCTGATTCGAGAATCGCACTCTTGAGGGTGGCGATATCTTTCGCATTAATCAACGTATGATCTACAGCGGGCACGGGGTCTTGCCACAAAAACTGTTCGGCAGGTACCTCCGCACCAAGGTACCGCGACATCGGACCCATGTCACGGTGGGTCAGCTTGAACCATGCTCTGGCAAATGTGTCAGCAAAAAGGTCTGGGTTCTCATAGAATCGCCTTGAAATCACTTCAAAGGCAGGGTCCATGATCAGTGCGAGGTCCGTAGTCAGCATGACCGGGGGGTGCTTCTTGGACGAATCGTGGGCATCCGGCACGGTGCCCACGCCTGCAGCGCCCGCAGGAATCCATTGATGCGCCCCCGCAGGGCTCCATGTTAACTCCCACTCGTAGCCGAATAGTGTTTCAAAGAAGCTGTTGTCCCAGGTCACCGGAGTGGGGGTCCAGGCGCCCTCCAGCCCGCTGGTGATCGCGTCGCCAGCCTTGCCGCTGCCAAAGGTGTTCTTCCACCCAAGGCCTTGTTCCACGATAGTGGCTCCCTCTGGCTCGGGCCCGACGTACTGGTCTGCAGTAGCAGCGCCGTGCGTCTTGCCGAAGGTGTGACCTCCTGCAATAAGGGCAACCGTTTCTTCGTCGTTCATGGCCATTCGACCAAATGTCTCTCGAATGTCCCGGGCAGCGGCAAGCGGATTTGGTTCTCCGTTTGGACCCTGGGGATTCACGTAGATAAGGCCCATCTGGACAGCTCCGAAGGGATTTGCGAGCTCCCTGTCGCCCTGATAGCGCTCGTCACCCAGCCATTCGGATTCTGGTCCCCAGTAAATGTCCTCCTCAGGCTCCCACACATCTTCGCGTCCGCCAGCGAAACCGAGCGTCTTGAGTCCCATAGACTCCAAAGCGCAGTTGCCTGCGAGTATCATGAGGTCCGCCCACGAGATCTTCCGGCCATATTTTTGTTTAACCGGCCAAAGTAAACGGCGCGCCTTGTCAAGGTTTACGTTGTCAGGCCAACTGTTGAGGGGAGCGAAGCGTAGCGTACCGGAGGCACCGCCGCCGCGTCCATCGTGAATACGGTACGTGCCCGCACTGTGCCACGCCATCCGAATGAGTAGCGGCCCATAATGTCCGAAATCAGCCGGCCACCAGTCCTGCGACGTCGTCATTACCGCCTCGATATCCTTCTTCAAGGCAGCTAGGTCCAGTGTCTTGAAATTCTCGGCGTAACTGAAAGTCGCGCCCATCGGATTGGTTAGCGGAGAGTGCTGGTGGAGAACCTTCAGGTTCAGTTGATTCGGCCACCAGTGTTGATTGGCCGCGGAGCCCACCGCAGTGTGCTGGTGCGCTATGACCGGACACTTGCGCCCGCTCGCCACCGTACCGTTATTCGTGTCGTACATGTTGTTCAATCCTAGTCGTCTTTGCCCTCAGGCTGATTCTTATATTTGGAGCAGTATGCCCGATAGATTACCGCGGCTTCCTCGATCTGGTGGCCGCGATTGCCTTCGTTCGCGAGACAAGACGTCTCAGTCCGTGCAAACTCATTTGGCATACCCATGGTACTCTCCTTGCCCATCTTTGGCACTCGGGCTGACGGCGGGGCCTCGTTCGCCCTCAATTATCCGCCTGGAGGGCCGATTTCGGCCATCTTTGTCACTCAGGCTGACGGCGGGGCCTCGTTTTTCTTCGTTTTCCTCCTAGCGGGCCGATTTCAGCGCCGTTTTTCGTCGATATTGTCGCCGATCGCGTTGTAGTGAAATAGATAGGGCCTCCGGGAACGCGCCGCGATCGGCGCCGTAACACCACCCCGGACCAGACGCGCAGCGCCATCTTCGTACGAGCCTCTAATTACCGCCGCAAAAACGGCCAGGTGCGAACCTCATTCGCGCTCCTTCAATCCGTACGCGTCGAAGGACAATCCACCCACCGTACCCTACTCAACCTCGGACGGGATTTCAGTATCCCTAAGCAAGACTGGCCCGAACTCGCCAAGCAGGTCACCGCCCGACTGAAAGGACAAGCTCGCCTCTCCGTACAGGAAGAGGACGAGCACCTGAAGAACGCGGTCGATGACATCGTCAAACGACTCCTGGACCAAGGCTTCGACATCAATGCAAAACACCCGGATGGTCGCGACACCATTCTCACAGATAAGGTCTACAACCCCGACGCCAAAACCGTCGGAGGCGAGCGCCTAGCGCTGCAAGCGCTCGAACTGCTGGGCATGGAAGAACTCTTGCGTGAACTCGAGTTTCCCGAAAATCATATCAAACTCGCCTGTGCGTTGATCGTCGGACGCATGCTCTGTCCCGGCAGTGAACGGCGCACCCATAAGTGGATGACGGAGACCTCCAGTATCCTGGAGCTGCTGAACCTCCAGGAGCCAAGTCTGAGCATGCTGTACCGATGCTCAGACCGGTTGCACAAGCACCGGCATGAGATCATGAACCGCCTCTTTGGAAACACAAAGAGGGTGTTGGATTTTGACGAGACGATCGTGTTTTATGATCTAACAAATGCCTTCTATCACGGTCGGGAGAAAGGAGAACTCCTTCGTCGTGGGCGCAGCAAAGAGAAGCGGAGCGATTGTCCTCTGGTCACGCTGGCGCTGACGCTCGATGCCTCGGGATTCCCGCGCGGTGTGGAGATTCTACCTGGCAACGCGAGCGAGCCGGCTACGCTCCAAAAGGCCATAGAGAACCTGAACGGAGCGACGCCCACCATCATCATGGATGCCGGTATTGCCACCGAAGCAAATCTGGCGTACTTGAAGGAAAACAACCTCAACTGGATCTGTGTGGAGCGAAAAAGGGTGCCTCCTGTGCCCACCCAGGCACCCGATCAAGAGTTTGTAACCGCTAATGAGGTGAAAGTCCGGGCTTGGAAGCTCCCCGAGGAGGAGGGAGTAGTGCGCGTCTATGTACACAGTGAAGCCCGGCAGGCCACCGACGAGCAGATCTTGCAGACCAAATGCGACCAGTTTGAAGCGGCACTGCAATACCTCCATGAGGGACTGCCCGTGCCCAGACGCCTGAAAAATATCAAGAAAGTCGAACGCAAGGTTGGTCGCCTGCAGGAGAAGTACAAGTCGGTGGCCCACCTGTATGAGGTTGAGGTGAAGCAGAAGGAGGGGACACAGCGTGCCGCATCGGTCACGTTTAGCAAGCGTACCTCCCATCAGAAAAAAACCCAGGCCGCCGGAGGGTATGTGCTCAGCACCAGCCATACCACCTGGTCTGCCAAAAAGATTGCGCGCACCTACTGGCGGCTCACGGAAATTGAGGCCACGTTCCGAGTCATGAAGTCCGACCTGGGATTACGGCCTATCTATCACAGCAAAGATGAGCGGATTGAAGGACATCTGTTCATTACCGTGCTGGCCTACCACGTGTCCCATTTGATCCGCACCAAGCTCAAGGCCAACCATGTCCATGAAAGCTGGAATGCGCTCCGCTTCAAACTCAACCGGATCCATCGGATTACCACGGTGCTACCAAAGAGTAAGCACCGCTATATCGTCCTCAAAGTGGATCAGAAGTTGACGCCATGCTTGCAGCGGATCGTCCATTGTCTGGGCATGAGCTACGATCCCGCGGCGACAAGAAGCAAGGAGGAATACTCCAGTGAGCCGAACGATCTGAAAAAACCTCCTGATTCATGAATGCTGTGACGCCCCCCATGCCTCACGCCAGTACCCACTCCAGAAGGAGTAGCGTGAGCTGTGTCCGATTCGGACAGATGAGACCCGATCAAGGGGCCCCAATACGACGAAGGACACGCAAGACAGGGGCGAACACCCCCTAAGCCACCACCGACCGCTCCGGTAATCAGAAAGGCTCCATAGCACCCGGAAAAACGCCCCCAAAAACGGGGACAGGGGAGGTCCGACCTCTCACTTCACTACAAGTGACAAAGTCGAGCTTGGAGGAGGTTATATTCACCGCAATATGGTCTTGTTCAAAGCGCCGTTTTAGCGGGGGCTTCGCATCAGCGCGTGCGGGGCCGGAGGAGGCCTATTTCGATTCAAGTTGAACTACATTACGGCTCCAGTCCGACAGCTACCGCTCAAATGCAACTAGGAGTGGTGTAGTCCCTCGCAGTTACGTTGACTGGCGCCGAAGAATAAGGTGCGCATGAGCGCATCTTCATTGATTCTCGCTTTGTGAAACGCGCGATAGCTGCGCAGGGACCGCTCGCACTTGCCCTGACATCGCGTACCCGGGGTACCCTGATCGGCACACGGCGCCCACTGATGCGGACCGTGCCGGGATTCGTGCCACGCCGGTCGTAGTGCATCCTGTTGTTGGTCTTCTTGGTGAAAGGTTTGCCGCAAAGCGACTCGACCTCCGCAGCCATGACCGCCATGATAACTGCAGATGCAGATTCGGCCAGTTGACCGCACGAGCTATGAGGTCAGGCAAGCTCATCTTCAAAAAGGCTTCCTGGAGCCCTGATATATGCCCTTCGGCCGTGATTGTCATCGTAAGTGAGCTTATGTTCTCGTAGTGTCGGGTTGATGTAAGCCGGTAAGCTGCTCACGCAGTGCCGGAAGATACGCGGCGAGGCCCAAGCGGTATACCCCTTTTTCCATCGCCATCAGGTCAAGCGCCATAAAGGTGGTGCGCTGCTCCTACGCATTCAGTCTGAGCGTTGGCGCAGGGCCCATAGAGTCGCTGTACCAGACGGGCAATTACGCGCGTCGTCGTTAAGCTGCGCCCCAGTGCCACATAGGCCCCGGCACGGTGCAAGGTGAGCGTCTCTACCAGCCCCCGGGCCAACGCACGGCCCGCCGACTCATTGATGCGCTGCATCCGCTGTTGCATCCGCTTCAGGGCCGCAAGAGCGTCACCGTATTCCACAGCATCCCATGCATGGGGCTGCGCGCGGCACACCGCCAGACGATACTCCTGCGGCAGATAGCTCACCACCCGCGCGCGCTTCTGAGCAAGGCATCGCTGCACAAAGATGTGGCCACCAGAGCGGGCCACCAACGCCCGCCTAAGCCCTACAGCGCTCGGTATCACGTACAACAAGCTCTCGCTCATGCGCGACCCGCGACGCGCAAGCTGTTCCAGCATTGTTTCTAATGTCTCCGTATGCTGCAACGAGCAGGATGCCAGGCTCAATATCCGCTTGTACCCAGCTTCTGTGACGCCCACAACGAAGGTGTACTGCACCGACTGGACGTTTGCGGCACTTATTCAGAATGCCACGAAGTCTTCGTCAGTAAATGAGCGTGTGCAGAACTCCTCATAAGCACGGTCCGCACGATCTGCTTCCAGCCGATAATGCGACAAGAGCGGGGCCTCAGACTCTCCTGATGCCCGGAATGCTTATCACACGCCGAACATGCCAATACAACGGAATCACCGTCTGCGCCTCCATGCGTCTCTGAACCGGCATCGTCAGACGCCACCTGAAATTGCAATGGAGGATCGGGCCGCTCTCGACCCAGAAGCTCAATTATCAGGCTGCATTGCTCCAACAGATACAACCTCCAGTCGCCGACACCCGCCAAAGCGTCGTCGGATACCGCGGGTGTTACAGGATTCTGTTCAGTTAGTGGCATCGAGAAAGAGGGCGATGTGGTAAGGGAATTCAGACATCCCTCCCCCACCCGTAGAAGCCGCTTTCCCACTAATAATGACTCGCCTCCGCGTTGTGTTGGCACCTGGCACACCCGTCGCCCAATACATCACATCAGACTCTGACCTACGTTCCAACTCCGGTGTGGGTCGCGGGCGTCGCGCGGACGCTTTTAGGCTCGCCCGCGGTATCTTGGCAACCGATGTGCGACCACGAGCTTCAAAGGCCGCCAGCGACCGATCCAGCGCCGTCTTCTTCGACGACCGACCGGCCTGATGCAGCCGCAAACATGAACTTTACTATCTGTGCGTGGTCGTGAGACCAACATGTAACTTCGTAACTGCACGCGCAGCACTGGTAAGCCCGGGAAACAGTGTCTCGTGGGTGATGTTGACCAAGCGCAATTCCTCGCTGATCTCCTGCTTCGATTCCGATTCTACCTCCCATTTGTAATGACAATAGACCGGCGTGTCGGGATTCTTCATCACCGCATCCTGATCGAACTGCTCGTGATAGGCCGAAAACAGAAACGCGCCCGACTGCACGCGGAGTCGCTCGAAATGCCGTTGCGGTTCAACGACGTATACGCGAAATAAATCTCTGGGGTCAAACCGCTTCTGGAAATATGGCTTTTCGCGCTTAATAAGCTGGTAAAGGCGGTCCATCACGATTCCATAGGTCTTCTCATCATCCTTGCTTCCTGAGTTCACACTATTGGCCATTACCCTTGGCTTGCCCAGCAGAGTATCCTGTTGGTCACGCGAGAGCTTGGCAAAGTTGGCCATTACACTAATCGCATCGCTGTCAAAGGGCTTGATTAGTCTCCGTGGAACAGAAAAAGCGTGTAGCTGCCCTCGCTGGTCGCCAGCGGCCCCTCCGTCAGCTTCACATGCATAGAAGAGCGCAACCAAAGGATTACGCGTAATGTCGAGAAGTCGCGTCCTTAGGCCATGATGCTGCGCGAGAACCCATTGTGCGAGGGCTGAAAGGGAGTCCGTAAAGTCATCAGGCCGCCGCGAAATGAGATCCAGCAGCATAGCACCTTCGGCCTGTCGGAGCTGGGGGGTATCAGAGTCATTGAGTCGCATCACAGAGGGACGCAGCTGCCAGCTGTCTGCATATTCCCCACGAAAATAAAGCACATTGTCAGGATGCTGCTTTTGAACAGCACGGCACATATCAAGAAGAGACGCAACTCCCTCAATGGGGCCCTTAGGCTCGCAATCCGTACGTTGCTCGCATCCTGATTCGTCTTTCGAAAACAGCTTCGCAGTCCATGGCTTAGATTGGAGCAAGTTGGTGCCTACCAAGTCGGCTCCCATCAATACGGATCCATTCAGTTCTGCTTCCTGAAGGTTAGCGTTTCGGAGAGATGCCCCGTGGAGTATAGCGTGTCCAAGACAGGCATCGTGCAGATTCGCTCCGTCGAGGCAAGCATCAGTGATTAACGACCCACGAAGGCAAGCGCCTTTCAAGAACGCACGGTCCAACCGTGTCCCAATCAAATTGGCTCCGCTGAGATTGCATCCACTTAAGTCTGCCTCGCACAAGTTAACTTGGCGAAAATCCGATTCTTGCAGGTTGGCCGCTGCGAGATTGACACCAGCAAGGGGAACGATGTCGGATTTGCGGTCACTGACCTCTCTTTTGCGCTTGAATTCCTCAAAGATGTTGACGTACGACAAGTCCGGTACGAAAGGCTCACTCTTGCGCTTCGCGTTCCAACTCTTAGTCCCTTTCACCAACCACTTAACATGCTCGGGATTCGCCATAATCAGGCTCTATAAAATCGGTGGTGCTCGAGTCCTATTCGGTGCTCAGCCGGAAATGATCTCACCGGTACGCCTGCGTGGCATAGCACACTGGTCCACTGGTTCATACAGCAGACTCAGATTCCGTTGATGCGTAGTTAGCAGCAGATTCGTCCGCAACCATGCGGTCAAGCAATTTCTTAATTTTCGGGGGTGGGGGGAGCACCAATGGTGGCTTACACCGCAAACCGAATCCGGCAGCCTTCACGAGCTGTGCAACTTCCGCTTTCCGGCTTGGGTCTAAGACTGTAGCTTTCCCGAAACAGCAGTGAACATCTAGACATGCAGGCAGCACCACATCGTACGGCAAGGGATCACCGATCTGCTCAGCAAGGATCTTTATTGTTTTGTCGATTCGCTCGGTGAGTCTTGGCCACCAGAACCAGCTGAATTCAAAGCTGTCCGTAAGGCTGAAATCAACGACCAGTACACGCAGATAATCGGGCGACGCTTCACCGCACTGGCGCCGCTTCATCTTGCATCCTATCTTCCGTCCGATCTGGCTCCGCGCCGTTTGTATGGGTTGCAGCTGCTCGAAAAACAGTCTAGTGTCGGTGGACCGGCTCGGCTCCTTGACCCATACGTTCCGGTCTTTTGGATAGTGGACCACTGACTTCAGGGTGGCCTTGATCTTGAAGGTTTCGTCGACGCCTTCGAAAAGCCTTGTACTTCCCTCCCCCGCAGTTTTCATCCATGCATGTACATCCTGTTTAAGCTGGCCTAGCCATGGCCTTAGAACACGGTCGCTATTGTCGATGTCATGCGGATAGAATCCATTGTTATTGTGGACTTCGAGCTCCACGCGCACATCGAACCCTCGGTCACACGGCGAATACCTGAAGAGCGGCGGAACGTACCACTCCACGAACCGATAGCCATAGTGATCTATCGGACTATAGACTTCGACTCTGGCCCGCAACGCTCCAACTCTGATGTCAATGTCATGCCTCGCAGAGCTCGCACGTGCCTTGATCCGCGGCTGCCCCATCACCCAACTACAGTCCAGCAGGTACAGCTCCGCCAGACGCTGTGAGAACCTTACGGGGTCCTTTTCGCGGAGCAACTGCATCCCAATCTTACCAGCGGAGCGGAGAGTCCGGTTAAGGAACTTAAGGCAGAGCTCAATACCAGGGTAGTGGGCGTTGCCAAGTAGCCTGAATATTTCTAACGGGCTTTCAACGATCTGGTCGTGTTCTCTGCGCCAGTCCAGCGTCGCATCTATTGTCCTGAACCTACCTAGCGCTCGTAGTACGGCATAATCGATCGGATAGCTGACCATGACGGGGCAAATTCGGTTAGCGACTTGTTGGGTGGCGCAAGAACCAGTTGCGAATCAACACGTTGGCGGTGTTGTGCTTCGCGTCCGCGGCCTTTCGCGCTGCAGAGTGGTACGCAGTGCTTGTGGCGCTGTTCCGAGCTTGTTGTAGCTAAACTGCACGGAACGTAGGTCGGAGACTAGCGGCACCAACGCTTCGATTAACCGCGTGCGGGGCGAGGATGCCAGGTACTCCGATACGATCATCCCACCTCATGCACCAGTTGGAATTCGTGAGCGGCCGCTGGGAGGCTGGCTGGCCACCTACGAGCATGCCCCAGATTGGGTGCACGAATTCGCCGGAATATGCAAACTGCATTGAGAATCTCAATAGTACCCTCGGTAGACTGACGTGCACTGTGTGCCATTGGAAAAACTCGGCGCCGATCCACCGCTGGGTGGCACTGGCCCTTATGTTTGCAGAACCCAACCTGAATCTGATCCCTAACCGTGAACACCTGCCCAAGCTCCGAAAGGCGCTACTGGCGGCCAGAAATCAACTCCCCAAAACCCAATATCCCCTTTTAAGGCCTGCCACCATGCCACTAACATTGGCGCACCGCCGTCTTCCTTATTCATCATGTTAAGATGTCCTACCATCAAATCATACACGAGGGTCATGAGTCTGTTGTCGTAAGTATATCAGTGACACTTGGGTTGTCAGCTATACATTCAAGCCCGACAATGCTGCCAGATCAGTTGGCATGCTCTTCTCGGGTCTTCCTATGCTCTTGCGCATGGCGGCCGGGAGCTGTCCGCGAGTATTTTCTCGGGTGCTAAATGGGGTTGCCAAGCGATCCCATATGGATGTATACGCGGGCCCAAGGTGGGCATGCTATGCCTGTCTTGCTCTGTGGTAGCCGTCCACTGCATGGCTCGCATGCTTGGCCTATCGGCGCACGTAGAGCATGGTTCCCGTCTCCACATGCCACTCACCCTGGGAGTCAATAGTCACCTGGTACAGATAAGTCCCGGCTGGCATCACCGATGTATCCAGGCGGATGCGCTGCCCAGCGCCGGGAGACATCCTGAGAGGGGGCACCATAAAGACTACGCGCCCTAAGAGGTCCAGCACCGTTATCGCTACGCGTGCGTCCTGCTCTAGGTCGATGACCATGTCGGTCTGGCCCCAAGAAGGATTCGGCACCGTGCCGTGCACCCGCACGCCTGTGACGGGGCTGGGTGTGCGGGCTCTACCGGTGGATTCGGCAACGGTAATCGTAAAGACCGCCAGAGCGGTATGGCCCGCGTGGTCAGTGACTTCCCAGGTATAACTCGTGGCGGTCAAAGGCGCCGACGGCGTGCCGCTGATCGAGTTCGCATCGCTATCAAAGTGCAGGCCGGGCGGAAGATCCGGCGTCAGCGCAAACGAATACGGCACCATGCCGCCCGTGGCGCCTGGCAAAGCCACAGGTCCGACAGGCATACCTACGGTGTACATCTGGTTGTCGACTGCGTCATTCAAATCCAGTGGGGCAGGCGCGAACCGGTATATCCTGCCGTCAAACGCCAGGATGTACACCTCGCCATAGGCGTCCTGCCCAAACGATGCGATGTTGAGCGATGTGTCAAGCAACTCCGTATTCTGCGCTGTGCTGTCTGTGCCCATTCCCCAGATCGTACCTTCGACATAGTCTCCATAGAGGTAACGGCCCACGAGCTCAGGGACGCTAGTGCTGCGGTAGACATAGCCTCCGGTGATGGATCTGGGTGCGCCATTAGAAGCATACGCATGCTCGGGCAGCTCAAGCCCAGCCCGGTTGCAGTTGGCTGGCGGGCGAAAGCATGCCGGGCCCTCCATCGTACGCCATCCGTAGTTGCCTCCCTTAACAATCACATCCACTTCCTCCCAGGCATTCTGGCCCACATCGGCCAGATAGAGGCGTCCCGTAGCGGTGTCAAAGCTGAACCTCCAGGGATTACGCAGCCCCCAGGCCCAGATCTCCTCCTTATAGCCGTCGGTGTTGCCGGTAAACGGGTTGTCTGCAGGAATCCCGTATGGCGTCGTAGAGACATCGATACGGAGTAGGCTGCCCAAAAGCGTGGTCCGGTTCTGACCATGGTTGAGCGGGTCGCCGCCGCTGCCGCCATCACCCAGTCCGATATACAGATAGCCGTCATCAGGACCGAAAGCCAGCTGCCCGCCATTGTGATTGCTGTAAGGCTGCGCTACAGTCAAAAGCACATCTTCGCTCGTGGCATCCGCAGCGCGGACATCCGATGCGCTGCGCCGATAGCGTGCCACGATGCTGCGCCGCGGGCTGCGTGCGGAATAGTAGACGTAAAAGTCGCCGCTGGTGGTGTAGTCCGGCGCAAACGCCAGCCCCAGCAACCCTTCCTCGTTACCCCCGCGAGACACTCTTGAGCGGATATCCAGAAACTCCGTGGCAGCACTGACCGCCGGGTCGCGATCAAAAACCCAGATGATGCCGCGCTGCTCCACGACGAAGAGCAGGTCACCCGCCTGCTGCAGGTCTACGGGCCGCTCAAACTGCAGCGAAGGGAAGGCCATCTCAAGCTGCACCGTCTGGGCGCGGGAGGTGCATGCAAGGAATACCGCGGCAGCAACCAGAGTCAAATAGCGGCAGCTGATCATAGGCAGCAAGGTTCTGGTGACGCACAGCCGCAAATAGCATGCCGCGCAGGCAATGACTGAAAATAAACGCTTGGGGCTTGGATTTGCTGCATACCTTATCCTTATCTACAGAACCATTCACTCACCGCAATGACACGTACCGGACTATGCATGCTCGTACTGGGAGCTGCCGCGGCAGCTTACGGGCAGCAGCCCCTGGCGCTGGAACAGTACCTTGACATGGAAACGGTGTCGGGCCCGCGTCTTTCGCCAGACGGCTCTGAAGTCGTCTATACGCGCGGCTGGATCGACAAGATGAATGACCGACGCGCGTCTGCCCTTTGGATCATGAATGCGGACGGATCCAAGAACCGGTTTCTTACGGAAGGGTCCAGCCCGCAGTGGTCGCCCAGCGGGGACCGTATCGCATTCACAGCACGCGGCGAGCCCTCCGGCACCCAGATATTTGTGCTGCACCGTGGTGTCAGCGAACCCGCTACACAGATCACGCGCCTAGAAAACAGTCCTTCCAACGTGGGCTGGAGCCCCGATGGTCGCTGGATCGCATTCACCTCCCGCGTCGATGGCAAGAGCGGCTGGGGCATCAGCCCGCCAGGCAAACCGGATGGTGCAAAGTGGACCCAGGCCCCGCGGGTCGTAGAAGACCTGGTTTATCGCCGGGACCGTGTTGGCTTCTTTGAAGCAGGCCATTCCCACATATTTGTGGTTCCGGCCACCGGTGGCACGCCGCGCCAGATCACGTCAGGAGACTGGTCGCACGACCGGGGCGGCCTGTCGTGGACACCGGACGGCAAGGAGATACTGTTCGCAAGCCTTCGTGTCCCCGAAGCCGAATACGCTTGGCGTGAGTCCGAAATCTACGCGGTAGAAGTAAGCACGGGGGCTATCCGGCAGCTGACCCGCAGGCGCGGGCCAGACACGAATCCGGTTGTGTCCCCCAATGGTAAGGCGGTGGCTTTCACTGGGTACGACTTTACCGATGACACCTACGTCGCGTCTGCCTTGTATATCATGAACCTGGACGGCAGCAATCCCAGGCCGCTAACCGAGGAGCTGGACCGCTCGCCGCGCAGCCTCCGGTGGGGCGAAGACAGCGAGGGCGTGTACTTTAGCGCCAACGACCACGGCACGCGCAACCTGTATTTCGCGGATATGGGCGGAGGTGTCAGGCCGGTAACGCGTGGGCGCCAAATGCTGACAGTGACAGATCTGAGGAGGGATCAGGCGGTCGGCGTGCTGAGCAGCCCTCACCGAACCGGGGAGCTGGTGGGGGTCACATTGACGACGGGCTCAACGTGGACGCTGGTGCACGTCAATGACGATGTCCTGGACTATGTGTCTTTGGGCGAGGTAGAAGAAATCAACTATTCCTCCACCGATGACTTGCCCATCCAGGGGTGGGTGATCAAGCCTCCCGACTTCGACGCATCCAAGAAGTATCCTCTGATTCTGGCAATCCATGGCGGACCGCATGGCATGTACCATGTGGGATTCAACTTTGCGTGGCAGGTGCATGCCGCTAAGGGCTATGTGGTGCTGTACACGAACCCGCGTGGCTCATCCGGCTACGGCAGCGCCTTTGGCAACGAGATCAAGCGGGCATATCCTGGCAAAGACTATGATGACCTGATGGCAGGTGTGGACGAGGTGATAAGCCGCGGCTACATTGACGAAGAGAATCTTTTCGTCTACGGATGCAGTGGTGGCGGCGTACTCACTTCCTGGGTAGTGGGTCAGACGCATCGCTTTGCGGCGGCTAGTGCCAACTGTCCGGTCACGAACTGGCTATCATTCGTGGGGACCACCGACGGAGCCACCTGGTACTACAACTTCGACCATCTCCCGTGGGAGGATCCGAGCGAGCATCTGCGGCGCTCCCCGCTTATGCATGTGGGCAACGTCAGCACGCCCACGATGCTGATGACCGGCGTCAATGACCTGCGTACGCCGATTTCGCAGACCGAGGAATACTATCAGGCGCTCAAGTTGCGCAAGGTGCCGACGGCCATGGTCCGGTTTAACGGCGAGTACCACGGCACGACATCAAAGCCATCCAACTTTATGCGTACACAGCTTTATCTGCACCACTGGTTTCAGAAGCATGCGCGTACCTCTCGATCGGATCGGTAGAGTGCAGCGCGACCGGAAGGGTGGCTTCCATCTGGATTGGGGCCGATGATGACGCACCCGGCTGTGGTCTGTCTGGTGCTGGCGCTGGTGGTGCTCGTAGCGACCCTTCTGGAGCAGCGAACCAGAGTTTTCAAGGGGGCGGGCTTGTATACTCTGGGGTACGGCAACACCATCCTGTATATGTTCCTCTATAGTGCTTGTCCGCCCAGCCTTGTCCGTTGAGAGCCAGAGTCCAGCCCAGCTTTCAGCGGAGACACATACGACCTGCCTGACAGGCCTTCCGCCCATCCCTTGGGATATACGCCTTGGTATCGTGCGTTTATCGCCGCAGGTAGGTGGTGGGCGACGCCTTTGCTGATCCCTAATGCAAGGAGTCTTCTGCGGCTGCAGCACACCCGGGATCGCGTAATACGCAGCGGCCCATTACCTTGTGCCGAGCGCGGGAACCGGCTGCACCTTGAGCGCACTGCCGCTTGCCACGCTTTCATGGATGAATGCAGCTAGTCCACCCTATTGCACGTTTCCTGCGGAAGTCGGGAACAAGACCATACATCTGCGCATTGAATCTGACGTTGCGTGGGTCTCATAGTTCGAGGTCCACGCATGCATAAATTTCAGTGATATTCACCTTTCCTTGGAGTACTCTTCTGCAATGATGTCGTCCCGAAGTAGTGTTACGATAGATCAGATTCTTGACAAGTGGCGCTGGCAGGCGGCCACGTCTCCGTCCAACGTCGAGCGCTTCAAGGGCAGCGCGTTTGAGCGTTTGTGCATTGCATATCTGACGCACGACCCTTTGCAGCGGACGCAGTATGACGCGCCTATGGCCTATGGCGCGTGGGCGCGCCAGCGGGGCCTAGCGGAGAGCGACCTGGGCATAGATCTGGTGGCCAAGGTGCGTAATGGCGAAGGGTGGTGTGCCATCCAGTGCAAATTCTTGGCTGAAGGGCGGCCATTGAGAAAGGCGGCGCTGGATTCGTTTCTGGCGGCTTCCGGGACTCGTGACTTCACGCGCCGGCTATTTATCGATACCACGGGTGAGCCTTGGAGCGCCCCAGCGGAAGCGATGGCGTGCCGCCAGGCGGTGCCTGTGACCCGCGTAGGGCTCGACCAGCTACGCCAAAGCCCGATAGACTGGGCGCAATATGTCAATCACGACAAGATTGTCTTAGCAGAGCCAAAGAGGCCGCGTCCGCATCAGGACGAAGCGATCTCGTTTCAAAAAGAAAGTCAAGCCCATAGGTCCCCCATCCTGAAAAATGGGCGAGATTTTTCAGGTCGCGCGTGACTCCCGGTCAGGACCGCATCTGCAGTAGAGCCGTGCGTAGGCGAGGGGTCAGTGCATGGGCTGGTAGCCAGCGGGGTAACGGATGTGCATGACGGTTGGCAGGGCTTTTCGATTGCCAGGCTCGTTTATGAGATTCCCACTAATGGGATCTATAGTCATATGGGGCATGGAGGCCGGGGTGCTACGCTATGTTTCGAACTTACCGTACGGCATTTATACTCGCTGTGGAGCATTTCCCGGCTACCCGTATCCGCCTGTCGCGGCTGCCATGCACAAGGCCTTCGCTGCTGCTAATGGCTCAGCAGACCGCTTGTGCGGTTGGGGTCAATGGAAAGAAGAGGTTGGGGTCGTAGGCTGTCTGTTTTCTCCAGATGGTCCACAGCACGGCCAGAATCTTGCGCTGCGTATTCAGGCGCGCATGTGTGCGGTTGTTCGTGCGATCCAGCGAGGCCTCAAAAAAGCGCTTCACCTCATTCGAGTCCTTACCGCCGCGTATGCCGTTCATCCAGGCGCGATAGCTAAGGGCCTTGAGCTCGCCATTGCCCGAGCGATCCAGGCGTTTATACGCCAGCGGCTTGCCAGCAGAACTGCGTGTGCGAATGCCCAGCCTGCAGTAGCGCCAAAGCCGCTGCTTGGTCGCAAAACGGTGCGGCGTCTGAATGAACGCATCAAAGATATGAGCACTGATCGGTCCCACTCCGGGCATCTTCATGAACTGCTGAATCTCTGGGTACCGTCTGCCCTCTCGGATCATCCGGTCTTGCGCCTTCTGCTGCGCCGCGATTGTTGAATCCAGCACATCATAATCATCCGATACCATCTCACGAGTGGGAGCGTTCGGCAGCTGCTCCAAAAAACTCTTGCGGTGTGCCGCGCTGAAAACCGTTGTCCCGTCTACGCGCAAGACACCCGCTCTCCGATACTTCGCCTTTATGATGGTCTTCAGACTGCGTTGGCTATCGCGCAGCTTGAGATATTGCTGCGCGATAGCCTTGAAGGTGGCACGGTGTTGATGATCCGAGTGATAGACCGGTCGCAGCTCACCCATCCGCAGCAGACGGGCCAAGCGGAATGCATCCGCTAAGTCGTCCTTGTTCGCACTCTTGCTAATCAGCGCATTGTGGCGTGGATCACAGACCACCAGCTTATCCACGTAACCACGCAGCATGCCTGCCAGCCACGCAGCCAATGTGGACTCCTCCAGGGCCAAGATCTTTTCCTTAGCATCTACCGCAACAATGCGACTCACTATCGACAGCTCGCGTGTCCTGAGCTGCTTGCTCATGAACAGGTTGCCATCCATCCCCACCGCCGCCAGAGCGCTGTTGCGGACATGGGCATCCAAGCCGAAGTAGACTACCTGCCTCATAACGTGCCTCCTTGTTTGGTGAAACCTGAACCGTATACGCGCCAGACAGCGCGACCGCCCTTTTTGATATTACCTATGTTCTTGGATAAGTCGCCAAGTGATGCTCTTCTCCTTTGCGGAGGAACTGCTCGGTTCTCTGACCGCGCCGCAGAAGAAGCTACTGGGCGTGTTGGAGATCGCTCGCGTTGAGCGCTTTATTGACGATGATTCGAAGGCCTTGCGCGGGCGTCCGCGGAAGAGTCGTGCGGCGCTTGCGCGGGCGTTTGTTGCTAAGGCGGTTTACAACATCGATACGACACGCGCGCTGATCGAACGGATTTGCTCGGACCCACAGCTGCGCCGCATGTGTGGGTGGACGCATCAACACGAGGTTCCCAGCGAGTCGACCTTTTCACGCGCTTTCGGGGAGTTTGCGCAGTCGTGTCTGCCCGATCAGGTGCATCGTGCACTGATCGACGAGTCCTACGAAGGAGAGATCGTCGGACATCTTTCACGTGATTCTACGGCGATTAAGGCGCGCGAGCGCCCTGCTACGAAGAAGTCCGCGCTGGCCAAAGACACGCACGATCAACCGTGTAAGGGAGAAACACCTCCAAAAAAGCAACGACGCCTTGTACGTCAGTTGGACATGAGTCTGCCGGAGATGGAAGAAGATTTGCCCGGGGAGTGCAACCGAGGCGCTAAGCGCAATGCTAAGGGTTACCGGCAGAGCTGGAACGGCTATAAGCTGCACGCAGATGTGGCCGACGGGGGTGTACCAATCAGCTACCTGGTAACGTCTGCGTCGGTGCATGATAGTCAGGTGGCCATTCCCTTGGCTACGAAGTCTGCGAAGCGGGTCACGAATTTGTATGATGTGATGGATAGCGCCTATGATGCGAAGGAGATACGCCTTCACAGCGAGAGCCTTGGGCATGTGCCGATCATTGATGCGAACCCGCGTACACGCGCACGTAAGGCGGCGAAAAAGCGTGAGGCGAAGGCGCAGCGTGCGGCCGGATGGGTACCACCAGAGCGCGTACGCTACAACGAGCGTTCGACCGTCGAGCGCGTCTTTGGTCGCCTCAAGGACGAATATGGCGGTCGCCATATTCGCGTACGTGGTCATGCGAAGGTGCTATGTCATCTTGGGTTCGGCATACTCGCGTTGACGATCGACCAAATGACGCGCCTTGTGTGCTAACTGGCTTCACCGGCGCACAGAATTGCGGTTGTAGTGGCATGTGTAGTGGGATAGGTATGCGTAATTGTCATCGCTAAGGCCCGAAATCTGTCTTTTTGAGGTCAACCTCACTGCGTTAGTCAACGATTCTGGTGTACGTCTATCGCCTTGGGATCTCTATTGCTCCAATCCCCGTAATGCACGTGACATTTAGGCGCCGATTGCCGGTGCTGGAGGAGGAGCCAGAAATGCAATTTGCAAGAGGCTCCTTTACCTAGTGCCGAGCCTAGCGCTGATGTCGCAGACGGTTCGTGAATGGACCGCCGACACGCGGCTGGCGATGCGTGCCTTTGCGGTGTGTTCGGATGCGCAGGTGGGCAAGCGACGCCGTCGCCCGGACGACCGCATTGATATGGATGCGATGGATCTGGCTTTTCCGGCCACCACGGACGCGGCGAAGCTAGCGCGCGAAGCGGCACCGATCGCAGATGACCGCCTCACGGTAGTGTTTGCGACCTACCACTCGCTACCAGTGGTGGCTGAGGCGCAGGACGCTCACGGGCTGCCAGCCTTTGACGTAGCTATATGCGACGAGGCGCACCGCACCACGGGTGCCACGATCGAGGGGGAGGCGGACAGCCATTTCGTGCAAATTCATGACGAGGAGCGGATCAGGGCGCACCGACGCCTTTATATGACGGCCACCCCCAAGGTGTATGCCAAGACTGCGCGCGACAGGGCGGGCAAAGTCAATGCAGTGCTGTGTTCTATGGAGGACAAGGAGCTCTTCGGTCCGGTGCTGTACGAATTAGGCTTTGGTCAGGCAGTAGAGCGGGGCTTATTGTCGGATTACAAGGTGATCGTGCTTACGGTGCCAGAGGATATGGTTGCCGCGGGCGTAGCCGAGACGCTGGCCAAGCACGAGGCGCTCAAGGTGGACGATGCGGGCAAGCTCATAGGGTGCTGGCGCGCCCTGGCCAAGGCCGACGAGGAGGAGTTTGCCGGTGACGCCATCTTTCCGATGCGCCGCGCTATCGCCTACTGCCGCGACATTAAGGCGTCCAAGCGGGTGCAGGAGGCCTTCAGCGTGGTGGTAAACGAGTTTTCCAGTTCTTCGGTGGCGGCTTCGTATGGTCCTGTGCCCGACTATGGCGTGTCGGTGAAGCACGTCGATGGCACGTTTAACGCGGCGCGCCGCGGGGAGCTGCTGGCGTGGCTGGGGGATGCGCGCCCAGCCGACGACGAGTGTCGAGTGCTGACCAACGTGCGCTGTCTGGCCGAAGGGGTGGATGTGCCGTCGCTGGATGCCATCCTGTTTATGCACCCGCGCAAGAGCCAGATCGACGTCGTACAGGCGGTCGGCCGCGTGATGCGCCGCGCCCAAGGCAAGGCCATGGGCTATGTGGTACTGCCGGTGGTCGTTCCGCCGCTGGCCAGCGCGACAGCGTTCCTGAACCGCTCTGACACGTTCCGCGTGGTCTGGCAGGTGCTTAACGCTATCCGCTCGCATGACGAGCGGTTTGAGGCCATGCTGAACCTTCTGGAGGAGGGCCAGTCTGGAACGCACCTGGGCATCGTGGCATTGGCGGACTGGCGACCCAAGACCGACGGAATGGGGCCCATCCTGAATGACGATGGCGGTCGCAGCGACGGTAACGGCACGCGTAATGGCGGGACCATATTTGCTGGACTGCCAGCCGCGATTCGGGCCAAGATCGTGGAGAAGTGCGGCAGCCGCCGCTACTGGGACGAATGGGCAGGCGATGTCGCGGATATCGCGCGGCGCCACATCACGCGTATCACCGAGACGGTGACCGCCAATGAGGCCGCCCGCAGCATGTTTGGTGCTTTCTTGACAGAGCTGCGTGACGACCTGAACGAAGGCATTACGCAGGCAGATGCCATCGAGATGCTGGCCCAGCATATGGTGACGCGCCCCGTGTTCGAGGCGCTGCACGGCGATGCCGTCTTTGCCAGCCAGAATCCGGTAAGCCGGGAGATGCAAAGGGTGCTGGACGCCCTGGCGCCAGCGAGCATCGAGACCGAGGCGGAAGGATTAGAGGCCTTTTATGGGAGTGTACAGCGGCGCGCCAAAGCCGCGCAGACACCCTTGGCCAGGCAGAAGATCATCACGGAGCTGTATGACAAGTTCTTTCGGAACGCCTTTCCGAAGACCGCAGAGAGGCTGGGAATCGTCTATACGCCCATTGAACTTGTGGACTTTATCCTACACTCGGTAGATACGCTGCTGCGCCAGGAGTTTGGGCAGTCGTTATCGTCCGAAGGTGTCCAGATCCTGGACCCGTTCACCGGTACCGGCACCTTTGTTACGCGCATCATTGAGAACGACCTGATCCCTCCTAGTGCGCTGCCAGCCAAGTATGCACGCGAGCTCCACGCCAATGAGATAATGCTGCTCGCGTACTACATCGCCGCGATCAACATCGAAGCTGCCTATCACCATGCGGTAGGGGCTAAGGCGTACCAGCGCTTTGGGGGGATCGTGCTCACGGATACGTTCGCCCTGCACGAAGGCGACGACCTGTATGCCGCGATCCTGCCAGAGAATTCGGAGCAACGTATGCGGCAGAAAGAAGCTCCCATACAAGTTATCGTGAGCAACCCGCCTTGGTCCGCTGGACAGAGAATGGAAAACGACGCTGCGCAGAACCAGGAATATAAGGCTCTGCACCAGCGCATTGGGACTACGTTTGCAGCCCATTCAAAAAGCACCAACAAGAACAGCCTCTACGACAGCTATGTGAAGGCCATCCGCTGGGCTTCGGACCGTATCGGAGAGAGCGGCATCGTTGGCTTTGTGACCAACGCCGGGTGGCTGGAAGGCAACGCTATGGATGGCATGCGCCAGTGCCTCGCAGAAGAGTTCTCTGCCATCTATGTGCTGCACCTGCGAGGGAATGCACGTACGCAGGGCAAGCGACGCCGGCAAGAGGGCGCCTCAGCATTTGGAGCCGGCTCCCGTGCGCCCGTCGCCATCACGCTCCTGGTGCGCAACCCGAAGCGGACAGGATGCGCGATACGGTTTCACGACATTGGCGACTACCTCAAGCGCGAAGAGAAGCTGAACAAGGTGAAAGCGTTTCGGGATATCCAGGGCATCGAAGAAGCCGGCGGATGGCACACGCTCACGCCCGACACCCACCACGACTGGTTGAACCCAAGGGATCCGGCGTTCGCCAGGTTCATGGTGCTGGGAGATAAGTCGCGAAACGCGCGGCTGGGCGCGGCAATCTTTGAGAATTACTCAGGAGGCGTAAAGACTAATCGCGACGCCTGGTGCTACAACTTCTCCGCCAAGGCGCTGAAGGCCAACATCACGGCCATGATCAGCTTCTATAACACGGAGCGCGAGCGGCTTCAGCCCCAGCTCACCGGGGCACGCAGGCCGACGAAAGCGGAAATCACGAGGCTCATCAACAATGATCTCAAGAATATTAGCTGGTCGGACGGTCTGAAAACCCAATTGCGTGGCAACAAAGGACTCGGCATTGAAGACGGACGCATTGCGACATCACTGTACAGGCCCTTCACGCGGCAGTACCTCTACCTGAGCCGTAGACTGAACGACAGGGTCTACCAGATGCCGCGGATATTCCCGCACGCGGAAGCCACAAACCGGCTTATCTGCGTGACAGGGCGGGGTGGGAGTGACGACTTCTCGTGTTTAGTGGTCCAGGATATACCCAATCTGGATATGATTGCTAAGGGCCAGTGCTTCCCGAGGTGGCTGTATGAAAAGCCTCGCGACACCTCGGGAGATGCCCTCTTTGGCGGCGAACAACACCTGGCAGATGCCCACGGGTACGTGCGAAGAAGCGCCATTAGTGCAGCAGCACTGAAGATGTTTGGCACGATGGTTGCGGGGGGGGGGGGGGGGGATTTCGGGTGACGACCTCTTCCATTACGTCTACGGCGTACTGCATCTGTCCCGATACCGCAAGCGATTCGCAGCGAACCTCGCCAAAGAGCTGCCACGCATACCGGTTCCGAAAGACCCCGCACACTTTTGGGCCCTGGCCGACGCCGGCAAGCAGCTGGGTGACCTTCACGTAGGCTACGAAAATGCCGAGCCCTGGCCCATCGAGTTCGCAAAAGGCGGGTGGCAGCCCGAAGCCGATATCGCACCCATGTCGTGGTTTCGCGTCGGTAAACCTATGAAACACCCCGCGCGCGCACGCAACAAGGATCTGTCACAGATCATCTATAACCCGCACATCATGGTGGCAAATGTGCCAACCGAAGCATACGAGTACGTCGTTAATGGTAAAGCGGCCATCGCATGGGTCATGCTCCGGCAGTGTGTGACACGCCACAGAAAAAGCGGCATCATAAACGACGCTAACCAGTATGCGTCAGAAACGATGCAAGACTCCGCATATCCGCTTCAGCTCCTGGCACGCGTTATCCGCGTCAGCATGGATACCCTGCGCATCGTCAAAACACTGCCCGAACCCGAATGGCAGTGACCACGGAGCGTTGCAGCTTGCAGCGCCCTGAGCACCAGGGCCACCAGAAACACAGCCACAGCGTAGCGGTAGTGCTGCAATCCGTTGAGCGCCAGCCAAAACACGAACCCCTTGGTCGAGCCTAAGAAAGGGAAGCGCAAGAAGCTTCTGAGCCAGACGACATGGCGTGAGGCACGGCAGCTCATGTGGTTGCACCGGAAAAAGCTCGGGTTAGGGCTGGTGCTGATGATCATCAACCGGCTCAGTGGCCTGGTGCTGCCGGGAAGCTCCAAATGGTTGATCGATGAAGTAATCACCAACGGTCGCACGGAGATCCTGGTGCCGCTGGCGCTCGCCGTAGCGGTAGCCACCACCATTCAGGCCTGCAGCTCCTTTGCACTCTCGCAGGTGATCAGCATCTCTGCACAACGCCTCATTATGGAGATGCGCAAGCGCGTGCACTACCATGTCGTGCGCCTGCCGGTGCCATACTTCGACAACACCAAGAGCGGAGAGTTGATTTCGCGGATCATGTCCGACGCGGAAGGGCTGCGCAACCTGGTGGGGACCGGCATCGTGATGCTCGTCGGTGGTGCTTTCACGGCGGTGCTGGCACTAGGCGTGCTGCTGTACCTGAACTGGCAGATGACGCTCGTGGCGCTGGTGATGGTCGGTGGCTTCGGCCTGTTTATGGGGCGCGCCTTCAAGCAGCTCCGCCCCATCTTTCGAGAGCGCCACAAAGTCAATGCGGACCTTACCGGGAGCCTCGGAGAGACGCTCGGCGGGATACGTCTGGTCAAAGCCTACGTCGCCGAGGGCCGGGAACAGAAGAAGTTTGGCAAGGGCGTGGAGCAGCTATTTGGCAAGATCGCCACCAGCATCACCGGAGTGAACAAGACAACGGCTGGGGGCACCTTCGTGGTCGGACTGGTGGGAGCCGTGATGATATGGCTGGGGGGTCAGGCGGTCACCACAGAGGCCATGACGCTGGGTGATCTGGTGATGTTCATCTTCTTTATTGGCGTCCTGGCGGCACCCATCGTGCAGATTGCGAACGTAGGTACGCAGGTGGCCGATGCCTTCGCTGGGCTGGATCGTATCAGAGAGCTTCTGGCCATGAGCACCGAGTACGAGGACGAAGGTGACCGGCAACCTCTTGGCCCGATACGTGGCGCCATCACGTTTGAATCGGTGCACTTCAGCTATGAGCCGGGCGTTCCTGTGCTCAAAGGCATCTCGTTAAGAGCAGAGCCCGGGACTACGACAGCACTGGTGGGCTCGAGCGGATCCGGCAAAAGTACGCTGGTGAGCCTGGTGATGGCATTTGCGCGCCCGGACTCGGGTCGAGTACTGGTGGACGGACTGGACCTGACGAGCCTGAAGCTCAAAGACTATCGGACCAACCTGGGCATAGTGATGCAGGAAAACTTCCTGTTCGATGGCACGGTGGCAGACAACATAAGGTTTGCGCGGCCCGATGCTTCGCGCGAAGAGGTAGAGGAAGTGGCCACGATTGCCAACGCTGACGAGTTTGTTCGCAGCTTTCCAGACGGGTATGACTCAGTGGTGGGTGAGCGTGGCATCAAGCTTTCCGGCGGTCAGCGGCAGCGCATCGCGATAGCACGGGCCATCCTGGCTAACCCGCGCATCCTGATTCTCGATGAAGCCACATCAAGCCTGGATTCAGAGAGCGAAGCACTCATTCAGGAAGGTCTGCGCAACCTGCGCAAGGGTCGCACCGCCTTTGTGATCGCGCACCGGCTCTCGACTATCCGCAGCGCGGACCAGATATTGGTGCTAGAAAAGGGCGGCGTGATCGAGCGGGGAACGCACGAGGAACTGCTTGCGCAGGGCGGGCGCTATCGTGACCTGTATGACCAGCAGTATCGCTTCCGCGAAAACCTCTTCGTAAACCCGGGCGAGGACGTGGTGCCGAAGGAGGCTGTGCGCCCCAAAGCCGCTCCCAGAAGGAAGCGTTCGCTACCTTGGAGCAGCTCATCGTAACACGCAGCTGCGTGGTTCGACGTGGCATCCCTTGCTGAGCAGCCTACAGGCGGCGCTGCACCGTTACCATGACACTGGTCTGCCGGACGTTAGCGACGGTGGCCTTGCTCGTCAGGCCAGGCGTAGAGTGGTACACATACACCGCCTGATCCTTCAGGTCCTCAGCAGCGCTGAACGATGCTTCCAATAGGAGCGCGGTCGCCGGACTCAACGTCACCTCGACTCCCGCCATAAGGTGGCCCGCAAGCACCTCATCCGAAAAGTCCGTCAGCTGGATACTGGAATAAGAGACGGGGTCCGGTATGCACACGGCAGCCAGACAGGTGTAGATGTCCGCGTAATGTACATCACTCACGCGCAACATAGTGAGGCCGGTGCCAGCACCGGCATAAAGATGTACACGGTTGGTCAGGCTCAGCAGCCGATAATATGCCGCCAGATACACGGCACGGGACGACAGCGCTTCTACGCTCGCAAACGCCTTGGAGGCATAGTCGCTGGCAGGCGGCGCAGGAGGCAGCGCCCTGCCATCAAGAAAGGTGATTTCTGAGAACCTCGAATCCAGGTTACGTTGGGAAAACCTGAAACCGAGCTCCATGCGCAGACGCCCAGCGCCAAAGCCCAGCGCGGCCGCGAAGCCGGGGCCAGGATCCGCCAAATAGTCGTACACCCAGCGGTATCCGTCATGCTCCACGCATACGCTCTGATACGGGTAACAGCCTGTGTCAACGTTGGATCCCACATACGTCAGATCACCAGCTGAACTGATGCCAGCGCCACCTTGGATGTACCACCATGTGGAGCTGGACTGAGCAGCGACAGGAAGCACGGGCACCAGTAGAATCAATCCGGCGTGTGCGAGTCCTCCAAGCATAGTTCCACAGTCTGAATGGAAATAAATTACATCAGCACTACGGCTGCAAGATACGCCGTAACTTTCAGTCGATGCGGATCACCAACAGTCTGGTGCCATGAAGATGCTCCTGCCAGCTGTGCTTGTTGCCAGCACCCTGGTTGCGGGATGCGGCGACAGAACGCAGCGACCACCCAACCTTATTGTCATCTTTGCCGACGACCTGGGCTACGGTGACCTAAGCGTTCAGGGACATCCTACGATACGCACGCCCCACCTGGATAAGATGGCGAACGAGGGGCTGCGCTTTACTCAATTCTATACCGGCGCATCGGTCTGTACGCCCAGCCGGGCGGCTATCCTGACAGGACGGCTGCCGGTACGAAGCGGAATGGCGGACGACAGGGTGCGAGTAATATTTCCGCCATCGCAAGGCGGCCTACCGGCCGACGAGGTGACCTTGGCAGAAATGCTCCAGGAGGCTGGCTATGCGACCGGCATCATCGGCAAGTGGCACCTGGGACATCAGGAAGGGCACCTACCAACAGATCATGGCTTCGACTACTATTACGGTATCCCGTACTCTAACGACATGAGTCCGGCCACCACCAGTTGGGGCCGCGCGCAGACGTATCCGCCGCTTCCATTGATGCGAAACGCGCAGGTCATTGAAGAAGAGCCGAACCAGCGCTACATCACAAGGCGCTACACCGAAGAGGCAACCGCCTTTATTGAAAGGCATGCGGAGCGCCCCTTCTTCCTGTTTGTCCCGCACTCCATGCCGCACATCCCGATCTTTGCATCAGACGCCTTCGAGGGCACCAGTGCACGTGGCCTCTATGGCGACGTCATCGAGGAGCTGGACTGGAGCGTGGGCGAGATTCTTGCGTCCGTCCGAGAAGCCCAACTGGAAAACAACACGCTGGTGGTGTTCACCAGCGACAATGGCCCCTGGCTGACGGTTAACATCGCTGGCGGATCCGCCGGGCTCCTCAAAGACGGCAAAGGTACAACATGGGAAGGAGGTATGCGTGTGCCAATGATCGCCTGGTGGCCCGGTACCATCCAGCCTGGAGGCGTCACCGATGCCCTGGCGACCACGATGGACCTCTTCGCTACCGCGGCAATGATGGCGGACGTCGCTGCGCCAGAGGACCGGATCCTGGACAGCATAGACCTGATGCCCGTACTGGAGGACCCTGACGCGGCCGTTCGCAACACGGTCTTCTATTACAGAGGTACGCGCCTCTTTGCGGTTAGGAATGGCCCCTGGAAAGTACACTACATCACGCAGTCCGCATATGTGGGCGATGCACCCGTAGTACACGAGGCGCCGCTGCTGTTTCATCTGGACCGGGATCCGTCGGAACGCTTTGACGTAGCTGAGGACTACCCCGACACCGTGGCAGCTATCGGAGCACTAGCCCAGGCGCACCGGGTGCGCCTGGTGGCGGCGCCATCACAGCTGAGGATACCAGAGTGGGAATGAGCGGCACCGCGCGGCGTAATATGTACTTGGCTTGCCTAGTGGCAAGCGGTCTGGTGCTTTCTGCCGGGTGCGGCTCCGAGAAGCTCGAAGACATAGGGGCGCCGCCGGGTATGGTGCTGGTGCCGGGCGGATGGACCGCCATTGGAAGCGAATCCGGGCTGCCTATGGAGCGGCCTGTGTTTCGGGCGCGGGTGAGGCCGTTTTTCTTGGATATCCATCCCGTCACCGTGGCGCAGTTTCGCTTATTTGTGGAAGCCACCGGGTACACGACGCAGGCGGAATCGTTTGGCGATGCGGCGGTGCTGGATTCTACTTCGCGCCAATGGAAGCTGAAAGAAGGCGCCACATGGGCTTTTCCGCTCGGGACTTCGGGACCAGCGGCCCCAGACAACCATCCGGTAACTCAGGTGTCGTGGAACGATGCGGCCGCGTACGCTGCCTGGGCTGGCAAGCGTTTACCCACGGAGGTGGAATGGGAGCATGCCGCGCGAGGCGCGGTCAATGACCGGCGCCTGTATGCGTGGGGTGACGCGCTCAAAGAGCGCGGCGCGATACAAGCCAACGTATGGAATGGGCGATTTCCGGTGTACAATTCCGGCGAGGATGGCTTCCTGTTGACCTCGCCTGTGGGTCACTATGGGGCTACGCCCCTTGGGTTGACCGACATGGGTGGCAACGTTTGGGAATGGACCGCGGATTGGTATCGGCCCTACGCGGCGCGCAAGACACCATACGAACCCGACGAGTCAAGCGAAAAGTCGCAGCGCGGGGGCAGCTTCCTATGCGAGCCGGGCTGGTGCCACGGCTACCGGGTGTCGGCGCGTAGCCATTCTACGCCGGAGTCGTCGCTGTTCCATGTGGGGTTCCGGTGTGCGATGGATCTGCCGTAGGCACCGTAGCAGAGGCAGCATTGAGCAGGCGGTCCACCTGTGTGACAGCCGTCTGGAATCGTTGCTTGCAAGACCCCGCTACCATCGCGTGCGGCAGCGGCCTGATGGCATCAGCAAACAGGTCGTGCAGCAGTGCCCGCACCTTGGGGCTTTCGCGCTGCCCTGGATCCGGTACCCACGGGATGTCGGGCATCAGAAACAGGTAAAGGTCCGCTCGATGGCGGACGGCCTGCTCCTCGACCCAAGGGGCCTCACCACCGAAATAGTATCGGTGGTACAGGCATGTGGATACCAGGTCCGTATCTAGAAAAAGCACTCGGCGGGCGCGCGGAAGCGACCGTTGCGCCTGGGCTAGGTGCCCGCGAGCGATCTGGACCGTGTCGGTTTCACCAGGCACGCGGCCTTCAACTTCCACAAAGTGACGCACATACTCCGGCACCCACGCGGTCTGGTAGTGGGCGGCCAGTGCGCGGGCCAGCGTGGTTTTGCCGGTGGATTCGGCGCCGGTAAGCACTACGCGCAAGATGCGCGGCACGGTCTGCAGTGCTGGCGCCAAAGGCGCAAGCGCGGTGTGGACTCGGCTATCTGTCCTGGACACGATAATAACAGCCGAAAGAACGCGTGCGGCGTGCTACCAGAGCCAGCCGAAGATGCCTGCCGTAAGGAGGCCGTACACCAGACCGTCAAAGGCGTGGCGCCAGGTGTTGCCCCAGGGCACGTTGAACCAGATGCTGTTCAAAAACAGCGCTCCGCTATAGCCCAGCGTGGCCACTGTGCCAGCAACCTGAAACACCTTGAGGTATTCCTGGTCGGTGCCGCCAAAAGCCGCATACGCGACGTAGGCCACCATAATGGAGATGCTCAGCACATAGATGGCCTGCTGAATAAACTGGCGGCTCATGCCCGATCCGTTTGGCCCGACGATAAGGAGGCCGACCGGTCCGGTCTCGAACTTCTTCTTGACCGCTTCGCTGCGCCAGTCCTCCTTGGAATGCGCGAAAGGAATGGCATACTGCGCCGGCGAAAGCTGCTGCGCCTGCATCACTTCGCGCAGGGCGTCTTCATCAGGCAGGCGCGTATAATCTTTGGTGTGGTGGGGCAGCAACATGTTCATCACGCTGCCGCCAAGGAACACCATGACGCTAGAAAGTAGTATGGGGAGCCACAGCTCGATCAGGAATTCCATAGGTTGCCGCGATTTTTGAACTCGAACACATCCCGTATAATATAGCGGCTGCCGACTATTGGGGGCGTACCTTGGGCAGCGTATTGGGCGTACTGATCACTGTAGCATGCTGACAGACGAGCTGACCTACCTTAAGGGTGTGGGCCCTAGGCGCGCGGAGTTCTTACGTAAGCAGGGGATCATCAACTGCCGTGACCTGCTTTATCATTTCCCGCGCCGCTATCTGGACCGTACCACTACCAAATATGTGCGGGACCTGGGGCGGGATGATTACGAAGCCACCATCATCGGTACCCTTGTCTCCCTTAAGGAGGTAACGACCAAGCGTCATAGGCGTCGTCTTGAAGGTAGCCTGCAAGACGAATGGGGCGGTACCCTCAAACTTGTGTGGTTTAGCAACTACACGTGGGTGTTGCAGGTGTACAAGGTCGGTGAGCGTCTGGCCGTGTGGGGCAGACTAAACTTTTCCCGGTATGGCGTGTCATTACCACATCCAGAGATGGACCGGGTGGATGCCACGGCGGCCCTCTCGACCGGTCGCATTATCGCACTGTATCCCGGTGGCAGGGGCTACACACGTTTCGGCTTGTCGAGCCGCACGTTCCGGCGTATCCTTTACAACCTGATCAAGACGCGTGGCACACAGATGCCGCCAGAGATTCTGCCTCAAGAGCTGGTGGCGAAGCACGACCTCTTAAACTGGCGCACAGCATTGCGTGCCATGCATTTTCCGCGCAGCCAGCAAGAGCTGAGTGCTGCGCGCCACCGCCTGAAGTTTGAGGAGCTGTTTTTGCTCCAGATGCTACTGCTTAATGCCCGGCGCAATCGGAGCCGCCAGGTGTCCACGAGGTTGGCGCCCAAGAATGCGCATCTGGACCGGTTCCTCGCCTCGCTGCCGTTTTCGCTTACGAACGGACAGTGGCAGGCGCTGCAGGACATCCAGGCGGACGCGTCCAGCGGTTTCCAGATGAACCGGCTTCTGCAGGGTGATGTCGGCAGCGGTAAGACGGTAGTGGCCGTAGCGGCACTGCTGTTAGCCGTCGGCGCGGGCATGCAGGGAGCTATCATGGCTCCAACAGAGGTGTTGGCCGAACAGCATCACCGGACGGTTCTGAATCAAGTAGATCCGATGCAGGTGCGTGTCCGGTTCCTGGTCGGCGGCCAGCGAAAAAGGGAACGGGAGCGTATCCTGGCAGACATCGCCATGGGTCAGGCGGATATCGTGATAGGTACGCACGCCATCTTTCAGGAAAAGGTGCGCTTTCGGAACCTAGCTATGGCGGTCATAGATGAGCAGCACCGCTTTGGCGTGGAGCAGCGAGCTATGCTGCAAGAGAAGGGCACCAACCCCCACATCCTGCTCATGACCGCGACCCCCATCCCGCGCTCGCTGGCCTTGACCGTGTACGGAGACCTGGATCTGAGTCTAATCCGGGAGCTGCCCGCGGGTCGGAAGCCGATCCGAACCCACCTGTTAAGCGAGAAGCGGCGCCCGGAGATGATGGATCGCGTCCGTAGGGAAGTGAAGCAAGGCCGCCAGGCTTACGTCATTTATCCGCAGGTGGAAGAGTCGGAAAAGACGGACCTGAAGGATGCCGAAACCGGTTTCGGCCTGCTGTCGAAGGCGTTTGCGGACTACGAAGTAGACCTGGTCCACGGCAAGATGGCTTCACTCGAGAAGGAGATGGCCATGGAGCGATTCAAGGCGGGCGAAACCGATATCCTGGTGGCCACTACTGTGATCGAAGTGGGGATTGATGCTCCCAACGCCACGATGATCGTGATTGAGCACGCGGAGCGTTTCGGCTTGAGCCAGCTTCACCAGCTTCGAGGCCGCGTGGGGCGCGGCGCGCATGCAAGTCAGTGCATCCTTATGGCGGACTACCGTCAGACGCCCGAGGCCAAAGAGCGCCTCCGAACATTGACACAGACTACGGACGGTTTTGAGATCAGCGACAGGGATCTGCAGATCCGGGGCAGCGGCGACTTTTTTGGTACGCGGCAGCACGGCCTCCCTGCCCTCAAGGTGGCCGATGTCGCGAACGACGTGAAGCTGCTCGAAGATGCGCGTGCCGCTGCCGAGGACCTATTTGAGGCTGACCCCAATTTGGAGCACAAAGCGCACAGGCTTTTGCTATGGTACTTTGAAACCTTTGTCGGCAGCCGGGTGGGGCACCTGTTCAGGGTAGGGTGAGGGGACTCGCTGCAGCGCCTCTTTCCTTGCGGCTGCGCTTACCTTGCCTGTTACGCGTAACCGGAAGCCCTCCGTCCCCATTGGTGGCGCACCTTTCACGGGCGTGTTGGCGCATCCCAGTCACGTATGCGGCGATGCTGCGCTATGCGCGCTCTAGCGAATAAACGGGAGCCTCAGCCATCGCCATTGGTGCCGCGCACCTCACTCGTAGCCCGCGAACTGCCACCGCTCAATGTGTGATGGGCTGCGGCTACGCATGATGGCATCGATGCGGCCGACGATGTCTGGGTGCTGGGTAGCCATGTCGTTCGTTTCGGCTGGGTCATCGGCCAGGTTGTACAGCTCAATGGGCGCCTCGGGATCATCATGTCCGCCCAGGCGCACCCCTTTCCAGTCTCCGATGCGCACCGCCTGTGCTCCTTGCCAGCTCCGACCATGGTATTCCCAGTACATCTCTGACGGCGGAGGGGCCTTTTGGCCCAACAGCACGGGCAGCAATGAGGTGCCGTCAACCTCGGCGATCGGGTTTGCGCCCGCAATCTCTGCCAGCGTGGGCATCACATCCCAGAAGGCGGACACATGACCTGTGGTAGTTCCAGGTGCGATATGGCCGGGCCACCAGGCAATCATAGGCACTCGGATGCCGCCTTCATAGACCTCCCCCTTGCCGCCGCGCAGCCCCCCAGAACTGTTAAACAGCTCCACATCGACGCCCCCCACATACGTGGGGCCGTTGTCGCTGGAAAATATGACCATGGTGTTGTCTGCCAGCCCCAGCTCTTCTAAGAGGCTCATCAGGCGTCCTAGGTGTTCGTCCATACGCGAAATCATCGCCGCGTATGCGGAGGTGGGCCGAATATGCGGCAGATATCCCTGGCCGCCGGGGTAGGGCAATTCATCAAATACACCATCGTATTGCGCCAGCGCTTCGTCGGGCACCTGCAGGGCTAGGTGTGGCACCACATGCGGTACATACAAGAAGAAGGGCTGTTCCGCGTTGCGCCGGATGAAGGCTTCCGCTTCGTCCATCATCAGGTCTGGCGCGTAGTCCTGGCCCTTGTAGCGGTCATATGCGGCAGGGTCGTTCAGGTCGTCGCCCTCGAAGCGCTGGTGCGGATGAAAGTATTTGTTGCCGAGCGAATCCCAGACGCCATTTTTCCAGAGGTGCGTTGGATAGTAGTTATGTGCCTGCTTCTGGTCCAGATAGCCGTAAAAGAAGTCAAAGCCCTGCTCATTGGGCTCACCTGTGGAGCCCGGGCCTCCCAGGCCCCACTTGCCGATGGCGGCCGTCGTATATCCGGCATCTTGCAGCATGCTTCCTAGCGTAAACGTTCCGGGAGCAAGCGGCAGCTGCCCGCGCTCTTCCTCGTCGGCGAACCCGCCCAGCTCAAAGTTGTCGCGCACATAGCAATGCCCGGTGTGGCGCCCAGTCAGCAGCGTGCACCGGGAAGGCGCACAGACGGGGCTGCCGCTGTAGTGCTGTGTAAACCGCATTCCCTCGGTAGCCAGACGATCCAGGTTGGGGGTCTGGATGAGCTCCTGACCATAGGCACCCACCTCACCGTAGCCGAGGTCATCGGCGAGAAAGTAGATGATGTTGGGCGCTGTACGTTCCGGTTGGCGGATGCCCGCAAGAGGGGCGGCGATCAGGATCAGAAGCAGGGTAAGGCGGGCCATGGCCAAGGATGCTGTGAGCGTCGCAGAATATACCTACGCCAAATGAAGCCCGACATGCGCCTGTTGCGACGCTGCGGAACCGATCCAAGTCACACGGAAAGGCTCAGCACCCTTATCAGCGTTCGGATGCCTCAGGCGCCGTCACCTTAGCGCGCGATCCTGACGCGTGGCTACGTGCGGCGGGCGGGGATCCTGATTGCAATGAGCTCCGCGGAGCGGGCTATGAATTCCCCGTTATGCAAATACCAGTTGTGGCCCCTACGGTACGCATCGCGAACGGACCTGTGGCCCGCTAGCTCCACCGTGTAGGGATGGTCCTCACGCGTAAGCTCCTGCACTATGGTGCTCCTGGAACAAGCACCGTTGCGCCTCTTGCGGGAATCCCGCACCCTCCTGCTCCTGGATTGCATTGTGGGCGCGATGCCCGTCATGGTGGTGTTCATCAAAAGGATGGCCTCTTGTTCAGCGGGCTCGAAAGTAATAACACCTGCCCGGTTATCTGCGCACAATTTGTCAACAAGATCCGAACACGAATGCACAGGGCTCGTATGAGAAGGCATCCCTGACGCGGTGCAGCGTAACCGTCCCGTAGACTACATTGAATGCAGGCCATGTGGCCATCTTATGTTTTGATGGGGTTCTACGTGGTTATGCCGTAGCCTCTGCTCCAGGCAGGTTGGGAGCATCCTCAGTCGTGACCTGACGGCTTGGATTTGCGATACCGTGCGCCACGAAGGCGCGGAGGGATACTGATTGTCCAACGACAACTAGAATTGAGACCAGCGACAATTAGAATTGCGGTTGGCGAGGAGAATCCGCCTTGGTGCCATAGTTGCCTGGGCCCTGGATGCTGGCATGGTTTATGGGAGGCGGAGACTTCGAGTCCGGTGGATGTTTGTCCAGTCCATTCTTCAGGATGGACGCGATGCTCCTGTACGAGCGCGTGCCGATCGCGAGTGCCCTCGTACTAGCGCTTTCCATGCGGTTCTCCGCAGGTGCGAGCCAAGCGGAGCAGGCCCATGAGCGTGCGGAAACGAAGCAGGGGGTGCGGCTAAGCATCGATGATCTGCTGCACGATCTTGCGTGTGTCCGGCCCGACGCGCTCTGCCTGCGTAATTGACAGCGCGAAGGTCGCTGAGCGTATGCACGCCGCAGAGCATCGCCTGGGCGCTGGTGAACCACGCCAAGCCAGAACGCGTTACCGGACATACTGCACGCCCACTGACCGAAACGTATTCAACCTGTAACGGCGCTGCTGATGCAAAGGAATCGGTGCTCGGACCTGCGTTCGCAGCGCTTGCCTTTCGGGCGTACCTACGCGGACACCGCGAGGGTCCGCATAGGTCACGGGCACCGACCGTGAGTGTGCGGATTATCGTGCACCCACTGCAAACATTTGGAATAGGGAACCGTTTTCCGGCCGCATGGCACACGGTAAGGAAATATGCACCGCTCAGGCTATGGACAAGAGAAACGTCAGACTAGCGGCCACGCGCACAACTCCCGCCCCAGGTACGAGTCTTGCGCGGGCGATTTCCCGTCGCTTGGTTAAGCTGTACGGCACGTGCAGAGATCTGGCATTGACCATCATCGTACGCAGGGCTGGAGTCACGGGAACTGACGGCCACTGCGACTCGGACGAAGGTTACGGCCACACACCTGCAGGCATCTTGAAGACAGAGCCACCCCGCATCGCCAAATTCGACCAGCAGGCGAACATCGTGCTGGCAGCTATGGCCGCTGGTGGAGTAGGAGCACAATTTGATCCTGTTAGAATTCAGAAGCTCCTGTTCCTGATCGACCGCGAGGTTCCAAGAGCAGGCGGGCCCTTTTTCTCGTTCGCGCCAGACGACTACGGCCCCTTTGATGGTGCTGTCTACAGCGTGCTCTACCAGCTTGAGACCAACAGTAGCGTGGTGGTGGACCGAACCGGCCCATACGCAACGTTCGAATTATCGCAAGCGGGATATCATCAGGGGCAGTCCGTGCTGCACCAATTTGAACGTCGAACTGCCAAGTCGATCACCAGAAGATCACGTTGGGTGTTATCACTGGCTTTCTGGGAGCTCATAAGGGTGGTTTACAGGGCATACCCGGACATGGCGGTCAACAGCAGGATACCAGAGCAGATACTCAGAATCAGTGTTAAGCCTTCGGTGGCGCCCCGCCCGTTTCTGGCAGGTATGACGAAGCTCTACGGCACATGGCAGCCAGAGGATGACCCGACGGCCGATCTGTCTCCAGAAGAGCAGGATTGGTTGGCCATCGCTAGCGACTGGTGGGCTGTCGGCGACGATCTTCGCACCGTGTTTGGCCAGCTGAATTTAGCCAAGGAAACCTGATGGCAGACCGCTCTCCAACCGCCCCGGGCCCTAACGATTCTTCGACGTAGGACAGCGCAAGGCCGCTCACGCCATCAGCAGAGAAGCGTGTACTGGTTTTCCAATCAAGGCAATTCCATGCTGGACCACTACCAACACCGCAGCACATGCGCCAGTACGACGAGGTCGTGCCCGGTACGGCGGAGCGATTACTGTTGCTGGCCGAGAAGCAGGCAGAACACCGCCGAGAAATTGAACACTTGGTAGTAAAGAGTGATGGGCGCCTCCAAGAGTGGGGGCAAAGATTCGCCTTTGCTCTGGCTCTCATTGGCATCGGAGGCGGCCTGTACCTGCTCAACCTAGACAAACCCATCGGAGGCCTGGCCGCGGTAATGGTTGCCGCATGCTGGCCCTTAGCGATCTTACTCCGACGCAGGCGCGTCGGAAGGCGCAACGTAACCGTCCCGTAGAGAGCATTTAAGCCGGGAGGTTTGCCCTGCATATATTTGGGTGCGTTCTTCTATGGCTATGCGGTAACCTCGGCTTCGGGCAGGTTGAGGTATCCTCAACTCGGCAGAGCAGCCATGACTGGTAGCTCTGACAGGTATCGCTATTCGCCGATGTTCTTTGGGTGTCTGGTTGCGGGTACGGGTGATCTTCTATTGAGGGCGCACCTAGTCAATGATCGAGCGGCTATGTGGCTGCAGTGCGGACTGGGATTGAAGTGCTTTTTTGGCATGTAGGCGGCGTAGTCACGCAGGTATGGCCGCGTATAGAAGGGCGGATCGTAGGTGCAGTATTACGTACGGATGGAGGCAGCAGAGCATGGTTCATGGTCTTGCTCCGCGCATCCTTCTATGGAGGTGCCGGGGGATGGAGTGGCTGCCACTGGTGGGGTAGTAGCAGGTGGATCTTTTTGGCTGGATGTCCCGCAGCAATGCGTGGCAGCACATCTTCGAGCCATTTTACGGGATTAACGCCGTGCAACCGGCACGTTGCCAGGAGCGTGTAGAAGGTGGCCATCTGCTTAGCTGCGTGGTGGGATCCGCAGAAGAGGTAGTGTTTGTGACCGATCGCAACCGTGCGCATGGCCCTTTCGACGGCGTTGGTATCAATTTCCAGGCGTCCGTCGTCGATGTATCGGCACAGCCGGTCCCACCGCGCCAGCGTGTAGTGCTTGGCCTTGCCCAGTAATTCCTTTGGGAGCGTATTCTGCTGCTGGAGCCACGATTTAAGGTGGCGCAATACGGGTTTGGCCTTTTGCTGCCGCGCGATGCGTCGTTGTTCTGCAGAGGCATGGTTCTCGCGCAGCTGCGCTTCTATCCGGTAGAGCGTTCCTATTTGCTTCAGCACGAAGGCGGCTCTGTCGGGATCGGTACGGAGGGCTTGGTAAAAGTTACGTCGCGCATGGGCCTAGCAGTTGGCCAGTATGATGTGGGCATCCCGAATGAAGGTCAAGTAGGCGGCATATCCGTCGGTATGCAGCACGCCCTGGAACCCATGCAGGAATCCTCGTGGCACCTTGCTTCCGCGTCCGGGTGCGTATTGGTAGACCAGCAGCTTCTGTTTAGGGCAATGGTAGACCCAGAAGTATCCGCGATGAGTGGATCCTGTCTTCTTGCGATCCTGCACGCGGATCGTGGTCTCGTCCACCTGCAGGTATCCGCTCTTGCGTACCTGATCGGCCACGGCAAGCGCGAGCTGTTCCAGGTCAAAGCCTACCTTGTCCATCCAGTTTCCCATGGTGGACGATGGGATCTTTTAGCCCGAGCCGCGCTCTATTATCTTGGCTAGGCGGTGAAGCGGTAGACCATCCTCGACTTTGGACGTAACAAGGTGCGCCAGCAACGATTCATGTACTCGCCCGCTGGGAATAGTGCGCGCAGGGAGTGGAGCGATACGCAGCCCCTTCGAAGGATCGGTGCTATGCGCAAATACGCGGCGCCTATAGTTGATCACCTTCAGGTACCCTGGCTCCCACGCTACCACCTTGGTACTCTCAATTCGAATCGGTTTCCAGCCTTCCAGGTCTCCTTAGGGGTTAAGAAAGATCTCTTCCCTTGGCAGGTCGTCTGGCAGTTTGCTACGCTGCCCTTGGCGCCGCGTCTTGGGTTTGGCGTTCGCGCGATGGTCCTTAGTCGGTGTGCCCTGTACACCCGGGCGCGAGGCCGACGTATCTGCTGTCGCTGACGGTGGCGGCTTCTGATCCGCTGTCGCGCGGATGTCGTCGCTCACAGGCGGCTTTGGCTTCACACGCGCCTGTAAGCGCTCGCTTGTGCTGCCAAAGAGCTTTTGGGAGAGCTCACTGAGTTGGTCTTTGAGCTTGGCCATATCCTCGGCCAGACCTGCGTTCTTTGCCTCCGACCGCTGCCGTTGCGTACGCTCCTCGCTATGCAGGCGCCGCCAATGGTCACGCTTCGAACGAAGCCGCTCGACCACCGCGCGATGGTCCAGCTCGAGCCTCGCGCAACGCGGACAGGGGCGCTCCTGGGCAGGGATACTTGGCACGCCCTATTAACTCATGGCATTTGCAAGTAGTTTCGAGAAGTTTATGTGAAGATAGTTATGAATCGGAACCCCGAAACCGGGGTCGATAGCGCACCGTCGCAGGCCGTACCCGGTCCAAGAGCATCATGAGCTCCGCCCATAAAGGCGTCGCGGTCTCTGGCAGCTCAAACGTCCGCGACTCGAGACGCTTGTTGTACAAAACCCACCCGCTGCGATCCCAAACCGGAAAAGTGATATGTGTCCGACGGTGGTTGATGAAAACGAACACATCGCCCAAGAGAGGATCACGCTTCATGCCCGAGCGCACCAGACTGCACAACCCGTCAAAGCCTTTGCGCATGTCCGTAGGCTCCCGGCAAAAATGAAACACGTGCGACGGCCCCAATGCTAATATGACTGGCTCCGCTCACGCTGTAACGCAGACCCGAGAAAGTCCGCCGATACCGGCGTGTACACGCGCAGACGCGCGCCGCCTGGAAACTCGACCTTTATCAACGCCCGCTCATGTACCTCCGGTGACGATACATCCACAAAGGCGCCCGAAGCCCGAGACACAGATGCCGCGTACTTCTTGCGCCAGTAGTAAAAACCACGCTCCGACAGGCCGTGCTCAAGGCACAACGCCTTCAGGCTCTGCGCACCACCAAAAAACGCTCCACCAGCGGAAACATGTCGTCCAAACTACGACGTAACGATGCCATTGCACCCCCCAGTTAAGTTGCTCACTGACCGACGCAACAATATCGGCAGCTCAAGCCCCTCAGCGTAATATGTACACTACGGGACACTTCTTCCCCGCCGGTGACGACCACTACATGCCTGGAGCAATCCCATAGACACCTGCTCGGTATCGCAAATCCAAGCCGTCAGGTCACGACTGAGGATGCTCCCAACCTGCCTGGAGCAGAGGCTACGGCATAACCACGTAGAACTAACAACATGGAACCAAAAAGACTGTTGCGGCTGGATCGTGTTTTCGCCCGGCCCTGATGATGAATCTCTTGCATGTGATCGTATACCAGATGTATTATAAGATGCATGAAGCGAGCTTCACTGACCGAGCGTGCCGCACGCGTGGCTGCGGCCAAGTCGCTGTGTCGGGAGCACAGCACCGCAGAAGCGGCGCGCATCCTTGCCGCACGGTACGGCATCTCCCGAGTGCAGGCTTCGCGTTATGTCCGTGCGGCGCGCGAAGCGGATTCTTCGCTGGCTCGGGCGGAGGCTACCGCGCCCCTGAGTGTCTGGATTCCTGTGGCTCTGCTTGCGCGTGCGCGGGCTCGTGCACGCCATACCGGTGTGAGTCTGGGGGCGCTGGTGGCTCGAGCGCTGGCGCGTCTCTTGGACAGCGATTCACCGTGAATGCGTCCTATCCGCCTGACATACAAACCGGACCGGGCTGCGCAGCAGCGCATAGCACAGGCCTACGAGCTGTTGGTGCAGCACCGGATTTCGGAAGACCATACCTCCTCGCATGAAGCAAGAAGAGAAGATCGCGGCAGTGTACGTGCGTGTATCAACCGAACTCCAGCGGCGTCAGCAGACGATAGACAGTCAGCTGGAGGCCGTGCTGATGAACGCGCGTGAGCGTGGCTGGGCCATTGATAAGCAGCAGATCTTTGCTGACAACGGCTACAGTGGTGCCACCCTCGCCCGCCCCGGCTTGGACGCCTTGCGCGACCTGGTCGCCCACGGAGTCCTCGCGTATGTGTTGGTCCTATCTCCCGATCGGCTCAGTCGCAGTTTCGCCTATCAGGTTCTGCTTCAGGAAGAGTTTGAACGCAACAATACCCGTCTTGTCTTCGTTGAGGAACCGGATAACGCGACGCCGCAGCAGGTAATGCTGCGCCAGCTTCTGTCCGTACTGTCAGAGTATGAGCGTGCGCAGATTATCGAGCGCTGTCGCCGCGGTAAAATCTACAAGGCCCGCCAGGGCTCTCTGAACATGATCAGCAGGCCTCCCTATGGTTATGACCTGATTCGTAAGACGGAGACCTCCGGCGCACGATTGGTGATCAATGCGTCCGAAGCTGCGGTGGTGCGCCTGATTTTCAAGCTTTATACCGAACCGGGCGGCACCCTGCCGTCAGTAGCACGGAAACTGGATGCACTGGGCCACCCCCCTCGGCACGCGAAGTACTGGAGCTCCTCCACCGTTTCTGTCATCCTGCGCAATGAGGCCTACATTGGTAAGGCAGCGTATCAGAAGACGACCAAGGCGGACAAGCGTGCTCGGCGCAATCGCACCGGGCGCAGCAAGAACGGTGCCGTACGGCGCATGTATTCACGAAAGGCTCGTCCACGAGAAGAGTGGATTATCTTGCGCGTGCCACCAATTGTTGACGAAGAAATCTTCCAACGTGCGCAAGAGCGGCGCAAACATAACACTCGCTTTTCCGGGCGAAACACGCGTACGCCAAGCCTCTTGCAGGGGCTATGTATCTGCGAGCAATGCGGATATTCGATGGGACGGCTCCTAGATTCGAGAGGCTCCACAAAGTACTATCGGTGTTTGGGGTCGGAGCCTTGGCGTTTTCCCGAAGGCGCCGTATGCGACAATCCCAAAATCAACGCCGATGCTATCGACGCAGAGGTGTGGAAGGCGGTGGTGGAATTGCTGGAAGCTCCTGAACTCATTCAGGCCGAGATTGATCGTCGAATCAAAGCAACTCGGGACCAGGGCCCAGCGCAACGGCGCAAGGACGAGCTGCAGAAGGAGCGTATGAGCTGTGGAAAACAAAACCGCCGACTGGTTGACGCATACCAGCAAGGCGTTATAAGTCTGGACGAGCTGCGCGATCGAACCGGACCGCTGCAAACGCGACTGCGGGCCATCGACTCCGAGCTCCGGGCACTAAAGGCCTATCAGATGGATGCCACGTCTACCTTGACGTTCGCCCACAGCGTTCAGAAATTTGTAGCGCGGATGCGTGAAGGCGAAAAGGACATGTCCATCACGGAACGTCAGCAGTTGGTTCGGCTCTTGGTTCGCGAAGTACGCGTCGGCAAAACTGAAGTCACGGTATGCCATTGCATTCCGCTGGCACCCTCGGCAGACCCCAAGCAACGCTCCGACACGCCCCTGGCCTCGCCAGCCAGCGAAAATGACCATTTGGTTACATGTCGTGATCAAAACATAAGATGGCCACATGGCCTGCATTCAATGTAGTCTACGGGACGGTTACGGTGCAGCGCCCGAAGGACCTACCTGAACCGATGGAAACTGTCCTGTTTGTCGGCACGGAGAAAGGCGCCTTTCTGATGAGGAGCCAGGATCGTACCCGCTGGGCTATTGAAGGTCCGCTGTTTAAAGGATGGAAGGTGACTGCAGCCGCGCGCGCTCCCGACGGGAGGTTCGTGGCGGCAAGCGCCAGTCACGTCTACGGACCCATGCTGCATGTCAGTGATAACCTGCAAACCTGGCAGGCCGTGGCGGATGGTCCGCGCTATCTGGATGGGCGCAAGCTGCAGCAGATATGGACTGTAGTGCCCGTCGCAGGAGGCATGTACGCAGGTGTGGCGGAGGCTGGACTGTTCTTTACCAACGACCCTATGGGACCATGGCAACCGGTGCCGGGTCTCAATGATCATCCCACGCGCGTGGCATGGCAGCCCGGCTTGGGCGGCCTGTGCGCGCATGTTTTACTGCATAATCCTCGCAACACCGACCAGCTTTGGTGTGGCATAAGCGCAGTCGGCGTGTTTCGGAGTGACGACGCAGGCGAGACCTGGCAACCCAAGAACCGGGGCATCCCCGTCGCCATCGAAGATAAGGAGCATAAAGAGATTGGCTTCTGCGTGCACGGTCTGGCCCTGGATCCGCATAATCCGGCCATTCTATACCGGCAGGATCATCTGGGCATGTTTCGGTCCACCGATGGGGGTGATACTTGGCATGACAACAGCGCGGGGCTTCCCGCCAACTTCGGCTTTCCCATCGTGACGGACCCTACCACTGGTACCGTGTACGCGTATCCGCTCCAGAGTGACGAGTATCGGCTGCCGCCAGGTGGCGCCATGGCCGTGTACCGAAGCCGCGACCAGGGTCTGACGTGGACGGCGTGCCGCGAAGGTCTGATGCAGAAAGGCGCCTGGACAACGGTGCTCCGTGGTGCGTTGAGCGTAGACGGACAGTCGCCCTGTGGCGTTTACCTCGGGACCACTTCGGGGACGGTGCACTACAGCATCGACGGTGGCGACACATGGCAGCACCAGCATGTTTTGCTTCCGCGCATTCTCTGCGTCGAAGTCTTTACGATAAGAGAATAAATGCCGCGCGTAACGGTCTATCTGCCTTCGTTGCTGGCCAACTTGACAGGTGAGCGCACGGTGCCGGTGACAGCAGAATCCGTGGGCGAGGCACTGAAGGTGCTGACGACGTGCCATCCGGCACTCCTGCAGGCGATATTCGACGAATCAGGTGCCCTGCGGGAGCATGTCCTTTGCTTTCACAACAAAGAAAACACACGCTGGCATGTGCGAGGCCTGCAGCGGCAACTCCGGCCAGGAGACCGCCTGACCCTCCTGCAGGCGGTAGCCGGCGGCTGACCTTGAGCTCATGTCTGTTGGATGGATTGACCTGACCGTGGCCGATGCGTCAGGGGTTCGTGACTTTTACCAGGCCGTCGCCGATCTCGATCCAACGCCCGTTCCCATGGGCGGTTACGACGACTATGCCATGTGCACCGGCGGCAAAGCGATAGCGGGCATCTGCCATGCGCGCGGACCCAACGTGGGTCTGCCGCCGGTGTGGCTGCCATATTTTGAGGTCGCTTCGTTGGAGGCCAGCCTGGATGCAGCGCGCGCCCGAGGCGGCCACGTTTTGACGGAACCCAAAACCATTAGCGGCGGCATGCGTTATGCCGTGATTCGTGATCCGGCTGGCGCATCAGCGGCGCTGCTGGAGAAGACAGCCGCGGCTGAACGGGAAGGAAGTTCATGATACGCGCAAAGGCTCAAAGCCTGAGGCTGTCATGAGTTTTGGAGCCATCAACTCGTTGGCTTTCGTCGCAGCTGCCCTCATTCCTATGGTGCTGGGAGCGCTGTAGTTTGATCCGCTGTTTAGCAAGGTAGCATGCAGCTTTGCAGCTGGCGCAGACCAAGCCGGCGCGCAAACCTCCGGCTTGCTGACAGGAATGATCGGCTCTGTGGTGATGGCTGTCATAATGGCGGCGGTGCTTTCTGCGGTAGTGCGTACAGGAGACCTGGCACATGGCACGGCATGATGGTAGGTGGCCTGATGGGGCTGGGCTTGCTGGTGCGGTACCGCGTTTACCGGGTGTGCATGCGCGGCGCTGATGGCCGTCAGGCTTAGCTATACCTATTGAGCATGGGGTTCACCCTGGTGGCATTGCTCCCGATGGGCCTATTGCTTAGTGCCTGGTTCTGATTGGCGGGCATGCGCGTCCAGACCACGTTAGCATGCGGGAGTCTACCTTGTCGGGTCACGGCACAGACGGGGCTGGACTTGCACCGGTGGCTTGGCTGACGTACCTTTTCTTGAACAAACAAAAGCCCCTCTCGGATGAACCTGTTTGACATCAACTGGCTCGCTATTCTCGTTGCCACGCTGCTTCCTATGGTGGTAGGTTCCCTCTGGTACGGCCCGCTCTTTGGTAAGACGTGGATGAACCTCATGGAGGTGACGGAGGAAGAAATCAAAGGGAATTTCAACCCGCGGCAAGCCTACGGTATCTCCACCCTGATGGCGTTCATCATGGCGTTTGTGCTGGCCAACGTGATAGGATTGGCCGATCACGGTAGCGCTGTGCACGGCATGTTGCTGGGCGGGTTTCTGTGGCTGGGCCTGCTGGTTCCGTACGGGTACCAGGCCGTGGCATTCGAACAGAGAAAGAAGCAGCTGTACTTCATGAGCATGGCCTATAACCTTGTCGTGCTCCTTCTGATGGGTCTGATCCTAGGTGGCTGGCAATAGGACCAGGCAGGTCCCGCGGCGAGCCTAGATTCGATCCAACATGACCGCTACGCCGCCAGAGGAACGCGCCAGCACGTTGCGCCAAAAGCTTAATGAATACAGCTACTGGTACCATGTGAGGCACACCCCGCGAGTCCCTGACGCGGAATTTGATCGCCTCTTCCTGGAGCTGCTGAGCCTGGAAAAGGAACATCCCCACCTGCGCACGGCAGATTCGCCAACGCAGCGCGTGGGGAGCGACCTTGCGGAAGACTTTGCAAAGGCTGAGCACCCCAATCCCGTGCTGAGCCTAGCCAACGCGTTCGGCTCGGGAGATCTCCAGGAATGGGAGCAGCGCAACCGGCGCCTAGTGCCCGACGGGTCCTACCGCTATCTTGTAGAACCCAAATTTGATGGACTGAGCATCGTGCTCAGTTACGAGTCTGGCGTGCTGGTGCAGGCTGCAACGCGGGGTGATGGCCGTCGGGGCGACGTCGTCACGGCCAACGCGCGGACGATTCGGTCGATCCCCTTGAGCATACCCGTGACGGGCAGCGAGAAGCCGCCGCCATTGTTGGTCGTACGCGGCGAGGTGCTGCTCACCAAGAAGGCTTTCGCTGAACTGAATAAGGTTCGGGTCGAGAAAGGGGATCCGCCGTATTCCAATCCCCGCAATACGGCGGCCGGATCGGTCAAACAGAAAGATGCACGTAAGACCCGAGAGCGGGGCCTTTCCGCCTTCTGCTACGAGGTGCTGCACGCGGAAGGGATGGAGGCTGAGGCACCGACGCGCAGTGCGCAGATGGCCGTACTCAAGGCCATGGGCTTCGTGACGCCTGAGGACGTAGTGCGGTGCGACAACCTGGTGGAGGTATGGCGCCGCATTCAATGGTGGGCTGCCCGGCGCCTACAGCTTCCATACGAGATCGACGGCATGGTGGTCAAGGTGGATGACTTGGCACTAAGCCGCGCTTTGGGCACCACAGGCAAGGATCCGCGCGCCGCCATCGCATATAAGTTTCCTTCCGAAGAGGCGACAACGAGATTGCTGCAGGTTGAGCCCAGTGTAGGCCGGACCGGGCGCCTCACCCCCACGGCCCACCTGGAGCCCGTCTCCGTCGGGGGTGCCACCGTCGCTCGTGCCTCGCTGCACAACTATGACCTTGTCGCGGCGATGGATCTGCGTTTGGGCGACCTTGTGCTTCTTAAGCGATCCGGCGACGTGATTCCGTATATCATCGGTCCGGTGGCAGATGTGCGCACAGGTAAGGAGAAGCCGGTGCTTAGACCTGAGCATTGTCCTTCTTCGGGCGATGCGCTGGTGCGCGAAGCGGACAGCGTGAATTGGTTCTGTCCCAATCCGAGATGCCCTGAGCGAATCTTTCGGAGTGTCACCTTTTTTGCTTCCCGGGGTGGCATGAACATAGACGGGTTGGGTCCCCAAACCCTGCGTTTACTAATAAAACACGACCTTATCGAAGACGAAGGGGACCTTTTCTTGCTGAACCAGACGCAGCTGGAGGCACTGGAAGGGATCGGAGAAAAGAAGGCGACGCAGCTTCTGAATTCTATAGCGCAAGCCAAGGACAGACCGATGGCACAGGTGCTGATATCGCTGGGCATCACCGGACTGGGAGAAACGATCGCCCGCAGAATGGCGCGGGCGATACCTGACGCTGCGTTGCTGACCCGGATGGCCATCGAGGCGAGGGACGCCAAGGCTGCAGCAGTAGCCTTGAGGCCTGCGCTTGCAACGGACTTTGAGCGCTTGGTGGTGTGGCTGGCGAAACTTAAGCGTCCCGCAAAGAATCTGGCGAACTATTTGGGCCTGGAGGTGGAGGATATTGCGACGGACGAAGGCTTTGCAGCCCTCTGGCCCCATGTGGCGCGTGCGATGGCGGCGATCAAGCCGCTGCTGGAAGTAGAGGGTGTAGGTCCATCGCTGGTCCAGGCCATCGTCGCATGGGTCTCAACCGAAAGCAACCTGGTCCTGGTGCGCAAATTGAAAGAGGCCGGATTGCAGCTGGACCAGACGCCACAGGCGGCAAGCCCCGAACCGCTTAGGGGCCAGACGTTTGTGGTGACCGGCAGGCTGTCTGGCTTTTCGCGCAAGAGCGTGCGCGCGTTCATTGAGTCTCGCGGGGGCCTGATGGCGCGACACGTAAGTCGCAACACCGGCTACCTTGTGGCTGGCGCAGGCGGAGGCAGCAAGCGGGCGAAGGCGAAGGCCCTGAGCATCCCGGTGATAGACGAGGCCGCCCTTCGTGCGCTGGCAGAAGCAAATGCTCCATGACGCAGCGTACCCTCTTTCTTCTAGATGGCATGGCGCTGGCTTACCGGGCTTACTTTGCCTTTATCCGGCGGCCGCGCATCAACCCCCGCGGGGAGAACGTGTCCGCAGTCTATGGTTTCACCACCACGCTGCTGAAGCTTATCTGGGATCACGAACTGCGATACTGTGCCGTCGCGATGGATGCTGGGGAGCAGACATTTCGCAACGAGCTGTACCAGGAGTATAAGCAGACGCGCGATCCGCCTCCAGATGACCTCATCGCGAACCTTCCGCTTATCGGTCAGGTGGTGCAGGCACTGGGCCTGCCCATCCTGCAGGTACCTGGAGTCGAGGCTGACGACGTCATCGGAAGCCTAGCATTGCAGGCAGCAGCGGACGGGCATCAGGCAATCATCGTCTCCCCCGACAAGGACTTTCAGCAGCTCTTGACTCCGAGCGTGTCAATACTGAAGCCTCGGCGAGGGGATCAGGGATTTGACCCGATTACCCATACGGGGTTTGAGAAAACAAACAGCCTCAAGCCGCGCCAGTTTATCGACATGCTTGCCTTGATGGGCGATAAGTCGGACAACGTGCCCGGCGTTCGAGGTATAGGGTTGGTAACAGCAAGAAAGTTGCTTCAGGCGTACGGGTCCTTAGAGAATCTTCTTCTACGCGCCGGTGAGATAAAGGGCAAGCGTGCGCGTGAAGGGTTACTAGCGAATGCGGACATCGCGCGCCTGAGTAAAGAGCTGGTGACGATAAAGCTCGACGTGCCGGTGTCGCTGGACTGGGATGCTATGCGTCGCGGCGAGGTGACTGATCCGGTGTTGCGGGCTTTATTTGCCCGGCTGGGGTTCCAGACCCAGCTGCGTCGCATTGAGGGCGAGATGCCAGACAGCGGGGTGACCACCCATCGCGTGCCCGGTACCACGGCATATGTGGCCAGCGATGTCGAATACGGGACGGTGGCCACGCGCCAAGAGCTCGTCGAGCTAGAAGGATTGATCGCCCGGGAGCAAGAGGTGGGGCTGGGCGCGGTGCACGACGGAGGGCCTCCCATATGGACCGGGTGGGCTGGTCTGTCGGTAGCCTGGTCTGGAGGGCAGGCCCGGTACATTCCGTTGCCCTTGCCTGATGGCACATCGGCGAACGACGTTTTAACCATCCTGGCGCCCGTGCTCACCAACAGGAACGTGTCCAAAGTGGGGCACGGCCTCAAGCCTCTTATCGTGCTGTTGGGGTTGCGCCATGTGCATATGGAGGGCACGCTCTTCGATACCCAGGTTGCGCATTACCTCCTTGCGCCTGAAACCAGCCACGATCTGCGCTTTGTGGCTAAAGAGCGCTTGCGCTATGAGGCCAAAGATTGGATACGCATCACCGGGTCTGGTAAGAAGAAGCGTTCCGTGAAGGATCTGGCAACCAAAGAGGTCTTGGTGGCCGCCTGCGAGAGCGCGGCGCTGCCGCTCATGCTCAAGGGCTTGCTTGAGAATGATCTAAAGCAGAAGAATCTGGGGCGCGTGGCGCTCGAGATGGAGTTTCCGCTGATCTATGTGCTAGCCCGCATGGAGATTGCTGGCGTGCCCGTCAGCAGTGCGCTGCTTCAGGAAACCGGTACGCTCCTCAAAAAGGAGATGCACGAGCTGGAGCAGAGCATCTATGAAAGCGCTGGCAAACCGTTCAACGTGGCATCACCTCAGCAGGTTGGGACCATCCTCTTTGAAGAGATGGGCCTGCCGGTGCGGCGCAAGACCTCCAAGGGCAAGCCTTCTACTGCGGAGGCGGTCCTCGTTGAATTGGCCATCGAGCACGACATCTGCGGCATGATCCTGGATTGGCGCAAAGCGTCACGCCTGGTAGGCACCTATGTGGCGGGGCTGGATCAGTGGATTCGCAAAGATACCGGCCGGATCCATACGGTTTTCAATCAGACGACCGCGGCCACGGGCCGCCTTTCATCTTCGGATCCGGGCCTGCAGAATATCCCTGTCCGGAGCGCATCTGGGCGCGAGCTGCGCCGCGCCTTTGGCGCGGATGGGGCATGGCAGATGATTTCAGCGGATTACTCCCAGATCGAGTTGCGAATTCTGGCCCATATGAGTCAGGACGAGAATCTGGCCCGCTTTTTTATTGAGGGGAGGGATCCACACGCGGCTACGGCCGCTCGCATTCATGGGATACCAGCCGAAGAGGTGACCAGGGCGCAGCGCAACCGGGCCAAAGCGGTCAACTACGGAATTCCGTACGGCTTGTCCGCCACGGGGCTGGCCCAGCGACTGCGCTGCAGCATCAAAGAAGCACGGGTCCTGATGGATACGCACCGGGAGTCTTTTCCTGGGGTGCATCGATTCCTTTCAGACCAGGTGGAGCTGGCCCGCGATCGGGGTTATGCATCGACCTTATGGGGGCGCCGCCGTTACCTTCCTGGCCTGAAAGCCAAGAACCGTATGGAGGCGGCAACCTCGGAGCGTGTTGCGGTGAACATGCCCATCCAGGGGACGCAGGCGGACATGATTAAGCTGGCTATGGTGGAAGTGGCGCGCATCATCCGCCATCGGGGGCTGTGCATGCGAATGGTCCTTCAGGTGCACGACGAGCTATTGTTTGAAGTGCCGCCGTTTGAGATGGCTGAGGCGCGGGCATTCGTACGCGATGCCATGGAAGGTGCGATTACGTTGTCCGTGCCCATAGAGGTGAACCTTGGGGCCGGTCCCACATGGCTGGAGGCTCATTAGGGAGTGGCGGCGGATTCTCTGGTTAGCAGGCGCGCAAGTACGGGGGCATGGTCTGAGGGCCTTTCTAGGCCGCGTTCGGCGGTATCGACCCAGGCATGGACGGTACGTTTTGCCAGGCTCGAGGTCATGAGGATGTGGTCGATGCGCACGCCGATATTGTATTCAAAACTGCGGGCCCTGTAGTCCCACCAGGTGTACACGCCGGGCCCTGGGGCATACTCGCGCAGTACATCCTTAAGATGGAATCGCTCTCGCAGGCGGCCAAGCGCATCGCGTGTAGGCGGATCGCAAAGCACGGACTCTGCCCAGCGTGCTGGATGCGCCGCATCCATGTCCATGATAATCACGTTGAAATCACCGAGCAGCACAAACTCGCCATAGTGGCGCTCCTGATCGGCCAGAAAGTCTTCCAGCTGTGCGAGCCAACGGAGCTTGTAGCGGTATTTTGACGAGCCGATGGGCGCGCCGTTGGGTACATAGACGTTGATAAAGCGGATGCCCTGCACTGTGCCCGCGATGACTCTGGCTTGCTCGTCCAGCCCTTTGTCCACGGCCGTGGCTGGGGTGCGGCTAAGGATTGCCACGCCGTTCCAGGATTTCTGCCCGTTGAGCACGGACTGATACCCCAGTGCTTCGAATGCCACACCTGGATAGTCATGAATGGTGCACTTAAGCTCCTGCAGGCAGACTACGTCCGGGCGATGAGCATCCAAGAACAAGGTCACGCGGTCCAAGCGCGCACGCACCGAGTTCACATTCCAGGTGACACACTTGATCGGTACATCCATAGGCCACTATTTTGAATCCAAGATACGCTGCCTGAGTTTCCGCTTGAGCTACAGTCAGGCTTTTTTGGATGGCTGTGATGTGAGTGCAGAGCCCAGGCCGTGTCCGGGATGCGCCAGAGCTTCGATTTCACGCCGTCAGGTCGCAAACGCGGCCAAGGGTCCACCTGTCTTATGAAGTCTATACTGCTTTTTCGCCACGCCAAGTCGGACTGGGGAGCGTCGTACCGCCATGACCATGAGCGTCCGCTGTCGCCGCGTGGCCGACGCGCGGCCAAGGCTATGGGCCGATTTCTCGCGCAGAGGGGTCCGATGCCGGATCGCATCCTGTGTTCGACGGCGACGCGTGCTCGCAAGACGTACACCATCGCTTCGAAGGCGGGGGCGTGGGAAGGCCTGGTCACCTATCATGACCGTCTCTATCACGAGGGGCCTGGCGCGCTGCTCGATCTTATCCGAATTATGCCTGAGGGTGTGGCCTGCGTAATGTTGGTGGGGCATCAGCCGACCTGGTCAGTCACTACCGGGCTGCTGTCAGGGACGGATCCGGGGCACTTTCCGACCGCGGCCATGGCCTGCGTGGTTGTGCCCGTGGCCTTGTGGTCAGAGGTTGACGCAGGCATCGGGCGCCTTGCATGGATGCAGCGCCCGAGGGAGCTGTAGCCAAGATCCAGGGCAACGACCGTAGGGGCTCGGGTCGGGCGATGTCTGTCCAGCACGGATGCATAATCCAATGCTTAGAAGGCCATATCGGGGTACTCCTGGCTGGTGCATTTGAGGTCCAGCAGGCAGACGGTATCCGGGCGATGCGTCATCGATTCCGGCGGAGTGTCCCCCTCATTCCAATGGATGTGCACTCCTTACATATTCATGTGTTCAGGGTTCGTTTGGAGTTTTCTGGAGCGTGCTGTCGCCCGAAACCGGGTGCACCAGAATGGCCGTCATTATAAGGTATACTGGCGTTTTGCAGCCAAGGCCAGGACCGACTGATCCTTTGGCGAATTGAGGACTGGTGCCGGATTGAATCTTCTATCCGATGACGACGCGTGAACCTGCCGGACTTGCGCTCCGTCTCTAATAGCAGGGGAGCGGGTAAGCACCCCGAGGAAGCAGTCCCCACGTTTACCTCTGTCACAAGAAATCCGAGGTGTTGCGTGGCCTCATCTGGACGATATCTGAATGCGTTGCATGCATGATGCTGATGGGGCATAGGCCGGCTTGGCCAGCCAGCACCAGACAGCTTTCCGCAGAGGTTTCGGTGTTGCAGATACACTGATTTGACCCCAATAGTGGGTGCATAGCTCGCTGCAGCGGGCCAAATCAAGATGTCAAGCGAAGCCTTAACCACATTGGCATCGGCGCTCAGGGAAAGACTATACCCGACCGTTTGGAACGGCTGGGTTGTACCCTTTTCATATGCTTCTCCGTTGCGCCAAGCTATTACACGGCCCGGGCACCGGGGCTGGCTCCTTCGCCGAGGACGGAACAAGCGCTACCAACTCTGGTTGAACGCAAAGTGCGTAAGCTATGTTGGCGTATCAGCATTTTAGGAATTGTGCCTTGCACCGGTTGGGGAGGCTCCACAGTGGGGCATCTGGTAGGCCGTCAGGATGACCGGACCACAACGCTTCGGTCAGGAGAAACGTTGCTGCCGGGAGAGGGGGCTGCTTTGGCACTGGCTAGGTATTGCAGGCAAATATGGTGTATACCAGCATGTGGGTGCTCACGCGGGAGTCGTTTAGTTGCTTGGCGTAGTCAGTCCTGAGACTGTGATTTATCGGTCCTTGCAAACCCAGTCACGCTGCCCATGGGCCGCTCGCTTCGCTCATGGAGCCGTGCCTGCAGCATCCTCAGAGCTGTTCATGTCTTCGCAGCGCCGGGGTACCACACTTCGGTGGTCTACGTTTCTGATATGTCTGTTCGTCGCGCTCGCATGGTCTTCGGTGCCTGCGGTGCATGCACAGAGCGTCTTGCGGAAGCTGGGTAACAGCAATGCCGCTGATGATGTAATGCCTGGCGTGGTTCTGGTTCGATTCGTGGACGGGCAGACCCCCAGCCCGGCGGGTTCATTGGCGGAGTTCGAGGGGCTTCGTGCATTAGGATCAGACCTTTTCATCTCGGAAATCCGTCAGGCGTTTCCGATGCTCGAGGCCGTGGCCCGAAAGCGGCCCATATCCGCATCGATGGAGTGGCTTCGCGGCGTGTACGAAATCCGTTACGATGGCCAGTTCGCCCCGCGGACGGTGGCACGCCTGCTGGAAAGGAGGCCGGAAGTGGAAGTCGCTGAGCCAAGATTCACTTACAAAATCACCGAGTACGGTGAGATGGGTGCTGATACTCCAGATGATCCAGGGTTCCCAGACCAGACTCATCTACGGCAATTGAGGCTGCCCGATGCCTGGGATATCACAAAGGGTGAATCGGGAAGTCGCGTGATCGCTATAGTAGATGACGGCACGGAATGGACCCACTCTGACCTCGTTGGCAACATGTGGACCAACCCAGGGGAAATTGCGGGTAATAACATTGACGACGATGGCAACGGTTTCGTAGATGATATTCACGGTTGGAACTTCCGGTCTGACAATGCTGATCCTGTTCCGACGGGGGATGCATCCCATGGCACACGGGTCGCCGGTGCGGCAAACGCTGTAACCAACAACGGCGAAGGGATCGCGGGAGCTGCATGGAACGCAGAAACTATGGCGATCAACATAGAGTGTCGCACCGTGCCCCTATTATGTTACTCAGTGTCGGGTGTCCTCTATGCTGCGCTCAATGGTGCTGACGTTATCAACGCTAGTTTCTCATCCAATTCACGGTCCGTGGTCATGCAGGCGGCCGTGCAAGCGGCATTGGACAATGGGGCACTGGTGGTCGCAGCCGCGGGAAACTACCATTTGAATAGCGATAGAGCACCTCGTTACCCATCAGATTATCATCAGGTCTTGGGGGTAGGAGCGACTAACAAGGACTCTGACCGCATCGCATCATTTTCCAATTACGGCCGCTCCGTTAATGTCTTTGCACCAGGCGTTAACATCGACGTCACACATCGTAACGGCTTATACGCTAGAGCCAGTGGCACGTCGTTTTCAACACCTCTGACGAGCGGCGTAACCGCCCTCGTCATGGAACAGCACGACACGTGGGAGCCGGAGCGCATCCGTGAGCATATTCGGCTCACATCAGACAATACTGATGCTAGCAACGATGCCGCTTACAGGGGGCTGATGGGCCGGGGTCGCGTGAATGCTTACTCGGCTGTTTCGACGACTACAGAAAACCCAGGTGTTCGGCTGGTATCATATACTGTTGAAGATTTAAACTCGGACGGGATCTTCCAACCCTCTGAACCGGTCACCATCACGGCTACATTCACCAATTTCGGAGGGTCCGCCACAAACCTGTCCGTTGGCTTCACAGCATCGGAGCCGACGTACGTAGTTTGGTCTCCGTCCAGCGTGTCCGTCGGCGCATTGGCCCATGGTGCTAGCCATACAGGCACGTTCACGTTTTCGCCAGTGGCCTCCATTCCCAACAATACATGGGTTAGTTTTGCGTCCGCCATCACTGATGGATCGTTCACCGATTCGCCCGATGTGATTCCTGGCTTCATTCTAAATGCGCTGCCGACCTTCATGACGCACAGGACGACAAACCTAGTCGTTTCTATCGCGGATGACTGCAATATTGGATACCGGAAGTTCCAGGGCGGTGCCAGCGATGGGGGTGGTTTTAGGATCAGGTCTAACGGCCAGTGGTATGATTTGCTGTATGAGGGTGGTCTGATTATGGCTACCGCTCAGGACAAGATGGTGGATTGCATACGCGATGGAAATTTTCCAGGTCAAGGCCAGAACGAGGGCTTTGCTCCAAAGAGTGGAACGTGGCCGACATTGTCTGATCCAGGCCAGATAGCATCTATGGACGGCAATGTCCAGATGGTCGAGTCCTCGTCGTCAACAGCCGCTCTCGGTCTGGAGGTAGTGCTGGACAGCTACACATTCAATGAGGCGGGCCACGAAGAATACATCATGCTGGAGTACACAATCGCCAACACGACCTCCAGCAGTGTCTCTGGGCTATACTTTGGGATGTTTCTGGACTGGGATCTGGAATTAAGCGCGGCCGAGGATAAGTCGTCCTATGATGCGCAGCGCAAGTTCGGGTACCAGGAGTCCAGCAGCGGCACGAGTCTGGCGGCGGGTGTCAGACTGCTTTCCGACGAAGGGAGTCTCCTCTTCACGGCGATTGATAACGTGGCGGACCTTTATGATGGGTTTACGGATGCCGAGAAGTGGTCATTTCTTTCCGGCGGTGTAGTTAGTGGTACAATTTCTGACACGGACATTGCTCTTCTCTTGGGTGCAGGCCCGCTAAGCATCAGTGGTAATAACACGGCGAAGGTGGTATTTGCACTGGTTGCTGGTGACTCAGAAACTGCGTTGCTTGTCTCCGCGGATGCGGCAAAGGCTAAGTATGATGTTATCTTCGGCTCCGGTGGTACACCGACCACCTTTGAGTTAACAGCAAGTCCAAGTTCTGTCAGTGAGGATGCTGGTGCTACTAGCGTAACGGTTACAGCCACGGTTACAGGAGGGGGCACGGCGGCAGCTGAGGCATTGATTCCGATATCTGTAGCGGGTTCCGGCACGGCATCGGCGGTGGATTTCGCATCGGTATCAGACTTCACGTTAACGGTGGCTTCGGGTGCTTCCTCTGGCGAAGGCTCGTTCATGTTGACTCCGGTGAATGACAACACTGATGAGCTGGACGAGACGATCACCATAACCAGTTCAAATACGTTCGTTACGAGCAATGCTGTGGTCAGTCTTATTGACGACGATGCCACGCCCGGCATCGAGCTCAGTGTGGGTCCGGCGACGGTGAGCGAGGATGCGGGGGCCACGACGGTGACGGTGACGGCGACGAAGATCGGAAGTGCTTCCTTCCCTTCGGATCAGTCGGTGCCGATTTCCGTGAGTGGCTCAGGCGTTACCGATGTGGTGGACTTTGCGGCGGTGAATGACTTTACCATCACGCTGGGGGTGAGCAGTTCGTCTGCACAAGGCACGTTCACGTTGACGCCCACCGATGACACGGAAGATGAGGCGGATGAGACGATCGCCATTTCCAGTACGCACGCGGCGGTTTTGGGAAGCGTGACACTTGTATTGACTGATGACGATGATGCGCCTGGCATCGAGCTCAGTGTGAGTCCGACGACGGTGAGCGAGGATGCGGGGGCCACGACGGTGATGGTGACGGCGACGAAGATCGGAAGTACTTCCTTCCCTTCGGATCAGTCGGTGCCGATTTCCGTGAGTGGCTCAGGCGCTACCGATGTGGTGGACTTTGCGGCGGTGAATGACTTTACCATCACGCTGGGGGTGAGCGGTTCGTCTGCACAAGGCACGTTCACGCTGACGCCCACCGATGACACGGAAGATGAGGCGGATGAGACGATCGCCATTTCCAGTACGCACGCGGCGGTTTTGGGAAGCGTGACACTTGTATTGACTGATGACGATGATGCGCCTGGCATCGAGCTCAGTGTGAGTCCGGCGACGGTGAGCGAGGATGCGGGGGCCACGACGGTGACGGTGACGGCGACGAAGATCGGAAGTACTTCCTTCCCTTCGGATCAGTTGGTGCCGATTTCCGTGAGTGGCTCAGGCGCTACCGATGTGGTGGACTTTGCGGCGGTGAATGACTTTACCATCACGCTGGGGGCGAGCAGTTCGTCTGCGCAAGGCACGTTTACGCTGACGCCCACCGATGACACGGAAGATGAGGCGGATGAGACGATCGCCATTTCCAGTACGCACGCGGCGGTTTTGGGAAGCGTGACACTTGTATTGACTGATGACGATGATGCGCCTGGCATCGCGCTCAGTGTAAGTCCGACGACGGTGAGCGAGGATGCGGGGGCCACGACGGTGACGGTGACGGCGACAAAGACAGGCAGTGGCGCCTTTGTTTCGGACCAGTTGGTGCCGATTTCCGTGAGTGGCTCGGGCACTACTGATGTGGTGGACTTTGCGGCGGTGAATGACTTTACCATCACGCTGGAGGTGAGCAGCTCATTCGCCGACGGCACGTTTACGCTGACGCCGACGAACGATAGCGTAGACGAGATGAACGAAACCATAACGATCTCGAGTACACACTCCGAGGTATTGGGAAGCACGACACTCGCGCTGACAGATGACGACGATACGCCAAGCATTGCGCTTAGCATCAGTCCGACGATGGTAAGCGAGGGCGCGGGAGCTACCACGGTCACGGTGACAACGACGAAGATCGGCAGCACTTCGTTTTCTTCGGATCAGTCGGTTCCGATCTCTGTGACTGGATCGGGCACTGCAGGAGTGGTGGACTTTGCCGCGGTGAGCGATTTCACCATTGCGTTGGCGGCCAGCAGCACTTCTGCCGAAGGGGCGTTTACGCTCACGCCGGAAGATGATGCGGAGGTTGAAGAAACCGAAGTTATCACGGTCTCTAGCACCAGCGCCCTGGTGACCGGGTCGGTCCTCCTCTTATTGACCGACAACGACGCGATTCCAGACGGACTGGTGTTGAGTGTGCACCCGTCCGCTGTGAACGAAGGGGCGGGTGCCGCGACGGTGATCGTAACTGCGACCGTGTCTGGGAGTGGCACGTACGATGCCGCGCAGGTGTTGACGCTGTCGGTCACCGGCTCCGGCCTGCTGCCAGCAGTTGACTTTGCAGACGTGGCGGACTTTGACCTTACCGTGGATGCAGCGGCGTCCAGCGGCGCGACAGCGTTCTTACTGAATCCGGTGGACGATCATACGGACGAAACGGACGAACTCATCAGGGTGAGTAGCACGCATGCCAGTGTACTTGATACCGCATGGGTCACGCTCAGCGACGACGATGCGCCCCCAGCAGGGGTTGTGTTATCTGCATTGCCTGCCACCGTGGATGAGGGCGACGGACCCACGCCAATAGTCGTCACGGCCGCGACAAGCGGTGCCACCGTTTATGCCGTGCGCCAGGAACTGATGATTGCCGTGACCGCATCCGGCGCGGCCGGTGCCGTGGACTTTGTGCCCGTCAGCGACTTCACACTCACGCTTGTCGCTGAAGCCGCCGAAGGCACCGCATCCTTCACGCTTACGCCAATTGACGACCAGGATAGTGAATCCGACGAAACGCTCACGCTCAGCAGCGACAGCCCGATTGTGCTGGCATCCACAACCGTCACTCTCACCGACAACGACAGTCCCACCAGCACGGAGCAGCCGGAAGTCACCACAGGAATTCGTATAGCGCCACCGTATCCCAACCCCAGCACAGGGATCATCACGTTCACCGTCACGGTACAGGAAGACGTCGGAACCATCAGCCTCAACCTCCTCAACCTCCTTGGACAACTGGTCGCCACACCCATGGAAGGGATGCCGCAGCCAGGCGAATACACCATCCGGTTTGACGGGCAACACCTTCCGGCCGGTGTGTATGCCTACGTGCTGGATACAGCAATGACCCGCCAAAGCGGAAGCCTCATACTTCAGTAGATGCGCCAGGCCATCTGCGGATGCCACATACTCAGATAACGCGCCAGTTTAACTCCGAAGTGCACCACATGCAAACGGAGCAGTGTGGGAGCAGTTCCATCGAAGGGAGGGCGTAGCCCGACCGGAGATGGAACTGCTCGTTGTAGAATGAAAAAGCGTTTTAGGTCCCAAGATCTTCCGCACCAGCGGGGCAGGCGTACCCTCCCCCCTGCGCGCAGGCGCGCATGATGCCGCTCGCAGACGGCATCGTGGCCTACAGGTCCGTCCGGTGACAGGTCCGAAACAGTTCATCTACGTATGCTGATCCGACGTAATCATATTAGTCAGCCTCCTTACCATAGGGCGGTATGACTTGCGTCCCGCAGGGCTGGGATGGGGGGAATTCAGCGGTGTTGTGAAAAGGTTTATGAATTTATAACGAATACAATGCAGCAATGCATAAGAAGTGCCTACAATGTCGTATATAGTAACGAACATGGGGTAGTTGTACTCTGATCACAATCCGATGAGACGCATCTTGCTGACCGATGTATATCCGGGCCATCACATCGCACATCAGGAAGGGGTAGGTACGCTGGGGTTATCGCCTCGTATGTTCAGATAGCATTGGCGGCAAGATTCGGCAGACCCTGCTGTTGAAACTCGGCTGGGCTGCTGCGAATAGCTGATCCGGGCGCAGCGGCTTCTGCTGACCGTCTGGCTCAGACCCTGGAAACACCATCTACAGCGACTGCACCCGCATTACCGCTGCCGGTTCAACCGTGCGGAAGTTGGTCGCCTTCGGAAAGTACTGCCGTACCAGACCATTGGTATGCTCGTTCAGGCCACGCTCCCAGGAGTGGTACGGCTGCGCAAAGTAAAACGAGGCCGAAAGGGCCTGCGCGATCCGCCGGTGATGGGCAAATTCCTTTCCATTGTCCGCCGTGATGGTTAGCACCTTATCCTTCACCGGCTTCAGACACGCTACGATCGCACGGCGGACTCCGATCGCAGCCTTCGAAGATACCTGCGCCAGAAACGTGAACTTCGAAGCACGGTCGACCATCGATACCAACGCACCCTGGTGCTGACTTCCAATGATCGTATCCACCTCCCAGTCCCCTATACGTGTCTTCTCCTCCACTATGGGGTCCCGTTCGCTGATATCTACACGACCGGGTATCAGGCCGCGCCCAGCACCGCTCTTGCTACGCCTGTTGTAACGCTTACCGCTGCGGCGAAGCAGCTTGTACAACGATCCCCCAGCCGCCCTGTTGCTCCAAATGTACCGGTAGATCCATGTGGTGCTTACCGCAACGACCCTCTCATGACCAAGCCGTCCCGCGATCTGCTCCAGACTCCAGTGCAAAGCAAGCTTCTCGGTTACACAAGCCCACAGAGCCGCGGTTATCTTGCGAGGTTGCAACGACGCTTTCCGGCGCCGCTCACGTGCCAATCGGTCCGCCTGCTTATACCGGTAGCCTCTGCCTCCACTGTTGCGTCGCACCTCCCGGCTGATCGTCGATGGCGAACGACCCAGCTGCCGCGCTATTGCGCGTGTCGAATCCCCTCGCTTCCTCAACGCATGAATCTGGCACCTCTCCTCATGCGAAAGATGACGGTAGCCCTTTGCCATCTGATAACCTCCAAGGATGTATGCACCCAGCAGGCCCGCGACCCACCGCTCTTATGCAATCATCGCGATAAAGATGCGCTGGTCAGCCCGCTGTCGCACCAAATCACGTGTTGCACTTCCTTGTTAAATGGGCCCGCTCTTCCTATACAGTGCTACCCACCACACCGGCGACGCCCGTCCATGTACCACGCCGACATCATAAGCACGGAGCGTCCGCGGCTTGCGGCCTTGGTGGCCGCCTTGAATCGGTTGCGCGACACGCCCCAGGCAGCGCACTGACCAGCGGGCTGTTTTGATGTCGTCGCCACCCGGCGGGACGACCCCTCGTACGCACGGCTGATCTACGTGTCCGACGAGCCGCTGCCAGCATATGTGCTGGACGCGTTACGCTGGTATGCCCGCGCACAGCAGGTCGAGCGCCGCCGCACCGTCCCCGACCACGCTTTTGGGCGTCGGGACTCCACGGCACGCCCGCCGACATGAGCATCTGTCCCGGTACGGGGATACCGCAGCGGGAGCAGATCGCCGCGTTGACGCGTATGCACGGTCCGTAACGGCATGGGGTCATGGCACCTCGTTCCATGAAGCACTCCTCTGACATGCTCTCCCCTCGGAGAGGCCACCCGCAGGTGGTTCCGCCAAAACAGCTGGTCCCCATCACCACCCGGGACCGGGGGCCGGCAACTTTCTTTCACGGCCGCGAGCGGGAGATTCAGGCCTTTCAGAAGGCGCAGACGGACGCGCGCGCGTCCAGCGGCGGCACCATCTTTCTCATTCAGGATGCGCCCGGCGCCGGTAAGTCTGCCTTGCTTCACGAATGCGCTCAGCGCGCGGCAGAGGATGGGTGGCGTGTGGCAGAGATAACGAATGACGCGTTGTATGACCCTGCAGCGCTGGCGGACGCGGTGGACGTGCCCTACGCAACGAAGAGCACGGTTCACCGCGAGACCCGATGGAGGGCTGGACTGTCGTCGTCGGTTGCGCTATTCAGGCGGGGGGCGGAGGGGATGTCCTCGGAATACGCCGGCAGAGCACTGCGCAGAGTCTTGGAGGCGGCCGCCACGCCCAACGGTCTTGTGCTGGTGCTGGATGAGGCGCAGACTCTGCGCACGCTTCATGGCAGGCAGTGCCAACCTGCGCTAGAGACAACCTTGGCCCTCATACACAACGGTAAGATAGGCGCGCCTGTAATCCTGCTGGCGGGCGGGCTCGGAATGTCCAGGTCTGTGCTTGGCCAATTCAGCATCTCCCGGTTTGAGCGGGGGCGTGTTATGGGGTTAGGGCGGTTATCTGTGATGGCGGAGCGGGCGGTTATCCGTGACTGGCTTGTCAGGGCCGGCGGGGCGCGTGGCGAGTCGGAATACCTAGCGCGGTGGATCGATACGATTGCGGCCGAGTGCTACGGCTGGCCGCAGCACATACAGAATTATGCGGTAGCAGCGGCGCAACGGCTGCTCGACACAGGTGGTGTTCTCACCGCGCAGGTGTCCACTGAAGCCCTAGCGGAGGGACGTGACGCCCGGGTGGAGTACTACGACGCCCGGGTGGAGGACCTCGACCGCGCAGACAGAGTGGCACTGGCGCGGCTGCTTAGGCAGGCTGGGGATGGCTGCGCCCTAGACACATCGGAGCTGATCGCGGCCTTCTCTAGCAGCGGGACACCGGGCGGCGGTCTGGACGTCTTGCGGAGCGCCCTGCACAAGGGGGTTGTGGTCAAGAGGCGGGACGGCCGCTTTGAGATTCCGATCCCGTCTATGCACACCTGGCTGGTGCAGGAATACGCCGACTCCGCGCGGACTCTTCCGCCAATGCCTCGTGCCGCGGAGGGGCCGGCTCCGGCACGGCAGCGTACCACCCCCAGACGGAGCGATAACCGCGATCGCGATCCGGGACTGGGACGGTAACCCTTGATGATGCGGGGGTTCGGAGTTGCCGCGACGCCGAAGCTGCGCCCTGGTCTTACGCTAGCTCCGTTTCACGGGGCGCGTATATTTGTTTCGCGGATTACCGGCTTCGTTTCTTGGCTGGTCGTGGTCGTTCCACGCCGGCCTCGTTTCGTATTACCGGGGCGGCGTCACGCACCGTGGCCTAGGCTCGCGTGTTGCGCCGCACGTTTCGCTCCGGTTATGACACCTTTCAGGCACAAGAGTTAGCTTTTGATGATTGTACTTATTAGCCACAAACCAAGACGTTCTGGAAGCTCTTGAAATACCCGGCTACGTCCGTCGCAGAGGACAAAGCTGTACGAGGTTATCCGCGATATCAAGGAGTCCGACCTTCCCGAGGATCTGTACGATTTTGGACTGGCCGTTCGCGACTGGGTCGTGCTACTCCGATCATTGGCTTCACGCATTCTTCCCGAGGATGCAGTCAAACGTTTGAACGCGATCGATGTGGACTTTGATGACCCTTCTGGCATCGACTTCACATTCGTGTCCAAAGCTAAGACAGAGCTTTCTGCCCTTGTTCCCGTAGTTGAGGACGCTCTTGCCTCCATCGACAGGCGTCTTGTGCCACCTCCTAATACAGATCTGCCAGGCGACATAAAAGGAGATTACGAAGAGACTGGGGCTATCGTGGAACTCTCCCCACGCGGCGCCACAGCATTGCTACGCCTGTGTATTCAGAAGCTCTGCATACACCTTGGCGGATCAGGGGAAAATCTGTCTGAAGATATAGGCGCGCTGGTTAAGAAGGGCTTGAGCGCGAGAGTACAGAAAGCACTGGACACGGTCCGGGTTACAGGCAACAATGCCGTTCATCCAAGCACACGTGATCTAAGTGACGACATTACAACTGCTAAGGCGCTATTCGATCTCGTGAATCTGATCGCCGATGCTATGATAACCCTGCCAAGGCAGATAGACGAGATGTATAACGCGTTTCCAGAAAGCAAACGCGAAGCCATTGACAGGCGTGATCTCTACGGGACGGTTACTCTTAGCGAGACCCTCGCCAGAGTGAGGGAAGGCCCTTTCACCGAGAGCCGTGCCGTCAGATGCGAGAATACAGGCCTGATGTGACTTCGAGCCCCAGTCAATACTAGCGAAAGAGGTGGGTTGAGATTCAGTTAACATCGGCGATTGCCTCCTTAACTTGCGTGAACGCATTGGTGCGAGTCGCTGTGACGTTCCATCAGTCCCTGTATCGGTACTCGAAGGCACGAACTCCCTACGGGGGGGTTGTCACAGTACTCATCCTGGGCACGGATCCCTCCAGGCGCTCAAGGCAGCAGGAGGCTATTGGTGACTCCCGGCGAGTTGACTCGTCGTTACGAGACGCAAGATGGAATTCGCGCTTCTGGTAATCGCAAGTCCGGGCCAGCCAAGCCCGTAGGCTGTCATGCAAAGCCAAAGCTGTCGCAGTCTCCACCCCATGGATCACACTTCCGTCGATGCTCATCAAGCGTAATGTACAAGATACAGGGGTACCAGAATCGCACTCGCGCTGGGCCGCCCAGTCACCAGATCATGTGGCGCGGGCTGGAGCGGTTGCCGCTGGCCACAATGGGATACGATGTCCGCGACGCCGAGTAGGGGCGGCCGTGCGCGGCAGCAACCGGCGCACTGTAATCTAGTCTCATGGCGAGAACTCAACACCCTGCCTGGGCTTTATGTCCACAGCAGGCAAGGGCTCTACCCGCACAGCAGGCGTACCCGAACGAAGCGTCCCTGCACAACAGAGCGATGAGCCCACAGCCAAAACACCCGTACCACATGGACACAACTCATGTCGCTCGGCAATGACTGGAGAAGCTTCTTACGCCCTCAAATGCGTAAGTCTACCAGCTAACTTGGTTAGATGGCAGACCTTGACCGACTGGTTCACTATGCGCACCACATCTCACTCAAGAGTAAAGCGATGCCCAAAAACGCACGCCCTGCGGAGCAGGAAACCTTACGAGCATCCATGACACATACACATGTGTACAGAAGCCGACTTTGTGTCCCTGACGCAAGACTCAAGGTGGCGCGCTTGAAACCGGAATTGGTGGCGTAGTTGATCGGAGTAGGCAGCTCGACACGTCAAAGAGCAGATTACGTATACGCAGCTTGAGGCGAACCTCCGCAGCGACGCCGCGCGTCATAGAGGAGCTACCGTCCTCCTGGTCCCTGATCGCGGTTATCACTGCGCTCTGGAACAGCAGCCTGCCGGTTGCTGCGGTTTAGGTTCTCATCTACAGGGGTGTAGGTGGAGGGGTCCGTGCACGGTCTGCATATTCCTGTATAAGCCAGGTGTGCATGGACGGGATCGGAACCTCAAAGAGGCCGGAAGGGCTCTCGGTCACAACTCCCTTGTATAAGACATGCTGAAATACCGCATGCGCGGCCTCCCGCGTCCTGTTGCCTGAAAAGGCTGCAACTAAGTCAGACTTCTCCAATGTGTTGTCCTTCCCCACTTGCCCCAGTAGGTTCGCCACTGCCCTTCTGTCACTGCGCTCAAGGCCCACAAGTCTGCTTTCGTAGTACTTAACCTTCCTCCTGAGTCCTTGCGCCAGTACTTCAATTGGCACATCCGCAGTCAACCCGCTACCGCACTCATACAGCCATCTCGCAGCCTGCGGTGCATAGACTTGTATGTGCTGCGGCCAACCGTGACATTGCGCCGCAATCGTGTCAAGCCAGTGAGTCAGGTATTCCAGATTGCCATGCGCCCCTCCAGCCTTAATCAGCCAGTCCCGGATTACTGCCCGCTCTGCCGCCGACGAGAGTCTACCTAGCTGGCATACGCAGTCTTGCATAAGGCGAGTGATCCCAAATGAGCCTAACACGCCCTCGGAGGTACCCAGACCGCCAGCCAACAGGATTACAGGTGCACCGACCTGACCGTTGTGAATCTGTGTCAGATTTTGTGTCATTGGCAGATCGTATGGCGTTCCAACGGCTTTGCTAATCGTCTGCACCTCATCTAATACCAGCACCAGCCCGTTGGGCGTGGCGGCCTCCTTCAAGACTCTGTCCAGCGTAAGCCCCGCGAACTCTGAAGACTGACGTTTGGCCCGGTGGCGCACTAGCGCAGTCACTGAATACAGTCCAGCCCTCCATCCGGTCTCCCGGTGCACCGTGGTCTTCGTTGCATAAGACATGCCCACCGCCCTCGCCAGCGCATCAGGGTCATACAGCGCGTCGCTCCTTATCTCCACCACGCGCCATCCATCAGCCTTAGCCCGCAGCCCGCATTCGTGAAGCAAGGCAGTCTTGCCAGCACCGGGTGCGCCTTGGATGAGAAAGATAGTCCCGCCATTGGATTGGCGCGCGCTACCCAGCCTCTTTTTGAAGGTGCAGAGCTCCCGTTCGCGCCCATGAAAAAACGTCGCGGGACCCCGATCATCGCCCAGTATGGGAACCAGCGTGGACGGCGGGACCACCTGCTGCTTGCTGCTCTGGATGGAATGCGTGTCGGAGGAGTGCTTCATGGGACGAAATGCTGCACTTGCCAGACGTCCATTGTACCGTGCATACCATGCAAGGTACTACGCTTGCAAGCGGTGTGCTTACAGGCCCGAGAAGTGTGTGTAGTAGACATCCTGAGCACGGGCGAACCAAGTCAATGCATCGGCCGCCTGCGCTGACAGCGGCTCTGGAGATACATAGAGTAAGCGGGTATACGAGGGGGTGGGCAGCAGCGCGCCTGATAAAGGCACGACACCAAAACATCCCGTCGGCCAATGCTCTAGGTGGTACATGGCCGCGCTTCGCCAATGTGGTTGGGTAGCGCAGTATAGGGAAAAGCGGAGCAAGAGAGGCTGGCGGAGGAGAGTCTATGATAGAGGCACCTGCCTGCGGGCAGCGTCCTTCTCGAGGCGGAGCATACCTACGGTATATGGGTGACATGAGCGCAGTGATCGCGCCACCGCCGGAGATCACCACTACACGTGTCGAGCAATCCTATACATACCTGCTCGGTATCGCAAATCCAAGCCATCCCATCACGGCTCAGGATACTCCCAACCTGACCGCAGCTCAGACTACCGCATAACCACGTAGAACCCATCAAAACATAAGATGGTCACGTAGCCTGCATTTAATGCATTCTGCGGGACGGTTACGTTGCACCTTCCCACGCGCATCCGCTGCCTCTGCCTGCAACACCCACCTATAGATGCTTCGTTTTCCTCGCTCTAACCGGCGATATTTCCCCTCTTTTTGCTTGCATTAGTGGTCGGGAGTCTCTCCCTGCCTCCGCGACGGCGGCGCAGCAGCGTGATGCTGGTCCAGGCGCATGCCGTTACCACGCCGGCCAAGCCTCCGATGGGCTTCCCAAGATATAGCAAAACCAAGCCCCCAACAAGGCCCACCACGCTAAGAAGGAAGGCAAGAATTTGCCCTCGAGAATTGAGTCTCCCCTCGTTTCGGATCGCCAGGGATTCCATCGTCCGTCGATGATTTGCTTCTTTCTCGACTTGCGAAAAAAACCATTTGGCCGCTCCCGGGAGGATGTTGTTATACTTCTCAAGCTGCTCGGGAGGAGGCAGCGGACCTTGGTGAAATTTCGTGGTGCGGCTAACCGTAAGGTTGACCACATCGCCAGTCACCTGTTGCGACCCTGCGTCGGTCGCGCTGTCGGCTCCGTCATCCTCGGGAATGCGATTCGGCGGGGGATCCGTCTGACATCAGCGTTCGTTAGACCTGCTGATCCCCTTGATTGCGCTGCGCAGATCATTTCCCACAGTCCACCAATCCGTTGCCATGGCCATCGCATCTCGCTCATCTGGAGATAATTCGGGCCTCACGTCATCCTCTGGTGGCCATATATCGAATGGCCTTGTCATGCCTGACAGGAATGCCTGGCGGGAATTCAAAGACCTCCGCTCGGCCCTGAGTGCCGCCTGTGGAATCCGGGTATTTACTGCCATCTCCGGGTACTGCCTGTAGATCGCCTCGACCAATTCCCAGAATGACAGCGATAGTACCCAACGTGAAATCCTACGTATGGATCTAGCAGTTCTCCTTTTAAGTCGTCTGAGCACCGCCTGGCCACGCGTGCGGCCTGCCTTTGACAAAGTGAATGTCCTGTACGGACCACTCCGATCAATTTCCGCATCGTCTGCTTTGACCAGGTCGGCGAGGACTTCATAGACTGCCGCATCGAAGGGGCCGTAGTTGTAGGCACGGAATGCGAAATGAGGCCCACCCGCGCCTGGAACCCTGTCGTCAATGAGGAACAGGAGCTTTTGGATCTGTACAGGGTCAAAATGGGCCGCTGGGCCGCCTGCTGCCATGGCAGCCAGCACAATGTCCGATTGCTGCACGACCTTAGTAGTCAAGTCCATGTGTGAGGGAATTATGCAGAATGGAGAGACGCCTCCACACCATTTTATCTCTTGCCTGTGCGCTTGACCTTTGTTGCCTGTGTTAGGCCGCTTCACGCTCTTGGTTTCCATGCCCATCCTAGGTGGCCAGCGCCAACGGCCGGTTGGACTACCGCTGGTCCCCGACAAGCTCCAGCCCTAAGGTCTTGCCTTTCATGAGCGCCGGCACGCCATGCTCCATCCACACAGGGGCAGGCGCACCCTTAAGGTAGTGGTCAAAGAACTGCTGCATCCGGATAGTCCAGTCCTTCCGGTTCGCAAACGTTCTCAGTCCGTGTCCAGCGCCGTTGTAGTTGAGCATCCAAACCGGCTTGCCAAGCCGCCGCAAGGCCACAAAGAACTCAATACCCTGGTACCACGGCACAGCACCATCATCATCGTTGTGCATCATCAGAACCGGTGTCTCGACCTTGTCCGCCTGAAACAGCGGCGAATTGTCGATGTAGCGGAGCGGAACCTCCCACAACGAGCCGCCGATGCGGCTCTGCGTGCGCTCATATTGAAACATGCGGCTCATGCCGCTGCCCCAGCGGATACCGCCGTAGGCGCTGGTCATGTTGGACACCGGCGCGCCTGCCTCCGCAGCCTTGAAAAGGTTCGTCTCTGTAACCATGTAGGCGATCTGGTAGCCGCCCCAGCTATGACCCTGCACGCCAACATTGTCGGCCTGCACAAAGCCCTGGTTGATGAGCATCGTGACACCAGACATGACCGCATTGAGGGCGCTTTCGCCTGGATATCCCACCTTATACGGGATGTCGGGGATAAACACTAGGTAGCCCCGACTGACGTAGAATGAGACGCTGATGCTGGAGCCGCCAGCCGCCGGCGGGCGGTGCCAGTACAGTCCGCTGGACATCTTCTCGTAGAAATACACCATCATCGGATACTGCGCTGATGGATCAAATCCCTCTGGCTTGAACAGCATGCCGTCTAATGGAACCCCATCGAGAGAGGTCCAGGAAACCAGCTCCGCGGTACCCCAAAGGTATTCTGACTGCTGTGGGTTGAGGTCGCTGATCCGCTCCATATCGCTAAAGTCGTCCTCGGCCACCCACAGATCGCCAAACTCCTCAAAACGTTCTCTTGTAACAAGTAGCTTTCCGGCATCTTCCGCCTGGCGAGGAAAGCCATACGAGTACGCACCCATAACCAGCTCTTTGGGTGCGGCGCCGTCCTCGGCGAGGTCGCCCGCATAGAAGCCGTTCTCCTTGGTTCCATAGTCAAAAGCAGACAACAGGAGTGGGTCGGCTACAAAGTCCTCGTCCGGGTCTAGGCGCCGGTAGCGGAATCGCAAGTTGTTTTGCCGCCCGTATCCGTTGGTGACGGAGTAGGGCTCGCGCTTAGCAGACGGATCCAGCGCCCAGATGTCATGCTTATCATACACAAGAAAGGCCTCGTCATCTGCGGTCCAGCCCGCATAGCCGTAGCTGCTAGGCCTATATGGCCAGTCGTGATTCTCGTTGTCTACGCGGTAGGGCAATGCTGCGCTGACATTAACCACCTCGCCGCCGGTCGCAGGGACCACCATCCACGCCAGCGCGTTGCGGTCCCACCAGGAAACGAACTTAGCGTCTGGCGAAAAGTCTGCCGTGTCCTGAATGCGCTCTGCCAGCAGCTCCCGGCTGCCGTCGGTCACGTCGACGCGGTATACATCCATGAAACGGGGTGAATCCCACGAAATCTCCTGCCGGTAAGGCATATTGGTGTTAGCAAGCGCGAAGTCCGCGTCGCCTTTGTCGCCCACCTCAACGGTCGGCATATCCTCTCGCGCAAGTTGCACCACGCGGCCCTGCGCCAGATGCACCACAGCCCGGTAAGAACGATTCCGCTCCTGCTCAAGCTGCTCCAGCTGCATGGGCTGCAAAAGCGGATCCTTCCAGTGCCAGATATCCAGCTTTACTTCGTCTTCGTCCTCATCTTCATCATCCGAGTCCTCATCCTCGGGCCTGGGCTGCGTGCCGAAAAAAAGCCGCCTACCCGACTCCGAAAAAGCCAAGCTCGCCCCACTGCCAACCCACCATCCTTCCGCAATACCCGGCGTGTCTGGCGTTACCAAGGTGTCGAGCGTACCGCCGTGCCATCGGTAGATGCGCCCTGCTGGATCGTCCGCCGCCTGGTCGTCCCTGTCAGAAATGAATGCGAGCTGCGCTTCTCCCTTGTCAAAGGTCAACTGCTCGTAGTCTCCCTTACCTGCCATCAACGTATCCACCTGCCAGGCGTCTGTGTCAATAAGCAGTACGCCATGTCTCATGCTGTCGGGCGGAGCAGCAGCCACCGCCAAGTAGCGTCCCTCTTCAGAGAAGTGGTATGCTCTGGCATGCGGCAGCTCAAGGGCGCGGCCCGTAACAAAGCTGTGCAAGACCAACGTGCCGTGCCCCTTATCGGAGGCGGAGTCCTTCTCATCGCCTCCCTCATCGCTAACTGTCGTGTCCGCCTCGACGGGCTCTAACTCCAAGTGCCATGCCAACAGGCCACCGGCCTCCTCGGGCATCTGAAAGGACTGCACGCGCGGGATGCGCGTCACCTCTCCTGTGGCAAGGTCCAGAATGGCCAGCGTGTCCTGGGGCATCTCATGGTCCTTCTTCTTGGCCTTGCGAGCGGCTTTGAGCGAGTCCTCGGCAGGCTTGATCAAAAAAGCCACATGCGATGCATCGCGCGCAAAGCGTGCGCCCGCTCCGCGGTCAAAGGTATAGACGGGCCCACCAGCCGTGCCCTGAACGCGCAACGTGCCATCTCCCTGATCTGGACCATACTCGTATAAAACCCAGCGGCCGTCGCTGGCTATCGCACGGCTACCTAGACGGTTCCACACGTCATAGGCATCGTGATCCAGCGGCACCTTGGCCTCCTGAGCCAGCGCCGAGTGGGCAAAAAGAAGCGCTACAAGGGCAAAGGTCCAGCGAACGTACATCGACATCAGTTTGGCATTTATTTCGTTGCAGGATAACGGTCCCAGACAGCGCCCACAGGATACGATCCCAAGACACGCAGCTTACCGGTGATCTCCTGCAAATGGTCCAGAGCGCGCTGCAACAGCGGGGTGGTCACCCGGCCCGCGACATCCAGATAGAACAGGTAATGGCCGGGGCTGCCCACCAGCGGGCGACTTTCAATCTTGTGCAGGTCCAGGTCGCGCAGCGCAAACACGGCCAGACTCTTGAACAAGGCGCCCGGCACGTTGCGCTTGAGATCAAAAGCCAGAGAGGTCTTAAATGGCCGGTCCCCGATCTGCTGCAGGTTGGCGGCGGTCGGCCGAGCCAGGGCCAGAAAGCGTGTGAAGTTCTGGTCGTGACTCTCGATGTTCTCTGCCAGCACCGCCAGGCCATACTCGGCCGCGGCGTGGCGCGCCGCAATGGCGGCTGCGCCCGGAACAGACGCTGACGCCACGAGCTTGGCTGCTCCAGCGGTGTCATACGATGGCACCGTCTGCGCATGCGGCAGGGTACGCCGCAAGAAGTCCTCGCACTGGCCCAATGCCTGCGGGTGCGAAAGCACGCGCGTGACATCCGCCAAAGAGGTGCCGGGCGCCGCCAGAAGGCAGTGGCGCACACGCAACATCAGCTCCCCGGTGATCCGAACGCGGTGCTTGAGCAGAAGGTCGTAGTTGATATGGACGCTGCCAAAGAGAGAGTTCTCTATCGGGATAACACCGCGCGCGGCGCGCCCGGTTGTGACATGCCTAAACACCGACTGCATGGTCGGGCAGGCCACCGGCTCGGAGTTGGCATACATCACACGGGCAGCCATCTCACTGAAGGCGCCGGTGGCTCCCTGATACGATACCTTCATGGGGTCTCGTCGCGCCGGTCCATACGCTCTGGTGCGCTAATGCCCAACACCGAAAGGCCGTTGGCAAGCACCGTACGCGTCGCGATCGCCAAAGCCATACGGGCGCCTGCGATTGGGGATGGCTCTTTGATGATGCGGCACTCGTGGTAAAAGCGCGAAAACGCCTCGGCCACCGAACGTAGATACACCGTCAGCCGGTGCGGCTCACGGGCCTGCGCAGCCTTCAAAAGCACCTTCGGGAAGCGCACCAGCGAACGAATCAGCGCCAGCTCCGCCGGATGACTCAACAAGGCTAGGCTGCTAGGCCTGGACCCTGTCACCAGACCCACCCCGCGAGCCTTTGCTACGATAGAACAGATGCGCGCGTGCGCATACTGAAGATAGAATACTGGATTCTTATCGCTGGCCTCTTTGGCCAGATCTAGGTCAAACTCAAGGTGCCGGCCCGCCGACCGCATCACAAAAAAGAAGCGCGTAACGTCCGGCCCGACCTCCTGGATGAGCGCGTCTAGTGTAACAAAGGTGGCTCTGCGTGTGCTCATCTTGATTTCCTGGCCCGCACGCGTCAGTGTCACAAACTGGTATATGATGACCTCGATGCGGTCCGCATCCACGTTGAGCACACGCAAGGCACGCAGGATGTCTGGATACGTGGCGATGTGGTCGGCACCAAATATGTCGATGCAGGCATCATAACCGCGCGCGACTTTGTCGCGATGATACGCGATGTCGGGCAGCCGATAGGTGGGCTCACCGGAGCTCTTGACCAGTACCGTGTCCTGATCTTTGTCCAAAGCAGACGTCCTGAGCCATGTAGCACCCTCTTTACGGTAAAGGTAGCCGGACTCCTCGAGCAAGCCCAGCACCTCTTCGAGCGCACCATTGTCGTAGAGCGACCGCTCATTGAAGAAGGTATCCATGCGGATGCCAAGCCGCTTCAGGGTGCGCCGGATACTGGCAAAGATCAATGTTTCGGCTTCATCGATGAATGGGCGCAGATCAGGTGTCCTCAAAAGACGCGCGCCCCACTTATCTACCAGCCTAAGAGCTACCTCAGCGATATAGGCACCCAGGTAACCATCATCGGGAAACGATGCCGGCACCAACCTGGGCTCTTCGCCACTACCTCGGTCCAAGAGCTTCGTGGCATACTGCATCCCGGGCGGGAGCAGCCCCTTCTGAAAAAGCATCTGCTCATACCGCGCGCGAACCGAAGCGCCGAGGACGCGCATCTGGCGTCCAGCATCGTTGTAGTAGTATTCGCGTGCAACGGTATAGCCGGTCCACTCGAGCATGTTGGCTATAGTGTCGCCCAGAACAGCGTTGCGCCCGTGACCTACCGTGAGCGGCCCGGTGGGGTTGGCGCTGACAAACTCTACCAGCACCGTGCGGTCCCTCCCTTCTGTGCTGCGCCCGTAGCAAGGCCCGGCATCGAGGCAGTCGGCCAAAGCCTGGTACAGGTGCCCGCGCGCAAAACGAAAGTTGATAAAGCCGGGACGTACCACTTCGCAGGAATCCACCAGCAACGGATCCAGCACTAGCTCCGCCACTAAGGCTTGGGCGATCGCCAACGGCGGACGACGCAGGTGGCGCGCCAGCTTCAGGGCACAGTTCGAAGAAAGATCTCCAAAGCGCGCAGCACGCGGCTTTTCGAGCTCGGGCACGAAGCCCGCTGGTACCCCGTCAAACGTTTTCAGAGCGGCTTCCAAAGCCTCTTGGACCGCGACTTCCACCGTCATGACCATCTCCACCGAAAAGGATCCACATTGATACGGGGCTCTCGCCCCAGCACCAAATCTGCTACCACCTCGCCTACGGCGGCAGAAGCCTTGAATCCATGCCCAGAGCACGCGCTCTGGACAACGACCCGGCGCCCGGTGCCAGGCAGGTGGTCGATCAGGTAGTGCAGATCGGGCGTGTTCGTGTACATGCATGTGGAAGCGTCCCGGCTAACGGCAAGTCCCTCTGGAAAAAGCCCGAGAAGCTTTTCATACAACACTCCTATGTCGGCTGCGCCTATTTTGCGGTCCAGCTGGGATGGATGCTCCACCAGCGTGCCCTCGTGGTGAAGACCAGCCTTAAGGCCATGCCCGAAGTCGGGAAAGCCATACAAGTTTGTGCCATCATCATCCCAGATAAAGGTCGGGCACCTTGTGGGGCTGAACGATGATCCGCTGGTAGGAAACCAGGCATTCACTACGCGCTCGATGCGGACCGGCGGGCGCATCGCCCCCAGCGCATCGCCCACCCAGGCGCCCGCGGCCAGCACCATCCGGTCCGCCTCAATACGGCATGTCTCGCCGCGGACCGTGACGCTGTGCGGGCCCGCATGCCAGGAAAGCATGCGTTCGTGCATAAGCAGGCGTGCGCCCAGCGCCCGCGCTTGCGCTAGGTGCGCAGCAACGGCACGCTCCGGGTCAATGGCACCAGCATCGTGCTCGAATACGCCTATCTCATGGCTCTTGAGGCGATAGGCGGGAAAAGAGGCATGGACCTCTCGAGGCGTCATCACCGCGGTTTCAATGCCTGCGGCGCGGGCAGACTCGATCGTGCCCGCTACGCGGGCGCTGTCTGCGCGTCCTATCACCAGACAGCCGCAGCGGGTGATGAGCTGCTGCCCGGTCTCTTTCTCCAGCGATTCCCAGAGCCAGTACGCGCGTGCCAGAAGGGGTACGTACTGCTTACCCTCCGCATAGGCCTTGCGAATGATGCGGCTTTCGCTGTGCGTAGAGCCGCGACCATGGGGCGGTGCGAACTGGTCTATCCCTACTATAGGGATGCCGCGGCGCGCAAGGTGGCAGGCGGTGGCGCTACCCGCTGCTCCCAGCCCCACCACTACCACATCGGCGCGGATATCGGCCATCATAACGTCCGCTAAAATGAGAACTCCCTGCGGCGCATATGCAGGTTGAACACGATGGCCAACATCAACGTGTTGGCCAATAAGGCCGAACCCCCATAGGATACCAATGGAAGCGGGATGCCGATAACCGGAAGCAGCCCGAGTACCATGCCGATATTGATGTACACCTGGATAAGCAACAAGCCCGCAGCACTGGCGGCCAAAACGCTGCCGAAGGGGTGGTACACCTGATCCGCCATCATGACCATGCGCATGAGCAATATCCCAAACAGCGCTACGACCAGGATGGCTCCAGCGAATCCGAGCTCCTCACCGATCACAGAGAAGATAAAGTCTGTCGACTGCTCTGGGATGAATGCGCCCTGCGTCTGCGTTCCATGCATCAGCCCTTGACCGAAGAGTCCGCCGGATCCAATCGCCGCCTTGGACTGCATCAGATGAAATCCCACGCCGCTCTGAAATTCGGGTGCTTCTGGATTGGCAAAAGCATTCAGACGGGCCACATGGTGAGGCTGCAGAACGTTGGCGAGTGCAAAATACACAGTCGCTACCGTGCCCCCGCTTAACAGCCCCCCCGCAGCCGCCACATGCCCCCGCGGCATTCGCTCAAAGATGCTGGCTGATGCCGAGCGGCTGGTCTGGTGTAGACCGAAAAGTACAAGCGTCAACAGCGCCGAGAAACCGATCGCAAACGGGATAGAAATCACCGCCAGATAGCAGGCAATAGCGGGTGTAATTAGCAGGATAACCAGTATCGGCGCCGAGCCAGCCCAGAACAGCACCACGGGAATGAGCCCAACAAACACCAAGGCCGTTCCGGTGTCATTCTGCATCACCACCAGGATCGCAGGCAACAGCAGCAGGCCGACCGCAATCAGCTTGAAGGTGCCTGCCCGCTTCCTGCGGGAGGTGGCCAAGAGGCGGGCCACCGCCAATATCGTTCCCACCTTGGCGAGCTCAGACGACTGGAACCCGTATGAACCGATATACACCCAGGAGCGGGCTCCCCCCACCTCGCGCCCGAACACCAGGGCCGCGATAAGCAGCAGGATGCACGCACCGTAGGCGATAAAAGCCAGATCCATATAGATATCCACGCGAATCAGGAGCGCGACGACCATGCAGACGAGCGCGATGACCATCCAGACTAGCTGCCGGTCAAAGTTGTTCTTGACGCTCCCCTCTAGATACTGGTGGGCGCTGCCCTGCGTAGCGCTGTAGATGGCCAGTAGCCCCAGCGAAACCAGCGCTAGCCAGATGAGCAGCGACCAGAAGTCGAGGTTTTCTAATTGGGAGCGCATGCTCAGCGGGGCGGCAACGGCTCACTCTTAGCCGTCAATGCACGATTCAACCTTAAGCGCACCTGCGGCGAGTCCGGCAGGTGACCCTTGAGATAGCGTTCAGCCATAAGGCTGGCGATAGGCGCGGCGCACAGACTGCCCCCGCCTGCATTTTCGCACTGAACGGCTACGGCAATACGCGGGTTATCGTACGGTGCAAACATGACAAACACCGAGTGGTCTTCCATGCCGCCTGGAGCCTGCGCCGTACCGGTCTTACCGCCGGTGGGAATGCCCGGAATCTGGGCCATGCGTCCTGAGCCGTTCTCCATCACGCGACGGAATCCGTAGCGAACAATATTGAAAAAGGCTGTGTCAATAGGGATGCGTGTCGGTTCGGGCGCGATGTGCACGGTGTCGCCTGTCGCCGGATGAGCCAAGTAGTCTACTAGACGCGGTTCAGGCAGGTATCCGCCATTACCAATGGCTGCGATATAGCGGGCCAGCTGCAAGGGCGTTACGCCCATATCGCCCTGGCCGATGCCAAGGTTCATGACGGTGCCGACGCCCCAGTGCACATAGGCGCGGTTGAAGTAGGAAGAGTCCGGTATAAGTCCCGGCGTCTGTTCGCGGATGTCGGTCGGTGCGTGCATGCCGAAGCCGAACATGTTGGCATACCGCCTAAACGTGCCGATCTCCATCCGGCGGCCCATTTCAAAGAAGAAGGAGTTGCAGCTGTTTTGAATGGCGTGGACGACATCCTGTTGTCCGTGCTGGCCTAGGCACCGGAAGATGCGGCCGCCACCTAGGGGATGGTAGCCGGCGCAGTAGACGGTGCTGTTCGGGCCTACCGAATCGATCAGGCCGGTATCCAACGACATCAGCGCCACAAGTCCTTTCCAGGTGGAGCCCGGCGGCATCTGATTCATCGAAGCCCGGTTATACAGCGGCTTGTCCGGGTGGGTGTTAACTGCGACCCAGTCCTTCTGCACGATCCCTCCGCTAAATATGTTTAGGTCGTAGTCGGGGGCACTAAACAGCGCTATGATTCCGCCCGTCTGGGCGTCGATGGCTACAGCTGCGCCCCGCTTGTTCACAAAGAGTGACTCCGCCAGCGCCTGGACCCCTGCATCCATCGCCAGGTGGATGTCGTAGCCGCTCACTGCGGGTTCATCTCCCTGGCCGTCGGCATATGGCTTGACCTCAAGGCCGTACACGTTGACTACGCGCTGGGCCTTGCCCGGGATGCCGCGCAGGCGAGCCTCGTAGGCCCGTTCCACCCCTGTACGGCCGACGATGTCACCCTGACGGTAACGGCCGCTGTACAAGGAGTCTTCGAGCTCGTCGCGGCGGATCTCGTCGATATATCCCAACGCGTGCGACGCGCGAGCTTCCGACGGATAGCGGCGCTTCTGGCTGACGATCTCCGCCACGCCAGGCAGCCTGAATAGATCTTCCTGTATGTGGCTGTACTGGTCATACGAGACGTTTCTGAAGGACAGGCTCGGACGGTACGAGGCCCATGCACGAGCCTCAGCCAGCCTCGCTAGGACCACGGAGTCCGTGACGCCCAGGTGCTCAGCCAATAACGTTACTTTGCCGTTGTCAAAGTAACGTGGCGTCAGCGTCACCGAAAATGAGGGTTCATTGTGCACCATGAGCACCCCGTGGCGGTCATAGATGGCGCCACGGGCTGGCATCACCGTCAGCGTCCGAAGCGCATTGCCGCGCGATACCTCCTGGGCATCCCCCCTCCCGATGACCTGCAGCTCGAAGAGGCGTCCTGCTAGAAGCCCCAAAGACACGAAGATGACCACCAGCATGATTTTGGCTCGGTCGTCTTGGATCACATCAGAGGGTTTAGCTGGTATGGAAAGTTAAGCTGTGGCACAGTTTTTGCGCCGTGGGGTCGGTACTGCTCCGGGAGCAGCTGCCCGGCGGAACACAGCCTGCAACCGCCGCCGCGGGTAGTTGTTACAATAATTCGCGCCACCTCTCCGAAGCGCCATGAGAAAACATATGTTGCTGGCACTCCTGTTGCTGGCCATCTTCACTCTCAGCGCAACCGAGGCGCTGGCCCAAGGATTCGGCCGCAACAAAGTACAATACGACAACTTCCAGTTCCGCAGCTTCAGGACACAGCATTTCGAGTGGTACTACTATCCAGAGGAGAAGGAGGCGGTCACGGACGCCGCGCGCATGGGAGAGCGCTGGTACCGACGGCACGCACGCACGTTCTTGCGGGAATTCTACAAGCGCAAGCCGGTCATCTTTTACGCCAATGACGCGGACTTTCAGCAGACCAACGTTATCGGCGGGTTCATAGGGCAGGGCACAGGCGGCGTCACCGAGAGCCTCAAAGAGCGGGTCGTGATGCCGCTGACCGGAATCTATGCGGAAACGGACCACGTGCTCGGGCACGAGCTGGTGCATTCGTTTCAATATGATATAGGGTTGGTCCGCGATGACAGCTCCCGCTTTTCGCTGCAGCAACTCCCTCCTTGGCTGGTGGAGGGCATGGCGGAGTACCTGTCGGTTGGCCGCCAGGATGCGCACACGGCGATGTGGCTGCGCGACTCAGCGCTGCGCGACGACTTGCCAACCATCGATGACCTGACGCGTAGCCCTCGTAAGTACTTTCCGTATCGTTTCGGTCAGGCTTACCTGGCATATATCGGCGGAAAGTACGGGGATGCGGCGGTAACGAACCTTTTTAAGCTGGGCGGACGCACCGGTGTGGATTCCGCGTTCGTATACACTATTGGGATCCGTGCCGACTCGCTTTCTAGCGAGTGGGCGGAAGTGATTCGCGAGACGTACCTGCCTCTGATGGAGGGGCGCACGCACCCTGATAGCGCGGGGCGTCCTGTGCTGACCCGCGAAATCACCGGCGGCAACCTGCATTTATCGCCTGCGGTGAGTCCAGACGGCCAATACGTGGCTTACCTTTCGGAGCGTGACGTATTCAACATCAACCTGTTTATTGCTGACGCGAATACGGGGCAGACGATACGGAAGCTGCGTGCGACCAACACCAATCCACATTTTGACAACATCCGCTTCATCAACTCGTCAGGTGCATGGTCGCCAGACGGCCGGAATTTCGTATTTGTCACCTTTGCGCAGGGCGACAATGAGTTGGCCGTATGGAACCTAGATACAGGCAGTCTGGAGCGCAGGATCAAGGTCGATGGGGTAGGTGCACTAAGCAATCCTGCGTGGTCGCCTGATGGCCGCTTTATCGCATTCAGCGGCATTGATGGCGGCCTCAGCGACCTGTACGTTCTGGAACTTACCACAGGTGATGTTCGGCAGCTGAATAACGACCGCTATGCAGACTTAGCGCCAGCGTGGTCACCTGACGGGCGGACGATTGTTGTAGTCAGTGACCGGGGACCGGGAGGCACGAACTTCGAGACGCTTGAGTTTGCCGAGACGCGCCTCACGCTGGTGGATGTCGCAAGCGGCGAGATGGAGACTATTCGCCCATTTCCTCGGGGCAAGCACATCAATCCCCAGTTTTCGCCTGACGGTCGCAGCGTATACTTCGTCAGTGATCAGGATGGCTTCGCGGATCTGTACCGTTACACGCTGGCTGACGGCGGCCTGTACCGTGTGACGCGTCTAAAGACCGGAGTGAGCGGCATCACCAAGCTCTCTCCGACGATGTCGGTGGCAGCGCAGAACGGGCGCTTGATGTACTCGGTCTTTTTTGACGGCCAGTACCAGGTATTTGTGCTGGAGGCGTCCGAGGCGCAGGGCGTGCCCGTGAAGCCAGCTTCTGAGGAGGTGGCATTAGCGAGCATCCTTCCGCCTGCGGGAGCGCTCAATGAGGGGTTGGTGGCCGGATACTTGGACGATCCGCACACGGGACTGCCGGATCCTGCGTCGGTCGATGAGAAGTCGTACAGCTCAAAGCTCAAGCTTGACTACGTGGCGCCACCTACATTGGGGGCCTCTGTCGGTTCTGGGTATTACGGTTACGGCAGTGGCGTCTATGGAGGGATTGGCTTCTTTTTCAGCGATATGTTGGGCAACAAGGAGCTGGTGGCGGTGGCGCAGGCCAACGGGGGTCTCAAGGATATCGGCGGGCAGGTGCAGTACATGAACCGGGGCAGCAGGTTCAACTACGGAGGTATGGTCGGGCACACGCCGATCGTGTTCGGGTATCCACAGGGAGGGTATGACCGATACGGCAATCTGGTGTATGTCGATCTGAGGCAGCGGATCTTTGTGGATCAGCTTATCGGCATTGGTTCGTATCCATTCTCCACTACGCGCCGCTTGGAGGTTTTTGGCGGCTTTTCGCGGTATTCGTTTGACTACGAACTCATTCAGATTGTCAGCTCGCCGTTCGGACAGAGCCGGCAGCGGATCCGGTTTGATCGTTGCAGCCGGTTAACGCCGGAGGAGCGCGCGGAGGCCCTAACGTGTGAGCCGGACCCCATCAACTTGGCACAGGTGGGGGCCGCCTATGTGGGAGACTTTTCCAACTTTGGCTATACCTCTCCTTTGCAGGGTGGTCGTTACCGTCTTCAGGTGGCTCCCAGGTTCGGATCGAACAATTTCATTTCTGTGCTTCTGGATTACCGGCGTTACCTTTTCGTCAATCCCGTCACGTTTGCCGTGCGGGGATTGCATTCGGGGAGCTACGGTCCGAAGCTAGATGAGGGCGGCGTATTCGCGCGGGAGTACTTGGATGTCCCTTACTATGCGGGATTCCTTCGCGGCTACAGCCGTTACACCTTTGACGCGACCGAGTGCCGTGATGCGGCTTGCAGCGTCTTTTCGCGCCTGGAGGGAACGCGCGTGGCCATGGCCAGTGCTGAGCTGCGGATACCGCTGTTTGGCGCCGAGACGCTGGGGTTGATCACTTTCCCGTACCTCCCTCTTGAGCTTGTTGGCTTTGCGGATGCAGGTCTGGCTTGGTCGAAGGGGCAGAATCCATTTGACTTTTTCCGATGGGAGACGGACGGGGTGGGTCGTGTACCGGTGGCCAGCGTGGGCACGGCCGCGCGCGTGAACATTCTGGGGTATATTGTGGCCGAGTTTTACTACGCCTATCCGTTTCAGCGTCCCGATCGGGGTGCGCACTTCGGGTTTCTCTTCAGTCCGGGCTGGTAGCAGGGAGCTCGGTGCGGGTATGAAGGGGCCTGTTGCTTCATCCTGAAGGCGTTGTCGGTTACCAGGAATCGACTTTGTACGACAGGTTTCGTCAGTGGCTATTTCGGCTTGGTCCCGAGCGGGCGCATGCCGCAAGTATCGCGGTGGGGCAGGTAGCTCAGTTTGCCGCGTTCAACGCGATTCGGCAGCGGTTCGCGTATTTGGATGCGTCGTTGGGCCAGCGGGTGGCAGGCATGGAGTTTCGCAACCCGGTGGGGTTGGCGGCCGGTGCGGACAAGGATGGTAAGCTGCTGCCGTTGTGGGATGCGTTGGGATTCGGGTTTGCCGAGGTGGGTTCTGTCACGGTGCGCCCTTCCAGGGGCAATCCGCGTCCGCGGGCATTTCGGTTACCTGAGGAGGCCGCCCTCATCAACAGGATGGGGTTACCCAATCAGGGCGCGATTCGTATAGGTCGCCGCTTGGCGCGCTTGCGCGCCCGCTGCAGGATCCCTGTTGGTATCAGTTTGGCCAGGACGCACGGGGCTGGCAAGGGGGGCATGGATCCTGTGGAAGATTACCGCCGGAGTTTCATGCTTTTGGCCCCTTTAGCTGACTACGTAGCGCTCAACATTTCGTGCCCCAATACGGACGATGGTCGCACCTTTGAGGATCCTGCCAGCTTAGACACGCTGTTGGGGGAGATCTACCGGCAGCGTAATGTGTTGATTCGCCTGCCGCCCGTCTTTCTCAAGCTTTCGCCGCCAACCTCGGTTCGGGTGGTGTTTGACAGCCAGGTGGATGAGATACTGGCTGTAGGGCGCGCGCACGGCGTGGCTGGCTATATCGCGTGCAACACGGCTCCAGATCGCGATGGCTTGCGCACGTCGCCCGAGACGCTGGCTGCTATGGGTGCGGGCGGTCTGAGCGGCGTCCCGCTCAGGCCCCGAATGCTGCGGCAGGTGCGCTACCTTTATTCGCGGTTGGGGCCAGGCACCCCCATCATTGGCGTGGGCGGCATTGACTCTGCGGAGTCCGCCTATCAGGCGCTCCGCGCTGGCGCGTCGGTGGTACAGCTTTACACGGCACTAGTCTATAAGGGTCCGGGCTTGCTGCTGCGCATCCTTGAGGGGCTCTCGGCGATCTGCGAGCGGGAAAGGCTGGGGACGATTAGCGATGCGATCGGGCTGGATGCCTAGGGCACAGGTCTGCTGACCATGCTCGATGGCCACGCTGCTGGACGTTGGACGCATGGTGTCATGGGTCGTACGGTGCTACGATGGTGGTGTGGCAGGTGCAGCGATGGTCGATTTGTCTGGCGGGTACAATCCCGTGGTGAGAGTTCGTGCGCCCAATCCAATCCAAAGTGGACACCGATGCATAGCCACCAGCATTCACCGCGACCCTGCAAACAGGCTCCCCTCCTGCGTGCAACTGGCTGTTGGAGGTAAGGCTGGGGAGTGAGAAAGAATGCGGCAGTGGTTGGTATCAGGTACTCTTTCGCCAGTGGAGGCTCTGATGTCCAGCAAAGCATCTCTGATGCGCAAATAGGGGATGTACTTCGGCCGTGTAGCTTACCCAACTTCGTCATTCGTAATGAAATGAGAGGCCAGACCTCCCCTGTTCCCGGTTTGGGGCGCATGTTTTCGGGGGCTATGGGGCCTTACGGTTTACGGGAGTGGTTGGGGGTGGCTCTGGTTGGGGGTCGCCCCTGATTTGCATGCCCTCGATCGCATTGAGGTACCGTCATCGGGCCTCATCTGTGCGAATCGGACACAGCTCACCCTGCTCCTTCCAGAGTTCGTACGGGTGCCAGGCATGAGGAGCGTCACGGGATTCATGGATGAGGAGGTTTCTCGGGATCGCGTGGCTTATCGGAGACTTCTTCCTTGGTTCTTATCGCCGCGGGATCATAGCGCATGCCCAGACTCTGGACGATGCGCTCCATAAATGACCTCAGATTCTGATCCACTTTCAGGACGAGATATCGGTGCTTACTCTTCGGCATCACCGTGGTAATCCTGTGGATCTGGTTAAGGCCGAAGCGGAGCGAATCCCAGCTGTCATGAATGTTGCTGGCCTTGAGCTTTGTGCGCATCAAATGGGCGGCAGGGTAGGTCAGCACGTTAATGAACAGATGCCCTTCAATGCGTTCACCTTTGCTGTGAACGACGGGCCGTGATCCGAGGTCGGACTTCATGACTCGGAACGTGGCCTCAATTTCCGTGAGTCGCCAGTAGGTGCGCGCAATCTTTTTGACAGGCCAGGCGGTATGGCTGGTGCTGAGCACCTACCCTCCGGTGGCTTGGGTTCTTGTCTGATGGGAAGCACGCGCGCTAAACGTGACCGATTCGGCAAGGTGTGTCCCCTTTTTCTGCTTCACTTCAACCTCGTACAGGTGCGCCACCGCCCTGTATTTCTCCTGCAGGCGACCGACCTTACGCGCCACTTTGCTGATATTCTTCACACGTCTGGGCAGGGGCAGTCCCTCATTCAGGTATTCCAATGCCGCTTCAAACCGCTTGCATTTCGTCTGCAAGATCTGCTCTTGGGTGGCCTGCTGGGCTTCACTGTGGACATAGACGCGCAACGCTCCCTCCTCCTTGGACAACTTCCACGCCTGGACCTGCACCTCATTGGCGGTTTCAAACCGCTGATCGGGTGGCTCAGTGGGCACCGGAGGCGCTTTTATGCGCTCCACACAGATCCAATCGAGGTTGTTTTCCTTCAAGTACGCCAGATTCGCCTTAGTGGCAATACCGGCATCCATGATAACGGTCGGCGTCGCTCCGTTAAGGTTCTCAATGGCCTGCTGGAGCGTAGCCGGCTCACTAGCATTGCCGCGTAGAATCTGCGCACTGCGCGGGAATCCCGAGGCATTGAGCGTCAGAGCGAGCGTGACCAGTGGACAGTCGGTCCGCTTTTCTCTGCTGCGCCCACAACGAAGGAGCTCTCCTTTCTGCCGACCGTGAAAGAAGGTATTGGTCAGGTCAGGCCCATTTAACAAGGAAGTGCAACACTTGATTTGGCAGAGCAATGGGTTGGCGAGCGCGTTGGCATCCCGATGGAGCCGCAAGGTCCAGAGGCTGTTGATATGTATTGTGGCTTCATCATTGGAGGGTATCAGATGGCAAAGGGCTACCGTCACCTTTCGTACGAGGAAAGGTGTCAGATTCATGCGTTGAAGAAGCGGGGGGATTCAATACGCGCCATAGCGCGGCAGTTGGGTCGTTCGCCATCGACGATCAGTCGAGAGGTGCGGCGCAACAGTGGAGGTAGAGGCTATCGGTATAAGCAGGCGGACCGACTGGCTCGTGTGCGGCGCCAGAAAGCATCGTAGCATCCTCGTAAGGTGACCGCAGCGCTGTGGGCCATGGTGCGTGAGAAGCTTGCCTTGCACTGGAGTCTGGAGCCAATCGCGGGTCGGCTTCGTCATGATGGGGTCGTTGCGTTGAGCACCACATGGATCTACCGGTACATTTGGAGCAACAGGGTAGCTGGCGGATCGTTGTACAAGCTACTTCTCCGTAGCGGTAAGCGTTACAACAGGCATAGTCAGCGCGGTGCTGGGCGCGGCCTGATACCGAACCGTGTATACATCAGCGAACGGGATCCCATAGCGGAGAGGAAGACGCGTGTAGGCGACCAGGAGGTGGATACGATCATTGGGGGCAAGCACCAGGGTGCGTTGGTATCGATGGTCGACCGTGCGTCGAGATGCACGTTTCTTGCGCTGGTATCTTCGAAGGCAGCGATCGTAGCGTGTCTGAAACCGGTGAAGGATCGGGTGCTTACCATCACGGCGGACAACGGGAAGGAATTCGCCCATCGCGAGCAAATCGCCCGGGCCCTTTCAGCGTCGTTTTACTTTGCGCAGCCGTACCATTCCTTAGAGCGTGGCTTGAACGAGCACACCAATGGCCTGGTACGGCAATACTTTCCGAAGGCGACCAACTTCCGCGCTGTTGAGCCAGCAGCGGTAATGCGGGGACAGACGATTCTGAAGGATCGTCCACGTAAGTGCTTGGGTTACCGCACACCGGCGGAGGTCTTCATTGGCGCGCGGTAGGCTGTAGCGGCCGCGGTGGATGGTGCACCAGGGTCTGAGCCAGACCCGACAGCAGAAGCCGGTGCGCCTGGATCAGCGATTCGCGGCAGTCCAGCCGGTGGTGATGGATTGATTCGGTCGTATCACCAGAACGACCGGTAGGGCACGATACCGTCTACATGCAGCATCATGCATGGTTACGCGCATGGGAAAGGCGTTTGTCCCGCCGGCGCCGAAGCTCTTGGGGCCCAAAGCGCTGTTTCCGTCTGCCCGACGCCGTTCCATCTCCGGTCGGGCTTCGCCCTCTCTTCGGTGGAACGGCCCCTTCCTGCTCTCTTCGCTAACCTCTGTCTCTATTTGCGAGCACACTGACCTGATTGTATATGTTGCGCCTCTGAGTTAAATTGGGGGACTTCCAATCACGAGAACGCTGACACATCTGCAAGATGTTGCAGCACCCCAGCCTTCAGTTAGCGAGTTCTGGTGAATATCGGGAGTTGGCAAAACGAGCTGACCATGAACGCAGCGGTATTTTCCCATCTGTTCTTCCGCCCGGCTTTATTTGTCGCCCCGGCGGTTCTCGCAACTCTTGCTACAGTCGGCTCGACTGTGGCCCAGGAATCGCCAGACACAGTCTTCGTGCTCGAGGAAGTCCATGTGGTGGGTTCGCGGGCGGGTGTTGCTGATCCCGCAATACTCCCCGTCCCCGTGGACATCTACGGAGCCGAGGAGATCGCCCGCTTGGGGGAGGTCGACTTGGCCGAGGTGCTCGGAAGCATCGCACCGTCATTCAACTCCACTCGCTTGTCCGCCGGTGATGGCGCGGCATTACACGTAGCCACGCTGCGCGGCATGAACGGCGACCAGGTGCTCGTCTTAGTCAACGGTAAGCGGCGCCACGGGGTCGCGTTTGCGAAGGTGCTGGCGGTGTCTGGACAAGGGACAACCGGTACGGACCTTCGCGCGATTCCCGTACACGCGATCAAACGTATCGAGGTCCTGCGCGCGGGTGCGGCTTCCCAATACGGCTCAGACGCCATCGCCGGCGTCATCAACATTGTGCTCAAGGACGACCCGAGCGGTATCAGCGCGTCCACTTTTCTCGGCCGCACGTCGCGCGGTGACGGGACGAGACTGATCACTTCGGCCAACGCTGGGGTTCCGCTCGGAGACGGCTTTCTTAACATCACGATGGAGGTCGCCAGGCAGGAGGTGACGAACCGGGCGGGTATGGCACCGACCTGTTTCGGCCCCGATCCGTCATACGGCCCCTGCGCGGACGGAGGGAAGGTGATCCAACTGCTACGGAACGGTGAGCCCGACTACCGGAGTGCGGGCTTTATGGCGAATGCCGCGATTCCAGTGGGTGAATCAGTCGAGTTCTATGCCTTCGGAGGCTACTCTGGACGCGAAGCGGTGTCCGACGGGCTGTACCGCAAGGCGGACTGGGTACCGCGTTCGGTGAGCTATGTCTATCCAGACGGTTTCTTCCCGATTGAGGAATCGGACCTTACGGACAAGTCAGCTGTGGCGGGGGTGCGTGGCGATATGGGTGATTGGTCGGGTGACCTCAGTCTCGGATTCGGGCACGGCCGATTCGCCTTCAGCGCCGCGAATTCGATCAACGCGTCCTACGCGGCCGAGTTTCTGGCGAACAATCCGGCGGCCGACGGAGCCTCCATTGCTGCGAACGCCGGACCCCAAGACGTGTTCAGCGGAGGGCTGAATGTCCGCCAGTGGACGCTGAATACCGGTGCCACGCGGGTAGTGGAGATAGGTTCGACCCCGGCGTTTCTGGCCATCGGTGGCGCTTTCCGGCGGGATTCGTACTGGATGGAAGCCGGTGACCGGGCTTCTTGGGCGTGTGGACCGAGCGATACGTCTGGCAGCTTTCCGGCTGCCCATCACCAGAACGACGGGACCGTCTACGCCAGCTGCGGGATGCAGGGCTACCCGGGCTACAGTCCAACCTCGGCTTCGCTGAGCGAACAGGATCGCAATAGCTTCGGTGCCTACGCTGACATGGAGCTGCGGAAGCCGGCGGGGCATACGCTGAACGGTGCCCTCCGGTTCGAGCATTATACGGACGCCGGAAGTTCGTTGACCGGCAAGGTGGCGGGTCGTATCGGGTTGGGAAGATCGGGCGCAGCACTGCGCGCTGCCGTCTCCACGGGTTTCCGCGCACCGCGCCTTCCCCAGCGGGGTTTCAACACCATTGCCTTTGTGGGAGGTAACGACGGTTTGGTGAGCGCCGGCTTCCTGCCCGAAGGCGATCCCATAGCGTGCGCCGACTTCGGGGCGTGCTCGCTGAGCCATGAGACATCGCTGAGCCTTACAGGAGGGTTTGTCTATTCCAACGATGCTGGCTTGCTGGTGACCGCGGACTATTATCGGATTGCCGTTGCCGACGCCATCGCCCTGACCCAGAGCCTTAATCCAAGTCATGGGCTTCGTCCCGGTGCCCAGTTCCAGGGCCGCCCGGTGGACGCCGTTGCGTTCTGGACCAATGCGATCGACACGCGCACGCAGGGATTCGATCTAGTTGCGAACTGGCGCTTCCGCGGCATGGACTGGGGAGCTGTGGATCTCTCGGCCACTTTTCACCAGAACAGCACCGAGATCACTGCCAACCGGAACGAAAACTTCATCGGCGCCACGCAGCAGACTCTCATCGAGAAGGCGCAGCCGAGGCGGCGAATCGGCGTCAGCGCGGATGTCCGATCCGCGCGAGGCTTCGGTGCGAGGTTCAGCTTGAATCATATTGGTTCGGTCACCACCCCGTTCATCTTCGAGCAGAACGTCACGATCGACGCAGCATCGATCGTCGACTTGGAAGTCACGTTTCAGGTGGCTGGCCGCATCCAGGTAGGTTTCGGGGCCAGCAACCTGCTGGACCGCCTGCCGAACGGGCTCCCGGACGACTCTGCGGCCCAGATCTGGGCGATGGAGTACCCATCCGAATCTCCCTACGGAGTCGCGGGACGGATCTGGCACATGCGGATAAACGTCGTCGGGAAATGATTGCGTCCCCAGTATGGGGCGCACGACTCCGTGTACGGCTAGGGAGATTCCGCCCAAGGTCGCCGGCGGCTATGCTGGCTCTTGTGCGTAAGGCGTATGAGGTCTCGGTCCCGTGCCGAGGATTCCTCGGCGACCAGGGGCGCTTCCCAGCCGCTCCAGGCTTCGCCCACCCTTCGATGGAACTGCTCCTTCCTGCTTTCCTCACTATTTTCTGCCCCCGCTAACGAGCACACGGCTCCGTCTGCATGTGGTGCACTTCGGAGTTAAACTGGCGCTTTCTGGAATACGCTCCGAGCTCAATCAGTTGCATCTGTTCAATGGCCATCATTCCTGACGAGCTGCAAAAGCGGCTTTGCGATCAGCTCTGCGCAACAGTCCAAGTAGAGCGACGCGCAGACGACGTGTTGATGCTCGACGCCGAATTCAAGTTCCCCGACGGAGACCGCTATCCAATCTACTTGTCGGAGTCTCCCGGCGGTGTAAGGCTTTCCGACAGGGGTGACACGCTAATGCGGATCAGCTACGATCACGATTTAGACGCTTTCCTTACTGGAAGTCGCGGCCTTCTGGTAGAGCGAATCCTTGCCGAGGAAAGCGTGGCTAAGGACGGGGGCGTGTTCTACCTGGATACGCCTATCGACGATCTTGCTGCCGCACTTTTTCGTTATGGCCGTGCTCTGATCCGCATCTACGATCTCACGCTCCGCTCGCGATCCCGTTCCATCTCTACCTTCTATGAAGATTTCGCGAACCTGGTTCTCCAGATAATTGGGGAGGAACGGGTCAAGCGCGACCACCTCTTGACCGACATTCCCAATTCGGATGCTTATCCGATTGACTATTGGTTGGAAGGAAAGGGAGGTGGTCAGGTCTTCCTTTTTGGAGTGCCGAATCGGGATAAGGCTCGCTTGACCACGATTTTTCTGTCCTATTTCCACCGATATAAGCTTGACTTCGAGTCGATCCTGGTGTTCAGTGATCAGGCCGAAATCCCTCGGCAGGATTTGGCAAGGCTCTCAGATGTGGGAGGAGAAATGGTGTCGTCGCTCGCGTCGGGCAATGAGTTGCAGCGCAAGCTCATGCGCCGTGCTGCGTAGTGTGGCAAAAGAATCCGCGGCGGCACGACTGGATAGGTCGCATTGGCGAATGATGTCGTTTGGGGCGGCATCAGCGTTACCTTCAGCGAATTGCTCCAGGTTATCAGCATGGCGTATCCGTCCGAAAGTCTGCAAATTGGACAGGTAGTATTGTTGCCTAACCTTTTGGGATATCCTCGTAGATAACAGCATCCGCTTAACGCTGAGGCGCAAGGACCACCTGCATGCCGAGGTACACAAAGCAGCCCAGCGCGCTGCCGTCATCTACTCGCTGCTGGAAACCTACAGACTGCAGGGCATTGATCCGCAAACCTAGCTCGAAAATGTGCTAGAGCGCATGCCTACGCACACCACAGCCATCGGCGACCAGCTGCCCCATCGGGGTGCTAACCTGAAAATCGCCGCCACCCCACAGACACAGGTCCTACCCGTGCGCGCCCGCGCATAAGCTCCACTGTGCCGCTCTTGAGCGCAAGACGCGCACAGCAGTTCACAACCAGCCAAGCGCCCAGCGTGCGCCCACCACCGGCATTGTGGTGGATGCGAACAGCGATCCGAGTAGCCGGTGGCAAAAAGTATCAGACAAGCTACGGGCGTTGGGCATCCAACCTCCAGATCAGATGGAAAGAGAGGCGTGCGCCAGGCTAACTGGCGTTAGTACAGGGGGTGCAAGTCCCCCGTTGTGAAAGATTAACCAACTGCACATCTCCTCGAGCCGTGCGTCTGTACTCGCGAGGGTGCGGGCGAAGCGTCGGTAGAGTGCGCCAGGCTAACTGGCGATAGTACAGGGGGTGCAAGTCCCCCGTTGTGAAAGACTAACCATCTGCACATCTCCTCGAGCCGTGCGTCTGTACTCGCGAGGGTACAGGCGAAGCGTCGGTAGAGGCGCGTGTGGGCAGGGCTAATGAGCACCGAAAACGCTATCGTCCGGGATGCCGAGGCTTTTCTATCGGTCGAAGGCAACACCTTCTTTGCCGCTAATGGTGAGGCGGAGGAGGGTCCCGCGGTGTCCAAGAACCCAGGCACGCACGTACGTACTACGCCGGGACCTGGGAGGTCTCTCCATTACCCGTCCCTTCGGGGAGGGTCGCCAAAGCGTAGGCTAAATGCTGATCGGAGGATGTACGGTGGAGAGAAGTCAGATGCGTGCGCCAGGCTAACTGGCGTTAGTACAGGGGGTGCAAGTCCCCCGTTGTGAAAGACTAACCATCTGCACATCTCCTCGAGCCGTGCGTCGGTACTCGCGAGGGTACAGGCGAAGCGTCGGTAGAGGCGCGTGTGGGCAGGGCTAATGAGCACCGAAAACTTCATCGTCCGGGATGCCGAGACTTTGCATTTGGTCGAAGGCAACACCTTCTTTGCCGCTAATGGTGAGGCGGAGGAGGGTCCCGCGGTGTCCAAGAACCCAGGCACGCACGTACGTACTACGCCGGGACCTGGGAGGTCTCCGTGTCACCCTGGAGTCGTTCAGGGTCGCGAAAGAGAGGGTTAATCCCCGTAACTGGAGATGAACGGCATGGAGAAGTCCGATACAGGAATAGTAGCTAAGAAAGCAGCGAACAAGGGGCGTAGCCGCCCGGCGGAGCTGCCGGAGCCAAGTCCTGTACCTGAGGGGAAACTGGAAAACTCTAACACTGTCCGGGCGCGGGATCGGGTAGCGGTGCAACAAGGAGCGGACCGGTTGCGACAATTCGTGAAGCGGAAACCCAAGGAGAAGCTCACGACGCTTCTGCACCATATCACGGTGAAATCGCTGCGGCATGCCTTCTATCGTTTAAAGAGGAAGGCAGCGCCAGGCGTGGACGGCGTGACATGGGCGGAGTACGAGGTTGGATTGACAGCGCGTTTGGCTGACTTACATGACCGCGTGCACAGCGGAGCGTACCGGGCGATGCCGTCCAGGCGGGTTGAGATACCCAAGCCAGATGGCAGTACACGACCGCTCGGCATTGCGGCACTGGAGGACAAGATTGTCCAGGCTGCGGTGGCGATCTGTATCCTGCTCCCGATCTATGAGGAGGAGTTTCTTGACTTCAGCTATGGGTTTAGGTACAAGCGGAAGGCGCATGATGCGTTGGACGCGTTGGCCTATGCGATCGAGCGTACGAAGGTCAACTGGATTGTTGATGCGGACATACGTTCTTTCTTTGACATGGTGGACCAGGGCTGGTTGATTCGGTTTCTGGAGCACCGCATAGCGGACAAACGGGTCATTCGGCTGATCATCAAATGGCTCAAGGCAGGCGTAATGGAGGCCGGTGTTTTGCGGGACAGTCCGATGGGCACCCCGCAAGGCGCGGTAATTTCGCCGATACTGGCGAATGTGTACCTGCATTATGTTCTGGACCTGTGGTACGATAAGCGATGGCGCGTGCGGGTGGCGTGGGGGGAAACCTGCCTTGTCCGTTATGCGGACGACTTTGTGGTAGGCTTCCAGCGGAAGCACGACGCGCAGCGTTTTCTAAGGGATCTGTGTGTCACGTACAGGCATGGAGGTGAAAGTATGAGGTAGGAAAAAGAGCCTGATAACTGCGTGAGGGATGGAGGTAGGCCCTCCGCAGCCGCCAGTCAGGTGGAGGCTGCAAACCGCCCACTGCTGCTGCGCTTAAGAGGCGTGGTGGTTAGCGAGCTGGGAAAAGGCGGGGAAGTACCCCGTCAGGTGCGAGTCGTCGAAGTCGAACGAAAGTGAACCGTCGAAGACGTGTCGAAAAAGATAGACGATGTCAAAACCAGGGTAGAGATCCGTCCCTGGGACGAGGTCGGAGGGGTCCTGAAGCTTGTCCGATCGGCATCCGGCATATAGGCGGCGAGAGCGCGACTCAGGCCCTTGCGTGGAACGTGAGAACCTGTCGGAGTGATGCTAAGGGAGCCTGGCAAGTGGGCAATACCCACAAGTCATTGAGTACCAATGCACTCCACAGGGGCGGACTGTCTCGTAGTAGTGATGATGATCCTGTAATGGGATCGGAGCGAAGGGGACAGCTCGTGCGGCTAACATCATCAGAGCAACTCAAAAGGGAAGGACTCAGATGAAGAAAGCAAAGCCGTTTCCAGTCTCCCAGGCTCAGGTCTGGGAGGCATGGCGACGAGTGAAGAGGAACCACGGTGGAGCGGGAGTGGATGGCATGACCCTTGCCGACTTTGAAGCTAATCTAGAGGACAACCTCTATAAGCTTTGGAATCGTATGGCATCGGGTAGCTACCACCCCAAGCCGGTACGACGGGTGGACATACCCAAGGCGGATGGGAGTACTCGTCCGTTAGGGATTCCCACGGTGACGGATCGGATTGCCCAGATGGTAGCGAAGATGGCGTTGGAGGAGGATATGGAACGCGAGTTTCATGAAGACTCGTACGGTTATCGGCCGGGAAAGTCAGCGCATGATGCCCTGAAGAAGACACGTAAGCGCTGCTGGGACAGAGCGTGGGTGTTGGACCTGGATATCAAGGCGTTCTTTGACACGATTGACCATACGCTGTTGATGCGTGCTGTACGGAAACATACGAGCGAGAAGTGGCTGCTGCTATATATTCAGCGGTGGTTGACGGCTCCGGTCGTGATGCCCGATGGAGAGGAGGCAGAGCGGACCATAGGCACCCCGCAAGGGGGCGTAATCAGTCCGATTCTGGCGAATCTGTTTCTACACTACGCCTTTGACAAGTGGATGACGATCTATTTTCCGACGATACCCTTTGAGCGGTACGCGGACGACATAGTCTGTCACTGCCAGACGGAGCGCCAAGCACGCAATCTATGGGCAGCACTGGAGCGCCGCTTAGCGAAGTGTGCGCTGTCGCTGCATCCTGAGAAGACCCGGATAGTGTACTGCAAGCAGTCCAACCGGAAGGGTAACTATCCTGACGTCTCGTTCACCTTTTTAGGCTTTACGTTTAGGCCACGAAGAGTGAAATCCCGAGGCGGAAGGCTATTCACAGGGTATACGCCTGCCATCAGCCGAAAAGCCGCAAAGGCCATTCGGCAAGATGTGCGTAGCTGGCGCTTGTGTCGGCAGACCTCAAGCAGAATGGAGGATCTCGCACGGCACTACAATGCTAAGATACGCGGATGGCTGAACTACTACGGGGCCTACAACAAGTGGATCCTGTACCATGTGCTGCAATCCATAGATGGCCATCTGGTGGCATGGGCCCGACGCAAATACAAGCGGTTGCGGCGCAGCAAGCGCCGCGGATACCGCTGGCTAAGGTCTATGGCCTACCGAAACCCGCACCTGTTTGCTCACTGGCCGGAGCTCCACGGACCCTCTTTATTCAAATCCAGGCGGCTGCACGAGAAGAGCCGTGTGAGGTGAGAGTCTCACGCACGGTTCTGTGAGAGCCTGGGGGTGAGATTCCCCCAGGCTACTTGACAGGGCAGCGGATGGCCAAATTTGGCTTATCCCTGCATCCGAAGAAGACTCGCTTGTTGGAATTTGGGCGGTTTGCGGCGGTGAATCGCCGCAGCCGAGGTGAGGATCGTCCCGAGACGTTTGACTTTCTGGGTTTTACGCATTATTGCCGTAGGGACCGCCGCGGTCGTTTCGGATTGGGACGGAAACCGGTGGGGAAGCGAATGGCACGAAAGCTGAAAAGCCTGCGTCAGGAGCTTCGCCGTAGGATGCATGCACCGTTACACGCTACAGCCCAGTGGCTGGGGCGCGTACTTCGGGGATGGCTGAACTACTATGCTGTTCCCACCAGCTTTGTGTTCCTACGAAGGTTCTTTACCCGCCTGAAGCGTGAATGGATGAAAATAATCCGCAGACGTTCGCAGAAGGATCGCATGACATGGAGTAAGCTGGAGACCATGATTACATGGTGCTGGCCTGCGCTCAAGATCAAACACCCCTGGCCTAATCAACGATATGTCGCCATGCACGCCGGTGCGACCCAAGGGAGGAGCCGGATGCGTTAACGCGCCCGTCCGGATCTGTGCGGGGGGCCCGGGGAAACCCGGGTCCCTACCGCGAGGTGCGCCAGGCTAACTGGCGTTAGTACAGGGGGTGCAAGTCCCCCGTTGTGAAAGACTAACCATCTACACATCTCCTCGAGCCGTGCGTCTGTACTCGCGAGGGTACAGGCGAAGCGTCGGTAGAGGCGCGTGTGGGCAGGGCTAATGAGCACCGAAAACTTCATCGTCCGGGATGCCGAGACTATGCATTTGGTCGAAGGCAACACCTTCTTTGCCGCTAATGGTGAGGCGGAGGAGGGTCCCGCGGTGTCCAAGAACCCAGGCACGCACGTACGTACTACGCCGGGACCTGGGAGGTCTCCGTGTCACCCTGGAGTCGTTCAGGGTCGCGAAAGAGAGGGTTAATCCCCGTAACTGGAGATGAACGACATGGAGAAGTCCGATACAGGAATAGTAGCTAAGAAAGCAGCGAACAAGGGGCGTAGCCGCCCGGCGGAGCTGCCGGAGCCAAGTCCTGTACCTGAGGGGAAACTGGAAAACTCTAACACTGTCTGGGCGCGGGATCGGGTCGCGGTGCAACAAGGAGCGGACCGGTTGCGACAATTCGTGAAGCGGAAACCCAAGGAGAAGCTCACGACGCTTCTGCACCATATCACGGTGAAATCGCTGCGGCATGCCTTCTATCGTTTAAAGAGGAAGGCAGCGCCCGGCGTGGACGGCGTGACATGGGCGGAGTACGAGGTTGGATTGACAGCGCGTTTGGCTGACTTACACGACCGCGTACACAGCGGAGCGTACCGGGCGATGCCGTCCAGGCGGGTTGAGATACCCAAGCCAGATGGCAGTACACGACCGCTCGGCATTGCGGCACTGGAGGACAAGATTGTCCAGGCTGCGGTGGCGATCTGTATCCTGCTCCCGATCTATGAGGAGGAGTTTCTTGACTTCAGCTATGGGTTTAGGTACAAGCGGAAGGCGCATGATGCGTTGGACGCGTTGGCCTATGCGATCGAGCGTACGAAGGTCAACTGGATTGTTGATGCGGACATACGTTCTTTCTTTGACATGGTGGACCAGGGCTGGCTGATTCGGTTTCTGGAGCACCGCATAGCGGACAAACGGGTCATTTGGCTGATCATCAAATGGCTCAAGGCAGGCGTAATGGAGGCCGGTGTTTTGCGGGACAGTCCGATGGGCACCCCGCAAGGCGCGGTTATTTCGCCGATACTGGCGAATGTGTACCTGCATTATGCCCTGGACCTGTGGTATGATAAGCGATGGCGCGTGCGGGTGGCGTGGGGAGAAACCTGCCTTGTCCGTTATGCGGACGACTTTGTGGTAGGCTTCCAGCGGAAGCACGACGCGCAGCGTTTTCTAAGGGATCTAGGGCAGCGGATGGCCAAATTTGGCTTATCCCTGCATCCGAAGAAGACTCGCTTGTTGGAATTTGGGCGGTTTGCGGCGGTGAATCGCCGCAGCCGAGGTGAGGATCGTCCCGAGACGTTTGACTTTCTGGGTTTTACGCATTATTGCCGAAGGGACCGTCGCGGTCGTTTCGGATTGGGACGGAAACCGGTGGGGAAGCGAATGGCACGAAAGCTGAAAAGCCTGCGTCAGGAGCTTCGCCGTAGGATGCATGCACCGTTACACGCTACAGCCCAGTGGCTGGGGCGCGTACTTCGGGGATGGCTGAACTACTATGCTGTTCCCACCAGCTTTGTGTTTCTACGAAGGTTCTTTACCCGCCTGAAGCGTGAATGGATGAAAATAATCCGCAGACGTTCGCAGAAGGATCGCATGACATGGAGTAAGCTGGAGACCATGATTACATGGTGCTGGCCTGCGCTCAAGATCAAACACCCCTGGCCTAATCAACGAAATGTCGCCATGCACGCCGGTGCGACCCAAGGGAGGAGCCGGATGCGTTAACGCGCCCGTCCGGATCTGTGCGGGGGGCCCGGGGAAACCCGGGTCCCTACCGCGAGGACCATAGTAGCTACGAAGCCAGCGAACAACGCGTGGATGACCACGGGGCGGAGCCGGTGGAGCCAAGGGTCGCACCCAAGGGGAAAGCGGAAAGCTGGATTCATGCCGGACTCTGGGCCGGATTTCGTGAATCTGTCCATGGCTGTGGACTCAGAGCCACAGTCGGGGCGCAGGTGTACCGCTTACGGCTGGAGGTGGGTATTCCCACTTCCTAACGTCATGCACGCCGGTGCGACCTGCGGGAGGAGCCGTGTGCGTTAACGCGCACGCACGGATCTGTGCGGGGCCCCAGGGGAAACCCTGGGGCTACCGCGATGGCGCGTGTGGGCAGGGCTAATGAGCACCGAAAATTCCATTGTCTGGGATGCCGAGGCTTTGCTTCTGGTCGAAGGCAACATCTTCTTTGCCGCTAATGGTGAGGCGGAGGAGAGTCCCACGGTGTCTAAGAACCCAGGCACGCACGTACGTACTACGCCGGGACCTGGGAGGTCTCTGTGTCACCATCAAAACATAAGATGGCCACATGGCCTACATTTGATGCTCTCTACGGGACGCTTACGCCGCACTTATATCTGAATGAACGGTGAATCCTATGCATCCATCAGGGCTATGGGGCCCGCGTAGTCGCCAGCAGGCCCAGCCGAAGGCTGAGCACGGTATCTTCTGGCATGAACCGCGTACGGCCTGAATCATGATTCGTCTTGTATGGTGCCTGGTAGTGCTAGGCATGCTGTCCTTTGGTTGCAAGTCGTCAGCGCCGACCGAGCCCCCTGCGGTGGAACAGCCTGCACCGCTTAGGGAAGTGGCATCGTTTCCCGTCGGTGTGGCCTTACAGGCGCGCCGGCTGAGCTCAGCGCCCCATACACGTGCGGCGGCCCGCACATTTAGCAGCTTGACTGCCGAGTACGAGATGAAGATGCGGCCGCTGTCCAGCGGGCAGGGCGTATATAACTGGGAGGCGGCAGATGACCTGGTATCTTGGGCCCGGGCCCAAGGGATGCAGATTCACGGGCATGCCCTCTTATGGCACGAATCGGTGCCCGCCTGGGTAGAGAACTTCGGCGGCAGCGACCATGAATTCGAGGAGGCGATCAAAGAGTATATCACCACGGTCGTGGAGCGCTATAAAGACGATGTCGTGAGCTGGGACGTAGTTAACGAAGCGTTTGATAACAACTCTGGTGCGCTCCGCAACTCCGTATTCCAGAAGAGGATGGGCGATGACTATCTGGCGCGAGTGTTTCAGTATGCGCGCGACGCAGATCCAGATGTGCTGCTGTTCTACAACGACTACGGAGCGACCTATGATGCCAATAAGCGTAGGTCCATCCTGCGCATGGTGGATGACTTTCAGAGTCGTGGCATTCCGATCGATGGCGTCGGTTTGCAGGCACATGTCACGTACACCTTTCCGCCTTTGACCTCTATCCAGGCTATGATGGACTCAATCGTTGTGCGAGGTCTGAAGGTGCACTTATCAGAGCTGGACGTGCGCGTGAACCCGAATGGAGACCTGACCACGTTGACGCCGGCGCGGAGCCAGGCGCAGAAAGAGCGTGTCAGGAACATCGTGACGGCCTTTATGGCGCTGCCCCAGGAGCACCGCTTTGGTATTACCATGTGGGGCCTGATCGACCCAGAGAGCTGGCTGATAGAGTTCTGGGGCAACCCGGAATGGCCGTTGCTATTCGATGCCAACGTTCAGGAAAAGCCAGCCTACGATGGCTTCCTGGAGGCGCTGCAAGGCCGATGAAGCAGCCGCGCCACTGCTACTCTTCTACCTGCGCTCAACCGTCACGAAGTAGGCGCCGCGCTTTGAGCCGTCCGCCAGCGTGAGCGTGGCTTGCACCTCTGTAGGCCCGGCATCGAGCTCTTGCGTGAAGCGCGCTACCGTGGCGTCCGAATCTACCTCCTGCGTCCAGGTGAGATCGCCGATACGGAGCTCCGCCGCGGTGGCTTCCAGGGTGGAATCCAGGTGCGCGGGCCAGCGCCGCAGTTCAAAGATGTACGTGCCGCTGCGGGTGACATCGACGGCCCAGTGCCCGTTGCCCATCATTCCGCGGGTCACCTGCCGTTGATTCCACACGGACTGGCGTTGATGTTCCACATGCCAGTCGTGCGGGTTCAGCTGGAGAGGTTTCTCGGCTTCAGATCCGATGCCGATACGTACGAATCCGTCAAAGGAGGGTGCCAAGCTGCCCCACCAGGCTCCATATGCGCGGCGCAAGCTGTCAGCTAGCGCCGGAAATGCTTCGGACACATCGGTCTCTTGTGCGGGATCATCTTCCAAGTGGTACAGCTCATGCTGATTTACTAGGCGCCAAGGGCCAGACAACACCGCGGATTTGCGCCATTTTTCGGGGTACGGGATGCGCTGAGAGTGCACAAACAGTGTACGATCCGGGACGGGCGCCCCCGCCATGAATGGTGCCAGATTGATGCCGTCCAGCGCGCCGCTGTCCAGAAGTGGCACATCAGCTAGGTGCGCGAGCGTCGGTAGTACATCAATGTGGGCAGTCAGGCCGCCGATGTCCTGCCCGCCGTGTAAACCGCCCGCGGGCCAGCAGATAAAGAACGGGACACGGTGACCCCCGTCATACTCGGAGCCTTTGCCCGCCCGCATGCCAGCATTGTACCCCTCAAAGGAGCCTTCCTCGCCACGCCAGTTGCTCCATCCCTCGGCAGACCCGTTGTCGGTCATAAACACCAGGATTGTGTTGTCTTGCAACCCCAGCGTATCAAGCTGCTCCAGCAGCCGACCCATGTTGTCGTCGATGTTGGTGATCATCCCGTAGAATCGGGCCATGGTGTCGCTCAGGCCAGCAGCGCGGTAGGGCTGTGCATAGCGCTCTTCAACAAAGTATGGTCCGTGCGGTGCGTTCGTAGCCAAGTACAGAAAGAATGGATCGTTCTGGTGACGATCGATGTACCCGATCGCATCGTTAAACCATACGTCAGTGACGTACCCGTTGACAGATTCAAAGACGCCGTTGCGCACATACGTGTCGTCGAAGTAGTCGTTACCGAAATAGTCCGGTCCCTGGCCCACGCCGCCTGCCAGGTGGTAGAAGGCTTCCTCAAAGCCTTGGTCCTGAGGTCGCAGCGGGTAGTTGTCTCCTAAGTGCCATTTGCCGACCATGCCGGTCCGGTACCCGGCCTCGCGAAACGTTTCTGCGATAGTAACCTCCTCAGTGCGCATCAGCGAACGCCCCATAATGGTGTGCCAAACACCGGTGCGCGTGGAGTAGCGCCCGGTAAGGAGGGCGCTTCGCGTTGGTGAGCAGGTCGGATCCACATGGAAGTCCGTCAGCCGCACGCTTTCTGCGTGAAGGCGGTCTAGCACCGGCGTACGAATCATGGCATTGCCATGGGCTCCGATGTCGCCGTATCCCTGGTCATCGGTGATGATAAGGATCACGTTGGGAGGAGGCGCTGGGGTGTGGCGGCATCCGGTTGCCCCTAAGGCGAGAAGGCACAGACCTACTATGGACAAGCGAAGCATGATGGCGTTATGTGTCGTGGCGAGCAGCAAGTGCATTGAGGCAGTGCCAAGGATCTGCGCAAGTGGCCCGCGGATTATGGGTGATGCCAAGGCTGCGTGATGGCGGGCCGGTGGCCAGTCTTGGTCTGACGGCTGTGTGACTCTATTGCTGGCCCAGCGTGCCTGCAGTGTAGAATCCCTGCTGATTAGCAGTCATGGCCCGTATGCGCGCCACTTCGTCTGGCGTCACGGTGCTAGCATTGTTACCGAATGCCATACGGATGTAGGTCAGCACGGAGGCCGCCTCCTCGTCTGTGAGTAGACCCTTGAACGGCGTCATCGGTACCTGGCCGGGATAGGTCTGGCCGCCGACCTCGATAGGGCCCGCTAACCCGTGCAGCGTCACCTTGATCAGAACCTCTGGATCTCCGGTCACCCATTCGCTGCCCGCCAGCGGAGGAAAGCCAGCCGCAGGCAGGCCGCGCCCGTCTGGCCGGTGGCAGGTACCGCAGTATCCGTCTCTGCCGTATAGCTCCTTGCCTGCCTGGTAACGCGCCAACGTGGCGCCCGTGAGGTCTTCTCGGTCTTCGGTGTCTGACCAGCGCGGTATGGACTGACCCTTGAGGTGTGCGACAGCAGCCACATGCGTATGACTCATCCACCGGTCCAGCGGCTGCTCTAATGCGGTGGTAAGCACCGGCATGCCCTGATCCTCATCGAGCCAGGAGGCGGCCACGATAGCTTCGAGGCGGACGCGGCCGTGCTCGTCGTCAGCGGCTGTTGTGAGCAGTGACGCCTGATCCGGTACCTGATGTCCGCTGTAGCGCAGCACTTTGACCGCTGCCGCCCGTACGCGTGGGTCCTGGGCAGCCATAAGCCGGCGCAGCAGGTGAGCATCCACACGGTTGAGGCCCCAGGTGACCCAGAGTCCTTCCAGAAGGTGATGCTCATAGCGGGCCTCGTCGGGATCCAGACCGGCAACCCAGTCAGCTACCGCTTCGAGTACTTCGTCCGCATCGCGGCCGCGCAGCTCCCGCCGTATTCGGTAGCGCGTACGATACTCAGGCAGCGTCAGGTTGTTTAAGAGCTCGGCTATTGGTGCCCCTGCTACCGGTGGTGGCGTGACCAGGGGGCGATCTGGATAGGTGATGCGGTATATGCGGCCGTGAGCGTGGTCGCGGAGCGGGTCCCTCGCGTTATGCTGCATATGACCGATCAGGACGTTATGCCAGTCTACTATGTAGAGGGATCCGTCTGGAGCAAACTCCAAATCCACCGGCCGAAAGTTGCCATCAGAACTGGTGAGCAGGTCCTGCCGGTGCCTGCTGTCGTAGCCTGTACCGTCGTCTAGCATTACGTGCTGCTTGATGCCGAGAAAGCCGATAGTGTTGCCGATGAGCAGGTCTCCTTGTACCTCGTCAGGAAAGTGCCGGCTGGATACGAACTCCAGACCAGCGGTGGGTCGGACCCGATGCGCGTCTTCGATGAGGTTGTAGGACTTGTGGGTGGCGCTGCCGTAGCGGGGCCGGACGGTGCCTGGTGTCATCCAGCGCACGTCGGGCCCAGAGGTTTCTGCAAAAAAGACCTGTCCCCATGCGTCAAAGGCGATGCCCCATGGGTTGGGGATGGACAGCTGCGCGGTGCGCTCAAGGTGGCGTCGTTGCGGCGCATAGCGAAAAAAACCGCCGTTGGTGCCCCGCACCGTGCCGTAGGGTGTCTCTACGTTCGAGTGCAGAAAGACGCCCTCGCCCATGTAGATAGCACCGGAGGGATCCGCAGTGAATGCGCTGATGACGTGGTGCGTGTCATGATCGTCAAACCCGCTGAGCACGATCTGCGTGGCGTCGGCCCGGTCGTCGCCGTCGGTGTCCGAAAGCAGGACGAGATTCGTGCCCTGGCTGACGTAAACACCTTCAGGCGCAAATTCAAAGCCCATTGGTAGGTGCAGCCCGTCTGCCCATGTGATCTGTTTATCAGCCTTACCGTTGCCATCGGTGTCTTCCAGGATGAGGAGCTTATCGTTGGGGCGCGCATCGCCCGGGCGGTAGTGCGGATAGCTGGGTACGACCGCGACCCACAGACGGCCCTGGTTGTCAAACGATAGCTGCACAGGATTGGCGAGGTCCTCAAATTCACGTTCGGATGCGAAAAGCTCCACCTGGTACCCTGGCGCGGTTGTCAGGTGAGCGAGCGCATCCTGGCCATAGCGATATGCGATAGCTTGGCCGGATTCCTGGGTGTAGTTGGTCGTCACTGGCGGCAGCTCGGTCGTGCCTGCATCAGCACGAGCCAGATCCAGTGTAGTGCCGCGCGCAGCTGCCCATATCGCGGAGTCCCGCACTGCGGTCATCTGCCGGACCTTCGCGAATTCTGCAGGATAGTTGTCTGGCCCGAACGGCTTGTATCGGCGCCCGAAGGCATGTACGCCGTTGGGCATCTTGAAGTCATTTTGCCAGAACCAGTTTTTCTCCATCACGGCCTGATGGACCTGATCCCGGTACGCACCGTCGCCGTATCCTAGGCCGAATACCGCGTCGGCGAGGTAGCTGCAGAGGCGGGCATAGCCCTCACTGTTCAGCTGTGACCCATCGATGGTGAGAGGCGCGTCCGCATCCCTATACCACGATTGGGAGGGTGCAAAGACGTCGACAAAGGGCACGCTGTGGCGTTCAGCCACCTGCCGCATTGTAGCGGTCACCCCTGCCAGGCGTTCGTTGGCCGCCCGCCCGTCAGGCACATCCATAAGGTGCGACAGATCCTCAAACGCTGTCGGTGACACGAGCACCAGACGGGGCGGGCTGTGCCCGTTGTAGGACTGTACCTGGGTATGTGTTACAAAGGCGTCAAGCTCCTCTTCAAAGCGGGGTGCGTCCCCGAAGGCTGCGCTAAAGCCGAAGAAGGCCAGCACTACGTCGGCCTTTAAGCGTGTAAGCCATTCGTCTGGCGTTTCAAAGTGGCCCTGGCTGCCGGTGGGCGCGGCCAACGCCGTGTGCAACGTGTCTGCATGCGGGAAGGCCCAGGGCGTTGCGCGGCCTGGATGCGGCCTGAACCCCGGAGTGTTGCCGCCATCGCCCATGTTGCGGATCAGCAGTAAGCTGTCGGGAAACCGCACATGCAGCTCGGTTTCAAGGTGTCCGAAGTGCAGCATGCGCGAGGCAAGGTTGCCTCCGATCAGCACGATGTGATCACCCTGGCGAAGGGAAGTCGTGCCCTGTGGCGCCTGAGTGCACTGCGCGAAGATGAGCAACCCCAGTACGATGACGGGTGAAGTGGTGGTCTTGGCGTGATTCATAGTGGTGCGCAGTACTTTTGGTGACCGAACCTAAGGGATATGCCAACAATATACCTGCGCTGTCCTGATTGCCTGGGAACCGTCCGATAGGTTCGGGATCAGAGGCTGGGGCAGTCAGGTACGCAACATCATCAGATAGTAGCTATGAACACTGCATCTGTACCAATGGGATCGTGGCTTCTGGCCATGGCGTGTGTGGTGTCCGCTTGTGACACCGGCGGCGACGAGGCGGCGCAACCCGCTTACGAGCGCCCCAACATCTTGTGGATCGTAGGGGAGAATTTCAAGCTTGACTTTGGCGCCTACGGGGCGGCCAACGTGTATACGCCCCATCTTGACTCGCTGGCGCTGCATGGGATGCGCTACACGCGTGTGTTTGCGACGTCGCCGGTCTGTGCGCCGAGCCGTTCGGCGTTCTTTACGGGCATGTACCAGACGACGACAGACACGCACAACATGCGGTCGCACCGCGACGACGATTTCCGTCTTCCAGATGGGGTACGTCCGCTGACCCACCGGCTCGCTGACGCCGGCTATTTCACGGCCAACATAAGCACCATACGGGACAGCACGGTGGGTACCGGCAAGCTCGACCTGAATTTTGTCAATGAGGGTCCGCTGTATGACACCTCGGACTGGGAACAGCTAAAGGACAACCAGCCGTTTTTTGCACAAATCAACACGCCGGAAGCCGAATATGACATCTATGACCGGCGGTCGGCTGAGAAGGCCCGCGTGCCGTGGGTGGGTGAGCAGTGGCATCCTCAGATCGCTACGGCAGAAAATGTGTCGCCACCACCGTATTACCCGGATCACGACATAACGCGCGAAGAATGGGCCCGCTACCTGAACAGCGTAAGCGGGATGGATGTGCGCATCGGCTGGATTCTGGAACAGCTGCGTGCGGACGGGCTGGCAGACAACACCATCATCGTCTTTTTTGCCGACAATGGGCGGCTCGAAGCCCGGGGTATCCACTGGGTATGGGACACTGGCATCCATGTGCCGATGATCATCTACTATCCAGAATCGTTGCCCGCGCCGCCACAACATGCGCGTGGGGGCGTGGGTGAAGATGTGATCAGCCTATTGGACCTCACGGCTACGACGCTCTGGATGGCGGGCGTGGAGAAGCCGCAGGGGATGCAGAGTCGGCGGTTTCTGGGGCCGGAGGCGGACCCGCCGCGGGACTTTGCGTTCAGCGCTCGGGACCGCATCGATGAGACGGTGCTAAGGTTGCGTTCCGTGCGGGGGTCGCGCTACCACTATATCCGCAACATTGTACCGGGCGAGGGTTTTCCGACGCTGAACCGTTACAAAGAGAAGTGCTTCTTGGTTAAGCCGCTGATGCGGGAGATGCATGCACTGGGCACGTTGGAGGGTGCTGCGGCAACCCTCTGGGCGCCGTTTCCCGAGGAGCAGCTGTATGACACGGAGTCGGACCCACACGAGGTGAACGATTTGGCGGGCAATTCGGAGTTTGCACCTGTCCTTGAGGAGATGCGGGCCGCGTTGGACCTCTGGATGACCGAGACCGGAGATTTGGGACAGAACCTGGAGCCGGATTCGGTGGTAGCGCCCTTTGTGAAGGAGATGCACGACTGGTTCGGGACGCCGGACTGGGTGGATGTTGGACAGTAGCGTTTCCGCCGGGACCGGGAAAGGTGGCTAGATTGTATATTGGGTGCGCACTCTAATGCTGCCGCGCTCGATTCATGTCATATCGCACGCTGCTTGCTGGCTTTTTCGTATCGGTCGTCCTTTGGCCAGCTGCTGGGCAGGACGCGCCGCGTCCGACGCAGACGGTCAAGCTGTTGGTTCCGTTGCTCGAGGAGGCTCCTGTGATTGATGGTACTTTGGACGAGTGGCAGGATTATGCTTTTAGCGACGGTGTTTGGGACATGAATCGGCTGCGCCACACCTTCTGGTATGACGAAGGACGGCGCAACCGCCTGACAGATCATGGCGAAGAAGGTCACATCGATGACGACCTAAGCGCCAGGTATTACGTGGCATGGGACCGGACCAATTTGTATTTCGGTGCAAAGGTTAAAGACAACGTGAACGATGTAGATGCGCCCGGTGATGTGCCGCGCGCGTGGTATTCGCGTGACAGCGTGTGTTATTTCCTGGAGGCTCCCAGGGATGATGCGCCGGAATTCTTCGGCCAGGGCGACAGCGCTTTCTGCTTTACGGCGGATCGCACGCGGCCGCCTCATGCTGCGTGGTGGCGGCACGGCACCGCTGATGAGGCTTATGTAGAGGAGCCCATCCCGAACGATGCGGTCGAATACGCTTTTGTCTTTGATGGAGCGGACTTTGTGTTGGAGGCTCGTGTAGCGATGGCACCGACGCTGGGGGTCAGTGATCCGCGGTGGCTGCCGCCGCAAATCGGCGATGTATATGGGCTGGAGATTGTCCATTGCGACCCTGATGGCGGGCCGTACGGCGGCCACTTCATGATTTATGGCACCGGTGATGACGATGCCACATGGGCCAGGATGGTACTGACAGGTCCCCAGCGTCCCCTGGAACGACGTCTGGAATGACTTTGGCGGACGCCGACCATTGGCGGGTGCCGGGTGCGACGCTGAAATGCGCATTGACACAAACCCCTTGCTCACACAAGATCTTGCTAGGATGAAAGCTCACAGCCTTGTTGTATGTATGGTGGCAGCCCTCATAGCTGTTCCGTTGGCTTCAGCTCAGGATGACGGCATCGACTTTATGGGTCGTTGGGCCTTGGATCTGCCTGGAGGTGCCGGGTGGCTTGAGGTGCATGACCGTCCTGGCTTTATGGATGCGTCGGTCCTTTGGTACGGAGGCAGTGTGGTGCCGGTGTCAAGCATCAACGTTTCTGACGGTAAGCTGAGGGTAACTCGCGTTAACCGGTACGTGCGTGATGCCAAGGACGGTTCTCAGCGTCGGTTTTTGATTACCATCACCCTGGAGATATCTCAGGAGGATGGTGCGCTGGCGGGTACAGCGTTCGTCCCTAACCGCAGCGGCATGGGGCGGAACATCATCAGGTTTACCGGGGAGCGTATCCCTGATCTGCCGCCGGCTCCAGACCTTTCTGCCATACAGTATGGGGAGTCGCAGATGCTGTTTAACGGAGAGGATTTATCGGGCTGGTCACTGACCATTGCCGACCAGGAAAACGGCTGGATGGTAGAGGAGGCCGTGCTGATCAACAATCCTGTCCAGCCGGAGGGGGGTGATCACGTCAGCTACGGCAATCTTCGGACCGACGGGGAGTTTGAGGATTTCAAATTGACGCTGGAGGTCAACGTCCCTGAGGGCAGCAACAGCGGCATCTATTTGCGTGGCATCTACGAGATTCAGGTGGCGGACACTTATGGTAAGTCGTTGGATTCGCACAACATGGGTGGGCTGTACAGCCGCATCACTCCTAGCGTTGCTGCGGAGCGTCCCGCTGGCGAGTGGCAGAGTTTCGATATCACGTTGTACCGGCGGCACCTGACGGTGGTGCTCAACGGCACGACGATTATTGACAACCAGCCTGTGCTTGGCGTTACGGGCGGTGCCTTAACTGCGGACGAATTCAAGCCGGGTCCCATCTATTTGCAGGGGGACCATGGGCGCGTGCTCTATCGCAACATTGTGCTGCGTCCCATCATCGAATGAGCTTATCTACGCGGCACACTCTAGCGCGTGTGCGGCAGCAGATGGTGCGCTGCGCGCGGGGGCGAGGGAGTGTTGGCGTGTCTGGGTGCTCCGTATAGGGGGGCAGGCCAGCTCCCGTGCCTTCTGGTGGGTGGACTGCAATACCGTGCATTCGAGCGTGGGTGCCGGATCGCGACGGAATTGGCTTCGCGAAATGAGCTTTCGTAGACCGGGAAGGGTGGGGCTTGTCGATTAGCCCTGCGCGACTCTCCAGGTGTTCACTTCTCTAGGCAGCAGGCATCCGTATGTCGTGTCTACTCTGCACAGGATTCCAGTAGGTTTCGCATCGGCTCCTTAATACCGTCAAGTGAAAAGCGAAGAGTCCTGTCTGGAAGCTCCAGGGTGTATGATCTGAAGGACCCAAGCCGTCGCATGTTGAACAGGCTCGTTCCTTTGGTGTCGACAAGGACCGCCGATCTGCGTTCCTGGCTGAATGTTACTTTGACCCGAAACCGGCTCACCTTGACTCTGGCGTGATGCAGAAAGTAGCCCGCTTTCTCTTCCGCTTTGGGGAGATCGGGCACGGAATCGAAGCGAAACTCTGAAGCTCCCCGTCTATTCTGACAGGTGAATGTGATCTGCACGCCATCCACGTTAGGGCCTTCTAGGGTGCCGTCGTCTGTGAGTGTCCATTGGGCCTCGGCTGGCGCCGCGAGCCCGAGCAAGATTGCGGACAGAAGTCCAGCAAGGATCGGTTGCACCAGGATGTTAGGAGAAGCATCTAGCATGGCGAATCAGCGCATCTTACTCTCATTCAAAACGAGGTATAAGCGGAATTGTGCCGCTCCGACGGTGTGCCCGTACGCCGGCGTGGTCAGATAGCCACCTATTCCCACGCATGAGGTGCTTGGGGGTCATCCAGGTGGATGTCGGCTGCTGCTGGCTATGCCGTATCGGAGCTTCACCCATTCTACGTTCTTGCGTGTCTGAGCTGTCTGCAGCCGAGGTGCGTTCTCTAGGTGCCCATGGTACGTTCGTATGCATGGATGGGACCAATGTACTTTGATCCCACCGTATTCACCAGCGGGAGGTCGTGGGCGGCCGTTGAGGGGGAATGCCTGGGAGGCAGGGGTATGACCCGTTGATGAGGCCTAGTCGTGGAGCGAGTTAGCGAGTTTGCGGCGCGCTCAGGGTGTCTTTTTGCCGCTCAGCGGGGCGAATTAATGTCGCGCGGGCGTAGCTTGGCGCTGGGCTCTGGTTGGTCGCCCTTGGCGAGGTGCGTTAACGTGGTCAGGAAGTCGGGCGGTGGCCTCTTAGCACCGTCTAGGCAGACTCGGCCAGCACAGGGTCTGCCAGCGCAGCTTCCAGGTGTTTTCCCAGAAGGTCTCCCACAGCTTCTTTGCGGACTCGGCGAGATAGAAGGTCAGGTACCGTGCATGTCTGGTCATGCGTCCCCCTACCTTGAGCATGTTCTTCCTGAATCTGCGCACATGCATGAGCGGCGCGTGTACGGGCTCAGGCTTCATCTGCTTGCCGTGCTGCTCGGTGTTTGCTTCGGCTGTGCCGTTGCCACTTGGCTCTGGCAGCGGACCAACGTCTGTTGGTGGGGGTGACGGCCGCCCTAAACAGGCTCCAGCAGCACTACCACAGCGGATGACTGGAAGCCTCCAACCAACGCCAATCAAACAAGGAAATACCTGAATCATATGTCTCCCATGCAGCAGTATCTTTACCCCGAACGAACGAGGTACGGACCCCTGAACGCCTACGAAATCGGACAGACTCCCCGGCTTCGCAGCTCGCAGCTCCACCGGGGAGTCTCCTCCTCCCGAAACGCAATTCTAATTGTCGCTGGTCTCAATTCTAGTTGTCGTTGGACATTCTTGTTCCTTTTCAGGTGCATGACGTAGTCGATGCCATCGTTTTCGAGGCGCTCGTACGTGATGGGGCTGTTGAAGCCCGCGTCGGCACGCACGATAATCCGTTCGGCGACGTGCTTTTGCGCTGCTATCGCAATCCGGTGGATGAATTTATGTAACCGTCCCGTAGACTACATTGAATGCAGGCCGTGTGGCCATCTTATGTTTTGATGGGGTTCTATGTGGTTATGCCGTAGCCTCTGCTCCAGGCAGGTTGGGAGCATCCTCAGTCGTGACCTGACGGCTTGGATTTGCGATACCGAGCAGGTCTCTATGGGATTGCTTCAGGCATGTAGTGGTCGTCACCGGCGGGGAATAAGTGTCCCGTAGTGTACATATTACGCTGAGGGGCTTGAGTTGCCGATATTGTTACATCGGTCAGTGAGCAGCTTAACTGGGGGATGCAATGGCATCGTTACGTCGTAGTTCGGAGGACATGTTTCCGCTGGTGGCGCGTTTTTTGGTGGTGCGCAGAGTCTGAAGGCGTTGTGCCTTGGGCACGGCTTGTCGGAGCGTGGTTTTTACTACTGGCGCAAGAAGTACGCGGCATCTGTGTCTCGGGCTTCGGGCGCCTTGGTGGAGGTATCGTTACTGGAGGTACATGAGCCGGCGTTGATAAAGGTCGAGTTTCCAGGCGGCGCGCGTCTGCGCGGGTACACGCCCGTATTGGCGGACTTTCTCGGATCGGCGTTACAGCGTGAGCGGAGCCAGTCATGTTAGCATTGGGGCCGTCGCACGTGTTTCATTTTTACCGGGAGCCTACGGACATGCGCAAGGGCTTTGACGGGTTGTGCGGTCTGGTGCGCTCGGGCATGAAGCGTGATCCTTTCTTGGGCGATGTGTTCGTTTTCATCAACCGCCGTCGGACATATATCACATTTCTGGTTTGGGACCGCAGCGGCTGGGTTTTGTACTACAAGCGCCTCGAGTCGCGGACGTTTGAGCTTCTAGAGACCGCGACGCCTTTATGGACGGAGCTCATGATGCCCTTGGACGGGGTGCAGCTTTCGACGGTACGCTATCGACGCCGGTTTCGGGGTTCCGATTCATAAGTATCTTCACATAAAATTCTCGAAACTACTTGCAAATGCCGTGAGTTAATAGGGCGTGCCAAGTATCCCTGCCCAGGAGCACCCCTGTCCGCGTTGCGCGAGGCTCGAGCCGGACCATTGCGCGGTGGTCGAGCGACTTCGTTCGGAGCGTGACCATTGGCGGCGCCTGCATAGCGAGGAGCGTACGCAACGGCGGCGGTTGGAGGCAACGCGCGCAGGTCTGGCCGAGGATATGGCCAAGCTCAATGACCAGCTCAGTGAGCTCTCCCAAAAGCTCTTCGGCAGCACAAGCGAGCGCTTAAAGGCGCCTGTGAGCGACGACATCCGCGTGACAGCGGATCAGAAGCCGCCACCGTCAGCGACCGCAGATACGTCGGCCTCGCGTCCGGGTGTACAGGGCACACCGACTAAGGACCATCGCGCGAACGCCAAACCCAAGACGCGGCGCCAAGGGCAGCGTAGCAAACTGCCAGACGACCTGCCAAGTGAAGAGATCTTTCTTAACCCCGAAGGGGACCTGGAAGGCTGGAAACTGATTCGAATTGAGAGTACCAAGGTGGTAGCGTGGGTGCCAGGGTACCTGAAGGAGATCCACTATAGGCGCCGCGTATTTGCGCATAGCACCGATCCTTCGAAGGGGCTGCGTATCGCTCCACTCCCTGCGCGCACTATTCCCAGCGGGCGAGTACATGAATCGTTGCTGGCGCACCTTGTTACGTCCAAAGTCGAGGATGGTCTACCGCTTTACCGCCTAGCCAAGATAATAGAGCGCGGCTCGGGCTATAAGATCCCATCGTCCACCATGGGAAACTGGATGGATAAGGTAGGCTTTGACCTGGAACAGCTCGCGCTTGCCGTGGCCGATCAGGTACGCAAGAGCGGATACCTGCAGGTGGACGAGACCACGATCCGCGTGCAGGATCGCAAGAAGAAAGGGTCCACTCATCGCGGATACTTCTGGGTCTACCATTGCCCTAAACAGAAGCTGCTGGTCTACCAATACGCACCCGGACGCGGAAGCAAGGTGCCACGAGGATTCCTGCATGGGTTCCAGGGCGTGCTGCATACCGACGGATATGTCGCCTACGAGACCTTCATTCGGGATGTCGGCATCATACTGGCCAACTGCTGGGCCCATACGCGACGCAAATTTTACCAAGCCCTCCGTACCGATCCCGACAGAGCTGCCTTCGTGCTGAAGCAAATAGGAAAGCTCTACCGGATAGAAGCGCAGCTGCGCGAGAACCATGCCTCTGCAGAACAACGACGCATCGCGCGGCAGCAAAAGGCCAAACCCGTATTGCGCCACCTTAAATCGTGGCTCCAGCAGCAGAATACGCTCCCAAAGGGATTACTGGGCAAGGCCAAGCACTACACGCTGGCGCGGTGGGACCGGCTGTGCCGATACATCGACGACGGACGCCTGGAAATTGATACCAACGCCGTCGAAAGGGCCATGCGCACGGTTGCGATCGGCCGCAAAAACTACCTCTTCTGCGGATCCCACCACGCAGCCAAGCAGATGGCCACCTTCTACACGCTCCTGGCAACGTGCCGGTTGCATGGCGTTAATCCCGTAAAATGGCTCGAAGATGTGCTGCCACGCATTGCAGCGGGACATCCAGCCAAAAAGATCCACCTGCTACTACCTCACCAGTGGCAGCCACTCCATCCCCCGGCACCTCCATAGAAGGATGCGCGGAGCAAGACCATGAACCATACTCTGCTACCTCCATCCGTACGTAATACTGCACCTACGATCCGCCCTTGCATACGCGGCTATACCTGCGTGACTACGCCGCCTACATGCCAAAACAGCACTTCAATCCCAGTCCGCACTGCAGCCACATAGCCGCTCGATCATTGACTAGGTGCGCCCTCAATAGAAGATCACCCGCACCCGCAACCAGACTCCCAAAGAACATCGGCGAATAGCGATACCTGTCAGAGCTACCAATCATGGCTGCTCTGCCGAGTTGAGGATACCTCAACCTGCCCGAAGCCGAGGCTACCGCATAGCCATAGAAGACCGCACCAAAATATAAGCAGGGCAAACCTCCCGGCTTAAATGCTCTCTACGGGACGGTTACGCAGAAACTTCGGGGACTCTTATAGCGTTCAAGCTTTAATAGTACACTAGCTCGTTTCCCGGAAGCGCTGCGGCCCTGCTGCAATAATCGGCTGCGCCCGAGCTGCGATCCGATAAGAATTCCGGTTACTGCGCCCTCAGGATGGAGGCATCCCGATCCTTTGCTATGCACGCCACCACGGTCGTAGGTATGCGGCTGGGCGGATCGGTGGTGCTGGGATCGGACGGCCAAGCCACGATTGGCAGCACAATTATGAAGCATCGGGCAAAAAAGGTCCGAGCCCTGTACGGTGGCAAAATTCTTGTCGGGTTTGCTGGGTCGACGGCAGATGCGTTTACGCTATTTGAGCGATTCGAGGGGAAGCTGGATCAGTACTCCGGCAACGTACTCCGGGCGGCGGTGGAGCTGGCCAAAGATTGGCGCACAGATCGATATCTGCGCCGCCTTGAGGCGCTCCTGGCCGTGGGTGCACCGGACCGGATGCTGGTGCTTAGCGGAAGCGGAGACGTCATTGAGCCCGATGACGACATTGTTGCGATCGGCTCCGGCGGACCCTATGGGCTGGCGGCGGCCCGCGTATTGGCAGAGCATGCGCCGCACCTGGGTGCGCGGACAATAGTGACTCGTGCGCTGGCTGCCGCTGCCGAGATCTGCATCTACACGAATACGCATTCTACCATTCTGGAAATCAGTGCCGCCGCCACAGAGGCGGACGGTCTTAAATAAGAAATCTTTGCTATGCAATACAACCCAGGAGCATCCCAACGTGCATCACGCCGTGAGCGTGCCGTGATTTTTGTGGATTACGACAATCTATTCAGCTGCCTGCACGGGCGTACCGGTTCACGATCGCACCCGGTAGACGTCATTTCCGAGCTTTTGCACGGTGTACGGCAGCACATTAGCCGCAAGGTTCGGGCCACGGCCTCAATGATGGCGGCCTATGCCGACTTTGAGGAGATTCCGGGCGGTGCCCAGGACATCAAGAACAGCCTGTATATGCAGGGGGTGGAGCCGCGTTTCGTGCCTGGTACCATGCAGGAGAACGCAGCGGAGCTGCAGCTCACCGTCGACGTGGTCGAATCCTTGTATACGCATCCAGATGTGCGGGTGGTGGTGATTGTTACGGGGGATCGGCCATACCTGCCGCTGATCCAGCATTCATTGCGTTCGCAGCGGCGACCGATGATTTTCATGCTCAGGCCGCCGGATACCGACCGTCGTTCCGGGAGTGACCATGTTATTCTTGACGCTTCCCGGCTTTTACGCGACTCAGTTTCAAGGGAGTTTGGCGGCCACAGTCCGGTCCTGGGTGCCCAGCCCCCTCAAAGCGCGCGACCGGTCCACGACACGCGTCCGGCCTACCAGCGACCGCAGGAGCACCGGCCATCGGGGCGAATGGATCCGTCCAAACACCGCGAGGTCACACATCCAGGGGCACTGGCAGCTCTAGAGGTGATCGAGGAGCACTTCGGCCAATACGACGAGATATATCTGACGCCCTTGTTGCGCAAGCTTTCTGAGGTGGTGGGTGACCAGGAGTACGATCCGAAGGCGCTTATCAGCGTGATTGAGCAGTCGGGCGCGGCTTGGCTTGAGAAGCGCAAAGGGTTTCCATACGATTACACGGTGCTTTTGACGGACTCGGCACATCCCACCGTGGCCGCCATCCAGTTACGCGTGCATGGACCCGGATTTGCCGAATCGCCCGAAGGCGTGGAAATGGCGGACACATCTGCGAATTTGCCACCCCGGTATGTAGACGTAGGGCGTCCAGACGAGGAGGAGGTATTGCCACCTCAGCATGAGGACATGGGGCATCCAGATGACGAGGTGGACCTGCCGCCCCGGTATGAAGAGGAGGACACGACGAGAGGTTACGGGCGTCTTAACCAGACGTCTGGCGCGGCTGAGGAACCCTATCCAGGCGAGGAGACGCTCGTGCAGGAGGACACCTATTTCCGGGATGTGGACTCTTATGAAGGGACCGAGGACACGGCCCGCCCGTTGCGGTAACGTCGACCCATATGCTGGCGTAGCGGGTTCGGGCCCTCCGTACGGGAGCGTCGCTCAGTCGCCTGAATATGGAGATGGCGCAGAAGGAGACTAGTATCGGCTCAGGAACAGAATCGTACAGCCGCCCGCTCCGATGCGGGCTGAGGGCACCTCGCTGACGACCCCTGAGCCTTCGCCCCACCTAGGTCGCAGGTATGCAAAAGGAGCTGACACCGCGTCAGATTGTCTCGGAGCTTGACCGGTACATCATCGGACAGGCGGCCGCCAAACGGACCGTTGCCATCGCGTTACGCAATCGGTGGCGGCGCCGCAATGCCACGCCGGAGATGCGGGATGAAATCATGCCCAGCAACATCATTCTTATCGGTCCTACCGGCGTGGGTAAGACGGAGATCGCACGGCGACTGGCCCGCTTGGCTGACGCCCCGTTCATGAAGGTCGAGGCCACCAAGTTCACGGAAGTCGGTTACGTCGGGCGCGATGTGGACAGCATGATCCGTGATCTGGCCGACATCGCAGTCAGCATGGTGCGCGAAGAGCACGAGGCGCTCGTCAAGGAGCGTGCGCGCACACTGGCTGACGAGCGGGTACTGGATGCGCTTCTGCCGCGCCACGACACGGCAACCAAGACGCAGTCCGCCGACGCCGACACCGACCCTGCCCAGCGCACACGCGAGCGCATGCGGACCATGCTACATGCGGGGTATTTCGATGAGCGGGAGATTGAGGTGGAGGTTCGCGCGGATCAGCCTTCAATGCTGCAGGTGTTCGGACCCATGGGCATGGAAGAGATGGGGATGAACCTGAAGGAGCTGTTCGGAAGCCTAGGACCGCAGCGGCGCAAGCGGCGACGGATGACGGTCAAAGAGGCGTACGAGGTCCTCACGCCACAGGAGGCACAGAAGCTCATCGACATGGACAAGGTGACGCGCGAGGCGCTCGAGAGGGTCCAGGAATCAGGCATCGTGTTTATCGATGAGATTGACAAGGTGGCTGGCGGCGCCGGCTCGGCCAAGAGCGGCCCCAATGTATCGCGTGAAGGGGTGCAGCGCGACCTGCTGCCTATCGTAGAGGGATCCAACGTCACTACGAAGTACGGAATGGTCCGCACAGACCACATCCTTTTCGTAGCCAGCGGGGCCTTTCATGTGGCCAAACCCAGCGACCTTATACCCGAGTTGCAGGGTCGTTTCCCTATCCGCGTGGAGCTGCGAAGCCTGACCGAAGACGACTTTTACAAGATCCTGACGCAGCCCAGGAATGCGCTGCTGAAACAGTATCGGGCCCTAATGCAGTCGGACGCCATAGATCTGAAGTTTACCGACGGTGCGGTGCGCGAAATCGCGCGTACAGCGGCCGAGGTCAACAGCGATGTGGAGAATATCGGCGCCCGCCGGCTGCATACGGTCATGACCACGCTGCTCGAGGACATCCTTTTCGAAGCCGACGGCACCACTCCGGCCACGGTAGAGATGGATGCTTCGCAGGTACGCGACAAGCTCACATCTATCGTCAGAAACCGCAACCTGAGCCAATACATCCTGTAGGGCCCCCGCAGCGACCTTTGGGGGCGCAGAACTGTTAGTGCAAAGCAACGAGTCAATCCGTCAAGGAGCCAGACGGATGTTCGCGGGCCCAGTCTTTGACATCCTGAGAGAGGCAGCGGCCACTTTTTCGTATCCGTCTGGAAATCCGTTTATTTCAACCCGCCAGTTTAACTCCGAAGCGCAACATATGCAAGCAGGTCAGTGTGCTCGCAAGTAGAAACAGAGGTTAGCGAAGAGAGCAGGATGGAACGGCGTCAAGCAGACTGAAACAGCGCCTTGGGCCCCAAGAGCTTCGGCGGCGGGGCAAACGTACCCCTCCCCTGCAGACAGCCACATCGCAATGCAATCGTGCGCGGCGCGTTCTTCTGTCTGACACGATGCCTGAGCGCCCTCGTGCGCGAAAACCCGACTGACGTCGCTGATAAATTAGCAACGTGGCGCGCGAAGCCTAACATGCTTGTCACTACCCGCCAGTGTGTAGCTTACATCGTGGCGTGAGCCGCACCTTGCTGGGCCCAGGCACCGCCTCGGTGATCTAAGACCTTGCAAAATCGGCAGCTTCGTGCTGGTAGAGCCTCGGAGCACCACACGGCAGTGCAGAATCTACAGCGTTCTGCCTGACGGTCCGGGCAAAACAGATGGCATACGCGTATCACACAAAAGGTGTCGATCGTGCCATGAAAGCTGCCAACACAAGTCTCCTTAAGGATGCTGAAATCAAGGCGATCGCAATTAGGCTCACACTCGGGATGATCCAGCCTGATACCAAGTCCGGTGTGGAGCTGGTGCCGCGCCGTCAGAGCACAAGACGCAGCTACAGCATAGAATCGAATGGGTAAGTCGCAGCATAAGCGTCTACGTCCCACTCTTGTGTTCGAAAGCCTTGCCGCGGGCGATCCTGCAGCAGAGGCCAGATGGAAGGCTCTCTGGGAAAACTCACCCCAACGCTCTGCCTTCTCTTCCATAGCATATGCCCAAGGCGCAGCAGCCGCCTTTGGGCTGCGCCTGAATATGCACCTGGTCAGCCGCGACGGCATCGACGAAGCCGGGGCCTTCATATGGTGGCGGCAGCGCCTGGGCACCCGCCAGGCAACGCTCCCTCCGTTTACGCAGTATTCCGCCGTAGTAACACGCAAGACCCCAACACCGGCCGCCATAAACCGGCGCCAGGCACCACTTGAAGCACTGCTACAAGGGCTTAAGGCACGGTACAAGGGCCTGCTCTTGCTTCTTGACGTCGCAGATCCTCGTCCAGCCCAGTGGCGCCACTGGCGCGTATCGCCGCTCTTCACCTACCGCCTAGACCCAGCGCTTAGACAGACGCCCTGGTCCACCACCACGCGGCGCACCTGGCGCAAATACGGACGGGTCTTTAAGACCACCGAATCCCAGGACAGAGCACAGACCATAATCCGACTCTGCGAAGCCAGCTACCAGCGCCATGGCCGCAAGCTCCCGGCCAGCGAAGGTACCCTGCTCCGGCTGATTGAACACCTTGGGCCCAGTGTGCGGTGCTTTGTCACCGCGCGCCCAGACGCCGCGCATCCCGAAGCTGGGCTAGCCGTGCTACACGATGGACGTACCGCTCACTACTGGGTCGCGGGCAGCACCAAGGGACCCTCCATGACCGTGCTGATCGGCCATGTGCTTGAACTCCTGCATGACGCCGGCATCACCACGTTCGACATGGTAGGCGCCAATACCGCGTCGATTGCAGAATTCAAGCGGCAGTTTGGCGGCGAACTTACTCAGTACTTTGCTATAAAGACTCCCCGATGACGCCCAAGTCCAACCTCTTATCGTTGCTAAAACCCCAAGGGCGCACGGCACGCCCCGCATCCGATGCGAGCCATATCCCATGGTTTTTAGTGCTCCTCACCCTTGCCGGCTACCTCCTCCTTAAGGACTACGGCTTTGGTGACGGCGATCATGACGACTTCGTGCCGCACCTGCTCCACCTTCTAGATCCGGGAACCCTGGCGACGGACTGGTATGTGGCATCGCAGGCGGAGCAATTCGGACCGCGTACTGTGTTTCTATATGTAATGCTCCTACCGTCGAAGTTGCTGGGCCCGTCCACCGCCTTCGCCGTAGGCTTCTTGGCCTGCTTCGGCGCCATCGCAGCCGCGATCTACGCGCTCACCTTCGAAATCACCCGGGACCGCCTTACAGCAGCAGGCGCAGTCGTCGCCGTACTCCTGGCCACACCCAAATTCACGCTCGGGGGCAACGATATTGTCGGCCCGCAGCTGTCACCCAGCCTAGCAGCCTGGACGCTGTCTATTTGGGGAATGGTGATGCATTTACGACAGCGAACAGCGATAACTGCACTGCTGTTTGGCTTGGCCGCCTCTCTGCAAGCCCTTGTCGGATTGCATGTCGCGCTCCTTGGAGGCGTACTGATGCTCTGGGAGCACCGCCCGTGGCGCGCCATATTCACCTATGCTGGTATCTTCGTGGGATGTGCAATACTTGCGCTTGGTCCCATGGTGCTGCAGCAGTGGCACGCCAGCACCACAGAGCCCTCCCTGTTCTATATCCTGTTTGAATTCAGAGCGCCGCACCACTATATCCCGACCCGATTCTACAGACCAAGCGCGCTCGCCTTCTTTGGGCTGCTCGTGATGGGGCTCGTCAGTCTGCGGCTGATTCCCTCTGACCAGCGCGTATTTCCGCTGCGGGCGCTCGGAATTATTGGGGGCATGTGCCTGATCGGCCTCGTCGGCATAGAGCTCTTCAGAAGCGAGTTTGTCGGTAAGCTGCAGCTATTCAGGATGACCGTGTTTGCCAAAGTCGTACTTGCACTGTTGGTGTCGGCTGCGATCGGCCGCCATCTGCCGCAAACTGTGCGCCGGTTGGCAGATTGGGTTTTTGACCATTCCCGCTTGGCCACGCTCGGCGCAGTGCTGGTGCTGGGCATGCTTACGGCATTAAGCCCTGACGCATTGGGTTTTCGGCCACCGCCAGTCACCACTGAAAGCCCAGCCCCGCTGCAGGTCGCCGAATGGGCACGCACCTCCACGCCGCCAGAGGCCATCTTCGCGATACCCCCCTCCTGGCACACGTTTCGCAGCAAGGCAGAGCGCGGGGTTGTCGTGACCTTCAAGGCCGTGCCCTTTACCAATGAGTACAACCTCGAGTGGTTTCACCGGATCTTAGCAATAGCGCCCGTGGACACTTCGCAACAGCAACGCATGCTTCGGCTCATCCCTGACCTGGATGCGGCGTTTTTTGCGCAGCCAGAAGAGAAAGCTATGGAGGTGAGTCGCACCTACGACGCCGACTACCTAGTGCGCCGGCGAACTTTGGGGTCCCCGTCGGAACCTGATCCTGTCTTTGTTGCCAGCGACGTGGTCGTGTTGCGTGTTGAGAAGCACTGATAATGAGGCATCTCGCCAAGAGGTTGTTTTCAGGCCAGGGGCTGCTGGGTCCGGTCGTCACCCTCATGTCTGGCAACTCGGTCGTGCTGGCCATCGCATTCCTGTCGCAACCGATCCTGACGCGCCTGTACTCTGAAGCGGAGTTCGGCGTTTACGGCTACTTCGCGTTTCTGATGGCCATCCTGATCACGTTTTCCTCGCTCCGTTACGAGGATGCGCTGATGCTGCAGGACAAAGACCGCGAGGCTGGCGTGGTGGCGTGGCTCGGACTGATGGTGCTGGCCTTTTTCGTCTGCCTTACGGCCATCCTGTCCATATGGCGCATGGAACTGGCCGAGCTGGCCAAGGCTCCTAGAGTGGCGCCCTACCTGCTTCTGGTGCCGATAGCACTACTGGCTATGCGCGGCACAAAACTGGCTGAGCTCTGGCTGGCTCGTAAGCGTTCCTTTCGCGTCATCAGCGCTAGTCAGGTGGCCAACGCCAGCACCATGAATGCCTCACGCATCACAGCAGGCCTGCCTCAGATTGATGCTGGCGCCGCAGGCCTGGTGGGAGGCCACGTGGCAGGCAACGTGTTGTCGCTGGTGATTCTAACTACGATCATACTTCGCAGAAGCGGCCGCCTTTTGCGCCAGGCCTTCTCGTGGCGCGCCGTGCGGGCCGCTGCCGTACGTTACCGGCGTTTTCCGCTCTTTTCTACGCCTTCGACATTGACCGCGGCACTGGTGCTGCGCGCCCCGATCTTTGCGATCCCATTCTTCTTTCCGACGGACGGGGAGGTCATCATGGGCCTGTTCTTTGTTGCATACAACAACGTGACTATCCCGCTGGGATCCTTTTCGCGCGCGGTGGCCCAGGTATTCTTTGTGAGCGCCGCCGAGGCACATCGCGAACAGCGCCTGGCAGTCATTGCCGAGGGCGTCCACCGGCGCCTCGTGATGGTGATGCTGTTTCCAGCGCTGGTCATCCTGGTGTGCGGACCGGACATCTTCGCAGTGGTGTTCGGCGAGCCGTGGCGCGATGCGGGCAGCTATGCGCAAATCCTGGTGCCCTGGCTACTTATGAGCATGATTTGCGCGCCCCTTACGCGTATCTTTGATGTAACTGAGCAGCAGCGGCAGGACCTCGCTGTAGGACTGGTATCGATGGCTGTCATGGTGGCTGCGCTCTTTATTGGAGGGCGCTCTGGCGATATTACGGTATTTCTTGTGTGTCTGTGCTCGGGTGGTTGCCTAGCGCGCATATTTCAGCTTGGCGTCTTAGCATCACTGGCAAAAGTTCGCATCAGTCGCCTTCTGATGCCCTACGTGAGATATCTTGCTTTTTCAGTCCCGGGCCTCGCGCTGATGACAGGCGTGCTACAGCTCGGCAAGCCGGTGCTGACGCTGGTAGGTAGCATCCTGGCGACAGGCATCTATGGCGCGCTGCTGCTGCGCAAAGAGAAGCTGTTCGGTACTACCTCCGCATAGTTGCTGCGTCTTCCTGCCATCTTAGGCCCCAATCTGCCTGCACGATTTTCGCAAGCAGGTGCCATATTCGCCGCGCCATGCGGATCTGGAGCTGCGCATAATTGCCGCATTCCGGTCGTATCCAAGTCACTCTCTTGAATTCAAGCATCGGCTACTTTTTGTTAACATGTGTCGAATACTCTTTTGCCAGCCCTCATGCGGGATTACATGAGCAAGACTGATGCGTCGAACAATAGCCATGGCGCCCATAACGGAGCCCCTGCGCTAGATCTGGTACAGATTCATCCGGCTCTTCCCAAGCTCTTGCGGAACACGCGGCGCGCCTTGCACGCGCAGCCAGAGCTGGGGTACAAGGAAGTGAAGACCTCACACATGCTGCAGTCACTACTCGCGTCCCGCGGACTCGATGTCAAGGGACCGGTTGCGCACACGGGCTTCTATGTCGACATCGTCGGTGCACATGACGGTCCCTCAGTAGGGTACCGTGCGGACATGGATGGCCTGCCGGTGAAGGATGCCAAACAGGTGCCCTATGCTTCCCGCAATGAAGGTATCTCGCATGCATGTGGCCACGATGCGCACATGGCCATCGGCGCCGGCGTCGCTCTAACGCTGCATCGGCTGCGCCTGAATATGCACGGGAAAGTGCGCGTCTTTTTTCAGCCGAATGAGGAGGGCGCGCCAAGCGGCTCCCTCCCAATGATCAAGTACGGGATTCTCAAAGACCTAGAGGCCCTCTACTGCATCCATGTGGATCCCACGCTGGATGTAGGAACGTACGGCCTGATTGATGGCACTGTCACCGCGGCCTCAGACCGGTTTCGGGTACGTCTGGACGCCCGTGCAACAGGCCACTCGGCTCGGCCCCACAAGGCCAAGGATACCATCTGGATCGCGTCGCAGC
>CATQHT010000004.1 GCA_958296045.1 Rhodothermales bacterium
TAACCGTCCCGTAGACTACATTGAATGCAGGCCGTGTGGCCATCTTATGTTTTGATGGGGTTCTATGTGGTTATGCCGTAGCCTCTGCTCCAGGCAGGTTGGGAGCATCCTCAGTCGTGACCTGACGGCTTGGATTTGCGATACCGAGCAGGTCTCTATGGGATTGCTTCAGGCATGTAGTGGTCGTCACCGGCGGGGAATAAGTGTCCCGTAGTGTACATATTACGCTGAGGGGCTTGAGTTGCCGATATTGTTACATCGGTCAGTGAGCAGCTTAACTGGGGGATGCAATGGCATCGTTACGTCGTAGTTCGGAGGACATGTTTCCGCTGGTGGCGCGTTTTTTGGTGGTGCGCAGAGTCTGAAGGCGTTGTGCCTTGGGCACGGCTTGTCGGAGCGTGGTTTTTACTACTGGCGCAAGAAGTACGCGGCATCTGTGTCTCGGGCTTCGGGCGCCTTGGTGGAGGTATCGTTACTGGAGGTACATGAGCCGGCGTTGATAAAGGTCGAGTTTCCAGGCGGCGCGCGTCTGCGCGGGTACACGCCCGTATTGGCGGACTTTCTCGGATCGGCGTTACAGCGTGAGCGGAGCCAGTCATGTTAGCATTGGGGCCGTCGCACGTGTTTCATTTTTACCGGGAGCCTACGGACATGCGCAAGGGCTTTGACGGGTTGTGCGGTCTGGTGCGCTCGGGCATGAAGCGTGATCCTTTCTTGGGCGATGTGTTCGTTTTCATCAACCGCCGTCGGACATATATCACATTTCTGGTTTGGGACCGCAGCGGCTGGGTTTTGTACTACAAGCGCCTCGAGTCGCGGACGTTTGAGCTTCTAGAGACCGCGACGCCTTTATGGACGGAGCTCATGATGCCCTTGGACGGGGTGCAGCTTTCGACGGTACGCTATCGACGCCGGTTTCGGGGTTCCGATTCATAAGTATCTTCACATAAAATTCTCGAAACTACTTGCAAATGCCGTGAGTTAATAGGGCGTGCCAAGTATCCCTGCCCAGGAGCACCCCTGTCCGCGTTGCGCGAGGCTCGAGCCGGACCATTGCGCGGTGGTCGAGCGACTTCGTTCGGAGCGTGACCATTGGCGGCGCCTGCATAGCGAGGAGCGTACGCAACGGCGGCGGTTGGAGGCAACGCGCGCAGGTCTGGCCGAGGATATGGCCAAGCTCAATGACCAGCTCAGTGAGCTCTCCCAAAAGCTCTTCGGCAGCACAAGCGAGCGCTTAAAGGCGCCTGTGAGCGACGACATCCGCGTGACAGCGGATCAGAAGCCGCCACCGTCAGCGACCGCAGATACGTCGGCCTCGCGTCCGGGTGTACAGGGCACACCGACTAAGGACCATCGCGCGAACGCCAAACCCAAGACGCGGCGCCAAGGGCAGCGTAGCAAACTGCCAGACGACCTGCCAAGTGAAGAGATCTTTCTTAACCCCGAAGGGGACCTGGAAGGCTGGAAACTGATTCGAATTGAGAGTACCAAGGTGGTAGCGTGGGTGCCAGGGTACCTGAAGGAGATCCACTATAGGCGCCGCGTATTTGCGCATAGCACCGATCCTTCGAAGGGGCTGCGTATCGCTCCACTCCCTGCGCGCACTATTCCCAGCGGGCGAGTACATGAATCGTTGCTGGCGCACCTTGTTACGTCCAAAGTCGAGGATGGTCTACCGCTTTACCGCCTAGCCAAGATAATAGAGCGCGGCTCGGGCTATAAGATCCCATCGTCCACCATGGGAAACTGGATGGATAAGGTAGGCTTTGACCTGGAACAGCTCGCGCTTGCCGTGGCCGATCAGGTACGCAAGAGCGGATACCTGCAGGTGGACGAGACCACGATCCGCGTGCAGGATCGCAAGAAGAAAGGGTCCACTCATCGCGGATACTTCTGGGTCTACCATTGCCCTAAACAGAAGCTGCTGGTCTACCAATACGCACCCGGACGCGGAAGCAAGGTGCCACGAGGATTCCTGCATGGGTTCCAGGGCGTGCTGCATACCGACGGATATGTCGCCTACGAGACCTTCATTCGGGATGTCGGCATCATACTGGCCAACTGCTGGGCCCATACGCGACGCAAATTTTACCAAGCCCTCCGTACCGATCCCGACAGAGCTGCCTTCGTGCTGAAGCAAATAGGAAAGCTCTACCGGATAGAAGCGCAGCTGCGCGAGAACCATGCCTCTGCAGAACAACGACGCATCGCGCGGCAGCAAAAGGCCAAACCCGTATTGCGCCACCTTAAATCGTGGCTCCAGCAGCAGAATACGCTCCCAAAGGGATTACTGGGCAAGGCCAAGCACTACACGCTGGCGCGGTGGGACCGGCTGTGCCGATACATCGACGACGGACGCCTGGAAATTGATACCAACGCCGTCGAAAGGGCCATGCGCACGGTTGCGATCGGCCGCAAAAACTACCTCTTCTGCGGATCCCACCACGCAGCCAAGCAGATGGCCACCTTCTACACGCTCCTGGCAACGTGCCGGTTGCATGGCGTTAATCCCGTAAAATGGCTCGAAGATGTGCTGCCACGCATTGCAGCGGGACATCCAGCCAAAAAGATCCACCTGCTACTACCTCACCAGTGGCAGCCACTCCATCCCCCGGCACCTCCATAGAAGGATGCGCGGAGCAAGACCATGAACCATACTCTGCTACCTCCATCCGTACGTAATACTGCACCTACGATCCGCCCTTGCATACGCGGCTATACCTGCGTGACTACGCCGCCTACATGCCAAAACAGCACTTCAATCCCAGTCCGCACTGCAGCCACATAGCCGCTCGATCATTGACTAGGTGCGCCCTCAATAGAAGATCACCCGCACCCGCAACCAGACTCCCAAAGAACATCGGCGAATAGCGATACCTGTCAGAGCTACCAATCATGGCTGCTCTGCCGAGTTGAGGATACCTCAACCTGCCCGAAGCCGAGGCTACCGCATAGCCATAGAAGACCGCACCAAAATATAAGCAGGGCAAACCTCCCGGCTTAAATGCTCTCTACGGGACGGTTACGCAGAAACTTCGGGGACTCTTATAGCGTTCAAGCTTTAATAGTACACTAGCTCGTTTCCCGGAAGCGCTGCGGCCCTGCTGCAATAATCGGCTGCGCCCGAGCTGCGATCCGATAAGAATTCCGGTTACTGCGCCCTCAGGATGGAGGCATCCCGATCCTTTGCTATGCACGCCACCACGGTCGTAGGTATGCGGCTGGGCGGATCGGTGGTGCTGGGATCGGACGGCCAAGCCACGATTGGCAGCACAATTATGAAGCATCGGGCAAAAAAGGTCCGAGCCCTGTACGGTGGCAAAATTCTTGTCGGGTTTGCTGGGTCGACGGCAGATGCGTTTACGCTATTTGAGCGATTCGAGGGGAAGCTGGATCAGTACTCCGGCAACGTACTCCGGGCGGCGGTGGAGCTGGCCAAAGATTGGCGCACAGATCGATATCTGCGCCGCCTTGAGGCGCTCCTGGCCGTGGGTGCACCGGACCGGATGCTGGTGCTTAGCGGAAGCGGAGACGTCATTGAGCCCGATGACGACATTGTTGCGATCGGCTCCGGCGGACCCTATGGGCTGGCGGCGGCCCGCGTATTGGCAGAGCATGCGCCGCACCTGGGTGCGCGGACAATAGTGACTCGTGCGCTGGCTGCCGCTGCCGAGATCTGCATCTACACGAATACGCATTCTACCATTCTGGAAATCAGTGCCGCCGCCACAGAGGCGGACGGTCTTAAATAAGAAATCTTTGCTATGCAATACAACCCAGGAGCATCCCAACGTGCATCACGCCGTGAGCGTGCCGTGATTTTTGTGGATTACGACAATCTATTCAGCTGCCTGCACGGGCGTACCGGTTCACGATCGCACCCGGTAGACGTCATTTCCGAGCTTTTGCACGGTGTACGGCAGCACATTAGCCGCAAGGTTCGGGCCACGGCCTCAATGATGGCGGCCTATGCCGACTTTGAGGAGATTCCGGGCGGTGCCCAGGACATCAAGAACAGCCTGTATATGCAGGGGGTGGAGCCGCGTTTCGTGCCTGGTACCATGCAGGAGAACGCAGCGGAGCTGCAGCTCACCGTCGACGTGGTCGAATCCTTGTATACGCATCCAGATGTGCGGGTGGTGGTGATTGTTACGGGGGATCGGCCATACCTGCCGCTGATCCAGCATTCATTGCGTTCGCAGCGGCGACCGATGATTTTCATGCTCAGGCCGCCGGATACCGACCGTCGTTCCGGGAGTGACCATGTTATTCTTGACGCTTCCCGGCTTTTACGCGACTCAGTTTCAAGGGAGTTTGGCGGCCACAGTCCGGTCCTGGGTGCCCAGCCCCCTCAAAGCGCGCGACCGGTCCACGACACGCGTCCGGCCTACCAGCGACCGCAGGAGCACCGGCCATCGGGGCGAATGGATCCGTCCAAACACCGCGAGGTCACACATCCAGGGGCACTGGCAGCTCTAGAGGTGATCGAGGAGCACTTCGGCCAATACGACGAGATATATCTGACGCCCTTGTTGCGCAAGCTTTCTGAGGTGGTGGGTGACCAGGAGTACGATCCGAAGGCGCTTATCAGCGTGATTGAGCAGTCGGGCGCGGCTTGGCTTGAGAAGCGCAAAGGGTTTCCATACGATTACACGGTGCTTTTGACGGACTCGGCACATCCCACCGTGGCCGCCATCCAGTTACGCGTGCATGGACCCGGATTTGCCGAATCGCCCGAAGGCGTGGAAATGGCGGACACATCTGCGAATTTGCCACCCCGGTATGTAGACGTAGGGCGTCCAGACGAGGAGGAGGTATTGCCACCTCAGCATGAGGACATGGGGCATCCAGATGACGAGGTGGACCTGCCGCCCCGGTATGAAGAGGAGGACACGACGAGAGGTTACGGGCGTCTTAACCAGACGTCTGGCGCGGCTGAGGAACCCTATCCAGGCGAGGAGACGCTCGTGCAGGAGGACACCTATTTCCGGGATGTGGACTCTTATGAAGGGACCGAGGACACGGCCCGCCCGTTGCGGTAACGTCGACCCATATGCTGGCGTAGCGGGTTCGGGCCCTCCGTACGGGAGCGTCGCTCAGTCGCCTGAATATGGAGATGGCGCAGAAGGAGACTAGTATCGGCTCAGGAACAGAATCGTACAGCCGCCCGCTCCGATGCGGGCTGAGGGCACCTCGCTGACGACCCCTGAGCCTTCGCCCCACCTAGGTCGCAGGTATGCAAAAGGAGCTGACACCGCGTCAGATTGTCTCGGAGCTTGACCGGTACATCATCGGACAGGCGGCCGCCAAACGGACCGTTGCCATCGCGTTACGCAATCGGTGGCGGCGCCGCAATGCCACGCCGGAGATGCGGGATGAAATCATGCCCAGCAACATCATTCTTATCGGTCCTACCGGCGTGGGTAAGACGGAGATCGCACGGCGACTGGCCCGCTTGGCTGACGCCCCGTTCATGAAGGTCGAGGCCACCAAGTTCACGGAAGTCGGTTACGTCGGGCGCGATGTGGACAGCATGATCCGTGATCTGGCCGACATCGCAGTCAGCATGGTGCGCGAAGAGCACGAGGCGCTCGTCAAGGAGCGTGCGCGCACACTGGCTGACGAGCGGGTACTGGATGCGCTTCTGCCGCGCCACGACACGGCAACCAAGACGCAGTCCGCCGACGCCGACACCGACCCTGCCCAGCGCACACGCGAGCGCATGCGGACCATGCTACATGCGGGGTATTTCGATGAGCGGGAGATTGAGGTGGAGGTTCGCGCGGATCAGCCTTCAATGCTGCAGGTGTTCGGACCCATGGGCATGGAAGAGATGGGGATGAACCTGAAGGAGCTGTTCGGAAGCCTAGGACCGCAGCGGCGCAAGCGGCGACGGATGACGGTCAAAGAGGCGTACGAGGTCCTCACGCCACAGGAGGCACAGAAGCTCATCGACATGGACAAGGTGACGCGCGAGGCGCTCGAGAGGGTCCAGGAATCAGGCATCGTGTTTATCGATGAGATTGACAAGGTGGCTGGCGGCGCCGGCTCGGCCAAGAGCGGCCCCAATGTATCGCGTGAAGGGGTGCAGCGCGACCTGCTGCCTATCGTAGAGGGATCCAACGTCACTACGAAGTACGGAATGGTCCGCACAGACCACATCCTTTTCGTAGCCAGCGGGGCCTTTCATGTGGCCAAACCCAGCGACCTTATACCCGAGTTGCAGGGTCGTTTCCCTATCCGCGTGGAGCTGCGAAGCCTGACCGAAGACGACTTTTACAAGATCCTGACGCAGCCCAGGAATGCGCTGCTGAAACAGTATCGGGCCCTAATGCAGTCGGACGCCATAGATCTGAAGTTTACCGACGGTGCGGTGCGCGAAATCGCGCGTACAGCGGCCGAGGTCAACAGCGATGTGGAGAATATCGGCGCCCGCCGGCTGCATACGGTCATGACCACGCTGCTCGAGGACATCCTTTTCGAAGCCGACGGCACCACTCCGGCCACGGTAGAGATGGATGCTTCGCAGGTACGCGACAAGCTCACATCTATCGTCAGAAACCGCAACCTGAGCCAATACATCCTGTAGGGCCCCCGCAGCGACCTTTGGGGGCGCAGAACTGTTAGTGCAAAGCAACGAGTCAATCCGTCAAGGAGCCAGACGGATGTTCGCGGGCCCAGTCTTTGACATCCTGAGAGAGGCAGCGGCCACTTTTTCGTATCCGTCTGGAAATCCGTTTATTTCAACCCGCCAGTTTAACTCCGAAGCGCAACATATGCAAGCAGGTCAGTGTGCTCGCAAGTAGAAACAGAGGTTAGCGAAGAGAGCAGGATGGAACGGCGTCAAGCAGACTGAAACAGCGCCTTGGGCCCCAAGAGCTTCGGCGGCGGGGCAAACGTACCCCTCCCCTGCAGACAGCCACATCGCAATGCAATCGTGCGCGGCGCGTTCTTCTGTCTGACACGATGCCTGAGCGCCCTCGTGCGCGAAAACCCGACTGACGTCGCTGATAAATTAGCAACGTGGCGCGCGAAGCCTAACATGCTTGTCACTACCCGCCAGTGTGTAGCTTACATCGTGGCGTGAGCCGCACCTTGCTGGGCCCAGGCACCGCCTCGGTGATCTAAGACCTTGCAAAATCGGCAGCTTCGTGCTGGTAGAGCCTCGGAGCACCACACGGCAGTGCAGAATCTACAGCGTTCTGCCTGACGGTCCGGGCAAAACAGATGGCATACGCGTATCACACAAAAGGTGTCGATCGTGCCATGAAAGCTGCCAACACAAGTCTCCTTAAGGATGCTGAAATCAAGGCGATCGCAATTAGGCTCACACTCGGGATGATCCAGCCTGATACCAAGTCCGGTGTGGAGCTGGTGCCGCGCCGTCAGAGCACAAGACGCAGCTACAGCATAGAATCGAATGGGTAAGTCGCAGCATAAGCGTCTACGTCCCACTCTTGTGTTCGAAAGCCTTGCCGCGGGCGATCCTGCAGCAGAGGCCAGATGGAAGGCTCTCTGGGAAAACTCACCCCAACGCTCTGCCTTCTCTTCCATAGCATATGCCCAAGGCGCAGCAGCCGCCTTTGGGCTGCGCCTGAATATGCACCTGGTCAGCCGCGACGGCATCGACGAAGCCGGGGCCTTCATATGGTGGCGGCAGCGCCTGGGCACCCGCCAGGCAACGCTCCCTCCGTTTACGCAGTATTCCGCCGTAGTAACACGCAAGACCCCAACACCGGCCGCCATAAACCGGCGCCAGGCACCACTTGAAGCACTGCTACAAGGGCTTAAGGCACGGTACAAGGGCCTGCTCTTGCTTCTTGACGTCGCAGATCCTCGTCCAGCCCAGTGGCGCCACTGGCGCGTATCGCCGCTCTTCACCTACCGCCTAGACCCAGCGCTTAGACAGACGCCCTGGTCCACCACCACGCGGCGCACCTGGCGCAAATACGGACGGGTCTTTAAGACCACCGAATCCCAGGACAGAGCACAGACCATAATCCGACTCTGCGAAGCCAGCTACCAGCGCCATGGCCGCAAGCTCCCGGCCAGCGAAGGTACCCTGCTCCGGCTGATTGAACACCTTGGGCCCAGTGTGCGGTGCTTTGTCACCGCGCGCCCAGACGCCGCGCATCCCGAAGCTGGGCTAGCCGTGCTACACGATGGACGTACCGCTCACTACTGGGTCGCGGGCAGCACCAAGGGACCCTCCATGACCGTGCTGATCGGCCATGTGCTTGAACTCCTGCATGACGCCGGCATCACCACGTTCGACATGGTAGGCGCCAATACCGCGTCGATTGCAGAATTCAAGCGGCAGTTTGGCGGCGAACTTACTCAGTACTTTGCTATAAAGACTCCCCGATGACGCCCAAGTCCAACCTCTTATCGTTGCTAAAACCCCAAGGGCGCACGGCACGCCCCGCATCCGATGCGAGCCATATCCCATGGTTTTTAGTGCTCCTCACCCTTGCCGGCTACCTCCTCCTTAAGGACTACGGCTTTGGTGACGGCGATCATGACGACTTCGTGCCGCACCTGCTCCACCTTCTAGATCCGGGAACCCTGGCGACGGACTGGTATGTGGCATCGCAGGCGGAGCAATTCGGACCGCGTACTGTGTTTCTATATGTAATGCTCCTACCGTCGAAGTTGCTGGGCCCGTCCACCGCCTTCGCCGTAGGCTTCTTGGCCTGCTTCGGCGCCATCGCAGCCGCGATCTACGCGCTCACCTTCGAAATCACCCGGGACCGCCTTACAGCAGCAGGCGCAGTCGTCGCCGTACTCCTGGCCACACCCAAATTCACGCTCGGGGGCAACGATATTGTCGGCCCGCAGCTGTCACCCAGCCTAGCAGCCTGGACGCTGTCTATTTGGGGAATGGTGATGCATTTACGACAGCGAACAGCGATAACTGCACTGCTGTTTGGCTTGGCCGCCTCTCTGCAAGCCCTTGTCGGATTGCATGTCGCGCTCCTTGGAGGCGTACTGATGCTCTGGGAGCACCGCCCGTGGCGCGCCATATTCACCTATGCTGGTATCTTCGTGGGATGTGCAATACTTGCGCTTGGTCCCATGGTGCTGCAGCAGTGGCACGCCAGCACCACAGAGCCCTCCCTGTTCTATATCCTGTTTGAATTCAGAGCGCCGCACCACTATATCCCGACCCGATTCTACAGACCAAGCGCGCTCGCCTTCTTTGGGCTGCTCGTGATGGGGCTCGTCAGTCTGCGGCTGATTCCCTCTGACCAGCGCGTATTTCCGCTGCGGGCGCTCGGAATTATTGGGGGCATGTGCCTGATCGGCCTCGTCGGCATAGAGCTCTTCAGAAGCGAGTTTGTCGGTAAGCTGCAGCTATTCAGGATGACCGTGTTTGCCAAAGTCGTACTTGCACTGTTGGTGTCGGCTGCGATCGGCCGCCATCTGCCGCAAACTGTGCGCCGGTTGGCAGATTGGGTTTTTGACCATTCCCGCTTGGCCACGCTCGGCGCAGTGCTGGTGCTGGGCATGCTTACGGCATTAAGCCCTGACGCATTGGGTTTTCGGCCACCGCCAGTCACCACTGAAAGCCCAGCCCCGCTGCAGGTCGCCGAATGGGCACGCACCTCCACGCCGCCAGAGGCCATCTTCGCGATACCCCCCTCCTGGCACACGTTTCGCAGCAAGGCAGAGCGCGGGGTTGTCGTGACCTTCAAGGCCGTGCCCTTTACCAATGAGTACAACCTCGAGTGGTTTCACCGGATCTTAGCAATAGCGCCCGTGGACACTTCGCAACAGCAACGCATGCTTCGGCTCATCCCTGACCTGGATGCGGCGTTTTTTGCGCAGCCAGAAGAGAAAGCTATGGAGGTGAGTCGCACCTACGACGCCGACTACCTAGTGCGCCGGCGAACTTTGGGGTCCCCGTCGGAACCTGATCCTGTCTTTGTTGCCAGCGACGTGGTCGTGTTGCGTGTTGAGAAGCACTGATAATGAGGCATCTCGCCAAGAGGTTGTTTTCAGGCCAGGGGCTGCTGGGTCCGGTCGTCACCCTCATGTCTGGCAACTCGGTCGTGCTGGCCATCGCATTCCTGTCGCAACCGATCCTGACGCGCCTGTACTCTGAAGCGGAGTTCGGCGTTTACGGCTACTTCGCGTTTCTGATGGCCATCCTGATCACGTTTTCCTCGCTCCGTTACGAGGATGCGCTGATGCTGCAGGACAAAGACCGCGAGGCTGGCGTGGTGGCGTGGCTCGGACTGATGGTGCTGGCCTTTTTCGTCTGCCTTACGGCCATCCTGTCCATATGGCGCATGGAACTGGCCGAGCTGGCCAAGGCTCCTAGAGTGGCGCCCTACCTGCTTCTGGTGCCGATAGCACTACTGGCTATGCGCGGCACAAAACTGGCTGAGCTCTGGCTGGCTCGTAAGCGTTCCTTTCGCGTCATCAGCGCTAGTCAGGTGGCCAACGCCAGCACCATGAATGCCTCACGCATCACAGCAGGCCTGCCTCAGATTGATGCTGGCGCCGCAGGCCTGGTGGGAGGCCACGTGGCAGGCAACGTGTTGTCGCTGGTGATTCTAACTACGATCATACTTCGCAGAAGCGGCCGCCTTTTGCGCCAGGCCTTCTCGTGGCGCGCCGTGCGGGCCGCTGCCGTACGTTACCGGCGTTTTCCGCTCTTTTCTACGCCTTCGACATTGACCGCGGCACTGGTGCTGCGCGCCCCGATCTTTGCGATCCCATTCTTCTTTCCGACGGACGGGGAGGTCATCATGGGCCTGTTCTTTGTTGCATACAACAACGTGACTATCCCGCTGGGATCCTTTTCGCGCGCGGTGGCCCAGGTATTCTTTGTGAGCGCCGCCGAGGCACATCGCGAACAGCGCCTGGCAGTCATTGCCGAGGGCGTCCACCGGCGCCTCGTGATGGTGATGCTGTTTCCAGCGCTGGTCATCCTGGTGTGCGGACCGGACATCTTCGCAGTGGTGTTCGGCGAGCCGTGGCGCGATGCGGGCAGCTATGCGCAAATCCTGGTGCCCTGGCTACTTATGAGCATGATTTGCGCGCCCCTTACGCGTATCTTTGATGTAACTGAGCAGCAGCGGCAGGACCTCGCTGTAGGACTGGTATCGATGGCTGTCATGGTGGCTGCGCTCTTTATTGGAGGGCGCTCTGGCGATATTACGGTATTTCTTGTGTGTCTGTGCTCGGGTGGTTGCCTAGCGCGCATATTTCAGCTTGGCGTCTTAGCATCACTGGCAAAAGTTCGCATCAGTCGCCTTCTGATGCCCTACGTGAGATATCTTGCTTTTTCAGTCCCGGGCCTCGCGCTGATGACAGGCGTGCTACAGCTCGGCAAGCCGGTGCTGACGCTGGTAGGTAGCATCCTGGCGACAGGCATCTATGGCGCGCTGCTGCTGCGCAAAGAGAAGCTGTTCGGTACTACCTCCGCATAGTTGCTGCGTCTTCCTGCCATCTTAGGCCCCAATCTGCCTGCACGATTTTCGCAAGCAGGTGCCATATTCGCCGCGCCATGCGGATCTGGAGCTGCGCATAATTGCCGCATTCCGGTCGTATCCAAGTCACTCTCTTGAATTCAAGCATCGGCTACTTTTTGTTAACATGTGTCGAATACTCTTTTGCCAGCCCTCATGCGGGATTACATGAGCAAGACTGATGCGTCGAACAATAGCCATGGCGCCCATAACGGAGCCCCTGCGCTAGATCTGGTACAGATTCATCCGGCTCTTCCCAAGCTCTTGCGGAACACGCGGCGCGCCTTGCACGCGCAGCCAGAGCTGGGGTACAAGGAAGTGAAGACCTCACACATGCTGCAGTCACTACTCGCGTCCCGCGGACTCGATGTCAAGGGACCGGTTGCGCACACGGGCTTCTATGTCGACATCGTCGGTGCACATGACGGTCCCTCAGTAGGGTACCGTGCGGACATGGATGGCCTGCCGGTGAAGGATGCCAAACAGGTGCCCTATGCTTCCCGCAATGAAGGTATCTCGCATGCATGTGGCCACGATGCGCACATGGCCATCGGCGCCGGCGTCGCTCTAACGCTGCATCGGCTGCGCCTGAATATGCACGGGAAAGTGCGCGTCTTTTTTCAGCCGAATGAGGAGGGCGCGCCAAGCGGCTCCCTCCCAATGATCAAGTACGGGATTCTCAAAGACCTAGAGGCCCTCTACTGCATCCATGTGGATCCCACGCTGGATGTAGGAACGTACGGCCTGATTGATGGCACTGTCACCGCGGCCTCAGACCGGTTTCGGGTACGTCTGGACGCCCGTGCAACAGGCCACTCGGCTCGGCCCCACAAGGCCAAGGATACCATCTGGATCGCGTCGCAGCTTCTCAACCATTACTATCAACTCGTCGGCCGCATCACGGATGCGCGCAACCCGTCCGTGCTGACCGTATGCATATTCAAAGCGGGCACCGCGCACAACGTGATCCCCAAAGAGGTGGAATTCGAAGGGGGCCTCCGCTTTCTAGGGGAAGCGGACCGCGACTTCCTGAGAGAATTCATGCTGCGCGCAGCGGAGCAGTTTGGCGCATTGCACGGAGTCCGTATAGATCTGCGATTTTTTCCTGGCCTTCCCAGCGTGGTCAATGACCACACCTTGGTGTCGCATGTGCGGCGCACCATTGAAGCGTTATTCACCCGCCGCGCCATCCACGAAATACCCGTACCGAGCATGGGGTCGGAAGACTTTGCCAACTACCTCGAATACCGTTCCGGCATGCTCCTGCGCGTGGGTACCAGGAGCAATCGCCACACAAGCTACCCGCTGCATGACGCCAACTTTGACCTCGACGAGCGGGCGCTCGCACCCACGGTGCAGCTGATGAGCACCGTGCTGATGAGCCACCTGCACCAGAACATTATGGAACAACAAAGGAGGGTTCGGCATGCCTGATGCACATCGCGCACGTCGAGTGTGTTTCTATTGTGTGGCCGAAACCCCAGTCAGCGAAACAATTCCATTCTACTGCGGTTCCCCTACAAACAATGTTGCTCGTCTATGAATGATGCCACTGTAGCGCGCAGGTCCCCTGTACAGCTTAGTCCGCGCGCACATACCGAGGTAGCCCGGATACTTAAGGCACAGTCGATCCCGGAAGGCTATGGCCTTCGCGTAGGAGTCCGCGGAGGAGGATGTTCCGGCATGAGTTACATCCTGGGTTTTGACAAACTCAGGGAGCATGACATCACGTTCGATGCCGACGGCGTGGAAATGTACATTGACAAACGCCACGGCTTGTACCTGTTGGGTACGACCATAGACTATCACGACGGACTCAATGCCCGCGGCTTCGTATTCGAGAATCCGAATGCGACGCAGACATGCGGATGCGGGTCCAGCTTCGCCGCCTGACGGCATCAAGAAACACGACAACCTCCAGCTATGGACGCTAACTTTTCTCGTCGCATGCGGGACGTGATCACCTATGGTCGCGAGGAAGCGCTGCGCCTTGGCAACGACTTTATCGGGACGGAGCACCTGCTTCTGGGCCTCCTCAAAGAGGGAAAAGGGCCGGTGATTGATCTTCTGCGCGCTTTGGGTTGTGATGTGGGCAGGCTGAGGCAACTCGTCGAGGAGCATATTCCGAGCTCTGGCGGAACACTTACCGCAGGCCACAACCTCCCGCTAACGAAACAGTCAGAGAAGGTGCTCAAGGTGGCCTTCCTTGAATCCAAGCTGCACAGAGCATCGGTGGTTACGACAGAGCATCTGCTCTTGAGCCTGCTCAAAGACGAAGACAACGTCTCGGCACAGATTCTGCGCCGGGAGTATTCCGTGACCCACGAAGCGGTGCTGCGGGAGATTGAGTCCAAAAGCGGCACGAAGACGGGCCGCCCTCCGCAAGGCAACCGCGGCTCTGGCCGCTCCCGATCCCCAAGCCGTGACCGCGAATCCGAGAAGTCCAAGACCCCCGCCCTAGACAACTTCGGGCGCAACCTGACCAAAATGGCCGAAGATGGTAAGCTTGATCCGGTGATTGGCCGCAACCGCGAAATTGAGCGCGTAGCGCAGATCTTGGGGCGCCGCAAAAAGAACAACCCTGTACTGATTGGCGAACCTGGGGTAGGCAAGACGGCCATCGCCGAAGGGCTCGCCATGCGCATCATTGAGCGCAAAGTGTCGCGCGTGTTGTACAACAAGCGGATCGTGACGCTCGACCTGGCAGCGCTGGTGGCTGGCACCAAGTACCGGGGACAGTTTGAGGAGCGGATGAAGCTTGTGATGAAAGAGTTGGAGAATTGCTCCGACGTCATACTCTTTATCGACGAGCTGCACTCGATCGTAGGAGCCGGCTCTGCGTCCGGGTCACTGGATGCATCCAACATGTTCAAGCCCGCCCTTGCGCGGGGCGAGATTCAGTGCATCGGAGCGACCACGCTTAACGAATACCGCAAATTCATCGAAAAGGACGGCGCACTGGACCGCCGATTCCAGAAGGTCACAGTAGATCCTTCCACGCCGGAAGAGACGCTGGAAATTCTGCGCAACATCAAGACGCATTACGAAGCATACCACCGGGTTCGCTACACGGATGACGCCTTGGCCCTAGCGGTGCAGCTCTCTGAGCGCTACATCTCAGACAGGTACCTGCCCGACAAAGCCATCGATGTCATCGATGAAGCCGGCGCACGCGTGCATCTCACCAACATCCGGGTGCCAGATAAGATCATAGAGCTAGAAGAAGAGATTGAGCAGACGGGCGCCAAGAAGCTTGAGGTGGTCGAAGCCCAGCGCTTCGAAGAGGCGGCCCGGCTCCGGGATCGCGAATCCAAGCTTCAGTCGCAGCTGGCGCGTTCCCGCAAACGGTGGGAGCAGGAAGAGGAAAAGCGAACGAGCGACGTCACGGTGGATGACATCAGTGAAGTAGTCGCCATGATGACGGGGATCCCCGTGGACTCTATCAGCCGTCCAGAGCAGAAGAAGCTGGTGGCGCTCGAAGCATCGCTCAGCGAGCACATCATCGGGCAGGACGAGCCGATCGCCCGGCTGGCCAAAGCCATTCGCCGCACCCGCGCCGGCCTCAGTGACCCGCGTCGACCCATTGGCTCCTTCATCTTCCTGGGACCCACGGGGGTGGGCAAGACGGAGCTGGCCAAGGTGCTCACCCGCGCCTTGTTTGATTCAGAGGATGCCCTGGTGCGTATCGACATGAGCGAGTATATGGAGAAGTTTGCGGTGAGCCGCCTCTATGGGGCGCCCCCAGGCTATATCGGATACGACGAGGGTGGCCAGCTCACTGAAAGGGTACGTCGCAAGCCCTACTCCGTAGTTCTCTTGGACGAAATAGAGAAGGCCCACTCGGATGTCTTCAACCTGCTCCTGCAGATGCTGGACGACGGCATCCTGACCGACAGCACCGGGCGCACGGTAGACTTCCGCAACACGGTCATCATTATGACCAGTAACATCGGTGCGCGCGACATCAGCACCATGGGCCAGGCCATCGGCTTTGTCAAAGACACCGGCCCGATGGACTACGAATCCATGAAGTCCACCGTGGAAAAGGCGGCCAGGAAGCTGTTCAACCCAGAGTTTTTGAATCGGGTGGACGACCTGATCGTGTTTCGTCCTTTGAATCGGGATCACATACTCAAAATTATCGACCTGATGACTCGGGAGCTACTGCAGCGAACCCGGGATCTGGGCATCGATGTGACTATGGACCCAAGTGCCAAGACGTTCATCCTTGACAAGGGGTTTGAAGCCCGTTATGGGGCGCGCCCTTTGCGCCGGGCGATCCAGCGTATGGTCGAAGATCCGATGGCGGAAGCCATCCTTGGCCAGGGGCTGGGTTCGGGCGATGCCATCGTGATCCGGCACCAGGAAGGTCAGGAGAAGCTCACGTTTGAGGTCAGTCGTCAGAGCTCCGATGCTAAAGCGCCGGAGTCGTCTGAGCTTTCGGTCACCCCGTCCTGAGGTGACCTGGGCAGGCAGGCAGCCCGGGAGTCGGCCTGTGCTGTTGCTATAGCTACGATGCGGCGCATATCCATCGTGGGCGTGGGGCTGATCGGTGGCAGCTTGGGGCTTGCCTGGAAAGAGCGTCGCACGGACCTGTGCGTGACGGGATGGGACAGGCAGCCCGTGCTCGAAGAAGCGCTAAGGTGCGGTGCCATAGACCGCGCGGCGCCATCATTGGCTGAGGCCGCGCGCGAAGCCGACGCGGTCGTTCTAGCCGTGCCGCTGGACGCGATGGAGGATGTGCTCCAGGGCTGCGCTCCGCATGTCCGTCCCGGCACGCTGGTTACCGATGTCGGCTCGGTTAAGGTCGAGGTGCTGCGCGCAGCCGAGCGAATCTTGCCAGTGACGGTCCCATTCATAGGGGGGCACCCGATGGCGGGTGCCGCAGAGGGTAGCTTGGCCAAAGCGGACGCCTTTCTCTTTGAGAATGCTACCTATGTGCTGTGTGGCCAAGCTGCGAGCGCACCTCTGCTGGCGGTGGCACACTTGGTGGAATCTCTCGGGGCGCGTGTCATCTTTATGGATGCCAAGCAGCATGATCGCGTGGCGGCATGCGTCAGTCACGTGCCCCAACTCGTGGCCACCACGCTGATGACCGTGGTGGGACAGCGCAGCGGGCTAGATGAGACCTACCTTCGGCTCGCTGCGGGCGGCTTTCGGGACATGACACGCATCGCCTCGTCACCGTTTGCCACCTGGCAACCCATCCTGGAGCACAACAGGGCCATGGTGCTGGAGGCGATGGAGGAGTTTCGGGCCATCTGGCAGGATCTGACGACCTGCATTCAGGAGGGCGAAGTGGATGCCTTGGCGCCCAACTTTGATCGGGCGCGCGTGGTCCGCACCTCAATACCTAGAGATTTCAAAGGCTTTCTGGCACCACTGTGCGATGTGTTCGTCTATGCTGAAGACCGACCGGGTACGCTTACGCACATCACCAGCACCTTGTACAGCCACGGCATCAACATAAAGGACATCGAACTGCTCAAGATTCGCGAAGGTACAGGCGGAGCATTCAGGTTGAGCTTCGTGGATGAGCCCGCTGCGGATGCCGCGATCACGGCGCTGAGCGATGCGGGATGTCGTGCACATAGACTTACCTGAACTTATTACCCTGATGCCATGCTGAAGAAGACGCAGCTATATGATAGACATCTGTCTTTGGGGGCTCACATGAGCGCTTTTGCTGGCTTTGACATGCCGGTTCGGTATCAGGGCATTCGCGCAGAGCATATGGCGGTACGCGAAGCCGCGGGACTGTTCGACGTGAGCCATATGGGCCAGATTTTCGTAATGGGCGACGAAGCAGGCGCGCTTGTCCAGCATTTGGTCACCAACGACGTGTCGAAGCTAAAGGACGGCCAGGCATTGTACACCCTGATGTGCAACCATGATGGCGGCATCCTGGACGACCTTCTCGTGTACCGACTCCGCGATTACGCCTACATGCTGGTGGTCAACGCAGCTAACACGAAGGAGGACCTCGCCTGGATGCAAGCCAACAATGAAAGAGAGGCGATGCTGCACGACACCTCCGAGCACATCGCACTCCTTGCGCTGCAGGGCCCCAGGTCGTTGGACATCATGGCACGGCTGACGGATATTCCCGTGCATGACATCCCGCCATACCACTTCGTGCGCCCGGCTCCTGGCGCCTTTTTCGGCTGCGAGAAGGCGATCGTGGCGCGCACCGGCTATACAGGAGAGATCGGCTTGGAAATCTACGTGGAGCGGGAGGCTGCCGGTCGTCTATGGGACGCCATCATGCAGGTGCGCACGCCTCTGGGTTTGCTCCCGGCAGGGCTTGGTGCGCGGGACACGCTGCGCCTGGAGGCCGGATA